>NZ_JPOF01000003.1:722500-1495000 GCF_000733755.1 Lachnoclostridium phytofermentans | reverse complement strand
AGAACAAGCTCTGCTCCATATGCCTTTAATAAGTTACGTCTTTCGATACTCATTGTTTCAGGCATTGTTAAAATAATGCGATAACCTCTTGCGGTTGCAACAGACGCTAAGCCAATACCAGTATTACCACTTGTTGGCTCAATAATGACAGCTCCTTCTTTAATAAGTCCTTTTTCTTCCGCATCTTCAATCATTGCTTTTGCGATACGGTCCTTTACACTACCAGCAGGATTAAAATACTCTAGCTTTCCAATAATATGAGCCTTTAAATCTTGTTGTTTCATAAGGTTACTTAATTCTAATAGTGGTGTATTTCCAATTAAATCAGTTAAACTTTTAGCTATTTTCATAACTATCCCTCCTAAAAATTACTCTAATGCTTTTTCCAGATCATACAAGATATCATCAATATGCTCTGTTCCAATCGATAAACGAACCGTATTTGGTTTAATACCAGAATTTCTTAATTCTTCTTCGTTCATTTGTGAATGAGTTGTTGACGCTGGATGTATTACTAATGATTTTACATCTGCTACATTTGCAAGTAAAGAAAATATCTGAAGCTTATCAATAAATTCCTTTGCTTCTTTTTCTCCACCCTTAATTTCAATTGTAAATATTGAACCTGCACCCTTTTTAAAATATTTTTGATATAAATCATGCGATCCACTCTCTATTAAGGAAGGATGATTTACTTTCTCTATTTTAGGATGTTTACTTAAATACTCTACAACTTTTAATGCATTTTCAACATGACGTTCTATTCGAAGTGACAATGTCTCTAAACCTTGTAAGAACATAAATGCATGGAATGGTGATATTGCAGCACCGGTATCTCTTAATAAAATAGCCCTTATTTTTGTTACAAAGGCTGCTGCCCCCACTACTTTCGTAAAGGAAATTCCATGATACGATGGATTTGGTTCTGTAAGTGATGGAAATTTACCAGATGCTTCCCAATCAAATTTACCACTATCGACAATAACACCGCCAATCGAT
This sequence comes from Lachnoclostridium phytofermentans, assembly GCF_000733755.1. Classification (GTDB taxonomy): domain Bacteria; phylum Bacillota; class Clostridia; order Lachnospirales; family Lachnospiraceae; genus Lachnoclostridium; species Lachnoclostridium phytofermentans_A. The sequence goes on along the minus strand of NZ_JPOF01000003.1, from coordinate 1,494,001 downwards.
GTTCCATGACCTCCAATAAATTTCGTAGCAGAATGTACTACAATATCTGCTCCATACTCAATAGGGCGAAGCAAATACGGTGTTGCAAATGTATTGTCTATTACGAGAGGTATTTTGTTTGCATGCGCAATCTTTGCAATCTCATCAACGTCTAACACATTAGAATTAGGATTACCAAGGCTTTCAATAAATACACCTTTGGTATTATCCTTAATTGCATCTTGAACATTTTTTATATTTGAGGCATCTACAAAGGTTGTTGTAATTCCATACTCTTTTAGAGTATGTGCTAACAGATTATAAGATCCTCCATAAATATCCTTCGAGGCTACAATATGATCTCCTGATTGTGCTAGATTCATAATGGTATAGGTGATTGCTGCTGCTCCCGAAGCAACTGCTAAAGCTGCAACTCCACCCTCTAATGCAGATATTCTTCTCTCAAACACATCTTGTGTTGGATTAGTTAGACGTCCGTAAATATTACCTGCGTCCGTTAGGTTAAATCTTGCCGCTGCATGATCTGCATTATGAAACACATAAGATGTTGTTTGATAAATAGGAACCGCTCTTGCATCAGTTGCAATATCTGCCTCCTCCTGACCAACATGTAATTGCAATGTCTCAAACTTAAGATTTCTTTTTGGATCACTCATACAATACTCCCTTTCCCTTTCTCTTTCTTATTTAATTGTTAACCCCGTTTTCTTATGTATTTTCTTATTGACTTTCTTATTCACCATTAATAACAATACTTCTTCCCTTATTATATATATTCATATAGATTTAGTATGAATTAATGTTATTATATTCTTACTCTCAAAATTTGTCAATATTATTTTATCATAATTGAAATTTTTTTTAATAAATCGATATCTCTTTTGGATATCGTATATACAAATTTCCATACTAATTAATATCAGTTTTAATATCAATCCATAATAGTTCTTTCTATGACATATAGATAAGCAATATGCCAGTAAACAAACCTCTTATTATGTATAAAAGGAGTATGCCTTATCGTATAATAAGACATACTCCTTATATAGTAACTTAATTTCATTTATATAATATAGTTATTCTCTCCAAGTTCTCGATGACGTTCTACTAAGTCCTCTAATGTAATATTATCAACTACATTGTTTACTGCTTCATTGATCTTCTGGTAAACAAACAAAGTTGCACAGGAACCATAACGATTACAATCGTGTTCTTCCTCTTCTACACATGATACTGGTGCAAGACTTCCCTCAATTAATTTTAATATCATACCAACCGTATACTCTTTTGGTTCTTTCGTTAAACGATAACCCCCTTGGGCTCCTCTTGAACTTTTTACATATCCTGCTCTGCTTAATTGGGTTATAATCTGTTCTAAGTACTTATCAGATATCTCTTGCCTTTGGGCGATACTCTTGATTGTAATAAATTCTCCAGTGTTGTTAATAGCCAAATCTAACATCAGACGAAGTGCATATCGTCCTTTCGTTGAAATCTTCATATCTTCTCCGCCTTTCCTTTCTACGATTAATAAGTATCACATATTTGATATAAAGTCAATATAAATCATATTATTTCACTATGAATTTAGTTGAATCGTATATTCGTAATCCGTTTACACTACTTGCTCATAACCTCATTGCCACTACGTGGCATTTCAGCAAAAGTGTGGGCTCCTGCTAAAGCAGGCAAACCCTTACTCCCCGATTAAAAACAGAGAACTTCCCTTATGAGGTGAAATTCATCTGTGACTCATAAAAATTATTTCCCTCCGAGTCAATAACTACAATAACAGGTAAATTTTCTACCCACAATTCACGAATAGCTTCCGTTCCTAAATCCTCATAGGCAATTACCTTCGATGATTTAATACATTTTGAGAGTAGTGCTCCAGCTCCTCCAATCGCAGCAAAATATACTGCTTTATTCTTTTTCATGGAGTCTATCACATCATCATTTCTCTTCCCCTTACCTATCATTCCTTTTAACCCTAAGTTAAGAAGAGAAGGAGTATACTTATCCATTCTACTACTTGTTGTTGGACCTGCAGAGCCAATTACCTGGCCATCTCTTGCCGGAGTAGGACCAAGATAATAAATAACTTGATTTATAATATCAAAAGGCAATTCTTCTTTTTGTTGTAATGCTTCGAACATTCTTTTATGAGCAGCATCTCTCGCAGTATAAATTCTACCTGTCAGGTATACATAGTCTCCTGCTTTTAATGCGATTACCTTAGACGTATCGATTGGTGTTGTAATATGCTTATCCATGGCTCCTCCCATATCTACAGTATTCTTTTTACATGACGATTCACATGACAGCAAACATTAATTGCGAGAGGAAGTCCTGCAATATGTGTTGGATAAGTTTCAATATTAACACCTAGAGCTGTTGTTTTTCCTCCAAGTCCTCCAGGTCCGATCCCTGTTTGATTAATTTCTTCTAGAAGTTCTTGTTCCAGTCTTTTAATATGTTCTTCTTTCGAACTTTCTTCTAAATTTCTTGTTAATGCTTTTTTAGCTAGAAGCGCACATTTTTCAAAAGTTCCACCAATTCCTATTCCAATAACCATAGGTGGACATGCATTCGGGCCAGCAAGCTTTATTGTTTCTAAGACTGCTTTTTTAATTCCTTCTTCCCCATCAGATGGCTTAAGCATAACAACACGACTCATGTTTTCACTGCCAAATCCTTTTGGGGCAACAGTTATTTCAACATTTTCTCCGGGAATAATACTATAGTGAATAATTCCTGGTGTGTTATCTTTTGTATTCTCTCGAAGGAGTGGATCACTTACAACAGATTTTCTAAGGTATCCTTCTTCATAACCTTGTCTAATTCCATCATTGATAGCATCCTCGAGATAATTTCCTTCTAAATGTACCTCTTGACCAATCGAAATAAATACAACAGCCATACCGGTATCTTGACATATTGGAATAAGGTCTTTTTGTGCAATCTCTAAGTTTTCCTCTAATTGACCTAAAATCTTTTTACCAAGATCTGAGCTTTCCATATGGCTTGCTTTCTTAAGTCTGTTTTTAACATCCTCAGTAAGATAAAGATTTGCTTCAATACACATTTCTTTTATTGCCTTCGTAATAGCATCCGTATGTACTATTCTCATAATAACCTCAATTCTTATACTCCCATACCTTAGTAATACATAGTCATTTTTTTCACTAATGCGTACTTCCGGTAATAAACATCAAGTTTCAATTCTAAATTATTTTAGAAAATTCGTAGTCCCTGAGATTTACTCAAAGACTACGAATTTATCATTACACCGGAAAATTATAATTCTTTATTGTTTTTCCGATTACCATTATTTACTCTTCTTCCTCTTCTTGATCCTCTTGATCCTTAAGAGCACGTGATACTAATTCCTCAAGATCCTTAGAATCATCTAATTGATCCTCTTCTTCCTCAACGAAAGAATCTTCCTCTTCGGAATAATCCTCGTCTTCCTGATCATCCTCAAGAGGTACTACTACATTTTCTTCTTTTAACTCTTCCTCTAACTTTTTTAGAACATCTTCTTCTGTGCTTATACTACCTTCTCTAACCTTTGCTAAACTAGCAACTCTAATATCCTTACCAGCCTCTATATTGATTAGCTTAACACCAGAAGTTATTCTACCAAGGATACTGATGCCATTCACTGCAAGACGGATGATGATACCTTCATTGGTGATTATCATCACTTCGTGTTCTTCGTTTACAGCTTTCGCTCCTACTACATTACCAGTCTTTTCTGTTATCTTATAACACTTTACACCCTTACCGCCACGTCTTTGTGGAGTAAATTCATCTAGGTCAGTCAACTTTCCAAGACCATATTCAGAAACTGTAAGCAAATACTTACCTTGTGTATGAATCTGCATTGCAACTACTTCGTCACCATCAGTTAAATTCATTCCGATAACACCCATAGATGCTCTACCAGTACTACGGACATCCTTCTCATGGAAACGGATACACATACCGTTCTTGGTTACGAGAACGATATCTTTTTGACTATTTGTCGTCTTAACTTCAATTAATTCATCATCTTCTCTTAGATTAATTGCCTGAAGACCAGTCTTTCGAATATTTTGATATTCTTTAATCTTAGTCTTTTTCACAATACCATCTTTCGTAGCCATAAATAGATAACGATTGTCTTTGTATTCTTTTAAAGCGATAATCGCAGTAATTCTTTCTTCCGGCAATAACTGTAAGAGATTCACTATCGCTGTTCCTCTCGCTGTTCTTGAGGATTCAGGAATTTCATATGCCTTTAATCGATATACTCTACCTTTATTCGTAAAGAACATAATGTAGTGGTGGGTTGTAGTCATAAATAAGTCTTCGATAAAGTCTTCTTCAATGGTCTGCATACCCTTAATTCCCTTACCACCACGATGCTGACTCTTAAAGTTATCAATCGTCATTCTCTTGATATATCCCAAACGAGTCATAGCAATTACTGTGTTTTCATCAGGAATTAAATCCTCCATGGAGATATCAAACTCATCAAATCCGATGGATGTTCTTCTTTCATCTCCGTATTTATCGTTAATCACCTGAATTTCTTCTTTGATAACCCCAAGCAATAACTTTTCATCAGCTAAGATTGCTTCGAATTCAGCAATTCTTCTCTGAAGTTCGGCAAATTCATCCTCAAGCTTTTCGCGTTCCAAACCTGTTAACGCACGAAGTCTCATATCAATGATTGCTTGCGCTTGGATATCATCAAACTCGAATCTCTCAATTAAACGTTCTTTTGCCATAGCGCCATTTTTTGAGGCACGAATAATATTAATAACCTCATCAATATGATCCAGTGCTTTTAACAAGCCTTCTAAAATATGCGCTCTTTCTTTTGCCTTATTTAAATCATAATTTATTCTTCTCGTTACAACTTCTTCTTGATGCTTTAAATAATAACTTAACATTTCAAGAAGGGATAGAACCTTAGGTTGATTATTTACTAAAGCAAGCATAATCACACCAAAAGTATCTTGTAACTGGGTATGTTTATATAATTGATTTAAGATAACGTTCGCATTGACATCACGACGAAGTTCAATACAAATTCTCATACCTTCTCGATCAGATTCATCGCGAAGCTCTGTAATACCGTCAATCTTTTTATCACGTACAAGCTCTGCAATTTTTTCTATCAAACGAGCTTTATTTACCATGTAAGGTAATTCCGTAACAATAATGCGGTTTTTACCGTTTGTCATCGGTTCAATATCTGTTACCGCACGTACACGAATCTTACCTCGTCCAGTACGATATGCTTCTTCTATTCCTCTAGTACCAAGTATCATAGCACCGGTAGGAAAATCTGGTCCTTTCACGATTTCTAATAACTCTTCAATCGTAGTTTCTTTATCCTCAATCTTATTATCAATAATACGGACTACTGCTCCTATAATCTCTCTCATGTTGTGAGGAGGGATATTAGTTGCCATACCTACTGCGATACCAGAAGTTCCATTTACCAAAAGATTCGGATATCTAGCAGGAAGAACCATTGGTTCTTTTTCCGTTTCATCAAAGTTTGGAGTAAAATCAACAGTGTCTTTATTAATGTCAGACAACATCTCCATCGATATTTTACTTAATCTAGCTTCGGTGTAACGCATGGCAGCAGCACCGTCACCATCTACGGAACCGAAGTTACCATGACCATCCACTAACGGATATCTAGTTGACCAATTCTGTGCTAAATTTACTAAAGCGCCATAGATAGAGCTATCACCATGAGGGTGATATTTACCCATCGTATCACCGACAATACGTGCACACTTACGGTGTGGCTTGTCAGGACCGTTATTTAATTCTATCATAGCGTATAAAATTCTTCTCTGTACCGGTTTTAATCCATCTCTTACATCCGGAAGGGCTCTGGCTGCAATAACTGACATGGCATACTCGATATAGGAGGTTTCCATTGTCTTTTTAAGGTCGACATCATGCACCTTATCAAAGATATTCTCGTCCATTTTAATTCCTCCGTTGTTTAGATATCTAAGTTCTTAACATATTTTGCATTTGCTTCGATAAACTCACGCCTAGGTTCTACGTTATCTCCCATCAAGGTTGTGAACGTTAAATCAATTTCAGAAGAATTCTCTTCATCCATTTTTACACGAAGTAAAACTCTGCGCTCAGGATCCATCGTTGTTTCCCAAAGCTGCTCTGCATCCATTTCACCTAAACCTTTGTAACGTTGAATCTTATTATTTTGATCTCGTCCAACCTGCAATAAAATGTTGTTTAATTCTTCGTCTGAATAAGCGTACCAAACCTGCTTGTTCTTCTCAACTTTATAAAGTGGTGGCTGGGCAAGGTAAACATATCCCTCACGAATTAATTCTGGCATAAAACGATAGAGGAATGTTAATAATAGAGTACTGATATGTGCACCATCAACATCGGCATCAGTCATAATAATAATCTTGTGATAACGTAATTTTGAAATATCAAAGTCATCAGAGATGCCGGTACCAAAAGCAGTAATCATCGCTTTGATTTCATTGTTTACCAAGATTTTATCAAGTCTTGATTTCTCAACATTTAATATTTTACCACGAAGCGGAAGAATAGCCTGCGTCGCACGAGATCTTGCTGTCTTTGCTGAACCACCCGCGGAATCACCCTCAACAATATAAATTTCACAGTTCTTTGGATCTTTATCTGAACAGTCAGCTAACTTTCCAGGTAAACTCATTCCTTCTAGCGCAGTCTTTCTACGTGTTAAATCTCTCGCTTTACGTGCAGCATCTCTTGCTCGTTGTGCAAGAACTGCCTTTTCTAAGATTATTTTTGCCACACTAGGATTTTGCTCAAGAAAATAAGTTAATTGCTCACTAACTACACTATCAACAGCACCTCTTGCTTCACTGTTTCCAAGTTTTTGTTTTGTTTGCCCCTCAAATTGTGGATCTGGAAGTTTGATACTAATAATTGCTGTGAGACCTTCTCTAATATCTTCACCAGATAGATTAGCCTCGTTATCCTTTAAATACTTCATTTTTCTCGCAAAGTCATTAAAGGTTTTTGTTATAGCATTTTTAAAACCAGTGTAATGAGTACCACCTTCTGGTGTGGTTATATTATTTACAAAGCTATAACAGCTTTCTGTATAAGAGTCATTGTGCTGCAGAGCAACCTCAACATAAACACTATCTCTGGTTCCCTCACAGTAAATTATCTCTGGGTAAAGATTTTTTTTGTGATTATTTAAGTACTGAACGTACTCCTTAATACCACCTTCATAGTGAAATTCTTTCACTTTAGGCTCAGTTGCCTCTTCGCCTTCTTCGCTTCTTAAATCTCTTAAAATAATTTTTAGGCCTTTTGTTAAAAATGCCATTTCACGTAATCGTTGCTTTAAAATATCATAATCATAAACGGTTTCCTCAAAAATATCCCCATCTGGTAAGAATGTTACTGTTGTTCCCGTACGATCTGAATCCCCAACAACTCGAAGTGGTTCAATCACTTTTCCACGTTCATAGCGCTGCTTGTACATCTTTCCATCAACTTCTACTGTTACCTCTAGATACTCAGAGAGTGCATTAACAACAGACGCACCTACTCCATGTAATCCTCCCGATACCTTGTATCCTCCACCGCCAAACTTTCCACCTGCATGAAGAATGGTAAATACAACTTCAACTGTTGAAATTCCCTTTTTCTTGTTGATTTCAACTGGTATACCTCTACCATTATCAATAACGGTAATGGAATTATCCGGATTAATAGATACGTCGATGGTATTACAATATCCAGCCAAAGCCTCATCGACAGCATTATCCACGATTTCATAAACCAGATGATGGAGACCCCTACTAGAAGTACTTCCAATGTACATACCTGGTCGTTTTCTAACCGCTTCTAACCCCTCTAATATTTGTATTTGGTCAGCTCCGTAATCCTTACTCATATCTAGCCTCCTGCAATCTATGCATTAAATGTTTTATCCTTTTTGAACAGTTCCTTGAACAACCTTATAAATTCGATCCGTATCAATTCTATTACTCACAAATTCTTCAAGACCGGTACAGGTTACAATAGTTTGAATACCTACAATACTGTCTAATAACTGATTTTGCCTTTTTCTATCTAATTCTGACAATACATCATCTAGGAGTAGAATTGGTTTGTCTTTCGTCACCTGTTTTACTAATTCTATTTCTGCAAGCTTTAAAGATAATGCAGCAGTTCTTTGCTGCCCCTGTGATCCATACTTTCTAACATCCTGACCATTGATAAGAAAACTAAGGTCATCCCGATGCGGTCCAACATTTGATACCTTTAAGGCAATATCACGTTCCATACTCTTTTTCAGTTTACTTTCAAACTCTTTTTCTGCTACATTTGGTTCATAAACGATTTCTAACATTTCCTTCCCATCGCTAAGTTTTTTATGTAGCTTAAAAATTAGTTCATTCATGCTTTTAATAAAAGAATCCCTCTCTTTAATCAAAGCAGATCCAAAATGAACTAGCTGCTGATCCCACACATAAAGCGTATCCAATAAACTTTTATTAAAACCTATTTGCTTTAATAAATTGTTTCTCTGGTTTAAAACTTTGTTGTAATTTATCAAATTGTGTAGATATAGTTTACTTAATTGACAAAGCTCCATATCAATAAACCGTCTACGCTCGCTAGGTCCATTTTTTATAATAGATAAATCCTCTGGTGAAAAAAACACAACATTAATGATACCGAATAGTTCTGAAGAACGTTTAATCGGTATCCCGTTAATTGCCACACCTTTGGGTTTATTTTTTTTCAGGTGCATATCAAGCCGATGTTCCACATTATCTCGGTGTATCCTCATACGAATATGTGCTTCTTCCGACTGTAGCTTAATGATTTCTCTATCCTTACTTCCTTTGTGTGACTTTGTTGTAGCACAAAGAAACACTGCTTCGAGTATGTTTGTCTTTCCCTGAGCATTGTCTCCATACAAAATATTAGTCGATGGAGAAAACTCCAAAGATAAGTTTTCATAATTTCTAAAATTACTCAATTCAAGAGACTTTACTACCATCCCTACACCAACTATCTAATCATTTTACTCACGATGCCATTATACCTAGAAGTAAACAGCACTACCATTTTGCCTCATTTTTTTTATTGAAAATTTTAGAAGACAAAAATCCCTATCTCTCATTATACACTATAATGCAAGTAGATTGCCAGTAAAAAGCATAATTTTTTTTAAGCATGGACAAAAATATTAAATTCTAAACTTTTTATAAACTGTAATTGGAAATTCAATATTCACCCCTATGCATAAAAATACATGTTTATACATAGGGGTGATGTTAGGGACTTCACAAAACGTGAAGATGAATTTAGTTAGATGATTTATTCATGATTGACGATTTGAATGATTTCATTGCCATACTCAATAGAGTCTCCACCATGAAGTTTTTTTCCTCTTTGATATTCTACAGAACCATTCACTTTTACAAGTCCTTCGGTAATAACATCTTTTGCTTCAACTCCTGAATCCACAAGACCAGCAGCTTTTAAAGCTTGACCTAATTTAATAAATTCTTCTCTTAATACTATTTTTTCCATATATCAACCAATCTGCGCGCTGTATCACGCTAAAATACCATCATGAAATACAGATTAAAGTTAAAGATTTTTCATGACCTTAAAATAAAATAAATCTTTGAATCAATTTAATTTTTAACTTATCTAGTATTGTGCTGCATTAAAACTTACAGGAAGTATCAAGTAAATGTAAGACTCCTCTTTGTCTTTTATAAAACATGGTGCTTTGGGATTTATTAGATATATATCTACTTCCTCATCGTCAATTACTCGGAGTGCATCAATTAAAAACTTAGGATTAAAGCCAATTAAAATATCTTTTCCCTCTTTTTCAATATCAATATCTTCATCCATAGAACCAATAGAAGTATTAATTTTTAATTCTAATTTTCTATCTTCGATACCTACAATTATTGGTTTTTTCTCAGTTTCTTTTATCAATAATGTCGCTCGATCAATACAGCTTAGGAACTCTTTTTTATTAATTTTAACTTTTGTTTCATAATCGCCAGAAAGCATCTGATCAATTTTGTAATATTCACCTTCGATTAATCTTGAAAGTACTAAAGTATTATCGAATACAAATAAAACATGACGATCAGTATAGTAAATTAAAACTTCGTCGGAAATCTCTCCAGATAAAATTTTACTTACTTCTTGCAGAGTTTTTCCTGGAACAATCATTTTTTTAGGTTCATATGAATTTTTAAGCTCAACTTTTCGTATCGAGATACGGTGTCCATCTAGTGAAACCACTCTTAACTCATTTCCGTTTATCTCAAAAAGTTCACCTGTCATTATTTTATTACTTTCATTATCCGAAATTGAAAAAACAGTCTGGCGAATAACCTCTTTTAGAGTAAACTGTGATAATTCGATGGCTTCTTTTTTTTCGATGGTTGGCAACATAGGAAATTCTTCTGCTGATTTTCCCGCTATTGTGAACTTTGCTTTTTCACAGGTAATCGTGGTCATATATTTTTCATCGGTTTCAATATTTACTTCATTATCTGGTAATTTTCTTATAATCTCAGAAAAAACTTTTGCATTAATTGCTACAGTTCCAGTAGAAATTACAGAACCTTTTACAAGAGTTTCTATACCAAGTTCCATATCATTCGAAATTAATTTTATTGAATCATTTTGAACTTCGATAACGATACATTCTAATATTGGCATAGTAGATTTTGAAGAAACTGCTTTCAAAGCAATATTGACGCTGTTTAACAACTCATTCTTTTGGCAAGCGATTTTCATTTTGTGCATAACTCCCTTCAGCGATTTTTGATATATAAATAATAAATAGATTTATTAGTAATCGTAGTAGGGGATGTTAGGAAGTGTATAAGTACCTCAAACCCTTACTGCGAAAGTCTTACAAGAAAGAATAACCATGTGAATTGTTTTTAACCCATTTAAAATATTTATTAACATGATAAGAACGATTCTTAAGTTATCAATATCATTTAAACACTAAAATAACAGTATTTAAACGAGTGATTGTGGATAACATTTTTGAATTTTCGAAAGGTTATACACAAATGAGAAAAAAAGGGTATAAAAACAACAGGTCTATGCTAGTAAGACCAAGCTAAAAAAGAAAGAAACAAGCATTCACTTGTAATCAACTAAACATAAAGTGAGCCAGAAAACCGCCTCACTTTGTATTTAGATAAATTCACTCATTATGGGGAAGGATTTATTTTTTTAATTAATACGTCAATCGTATTCTGTAAGGAAGGATCCTTCTTAATATCATTTTCTATTTTATTACAACCATGTAATACTGTAGAATGATCTCGATTTCCCATCATCTTACCAATGTCTGTAAAGGAAAGAGAAGTTAACTTACGACAAAGGTACATTGAGATCTGTCTTGGATAAGCAATATTTCTACTGCGATTATCTGAATAAATTTCAGAAGTCGTTGTACCAAAATGTTCTGAAACTACCTCAATGATAAGATCCAGGGTAACTGTTTTTTTATTATCGGGTGAGATGAGATCTTTAAGTGCTTCTTCCGCCAAAATTACATCAACTTCTTTCTTTTTTAACCTAGAAAGAGCAACGATTTTTGTTAGCGCACCCTCAAGCTCTCGAATGTTTGACTTAATATTAGAAGCAATATATTTCATTACTTCATCATCAATGGTTAGGCAATCAAGTTCTTCCTTTTTCTTAAGAATTGCCATTCTAGTTTCATAGTCTGGAGACTGAATGTCTACTGTAAGACCCCACTCAAAACGTGATCTTAAACGTTCTTCTAATGTTAAAATGTCTTTTGGTGGTTTATCGGAAGAAATAATAATTTGTTTTTTTGATTCATGTAAGGTATTAAAAGTGTGGAAAAACTCCTCCTGAGTTCTTTCTTTTCCTATAATAAATTGGATATCATCGATTAATAACACATCAATATTTCGATATTTTTCTCGAAATTCTGTTGGAGTAGTATCTGCATTACGAATGGATTCAATTAACTCATTCGTAAATTTCTCACTAGTTACATAAAGTACTTTGGAATTTGGATTCTGGTCTAAGATGTAGTGAGCAATCGAGTGCATTAAGTGAGTTTTTCCAAGACCTACACCACCATAAATAAAAAGAGGATTATAAATTTCTGCAGGCGATTCAGCAACGGCCAAAGATGCTGCATGAGCCAAGTTATTATTCGCACCAACAACAAATGTGTCAAACGTATATCGCGGATTTAAGTAAGATAAGCTTTCGTTTTTTATCTTATTCGATACTTGAGTTTGTGCTTTTTCTTCCACTTTTGTCTGACTAAGAAGTACAAATTCAATTTCAAAATCGTGATTAATCACTTCTGCGATGGCTGTCTTTAGAAATTGACTGTATTTATTCTTAATAAAATCTAAGCTGTTAGCGCCGATTTTTGTATCATCTACAGAAAGCTTAATTACATTATCCTTAACATCATATACTTTGAGTGGAAGAAGCCAAGTTTTATAGGAAACCTCTGTAACATTGTATTCTATTTTTAAAAACTCCAAAATTTCATTCCATTTTTCTTGAATCAAGCTTTTCATAGTAAAACCCGTGCCCTTCTCTGTATATATTATAATTACCGTAAGATATTACTCTTACGACAAAAGACGCAGCAATAGTATAACCTAAAATTAAAGGCCAAATTGCTGCTGATAACATTTTCTAATCTAGTATAGTTTGTCCACAAAAGTCCATACACTTATAATATATAACAAAATTATAAACATTTCAATGTTAATATTTTTTTATGAACATTATTTTGTTAGTTTTCCATAACTTATACACAGTGAATGTCCCAATATACACACAGGGTTAATAACATTATGCGGGTTACCCACACGAAAAACCCTAGTATTATAAGGATAAATAAAAGTAATAAGATAAAATATTAACACAAATAAACAATGTTATCCACAATTCATCCACAAACTGTGGATAACTTCGATTTTTTAATCAACATATAGTAACAGAATAGTATATAAAAAAAAATTATAACTACATGTAGAATTTCAAATAATTCAAAATATCATGGAAATTCAAAGTCAATAAAACTATATATATATAGGAAGAAACCAATTCATTGAGAAAATAAAATAAAAATATCGATAACATTAAGTGAAACAACGAACAATAGTCAGATATTTCATATAAGTTTAAAAGATGAGAAAAAAGAAGAAAGTACACTAGATGGAAAAACGGATAAAATCATGGTAAAATAAAAGATTTACTTGACGTAGCTAGTCTTTCCTACTATAATGGTAATGCTATTTAAAATAGAGTAAATAGGCTTACCATAAAGAGACGGTAGTTAAAAGGAGGTGTTTTCAAAATGAAAATGACATTTCAGCCAAAGAAGCGTTCCAGAGCTAAGGTTCATGGATTTAGATCTAGAATGAGTACAGCTAACGGTAGAAAGGTATTAGCCGCTAGAAGAGCAAAAGGAAGACATAAATTATCAGCATAGGTCGCAGTTCATGTGACCTTTTCTTCTAATACGTGATGATAAGGAGTAGCTATGATATGCTATCCAAAGGACAAGAGAGGCAGTTTAACCTAAACATGATTTGAATTTTGAATGAATTCTTTGAATATGTGAGGAAAACTGGCTCGTCTTGTATACACGAGTATTTTGAAGTGAGTTTATTATTTCTGGCAGTATCAAGTCTGAGATCAGATTTGATATGTAATGGGTGCTAGTAAAGCAAAATGACAGTAGACAAGCCGGTGGGGCCTTGTCGATAAGGAGATTTTGAATATTGTCAGAATCATTAAAAAATAGTCAACAATTCGGTAATGTATATAAAAACGGTAAGTCTTTTGCTAATAAGTATTTAGTAATGTATGTTTGGAAAAACGAATTGCCTTTTAATCGTTTAGGAATATCGGTTAGTAAAAAAGTTGGTAATAGCGTAGTAAGGCATAGGATAACCAGATTAATTAGAGAGAGTTATCGGTTAAATGATTCAATATCTAATAGCAGTTTAGATATTGTAATAGTAGCAAGAGCAGGATCTAAGGGAAAAAACTATTCAGAAATAAACAGTGCATTATTGCACTTGGCTAAGCTACACAAAATAGTAAAGAGTAGTGAGCCAGATAGAAATTAAGTTTTATGCATCAATTAAATGAATGGAGTAAAAAGACTCCTTTTATTCAAACAAGTTAGGCAAGAAAAGTGCTTATCTTGTTATAGCAGGATTTCTAATGCCTGCAGAGAGAAAAGATGAATGTGATGAAACGAATTCTAATAGCAATAGTTAAATTATATCGAAAATATATCTCACCAATGAAGAGAGTTCCAACCTGTCGTTTTACTCCAACCTGTTCGGAGTATGCAATGGAAGCATTACAACGATATGGTGCTATCAAGGGAAGTTATCTTTCGGTGAGGAGAATTCTTAAGTGTCATCCGTTTCATAAAGGGGGATTTGATCCTGTTCCTTAGGATGGCCTTTTTTGAGTTATTAAGTATACCTTATTTTTAAGGAGGAAAATTAGTTGGACATAACAGTATTAACGCAAGTAAGTGGTATTTTAGGTCCATTTGCTTGGGTAATGGGTATTATTTTAAATGGAATTTACGAATTTCTTAGCATCTTTAATATAACAAACATTGCATTATGTATTGTTATCTTTACCTTTGTAATTAAGATGCTTATGCTTCCTTTAACAATAAAGCAACAAAAGGGAAGTCGCTTATCTGCAAAAATGAATCCAGAAATTCAAAAGGTTCAGGCAAAGTATAAAGGTAAAAAAGATCAGGCATCGATGCAAAAGCAACAAGCAGAAATGCAAGAGATTTATTCAAAATATGGTGCTTCTCCTTTCTCTGGATGTTTACCATTATTGATTTCTTTACCTATTATGTTTGCATTATACCGAGTAATCTATGCAGTGCCTGCGTATGTAAATGATGTAAGAAGTTTATATGATGTGATAGCGCAGGGAGTTATAAATATTCAAGGATTTCCAGAAGCGTTGGCTCAGTTTTTAACAGATCACTCTGTTGCGGTTAATGCATCTGCATTTTCTGAAGCTTTGACACTAGGTAAGATGGATGTTGCAACAAATAAATTGATAGATATCTTTGCACAGTTTAAGACAGCAAACTGGGATGTATTTATGTCAAAGGATACATGGAATGTAGAGTATCTAAAGTTCTTTACCAGTGATAACTTAACAGCGATGCAAAACTTTGTAAGCAGCATTAATGTAAAAGATGCTGTAGATCAGATTATCCATGTAAATAAATTTATTGGGAATTTAAATATTCTTGATGTACCTGGATTTGGATTCCCAGGAATATTAATACCTTTGGCAGCAGCAGGTTCACAATTTGCGCAAAGTAAGCTTATGATGACAGCAACTCCACAAAGCACTTCTGATGATACCCCAGGTGCACAAAGTTTAAAAACTATGAACACTGTTATGCCTGTTGTATCCGGTATTTTCTGTACCTTCTTACCAATTGGTGTTGGTATCTACTGGATCGCAAGTAGTGTTGTTCAGATTTTACAACAGCTTTTTATTAATAAATATCTTGATAAGATTGATATTGATGATATGATTGCAAAAAGTGTAGCAAAATCAAATAAGAAAAAAGAAAAGTATGGTGTTGTTACAGGCAATACAATGGCAAACGTTGCTAAAAAAACAACGAAAGCTATTGATGTATCTACCAAGGCGACTTCTGATACTAAAACAAGTAATAAAGCGAAAGAACCAACAAACTATAAAAAGAGTAATGTATCCTATGCTGCAGGCAGTATCGCAGCAAATGCTAACATCCTAAAGCGTGATAGTGATAAGGGGGATAAAAAATAATGGAGGACTGGAAAGAGTTTACGGGTAAAACAGTAGATGAAGCTTTAACTGAAGCCTTATTAAGTTTTCAAACTACAAGTGAAAAGATGGAATATGAGGTTATCGAGAAAGAATCAAAAGGTTTACTTGGAATGTTTTCAAAGCCTGCAAAAATACGTGCTAAACTGAAATTTAGTATTGATGGGGTAGCAAAGAACTTTCTTGATAAGGTTTTTAAAGCTATGGGAATTGATGCAACTGCAGAGGTAGCATATGATAAAGAGAGTGAAAATGTAGAAATCAATATCGTCGGAGATGATATGGGTGTACTAATAGGTAAAAGGGGACAAACCTTAGACTCTCTTCAATATCTGACAAGCCTTGTAATTAATAAGAATAACGAAGGTTATTTAAAGGTTAAGTTAGATACAGAAAATTATCGTGAGAGAAGAAAAGAAACTTTGGAGAACCTAGCAAAAAATATTGCATCCAAGGTGAAAAGAACTCACAAACCGGTATCCTTAGAGCCAATGAATCCTTATGAGAGACGTATTATTCATTCCGCTTTACAGAATGATAAATATGTAGAGACACATAGTGAAGGTGAAGAGCCTTTCAGAAAAGTTGTCATTAGCTTAAAAAAGGGAGTAACTCTTCATAATAATAGTAATCGATTTGGAAACAAAGATTACAATAAAAAGGGATACAATAAGGACAGCAAGAAGGATTTCCATAAGAAGTACGGTGCTAATACAAAAGATTACAGTACTGATTATAAGAAGGACTATGCTGCATACTTAGAAGCAAAAGCAGCTGCAAAAGCAGTAGAAACTAAGGAATAATACGCAGAGTATTAAGTTGTCAGGCTGTGACATAGGAAAGTACCTAAGTAGTACTTCTTGTGTAACAGCCTTTCCTAACTATTATTGCAAGTAACTAATGTCTAGTTAATAAGATAGACAATGTTAAAAAGAGAAATCATTTATCAGAGGTAAGGAGACAGCTTCTGTTAATAAGATAGACGATACGAAAATAGGAACATTATAAGAAGTGAAAGATCAACTTCTTATAATAATTATAATATAATTTCGGAGGATATGGGAGACATGAAAACAGATACCATTGCCGCCATAGCAACAGGACTGAGTAATGCGGGAATAAGTATAGTTAGAATAAGTGGAGATCAGGCCTTTGCTGTGATTGATAAGGTGTTTCAAATAAAATCAAAGGCAAAACGATTATCTGAGATGGAATCTCATACGGTACACTATGGTTATATTGTCGATGGGGAAGAACTCATTGATGAAGTTATGGTCGTAATCATGCGTGCTCCAAGAAGTTATACCATGGAAGATAGTATAGAAATCGATTGCCATGGTGGAATAACCGTAACAAAAAAAGTATTAGAAACCGTACTAAAAGCAGGAGCAAGAATTGCAGAGCCTGGTGAGTTTACAAAACGTGCCTTCTTAAATGGTAGAATAGATTTATCTCAGGCGGAAGCAGTTATTGATGTCATTCATGCGAATAATGAATTGGCCTTAAAAAACTCTATGAAACAGTTAAAGGGTAATGTACTTCATAAGGTAAAAGAAGTAAGGCAAAGTATACTATTAGATACAGCTTATATCGAAGCTGCACTGGATGATCCAGAGCATATTAGTTTAGAAGGATTTTCTGATAAACTAAGAGAGAATGTAATGGGTAGCATTAAAGAACTTTCCAATCTTATCGATACGTCAGAAAATGGACGATTAATTAAAGAAGGAATCCGGACTGTTATATTAGGTAGACCTAATGCTGGTAAATCTTCTTTATTAAACCTAATGGTTGGAGAAGAAAGAGCTATTGTAACAGATATTGCTGGGACAACAAGAGATACGATTGAAGAATCTATATTCTTAAATGGCTTATGTTTAAATCTTATTGATACTGCTGGAATTCGGGAAACCTCAGATTTGGTAGAAAAGTTAGGTGTTGAAAAAAGTTTAAAGAGTGCAAAAGAAGCAGATTTAATTATCTATGTGATTGATGCATCCACACCATTAAACCAAGATGATGATGAAATTCTAGAATTCATTAAGGATAGAAAGGCAATCGTACTTTTAAATAAAACAGATTTAGAGTCTGTGATTGAGGAAAAGGACGTTAATCTTCTTTCCACAAAACCTATATTAAAGATTTCTGCGTTAAATCAGACAGGAATTAAAGAATTAGAGAAGACAATAACAGAGATGTTTTTTGAAGGTAACATTTCTTTTAATGATGAAATATATATTACAAATGTAAGACATAAGAATGCTCTAGTAGAAGCAAGAGTAAGCTTAGAGCAAGTTATAGTTAGTATTGAAAATGAGATGCCAGAAGATTTCTTTTCTATCGATTTGATGAATGCTTATGAAGTATTAGGAACAATCATAGGCGAAGCAGTGGATGAGGATCTGGTTAATACCATTTTTAAAGAATTTTGTATGGGTAAATAATTAAAAATAAGGGTTTGTATGTAAGTATTAGTAAAATTTAAGTTAGATAAAATACGTGCGAAAATGCAGAAAGATAAACTGTATTTTCAGCATGACACTTGTTCTTATATAATGCAAACCGGAGAAGTATAGCGTACGCAAGAATGGAGGTAAGTATGTCTAATCAATACGAAGCTTATGACGTTGTCGTGGTGGGAGCAGGTCATGCTGGCTGCGAAGCTGCATTGGCATGTGCACGTCTAGGTTTTAATACAATAATGTTTACCGTTAGTATGGATAATATAGCATTAATGCCTTGTAATCCAAACATTGGTGGTACATCTAAGGGACATCTTGTTCGTGAGATAGATGCCTTAGGTGGAGAAATGGGAAAAAATATAGATAAAACTTATATACAATCTAAGATGTTGAATCAATCCAAAGGACCTGCGGTACACTCATTAAGAGCGCAGGCTGATAAGATGGATTATAGTAGAGAAATGCGTAAGGTAGTTGAGAATACGGAAAACTTAACATTACGTCAAGATGAGGTAATTGATATTCTTACTGAGAATAATCAAGTAACCGGAGTTATGGTTTATTCCGGTGGTGTATATCCTTGTAAGGCCGTAATACTGTGTACTGGTGTTTACCTTAATGCAAGATGTATCTACGGTGAAACTAGTCATTATACTGGTCCAAATGGTTTACCATCAGCAAACCATTTAACAGAAAGCTTAAAAAAGCTTGGGATTGAAATGTATCGTTTTAAAACTGGTACACCTGCAAGAATAGATAAAAGGAGTATTGATTTTACAAAGATGGAAGAACAGTTTGGTGATGAAACAGTAGTACCATTCTCTTTTACCAATACTCCAGAAGATATCGAAAAAGAGCAAGTTTCTTGTTGGTTAACCTATACAAACGAAAATACACATCAGATTATTCGTGATAATATTCATCGTTCCCCTTTATACTCTGGAAATATCAAAGGTACAGGTCCAAGATACTGTCCATCGATTGAGGATAAGGTTGTTAAATTTCCAGATAAAGAACGTCATCAAGTGTTTATAGAACCAGAAGGTAACTATACGAATGAAATGTATATTTCAGGTATGTCAAGTAGTTTACCAGAGGACGTACAGTTTAAGATGTATCGATCCGTTTCAGGATTAGAAAATGCTAAAATTGTAAGGAATGCTTATGCAATTGAATATGATTGTATTAATCCGATGCAGTTAAAATCAAGTTTAGAATTTATGTCTATCAGTGGTTTATTTAGTGGTGGGCAATTTAATGGTAGTTCTGGCTATGAGGAAGCTGCAGCACAAGGATTAATGGCAGGTATTAATGCTGCGAGAAAACTATCAGGAAAAGAACCAATTGTATTAGATCGTTCTCAGGCATATATCGGTGTTTTAATTGATGATTTGGTAACAAAAGAAACACATGAACCATATCGTATGATGACATCAAGAGCAGAATATCGATTGATTCTTCGACAAGATAATGCAGATTTAAGGTTAACTAAAATAGGTCATGAAATAGGATTAATCAGTGAAGAACGTTATGAACATCTTATAGAGAAAGAAAGAATGATTAAAGAAGAGATGATACGATTAGAAAATAGTTTAATCGGTGCATCAAAAGAAGTTCAAGAAATCCTAGAAAGCCTTGGAACAACATCTTTAAAAACAGGTACTACATTAGCAGAACTTGTTAGAAGACCTGAACTAACTTATGCTCTATTAGAACCTCTGGATAAGAATAGAAAACCATTATCAGATGAAGTAATAACACAAGTTGAAATTAATTTTAAATATGATGGATATATTAAAAGACAGGAACACCAAGTTGAACAATTTAAAAAATTAGAAGGTAAAAAAATTCCTGAAGAAATAGATTATTCTGATGTACCTTCCTTAAGGATTGAAGCAAAACAAAAATTAAATCAAATTAGACCAAGTTCTGTTGGGCAAGCATCCCGTATTTCAGGCGTATCTCCAGCAGATATCTCTGTTCTGTTAGTTTATTTGGAACAGTTAAGAAGAAGCAAGTAAAGTTATTCTTTGTTTCTAATGTTATCAGTGAGTCAACTTTCTAACTATCTTATGAAAAATGAGATAGTTGGTTGACTCTCTTGTTATAATAAAAAAGTTTAGTATGTATTATTAGTATTTCAAATACTAACATGTATTGTTATGGAGGTATAAATGAGAGATAATTCAGTTTTTATTCAAGGACTTAGTAGTCTTGGAATTGAATTAGATAAGAAACAGTTAGAACAATTCGAAATGTATTATGATTTGTTAATTGAATGGAATTCATTTATGAATTTGACAGCAATTACAGAATATGAAGAGGTGATTCAAAAACATTTTCTTGATAGTCTGTCTCTTATAAAATCATATCAGATTAAATCAGGAGATACTTTACTAGATATGGGTACCGGTGCTGGTTTCCCGGGAATACCTTTAAAAATTGCATATCCTGAGTTAAATGTGTTATTAATGGACTCTTTGAATAAAAGAATAAACTTTCTAAACGAGGTTATAAAAAAGTTAGGTTTAAATAATATATCTGCTATACATGCAAGGGCTGAGGAACAAGCAAGAAAACTTGAATATCGTGAGCAGTTTGATTTGGTTGTATCAAGAGCTGTTGCAAAAATGGTATCTTTAGCAGAATTATGTTTACCTTATGTTAAAAAAGGTGGTTATTTTATTCCTTATAAATCTGGAAAAATTACAGAAGAATTAGAGGAAGCAGAATATGGTTTGGAATGCTTGGGTGGAAAACTAGAACAAAAAGTAACATTTACCTTACCAAATACAGATATGGATCGCACTTTAATACGTATAAAGAAAGTGAAGGAAACTCCAAAAGTTTATCCTAGAGCAGGTGGGAAACCGTTAAAGATGCCTTTGATAAAAAAGAAAAAAGTTTAATAAATCTAGGAAAATGTGCTGACACAAAAAGTTTTTATCGTTACAAATAGGCGCTTAGTCGCCAGAATTGAGGTTATTATGTATATTCAGGGTAAGATAATACATCAAGGAGAAGATTTGACAGAGTGCTTTAAAATACGTAAAGAAGTTTTTGTCGAAGAACAAGGGATACCAGAAGAGTTAGAATTTGATGAATTAGATGATTCAGCATTACATTGCCTTATTTTTTCTACAGATAATCAAACCAAAGATGAACATAAAAAAGCAGTTGCTACCGGAAGACTACTTTTGTTAGAAGATGGAACTTTCAAAATAGGAAGGATAGCGGTACGTAAGGAAGAAAGAGGAAAACACTATGGTGACATGTTAGTTAAAATGTTAATAAGCAAAGCGTTTGAATGCGGAGCAAAAAAAGTAGTGTTAAGTGCGCAGGTTCGTGCAGTAAAATTTTATGAAACTATTGGATTTAAAATAGTGGGGAAAATATATATGGAAGATGGTATAGAGCATATTGGCATGGAATTAAGTCAACAAGACTTATGTAAAACTTGTCAAAAAGTAAAATAATATTAAAAATATCCTCATACTATGAAATAGACATTTTCAGTGTTATATGTTAAAATATGTTATAGTTAGTTTAAGACAAGAATAGTGAGGATTTATACACATGGAAAAAACTCATAAGGATATTATCAACGAGATTGAACAAACAAAAGAAGCTATGGAATTTGGTTATGAGATGTTAAATAAATTGGAAGAACAATCTCATAAACTAAAAGAAAAAGCCGATATAGTTGAAAAGCAGAAAAAAGAGTTGGAACATACCTTAGAGAAGTTGAATGAAGGTCAAGATAAAAATCATTTATTATTCTCTCCTTATGAGGACTCACATAAACAGAGAGAAGAAGATTATATTAAGAAGGAGCTAGAGAAACTAAAAGAAAACCTTCCTAGTATACTAAATCTTCTAGAACAGCATTATAAACTGAAAAATAAGTATCAATTAATACTTTCATGTTTAGATAACCTTTTAGATAGACAAAACATAGAATTACAAACTATTAAATCAAAAATGTGTTCAGAAGAATTAATAAATCATGAGGATCTTGGACTTAAAATATTAGAAACACAGGAAATAGAGCGTCAGAGAATAGCCAGAGATTTACATGATTCTACTGTGCAGAATTTAGCATCGCTGGTACATAAGACAGAACTTTGTATCAAGCTTTTTGATTTAGACGCTATTCGTGCAAAGCTCGAGTTGGCTACTATGATTGAGAGCATACGTACAATTATTAATGATATGAGAGAAATTATATATGATTTAAGGCCAATGACCTTAAATGATCTAGGATTAAAAGCAGCAATCGAAAGATATGTTGATAATTATAAGAAACATAATAAATTACACGTAATAGTTTCAATTGAAGATGCTCTTGAAATAAAAAATCAGGTGGTTAGTATAACTATCTATCGTATCATACAAGAAGCTTGTAATAATATATCCAAGCATGCACAAGCAACAATTTGTAAAATAGGATTATTACAAAAAGAAGAATCAATTCAGTTGACAATTGAGGACAATGGTATTGGTTTTGAGGAGAGTTCTAAATGTAAAGGAACCAGTGAGAATTGTGGCTTTGGGTTAACCAATATGAAAGAAAGAGTTTATTTACTTTCTGGAAAGTTTTCAATAGAATCAAACAATGAAAGCGGAACTAAAATCATTGTAACTATACCATGTTGTATTGATAAGGGGGATTAGTAAATGGGTATAATACGAATAGTAATTGCGGATGATCATAAAATGGTCAGAGAGGGTTTGAAGCAACTTCTGGAACTTGATGGTGATATACAAGTAGTAGGAGAAGCAAGTGATGGGGAACAATGCTTACAAAAAGTAGTTGAAACCAACCCAGATGTCTTACTCCTTGATATTAATATGCCAGCAATGAATGGATTACAGACTTTACAAGAACTCAGAAGAAATAATAATAAACAAAAGGTTCTGATGTTAACAATTCATAATGAAATAGAGTATTTATTACGTGCAGTTGATATAGGTGTGAATGGATATATATTAAAAGATTCTGAGTCTTCTGTATTAAAGAAAGCAATATATACAATTTATCAAGGAGAAACACATATATTGAACCATCGCTAACTCCTGAATTAAAAGAACGTATGCAAAGAAGTTCTAGTTTAGCTAATACAGAAGTTTTAACCCGTAGAGAAATTGATGTGCTTAAATTATTAGCAGAGGGATTATTTAATAAGGAAATTGCTTATCGATTAAGTATAAGTGAGAAAACAGTAAAAAATCATGTTTCTAATATATTTAAAAAGATTAGTGTTTCTGATAGAACACAAGCCGCAGTATATGCTATAAAAAATAATTTTGTGAATATGTTTTAATAAAAATTAAGTAATGATAAGGGATAGAGAATTTTCATCTATCTCTTTTTTATTATTTTGAGTTAAATAAATTGAATAGTATAATGGATAATAACTTAAGTAATAATGATGAAAATTAAAATGTTTCACGTGAAACAAACGGAAGTATAAAAACAGGATAAGAGACTTAGGATTCAAAGGATGTATATGAATGTGAAAAGTAAACTAATAAATATGGAAATGAAAAGTAAACTCATGTTGCATGATTTAATTCCTTTGATATTTTATACAGAGTACATCTATCTTGAAGGCGGATTTTAATTCTTATGTGCTAATTAAAGTTTAAGTGTTTATTTTCCGTAATTTTGTGATACTATTTAGGTAGACCATTAATTATATTAAGTTAATAAATGTTTAAAGTGAAACAAATATTCAAGATTATGAGAATTTATAATAAATAGAAAATTAATATATATCTTAAATTGAAATTGCACATTTATCTACCAATATGAAACACTTTCTAGATTGCATATGTTAGTTTTCATTATTCATTGAAAAGTTTTCGAGGATATTATACGAAAGACGAAGGAACTCAGTAAACTAATCTGTTTTGTTTAAACTATATATTTGGAAAAATAATAAATGTTTCACATGAAACTAATAGTAAATAAAGAGGATTTTAATAAATAGAAAATTAATATGTAGCTTAAATTGAACAACAAATTTATCTTCCAATATTTTAGATGAGATATATTAGTTTTCACTATTTATATGAAATATTCCGATCATATTATAAGAAAGATGAAGGAACTCGGCAAACGTATCTATATTGTTTAAACTACATATTTTAATAATATTAATGTTTCACGTGAAACTATAGTAAATAAAGAGGATTTTAATAAATAGAAAATTAATAACTAGCTTAAATTGAAATACAAATTAATCTACCAATATTTTAGATTACTTATATTAGTTTTCACTATTCATAGAATATTTTTAGAGGACATTATAAGAAGGACGAAGGAACTCGGCAAACGTATCTATATTGTTTAAACTACATATTTTAATAATATTAATGTTTCACGTGAAACTATAGTAAATAAAGAGGATTTTAATAAATAGAAAATTAATAACTAGCTTAAATGAAATACAAATTTAAACTACATATTTTAATAATATTAATGTTTCACGTGAAACTAATAGTAAATAAAGAGGATTTTAATAAATAGAAAATTAATAACTAGCTTAAAATGAAATATAAATTAGTCTACCAATATTTTAGATTACATATATTAGTTTTCACTATTCATAGAATATTTTTAGAGGACATTATAAGAAGGACGAAGGAACACGGCAAACGTAACAATAATTTAAACCATATATTAAGATAATATTAAAATGTTTCACGTGAAACAATATTAATTAATGAGTATTTATAATTAATATAACTAAGGTTGATTTTGTAAATAGATCTACCAATATTCAGTACATTTTAGATTACATATATTAGTTTTAACTACTCATAGAAAATTTTCAAAGATAATAAGAAATACATCATAGGAATTTTGGAAACTTATCAATACTATTTAAAATATGTTAAAAAAAATTAAAAATGTTTCACGTGAAACATTTTTAGTCTAAACAAACGTGCTAAACATTTACCATTATCAGATTCGACGGTAAGGAATATTAATCCTGCCCTATGAGTGTATACGTACTTAACCCCCCCCTAATTTTTTAGATTTGCAAATTATTTCTTTTTCCATAGTAGGATCTTACAACTATCTTTTAGTCAATGTAGGATAATGATATATTCGACTAAAGATAGATGTTTAAATATCAGCATAGTGGCAATATATTATTGATCAATGAGGATGCCGTGTATGCATGTGACCTTGTGTAATGTTTTATATTAATACCAATCTGGATAGTAATTATCTAATTATTTACTTCTTCTTACAAAAGGATCTTTTCAATTTAAATATTGAGATAAGCAGGTGAGTTTAAGATTGTTCGTTTATATTTAATTTCTTATTGTGATGAAGTATATTAATTTCAACTTAACGTATTTTATAATAAAAAGTAGAAATAGATAGAATTATTATTATAATTACTGTAGAAAAAAGTAACATTTTCATATGTTTTTACGATTTGTTACATATTAGCTATAGCTATATAAATCATATCGTGATATAATTAAAAAAGTTAGCATAAGAAAGATGAAGGTTGATGAAATGGGAAAAACGATAGCAGTTGCAAATCAAAAAGGTGGAGTTGGAAAAACTACTACCGCAATCAATTTAGCAGCATGTTTAGCAGAAAAAGGCATGAAGGTGCTTGCAATTGACATTGATCCTCAAGGTAATACTACAAGTGGTCTTGGTATCGATAAGACTTCTTTGGAAAATACTGTTTATGAATTATTAATTGGGGAATGTAATGTTGAGAAGTGTATATGTGACAGTGTCGTACCAAATCTAGTAGTTATTCCATCAGATGTAAATTTAGCTGGTGCTGAAATTGAATTAATAGGAATTGAAGATAAGGAATATATACTTAAAAAACATATTAATCCAATGAAAGATTTCTTCGACTATATTATTATTGACTGTCCGCCTTCTCTGAATACGTTAACAATCAATGCAATGACTACAGCCGATGCTGTACTTGTTCCAATACAATGCGAATATTATGCTTTGGAAGGGTTATCTCAGTTAATACATACAATTAATCTTGTAAAAAATAGACTGAATGCATCACTTGAAATAGAAGGTGTTGTATTTACCATGTATGATGCTAGAACGAATCTTTCCTTACAAGTTGTAGAAAATGTAAGAAGTAATTTACAGCAAAATATATATAATTCTATTATTCCTCGAAATGTTAGATTGGCAGAAGCTCCAAGTCATGGACTACCAATAAGTATTTATGATCCAAAATCTGCAGGAGCAGATGCGTATCGTGACTTAGCAGCTGAAGTTATGAAGCAAGATAAGATTTATGTAGAAGAAGAGGTTCCAGTTCAAACAAACAAGGATACGCAGAAAAAGAAAAATAAAAGTTTGTTCGGACGTAGAAAAGGAGAATAGTTATGGCACCAAGAAAAGGTTTAGGTAAGGGTCTAGATTCACTTATTGTTGAGAAGATAGAAAAAAGTGAACCTAAAACAAAGGAGAATCAAGAAAAGGTTTCACGTGAAACATTAGTGAACATTAATTTGATAGAACCAAATAAAACACAACCACGTACCCATTTTGATGAGGATGCATTACATGAGTTAGCGGATTCTATTAAGATGCATGGTGTAATTCAACCTTTAATTGTTCATAAAAAAGGAGAACGTTATGAAATTATAGCGGGAGAAAGAAGATGGAGAGCATCAAGGATTGCAGGTCTCAAAGAAATCCCGATCATTATAAAAGAATATACAAAGCAACAGATATTGGAGATTGCGTTAATTGAAAACATTCAAAGAGAAGACTTGAATGCAATAGAAGAAGCAATTGCTTATGAAAAACTAATATCTGAATTTAAACTAAAGCAGGATGAAGTAGCTGAAAGGGTTGGAAAAAGTAGAGTTTCTGTTACCAATAGTATGCGTTTATTAAAGTTGGACAAGCGTGTACAACAGATGGTAATTGATGATATGATATCAGGTGGTCACGCACGAGCTTTGCTGGGAATTGAAGATATTGAGCTGCAATATCGTTTAGCTACAAAAGTGTTTGATGAAAAATTAAGTGTACGTGAAACAGAAAAACTAGTCAAGCATATGCTAAAGGACAAGCCAGAAAAGGAAATAGCAGCAACGAATGATAATAGCTTTATTTATAAAGATATTGAAGAACGTATGAAAGCTATCTTTGGAAGTAAAGTTGAGATTCGTAGAGGAACTAATAATAAAGGGAAAATAGAAATCGAATACTATTCTCAAGATGACTTTGAGCGTATTCTAGATTTAATTAATACATTAGCTTAGAAAAATAAATACCAAGAAATTAGAGAAATTATAAAACAATCGAAAAAAGTAGAGGAAGGTAAGAAGGAGAATGGAACTATTTGATAGACTTGGTATAGATGGTAGTTATGTAGTATTGGGAGCTATAGTTGCGTTATTAATAATATTTATAATACAAATCGTAATATTAGTAAAGCAAAGAAAATTAAAGAAGAAATATAATGCTTTCATGGAAGGAAGCGAAGGCAAAACTCTTGAAAGTACAATTTTAAACCGTTTTCAAGAGGTGGATCAATTAAAAGAAGATACAAAGTCTATGAAAACTAGTATTCATAAAATTACTGAGAACTTATTGAATACTTATCAAAAATGTAGTATTGTTAAGTATGATGCCTTCAAAGAAATGGGAGGTAAATTAAGTTTTTCCCTTTGTTTATTAGATGATAATAATGGGGGATTTATTATTACATCGATGCATAGCAGTAGAGAAGGTTGCTATACTTATGTAAAGGAGATTATTAAAGGAGAATCATTTGTACTTTTATCAGAAGAAGAAAAACAGGTATTAAGCGAAGCAAAAAACAAGAAGAACTATTTTGAGTAAAAAAAGTAGTCTTAGAGCGAATGAAAGAAGTGTCTTCGTTCTAAGACTTTTTATTAATAAATACATTTTATTGAAGTGATTATTAATAAACGAGATTGCTTGCTTATACATCATGTTCATTAAGAAGTGGAGGAGTAGCTCATTGAAACGAATGTCTGTAGATAATTTAATAGGCGGAGAGACCGTTGCAAAGGAGATTGCAACAAATCATGGTCTTGTCATCATTCCAGTTGGATCAAAAATAAAAAAAGAATATATCCAAAAATTAAAAGAGCTACATATTGACTGGATCTATGTTGAGGAAGTAAAAAATCAAAAAATAGATAATTTAGTGAAAGGAACTGTGGAAATTCAGGTTGAGAAAAAAATATTAGAAGAGTGTGTTGGACAAATTAAAGATACAATCGAACGCTATACGTGTTGTGCTAGTAATGAATTAACTGGAGTCGTAGATGTAGCAAATCATATTATTCAAGAAATACTAGAACAACCTAATGTAATGTATAACGTTTCAACGATACGAGAGAAAAATCATTCTACCTATACTCATAGCATTAATGTTTCAACCTTGGCAGTTTTAATTGCTTCAAAACTAAAATTACCACAAAAGAAGATTCAAGAGATTGCAGTTGGCGCTTTGCTCCATGACCTAGGCATCGCTTATTTGCCATTCGATTATGAGAAAGTTAACGAAGAGGAATGTGATGAAAAACAATTAGTTGAGATTAAAAAGCACGTATTAACAGGCTATACCATGGTAAAGGATGAGGATTGGTTAACAAATACAGCGAAGGATATTATTTTAAGTCATCATGAAAGAGATGATGGAAGCGGATATCCAATGCGATTAACAAAGGATAAGATTAGTATAGAAACAAAGATTGTGGCAATTTGTGATGAGCTAGATCGTGCTGTTTACAGCAATCAAAGGCTTAAATATAAAGTTCACCATGTAATTGATAATATAATGAGTAAAGCGGGTATATTATTTGATTTTAAGATAGTCAATGCTTTTGTCGAAGTTGTAGCTGTATATCCAATAGGAACATATGTTCTTCTTAATACTGAAGAAATTGGAATTGTAATACGCCAAAACTATCGCATGCCAACACGTCCAATTGTACAGGTCTTAGGTGTAAAAGAATTAGATTTAAGCAAAAAGGGAAGAATCGTTGATTTATCAAAGGAACTTACAACTTATGTACGAGACACAATCGAGGAGTAGATGACGATATAATAGTTACTATATTCCCTAGTTGCTAAGTTATCATTAATATGATATAACTAAGAAATGAAGTTTTCACATAGAATGAAATACAGCAAAAAGAAAGTTATTAGGTGAATTAATGCATAGTTTTTTAAGAGCAATAGGATTTAGTAAATTAAATAATAGAAGACAGGTGGAAGCCTTAATTCATAAAGTAGTGGAACAAGCTACCAATAAATGCAAATATAGTTTTAAGGATAATACTGCTGTGGCAGAATTATCTTTTGAATTTGCAGAAGGAATAGGGTTAACAGTACGGGGTGAATATGATGAGAATGATCAATTTCATGTAGAACATTATTATCCTTATTTTCATGGTCAAAATGTTAGCACAAGGGAAGAAGTTTATATTAGTAAACGCGTTGATACAGATGCTTATACCGGAATGTGCGATGATTATCGCTTAGGAGTATCTCTTATCTTTTATTTACAGAATGCGATTGATTATCTATCAATAAAAGAAAAAACGGATTCTATGGGACTTCGATCAATAACCTTAGCTGGATTGGCACAAGAAGGAAAGATATTACTGCCTGTAGAAAAGACAGAACGTCAGATAGATAGCAATAAGGCAGATATGAAATATCGCAACCAATTAATTGCAGAAGCAAAAAAAGGAAATCAAGAAGCTATTGATAGCCTTACTATAGATGATATAGATATGTATGCTATGGTCTCAAAACGGATTAAAAAGGAAGATATTTATTCCATTGTAGAAACATCATTTATTCCATATGGATCAGAGTCTGATAATTATACCGTCTTAGGTACTATTATTGAGTGGCGAGAAGTTAGTAATGAAGAAACAAAGGAAATGTTATATCTAATGCAATTAGAATGCAATGGATTAACCTTTGAGGTTTGCATTAATAAAGAAGATTTATTTGGTGAACCACAAGTAGGAAGAAGATTTAGAGGAACGATCTGGATGCAGGGAATGGTTGACTTTATCGCATAATTTGAATATAATAAATATTGTGTTATCCATAAGTCCTCATAGTTAAACGGATATAATAAATCCCTCCTAAGGATTAGTTACAGGTTCGATTCCTGTTGGGGACGTAATAGGCTGTAGGTATTAACCTACAGCTTTTTGTATTTTAGAATATAAAACTATAGCTTTAGAAATTTAGATAAAAATAAAATAAATATCATATAATTACGTGTACAATCCGATAAGTATATTATAAGAATAAAGTTTATGTTTCGATAATTAGATTACTATACAAAAAGCCAGTGTGCTATATTAGTGGTAAAATAGCATCTTCTGATAAGTCATGATATAGACAGAGTGTAAAACAGCATAGGAGGAAAACAGATTGAAGAACAGAAAATCAAAGGTTATTTATATTATCTTCTTTGTTGCAGCAGCCTTTTTTGCAGCATTTATCTTAATAGAATTCCATAAGGATTATCTGGCAGTAGGACTGTCCGCTGTTTTAATGTTAATTGCAGCTTATTTTCTAGTAGATAAGATAGAACATGATATATATCAAAAATATCAGCTTGATCAATGTGATTTCGATGATAAGTTTGAGCAAGCTATGTTTGAGGTGAAACGTAATTATACAAAGATTGAAAGATTAGAAAGAGCAATTTATAAAGCGGCTCAAGAAGAAGACGGGGAAGAAGTCGATAGTGTTTCCATGCTTGATGTATTAACTCGTTTAGAAACCTTAGAGCAAAAGATACAAAAAGATCAAGAAGATAATACAAAGCTCCTTCGTCATGGGATTAAGGCTTTGGTTCAATATAGTAGAGAAAATGCACGTCAAGTAGCATTAAATACAAATGAAAATACGCAGTCTACTCTAAAGGAAATTAATTATGCTGTTTCTATGTTAGAAGAAGCACTACCGAATCTTCTTACAAACAATCATTCCGGATTGGAAGATCAAATTGTAACATTGAATAATAATTATCAAAATGAGATGGAAGATATATTGAAAAACCTGGAAGGAATCAACGCTTTATTGCAAAAAATAGTAGGAAATGATACAAAGACAACAGAAGAATAGTAGACTAGTTTTCTAATAAACGAAAGTAAAAAGAATTGAATAAAAAGTAGATAAGTAAGGTCAGCGCTAAGAAGTAGTGCTGACCTTATGTTAATATGTTTTTGATATTTTATTCTGTAAAATCATCACGATAATTTCTACGCATTGATTCCATTCTGCGTTTATGATTTTCATGATATCTTCTACGACGCTTGCGATGTGGTAACTCAATAAAAAGCAGATAGTAACCTACTAATAAAACAATAGCAGATACCGTTACGCCAAGAAGTATTGGCTTTAGTAGAGAGGAACCTTCCTTCTTTGATTCTTTATCCTTTGTCGAATCTGAGGTTACTGGTATGTTTTCTTTTTCAGATGTTTCTGGATCATTAGTTTCAGAGTCTGTAAAAATGAGCTCAGGAGGAATCAAGTAATCAGGCCATTGGGCATCAAACTCTGCTTTTGTTAGAGGATAGTCTTTGTTATAGTATATAATATCAGTTGATCCTACGTATTTTCCAGCATAGGTATACGAGATTTGTCCTACGACATTATTACCATGGACATATTCTTTTACAGGAGTATATGTTATAGTTTTTTCAGCATCTTTATAGTTTGCTGTGATAGGAAGTACAACATTACTATTTGAACTGAGTCGCAATGGGCTTTGCTCTGGCTTAACAAAGGCAGGAAAATCTTTAAATAAAGATGTAAATCCAGAAGTATTCACACTTTCGGTATCTTCAATACGATAGAGAGCATAATTATCAAACGCAAAATCAAGGATTTTTGCGGTGTCTTCATAAGCGTGTAAACCAGTATCAACATGCAGAACAACAGCAATTAAGGTCAAACCATTACGTTCTGCATAAGTAACCAGTGTCGTCTTAGCTTCTGTAGTTCCACCGGTTTTCCCGCCGATTGCACCTTCATAATTCAAAGTCTTTCGAATAAAACGGTGATGGTTAGCTAAAGGGCGTGCTACATTTTTATTGGTTGCAGGTATAGTATAAGTCCTTGTACCTGTGATAGTACGAAATTCCGGAAGCGCAATCGCTGCACGGCTGATGAGAGCCATATCATAGGCACAAGTATAGTGGTTATCATCATGAAGTCCATGAGGATTAACAAAATTGGTATTTACACAGCCAAGCTCTTTGGCACGAGCATTCATCATTGCAGTAAAATCTGTGATTGGACCGTTAGCAACGTGCTCACCAACACCATACGATACTTCGTTGGCGGACTCAAGCATTACACCATATAAGGCATCCTTTAAAGTAAGGGATTCACCTTCCACGAGGCCAATTCGGCTACTATTAAAATCAACATCCCACTCTGCTGCATGGGACATTGTCATGGTTTCATTTAGATTATTATTTTCAATTGCTAACAAGGTTGTCATGATTTTGGTGATACTTGCAGGGTAGTGCTTATCATAAATATCTTTTTCATACAAAATTAAGCCTGTGCTAGCCTCCATAACGATGGCAGCGTCGGCATATACTTCTGGACCTGTTGGCCAGGTAAAATCAGATACATCAACAGTAGATGAAACATTTTCTTTGTTTGTATTGGAATCCGCATAGGCTAAGGTTGGGGAAGCCGTAAATAATACGGTGAATGTAATTGCAAGGAGCCTACGGAAGTTTTTTCTTAATTTTTCCTTCATAAAATCCTCCGAATCTATGTGAAAAAGCGATTGCAAAGCGATTATTTGGCAATTGCTTTGATAAACGACAAGACCCCGTTCAAGCTAAACTTGACGGGGTGCCCGTATATTGTTATTATAATGTATTTTTGTACATGTCGCAAGATGAAATCCTATAAATCATTGAAACAGCAACAAAGAACTATTATGAACGTTTTTGACCGTAATATGAGTTTGGACCATGTTTCCTAAGGTAGTGTTTGTCTAATAAATCCTGTTGCATGGAAGGACAAGTATTGGTAATGTGATTACTTTGATAGAGTAGTAAAGTATGCCAAGCCATTTGCGCCACTTCTTCTAAAACAATTGCATTTTCTACCGCTTTCATAGCGCTATTTCCCCAGGTAAATGGACCATGACTATGAACGAGAACGGATGGAACCTGATAGGGATCAATGTTAAGATTTTCGAAAGTATCAATGATAACACTTCCTGTTTCCTTCTCATAGGAACCTTTGATTTCACTTTTTGTCATTTTACGAGTGCAAGGAATGGTACCATAAAAGTAATCTGCATGGGTCGTACCAAGTGCAGGAATAGAAGCGCCAGCTTGTGCAAAAATGGTTGCAAAGCGTGAATGTGTATGAACAATACCTCCAAGGTCAGGATATGCTTGATATAGTTCAATATGAGTTGCGGTATCTGAAGAAGGATTTAGGGCACCTTCTATTACATGTCCTTCTAAGTCTACCACAACCATGTCCTCTGGTCTCATATTAGTATACTCAACTCCGGATGGTTTAATTACAATATATCCTGTTTCTTTATCCCTGGCAGAAACATTACCCCAGGTTAAGGTAATCAATCCGTGTTTTGGTAACATCATATTAGCTTGATAAACTTCGTCTTTCAACTTTTCTAACATTTTTCTTCCCCCTGTTATGTATAATAGAATAAGTGTCTGTATTTATTATAGTACAAGCAAATATCGAAGTAAAGAAAGTTGATGCTTGTATGGAAGAGAGGTATGTTATTACAGTCAAGTAGGATAAATACAGGATTAGTTCGTAAATCTAAAACATCTATGTGTTAACTGGATAATACGAAAAAATAGTATGAAGTAAGTTAGAGATAACACTATACAAATTTAGCAATATATGCTATAATTATAGTATCAATTCAGAGTATTTTATATAAATATCACAAAACTATATAGGATATGAAGATATAGTACGACTTATCAAAGACTAGACGAGAGGAGCAAATATTATGAAGCTTACAAACTTAATTTCAAAAGGACAGAAAGCTAGTGTTTATCGTGATGGTGAAAATGCAATTAAGGTTTTCAATAAGGGAACAAACAAAACGGACGTACTTAATGAGGCATTAAACACAACCAGAGTAGAAGAAACTGGTCTAGCGATCCCAAGTATTAGCGAAGTTGGAATTGAAGATGGACAATGGGCAATTACTATGAATTACATTGAAGGAAAAACATTAGGTCAATTAATGAAAGAAAATCCAGATAAAAAAGAAGAGTACATAAATCAAATGGTTGACCTTCAACTTGAAATCCACTCTAAGAGAGCTCCACTATTAAACAAATTAAAAGATAAATTAATCCGCCAGATTAATAGCCTTGAGATGTTAGACAATATTAAAAAGTACGATCTACTAACCAGATTAGATGGTATGCCAAAGCATGTTAAAGTATGTCACGGTGATTTTAATCCAAACAATATTATCGTATCAAACGGTAAAATGTATGTGATCGACTGGGTACATGCTACCCAAGGAAATGCAAGTGCAGATGCAGCCAGAACCTATCTATTGTTTGCCTTAGAAGATCAGAAACTTGCAGATTATTATCTTGATGTATTTTGTAAAAAGAGCAAGACTGAGAAGCAATATGTGCAGACTTGGTTACCAATTGTGGCAGCAGCTCAGTTAAGTAAGGATAAGCCAGAAGAAAAAGAACTATTAATGAAGTGGTTGGATGTTGTAGAATATGAATAAATAATAAATAGTGTAGACCATTTTGAGATAAGCTTTTAAGCTAAAGTTTATTTCAAAATGGTCTATTTCTTTTTACCATCCATAGGACAGTTACCTTTATACAAGTATTACATACCAATATGCTGATAAGATTGCTTGTGCTCAATATAATATATTGAATCTATAAAACGAAGAAGCAAAACAAGAAGCAAAACAAAGAAGCATTAAAAAGCTGGTTAAAGTAATTACCTACGGTAATACTTTAATTATACAGGTAATTCAATTTAAAGATGTGGGATAAGAGTCTTTCAAGGTTAAGTAAGGTACGTCCATGGAGGTAAAATGAAAACTATCGCATTGCAAGTCGTTGGATTAACGAAACAATATAAAAAATATAAGATTGTAAATAGGGTCTCTCTCACTGGGTATTCTGGCGAAATCCTTGGCATATTGGGTCAAAAAGGAGATGGAAAGACTACGATTATCAAGATAGTAACCGGGTTACTTAAAAAAGAAGAAGGAACCATAATTATAGGCGGCTATGACATTGATTATAATTATGAAGACGCTATAAAGGAAATCGCTGTATTAGTGAGGTTACCTCGCTTATTGAAACATTTGTCGGGAATAGATACCTTATCTCGGTTTGCAAAAGCAAGTCAAAAAGGAAAAGAACAGTTAGAAAGAGTGAAAGTCTTAGTTTCTTCTCAGCTTGATTTAAATAATAAAGTTAAGAGTTATTCTGCTGAAATGAAACTTATCCTTTCAATAGGATTATCACTTCTTAGTAAGCCCATGATTCTTGTACTAGACGAACCAGTGAGGGATTTTAATCCGATTGCTACAAAAAAAATTAGAGATTTTTTAAAAAAAGTATCTCATGAACAAGGAATTTGTATATTGGTATCAAGTACTATGCTTTGGGAAATGGAAAAACTTTGTGATCGTGTAATGATACTATCAAAAGGAAATAATCTAGGAACAGTTGGTATCAAAGAATTACTAGATAAAGATAAGAATTTAGAGGACTTTTATTTAGAACAAAGCTGTTATTATGAGGGGAAAAGGAGTATAGCAGAGAGAGGATGTACAATCTAGTAACCGATCCACTTGTCATGAATATAAAAGAAGGAAGAGAACTGGAGATACTCTTCCTTCTTTTTCTATAGGAACCCTTAAGGGGAAGTAAACAGGATACTATAGAATGATATTATTCACGGGATCTATTTTTATAATATGGAACTTGTAGTCTTAGTATAAGGTTTGACGGTTCCAGTTACATACATGTATTATTTACCGTAGTACACCTTAAGATAGATTTCCTTGATTTCCTTCATTAATGGGTATCTTGGATTAGCACCAGTACACTGATCATCGAATGCCTGCTCAACCATAGCATCCAAAGTATCTAAGAATGCCTTCTCGTCTACGCCATATTCTTTGATGGATTTCTTGATACCAACTCTTTCTTTTAACTCATCAATTGCTTTAAGAAGGTTTTCAAATTTCTCGTTATCATTCTTTCCAGCTATTCCTAAGAAGTTAGCACATTCTACATAACGATCTAAGGCATGTGGGTATTGATACTGAGAGAATGTACCCATCTTTGTAGGTATACTTACGGAGTTAAAGCGCATTACTTCATTGATTAAGAGTGCGTTAGCAACACCGTGTGGCAAGTGATGGAAAGCACCTAATTTATGAGCCATGGAGTGGCAAATTCCTAAGAATGCATTTGCAAATGCCATACCAGCTAAAGTAGAAGCGTCAGCCATCTTTTCTCTTGCGATTGGATCCGCTGCGCCATTTTCATAGGCACGTGGGAGGTATGCAAAGATATTCTTCATAGCCTTTAATGCTAAACCGTCGGTATAGTCAGTAGCCATAATAGATGCATATGCCTCTAATGCATGAGTAAGTGCATCAATACCAGAAGCAGAAGTTAATCCCTTAGGCTGATTCATCATCATGTCAGCATCAATGATAGCCATCTTAGGAAGTAATTCATAATCTGCAAGTGGATATTTTACTCCAGTTCTTTCATCCGTAATAACGGCAAATGGTGTAACCTCAGAACCAGTACCAGAGGAAGTTGGAACTGCGATAAAGTAAGCTTTTTCACCCATCTTAGGGAAACTATAAACACGCTTTCTAATATCCATGAAACGCATTGCAAGGTCAAGGAAGTTTACTTCTGGATGTTCGTACATAACCCACATAATCTTTCCGGCATCCATTGCAGAACCACCACCGATTGCGATAATGCAGTCTGGCTCGAAGAGTCTCATCGCTTCTGCACCTTCGGTAGCACTAGCTAAAGATGGATCTGGAGCAACGTTATAGAAGGTAGTATGCTGAATTCCCATAGCATCTAATTGATCCGTAACACATTTTGTATAGCCATTCTTGTAAAGGAAAGCATCGGTTACAATAAATACTTTCTTCTTATTCATTACGTCTTTTAATTCTGCGAGGGCAACTGGTAAACAACCCTTCTTAAAGTATACTTTTTCAGGTGCTCTAAACCAAAGCATGTTTTCTCTCCTCTCAGCAACGGTCTTAATGTTAATTAAGTGCTTCACTCCAACGTTTTCTGATACAGAGTTACCGCCCCAGGAGCCACAGCCAAGTGTTAGAGAAGGAGCTAATTTAAAGTTGTAAAGGTCACCAATACCACCGTGGGAGGAAGGTGTATTTACAAGAATACGGCAAGTTTTCATTGCATCAGAGAAGGTTGCAATTTTCTCTTTTCCTGTACCTACATTAATATAGATAGAGGAGGTATGACCGTAACCACCATCTGCAACAAGACGAGCAGCTTTGCTTACTGCATCTTCAAAGGATTTTGATTTATACATTGCAAGCACTGGAGAAAGTTTCTCGTGTGCAAATTGTTCTTCTAACTCCACGGATTCTACTTCACCAATTAATATCTTAGCGGTTTCAGGAACTTCAAATCCTGCAAGCTTTGCAATTGTATAAGCGCTTTGTCCAACAATCTTTGCATTAAGAGCACCGTTGATTAAGATTGTTTCACGAAGTTTTTGAGTTTCTTCTGGGGAGCAGATATGGCATCCACGATCTTTGAATTCTTTT
This sequence comes from Lachnoclostridium phytofermentans, assembly GCF_000733755.1. Taxonomy (GTDB): domain Bacteria; phylum Bacillota; class Clostridia; order Lachnospirales; family Lachnospiraceae; genus Lachnoclostridium; species Lachnoclostridium phytofermentans_A. The sequence continues at coordinate 1,455,744 of NZ_JPOF01000003.1, read as the reverse complement.
TTAGCAGCATCATAAATCTTATCGCTGATAATTACGGATTGCTCGGAAGCACAAATCATACCGTTATCAAATGTCTTGGAATGAATAATGGAGTTCACTGCAAGGCGTACATCACAACTTTCATCCATAATGACAGGGGTGTTACCTGCGCCAACACCAAGAGCTGGCTTACCAGAAGAGTAAGCAGCTTTAACCATACCAGGACCGCCAGTTGCAAGAATGATGTCTGCATTCTTCATAACTTCGTTGGTTAGTTCGAGTGATGGAACGTCAATCCAGCCAATAATTCCTGCAGGAGCACCAGCTGCAACGGCTGCATCTAACACAACTTTGGCAGCAGCGATGGTAGAGTTCTTTGCACGAGGATGTGGGCTGATGATGATTGCATTACGTGTCTTTAAACAGAGTAAAGTTTTAAAGATAGCAGTGGAGGTAGGATTGGTAGTTGGGATTACAGCTGCAACCACGCCGATTGGTTCTGCAATTTTTTTGATACCAAAGCTAGGATCTTCCTCAATTACCCCACAAGTTTTTGTTTCTTTGTATGCATTATAAATGTATTCTGCAGCATAATGGTTCTTAATTACTTTATCTTCTACAATACCCATGCCTGTTTCTTCTACGGCCATCTTTGCTAACGGAATACGTTGCTGATTGGCAGCCATAGCAGCAGCGAAGAAGATTTTATCCACTTGCTCTTGAGTGTAGGTAGCAAATACCTCTTGTGCTTCCTTTAACTCTTTTAATTTTGCTGTTAATGCTTCGAGGGAGTCAACTAACCCAGTTGTCTGTAATTCCACTTTTTTTGCCATAACCTTATCCTCCTATGATTTATGATTCACGACAAGGAAAAGTTCGCGTATCAACTTTTCCTTGTTTGTATTACAGATGAAAAGTTTATATTGTAATACTGTTAAATAATTAACAAAGTTATTTAAAAAATTTGACTTCTTTGAGTCAACGTCATTTTATAATAATGTTAAATAATTGTCAATGTACACAAGCAACAAAGAAAAATAAAAATAAACTCACTTTATGGTAAAATTCATGAGAACGTTACCATGGAAATTTAAGTTGTTCAAATTCTGGTTCTTCTTTAGGGGAAGACTTGGTCTTTTTTAACTGTTCTGGTATGCGTTTCATAAGAGAAAGTGCCTCTTCTCTGGAGGACAGCCACCCTTCAATTTCATCTTCGTTTAATAAGACAGGCATACGGTTATGAATATCTTTCATAGATTCATTTGCAGCTGTAGTAAGGATAACAAAACGTTCTTCATCTTCATAGGAATGAGATAAACCAGCCATATAAAGGGGTTTTTCGTGCTCGGAGGTAAAGTAATATTTGGTTTTGGACCCGCTATGCTCCCATTCATAAAAACCACTTGCAGGAACTACAATACGTTTTGATTCCAAATCGTTTGCAAACATTCTTTTTTCCGCTGCACTTTCGCTACGTGCATTAATAATTACATTACTTCCTTTAAAGCCTTTATACCCCCAAGTCATAGCAGAGGGCACGATATTTTCATCTTTTTTCGAAAGAATAGGGGCAATATTGGTCGGAAATATCTCACCGGTTTTAAACTTTCTTGGGACGTGTGTACCCTCATTATTCGGGTCTGGTGCCTGTATACGCTCCCCCTGGAGGCGTTGGTCCAAATTTCTTATAATACGAAGTAATTCTTCATTGCTTTCTTCATCAACATAGTAGCGTCCACACATAGTTGTTCTCCTTCCTAATTCATATGAAGTATTGTACGAAATCTTCCACTTTCCTATACCACCGGGGATTTTACATTGGGCTCTGTTTTTTCTATTCTGCTTTCGAATTTTTATTCCAATATAATTCATTTACATGGCGTATGTTACTTTCTCCCATACCATTATCCGTTCTATTCGATTCACGATACTTTTTATTATCTTTTATTTCGTTACTGATTTATTTTTTATTATATAGTAATTAGATCTTATTCACTACCATTATATACTAAATATATCAAAAAATAAAAGAAACTAAATACAGTTATCCTATATAGAACTTCTTTTCTGTTTTTATTCATGACAAGAAATAGTACGCGAAGCGCGCTTTTTCTTGTTTAAATAATAAAAATGTTATAGAATACCACTTTACAACCAAACATATGTTCTGGTATAATAATCGTACATATGTTCGATGTTTTAGCATACACTATTGTAGAGATTTATTAAGTTTTCGAAGTTTAAATGGAATGTAAGCATTTATGTTGTTTGAAAAGAGGTGTAGGAAAGTGCAAAATAACATTCCCGTTGATATGATTACCTTTTGCAGTGCATTGGGTGAGGTTAAGCCACTACGAATACGATTAGAGAATGATGCACATGAGAGAGTTACTGCCGATATTATAGAAATTGCATACCGTAAACAAATAAAGCCATCTGGTCTGACCATCCTTATTTATGGATGCCGTTTAGAGCTATTTGGAGAGATTCGCTTGGCTGAACTTCACTATCATACGGATTCGGGCAGATGGACGTTGTTTAAAATGGTAAGCTAAATGGTTAAGTTTTTTAAGGAGTATAGCAATGCAGGAGAAAATTTTTTTTCATATTGATGTTAACTCTGCGTTTCTTAGTTGGGAGGCCGCTTATCGACTTCATGTTTTAGGAGAAAGCGTAGATTTGCGTGATATTCCTTCCGTAATTGGAGGGGATAGAGAAAACAGGCACGGAATTGTTTTAGCAAAATCTACTCCTGCCAAAAAACTAAAAATTCATACGGGTGAAGCTCTTGGGGCAGCAGTACAAAAGTGTCCAGATTTAGTAATTATTCCGCCAAATTACGAAAGGTATGTGAAGGCGTCCAAATCATTAATTGAGATTTTACATCGGTATTCTCCAAAAGTTGAACAGTATTCCATTGATGAAGCATTTGTCGATATGAGTGGGAGTGAGCTATTATTTGGGGGACCTGTTATTGTTGCAAATAATTTAAAAGACTTAATAGAAGAAGAATTAAAATTTACGGTAAATATCGGTGTATCGTCAAACAAGCTATTAGCAAAGATGGCAGGAGAACTAAAAAAACCGAATTTAGTGCATACCTTATTTCCAGAGGAGATTCCAAAAAAGATGTGGCCACTACCGGTAGGAGAGCTGTTTTTTGTAGGAAGAGCGACAGAAAAAAAGCTTTTTAATCTAGGAATAAAAACGATAGGGGAGCTAGCACAAACAGATGTAAAAATATTAAAGGCTCATTTTGGAAAGTATGGAGAAGTACTTCATCAGTTTTCTCATGGAATTGATGAATCGCCCCTTTTTGTGCCACTAGAAGCAAACAAGGGATATGGTAATTCCGTAACCACGCCTTTTGATATTGTCACGATGGAGCACGCAAAGCTTGTATTATTATCTTTAAGTGAAACCGTATGTACGAGACTTCGAATAGATGGAGTGAAGGGACAGTGCGTGTCTGTATCAGTTACAACGGATACTTTTCAAAGAGTTTCTCATCAGGGAATGCTTTTTTCTGCTTCTAATACAACAATGGAAGTATACTGTTTTTCCTGTCGTTTATTTGAGCATCTATGGGATGGAAAGACGCCAATACGACAAATGGGCGTGCATACAAGTAGAATTACCAAAGAAAATACGATACAATACAATCTTTTTGATTGGGATCGCTATGAGAAACTGAGTAAACTGGATGAAACAATAGATTCTATACGGAAAAGATACGGAGATGATTCTGTGATGAGAGCTTGCTTTTTAAATACAAGTACTTATCACATGCATGGTGGAATTTCGAAAGAAAAGAAAACAGGGATTACAAAGCCGCTGCGGTAGGGAAAGATAGACAGTAAAAAGTCCTCACCCAGCGACTCTTGCGTTCGCCAAACGAGGACCTTATGAATGCGTCTTCAGGGGCTCGAACCCTGGACACCCTGATTAAGAGTCAGGTGCTCTACCAACTGAGCTAAAGACGCATATTCAGTATCAACAATTAGTTATTATATAGGATGTGGACTAGAATTGCAAGCATTTTTTTAATTATTTTGAAAATTTCTTAAAAATGCATACAAACTCTTTTAAAATAGTGAAAATCTACTAACACGCATAAAAAAAGTCCTCACCCAGCAGCTATTATCTGCCAAACGAAGACTTCTAATGCGTCTTCAGGGGCTCGAACCCTGGACACCCTGATTAAGAGTCAGGTGCTCTACCAACTGAGCTAAAGACGCATAATAATTATGTTAAGAAAATTGGTTTTCTTATCTCTTGAACGCAAAAATTATTATATACGATGGTTTTAGAAAAAGCAAGCATTTTTTAAAAAAATAAAGTGTTAAAATATACCATAATAAATCTCTTTTTAATTAAGTAAAGGTAAAAGTATCGACTAAGTCAGAGGAATCTTGTTAATAATACGGTTGAAAGTCAAATGAATAATATTTATCGTTGATTATAGTACTTAGAATCGATATAATGCATTATAGGATATACTTACAATGGAAGTAAGGGGGGGTTACACAATTAGTAAAAGAGACCCTCTATCTTCCAATGTTGAATAGCTTAGCAAAGGGGTTAAAGATGGCGAAGAAGTTAAAACTTTCCGGTATGAAAAAAAAGAATAAAGCTGTTATCCAAGAAGAGACAGGAAAAATTAAAGTAATAGTTTTAAAAGAAGAGCAGGTTCCTGATGATCAGGAAAAAGAAGTAGTAGAACGTCCTAAGGATTATAAATTCAGATTTGAGCCAACCAAAAAGTATTTTACGATTAGTGTATATGCCTTTTGCGTGATTGCACTTGCTATTATATTTAAGTATGCATTGGAAAATATTCCTTCTTTTACAGTAGGATTAAAAAACTTTTCGATAGTGATTCAGCCATTTATAGTTGCATTCTTTATTGCTTTTATTATAAATCCAATTGTGAAAGCATTGTCAGAACGCTTTTATGGTAATACACTAAAGATAAAAAAAACTAAGGTGTGTCTAGCTCTGGGCATTGCAACCGCTTATATCATAATAATTGCATTATTGGTAATATGTTTTACTTATATTATACCACAGGTGACAAAAAGCATATCCGAGTTGATTCAAAATAGCGATGATTTGTATAAACAAGCTGAAATCTGGTTAATTGAATTTGGTGAGAAGTTTCCAATGCTTGATACAGAATATATACAGGATAAAATCGAAGCATCATTACCTCAGTTAATTTCTTTTGGAACAGACTTCGTGAAAAATGTTGTTCCAAAGATATTAAATGTATCCATATCAATTGCAAAGATTGCATTTAACATTTTGTTATCGATAGCGATTTCTATTTATATGATCTATGATAAAAGAATGTTGTCAAAAAATGCAGCACGTGTGATTTATGCTTTTGTCCCAAAAAAGAAAGCAGATTCTTTCCTTGAAGTAACAAGAGAATGTGGATCAATCTTTACTGGGTTCATTGTCGGGAAAACAATTGACTCTACGATTATAGGAATTATTTGCTTTATATTAATGTCTATACTTAAATTGCCATATGCAATCTTAATTAGTGTTATTGTAGGTGTTACGAATATGATACCTTACTTTGGACCATTTATAGGAGCAGTACCAGGAGTACTTCTTTACCTATTTATAAGTCCAATACAAGCCTTAGTCTTTGCGCTTATGATTCTTGCATTACAGCAGTTTGATGGCTGGATATTAGGACCTAAGATTCTTGGTGATTCCACAGGACTAACACCATTATGGGTTATCTTTGGTATTACGGTTGGAGGCGCTTACGGCGGGGTATTTGGAATGTTTTTAGGAGTTCCTATCGTAGCTGTTATTGCTTATCTAGCAGATATACTGATAACCGGACATTTAAAGAAACGAAATATAGAAATACGATAAAAAATCCTGTTCCTAGCAAAGTATGTTAGGAACAGGATTTTTTTTATGCATTTAACATATCCTCTAATTTTTGTTTTGCAACGACGCCTACCATCGTTTCAATTGCTTTTCCATTTTTAAAGAAGATTAATGTAGGTATTGACATAACGCGGAATTCTGCTGCTGTTTCTGGAGAATTATCTACGTTAAGTTTACCAATCTTAACCTTACCTTCATACTGGTCATGTAATTCTTCGATGATTGGTCCCATCATTTTACATGGTCCACACCAATCTGCGTAAAAATCCACCAAAACTGGCAAATCGGATTGGATTACTTCTTTTTCAAAATTTTCATCAGTAAATATTAATGCCATATTAGTACCTCCGTTGTATGGTATAGATATATTGTCCCTTAGTAACTTGTAACCTTTAGGTCTCATTCACCTTTTTGTATTTTACCCTTATTTAAGGGCTTTTAACCTGCTTAGCTAGGTTTCATTTGGAAGGTTTTTTTTCAGCAGCACTAGGTTTTTTTTCTGTAGTGTTCGCTTTTGTTTCAGGTGTACTAGGATTTTTCTTTAATAAGTTTGAGTTTTTTAATAACTTATCTACAGCATCCCAAGAACTTTTTAAGTCTAATGCTCTCTTGTTTAGGTTTTGATTGGACATCAGGGAATGTGATATCTTAGTTTTCGGTGAATTCTTCATAATCAACCAGCAATACTTTTTTTATATCATATTACGGTAATCATAAAAATATCCAATTATTCTTTCTCTCGATATGCAACTAAGCGATGAATTGGATTTCCCATAGAGGAAAAACGCTCTTCATATTCCGTCATGATGTTACCTTCCACAAATTCACTATGATGCAAATCAAAGGTTACATCACGTAACTGCCATTCGGACTCTTTAACTTGCTCTAGAGAAAAGTCAAATAAATCTCGATTGTCTGTTTTAAAGGCAATAAAGCCATCCTTTGCTAAGAACTGATCATAGCGTGCAAGAAACTCATTCGAAGTTAATCTTCTTTTGGCATGGCGGTCTTTTGGCCATGGATCAGAGAAATTTAAATAGATTCGATCCACTTCGGATGGAGCAAAAATATCTGTGATATATTCTGCGTCAAAACGAAGAAAATATAGATTATTTCCTTCATATTCCTCTCTTTTTTCAATGGCACGAAGTAATACGCTAGAGTATTTTTCTATGCCAATATAATTTATGTTAGGATTTTGCATTGCAAGAGTAGTGATAAATTGGCCCTTTCCCATTCCAATTTCAATGTGAATAGGATTGTGATTGCCGAATACTTCGTGCCATTTACCTTTCTTTTGTTCCGGATCATGGATTACATAGTCGTTTTGGGCTATATATTCTCTTGAGCCGGGGATATTTCGAAGTCGCATGTTTCTCCTACCTTTCTAAACCGATTGAGGTGTATCAACCTAAGGCTTATTATACTTGTTATCTTATTATTCGTCAATTGGGACTATCCATATACCATACTGCCTCATAGGGCTTTTTCTTGTGTTTTAAAGTTTTGTACGCTATAATAACGATAAGTTAATTACAATAAAAATTGGAAAATAGAGGATAGGAAAGAGGTGTGGCAAAGTGAATTTATATGAAAAATTACAGGAATATACGAAAGCAGAGTATTATCCGATGCATATGCCTGGCCACAAGAGAAATCCAGATTGGTTGATGGTCAATCCCTATGCTCTTGATATAACAGAAATTGACGGATTTGATAATTTACATGATGCAGAGGATATATTAAAAGAAGAGATGGAAGAAACGGCAAAGTTATTTCAGACAAAGCAAAGTTTTTTTCTAGTAAACGGCAGTACTTGTGGTATTCTAGCGGGGATTTCTGCAATGACAAATCGTGGAGATAAAGTAGCAATTGCAAGAAACTCACATCAGGCAGTCTATCATGCACTTTATCAAAGACAGTTAAAGCCAGTGTATCTCTATCCAGCGATGTTACAGTTTGGGATAGCGGGGCAGATAACAGTAGAATCGGTAATTCAAACTCTTGAAAATAATCCTGATATCACGCTAGTTGTAATAACCTCACCAACTTATGAAGGAATTGTTTCTGACATTAAAAAGATTGCTGAGGTAGTTCATCGATATGGAGCAGGTCTTTTGGTTGATGAGGCACATGGCGCGCATTTGTTATTCCAGAAAAGCAAGGTAAAAAGTGCGCTTGAATGTGGAGCGGATGTCGTAATTCAAAGCACACATAAGACGTTACCTGCATTTACACAAACAGCTCTTTTGCATCGGAATAGTGATTTGGTATCAGAAAAAGATATAAAAAGATTTTTAAAAATATATGAAACAAGTAGTCCTTCTTATTTATTAATGGCAAGCTTGGTAAGATGTATGGATTTTCTTAGAACAGAAGGAAAAGATAAATTTGAACTTTATCAGGGATATATAGAGGAAGTATACGAAAAACTTGCTAATTTAAAAAATCTTACGCTTTGGAATTCGGAATATAAGGATGCTTCTAAACTTGTAATTGCATCAAATCATAATCATATAACGGGAATGATGTTATATGAGGAGTTAAGAACAAAGTATCTTATTCAGCCTGAGATGGCATCAAAAGAATATGTGTTATGTATGACTAGTGTATGTGATACGAAAGAAGGGTTTGAACGTTTTATCAAGGCAATCTTAGCAATAGAAGAAGATATAGAAAAGGGTAGATTTAGGGAGTTAAGTGTTAATGAGAAAAGTTCAGAAGATACATTAGTAGAACAAGAGGATACCAAATACGAAAACACAAACCTGGAGAAATTGAATCAAACGTTCCTTGACATAGAATTCTTAGAGAGTGAAATAAAAGAACTGCAAAAACCTAAGCGCTACTATGAGTCTTATGAACTTGATGGTTTCAAGGAGGAGGTTATCCCACTCATAAAAAGTGAGGGACGGGTTGTACTAGATTATATCCATCTTTATCCGCCTGGAATCCCTCTTTTGGTTCCTGGAGAGGTTATTACTAGGCCTATGATAGAAAAACTTCTTCGATTTAAACAGGCTTTTTTAAAAGTAAAAGGGCTTGTCGAGGAAGAAGGAGACTTCATTAGAGTAAAAGCAGGAGAAAAGCATGTCTAAAATTTTTGTAATCATGGGAAAAAGTGCGACCGGGAAAGATACGGTCTATCAAAGAATAATTGAGTCAAAGGAGCTTATGCTTAAAACAGCAGTTGGGTATACAACCAGACCAATCCGCAAAGGAGAAAGAAATGGTGTAGAGTATCGCTTTGTGACTGTGGAAGAGATGAAAAATCTAAAAGAAAAAGGTCTGATTATTGAGCATAGATCTTACCAAACGGTGCATGGTGAATGGAATTATTTCACTGTAAATGATGATCAAATTACACTGGGTACGAATGATTATCTTCTTATTAGTACTTTAGAGGGATTCGTTCAAATTAGAAAATATTTTGGTGATGATGTCGTAATTCCTTTCTATATCGAAGTTGCTGATGACATACGATTGGAAAGGTCGATTATCCGAGAAAGAAAGCAAGAAGAACCTAAGTATGCAGAGGTTTGTAGAAGGTATCTCGCAGATGAAGAAGATTTTTCAGAAGAAAAATTGAAGGAAGCAAATGTTATAAAACGATATAAAAATAATGATTTAACGGATTGTATTAATGAAATTATAAAGGATATAAAGAGTTATCAAAAATTGAGTTAGTATGATAGCCTAGGATTTCATGATTCGATGCAAAGAATCAGATAGCAAAGGTCGGTTGTAATATAGGTGTGCTGAAAGAAAATGCTATAATTTATAGGTACCATATGATATAATAAGACTGCCAAGCCAAAGGCTTGTGTAGACCACAATCATAAATTTGGTATTTTAAATTCATGATATAATGTTTCATATCAAAGGATACGGTGAAATGGAGGAGAGCGCATGGAGATTAAAGTGAATCAATTACAGCAAATTAGTCAGGCAGAAGTAAAAGCTCCTGTACCAAATGGAGATGATTCTTTTCGCTTTACCTTAATTAGTAATATTGAAGAGCAGTCCCTTCAAGCGCGTTTAAATCTATTAGTGGAGGAAATTGCCACGCAAGGGAAACGAATCACCAAGCATATGGATGTTACTGATATGAGAAGATATCGGGAATTAATCAAGGAATTTATGAATGAGATAGTGAACCGATCTCATAAATTTTCACGTCAGAATTTCTTAGACAAACGAGGAAGACACCGTGTCTATGGTATGATAAAATTAATCGACAAAACCTTAGATGAATTAGCCTTAGAGCTAATAAAAGAGGAGAAAGATGCAATTGCAATCTTAAGTCGAATTGATGAAATTAGAGGATTATTATTGGACTTGTTGGCATAGATTTAGAAAGGCAGGGAGCACATGAATACCTTTAGAGATGTTATAGGGCATGAGGAAATCGTGAATCATCTTCAAAATGCAATGAAAACCAATAAGGTTTCTCACGCTTATATCTTTCAAGGGGAAGATGGGATTGGAAAAAACTTTGTGGCAAATATTTTTGCGTCTACTCTTTTGTGTAGCGAACATGGAATAAATCCTTGTACCACGTGTAAATCCTGCTTGCAAGCTGTATCAGGAAATCAGCCAGATATCCGTAGAATCACACATGAGAAAGCGAGTATTGGCGTTGATGATATCAGACTTCAGTTAAACAATGATATTGCGATCAAGCCTTATGTTGGTCCTTATAAAATCTATATTATAGATGAAGCGGAGAAGATGACTGAGCAAGCGCAAAACGCTCTCTTAAAAACGATCGAAGAACCGCCACAGTATGCAATTATTTTGTTATTAACAAACAATAACAATATATTTTTACCGACGATACTATCCCGTTGCGTTATGCTTAATTTTAAAGCGGTGGATAAGAATAAAATTAAACAATATCTTATCGATATAGAACATATCGTAGATTATCAGGCACAAATTAGCGCAGCCTTTTCCGGAGGAAATCTAGGAAAAGCGATTAAGTATGCAACTTCAGAGCGATTTGTAAAGATGAAAGAAGATATCATTCATCTTATGAACAATATGGAGGGAATGGACTTAAGTGATATTGCGGAAGCGGTTAAGTATTTCTCAGAAAATAAAAGTGATATTTTAGACTGTTTGGATTTAATGCTTCTATGGTATCGAGATATTTTAATGTTTAAGGCTACACAGGACGGCAATCTTTTAGTATATAAGGAAGAACTGCCTACGATAAAAAAGCAAGCAAAATTAAGCAGTTTTGAAGGTTTAGAACAAATAATTCAAGCTTTTTCTAAGGTCAAGGATCGTTTGAATGCGAATGTTAACTTTGAAGTTGCAATGGAGCTTTTATTACTTTCTATGAAGGAAAGTTATCAATAGATGTCCTATACGAGTATCCAATCAAAATTGTCTAGTTTCTGATTGCTTATTCGTATAGAAAGTGAATGAAAAGGGAGAGAGGATAAAAACTATGGTAAATGTAATCGGTGTACGTTTTCGAAGAGCTGGTAAGATTTATTTTTTCGATCCAGCTGGTTTTTCGATTAATCAGGGGGATAATGTAATTGTTGAGACCGCAAGAGGGGTGGAATATGGAAATGTAGTACTTGGACCAAGAGATGTGGAAGAAAGCCAAGTGGTACAACCCTTAAAGCAGGTTATGAGAACAGCGACACCAGAAGATGATGAGATAGAGCACAAAAACAAAGAGAAGGAAAAAGAAGCATTTCGTATCTGCATGGAGAAGATTACTAAGCATCAACTTGAAATGAAGTTGATTGATTGTGAGTATACTTTTGACAATAATAAAGTGTTGTTTTATTTTACAGCCGATGGAAGAATTGATTTCCGTGAATTAGTAAAAGATTTGGCTTCTGTCTTTAAGACAAGAATTGAATTACGACAAATCGGTGTGCGTGATGAAACTAAAATAGTAGGTGGTATCGGTATTTGTGGAAGACCGTTATGTTGTCATACACATCTTTCTGAATTTGCTCCTGTTTCTATAAAGATGGCAAAGGAACAAAATCTCTCATTAAATCCAACCAAAATCTCTGGTGTATGTGGAAGATTAATGTGCTGTCTTAAGAATGAGGAAGAGGCATATGAGGATTTAAACAGTAAGCTTCCAAGTGTAGGTGACTTTGTAACGACGAATGACAATCTTCGTGGTGAAGTTACAAGTGTAAGTGTATTAAAACAATTGGTAAAAGTCATAGTGGTCTTGGAAAATGATGAAAAAGAAATTCGCGAATACAAAGTAAGTGATCTTCGCTTTAAGCCAAAGAAGAAAAAAGAGAGAGTGCTGCTTGATGAGGAACTTCGTGCACTTGAAATGTTAGAGAGAAAAGAAGGTAATCATCTGGATGACTAAAACAGAGAAAGTTTCCATAACACAAAAAGAAGAGCTTCTTTTTGCAGGAGAGAGATTGGATGATTTGCATCGTAATGGGTATAAAATAATTCAAAATCCCGAGAAATTTTGTTTTGGAATGGATGCTGTTTTATTATCTGGTTTTGCTAAAATAAAACCGAGCGAATCTACTCTTGATATGGGTACCGGGACAGGAATTATTCCTATCCTATTAGCAGGAAAAACAAAGGGGCAACACTTTACGGGGCTTGAGATTCAAGAAGAGAGTGCAGATATGGCTAGAAGAAGTGTTCTCTATAATGAATTGCAAGACCGTATCGATATAGTAACAGGCGACATTAAGGAAGCTTCCAAATTGTTTGGAGCGGGTTCTTTTGATGTTGTTACGTGTAACCCACCTTATATGAACCATCAGCATGGATTAGTAAATGAAGCGATGCCAAAGGCAATTGCGAGGCATGAAATATTATGTAGTCTTGAAGATGTCATAAGAGAAACAGCTAAAATTCTAAAACCGAACGGAAGATTCTATATGGTGCATCGTCCTCATCGCTTAGTTGAAATATTTTCTGTGATGCGCCAATATAAGTTAGAACCAAAACGGATGAAATTAGTACATCCCTATGTAGATAAAGAACCAAACATGGTGCTGATTGAAGGCTTGCGTGGTGGAAATCCTATGATTACGATAGAAGCACCGCTTGTTGTTTATCAAGAGGTAAATGTTTATACCGATGAGATTTATAAAATCTATGGTTATTAGTTTATATGACCGTATATAGAAAAGATAGTTACACAAACCTGTATGTGTGAAAATAAAAGCAATGTTCACACTTCTTATTCATAGCAAGAAAAAATTTGTGAAACGTACTTTTTCTTGTTTCTGGCAATATCAAAGCTGTATGCGGATAATATGCGCTTTAGATTTGATATGCAACGGGTGTTAGGAGGAATCATGTCAGGAAAATTATATTTGTGTGCTACTCCAATTGGTAACTTGGAGGATATGACCTTTCGCGCTGTAAGGACATTATCTGAGGTAGATTTGATTGCCGCAGAGGACACAAGAAACAGTATTAAGTTATTAAATCATTTTAATATAAAAACACCGATGACAAGCTATCATGAATTTAATAAGATAGAAAAGGGAAGATATCTGATAGAAGAAATGCTACAAGGAAAAAATGTGGCGCTAATTACAGATGCAGGAACCCCAGGTATTTCAGATCCAGGGGAAGAGCTAGTTATGATGGCTTATGAAGCAGGTATTGTAGTGACTTCTTTACCAGGGGCTTGTGCGTTAATTACAGCCCTAACGATTTCTGGAAGGTCTACCAGAAGGTTTGTGTTTGAAGCATTTTTGCCAGTAGATAAAAAAGAACGTCAATCTATTCTTGATGAACTTGTCAATGAAACAAGGACAATTATCTTGTATGAAGCACCGCATCGTTTGGTAAAAACATTAAATGTTCTTCATGAGGCCTTCGGTAACAGAAGAATCACCGTTTGTAGAGAATTAACCAAGAGATATGAAACAGCATTCTTAACTACGATAGAGGATGCGCTTGCGTTCTATACTGACAGTGAACCAAAAGGAGAGTGTGTGCTATTAATTGAAGGACGCACAAGAGAAGAACTTAGAAAAGAAGAGCAGGAACGATGGGCAGAATGGACGTTAGAAGCCCATATGGATTACTATCTCGGACAAGGGTTGAGTAAGAAGGAAGCCATGAAATTAGTTGCTTCTGATCGAGGTGTTTCAAAAAGAGAGATCTATTCTCAGTTGTTAGAGCAAGAATAAAACGTATAGTAAATCGAATAAAACGTATAAATCGAATTAATCATTAGTATTGGTAAGTAAACTTTTTTAATAGATAGGAAATTGTGACGCATTTTCCTATCTATTAAAAACTCTCCAAGGAATGCGCATTCTCCCTACGGATTCGGCGTGACAAAGTGAATAATAGATATCAAAAAAGTATAGAAAATATGCCTTTATAATAAGCAAGATTTTCTATACTTTTTTGACCGCCAAAGTAGATGTTTGTATCTATGTTTGTATGATGTTAAATCACACTAGAAACAACAATTCACTTGGTTAATTTACCAGTAAAGATAGAAGAAGAACTACTTCTATCAAACAATTTTTCAGAGTCAAGAACAGTATTTTAATACTGTATTATGTAGAACTCTTTCCCTACGTTAGGTTATACCAAATTAAAAATGAATTATTCAATAATGCCTGCAAGTTTTGCAAGTTCCATAATAGAGCTCTTAGCAACTTTCTTACCGCAATAATCTACTAAATCATCTTTACTTCCACTGAAGATATCTGCTGGCTCATATTTTTGAAGAATAATCTTTCCTTCATCTACGAAGATTTCTAATGGATCTCTTTCGCTAACACCAAGTGTTCTTCTTAATTCGATAGGTAGAGTGATACGGCCTAACTCGTCAAGCTTTCTAACGATACCTGTACTTTTCATTATAGTACTCCTTTCAATGTCAAACAAACATATAAAATGTCAAATTCTGTAATTATTTTGAATTACTTACTATAAATTATCATATAAATACAGGCTAAGTCAATTCAAAAAAATGTTACATTCTAGCATTTTTTTAAGATACATGTTCACAAAATGTAATATAAGGGTATAGTTTCGTCAAAATTAGCGTTTTCAACCTGTAATTTACTTGTTAAAAAGAGAAATTGTAAAAATATGGCGAATTTTCTGAAAATAAGTAGCTATATAAATTATTTTGATGAATTAGTTATTTTTAATCTTGATTGTAAGCGTTTTCAGTATAATAGAACGAGCTATGAAAAAATTAACAGTGATTTACTTCTTGTTATCCGAAAATTAGAGAAGATATAATTAAAATTTATATCGTGTAATATCAAAGTTATTTTATTAATTGTGATAGTAATAATAACAGGTATCTTAACACTTGTAAATAGCATGAGTACTAATAAAGTTATCCTAATATTAGGGAATCAGATACGGAATAATACCAATTAGTAAGAAGAATAGATTCATGGATTATCTCATATGATTAAAAAAACGATTGGTTTTGTACGATGATAAATTATCTATGGGCATTCATGATTATTATTGGCATTGTATATGGTGCATTTACAGGAAAGATGGGTGATATCAGTACAACTACCATATCGTCCGCTAAGGAGGCTGTGACTCTATGTATTACCATGCTTGGAGTGATGTCTCTATGGATGGGCCTTATGGAGGTAGCTAGGGGTATTGGGCTTATGGATCAATTAACAAGGAAACTTAGGCCATTACTGAAAGTGTTATTTCCAGATATACCGAAGGAACATATTGTAAATGAATACATAGCATCGAATATGATTGCCAACATCTTAGGCCTTGGATGGGCGGCCACACCAGTAGGTCTAAAAGCAATGAAAGAATTAGCTACCCTAAATAAAAACTCAAAGATTGCAAGCTGTGATATGTGTACCTTTCTTATTATTAATATATCTTCTCTTCAGCTGATTCCCGTTAATATAATCGCATACCGTAGTCAGTATGGTGCGGCTAATCCATCGGACATCTTAGGTGTCAGTATACTTGTTACTCTTTGTTCTACGTTAGTTGGGGTTGCTTTTTCTATTATTGCAAGAAAATTGTCCAAGAAATCGTAATTAAAATCTGTGAAAACAAATCAGAAGTTTTTACCTTATCATGCTCATAAATTTATGAAACGTAAAATAGAGATGGAGGAGAAGCACCATGAAGTTTGTAGTCTACTTATCGGATTATATAATACCACTACTATTCTTTTATATCATCGGTATGGGGATTCTTATGAAAAGACCGGTATATGATGATTTTATAAAAGGGGCGAAAGAAGGATTTCAAGTGGTGCTTGGTATTATGCCAACACTGATTGGATTAATGGTTGCTATTGGAATTTTAAGGGCGTCTGGTGTGTTGTTACTGATTTCTAATTCTCTTGAAGGGATCACTTCCATATTTCAGTTTCCATCTGAGATCGTTCCACTAGTAATTATTAAAATGTTTTCTTCTTCTGCAGCAACAAGTTTATTATTGGACTTATTCAAAGAGTTCGGTCCAGATTCTTATATTGGTAGATTAAGTAGTATTATTATGAGCTGCACGGAAACAATCTTTTATACAATGGCGGTGTATTATATGACTGCTGGTGTGAAAAAAACAAGGTATACATTAGCGGGAGCCCTAGTAGCAACGATAGCTGGAGTTATCATCAGTACTTTGTTCATGGGATTCATGAAATTATGAAGTAACAAATTGGGGTTGCCTTGTTATAGGAAAGTCATCAGGGTTAGTTCTAGGTATTTAAGAAAGATCCGTCTTAGTAAAGTTTAATTTTATCATGGGTAATTTCGAATACAACGCTTGATCGGATTATACCGAGTAATAGCAACACTAAATTCATCAAATCCAAGAGTTAAGAGTGTATCTATGGCAGCAACATTTCCTGCAAGTTCACCACAGATACTTACTGGGATATGATTTTCTTTTGCTGCTCTTAAAGTCATGGTTAAGGCAGATAGTAAAGCATTCGGTAAGAGCTCATAACGGTTACTAACCATAGGATTAGTTCTATCAATAGCAAAAAGATACTGTGTCAAATCGTTGGTTCCGATGCTAAAAAAGTCACAGTGCTTTGCTAAAACGGCGGCATCTAATATGGCGGCCGGAGTTTCTATCATAATCCCAATTGGTATGTTAGTTCGGAAGGAGATTCCCTCTTGACCTAGTTCTTCCTTACATATTGTCAGTAATTGTTGCATTTGAATGAGCTCAGACACCTCTGTTATCATTGGAAAGAGAATTCTTAAATTGCCATGAATACTGGCTTTTAATAAGGCGCGTAATTGAGGTTTCCACAGTTCTTCACGATCTAAGTAGATTCGGATTCCTCGATACCCTAAAAATGGATTGTTTTCTGCTCCCAGTGGATAGTAAGGAAGAGTTTTATCTCCTCCGATATCTAAGGTACGTATTGTAACTTCGCCATCAGCAAGTAATAAAAGCTCCTTATAAGCTTGATATTGTTCCTGCTCGGAAGGTAAGTTACTGCGATTTAGATAGAGAAACTCGCTGCGGAATAAGCCAATATTCTCACATCCAATTTTCTGAAACCTTGCGACTTCTTCTAAATTCATTGCATTTCCTGATAATTTAATAGGTTTTTGACTTAACGTGACTACTGGTAATAAGGTGAGTTTAGCTTCTTCTTGTTTTAATGTTAAAAATTCCTTTAATTTAGACTGATATTCCTCTATTTGATCTGAAGTAGGTTTCAGTATAATAACTGCCTCATAGGCATCTAAAATAAGCTCTTCTCCATTGATTATTTGTGGGAGGAGCTCTTTTGCTGCTACGATTGCAGGAATTTCTAAGCTTTTGGCTATCAAAGCAATATGGCTATTACTACTTCCTTGTCCTAGGATAAGTCCCTTGATCATATTAGAAGGAATCGCTAATATGTCCGAGGGGGATAAGTCCTCTGCTATGATAATAGATGGTTTTATTAAATTGTGAAAGAGCTTTTCTGAAGCTCCTTGTAAATGTAAGAGAAGGAGGTCTCTGACTTCTATAATATCAGTTGCACGCTCTTTTAGATAAGGATCGTCCGATTGTTCAAAGAGAGTGAGATAATCCTGATAGCTTTCATAGACGGCAAGTTCTACATTTTTTCTTTTTTGGTTTATTGCAAGTTTAACATGCTCCATGATTGATTCATCACGGACAAGCTCTGCCTGAGCAGCAAGAATAGAGGTACTGTCATGCAAAGTTAGTAATTCATTTGATACTACTTCTACCGCCGTTAAGTATCTTTGATATTCAGAGGAAATTTGATTCTCTGATAGGAGATAGTTTGGTATGGGAAATGATTTTCTTATAACAACATATGCTTGTCCTATAGTTATTCCCTCGGAAGCAGATATTCCACCGTGTAATTTATTCATAGTAGCCTCCCTTCAAAACTTTATTCCTTATATTTTACCATAATTCCAGATGGAAGAAAAGGGAAATGACCAGATGAAGGATTGCAGGTATGTTTCTTACGTAACATAGTACTTGATAAAAGAAAAACGGATTATTGGAAAATCCAGGTATATACTTAAGGATATTCCAATGATCCGCCTTTTTGTAATGACAAGGAAAAGTTTGTGAATATTCGTTTTCTGTAATTATTTACAATATGTTCTAATATTCCTTCTTTTCTACAATAGCTACGCTTACTAAGAGAGATATAATTAATACAGCGACTGCTAGAAATGGTAGAAAACGTAATAGCTTTATAAAAAAATCTTCACTAGGAAGAGGAATGTTTGCCTTACTAAGAATGACAAGCAACACGGTTGGAAGTCCAAAAAGTCCAAGAATAATAAATCTGCTTTTCTCAACGCCAAACTTAAAGTTAATAGGAATGTTGATTGACATAAAAAGTGTACCAATAGATAAGGAACTAGCAATGATAATAAGACTCTCAGTGGTAATAGCCTTATGAAGAAGTAGAGAGAGAATAATACACATAACTCCAGATAGACAAATTCCTAGAATGCTTAAAAGGTACTTACTGTACACTAACTGTTTTCTTGTAATAGGCATTGTAATTGCGTATTTATTCCACTCCGAACGGTCATCATAACCAAGAGCAGTCATCGGGATAAAGATACTAAATAGTGTTATCATATAAGCAAACATGCTGTAATTATTTGGTTCTGCAAAACATAATATTCCGTAGAATGCAAGGAAAGAGATGATGAACATTATTTGCTTTTTTAATGTAAAAAGGTCTTTTTTAATTAATCCAATCATATAAACTCCCATCTGCGTGCTAAGACGCGTATATTCAAAGAGGCTTATAGAACCTCTATTTTGGTATGTCAACGACTTATTCTAACGATACTATTTTCTGAAACAGTATAGGCTTTCGTTTTCAAGGAGAATTAATGTTTTCCTTTAATGTAGAAAAGCATAATGTCTTCAATAGTAGCCGGATCTATGATAAATTGATTACTCACGAGACGTTTCTTAACTAAAGCTTCAATGCCAAATTGATTTTTACGATACCCAATCACAGCATCCTTTGGTACATGAGTAAAGTCAGAGTCGGAACATTTTAAGATTCCATAGGTTTCTAATAAGTCATCTTTTGGTTCTGAAAATAAGATATGACCATCATGGATCAGGCAGATATAATCACAAATCTTCTCTAAATCGCTAATAATATGAGAAGAGATAAAGATAGAATTTGATTCATCCTGGATAAATTCTAAGAAAACATCTAATATTTCATCTCGAACTACAGGATCTAATCCACTGGTAGCTTCATCAAGAATTAATAGTTTTGCATGATGAGATAAAGCACAGGCAATGGATAATTTCATGCGCATTCCCCTCGAATATTCCTTAATGCTTTTGGACTCAGGTAATCGAAATTTTTTTGCATATTGGTAAAAGAGAGAAGAATCCCATTGTTTATAAATACCCTTCATGGCTTGGTTAACATTTTTTAAGTTCATAACTTCCGGAAAACAACAGTCATCAAAAACAACACCAATATTTTCTTTTGTTTTCGCAGAAAGAGTAAGATTATCTTCGCCTAATACGGTAATGCTTCCTTCCTGTCGTTTCATCGTATCTAAAATCAATTTTATGGTTGTACTTTTCCCTGCACCATTCTCTCCAACAAACCCTAAAATAGAGCCAGTCGGAAGATTAAGGTTGATATGGTCTAGTGTAAAGTCAGAATATTTTTTCGTGACATTGTTTAGTTCTAACGCATATTCCATAGCTATTCTCCTTTATAAAGATAGGTTAATAAATCAATGATTTCTGGAAGAGTAACACCGGCAAGAGTGGCTGCCTCTACTGCTTGTTGAAGATGTTCTTCCATACTTCGTAATTGTTCCTCTTTGATAAATTCAATATTTTTGCTGGCAACAAAACTTCCTTTGCCAGTCATGGAGACGATAAAGCCCTCTCTTTCTAGTTCTTCATACGCGCGTTTTGTAGTGATGACACTAATCCTTAATTCCTTTGCTAAAAGTCTCATCGAAGGAAGGGCGTCCCCTTCTTTTAATTCACCGGTGATGATGAGATTTTTTATCTGGGAAGTAATTTGATCATAGATTGGCTGACCACTTGAATTACTAATGTTTATATTCATGCTTCCTCTCCTATGGTATTCCTTACTTCAATATGAGTTTTGATTCGATAATACGATTAGAACTTAATCTAATCTGATAAAGGTGCGTTATCTGCACCATATTCCGAAAATCAAAACATGGATTGATATCTATAATATATATATTGTATATATTGATTATATACACTTATCGAAAAAATACAAGAGGAAAAATAAAAAAATAAAAAATCCTTACCTAAAGACGTTAAGGTCGATAGGATCAGGATTTTTTATTTTAGGCGAAAGTAAGGTTATATGCTTACTTAGGGAGGAGTATGTAATTACGATTAACTATGGTCTATTCCTTCTCTGCATGTAAACAATGTTCTTTTATAGATACTCTTTTTTCATATGTTCCGTTATTCGTCTTAACATTTGAACTTCACTTTTACTTGTATCAGTCAATTCTTTCTCATCTTTCACACGACAATTCGTAGTAATATTCAATCCTTCTAATTGAAGATAATATTTTGCATTTGGAGGATATAGCTGTCGTTCAATCAATGCACAAATTGTAAGTTCATCCGATAACTTCAACACCTCTTTTGATACATAACTATTACATAACTTAGCATAAAGACTGCATTGCATATTTGCCATTACCCCACTATATCCAACAGCTCCCAATTTTAAAGATTCAAGAAGCGTTGCTGTGTTTGCATTGTATAGTTTAAGATTAGTACCTTTGCATACTTGTAGTTTTGATTTTATATTTTCTATGTTACAACTAGTATCTTTTAAGAAATAGAATCTACCTGAATCAGCACAATATTTTGTCAGCTCTTTTGATAATACTCTCTTATAGGGATAAGGGCATTCATAGAAACCAAGCTTTATATCCTTTGGTATTTCTTTTAATAATCGCTCTAAGTTAGTAAGCCATACCTCATCACTTTCTTCTTGCTTTGCTAAACGATTGGTGATAAGTATAGTGGCATCTACTCCTGTTGCAGCAATCGCTTTAATCTCTTTGATTTGATCATCAAAGGAATCAGAAATATGTCCTGAAGCTATTACTGGAACTCTTCCTAAAGCTTTCTCGTATACAAATTTAGCATAATTTACACGTTCTTCTAAACTCATATGAAACATTTCTGTTGATTGGCATACTGCAAAAAGTCCGGCTGCTCCATTATAAATATACCACTCAATTAATTCTTCAAGTGCTCCATAATCTAGCTCATCGTTTTTATTAAAGGGGGCTAACATTACTGGCCAAACGCCACCTGGAAAATTAGTTTCCTCCATACGATATGTCTCCTTCCATTTTTAAAAATTAGGTGTTTGCGGAATGCCCCCCATAGAAGCTAAAACATTTGCCAACGTATCAAGATTCTCATTACGATGCCTGCTCTGTGATGGGGGATCATCTGGGTGATAAAGCTTCCTGAAATGCTGTCTGTAAGCACAACGGAGCTCATCTCGTTTATCATGTTTTTGAGAATACACTCATAATTTTCTGTATATATTTTCGTATTGTTGCTCAACTGGTACGTGTCCATCATAGTTTGCTCTATTTCTGTGAGGCTTTTTCCAGCCTCACATCTCATTTTATTGTATCATTGAAACAGGGACATATTTTGTGTGATAATCCGCTTATGATACAGAAATAAAGCATGTAATGTATTGGATGCACTTTATAAAAGCTGCAAATACCACGTGTAGAATCAACGGTGTTCTTAAATCGTTAATATCCAGAATGAGATATTGGTGCGGTTATGAGTATAAGTGATATATAAACGGTTATCTTGGAATTGTATACAGGGATAAGACAATTCATCCTTACCACTACCACTTTCTAAATCCATTATTTTATTCCATGTAGAACCGTTATCTTTTGAAATAGCTAGTGATATAGGATAACGCTTCCCCCAATTTTTATCTACCGGGTTATAGATTAAATAGAGATGTCCATTTGGAGTTTTAACAGCATCAATACCGCTATTATTATTCGGCAGTATTGTTTTTTGAGGTCTATTCCAAGATTGACCATAATTCAATGATTCGGCATAGTAAATTTTTCCTTCACTACTTCTTAATAATGCGTGTACATGACCCGGAGTACTTTCCCAAAAAGTAGGTTGTATGACTCCTCGTTTTTTTCGTATTAAGGAATTATCCAGTAGTTTATCATACCAGGTAAGGGGTACTTCACTATCATGAAAGATGTTTACTTTATTACTGGTG
Organism: Lachnoclostridium phytofermentans; assembly: GCF_000733755.1. Classification (GTDB taxonomy): domain Bacteria; phylum Bacillota; class Clostridia; order Lachnospirales; family Lachnospiraceae; genus Lachnoclostridium; species Lachnoclostridium phytofermentans_A. The sequence goes on along the minus strand of NZ_JPOF01000003.1, from coordinate 1,433,102 downwards.
GTCCATGTAATTCCATTGTCTTTTGAAAGATCAGAAAACATTGACCAAATGGAGCTTTCGCTGGAGGAAGGAGCGAGTATCCAGCCATTGGACAAAACAATGGCTTTGTTACGAACTGGACCACGACCTCCGATATCTCCTGGGACTAGTTCTTTTGGTTTCGACCAAGAGTTACCGTTATCAATCGATGTCATATACATTGTATACCAGTTACTGATTGGCTTCCCTTGTTTATAATATAAAGTAATTGTGTCTTTTGTCGATTGCAAAAGAACCGGATTCCAGTGCGGCAGGTGATTGTCTTCTGTTAATTGCTTCTTTTGAGACCATGTTCCATCGACAGAACGCTTTGCACCCCAAATACATACATCATCATTTCCTTCTTTCGTACCTTCAAACCAAACAGCAAATACACTGCCGTCAGATAAAGGGAGACAATGGCTGGCATGGCAATTACGATTGATTAGGTCTTCTGGTATTATTAATTCATGAGCGATAGTTTTCATAAATCCTCCTTGTACTCTTAGGTGTAATTTCACAGATAAATTAGAGCAAATAGCAAATAAGCAGAGAAAAAAGTGATTGATAAAGACTTATTACTTCCAATCATCTATTTAATGAGGATAAAACTGAGTCAAATAACTACTATGGGCGCATTTCATTTCTTCAAAACATTCAGATACAGCATAAAAATCACCAACTAGTGGATGAAGAAGTAAAGCATTTCTTGCAAGAGATTCATCACCAGTTAAAGCAGCTTTTACGGTTAATTTTTCGTATTGCTTTATTACCTGCATGAGTGTAATAATATGTGGATTATCAAAATTTTCTATTGGAATCGGGTGTATGCCATCAGCGTCGACGATTGCCTCTATTTCTACAACATCATCTTGCGACATAAAGGAAAGGGCATTGTTATTTTTACAATTAACAACATGAACCTCTTTTTTATCATTTGCAATTGCATCAATCAAAGATACTGCAACATAAGAATACTTATGACCACCTCTCTTATCTAATAATGCAGGTTTCGTTACTAAGTTTTTGTCTTGATATAGTTCAAGTAATTTTTCTTCAATTTCCATGCATACTTGAGCGCGACATTTTTTTTCAATTTTTTGTTGGTTCAGTTTTGCATTCTTATTATAGTAATATTGAAGATAGGAGGAGGGTAAAGCCTTAATATCGGCCAGACATTCCATAGGAATTTTATCATCATGAATGTTTGCCATAACTTTCGTTGTAAGACCGTTTGCAATAAGATTATGAATTAACTCCGTGCTACCACGTTTGACGGAAGTAACCCAGCTTAGGTGGTTAAGTCCAAGGTACATAATCTTCACATCCTTACCAACTGATTCATAAATATCATCATACATACTAATTGGAACATTACATAAACCTACCTGTTTTACACGGGTGTAGTTTGCAAGGTATTCGGTAATGATACCAGAAGGGTTGGTAAAATTAATTAGCCAAGCATTCGGTGAATAGGCTTCAATTGCAGAAGCAATTTCTTGCATTACCGGTATGGTGCGTAATGCTTTAAAAAATCCACCAATTCCAGTTGTTTCCTGACCAATAAGATTGTATTTGATTGGAATATTTTCATCAAGATAACGGGCAGGAAGTTTACCGACACGAAATTGTGTAAGTACAAAATCAGCTCCAGTAATAGCTTCTTTTAGCGAGTCTGTATGAACAATTTCGCAGTCGCAACCATCATTTCTCAAAATGCGAGTACAGAGATTGCCAACGATAGTTCTTTTTCTCTCATCAATATCCATAAAAGTAACTCTTTTAAGAGTTAATGAGTCCTTTCGTTTTAAGAAACCATCCATTAGTTCTGGAGTATATGTACTGCCAGACCCAATAATCGTTACATTAATTTCTTTCATCTTACTCCTCCTATCAGTTGATATAATTTGTGAACTTAATACATTGATGAATAACAATTCGAGTTCTTATCCTTTCGAGAATTACGTGTGCTAAAGATAATAAGCACCTGTCACGGGAGGACAATCGAGAATATGAAAGCTTAATTGCTTGCCACATTTTAGCACCGATTTTTCTTTTAGCATGTCCATATAATAAGAACAATTTTGTTTTTGATGGACAGAACCTGAAAGTATAACTGGGATTGGTTCTTTTAATTCTGTCATTTTAAGAGCAAGACAAGCGATAAAATCAGAAGCACGATCTGTAATCTCAGTTAGTATACGCAAGGCAGCCGCATCTCCTTTTTGTATACAATCAAAAAGAATCTGATTGAGAATAGGGATATTGTTATTTTCATGATCTGTTTGCAAGTACTCAACCGATGCAACAAACTCTTCTGTATTAGAGAGAGCAAACGTTTTATAATATTCCTCTGTCAGCATTGATTTTTCAATATGTAAAACAACATCATCATACACTGCTCGAAAAGTTCTAGTAGCATTCCAATTCGCATTTCCAACGTCACCGGAAAACTCTGAGAATCCACCTAGTTGCATCATATTCCCTTTATCATCGATTGCATTACAGCAGGTGCCTGTCCCTGCATTATATCCGATACCATAACCTGTGGGACTCCCTGCTTTTATAATTAAAAAGCCATCATTGCATATGATTGGTGAGTGTATCTTGTATTTTAAAAGTTGCTGCTTCATTTCTTTTATCTGGCTTGGGTGGTCCATACCTGCAAGACCCATCGATACTTTTTCTATATCTTGCAGGGTAAGATTTGCTATGGAAAGTAGCTTTGATATTCCTTGATGAAGAATTTTTGCAGCTTCTGGAATTCCATCATCTAGTACCTCATGGTTGCTTTTGCATCCAATCAGATTGAAAAGAGGCTTACTAGAGTCTGAAAAGAGTGCATATTCTGTTTTCGTTCCACCACCATCTATTCCTATTTTATAGCTCATATTTCGCCTCCATACTGCGACTGTTATCTTAAATAGCCTTGATCAAAGGTCTACTTTATATCGGAATAAGAAATTAGTTGAATATTGGCATCCTTTAATGCATAAGTAAAATCCTCGTCAAATAGTAACTGCAGTTCCCAAACACGCCTTTGCCATGTGGAGCATATTTTTTTTACTTCGTCGGATTCTACGGAAGGATGAAAATATAGTTCATTGATACCAGCTGGTATTTTATAAATTAGATTTAAAATTTCTTGTTTAAAAGAAGTATAAGTCTCATTCTCCTTTGGAGCAAAAGGATAAGAATATAAATTATCAATGAGAGGTATTTGCAGCTGCATTGCCGTATTGATAGTTGATTCGACTGAGGACGCCGGTGTTATCACAGTGTCTTCATACAATGCGTTTTGATACATGCGAAATGGCAGCTTACCATATTTGTTACATAGCTTAAACACCTCAGATAGAAATCCAGGAATATCTGAATTTGGGTAAGGATATATGCTTCCCATATGATTATCTACATGAGAAAAGTAAATACCAGTTTTCTCAAAAAATGAAAATTGTGCTTCTAGCTCTTTCTTTATATCCTCTGTTGTTGCGTGCTCTAGAAAACTTTCAATGTCAGAATAAAGAAAACCATCAGCATCCTCCAGCGAGGATAGGTGAGTTAAACTTCTCCAGCGAAAATTCTTCCATTCACTTGTAAAGGTAGTATGTAGTCCAACACAGTGAATTTTTTTCTTCTGGCACCAACAGATTGCTTCCTCGCATCCTGGAGTTACTGGCATAAGTGTACTGGAAGATATTTTGTTTTCTTCCAATAGATGAAAAATAGCCACATTATAAGAGTGGCACATACCAAAATCATCTGCATTCAAGATTAAAGACTTATTTGACATTTTTTTGTCCTTTCTGGGATATCCCGAATAGTTTTTAACTTATAATTCAATCTACTCTAATCTTTTATTCTAAGTCAATCCATTAGGGAATATTGAGCTATCGTAAATTTTTGATACATCGCAAAAGTGGACAAATGATGCATAGTGCACATATTGAAAATTGTAAAAAGGGTATCTCTTGTTATAATTAAATAAACAATCAGTATTTGCAAAGATAACTCAATTCTATCTGTAGGTTAAACTCCTGAGTAAATACTGGTGTGATAAAAGAAAAGAAGGGGGACAAAAAGGTGAAGACATATCAGAGGCATGATGAATTACATCATATAAAAAGAATGAAAAGCTTTAAGAAAAGTAAAGAACTTTATTTACTACTATTCTTACCAATCTTGTACTTTATTATATTTAAATACGGAGCAATGTTTTGGATGGTAGTTGCATTTGAAGACTATGATCCAATTAAGGGAGTTCTTAAAAGTGAATGGGTAGGACTCAAATGGTTTAAAACTTTTTTACAAGATCCTTACTTTTTAACACTCATAAAAAATACAGTTCTAATGAATGTGTGGTGTCTGCTGTTTTATTTTCCTGTTCCTATTATCTTAGCACTAATGATAAATGAGGTGCGTCAAAAGAAACTTAAGAAGGTAGTACAAACAATTAGTTATTTACCGTACTTCTTCTCCGTTGTAGTCATTTGTGGACTTATTGTAAATGTATGTTCCTTAGACGGATTAATCAATCAGATTTTATCCGCCTTTGGTATGGAAAAGATATCATTTTTAAATAAACCAGAATGGTTCCGACCTATTTATGTGCTGTCTGAGATTTGGCAAAAGGCAGGCTGGTCCTCAATTATTTATTTGGCAGCGTTATCTAGTGTTGATGTGCAGTTATATGAGGCAGCTGTAGTTGATGGTGCATCCCGATTGAAACAGATAATTCACATTAGTTTACCAGGAATAGCTTCTGTTATATCGATACAGCTATTGTTGGCGCTTGGAGAAATATTATCGGTTGGGTATGAGAAGATTATGCTTTTATATAATGGTGCTACGATGGAAACCGCAGATGTAATATCAACCTATGTATACCGCAGAGGTATTATATCCGCAGATTTTAGTTATGGTACTGCAGTAAATTTATTTCAGGCAATTATAGGATTGACAACAATTATACTTGCAAATAAGGCGGCTCAAAAAGCAGAAACAGCAAGTTTATGGTAGGAGGTGTGTGGATGTACATAGTGAAGCAAAAAAGAAATAGACGCATATCAGGAGATAAGATTTTTGGATTTATAAATTTATTCTTATTACTTTTGTTTGTGCTAATCATTTTGTATCCCATCTATTATATGTTTATTGTTTCCATTAGTGGTTCAGCGAATGTTGTGCGTGGAGAAGTAAAATGGTTTCCGATTAACGTAAACTGGAATTCCTATAAAACGATACTAAATAATGAGAGTTTAGGAAGATCTTATTTTAATACGGTATTTTATACAGTGGCTGGAACTTCAATATGTTTGTTTATGTCAGCCTTGTGTGCATATCCTTTGTCTAGAAAAAATTTATTTGGAAAAAAGTTTCTAACATTTTTTATTGTATTTACAATGCTCTTTGATGTAGGAATGATACCGAAATTCCTTGTGGTTGATGCTCTTCATTTAAGAAACACCGTATTTAGTATTTTACTTCCAAGTGCAATCAATGTTTATTATATGATTATGATACGAACCTTTTTTCAAAATGTACCAGAGGAGATGCTAGAGTCTGCAAAAATGGATGGTGCAAGTGAATTAAGAATTTTTTTCAAAATCATGTTGCCGTTATCAAAACCAGTTCTTGCATCAGTAACATTATTTTATGCAGTTGGTATATGGAATAGCTATTTAAGCCCGCTGCTTTATCTGGATGAAAAAAAACTGTATCCTTTACAGCTAATCCTACGCAACATTGTAATAAGTAATGAGATGTCATCAATGAGCGGTGACATAGCTGCAATGAATATATCCACAATGAATATTAAATATGCAGTTATATTTGTATCCATTTTACCTATTCTGTGTGTTTATCCATTTATTCAAAAATATTTTAATAAAGGTGTAATGGTTGGAGCTGTAAAGGGATAGGAGTTTTAAGGAAATAAAATCTTTCAGTAAAGATTTTAAATAAGGAGTGTCATACTATGGCACTACCAATGAAAAGGAGGATAATTATATGAAGAAAATGAAAAGACTTGGGGCAATCATGTTGACAATGTTGATGGTTATGCAGTGTGTTGCGTGTTCTGGGAAGAAAGAGCCAACGAATGATAATCCATCCATTACTCCAACGAAAGGTGTTTCAGACAAGGAGCAAAACAATCCGGAAGGTGAAAAAAAGAGTAGTCTCTACTTTGAAGACACATTATCATTTACCTGGATGCTAGCAGAAAGTGATATTCCTCTTAAGGATGACATCTTAACCTTAAACTGGCTACGTGAGAATATGAATGTAGATATTCATATCATGGCTGTCCCTGATAGCGACTATGAAACAAAGTTGTCGACCATGACTGCTACGAATTCACTTCCAGATGTAGTCGATGTGGACAGTAATGTAATTGAATCTGTCGCAGGTTCAGGAATGCTATTGAATTTATCGGATTACGAAAAAAGTATGCCAGATTATATTGCTTTGATTGAGGGCGAAGATCGTGCGAATAATACTGCAACTTATAAATATAATGGGGATATTTATGGATTCCAAATACTAGAAGATTACCGCGTAGGTATTGCTCCGCTTCCTGTTATTCGTACCGATTTATTAGAGAAATACAACATAAAAACTCCAACTAGTTGGGAAGAACTATATGATGCAATGCTAATTATGAAAGAGAATGATCCAAATAACTATGTTTTCTCAACTAGAAATGGTATCACATATTTACTTGGAAATATTGCATATTCCATGGGCGCTGGTGGATATGGAGCAACACAGAACGGATTTCCTGTTTATTATGAACCAGACCAAGACCGTTATATTTATGGTCCTGCAAAAGATGAATTTAAAAATGCCGTACAATATTTAGCGAATGCTTATAAAGATGGATTATTGCATCCTGATTATAATATTATGGACCGTACTATGGTAACTTCGTATCTTACAAGTGGTACTTTAGCTGTAGTAATCGACAATACAACATTTACTAATTCGTATAATAATGCGATTCAAGAGCTGTATCCTGAGGCATATTTTGATATGTTAGATCCATTGACCTATGGTGGTAATACGAAAGCTAGACAGGTAACTTTCTCTAAGGACTGGGATCAATTTACGGTAATTAATTCAAAAGTTGAAAGAGCAGAAGACTTAGTGAAGTTCTTCAACTGGCTATATACTGAGGAGGGTGCTTTACTAACGAATTACGGTGTAGAAGGGGAAACTTATGAAATGGTAGAGGGTACACCTAAATTATTAGATTCTATCAGTGCAATAGGGGATTATGCTACACTTCGTGCAAATTATGGTTTAGGTACCTGGTATATTGCAAGATTTGTTAACGAAAATACTTATATGGATATGTTTAAATATCAAGAAAAAGTCACAGGTATTGCTCCTGTAAATATGACACAGGCAGACCGTATCCAAAAATTAAAAGAGGAAGGTATTTTAGTTCACACACAAAGTTTCCCAAGTTTCACCAACGAAGAGACGGAGCGCTTAACGACTCTTGAAACTAATTTGAATACCGTTTTCGATCAGGAAATTAATAAATTTATTACAGGACAACGATCCATGGAAGAATGGGGATCCTTTGTCGAAGAATTAAAAGGCATGGGAGTAGCGGAAGTAGAGGAAATTTATAATACCGCTTATTCCAGATTGAAATAACAAATTATTAGAATTATACTATAAGAGGGACTGTTACAAGTAAAATTTATTTATTTTGTAGCAGCCCCTTCAAGTGTTTTGTAAATAGGTGATAATACATAATATAAATCCAGCAAAAGAGTAAAGGGGGAGTATTATGCGAAGACGAATGATAGAGATAAAAAATAAACTTATGGATAAGAGTTTTTTAGTGAAGCTATTACTAAGTTTTGGGGTATTGTTTGCTGGATTTTTAATTTTAATTCAAATTTTCTTTATTAAATTAAATAGAATTACAAAGGAAGATGCTATTGAGCAATGCAATGAAAAATTCATTAGAAATACAAACGAAATCAATAATATTCTACAGGATATCTATGAGAGCGGAATTATTTTATTACAGGATGATTTGGTAAGTGCGAATGTTAAGCAATACGATAATCTGACTATAGAAAATCGATTAGCCTTACCTAATGTAATACATATGCTTGCAAATTTAACGATAAGGGAAGAGAGCGTATCACATGCATATCTCTTTATTGATGATCAAAAGGTATACTCGGAAAGTGGCATTTATGATAAGAATATTTTTAGTGAAAATCATAGATATTTATCGTCAGATACGCAATCTTTAATCGCTACTAGGACGAAGTCTGAAACAATGTCATTGCTGGCACCGTCAGATCTCAAGAGGGGAAATAAAACCACCTATGTATTGCCAATGGTTATTACTAGACTTTGGAATGGGATGGTACTAGTTCAAGATATTGAACTTTCTGCGATAGGTAATATTTTATTGGAATATAGCGAAAGCTATCAAGACTTTTGGATAACCTGTAATGATAATGTTATCTATCAGAGCGATGGTAATGCGAAAGATTTGTCCTATTATTTGTCAGAAGAATTTAAAAAAACTGGGGATGGTGTTGTTTTACAAGCTAAGATGTCCTATAAAATGAATGTGTATTGTGTCTTGGATTTTGAGAATTTACAACAGGAAATTTCACAGAAATACCGATATTTAACCATTTTATTTACTTTATTTGCTATAGTGCTATGCTTTCTCATTGTTGTGATGAGTCTTAAATTATATAATCCAATACTTAATCTAAGAAAAATTATAATGGAAGAAAGTAAGTGCTATGGATATGGAAGTGAATTTAAAGATATGACGAGTGAGGTCCAAAGCTTACGAAATAACTGGACAAGTACTCAAAAAAATTTAAACAGGGTATTAGGAAGTTATTATAAAACAAATCTGGAAAGGATTGTGTTTAACAATAGATATCCAATATCAGAATCAGAGCAGACTAAATTGTTAAAATCGTTAACCTTCTTTGGAAAAGATATTTGTTGTGTAGCGGTAGAGATATTACCTGAGCCGATGGGAGATAATCCAATGTTGGATTTTGATAACAGGCAAAAGTTTTTATTTGAAGACACAGTTTCCTATTTATTGGAAGATATTTTGCGAAAAAAGATAAACGGCTATGTAATTGCAAGAAATTACTTAAGTTATATTGTTGTAATAGGAGATGAAGAGATTACAGATAAAAAGATTTATGATGCAATCCAAGGGTTGGAACGGATTTTCCAGCATGATTATACTTATTGTAAAATAAAAGTAGGTGTCGGTGCAAAAACGAGAAGCATCCGTGAAATTCAAAAAAGTTATTTTATTGCAGAGACAATGGCGAGTTTATATGAGAATGATAAAAAGTTTCAGTTTTTTGCTTACAAAAAGGGGCAAATTTCGTATAATGCCAATTATGATAAGGATAAATTATCGAATATAGATAATATTATTAAGTCTGGAAATGACGAAATATTAAATAAGAAATTAAATGACTGGAAAGAAGAACTTAATCAGAGAAAAGTACTTGTTCAGGAACAGAAGCATTTTTGGTATGCTGTATATCGTAGAATATATAAATTAGTAAATGAAGAAAAATTAGATTTTTATAAAGTAACTGAGATAGAAGAGGATTATTTTACCTTTGGAATCAGCAGTGCTACAGAGCGTCTCGATAACTATGTTGAACTAGTAAGTAAGGCAGCAAATAATTTATGCAATTTTTATAAGTCAAAAACTAACAACCTGAAAGAAAGAATGGATGACATTATTATTTATATTCATAAAAACTATAAAATGAATATTGGGCTGACTGAAATCGCAGATTATTTTGGAATTTCATCTCATTATTTATCACGTATATTTAAGACATATACCAATGTAAATTTAAGTGATTACATTGCACAATATCGTATCGCTATTGCTAAAAAATTATTGCTAGATAGTGAAGATTCCATCAGTATTATAGCGGAAGAAGTAGGGATCACTAGCAGGGCAACCTTTTTGAGATTATTTAAGAATATTGTAGGGATATCTCCAACAGAGTTTCGAAGAATAAATCAACAAGAAGGCAAGTAGGTTTACCGATAAATCTTACTGATAAGTTTGAAACTCTTTTGCTAACGATTAAATAATACGGATGGAAAGGAAAAGGATATGAAACAGGTGCAAGAGTTATTACTACAGATGAATCAGAAATTGGAGTGCTTAAATTCTAATAGAGACTTAAAGGCGATTTATCATGAGGGATTAAATACAATATCCGTTGGAGATGTTACCCATGGTAGGGTGCTTCGTATTCCTATTGAGAGTGGCTATTATTTTAGTTTTCCGATGATTCTCGAGTCTGAAATAAAACAACTAACAAGTCTGTTTAGTGAGGAAGACCAAAAAAGAATAGATCACGCAATCAAATTCCAGAAAACGTCATTTTTGCTAAGTTAGTTTATATATGTTAAGCTAACTTATATATGTGATGTTAAGTAACTTCTGATAATGTACAAAGTTGCTATGTTATAAGGGGTATCTAAGAGGGATAATAGAGGTCAGTTTGATTAATAAATTATAACGTCATAATTAGTATGCGTGCTATCGCACGCAAATGGGGGTAAATATGATTTATACAGTGACATGGAATCCAGCACTTGATTACATACTTCATGTGGAACATCTAACGAAGGGGAAAATTCAACGTACCAAACGGGAAGAACTATACCCTGGTGGCAAAGGAATCAATGTATCCTTTGTTTTATCAGAGTTTGGAATTAAGAATATAGCAATGGGATTTCTAGCTGGCTTTACTGGCAGAGAGATTGAGAGATTGTTAACGGATAAAGGATGTGAAACTAAGTTTATTTATACCAAGGAGGGAATGTCACGAATCAATGTTAAAATTCGTGATAACGAGGAAACAGATCTTAATGCGAGTGGGCCTGTGATAGCAAAAGAATATATCGAGGAGATGATGAGTTTAATTTCAAATCTTAAAAAAGATGATTTCCTAGTACTTGCAGGGAGTATTCCACCGACTTTAAATAGTGATACCTATGAGAAAATTTTAGAAAGTTTAGCATCAAAAGGTGTGAAAACAATAGTGGATGCTGAAGGTGATCTGCTACGAAAGGTGTTACCGTTTCATCCATTTTTAATAAAGCCAAATGAAGAAGAGCTTAAGGAACTGTTTTCGGTAGATATAACAAAGAGCGAAGAAGTAATTTATTACGCAGAAAAGCTACAGGAACTTGGGGCAAGAAATGTATTGGTGTCTCTTGGTGAAAAAGGTGCAATTCTTGTAACAGAACAAAAAGAAGCTTATCAAATGGAAGCAACAAAGGGAGAGGTAAAAAACACAGTAGGTGCAGGGGATTCCATGTTGGCAGGATTTCTTGCAGGGTACTTAAAAACAGGGAGTTATCAGAAAGCATTTGAGCTATCGGTACAAACGGGAAGTGCAAGTGCATTCAGTAATTGGCTACCAACGAAAGAGCAATATCCTCAAATATTCATGGACAAATAATGGATATGCCCTTATAATTATAGGCATTCTATAATACAAAATATAGATTATTAGAAGATGCAAAGCGGCTTCTAATAAAAAGGTTCTTAAAATAAATAACGAATCACTGTAATGTTAGAAGAAAAAGTACTGTGCCTGTATTAATCTGAGGCACAATAGTTAGTATGCGTAAAAGCATAATAGAAAAGAGGAAAACATGATATTTGATACGCATGCTCATTATGATGATGAAGCATTTGATTTAGATAGAGAAGAGATACTCCATAATTTAAAGAACGAGGGAATTGGAAACGTTGTTAATATTGGAGCGAATTTAGAAAGTTCACAATCCTCCATAGCGCTAGCAAAGAAGTTTGATACTGTCTATGCGGCTGTCGGAGTACATCCTGATCAGACAAAAGAATTAAATGAAGAAAATTTTCAAGCTCTTTGTGAGATGGCAAAAGAAGAGAAAGTGGTTGCAATCGGAGAAATTGGTCTAGACTATTACTGGGATGCTACGGACAGAGAAATACAAAAATACTGGTTTAGGAAACAATTACACTTAGCAATCAAAGAAAAACTTCCTGTAATTATTCACAGTAGAGATGCAGCTGCTGATACACTTGATATGATGAAGGAAGCAGTTTCCTTTGCAAAAGAGCAGAATCATACGTTAACAGGAATTATACACTGCTTTTCCTACGGAACGGAAATAGCAGATTATTATCTAAAGCAAGGATTTTACCTTGGCATTGGTGGAGTCGTTACGTTTAAAAACGGTAGAAAGTTAAAGGAAGTTGTTCAGAAGGCTCCGTTAACGAGCCTTGTACTAGAAACAGATTGCCCTTATCTAGCACCCGTTCCTTATCGTGGAAAACGAAATTATTCAGGCTACCTACAGCACGTGGTAGAGGAAATTGCCCTTCTTAAGAATATAAGTACCGAAGAAGTAATTAGACAAACAACGGAAAATGCAAGGAAAGTATATCAGTTATAGCAATAGACTTCGGTAAGCTTTAGAAGTTTAAAGTTTATACAGCAGTAGCTTACATGCAAGCTTGTATCTATTTTAGCAGTATGGAAGCAAGAAAGACATAGAAAGAGGAGAATGAATGGCATATTTGGGAGATCCAAAACAGACAATCGAAATACTTAATAAGTATCGTTTCATATTCCAAAAAAAGTTTGGACAGAATTTCTTAATTGATACTCATGTACTGGAGAAAATTATTCGTTCCGCCGAGATTACAGAGGATGATCTGGTGCTTGAAATTGGACCTGGTATTGGTACGATGACACAATATTTATGTGAAAATGCGCGAGAGGTTGTAGCAGTAGAGATTGATAAGAACCTGATTCCAATTTTAGAGCAGGATACGCTATCTGCCTACGACAATGTAACGATTATTAATGAGGATATCTTAAAAGTTGATATTAATCAGATTGTAAAAGAAAAGAACGGTGGTAAGCCAATCAAGGTGGTTGCAAATTTACCTTACTATATCACAACGCCAATTATTATGGGCTTATTTGAAGCGCATGTTCCAATTGATAATATAACAGTAATGGTACAAAAGGAGGTTGCAGACCGTATGCAATCGGGGCCTGGAAGTAAGGATTATGGAGCCTTATCTTTAGCAGTTCAGTATTATGCCGATCCTTATATTGTTGCCAATGTGCCTCCTAATTGCTTTATGCCCCGTCCTAATGTAGGTTCTGCTGTAATTCGTTTAACACTTCACCAAGACCAACCAATTAAGGTAAAAAATGAGAAATTACTGTTTCGATTAATCCGTGCTTCCTTTAACCAAAGAAGAAAGACATTGGCAAATGGCTTAAATAACTCACCGGAGATATCACTTCCAAAAGAAATGATAAGCGAAGCAATTGAAGAACTTGGCGTTGTGGCTACGATTCGTGGAGAAGCTCTTACGTTAGAGCAGTTTGCAAAATTAGCAGATATTATTGATGCAAAAACGAAATAATAAGAATGGAGGTTATTCGTGAAAGTAAAATTCTTATGCCGTCTATTAAATCGCCATAAGCAACAGATAGATCACCTACTAACCTTAGACAGTGAAGATAGAATAAGAGAAGCTATGATAGCTGGTTCACAAGTATATGAAGAATTTGGCCTGCCACCGTTTGCCCTTCTTTATGAGGGGGAAGGGCAAATGGTGGTAGGATTTTTTGCATTACAATGTGTAGAAGAGGATAGTGACGGGGAGCTTGTTGCAGAAGGAAGATTTTATATTCGTGAGAATGAGAAAGCATATGCAGATTATCTGATTGAAAGTATTAAGAAAGAATACGAAGAAATAAAGCATCTGTCGGTAATAGGTGAAGAGGAAGTTTCGTTTCTGACTAGTTATCCTCATTATATGGAGTGCTTTATGCGTCTTTCGAGAGAAAGTAGCAATAATGTTGCGAAAGCTTTAGAGCGAGGGACAATTAATACTAAGGCTATTACAGAAGAAAGAAAAGCTAAGTCGTGTTGTAGCGATGAGGAAAAGGATAAAACTTTATTCCATATGGAACAATTTAATAAAACGCAGAATGAAGAGGTTCAGTTTTATCTTGAATCCTTAAAAGACATTTTTTTGATGGACGATGAAGTTGCGAATCAACATATAGAAGAATGTTTCGAGGATTGTGATTGTAACTTATATGTTGTGAAAAGTGGTAATAAGAGAATTGGTACATGCGGAGCTTATATAGGCACGAAATCAGATACCATCTTTGATATTTCAATAAGAAAAACCGAACAGGGTAAGGGCTATGGTAGACAGATGTTAGATATGCTTCTGCAAAGGCTATATAGTCCGTTAAAAGACGTAATACTTCAGGTTAGTACAAGAAGCGAAGCTGCATTTCACCTGTATAAAGAGTTTGGTTTTCATATTGAGCAGAAGTTGATTTTTTATATCGTAATGTAATAGGATAAATAGGTAAAAATAAATTCCTAACCGGAACAGTAATCATTACCACATGAAAATGAAACGGATATCTGAAGGTTAGTTTAATCTTTTAATGCGGTTGATTTTATGACAAAGAATAATCCAAGGAAATGCTTAGTACGTTCCTTGGATTATTATGCTTATCAAAGTTAAAAGTTTACAGTCTCATCGATTTAATATGTCAAAAGTCCGCGAACCGTTGAACAGATACGATTTATCCTTTGCTATTTTGCTCATTAATCTTATCAGCCAAATCTTGAAGATAAAGATAGCGTTCCATCTTCTCTTCTAACTGAAACTCTAGGTCTTCTTTTTCTTTCATGAGAGCATCTAATTTTGTGTACTCAGAAGCGGAAGCTGCAATGGCGTTATCAAGATCATAAATTTTTTGTTCGAGCTCTTCTATGTCAGCATCAATGGTATCAAATTCCCTTTGTTCATTGTAGCTGAATTTTAGCTTCTTTTCTGTAGTTCGTGATGCTTTGGTATTTGTATTGTCCACAGAAGAATTGGAAGAATTACTGGTATTGTTGATAGAGGTCCCATTATCTCCTTGGGATTGTGGATAAAGTTCCAGCGCATCTTTATAATCTGAGAAATTACCTTCATACTGACGAATTGATCCATTTTCTTCAAAAGCAAAGATACGGGTTGCAATTTTATCAAGAAAGTAGCGGTCATGGGATACCGTGATAACTATACCTTGAAAGCTAGAGAGGTAATCTTCCAGAATGGTTAAAGTTTTAATGTCTAAATCGTTGGTAGGCTCATCTAGTACAAGAACGTTTGGCGCATCCATTAATATCTTTAGCAGATAGAGACGACGTTTCTCCCCACCACTTAACTTGGAAATGACCTGATGCTGCATGGAACCAGTAAAGAGAAATTTTTCACACATCTGGGAGGCAGTGATGGTTCCATCTGTGGTTTGAATATAGTCTGCGGTTGCTCGGATGTAATCAAGAACCTTTTGATTTTCATCCATATATTCATTTTCCTGAGAAAAATAGCCGATTTTTACCGTTGTTCCCATGATCACAGAGCCACTATCTGGTTCTATAGTCTGCGTAAGAATTCGAAGCAATGTAGATTTACCACAACCATTAGGTCCCACAATTCCGATATAATCGCCAGGAAGAAAGATATAGGAGAAATCGTTAATTAAGGTACGATCTTCGTAACTTTTACAAATATTATCTAATTCTATCGTTTTCTTACCAAGGCGTGAAGAGATGGAAGACATCTCTACGGACTGATCTACTTCAATTTTCTTACGATCTCGTAATTCTTCGAAGCGTGATATATGCGCTTTTTGCTTCGTAGAACGGGCTCTTGCACCACGCATCATCCATTCAAGTTCTACACGGTAAAGACTCTTATTCTTTCTTTCTGTAGCAAGCTCCATTTCCTCACGTTCTGCTTTTAACTCCAAGAATTTTGAGTAGTTAGCAGTGTAAGAATACAGCTTACTTTTATCCAGTTCCACGATTCGATTGGTAACACGGTCAAGGAAATAACGATCGTGAGTGATCATAATAAAAGCCCCACGAAATTTACTTAAGTATTCTTCAAGCCATTCAGTCATGGAACTATCCAAATGGTTGGTAGGCTCATCGAGTACTAAGATGTCTGCCTCGGTTAATAAGGTACGAACGAGAGCAATTCGTTTCTTTTGTCCACCTGAAAGATAGGTAGTTTTTTGGTCACAGTCTTCAATGCCAAGCTTAAAGAGCATTGCTTTTGCTTCTCCAGCAAGGTTTCGATATTCTTCTCTAGCTGTCTTTCCTTCAATTACATTTTCTAGAATTGTAATTGATTCATCAAATTGCGGGGTTTGAGGCAGATAGTCGATTCTTACCTGTTTTCCTTTGGTTATGGTACCTTCATCTGGTTCTTCTATTCCTGCAATTAATTTTAAGAGCGTTGATTTACCGGTTCCATTAATTCCAATCACGCCAATTCTATCATTTTCATGAATTCCAAGGCTTACTTTATCAAATAGCATACGTTCGGTATAGCTTTTGCTGATATTTTCCATGGTTAATAAATTCATTGTATACTCCATTCTAATCTTGAGGGTTATAACTAGACACATTTTACACTATTTGCATTTTAAACGCAATCTTTAGGTATTTTTAGTAATTATAGTTTGGTGCCAGCAAGTATTTTTGTCATAGGTTATTGGAACGTAACATATATTAGGATAAGACGGGCTCATAGTAAATATTCTGCGTAATAGAGAAAGAACGGTATAGTGGAAAGAAAAGGGGTGCTGTATGACCAATTACAAACGTTTTGTATCGTATTTTTATCAATATGATTCGGGAAGAAAAATAAACAATACTGGATATGCTAGAATAGAAACTAGTGATGAAATGTGTAAGGTTTCCCTTAATTGTAATCTAAGAACGATTCCTGGACGGGTATGCAGAGTATACTTTGTAAAAAGAAACCGTGATCAAACGGAAGGAATTTTAACAGGAACCGCAATAACAAAGGCCGATGGAGTCGAGGCAAGAGTAACGATGCCAAGAGGTGTTATGGAAGATACCAAGGTACGTTTCTATGACATAACCGGCATAGTCGTTTGTTTTTCTAAGGATAATTATTTTGTAACAGAATGGGATAATATCCCGATTACATATCATCAGGTTTCTGCTTTTGAAGCAAAGAATACTGGTAACAAAGAGGAAGTAAAAGATAACGTTGAAACAACAAAACAACCTTCCACTATAGAAGTTGTTGATACGAAATCAGAGATGGTAATTGAGGTTGTCAAGGTACAACCAGAAACGACTAAGTTAGAAAATAATAAAGTCTTAGGGGATGTTGTGGAAACAAAAGAAAAAATAGAATACACAGGATTAATCGGAGAAGATGTAGTCGAAGAAGAAGCTAAAGTAGATGAAGATAAAGTTGCAGTAACAGTAGGAGAAGCTACAGTAGAAATAGAAGATGGGGGTCTCTTAAAAGAGGATTTAGTAGAACAAGAAAAAGTAAAAGAGGAAGTTAAACTAGAACAATCAATAAAGCTATCATTAGAATCGGAAGAGAGAGAACTTAAAGCTGCAACAATTATAGCTCCACCTAGTGTAAAGGAAGAAGTTTTTGAGGTTACAAAAGAGGTGGAAGAAAATGAGGAAGCAAAAGGGTCGATTACTGAGGAGGAGTTTATGGTCTCATCGATTGAGGCTGCAAAAGGAATTGGAGAGAAAGAAGCCCTATTAGAGGAGGATGAACTTGTACTTGATGATAATGATGAAATGGTAAATGCCGCAAATTGTAATGCCATACCCAGTTTGTCCGAGAAAGAAGGCTGGTGCGATCACCCGTCAGCAAGATCCATCCTGGATCGTTTTCCTCATATGTATCCTTTTGATGACGGAGAAATAACGGAATGTGTTCGTATTGAACCAAAAGATCTAGGGTTACTACCTATTGATGCCTGGGTTCTCGGAAATAACAGCTTTATACTCCATTCGTTTTCTGCCTATCGTCATCTTCTTTTTGCAAAAAAGATGTCACGAGAAGGAATTTATTATATGGTTATGGTACCAGGTGCCTATAACGCAAGGGAAAAACATATGGCAGGAATGTTTGGATTTAAGGATTTTAAATGTTCAAGACGCCGTAAATTAAGAGATGGGGATTTCGGATATTGGTATATTTATATTGATTATAGCAATAACAGTACTTGTTAATTTTGTAATATCATCGGTAATTGTAATAATTTATGAAAAAAAGGTGGTAAGTCTAATATCAGATTTACCACCTTTTTTGGAATGTTACTTATGAATGATTAAATTTCTGTATAAAGCAGTGAATACCTTAAATGATCTTCTCTTTGTCCACACACTTCGTATCCACCGCGTGAAATACCCTCCAGATGAAAGTTTAGTCTTTCGATAAGGCGAATGGAAGGAAGGTTATTTCTCATAATATCAGCTTCTATTCGATATAGATTGTATTCATGAAATATTCTTGGTATCAGAAAGGAGATTGCTTCTTGCGCATATCCTTTATGTAGCATGGAGGAAGACAATTTATAACCTAGTTTGCAAGTATTGTCAGGACTTTTTTGTATATGATAGAAGTTTACAGAACCAATAATTTTATGGGTATTACTTTTCTCGAAAAGATAATATCGAACTCCTTGACTATTTAACAATAATTGCTGTTCAGCAGTGAGAAGAGAGCGTTGGTAGTTTGAGGTATAGAAGTTACTCGGACGTTGTGGTTCCCAAGGCTCAAAATGCGTACGATTTATTAGATAAAAATTGAGAACAGAAGGAGCCCAACTCGGATCAAGAATTTTTAGTACAAGATGATTGGTATAATATAATGAGTCCAAGAGAACTCCTCCTTTAAGATATTATATAAATTAGTCAATCCCACGTAAGGATGCATTTGGTAGATATGGACTTACTATCTCAAGTAACTCGATCAATTCTTGTTTACTATAACCTGTAAGATTAGTACCGATTAAGTCTCCAGAGTCAACAAAAGCTTGCAGGTAATAAGGAGATGACCCATAAAGCCACTTTCCAATATCATCCATATCTTTTTTCGTATGTAATTCCCTGACAATAGTAGTTCGAAATTCATAAGGAATTCGACCTTCTTTTAGGAGATCTACCGATTCTTCTATAGAGTTTATGTTAAGAATTTCTATTCCAGAAGTTTTTGGATAGCTTTCTTTGCTGTTTTTAATATCCATCGCTACCATATCGATGAGCTGATCTTCAATTAGTTCTCGCAGGAGCTTTGGATGAGTACCATTCGTATCCAATTTTACGGAATACCCCATTGACTTTACCTTTCGAATAAAATCAGTAAGGTCTGGCTGCATCGTTGGTTCTCCACCAGAGATACATAATCCTTCTAATATATGTTTACGAGAGGAAAGAAAATTTAGAATCTCTTCTTCTCTATACTGTGAAATTTCTTTAGAAGGAAGAACAAGTGAGGCGTTTTGGCAAAATGGGCAACGAAAATTACAGCCTGCAGTAAATACCGTACAGGCAAGATGCCCAGGATAATCTAAAAGAGTTAGTTTTTGTAAACCACTAATCTTCATCGTACTCCTCCTTTTTCTTTTCTTTTTCTATCTTTTTTTGTTCTCGTAGCATAATAAAAAAGTCTTGCAATAATTTAGCACATTCCTCTTGCATTACTCCTGTTTCTAATACTACTTGATGATTAAACTCTTCCATTTGTAATAAATTTAGAATGGAACCAGCACAACCTGCTTTTGGATTCATAGCACCGATAATAACACGATCCATACGGGATTGGACAATTGCACCTGCGCACATTTGACAAGGTTCTAGAGTAACGTACATAGTACAACCTTCCAAACGCCAATCGTTAAGGTATTTGGTGGCTTTTTCTATTGCAAGTATTTCTGCGTGAGCGAGTGTGGTTTTTTTTGTATTGCGCTTGTTATAGCCACGAGCAATAATTCTATTATCATAAACAATAACACAACCAATTGGGACTTCACCAATTAAAGCAGCCTTTTTTGCCTGAGCTATCGCAGCTTTCATAAATTTTATATTCTTATCCATTGTTTTATTAGTCTCCTTATAGCGACCACATTTTTGCATACTTTCATTTGATATATGGTTAATGAAATCTCCTCAAATGAAAGAATGACATCTTATTCATTATAGCATTTTGTTTAAGAAGTACAAGGCTATATATCCCTTACATTATCGTAGCAAGGGATAGAAGTAAAGGAATGCCTATTTCTAAGAAAGTAAAGGATGTAAGGGAAGCGATAAGATAGGAGAATTATAAAAACTTGCTTACTTTTGTAATAAAATCATAAGATTTTGAACATTTATATGACACATTCTGGGAATAGGCTAATGTTTAAATGAAATGAGAATGGGTATGATACAAAAGTTAGTGGTATTAGGAATTAAGAGAATATCAAAATACCAATAAATCTAACGGAGGATTAGACTATGAAATTTGGGGTTACAAATCAGAAGGAAGCTTTGGAAGAAATCGACATAACAGAGGAAGAGTTATCTAAAAGGAGAAAAAAATATCGAAGTTTTTTAATAGGTACACTTGTTTTTGTTTGTATGGGAATCGTATCTTTTACCATTGGGACACGGTCGGGTAGAAGTATTTTTTATAATATAGCTGGTTTATTACTGCATGATGCCATGGATACTTCACCTGAAGTACTTCAACCAATCGTGACATCTTACCCAGAAGATAATATGGATGTGGATTCTGTGGATATGGTTGATATCCTTTCAGAGGACTATAGTATAAAGACTCCGGAGAAAGAAATTCTACCGAGAAAAGAGGAGGGAGTAAATAACTATCTCTTAATTGGTATTGAGGAGATTTATAATGCAAGGAATACAGATGTTATTATGATTGCTTCTATCAACAAGGAGAGTAAGGAAATCACACTGGTTTCATTGCTTCGTGATACGTATATTGAATATGAGGGGAATCGTGCAAAAAAATTAAATGCCTTTTATGCGGCTGGAGGAATGAATTCACTCATTGAAGTGATTGAGATTAATTATCGCATTAAAATTGATGGTTATGCCTATGTGAGCTTTGAGTCATTTGAGAAAATTATTGATGAATTAGATGGAATTGATATAGAGCTAGGAGCAAAAGAAGCAGCTTATTTAAATAAAGAAAATTACATTTCCAATCCATCTAATCGAACGCTAAAGGAAGGATGGAATCATCTCAATGGAAACCAAGCGCTTGGCTATGCAAGGGTTAGAAAGGTTGAAACTTTAGGTGGCGTAACAGACGATTTTGGAAGAACCTTAAGACAGCGACGCGTACTAAATGCGATATTTGAGAAGTATAAAAAGAAAAATATTTTTGACCTATTATCCATCACTTCCACATGTCTATCTTATGTAAAAACAAATCTTACCAGCCAACAGATATCGAATACGATAGAATGTATCGTTGAGGATGGGATAACAACCTTAAACTCAGAACGCTTTCCTTATCAAGGATTATTTGAGTCACCTTTAGAATATCATGGTATTACGTATCCTATTATTCCTGATTGGGAAGAAAATATAGTTCGCTTATATCAAGATATCTATGACGATACGGAAGAGGAAGCAAGAGCAGCATATCTAGCGTCTGAGAAATAGAATGGGGATTTATATTTTGTTGAATTTCTTGAAGGGTATCTATGTTACAGTTTCTTAACTTAATTGCATTAAAAATTTGAAAAATAACCATAATTTGAAAACCTACTTCACCGGGATAACTATTGACAAGTTATAAAAAACAAAGTATACTAAACCTTACCTTGCACAAACGATAGATTTTTTGTGTGTGGTAAATTGATAGTATCCAGCTTAGGATACTCCTTATAAGGTAGCAATGAGACCACTGGTCTTTTTATTGTTATAAAGTTTCCGTGCAGCCGGGGAGATAGCGGTGCCCTGTACCTGCAATCCGCTACAGCAGGGGTGATGTCTTGCCTAGGATAACTTATTGCATAGCTGCCCTCTATAAGTGACGTTGACGTTTGGGTCTTACGCAATGAAAATTTGTGAACCGTGTCAGGGCAGGAATGCAGCAGCACTAAGCAGAACCTTTCGTGTGCCGTGAGGGTGCCTGGACCGAGTTAACTGTGGAGGTAACGTTTGTGGTAATTATTCGAAGCAAGGCGCACGGATTATTAATACATGACTAATTATCCATATATAATAAGAATCAATATGCCGATATAAATGAAGTATAACCTACTTTTTATATCGGCCTTTTTGTTTTTGTTCTGTTTTTCGACAAAAAGGTAAAATATACTTTCACATTATATTGAATTCGATTATAATAGGAGGATGGGAACATCTTATTTTGTATGTGTTCTAAAGCATGCAGATGGGAGTTAGAGTACAATAATAAGTTTCATTAATCTAGGATGGATAAGGTTACAATTACACAAAAGCAAGGAGGCGCAGCATTTGTTATTAAAACCAAATACGGTGAATCAATTATTAAGAGGCACCGTTATTTTTCAAGAACAAGAGGAAGTAACTTACATATGCATGGTGCTAAAAGGTCGTATAACTGCGATTAATCATGGGAGCCGTATTGTCCTAACGCAGGGATGCATGTTTGGCATTCATGATTTATTTTTAGGGAGATACTTAAGTAATTATGTGGCATCAGAAGACGTAGTTATTTATCCTTTTCCGGTAAGTGGAGTGGATTCCCTTCATGAAATTTTTGCTTTCAATAAAGATTATCAAGGTGTTATTATTTATTCTCTTTGTTATTATATTAGGGAGTTAAGCCGCGTGTTAGAGGAAATTAGCCGCTGTGATGAGTCCCTCTACGAATATTTAAAGGAAGAATACGCTTATTATGTTAAGGCAGGTCATAGTAATAAGTTTCCTGTGTATGTCTTACCAAAGATTGAAGAACTAGTAGCATACAACTCAGATATTGAATTTAATCATAGAGAAGCAGACTTCTTTTGTGAGTGCTCTAATCTACCATTAACTGCAGTAAAAGCATTTTATGGGCATAGTGAGAGCATGACGATGTCTCATGTCGAGGAGGCCTGTTCCATTCTTGCAAATATCACATTACAGTGCCTAGAGATTACCTCACACCTCGAGGAGGGCTTTTTGCTTCTTATGAACAATAGTGAAATGTGCCTCTTTAAAAGAGAGATAGCACTTTATCAGGATTTCAAAAAAGATGGTTTTATCAATCAGGAACTGATGCATCGTATTGATAATATGGTAGACCGTATTAATTCCATTGATAAGGTATTATCATTATATACGAACCATAGTGTAACGCTAGATCGTAAAGAATTTGAAGAATTATATCTAAGTCTTGTTGTAACAAGTGAATCCCAGGAAACAACCAAAGATGAAACAGCAGATATTAAGGCAATGGTTGATTCTTTAAGTGGTTCGATGCGTCAAATATTTAGTTTCATAGAGCTAGAAAAAGAAAAAGAAATAGCATTTTCCACGGCTGTTGAATATTTCGTTAATGCGGAGGATCGTTTATCTCCAGATGATGAAATGAGGTTAAAAAGGAAAGAAATTACGAAGTATTATTATGAGATTTATGAGCGTGCTTTTTTAATAGCCTATAAGAAACAAAAGGCTATTCCTAAGGTAATTGATTTATTTTTAACATATGGATTTGTAGATGAGCGTTTATTAACGGAGCAGCAACTTTATTCCTTATGTAAGTTAGATGCCGGAACAACAGAAGGACCTTGCCGCATTTATACGTTATATGAATGGCTTAGCTTAATAATGCAAGGGAAAAAAGAACCCTCAAAGAGTGAATTCGACTTAGATTATGTGGATCATCTAAGAACGATGCGTAAAAAGGGCGATATCACAGAGAAGGAAGAGAAAGAACTTCTTGTTAATGTAGAGAAGAAACTTCATTACGAAATTACGAATATGTTCGCCTATAACAATAAGCTATTAAATGGACAAATCTCTATTTTCCTTCCTATCCTCTATAAAGAACAATTCTATAATGTAATAGAAAGAGCATTTGTTACCAAGGAAAGAATTAATGATTCCTTTAGTAAAGTATTAGAGATTGACTATTCAGCTTTTCATCGTGAAGCACTTTATGTGAATGTGGAGGCAGGAATTGAGAAAGAGTACATTATGAAACAAGTACTTCCAGAGATTATTATTCTTCCAATTTCAGGTTCAAATGGTTCAATGTGGCAGGAAATTAGCGGTAAAAGAAGAAATAATCCAGGTCGCTTCTTATTTCCACACTTTATCGATTCCAATTTGGACGATATTATGATACGATTGTTTGGGCGATTCCGTTGGGAATTATGCAGATGCATTCAAGGAACTGCTTGGAATGATTTAAAACATAAGTCTCTTACCTCAGAATATGTAGATTACATTCAGTTCTACCGTAGAAATCATGATTTATCTGAGGAACGGAAAGAAAAGCTAAAGCTACAGATTCAAAAGGGAAGAAATAATACAAGAGAAATATTTGTATTAGATTATGAAGCATGGATTAAAGGGGAAGCATTTGGTGCCATTCGATTAAATAAGGTAGCAAGAGAGCTTCTAGCAACCTATTGTCCATTTACTAAGGAGATACGTGAGAAGCTGATAATGCAACCACTGTTTGTGGAGGCATTTGGTAGGTTTCAACGTAACACTGCTAAGAAATTAAGGGAATTAGAGCTTCGTTTTCATGCGTTAGCAAAGGAAAGAATCGAGTTAACGAAGGAATTAGAGAACACCATGTCCTTTTATCGAGATTTGTAATATTTACTGCCCCAGTGGTTTTATTGAGTAATCGCTGGGGCAGTTTGTAATTTGGAGGTACCATGAACCATACACTACGAGATGATATTGTAAACAATCATAGCACTAGAATGCAGTATCTAAAAAAATACATACCGTTTTTTTTATTGCAACAGGTATCTATGACACAATTTAAAGATGGGAAATATGCCATTGTTGACATGGGCTATGTGACAATGGCTCTTCTTCGTTATTTTATTGAAGAAAATCACTTTAATGAAAGGAGTGTTACCTATCAGGAAGTGGCGGAATTTCTATCTGAGCTATTAAAGAATGATTTTTCCTTATCCATTTATGGGGAAGAAGAAAAAGAATTGATTGATTACCTGTTTGATAAGATAAAAAACGATGGAAAACCATTTGTTATGGAGTATTTTGATCCAGCAAAGAAAAAGCAAATAACAGCCAGGGTGAAACTTTTAGAGAGCAAATTACTGGTTGGTAGTGTAGTTTATTCTGTTACCGCAGACGCAATTGAGTTTTATTTAGAAACCAAAGAAGTGAAGGAAGAAAGTAAGATTAATATCCAGCAGCTATTGTTGGAAAAAATGATTGAAACTAAGAATTTTAAGGGTGGTACAGAGGTTGTTAGAAGAATTAATAGTGAAGTTAATCGCCTTAGACTCAGAAAGCAAGAAGTCCTAACTTTACTAGGTGCCAATGTGTTTGAAGGTGTAAAAGCGTTAGAAGAATTTCAACGATCGGGAATGCAGTGGTTTGATAGAGAGCAGAAAGCATTTTTACGTAACAAGGAACTAGCGGATCAGGCACTGAAAAAGGCGAGTATGGCGGGGGTTAATTATCAGCAATCTTTAAAAGAAATTTATGAACTTGAGACGGAACTAAAAAAGGCAATGACCAATCACAGTAGACTTCTTTCAGATTGTACGGATCTTCAGATGCGTTCCGATGAGATGATTAAGAAACATAAATACAGCCGTTTAAGAAATGCATTTGACTTCATGGATTATGTAGAGAAGGCAAAGAATAGAAATGATGTATCCTTACTAAAATCTATTGTTTCACCCCTGTTTTCTCCAAAGATTACAAAGACATTCTATCTTGGAAATATCGATGAACTCTTAAGTTATACTGGTCAAAAGGAAGAAGTCAGTGAAGTAGTAGAAGAAGTTAACGAGGAAAGTTATCTATTTGAGGATGAAATAGAGGAAGAAAGAATATCACAAAACTACGAGGCAATGATAAAGACTTTATTAGACATGTTGCTTGTAAGAGAATCTTTTTCATTGGCAGGGTTTAATCAAGAGCTTGAGTTAAAGTTTTTTGATGATATCTTTAAAAATAGCGATTACTATTCTTTCTTAGTGCATCTATGTCAAAAAAAGGAGTACGATTTAAAGGAGATAAGAAAGCATCAGGATACCTTTTTTGATGGATTCTTAGCGAGATTCCTTGAAGAAGCAAGCCATGAGAGATATCGGAAATTACAATTTTCTTTGAAACTTCTATCAGATCAAGAGGGAGAAGATGAGAAGATTACCCACTTAATCACTGATATATCGGAAAATCATGAGTTCGTTACGACCAACATTTTATTTGTACGACATTAGGAATGAGAAGAGTTCCAGTTGCAAATAAAATGAGATAAGATAGGAGATTTATGCTATGTTAAATAATAAAAGTCTTGGAAAAGCCATGGAGGTATTTCAGGCATTAATTGTCGGAGAAGAAATTAGTCTGGAAACTGGGAAAAATGCAGATTTATATGAGGCTTACAGTAACAATGCCGAGGTTAATGATATTGTGGAGCAGATGGCAAAAGGGATGAATTTAAAAATATATGATTATAATTACAGCTTATTTTTAACCGCCGGAGACCATAATCGTGTGTTTGGGTACACCAACGAAGAACTAAAGCGTGCAATGGGATTGCGTCTAAATAAAGAGCTATACCTTTGCTACTTTATCATGTATAACACTATGGTGAGTTTTTATAGTGACTCTGCAACGTATACGTATACAGAGTATGTAAGAATAGAGGAAATCCTAGAGGCAGTTAGCCGAAATCTTGCCAATATGATTCGTAACATTAATATCTTAGTGCGTAATGAACTGGAAGAAAGAAGCTTTGAAACCCTTGCTATAACCTGGGATGAACTTCCTGTAGTAAGCAGTGAAGATACGAATGGGATTCGTGCAGGAAGAGGTTCTAAATCTGGTTATGTAAAGCTTGTGCTTAACTTTCTGACTCTTCAAAATCTTTTTGTGGAAGCGCAGGAAAAGTATTATCCTACAAATCGTTTTCATGCAATGGTGAAAAACTATTTTGAGGAAGAGAGAGGAAGGCTCTATGAGATGTCGCAACAATTAGAAGAAAAGGAGGGGCAGGAGGATGCCACACATTAATCGTATCCGTGTAAATAACGTAAAATATAATTTTGGTACGCAGGCGTATGATGATTTTATCATGAAACCCTTCTGTCATAATACACTATATGACCTTGCAAATGGCGGTGGTAAAAGTGTATTAATGCTACTTATGTTGCAGAATATGATTCCAAACTGTACGTTAGATGAGAAACAGCCGATTGAAAAGCTGTTTCGTACTGGCGATGGAAGCCAGACCATCCATTCATTAATTGAATGGAGATTAGATGATTTTGATACCGAGAATGGCTTTCGTTATATGCTAACTGGATTTTGCGCGAGAAAAGCTACCAATCAGGTACCAGAAGAGGTGAAAGATACAGCTTCCATTGAGTATTTTAATTATTGTATCTTTTATCGTGAGTATAATGAAAATGATATTAAAAATCTTCCACTTGTGAAAGACAAAGAGAGGATTACTTATACAGGGCTTAGAAAATATCTAAAGGACTTAGAACGTGATAACAACTATGTGGTAAAGATATTTGACCGAAAGAAGGACTATCAGGCGTTTGTTTCCTTATACGGAATCTACGAAAGTGAGTGGGAAATAATTCGTGGGATTAATAAAACAGAAGGTCACGTTAGAACTTACTTCGAAACAAATTATAAGACAACCCGTAAAGTTGTAGAAGATTTATTAATTGAAGAGATTATTCAAAAGTCTTTTACCCAGAAAGCAGGCAGTACCGAGGAAGAAGAGACGATGTCTAAAACCCTACTTGATATTAGAGAAAAGCTCTTGGAATTATCTCGCTGTAAGGATGAAATTGCAAATTATGATAGACAAATAGAGGTTTTACAGAATTTCTCCAAACGCCTAGAAGGCTTAGTAGATCTATACCAGGAAAAAGAACAGTACGAAGAGGATTTAGCAAAGGTATATCGAAAAGCCTCTGATATGACAAAGGAATCGAAAGACAGATTCGAAAGCTTAGAAGAAGAAGTAAGAGAGAGTGAGAAAAAGCGTGAGGAACTAAAAAAACGATTAGAAAATATCAGAGTATTTGAAACAAAAAGAGAAACGATAGCTCTTCGTGCGCGCTTAGAAAAAGCGGAGGAAGAATATCAATCTTTAACGGAAAAGCTACAAATGAATCAGGCTCAGTTAATGAAAAAGGAATCCATGAATGATTACCTTGAGTATCTTAACGAAAAGCAAAAGCGAAATGAAGTTTTAGAGTCTATTCGTGCAGTACAAAGTAATAATTCTGACCTATTATCTGAGATTCAGTCCTTGGTGTATGAGAAGAAGAAACGTTTTGATGCTTATAAAACAGAGAGTGTTTGCTTATTGGAAAGCCTTGCTCTTGAGATAGCTGCACTTCAAAAGGCTCTGGAGCTGGCAAATGAGAGAGTGCTATCTGGAGAAAAGGAATATGCAGTTGTTACCCATCAGCTTCAGGTGCTAAAGGATAAGAGACAAGAACTTGGGGAAAAGATTACTGGTCTCTTAAGAGAGGCAAATCTTTTATTGTTAGAGGAATCAGAAAAGCAAAAGCAGACAAGTGAAACAAGACTTCATGCGCTTACAGAAAAAAAGAAAGTAACAGAAGAGAAAAAGTTACTGGAAGAAGCACTCTATCAAGAAGCAATAATCAATGTAGCAAAGCTCACTCTTCAAAGTTCCACCCATAAGGAACACCTAGAGGAAGAAGAGAAACAAATTGAAAAAATTACTGCAGAGCGAAATAAAATAGAGCAATTGCTTCGCGCCTATGGACAAGATGAACTAAATGAGCTAAAACAAGAAATCCACAGACGCCTTAGAAAAATAATCCCAGCAATCGCCTTTGAAAAAGAATTAATTTTAAAACTGAAAAAAGAAAAAGAAGACCTAGAGTCTGGGCGTTTCTCTGGTAACGAAGAGGTACTACAACTTGCCGCTACAACGCTCAAATCACGATTTGGGATAGATGCGATGACAGGAGTAGAGTATCTTCATACCTTGGATACGAAGAAGCGAAGTGAATTAATTTTGAACCTTCCATATCTTCCATACGCAGTAATCCTTAGGGGAGAAGAAAGTACAGAAGAAATTAATTTAACCGGAAAAGAATTCGAAGAATATGTTATTCCAGTAATTCAAGAACAAAGTTTAGATAGAGTAGACAAGTTATCCTTACCAAAAGGTATTAGTCTGTTATCAAAAGATCAGAGCGTTCTTTTTGACGAATCACGTCTTAAGAAGGAAATTAATAAACTAGAGGATGAAATTAAGGAAAGTAAAAGTCGTATCTATCGATTGGAAGATCAAGAAAAAACGTATTCGGAAGACGAGGAAAAGGTATCCTTTTTTCAAGGAAATGGGCAAGAAACTTATACATTATTGATGGAAAGTGCAAAGAATCGTAAACAAAAACTTGAGGAAGTAGATACTAAGCTTAGAAAAAAACGGGAAGAGTGTGAAGAAAGGAAAGAGCAGATAGAAGCCCTCGGTCAGTTGGTTAGTGAGTTACAAAAGGATATTGAATCAACAAGGGAAGAGATTAGACTCCTTCATGAGTTAAACCTTCTCAAGAAAGAATTTACGTCATGCGAATCTGAGATTGCAAGTGAAGAAAACAGAAAACAAAAGATAAAAGACCTTCTGTCACAGGCATCGGAAGAAAAGATTACACTAACTGAAAAGGGTAAGGAGCTGGAATCTGTTAGAGCGTCTAACAAAGAAGCATTAAATAAGCAGGTACTCCTATGGGAAAGTAAATACCAGCTTTACTACAAAGAAGGGGAGTATAAAGCCTTATCTCTCACTGAGGAAGAGTTAACGACGAAACTCCATGGATGTTTATCAGCGCTAGAATCAAAACATTCGGATTTGGAAGATAAGAACCGTTTAGTGAATTCTTATGTAAATGCAATGAATCGTTGCCTTAAGAGTATTCAGGCAAGAAGCATCTCTTTAACTTTGCTAGAACAGATGCAACAGGAAAATCGTTTGTTTGAAACTAGCGATAGTGAGATATCCTCGTTAAAAGAAACTTGTAACAATTTAGAGCAGGAAACGGGGGAGAAGAAGGTAATATGCGACTCTCTACGATCTGATTATAGTAGATTACTTGGTAAGTGCGATCAGGCTGTCAGTGCATTAAATGAACAATATGGAGAAGGACCATTTGAGTCCTTTGAAGGCTTTGATTTAGAGCGATTAACGATTGACACTAAGGAGCAGTTAAATCGATTAGAAGTGGAAGCAAAAAAATACCAAGGGGTATTAGAGTCTTGTAAAAAAGAAGAAGCATTATTCGAAGAGATGAAAAAAGACGTAGAACGCATGAGAAAGAATGTAGATACTTCCTTGTTTACTGAGGTGGATTCGGATTCTAATCGAGTAAAATACACAGGACTTAGCACAGAAGAAGTACTATCTGAGTTAAAGAAACTTGAATCACAATTTGAAGAAAATGAAAAGCGAGTGAAACAAAAGCAGGAGGAATTTGCTCATAACAAAGGAAAGACTATGGATTCCCTTAAACTTCTAGGTGCTGTTATGTTAGCGGATGAGATCAGTCAGAATGTGAAACTTCCTTACTCTGAAGCTGATACAAGAAGATTAATTACTAACCTTCATGAGGTTAATGATTGCCTTGCATTAGAAAAGGAACGTATCTATAAGGGAATTGAAGATATGCAAAATATCAAAGATAACTTTGAAAACCAATGCTTACAACGTTGTGTCTATATTAAAACAGAGTTAGAACGTCTTCCTAAACTTTCAAGAATTACGCTTGAGGGAGAATTAATCCCGATGATTTCTCTACACATACCATATGTAAAAGAGGAATTTTATAAGGACAAGATGTCTTCTTATATTGATGAAATCGTAAAGGGTGCCGACGCTATGAAGGACTTAACGGAAAGACTTAAGTTTATTCGTAATGCACTGTCCTTAAAAAAGTTATTCTCTGTCATTGTCACTGATATGAATGCAATTAAGCTTAGCCTTTATAAAAGAGAAAGAATTAAAGAACAAAGTCGTCATCTTCGTTATGAAGAAGCAGTTGGAAGTACTGGACAATCCCAAGGTATTTATACGCAGTTTTTAATATCAATTATTAACTACATTACCAATATCAACTCTCATAAGGCAGAGAATAGCGGACTACGTAAAGTTATATTTATTGATAATCCATTCGGTGCAGCAAAAGACGTGTATATCTGGGAACCTATCTTTGAACTTCTGAAAGCGAATCAGGTACAGTTAATTGTTCCCGCTAGAGGTACTACCCCAGCGATTACCAGCCGATTTGATGTGAACTATGTCCTTGGACAAAAATTAATCGATCAGAGGCAGCAGACTGTTGTGGTAGATTATCATAGTTCCGTAGAGGCAAGGGAGACAGAATTCACTCCGTTAAGATACGAGCAGACTAGCTTTGATTTTTATCAATAAGAGCAGACGGGGATGTTAAAGTCATAGAAACAATGAAGAATAAGATTTAAAGGATGCATAGAATCATGAAAGCATAAGATATCAATTATAGCTTTCGTATTCTAATATAACAGAGGTAAATTAGAAGTATTCCAAAAAAGAGAGTTATTTCGTCTGATTAGGAATTTTCTATTACCTCTGTTATTTTATTCATCACAAGGAAAACTATAAAGATGGCGTTGAATTATATTGTTCTATTGATACTACTTGTTAATTGGAAACGATAATGATAATATTATGTTAGATTGTGTCAAAAAACGGAGAATTGTATTCGGAAAGAAGGATAAAAAATGCTAGAGGTAAATCACGTACATAAGGCTTATCAAAATCATACAGCGGTAGATGACATCAATTTTAAGATGAAACAAGGTGAAATTACAGGTTTAATTGGCCCGAATGGTGCAGGAAAATCTACCACAGTATCTATGATAGCGACCTTACTTCGACCGGATAAGGGACATATTCTTTTCAATGGAGAGGATGTTGTAAAAAATCCTAAAAGCATACGAAGTTCCTTAGGATACGTACCTCAAGACATTGCTCTGTACGAATCTCTTACTGGAATGGACAATTTTTTGTTTTGGGGTAATGCCTACCATTTACCAAAAACGCTGAGGAAAGAACGAATCAAGCAATTGAGTGATATGATAGGTTTTACCGAGAGTGAGTTAAATAGAAAAGTGAAAGAGTACTCCGGTGGTATGAAACGGAGATTAAATATTGCGGTAGCTCTGCTACATGAACCCAAATTAGTAATTTTAGATGAGCCAACCGTTGGTATAGATTTGCAATCGAGAAAACAGATATTATCTGCTATCGAACACCTTAAGATGGCTGGAACAGCAGTTTTATATGTAGGCCATTATTTAGAAGAAGTGGAACGTTTGTGTGACCGGGTTCTTATATTTAATCAGGGGAAATGTGTATGGAATGATACAGTATCAAATTCCTTAACTCGAAATGGACAGAAAATCTCTTTAGAACAGCGCTATGAGGAATTAAGTATAAATTAAAAAAGCGCAGATGTGATTTTAAATCAAAGAAAGTAATCCATGATACACCTTTTTAAATTAAAGTATGAGTAGTAAGTTATATTAAAAACAAAGATTTCTAAACGATGTAATATAGTCATATCCGTTTTAGAGCCCTATGGATGAAAAACGAGTGACGCTTGGAGGTTAGAATGAAAAAATATAAATTAATCATTCAGTTAGAACAAATAAAGAAATATTTAGAGCAGGGGCAATTAAAGGAAGCATATAATTTGGCAGTAAATGTTGACACTAAGAAACTAAAAAGTATGTCAGACCTAAGTGTGATTGCGGAATGCTACTTTCAAAATAGAAGATATGTTGAGGCAAAGGAGCTATTTGAGCAAATTTATGATACTGTAAAAACGAGAAGGATTTTGGCGCAATTAGTTCATTTGTCAATTAAGTTAAAAGATATTATAGAGGCAAATTATTATCTAGAAGAATTTATTAAAATGGCTCCAGATGATTTTTATCAGTATATATTCCGCTATAGCATTGATAAGTTAATGCGAAAGCCAACAGAAGTGCTAATTGCGGACCTAGAAAAGCTTCGAGAGGTCGAATATATTGAATGCTGGGCTTATGAGCTTGCAAAATTATACTATAAAACTGGAAATGAAACAGCTTGCCGTAAAGAATGTGAAAAAATCATTTTATGGTTTGGTAGTGGTGAATATGTTGATCGTGCAAAAGCTCTTGTAGCTTTTTATAATGGTGAATTAGATATAAATATGTTACTTGAAGCTACAAAGCAAACCAACAATAAGAATAGTGAGAATAACTCTGAAGGTTTAGAAAATCAAGAGAAGGAAATAGAGGCGAAAGAAGATCTTAAAGATCGATGTGCTGAGGAGATTACTTATCAACTGAACGAGAAAGAGAATGTTAGGAAAGATAGCTTCTTTGTGGACTCTGACTCAAAAAATGATGATACTGCTGACAATGAGGATGAAGGAATAGAAAAAGTATCAGATGAGGAAGTAGCGGTATTTGAGGAGAATGAAACAGAAAAAGAGGATTACCAAGTAGATAGTAATGATACAATTGATGAAGATGACATAAAGGACAGAAAATTTGATGTACTTCAAGAAAATATAGGGCAAGAAGATAGTACAAATGAGAATATAGAACAAGAAACAGGAATGCAAGAAGAGAAAGAGAAAGAAGAAAAAGTAAATTCTACGATAGTTATTCCACCTGGATTTGGTAAGTCAAAACATACGTTATTTCATAAAAAGTATGATTTACGCGAAGATACGATCGGAATAGAGGGTGCTACAAATGTCAAAACTGATAAGGATACTATGATTGTTGATAATACGAATATTTTGGAAGGTGCTTCGGATGAACATTCATATTCGGAATTAGAATTAAATAGTAAGAAAGATCGGAATATAGATACCGAATTAGAGAATGGCAATTTAAGTGCTATAAAGGAAGGAATAGAAAAGGATAGGGAAGAGTTAGCGGATAATAGAGAGAATTTAGAAGAAGATGAAAGTAAGAAGCTAATAGAAGAGGGAAGTAAGAAGCTATTAGAAGATGATAATGAGAGCCTAAAAGAAGATCCTAAAAGCTTCTTCCATATAGACTCAAAATCAAATTATGAACTCATCGATGATTTACACTCTAATCTTTTACCTATATTAGAAGAAAAAGGTATTTCATTATGCGAAATGTTTGGAAACTTTCTTCGAATTGATGGATTAAGGGAGAATTTGCTTCATAGTCTTGAGATGATGATTCATTCCGCATACGGGCTCCAAAATATAATTATTATGGGAAGCGCTAATAGTGGGAAGACACTATTAGCTAAGAAATATGCTAAATTATTACATCGCCTATCTTTTATTACTTCTCCTAGAGTAGCCCTCATCGATGCGAAGAAGTTAAACCGAATGGATTTTTTAGCAAAAAGCGATCAGTTAAAAGATTGTATCATGATTTTGCAAAATGCTCAGTTTTTGACAAGAGATACCTTGATCCGTTTAATGGAGCTTCAACAGATTCCAGAGCAAAATATTATTTATATACTAACCGGATTAAGCGAAGAAATGGAACAACTATGGAAGGATAAGGAGGAGTTAAGCATTACTTATCCAAACCGTATTGTATTGCCAGAATATAAGCTCGCGGATTATCAAGGATTTGCTTACGATACAATTATTGAGGAAGGATATAAGATAGAGAAGGAAGCATTTGAGTATTTAAGTGATAAGCTATTGGATAAAATGAAGTTAAAAAGAGAAAACGCCCTTTCCGAAGTTTTCTCTTATCTTGATCAAATTATTTTAAATCATGAAAAAGAAAATGAACAAGTATTACTGGAGTTAACTCGTAATGGAAGCTTAAATCAATTTGATCTTTCCATATTAAGAAAAAAAGATATTCTATGATGGCTATCTAAATTAAACAGAGTTTTCTATATTGTTTCAGATATAACAATGCCAAACACGCAAGTATTTTACACCTAAAACAGTAGAAAACTAATATTCAACCGAGATTGGAAGGAATCTGATGTTAAAGTTTAAAACGAAGACGGATTTCTTCTTTCAATCGTTGTCCACCTTTTGACTCAACATTTTTGGTTATGTTTAATATGTAGGACTCATTTTGTGCATAGGCCTCTAAGGGTTCTATTTCAATATAATTATTAATGGAATCATATTGGATAGAAGTTTTAAGAGAAGAACCGTCTAATTTGGTTACGTAAAGGTTCATATTGTTAACGGTGGAAGGATTAAGTGGAGCTGTAAATTTAACTCTCCATACAAATTTTCCTGTTTTAAATTTTAAATTCTGTTTTACCAGATTAGGAGTACCACCGGAAACAGCTTCTATATCGATATAATTGGTTGGCATATTATTCACCTCGAGAAAATGAAATTGGATTTTATAACAAATTTATACAGATTTTATTATATCAAATTATACCATACGTGTCAAAAGTAGCGAAGAAGATTAGAAAGGTATTACAATGGAGAAAGAAATATTTAAACCTGGTAATATGTTATATCCATTACCAGTAGTAATGGTTAGTTGTGCAGACGAATTTGGGAATAATAATATCATAACAGTAGCTTGGTGCGGAACAGTTTGTACCAATCCACCTATGGTTTCGGTATCCATAAGGCCGGAGCGACATTCTTATTCCATCATTGAAAAAACAAAAGAATTTGTTATTAACTTAACGACAGAAGAACTTACAAAAGCAACTGATTTTTGCGGTGTTCGTTCAGGAAGAGATGTAAATAAATTTAGGGAGTTGAATCTAACTCCTAAAAAGGGAGATAAGGTAAATGCACCAATTATAGCGGAGTCTCCTGTTAATATTGAGTGCCGCTTAAAGGAGATTATAAAACTTGGTTCTCATGATATGTTTATTGCTGATGTCGTTGGTGTCCAAGTTGATAAGAAATCTATAAATGAAACTGGAAAATTCGAACTTAATAAGACAAAACCAGTAGTTTACTCTCATGGAGAGTATTATGGATTAGGAACTTTGCTTGGTAATTTTGGGTACTCTGTAAGAAAACAAAAGGTGCAAAAAGTTGATAAAAAACATACTAAGAAATTACGGGGTGTGGCAAACGATGAAAAAAGATAATATAGTATTAATAGGAATGCCAGGTGCCGGTAAAAGTACAATAGGAGTTATTTTAGCGAAAGTACTAGGATATCAATTTGTTGATGCAGACCTACTCATTCAAGAAAAAGAGGGACGCCTCTTACATGAAATTATCTCTAACGAAGGGCTTGATCACTTTATACAAATTGAGAATGAGGTTAATCAGAGTATTCAAGCAAAGCATACCGTGATAGCTACGGGAGGTAGTGTAATCTATGGTGAGGAAGCGATGAATCATCTTAGAACGATTGGGACCGTAATTTATTTGAAATTAAGTTATAAGGAAATCAGTAAGCGTCTTGGAAATATCATGCAAAGAGGCGTTGTACTAAAGAAAGGGCAGGATTTAGCAGGATTATATGAAGAGCGATGCCCTTTGTACGAACTCTATGCAGATATTGTTATAGATTGTGAGAATATGGATATTGAATCTACAATGGAGACAATTGTAGAACGAGTGCACACAATTGCAGAATAAGTCAGTCAGACTTACTGAAAATCACTGGAAAAGGTAGTAAAATACAGGGTTTTTCAAAAAAAAGTCATTTACAAATTTGAGCTTTGTGTTATAATCGTAATAAGATATCAATTTTCACAAATTCAAGACGCAGTTTATGTGCATTTTAACTATGGATTACCATAGGCTTTTTGCGTGGATGTACATCACTGCGTTTCACGCATGTAGATGACTGACATGATATGACAAAGCGGGAAATGGAATATGATATAACTGCATTAATAATAGATAGAGGTGCGAAATGGAGCAGTATATTATAAAGGGAGGCAAGGCTTTAGCTGGGGAAGTTACCATCGGTGGAGCTAAGAATGCGGCATTAGGTATTTTAGCTGCGGCAGTAATGACGGACGAGCAGGTT
Source organism: Lachnoclostridium phytofermentans (assembly GCF_000733755.1). GTDB lineage: Bacteria > Bacillota > Clostridia > Lachnospirales > Lachnospiraceae > Lachnoclostridium > Lachnoclostridium phytofermentans_A. The sequence goes on along the minus strand of NZ_JPOF01000003.1, from coordinate 1,395,953 downwards.
ACTATTGAAAATTTGCCGGATGTTAGTGATATATGTATTCAACTTCAAGCAATAGAAGCGATTGGCGCTAAAGTAGAGAGAATAGACAGACATACTGTTAAGATAAATGGTGGTACTATAAATTCAAGAAGCATTGACGATGATTTTATTCGTCGAATTCGTGCATCCTATTATCTTTTAGGTGCATTATTAGGAAAATATAAGTACGCAGAGGTAGCGCTTCCAGGTGGATGTAACATTGGAAGCAGACCAATTGATCAGCACATCAAAGGGTTTGAAGCTCTTGGTGCAGATGTAAAGATTCAGCATGGTATGATAACCGCATCAGCAAAAAAACTGGTGGGTACCCATCTTTACTTTGACTGTGTAACCGTTGGTGCAACAATTAATGTTATGCTTGCAGCAGCGTTAGCGGAAGGCCAGACAATCATGGAAAATGCCGCAAAAGAGCCACATGTTGTTGATGTAGCTAACTTCTTAAATAGTATGGGTGCTAATATTAAAGGCGCAGGGACAGATGTAATTCGTATCAAAGGTGTGAGTAAGTTACATGGTAGTACGTATTCCATTATTCCAGATCAGATTGAAGCCGGAACCTTTATGCTAGCAGCAGTTGCTACAAAAGGTGATGTTACTATTAAGAATGTTATCCCAAAACACTTAGAGGCAATCACTGCAAAAATTGTTGAAATTGGTGCAGAGGTGGAAGAGTTCGATGATGCAATACGTGTCGTTGCAAATAAGAGATTAGGTCATACACAGGTTAAGACTTTACCGTACCCAGGATTTCCGACGGACATGCAGCCACAGATAGCAACGGTGTTGGCGATGTCTAATGGTACAAGTATCGTTACGGAAAGTATTTATGAAAATCGTTTTAAATATGTTGATGAACTAGCTAGAATGGGTGCATCCGTTAAGGTAGAAGGAAACACTGCTATTATTGATGGTGTAGCTGAATTAACTGGAGCTAAAGTTTGTTCTCCAGATTTACGCGCTGGTGCAGCATTAGTTATTGCAGGATTAGCAGCGGAAGGTGTAACTGTTGTGGAACAGATTGAATTAGTGGAACGCGGTTACGAGAATTTTGAAGAAAAGATGAGAGAACTTGGAGCATCCATGGAAAAAGTAGATGCGGAAGATGAAAAGTCTATTCGAAAAGCGAGATTAAAAATAGGCTAAAAATTTACTCCTATCCTATATTTAGCGGACTTACTTATAATGAAAATAGTATAAAATGAAGTAGAGGTTACTTTTAATCTTCATTAAAATATAAAAGCAGAGAATTTATGTTAAATCATAAAATTCTCTGCTTTTTGTGTCTTTTTTATAGTATTTTCTCTATACATAAAAAAATATCATACATAGAGTTTTCCTATAATAGATCAGGTTTGTAATAGTATTTTTTCTATAATATTTCCGAAATATAGAGGTTTGGAAACTTCGATAAATCAATAAACTCCTCACCGCATTGTATCACTGGTTTTGAAAGAGTATTACGATTCATAAAAACAACTTGTCCTATTCTATCATCACTAAGCCGAACTGTGCTGTTCTGATATAACTGACTTATATGATCAAAAAATGTCATAATGTATTTTGGTTCATATTTGGTTAATCCTTCTTCCTCAAATAGAGTGATAACTTCAAAAGGACAAAGTGGATTTCGATAACACCTTGAGGAAGTCATTGCATCATAGACATCTGCAATCATTACAATTTTAGCGAAGCGGTCAATTTGTACAGAAGTTAAACCCATAGGATACCCACTTCCATCACAACGTTCGTGGTGCATCATTGCAGACATTTTAATGTGTATATTGATATCATACGGTAGAAGTATATTATAACCACGGATAGCATGAGTCCTTAGTAAGTTGTATTCCTCTTGAGTCAGCGGATCCTTCTTATTTAAAATTTCGTTAGGAATAGTTAACTTACCCACATCGTGAAGAAGACCACATAACGTAAGAGTTTCGAGGTCTCTTGGTCCAAAATTTAACCAAGTTCCAAACATATGACAGATGATAGCAACATTTACAGAATGAATATAGGTCATGTCATCGTAATCTCGCATGCAATGTAACATATCAAAGACATGCAAATTATTACGGCCTTGAGTCATAATTTTTTTGATATCACGATACAAAGAGTCGGTATCTAATTTACCTTCATTGTTCGCGATACCATCTAAAGCATTATGAAACTTATCGACTGTGTTTAAGATGGTACTACTGAATTCTTCGAATTCTCCAGATGACTTCATTTGCTTTAAGTAGAGATTATTGGAGATAGGTTTTACTGAAGATTTTGATACCTCGTCTTCTTGAAGTCGAACAAATAATTGATTTATAGAGTAAAACTTAAGCCGAGTAATAATTTTGTCTGTAAGCTTAGTGCCTCCAGAAATGATAAGTTGGTTACTAAACGTATAAACATTATCTGCGACGATCATACCCGGGACTGCCTGGCTTACAGGAATCTTTGTGGTTTTCATAGGTACTCCTTCTTTAACGAACTTAATAAGTGACCATAATATGTAACATGAATGAAACGATAAAGCAGACTGTACTTTATTACCATAATTATATGAATAAATTTGGAAAAAGTCAAATAATTCATACAAAATATTATAATAATCAACATTTGATTCATGAATAATAGACAGAAAAAGATGAAATTTAAGAAATTATGAAATAGCATTTATATTTACTTAATAGCCATAAGAAGAGAGTACAATAATCTATAAGAAAAGAGTACAAAAATAAATCTATTGACATAATAAAAAAAATAGGTTATATATAATATATACCCCGAGGGGGTATGCTGAATAGCTACAAATTCTCATTCACTAAGTTAAAAGACAAAGTTAGCTTGAAAATATTTCTTTTAGCTCATGAATTTTCGAAATTATATGTATACTATAGGTACTGAATGGTTTATGACGAAAGAGAAATATAAAATTAAGGAATTTTTATTTATAAGAACTTAAGTGATAGTAGAATAGAAAGGTTGAGATATATGAAAGAAATTTATAATATTGAAGGTATGACCTGTGCTTCCTGTAGTAGTGCCGTGGAGAGGGTAACCAGTAAACTTCCAGGTGTCATCTCTAGCAGCGTGAACTTGACAACAGCTAAGCTTACAATCGAATATGAAGACGATAAGGTAACACCAGACTTGATTATGGAAAAGGTTAAAAAGGCAGGATTCGGTATCTCCCCATACCATAAAGAAAAACAGATAGATGAGAAGGCTGCCCGCCAAAAAGAAGAAGAGGAGACCGAAAGGAAGTTCAAAGCATCAAGAATAAGACTTATCATAGCAATCGTATTTGCAATTCCTCTTCTCTATATCAGTATGGGACATATGGTTCCATGGAAGATGCCGTTACCAGCATTTATTGACATGCATCATATGCCGTTTAACTTCGCAGTAGCACAATTAATATTAACAATTCCAATCTTAGTTTGTGGTAGTAAGTTCTATACAAACGGATTTCATACTCTCTTTAAGGGAAATCCCAATATGGATACTTTAGTTGCTGTTGGTACTTCAGCAGCGTTTATCTATAGCGTTGTAATGACAATTCGTATTCCATATAATTCAGAAGCTGTTCATAATTTGTATTATGAATCGGCAGCGGTTGTGGTAACGTTAGTAATGCTTGGTAAGTATTTAGAGAGTAGAAGTAAAAGAAAGACCACTCAAGCGATTCGTAAGATGATGGAACTTGCTCCAGACACTGCAATGCTAGTAGAAAACGGTGTTGAACGAGAAATTCCAGTAAGTGAATTAAGAGAAAATGATATTGTTATTATTAAGGCAGGCAGTAAAGTGCCTATTGATGGTGTTGTTATTGAGGGTAGCAGTAGTGTTGATGAATCCATGCTTACTGGAGAAAGTATCCCAGTAGAAAAGCAAGTGGATGATATGGTGATTGGTGGAAGCCAAAACTTTAATGGTATGCTTTTAGTACGTGTTACAAGCGTTGGAGAAGATACTACACTTGCTAAAATCGTGAAGTTAATGGAAGATGCCCAAGGAAAGAAAGCTCCGATTTCCAAGATAGCAGATAAAGTTGCGGGATATTTTGTTCCGGTTGTAATGGTTATTGCTGTTGTAGCAGCTATTATTTGGTTATTACTCGGCCATGATATTGCTTTCGTGTTAACGATTTTTGTTTCAGTTTTAGTAATTGCTTGTCCTTGTGCATTAGGCCTTGCGACACCGACTGCAATTATGGTTGGAACGGGACTAGGTGCAAGTCATGGTATCTTGATAAAGAGTGGAGAAGCGCTTGAAACAGCACATCATATCGATACCGTTGTGTTAGATAAAACAGGTACCATTACAGAAGGAAAACCAAAGGTTGTAGAAGTATTTACAAAGAATTATAGTAGAGAACAGATACTTAGCTTTACCGCAGCTGTAGAGGCAGGAAGTGAACATCCTCTTGCACGAGCAATCGTTGAGGAGTATCATAGTAGTGTGAAAGAAAAAGAACCTGCAATAGAGCAGTTTGAAAACAAGACTGGTCTTGGAGTAGAAGCGATTCTTTCAGAGAGTGGCAAGAAGATTGCTGTGGGTAATGAAAAGCTTATGCTAAGTTATGGGAAAGATGCTGTTTCTAAGGAATATCATAGGGCAGCAGAGGAGATGGCTATGCAAGGTCAAACTCCAATTTATGTAATGATGGACGGTAAACTTGAAGGAATTATTGGTGTTGCGGATACGATTAAGTCTACCAGTAAAGAAGCTGTGGAAGCATTAAAATCCTTAGGATTAACAGTTTATATGTTAACTGGAGATCATAAAGTAACTGCGGAAGCAATTGCTCAAAAAGCTAAGGTGGATCACGTAATTGCAGAGGTATTACCGGGGGATAAGGCAGAAGTTGTTAAAAAGCTTCAGTCAGAAGGAAATAAAGTGATGATGGTTGGTGATGGTATTAATGATGCACCTGCATTAATTCAGGCAGACGTTGGTGTTGCCATTGGTAGTGGTAGTGATATTGCCATTGATTCTGCTGATCTTGTATTAATGCGTTCTGACCTTATGGATGTTTACCGTGCGGTTCATTTAAGTAAGTTAACAATCCGTAATATCAAACAAAATCTTTTCTGGGCCTTTATTTACAACATTATTGGTATTCCAATTGCAGCTGGATTATTGTATCCGTTCACAGGAATGTTATTAAGTCCAATGCTTGGAGGATTTGCAATGTCTTTAAGTTCTGTTTGTGTAGTAACAAATGCATTAAGCTTACGATACAAACGACTGGATGTAAAAAGGAGGGCGTAAATGTCCGAGAAAAAAGAAGAGACACTTTTATGCCATGAGGTGAAACACCGAGATGAGAAAGAATTTAAAGATTTAGTTCATCGCCTTAACCGAATTGAAGGTCAGGTCAGAGGCGTTCGCCGAATGGTAGAGGAAGAGCATTATTGTGTTGAAATATTAACTCAGGTTTCTGCAATACAATCTGCGTTAAATAGTTTTAATAAGGTATTGTTAGGAAATCATATCCGTACGTGTGTTGCTACGGACATCAGGCAAGGGAATGATGAGGTAATTGAGGAACTATTAAAAACAATACAGAAAATAATGAAATAAAATAACAAATGCTAAAAGCAAAAATATTCAGGTAACAAATGCTTTGTGTAAGTAAGTCAAAAAACCTTTCAGAGTGAAATTTGCAAGAGAAAGGAACGCGCAAAAGAAAGCGCGAGGAAGGAGTAAACTATGACAAAATTTGACATTGAAGAAATGAGTTGTAATCACTGTGTAGGTCGTATTCATAATCTTCTTGAGGGCCTTAATATAAAACATGAAGTTGATTTATCTAGTAAAACTGTTAGCATCGAAGGTGATGAAGTGACCTTAAAACAGGCTGTAGAGGAGTTAGCAGATATCGGTTTTACGGCAACAAGAAAGTAGTATTTTGTCGAAAAGTTATTTTGCTTTGGTAAATTATTTTTCTTGACAGCGAATATATTTTTAGATATAGTAAAGGCACAAGTGGACAATCTTTTAGGATTGCCCACCATGTGTGCGAATATACAATTTCATAGATATTTCTCTTATTCAGAGTGACGGAGAGTAAAGACTCAGTGAAGTCACGGCAACCCCCTACGGGAAGGTGCCAAGTTGAGCGAGTAATCGAACAATAAGAGGATTTGGTTTTTAAATAACAAGTCCGCTTATGCGGACTTTTTTTGTGGATAGAGAAAATACTAAGACGGTTGTATTCGGACCTAATTCGTTACCAGTTAACATATTGACGGCGCAAAATGCAGCGCCCTTATCAGAAGTTTAGGAGCAAATTTTTGATAAGTGATATTACAAGCCTTATAAAAAGGAAAGGTGAAAGGAGATTTTATGCAAAACAAATTACTTTTTACATCAGAGTCTGTTACAGAAGGACATCCAGATAAAATCTGTGATCAAATCTCAGATGCAGTGTTAGATGCGTTATTAGAGCAAGACCCAATGAGTCGTGTAGCTTGTGAAACAGCCATTACAACAGGTTTAGTACTTGTGATGGGCGAGATTACAACATCTGGCTATGTTGATATTCAAAAAATCGTACGTGAAACCGTGAAAGAAATTGGATATGATCGCGCAAAGTATGGTTTTGATGCAGATACTTGTGGTGTTATTGTGGCACTTGATGAGCAATCAAAAGATATTGCCCTTGGTGTAGATAAAGCACTAGAAGCAAAACAAAGCGAGATGACTGACGAGGCGATTGAAGCCATTGGTGCAGGAGATCAAGGTATGATGTTTGGTTATGCATCCAATGAGACAGAAGAACTTATGCCATATCCAATTTCCTTAGCTCATAAATTAACAAAACAGTTATCTAAAGTAAGAAAAGATGGAACGTTAAAATACCTTCGACCAGATGGAAAGTCACAGGTAACAGTGGAATATAATGAGGAAGGAAAACCAGTTCATTTAAATGCGGTTGTATTATCTACGCAGCATGACCCAGATGTAACCCAGGAGCAGATTCATGAGGATATTAAGAAATATGTGTTTGAACCAGTTCTTCCAACAGAAATGGTTGATGAGAATACAAAATTCTTTATTAATCCAACTGGACGTTTTGTTATAGGCGGACCAAATGGTGATAGCGGTTTAACCGGTAGAAAAATCATCGTAGATACTTATGGTGGATATGCTCGTCATGGTGGTGGCGCATTCTCTGGTAAGGACTGTACGAAGGTTGATCGTTCCGCTTCTTATGCTGCTCGTTATGTTGCGAAGAACATAGTTGCATCTGGACTTGCAGATAAGTGCGAGATACAATTATCCTATGCAATTGGTGTTGCTCAGCCTACTTCCATTATGATTGATACTTTTGGTACAGGAAAGAAGAGTAATGAGGAATTAACCGAAATTGTTCGTAAGCATTTTGATCTCCGTCCTGCTGGAATTATTAAAATGCTTGACTTAAGAAGACCAATCTACAAGCAGACAGCTGCATATGGACATTTTGGTAGAAACGACTTAAATCTTCCTTGGGAACAAACAGATAAGGTAGAAGAATTAAAGAAATATTTATAGATAAAAGGGACTTCTTTCATTGTGAGAAGTCCCTTTTTATAGTTTTTATAGATTGTTTATATGTAAGCTAGCTTAAATTATGTTATAATGGAAGATGGAAATAGCAAAACTTGTTATTTTTTGATAAAACAGAATAAAAAACAGGGAACATCTAAACACTAACACCGGTAGAGATTAGGTGTTACTGTTTTCAATTAGTAAGAATATAGAACCTTTTAGTATGAGGCATAGATACGGAGGAAGGAAAGTGGATCTAAAAAACAGACTAAAGATGTCGTTCTTAATCATTATCATCCTACCCATTTGTTTGGCCATTATGACCGGTAAACTAATTATTGAGTATCAACTTAACTCCATTCAAAAGACCTATGATATGGAATTTAATACTATGCAGGTAATTACGAATCCAATACAGATATTAAATCGTGTCACAAGGGATGTTTTTAATAGAATTAAAACTAAGGCAATGAAAACACCTTGGGAGTTAGAGGATTTAGAATATATTAAAGAGCTTAACTCAGAACTCCAAGAAAAATATTCTTTCTTGGTTGTCAGAAAGGATGAGGAGATTATCTTTGTTGGTAATGCTGCAAAATATTCTTCTGTTAAGAATAATCTTCCAAGTTACAATAATCATAGTACGGAGGTTGATGGAGGTATTTACCTTGGAGGTAAGAACCCAATTTTATTAAAACAGCAGGACTTTTTGTATCAGGATGGCTCTAAAGGAACGATATTTGTATTAACTGACGTTGACAATGTTGTACCGCAACTAAAAGCATCTGCAGTACAGGCTGTGATATCCTTTGTATTAATTATTATAATAACCGCCTTTATCTTGATTGTATGGCTTTACAGGGGGATCATAAAACCGCTTAATGTATTGAAACGAGCAACCAAAGAGATGAAAGAGGGAAATTTAAACTATTCTATCTCTGTTAATTCGAATGATGAGATCGGTCAGCTATGTGAAGACTTTGAAGAAATGAGAATTCATCTGAAAGAACTGATTGAGGTAAAGATGCAGTATGAGGAAAACTCAAGAGAGTTATTAAGCAATATATCTCATGATTTAAAAACTCCACTTACCGCAATTAAAGGATATGCGGAAGGAATTATAGATGGTGTAGCAGATAATCCTCAAAAGCTTGATCGATATGTTAAAACAATTTATACAAAAGCGAATGATATGTCTTCCTTGGTAGATGAATTATCTCTTTATGCAAGAATTGATAATAATACAGTACCGTATAACTTTAGCATCATAGGGGTTGACGATTACTTTTGTGATTGTGTAGATGAGCTTAGTTTTGAACTTGAGATTAAGAATATAAAGTTAGAGTATGAAAACTTAGTAGCGACTGACTGTAAGGTAATTATTGATACGGAACAGTTAAAGCGTGTTATTCATAATATTGTAGGAAATGCTGTGAAATACATGGGAAAACCAGAAGGAACAGTTAAGGTGAAACTTACCGATTCTGGTGATATGGTGGAAGTTGAAATTGAAGATAGTGGTTGTGGTATCGCAGAGAAAGATCTTCCGAATATATTTGAACGTTTTTATCGGGCAGATGCTTCTAGAAACTCTAAGCAAGGAGGTTCTGGGTTAGGACTAGCTATAGCGAAGAAAGTGATAGAGGAGCATGGCGGTAATATCTGGGCAAAGAGTGAGGTCGGTGTTGGAACAAGCATAATCTTTACGATAATGAAATGGACTGACAAAGAGCATATTGAGAAGAAATTCTCTAAAATAAAAAAAGGTTTAGAACTACAAGTGAAAGATTAAGAACGAGGAGTTAGTGTAAAAGAAATCTTTGATTTCTTTTACACAGAAGTTTGTGCCTGCGTAATCCTCGGCACAAACTTCCAGCCTACCAAGTGGCATGTTTTCAAGTATAAAAATAAAAATCAATTTTCACAATTTACTGAGTTGACGAAAGGAAGGAGATATTCATGGACAAGATATTAATAGTAGAAGACGAGGCAGCGATTGCAGAACTTGAGAAGGATTATCTGGAGCTTTCCGGTTTTGAAGTTAATATTGAGAATACTGGAGATAAAGGCTTAGCAGCGGCACTAACAGGAGATTATAAGTTAATCATCTTAGACTTAATGTTACCAAATGTTGATGGATTTGAAATATGTAAGAGGGTAAGGGAAGAAAAGAATATCCCTGTTATTATGGTGTCTGCGAAAAAGGATGATATTGATAAGATACGAGGACTTGGCCTTGGAGCAGATGACTATATGACAAAGCCATTTAGTCCAAGTGAATTAGTAGCGAGGGTGAAAGCACATTTGGCTCGGTATGAACGATTGATTGGTACTGGAATGAAAGAAAATGAAATGATTGAAATTCGAGGTATCAAAATTGATAAGACTGCACGTCGTGTGTATATCAATGGAGAAGAAAAAGCATTTACAACAAAGGAATTTGATTTACTTACTTTTCTAGCACAAAATCCAAATCATGTTTATACAAAGGAAGAATTATTTCAAGAAATTTGGGATATGGAGTCAATTGGAGATATCGCTACGGTAACCGTTCATATTAAGAAAATTCGTGAAAAGATCGAAGCGAATACTTCAAAACCACAGTATATTGAGACGATTTGGGGTGTTGGCTACCGTTTTAAAGTTTGACACTTGTTAAATTATGCTATATAATGTAGTCGCTGACATAGAAGGAATCACCTGATAAAGAAGCGCAATTTGATAAGTTTTTAAGACAGAAGAGAACTTCTGTTCATAGGAAACGATAAAAGCGTAGATCAGGCTTTTGAAAGGAAATGAGGAATTCATTTCAGCTTTCAAGAGCCTTTTTTAATTTAGTAACTTCCCACTGTTTGATACTGTAAGGGGAATGAATTCGCTTAATGAAACTATCGAAAGGAGGATAATAGTGGATACTAGAATTGCATTAATCGGGATTATTGTGGAGCAATTAGGTGCATCAGCAGAGGTGAACCAGATTTTGCACGAATATAGCAGCTACATAATTGGTAGAATGGGCCTTCCTTATAAAGAAAAGAATGTCAGCATAATCAGTGTTGTCGTAGACGCAGAAAACAATGTAATAAGCTCTTTGTCTGGAAAATTAGGCATGGTGAAGGGAATCAGCGTTAAGACAATGTATTCAAAAGCATCATAGAGGTGAATTTTACTTTATTATCTTTGTTGAGGCCAAAGATGGAGAAGGAAAAGAAATGATATATTGTTATTGGTTGTTTATATAGTGCTATTTTAATTAAAGGTGCAAAAGTACCGGAATAGAGGTTATTATGAAAAAAGTCAAACATTTAATTATTACACTTATATTTTGTATGGTAGTGTTAGCTGCTTGTTCTACAAAAAAGGAGACAGAGGACAATAAAATAACTCCAGAACCAACAAAGACACAGGAAATAACCACGGCACCAACTGTAGAACCAACGATAGAACCAACGAAAGGTGAGGAGAACCCTGTTCAAAAAATCACGATGAATATCGCAGCTCTAAAAGGACCTACAGCGATGGGTATGGTTGAGTTAATGGAGAGAGCAGAAAAAGGGGAAACTACCAACAATTATGATTTTACAATAGCAGGCACGGCAGATGAAATCACAGCGAACTTAATTAAGGGAGATTTTCAAATTGCTGCAATCCCTTGTAACTTAGCATCTGTGCTGCATCAAAAGAGTGAAGGAAAGATTCAGGTAGCAGGTATTAATACACTTGGAGTTTTATATATTGTTGAAACTGGCGATTCCATACAAAGTGTAGAAGACTTAAAGGGTAAGACAATTTACTCAACTGGGAAGGGAACAACGCCAGAATTTACTCTAAACTATCTCCTTAGTTCCCATGGCATTGACCCAAGTAAGGATGTAACGATTGAATATAAATCCGAAGCAACAGAAGTTGCAGCAATGTTAAGTGAAACAGAAAATGCAATTGCAATGCTACCTCAGCCTTATGTTACTACAGTCCAAATGACAAATGATAAAGTTAGAGTAGCATTAGATGTAACGAAGGAATGGGAAGCATTAAATTCCGATAGTTCTGTTGTTACTGGTGTTGTTGTAGTGAATAAGAAATTTGCTGAGGAGAATAAAGAAGCGGTAGAAGCCTTTTTATCAGAATATGAGGATAGTGTAACTTATGTGAATGAAAATGTAGAGGATGCATCAACCTTAGTTGAAAAGTTCGGAATTGTTAAGGCAGCTGTTGCTAAACAAGCAATCCCTTATTGTAATATTACTTTGATTCGTGGTGAGGAAATGAAAAGTAAAGTGGATGGATATTTAAAGGTGCTTTATGATCAAAAGCCAGAATCTGTGGGTGGAAAGTTACCAGAGGAAGGGTTTTATTGGGAGTAATGGAAATTATGTACCTATGTTAGTGATGTAATATGTATTCACTAGTAATCAATCTTACATGGAAAATAACAGTTATTTTAACTTAGAAAAATTAATTCATATAGAATTGATTGATATAAAATTGACATAAAACCGTTATAGAGCTTAATAGGGTTAATAAAGAAGAAGCCTTATGGATATTCACCTAAGTGGTGAGCATCCATAAGGCTTTCAATGCTTAAAATTGTGTTTTAATTGTGATACGAATTACTATCCCTTTTGTACAAAAAGAGGAGGACAATTTTGCGCAACTGTAACACAATTGAAAATATCAGTGTAATTACTTACAAGAAAAAATAAAATAAAAAGGTTATAAAGTAATCATATGACATAAAAAGCATAATAAATTGGAACTATTCACTAAAAATATCGTTAGCAACACTTTCATATTGCTGAAAATGTTTATGTAAGCAATGTAAGTATTTACATTATTTTTCAAAACATGTATAATAATGGTACAGGTACTATATTTTTCCGTGCCTGAATAGGTAAAGGAGAATAGGATATGAAAAAGGGAAAACGAAAGTGGCTGGCAATATTATTAATTGTTGCTATGTTATTTGGTATACTACCGGGGCAGTATACTGTGGCGAATGCTTCTGGAAGTCTGATTGATGTATGGGATTTCGGGGCTGAGCAATTAGATCCGACAATCTATAATAACAAACTTAGTGTTGACGTTATTAATAACTGCTATCCAAGTGTTGCATCTGGGTCATCTATTATAAGTCGTACACTTCCAGGGTTCAGTATTGATGGGGGAGATTTTATGTTTTCAGATGGTGGGTTTTCAACTTCACATCGTTTGAGAACTATAAATCAAGATTTGATTAGATATGATGACAAATCTTTAACCGATTCGTATGGTAAAAAGTATAACGGTTACCTATATTCTAATAAAGAAAAGAGCACTGGTGTATATATTGGTATTCAATTACAGAAAAATGATATTCTTACTGTAATAATGTCCTCAAATAAAGCATCCTCTAATGTGGTTATCGAAGCTCCAAACGGTGCAATAAAAAGTCAAGTACATACATTGGGTGGTTCTATGGCTTCAGAATTTACCTATTATGCAGCAGAGAATGGATTACATAAGATTTATTCAACAGACGATAAGTTGGTTGTGGCAAGAGTGTATAGACAACATACATCATCGTGTACAATAACAGGAACTGTAACAGCTCCTTCTGAGCTTACAGAGCCTTATTCTATCATGTTTACGAATAATAAAACGGGAGAAGCTATAGTTGCTCCTATTGTAAGTAACAACTATACCGCTACACTAAATGAAACTTATGATTATTCTGTTAGTTTAGTAGGTGCTGATGGATATGTTATTTCAGAAGGTGCTTCTGTGGTAATTCCAAGTGGAAGTACACTAGAGAATCATAACATTACTGTGGTAGCTGTTCCACTTATCACGCTAACTGGTACGATAACAGGACTTACACCAGAGGAACTGCAGAAAGTAAATCTTTCCTTCCGTCCAGTAATCGAACAAGTATTTGTACCAAGCGTTATAATTGATAGAGTAACTGGTGATTATACTGCTACTTTAGAGAATAATATTACGTATGTAGTATCTGCATTAAATGTTAATGATTACTCTTTAGGAGTATCTGAGTTCACAGGTACGACAAATGAAACTAAGGAGATGGCCTTTACTAAAAAGCCAGTTTATGATATAACCTTAAACCTTGTGGGTCTTTCAGCGGAAGAGACAGCGGGTGCAACAACTACATTTACTAATCTAAATGAAGAGGGTTACAGTTATAGCTTTGTTGGTACACAAAACATCAAACTCCGTGATGGTACCTATTCCGTTAAAGTAAACTCTCCAAAATATCAAAAATTAACACCGAATCTAATTATTTCTGGTTCAGCTGTGCAAAAAACTGTAGAATTTGAAGAACCAACCGTATGGGAATTTTCTAATCCAGAATTTACAGCAAATGGTACTCTGTATAATTTTTATGGGCTATCTATGACAGGTATAAGTGCAAATAAAGGATTATATGCTGTCGGTAAAACAGGTGCAAAGGTAGAATTACCTGTTAATGGACCATGCCAAATAGTAGTAAGTTTTTGTTATAAAGCTTCTGCATTAATTAACAATGATAGTGTAAATGGTGAATTTTCTACCATATCAGGATCAACAAGTAATATTGAGACAGTTTCTTATATATATAAAGGAAGTGAATCTAACGTTGCCATAGATTTTAATGGAGAAACTTACCTGACTAAGATTGAACTCTTACCTATAGTACCAATAAAGACAACATTAACCGTTGGATCTATAGGCTGTGATTATACAACAATCCAGGCTGCGTTAGAGGCAGTAAAGGTAATGGAACGTACGAATAATGAACGTATTACCATTGAAATTCAACCAGGAAATTATGAAGAAATGCTTGTAATTGATGTTCCGAATGTAACATTAAAGAATGCAAGTGCTACGCCTAGTATTGAACTTACGAACAAAGGCGTTAATATAGCCCCTGAAGCAGTAAGAATTACTTCTTATTATGGACATGGCTATTCTTATTATAGTATGGGTAGTGATTTTAAGTGGGATGAAGAAACTCTTAATGTAAATAAAGCTAATGGTTATCATTCTAAAAAAAATGATGGAGCGGGTACAGCAACCTTTTGGAATGCAACGGTAGTTGTAGCAGCTTCTGGATTTGAAGCAGAAGGAATTATATTTGAAAATTCTTTTAATCAATATATTTCAGTAAAAGAGGCTGCGGATACTTTATATTTAGAATCAGATCATAAAGGGGAACGTTCTAAGGTAGTAGGAGATACTTCCGTACAGAATAAATCTTTTGTGGAACGTGCAGCAGCATTAGCGATTGCAAATAACGTAGACAAGACATTATTCCGTAACTGCCGTTTTGTCGGTCGACAAGATACATTATACGGTGGTTCTAACGTTAGAGCAGCTTTTGATAAGTGTGCTATTATGGGTGGAACAGATTTCATCTTTGGACCAATGACAGCAGCATTTTATAAGTGTGATCTTGTTATGAACACCAGTGAAGGTTCCACAGATGTCTCTTATATAACAGCAGCACAACAAGCATCTGGCAGAGGATACTTAATGTATAACTGTCATATTACTTCAACGGTTCCTGGGGTAGATACAGCATCAGCTACTTATTCAAAACCAGGATACTTTGGAAGACCTTGGAAGGGTGAAACAAGCGAAGTTGTTTTTTTCAAGACAGTAATTGAGAATACAGATTTTGATGGATATCAAGGTCAATCCTTAATTCTTCCAATTGGTTGGAATAGCACTTTAGGTGGAACATCTCCATTATGCTATGAATATGGAACAATGGAACGTGGTACTCATGACCATGCTCAAAGAGCAACTTGGGCAAAAAATTTAAAAGATCCAGTTTTATCAGATGGTACATCAATTACGATTGATGCATTCTTAAATGGAAGTGATAGTTGGAACCCGATTGTTATGGATACAGAGGAGAGTAATTTAGAGAATATCCCAGGATTTGATATCGAGATTCCTACACCAACTCCAGTACCAGGAGATACAGAAGCATCGATTGATATCAAAAATGGTTTAAAGACAGGAACTACTTATGGCGGTGCTGCAGGTATTACAGTATTAGATAACATGACGTATTCTCCAGATGAAAAAGTTATTAATGGAATTACTTATTCTGGTTATGTAGCAGGTGCGGTTAACCCATCACCAAGTAATGGTGCTGTACCTACAATGGGAGCTGTAGTAAAAGTGAGTCCGACAGTAGATGGTTCATTTTCGATTGTCCTGAAACTTAATCAAGGAAAAACACTTTATGTGATAGATAAAAATGGTTCTCAAGTTGATAAAATAGCTGCATCAGCTACAGAATTCATTGAGAAAAAGTATGAAATGAAAGCTGGAGACACCTATTTCATTTATGGTGGAGGTACAAAAATCCCTGTTTATGGATTATCATTCAAGAAAGCAGCAGTAAAGCATGTTTTAGATCTTTCAACAGGGCTTAAAGCTGGTACCGATTATCATGGAATAGAAGTTCTTCAGGATATGGCGTATAAGGCCGATTCTCAGACAATTGAGGGTACGCCATATGCAGGTTGCATTGCAGGAACATCAAATCCGTCACCAAATAAAGGTGATATTCCTACATCAGGTTCCGTTGTAAAGGTTACTCCTGAAGAGGATGGTAAATTTACCGTAGTATTCAAGCTAAATAGTACTAAAAATTATTATTTAGTAGATAGTAGTAAAAATATCATTGCTACTTATACAGCGGGTAGCTCCAACGAATATATAGCTAAAACTGTTGAGGTATCAGCAGGAAAGTCATATTACTTCTATGGAGATGGTACTAAACTTCCAATCTATGGATTATCCATCGTCTATGGGGATGATTCTGTAGCTTGGGGAGATATAGAAGCCCCTTCCATTAGTAATGTTGTAGTAAATGGTAATACGATTACAGTAGATTATCTTGGTAAGGTCGGTAATGGATATGCAGACTCTATTGCTATTGAGATGTACGAAGGTGATATTCTTAAGAAGATAGAGAAGATTTCCGCACCAGGGAATGGTGGAACAGTTACATTTACTCCAGATGCTAGTGGCAGTTATCAATTTAAGGCTGTATTATCCAGGGGAAACGAGGCTGATAAGAGCAGTGTAAAATCTCAAGCAGTTGACTTTATTTTACCACTTGCAAAACCAGAAATACAATTTATTAGTAATAAAGGAAACGGTTCTATTAAGGTAGTTTGGAATAAGGTAGCAGAGGCTACTGGTTATGAAGTTTTCCTCAGTGAAAATGGTGGTAATACTTTTGTAAAGAAATTAGATGTTACTGCTACTAAGGCAACGCTCACTGGGCTATCTATCGGTTCTACATACTACATTAAGGTAAAAGCAATCCGTGGTAATGATAGTATAGAATCAGATACAGTTTCTAAGATTGTGAAAGCAGAAGCAGAAATAAGCTGGAACTTTAGTGCATTTGGTAGTGGTGTTAATACCATCGATAATGGATATGATGATTCAGTAGATGGACTTGTGAAAGTTTGGAGTACTAATGGTAAGGGTAAGTTGGTTCCTGCTTCTACGGATGGTTTAGCATTCTATTATACAATGGTAGATACGAGTGAAAACTTTAAGTTATCTGCAACTGTTAAGGTCGATAATTGGAAGTTCTCAAATGGCCAGGAAGGCTTTGGTTTAATGGCTGCGGATGCGGTAGGAAAGAACCTAGATTCCACTGCATTCTGGAATAATTCCTATATGGCATCAGTTACAAAGGTTGAGTATCTATGGGATGCAGAACAAGAAAGTGTATCTGATGACGGTGAAAAGATTACCATGAAGTTAGGGGTCGGTGCACAGGAAAAAATCGGTGTTACTCAAGAAAAGATTGATTTAATGAATCAACCAAATAGTAACCTTACCTCTATTCCTGGATTTTCGTCAACAATGGCTACGCTAGAAACCAGTTGTGCTAAAAATGGAGCTGGTACTTATAACATTGTAAAAAATTATACAAATGATGAACTCGTTACAGAAGATTTTGCTATGGATGAATTTAAATTGACAATCGAGAGGGATAATACAGGATATCGTATTAGCTTTATCGATTACAAAGGTAATGTTCAGAAAGAGACTTACTATGACGTAGAACGTGTGTCATTAAGTGGTATTGACAAAGATAATGTTTATGTAGGTTTCTTTGCATCGAGAAATGCAAGTATTACAGTAACCGATATTAAACTAACAACTTCAGATCCTGCTACTGATCCACCAGCAGAAGAACGTCCAATTAAGAAAGTAACACCAATTTATAAGGTGGTTTCTGCAAATGCAGTAGGTACTTCTGACTATGATTTAGTATATCGAGGAAATGCAGATGGTGTTTTAACAATTACAGACTCTTTCGGAAGAATTATTACGAAAGAAGAGCATGTATCAGCGAACACGAACATTTCAAAGCGGGTTAGTTTAAACAAAGGAAATAATATATTTACCATTACATTTACACCGGATGAGGATTATATACCTGGTGAATTTATGATATTAAAAGATTATGATACAAGAACGTTTACTCATTCTGTAGTGTATAAAACTTATGGAAATGAAGGGCAGACAATATATGTATCACCACAAGGAACATCTAATGGCTTAGGTACTAAAGCAAATCCACTGGATATTTATACAGCTGTAAAACATGTTCAGCCAAGTCAAACAATTGTTTTGATTGGTGGAAGATATAGTTTGAATAAAACTATAACAATTGAAAGAGGCGTTAGTGGAACAGCAGATAAGAAGATTTATTTGGTAGCAGACCCTAACAGTTCAGAACGCCCAGTGTTTGATTTTAATGGAGCTAGTGCTGGTATGATCTTGGCAGGTGATTATTGGTACTTTAAGGGATTTGATGTAACAAAAACCAAAGATGCACAAAAAGGTATTCAATTATCTGGAAGCAATTGTACTTTGGATCAAGTAAACACTTACTACAACGGAAATACAGGTATCCAAATAAGTAGATATCAGAGTTATGACGAAAAGGAACAATGGCCTGCCAATAACTTAGTGCTAAATTGTACTTCTTACGGAAACGCTGATAAGGGTTACGAGGATGCGGATGGTTTTGCAGCAAAACTGACGATTGGTGAGGGTAATATATTTGATGGATGTATTGCTTATAATAACGCAGATGATGGTTGGGATTTATTTGCAAAAGTTGAAACTGGACCGATTGGTAAAGTAGTTATCCGAAATAGCGTTGCTTTTAGAAATGGATATTTACCTGATGGAACCAATGCAGGTAACGGTAACGGTTTTAAGATGGGTGGAGAAAGTATAACAGGACGCCATGAATTAATTAACAGTGTTGCATTTGATAACAAAGCAAAGGGAATTGACTCTAATAGTGGTCCAGACATACAAGTATATCATTCAACATCATTCAATAATGAAAAGAACAATGTTGCATTCTACACAAACAATGCTAAAAATACAGACTTCTTAGCTGATGGAGTTTTGTCATTTAAGACTCTTTATATGAATGAAAATGAAAATCTAAAACTGTTAGGAAGCCAGGAAGAGAGCAAGGTACGTGGTGAGAATAACTACTATTGGGAAGACGGAAAATCATCAAATACAAAAAATGTTGAAGTGTCAAGCGATTGGTTTGTTAATCTTGATACCAAGATAGAGATTACACGAAATGCAGACGGTACGATCAATATGAATGGTTTACTAGAATTGGCAGAGAAAGCACCAAAGGATACTGGTGCTAGAATGGCAGGTACGCCATCTAATAATATTGCTATAGGACCTGAAGTTTCAGAAAGTGAAACACTACAACCTACAGATACCCCAGCACCAACAGTCACACCAACCCCAACAGCAACTCCAACACCAACCAAAGAGTTAACAAAAGAAGAGATATTTGAGCACTTAACACCAAAGCGCACCGGTTCTCTTTATACTGGTGGTAAGAATTCTAACTTAGGGTGGTTTGGACTAAAACTTCCAAAGAACGTTGTAAAAGTAGCTAACTTTGATGAAGAGACATTAAGTAAGCTTGGTGAGGGAATCGTACCGATTATAATTACTTATACATCGAATAAACCAGGCATTGTAATTGTAAAACAAAATGGTCGTCTGATTGCAAAAGAATCCGGTGTTGCCATTATTACAGCTACTGTAACGATGCAGGATGGTACGAAGGAAGTTTATACTAGAAAGCTATCTGTGAAAAAGGCAACCGTAGACTTTGTAGAAAGTACTGTACGTATGAAAGTAGGAGAAGAAGCAGTATTTGAAGTGAAAGTAAACGGTTTAGATGTAGATAGTATTATCTGGATGTCAAGTAAAAAGGACGGAGCAGTTGTTAAGAAGAATCCCGGAAGTACAACTGCAACAATTAAGGCTGTTTCTCCAACGACTGATTGGATTTATGTAATCGTTGATGGAGTAAAGAAAGCGATAAAAGTTATTATTGAAAAGTAGGCTTATCCTTACTGGTATAAAAAAAGAAGTACGCAAACGAAGCGTACTTCTTTTTTTATGAAAAGGAAAGTACGTGAAGTGAACATTTTTCCTAATTACTATGACATATTAAAATGCTTTTCTAGTATAAGTTTTATTTAATGAATTATAGTAAATAGAAAAAAATGGTGTAAATAGTTACAATTGGAAAAATACCAATAAAATGAAAAAAGATAAAACATTCGATAATTGCACGATAAATTGTAACATATCACTAAGTAGAGCACAAAATATCCCTACAAAATGACGAAAATGTTCACAAAAGCATTGTAAGTGTTTACATAAAATATCATAACGTATATAATAAAGGTACAGATACTTATTTTTTTTAGTATTTGAAATACAAAGGAGAATAGGATATGAAAAGACGAAAGCAAAAGTGGATGGCTATTTTATTAATTATGGCTATGTTATTTGGTATGCTACCAGGGCAGTATACCATAGCAAATGCTTCTGGAAGTCTGATTGATGTATGGGATTTTGGCGCTGAGCAATTAGATCCAACAATCTATAATAACAGACTTAATAAGGATGTCATTAATAGCTGGTATCCAAATGTAGCATCAGGCTCAGCTATTACTGGGCATAATATCGCTAGTTTTAGCGTAGATGGGGGGGATTTTATATTCTCAGATGGAGGTTATCCTACCACACATCGTCTGAGATCAATAAATCCAGAACTAATAAGATACGACGATAAGTCATTGACAGATTCTTTAGGAAATCCATATAATGGATATTTATACTCTAATAAAGGCAGCACAGATCAAGTATATCTTGGAGTACAGTTAGAGAAGAATGATATTCTTACTGTTGTTGTAGCATCTAATGGAGGCTCTTCAAATGTTATTCTCGAATCCCCAAGTAAAACAAAACAAAGTCAGACACATACGTTAGGTGGATCGGTTGCATCTGTATTTACTTACTATACATCAGAAGCAGGGTTACATAAAATCTATACACTTGACGAAAAATTGGTAGTTGCTAGAGTTTATAGACAACATACCTTACCATGTACAGTAACAGGAACTGTAACAGCACCTTCAGAGCTTACAGGACCTTATTCTATTGTATTTACAAATAATAAAACAGGAGAGGTTATTACTGCTCCAGTAACGGATAATAACTATACTGCTACTTTAAATGAGACTTATGACTATTCGGTAAGTTTATTAGGTGCGGATGGATTTGTTATATCAGTAGGTGCTTTGGCGGTAGTACCAAATGGAAGTACACTATTGAACCATGACATTACGATAGAACCTGTACCACTTATCACTTTGTCAGGTACAATTACAGGACTTTCAGTAGAGGAACTCCAAAAAGTTAATCTCTCCTTCCGTCCTGTAACGAATCAGATTTATGTGCCAAAAGTTGTGATCGATAGAGAAACAGGTAACTATACAGCTACCTTAGAACAAAATGTGACCCATGAAGTATCTGCATTAAATGTTAATGATTACTCTTTAGACGTAACTGAGTACACCGGTACGACAAGTGAAACTAGGGAGATGGCATTTACTAAAAAACCAGTTTATGACATAACATTAAATTTTGTAGGACTTTCAGAGGAGGAGGCAGCAGCCAGCACAACTACCTTTACTAACTTAAAGGAGGCAGGTTATAGCTATAGTTTTGTTGGAACCCAAAACATTGCACTTCGTGATGGTACTTACTCCGTTAAAGTAAATTCTCCAAAATATCAAAAGTTAACATCAAATTTAGTTGTTTCTGGTGCTACTGTAGAAAAAACGGTAGAGTTTGAACAACCTACTGTATGGGACTTTTCTAATCCAGAGTTTACAGCGGATGGTACAGCACAGAATTTCTATGGCCTCTCTTTAAATGGAATTAAGGCTAATGGAGGGAAGTATGCATTAGGAGAAGCTGGTGCAAGTATTTCTGTGCCAGTAAGCGGACCTTGTAAAATCATAGTAAGCTACTGTTATGCAGCATCAGGTATTATTAATGGCGATGCGGATAATGGAAGTTTCTCAACAGCATCGAATTCAACAAGCAATATTGAAAGTATTACTTATAACTATACAGGAACTGGTCCATCTGTAAACATAGAGTATACAGGAAAGACATACTTAACTAAAATTGAAGTTGTTCCTGTAGTTGCTTTAAAGACAACATTAACTGTCGGATCGACAGGATGTGATTATACAACGATTCAAGCTGCTTTAGATGCAGTAAAGACTATGAATCGTACGAGCGATGAACGAATTACTATTGAGATTCAACCAGGTAACTATGAAGAGATGCTTGTTATTGATGTCCCAAATATTACATTAAAGAATGCAAGTGCTTCTCCAAGCACAGACCTTACCAACAAGGGTGTTAGTATTGCCCCTGAAGCAGTAAGAATTACTTCTTATTATGGACATGGATATTCTTATTATAGTATGGGTAGTGATTGTAAATGGGATGCAGATACGCTTGCTGTAAATAAAGCAAACGGATATCATTCTACAAAAAATCCTGGTTCAGGTACAACAAACGGTAGCTACTGGAATGCAACAGTAGTAGTAACAGCTTCAGGATTTGAAGCAGAAGGTATTATTTTTGAAAATTCCTTTAATCAATATATTTCTGCAAAAGAAGCAGCAGATACCTTGTATTTAGAACCAGACAATAAAGGAGAACGTCCAAAAATTGTTGGGGATACTTCCGTACAGAACAAGTCATTTGTAGAACGTGCAGCAGCCTTAGCAATTGCAAATAACGTAGACAAAACAGTATTTCGTAACTGCCGTTTTGTTGGTAGACAGGATACTTTATATGGAGGTTCTAACGTTAGAGCAGCTTTTGATAAGTGCGCTATCATGGGCGGAACAGATTTTATCTTTGGACCAATGACAGCAGCTTTTTATAAATGTGACCTTGTAATGAATACCAGTGAGGGCTCCACTGATGTAGCTTATATTACCGCAGCACAGCAGTCTTCTGGCAGAGGTTATTTAATGTATAACTGCCATATTACCTCCACGGTTCCTGGGTTAGATACAGCTTCTGCTAATTATTCGAAGCCAGGATACTTTGGTAGACCATGGAAGGCAGAAACAAGTGAAGTTGTTTTCTACAAGACAGTTATAGAAAATACTGATTTTGATGGATATCAAGGCCAATCCTTAATTCTACCAATTGGTTGGAATAGCACATTAGGAGGAACATCTCCATTATGCTATGAATATGGTACGATGGAACGTGGTACTTATAACCATGATCAAAGAGCTACTTGGGCGAAAAACCTTGAAGCTCCTGAATTATCAGATGGTACACCAATTACGATTGATACATTCTTAAATGGTAACGATAACTGGAATCCGATTGTAATGGATGCAGAAGAAAGTAATTTAGAGAATACCCCTGGATTTGACATTGAAATTCCAACGCCAACCCCAGGAAATCAAGTAACACCTATAGACATCACAAGTGGCTTAAAAACAGATACAACTTATGGTGGTGCAGCTGGTATTACAGTATTAGATAACATGGGCTATTCCGTAGATGAACAAGTTATTAATGGAGTTACTTACCCTGGTTCGGTATCAGGTAAGGTGAACCCATCGCCAAGTAATGGTGAGGTTCCTACCGTTGGAGCAGTTGTTAAGGTGAGTCCATCCGTAGATGGTACCTTTACAATTGTTTTAAAACTAAACTCCGGTAAAACACTTTATGTTGTAGATAAAGCTGGTAATCAAATTGATAAGATATCTGCAACAGCTACAGAATATCTTGAGAAAAAGTATGAAATGAAAGCAGGAGACACCTATTATGTTTATGGTGGTGGCACAAAGATTCCTGTATATGGGTTATCTTATAAGAAAGCAGCGGTAAAGCATGTTTTAGATATCTCTACAGGGCTTAAGGCTGGAACGGATTATCACGGCATAGAAGTTCTTCAGGATATGGCATATAAGGCGGATGCTCAGACTATAGAGGGTGCACCTTATGCTGGTTGTATTGCAGGAACCTCGAATCCTGCACCAAATAAAGGTGATATTCCTACATCTGGTTCTGCTGTGAAGATTACACCAGAAGATGATGGTAAATTTACAGTTGTATTTAAATTGAATAATGGAAAAACCTATTATTTTGTAGATAGTAATAAAAATGTAGTTGATACACATACAGCGGGCGCTACCAGCGAATATATTGCTAAAACTTATGAAGTAGAAGCAGGTAAATCCTATTACTTCTATGGTGATGGAACTAAAGTTCCAATGTACGGATTATCCATTGTCTATGGTGATGATTCTGTAGATTGGGGAACAGTAGAGGCACCTGTTATAAGTGATGTAACTGTGGGTGAAGGGACAATTACAGTAAACTATCTTGGCAAAGTTGGTAATGGATTTGCAGATTCTATTACCATTGAGATGTATGAAGGCGATACTCTTAAGAAGACAGAGAAGATTTCAGCACCAGGAGAGAGTGGAACTGTGACATTCATCCCAGATGCGAGTGGTACTTATCAGTTTAAGGCGGTATTATCCAGAGAAGGTGAGATTGATAAGAGCAGTGCAAAATCACAGGAAGTTAACTTTATTTTACCGCTAGCTAAACCAGTAATTCAGTTTGTAAGCAATACAGGTAATGGTTCCATTAAAATTGTTTGGAATGAAGTTGCTGAAGCTACTGGCTATGAAGTATTTCTTAGTGAAGATGGTAGTAACTATACTAAAAAAGTAGATGTTACGGCAGCAAAAGTGACCATTGATGGTTTAACAATTGGAGCTACTTATTACATTAAAGTAAAAGCAACTCGTGGCAGTGATAGCAGCGAATCTGATCCATTTGCTAAGGTTGTGGAAGCAGCTGCTGAAACAAGCTGGATGTTTAGTGCATTTGGTAGTGGCGTTAATTCTGTTGACAATGGTTATGATGATTCCGTAGAGGGTACAGTAAAGGTTTGGAGTACAAATGGTAAGGGTAAATTAGTACCTGCTTCTACGGACGGTTTAGCGTTCTATTATACAATGGTAGATGCCAGTGAAAACTTTAAGCTTTCAGCAACTGTTAAGGTTGATCAATGGACATTGTCTAATGGTCAGGAAGGTTTTGGTTTAATGGCTGCAGACGCAGTAGGTAATAATGGAGACGCGTCTACCTTCTGGAATAACTCCTATATGGCTTCTGTTACAAAGGTTGAGTACTTATGGGATTCCAGTAAAAATAGTGTATCTGACACTGGTGACAAAATTTCTATGAAGCTAGGTGTTGGCGCACAAGAAAAAATTGGCGTTACGCAAGAAAAAATTGATTTATTAAATGATCCAAACAATAATCTTACTGCAATACCTGGATTCAGTTCCTCTATGAGAACACTAGAATCTAGCTGTGGGAAGAAGGGTGCAGGAACTTATAATATAGTTAAGAATTATACCAATGCAGATCTTGCGACAGAAGAGTTATCTACAGCAGAGTTTAAACTTACTATCCAGAGAGATAATACTGGATACCGAGTAAGCCTTGTAGATTTAGAAGGAAATGTTCAGAGAGAAACTTTCTATGATGAGGATCGTGATGCATTAAACGGAATTGATAAAGATAACGTTTATGTTGGTTTCTTTGCATCTAGAAATGCAAAAATTACCGTAACAGATATCGATTTTTCTACCTCTGATCCAGCGACAGATCCTCCTGCAGAGGAGCGTCCTGTTACTTTAGTAACTCCATCTTATGTAATAACTTCTGCAACAGCAGTCGGTACTCCAGGATATAATTTAGTATTCCGTGCAAATGCAGATGGTGTATTAACTATTACAAATTCTCTTGGACAGACAATAACGAAAGATGAACAAGTAAAGGCTAACACCAACATTACAAAGAGAGTAAATTTAAGTAAAGGAAACAACACATTCAACGTAACGTTTACTCCTGACAAAGATTACAAACCAAGTGAGTTTGAGAAATTGTCCTCATATGAAACGAAGAATTTCTCACATACTGTACTCTTTAAGAACTATGGACAGGAAGGTCAATCCATTTATGTAGCACCATATGGAAAGTCAAGTGGCAATGGTACAAAGGCAAATCCTTTAGATATTTATACTGCAGTGAAGCATGTTCAACCAGGACAGACTATTGTATTAGCTGGTGGTACTTACAGCTTAACAAATACGGTAAAAATTGATCGTGGAATTGATGGTACTGTAGATAAGAAGATTTATATGGTAGCAGATCCACAGGCTTCAAGTCGTCCAGTATTTGACTTTAATGGAGCATGTGCGGGTATGATATTGGCAGGTGACTACTGGTACTTTAAGGGATTTGATGTAACTCGTTCTGCTGATGCACAAAAAGGTATTCAGTTGTCAGGAAGCAATTGTACTTTAGATCAAGTAAATGCATATTACAATGGAAGTACGGGTATTCAGATTAGTAGATACTTATCTACAGACGAATGGGATTTATGGCCAGCAAACAACCTTGTATTAAATTGTACATCTTACGCAAATGCGGATAAGGGATATGAAGATGCGGATGGTTTTGCGGCTAAGTTAACAGTTGCAGATGGTAATGTGTTCGATGGCTGTATTGCCTATAACAATGCGGATGACGGTTGGGACTTATTTGCTAAAGTTGAAACTGGTCCAATTGGAAAAGTAATCATTAGAAATAGTGTGGCTTATAATAATGGATACTTAGAAGATGGCACTAATGCAGGTAATGGTAATGGATTTAAGATGGGTGGATCTAGTATTACAGGACGCCATCGTCTAGAAAATTCAGTGACCTTTGGTAATAAAGCAAAGGGTATTGACTCTAATAGTGGACCAGATATAGAGGTTATCAATAGTACATCATTTGATAATGGTAGCTTCAATGTTGCATTATATACAAATGATGCTGCAAACACTGATTTCTTTGCAAATGGTATTCTTTCTTATCGAGAGAACTTTAAAGAGGTAGCAGAGCAGTTTAAATTAAAAGGTTCTCAGGATGAGAATAAGATTTATGGAACAACCAACTATTACTGGGATGTTGCTAGTGCATCCTCTATGAACAAGACAGGAAGTAAAGTTTCTAGTGATTGGTTTGAAAGCTTAACCTTTAATGGAATTACTAGAAATCCTGATGGAACTATCAATATGAATAGTTACCTTGTATTAACAGAGAAAGCTCCAGTGGATACAGGTGCAAGAGTAGGAGGAACACCATCTTTAGTTCCTACGATAGGTCCTGAAGTTTCAGATACAGAGACACCGACACCTACAGAAACACCACAACCTACAGCAACCCCAACACCTACAGCAACCCCAACTCCAACCCCAGAGTTAACAAAAGAAGAGATACTTGAGCACTTAACACCAAAGCGCACCGGTTCTCTTTATACTGGTGGTAAGACTTCTAACTTAGGATGGTTTGGATTAAAGCTTCCAGAGAATGTTGTGAAAGTGGCTAACTTTGATGAAGAGACATTAAGTAAGTTAGAAGAGGGAGTTGTTCCAATCACAATTACTTATAAGTCTAATAAACCGAAGATTGTAACAGTAAAACAGAATGGACGTCTGATTGCAAAAGAGTCCGGCGTTGCTATTATTACTGCTACTGTAACGATGCAGGATGGTACGAAGGAAGTTTATACCAGAAAACTATCAGTGAAAAAGGCAACCGTAGACTTTGTGGAAAGTACCGTACGTATGAAAGTGGGAGAAGAAGCGGTATTTGAAGTGAAAGTAAACGGGTTAGATAAAGATAGTATTATCTGGATGTCAAGTAAAAAGGATGGAGCAGTAGTTAAGAAGAATCCAGGAAGTACAACTGCAACCATTAAGGCAGTTTCTCCAAAGACTGATTGGATTTATGTAATCGTTGATGGAGTGAAGAAGGCGATAAAAGTTATTATTGAAGAGTAAGCTTATCCTTACTTAACAAAACGAAGTACGCAAATATAGCGTACTTCGTTTTTGTTATATGAAATATACAGTTTACGTTCAGAGTTTAGGAAACAAATCCGATAAGTATTATAGTTGAAGATAATTAGAGCTAAGAGTGAGTGATAAATTGAACCCTGAGTATTAAGTATATGTATTGCGGAACAAAGATAAATTGCTTTCATAGAAGTGTAAAGTTAAGGAGAATTGCCTATGATTTCTATCTGTATTATAGTGAAAAATGAAGAAGAGAATATAAAAAAATGCCTTGATATGCTATCAAAGCTGAAGTATGAAATTATTGTTGTTGATACAGGTTCAACAGACAATACAAAAAATATTGTAAAGCAATATACGGATAAAGTATATGATTTTACTTGGTGTGATGACTTTAGTGCTGCACGAAATTTCGCGATTGAAAAGGCGAATGAGGAGTATATTTTAATGATGGATAGTGATGAGTTTCTTGTGGATTTTCATAAGAAAGATTTTGAGACTTTATTAGTGCAGCATCCGAAGGAAGTTGGAAGAATCCATAGAAACAATATATTTACTAGGAATGGGATGAAATATACTAGCAAGGAACTTGTTAATCGAGTATTTCCCAAGAAATATTACCGATATACTGGAAAAATACACGAACAAATTGTAGCTTTAAAAAGCGAAGAATATGTGACTTATGAGGTGCCTCTTTTCTTTGATCACATCGGCTATAATGGAGAAGAAAAGGATAGAAAGAATAAGGCACAGCGAAATATTCAATTGCTATTAAGGTCATTAAGAGAAGACGGGGAGGATCCGTATACCCTCTATCAACTTGGGAAAGGGTATTATTTTCAAGAAGATTATAAAGAAGCTGCTGATTACTTTGGAAGAGCTTTGATGTATGACTTAAATCCCAAACTTGAATATGTTATTGATATGGTAGAAATGTATGGATATTCTCTAATTAACTCAAACCAGTTAGAGCATGCATTATTGATGGAAAATATATATGAAGAATTCTCACATAGTGCGGATTTTGTATATATGATGGGATTTATTTATATGAACTGTGGCATGTTTAAAGAAGCTATTAGAGAATTTGCTAGTGCTTCCAAATACAAGTCGTGTAAGGTTATAGGGGTGAATTCTTATTTATCTTTTTATAATTTGGGCGTAATTTATGAATGTATTGGAGATAAGGAGAAAGCAGTTTACTACTATAAACAATGTGGTTCTTATGAACCTGCACAAATAGGGATGAATCGTGTTAAGAGTTAAAAATTCATAAAAATATCTCCAACCAATGAAAAGCGGTTGGAGATATTTTTTTTATCTATCAATTTAATAAGGTGATTCATCACAACGATGATTTTTTTAAATCACTAATTATGGGGAAAGAAATATCAATTATTGTCCTTCTCATCAAAAGGCACTGCATAAAGATCTGTTGCGGTACATCTATTTTCTAAAATAATATCATTTAAGAAAAAACAGCCATCGATGGACGGCAATATCCTACTTTTATCAATTCCAAATAATATCAAATCATTCCTACATCCCAAATAAGCATCTACCTTTTTTACTTATTACTTCAATGCACTGTAACAATAATGTTTTGATGTTATAGATGATATTTATATCAATATCATTTTGTTTTTCCATATTTTTTAACATGTCTTGCATGGTACGTAAATCATTTAATTCTGTTAATTCATTCATATTGTCTAAATAATCTATAATACCAGAAACAGCATCTTTACAAGCTGTCAACAAAACTAGGTTCACATTGTAAGTAAGATAATCCCATGCCTCTTTCATTGAAAAAAACAACGATAAAACTTTATCTCTCTGTGAAAAATACATATGTATTCTCCCTTTTCTCATGGTAGTAACAAGTAGTCATCCCTCTATCCATAGTTCTAAGAGGGACATCAACTTATGCTTGTAGAACAATACTACTTTTTATCGTTAGAATAAGTTATATACCAGACACCTTTACGAAAGGTTAATTAATGTCACTAGTTTTTATTATAATCTATTTACTTACAATAATTCAATAACTATGAAATGGGATTTCTAATCCAGAATTACTTATAAGGACTCTCTTGAAAATAGTTCGGAGAATTTCACCTCAAAGAATACGTATAAAACCAATATAAATAAGGTCTATGACATTAAGACTGCGTCATAGACCTCGTTTTTTATTAACAGCGGATAACGGGAATCGAACCCGCACCCTAAGCTTGGGAAGCTCATATTCTACCATTGAACTATATCCGCTTAATTACTACCATATAATTCTAACACTTTTATTTTTATTCGTCAATCATATAAAATAGGCTGTGAGAGGGTCACAGCCTATTTTATCGACAAGAAAGCACTAAGGTTTAGCATTGCCTTCTTGTTTAGGCAAGGGACGATTGGAGCGTGGTCCATCTTGCCAATCTACAGGAAAAAGAAGAGATATTCATGCTATATATTTCATTTTTTACTTTGATAATACAGTATTGCGATACTCATTAGCAGAAATACCAACAATCTTCTTAAATACTCTTGAGAAATGAGCCATATCAACGAAGCCTACTTCTTCCGCAATCTCCCCGATACGAAGAGCTGGGTACTTAAGTAATTCTTTTGCTTTATCAATACGAACATTGTTAAGTATTTCAGAAAAATTCTGTCCAGTATGCCGGTGTAGTAGTTTACTTAAATGCCATTGGCTAACATAGATATGTTCTGCAACTTCTGATAACATTATTTTCTTTTGGTAGTTCTCATCAATATATTGTAAGGCATTTTTCACGATAAAACTGCTGGCGGTGTTTTCTTCTGGTGAGCATTGTTGTTCTACATCGGAGATCTTTGGCTCCTCTTTTTTAATCTCAACTTCAAAACTTGATAGATTGGTTGTCATAACATCAAGTGCATCCAATAATTCATTCATTTTCGATGGTTTTAGCAAAAAACGGGTGACACCAAGACAGATAGCTCGTTGGGCATAATCAAAATCACGATAACCAGTCAAGATACAAATCTGTAGCTTTGGAAACTGCGATTTTAAACTTGCTATCATGGTTAAGCCATCCATACCTGGCATACAGATATCTGAGATTAAAATATCTGGTTTTAGGTTTCGAATTAGTTCCAAGCCCATTTTTCCATTAAATGCAGTACCTACCACCTGACAATTATGTTTCTCCCATGGTATTGTCTGAGACAATCCCCTTACGATAACTGGTTCGTCATCAATGATAATTACCTTGTACATGGCAACCTCCTGTAATAACCATTACTTTTAGTCTTTTCTCACGGTTATATTTTTATTCTACACTTTTATTATAACATAGATCAACCTTTGACCGCACCTGCAGTCATTCCTTTAATAATATATTTCTGTAAGAAGATATATAGAATTAAGAGAGGAATTACTACCAGTGTTACCGCAGATGCCATAAGACCATAGTTAGTACCTTCCTGAGAGGTTAACAGATTTAATAAAATGGTAATGCCCCACTGAGTCTTGGTTCGTAAGAAGAACATCTGAGTAAATAAATCATTATAGCTCCATAAGAAGGAGAAGATGGCAACCGTTGCAAAGGACGGTTTCGTTAATGGTACAATGACACGAAAGAAGATCTGAAAAATATTACAGCCTTCCATATAAGCAGCTTCTTCTAGTTCGATTGGAAGACTTTTGATATAACCCATCAAAACGACGATGGCAAAGGATAAGTTACCTGCTATTTGCGGAAGAGCGCAGGAGAGTAGGGATAAATAAAGATTATCGGTATTTACGATACCCCAGGAATGTTCCATACGGAATACTGGAATGATTGTTGAGAACGCTGGAAACATCATACCTGCAATTACTAAACTATATAATAACTTCTTTAAACGAAACTCATAACGTACTAATACATAGGAAGCTAATCCTGCTAATAAAATCACAACAGCAGCCACGGTCGTGGAGATAATTAAGCTATTCTTATAAGCACTTAGAATATTTACACGATTAAATGCTAATTCGTAGTTATCTAAGGTGAAGATATCTCCTATCGGTAATTTAAATGAATTACTTAAGATGAACCTCCGGTCCTTAAAGGAGTTTAAAACAACCCATATAATTGGGTATATCGTAGTCAATGCCCAAATGCTTAGTAAAAGAAAGATA
Source organism: Lachnoclostridium phytofermentans (assembly GCF_000733755.1). Classification (GTDB taxonomy): domain Bacteria; phylum Bacillota; class Clostridia; order Lachnospirales; family Lachnospiraceae; genus Lachnoclostridium; species Lachnoclostridium phytofermentans_A. The sequence continues at coordinate 1,363,886 of NZ_JPOF01000003.1, read as the reverse complement.
ATAGGTTGCCCTAGGGAAATTTTTCGTTTGTTTTTTACTGTAGTAGTTTTCATAGCAACCTCCTTTAAAATTCTTTTTCTTTGAATATGGAATTTACAAGTTTGGATAAAATAACACCTAAAATAACGATAACAACAGCGATGGCAGAACTATAATCTACATTATTAGCGTTGAATACTTGATAGTACATATAGGTTCCTGTTAACCAAGTTTCGCCATTTGGAAGTCCCTTTGGAAACATTGTCCATGGGAGATCAAATACTTTAAGTGAACCAGTAACAGCTAGAATAACGCAGGTACTGATTACATTTTGAAGGAGTGGAAGAGAGATGAATTTTACCTGTTGAAAAGGTGTTGCACCATCAATTGCAGCAGCTTCATATAGTTCGGTTGAAATATTGTTTAAGCCAGTTACAAGGATAATAAAGTAAAAGCCAACGTATTGCCACATAACGGGTATCATCATAGTAATTAAGGCATAAGCTTTACTCTTAAAATCGACTAATTCTGTTGCACCAAAAATCTCACGGAGTTGGTTAATCATACCTTTATCATAAAGAAAAATAAGGTTAAATAATAAACCGAGGGCAGTTGCTGATATTACGATTGGGAAGAAATAAACAACTCGGAAAAATTTCGCACCATGAGAGATACGATCGGTAAGTATGGAAAGTAAAAGAGCAATACCTACCTGGCCAAATACAGTGACAAGCAACATAATCAGAGTATTTTTTAATGCAATCCACATATTTTCGTCTTTTACTAATTTTACATAGTTACTGTACCATGGGTCTGCCCAACCTTTTGCTGAAGAACCAAGTCCGCTAATTTCTTGAAAGCTGTTAATGATATTCTGTATAAAGGGATAATATAAGAATATGATAATAAAGGCAAAAGCTGGTGCGAGGAAGAAAATTATCGGTTTTTTGTTTTTATAGATATGAGCTGTCATAGTTTCTCCTCTCTTAAAATAAGGCCAGAGAAAGTGCATTTCTCCGGCCTCAATTTTTACTATCTATTACATGATCATAAGCGGGTCCATTTGACAAAGCTTATGATTGATTATTGAGCTGCTATTAAGTCTAAAACACTTTGTACGGATTCAGTGATATCACTCTTACCAGTTACTAAATTAGGCATACCATCAAATACTGGAACTCTACATTCAGTAGGAATAAGATCCTGAACTGCCCCAGTCATACCAGTAGCACCTTTTACTAACGCAAGACCATCTTTCGCAAGATTTGATAATTGAGATTCGTCTACGGAGCTACCATTCTTTAATGCGGTAGCGGATACATTAGCGAATTTAGAAACCATTTCATCACTTGTCATGTAAGTAATAAATTCTACAGCAGCGGCACGTTTGTCTGGGTCATCCCAAGCTTTTTTTGTGATATAGTAACCACTTGATAATCCACCAATGATATCAGTTGTCTTTCTTTGATTCTTTCCTGGAATATAAGTAACTGTAAAGTTCTCAATATTGCTTGTTAAACCTTCGATTCCACCAACTTTCCAAGAACCATCGATTAAGAATGCTGCCTTGTTATCAATAAATAATTGAACAGTTTCATCGTCAGTACCTGTTAAGGTATTTTCTGGGAAGTATCCTTTTTCATAAAGCATCTTGATATCGTTAAGGCCATTTACCCATGCCTGTCCTTGTGCGTCTGATGCACTGCCTGGAAGTTTGCTGTGGGTGGTAGATGATGTGTAATTATAGATTGCAAACTCAAACCAGTAATGAGGAACAGTAGCTAAGGATACAGCGATAGGAGCGTATCCAGCGTCTTTAATTTTCTGGCAAGTCTCAAGGAACTGATCCCATGTAGTGTTAGCATCTGGAATCTCAACACCAGCAGCTTTACATACTTCTTTGTTTACAAACATACCTTCCCAGTACCCATTTACAGGAACGGAATAGTTCTTTCCATCAGCAGGAGAAGCACCCAACATACCATCTTTCATATTGCTTGCATAGTCAGGATAAGATTGACGGATCTCATCGATAGAAACTACTTTACCAGCTTGAACAAAGGAGTTAGAGTCTACACCATTAAAGAAGAATAATACATCAGGCTCAGATCCAGTTTCGAAATCTGCTAAAACTCTAGCTTTAAAAGTTTCATCAGAAGTGGAAGAGGAGTCATTCACCTTGTTTCCGGATGCTTTTTCCCATGCAGCTACGGCGTCTTGGTAATTCTGTGCATTGCCATCGTTTCCGGCATATGTAGTAGTAACATTTAATGTAACTTTCTTAGGTGCAGCAGTAGGAGCCGTTGTAGCAGTAGCGCCGCTATTGTTATTGCTACTATTATTGTTATTATTAGTAGCTGGATCCTCTTTCTTAGTGCAGGCAGCCATAGATACTACCATTGTAAGAGATAGCAGTAACGCAAGTAATTTTTTCATAAAATAACCTCCCGTGAAATTTTTAGATGTTTTTATCATCTGATACCATCATACCCTAAGAAGGGGGAAAGGTTAATGCTTCGAATTGTTATTATTTGTCTGTGTTTGTTTTGTTTAATTTGACTATAATTGTACTTACTGTAGAACCGTCTTTGTCACTTTTGATGGACAATCCACAATCATTACCGTAGATAATTTTTAGGCGTCGATTAACATTACGAATACCAAGGCTTGTGGAACGTTCATTATCTGCATTATAATCGTCACTTAATAGAGCATCAATTCTCTCTTTGTCTTTTGCAGTTAATTCTCCCAGATTCCGGACTTCGATATATAATTTGTCTTCTTTAGAAAAGATATGAAGAGTAACAATACCTTGATTTTGAGCATTCATTCCATGCTCAACTGCATTTTCGATAATTGGCTGGATAATAAGTCTTGGAACGGGTACTTGTAGCAAACTCTCGTCAATATCTTTGATTACTTGAAAACGTTCCCCTAGCCTTGTAGAGATAATGAAAAAGTATGCATCGGCATAGGAAAGTTCTTCTGCTAAAGGGATATGTTGCTGCTGCTTTCGATTCATCGTAGCACCCAGAATTGTTGACAGGGCTTCAATCATTCCGCTTACTTTATAATTTTCCATTAATCTAGCTTCCCAATTAATTATTTCTAAGGTATTGTTTAGAAAGTGAGGATTGATTTGTGACTGCAGTGCCATAATTCTGGCATCCTTTAATGCTAGTTCCTCTAAATAAATCTGTTCAAACTGATGTTTTAGCTTTAGTGACATTGAGTTAAATGCTTCTCCAAGAAAAGAAAATTCCTGACTACCTTGTATTCCTTGAATTTGTGTACCATAATTTCCATCCGATATCTTATGAGCGGCGGAAATTAAATGAAAGATAGGTTTTGTTATCTTTCGATGGAAGAATCGAAAAACGATCAAAACAAAAGCAAACAGTAACGGAATCGATAGAATAACAATATATCTTAATGCATCCATTTCATAAAGAATGACATCGTTGTTTAATTTTGCTACAAAAGTCAGAACGTCTTGATTAAACTTTAAGGTTTTATATACATAGGACCCGTTGCTATTTTTATAATAAATACTTCGATCGGTAATAGTATCGTAACGAGACAGATATTCATTATTGTCAGAACCCCATAAGAAACTTCCATTTTTATAGATGGTTCCTTCTTCATAACCCCAGATGGTTCCAATACTTTCAAAAACAGACTCATTATTTAGTTCCATAACAATAACAGCATATGGTTCAAAATTTGGTGTCATAAGATTTCTTACCATATAAACACGACTATCAAAAGGAATAAACCTTACCTTAGTATCTAGTTCTTTTGATATCTCCATCACTTGAGCTAATACATGTCGTTTGAAGTATTGTACATTGGAATAGGTTGACATATATTTGTTGCTGTAAGTGTAATAAACATTTTGCGGATCATCGGTAAACATTAGCATAGTACTAAGGAAACGATCATCAAATCGGTATTGTTGAGATAAAAATCGGGTTATCGTATCATATAGTTGCCGTTTGTTCTGGTCAAGAAGAAATTGATTATATCGCTCACGGATGGTTGGAAGATATGAGGCATTTTTTGAGGCTGTGATGGAATCCTGCATTCTTGAAAGGGAGATTTCAACTGCTTTTTCTGTAGAATTTATAATGGCCTGCTCTGTTTGCTGATTTAAATTACGGTATACAAAGTTTAGGACTATGATTGTTAATAAGGTAAGTGGTAAAACCCAGCATAAGATTAGAGTACGCATCATACTCCATTTTAGGGACACTTCATTGTTTGGTTTAATATGTAGTTTCATCTCAACTCCCCTCTGTGTACTATAAAACACGTATTAATCAAGTTATCATAAATATTTTTTGTTTATCATCCTAACTAAGATTGTACTGTTATAGGGCTTACTCAATCGATAATAAATGAAAATTATAAAAGCAGAAATTCCGTACGGATAGAATTTCTGCTTTTCATTTTTCATGGTTCCAATAATATTATTATACCATGAAATTATTAAAATTTCGATTTACCATTTTAAAATATATTTATAATAGTGAATGTTTAAGAATCATATTATTAACAAATAAAATGATGAAACGTTTTTATTATAAATCCCCTTAAGTTTATTGTAGAACATCAATCAGTGTAAAATAATCTAAAGAGTTTCCTGTGCCTAAGAAAGGGAAGGCACAGGAGGGACGAAGATTGTATATTAAGGCTCTGGTGTGAGTCCTAAGTAGTCTTCATAAAGAGAGATTATTTTACGAGCTGTTTTTATTGAGCCCATCTCGCAAAAGATTCGAAGTAAAGGCTCAGTTCCAGAAAATCTTGCTACAACCCAACCACCGTTTTTAAAATAGACTTTGCTTCCGTCTAGATAGGAAACATGATCAATTTCTGTTGGGAAAATAGGAAGTTTTTTTTCTTCCATTAGTACTTTATAGATTTCGTTCTTTTTCTCCTGACTAAAACGATAGTTTGCTTCTTCCATTTCAATAGAACCAAATTCTTGTTCAATATCCCTACAGATTTCCGAAAGTTTTTTACCGGTAATTGCAATCATTTCAACCAAAAGAGCTGCGGCATATACGCCATCTTTTCCTTTGATATGACCTCTGACGGTAAGACCGCCTGAGGATTCTCCCCCGATGATTGCATTTGTGGCATTCATTTTAGCAGAGATATGCTTAAAGCCAACTGGTACTTCATAGCATTCCTGACCAAATTTTTTTGCTACCTTATCAAGCATATGAGTAGTAGCAATATTTCGTACCACCGGACCTTTCCAATCTTTATATTTAACAAGATAGTAATAAAGCAGTACTAGAATGTCATTTGGATGGAGAAAACGTCCGGTATCATCAATGACACCGATACGATCCGCATCCCCATCGGTTGCGATTCCAATATCACATTTACGATCTATTACAGCACGCTGTAAGGAGTGTAAGGTAGCGGCAGACGGGGAAGGCAACTTACCGCCAAATAGTGTATCATGACGATCATGGATGGTGTATACTTCACAACGTGCAGTATGAAAGATTGTTGTTAATGAGGTTTCACTAACCCCATACATTGGGTCAATCACGATTTTTAAGCTTCTTTTTCGAATAGCGTCCATATCCACAGTAACAATGATATTATCAAGGTATTCATTCAAAGGATAAATCTCCTCGATCAGCCCTGATGATATTGCTTCCTCATACTCCATATCTTTTATGTCTTCTGTTGTTAGTTTATTAATATATCCTTCTAGATCTTGTGTCTGAAGTTCATCTGCGTCTCTGCCGCCAGTAGTAAAAACCTTAATTCCATTATAAATTGCTGGATTATGGCTAGCGGTAATCATAAGACCATATGGGAGATTATGCTTCATCACATAAAACATAATTAGTGGTGTAGGTGATGACTTATTTACTAGGGAAGCGTGGATGCCTTCCTTTGCAAAGACAGCTGCTGCCCACTGCATCGCCTCTTTTGCAAGAAATCTTCGGTCATAACCTAAGACAATACCTTTATCGGCGACACCTTCTGCTTTCATTTTATCGCAAAGGCCTTTCGCAAGAAGCTGTATGTTTGATTTGGTGAAGTCATCCCCAATGATAGCACGCCAGCCCCCAGTACCAAATTTAATCATAATAAAACTTCCTTTCTATTTCTTATTATGTCTGTCTATTTACCCATCACAATGCGTACATAGTGAGTGGTATTTGGCTCTTTGACAGGAAGTCTTTCCACCAGGTGTCCATCAAGATAGATTTCCTTTACGCCTTTCATAACACCATCTGGATTCTCGACAGTGATTTCATAGACTGCACCTCTCCATTCTCTGGTCACACTGAATTTATTCCATGTGCCAGGAATACAAGGATTAATTTCTAAATAGTCAAACGAAGGTTTAATACCGAGCATATATCTTGTGGCACTAAAATATGCCCAACCACCAGTACCTGTCATAAATGGGTGTCTTGCACGGCCAAAACCAGTGTGGTCTCTACCCATAATAAATTGACAATAGGAATATGGCTCTGCTTCACGAATCTCTATTTTATCGTTTTGATAATATGGGCAAAGAGCATCATAAAATTCCATTGCTCTGTCACCACGGCCAAGTTCACATTCAGCAGCCCATGCCCATGGGTTTGGATGACTAAAAATTGCTCCATTTTCTTTTAAGCCAGGATAAACACGGGTAACAAATCCTATGTCATCATCTGGAACGGTATAGGAAGGAGCATTCAGTAAAATACCATATGGCGTGTACAAATTCTCATATACACTATCCATTGCCTTGATTCCTTTTTCTTTTGTTGCTGCACCGGACAGGACAGCCCAAGCATTCGATTCTAAGTGAATTTTACCTTCTTTGTCCTCTGATGTACCGATTTTCTTACCATTCTTAGTAATACCGCGAATAAACCATTCTTGATCCCATAATTCTTTGTTGCAGACCTCTTTTACATGGTTTGCTAAAGCGGTGTATTTTAGTACATCTTCCTTACGATCTAAAAATTCTGCAAGAGAGATGAAATTATTGAGAGCCCAGTAATGCAAGAAGGAAACCATGGCACTTTCACCACCACCAAGGTTTAAACAGTCATTCCAATCAGCCCGGAGCCCTTTGCAAATACCAGTTGCACCAACTTGTTTTGCGGAAAAGTCTAAGATTTTGGTTAAGTGTTCGTACACAGTACCCTCTCCACCATCCGCGTAGGTGATTACTTCGTCTGCAAACTCAAATTCCCCGGTCTCTTTTATGTATTCTACAACGGAGGATACTAACCATAACGCATCATCGGAGCAGGCATCTTTAATACCATGGACGATACTGTTTTTGTCAGGAGAAGGAACTACAGTTGGTGATTTAAAAGGTTTTTTATTTTCCTCTTTCACAAACCATTCTGGCTGGAATAAGTGAAGCCCATAACCTTCAGAGACAAGACCTTGCATCAATTCACGAATACGTTGCTTGCATTTTTCTGGATTGGAATGAGGGATTGTCATAGAATCCTGTGCTGTATCACGGTATCCAAGACCTGTTCTACCGCCAACTTCAATAAAAGAAGCAAAACGAGAGAACATAACATTGATTTCAGCTTGATAAAGCGTCCATGTATTGATTAATGTATTCATACCTTCATTTGGAGTCTGAATCTGTAACTTTCTTTGTTTTTCGCTCCAAAAAGTCTTTAAGTCATGATAGACTTGATCGACTGTGGATAACTTACTGTATTTTTCACGTATACGCTTCCCAGCATTTCGGTTTCCTTCCCCTAGCATATAAACAATCCGTATTGTTTCGTTTGGCTGAATTACAAAATTGTGTTGTAAAGAACCACAGTGATTGTTTCCTAGTTCGCTGCTACCACTTAATTCTCCCTTAATTACGCCGATTGGATTAGACTCGGTATGATAAAGCCCAAGGAATTTATCACGAAGACAATCATAGCCGGCAGGTGGCAAGGTCGAGGTAAAGTATTGATACCCAAATTCTTCATAGAACAAATCATGCTCTATAATACCATCTTCATAGGAAGAACCAGCACAGTAAAGGCTCATCTGGAAGTTTTGATTGTCTATCATGATATGGTGAAAAGAAAACTCACAATAGGTAAATAAGCTAATATTTCTTGGTTTGGAATCTTCATTTGTGACTGTAACATCCCAAAGCTCTACGTCCTCATCCATAGGGACAACAAGAGTTTGAGTAGCTTTTAGTTTTTGATAGTCACATTCGTAAACAGAGTAGGACATTCCATGACGGCAGGTATACTTTGCTTCTTCTAATGGCTTACCTACTGGTTGCCAGGAGATACTCCAGTAATCCTCCGTTTCATTGTCCCTAAGGTATACATAGTGTCCAGGACGATCCATAGGAACACTATTTCCACGAAATCTTGTAACACGGTGATATTCTGGTGATTTATAAAACATGTAGCCACCTGCGGTTTGATTTACAACCACACAAGTGTCTTTCACCCCTAGATAATTTGTCCATGAGGTTGGAAGGTCAACGCGGTCGATGACATACTCTTTTTTTTCCAGATCAAAATGTCCGTATTGCATACATGCCTCCTTTAAGGATTTTGATAACAAGTGAGAAGATAAACGAGAGGGTACTTATTATGTACCCTAAATCCAATTTGGAAATTATATTGCTTTCGATAATATTGATAATAGAAGTGAAAACCGATGCACGGTGATATACTTCTATTACCTTACTTGTATCTTAGCACAATACAAGAAAAAACTGATATTGTAATCTTGCTCTTTCTTGTATCGTTTTGTCGACTTCATGAAAGGGGAGAAATAGGATAAAATAGGCCAAATTTTTCGCAAAAATAACACAGAAACAAAGAGCGCACTATCAGGATAAAGATAGTGCGCTCTTTGTTTGATTTTTCTATCAATGGTGGAAGAAAATTAGTTTATAAACAAATTAATTTAATTCAGATACTACCTTCTTTAGTGCTGCCAGAGCATCTTCTGGTAGTTTATCATAACCGCCCTTAAAGGTGTTTCTGCTTTCAACAAATTTGACGCGGTCAAGCATTCTAGATTTTAACTGAGCCTTATACTCTGAATCGTTAAGATTTGGAACAAAACCATCCCACTCGAAGATTTCAATATCTTCAAACGAGCCCCATTGTTTAAATTCAGCATTTCCATCGACTACCGCCTCAATAACACCAAGTGTGTCTGCTGGTTTTACTTTTTTACCCATAAAGTCACCAGTATTGATAATATAGCAAGCTACGTTTCTTTCTGCTACTAGTTTTTTAAACTTTTCATAATCATTTACTAAAGGATAAGTTCTAAAAGGATTTGCATATGGTTCCACAACCAAGGCATTAGGATCTACACCTTCTGCCAGCCTTTCAGCAGTAGATCTTTTGGTCGCTAATGTTGCGCCCATTACAGAAGCAAGAGAGGCTCCTTTCAGTTTAACAATTGGTGGGATTGTAGGATCTTTCATAATCCAAAAAATAGCGTTTACTGGCTCTTCAATTTTATCGACACGGTTAGGTGACCATAATTTTGATTTAATGGCACGACCATTACCATTACGGATATCCTCAGTTACTAGAACAACCTTGCCATCCTCATCAATGGTAGCAGAGCAGTTTTGAGCTGTTAATAAATATTTATTATCATCACAGTATGTAGGGTAGTCAGCAGTTTTATCGAAATATGTAGGTTCCATCGCGATAGAGGATCCTGTTTCTGTGTTTATGATAAATGCATCATCATGAAGTACGGTTACGTCATATTTACCGCCATGTTTCGCATGTGTAATCGTAGATTTACCTGATCCGGAAAGACCGAACACTGAGGCAACATAAGACTTGTGATTTGGAAGATTGTATCTCTTTTGTCCACCATGGCAAGAGGCATATCCATTACGGTTAGCGACAGCCCAGCCAATTGTGAGTGTACCTTTTTTGTGTTCGCCAAAGTATCTCATGCCTAAAATAGTGGCACAGTTTTCTGATGTGTTAAAATAGCATAAGCATTTTGGGTCATAGTTAGGATTTGTAGTTCCAGTCCATTGTGGATTTGAGAAAATATAGATGTCAGGTTCATTTCCAATTGGTTTAGAATTTTTGTACATCTTTACATATTCATCCGACATGTATTGGAAGTTTAACATCCAGGAGTACATAATGTTCTCTTCGCCTTCCGGAATTAGCAGATGGGCTTTTATCATAAATTCAGGATCTAAGCCAATGAATACTTCTGCATGATACATGGTATTCCATCTTGTGTCATAGACTGCATCCATAACGATTTTGTCTAGTTCTGCACAATCAACATTTGGCTCACCAGCGATTCTTCTTGCAGCGGCATAACGCCCAGTAATAGAACCGTCATTAAATAATAGAACTTTTGCGTCTTTTTCTAGTCCAAATTCTTCTCCTCTGTAAACCGGCATATCGGTTACAACAGTACCAGGAGAATTTTTAGCAAGCTCATAGGCTTCCTTTAAAGTGTTGACTTTCACAACATTGTTGCCATAAAAAGCAGCTTCAATAATAGAACGTGTTTTTGAAAATCCTGGTTTTCCAGCACCGATTTCCTGGCGCTTATAGTACGCTTTTGTTGACATGATTATTTTTCCTCCTATGAATATGATCTATCCATTATATTTTCGGCTTAATAGGAAGCAATTTTATGCTCACCTTGCAGAAAATAGACTGGCCGAACGTAATAATAGGGTTGCTCATGAAACGGGCATGCTATTGTGGTGGTATTATCAAGTTTCTACCAATTTAAGTATAAATTTATTGTGTGTAAATGTCAATGTTTACAAGTGATATTTAATAAATATGTAAAAAAAGCCAAAGTGTACGTAATATATAGACAAAGCAAACTGCAAATCTATGATTAATTCTGTGTATAAACAACAAGTTTTGCGATATGCTTGTGGAACTATAAAGCTTTTTGAAAATATATGACAAAAGAAATATAAGATAGTCAATCTACAGCTTGCTAGATATCATTTACAATATTGGTTGGGATTGTTGGAATAAGTTTTATTATCTTGGAGGAGGATGGTAAATGAAAAGATTAAGGACAGCAGCTATTTTTAGTGATGGAATGGTTTTGCAACGAGAAACACCGATTTGTGTTTTTGGTACATGCGATGAAAAACAAGAAATTACTGTTATTTTAGATGATATGGAAGTAAGAACAATGAGCAGAGATGGAGAATGGAAAGCTTTTCTACCTCCAAAACCAGCAGGTGGTCCATATCAGATGAAGGTTACAACAAAGGAAGAGGTTATTGTATACCATGATGTCTATCTTGGAGAGGTTTGGCTTGCCGGTGGGCAATCTAATATGGAGTTTGAATTAAGAAATTGTAGTACAGGGCGGGAAGAGATGAATGGTTCTAAAGATTCGTTGTTGCGATTTTATCAAGTGAATCGAAGTAGTTATATAGAGGAAGAATTTTATAGAAAAGAGGAAATGAACCGCTGGCAATATGAGACAGAGGAAAGCTTTGGAACCTGGTCTGCAACTGGCTACTATTTTGCAAAGAAATTACGGGAAGAACTTAATGTAGCAGTTGGTATCATAGGTTGTAATTACGGAGGAACTTCTGCTTCTTGTTGGATTGGAAAAGGTATGCTAGAGAAAGATGCTGATACGAGAACTTATCTTGAGGATTATGAGAAGGTATGCAAAAACAGGTCTTATGAAGAGTATTTAAATGAACTAGCAGAGTATAGGGTATATGAAGCACAGTGGAACAAAAAAGTAGACGATGTATATAAAAACAATCCAGATATCCTATGGTCCAAAGTGCAAGAGATTGCAGGCCCTTGTCGCTGGCCAGAACCTCTTGGGCCACACTCTCCTTACCGAGCATGCGGATTATACGAAACAATGCTTAAGAGAGTATGTCCTTATACGTTGAGGGGATTTCTATATTATCAAGGAGAAAGTGATGACCATCGAGAACATACTTACGCAAAGCTTTTAAGGCAATTGATATTACAATGGAGAATGGATTGGGATAATTTAAGCTTACCATTTTTGTTTGTTCAATTGCCGATGCATATAGGTAGAGAAGATAGGGATTTAGGGAATTGGGCAGTGTTAAGAGAGCAACAGAATGAGGTGTATCAAACGGTTAGAAATACCTCGATGGCAGTAATATTAGAAGCAGGAGAGTTTGATGATATTCACCCAAAAAATAAAAAGATTGTAGGAGACAGATTGGCACTTCATGCTCTTTCAAAAATTTATCAAAAAGATATAAATCCAGAGGCACCAAGCCTTTTATATGCAATACGATCGGGAAATAGAGTAATTTTATACCTGAAAGATACGCAAGGTAATTTGTATTATAAAGAAGACCATGTATACAATAAAAGCAGAGAGCGTTATGTAAATAAAGAAAAACAAGAGGAAATATCAGATTCTGGCTTTGAGGTGGCGGGGGAGGATGGAATTTTTCATTCAGCAACGATACAGATAGAGGGGAATCGTATCATTGTAATCTCGAAACAGGTTATGTTACCATGTTATCTTCGATATGCATTTCATAATTTTGGCCCCGTGACTATATTTGGAGGTAATGGTATCCCGCTTAGTACGTTTAGAATCACTGTAGGATAATCGTTCGTTACATAACCTATCAACAAAATAAGTTGTTATAATATTAGATTAACGTGTTATGGCGAAAGCAAGAGAATGATGTAAGATATAGAAATAATAAAAATATTAAATCCCTTGCTTTCGCTTTTCATGTAATTATTTTTTAGCGGAATCAGAACCATTTTTTTCAGATAGCCAATTTTTAAAATACTTTTCGATAATATCGTATGGAGCAGGCCCAAAATCCAATAAGAAGGTATGAAAATCTTTGAGTCGGAAATTCTCCTGTAAAGTAGACTTTGCTAAAACTTTTAGCTCCATAATTTCTATATAGCCAACACAGTAAGGAAGATAGATTCCAGGTTCACCGAGTATGGAATTATAAATGGATTCAGCATCTTCCACAGAGGATACGTAATTACTCCAAAAATCAATGGTCTCCTTCTTCGTCCATCCGTCATAGTGTACGCCAATATCGGTTAGTGAGTATAAGCAATGAACAGCTATCATGTTAGCTTTTAAGAAATCAGCAAGATTTTGGCTTAACCCAGCCATTCCATAGGAGTAGCATTCCACATAGGTAGCCCAACCCTCGTCATAACCTGTGACATCGACTACACTACGGATTGGGTGTTTGTTAAGTTTTCGAAAATACACATTTTGATAGAGATGACCTGGATAACCTTCATGAGCGATCGTTGGAAATAGCTTTGTCATATCAAAGATAGGATTGTCATTGATGTAGATACTATTTTCTGTGTAAAAATCAATCGGTGGGACTAGATACATAGCTGGACTCAGATGATCTTTCAAGGAATCAGGAACATACTTTACGGTATAATTTACGCTATCTAAAACTGGGAAATCTTTTGTGATATGGGAGGCGAGATATTCCATTGTCGCATTAGGTTCAGTTTCTGGAAAGGTTATATTTTGATATTGATCGTAAAGGGTAGGATCTTTGATACTTAGTGTAGTAATAGTAGATAAGCAACGATTTAATAAGGCTTTTAAGCTCTTCTTCATCTCTGGAACAGTTTTAGACGAACCAGTGGATAACTGTGCTTTTAACTCATAGTATTCTTTTCCACCCTCAAATCCACAAAGACCATTTTTATTTTTTGAACTGCCTTTTAAAGAAATCAGTGTCTCAATTAAGCTTTCATAGGCAGGAATCACAGAAGTTAAAATTGCAGCTTTATTTTTTTCTTCCAATTCACTTTTTTCCACATCTGTTAAATCTGTAATGATATCAATTCTCTCTCGAAAGGACATAATTAAAAAATTTCCCTCTGGATTTTTTATAAAATCTTGACACTGAGCGATTATGCTATCCGCGATGTCATCGGTCATAAAATATCCTTTTTGAGATTTTTCTTTCTCAAATTCTTCAATACATATAAAGTATTCATCAACGCAATTAAGAAGTTTTATGTAAGTAGAAATGTCCTCTTTCGTATAAAAAGAATATTCTGCAAATAAGATTGGTAATTGTGCTTGCAAACCTGTCGTTGGACCAAGCTGTTCCACTAGATAGGGATAGGCACCTAGGGCAAGATTTTTAGAAAATGTATTATCTAAAATCTCATAAGTAATTTGATCTTCTTTCGTAAGCCAATCGTAATTAAACTCTTGTAACTTGTTTCGGTTATTCTCAGCATCTATCATATTCTTTTTCATTTGCTCAATAGAGAAGGTACCCAGTGTCGGTTTTATGTTTTTAATACCGTAATTTTCTGGGTGGGCTAAAGTATAGTGAAGTGATAGGGAGTCGCTTGTAACCTCATCTCGGAACATCCGATCAAGATAAGTTTGGTAACTTTTTTGTATGTCTTCTTGTGTTTTTTCCTTACATCCGACCAAGCTTATCATGAGAATAAGGCTTAGGAATAAGGCAATAAATTTCCTTAAATTTTTCATAAAATCCTCCTACAAATTCATTACTAAGTTTAGATTGGTGGAAGTTTTTTGTAATCTCTACCATGATGCATTCTCATATATGGGAGCGTAATTTAAACGGTACAATCATTTTATCTTATTCCTATGACTTAGTACGAAGCAGAACGTATAGTTTAATGTATGTGAAATAGTTTGGATACATACCCAGTTCTAGGAATTTTGAACGAACCAGTTAAGTTTTTATAAAAATATCCGAAATACATGGTAGTAGTAACGTATTTGGTTAATTAATATCTTTGGTTATAACGAAATAAAGTGAGAGTTGAAAGAAAATCACTTTCAACTATAGATTTTGAGTACGCTGAAGCGGACATGGGGTATGAACATGAATATGAATGGGATTTATGCAACTGGAAATCTTCAAAAAAAGCAAATTGAAACGGTTTCCAAGGAAGATACAAATCTTCCAGATTATGAAGTGGGTCAGATATTAGAAGGCATAGTCTTAGATGTTTCAGATCAGGTTTCCATCAATTTTAGTGGTCGAGAATTAAAGTTCTCGAAAGAAACAGTCCCAAATGCCAAGGAAGGCGAAATTAAAAAATTTAAGATAACGGATGTATCGAAGACTGGAATTGTACTAAAGGAAGTTGGAAGTGCAGCGAATCAGGGAAACAAAAAAGAGACAACTCTGTTGTTTACACAGGTGGATACAGGAAAAGGAACGGCTACGCTAATGGGTGAAGAAACTTCAGTGAAAGAAGAAGAGCAGGAGCTTAGTCAGACAGCTACTTGTATGACAGAAGAAGATTACCAAGAGCTGTCAGAAGAAGGGTTTTCCATCGAGGAATTTGAACTGGAGCGTCTCGCACTGGCTTTAGAACGAATAAAATCACAGAAGATCTTAAGAGAAGATTCTATTGAGGCTCAAACACAGACTATAAAAAAGGTCAGAGAGATGGCGGAAAAGATTGCAAGATCATGTATCCCTGACCATGGTATGGCAAAACAAATTGCAGACCGTCTAATCAATGCAGATTTGCCTGTAACAGTAGAGAATGTAGAGCGGATCGTAAGTGCCATGAATC
Source organism: Lachnoclostridium phytofermentans (assembly GCF_000733755.1). Lineage (GTDB taxonomy): Bacteria > Bacillota > Clostridia > Lachnospirales > Lachnospiraceae > Lachnoclostridium > Lachnoclostridium phytofermentans_A. The sequence goes on along the minus strand of NZ_JPOF01000003.1, from coordinate 1,348,341 downwards.
TTGCACCTTCAGGGAATGGTCTAAGTGAAAATGCTATGGCTTATCTAATACAAAATAACCTAAAGCCAACCATTGAAAGCATCTATAAAGCAGAGCATAGTGGGAATATTGCACGGAAACAGGAAAATCAGGAAGCTTGGAGAGAGCTAGAAGAGGCGACCAAGAAGATTCTAAAAGATGGGAATATCCCAATCAAGGAGGAAACTTTACAGGAAGCAAAATGGTTGTTTGAACGAAATTTACCGATTACTGAGGAAAATATTCGATACAAATTAAGTCTGTCCTCGATTACACCGGAAGAGAAAGATAATATGGTTCTTACTGGAGCAATCAATGCATTAAAAGCAGGGAATGACCCTAGAGAAGGTGTAATTCTATCCTTAGAGGAGGATAAGTTTAAGGATATTATTAAGAATCTTCATCAAATATCGGAAGATACGATTGACAAGGCAACTATTTATTTAAAGAAAGAGGCGGTTCATAACCAAAGCCTCGATAAGCTAAGTCTTAAGTTTCTAATGCAGGTACAAAATGGTGAGATACCAGATGATTTTAAAGTGATAGATAACAACGAAGTCATAGCGAATACCAATGAGATAGCTTCCATCACTGCAAAACGACAGTTAGAAGAGATAAGATTAAAATTAACAGTAGAAGCTTCCTTAAAGCTATCTGCAAAAGGTATTTCAATAGAAACAGAGAGTATAGCGAAGGTTGTTGAAGGCTTAAAACAAATGGAAGAGGAATATTACCAAAACCTCGGAAGAGAAGCTGGGCTATCTTCACAATCTCAAATTGATTTATTAAAGCAGACAGTATCTACTGTAGATACATTAAAACAGTCATCAGCAACTGTTCTAAGTTCCTCCTTCTCCATTCGGCATCAAGTATCGCTAAGCCGTTTGTATGATATTAGGATAGGAGAAAGTGACCAGTTAAAAAATGCGAAAGAAGCTTATGAACAGTTAATGACATCTCCACGAGTGGATATGGGGGATTCCATAAAAAAAGCTTTTGAATCCGTAGATTCTATTTTAAAAGAAATGAGGCTTGAAACTACAGCCGCGAACCAGAGAGCAGTACGAATTCTAGGATACAACAATATAGAGATTACAGGAGATAACATCCTAGCAATGAAGTCTTATGATGCGAAAGTGTCTGAAGTAATCGATGGTTTAAAACCATCTGTCACAGCAGCTTTAATAAAAAATGGAGTTAACCCGCTTACGATGAATCTAGACGAATTATCTGGTACATTGAAGGAGTATTTAAAAGACAATGGTTCAGATAGTACAGATGGATTTGCAAAGTACTTAGTTGAGCTTGAGGCAAATGGAGATATCAATCCAAAAGAACGAGAATCTTACATTGGAATTTATCGTTTACTTCACCAGGTTCAACAATCTGATGGTGCTGCAATTGGTGCCATAGTTAAAGCGGGAGGCGAATTAACTCTTAAGAATTTGTTGACTGCCGTTCGTACCCTAAAGCATGGGACGATGGATGAGCGAATTGATGATGAATTCGGAAGTCTTACAAGAGCCACTGGGTATAGCAATTCGATTACCGCTCAAATTGATGCTGCATTCTATGGAGAAAAATTAGTTCGTGAAATTCAAAAGGAAATTACTCCAACTACGTTAAAAGAAGTAATGTCTTTCTCGGATTCTACCATCTTTGATGGCACTTTAGAGGAATTTTCAGAGAAATTAGCGAAAGTGCAAGGGCAGGTCTCTAAAAATTCATCACAGACCGATACGGGAGCTGATGAACTTTTGGAGAAAACGCTTAACAATAAGGACTTATCTTACGAAGCTGATTTGTATGAGCGCAACCGTTTAGAACGAATTAGAGAAGTTGCCAATGACAGCAGTGAGGAACTACGTTTCTTAAAGGATTATGGACTTCCTAATAGTATCAACCATATTGTTGCAACAAAAGAACTTTTAAATCAAAATGAAAGTATCTATCAAAATGCCTCTAAGCTGTTCCAAAAGTCAAGCAAAGAAGAGTTGAAAAAAGATCAAATCGATGCTATTGAGAAGAAAGAGAAGTTATTGTCTTCCTTAGAAGAATTCTATCAGTCCCTTGATGAAGTGGCGGAGGAAGTCTTATTAGAAACAGATATTACAGCAAATGAGGTATTGCAGATAAAGCAGTTAAAGTCCATGATTCGATTGAATCAAGGCTTAAATAAAAAAGAACATTATAATATCCCATTAATTACGGAGGATTCTATAACCAACATTAATTTAACAGTAATTCATGGGGCTAAGGAAGAAGGTAAGGTGTATCTATCCTATCCTTCAAAAAAGTTTGGAACCGTTCAAGCAGAACTTAAGTTAAGCGGTGAAATGTCCAAATGTTTTATAACGGTGGAGGATAGAGAATCACTGGAAAGTTTAAAGGACAGTCAGGAATTGATTATCAAAGATTTAAAAAATCAAGGCATCAAAGTTACTTCGATAAACTTAGGAATAAAGTCAAAACTCGCGGAAGGTTATCTATATAAGAGTGGAAAGTTTTATAGGGAATCACAGTTAGAGTCAGCTTCGGTTGAGGAAAAAGAAGATTCCTTAACACAAGAAATATCAGAAAGTAAGTACAATACGGATGATCTATATCTAGCAGCAAAAACAATAATCCAAAGTTTTCAAAAATTAGAAGGTTTTAAGGACACGATATAAGAGAGGATGAAGGTAAAGAGATGAGAATAAATCACAATATATCAGCACTTCGTGGCAACAATCAGTTGAAAATAACAAACAAAGCATTAGATAAGAGTTTGGAAAGATTAAGTAGTGGGTATCGTATTAATCGTGCTTCTGATGATGCAGCAGGACTTGCGATATCCAAAAAGATGAAGACACAGATTGAAGGTTTAGAGCAATCTTCAAGAAATGCTTCCGATGGAGTATCAGTAATTCAGACAGCAGAGGGTGCCTTAAATGAAGTAGGTGCAATGTTACAACGTATGAGAGAGCTTTCTGTTCAAGCTGCGAACGGAACTAACACTGCAGCGGACCGTTTGGCAATTCAGAAGGAGATTAATCAGTTAAATAACGAAATTACTCGTATTTCAACAGACACCGAGTTTAATACAAAACCTTTATTGAATGGTAATTTAGATTGTCAGAGTTATTCCAATACTACGAATGTAGAGATGATTTCTCTATCCGATCAGGTTGATGCAAAAGATTATCAGTTTAAAATTACTCAAGATGCAAGACAAGCAGTTATGACTGGTATGAAACTGAATGATCTTACGGGTGATATTACTGATACTCAAGCAGGTATTATCAATATCAATGGTATAGAGATAGAGATTAACGAAGGGGACACAAGGGAGCAGGTATTTGAAAAACTTCGTGATGCCTGTGACACTATGAATATTAAAGTATTTGCGCAGGTGGGTACTTCCACAAATCCAGATAATGCTGGCTATGAGAGTGGATCAATAGCGGATGGGCCTCTTGTACTTATGACAAAGGAGTATGGTTCAAGTCAATCCATTGAAATTCATTGTGATAACGAAGAACTATGTGACTTATTGGATATTAGTAAAAGTGGCGCGAAAGCAGTTGGCGTTGATGCAAAAGCAACGTTAGGAGATGGATTTTCAAATACTGCAACAACCTCTTGCAATGGTAACATTATTACGGTAACTGATGGTGATGGTTTTGAAATAAAGTTTAAAACTACTCCTGGCGCTGCTGGAACTATATTTACTGATCAGACTGTAGGCGATGCTGGGGCAAGTATTACAGATGGTGCTGGCTCTGATGAGGTAAGCATAACTGTGCTACAAGCTGGACCAATGGATCTCCAAATCGGTGCCAATGAAGGGCAGACGATGGAAGTTCGTATTCCACGTGTAGATACTTATACGCTTGGAACGAATGTAGTTAACGTTTGTACCCAGGAAGGTGCTTCAAATGCGATTGCAATTTTAGATAAAGCAATTACTATGGTAACAGACATACGTGCAAAACTTGGTGCGTATCAGAATCGTTTGGATCATGCGATTGCAAACCTTGATGTTGGAGCAGAAAATATTACAGAAGCTTTATCTCGTATCGGGGATACCGACATGGCGAAAGAGATGTCTATTTATACTCAGAAAAATGTTTTAGCACAGGCTGGTACTGCTATGTTGGCACAAGCTAATGAAAGACCGCAAAATATTTTATCCTTATTACAGGGCTAATAAATAGTAAGACGATAAGTGGTATGAATGTGATACCAGGATTGGAGTGGCAATGAATAAGGATCGATTGCAAGAGTTCGCCGTTAGAGTCACACAAGCAAACAAAAGCCAGCTAATTGTTATTCTCTATGACATCTTAGAGGCGGACTTAGAAAGTGCGACAGATGCAATTAACGCGAAGGACTATAAAACATATGAAAAAGAATTAAGACATGCAAGTCGTATTGTTAATCAGCTTATGGGTGCTTTGGATTATCGTTATCCATTAGCTTACGACTTATTAAGTCTATATTCTTACTTAAATAAAAAAATGGTTAGTGCCTTGATGTCAAGAAGTAATCAGGATTTTCCTGAGATTCTAGACTTAATCAATGACTTAAGAGTTGGTTTTATGGAAGTTAGTAAAGAAGATAACTCGGGACCAATGATGCAAAATACGCAACAGATATACGCAGGGCTAACCTATGGTAGAGGTACTCTCAATGAGTCAAGCCTAAACCCAAGTGATATTCATCGTGGGTATAAGGCGTAAATAACAAGAATTTAGCCTCATATACTAAAAAGGTAGAAAGAGAAGTTTTACTTTCTACCTTTTTTAATATAAAATGATCCCAATAAATATGAAAAAATCTTCTTGACAATGGGAAAGTTAAGGTATATACTTTAGCCAATTAAATCAGTAAATCCAAGATAGTAAAAAACCGATGAACAAGAGAAGTAGCTAGAGGAAGTCTTTGCAGAGAGCCGTGGTTGGTGTGATACGGTAAGACAGAGGGAATACTCGTAGAATTTAGTGAATGGACTTGTGAGGGTGGCTCGAAACCGAAAGAGAGTAGACGCCAACGGGGACCCTGTCCGTTATCAGCGGGGTGTATATGATAGTATACAAAGAGAGTGGGTGCATTGCACCAATTTGGGTGGTATCGCAGAAGTTTAGGCTTCTGTCCCTTAAGTAAGGGGCAGAAGCTTTTTTTATTACAAAATTTTAAAGAGAGTATTGAAAAAGGAGGAGAAAAGGAATGGTATTATCAAGGTATGAAGAGATGGAAGAGTATGAAAAAAACTATCATTATGTTCCAGTATATAAAGAAATCTATTCGGATCAGACCACGCCAATCTTAGTAATGCAGAAACTATCGTTACACGCCAAAGACTACTATCTATTTGAAAGTGCAGAGGGTAATGAGCGATGGGGTCGCTATTCCTTTCTCGGATTTAACCCTGTGCTAAAGCTATTTGGCAAAGGTGATAAGGTTTTTCTTAAAAAAGGTCCCGTGGAAGAGGCCATTGAACAATCAGGAGACAGCATGCAGGCGATTCGAAACCTCCTAAAGGAATACAAAGCACCAAAACTTGAGAAACTTCCAACGTTTTCTGGAGGGCTTGTAGGATACTTTGGTTATGAAATGATAGGAAGAATGGAACCTAAATTACAGCTAAGAGAGAGTGATTTTGAGGAGTTTTCCTTACAACTTTATCTTCAGGTCATAGCCTTTGATCATGTAAAGCAAAAGATGTATCTGATTGATCACTACCCATCCAAGGATCATAAAAAGGGATATGAAAAGGCAGTAAGTCGTATTGAAGATCTTGAAGCTTTGTTAGCGGCAATAATGCCACAGACCGTCCAAACGAAGGAAGAACCCCCTGTTTTTAAAAGTAATATAACGAAGGAAGAGTATCTTGCTATCGTAGAGAAAACCAAGCACTACATTAAAGAGGGAGAAATCTTTCAGGGGGTCATCTCTAGAAGGTTGGAAGCCACTTATAAAAATAACCTAATGAGTGCTTATCGTGTATTAAGAACGACAAATCCATCCCCTTATATGTACTTTATTCATTCAGGGGATATTGAAATTGCTGGTTCTTCCCCAGAAACCTTGATAAAAGTTATCGATAGAGAAGTAACAATTTTCCCAATTGCAGGAACTAGACCAAGGGGAATCACGAGTGAAGAGGATAAAAAATTAGAAATAGAACTGCTTGCAGATGAAAAAGAGCTTGCAGAACATAATATGCTAGTTGATTTGGCCAGAAATGATGTTGGAAGAGTGGCGGCTTATCAATCGGTCACAGTAGAGGAATACCTAAAGGTGCATCGATATTCTAAGGTAATGCACATCACTTCAAAGGTTAGTGGAAAGTTAAGAGAAGGGATGGATGGCTGTGATGCACTGATTGCATCCTTTCCAGCAGGAACCTTGACTGGAGCACCAAAGATTCGTGCTTGTGGAATTATCGAAGAGTTAGAAAAAAGTCCAAGAGGAATCTATGGAGGTGCTATTGGGTATTTTGACCTTTCTGGAAATTTAGATTTTTGTATTGCAATACGAACCGCAGTAAAGAAGGAAGATAAAGTATACGTGCAAGCGGGAGCAGGTATTGTAGCAGAAAGTAACAATGAGCTAGAGTATGAGGAAACAAATCATAAGGCAGCTGCTGTCGTTGATGCAATACTTAGAGCAGGGGAGGTTGATAGGGTATGATACTCTTCATTGATAATTACGATAGTTTTACTTATAACCTTGTACAATTAATTGGATCCATCGAAAAGAATGAAGATTTTTTAGTAGTTCGAAATGATGAGGTGTCGGTACAGCAAATCAATCAACTAAAACCCTCTCATATTATCCTATCTCCGGGGCCTGGAAAGCCTAAGGATGCTGGTATATGCGAAGAGGTAATTAGAAAGTTTCATAAAAAAACACCCATCTTAGGGGTTTGTCTTGGACATCAGGCAATCTGTGAAGTATTTGGAGCTAATATCTCTTATGCGAAAACAATCATGCATGGAAAACAAAGTGTAGTAATGGTGGACTCCAATAGTAAGCTATTTAAGGGGCTTGAAGAAACCTTTTCAGTTGCCAGATATCATTCCTTAGCAGCGGTTAGCGAAACAATACCGAATGAACTAAACGTGACTGCAGTGACGCAGGATGGAGAGGTTATGGCGGTAGAGCATAAGGCGTACCCAATTTACGGTGTACAGTTCCATCCGGAATCTGTGCTGACACCAAATGGTAGGACTATAATGGAGAACTTTTTAGAGATTACTAGCGTATTTTAGTCCATGATAAGTAAACGTTTACGAAGTGAGCTTTTTCTTGTTTTTATATCAAAGTTTGTGTCCGCGCTGCAACCACAAACTAACACAAAAGCAGCGCAGAAAAGAGGGAGAAGTATGATTAAAGAAGCAATTTATCAATTGGTGAATAAAGAAAATCTGAGTTATGATGTAGCAGAACAGGTAATGGATGAGATTATGAGCGGAGAAGCTTCGAATGTTTTAATAGGTTCTTACCTTACTGCACTTCGTATGAAGGGTGAAACCATTGACGAAATTACAGCAAGCGCTGCAGGAATGAGAAAGCATTGTGTGAGATTACTTCATAATATGGACGTACTAGAAATCGTTGGGACAGGGGGAGATGAGGCAAATACTTTTAATATCTCAACAACTACAGGATTTGTAGTTTCTGCAGCAGGAATTCCAGTAGCAAAGCATGGAAATCGGTGCGTTTCAAGTAAATGCGGTGCGGCAGATGTGCTTGAGGCATTAGGGATAAATATTATGCTAACCCCGCTAGAGAGTGCAAAGATTTTAGAAGAAATCGGTTTATGTTTTATGTTTGCTCAAACTTATCATAGTGCGATGAAGTTCGTTGCACCAGTGAGGAGAGAACTAGGAATTCGAACTATTTTTAATATTCTTGGCCCGCTTGCAAATCCTGCGGGAGCAAATTTAGAGCTTTTGGGTGTTTACGAAGAAGCATTAGTAAAACCTTTAGCCAGAGTACTATTAAAATTAGGAGTAAAACGAGGAATGGTTGTATACGGAAGGGATGGGTTAGACGAGATATCGCTTAGTCATCAAACTGTATGTTGTGAGATACGTGATGGGAAACTATACGACTATATTTTAGAGCCAGAGCAAATCGGGTTAGCAAAATGTAAAAAGGAAGATCTGGTAGGCGGTTCTCCAGCAGAGAATGCTGCAATAACAAGGGCAATATTAAATGGAGAAAAAGGATCCAAAAGGGATGCAGTAATCTTTAATGCAGCTGCTTGTATCTATATGGTAAGAGATAATATTACATTACAAGAAGCGGCAAAGATGGCTACGGAAATAATCGATAGTAAGAAGGCACTTCATCAGCTTGAGAGATTTATAGAACTATCAAACCGGAGGTAAGCTATGATCTTAGAAAAAATAGTAGAAGCTACAAAAGATAGAATAAAACAAGAAAAGCATAGATATCCAGAAGAAATTATGAAAAAGAGAGCAATCGAGATGGCTGACAGGCAAGGGTTTTTAAGATCCTTGACTGGAAAATCCGATAAATTAGATTTTGAAGAAGCCATGAGTAGACCAGGAATTAATTTCTTATGTGAGATTAAAAAAGCATCGCCATCCAAAGGATTGATAGCACAAGAATTTACTCCTGTTTTAATAGCGAAAGAGTATGAAGAAGCCGGTGCTGCTGCGATTTCTGTTCTTACAGAACCAACCTTTTTTCTTGGTAGCGATAATTACCTAATGGAGGTAAAAAAAGAAGTAGAAATTCCAGTACTTAGAAAAGACTTTATCCTTGAGGCTTATCAGATTTATCAGGCAAAGTTACTTGGGGCGGATTGCGTTTTGTTGATCGTATCTATTTTAGGAGATGAATGTTTAACCAGATTTCTTAAAATCTGTGATGAATTGGGTTTAAGTGCATTAGTGGAGACACATGACGAAGGTGAAGTGAAGAGAGCATTAAAGTGCGGTGCTAGAGTAATTGGTGTGAATAATCGCAATTTGTCAACCTTTGAGGTATCAATTCGGAATAGTTTAACACTACGCTCTCTTGTACCCAAAGAGGTTATCTTTATTGCAGAAAGCGGAATTTCTGCACCAGAGCAGATAAAAGAGCTTAAGGATGCTAATGTTAATGGAGTTCTTATCGGTGAGACCTTAATGAAAGCAGCAAATAAAAAGGAAATGATACAAAATCTAAAAAGTCTACTTTAAAAGCTAGGTTAGTTAGGAGCTTTATTGTTATTTCGAATTGAGGCTTCGCAATTGAGGTGTAAACAAGAGGGAAAATGTGAATGAAAACAAAGATTTGTGGATTAAAGTCTCTGAGAGAGATTGAAATTGTGAATAAGTATACCCCGGATTATGTTGGCTTTGTCTTTGCAGGCGAAAAAAGAAAAATTGATGAAGAGGTTGCTCAAACACTTCGGAGGGAACTATCAAGAGATATTAAAGCGGTTGGTGTCTTTGTAAATGAACCCTTAGAAAGAATCGCAAAGATGTGTGAGAAAAATATCATACAGCTGGTTCAGCTTCATGGAGACGAAGATAGGGATTACATCAATGCCCTACAATCAGAGGTAGAAGCACCTATTATAAAGGTGATTCGAGTTCAATCAGTGAATCAAATTAAAGAGGCACTTACCCTCCCCTGTGATTACTTTTTATATGATACGTACAGTCAGCATAGCTATGGGGGAGAAGGTAAACGGTTTGATGAAATGATATTAACAGAGGTTTATAAAGAGGATCTAAGCCAGGTTAGAGAAGGTTTGCAAAAGCCTTATTTTATAGCAGGGGGATTAACAGCACAAAGCATAAGTCTTTTAGATAATAGGCTAAAGCCCTTCGGAGTAGATGTAAGCAGCGGAGTAGAAATCTCGGGACAAAAGGATGAGGAAAAGGTAAGAGAATTTCTGCTTGCAGCTTCTAAGGTTTCTTAGTAGTTGTATAGTGATAAGTGAAAGGGGATTTATTTCGTTAGTATTATATTTGTATGGGAATAGTGATTAGAACAAGATGTTAAATGTATCGAAAAGATGAAGTTAAATTAATTATAAAACATTCTCAATAAACAGTAGTTCGCTTTCTATTATAGTTTTCATATAGAAAATGCGTAGGAGAGGAATGGAGGAATATATGAAAAAAGGCAGATTTCTTCAATATGGCGGTCAATATGTACCGGAGACATTAATGAGTGCGGTATTAGAGGTGGATAAAGCATATAAGCATTTTAAAAAGGATTCTGATTTTTGTAAGGAACTTGACACCCTGTACCGTGAATATGCAGGGAGACCATCGTTGTTATACTATGCAGAGAAGATGACTAAGGATCTTTCTGGAGCTAAGATTTACTTAAAACGAGAAGATTTGAATCACACAGGTTCTCACAAGATTAATAATGTATTAGGTCAGGTATTATTAGCAAAAAAAATGGGAAAGACACGTGTTATAGCAGAAACGGGAGCTGGGCAGCATGGTGTAGCAACAGCAACGGCTGCAGCTTTGATGGGGCTTGAGTGCGAGATTTTTATGGGAAAAGAGGACACCGATCGTCAGGCGCTAAATGTATATCGTATGGAGTTATTAGGAGCTAAGGTTCATCCGGTCACCTCAGGAACTATGACCTTAAAGGATGCAGTTAACGAGACTATGAGGGAGTGGACGAAGAGAGTAGACGATACCCTTTATGTCTTAGGTTCTGTTATGGGGCCTCATCCATTTCCGACAATAGTACGTGATTTTCAGAAAATAATAGGGAAGGAAATCAAAGAACAATTGAAGCAAAGAGAAGGAAAGCTTCCAGATGCAATCGTTGCCTGCGTGGGTGGAGGAAGTAATGCCATGGGAGCATTTTACGAATTCTTAAATGACCCTAGTGTCTCATTATATGGTTGTGAGGCAGCAGGCCTTGGTGTGAACCATCCTAAAAATGCTGCTACAATTGCAAATGGTACGGAAGGAATTTTCCATGGAATGAAGTCTTATTTTTGTCAGGATGAATATGGACAGATAGCTCCTGTTTACTCCATCTCTGCTGGACTAGATTATCCTGGAATTGGACCAGAGCATGCTATGTTACATGATACGAAACGAGCAACGTATGTACCAATTACGGATGAAGAAGCGGTGGAGGCGTTTGAATATCTATCAAGGACAGAAGGAATTATACCTGCGATAGAAAGTGCACATGCGGTTGCTTATGCAAAAAAACTGGCACCAACGATGGAGAAAGACAGTATCCTTGTGATAAATATCTCTGGACGTGGGGATAAAGATGTTGCTGCAATTGCAAGATATAGGGGGGTTAATCTATATGACTAGGATAGAAGAAGCATTTATAAAGAGAAAGGCACTTATCACTTTTATTACTGGAGGAGATCCTGGGATTGAAATTACAGAAGAGCTGATACTTCAGATGGCAAAAGAAGGTGCAGACTTAATAGAGATCGGAATTCCATTTTCTGATCCGATTGCAGAGGGACCAGTAATTCAAGCGGCAAATGAAAGAGCTTTAAAGGCCGGAACTACCACAGACTTACTGTTTGATATGATTGCGAGGGTAAGAAGCCAGGTTAGTGTACCATTGGTATTTATGACGTATATAAATCCTATCTACACCTATGGTGCGGATCGATTTTTAAAGCGTTGCAAGGAGGTAGGGATCGATGGTGTAATTGTACCTGATCTTCCTTATGAAGAAAAGGAAGAGTTACTTCCTCTTTGTGAATTACATGATATTGCATTGATATCCATGATAGCACCAACCTCGAAGGAACGAATTCGAACCATAGCAAAGGATGCGAAAGGTTTCTTATATTGTGTATCATCTCTTGGGGTAACCGGTGTAAGAACAGAGTTGGGTAGTCAGGTAGAGGTGATGATAGAAGAGGCAAAAAAGGTAACCGATATTCCTTGTGCAATTGGATTTGGAATATCCACACCAGAACAAGCAAGGAAGATGATAGGAATATCAGATGGTGTTATTGTTGGAAGTGCAATTGTAAAAATTATTGCAAGTTATCAAAACCAGTGTGTTCAACCAGTGACAGACTTTATAAAAGAATTAAAGAAAGCAATAGTTGAGTAAGTGTATGGCCATACTTGTCAAGGGTAAGTATCATGGTATATGATAGAACTTGGCAGTATTGCTAATTTTAAGGATACATGCTGTATCCGATAGTTCTTAGAACTTAGGTATCAAATTCTTAATAATAGATAGTGAATGGCTTGTTGCCTGATTTATCGTGGGGATGGAGGAAAAGATGAAAGATTTAAAAAAGCATGTACATAAAAGATGGATTAGTTTACTTGCAATTGCTCTATGGTTAATCTTGTGGCAAGTAGTGAGTGGAGTGATAAACAGTGATATTTTAATTGCATCTCCCATACAAGTAGTGACTACCTTAGCACATTTAATCTTTGAAAAAAGTTTTTGGTTTAGCGTTGCATCTTCTTTCCTTAAAATCAGTCTAGGTTTTTTCTTGGCAGTAATTACGGGGGTGCTTTTATCGCTTGGAGCTTATTATAGTGTATTTTTAAAAGAATTTTTTACGGTTGCGATGCGGGTAATTAAGTCGATACCAGTAGCTTCCTTTGTTATCTTAGCATTGTTATGGGTTAGAGCTGCAAACTTATCCATTTTAATCTCATTTCTTATGGTTCTCCCTGTGATCTATACAAATGTAGTTAAAGGAGTCGAATCAACAAATCAGGAATTGCTTGAAATGGCAGGAGTCTTTCAGATGAGTGGGATTAGAAGGCTGCGATATATCTATCTGCCAGCTGTGATGCCTTATTTTGTTTCTGCTTGTTCGGTTGGTTTGGGATTTTGCTGGAAATCAGGGATAGCTGCAGAGGTAATTGGTTTACCGAAGAACTCGATTGGAGAACAACTATATGAGGCTAAATTATATCTTATGACAAAAGAGATGTTTGCGTGGACGGTTGTGATTATAGGGATTAGTGTAATATTTGAGAAGCTAATTCTTTGGTTGATAAAAAAATTAAACTATGCTTTAACCAAGGAAGTGCTAGAAAAATAAGCGGATGGACTATAATGAGAAATAAAAAACATGGGTGTTAGTGTGATTACACTCATTTTGATATGAAATTATAAGATCGTGCAGAAAATCATAATCGTTATCAAAGCGCAAAACACCAGGTTGGAGGTTACGATGAGAGGGAAAGAAATAATCTTTGAGAATGTCTCGGTCAATTTTAATGAAAAAGAGGTTCTAAAAGATATAAATCTTACAATAAAACAGGGAGAAGTCATCGGTATCATGGGGGCTTCTGGTATTGGAAAAACAACTTTTGTTAAAATATTGTTAGGGTTATTAAAACCAACATCGGGAAAAGTATACGGGTTAGAGAATCTACAGTTTTCAGCTGTATTCCAAGAAGACCGATTGTGTGAGAACTTTGATGCAATTACTAATGTTAAGATGGTGTTACCCTCTGATATAACGACAGATCAAGTGGAGAAAGAATTTTTGAAGGTTCTTCTTACTGATTATAAAGGAACGTCTGTAAGTAAGTTAAGCGGAGGAATGAAACGAAGGGTTGCAATTGTAAGAGCTGTGATGGCGCAAAGTGATGTGATTATATTAGATGAGCCTTTGAAAGGATTAGATGAGGCTTTAAAAGAGAAGGTATTATCCTATCTTAAAGAATCGTTATCAGAAAGAACCGTTATTCTTGTGACACACGATAAAGCGGAAATTGAAGCTTTGCATGCAAAGTTATTATATTTTTCTTAATTCAATATCAAAATACTAGTAGTTTCATGAAAATGAAAAGAATCACAAAAAATGTTTGCCAGAATAGAATATCTTTGCTAGAATAAAGCTTAAGTATTTTATGGAATATGATGGAAAACAAGAAAGGGTGAGATTATGAGAATTAATAATAAGGCTTTAAAGATTGTTATGATGTTAACGCTATCAACAATTTTGTTTGTTGCTTGTGGTAAGAAGGAAGATGATATTTTAACACCGGCTGTAACTGCAGAGCCAACAAAGGGAGCAGATGTAACACCAACAGTAGAGCCAACAGCAGTTCCTACGGAAGCTGTAGCAGCTCCAACGGAAGCACCGATAGTAGTTGATCCAAAGGCAACCATTGATGGAACAACTTATAAGAGCGAAGGTTACGGTTTTTCAATCACTATGCCAGAAAAGTGGGTTGTACTTGATCAAGTAGAAACCTACGACTATCTCAATACATCTATGGGAGGTTCCTTTGAAAGTGGCGAAGTTCTAAAGACTACAATGGAATCTCAAGGAATAAGCTATTTATTTTTAGCGACCAATTCTGAAATGCAGGAGAATGGTGCTACGGATAATTTTATCGTTCAAGCAATGTCTTCTGCAATGCTTGGAGGACTTAGTTTAGAGTCAATGGTTGGAACTTTTGGTACTTCAGCTAAGTCTCAGTATACTAGTATGGGTGCAACTTGTACTATTACAGAACCTGTAAAGACAACGAAGGATGGCATGGATTACTTTACTTTTGATATTGTGGCAAACCTTCCAACAGGTGCCGAGGCAACCGATAATTCAACAGTCAGTGTATATCAATCTATGATGTATTTTGAAAAAGACGGAACAATTATGCAGCTTGCAGGTACTGCTGTATCAGAAGAAAATTTAGAATTGATAAATAAAGTGTTTGATAGTATAGTATTTGAATAGAACATCTGCGATAAGAAGTTTGAAAGATGTTCCTTAGACGCTATCAAATGGGTTTGTAAGGGATTTTATTTTACATTGTAATAATATAGATCGAATAAACAGGAAGCCGGTTATCTGGCTTCCTGTTTGTATCATTTAAGGTATTATGGCACGTTAATTGGATAAAATAAAGATAAAAAGTTAGTTTAGGAAGGAGCAAATGGGGGAGAAGGAGCGAAATTCCTAAAAAATACTCTTTCAAGATGAAATAAGACATGCTATGATAGGAAGAAAATATTGTACTTTAAAATGTGCTTTTTAAATAGGAGGAAAAACAAATGCATATCACGTTAACCGGTAATCTCGGAAGCGGAAAATCTACGATTTGCAAGATTTTAGAATCGAAACATCATTATGAAATTTATTCTACGGGTAAGGTACAGCGTAAGCTGGCAGAAGATTTAGGAATCAGTGTGCTCGAGATGAACCAACTCATGTGCAAGGACCACAAGTATGATAATATGATTGATGATACTACTGCAAAAATTAGTCGTGAGAATCCGGATAAGGCGATTGTATTTGATTCCAGATTGGCGTGGAACTTTGTTGAAAAATCATACAAAGTATTTTTATCGGTTAGTCTTGATGTTGCAGCTAGCCGTGTATATGGCGATAATCGTGGTAATGTTGAAAAGTATTCAAGCTTAGAGGATGCAAAACAGCAATTAAAACTTCGTGCTCAAACAGAAGATATTCGTTATAAAGATATTTATAATTTGGATTACTTTAATTTTTCAAATTATAATTTAATCTTGGATAGTACTTATTGTACTCCAGAACTTCTTTCTAAGGTAATTTTAGAAGAAGCTAAAAAATACAAAGAAAACAGCCAAAAGAAAGAAACAAAGATTTTAATGTCCCCAAAACGTCTTGGGATAGAAGATGCTATTATGTCTGCACATCCAGAGAAGCTTTATTTAGAGGGAGATATTGTTATTGAAAAAACAGAAGAAGATTACAAGGTAATCCGTGGGATGGAGTTTGTAAAACAGGCGGCAGAGGAAGGAATACCTTTGGTGGCAGTTTCCTTGTAAGAGAAAGTATAGTTTTTTTACTTTAATTATTTTTTCTAAATAAGTTAATAAAAAATCTTTCTTTCTAATAACTGTGGCGTCTTAGCGTTTTTTAGGAAAATTATTTAACAAAAACTAACAAATGCGAAGAAGCCAGAAAGATTACGTATTTATAAGAATGGGATATGTTACATTCTATTTTTGGGCATAGATAAAAATCTTCTACAGACAATAGTATCAGAATCAGCTAAGGATTGATACGAGGTGATTGTTTGGAGAAGAAAGTGTATCTATCAAAAAATCAAAAGAAGTTACTTCTTACCGTTGGGACAATCATTGCTGTGTATGTAGGTTTAAAATACCTATTACCGCTGTTTGTCCCATTTTTGTTTGCTTACTTTATTGCTTGGCTGTTAAGACCTGTGGTAGGATTTCTACACAAAAAATTCAAGATTCCACTTATAGTAGGCGGAGGTTTTGGTGTTCTATTGTTATTACTAGTAATTTCAGTAATATTATGTTATCTTGGAAGAATTTTATTCAACCAGGTCGTATTATTTTTACGAAATATTCCGATTTATCAGCAATATTTTACACAGCAGATGGAGGTTATCTGTGTTACGGGGGATAAGTTATTCGGATTTAAGGATGGATCATTAAAATTAGTAGTGAGTGATGGAATGGAAACATTGGTAAAATATGTTCAATCGAATATATTGCCGAAGATGACTGTTCAAACAATAAAAATTGCAATTGGTTTAGTAGAAGTTCTAGCAATTTTTCTTATTATTTTGGTAGCTACTATTTTAATAATTAAGGATATGGAGGAATATAAGGCAGGGCTTCGAAAATCAGAATTTTACCCTGTGGTTCATAAAATTACACAAAAGTTATCGGATACTGGAATTGCTTATATGAAAACGCAGATAATATTGATGTCGATCATCGCTGTAATTAATACAGTAGGATTTTTCATATTAAAAAATCCGTACGCTTTATTAATCGGAATTGCGGTTGGTCTCTTCGATGGATTTCCGGTATTAGGCAGTGGCCTAATCTTGGTTCCTTGGGCAATTGTTATGGTGATACAAAAACAATTTATTCATGCGGCTGTTATTATGAGTATATTTTTATTATGTCAGGTAGTTCGTGAAATATTGGAACCAAAGCTGTTGGGGGATAAAATAGGAATTAAACCTATCTATAGTATGATTGCAATGTATGTGGGAGTACAACTTTTCGGGGTTGTTGGTTTTTTTCTAGGACCACTTAGTTTAGTTATTATAAAAACTGTGATATCTGCGTATTCAGAGGGATAGTATAAAACTATACTCAAAGTTAAATAAGGGAAACTACTGAGTTTGCTAAAAATCATTCTTGACAAAAGCCAGTATGTGGCATAAAATCATGGTAATCTACATTCTATGCTATGCAACACATGGCATGCATTAGAAAAACTGCGATGAAGAGGAATAGTATATAGATAAGTCATTTTAGAGAGAGAGTGGTTGGTGAAAACTCTTATGAAACCCTATAGAACCTACCTTGGAGCACTGTAACGATATGATATCGTATAAAATACAGCGTATATCGGCGTTAACGATAGGAGTGAATTGCGTTAGCAATTAATTTGGGTGGTACCACCGAAGTTTCGGTCCCTTGTTTTAAGGGACCTTTTTTATTATAAAAAAATAAAGGAGAATGATTATGGCAAACGATAAGAAACTAGTAGAGTCCATTACCTCAATGGAGGAAGATTTCGCTCAGTGGTATACTGATGTAGTAAAAAAAGCAGAGCTTGTTGATTACTCTGGAGTAAGAGGATGTACTATTTTCCGTCCAGCAGGATATGCTATTTGGGAGAATATCCAAAAGGAGTTAGATGCAAGATTTAAGGCGACTGGAGTAGAAAATGTTTACATGCCTATGTTTATTCCAGAAAGCTTATTAAATAAAGAAAAAGATCATGTGGAGGGTTTTGCACCAGAAGTTGCTTGGGTTACCCACGGTGGTGGAGAGCAGTTACAAGAGCGTTTATGTGTAAGACCAACCTCAGAGACTTTGTTTTGTGATTTTTATTCTCATATCATTGAATCTTACCGTGATCTTCCTAAGCTATACAATCAATGGTGTTCTGTTGTACGTTGGGAGAAAACAACCAGACCATTCTTACGTACCTTAGAGTTCTTATGGCAAGAAGGGCATACCGCACATGCTACAGCGGAGGAAGCAGAAGAAAGAACGATTCAGATGTTAAATCTCTATGCTGATTTCTGTGAAGACGTGTTAGCAATTCCTATGGTTCGTGGTAAGAAGACGGACAAAGAAAAATTTGCAGGAGCGGAAGCAACTTATACCATTGAAGCATTAATGCATGATGGTAAGGCTCTTCAATCCGGAACAAGCCATAATTTTGGAGATGGATTTGCGAAAGCATTTGGTATTCAGTATACCGATAAAGAAAATAAACTACAATACGTACACCAGACTTCTTGGGGAATGACGACTCGTCTTATTGGCGCATTAATTATGGTGCATGGTGATAATAGTGGTCTTGTATTACCACCAAGAATTGCTCCAACACAAGTTGTGATTGTACCAATCATGCAAAAGAAAGAAGGCGTATTAGAAAAAGCAGCAGAACTACGTGATAAACTTGGTGCATTTCGTGTTAAGGTTGATGATTCTGATAAGAGTCCAGGATGGAAATTCTCTGAACATGAGATGCGTGGAATTCCTGTACGTGTTGAAATTGGTCCAAAAGACATCGAAGCAAATCAGGCAGTATTAGTTCGCCGTGATACAAGAGAAAAGGTAGTTGTTTCTCTCGATGAAATTGATTCAAAGATTGGTGAAATCCTTGAAGTTATGCAAAAAGAAATGTTAGAGCGTGCTAGAAATCATCGTGATGCTCATACTTATGAGGCTCATTCTACCGAAGAATTTGCTGACCTTATAGCAAACAAACCAGGCTTTGTGAAGGCTATGTGGTGTGGAGAGCGTGCTTGTGAAGATGAAATTAAAGAAAAAACAGGTGCTACTTCCCGTTGTATGCCATTTCACTGGGAGCCTATCTCTGATACCTGTGTATGCTGTGGCAAAAAAGCAAAAACCTTAGTATATTGGGGAAAAGCATACTAATAGATCAAGAAACTACACTTGATGATTGCGAAGGAGGATATCGCTATGGCTGAACGTAATTTAACGTTGTTGACCGATTTTTATGAGCTAACTATGATGCAAGGTTATTTTAAAAATAATACTAACGACACGGTTGTTTTTGATGCATTCTATCGAACGAACCCATCTGGCAGTGGTTATGCCATTTGCTGTGGATTGGAGCAAGTAATTGATTATATCAAGAACTTAAGATTCGAACAGGATGATATTGATTACTTTCGGAGCCTTAGCATATTTGATGAAGATTTCTTAGAGTATTTGAAAAACTTTAGATTTTCTGGTGATATCTATGCTGTTCCAGAAGGTTCTGTAGTATTTCCAATGGAGCCACTGGTAAAAGTAGTAGCTCCAATTATGGAGGCTCAACTAGTGGAAACAGCAATTTTAAATATTATCAATCATCAGAGTTTAATTGCAACGAAGGCATCCCGTGTTTGCTATGCAGCCCGTGGTGAGGGTGTTATGGAATTTGGTCTTCGTAGAGCACAGGGACCTGATGCAGGAACATTAGGTGCGAGAGCTGCAGTAATCGGCGGATGTATTGGTACCAGTAATGTTCAAAGTTCAAAGATGTTCGGAATCCCAGCTCTTGGTACGCATGCGCATAGTTGGATCATGAGTTTTGAAGATGAGCTAACAGCATTTCGTAAATATGCTGAGCTTTATCCGAATAATGTTACTTTATTGGTTGATACGTATGATACCCTTCGATCAGGTGTACCAAATGCAATACGGGTTTTCAAGGAAATGAGAGAGGCTGGAACGCTTACAGGTCGCTATGGAATTCGTCTTGATAGTGGCGATTTATCCTACTTATCCAAAAAAGCTCGTAAGATGTTAAATGAAGCTGGCTTTAGTGAAGCATCCATCTGCGCATCTAGTGATTTGGATGAATATTTGATTGACTCACTAAAAACACAGGGAGCACAGATTAATTCCTGGGGTGTTGGCACAAACCTAATCACATCTAAGGATTGCCCTGCATTTGGTGGAGTATATAAATTAGCTGCAATTAAGAAAGATGGTAATTTCATTCCAAAGATTAAGTTGTCTGAAAATCAGTGGAAGATAACAAATCCTGGTAATAAAACAATATACCGAATCTATGATAAGGATAGTGGTAAAATTAAAGCTGATTTAATTGCTTTAGTTGGAGAAAAGTATTCCGAGGAAAATCCGCTATTACTTTTTGATCCTATGGCCACTTGGAAGAAGACCTATTTAAAACCGGGTACTTATAAAATGCGTGAAATGCTTCTTCCAATCTTTTTAAATGGAGAATGTGTATATGAATCTCCTGCTGTAATGGATATTCGAACTTACTGTCAGGATGAACTTAATACACTCTGGGATGAAACAAGACGTTTAGTCAACCCTCAGGATGTGTATGTAGACTTATCAAATGAGTTATATCATATGAAACATCAGTTGTTAGACAGCTATAATTCTGGAGTGCATGAATAAGCTTAAAAGCAGATGTAATAATATCAACTTATTATTAATAGAGGCATAAGAATAAAAGATATAACATTCTTTTTTTCTTAGTGCCTCTGTTTAACTTTATTAAGTTTTTTAGTTTATTCTTTATCTAAGCAATGTTGAAACTAGCAATATGATAAGAAGAATCATAGATTTATTAGGGAATAGCGGGAAGCAAATTAAGAATACTACTTATATTTTATAGGGGATTACTACCAAAAGGAGAAACAATCCTTGACAAAACAAGAGAAATAATGTATTCTCATCTCATTAATTAACGATGTTAACAATCTATTTTTACCAATTTTATATACTTTTTCAAAAAATATAGCAAAAATAAATAGATGAATTGATTGATAGCAATTCTTGGCTATAGATCTATAATATCGTAATGAAATAGAATTGGAGTTTATGTGATATGCAAACGGAACCCAGTGATCTGATTACCATGATGCACCATTTGCGCTCCGTCGTAAGTCAGCTCCGTCCACAAAGTGAATTAACGTTTGGTGAATTTTGTGCGATGAATATGATTGAAGCATCTCAAAAAGATGAGAATCAAAAACTGACACCGACTAGTTTGAATGAGCAACTTGGTACAAAGAAACCTGCAACCTCTCGAATGCTTACGGTACTTGAGAAAAAAGGATTTCTTAAGAAGGTAAGCGATGCGAAAGACCATCGAATTTACTATTTGGAGCTAACAGCGTTAGGAAAACAAGCTCTCTTAAAGGAAAGAGATATTTTTCATAAGTTGTTGATACGTATAGGCAATCGAATGGGAAAAGATGAAATAAAACAGATGGTGGAATCTCTTCAAAAGTTGGGTGACATCTTAGAGGATGTGTTAGAATTACCGTCGATGGAATAAGATAGACTGATAGGGTAGTCGCATATTTATGCACTAACACTATCAGTCTTTTGTTATATCTATTTAATAGAGTTAAAATAGTTATGATAACATCCATAGGCAAGGTATGTCCCTATCGATATCATGATTCGTGTAGTTTCTCCTGCATCTTATAACTATGCATGGAATTGTAGAATTATGTTTCTAATTTTTTCATAAAATTGGAGAAAAATTATTGACAAGTAAAATAAAATAAGTAATACTTGTAGTTAATCATAAATAGTTAACCATGTTAATAATCTTTGGAATAAGCCAAAAAGGAGGAATTGAATGAAAGATGTCATTTTTCAAGTCACCCCACAGGTAAGGAAGTTAGCTGCCATATGTACGAGTAGGGATAAGGTCCCGGCTGAATTATATCGTCAGTATGATGTGAAACGTGGCTTAAGAGATCTTAACGGGAAGGGAGTCCTCGCTGGGCTTACGAATATTTCAGAAGTACACGCAAAGGATATTGTGAATGGTGAAGAGGTACCATGCGAAGGCAGACTTTTTTATCGGGGTTATGATGTAAGGGAATTAACGGATGGTTTTTTGTCTGAGGGTAGATATGGGTTTGAAGAAATTACATATCTCTTATTATTTGGAGAATTACCAACGAAAGAGCAATTAGATGATTTTAAAGTAGAGCTTGGGCAAAGAAGAACATTACCTCATAATTTCTGTCGTGATGTCATTATGAAAGCACCTAGCAAGGATATTATGATATCCCTCGCAAAAAGTATTCTAACCATTTATTCTTATGATACAGAGGCAGAGAACACCTCTATTCCTAATGTAATGAGACAATGCCTAAATCTTATCAGTCAATTTCCAATGCTGGCTGTTTATAGTTACAATGCATATCACCATAGTATTGGGAATAGTCTTCATATTCACCCACCAAAAGAAGAATTTTCGATGGCAGAGAATATTCTATATATGTTACGTCCAGACAGGAAATTTACCCCTTTTGAAGCAGCTGTGCTTGATTTAGCTTTGGTACTTCATATGGAGCACGGTGGCGGAAATAACTCATCCTTTACTACCCGTGTTGTTACATCTTCTGGAACTGACACTTATTCAGTTATGGCTGCAGCACTTGCTTCCTTAAAAGGACCAAGACATGGTGGTGCGAACATCAAAGTGATGCAAATGTTTGATGACTTAAAGGATAAGATTAGTGATTGGAAAGATGAAGAAGCAATCTCAGATTATTTATTAAGAATCCTTAGAAAAGAAGAATTTGATCGTTCCGGTCTTATCTACGGTATTGGCCATGCAGTGTATTCTATTTCAGATCCAAGAGCTGATATCTTTAAGAATTTTGTTGGAAAGCTTGCTGTGGAAAAAGGACAGGAAAAAGAATTCGAGTTATATACCGTCGTTGAAAGGCTTGCACCAAAGTTAATTGGGGAAGAGAGAAAGATTTATAAAGGTGTTAATGCGAACGTTGATTTTTATAGCGGGTTTGTATATCGGATGCTTGAATTACCATTAGAATTATATACTCCAATGTTTGCTGTCGCAAGAATTGTCGGATGGAGTGCTCACCGCTTAGAAGAACTTGTTAGTGCAGAAAAGATTATCCGCCCAGCTTATCGTAGCGTACACGATCGTAGAGAATATACTACCATGGACGCGCGTGTAGAAGAAACAAAATAGTGAGTAGAAACATAGGTAAAGAATAAAATCCTATCTGCTTGCTCCTTACTATTGATTAGATAAAGGAGAAAGCTGTCAGTAGAAAAGGAACAAGCAGAAGGGGTGTAGCTTGAAAAATTAATTAACCGCGAAGACCGTTAACGAAACGTTCTACATCATTACGAGAATGAAAGGTATCTTTCATACGCATAACGGCTTCATATTCACTGGCATTTAGCCCTTTTAGATAATTATCTATTTCATTATCCGTTAATAAAATTGCGGCCATTACTTGTGCACCATAAATATTATCTGTTTGCAATGAAATTGGTTCCGTATTGATCACCTCAAAGATAATGTGTGCAACTTCGTACAGATTATGCTTTGAAGAAGTTGCCAATTAATAAAACAAGTAGATTATCTGAAAGAAAGAAATTGCTAATCTTAATTATAAAGGGTAATTGGTTTTGAAAAGTATGCAATCTGAATTTGATATTGACAAAGCGTGGAATCTATACTAAGATAAAGAAAATATAGTGTTCTGTCGTAGAAGTTGATGAAACGATCGAGCGCAAATGCATATGCAAAGACGTTGACGAAGAGAGTAAGAATTCTTAAAAATCACAGCGAGCTGCAGAGAGTGTGAGTGCAGTAGGAGTAGGGAATTTCTGAAAATCACTTTATCAGTTGCAACATTGAACCGTAGTTAGTAGGTGTTGTCGGGATCTACCGTTATATAGATAATGTATAACAGACTTAGTCTGCGTACGTGAAATAGGTGGTATAATGAAGCATTCCTGCTCTCATCCTGTTTTGGATGGGGGCTTTTTTAATTTATCGGAAACTGTTATGCAATTATGTATAAATTAGAAACTCCAAGGGATGGTACACTCTTACCAAAAGAAATCAGCTATTCCTATGATCGTGCGCGAAGTGTATTTCTCTAAGTATAATAAAAAAAGTTTGGCAAGAGAAAACTAAATTTATCTAATTTTAGAACCTTAGATGGCTAGCGCTGACTGCGAAAAACGAAATAAGGAAACAATAGAAGAGATAAGAAAGGAAGATGAAGCATGTACGAAAAGGTATCAACCAACCTGAATTTTGTTGACAGAGAAAAAGAAGTATTAAAATTCTGGAAGGAAAACGAAATCTTTGAAAAAAGTATTGATTCCAGAAAAGAGGGAGAGACATTTACTTTTTATGATGGTCCTCCAACTGCAAACGGTAAACCACACATTGGACACGTATTAACTCGTGTTATTAAAGATATGATTCCAAGATACCGTACGATGAAGGGCTGTATGGTTCCTAGAAAGGCTGGATGGGATACTCATGGTCTTCCAGTAGAGCTTGAAGTGGAAAAACTTCTAGAGTTAAATGGTAAGGAACAAATTGAACAGTACGGTCTAGAGCCATTTATCACAAAATGTAAGGAAAGTGTTTGGAAATACAAGGGTATGTGGGAGGATTTCTCTGGTACCGTTGGTTTCTGGGCTGATATGGACGATCCTTATGTAACTTACCATAATGATTATATTGAGTCTGTTTGGTGGTCTTTAAAACAAATCTGGGATAAGGGCTTATTATACAAAGGTTATAAAATTGTACCTTACTGTCCAAGATGTGGGACACCACTTGCTTCCCATGAGGTAGCACAAGGATATAAGGATGTGAAAGAAAAGTCCGTTATCGCGAAATTCAAAGTAATGGATACAGAGAATGAATACTTCTTAGCATGGACAACAACACCTTGGACACTTCCATCTAACGTAGCACTTTGTGTTAATCCAAAGGAAGACTATGTGAAGGTACAAGTTTCAGTAAATGCCAAAGGGGACGTTATAAAAGCTCCTAAGGGTGAGGAAGAGAAAACGGAAGAAAATACAGCAGCTGGTGTAGAGTACTATATCTTAGCTGAAGCACTATGTTCCGTCATTGAGGGCGACTATAAGGTAGTTGAGCGTTACAAGGGTACTGATCTTGAGTATAAAAAGTATGAGCCATTATTTGAGTATGCGTATAACAATGCCGATGGTACTAGAAATGAAAAAGCAAATCGTGATAATGTATATGGCAAGAAGGCTTATTATGTAACCTGCGCTGACTATGTTACCTTAACAGATGGTACTGGTATCGTTCATATTGCCCCTGCCTTTGGTGCGGACGATGCGAATGTTGGTAATCGTTATGAACTTCCTTTTGTACAGTTAGTGGATGAAAGAGGCCAGATGAAGGCAGAAGTTACTGACTTTGCAGGTCAGTTTTGTAAGAAGAGTGACGAGGGTATCCTTAAGAAATTAGGAGAAACAAAGCAATTATTTAAAGTTCTTAAATTCGAGCATAGTTATCCATTCTGTTGGAGATGTGATACTCCACTTATTTACTATGCAAGAGAGTCCTGGTTCATCAAGATGACTGCAGTAAAAGATAAGATGATCGCAAATAATAATACGATCAACTGGATTCCTGAGACCATTGGTAAAGGACGTTTCGGTGATTGGTTAGAGAACCTTCAGGATTGGGGGATCAGCCGTAACCGCTACTGGGGAACTCCACTTAATGTGTGGACTTGTGATTGTGGTAAGATGCATTCCATCGGAAGCATTGAAGAGTTAAAGTCAATGTCTAAGAATTGTCCAGAGGATATCGAGCTTCATAGACCATACATTGATAATGTAACGATCACCTGTCCTGATTGTGGCAAGGAAATGCATCGTGTGCCTGAAGTAATTGACTGTTGGTATGATTCTGGTGCGATGCCATTTGCACAGCATCATTATCCATTTGAAAATAAAGAAAAGTTTGAAGCACAGTTCCCAGCAGACTTTATCTCTGAGGCTGTTGACCAGACGAGAGGTTGGTTCTACTCCTTACTTGCAATTTCTACACTAATCTTTGATAAAGCTCCATATAAGAACGTTATTGTTCTTGGACATGTACAGGATGAGAATGGTCAGAAGATGAGTAAATCCAAAGGAAATGCAGTTGACCCATTTGATGCGTTAGCGGAATATGGTGCAGATGCGATTCGTTGGTACTTCTATATTAACTCAGCTCCTTGGTTACCAAACCGTTTCCACGGAAAGGCAGTAGTAGAAGGACAGCGTAAGTTCATGGGTACTTTATGGAACACCTATGCATTCTTCGTACTTTATGCAAACATTGATCAATTTGATGCTACTAAGTATACCTTAGAGTATGATAAGCTTCCGGTAATGGATAAATGGTTACTTAGTAAGTTAAATACAGTAGTGAAAACAGTGGATGAAAATCTTGCTGCGTATAAGATTCCTGAGACTGCTAGAGCGCTACAGGAGTTTGTAGATGAGTTGAGTAACTGGTATGTAAGACGTGGCCGTGAACGTTTCTGGGCAAAAGGAATGGAGCAGGATAAGATCAATGCTTACATGACCTTATATACTGCACTCGTAACAATTGCAAAGGCTTCTGCTCCAATGATTCCATTCATGGCAGAGGACATCTATCGTAACCTTGTTTGCAGTATCGACAAGAGTGCTCCATTAAGTGTTCACCTATGCGATTTCCCAACCTGGGACGCTAAGTTAATTGATACGTTACTAGAGGATGATATGGAAGCGGTTCTTGAGATCGTAGTTCTTGGTCGTGCTTGTAGAAATACAGCAAACATCAAGCAAAGACAACCAATTGCTAAGATGTATGTAAAAGCAGAGTTAACTCATACAGCAAACGATGGTAGTGTGGTAGAAGGAATGTCTGATTTTTACAAAGAGATTATTGAAGAAGAGTTAAATGTAAAGAACGTAGTATTTACTTCTGATGTTCGAAACTTCACTTCTTATACCTTTAAGCCACAGCTAAAGACGTTAGGTCGCCGTTTTGGAAGCAAGTTAAATGCACTTAAAGAAATACTATCCGCTCTTGATGGCAACGCAGCGATGGATGAATTAAATGAGAAGGGAACACTCACGATTACCTTAGAGGGAATCGAAGAAGTTCTTGAAAAG
Source organism: Lachnoclostridium phytofermentans (assembly GCF_000733755.1). Taxonomy (GTDB): domain Bacteria; phylum Bacillota; class Clostridia; order Lachnospirales; family Lachnospiraceae; genus Lachnoclostridium; species Lachnoclostridium phytofermentans_A. The sequence goes on along the minus strand of NZ_JPOF01000003.1, from coordinate 1,321,410 downwards.
GATGATCTTTTAATTGATGCAGCTCAGATGGAAGGATACGTAACAGACAGTGACCATGGTATCACAGTAGTTCTTGATACAAACCTAACAGAAGAGTTAATTGAGGAAGGATTTGTTCGTGAAGTGATTAGTAAGATTCAGACAATGCGTAAAGATGCTGGATTTGAAGTAATGGATCATATTGTAGTATCTGTTAAGGGGAATGAAAAGGTGGAAGCAGTTGTAAAGAAGAATGTTGCTGAAATCTCTTCCGTAGTTCTTGCAGACGATGTGGTTTATGATTCTGTTCAGGGCGTAAGCAAAGAATGGAACTTGAATGGGGAAGATGTTACGCTTGGTGTTAGGAAAGTAAATGCTTAAGAGAAACTATACCGATAGGTAAGAGAATAAACAAAAAAGGGGCTGTTGCACTAAGTAATTAGTGTACAGCTCCTTTATTAAAAAACTACCATTCGAATGAAAAGTGAGCCTTTTCTCTATAGATTATTACTTATTTCTTTTTCAAATTATCATTCTAAAAAGAAACTAACATTATAAATATATAGTACATATATTATATAAAGAAACTACAGAATTTACAAATCATGGTGTTGGTATGCATAAATATAAGAAAAATAATAAAAAACAAGAAAATACAAATTTAATTAATAAAACATGTTGACAAACCAAAAAAGATGTGTTAAACTAAGTTCATATTATTAATGTATTAACGGATTCACATATTTTTAGAGATTATATGTATGCGTCACTATATATAATTTGTAAAAATATGTGATTTTTTTATACTTTATAGTAAAAGTAAAATTTAGGAGGTACCACATGAGTACAGGTACAGTAAAATGGTTTAATGCAGAAAAAGGTTTTGGTTTTATTACAACAGATAACGGAAATGACGTATTCGTTCATTTTTCAGCGATCCAAGGAGATGGTTTCAAATCATTAGAAGAAGGTCAAGTTGTAAGCTTTGATATTGAAAAAGGTAACAGAGGCGAACAAGCGGCTAACGTTATAAGATTATAATTAAGTAATCTAAAAAATCTAAAAACACATAAGAAATAGGAGATAATTATGAATACAGGTATTGTAAAATGGTTCAACGCAGAAAAAGGTTTTGGTTTTATTACAGCAGATAACGGAAATGACGTATTTGTTCATTTTTCAGCGATCCAAGGAGATGGTTTCAAATCATTAGAAGAAGGTCAAGCTGTTGGTTTCGATATTGAAAAAGGTAACAGAGGCGAACAAGCTACTAATGTAGTAAGATTATAATTGCTTAATCTAAAAACATAAAATAAAAATATAAAATAAAAATATAAAATAAAAACATACAAGAAATAGGAGATAATTATGAATACAGGTATTGTAAAATGGTTCAACGCAGAAAAAGGTTTTGGTTTTATTACAGCAGATAACGGAAATGACGTATTCGTTCATTTTTCAGCGATCCAAGGAGATGGTTTTAAATCTTTAGAAGAAGGTCAGTCTGTAAGTTTTGACATTGAAAAAGGTAACAGAGGCGAACAAGCTACTAACGTAATAAGATTATAATCAACGAGATAGGAAGGTGCTGTCGTATTATAAACAGAACCGCTATCCGTCATAAATGAAAAATATAAAGATTTTCTATCCAGCAGGTTTTCTTGCTGGATATTTTTATGCTTCAAATAAATACTTTTTATGTATTCTACTGGGGTTAATGCGGTTAGATTTAGTACGAGTTCTTGAAAAAACAAAGCAGTGAAAAAATGAAGCAAAAAACAATATAGCCAAAACAATATAGTAAAAAAACAGGAGTAACTTTGATTTATTAATCAGAGTTACTCCTGAGTGTTTTTAATCAGAATTGTTATACAATAAACTTAAACAAAACTCATCCTATGCTTTTATCTAAGCAAAAAACGAAATAATCAATGCTCCAACAAATCCGGTTGCTCCAACAATCGTCTCCATCATGGTCCAAGACTTTAAGGTAGTCTTTTCATCGACTTGAAGTAAGGACTTCACAAGCCAGAATCCAGAGTCATTAAAGTGGCTCATTACTGTGGCACCACCAGCGATTGCTGCGGTTACACAGGCAAGATAGAGTGGTGAAAGAGAAGCAATTTCAGGCATGGAAGAGATAATTCCAGCAGCCATTGTCATCGCTACGGTAGCGGAACCAACGGAGATACGAACAAGAGCGGCTACTACGAAAGCGATAATAACAAGTGGAAGAGCGCTCTTAGCAACTGCATTACCAATAACGTCTCCAAGACCGGAGTCTTGAAGGATGTATCTTAAAACACCACCACAAGCAGTAACTAAAAGAATCATACCAGTTGGTTCTAAGGACTTTGTCATAACCTTTTCAAGTTCTTCTCTGGAATATCCATGCTTAATTCCGAGGATAACCATAGCAGCAATGGTTGCAATCGTTAAGGCGATAAATGGTTCGCCTAAAAAGGCAAGAACAGGCTTTATGCTAACTAAGAATTGTGCAGGTGTTTCCATGCTGTTAATAATAGCACCAGCTACAGTGTTAGTAAGAATTAATAATAATGGAATTAAGATAATACCAACAACTGTTGCAAACTTTGGAAGTTTGCTCTCGTCATAATCAGGTGTATCTTCTAAGTTTCTTGGTAGTGGTACATGAATCTTAGTTCCGATATACTTACCAAAGACCGGACCCGCAAGGATCATGGCGGCGGCACCAACAATCACACCAACGATAATAACATAACTTAAATCAACACCAAGCATATTTGCAACTAGAATTGGACCTGGAGTTGGTGGAATAAAGGCATGACCAACTGCAAGACCAGCAAGTAATGGAATTGCATAAAATAAAGTGGATTTCTTTGTACGTTTTGCTAAACCAAAAGCAAGTGGAATTAAGATAATTAAACCGGCGTCAAAGAAAACTGGCATGGAGATAACTAAACCTGTAATACCAAGAGCCCAAGCAGCTTTGTTATCACCAAATTTATTAACGAGGGTTAAAGCAATACGCTGTGCACCACCTGATATTTCTAAGATGGCACCAAACATAGAGCCAAGACCAACTAATAATGCGATACCTTTTAAGGTGTTCCCCATTCCAGTACCGATAGAGCCAATAATAGCTTCGGTAGACATTCCTGCGCCGATACCGATCACAATAGCGCTGATTAGGATAGATAGAATAGGGTGAAGTTTAACATAAATAATTAAAAATAATAAGATTGCCATACCAATGAGTGCGGAAGCAATGAGTCGACCGGCACCTACATTTGGGCTCGTTTCAGTTGCAGCTAGAAATAAGTTACTGCCTGTAAGGATAGTATTGATACCCATGTGATGTCTCCTTTTTGTTTTGATATTGAGTCAAATAAGTTACTGCATATATCCACCCTTCATTGGGGAAACAGCATGTTCAGAGAAGAATTTTAAGATGCCTTTTTCATATTTGGGCTCTGGTTTCTTCCAAAGTTTCTTTCTTTCCTCTAATACTTTTCTGATTTCTTCTTCGGATTTTAATTCGCCATGAATACCGGCAATTCGTAAAATACGTTCTTTGATATTAATTTCAATGATGTCGTTCTCTTCAACTAATGCAATTGGGCCACCCTCCGCTGCTTCCGGAGATACATGTCCGATGGCAGGTCCTTTGGAAGCTCCTGAAAATCGTCCATCGGTAATCAGTGCAATGGATTTTCCGAGTTTTTCATCCGAAGCAATCGCTTCCGTGGTGTAAAACATTTCTGGCATACCGCTTCCTTTTGGACCTTCGTAACGGATGAATACGGCATCCCCTGGTTTGATGCGTTTCTCAAGAACAGCAGCTATCGCATCCTCCTCACAATCAAATGGTCTAGCTCGAAGTACTGCCTGATGCATTTCCTTTGGTACGGCAGAATGCTTTACCACAGCTCCTTCTGGTGCGAGGTTTCCACGTAAGATTGCGATGGTTCCATCGTCTCCAATTGGTTCTTCAAAGCTACGTATCACGTCAGTCCGCTTTAAACCGACTTTCTTTAAATACTCATCACACTTTTCATAGTATCCGGATTTCTTTAAATCTTCTAAGTTCTCACCGAGAGTTTTTCCTGTAACCGTCATTACATCTAGGTGAAGCATTCCCTTTATTTCTTCCATAATGCGTGGAACACCGCCTGCATAGTAAAAATACTGTGCTGGCCATTTACCGGCAGGACGAATATCAAGCAAATAATGTGCGCCACGATGCTTTTGATCAAAAGTATCCGCATCGAGTTCTATACCAAATTCCTGTGCAATTGCTGGAATATGAAGTAAGGAATTAGTTGAACCAGAAATAGCTGCATGAACAATAATTGCATTTTCGAAGGACTTCATAGTAACGATGTCAGATGCTTTGATGCCTTTCCTTGCGAGTTCTACTGCTTGAATTCCTGCTTTTCTTGCAACTTCTTTTAAATCTTCACAGGTTGCTGGCATTAATGCGCTACCAGGAAGCATAAGGCCCATAGCCTCAGCCATAATCTGCATGGTAGAAGCGGTACCCATAAATGAACATGCGCCACAGGAAGGGCAAGCATTGTGTTTATAATAAGTTAGTTGCTCCTCTGTAATCTCTCCACGCTTGCACATAGCACTGTATTTTCCGATTTGTTCGAGTGTGAGTAAATCAGGGCCGGCATCCATCACACCGCCAGTCACCATGATGGATGGAATATCAAGTCTTCCGATTGCCATTAACTGTGCAGGGACTGCTTTATCACAGCTTGCAATAAATACACCTGCATCAAAGGTTGTAGCATTCGCATGAATTTCAATTAAGTTGGCAATAGTGTCACGAGACGCTAGGGAATAATTAATTCCATCATGTCCTTGTGCCATACCATCACAGATATCAGTCGCAAAGTATCTCGCTGCTTTACCACCGCTTTGATTCACTCCATCAACGGCTTCATTAACAAAAGTTAATAGGTGAGTGCTGCCTGGATGGCTGTCTCCAAATGTACTTTCGACAATGATCTGTGGCTTTTCTAAATCATTTGCGGTCCAACCCATTCCCATGCGTAGGGGATCCATCTCGGGAGCAATGGCGCGGACTTCTTGGCTTTTAAGTTTCATATACCCATTCCTTTCTGTGTGACAATAAATAAATATGTCTGATGACTATTTGAAAAAATCTTGCATACTTCGTTATATTTCTATTGTAAAATACTGAATAGTTGTCTGATGACTTTCTAGTAATAATGTAACATGTCACAAGAGAGATGTCAATTTGTTTCGTTAAATTTGTGATTATGTATAAAAATATAAATAATATTTGTTTAAAATAGTAAATAGAATTAGAAAAAGTATACAGTTTCAATTAAAAAGCATAAAGAGATAAGACATCTGATGGCCAAGATAGACGTATGATGTCTATTAAGACAACTGATTATTACTTAAGAGTTTTGAAGACCACTAAGACATCTGATCATTACTTAAGTGCTACAAAGACCACCAAGACATCTACCAGAGCCAAATTTCAAATTAAAAGTAGAATCATTATGGATTATGATAATTCGATTGGATAAGAGAAATACTTATGATAGGACTGAAAAACAGTGATAAAAAATACTGCAAGAGAAAATTTCACTTGCAGTACACGATACGATAATTATATGAAGCTGTAGTAACACTAGAGTTGATTTATTGTAATAAATATTGGTGTATTATTTCGACAGATTATGATTGTTCTGACTCAAACTCCTTTTTTAATTGAGTTATCATATTTCGATTATATAAAAGGTGCATCGTCATTGCGTACTTCGCACCGGCAGAATCATGATTACTGATTGCCTCGAATACTTGCCTGTGAGTTAAAATTGTCTCAGGAAGTAATTTTCTGTGTGTAATATTTCCAAACATGGCGACAGAAGAATTAATCATTGGAACCAATGTTTCCACAACGAGATTTTTACTGCATTTTGCAATGCAGGCATGATATTTAATATCCTCTTCGATGTGGTCTTGTCCTTCCTTAATTTTTTGCTCAACCTTTTCACACTGAATGCGAAGAGCTTCAATGTCTTCTTTTGTGGCATTTTCAGCTGCGTGAGATGCTATCTCGGGTTCAATCATAAGACGTACCGAAAGAAGGTCTAAGGCTAGTTTGTATCGGTCTGATATTAAGGAAAGACCTAGAGGATCATTTTTTTGTTCAGATCGTTCGCAGACAAAGGTACCAGCACCCCTTCGTACTTCAAGAATACCTTTGGAAGACAGGGATTTTATCACTTCTCGGATGGTACTTCTTCCAACGCAAAAGGTTTCTGCGAGATGAAATTCATTCGGAAGTTTGTCACCTGGCTTTAACTTATGATCTACAATGTAGCTAATAATATTATCTGCAACACGTTCTGTGAGAGTCTTATCTCCCAGATTTTCATACTGATACATGGAAAGCTTTCCTTTCTTTTAATTACAAATATAAACTATAATTAAGTATAATGGAAAGCCAAAAGAAATGCAATCTTTGGAATGTGATACCATGTGTACTACATTAAAAGGTAAATAGATTACTATTCCATGTTTTGACATGATATAGTATAATATGAATCAAAATTTATTATTTGGAGGTTTTTATGGACTTAGACCCTGACCCCGACGCGGGTAACATTATGCTTCAATTAAGCATTCTTATTCTTTTAACATTAGTGAATGCATTTTTTGCCGGTGCTGAGATGGCAGTAGTTTCCGTCAACAAGAACAAGATGAAGATGTTGGCAGACTCAGGCAACAAACGTGCAAAGCTAATTGTATCTTTATTTGATGACTCTACCAAATTCTTATCAACGATTCAGGTAGCAATTACATTAGCAGGTTTTTTCTCAAGTGCATCTGCAGCAACTGGTATTTCAAAGGTGCTTGGGGCTTATATGGAATCGTTATCGATCCCATATAGCCAAACGATAGCTATGGTTTTAGTTACTATCTTATTATCTTATTTTACCCTTGTTTTCGGTGAATTGGTACCAAAGAGAGTTGCGTTACTAAATGCAGAAGGCTTTAGTTTATTTGTGGTAAAGCCAATCATTGCGATATCTAAATTTATGTCACCATTTATACGGTTACTATCACTTTCTACGAACGGCGTCCTACACATACTCGGTTTTCATAAGCAAGAGGTAGAAGAGGTCGTAACAGAAGAAGAAATTTTGGCTATGTTGACTTCTGGTAGTGAAAAAGGTGTCTTTCATGAATTAGAAACAGAAATGATTAGTGGAGTATTCTCCTTTACCAACAAAACTGCTAGAGAAATTATGGTTCCGAGAAAAGATGTATTTGCCATCGATATTAATGTTCCTATGGAGGAGCAATTGGATGGTATCTTTGAATCTAGATATTCTAGAATTCCAGTTTTTGATGGAAACAAAGATAATATTATTGGTATACTTAACATAAAAGAATGTCTTCCTTCATGGAAACAACATAGTTTTTTACCAAAAGATGTAAGAAGACTTATGAGAAAGCCGCATTATGTAAATGATACCAAGTCAGTAGTCTCTCTGTTCCAGGAATTACAAAAAGATAAGAATCGTATGGCGATACTAATTGATGAGTATGGAGGATTTCTTGGTATCGTTACCATGGAAGATATAGTGGAAGAAATCGTCGGAGATATTGATGATGGACATAATGATGTTGATTTTGTAGAAGTGAAAGAAAATGAGTACCTTGTTAGTGGTGCGATGACTATAGATGATGTTAACAACGAACTTTCGATTGATCTTAAAAAAGGAAAATCAGAAACACTATCAGGATTTTTTATTGAACAGTTAGGATATATTCCAGAAGAACAAGATAGAACCATGATTAAGGTGAACAACATTACCTTACGTATCCATGAAGTAGAGGGAAAGAGAATTAGTAAAATACTTGTACAAATCGATCAGGAGATAACCAGTTAAAAAACACTAGGTGAGCAAATAGTAGAGAGTAGCAAATTCTAAATGATTTTGTTGCTCTCGTTTTTTATAAGATTACTAATATACTAACAGAGATACGATGTGTCCAAAACCGATTTTTATCATTACTAATTTCTATTATGATGATACGCAGAATATGAATAAACTTTTGGTTACGATTAACAAACAATGATAGACAGCCTTCTACTCTGTAGTATAATGAGAAAGAAGCAAATACCTTATAGAAACGTCACGAAAGAAGGAGAATTATATGGAGAGAATAGAGCAAGTTAAGGAATATTATCCTTGCCTTGAGAGTATGAAAAGAAAGTTTGATCGATTTGCTAGAAAAGATGCATTTACTGCAAAGACCAAAGAAGAATATGAAACTTGGGCATTAAGAGCACGAAATCAATTATTCGAGTTGTTTGGTATGGACAAGATGGAAACTTGTGAAAATAACGTTCTAAGTCTTTATGTGAAAGAATTAGATCATGGTAGGAAGAGAGAAAAAATTCTAATTCAAGTAGAGCCTGATGTGTACATGCCTTGCTATATACTTTACCCAAACGAAACGGAACAAAAGTATGTAGATAGTGGAATAAAAAAGCCCGCCTGCGCTATTGCAGCCCATGGTCATCAAGGCGGTGGGAAAGAATCTATTGCAGGAAGAAACGAGATACCTGCTATTAAGGCTTCCATCGATAAATTTGAGTATGATTATGGATTAGAATTATGTAAAAAGGGATATATTACCTTCTGTCCGGATGCCAGAGGGTATGCAGAGCGAAGAGAAGCAGCATTTCAAAAGGATGAGGAGCAACAGTACCTTTCTGGAACTTGTTTTCATCTTTCTCATATGGCGGAGCCTCTTGGGATGACAGTAATGGGTATGCTCGTATGGGATTTAATGCGTCTCGTAGACTATATTTATGAACGTGGAGATCTTGATGTCTCTGAATTAGCCTGCATCGGATTTTCTGGTGGTGGTATGCAGACCTTAATGACAGCAGCATTAGATGTAAGGTTAAAAAGACTATTGATTAGTGGTTATTTTTATGGTTATAAAGATTCCTTATTATTATTAAATGGTAATTGCAATTGTAATTATGTACCACATCTTTGGGAACATTATGATATGGGTGATATTGGAGCATTGTTAGCACCTAGAGAGGTAATCTTTCAATCATGTCGTGAAGATCATTTAAATGGTCCAAGGGGGCTTAGTAATGTTTATGAGCAACTAGAGATAGTAAAAGAGGCATATCGTTGTTTTGATGCCTTAGACAAGATAAGTCATGACATTTGTGAAGGCGGTCATTGTTTTCATAAAGAAATATTATACAGATTTTAGAAATAATACTTCCAATAATTACAATCTTTATGGAGTTTTTCTATTGAATTACAGGAAAACAAAATGTTATAATCAAGTAATCTTTTTTTAGTTCGGCAGTAACATAAGAGTTTGTCATATACATTCAGGAAGGAAACTAGCAGGAAGAGACACCGACGGAACCATTTATAAAACGTGGCATAGGATATAGTGACCCCTTTTATGCTTTGACGAGATACAGACAATCATTTTTTCGATTTGCTAGAAAGTCAATCTCTTAAGTGGTGGTTGATTAACTTAAGAAGCGGAGAAAAGATACCTTAATGCACATAGAAATCAATCAGTGCAGGCTGAGAAAAGAATCTTCTTATAAAGGGAGGAATAAGTATGGAGTTAAAGAAGGAAGAGTTTAAAAGAGATGTTGAGAATTACTTAAAAACACTTTTCCGTAGAAATGTAAAGGAAGCTACGAAGCAGCAGTTATTTCAAGCGGTATCCTATGCGGTGAAAGATATAATCGTAGAACAATGGATGGAAACTCATAGGAAATTTGAGGAGCAGGATGTAAAAACTGTCTACTATCTCTCCATGGAATTTCTAATGGGGCGTGCACTTGGAAATAACATCATCAACTTAAAGGCAGATAAGGTAGTTCATGAAGCTTTGGAAGAAATGGGGATAGATCTTAACATCATTGAAGATCAGGAGCCAGATGCAGCATTAGGAAATGGTGGACTTGGGAGACTTGCTGCATGTTTTTTAGAATCCTTAGCAAGTTTAAATTATCCAGCTTACGGTTGTGGCATTCGTTATAAATACGGCATGTTTGAGCAAAAGATTGAAGATGGATTTCAGGTAGAAGTTCCTGACTTGTGGTTAAAAGATGGAAATCCTTTTGAGATGAAACGAGCAGAATATGCACAAGAAGTGAAGTTTGGTGGCTATGTGCGCATGATAAAGGATGAAAATGGTAGGGAATGTTTTGTTCAGGAAAACTATCAATCTGTTCGAGCTGTTCCTTACGATATACCAGTAGTGGGTTATGGGAACCGTATGGTAAATACCTTAAGAATATGGGATGCGGAAGCAATCAATACGTTTAACCTTGATTCTTTTGACAAGGGAGATTACCAAAAGGCAGTGGAACAGGAAAATCTTGCAAGAACCATCTGTGAAGTATTGTACCCAAATGATAATCATTATGCAGGAAAAGAGCTAAGATTAAAGCAACAGTATTTCTTTGTATCCGCAAGTCTTCAACGAGCAGTTGCAAAATATAGTAAGAATCATAGTGATATTCGAAAACTCTATGAGAAGGTATGCTTCCAGCTTAATGATACGCATCCTACCGTAACGATACCCGAGCTCATGAGAATCTTAATGGATGATTACTATTTAACTTGGGAGGAAGCTTGGGAGGTCACAACGAAAGCTTGTGCTTATACCAATCATACCATTATGTCAGAAGCTTTGGAGAAGTGGCCAATTGAACTATTTGAACGCCTACTTCCAAGAGTATATCAGATTATTGACGAGATAAACCGTCGCTTTGTCCTTATGCTACAACAACGATATCCTGGGGACTATAAAAAAATCGAGAAGATGGCTATACTTTATAACGGACAGGTTAAGATGGCAAACCTTGCAATTGTTGCTGGATTTTCTGTCAATGGCGTCGCAAGGCTTCACACTGAAATCCTAAAGAAACAACAGTTGCGAGATTTTTATGAATTGTGGCCAGAAAAATTTAATAATAAAACAAATGGCATTACTCAAAGAAGATTTTTATTACATGGGAATCCAGAGTTGGCTGCATTTGTTACAGAAAAAATCGGTGATGGATGGATTTTAGACCTATCTCAGATGAATCAATTAGTACCATTTACAGAGGATCAAGAGGCTAGGGAAAAATTTATGGAGATAAAGTATCATAATAAACTTCGCCTTGCTGCCTATATAAAAGAACACAATGGGATTGATGTAAATCCAAACTCTATTTTTGATGTTCAAGTAAAGCGTTTGCACGAGTACAAACGTCAGCTTTTAAATATTTTACATGTGATGCATTTATACAATAAGTTAAAAGAAAATCCAGGTATGGAGTTTTATCCGAGAACATTTATTTTTGGAGCAAAGGCTTCTGCTGGATATCGAAGGGCAAAAGCAATTATTAAATTAATTAATAATGTTGGTGAGGTTATTAATAACGATGCCTCGATTGGAGATAAATTAAAGGTCGTTTTTATTGAAAATTACAAGGTATCAAACGCAGAACTAATCTTTGCTGCAGCGGATGTTTCAGAACAGATTTCAACAGCGAGTAAAGAGGCATCTGGAACAGGTAATATGAAATTCATGTTAAATGGTGCACTAACCTTAGGTACAATGGATGGAGCAAACGTAGAAATTGTGGAAGAAGTGGGGGTAGAAAATGCCTTCATCTTCGGACTAAGTTCGGATGAAATCATTCATTATGAGCTTAACGGAGGTTATCAGCCAAGGGACATCTATAATTCTGACTTGGATATCAAACGAGTAGTAGACCAATTAGTAGATGGATTTTATTCGGCACAAAACAAAGAATTATTTCGTGAGCTATACAATTCCTTACTCGATACAAACGGTTATGAAAAGGCAGATCAATACTTTATCTTAAAGGACTTTCGCTCTTATGAAGAGGCTCATAAGCGTGTAGAGGCAGCATATCGTAAAAAAGAGGATTGGGCAAAATCAGCAATGCTAAACGTTGCAAAGTGTGGAAAATTCTCATCTGATCGAACGATTGAGGAATATGTAAGAGACATCTGGAAGTTAAAAAAAGTTGTGTTGTAATGTATTTTATAAAACTACAACACGAAATAAGTAAGAGCATAGTAGTAATAGACTTTAGAATGAGTAAGTAGTAGACAAAGAATCTATGAATGTGATAAGAAACAACAATTAGAAGAGTCAAGCTGTTAAGTTAGTTTGATTCTTCCGATGGTTGTTTTTTTGATGTTGTACATAAAATTAAATGTTAAAATTTGATTTAAGAATAGTAAAACTATGAGATAGGAGTTGTGATAGCTTATTGTTAAGCCAATGTAAGTATACGGAATAGGTATTATCACACAATATTTTCAGAATTATTAAAGAATTAGTAATATATTTGAAACTTTATTGTATCATAGCTTATCTATACTATATAAGACACTATTAGGAATACAAAATAGAGAGGCGTTATCATGGATACTTACAGAGAAGAGTGGAAGAAACAATGTAAGAAAAGAAGAAGAGCTCGTAGGAAGAGAGTTGTTTTTGCAATTAGTGTGACAGGAATGTTGTCACTTTCTATATTTTTATTCTTATCCCAAGGGGGAAGCAGCAGGTTTGGTGCAAAGGCTGCAAATTCGCATAAGGCGGAGACTAGTATAGAGGAAGAGGATCAGCGTTTAGATGATAATAATTCTACAGCCAAAGATCAAGAATCGTCTGGGCAACAAAGTAACATAGATAGTGACAAGGATCCCTTAAATAAAGAAACAAACGACGATATGAATTCCAATAATGAGGGCAATATGGATAATCAAAATCCTGTTGATAGTGATACTACTAGTGGAGATATCGAAGAAAAGGAACAGAATTCTGATTTAGAAGATAATACAACGGATACACAGAATCCAAACAGTAACGGCAAGGAAGAATCTAATAACGAAAACAGCATAACATCAGAGAATGAGAATTCAAAAGAAAATGCATCCGAGGAAGGAACCTCCAAAACGGAGAATACTGAGGCAGAGGATGAATTCTTTAAAGATAGCATTTTTATCGGAGATTCCAGAACGGAAGGTCTTGGTCAGTATGGTGGAGTGAAAAACGCCAAGTTTTACACGCATCGAGGCTTGATGGTAAACACTGCGATAGCTAAGGATTATATTACTCTTGATAATAAAGAGAAAGGAAATGTATTAGATGCAGCAAGGCAATCTTCATTTTCTAAAGTTTATTTAATGTTTGGAGTTAATGAGCTTGGTTGGCAAAGCCTTGATAAGTTTATAGAATATTATCGTGATATTATCAATGGATTACGGAAAATAGAGCCAGACTGTGAAATTATAATTCAATCGAATTACCCTGTTACAAAGAAGATGAATGAGGGGGATAAAATATATAATAACACGAATGTAAAAAAGTTTAACGATGTAATCAAGAAGATGGCGGAAGAGGAAGAGTTAGCATATATCGATCTATATTCGTTATTCGAGGATGAAAACGGAAACTTACCAGACGATGCAACCTCCGATGGTGTACACCTAAATCCTAGTTATTTTAAGGATTGGAAGCAATGTCTAATTGATTTTGGAAGTGGTAATACTGAAAGGTGATGCGTTTCGAATTCATCTGTGATAGAATAAATGCAGATTGAAGTGAAAGGAACTACCCTAAATGATAATTACTCTTCCAGAAAAGGTAAATTATATCATAGAAGAATTAATGTCTCATGGTTTTGAAGGCTATGCTGTAGGAGGCTGTGTCCGTGACTCTTTGCTAGGCAGAATACCAGGAGATTGGGATATTACTACGTCTGCAAATCCTTATGAGGTGAAGCAGATATTTCCAAGAACCATTGACACTGGAATCAAACATGGGACAGTTACTGTGATGCTTGGAAAAGAAGGTTTTGAAGTTACAACCTATCGTCTTGATGGTGAATATGAGGATAACCGACATCCTAAGCAGGTAGAATATACAAAGAATTTGGTTGAAGATCTAAAACGAAGAGATTTTACGATAAATGCCATGGCGTATAATGCTAAGGATGGACTTGTCGATGAATTTGATGGTCTAAAAGACTTGCAGGAAAATAGGATACGCTGTGTCGGTAGTGCAGACCAACGATTTGAAGAGGATGCACTTCGTATTCTTCGTGCTGTTCGTTTTTCTGCTCAGCTTAATTTTACGATTGAGGAGGAAACACTTGCTGCGATCCGAATAAAAGCTTTAAATTTAAGAAACATTAGCGCAGAGAGAATAAGAGAGGAACTCAATAAATTATTGTTATCTAATCATCCAGAAAAAATAATGATTGCATATGAAACTGGGCTAACGAAGGTTATATTACCGGAATTTGATCAGATGCTTGTTACTTCCTTACAGAGTCCATACCAACAGCCTAATGTTGCTGAGTATACGTTGGAAGTGTTGCGTTATTTTGTGGAGAAGTTATCAAAAAATATAGAAGATAAAAAGCAGCAATTAATTTATCGTTGGGCTATTCTCTTACATGATGTAGCAAAAACAGAAGTAAAAGCGGCTGATTCACATATGAAAAAACATACGATGGAACTTAATGACAAAGGCGCAATCATGGCAAAGACCATATTGCGTAGATTAAAATTTGATAATGAAACAATAGAAAGTGTTACAAAATTAGTTTCTTATCATAATTTTAGATTTGGTTCTTCTAAAGAAGATATTCGTAGGGCTACCAATCTTATTGGAGAAAAATATATGCCGATGCTTTTTGTGATCCGAGAATGTGCTATAGAAGGAATGAATTCAAAAGTTAAAGAAGAGATGGTTAAGATCTTAAATCAAGCGAAAAAGCTGTATTATGAGATAATAGAAGATGGCGAATGTGTTTCGCTTAAGATGTTAGCGGTAAATGGGAAAGACTTAATAGAACAAGGGTTTGAATCGGGGAAAAATATTGGGTTATTACTTCAACAGCTTTTAGAAATGGTAATTGTTGATCCTACCTTAAATACGAAAGAACAATTACTTAGGATAGCGAAAAATCAACTTTAAAACAAATAGTAAATGTAACATTTTTTTGGTTTACTAGCATATCATAAAGTAATAGTAGTAATTATGAGGAGAATTCTATGTCTCGTTGTTCCTCGACACCGATTTGCCTTTACCCAATTCAATTTCCTACTTCTACGCCGGAGTTCTTTAGCCAATTTCAGGCCGCTCAGACTTTTTGTGTGCAGTGTGACATAAATGATAATGTGTCTGTAACAACTCCATCCATCTGCGTTTCTAATATACGATTTGTACCTAGCGTTGCTGGTACTTCTGCAGAAGGTCAAGTATTAACAGGAAAGAATCTTGTTGTAATAGGATATTTTTATACTAAAATTGTGATAACACACATGGAGAATGGGGTAAGAAGAAATAATACGATAGATAAAGTGATACCATTTTCAACTAATATTGTTGTGCCATTAGAGGATAATGGTAACCGTGAAGTATTTTTAGGTTATGATATTCAGGACTTTTCTGCTATCATCATAGAAAGAAATACACTATATTGCGGTATATCTTTAGTATTAACATACAACGTTTGCGATGATTAAAGATATTCCAGCTCTCTTTGATAGTGGTATGGAGTTATGTTTAGCACTAACAGTAGAAAAAGAAGTGGCATCTACCTTTGATATTCTGTGGTACGAAATGCTTGTTTTAAATCTATCAGAGAAGTACATGCCACAGATATGGATAGGGATAGATTATCCGAGTTCGACTAGGTTAATACCAAATTCATTCCTTATACAAAACAAAGGTAAGCCGATTCAAAAAGGAGAGTCTATATTATTATCCTTAGCACCCTATGAAAGGGTAGTTGTACGGTTTGGGTTATGTGTAATAGGAAGGAAGAGAGAGGATGTTATATCAGTTCGTTGCAGAGCTGTTGGAAAAGACTTTTTAGTCTTTTCCAATGAGGTATTCTCAAAGATTATAGCGACTGTTGGAAAGCCATGTCTAATAAAACAGAGTTTGTTACTACCAAAGGACATCCCAGATTCAGTAGTCATAAGTGATATAAGAGTATATTTTCAACACCAGAAATCAAGATATATTCCTTTTTATAACAAAGTTAGAAAAGGAGAGCTTTGTCGTAATACGGAGCTTTTGATCTCTGGTGTTATTTCCTATTCGGCTAAAGTGAATTATAGGGTGGGAAATACTTCTTATGAAAGGGTATTAGAATATGTTTCGGGACATACAGAAGCAGTTATTTTACCAGAAGGTGCTAAAATAATAAAACCAGATGTGAGATTAATTCTGTATTCAACAGATTTTATTCGTTTCGAAAGAAGGCTCTACTGCTGTGTTTTTGGAATGCTATTTTTTCAGCCGTAAGGACAACCAAAAATCTATAAAAAAGCAGTCAATTTATATAAAAGTGTACAATTTCAGATTCCACATAGCATGATTTCTCAAATTACATCATATGATTAGAAAGAACTCCCTCTAAGAGCATTCAGGGAGTATGTTTTCAGTCGGAGGGATGTAATGTGGAGGATAGAAGCCAAGAGGTACTAGGAAAATATGATTTAAGAATCTACAATACCTACCGTACCAGAGGAGCATATGTGTTGGAAACTGATCAGGGACTGAAGCTGTTATGCGGATATGAGGGCGGGGAAGGACGTCTCGAATTCGAGGATACAATCAAGCAGCAGATTGCAGCCAATGGATACGAAAATACGGATGGCTATGTCAGAAACTGTGCCGGATCAATTCTTTCGGTAAATTCAATTGGTGAAAAGTTTGTAATTAAGAACTGGTTTGATGGGGAAGAATGTAACCTAAAAAAAGACGATAAAATATGTCTTGCGACCTCAAATCTAGCTCGTCTTCATAATTGTATGGTGGGAATTGAAGTTAGTTCTGAACAGAAGTTATGCTATCAGCAGGGGAACCTTTTTACAATCTTAGAAAAAAGGACAAGAGAACTGAAACGGGTGAAAAGCTATATACGAGACAGAAAGCAGAAAAATGAGTTTGAGGTATGCTATTTAGGTGAGTGTGAACGTTTCTTTAAAGATGCTTTGGAAGCAATGGAGTATATGAAGCAAATTCCATATTGCACTTTAATGTGCAATTCGCTAGATCGAGGTATGATATGCCATGGAAACTATACTTATCATAATATTATCATCTTAAATTGCAATAAAGCCATCAATCAGTTATGCTCTGCTGCGGAGGTTCAAGGAAATGATATCGTAGCAACCTCGAATTTTGAAAAAGCGTCACTGGGATTACAAGTCACAGATCTTTATCAATTTATTCGAAAAGCGATGGAAAAAAACGACTGGAATATCAGCATGGGACAAAGCATTTTAAAAGAGTATCAAAAACAAAGACCACTTTCTAAGGCGGAAAAACACCTCCTTTACGTATTACTTCTCTATCCAGAGAAGTTTTGGAAGATAACAAATTATTATTACAATAGCAAAAAATCTTGGATACCACAGAAAAATGTTCAAAAGCTTGTAACCTTAACCGAACAAATTGATTCAAAAAAAGAGTTTTTGGATCAGCTACTAAAAGTATAGATAGGCTAGATAGGCTGTTGAATTAAGGTGTAATATCCATTATAATGAAGGTGTGCCGAAATAAGGTACACCTTATTTCGTTTATACAAAGGCTACTAGGAGTAAGCAAAACTGCATAGCAGAGTTTGCTTCTAAATAAAGATGAGGTAAACATATGAAGCGTAAGAAAAACCAAGACTGGTCTAAACTCTTTATTATCGGTGCAATTGTTGTTGCGTTGTTGGCAATCTCCTCAGTTGTACTATTTACGGTATTTGGACAAAAAGAAAAGAAAGTAAAAGGGAAGGAACCAGAACCTACTCCAATAGTAGAAGATAGTAATGAAGAGTATGAGGATGCTGTATTGGCAGTTTACCTCGATATGGATACAACGAAGAATAAGCTTAAAGTCATGAAAGTTGATACTGGGGAAACATTATGGTTAGATTATCATGGCGGGACAAATATTACTGATAAATATGACCAATATCTTGCTGTATCACAATTGTTATCTGGACAGATGGTAGAACTTTATTTTAAGCAAGGAACGAAGGAGTTAGGTAAATTAAAAATATCTGATAAAATATGGGAAGCAATAGGGGTAACTGATGTAAAAGTGGATCCAGAAACCAGAATGGTTTCCTTTCATGGTACAAACTATACATATCCAGAGCATGTTACAGTGCTTTATCAGGGCGAACCGGCGGACATCTCAGATGTACTTAACATGGATTATGTAACATTGCGTGGAATAGAAGAGAACATCTATGTAGTTATAATCAATCAGGGACATGGATATCTTGAGCTAACAGGAGAAGAAGATTTTATTGGAGGTAAGATTTCCGTTGGCACAATAGCAATAGAAGATATTACGGAAGATCTTAGGCTTACAATAAAAGAAGGAACCTATCCAGTAACAGTACGTAATAATAATATGGAAGGGATGAAAGAGGTAACTATAGTAAGAGGGCAGACACTAAAATGTAATGTCGAAGAATTTGGCATGGCAGCAATAAAGCGTGGTCGAGTTCGATTTTCTATCACCCCAGAGTCTGCGAATCTTTCTATTGATGGAGTGAAAACAAGTTATATAGAGCCTGTGGAGTTAGAATATGGGGAACATCAAATCGAAGTATCTCTTGGTGGATACGTTACTTACAAAGGGAAATTAAGTATTGATCGTACTGACCAAATTGTTAGTATTAGTCTTCCAGAGAACGATGGATTCAATGAGAATAATAATGGTAACAATAACGGTAATAATAACGAAAGCAACAGTGGAAATAATAGCGGTAATAATAATTGGAATAATAATACGGATGATAACAATGGTTATGAGGATAATTTTGAGGACAACTGGTCAGAGAAAGAAAATCAGACCGGAGAATCAGAAATCGAAGACAGCACCTCAGATGATGATACGGATACCTCGGAATCTAATAATGAAAGCAGCTCAGAAAATAATAACAATACTGACAATGGATCCAATAATGGTGGGAATTCTGGGAACTCCTCAAATGGGAACCAGAATACCAATAAAAAGAATACCATAACAATTAATTGGATCACTGGAGCAGATGTTTATTTTGACGGGACTTTTGTAGGCACCATTAAGAATGGAAAATTAGTGGTCGAGAAACAAATCGGTACTATAGATGTTGATTTAGTGATAGAAGGAGATGACACAAAGAGTTATCAGATTGAAGTTGAAGATGACGGTGCGGATGCTTACTTCTCATTTCCTAAGTAATCACTTACATTAGAGGCTATTTATAAAGAATTAGAAATAGCTCCCATTCGTAAAGTTATATAATAAAAAATGAAAAGAGCAGAGATTATAAAGTAAGCAAGGCTAACTCTATAATCTCTGCATTTTATTCATGACAAGGAAAAGTTCGCGAAGCGTGATTATTCTTGTTATGTTAAATATTTTTCCTCATAGACATCGCTAGGGAGCGGCTTGTCATAATAGTAGCCTTGGGCCATAGTACAGCCAATGGATTGGAGGAATTTAATTTGATCTTCTGTTTCTACACCTTCACAAATTACATCCATATCTAGCTGAGAAGCCATAGTTACAATAGATGAGATAACGATTCGCTCTCTAATATTTGTAGTTTTTGTATGGAAGAAATCTTTATCTATCTTTAAGACTTTAAATGGTAGATCGCATAATAAGTTTAGAGAGGACATACCAGAACCAAAATCGTCCATTGCTAAACCAAAACCGTAGCTACGTATTTTATTCAGTAGGTTTAACCAATAACGATCGTTAGAAGCAAGTGCACTTTCCGTAATTTCAACTTCGATAAGTTCTGGCGGTAATTGATATTTTTGAATGGTTTGTCTCAAGCGCTCTGGTAAAGCATCC
This sequence comes from Lachnoclostridium phytofermentans, assembly GCF_000733755.1. Taxonomy (GTDB): domain Bacteria; phylum Bacillota; class Clostridia; order Lachnospirales; family Lachnospiraceae; genus Lachnoclostridium; species Lachnoclostridium phytofermentans_A. The sequence goes on along the minus strand of NZ_JPOF01000003.1, from coordinate 1,301,502 downwards.
GATTTAAAATGTTCTCTTGAGAAATTGACAGAAACCGGATATACAGAGAACCCCTGATCGATTAATTCGCGAAGCCTATTGCAAACCCTATCTAAAACATAATAATCCAAGTTTACAATAAATCCATTGGCTTCAAAGATAGGGATAAAGGAGGCAGGGCTAACTAATCCAACTTCCGGTCTCATCCAGCGGACCAATGCCTCTGCTCCACAGATTTTCTTTGTGGTGATATTAATTTTTGGTTGATAGTAGACAAGAAATTCACCATTTTGTAGTGCATCCTCCATCACATCCTCAATTTTCTTTTGTTCAATCAAGGAAACACGCATCTCGTCATTATAAAATTCAAAGTTACCGTTTCTTTGTAACTGAGCATATTTTCGAGCAATATTGGCACGATCCACTGCCACGATTGCAGTATCACCTGGTTGTATCTGATAGATACCAGTACGTACAGAGAGTTTATAAAATTCACCAGAAGGACTACATACCTGCTTTGACACTGCCTGAAGTTTTAACGCCCTATTGGTAAGATCATCAAGGTCTTCATATGCAAGAAATAATGCGAATTTATCTCCTGTAATACGGCAAAGAATAGAATTCGTATCTCCAATTTGAAGTAGGGAGTCTGCGAATGTTTTTAGTATATAATCCCCTTCCTGATATCCAAAGTTATCATTCATTAATTTAAATTGATTGATATCCGTATAAAACATAGCGTAAGAAGTTTGAGTCTTTTGTTTCAATTGTTTGTTCACTTCATCTAAAAATGCATTAAAATTATACGAATTTGTAAGCGTATCTAAATTCACTTTTTGAAGGGAACGAAGGCGAATCAAATAGCTTCCAATAACTTTTGAAATTAAGGAGAGTGAATCAACCTCATTCTTTGACTAAGTATGTGCTTCCTCACAAAATGCGGCGCTAAGAAAACCGACATAGTGTCCATGGTCGCTGATTCCACACTGGAAGAGAGATTTCGCTTCTGCCATTCCTGGATACTGACTAAATATCCTAATTACATCAGGTCTCTCAGAAATATCATCAAAATGAATAATACCACTATCGATTTCCTGATATAAAAATGTTGGTTCTAACTCGGTGTATGGAACCTGTGAGATGAGATCTGCTAATTTTAAGGAAGAGTCAGAATACCATTCATGAGTGATGGATACAGAGTGGTCAGATTCTGAAAATTCCATAATATCAATTCTACTTAGATTATAGTAGACACCAATTAAAGATAACATCATGTTGATGGAAACATCAATCTCTCTTGAGTCAAACAATATTTCAATGGCATTTGCAATGATAGTACTGTCGACTAAGGAACGATCTTCATAATGATATTTTATCTCTTTTGTTTCCTGGCTAATCTTTTCTAGATCTTTTTGGTAAATAAACTCCATGGAGCTATGATAGAAGGAGTACTGATCTTTTCCTCGTTGCTTTGCATGATAAAGGGCAATTTCAGCTTTCTCAAGTAACTCATTATAAGTAGTTCCATCGGAAGGATAGATGGAGATACCGATTGTTCCAGTAAGTTTTGCAGTTGCCTCTTCTCCGATATGAATATCATGAAGTAGGGATAGGGTTTGCTTGGCTTTTTCTTCTAGATAGGTGATACTAGGAGCATTATGAACAAATACAACAAATTCGTCGCCGCCGATTCGTCCTATGAGATCTTCTTCCTCAAATAACTTAATTAATTTAGCACTTAAATCAATTAAAACTGCATCACCAAATAGATGTCCAAGCGTATCATTAATCATTTTAAAATTATCGATATCGATGATCATTAAACCGAAGATATAAGGTTCCTCAAGACCCTCAATTCGTTGATTAATCTTCTCTCGTACCGTTTCTCGATTATAGGTTTTCGTAAGGGTATCTTGACTTGCCCTCTTAAGTAGTAATTCAATCTCCTTTTTCTTTTCATGGATATTCGTAGTTTGTCCGATTACAGAGATAGGTTTTCCATCAGGGTCAAATAGCTTAGTTCCAGATAATTCATACCAAACATAATCTCCTTCCGGATTTTTTGAGCGAACCTCAAATTCGAATTGAGCGTCCTTTGAGATAAGTTTGTCACAAAACTCAAGGAAGATATCTTTATCATCGGGATGAATTAAGTCTTTCGTTACAATTGCATTCCGGATATCATATACTTCTGGAACACCATAAAAAATTCCTAGATAAGGCTCTGTTTTGGTCAAAACGTCTTTTTCAATGTTGTACTCCCAGATGGTATCCTTGGAATGTGATAATGCAATCTGGTAACGTTGCTTCTCTAGAAGTAATACATCGCGGTTTTTATTAACTTTTAGGGTATAAACGGATAGTACTAAAAAAACAACCATAACTAAAAGGAAAACAATCACTAATACGGTATTCATAAAGCGCTTTGCTATCGTATTGATTGCTTCAGAATCACGATCTAAAATATTGGATGGTGCAGTGTGGAGGAGATAAATGCCCTTTATAGTAGTTGGTGAATAGTAAGCATAGGTGTCGATATCATCCATTTTATAATGAGTTATACTGCTTTTTCCAGAGCTTAAGTTGGATACGAAACCATCAAAAGTATGCTTACCTTTAAAAACCGACTGTCGTAATTTTTCAAATAGATTTTTATTAATGTATTTTGAAATATCGGAAGCATAGATATCACCAGCCTCATTAATTAAGTAAGTCGTTCCGCCATATTCCATTTTTCCTATTGCCATAAAATCAGAAAACTCCTCCAAACTATAGGTTTGGTAAAGGACTTCTATGGATTTACTATTCACTTGATAAGGGTAGATTATAACAATACCGTTTGGACCGTAACTTATCACCCCTTGGAGATTAGATAATTGAGTATAATAACGATCATTTAGATATTTATGTACGTTAAAAGGAGAGAGCCCATCTGCACCACCAATCGTCGTTGAATAGAGTTTTGGAACGGTCATATCATCGGCTGATTCTAAGAATTTATTAGGTTCGTAGCCAGGGTCTCTATCTTTTATTTTTTCACAGAGAAGCTTCATTTTTTGCATATGATTTTCTAATCTCAAATCAATGGTTTCCCTTTTAGTCCCATTGATCTTAGATAGTTTATTGGAAGCCTGAGATTCAAATTGATAATCTAAGTCTTCCGTATATGATTTATAATTAACGATAAATAGTCCGAAAAGAATGAGGCTAAATAAAACAATAATTGATGTAGCTATTGGTATTTTCTTCAAGGGGCACCTCCAAGATTTTCTACTACTATTATACCTATTTTTAGAAAAAATGTAAATAATTTAATATTATATGTCACAATAACTATAAAAATGTCAATTTGATAGATAGGTACGACTATTTTTGTTGATATTCGTATCATATTGAATAGATTACGTCGTAATACTATGTAATTAAGAATATTATTGATAAATTTTGACAATGAATCAATATGCTATATTACCTAGATTTGGGATGATAAAGGAGGAATAGGTAAGTTTTATTTATAAAACTATTAAAATTTAACATATTTTAATAAAACTCTAATATGGATTTTCTTGCTTTTCTAAGGGTGAATAGGTAAGATAGAACTACAATAAATTCCTTTAAAAGAAAGGGGAAGGTAAATAAGATGGATGAGAAACAAAAATATGCAATAAAGAAGGGTTCGAGAATCGCAACGCTTGCTATCGTTATTGTAGTAATCGCAGTTCTAGCGGGTATGTCCGCATACACAATCAATGAACAGGAACAGGCGGTTGTTACCACCTTTGGTATTCCCAAAACAGTAAGCGAACCAGGGTTACATTTTAAAATCCCATTGATACAGAAAGTACAGATGGTGGATACTACAATTAAGGGGTTTGCAATTGGTTATGACCCTACAACCGGTGAATCCATTGATGAAGAGTCTTTAATGATTACAGTGGATTATAATTTTGTACTTGTAGATTTCTTTGTAGAGTATAAAGTAACGGACCCGGTAAAATACTTATATGCTTCGGATGAGCCAATGAATATCTTAAAGAATTTAGCTCAAAGCTGTATCCGTTCTCAGGTAGGAAGTTATGAAGTAGATAGTGTAATAACTACTGGTAAGAATGAACTTCAAACGGTAATTCGTGATATGTTAATGGAGAAGTTGGAAGAACAGGACTTAGGTATATCTTTAGTAAACATTACAATCCAGGATGCAGAACCACCTACCGTAGAAGTTATGGAGGCATTTAAGGCAGTAGAAACTGCAAAACAAGGAAAAGAAACAGCAATCAATAATGCAAATAAGTATCGTAGTGAAGAGCTTCCTGCTGCTGAGGCACAGATTGATCAGATAACAAAAGAGGCAGATGCAACAAAGCAAGCCCGTATCAATGAGGCAGAAGGACAGGTAGCCAGATTTAATGCAATGTATCAGGAATATAAAAAGTATCCTATGATAACAAAGCAAAGAATGTTCTATGAAGCAATGGAGGACATCTTACCAGACTTAAAAGTTATCATCGATAACTCCGAAGGTGGAGTTCAAAAAATGTTACCAATAGAATCATTTGTAGGGGAGGAGCAGTAAGTATGGGTGATGTGGAACATATCAAACAAAGAAGAGCACCGAAGTTTGCTCTTGGATTTATTATAATAATTGCTGTCCTTGGGCTATTTGTTTTGGTGACATCCATAGTTGTCACAGAGAAGGATGAGTATACCTTAGTTCGCCAGTTTGGAAAAGTAGAGCGTATTATTACGGAACCAGGACTTAGTTTTAAAATACCTTTTATTGAAGAAACATCCAAGCTGCCAAACAAAACAATGCTATATGATTTGGCGACTTCTGATGTAATCACAAAAGATAAAAAGACAATGGTTGCAGACAGCTATGTTCTTTGGAAGATTGAAGATCCTCTTCTTTTTGTAAAGAGCTTAAACTCACAAATAGCGAATGCAGAGAGCCGTATTAATACGACCGTTTATAACTCTATTAAAAATGTAATTAGTAGAATGTCACAGACTGATGTTATCTCTGGCCGTGATGGAGCGTTAAGTTCCGCAATCATGGAGAACATTGGTGATGTAATGGATCAGTATGGTATTAAAATAATTAGTGTTGAAACGAAACACTTGGATTTACCAAGCGATAACAAAACAGCAGTTTATGAGAGAATGATTTCAGAGCGTAATAATATAGCAGCTTCTTATACGGCAGAAGGTGAGTCGGAAGCAAAAAAGATCCGTACCCAGACGGACAATGAGATAGCAATTAAAATTTCTGCTGCGAAAGCAGAGGCTGAAAAAACAATAGCAGCAGGTGAGGCGGAGTATATGAAAATTCTTGCAGGTGCTTACTCCGATGAGTCGAGAAGTGATTTTTATTCCTTCGTCCGCTCTCTGGATGCTGCAAAAGCTTCTTTAAATGGGAACAACAAAACTTTAATCTTAAATTCTGATTCTCCGTTAGCTCAGATATTTAATTCTATTGATTAAGGTGGTATAATTAAATAGTAGGAATGATGGTGCTACAAATGATTTCAATAAGAAAGAAAGATTTTGTGGCACTTTCCTGTGTAAAGGAAAGAAAATTGTGTAAACTGTGAATATGATGCATGAAACGGGAGGATCTGCGAAAAAGTCATCGCAGGATAAAAGGTTGAAGAATTAGGATTTTCAACCGTGTATGCAAACCCTATCTGATTCATAAGATGATAAAACAGATAGGTCAAGGAGGTTAGAATGAAAAGGGTATTACTGGGAGTAGTCAGCTGTCTATTCATTGTAAGTATGGTTTCGTGTAAAGGGAAAGTTAATCAAACAGACCAGGCGATCAATGATGGGGAGCTGACCGTGACACCAACGATAACAGAGGCTGTGGTTACTGAGGTACCAAAAGAAACTATGACACCAACCCCAGGTATCATAGAATCTGTTGAGTTTAGCGAAAATGGTATGTCGGAACTTTCAGCAAAATTGACACAAGATTTATTAACAGAGAATTTTGAAGAGGTCTATTCATATATTAATGATACGCTAAAAGAACAGTTTGCATTATCAGACTTAGAGAAGGCTTGGGAAAGTACGATTGAACGGATAGGTGAGTTGGTAGCTGTTACTTCTGTGAAAGCGACAACTACGGGAGAATACATCTCTGTAGATAGCTTAGTGGAATATACAGAAAATGGTCTAAAGATATCTTATGTATATAATAAAGACTGTAAGTTAGAGAAAATTTGGTTTTCTTATCAACCAATTGAGGAAGAATACGATGAGGAAAAGATGGAGGAAATCGATATTACCATCGGCGAGGGAGAATTTCCTTTGGATGGTATATTAACCATGCCAAAGGGTATAAAAAATCCTCCAGTTGTAATCTTAGTACATGGTTCAGGTCAAAGTGATATGGATGAGACGATTGGTGGAACAAGCAATAAGCCATTCCGTGATATAGCAAGAGGTCTAGCGAGTGAGGGCATTGCTTCTATCCGTTATAATAAAAGATTTTATCAATACATGGATCAAGTCACTGATACGATGACAATTTCAGACGAGGTATTAGAGGATGTTACTTATGCTATTCAATATGCTAAGAGTTTATCGAATGTAAATACGGAAAAGGTATTTGTACTTGGACATAGCTTAGGTGGCATGTTATGTCCTAAGATAGCGGAGGATAATCCGGAAATTGCAGGATTTATTTCTTTAGCAGGTAGTCCAAGAAGATTAGAGGATATTATACTTGACCAAGCTACCGAGGCAGCAGAGAATGGTGCAGTGAGCGAGACAGAGAAAACGCTATATCTAGATACGATAAAGGCTCAAAATGAACAAATTAAAAATCTTACAGAGGAAAATCTAGAGGAACCATTGCTCGGAGCAAACGGATACTACTGGAAGAGTTTGAATGAAATAGATACTCCGAAAATAGTTGTAAATCTAAACCTCCCTATGTTATTTATGCAGGGAGAAGCGGATTTTCAAGTGTATCCTGAAGTAGATTTTAAGATGTGGAAAGATCTTCTTATAGAGAAAGACAATGCAACATTCCTATTCTATGAAGGCTTAAATCATTTGTTTATGCCAACAACAGGAGTACGAGACATTAGCGATTATAGTGCAAAAAGCAAAGTTGACGAGAATGTGATTTTAGCTATTGCAGAGTGGATAAAGAAACATTAATTTTAGGGAACGAATAAATAAGACAGGTATTGTGAAACTATGAAAAAAGGGTGTAATAAACGCTTTTTTGATATGAGTTTTACGATACCTTTTTATTTCAGATAGGGAAAAGTTTGCGAAACGTGCTTTTTCTTGGTTCAATTATCTGGTACAAATACTATCCAACTTTTGCTTGAGTCAGGTGGTGAATCATTTGGTTATGAAAAAGTTTATCACTGAGTGAAAAATATTTGATTCAGTAAAATTAAATCTATCAATAGCTTAAGTAATTCAGCTAAATAATTTAATACAGTGGTAATGAGGTGCTAAATGATGCTGACTACTTCAGCATGAATAATTCAGAGTTATTGTAACAATAAATTTAATGTTAATTTTTAATACTTTAATGTAAAATGACAAGTTCATTAAAATAAGTATAAAAAGTAAAAAAAAACTTGACAACTTAATTACATGTGTTATAGTTGTAATAGAACAAATAAATTTGAAATAATATCAGACAAAAGAAACAAGAATCAAGAAGCAATAAAGAGCAAGGAGCAAGGAGCAAACAGCAATTAGCAAACAGATCATGTTAAAAAGCCAATTTCCGAAGTCGGTAGTTCCTACTATTTTTTAGAATCACAATCTTTAAAGTAGGATTATACACTCAAAGAAATTTGGTTTCCTTTTATTTCATAAGTGTGCGAAAGTACACAGATTGGAGGTTAGTATGAATATTAGTAAGTTTACTCAAAAATCATTAAAAGCAGTGCAAGACTGTGAAAAACTGGCTTATGAGTATGGACATCAGCAGATTGACGAAGAACACTTTTTGTACTGTCTGTTAAACGATAAGGAAGGCTTGTTGCCAAAATTATTTCAAAAGATGGACATTAACACAGAAGTGTTTCTTGCTCAGCTACAGGGATTATTAAACAAACGTCCGAAGGTTACTGGTGGGGATGTCTATATCAGTAATGACTTAAACAAGGTATTAATTTACGCAGAGAATGAAGCTTCAGCAATGGGAGATCAGTATGTTTCTGTGGAGCATCTGTTCCTTAGTATGTTAAAGTATCCAAACAAGGAGATTGCACAACTATTAAAAGATTTTAATATTAATAAAGACCGATTTTTAACTGCGCTTGCTTCTGTTCGTGGTAACCAACAGGTTCGAAGCGATAATCCGGAAGCAACCTATGATACACTGGAGAAATATGGGGTTGATTTAGTAGAGCGTGCAAAGAACCAAAAGCTAGATCCAGTCATTGGTCGTGATAGTGAAATCCGTAATGTAGTTCGTATATTATCCCGTAAGACAAAGAATAATCCAGTGCTAATTGGTGAACCAGGGGTTGGTAAAACTGCTGTAGTAGAAGGATTAGCGCAGCGTATTGTACGTGGTGATGTGCCAGAAGGGTTAAAGGACAAGCGTTTATTTGCTCTTGACATGGGTGCCCTGGTAGCAGGTGCAAAGTACCGTGGAGAGTTTGAAGAGCGTTTAAAAGCAGTTCTTGATGATGTGAAGAATAGCGATGGTCAAATTATCCTATTTATTGATGAGCTCCATACAATTGTCGGTGCAGGTAAGACGGATGGAGCCATGGATGCAGGCAACATGTTAAAACCGATGTTAGCTCGTGGGGAACTCCATTGTATCGGTGCTACAACTTTAAATGAATATCGTATGTATATTGAAAAGGATGCAGCCCTAGAGAGAAGATTCCAGCCAGTCATGGTGGATGAGCCAACGGTTGAAGATACTATTTCTATTTTACGTGGTCTGAAAGAACGTTATGAAGTGTTCCATGGGGTAAAAATTACAGATGCCGCCTTAGTGAGTGCAGCAGTTTTAAGTAACCGATATATCTCAGATCGTTTTCTTCCGGATAAAGCAATCGATTTAGTGGATGAAGCTTGTGCATTAATAAAGACAGAGCTTGATTCGATGCCTACCGAGCTTGATGATATCTCGCGTCGTATTATGCAGATGGAAATCGAAGAAGCAGCGCTAAAGAAAGAGGATGATCGATTAAGTAAAGAGCGTTTAGCAAGTTTACAAAAAGAGTTAGCAGAGCTTCGTGAAGAATTTAATGTACAAAAGGCAAAATGGGATAATGAGAAGGCTGCGGTAGAAAAAGTTCAAAAGCTTCGAGAAGAATTGGAAGCCATAAATAATGAAATACAAAATGCAGAGTTAAACTATGATCTAAATAAAGCAGCGGAATTAAAATATGGACGTTTACCAATTCTTCGTAGGCAACTTGAACTAGAGGAAGAGAAAGTGAAACAAGAAGCTCACACCTTGGTTCATGAAAGTGTGAGTGAGGAAGAAATTGCACGTATCGTTTCTCGTTGGACAGGAATTCCGGTAGCAAAGTTAACGGAAAGCGAACGAAATAAAACACTCCATCTTGACGAGGAGCTTCATAGGAGAGTGATAGGGCAAGAGGATGGTGTAAGACGTGTCGCAGATGCTCTCCTTCGCTCTAAGGCTGGTATTAAAGATCCAAGTAAACCAATAGGCTCCTTCTTATTCCTTGGACCAACTGGTGTCGGTAAAACAGAACTTGCCAAAGCACTTGCAGAATCTTTATTTGATAATGAACAAAATATAGTTCGTATCGATATGAGTGAGTATATGGAGAAATATTCTGTCAGCAGATTAATTGGAGCACCTCCAGGATATGTAGGATACGATGAAGGTGGACAGCTTACGGAAGCTGTTCGTAGAAAGCCTTATTCTGTTGTGTTATTTGATGAAATTGAGAAGGCTCATCCGGATGTGTTTAATATCTTATTGCAGGTACTTGATGATGGTCGTATTACGGATTCCACGGGCCGTACGGTAGACTTTAAGAATACGATTTTAATTATGACTTCTAATATTGGCTCCTCTTATTTATTAGAGGGCATCGATGAAGCAGGAGATATTAGTACTCAGGCAGAGAGCCTAGTGATGGAAGATTTACGTGCTCATTTTAGACCAGAGTTTTTAAATCGTTTGGATGAGATTATCCTATTCAAGCCATTAAATAAGGAAGACATTCGTAGCATTGTTGATTTATTAATTACCAACTTAAATAAACGACTTGAAGACCGTAGTATCCGTGTAGAATTAACCGATGTCGCAAAACAGTTAGTAATTGAACAAGCGTATGATCCGGTTTATGGTGCAAGACCTCTGAAAAGGTACCTTCAGAAGAACGTTGAGACATTAAGTGCTAGACTAATCTTAGGTGATCAAGTAAAAGAAGGAGATACTATCATAATTGAGGCAGAAGGTGATAAGCTCACTGCGAAGGTTAAGAGATAAGTAATAAACTCCTTATTCGGGAAGTAGGGGTATTAGATTCGAGCTTTAAGAAGGTACCAACATGACTGCAATCATCAAATCACCGAGCCAATATAATGCAATAGAAGGAGTTTTATTGTTATTTTTTCAGTGAAATACTGGAAGTAAAAGTCTCTGAAATACCTAAAATAGCTCAAATTGCCTATTATAGTAGATTTTTTCTTTCTGGAAAACGCCTTGACGCCATAAGCATTTAATGATATACTACAAGCCGAAGTATTATCGGAATAGACATTTACACTAAATGAAAAGGGAGTGTTGTAAGATTCACCCTGTATCAATGGGTAATTGAGTTGATCATGGTAATTTTACAGCACTTTTTGTGCGTATACATCGGGTTTAAATAGAAAGAAGTGGAGATACACTAAATGTTTCTGAAACGCGGTGCCAACCATGCTGCGTAGAAATTTCCGATATAACATTGTGGATAGGCGCATGGTGCTTTCTATGCGTTTTAGAAAGGAAGTAAAGAATGACAATTAGATTTAATGAAATGGAGTTACAAGCTCCGATTCTTAGAGCAATCGAGGAGCTTGGCTATGAAGAGATGACACCGATTCAGGCTCAAGCGATACCGATTGTACTAGAAGGAAGAGATATTGTAGGCCAAGCTCAGACAGGGACTGGTAAGACGGCTGCGTTTTCGATACCAATTTTACAAAAGGTAGATCCAAAGGTAAAAGGATTACAGGCAGTGGTACTTTGCCCAACAAGAGAGCTTGCAATTCAGGTATCGGATGAGATGCATAAATTTTCTAAGTTTATGCATGGAATAAAGGCGATTCCTATTTATGGAGGTCAGGACATCGCAAGACAGATTCGTGCATTAAAGGCAGGAGTTCAGATTGTAATTGGTACTCCAGGCCGTGTTATGGACCATATGAGAAGAAAAACAGTAAAGTTTGATAAGGTTTCTATGATTGCTTTAGATGAGGCGGATGAGATGTTAAACATGGGCTTCCGTGAAGATATTGAAACTATCTTAAAGGAAATGCCAGAGGAACGTCAGACATTATTATTTTCTGCAACTATGCCTCAGCCAATTATGGAGATTGCCAGAACTTATCAAAAGAATGCAGCTTTAGTAAAGGTAGTAAAGAAGGAATTAACAGTTCCAAAGATTGAACAGTACTACTACGAAGTAAGACCTAAGAATAAGGTTGATGTTCTATCTAGATTACTGGATATGTATTCTCCAAAGCGTTGCTTAGTATTCTGTAATACTAAGCGTCAAGTAGATGAATTAGTTACTTCATTAACTGGTCGTGGATTTTTTGCAGAAGGACTTCATGGTGACTTAAAGCAGCAACAAAGAGACCGTGTCATGAATTCCTTCCGTAATGGCAAAGCAGAAATCTTAGTTGCTACAGATGTAGCCGCAAGAGGAATTGACGTAGATGATGTGGAAGCAGTATTTAATTATGACGTACCACAGGATGAAGAGTACTATGTACATCGTATCGGACGTACTGGTAGAGCAGGAAGAACAGGACGTGCATTTACGTTAGTAGTTGGAAAAGAAGTATATAAATTACGTGATATCCAGCGTTATTGCAAAACAAAGATTAAAATTATGCCTATTCCATCTGTGAATGATGTAACCGCAGTGAAGGCTGAAAAAATCTTAGACCGTATCAATGAGATCATGGAATCTGAAGATCTAACAAAGATGATTTCTTTAATTGAAACAAAAGTTAATGAATCCGATTATACAGCCCTTGATGTTGCTGCTGCTTTTTTAAAGATGTCTATGGGAAATGAAAATCAAGCGGAAGAACAGGTAACTCCAGACTTTGGTGATACTGGAGCGGAACAAGGAATGGTTCGTTTGTTTATCAATCTTGGTAAAAAGCAGAACATTAGACCTGGCGATATTCTTGGTGCGATTGCAGGTGAAACTGGAATGCCTGGAAAACTGATTGGCAGCATCGATATGTATGATAAGTATACCTTTGTTGAAGTGCCAAGAGAATATGCAGCTGATGTTATTCAGGTTATGAAGGAATCTAAGATTAAAGGAAAATCCATTAATATAGAGCCAGCGAATCATAAATAGATTACAATTTAGAAATACACAGTTATGTATTATAAACTATACCAGATTATATGGACTAAAATAATATCAACTAGGTATGAATGAGTTTGTTAAAAGAGACAAAGAAAAATGGGAATTAAGATTAAGTCTTAGTTCTCATTTTTTATATTAAGATACTTGAAGCGTTACGTATTTATAACTAGAGAAAAAAATTAACTCATGACAATACATTTTTGTAGTTGTATAATAAACCAAACTAGTGATATTTCATAATACATATGGAGGTTCTGGAGGTGATTTTATTATACATAATTGTAATGCAAAGTTAATTATACTTAGGGGTAACTCTGGAAGTGGAAAGTCAACCACTGCAAAAGCTTTACAAATGAAGTTTGGACATGGAACAATGCTTATATCGCAGGATGTCATAAGAAGAGAAATATTATATGTTAGAGACGGCATGGATACAAAAGCAATCTCTCTATTAATGGAGCTTGCAAACTATGGAAGAGAAAATAGTGAAGTTGTAATATTGGAAGGAATTCTAAATTTTATCTGGTATAAAGAATTATTTACGATGTTACTTTCAGAATATAAACACAATATTTATGCATATTATTTTGATTTATCCTTTGAAGAGACTTTAATTCGCCATAGGAAAAAACCAAACTGTGATGAATTTGGTGAAGCTGAGATGAAAAAGTGGTGGAAGGAAAAGGACTATATAGAAGGTATAAAAGAAAAGATACTTACCAAGGAATTAAGCCAAGAAGAAATAGTAGATATGATTTATTATGATGTTACAAAAAGCGAAAGAGGTATCCTTTAATTTTACATTCATGAAAAAGAAAAGTACAACTTACTAACTTTACCTTTTCATGAAATAAGAAAAAAATATAGAGGATTCATGAAAGAACCCTACTATATTTTATAATCCATTATCTATATAAGGGATGGCCTTATTGATAGAACAATAGAAAGGTAACTAGATTCTAAAAACCTAAACAATTGTATATAGATCTTCTAATGTATGGATTTCATAGGTAACAGTTACCTCAACATTCTTCTCTTCCTGGCGTGGATTGTACCAACAAGTGTCTATTCCGATATTATTACCTCCCTTTATATCAGAAGTAAGGCTATCTCCAATAATTAAAGTTGTCTCTGGAGAGAAATCAGGAATACGGTCAATACAATAGTGGAAAAACTCAACTTGTGGTTTTTGGTATCCAGTTATTTCTGATATAAAAATGTCTTCAAAAAGAGGATATAGTCCAGAGGCATTTAATCGATTTTGCTGGGTTGTGGCTACACCATTTGAGACAATGTAGACACGATGGGTTTTGCGTAGGGTTTCGATGAGTTCCTTTGCACCTGGGATTAAGTTATGCCCCATCGCAAGTTTTGCCTGATATAGAGGTTCTAGCTCTGAGGAATGGATTGGTTTACCACCAAAGGTAAGCTCTAACGGTGCAATTTCTTGTTTTTGTAATGTATCTAATACGGTGACAAAGCGAGTATGTAATACATCGGTTCGAGAGATTTCCCCACGCTCGAATGCCTTCCATAAGTTATGGTTAATATCAAGGTAGTAGGAACGAATCTCATTGGTTAGAGGAATGTTAAGCTGTTCAAATAGATAAGCTAAAGCATCTCTCTCAGATGCTTTAAAGTCGAGTAAGGTATCATCAGCATCAAAGAGTAAAGTGGAATAGCGGTATGTTTTCATATGGAATTCTCCTATTCTATTTGTAATATCGACAAAGGTTGTTATTGCTATCGTTATTGTTAGGTATTATAGCATGGGGATAGAAAACACGCAAATATACTAAATAACTAATAAGAAAGGTAAGGCTTCTATGGGCATAGAAGTCTTACCTTTCTTTCATAGGGGAGTATAGAATATTTCGCCAAGGGTGGGCGAGTTATTTTAAAACTAGGGGAATACAGGGGAGTGTATTCCCCTAAGGAAACAAGCAATGTAATTAATTACTGAAAGTATCTCTGAAGTAAGCCTAAGAATGCTTTACCATGTCTAGCTTCGTCTCTAGCCATCTCATGTACTGTGTCATGAATAGCATCAAGATTAGCTTCTTTTGCACGTTTCGCAAGATCAAACTTACCAGCTGTTGCACCGTTTTCAGCAGCTACTCTTAACTCTAAGTTCTTCTTAGTGCTGTTAGTTACTACTTCACCAAGTAATTCTGCAAATCTAGAAGCGTGATCAGCTTCTTCATAAGCTGCCTTCTCATAGTATAAACCGATTTCTGGATAACCTTCTCTATGGGCTACTCTTGCCATCGCAAGGTACATACCTACTTCAGTACATTCTCCAGTAAAGTTATCTCTTAAATCTTTTAAAATATCTTCACTAGCGCCCTGAGCAACACCGATTACGTGCTCAGCTGCCCAAGAGAATTCGCCAGACTGCTCAGCAAACTTTTCAGAACCTGCTTTACAGATTGGACAGACTTCAGGTGCAGAATCTCCTTCATGAACATAACCACATACAGAACATACAAACTTCTTCATACTTATAATCTCCTTTTCATTTCAATACATTTTTATTGTTTCAATACAGACCTAAAAATAAGGTTCTGTTTATAGCACAATAGAAAGAATACATAATATAAATAGTAGAACTGTTAGTAATAATCTTTCTATTGAAGTTATTGATTTAAAAATTAGTAATCATTACTGATATTGATATAATACATCATATAAAATGAAATGTCAATACCTCTTTCCTATCTTTTTAAATTTATTTTATATTCTTTTCAACATAAGAAAAAACCAGGACCTTTAGATTCGAAAAGATCCTGGTTTTTTCTTATGCGCAACTAGAGAATTACATTATCATCTATTTATCCGCTATCTCATCTGAGGTGGGTTGCTGGATTAAACTATTGGAAGTCTTAGCCATGCATTCTGGACAAGCCCCATAGAAGAAAGCGGAATGACCTTCTATTTTACCTGCAAAGTTAGCCCCTGCTAAGGTATCGATATGATCTAGAGATAATGTAGGAAGATCCATCACTTTTTTACAAGTAGAACATATAAAATGGTAATGTGGTCTTGTTGTACCATCAAAATGGTCACTTCCATCGCCACAGCTAATTTTTATTACTTCGCCTTGTTCAACCAAAAGATTCAGATTACGATAAACGGTTCCTAAGCTAATATTAGGATAAGTTTCACGAACCTTCATATAAATGGTGTCGGCAGTAGGATGCTCCTTGGTGTGAGCAAGATAATCTTTGATGGATTCTCTTTGTCTACTATATTTTGTTGTTTGCAAGCTTGACTCCTTTCTTTATGATGATTATATTAATAATGATTACTAATTATATAGAAAAAAACGTAAAATGTCAATGTGTATAATTAAAAAGATGTCAATTATGATACACCATAAAACAATGGGAATATCATATTTGACATCTTTATATGTTAAATATGCTTTATATTATTAGGTATTATGACATGCTAATTAGCAGAGAACCAACTCCACTTCCTTAGTCAAAACGTCGGTATAACTAAAAGACATTGTCTTTACGGACTCAGCTAATTCGCCTTCGACCTGAATTAAGAATACACATGGATAGGTTTGAGCAATAATACCTTCAGCAATATCTACTTTATTACGTCCTTTATTTGCTTTGATTTTTACTCTTCTCCCCACGTTATTAACTACAGTGTTTCTTACCTTGCACATGTTTTCTGGTTGCTTCATTATTATACTCCAATCTGCAGTACGGTCTGTGAAACTTGACGCTTTACATGCTTGTTATAGTAAGTGATACAAAACTATTGTTCAAAGGATTCTAAAACAGCTTTGGGTTGTCCACTTTTTAGAGGAAAGCAGAAAGTTATTGATAGAATCATCTGACAAAGTATTACATTAAGTTATAACTAGTAGCCATGATATATCCAAAAACTAGAAAATCATAAATATACTATAGCATACTAGAGTATTAAAGTCAAATTAGGAGGAGAATGTAGGTTCGATTATTTTGTTCCAAAGAATAATATTGCACAACAAAAGATTGTAATATTATGCATGTTTATATTCTACTTTCTAATATTTGGGTAGTTAGAACTAGAATTAGAAGAGATAATGCACAATGTATATAAGTATACATGAGCATTAATAACAAAAATATAGAAAAAAGTAAAAAAATTTAGTATAATATACTATATGTTGGTTAAACATCATTTTGATATACTAAATCTTGTTGTTTTACATTGATACATAGAAAAAAGCAAAGCATTGAATAGAATGCTTTGCTTTTTTTATCATTGAAATACAACATCATTATCCATAAATTCCGTTTTGATAACTACGTATGGATAGGTAATGTTTTGAGTTACTGGCTCATTTTTTCCAGGGCCAATTAAGCTAGTTTTTACGTAAATCCAATTGTCTCCAAGATAAAGTTCATCGACAGAGATACTATAGCCACCACTTTTTTGTGCACCGTATCCTTGCACTATGTAGAGATAATCTTCATTTTCATAAGTTAGTTTAAATGGATTGGTCTTCTTCTCTTCGATGTATTTTGCTAATTTTTCTGGTAAATCAGCATTCTCTACAACGGTAAATTCCAAATCTCTATCTTTCTCTGGTGCACCATCTGTCTTCTTACAAGAGATTAGAGAAACACTAAAAAAGGATAGGCAGGATAGAAGCAATAGCTTTTTAATAATTTGTTTCATGTGGTATTACTCCGAACAATTCTTATTCTATCTTATGATAAATTTTTCTGAACTATACGTAAACATAAGGATAATCTATTTTCATAAATAAGTTTTTGCTTCTTTCGCCTCTTCTTTTGTCATTGCATCATTGCTATATCTTGCACGGTTATAATAGGTTGTTAGTTCCACTAAACCTTTCTCGGAAATAGAGTCCGGAATATTGACACGCTCATTTGGCGTTAGCGACTGATCAAAAGATTTCTTTCTCTCTATCATGCGCTTTACTTTTTTCTTATAATAATGTCTTATCTTTTGGTTATTGTTTCGATGATTATCAACGTCTTCTTTTTTTGGCTCTGTTCTCAGAAGACGTTCTTTGGTTACAATAACAGAAAAATCACCCTCATCCGAAGTGGTGGTTTGAGGAGGATGATAAAGATACTTTTTTATAAAACGGTATATTAATATGGAGAGAGTAATGGTACCTCCAGTAATAAGAGCAAAGCAAACTATAAAAATTAGAATCTCCTGAAGTAATGAAAAGAATGGGTTTGCAGTACCCTTTGGTAAAATATCCTGTGGTATATCAGATAGTTTTAAATCTTCGCTCTCAGGGATTTTGGGAGTACTTCGAAATAGATTGATTACAAACGTAAGTAGAGCCGTAAGTCCTTGCTTTATAAATGAAATAGCGGAGGATAGGAAATCCTCTACTGGTCTATATCGTAGAAAAAAGGTACCAAAAAGTAGAATCCCCCCCATGCTAAAGACCATACGATTATTGCTTTTTAAAATTTCCTTAGTTGGTGTATACCCAGTATGTTCCTCAATCGGTTCGATGTACTTCGTATTCTTTAGATATGAACATAGTAGTGCGAGAATCAAGTATAAAATCCCAAAGTAATAAGAAATAATCTGATAACTACCAGTATAATTTTTACCTAAATACCAATAAAGAATAGGATAGATTAAAGCAATCCAAAGAGGCATGAAGATAACTTTTGCTTGTGTTTTATTACACCAATACAAAATATCAAAACCTACTAGAAAAGACCACAAAATAATACACAAGCACTTATCTACTATAAATATTGGTAAGAAGAATAATAAAATAAAGATAGCTAAATGAGGAAAAAGAAATATAAAAAAATTCTTTCTTACATAACGGTTGATCAGATAAGAAAACATTAGGATAATAGCATAGAAAACAAACTGCCTTGCACTTATAGGTTGTTTCATATATTGATAAAATGGTATTGTCAATGTGCAACAAAAAAGAAATAGCATTCCAAGGTGGAATACATCAAGGAGTTTCTGATAACGTGGTTTCAAGATAATCCACCTCCCATATCATAGTATTAGGAATTGGTGTTTCTAATACTTCTACAGACTTTAGGATTGGGATGATATAAAAACAAGAATACCCACAGTCCACAAGTTTCTGATAGACGTCTAATAAGTCAGGTTTTCGGTAATTAGATATAAGTATTAGTTGATGGGACAGATGACTTTGTAACAAAAATTGGTCGAGTGTAGAGGTGAAATTATTCACTGATTTCTTTAAATCGATTCTTGCCAGGGATACGCCAAGCTGAGTTAAGTAGTGTCTGCCACTTCCTGCTTCCATTCGAATGGTTTGATCTGTAAAAATATCTTTCCCATTGCATAAAAACCGTACAGGTACATTAGCTTCATTCAGCATAGTAGCGATTGTAAAAGCAATTCGTATGCTTTCTTCTAGTAGATCTTCTTGATGTGAAACAATATTAGGGTCTAAGTTTAGGCAGATGGAAACATTCTGCTGCGTTGTTGGAAAATGAGTATTTACTTTTAATTGTCCTGATCTTGCGGTCTGCTTCCAATTAATATGCCGCATATTATCATACGGTTCATAATCACGGATACTTTTTAGTTCAAAAGGATCTTCTGTTAATGCAGACTGAAGAATGATAGACTGCAGTGATGAAATCAGGTATTTTGGATAATGTAGCGAGGAAACTGTTCCTGGAAGGACATGGATCGTACTCTCACAAGGCACCTGATTTGCTAGTATTCCAGATAGAAATAAATCGCGGGAAATTAAATCAATATGATTGATTGTGTAACAGCCTCTTTTGCTACATAAAAAAGGGTACTTTCTCGTGATTTTTTGGTATGGAATAATAGAGTAAACATTATGACGATAATACTGATCCGTAACGTTTGAATTACTTTCTTTCCCAAAAATAAAGTACTTTGAAGCTGAAAATTTAACACGAAGGAGTGGAATAGGCAAAAATTTATTGTTTTCCACACATTCAATAAGATAAGATTTCTGGCCCTCGGTTACAAATCCATCTTCAAAAGATAAGGTTACTCTCAATTGATAATCCCAATATTTCTCGTATAAATATCGTTGAATATAGTATACAAGACCAATGAGAAGAAAAGATGTCAAAATTCTCATAGTATCCTCGATTCTGGCGATTTACGCCTTTTCTTATCAATTGCAAATTTGTTTACAAATTACCAATGGAAGAAGTTTTTAACCTATCCTCATCTCACTAAAATCCTCAGTTGGTACTGGTACTCTTTGAAGTATTTCATCGATCGGATGCTTGGTAGATCCTTGCTTATAGTTGCCGTATAGAAGTACACGATGTTTTAATACGCAAGGAGCCAGCTGTTTTACGTCATCTGGGAGACAGTAATTACGATTTTGTATCGCGGCATAAACTTGGCAAGTTCTCATAAGAGCTAACGTACCTCGCGGACTTACTCCAACGGATATGGAAGGATGTTTTCTAGTTGCTTGAACAATAGAAACGAGGTATTCTCTGATGGAGTTATGTATAAAAATAGTTTTTGAAAATTCTCTAATGGAGAGAATTTCTTCTGCGCTACACACTGGATTTAGCTTGGTTAGTGGATTATTTAAGATGAATCGATCCATCAGACGAAGCTCTTCCGCCTCGGTAGGATATCCCATAGACAACTGCATGATAAAACGATCCATCTGAGCTTCAGGCAGTGGAAAGGTTCCAGCAGTTTCAATTGGATTCTGTGTCGCAATAACAAAAAATGGGTCAGTTAAAGTTCTCGTCTCCCCATCAATCGTTATCTGGTGTTCCTCCATACATTCTAATAAACTAGATTGCGTTCTTGGAGTTGCTCTGTTAATTTCATCTGCCAATAAAATATTCGTAAACGCGGGCC
The DNA here is from genome assembly GCF_000733755.1 of Lachnoclostridium phytofermentans. GTDB lineage: Bacteria > Bacillota > Clostridia > Lachnospirales > Lachnospiraceae > Lachnoclostridium > Lachnoclostridium phytofermentans_A. Next base: position 1,281,094 of record NZ_JPOF01000003.1, on the reverse strand, counting down.
CAGCTAAAAATGTAAACCTTTCTTCCTTCTGATTATATATATTTAATCCAGTTACATCGGAGGGGAGCAGGTCAGGTGTAAATTGAATACGTTTAAAATTCAGAGAGATGGAACGAGCAAGTGCCTTAGCAAGTAATGTCTTTCCAGTACCAGGAGTATCCTCCAGCAAAACATGTCCACCTGCGATAAGAGTAGTAATGACTTTAAGTATAACATCGTCTTTTCCGATAATTACTTGTTGAATATTAGTTTTTAATTCATTTACAATTCTATTTGCTTCCTTCACATTCATACAGCAACCTCACAAATTTAATATTTAAAAATGATTTATCATGAATATAAATACTAAATTCATGATCGAGATCTACACAAGCGTTCGGTTTGGCAGTCTTAATATATCATGAATTTAAATGCTAAATTCATAATTGTAATTTATAAGCTTTATTATATCATAATGCACATAAATTACAAGAAAATGGAATTTGACACCATTGTGATAAATTAATTGTATATGCGCACAAACAGTAAAAAACAGTTATGATAGATGCACTTTAGAGGGGAGAATGACATAGTTACTCAATATTGAATAATAAATTTATGAAATTATTATATTGAAATATTGATTGAATTTCCTATTAGGTGCAACTATACTGTAGATAGAAAAATGGTACATAGGGAGGCTATGATGAAATATAAATTGTTAATCGTCGATGATGATGAGGGAATATTACTATTATTAAAAGACTACTTCGAACTCGAAGGCTATCTAGTCTATAGTGCTAAGAGCGGGGAGGAGGCACTCCGTAAAATTGAGTTAAATCCAGATTTAATTTTACTTGATATCAATATGCCAAATCTTGATGGTATTACAGTATGTAAGCGTATCAGAGATATCATATCTTGCCCTATTATATTTCTTACTGCAAGAGCACAGGAAGAAGATAAGATTCAAGGCTTACTTGTTGGCGGAGATGATTATATTATAAAACCATTTAGTATCGAGGAGTTAGGAGCAAGGGTACTTGCGCACCTTCGTAGAGAAGAAAGAAAAAGTCAAAAGGCAGAAGTTAGCTTTTTTGATGGGTTAGCGATTCAGTACAGCAAACGAATGGTTAGTTGGCAAGACAAAGAAATCGCCTTTACAAAGACAGAGTTTGATATTATTGAGGTCTTAAGTATGAATCGTGGGAGAGTATTTGATAAAGAAACCATCTATGAGAAGCTATGGGGATTTGATAAAGAGGGAGATAGTAGTATTATTACAGAGCATGTGAGAAGAATCCGCATGAAACTATCGAAATATACAGACAAAACCTTTATAGAGACTGTATGGGGAGTGGGGTACCGATGGACTATATAGAAGAAAAAATAGAAAAGTTAAAACAAACGCTAAAAAATTCATCCCTAAGGAGGACCTTAGGGATTTATATTATCCTTGCAATTATTGGTGTTATCATTTGCTTTACAGCAACCGTGATGTTTTGTGAAAGTTGGAGGAATTTAATATTATCAAAGTATCAGGTGATGGAGGGATATCATATGATTGGTGATGTTAGTTATTTTTCTTCAGGCGCTGAAATTTCGAAAGAAGACCAAAATCTCCTGTTATTTTTTGAAATCCTACAGCCAGTCTCACTTTTACTATATTCAGTTTTAGCTATTCTTATCACAACAAGTATGTTTTATCGGAATAAATTAAGTGAGCCAATTAAGATACTACGGGAAGAAGCAGCACGTATTGGAAGAAATGACTTAAGTTATGAATGCCAGTATGAGAGCGGTGATGAAATGGGTGAAATCTGTGCTGCCTTTAATGAGATGAGAAAGCAATTAATAAAGAATCAAAAGATAGTTTGGGGGTTAATGGAAGATCAAAGAAGTCTAAATGCAGCATTCGCACATGATTTACGTACACCGATCACTGTGATGCAGGGGTACACGGACTTATTAAAGAAATATTACCCTATAGGAAAGATAAGTGAAGAAAAACTAATGAGTACCTTATCTTTAGTACAAGATCAATTAACTAGGCTTAAGCGGTTTTCTGAGACTATGAAGGAGATTCACACCTTCGATTCAATGGAGGTGACGAAGAAAAAAGGGAACACAGATGTTTTAGTGGAAGCTTTACTAAGAACAGCGAAAGGGTTAATGCAGGTTCATCCAATCGATATAAAGGTAACAAATAATGTGGATGAAAAAGAATGTTACTTCGATGAACATGTTATTCTAGAAGTTGCGGAAAACTTATTATCGAATGCAATCAGATACGGAAATTCTACGATTGATGTTCTTTTGGAGCGTGAAAATGATACATTGCATTTATATGTCCGAGATGATGGAAGAGGATTTACCCCGGAAGAACTATATCAAGCTCAAAGACCTTACTATACAGATAGTTCTGGTGACTTAGACCATTTTGGCATCGGACTCACGATATGTAAGTTATTGTGTGAAAAGCATGGAGGAAATATCAGCTTTAGTAATAGTATGAAGGGTGGGGCTATCGTTTGCGCAGATTTTTTGATTTTGTAGAGTTTTTGTAGAGATTTCTATCGTATTCTATATCTATAACAGGGACGAAGCTTACAATAAAGAATCGTTTCAATACAAACGCATTGAGCAGATAGGAGTCGTATGGAAACTAAAATAATACTAAAAAACGTTAATAAATTCTATGGAACGAAGCAGGCATTAAAAAATGTTAACCTCACTATAACAGAAGGTATGTTTGGCTTGCTTGGAAAGAATGGGGCGGGGAAAACAACACTAATGAAGGTATTAGCTACACTTCATTCACAGACTGGTGGCACCGTGGAAATATGCGGTATACCAATTACGGAATCGAAAAAAATAAGAAGCATGATAGGTTATCTTCCTCAAGATTTCTCGATGTATGGATCCATGAGTGCTTACGATGCGATGGATTACCTTGGTGTCCTTTCGGGCCTAACAAAGAAGGAGAGGAAGGAGAGGATACCTTACCTTTTAGAACAAGTAAACCTCTTAAATAATAGAAAAATGAAAGTAAAAGCGATGTCAGGTGGAATGAGAAGAAGGCTTGGAATAGCACAAGCGATTCTCCATAATCCGAAAGTATTAATTGTCGATGAGCCAACAGCAGGTCTTGATCCGGAAGAAAGAGTACGTTTCAGAAATCTTCTTAGTGAGATAGCGAAAGACAGGATTGTGCTTCTCTCGACCCATATTGTTGGTGATATTGAAGCTACATGTGAGCAAATAGCGGTCATGGATGAAGGAGAAATCATCTATCACGGTACAGTAGCGAATCTACTGATGCAGGCGCGAGGGAAAATCTATTCTTCGGAGATCTCAAGAATGGAGTTAGAGGAACTTAAGAAAACTTTTGTAGTGACTGGTATGTTAACGATGGGGAATAAGGTTACAGTACGATACGTAGTCCCAGAGAATAATCCTTCAAACCCTTCAAATGCTATTTTGGTAGAGCCTAATGTAGAAGATGCTTATATGTGGTTGATGAATCAGGCAAGGGGGGAGAAAGTATGAAAAACTTTTTAACCCTATGTAAAATCGAATGTATCCAGATAGCAAAAAGTATGCTGTATTATCTGTTTATTGCCTGTTTAATCTTATTTTATATTACGCAAATGGGAGAATATAACGGAGTTACAAAGCCAAAGCCAGGTGCCCAAAGTTATGGTTTTACTTACAGTACAGAGGAACGATTGATGATGGAGATGACAACGAAGGGATTGCTTCAAGAGTTTTTTGATAATCAATATAAAACATATCCTTTCGGGTTCCTTAAAAATGTTGTATTAAGTGAAAAAAAACAGGAAAAAATAGGAGAAATCATTGAAGATATTACAGGATATGAGATCTCGGAATTAAGGATAAAATGGGAAGAAAAAAATAATCAGATTCAAGAAGACGCGCTGAAGAATGGTACTATGATTATGGCAAACCAGCTTGATCTAGAGATAGCGCCATTAGATAGCATAAGTTTTCAAGAATTCTGCAGCCAGATGGAACAGATTGATGAGTTAATTGGAGGCGGTAGTGACTACCAGACGGAAAAGATAAAAACGAGTGCCTATGTACCTAAGACATATGAACAGGCGCTTAGTGAGTATGAAGAACTTATCAAGGAAGATGGTATTGGAAATGCTTATGCAAGACAGTTTTGCGACTATATGGGAATCTTACTTGCCATTCTACCAGTGTTCTTAGCAGTTTCTAGAGGCCTTAGGGATCGCAGGGCGAAAGCAGTTCAAGTAATTGATTCCAAACAAGCAGCGTCTTCGTGTATTATTTTAAGCCGCTACTTATCTACAATTGTTATGGCATTACTTCCTCTTCTTTTATTAGCAATCTCTCCAACTCTTCAAACTCAGTATAGTATGAAGGCAGTAGGGCAAAGTGAAAATTTCTTTACACTTATTAGGGTTGTGTTATGGTGGCTGACTCCTACAATATTACTTACGGTATCAGTCGGATTTTTCTTCACAGAACTTACTAAAAGTGCAAGTGCTATTTTAGTTCAGGGAATCTGGTGGTTTTTAAGCATTAATTCCAATCAAGGATCGTTGACTGGTATGGTTGGATTTAACCTAATTCCAAGGTTTAATAGTTTTGGAAATTATAACATCTATCAAGAGGTCTTACCTGAACTTATTAGGAATCGTGTAATGTATACAGCAATAGCAATCCTACTGATAGTGTTAACCATAGGAATCTATCATTGGAGAAGAAAAGGAGGAAGCTTATCTCATGGAGCGTTACGTATCAATAGGAAAAACCAACTTTAGATATCATTTGCTTCCCCACCTGGTGTTAGGGATGTTACTTTGCCTTGTGGCACCTCTCGCTATGAGTATAGAGAATTTAAATGAACTGCAAAGTGCACGGATTGTTGAATTATTTTTATCCTTACTTGGAGTAGTATTCTTTGTCCCACAATTTTTACCTGATCAGGATAAGGACATCCGAGATCTATTGTCAAGTAAGAAAGAACCAATGCTTACTGTACATCTTATTCGATTACTAGAAGCACTAGTCTGTTTACTTATCTTAATGGCAATCTTTTTAATTTGCCTAAAACAAGGAGAGTGTGTATTTGATTTTGCGAAATTATACTTTGGAGGTATCATCAGTGCTTTATTTTTAGGAGGGCTTGGTATTTTCTTCTACGCACTATTCGATAATATAGCAATCGCTTATATGATACCTGTTTTATACTATATTCTATCTTATGGGGCTGGAAAGAAACTGGGCAACTTTTATCTATTTTCATTATTAAGAGATAGTTTAACAGAAAAATACTATTTGCTATTTGCATCTGTAATATTGATAGCGTTGGGGATTTCTTATCGCTGTATTGGCAAACGAAATGTTATAATGATGATGAAGCAAAAGGGATAGTAATCTAGTAAGAGGGATACGATCTAGTAAACGCGATAGTAATATAGTAAAAGGGATAGTGATATAGTAAAAGAGATAGTAATCTAGAAAAAGAGATAGAGATACTAATAAAATATTAGAGATAGAGATGATAAAAAAGAGATTGTTGCAAATGGGGATATTTAACTATATAATATAAGAACTTACCAAAGAATATCCGGGGAATTTCCCGAATGAATATCATATCGAGAGGAGAGGGTAGCCTTTGGTATCCCTTAGGGGTATTACAGAGTCCAATTACGATGCGGTGACTAACCTAAAAGTGAAAGAGGACCAACGCCGCTTCTTAGTATCCAACCACTATTCTTTAGAACAAGCAAAGATTCATAAGGACTATATGCCAATGACAATTTACTTTGAAGAAGAGTTGGTTGGATTTTTAATGTATTGTCTGCATCCGGATGAGTATCACTATCTCATTATCCGGTTTATGATTGATGAGAAGTATCAATCAAAGGGGTTTGGTGCAGAAGCAATGAAGCAGCTTTTGCAGTATATGAAAGAGGAAAAAGGTCAGAAGATGGTCTATATTAGTTTTGAGCCAGATAATAATCAGGCGAGAAAACTATATCAGAGACTTGGATTTCAACCGGTACATAGCGAATGGGTGGAGGAAGAGGTTTTATATAGAATTCGTTTCTAATTAGAAAGAGGGGAGAATTTTTCTTGAAACCAATCGTAAAAAAAGGAATAACAATTGGCGGGTTAGTAGCGCTTGATCAGGTGATAAAGGCTATGATACGACATTATCATTTTGATAAAAGCTTTCTGATAGTAAGAGGAATATTTGCCTTCAAACCCAAAGTAAATACGAACCAATCCTATCTGGGGAATTATTTAGATATTTTTCGCTCTCCCTGGGTTGCAATACTGATTAATGTTATTGTGATAGTGTTTGCTTACTTTACCTACCAGTATTATCTTTACTGTGCAAAACAGGAGGGAATACTACCTAAAACCATTTATGTACTATTGTTATCAGGAGCAATTTGCAGCCTTATAGACAAGATATTCTTTGGTGGCAGTCTTGATTATATATTACTGTTTGATTGGTTTATTTTTGATTTAAAAGATTGTTATATCAGTGGTGCTGAAGTATTGTTCGTTTTTACAGTAATAAAGAATTATAAATTAATTAGGGACTTTAGGATGCGTGACGTTGTTCACTTTTCTTTTCGCAAATGGCGAAAGTTATAATTCCATTTGATATGGAACAAAAGGAAGAGTTATTTCAATTGTTGAATGAAGGATATTATGTATACAAACCAATCAAGCTTCCAGCTGGAGGATGGGATTATGGAATCGTTATGATAGACACGAACGGTAACATAACTAATGAAATAATATTCTATAAAGATGATTTTTCAGTTAATGGTAAATATTATTTCTTTTTTAATCTCAATATGGATCGAATATTTGAGCTATGTAAAGAGACAAAGGAAAAAAGTAAATAAAATATGTTCTGGTAAAAATAAAAAATGTCTCTGCAGTTTGAACTGTACAGAGACATTTTTTTATTTTAATTAATTGAACTTAGTTAATGGTTCTCTTTACATAAGTCGTATGCAAGATATCATGCGCCTTATGGCTTCCAGGAGCACCAAGGAACTCTTCATAGAGTTTCATCACTGCCTTATTTTCATGTGACTTACGAACTGGGTTTGCAGCATCTGCATCATATAACACTTTGGCACGAAGTGCACGGATGTCTGTGAAATTACGAATGCTTGCCGGTACCTGTGGCTGTCCACCGCCATTGACACAACCACCTGGACATCCCATAATTTCGATAAAGTGGTAGTTTGCTTCTCCTGACTTCACTTTAAGAAGTAGTTCTCTGGCATTAGAAAGTCCGGAAGCGACAGCGACGTTAACATCCATTCCAGCAACATGGAAGGTTGCTTCTTTAATTCCTTGTACTCCACGAACCTCCGTAAATTCAATTGGAGAATCATTATTCTCACCAGTTAACTTCCAAACTGCGGTACGAAGAGCGGCTTCCATAACACCACCAGTTGCACCAAAGATAACAGCAGCACCAGTGGAGATACCAAGTGGATTGTCAAACTGTTCCTCTGGTAAGGATAAGAAGTTAAGGCCAACCTTATCAATAAGTCTTGCAAGCTCACGAACAGTTAAAGAATAGTCAACATCTGGAACACCGGCTGCGGATTGATCGTCACGACCAAGCTCAAATTTCTTTGCAGTACATGGCATAATACTTACGCTAACCATCTTCTCTGGGTCAATACCGAGCTTCTTTGCATAGTAAGTTTTTGCAATAGCACCAAACATCTGCTGTGGAGACTTACAGGAACTTAAGTTTTCTGTCATCTCTGGGAAGTAGTGCTCGCAGTATTTTATCCATCCTGGAGAACAGGAAGTAATTAATGGTAATACGCCACCATTTTGTACACGATCAAGAAATTCTGTTGCTTCCTCCATAATAGTTAAGTCAGCGCTGAAGTTTGTATCGAATACTTTGTCAAAACCAACACGACGAAGAGCAGCAATCATTTGACCTTCGACATTCGTTCCAATTGGAAGTCCAAATGCTTCTCCAAGTCCTGCACGTACAGCTGGAGCAGTTTGTACGAATACAAATTTCTCTGGATCTGCAATTGCTTCTAATACTTCATCAACGCTATCTTTCTCATAAAGAGCTCCGGTTGGACAGACAGCGATACACTGACCACAAGATACGCAACTTGTTTCTCCAAGACCCATCTCAAATGCGGAACCGATGTTAGTCTTAAATCCTCTTTCGTTTGCTCCAATTACTCCGATTCCCTGTGTTTGAGAACAGACAGCAGAGCAACGTCTACAGAGAATACATTTATTGTTATCACGAACCATATGAGCTGCGGATTCATCGAGCTCATAGATTCCTTTCTCGCCATCGTAGAGGGATTCATCCTCAACGCCAAGATCCTTACATAATTTTTGCAACTCACAATCCCCACTTCTTACACAGGAGAGACATCTTCTATCATGGTTAGAAAGAATTAATTGCAGGGTTCTTTTTCTTGATTTTAAAACTTTAGGAGTGTTGGTAAACACCTCCATACCCTCGTTTATAGGATATACACAAGAAGCTACTAAGCTTCGTGCACCTTTTACTTCTACTACACAGATACGGCAAGCACCAATCTCGTTGATTTCTTTTAAATAACAAAGAGTTGGAATTTCAATATGAGCTAATCTGGCAGCTTCTAAGATGGTCGAACCTGCTGGAGCAGAGACTTCCATGCCGTTGATTTTTATATTAATATTCGCCATTAATTATAACCTCCATTCTGCCATTTATTTCTTACTGATTGCGCCGAATTTACATTTTTCCATACAAGCTCCACACTTAATACACTTTTCTTGCAAGATAACATGAGCTTCACGAACTTTACCCTCGATTGCACCATTTGGACAAGTACGTGCACATAAAGTACATCCCTTACACTTGTCTGCATCGATAGTATAGGATAATAAGGATTTACATACACCTGCTGGACACTTCTTATCTACTACATGTGCAACATATTCCTCTCTAAAGTAGCGAAGTGTGGATAATACAGGGTTAGGAGCTGTCTGACCAAGACCGCAAAGAGAATTATCTTTGATATAGTAACAAAGTTCTTCTAACTTATCTAAATCCTCTAAGGTACCATTTCCTTTTGTAATCTTATCAAGTATCTCAAGCATACGCTTCGTACCGATTCGACAAGGAGTACATTTGCCACAAGACTCCTCTACTGTAAACTCAAGGAAGAATTTAGCGATGTCAACCATACAGTTATCTTCATCCATTACGATAAGACCACCAGAACCCATCATGGAACCGATAGAAATAAGGTTATCATAATCAATTGGAATATCAAAATGTTCTACTGGAATACAACCGCCAGATGGGCCACCAGTTTGAGCAGCTTTAAACTTTTTGCCATTTGGAATACCACCACCGATTTGCTCTACAACTTCACGGAGAGTAGTACCCATAGGAATTTCAACCAGACCAGTATTTTTAATTTTACCACCAAGAGCGAATACTTTTGTACCCTTACTCTTTTCTGTACCCATGGAGGCAAACCATTCTGGTCCATTTAAAATAATCTGTGGAATGTTAGCGTAGGTTTCTACGTTATTTAATATAGTAGGTTTCTGGAATAAGCCTTTTTGTGCTGGAAATGGAGGACGTGGACGAGGTTCACCACGGTTTCCTTCAATTGAGGTCATAAGAGCAGTTTCTTCACCGCAAACGAAAGCACCAGCACCTAGACGAAGACCAACATCAAAGGAGAAATCAGTTCCAAATATATTCTTTCCAAGAAGTCCATACTCTCTAGCTTGCTTAATTGCAATTTCAAGTCGAGCAACTGCGATTGGGTATTCTGCACGAACATAAATATAACCTTGGTCTGCTCCAATTGCATAACCTGCAATTGCCATAGCCTCTAATACTACGTGAGGGTCACCTTCTAATACGGAACGATCCATGAATGCACCTGGATCACCTTCATCGGCATTACAACAGACGTATTTTTGATCAGCATCGTTTCCTTTTGCAAGTTTCCACTTTAATCCCGTTGGGAATCCACCGCCGCCACGGCCACGTAATCCACTGTCTAAAAGGACTTGTATTACATCATCTGGCGTCATCTCAGTAAGAACCTTACCAAGTGCTTCGTAGCCTCTTGTTCCTATGTACTCTTCAATATTCTCAGGGTTAATTACACCACAATTACGAAGAGCGATTCTGTGTTGTTTTTTATAAAAATCTGTTTCGTTTAATGCTTTGATACCATCTTCTGTAACGGTCTCGTTATAGAGAAGACGTTTTACAATTCTGCCCTTTAATAAGTGTTCTGTTACGATTTCAGGGATATCGTCTACATTTACCATGGAGTAAAATGTGCCTTCTGGATAAATCAACATAATTGGTCCCAAAGCGCAAAGTCCGTGGCAACCTGTCTGAACTACAGCAACCTCCTCTTTAAGGCCGGCTTTTTCGATTTCAGTCTGTAACGCATTAAGAATCTGCTGACTTCCGGAGGAAGTACAACCGGTTCCACCACAAACTAAGATGTGTGAACGATACATATTAGGTCCTCCTCGCTAATTAATATAATTTTGAATCGTGTATTCTTTGATAATCTGACCACGTACCAAGTGCTTTTCAACTACTTCAAGCGCTTTTTCTGCTGTCATCTTGACATAAGTTACCTTTTCTTTTTCGGCTTCCATAACCTCTACAATTGGTTCAAACTGACATAAACCAATACATCCAGTTTGTGTGACCATTACGTTTGTAAGGCCTTTTTCTTGGACTGCACTAGAAAGGGCATTGAGTACAGGCCTTGCTCCACTTGCGATACCACAGGTGGCCATACCTACAACGACACGGATATTTGCTCCAGCTTCATTACGAAGGCCTATCTGATTCTGCATCTTCTCGCGGATTGCTTTTAATTCTTCAAGAGATTTCATAATTCCTCCATTCCTGCGCAGATCTTTTGCGCATATAATTCATGACAAGGAAAAGGTCTGTAAACGAACTTTTTCTTGTTTAGCACTAGACATCAAGTTAATATTGATGTCTTTGTACAAATTTAGACAAATTATCTTAGAAAATGATTCCTTGATCGACTTCTTGTTTATTCTCGCTTAAGAAATCTCGTATATAGTTAGAGACATCTGGAGTATTAAATGGTACTCCATCAAGAATCATTCGAAATTCTCTGGTATCTAGGGTAAAACTTCTGTTATCTACTGTGTATGTATATAAGAAATCTATCCGGTTATTCAATGTTATTAGCGTATGCATCGTGCTTGTCATGTCTCCAAGCGGCATCCGATCAATATGAGAGAGTATAAAGCTTGCTGTAACTACCGTACCTTCACCTACAACAGACTCTATAGAAAAGTTACCGCCTGTGGCAATTGCCGCGTGTTGAAAAAACGGGATTCCAAGCCCAATCTTACGGGTTGTTCTTGTTGTATAAAAAGGATCTAAGACACGAGTTACTTGGTCTTTCGTCATGCCACAACCATTGTCTTTAATGGCAATGGTCAGGGTATCCTTATTTCTATTTACAGTTACAGTTATTGCAATTAGTGTTGCATCTGCACGAATGGAGTTTTGGGCGACATCCAAAACGTTCAGAGAGATTTCCGGCATCATAATTGATTTCCTCTATTTCATGTTTTATAGACAAAGATAATTTTATGACAAAAAAACGATACAAATCTGATTATTCGTACTTAGCAAGAATACCGTCTAAGTCGTCAATGGAAAGTCTTCCGTATACATCATCATTAATGGTAAGAACTGGGGCTAGACCGCAAGCACCAATACAGCGGCAAGCTTCTAAAGAAAATTTTCCGTCTGGAGTGCATTCACCACTAGCGATACCAAGCTTCTCCATAAGTTTATTGTAGATGTCTCCAGAACCCTTTACATAACAAGCAGTACCAAGACATACGGAAATTTTGAATTTACCTTTTGGGAAAAGAGAGAATTGAGAATAAAAGGTTACTACTCCATAGATTTTTTCTAAAGGAATATCTAACGTGTTTGAAATTATGGTTTGAACTTCAATCGGAAGGTAGCCATAGATTTCTTGTGCCTTCTGAAGTATAGGCATTAGGGCACCTTTGTCACTTCTAAGCTCTTCTATGACACTAATAAGTGCTTCCTCTTGCTCTTTTGTTCCAGCAAAAGGAACGGTTGATTTCTGTGAGCTCATGATAAAACCTCCTTGATAGTTTTTTAACAATCTTTTCGATGACATGTTGTCGAAAAACAATAATATTATAGCATGATATTAGTGAAAAATCCACAATGATATATATTTAACAAATAACAGTATTTAAAATCAAGTAAAGCAAATACAAATTATGAAATTGTGTATTCAATTAAGCACTATTAACAATTTAAATGTAATAGATATAGAATTAATTGTTCTGAAAGCACAATAAAAGATATAACATAGTTAATAAAATAACATATATTTGGAAAATTTTATGTAGCTAGAGTTGAAAAGAGTCTTTGGTAATGTTATACTGATATATAAATAAAAATGTGTAAAAATTATACAATATTGACAGTTTTAGTACAAAAAGAAAGCAATGGCAAAATTATAATGAAAGTGAAGAACGGCATTGTTATATTTTATAACAATGACAAAAAAGTAGATAACTTAAGCGGGAAGAGTTGTCTTTATGATATGTTACGTATACCGCATAGAGGATAAGGAGGCATTCGTACATGACTGTAAGAGATGTGAAAGAAATACTTGGAGCACAAGTAATTAGCGGTGAAGAGTTTTTAGATCGTGAAGCGCACACAGGCTGCGGATCCGATATGATGAGTGATGTACTTGCATTTGTCAAGGAACAATGCGTGTTATTAACTGGATTATGCAACTTACAGGTAGTGCGTACTGCGGAGATGATGGATGTCGTGTGCATTGTTTTTGTTCGGGGAAAGAGACCAGATGAATCTATGATTGAGCTTGCAAACGAAAGAGAGATACCATTACTATGCACAGGGCATCGTATGTTTTCTGCATGTGGGTTACTATATCAAAATGGTTTGCGTGGAGGTATTTCAAATTGAGTAATACAATCACATTAACTTATACGATATCTGGGGATGATTTTACAAGGGCAGGGGAAGCATCCAGCGATGTGAAAAAGAAGTTAAAGCAGATGGGTGCAAAACCAGAGGTTGTGAGAAAGGTTGCCATATCTATGTATGAGGGTGAGATAAACATGGTAATTCATGCTCATGGAGGAGAAATAACAGTTCATATTTCGTCTCAAGAAGTCATAATAATACTAAATGATGAAGGGCCAGGAATCGTAGATGTAGAACTTGCTATGCAAGCTGGATATTCTACCGCACCAGATAATGTAAGAGCACTGGGATTTGGAGCGGGTATGGGTCTTCCGAATATGAAAAAATACTCAGATGATATGAAGATTGATACCATACTAGGAGAAGGGACTACTGTAACGTTAAAAATTTTTATGTAAGTATCTAAAAATGGCGTATAAGAAAGTAAGGAATGTTAGATGATTATTGAATATAGTTAATAATAGAAAATTTAACTTAAAGGAAAACGAGTAGACGTAGAGATACACTAGGAGAGGGGGGAAGAGTATGGGGAAGTTTTATACCGCGGTGCGATTGGATGAAAACCTTTGTATGGGGTGCATTAATTGCATTAAGCGATGCCCTACCGAGGCAATAAGAGTTCGTAATCAAAAGGCGGTAATTACAAAAGAATTTTGTATCGACTGTGGTGAGTGCATAAGAATATGTCCTCATCATGCTAAGAATGCGACGTTTGATAGTATGGACATGATAAAACAGTATGAGTATACTGTTGCCCTACCAGCACCTTCTTTGTATGCCCAGATGAATAATTTAGACGATATTAATATTGTCTTAAATGCCTTAAAGTTGATGGGATTCTCCGATGTATTTGAAGTTAGTGGCGCCGCTGAAATCTTATCTGCAGCATCTAGAATGTATATAGAAGAACATAAAGAAAAGTGGCCTATTATCAGTACAGCATGCCCTGTGGTGACTAGACTGATTCGAGTGCGCTTTCCTAATTTATTGGAGCATCTACTTCCGTTAAAGGCGCCAGTTGATATAGCTGCTGAACTAGCTGTAAAAGTGGCCATGGAGAAGACAGGTCTTCCAAGAGAGAGAATAGGAATCTTCTTCATCTCACCGTGCCCAGCGAAGGTAACAGCGGCTAAAAATCCATTGGGTTATGAAAAAAGTGAGGTAGATGGGGTGCTTGCAATTAAGGATGTCTATCCTCAGCTAATTGGATGTATGAAGACGGTAGCAGAGAAAGAAGAGTTAGAAGACCTTGCGATATCAGGGAAAATAGGAATTAGTTGGGGCTCTAGCGGTGGTGAAGCAAGTGGTCTTCTAACAGATAGTTATCTTGCAGCAGATGGAATTGAAAACATCATTCGTGTACTAGAGGATATGGAGGATCAAAAGTTTACAAACTTAGAATTTATTGAGCTTAATGCTTGCAATGGAGGCTGTGTTGGGGGTGTCCTAACCGTTGAAAATCCATATGTAGCGAAAGTAAAACTAAAAAGGCTTCGTAAATATATGCCTGTTGCTAGAACGCATATACCACTAGAAAGTATTGATATTGGTTGGACACAAGAGGTTGAATATGAACCAGTTTTTAATCTTGGAGTCAGTTTAATTGAAAGTATTGGTAAAGTGGCAAAAGTAGAAGAACTTTGTAAGAAGTTTCCTGGGCTTGACTGTGGTTCTTGTGGGGCTCCGACATGTAAGGCTCTTGCAGAGGATATTGTGAGAGGGGTCGCGGATGAAAATTATTGCATCCATATCTTTAGAGAGTATGTGAACAAGTTATCTGTTCAATTTCCAAAGGATAATTCAGACTAAATGCGCTTAAGTCAACGGCTGAGTTTTGAAGTAATGATTAGTACCAAAATGCTATCAATATTAGATCGAAAGAAACACCTACATAGAATTTACTTAAGCGGGAGGTAAGGATGACAAAACAAGAATTTATTAGGAGATGTAATTTTACTGTTATCAACGAAGGGAACAATCTAAATACAGAGGTAAAGACTCCATTTTGCTGTGATCTATTAAGTATTGCAATGAGTAAAATTCCAGCCGGATCTGCTTGGGTGACAGTAATGGGTAACATAAATACGTTAGCGGTTGCAACTTTAACGGAAGCAGCTTGTGTAATTTTGGCGGAGGGAATTACGCTTGATGCGGCTGCATTATCAAAAGCGAAAAGTGAAGCTATTACAATTTTAGCTACCGACCTTTCAATATTTGAAGCAGCGTATGAGGTGTATCAAATTATTCATGCTTCAGTTGACCTATGATTTTCATATTCACACCTGCTTATCCCCTTGTGCTGATGATGATATGACTCCGACCAATATAGTTATGATGGCGGCGCTAAAGGGTCTGGATGTGATTGCAATTACTGATCATAATACTTGTAAAAACTGCAAGGCTTCAATAGAAATCGGGAAGAAAAATGATATTTTAGTTTTACCAGGCATGGAGTTAACGACTTCAGAGGAAGTGCATGTTATTTGCTTGTTTGCAGATTTAGAAGATGCGATGAGGTTTGATACCTATGTTTATGAACGTTTGATAAAAGTAAAGAATAAAGAAAACATATTTGGAAATCAGATTGTAGTTGATGAGGATGAGAAGGAGATAGATAGGGAAGAGTATCTTTTGATTAATGCAACCACGATCGGATTTTCTGAAGTCTATGAAGTTGTAAAAGCTTATCACGGAGTCATGATTCCGGCACATATCGATAAAAACTCAAACAGTGTAATATCTAATCTCGGGTTTCTTCCGCCGGATAGTAGATTTTCCTGTGTTGAGTTATCCAAATTAGAGAACAAAGAATGTTTATTAGATAGTAATCCATATCTTTCTCAATGTAGAGTAATTTCTGATTCAGATGCTCATAGTCTGGGACAGATAAATGAACCAATTCACGTTTTACTTGCTAAAAGGAAAAGTGCATCTGAGGTACTGAATGCACTTAAGGGTTTAGAACCTTAATCAGGTAGAGAGGTAAACATTTTTACGATTCCTTCCGATATAAGAAATAAGACCTAAAAAAGGTCGGGAACTATTGTCTTTCAGCTTAGGGTTTATTATCCTAAGAATACCAAGGAGGGTATTGTATGAGTGTAAACGGAGTTACGGGTGTAAGAAGCACCTATGCATCAACAGAGTCGGTAGAATTAGAAAAGAAGAGTTCGAAGGCGAATGAGTCGAAACAAGAAACTGTAGCTGCAACTTATGAAAAGTCAGAGGAAAGCAAAACAAATAAGCAACAGGATAGAACGACAATCGAAAGATTAAAAGCGGATGCAGAACAAAGAACAGCAAGCCTTCGCTCCCTAGTAGAGAAAATGATGTTAAAACAAGGGGAGAAGGTAACAGATGCTACTGACATTTGGGCACTACTTCGAGAAGGAAAAGTACAGGTTGATCCAGAGACAGCTGCGAAAGCTTCCTCAGATATTGCAGAGGATGGATATTGGGGTGTTGAACAAACCTCCGAACGTTTAGTGTCTTTTGCGAAAGCATTAGCAGGAAATGATTCCTCCAAAGCAGAAACCATGATTAATGCTGTCAAAAAAGGATTTGATGAAGCAACGAAAACTTGGGGAGGTAAACTTCCTGAGATATGTCAAAAAACATTAGACACAACGATTGAAAAGTTAAACAAGTGGAAAGATGGTTTAGAGTAATCGCTTTCTAAATCCATAGAATATGAGTTTGACACTAAATTACTTCATAAATAATAGTGCATAAAAAGGTACCTTGACTGGCCTATAAAAGCCATTTCCAAGGTACTTTTTATGCTTTTTATACATTTGGAGATGATTTTTTAATCATGCAAAACATGGATCTAATTCTTTTACAATTAAAAGATGATCACCAACACTAATGGAGTCCGAATCCAAATCATTGATATCTTTAATCGCATCTACAGTGGTATGATAGCTTTTTGCTATTTTCCATAGATTATCGCCAGGTTTTACGACATAACCAATCATTCCAGGCATCGACTGCAATAGCTCTAAGTTTAATGGTTCTTCTTTAAAGTCAACTACAAAGGATTCTGTTAAACAGTCAAACGCTATCACATTTAGAACAACACTAGCTTTTACCTCAACCTCAGTGTTGTCTAACATCATAATGTTGATTTGCTCAAGACATGGTTTCACGTCATAGTTACTGTTGGATTTAAGGTCA
This sequence comes from Lachnoclostridium phytofermentans, assembly GCF_000733755.1. Taxonomy (GTDB): domain Bacteria; phylum Bacillota; class Clostridia; order Lachnospirales; family Lachnospiraceae; genus Lachnoclostridium; species Lachnoclostridium phytofermentans_A. The sequence goes on along the minus strand of NZ_JPOF01000003.1, from coordinate 1,263,846 downwards.
CGAATTTCAATCATTTGAGCAAATGGAACAGCGGCTTTTATAGCCTGCAAAGGTCTCGCATCATCTGAACTTATGTAAAGTATGCTAAGGTCAATGATACCTTCCACTTCTAAACCATTATCAATCGGGACAATATCGTCAATCTTAACGTTACCACTTCCATGACATATCTGTAATAACTTTGCACTATCATTATTTAATTTGATTCTTTCTGATATGCGGGCGCGATTACTATTGCGCATAAGAAGATTTTCGTATTTTGCTTCCTTGTAGATAGGAGTTAGTTCTCTCACTGGAGAATAGATGTCTTGAAGAATCTGCATCTGAGTTTCCTCATAGATCTTTATGGAAACATCTAAGATTGTTTCTAAATCAAGAACTCTTTCTTCTCCATCCGAGTCTGGTTTTACACTCAAATTATTACCAACGATTTCAAGTGAGATATCAGGAGTCATATCCTCAGTACATCCGGTACAATCAATTGATGAGCTAAAAGGTAGATCAGTCTCATAGTATTCCATAGGGCTGTCTTCACCCTCTCCTATGTAAAGGACAAACAGCGAAATCTCACCTTTGGCAGTGAACTTATCTGTCAATAGACGCACATCGACATTCTTAAGTTCTATATTGTTGTAAAGAATTTCAGAGATACAGCTCTTACCGGATGGTAATGAAACCTCGTCACGAAAACGATAGCTGTCCTTTTTGTTAACAGCCATATTGGTAACGTCAATTGTTTTAGTTATGGATTGCACGTCTGGCTCAGCATCAACTGCTACTGCACTTTCTTCGTCATACAGATCCTCTACGGCTACACTTAGGCGCACCAAGGCCTTTAGACTAAGTTTTCTAGAGTTAATAATACTTGCAGTTAGGTCTTCAATCTCGTATTTTAATGTACCAGTATCATGGTTACAGGATTCATTTAAGTTGATTACCTCATCGAAAGGAATCTGCCCACTTAAGCTATGGATTGGCCGAGCGGTTTCATCACTTAAATATAATACCTGAAAATGCAATGAACCATTTGCATACAGTTTCCCATTGTTTATTTTCTGATCGTTAAACTTGATTTCCCCTTGAGATTTAATTAATTTACTAATGTCTGGTTTACTATCCGGTACATTGAAATCATCGTCAAAGGTTACCTGAAGATTGCTTTTACATTTCAGTTTATTCATATGTATGTTCTTTTTAATGAGTTCCAAGTAAATTCCCTCCTTGCTCATTCTATTCGTGTTCTAATTTCCCACGTATGCGTCTAACACATTATATGAGTATGGATAAGTAGTTATGAATGCAAAATATGAATGATATTATATGCTATGTGAAAAGAGAATAAAAAATTCGTATAGTAAGTGAGTAGTAGTATAGCAACAAGATAAAAAGAACAAATAACAATATCTACTAACGAATCAAATTTTAATAGATGCTGTTATTTGTTCTTTTTAATTGCGGTATATGAAATGAATTATTTTTTCTGCAGAGTCTTTTTATAACCTGCAAACATGTGAGGTGAATTAGAGCTAGACATTCTTAGACTCAAAAAATCGTGTAAGAAACGTCTGCTTCCCACAAGGGCCAACTTTATATTCATAAAAAGCACGTTCTGCAGCCTTTTGATTATCAAATAGGGCAAATACGGTTGGACCACTTCCGCTCATTAAGGCACATAGAGCTCCATGTGCGAGTAAATCTATTTTAATTCGTTCAATCTCTGGATGATACTTGGTTGTTACGGACTCCAGAACATTTGAAACAAGCGCAGACATTTGATGTAAGTCTTGTTTTTTAATTGCTTCTACCATTCCCACAATGTCTGGATGTTTGGTGTCTTCCTCTAATTTAAGGTTTTCATACACAAATTTGGTGGATACGCTGACTGGCGGTTTTACGATTAAACAATAACAGTTTGGCGCAGGTGGGAGGGGAGTTAGGACCTCTCCAATTCCTTCAGATAAAGCGGTTCCTCGAAGAAGACAATAAGGAACATCTGCTCCGAGTTTCACACCAAGCTTCATTAAATCCTCTAAGGATTGGTTCGTTTGAAAAAGTTCATTTAAACCAAAGAGAGTGGCGGCGGCATCAGAACTTCCACCAGCCATGCCCGCTGCAACTGGAATTCTTTTCTCTAGATTAATGTAGAAACCGTCGTCAATCTTAAAAGTTTCCTTAAACAGCTTACAGGCCGCATATACGATATTATTCTCATTGGTTGGTAAAAAGTGTAGATTTGTTTTGATAGTAATCTCCGGATTTGTGGTTGGTTTGATTGTAATTTTATCGTACAACTTAATGGTTTGCATAATCATTCGGACATCATGGTACCCATTCGGACGCTTGCCAATCACATCGAGTGCAAGATTTATTTTTGCATATGCCTTTAGTGAAATAATATCCATTTAAAACTCCTGTCGTGTGGTTTTACATAACCTTGATACTGTCCATTATATTAGTCAAGGAGGGGTTTTGCAAGTAGTATTCAGACATTCCTTTCGCGATGATATCTTAAAGTCCGTTTCTCACATAATCCATCTAAAAAAGCTTTGATAGGAAATCAAAGAGTTTAAACTTTACTACAACATTTGGTTTTTCTTCTTTGATAATTGAGGTGTATTCTTCCTCTGTTAATAATGCTTTTAATTGCATCTTGGAGTCATCTGGTACGACGGTATAAGTGGCATCAACAAAGCACAAGTTTGGAAACAAAATACACCACCAGTTACGGCCTTCTGCTTTTCCGAGTTCTATTTTAAGAGCATCATACTCACCTGCTGGTAACGTGATGTCACCATAAACCTTGATTGGAAAGGTACTCTTTCCAAGGGAAGCAGTAACTCCATAGTAATACCCTTCCATAGCAAGAAGCCTAGTTGCTTCTGCTTCTATGTCGGTTAGATGAGCCATTAATACCTTGGTGGTATCTTCTTTCTCGGTGCAATCCTTTAAGAGTGGCGTTAGATAGGACATCAAACCTTCTTTTACATAGAGTTTTACATTTTGATCTTCCTCAGAGTCACTATTACCAAGCACATGAAAGCGCAGTATTTGTTTTGCTAATTCCTCCTGTAGAAGTGTAGAATTTTCCTTTATGGCTTTAGAACCTGCGAAAGAAACAAAGGCTCCAAACAAGGCGTATAAAGTAATCAAGAATGCGAGGGCAAAAGGCAATATGTAAGATAGAAATAATTTTTTTAGGGTAGATTCCTGAGGAATAGTTTTATACGTACTAGGATTAAGATAGCGTAATGATTTCATAGTAAGTCTCCTTTATCACAAATTAATTTAACTTCGTAGATTTATTTATAGTATGTCCTTACAACGCTGATTTAAACAATTATGATGACATCCATGCTTTGGGTCTATAATAAATTAAATAAGAGGTATGTTTCTCCAGACTATCAAAACCAAGGTTTTGGTAATTTTATTATGCAAGATCTAGAAGATCGAATATTTAGTGATTATGACAGAGCGATTCTTCATTCTTTCTTACCTGCAAGTATGTTGTATGAGAAGAGAGGTTATAAAACTATGAAGCATTGTCAGCGAAGTGTTGAAAAGGATGCAGTTTTAGTTTATGAGATTATGGAGAAAGAAGTAGATCTACATAGAATGGGATGCGTATAAGAAAGAGATATCAAGAAAAAACATTGAATTAATAACTAATTGAGTGTAAAATGAATATAGTGATTAGGAAAGAATAACATTCAAAGCCTAGTGAGATAATTGATTTTATGAAACAAAGAATTCCATTGGATAACTAAATTCAGTGAAATAATATATTTGATTCAATAATTAAGTGATTGCGACATTTCGATTTAGATGAAAACTGGAATAGATAGGCAGACAGAAAGGATGACTAGCATGGATAAGAAGACTATTGTTGTGCTGTTTGGAGGGCAATCCTCAGAGCATGAGGTATCATGTGTTTCAGCAGTAACGGTTATTAACCATATTGACCTTGACCATTATGATATTTTATTGGTGGGTATCACTAGAGAAGGAAAGTGGTTGCTTACAGGAAGTGTAGAAGACATCACAAGTGGAGTTTGGAGAGATGGGAAAAAAACCGCAATCCTTTCACCCGATAGAAGTAATCCAAATCTTTTGATTATGGAAGGGAATCATGTAGAATATAAAAAGATAGACGTTGTATTCCCGGTACTACATGGATTATACGGTGAAGATGGTACTGTACAGGGATTACTTGAATTAGCAGGAGTTCCTTATGTTGGTTGTGGAGTACTTGCAAGTGCGGTATCCATGGATAAATTATTTACTAAGATTATTGTAGATAATCTTGATATTCGTCAAGCGGCTTATGAAGCTGTGTATGTGAAGGAATTAGACGAGATGAGTAAGGTAGTGGAGCGAATAGAAAGTAATTTACCTTACCCTGTGTTTATTAAACCTTCTAATGCTGGTTCTTCAAAGGGCATTACAAAAGCACATAATCGTGAGCAATTAATCAACGGTTTGAAAGAGGCTTCGTTGCATGATCGCAAGATACTAGTAGAGGAAACTATTATAGGTAGAGAGATTGAGTGTGCGGTGCTTGGTGGTATTGAGGCAAAGGCGTCAGGAGTAGGTGAGATTGTAGCAGCTGCAGAATTTTACGATTATGATGCAAAGTACAACAATGCAGACTCTAAAACTATAATTACACCAGAGCTTCCAGAAGGTAAAGCACAGGAAATCAGTGATGCAGCAGTAAAGATATTCCGTGCTGTAGATGGTTATTCCTTATCAAGAGTAGACTTCTTCTTAGAAAAGGATACGAATGAAATTGTTTTTAATGAAATCAATACGCTTCCAGGATTTACGGCAATCAGTATGTACCCTATGTTATGGGAAGCAAAAGGGATTGCTAAGCCACAGTTGGTGGAAAAATTAATTCAAACAGCATTTACTAGAAATATGAAGTAAGCTGTGCGGAGGAACGATATGTCGAACAAATCTGCAATTGGAGTGTTTGATTCCGGTATTGGTGGCCTTACGGTCACCAAGGAAATTATGAATCAATTACCCAAGGAGCAAATCATTTATTTTGGAGATACCGCGCGTTTACCTTACGGAAGTAAGTCAAAGGAAACCGTAACGATGTACTCCAGGCAAATCATTCGTTTTTTATTGACAAAGAATGTAAAAGCGATTGTAATAGCATGTAATACAGCAAGTGCCTTTGCCCTTGAAACAGTAAGAAAAGAGATTGAAATACCAATTATCGGAGTCGTTAATCCAGGTGCCAAAACTGCGGCTGAGACGACAAGAAATGGTAATATTGGAGTAATAGCTACCGAGGGTACGATACGAAGTGGTATTTATAATGAGTTTTTAGGAGAAATTCGTCCAGATCTTCGAGTGTTTGGGAAAGCTTGTCCTTTGTTTGTACCCTTAGTAGAAGAAGGTTGGATTGATGATCCAATAACAAAGGAAGTTGTAAGCAGGTATATAGAAGAACTTTTATATAAAGATATAGATACCTTAATTCTTGGTTGTACTCACTATCCTTTGCTACATAAGGTGATACATGAGGTAGCTGGTGATAATATTGAATTAGTTAATCCAGCCTATGAAACAGCTAGAACCTTAAAACAAGTATTAGCAGATCAGGGATTGCTATCAGAAGAAACCAATACACCAGAACATTCCTTTTTTGTTAGTGATGGTGCTGAAAAATTCCGTAACTTTGCAAATACTATTTTACCGTGTGAAATCATCGAAACAAAGGATGTTAATTTAAAGACTTTCGAATAAAGAATTGTACTGGAAAGGTAACCGAAAGAATGACGAAAGAAGTAATTGTATCGATTGCCGGCTTACAATATGAGACAGAACAAGAAGAAGCCATAGAAGTAATTAGCCTTGGTGAATACTATTTTCGTAATGGAAAACATTTTGTATTGTATGACGAATTGCTGGATCAAGAGAGTGCACCGGATAAAACGGTGCGATGTACATTAAAAATTGCAAAAAATCAAGTTGAGTTAACAAAAAAAGGGGATGCAGCTTCTCATATGGTATTTGAACTTGGAAAAAGCCATATGAATTATTATACGACTCCGTTTGGTGATTTGATGATAGGTGTTACTACGAAGTCCATCGATGTCGTAGAGAGAGAGAAAGAAATTATGGTAGAGTTGTTATATGCATTAGATATTAATTATCAATATGTATCAGAATGTAACCTTACAATAAAAATTACCGAAAGAGAAAGATAGCCTAATATACGAGTATACAATAATGAACATCAAAAAAGGCTGTTTAACATGGAATAAATCAAATTCCAACGGAACTGATTTATTGTTAAACAACCTTTTTATAAGATTACTGGTTATTTGCTAATTTAATGTCCTTCTAGATATAGGAAACGATTAGTCCTTCTTGGTAATCTTAGATTTCATTTTCTTAATTAAGCTTTTTTTGACCGGACGTTGTTCTAAACCGCCACGGAGGCCTTTTACATCAAGAATGTAGATACCATTAATTACAGCCTTGATTTCTTTCTTGATTGGAACAAGATCAAAAACTTTTTCTTCACACATTAAAGTTGCAACTTTAGGGCCGATTTTTGCTTTCACAACTGGCACCTTAGCACGGCGAAGATACTTTGGTGTTTGGTCAATTACGATCTGAGGGAACCCGGCTTCTTTAATACGCATACGTTTTTTATCAATTACTAAGATTGAAAATGTCTGTGCACCGGCACGAATGTCTGCTTGAGATGCCTCCTGTTTCTTTTGCATCTTTCTTCCATATATGAGTAAAGCAACAAAGATAACAACTAAGATTGCTAAAATGACTAACATTACAATTGTCCACGTTGGCATATGACTACCTCCTTTCGTTATGTAATATCCCGAAACGGCTCTCTTTTTCATAGGTTGTTCAAGAAAGCCATGGATATTATTTTAACATTAATTCTTAAAAAAAGAAATAGAAAAATAAATTTTCATTTAAGAGGATTAAAGTGGTAACTTTTTATCTTCTTCTAACATAGTGGCGATTACATCACGGACATGATTGCCAAGGAATTTACGTTCTTCTTTTGGTATATTATTTGGATAAATTGGAGTTCCATAATGAATGTATACAGTTGCTTTTTTTACCCAAGGGAATTGACGTTCAAAAACAGCGTCGGAGTTTGTAATAGCTACTGGAATAATAGCACACCCTGTTTTCTCAGCCATTTTTAAGCTTCCTTCTTTGAAAGGTAGCATATCTTCTTCACGGTTTCTTGTGCCTTCTGGCATAATAAACATGGAGTAACCTTTTTTGATATTCTCTACACCGGTGAGAATAGTTTTTAAGCCCTCTCGTGGGTTTTCACGGTCAAGAAATAAACAATTAAGGTTTTTCATCCACCAGCTCATCACTGGAATCTTAGCCATTTCTTTCTTTGCAACAAAACCGGTTAGGGTTGGTAATGTTACATAAGCTACTGCTATATCAGATAAGCTTCGGTGATTTGCAGCATACAAAACGGCTTCCGTTGCCGGAATATTTTCACGACCAAACGTCTTGAACTTAGTAGCCGAGAAGATTAAAATAATACGGAAAAAAATCTTTGCAGCTGTCTGGGAGAATCTGATTTTGGCATGCTCACTAAATAAGCCGATGATTAAAGAAATCAAATAGAATGGTAACGATATTATTAAGAAAATCGTTATTGCTAGCACAACTAACATTGTTCTCATAGTAACCTCTATTCTGGTGCTTTAGCACCTATTAATAACGATAATAAATTTTCGGTTTGAGCTCTCATTGCCATACCTAAAATTATTGGTTCTGATACCAAAATTATTCAAAAGGTTGTTTTTTTTAATGATTTGATTTACAATTGGAAGAACCATCGAGTATTATACCATAACCCTTGGAACGGTGTCAAAATGCTAAAAAAGATTTCATTCAGAATTTTGGGTCAAGGAGTGGCAGAGAGATAATGAAATTTTATAGTATTTCTTATGCTACAGACCACTTAGGAAATCCGTACATACAAGAATCTATGGCCACATATTTTAGTTTGAGTGTGTCAGAGACAATTGATATAGATGCTCTTGGCAATTCGTCTGCGAGATACCGGAAGCACAAGTTTTTAGTAATGATAGACCAATAAACTATGAAGATTACCGAGATTTGAAGAGAAAAGGTAAGTTAACGGTTAACACTCCATTGAAAGGAGGTGATAATATGAGTCAGGAAGTACAGTATGTTTGCTCCGTATGCCACTATGTATATGATGGAGATACTCCATTTGAAGAATTACCAGATGATTACGAATGCCCTATCTGTGGTCAAACAAAAGAAGTATTTGTTCAAGAGTAAGAGTGATTTACATAGAATAATCACTACTTAAAAAAAGGTCCTTGAAACTGTTTTAGCAGTTTTTATGGACCTTTTTAACTCAAGGAAAGAAAATTTACGAAGTTTTCCTTTTATTAGTTAATTACAAACTCTGACGTTACAATCCGTGCCGTATCCGGGCAGTCAATCGATAGATTGGTTGTTGTACCGTTTGCAGGAAGTGTTATACCGTCATCTTCGTAAAACTCGTAAGAAGCTTCTTTAGTTAAATAGCATAGTAAGGTAAAGTTTTTACGGTTTAAGGTGGCAGTATTTTGGGCTGGATTTGCAAGCAATACTATATGATTTGGCTTTACAAACAAAGGAACTTCTGATAAGCCAACCAAAAGATAATGATGTCCTTTTGTGAGAACTTCCATGCTATAATCAGAGCCCTTAGTAAATTTAAGATACAACATGTCCTCTGGAAGATATACATAACGCCCTGTAGCGTTTTGTGTGTAGACTGGTGCTATCATTAAACCGTCACCTAACATTAATTGGTCTTCGATACGTCGTACCTGTGTATCGTTTGGATAATCAAAAGCGAGTGGGCGAAAGAGCATCTCGTTATTTTTTACAGCCTTAACAAATTCACTGTAAAGGTATGGGATGAGGCGATATCGAATTCCTATTAGATGCTTAAATTCCTCTGTTGATTCTAATTCATAACACTCTTGGTTTCTAGTACCGATGGCGGAGTGATTTCTCATAAGCGGGGTAAAGATACCAAAAGCTAACCATCTTAGCATCAAATCTCTGGTTACATCACTACCAAAACCTCCAAGATCTGCGCCGCTGTATAGGAATCCGCACATATTTAGAGATGGCATCATTTTAATATTTAATAGAAGATGTGACCACCAGGACTGATTATCGCCTGTCCAAATACCACCATAACGGTGCATACCAATATAAGAAGAGCGGGAGAATAGTAAGATTCTCTTCGACTCACTTAATTTTAAGAATGCTTCACCCGCAGCGCGTGTCATATAATAGCCGTACAAGTTATGGACTTTATCATGTCGGATTTTAACGCCATCAACTTCATGATAAAATCTCTTATGGTCCTCTTCATTGTTTTGTAAGGAATCTACAAGGTGCTTTAAATAGAAGAAATTCGTAAGGTCTAATTCTCTATTTTCTAGTTTTTTTATTTCTGCAAATGTATTCTCTAAGCCTTCTTTGGAATAAAAGATAGCAGGCTCATTCATATCATTCCAAAAACCATCGATTCCTTTCTCTAATAGATACTGATACTTGTTTCCAAACCAGTCTCTAGTTTCTTTCTTAAAAAAGTCAGGAAAATGAGTATCACCAGGCCATACACCTGCAATGAAGTTGGTACCATCTTCTCGTTTGCAAAAGTAATCGCCTGCTACGCCCTCTTCGTAGACAGAATATCCGTCTTCGATTTTCACTCCTGCATCAATAATAGGAATCAGATGTAAGTTTCTATTTTTCATCTCAGCAACAAACTCTGAAAAATTCGGAAATTTCTCTTCGTCAATCGTAAAATCTTTATATCGTTCCATATAATCAATATCCATGTAGATAGCATCAAGACCAATACCACGTTTTTGATATTCGTCTGCAACAGTTCTGATATCCTGTGCAGTCTGATATCCCCAACGAGATTGTTGGTAGCCAAATGCCCAAAGCGGAGGAAGATAGGATTCCCCGATTAATTCACGAAATTGCTTTACGATGTCATATGGGTTTGTACCTGAGATGACATAAAGATAAAGATTGGAATCTTCCGAAAAGATTCGTAACTTTGAATGAAAGGAGTATCCAATATCGAAGGTAAGTTTTCCTGGATAATCAAGAAAAAGACCAAAACATGGATTCCCATCAATGATAATGAAGTTATGTGCCCCATAAAGTGAGAATTTATTTTCTGTATGATTTGGATCATCCGCGCAATAGCTTATGTATTGATAACCACGCTTATTGATTCCGCGGTTTGCTTCACCAAGACCATAGACAATAACGTTATCTTCCATCTCATATTCTAAAGAAAAATTATCGTCAGACTTTATGGAAATAGGGCAATGAAACATATCTTTTGAACTTTCTTTGGTAAGATCAAAAGGCGTTACAGCTATCGAATTTAAATTCGCTGTTACTGCCTCTGTTTCGAATGGAGTTCCAAAACAATATTTAGTAATCATATGTATCCTTTCTTTGTAAGCATTAAACTTTTTATGTAATATTTAAGAACTATTATAACATAGTTGGAGAAATTCGCCTATGAGAGAAAAATAGAAAGATTTCTTGTAGATGATGGCTCGAGCCTATATGAGTGGAATTATAACTTTACGATTAAATTATTTGTTTCAAGGAAAAGATATGTATAATATGACATGGGGTGTCAGCTTTTTTGTTCTATAATATTTACATAAATCATAGAAAACGTGCTTTGTCAGTTTTATAAGATTTAAATAAGGTAGTTGAGTATGGAGTGCTATACGCGGAAAGGAAGGTTTAAATGGAAGGTAAAGTATGTCAGTCATGTGCTATGCCACTAATAAAAGAGGAGGAGTTTGCAACAAATTTAGACGGCAGCAAGAATGAAGAGTATTGTATTTATTGTTTAAAGGATGGAAATTTCGTTGCCAATCAAACGATGGAAGAGATGGTAGAGTTTTGTATACCTTTCGTTTATAAAGAGGGAGAGGGAAAAAGTATCGATGAGGTGCGAAAAGATATGCTAACCTACTATAAAACTCTAAAACGCTGGAAAGAGAATTAGAAAAAAAGACCCATTTGGTTCCTTCTAATGTTGAAAAAAATATCTGAAAACATACTTTTGAGTAACTTCATAATAAAATGAAACAGAATGGCAGTTACAAATGTGTAGCTGCCATTCTCTAATTTAAATCTTCATTTTGAAATTTCTTATGCTGATGTTGTTAGAAACTAACGTTAGAATGAAGTCATTTTATTAAACTTATTCATACAGGAAGCGATATAACTCATCGATATTCTTCTCCCAATCAAGAACTAACGGATAAGTGACCCCTTCATATGACTTTGGATCATCAAACATTCCATCGACAGGAAGTCTTAGCGTATCAATGGTATTAATACGATACTCCATGACCGTAACGATAATATCTTCAATCTGATCTCTTGTAATATTAGTAGTAACATAACCCATCCATTTATTTGCTTGGCTTACAGTTTTAAAGATATTTTGAGATTTTACTTTATCAAAGATAGCATTCATTGCTCTTCTCTGACGAACAGTACGACCATAATCGTTATTTGCCCCACCTAAAGTTTTAACTTTACGAACACGGCAGTATCCAAGCAACTGATTACCATTTAGTGTATTTACGCCAGCTTTTACAGTACGATACTCAGGGTTTGAGATATAATTGGTGCGTCTTAAATACTTTGCTTCCTCTTTGCCAAGTTCAATTGATACACCACCTATGCTATCCACAATTTTTTCAAAAGATTCGAAGTTTACTGACGCATAAGCATCGATGTGAAGTTTATAATTTTCTTCAATTGTTCTAATTAATAGTTCTGCTCCACCTTTTGCGTAAGCAGCATTTAACTTTGTAGATTTCCATCCAGGAATGGAAACATAGGAATCACGCATAAGGGAAACTAGTTTCACTGTTTTTTTATTCGAGTTAATTGAAGCTATCATCATACTGTCTGTATTCCTAGCTCCTCCTATTTCTTCAATACCAAATAAAAGTAGATTGGTTACACCATCCTCTTGTCGTCCAACAATTCCATTATTATTTTGGCTCATAGCTTCTGTGGCTTCTTCATCATGCACAAGTGAACCATAAACATAGCTACTTGCCATACGATAAATAAGCCCTCTACCAAATCGAGTACCAAAAAACAATAAAAAGAGAGAGCCTACGATAATAAAGACAGCAAGACATCTTTTTAATACTTTATTTGATTTTTTTTTCCGCTTTAACTGAGAACGCTTATTTAGTGAAAGTGGTTTTTCTTCTTGTATATAGTCTTCTGAGAGCTCGTCCCAATCATCTTCGATCAGATCAATTTGTTTTTTTTTATCGTTCATCTTCTTAGATCCTTTCCTAGATAGGTTATAATAACATTCATTCTGGTGCTTTAGCGTTTTTTTTGATAATAGTAACTTTGTGCGCTAAACAGTAAATCAGATATCGTTATAACGTTGGATTGTGGCAAAACTATGTTCAAGTTATGAATAAGTTGTAACATATTGTAAAGTTTTATTATGCTTCAGATTATCCGCTTACGTTGAACCTTACTTCCCATTTTGTCGAAATCCTGCTTGTTTGGGTGACAGCACAAATTCGTGTGTGACTAGCTATATTAGATAATATAACAGAAACAAGCAGAGAAAAGTAGGTTATTCAAAGTGGAAGTTAACACTATAATCACCTAGTTCTCTCTGCTTACTTTAACAATAGAGGAAAGCTCTACTGCTTTATCATATCATATACAGTTTATTCTCTTAAGAAGTCATACTGAGACATATAGAGTTCATAGTATTTTCCCTTAAGAGCCATTAATTCATCATGGTTACCAAGTTCGACAATCTGACCGCCATCCACATACATAATCTTACTTGAGTTTTTAATGGTAGAGAGACGGTGAGCTATGATAAAAGAGGTTCTTCCTGCCAGTAATTTTGCCAATCCTTCTTGTAATAGTATCTCGGTTTCCGTATCAATACTAGAAGTTGCTTCATCTAGTATTAATATCTTTGGATCTGCAAGTAAGGCACGGGCAAAGGATATCAACTGTCTTTGACCAGCGGACAAACGGGATCCTCGCTCGTTTACCTCAGTTTCATAGCCTTTTTCTAAGCCTATGATAAAGTCATGGGCACAGACCGTTTTTGCAGCAGCAATGACCTCTTCATTCGTAGCTTCCATGTTACCATAACGGATATTATCCATAATAGTACCAGAAAAGATAAAGCTATCCTGAAGCATGACACCCATTTGCTTTCTTAAGGATTTGATGGTTACACTATTAATATCAATACCGTCAATTAATAGCTCTCCGGAATCTAGATTATAAAAACGGCTGATTAAGTTAATAATAGTAGATTTTCCAGCACCGGTAGGACCAACGATTGCATAGGTTTCTCCTGGTTTTACATGAAAGCTAACTCCATTTAAAATAGGCACTCCATCCTCATAGCTAAAAGTTACATCTTTAAATTCCACATCGCCGATGATTGGAGGCATTTCTGTAGCACCTTCCTTATCCTTTACGGTAACGTCCTCGTCAATTGTCTCAAAAATACGTTCCAGGTATGACATAGCGGTTAATAAAGAGTTATAAAAACTTGCTAAGGTGTTAATCGGAGCCCAGAACCTGCCTATATAAGAGGTGAAGGCAATCAATACACCAGTTGTAATCCCTGCGACACCTCCTGTTATCCAACTGACACCAAGGACATAGATTGCAGCGGTGGTAAGTGTTGAGATATTATCAATCGCTGGCCAAAGCATAAAGTTATAACGAACAGCATCCATCCAGGAAGTACTATAACTCTTGCTAAGATTATTGAAAATCTGAATATTTTCACGCTCTCTAACAAAACTCTGAGTCACGCGAATACCATTAATACTTTCTGCGATATAGGCATTTAAGTTCGATGATTTGTTACTTTGTATCTGCCAAGCAACACGTTGTTTTCTTTTAATAAAGAAGATTAGCGCCATTAAAACAGGAAGACCAATCATACATATACCGGTGAGTCTTATATCAATAGATAACATAAAGCCGACGATAAAGAATAAGCTAAACAATTCGGTAATTGTATTAACAATACCGTTACTTAGAAGATCGCTTAAACTATTAACATAGTTAACAACACGCACCTGAATCTTTCCATGTGGGCGATCATCATAATACGAAAATGGCAACTTCTGAAGGTGCGTAAAAATATCGGTACGTATTTGATGGATAATATTTTGACCAAGTTTTGCTGTAATATTTACTTTAAGTCTAAGAATGATCATATTGATAATATTAATCAGTAGTAATAAGAGGCAGACAACAACGATACCGGCAACACTCTTATTAGGAATAAAATCATCTATAATCTTCATGAAAAAAAGCGGCACTAACATTCCAAGGGCACTGGAGGTCATCATTAATAATATCGTGACTACCATATCTTTACGGTATGGTGAAATATAGTGACCAAGTCGTTTCAGGTGTTTTATATTAAACTCGGATTGTAAGGTTTCATCAATATCGTATTTATTCCTTGCCATGACTAATATCCCCTTTCTGAGCTTTTATCGAATCGAATTCACCATACTGATGGTGGAATACTGTATAATAATAGCCTTTCTTTGCGATTAGTTCGTCATGAGTTCCAGCTTCTCTTATGGTACCTTCGTCAATTACTAAAATCTGATCGGCATCCTTGATGGACGAGATTCGATGTGCAATATAGAAGACGGTATGACGATTTTGTATGGAATGCAAAGCTTCTTGTATCTGTGATTCTGTTTCCATATCTACGGCAGAAGTCGTATCATCAAGAATAATTATGGCAGGATCTTTTAGGATTGCTCTGGCAAGGGAAATACGTTGCTTTTGGCCGCCAGATAAACCAACACCACGCTCGCCGACAATCGTATCATAACCTTCTGGCATCTGTCTTATAAACTCGTCTGCATTTGCAAGTTTTGCAGCACGCTCTACTTCTTCAAAGGAGCAGTTTGGCTTTCCATATGCGATGTTACCTTCAATCGTGTCTGAGAATAAGAAAACATCTTGCATTGCCATACCAATATTGCCACGTAAGCTATAGAGTTCATAATCTTTCACATTAATCCCGTCCACGGTAATTTCACCAGAAGATACATCATAAAAGCGGCATAAAAGATTCATAAGAGTTGATTTACCGGAACCGGTAGCTCCGATAATTCCAACTGTCTGGCCAGGTTTTACATGAAAATTTATATTCTTTAAAATCACATCATCTTCACTATTATAATAAACATGAGAAAACTTAATATCCCCCTTTATTCTGTCAACTTTCATTGGTTCTTCTGGATCTGAAACATCTGGATCTTTATTAATAGTATAATAAATTCGTTCTACAGAAGTAACAAAACGCTGAAAATCATTGGCAAGCCAGCCAGCCATTCTTAGAGGGTTATTAATCATCCATAGATAACCGCTTACCGTAATTAATTGACCTACAGAAATAGTTTCATTGATTGCCATAATTCCACCAACGAGGTAAAGGACGAACAAAGAAAAGTTTGCAAAAAATTCGAAAAATGGTATGTACTTACGCCATTGTGCAGTTGCGTTCAATTCTGCATTTCTATATCCGTCGTTTTCTTTCATGAATTTTTCGATTTCATAATCTTCTTTTGCAAATGCTTTTACAACACGATTTCCGCTAATATTTTCCTGCACTGCAGTATTTAAGCTAGAAAAATGTTTTCTTATGTTGTGAAATGCTGGTTTAATTGCTTTTAACTGCTTCCTTGTGGTAAAAGCTGTTAATGGTACAATGGCGATTAAACATAAGGCTAAACGGTAATCTACCGTAAAAATCATAATCATGGCAAATAGAAATAACAAGGAGTTTTCGTAGACGGAGTAGGTAACATAAGCTACGAAATGACGGATCGCATCCATATCTCCAGTTTGTCTGGACATTAATTCCCCAGTACGGTTTTTGTTGTAGAAATTAAAATCCTGTAGTAAGAGACGGCGATATACATGATCTCTCATAGTAAATAACATTCGTTGTGAAGTAGTTTCAAATAGAAAGAGATAACAGTACTTCATAATGGAACGGATTACCGTCGTTCCAATTAAGATAATCACAAGCTTCCACAGAAGTTCGTACTCGCCTTTCTCTATGACGCGGTCAACAATGATACCGGATACATAAGGGTTAATAATAAACATGGCGGTTGCTACGGTTACCATAATAAATGCAATGATCATCCGCAGTCGGTACTTTTTTAGAAATGAAAAAAACCATTTCATTGGGGTCATGGATCAGTCCTCCTAAGTATTAAAACATTGGTTGTGTACCTTCATTATAGTGAGCTGAAGGTAAAATAAAATGTAGAATATTATGGTTTTCATGTACATTCTTGATGTTACGAAAATGAACGAAACCATACACTGGTACTTTAGCATATTGCAGTTCATTTGTAAACGAATATTGTGGTAAAATATGCTTGTATTATTGACATTCTTACATAATTGTGATAAAATGTAATTTCCTGCATGAAAGCTTAAGAATATGCATATGCAGTATAATTCATGACAAGGAAAAGTTCGCGAAGCGTGCTTTTACTTGTTTTATACCACGGAATTTTCTTGGCAAAATCCAAGAAAAGTCAGCCGCTTGGCAAGATATTTTATAATATTACTACCAGGAGGAACCAATATGATTGAAGTGGAACACATTTCTAAAATCTTTCGAGTGAGCAGAAGAAATTCAGGGTTTAAGGAGGCAGCAAAAGCGCTGTTTCACCGTGAATATGAAGAATTAAAGGCACTCGATGACATCTCTTTTACAATAGCTGACGGTGAGATGGTTGGCTATATCGGTCCAAACGGTGCAGGAAAAAGTAGCACCATCAAAATTTTAAGTGGAATCTTATATCCGGATTCCGGTACCTGTTTTGTGAATGGAAGAATACCTTGGAAAGAACGAAAGGCTCATGTGAAAGACATTGGAGTCGTATTTGGGCAGCGCTCACAGCTATGGTGGGATGTTCCTGTCATTGATTCATTTGAGCTTATAAAGGATATTTATGATATTCCTTTGACTACGTATCGGAATAACCTAGAGGAGCTGATTGCACTTCTTAATTTATCCCAAATTATAAAAACCCCAACAAGACAATTATCTTTGGGGCAGAGGATGCGTTGTGAGATTGCAGCCTCCCTTCTTCATGAACCAAAGATATTATTTTTGGATGAACCGACGATAGGACTGGATGCAATATCAAAGCTAGCAGTACGTGATTTTATTCGGAAACGAAATGAAACTCATAAAACGACGGTTATTCTGACGACACATGATATGCAAGACATTGAGGCTTTGTCAAAGCGAATTATTTTAATTGGTAAAGGCAGACTCCTTATGGATGGAACGCTTGACGATTTAAAATCTGTCAAAGCGGAGGATTCTATTGATGAAGTAATTGCTTCCATGTACCGTAAGTATGATATCGCATAATAAAAGAATATGTAAAATGAATAAGATGTGCTATGCACAGAGAAGCACACGCAAGAATGCGTGCGCAGAAATGAGGAAGATATGAAAAAATATGTTTCTTTTTTTCGCATGCGGTTTTCTACGGGATTGCAATATCGTCAGGCAGCCATTGCGGGAATGTCAACCCAGTTTGTATGGGGAGCTATGGAGATTTTATTATTTAAAGCGTTTTATGAGGCGGATCCGTCAGCGTTTCCGATGGAGTTTTCAGCACTTACGTCTTATATTTGGTTACAACAGGCATTTTTAGCGCTTTATATGATGTGGTTTTTGGAACGAGAAATATTTGATTCAATTACTGGCGGAGGGATTGCATATGAATTATGCAGACCGCTTGATCTATACTCTATGTGGTTTGCGAGAAATATAGCAAACCGTATGTCAAAAGCAGTGCTTCGATGTATTCCAATATTACTTCTTGCTACATGTTTACCAAAACCATATGGAATGCAGCCACCGAGAAGTTTGATTACATTTATATTGTTCTTGTTTTCTATGGGACTTGCGTTACTTGTTACTGTTGCGTTTAGTATGATCTTATATCTCCTATGTTTTTATACTATTTCACCGCTAGGAATACGTATGGTTGCATTTTCCTTGGTGGAATTCTTCTCAGGAGCAGTTATACCACTGCCATTCTTACCGGATGGCATAAGACAGGTGTGTGAACTATTACCGTTTGCTTCCATGCAAAATGTAGCGTTTCGAATCTATAGTGGTGACCTTTCTGGAATCAGAGGATATGGAGCCATCTCCTTACAGCTATTTTGGGTAGTTGCCCTGATTTTATCTGGTAAATTACTACTGAAAAATGCACTGAATAAAGTAGTTGTACAAGGCGGTTAGTATGAAGAGGAGTTCTAAGGAGGTAAAAGATACCGCCTAAGAGTTGATAGGAGTATAAAAGGATGGAATTATATAAAAAATATTTTGGTATTCATTTTCGTAGTGCGATGCAATATAAAGTATCGTTTTTACTAACGACGATTGGACAGTTTTTAGTATCATTTAATATATTTTTAGGAATATATTTTCTATTTGCGAGATTTTCATCTGTAAAAGGATATACTTATCAAGAAGTCATGCTTTGTTTTGCTGTAAATATTATGGCGTATTCTTTAGCTGAGATGTTTGCAAGAGGTTTCGATACGTTTCCTTCTATGATAAACAATGGAGAATTTGACCGTATTTTAGTTCGGCCGAAAGGAATCCTTCTGCAAATTTTATGCAGTAAAATAGAATTTACGAGGATTGGTCGTATGATTCAGGCTATCGTGATGTTTACCTATGGTGTGAAGACAAGTGGTGTTCCTTGGAGTGTAGATAAGATCATTACGGTATGTTTTATGTTAATTGGGGGAACTGCACTTTACAGTGCACTATTTCTGCTATACGCAGCGGTTAGCTTCTTTACAATCGAGGGAATTGAAGTAATGAATATTGTTACAGATGGTGCGAGAGAATATGGGAAATATCCTTTTGATACATACGGCAAAGCCGTATTAAAGATCGTTACCTATGTTGTACCATTTGCGCTATTTCAGTATTACCCTTTTCTTTATTTATTAGGAAGAAATACGAACAAAGTGCTAATTATTTTACCTCTTGCTTCTGCATTTTTTTATCTGCCTTGTTATCTTTTTTTTCAAATTGGATTAAAACATTATAAATCGACAGGATCTTAAGGAATCTACAGACTTGTGCCTGTCGTTAATGTATAAAAAGCACCTCTTAGGACAGAATATACTTGAGGCATACGAAATGCTTATCATATTCTAACCTAGAAAGGTAGGGGTGCAAACAGTGAAAAAACAAAAGTTAAGTGAAATGGCAAAAAAGAAAGTAGTGTATGCAACGCTATTGGTGGGAGTATTTGTTGTTGTCGCAGTTGCCCTAGTAACCATGACAGCAAGAACAGGAGATCAAAAAGATAATAACTTAGTAGGTCTTGATGATTCTGAAGATCAAATAGCTGACATCGGTAAGAACAATGCAAGTATATTGGATGGCACATATACAGGAGATGAGGAGGATGTAGCAAAAGATCCTTCTGATACTTTGGTTGCTACACAGCCAGATGGGGATAAGACACCACAGAACTCAGAGGGAAATACAACAGAGGGAATAACCCAGAAAGACAATACAGCACAGATTACAACGACTCCTCAGGATACTGCCAAGGAGAATACCCCAGTTGATACAAAGCCAGTTATGCAAAACACAGCGGAGAACTTAAAGTTTGATAAGGCAGAAGGATTAGAAAAACCACTAGAGGGAAATGTGATTCTTCCATATAGTGTTGATAAAACCGTATTCCATGCAACCTTAAAACAATACAAGACAAATCCTGCAATCCTGATTCAAGGTGAGATTGGGACACCTGTTAAGGCGGCAGCAAAAGGTATTGTAACAAACATTGAAGAAGCACCATATACAGGAATCACTGTAACTATGGATATCGGTAGTGGATATAAGCTTGTTTATGGTCAATTAGAAAAAAATAATCTTAAGGTTGGCGACGTAGTGGAAGCAGGAAAAGAATTTGCAAAGCTTGCAAAGGTAAGTAAATTCTATACTGTAGAGGGTGAGAACTTATACTTCCAAGTATTAGAGGGAGATAGTAGTTTAGACCCAATGACCTTATTCAAAGAAGAATAAGTAAGTTACGAGTACTGTTTGTAAATCGTGAGGAAAAGAAATAAGTCTGTGAGTAAAGTATTTTCATTGTGAAAGTAAGCACTTGATTGGATAGTGAGTGGAAGTCTATCCAACCAAGTGTTTTTTGTTCTATATTTGTTTAGAGCAATAATTTCGCGACTTCTGCATATAATATGTAATGGAAGGTGGTAAACAAGTGGTACATATCTACAAAAATTAGCAACCGATCTCTTCCTACGTTCTTTTTTCATGCGGCAGAACAACAGCAAAAGGGTTATTGTAGTCAAGATGCTGTGGATGTCAGTAGATTGCGATCTATTGGATATGCGTGGAGGTCCCCCTCCCGGATTACCACTTATTAAAAAACCACTATGTTCGGTTGCTTGACATAGATCAAAGGGTGCTGCCCAGACAATCTGTATGACAGGTTGTTTGGGCAGCACCCTTATTCAAGTGTGAAAAGAAATTCTAAGCCAGTAAACTACACTGACTAAGAATTTCTAATTTCACACCTACTAAGAGGAATATTTGCATTAAACTAAATAATACATCAGGATGTAGTGACAAAGCGTGCCACCGATGCAAAACAGGTGAAAAATTTCATGAGAGCCAAAATTTTTATGTCGTCCATTAAAAATCGGAAGCTTTAATGCGTATATGACTCCACCTATCGTATAGATAATTCCACCAGCTAGAAGCCACAGGAAGGCAGGTCTTGAAAGAGAATTTATTAACTGTGTAAAGGAAAAGATACAGCTCCATCCCATCGCAATGTAAATCGTAGAGTTTACCCACTTTGGACAATGAATAAAGAAAAGAGCCTGAAAGATTCCAATGAGTGCGAGTACCCATATGACGATAAAAAGAACCAGTCCTGTTGTATTTCCAAGAGCAATTAAACAAATAGGAGAATAGGAGCCAGCGATTAAAATATAAATCATCATATGATCGATTTTCTTTAATTTTGTATTAACTTCTATGGAGATATCAAAAGAGTGATAAATAGTACTTGCACTATATAATAAGATAACGCCTAACATAAATAAAATCATGGATAATAACGGTGCATACCCTGGCATATGATATGCCTTTAGTAAAAGCGGAGGTGTGGCAATTAACGCAATAATAGTAAAGATAAGATGCGAAATAGCACTACCAGGATCTTTGAATTTGAATTTGGATGTAGTTTGCCTTTTCATTTCCATTAGCATAGTCAACCTTCTTTCTTTTTGTTTTAAGCGCTTGATGTCTGAATTTATAGTTCCAATATTATCCATGGTAATAAGTAATACATCTAATAGCTATGGATGATATTATATGTAGTAATAGAAACTATATACTAGATATGATAATACTACATTGAAGAATAAATTGCAATACTTTTTGTATTGTTGTCTTACTTAACCTATTGGGAAAGATGTTGTAGCCTTGATGATAGAAAAATCGTATGTTATAATAGTTTTAAATTTTACGTAGTACGTTGTATTCATAGTAAGGAAAAGTTTATTTTAGCAGTACAACCTGCTAGTAATTGCGGTATGCAATGGGTGTAAGAATGTAGAATAAGGAGTTAAGGTGATTGACGATGGATTTAAAAATTGGTGATAATATTAAGATGAAGAAACCACATCCATGCGGAAGTAATGAATGGGAAATACTACGGGTTGGTATTGATTTTCGTCTAAAGTGTAAAGGGTGCGGACATCAGGTGATGCTTCCAAGAAAACAGGTTGAAAAGGGAATACGTCAGGTAATACCTGCAGATAAAACAGATAGATAGAAAAAAATAATATAGAGATCAAATTATGATGTAGTAAATTGCTGTAGCATTGCCATACAGCACAACGAAAGATTAGATGGTTCCTATAACAATAAGGACAGGAAGAGCATGGTATGAAGCTGAAAGGCTTAATACCATGCTCTTTTCGTTCACAGAAAAATCACATATTTTTCCACGTTTCTTCACAAACAGTTGATACCATTTATCTAGTATCATTTTGGGTCTATGGGCGGAGAAACAAGGAGTTTAATGGTTTGGATCAAAAGGAGGAGAAGAAGTTGATTGAGGTAAAAGGTTTGGTGAAGAAGTATGGAAATCATTTGGCAGTTGATCACCTTAGCTTCACAGTAGAACGAGGACAGATACTGGGTTTTTTGGGACCGAACGGTGCTGGTAAGTCTACGACTATGAATATGATCACAGGATACATATCAGCCACAGAAGGAACCGTAATTATCAATGGGCATGATATTTATGAAGAGCCGGAAGAAGCAAAAAAGAGTATTGGCTATCTTCCAGAACAGCCACCAGTATATCCTGACATGACAGTGCGAGAGTATCTTTATTTTGTAGCAGAACTAAAGAAAGTACCAAAAATGCAAAGAAAATCAATGATAGAGGAAATTATAGGTCGTGTTAGACTAGAAGAAGTAGGGCACCGACTCATAAAGCATCTTTCGAAAGGTTATCGCCAAAGGGTAGGCTTTGCACAAGCAATCATTGGGTATCCAGAAGTAATTATATTAGATGAGCCAACTGTAGGATTAGATCCTATGCAAATTATTGAAATTCGTGACTTAATCCGTGATCTTGCTAAGCAACATAC
This sequence comes from Lachnoclostridium phytofermentans, assembly GCF_000733755.1. Taxonomy (GTDB): domain Bacteria; phylum Bacillota; class Clostridia; order Lachnospirales; family Lachnospiraceae; genus Lachnoclostridium; species Lachnoclostridium phytofermentans_A. The sequence continues at coordinate 1,240,995 of NZ_JPOF01000003.1, read as the reverse complement.
CATCATTTTAAGTTCTCATATTCTCTCAGAGATTAGTGCGGTATGCGATACGATTATGATCATTAATCATGGCAAGCTTGTTGTAAGTGATACACCAGAGATGTTAGCAAAACATCAAAAAGGTACAAATAATCTTATCCTTTCAATAAAAGGAGATAAAAATACAGTAGAAGAGGCTCTTCTTGCATTAGAAGGGATTGAGAAGATAGAAATTAAGGAGAATGAAGAAACACATCTAATCGAGGTATCCATACATCAAAGCATTGACATAGATGTCCGTGAAGATGTCTTTTATGCCCTTGCAAAACATAGATGTCCAATCTTTGAAATGCACACAACATCAGTTACTCTTGAGGATATCTTCTTAGAATTAACAAAGAGTGAAGAAAAAGATTTAGGGGATGAGATAGAACAAAAAACAATATCACAAGATAATCAGGGGGAAAGTGTAGTAAAAGAAACAGAAGAGGAGGAGCTAAGAGATGATAGCAATTTATAAAAAAGAGCTTAGAGCCTATTTTCATTCTATTATTGGTTATTTATTTATTGCGTTCTTTTTATTCTTTATCGGACTTTATTTTTATATCAATAATGTTTATTCTGGATATGCAAATTTCTCGTATTCTCTCTATGGAATACGTTATTTCTTTACGCTTTTAATTCCCATGGTAACAATGAGAATTATGGCTGAAGAAAATCGCCAGAAAACAGACCAGCTTTTATTAACCTCACCGATTTCATTAGAGAGAATTATAATCGGAAAATATGTAGCTGTACTAACAGTATTTGCAATAGTAATGACCATCTCAGGTATTTATCCACTCGTACTTAGTAAGTATGGTGATGTCAATTTGGTTTCATCCTATACAGCGATACTTGCCTTCTTTTTTATGGGCGCAGCTTATCTTGCGATCGGATTGTTTATCTCAGCGATGACGGAAAGTCAAGCTCTTGCAGCAATTATTACTTTTGCTGTGGTGTTAATCACAACCCTTAGTTCTACGCTTGGGCAAGTACTGCCAACCGATAATTTTACGGCAGTAAAAGTGTTCTTACTATTTGTGTTATTACTTGCCATAATTACGTATGTAATGATGCATAATTTAACGTTTTCTATCTTGGTTGGTTTATTAGGTAGTGGAATCGTTGGTGGACTTTATTTGATAAAACCAAGTGTTTATGATGGCTCTGTGGTTAAATTCTTTGACTGGTTAACGATAAGCACAAGATTTGATAGTTTTGTTTACGAAGTTTTTGATTTATCAGCCATCGTATATTACCTTAGTGTGATTTGCATCTTCGTATTCTTAACGATTCAAGCATTGAAAAAGAGAAGATGGAGCTAGGAGGGAGGAATTGTCATGAGTGAGAAAAAAGAACATAACATTGGAAAAGGAATCAAATCCTCCTTTCAGAGCCGTAAGTTTAAAGGAGGAGCCTATGCAACAGTTATTTCTGCGGTTGTTATCCTCATCGTTTTATTGATTAATTTATTTGTTCAGGAACTTGGAATTACGAAGGATTTAACTGCGGATAGCAGGTATTCTTTAACCGATGAAACAAAAGAATTAATTAAGAGTATAGATCAAAATATAACGATTTATTATCTTGTAGAAAGTGGTAACGAGATCGATGAGTTTGATCGTATCGTAAAAAACTATGATAACATAAATAGTAAAATTACAGTGAAATATAAAGATCCAGTTCAGTACCCGAAGTTTGCCTCTCAGTATGTAGAGGATGAAATTGGAACACAGAGCTTTCTTGTTGTAAATGAAGATACCAATGCAGCAAAATATATTGCTTATGAGGATTTACTGGATTATGAAATTAACTACACAACGTATCAGTACGATGTGACAGGATTAAAGGTCGAAGCACAGATTGATGCAGCAATTGCAGCCGTAACAAACGAAGATTTACCTACTGTTTATACTCTGACAGGACATGGGGAGACCTCAGTTTCATCCTACTTATCTGAATTATTGAAAGATAATAACATCACAGCAACAGAATTTAGTTCTTTAACGGCTCAATCAGTTCCTGAGGACTGTGATGTTTTACTTATTAATATGCCACAATACGATCTAACCGAAGAAGAGGCTGCATTAATTAAGGACTATTTAGTCCAAGGAGGCGATGCAATCTTCTTGGTTGACTACGTCACCTATACCCTACCTAATGTAGTAAGTTTATTAAATTATTATGGAGTAGATGTTGTCGAAGGCTTTGTCGTAGAGGGAGATTCTCAGTATACGATGAGTAGTAGGTATCCAACACTCTTAGTACCAAAAATTTCAAGTCATGAGTTTGTTAAAAATATAAAAGATAAGAAATATATTATTGTACCGTTAGGTAGCGGACTAACAATTCGTAATGACATAAGAGAAACCGTGGAAACAGATACGATCTTGAAAACCTCTGACAGTGCATATTCTAAAATAAATATTAACTCCACAGTGGCAGAAAAAGAGGAAAATGATATTTCAGGTCCATTTATTCTAGGGGTTGAAGCAAGAGAAGCAGTTGGAGAAGAAGAGACTAGAGTTGCTGTTTATACTGGTAAAGCATTCTTAGAGGACCAATACCTACAGACAGCTAGCTTCGGTAATGCTGACTTAATAATTAACACAATCAATGAGATGTCAGATCAGGAAAATTCTCTATCGATTCGTTCCACCAGTCTAGACGAACCAATGGTATCAATGAATACAGCCCAGAAGAATAAGATTGGTCTTGTTGTCGTTGTTATCCTTCCACTGTTATTCCTTGCAACAGGCATCACAGTTGTGGTTCGTAGGAGGAGAAAATAGTATCTATGAATAAGAAAAAGAAAAAAAACACGTTAACAATAATTTTTTTACTTCTAATTCTAATCCTTGCAGGAATCAGTTATGGGATGCTTAAGTCACATAATGATAAAATAGAAAAAGAAAAAGAGCAGGAAGATGCGGAAGATTCCAAAGTAGTGTTAAATGATTTTGAAGCGGATAGTATTGTTAATATCTCTGTAACTTCAACGGATGGTAATTTTGTCTTCGTAAAAGAAGAAGATACTTGGGTTTTACAGGGAGAAGAGGATTATCCGCTTAGTCAGTCAAAACTTAGTTCAATGGCAGCAGGTATTGCAAAATTATCAGCAGAACGCTTGGTAGTAGAGAATGCAGAAGATTTGTCGGAATATGGACTGGATCAGCCGAGCATTTTAGTAAAAGCTGTAACGATTGAGGGAAAGGAATATTCTTTACAAATCGGGGATAAACTTGCAACAGACACTGATTATTATGGTATTGTAGCAAATGAAGATACCGTATACGTAATACCTATGGCAACAAGAACAAAATATGTGGTTACAAAAGATGACTTGTTTGATATTGAAAGTTCTCCATCAATCACAGCAGACAATATTCGAGAAGTGAAAGTGACAAGTGAAGCGTTTGGTGATTTTCATATGGTATACGATGAAAATAATCCAATTGATTATAGTGGAACAGGGACTTATCCTTGGTATATAAAAGATACTTATGTTAACCCAATCAATATGGATAATACGATGACTGGTGAAATACTGTCTAACTACACCGTATTTTCTTTTAGTAAAGGGATTGATTATAAGGTAGAGAACCAGAAAAACTACGGCCTTACAGCTCCAAGCGCCACGGTATTCGTAAGATACTTATCAACAGAGGGAGAAGAAAAATCCTATACATTACGGATAGGAAATACCGATTCCGAGGGAAACTACTATGTTTCACCTGAAGGTTCCAATCGTACCTATCTGATGACAAAGGATTCAGTAGATAAGAAGATTAATATAGAAGATAAGGATAGTTATCTAAGTAAATTTACTCATATGGTTAACATTTTAAATATTGAGAAGGTTTCGGTGTCTGCGGCTGGAAAGAATAAGGTATATGAGATTAAACGAACTGATGCTACAGATTCTGATGGAAATACTACCACCACAGAAACATTTTATATCGATGGTGTGGAAGCGGATGAAACAGAGTTTCGAACTACTTATCAGCAAATCATTGGTCTTAAGATGGCAGAGCCGTTAAAAGAAGTGGTTCATATTAGCGGAGATGCTGTATTAACACTAACCTTTACTGAGGCAGATGGAGAGAAATTGATTGTAGAATATCATCCATATAGTGATGATCGTTATACAGTAACAGTGAATGGTAAAACAAGTGCATTGGCTGATAAGACTGAAATTGATACGTTTGCCGAAACAATTATGAATGAATAACTAACTCATCAAGTCACTAGCTGCCTACAACATCTGCTTCCCCTAGGTTGTGGGCAGTTTGCATAAGAAATTTACAAATTTTCTATCACAGTTATCAAGTATTCCTTTCAATTGTGACTTGCACAAGCATTTTTATTATGTTATAATATCGAATTGTGATATGTATATTAATTCCTTGCTCTCTTAAAAGAAGAGGGCCAGAGACCAAAAGGAGGTGCACGCAACTATGAACAAATATGAATTAGCCTTAGTTGTAAATGCAAAAATCGAGGATGAAGCAAAAAATGCTACAGTGGAAGCTGTAAAAGAGCTTATTACAAGATTCGGCGGTAACATTACTAACGTTGATGATTGGGGTAAGAAGAGACTTGCTTACGAAATCCAGAAGATGAAAGAAGGTTATTATTATTTCATCAAATTCGATGCTGATTCTACAACTCCAAACGAAGTTGAACAAAGACTTCGTATTATGGAGAACGTAATCAGATTTTTATGCATTAGACAGGACGCATAACAAAGGGGGTTATCCTTAAATGAACAAAGTCATCTTAATGGGTAGACTTACCAGAGACCCAGAAATCAGATATTCACAAGGTGCAAATTCTCTTGCAATTGCAAGATATTCCTTAGCAGTAAACCGTTCCTTTAAGAGGGAAGGCGAGCCAGATGCAGACTTTTTTAACTGTACTGCTTTTGGTAGAAATGCGGAGTTTGCAGAAAAATATTTGAAACAAGGTACTCGAATCTTAATTTCCGGAAGAATCCAACAGGATAATTATACGAACAAAGAAGGCCAGAAGGTTTACAGCGTTCAAGTTATCGTGGACGAGCAGGAATTCGCAGAAAGTAAGAATGCATCAGGCGGTGAGTCTGGTGGATATCAGCCATCTGCAAGACCTACTCCAAGTGCAGCTGTCGGTGATGGCTTCATGAACATTCCAGATGGAATTGATGAGGAGTTACCATTTAACTAATACCCAAACAAATCCTGATATGTGTAAGAGCAAAATCGTAGGCGAAAGTCTACAGTATCGAATAAGGAGGAAATAAAAATGGCTTTTAATAGACAAGATAAAGGCGATAAGGGCGACGCTCCAATGAAGAGACGTATGACCCGTAGAAGAAAGAAAGTTTGTGTTTTCTGTGCAGATAAAACTCACACAGAAATCGATTATAAGGATGTAAATAAGTTAAAGAGATACGTTTCCGAAAGAGGTAAGATCCTTCCTAGAAGAATTACTGGAAACTGTGCAAAGCACCAGAGAGCTCTTACAGTAGCTGTTAAGCGTGCTCGTCACATCGCTTTAATGCCATACACTTTAGATTAATTAAAAATATTATTTAAAAGGAACCGCTTCATAGGAAACTATGCAGCGGTTTTTTGTGTAAGTAAAACTTTTTATGTAAGCTGAAGTTTTTAGGCTTTGTGTTTCTATAATACAACAATAAATAGTGTCTCCAAAAAAATGCTAATATAGATTATCTAATAGTATTTCTTTAATAAACTACAAGCATAGGCGACGTTATTATTTATTTTTCCTGCATCCAGTGTTATAATGAGGAAATGCAATGAGAACGAAGGTAATAAAACGAAGGTTAAAAACGAAAGAGGCGTTACATAATGAAAGAATTAACCGAAGGAAACATCAAGAAACAACTAATCAGTTTTTCTATCCCAATTATCTTAGGAAACATCTTTCAATTAACTTATAACGCAGTGGATTCCATTATCGTGGGTAGGTTTATTGGAAAGGATGCACTTGCTGCGGTTGGTACAGCAAATCCGATTATGAATATTGTGATACTTGGTATCACCGGAATATGTATTGGTGCATCGGTATTAATGAGTAACTTGTTTGGTGCTGGCAAATATGAGGATTTAAAGAAAGAATTATCTACAACATTATTGTTCGGGGCATTTTTCTCTGTAATTATCACGATGCTTGGAGTACTCTGCTCTACTGGAATACTTAGGCTTATGAAGGTACCGGAAGATATTATAGGAGAAGCGTCTATCTATCTGAAAATTATATTTTTAGGAATGCCATTTACATACCTTTATAATGCGTTTGCTTCAGCACTTCGAAGTGTAGGGGATTCGAAAACCCCAATTCTATTTCTTTCATTTGCATCCATATTAAATGGCTTGCTTGATTTGATATTTATTGCGGGCTTTGGTTTTGGTATAGTAACTTCTGCGCTTACCACCATAATTGCAGAGGCAGCTTCTGCCCTATTATGTATATACTATGTAAATCGTAAGGTATCCATGCTTCGATTAAAGAGAGCTGAGTTAAAACTTGATCGCAGATTATTGAAAGAAACTTTAAAACATGGCTCCATAACTGCACTACAACAATCTTGTCAACCGATTGGTAAGCTATTAATCCAAGGTGCGATCAATCCTCTTGGGGTAGATACGATGGCGGCTTTTAATGCAGTTAATCGGGTCGATGATTTTGCATTTACGCCAGAGCAAAGCATAGCGAGTGCAATGATGACTTTTGTAGCTCAGAATAGGGGTGCGGGTAAAAAGGAGCGAATGCGAAAAGGACTCAGTAACGGTCTTTTTGTTGAAGTTTTATACTGGGCAATGATATGCATCGTCATTACATTATTTAAGACACCAATTATGAAGCTTTTTGTTTCGGGTGAGGAAGAAGCTTTAATCAAGGTTGGTACTACTTATTTGGGGTACATGGCATTTTTCTACTTGCTGCCTGCATTTACAAACGGCTTACAAGGATTCTTCCGTGGAATGGGGGATATGAAGATCACACTGGTTGGGACAATAACGCAGATTTCACTTCGTGTATTATTCGTTTTTCTTCTTGTGCCAAAGGTGGGGATGGTTGGCGTAGCATTTGCAAGTTTGCTTGGTTGGATAGGGATGCTTTTAGTAGAGTTTCCTTATAGTAGGAGGTATCTAGTAGAGAAAGAGAAATGATCATTTATGAAAAGATAGATAGAGCTATCCTGTTTAATTAGCTTAAATCGAGACATCCCACTGAAAAGGAATTCTTTCTTAGTGGGGTGTTTTATTCTACATACGGATCATTTAGATATAGTTTAGCGCTTGATAGGTATAGTGTGAGAATATAGATGTAACAGTTTAGCTTAGATATATGATAAGTAACAAAAATAAAGCATATGTTATAAAAATAAAAATAGTATTAAAAAAGAATTAATAAATACAAAAATATGACGATATATTTCGAGGAGTGCTTGTTAACACTATCACTACAGCAAAAAGGGGGACCTCATGTTAGAAGAACTGAAATACAGGTACAGAAAGTATACGTTAAAATGGATCGCTATTTGTGTTGTTGTAGCCATTTTAATGCTCATTGCTAGTAAATTTGGAATCATTACTATTCTAAAAGGGCCAGTGGAATTAAAGGGTGCATGGAATCTGGAAGATTTAGAGGGGAAATATGTGACACTAGACGTGGATTGGGTAATTGGGACATTTGCAGAAGAAACCAGCACCAATGCAAAGACGCGTGTGACTACGACGAAAAGTGTATGTTATTTGGGAAGCTATTATGATGAAGCTTCGAATTATCAAGCAATCTATGGTATTAAGGTTAGTAATAGCAAAAAAGACGGTTTAGAAAGAATTATGGATGCAATATATAATGGTTCATACTCATATGAGAACCAGAGAATTACAGGTACATTTCAGAAGATGGATGGCAAGATACTACAATACTATAATGAGGTGTTGGCAGAGGGAGATTTACTTGCTGACTCGATACCCTATGCTATCTTCGATGAAGAAGTAAATGGTGTTGATATTATCATTGTTTATATACTAACTGGTGCAGCTGCAATTGCACTTATTATTGCAATCATCGGACTGATTGGACTACTGATTGGAAAGCCAGATAAATACATAAAGAAATTTTTAGATAGCAATCGTAAGGTTACACTTTCTGGATTGGAGTTAGAATACAGTAAGGGAAAACTAATCGGAATGAATATCGTTGCTGGAAGAAAGTATACGTTTTATCAAACAGGAGCTTATATGCACGTAGTAGATCATAGTGATTTTGTATGGGCATATTATTTTAGTAGAAGTGGGAAGAATTCACAAAGCTTAGTTCGTACGTTTAACAGCAATAAGAATAAATTAGATATAAATGCCTGCAGGGTGGATGCAGAGGCATTATTACTATACTATCAGGAGTCCCAACCTCAAATGATCGTAGGATATGATAAGGAATTAGAAAAATGTTTTCATAAGGATTTTGAGACATTTTTAGGGTATTGTTATAATGAGGCGAAGACAAAGTGGGAAACAGAGGAACAGCTCTTTTAAAAGAGTTATTGAATAAATACTTTAAGATAAATAAAAACGGACAGACTAAATTATCCGAGGTGTACAAGGCGGATAAGAAGTCTGTCCGTTTTTAATTAATTAGAGTGGTGAACCAATCGCAGACATCAAAGTGTAATTAGTAATAATAAAGACTTTAAGTATAATCTGGTATTACCTATAATTCATTAAAGTTAGCGACAATTGCATCAACAAGTTCCTCGCTCGACATAACTAATAAAATTACATCGTCTTTGTAAGTAACAGAAGTTTTCTCGGCTCCAGTACAAATCCATTTTGCTGGATTTGCATTTGCTTTGATATCCTTTGCTATACTTTCAACATCGGCACCCTCAGGGACACGAAGTAATACTACAGAATGAGGGGTTACACGTATCATAGCATCAGATGCGAGTGCTTCAGCGCCTTTTATGGAATCGATAAACAAATAATAAGAGAAGTTATCTTCATTAATTTCAATATTGGAGACCATCGGTAATTCATCAATACCTTCTAGTAAGGAATCCATCATATCGGTAAGACTCTGCTTTTGCACCTCTGGTGTAGGGGTTACTGTAGGGGTGGGTGCTTTTGTTGGCTTTGGAGGCTTAGTAGGAACTTTCGTTGGTTTCGGTGTTAAAGTAGGAGCTTTTGTAGGCTTTGGTGTTGCAGTAGGAGCACTTGTTGGATTTGGTGTAGAAGATGGAACACTTGGGGTTTTCGTTGGCTCCGTAGTTAATTCGGGTTCTTTTGTAGGTTCTACTGTTATCTCCGCTTCTTTTGTAGGCTCTATAGTAGAAGTAGGTTCTGTAGTAGGATTCTCTACTGGTAATGTAGGCTCTATGGTGGGGGTTATTGGTGCTTCGGTAACCGTAGCATCAGGATTGTTGGAAGGCTCTACATTACTAGCTTCCTTCTTATTGGAACAAGCAGTCACACTGAAAGCCAAAACTGCGACAGCAAATAAATAGTGAGAACGTTTCATTTGTATTCTCCTTAGGATTTAGAGTGTTAGATCTTTATTGATTCTCAAAGTTAGCTACAATTGCATCTGCCACTTCTTCAGTTGACATAACTAATAAAATAACATCGTCTTTATAAGTAACAGATACTTTTTCAGCTTCAACACAGATCCATTTCCTTGGATTTGCATTAGCCTTTACCTCATTTGCTATACTTTTTACATCACTACCACTTGGAACACGTAAAAGAACTACAGAATGTGCGACTGACATCATGGCAGCGTCAGAAGCAAGACCCTCTGCTCCAGGAATTGCATCCAAATTTAAATAATAGGAAAAATTATTTTCATCAATTGTAGTATTCATAACCATTGGAAGGTTAACTCCGTCTAGAATAGTACTCATCATATCTTCTAAGCTTTTCTTTTCTGCGGGAGCTTCTGGGGTAGCAGTTGGAGCTTTTGTAGGTTTTGGAGTACTAGTTGGCTTTGGTTTATTGGTAGGTTTTGGGGTACTGGTTGGTTTACTTGGTGCCTTTGTAGGTGTTGGTGTCTTTGTAGGAGCTTTTGTAGCTTCCGGGGCTTTTGTAGGTTGTACGGTAGCTGTTGGCTCCTTTGTAGGTTCTATGGTTGGTTTGGTAGTCGGTTCTTGTGTCGGTTCTTTGGTTGGTTCATCAGTTGGTGTATTCACTGGTGCTTCAGTTGGCGTACTAGTAGGTTCCGTTGTTGGAGCTTCTGTTACGGTAGGAGTAATGGTGGCTTCTACGTCACTATCTCCATTTTTTCCAGAGCAAGCGGTCATACTAATAGCTAGGGTAGCTGATAGTAATAAACATAAAGATTTTTTCATAATGATTCTCCTTTTCCTTTGTAATTTCAACTTTGTTGAGATACATGGTTTAGACGAATTAAGGGTAGCTATAGTTCCATTTATTTAACAAACTGTTTCATAAAAGTTTCATAAATTGTTTCATTTCTCTTCTTTTGGTAGGTTATACTATTATTAAAGCTCACTTTTAGAGTGAATTGAAGTAGTTCGAGAGACTGAAATTTGGGTTACAATTGAAAAGGGGCTTTATTAATCGCGCCTAAGATGATATAATGAAGAATACAATTGCAGTCTTAAAGCTTGTGTCATATGAATCTTAACAGCAGTAAACAAAGGGATAACTGCAATATGGGATACATATCACATCCTTAGCTAAAAGCATATGAAAAATAGGGGGGAAGTTACGAATTTTTCTCTTAGTAGTGTATGCCAAAGCGTGCAGATGGGAGTTTATATGAGAAATAGAAAAAGATTATATGGAGCCTTACGAGCTTATTTAAGATGGCCACTCTTGCTTACCGCATTATTAGTGGTTATGAATATTTGTATATATATGGTTGATCGAAAAGCAAGTGTAGTTATGACTTGCTTTGTTGTGTTGTACTTTGTGATAGCACTTTCGTTGTTTTTTGTGAAACGCCCAAGTATCATGGGTGATATGGTACGTTTTGCATCAAACTATGGTCAGGTACAAAGTAAGCTATTAAAGGAATTGTCACTTCCTTATGCAGTAATTGATAGTACTGGAAAGATGCTTTGGGCAAATGATGAATTTTGCGATATTATCCATTCGGAACGTAGAGCACGACATGCAATAACGAATATTTTCCCGGAGATTACGAACGATATATTACCGGTTAGTGAGATGGATGTGGAAGTACATTTATCTTATGCGGATGCAAATTATAAGGTAGTATTACGCCGAGTTTCAATTCCGGATTTTGAAGAAGATAGTTATTATATGGAAGATGAAACAACGATACAAAACACCTCTTACCTAATTGCGATGTACCTTCATAATGAGACAGAAATTGTAGCATTACAGAAAGAAAATCATGACCAGCGTCAAATTATAGGCTTACTTTATATTGATAATTATGAAGAAGCATTAGAGAGTATTGATGAGGTTCGTAGATCCTTACTAACAGCGCTTGTGGATCGAAAAATAAATAAATATATGCAAAGCATCGATGCAGTGATTAAAAAGATTGAAAAAGACAAGTATATTTTTGTGTTCCAGAATAAATATATGCAACAGCTCCAAAGCAATCGATTCTCAATCTTAGAGGAAGTAAGAAGTGTTAATATCGGTAATGAGATGTCGGTTACGATAAGCATGGGGCTTGGAGTGAGCGCAGAGTCTTATATGAGAGGCTATGAATTTGCACGTGCGGCAATTGATCTTGCTCTAGGTCGTGGTGGTGATCAAGCAGTTATTAAAGAGGGCGAGAAAATCTCATATTATGGTGGAAAGAGTGTTTCTGTTGAGAAGAATACTAGAGTAAAAGCAAGAGTAAAAGCCCATGCGTTACGAGAATTTGTAGAGGCTAAAGATAAGATCGTCATAATGGGTCATTCCATTGGTGATGTAGATTCTTTTGGTGCTGCGATTGGTATGTATCGAATTGCAAAAACCTTAGGGAAAAAAGCTCACATTGTAATCAATGAAGTTACAATCTCTGTTCGCCCAATTCTTTCAAGGTTTACAAACAATCCGGATTATGAAGAAGATATGTTTCTAAACAGTGCCAGTGCAATACAAGCGGTTGATATGAATACCTTGTTAATTGTTGTGGATGTAAATAGACCTAGCTATACTGAGTGTCCAGAGTTGTTGGAATTAACAAAAACGATTGTAATACTTGATCATCATCGTCAGACCGGAGAAGCTGTTGAAAATGCAGTATTATCCTATATTGAGCCATATGCTTCCTCTTCTTGTGAGATGGTTGCTGAAGTGTTACAATACATTGGAGATGGGTTAAAACTTCGCCAGTGTGAAGCAGATGCGATGTATGCTGGTATTATGATTGATACAAATAATTTCTTAAATAAAACAGGTGTAAGGACATTTGAAGCGGCAGCATACCTTCGTCGAAGTGGTGCTGATGTTACGAGAATACGAAAAGCATTCCGTACAGAAATGCCAGAATATATGACAAAGGCGGAGGCAATCACTTCAACTGAGGTTTTTATGGAGAAGTATGCATTTGCAGAATGTAGTAGCGATGGAGTTGATAGCCCAACCGTTCTTGGTGCACAGGTGGCAAATGAACTTCTTAATATTAATAATATGAAAGCATCTTTTGTATTCACACAGTTTAATGGCAAGATTTATATTAGCGCACGTTCCATAGATGAATTAAATGTTCAAGTTGTTATGGAAAAACTAGGAGGTGGCGGTCATATGAGTGTAGCCGGTGCCCAGCTAAGTGATTGTACACTTGCAGAGGCAATGCAGAAAGTAAAGGATGTATTAACAAAGATGACAGAGGAAGGAGACATATAAATGCAGGTTATATTATTAGAGGATGTAAAAGCTCTTGGAAAGAAGGGTGAAGTGGTTAAGGTAAGTGATGGTTATGCAAGAAACTTTATCTTACCAAAGAAATTAGGGTTAGAGGCAACTCCTAAAAATTTAAATGACTTAAAGTTGCAAAAAGCGGCGGAAGCGAAGCTCGCTCAAGAAATATTAGAGCAGGCACAGGCTCTTGCGAAAGAAATTGAGTCAAAGAGCATTTTATTAAAAATTAAATCTGGTGAGGGTGGAAGAACCTTTGGTTCTGTTTCTACCAAGGAAATCGCAGTTGCTTTAAAAGAGCAGTTAGGGCATGACATTGATAAAAAGAAACTAGTATTAAATGACCCAATTAAGAATATGGGAACTTATACGGTACCGGTAAAGCTACACCCGAAAGTAACTGCAGAACTGAAGGTAAAAGTAGATAGTCTGTAAGGAGAGCATCAGCCATGGATGAGGCATTTATTAAAAAGATTCAACCGCATAGTGCAGAAGCCGAGCAGTCGGTAATAGGTTCTATGATTATGGACCGAGATGCGATTATTACTGCCTCTGAAATATTGAATGCAGAAGATTTTTATCAGCATCAGTATGGTGTATTATACGATGCTATGATAGAACTATTTCAGGAAGGAAAACCTGTTGATTTAATTACCTTACAGAGTAAATTAAAGGAGAAGGAAGTACCTCCTGAATTATGTAGCTTAGAGTTTATCAGTGATTTGATCCGTTCGGTTCCAACATCTGCGAATGTTAAGTATTATGCGACCATCGTTAGTGAGAAGGCATTACTGCGTCGCTTGATTAAGGTAACAGAAGGAATCACCAACATGTGCTATCTTGATAAAGAGAAGGTAGATGCGGTATTAGAACAGACAGAGAAAGAAGTCTTTAGTATTGTTCAAAACCGTAGTTCTGGTGATTTCGTCAGCATCAAGGATATTGTTATCAAATCGCTGGATAGTATTGAGGCAGCTTCTAAGAGTAAGGGTAGCGTAACAGGAATTGCTACGGGTTTTTATGATTTGGATTATAAGATGGCTGGCTTACAGCCATCGGATTTAATATTGGTTGCAGCAAGACCTTCTATGGGTAAGACTGCATTTGTCTTAAATATCGCAGAATATGTTGCGGTTCGAAATAAAATAACGACGGCAATTTTTAGTTTGGAAATGTCGAAGAACCAGCTTGTAAATCGTATATTATCTATGAATTCTAAAGTGGACTCTCAGGCAATCCGAAGCGGTGAGCTAAACGACGAGGATTGGGCAAAGTTAATGGAGAGTGCTAGAACCGTTGGTGAGTCAGGGTTAATTATTGATGACACACCAGGTATTTCGATCACAGAGCTGCGTTCCAAGTGTAGAAAATTTAAATTAGAACATAATCTGGGATTAATTATTATCGATTATCTTCAGTTGATGTCAGGCGGTAAGAAATCAGAATCCAGACAACAAGAAATTTCGGAGATATCCCGTTCCTTAAAAGCTCTAGCCAGAGAGGTTAACTGTCCGGTAATTGCACTATCACAGCTATCTCGTGCTGTAGAGCAGCGCCCAGATAAACGACCTATGCTATCTGACCTTCGTGAATCTGGTGCGATCGAGCAGGATGCCGATGTCGTTATGTTCATATATCGTGATGATTATTATAATCACGATTCTGAGGATGCTGGTATTTCTGAAATTATTATCGGTAAACAAAGAAATGGTCCAACAGGTACTGTAAAACTTGCTTGGTTATCACAGTTTACAAAATTTGCGAACTTAGAACGATAATTTAAAAGAAGTGACAAAATGAAAAGTTTTAGAGGGTGTTTTTGAAACACCCTCTTTTTTTTTATAGATTGCTGTCGAAGGGTTTTTCTAAAACATTGGGACGAGTTGTTGCATTTCGGGGTTCAGATGTTATAATGAGGAAGTGGAAAATTATAACATTTCGGAGGACGCACATGGAAGATAGGGTTTATAAGATATCGGAGGCTTCTAAAATGATTGAAGTCAAGTCCAATGAGCTTCGATACATGGAAGAGCAACTGGGATTGAAGATCCCCCGTAATGAGTTAGGATATCGTTGCTATAAGCTATCAGATATCGAATTATTAAAAACTGTGAATATATTAAATAATGAAGGTTTTTCTTTTAAGGTCATTCGAATGATATTACCTTATATCGATAAATTGTTTTCCATGGAGCCAAAACGTATGGATTTATTTAAGGACAAGCTAGGGGTAGCAACAGGGCTTTTTGGTACTAAGGCACAACAGAATTTGCGTTTTCAATACACGAAGTGGCGGGATGCAATGAACTTAGATAGTATGGAGGACACATCGGAATCAGATAATTTGAATGCTAAAGGAGAGATAAAAGACGTGCAAACAAGGGAAGAGGTAACCGAACAAAAGGAGGATTCCACTTTGTCTCAAGAAGTATTAGGAGATGAGAAATTATTAGATAACGAAGAATCTGTAGAGATAGTTGAGAAGGAACCAAGTATCATAAAAGAAGTAGAAGCTATTGATATTAAGTCTGGAAAAAACAATCAAGATAAAGTTAAGCAATTTATCCAAATTATGCAGGGTATTATGGTGGACGCAATGCAGGAAAATAGTCAGTATTTAGCAAAGGACATTAGCCGTACCGTATCGGATTCTGTAGTCAAAGAGATTGATTATCGTATGAGGTTGAGAGAAGAAAGAGAAGAGGAACGTTACAAACAACTAGACCGACTTATCCGTGAAATGCAGGCGAAAGGTCAGGTTGCTGCGACTAGAGAGTACGGTGGTAAAAAAAGAGAAAGTAAATTTTTTAAGAAAAATAAAGTTAGGATATAATGAGTAGGTAAGGCTAGTCACATTAACAAAAAAAGCTGTTGTAATAATTACAACAGCTTTTTTTGTACATGATAATATTTCTTATCATGACAATAGAATCACATAATGTGTATGTCTATTGATAGAATCCAACGATTCTTATGTGTTTAATTAGCCCTCGATAGCACCTGTTGGGCAAGTTGCTGCACAAGCGCCACAATCTAAACATGCATCTGCATCAATTTCGTAATGAGAAGCGCCTTCAGAGATAGCTCCCACTGGACATTCGCTTGCACAAGCACCACAGCTGATGCAACCATCATTAATTACGTATGCCATTTTGTTTACCTCCTTTAAAATATTTGATTTCATTTTACTCTAAATGGACAAAGAATACAAGAACTAATTTATTCCCAAGCTCCTAAATCTCCGATAAAACAAGAAAATACTATAGAGATGGTTTAAGAGCCACTCTTTGATTTAAGAAAAAATATTCTTTCCATGAAGAGGCTTGACGGCAACTATTGGGTAAACTATAATGTAATGAACACGATAACGTGTTTATATGGACAGGTTTTACTCATAAGGAGGTAATAAATATGAAAGTTACGAAGGATATGATTATCGCAGATATTATTGCAATTGACCAGAATTTAATTCCTATTTTATTAGATGCCGGAATGCATTGCATCGGATGTCCATCTGCTCAAGGAGAAACATTAGAGGAAGCATGTATGGTTCATGGAATCGAAGTGGACGAGTTAGTTGCAAAATTAAATGCTTATGAAGAAGCAAAATAATATAAAATATAAAATTAATTTTAGAGAAGATTAAGCATGAGTTTCGTCTTCTGAAAGTAAAATGGGCTGTAATTATACAGCCCATTTTCTATGCTAGAAATTATTCTTTGATTACTAGTGTAAGTGAATAACGTTTTTATAATGCAGTTAATTTTTGCATCGCTTTATCCGCTATGATTACCTCGTAATGTTCTTTGAAGTATGCGATACTTGCGTAATTTGTTTTCTCAGATTTCCCGTATTCGGAGATTATATTACACACCTTATTAAAGTCTTCCGGTGTATGTTTAGAAATATGAACTACCAAGTAGTATTTGGAATCTACCGGATTCTTATATAATGTGTTATATCCTTGATAAAATGGTACGATGATCCTTGCTAAGTTGGTGAGTTCACTTAGATTACGGAAGGAAAATATTTTATAAAGAGAGCTTGCTAACTGTATAAACTCCTCATTTGCCTTTCCCTGCTTTTGGGATTCCTTTTGTTTTGAAGCAAATTCTTTATTAGAAGAATCGCTTTTTTCGCGTTTACCAAGTAATTCGCCAAGGTGCTCAAAACAATTTAAAATCTCATCTGCATAAGCGTCTTCCTCTTCTTCCTCTTCCTCTAAGTCATCATCACTAGATGCATAAGGTGTAAAGTTAGAAAATCTAGTGTCAAGTTCGTCTGGATCCTCAACTTTCGTAATTACAAGAACCAAGCAATCTGCCGATACCGGTGTAGCTTCTATCATCAGTGGAATATCTTCCGCTTCAAAACCAAATTCATAAGCAGCCTGTTGCATCATGTCTCGAAAGAGCTGTTTTGCTTTGTCACTACCATATGCTAATTCACTAATACGTAGTTCACGGTCCATAAGATCTTCCTTATTCAGTGTGCATCGAATCTGAGTATCGCTTATTTTTTCAAGTTTCATAGAATCACACCCCTTTCTATTCTTACGGCTCTATTCTATATTGAGTCTTAACATCATTTGCATTGTATAAACAATAAGGGCTGGTAACCCTATTGTCTTGAACAAAGTATAATGGATAACCATAGATAAGTCAATAACCTGTACATTTTAGAATTATCGTCAGAATCACTAAAAAAACCACATTACTTTGTACAGCGTAAATTGCGAAATCTCATTGCATCAGAGAGAAAAGTCACCTATAATAGAAATAGATTCTATTTCATCTTAAAATTCTTTTGAATCAGTGATATACTCAGGAATTCATTCGCCTATATAACTCATTTTTTCCCGGTAGAAAGGAGAGTATGCAAAACGACCTTTGGTTTGGAAAATACCGTATCCAAAAAGAAATTAAAAGACATGAGGATACTATAGTATATTTAGCGGAACATATATCGTTACATAGTCTTTGTATTTTAAAGCAAATTGATAAGAAATCTCCTTTGTACCGGGGGTTGTATCAGGAAGCAAAAATTCTTAGCAGTTTACATAACACATCAATTCCTTGTGTGTTTGACTTCATAGAAACGAAAGATTTTGCTTGTTTGATACTACAATATCTTCCTGGTAAAACATTATCTAGTATCTGTCAAACTATTGAACTTTCTGAGAAGTTGATTCTATCTTATGCAATCTTGTTATGTGATATTCTTAACTACCTTCATTCCCAAAAGCAACCTGTACTTCATCTTGACATAAAACCCTCTAATATTTTGATATTTGAGTCGGATGTTTATTTAATCGATTTTGGTAGTGCGACGCGAAAATCGGATCTACGAGAAGATTTTTTTGGAACAAGATGGTTCGCACCGCCTGAACAGTATGAACAATTCTCTCTTGATGAGCGAACCGATATCTATTCTTTTGGTATGGTATTGTATTATATGGTATTTGGACGAGAATATGCGAGGAGAAAAGGGGAAAATATTGAAGTAAATAATCGATGTAGTAGGGAGCTTTCAGATGTTATTAATCGTTGTTTAAAGTTAAAAAGGACGATTAGATATTCATCCATCTCAGAGATTAGAAAGCGATTGCTTCAAATACAACAAAAGCAAAGTAAAATCGGAATAGGGAAAGAATCCGTTTACTACTCAGTTTGTGGTTCACAGCAACATATTGGATGTACTCATTTTGCTTTAAAACTATGTAACTTTTTGAAGCATCGATATGGTAATTGTCTTTATATTGAAAGAAATACTTCCTATGCAGTTCGTGATATGTTGATTGAGAAAGGGAAACTAAGTGCAGATGGAATTTACGAATATGAAGGGATTTCAATGATTCCATTTCAAAAAGGTAGGATTATCCCTGATGAGGTATTACGAAAGTATGGACATATTGTCTATGATTTTGGAGTTGTGATGGAAGAGAACAAAGAGGATTATCTAAGTGGAAAAAGATGTTTCGCCGTGGTTGGAGCGAAAGATTGGGAAAAATCTCAAACAAAGCAACTACAGAGTCTTCTTAAGCATAGTAAAGTAACTTATTTTGCAAATTTCATTACTACAAAGGATCAGGAAAGATTATTATGTAAGGAAAATTTACGGATTGAACGATTGCCATATGAAGCGTTAACTCTCTGTGGGAAAGCATCAGAAACGGCAAGATTGTTTCAGGATATTTTATAAGCAGAAGAATTAAAATAGGTATTAGCAAATAGAAAAGGGAAAAGAAATAAAATGAAAAAGAAAAGAGAACAATTAGAATAAGGATGAAAAAAAAGAAAATTGAGGTGTGTAAAAGAATAGGTATACTGGGATTACATAGAAGTTCTGGAGTTACTCATCTTACCCTTTTAATGGCTCAGTATTTAAGAGGGTGCCTAGGACATAAGGTCACAGTGTTAGAAAAGAGTGGGCGTTTTGATTTGAGGTCTCTATCGCATTATTACTCCCTTTGTGATAAGTGGGAGGAGGGTTTTATGCTACATGGTATTCAGTTTTTAATAAAAGATAATGTAATGATCAACAACAATTTAAAAGAGGAATGCGTCCTTATTGATTTTGGTACAAATTATCAAGGTGTTATCGAGTTAGAAGACAGGTTAGACATTCTAATTTATGTATTTACGAATGCACCGTGGTATCAAGCAGTGGATATGTTATGGAGATATAAGAAGGAGGATAATAATAGGCTAAAAAAAGCTGTCATATGTAATATGGCAACAAAAAAGTCGTTGAATCATAGTTTGAAATTACCTATAAGACCAAGTGTACTTGGTTTAGAGCCAGATTTTTTTAATCCATCTGTAGAAGCAATACGGCTATTTGAATCAGTGCTTCTTATATAAAATCTTTTTATAGGCATTCACTTAAAAACTTAAGTAATGAGCATTGCAACTTTGTATCGGTAATCTGTAACAAATAGGAGTTAAGATGCATATCACAACCTTCTTATTCCAAACAAAAAAGTAATTACAATTGTTCTTACGATACATATCAGGGTAGAATTTTCGAATGGCTGAAAAATCTTTAGCCAATAATCCAAATTAACACTCGCACTAGCGATGCAATTGCTTTGTTTTTTAAGATGTATAAATGCAACTTGAGTTTCGCATAATAATGCGAGAACTCACATGACGAAACAGTCTTTTATCTGTGAACCGCTTTAGGAGCAATTGTCTCAATACACTGCTTCTTGCAATTAGGATAAAAGACTGTTTTTTTGTTCTAGATATAGAATTTTTAGATTCTTAAAATACAAAGAAGGAGAGTGCTTCTATGTTAATGAACAGCAAATTAAGTGATTTCAATGATTTATTTATATTTTTTTAAGGAAAAAGCAAAGAAAACAGCGAAATAATAGATGACGATACTAGGAAAAAATGCTATAATATTCAGTATGGATTAGTTTAGCCAGGCATTAACATGCTCACAAAACTCAAAGGAGAATATGAAGAGAGGTTAATATGGAAAAAAGAACAAAACTTGCAATCATCGGAACTGTCGCAGTTGTGGTTGTTGTACTTGCGATTGTTGTATCTTATATCGTAGAGAAGAATACACCTAGCAAAGAGGTTAAAGCATTATCAGAATATTATCAAGTTCCTGAAGGGGAAGCGATGGTAATCATGGATGATATCGTCTATGAGAGAAATGCGAAACTTATGGATGGTGTTCTATATATGGATTTTGAAACCATTACAAGTAAGTTTAATAAGAGATTTTATTGGGATGCGATAGAAAATGTATTAATCTATACAACACCAACAGAAATCATTAAAGCAGAGGTAGGAACGAAAGAATATTTAGTAAATAAAAATAAAGTAGCTGCAGACTATCCAATTGTAAAAACGATAGGTACAGAAGTATATGTGGCACTTCCATTTGTTTCTGTATACTCTGATATGCGTTATGAAGCATATGAGAATCCGAATATCGTTGTTATTCAGTGCAAATGGGGTGATTACTTGTTTGCCGATGTAGAGGATGCAACTCAGGTAAGAACAGAAGCCTCGATTAAAAGTCCAATTTTAAAGGAGCTAAGCAAAGGGGATCGAGTATTAATAATCAACAATGGAGGAAACCAAGAAAATGGTTTCTTAACTGTCATGACGAAAGAAGGTATCAGAGGATACGTTCGTAAAAAGAATCTTTCCGATTCTTATTATGATAAAGTAACAAGTACCTTTGAAGCACCTGTATATACCAATATAACAAAAGACTATAAGATTAATTTAACTTGGCATCAGGTTACCAATCAGGAGGCAAATAAGAAGTTAGGGGAAGTATTAGATTCTACTAAGGGTATTACGACAATATCACCTACTTGGTATCGTATTAATTCGGTAGAAGGAACTCTATCTTCTTTGGCAAGTGAAAGTTATGTAGAAAAGGCTCATAGTATGGGGCTTGAGGTTTGGGCGCTAGTAGATAATTTTGATCCTAATGTTAACACGTACGAGGTATTATCAAAAACTTCAAGTAGAGAACGTTTGATTAATGAGCTGATCGCAGAAGCTATAAAATACAACCTCGATGGTATTAATATTGATTTTGAGAATTTGACTGTGGAGACGGGACCACATTACATTCAGTTCTTACGTGAACTTTCGGTAAAGTGTCGAAGCAACCAGATAGTATTGTCTTCTGATACTTATGTTCCTGCACCTTATTCAAAGTTTTATGATAGGCAAGAACAAGGGGCTATCCTTGATTATGTTGTAATTATGGCATACGATGAGCACCATAGCAAATCAGAGGAGGCAGGTTCTGTTGCTTCCATTGGCTTCGTACAAAAAGCTATTGATGATATGTTGCTTCAAGTACCAAAGGAAAAGTTGATTATGGGAATTCCATTCTATTCAAGACTATGGAAGGAATATACGGAACTTGGAAATCCTGCGCTTGCATCTGAGGCAGTTAGTATGGTTAGTGCAGAAAAAACACTAGAAGCAAATAATGCAACGAAGACCTGGGATCAAACGACAGGACAATACTATGCAGAATATGAGAAAGATGGAGCGAAATATAAAATTTGGCTAGAGGAAGAAGAATCCATTGAAGCTAAGATGAAACTTATCTTTGAAGCTGATTTGGCTGGTGTTGCAAGCTGGAGATTAGGATTTGAGAAACCGAGCATATGGAATGTAATTCAGAAATATGTGAATTAGATTCTTTGTCGTTTCATATGATATAAAGAAACGCAAGGAAACTAGGTCAGAGCAATGAAAAGACGTTACTTTAATGTTGTATTTGCAATCTTGGTTCTATGCTCGATGCTACTTCTCTCAGATAAGAGCATTGAAACCATGAAGCATATGTTTTCAAGGTCTAAGGAGTCGAAAGAGGATCATAAGTTAACTGTAGTAATTGATGCTGGTCATGGAGGATTTGATCCTGGTAAAGTTGGAGTGAATGGAGCACTTGAAAAAGATATTAATCTTGCAATTGCGATGCATTTAAAGGAATTATTAGAACAGAATGACTTAAAAGTTGTTATGTTACGAACCACAGATGAAGCTCTTTATTCAGAAGGTGACTCTAACAAAAAAGCTTCAGATTTAAAAAAACGAGTTCAATTGATGGCAGAGGCAAATCCAGTTTTGGCAGTGAGCATTCACCAAAATAGTTTTCCACAGGAATCAAGTTATGGTGCCCAAGTATTTTATTATACGGATTCTGAACAAGGAAAAGAATTTGCAAAGATGATGCAAGCAACATTAAAAGAATTAATAACCGATGGTAATCATCGAATGGAAAAACCAAATAAAGATTATTACCTGCTAAAGAAGTCCACCTGTCCGCTCATTATAGTTGAGTGTGGCTTCCTTTCCAATCAAAAAGAGGCGAAGCTTTTGGCTACGGATGAATATCAAAGGGAAATGGCGTGGGCGATTCATCTTGGTGTAATGAGGTACTTAAATACGATGGAATAATAAGTTGAAAAACAGAAAGTTTTTTAACACCGAGTTACGCAGTATTCAATCAGTGGGTAAGTTGAATATGCAGAAAGAGCTAAGAAGGTAGAACAGTGAAAACAATTATAAAGCGAATGGATCGAGAAAATTTAAACTCAGATGACTTTAAGGATGCAGTAAAATTATTAAAAGAAGGGCAACTGGTAGCATTTCCTACAGAAACTGTTTACGGTCTTGGCGGTGATGCCCTTGATAAAACAGCTGCAAGACGTATTTACGAAGCAAAAGGCAGGCCGTCTGATAATCCTTTAATCGTTCACATCGCAAATATAGAAGCACTTAAGGAATTAGCAGTGGAGGTTCCGGAGGAAGCGTATCGGTTAGCTGATGCTTTCTGGCCGGGACCACTCACAATGATATTAAAAAAAAGTGATTTGGTCCCAAGAGAGACAACAGGAGGTCTTGACACAGTAGCGATACGTATGCCATCGGATGCGATTGCAAGGCTACTGATTGAAGAATCTGGTCTTTATATAGCGGCACCAAGTGCAAATAAATCAGGAAGACCAAGTACTACAAAGGCGGAACATGTAATCGAGGATTTGGATGGTTGTGTATCTATGATAATAGATGGTGGCTCCTCTACGATTGGATTGGAGTCAACAATTGTGGATCTGACTGGAGAAACTCCAGTTATTTTACGGCCAGGTTTTATTACGAAAGAGATGCTGAATGGATGTATTCAGGGAACAGAGTATGACCAAGCTGTATTAAAGAGAGAAAAGAGTGATCCGGTGGTAGCAAAAGCCCCTGGGATGAAATATCGCCACTATGCACCGAAAGGACAACTTTCGATATACGAAGGAGATACAAATCGGGTAATTAATGCAATCAATGAAATTGCCAAGCTAAAGACAGAGGAAGGATTTCATGTAGGAATCCTTGCAACCGAAGAAACGAAGCACCATTATTTGTATGGAGAAGTAAAAAGTATTGGAACTAGAAAAAAGGAAGAAACGATAGCAGCGCATTTATTTGAGTGTCTAAGAGAATTTGACACTAGTAATGCAGCATACATCTTTTCTGAAAGCTTTGATGATAATTCTTTAGGACAAGCCATTATGAATCGTCTACTAAAGGCAGCAGGATATCAAGTTGTTACAATAGATTAGAGGATAGGTTTAGAAGAAAGATAAATAAAGTAGGGGGATAAATCATGCCACGAAAGTATGATAGAGTAATCTTTGTTTGTACAGGGAATACTTGCCGTAGTCCAATGGCGGAAGCACTTCTAAAAAATTTAATTCAAGAGGAAGGGATTGAAATTCTATCGAGAGGATTAATTGTTTTGTTTTCGGAGCCAATCAATCCAAAAGCGGAAGAGGTTTTAAAAAATCATGACATTCCTACAACCGAGCATACAACAAAGCAATTTAAAGCGATTGAAGTTACAGAGAATACCCTGGTATTAACCATGACATACAAACAGAAATTAAAAATCATTCAAGATTATGGTATTGAGAAAAATTTATATAGCATAAAAGAGTATGTAGAAGAGTTTGGTGATGTAGTTGACCCATATGGCGGTACACTTCTTGATTATGAAGGGTGTTATGAAGAACTTGCTCTTTTAGTAAAGAAAACAATGTATCGGTTATTGCGAGAAGTGTGAAAGAAATAGAGATTTCTTTCACACAGAAGTATGTGCCTGCGAAATCCATGTCAATACTTTAAGTACTGAGTGTATATAAGTTCGAAATATAGGGTTGGTATTGTGAATTAATATGAATTATACGTGAGATTAGAGATAAAATAGGATATACAAGGATGAGGTTTTATGATACCATAAGACCGTAAAAAGCGAAAGAGTTTGAATGGAGGAGAAACAATGATAGCACTTGGATGTGATCATGGTGGGTATGATTTAATGCAGGAAGTAATTACGTTCTTAGAGGAGAAGAAAATTCCATTTAAGAATTTTGGAACAGATTCTAAGGCATCCTGCGATTACCCCGTTTTTGGGAAAAAGGTTGCTATGGCAGTTGCAAATAAAGAATGTGAGTTTGGTATTTTGATTTGTGGAACTGGAATTGGAATCTCCATGGCGGCAAATAAGGTAGATGGAGTTCGAGCCGCATTATGTCACGATTGCTTTAGTGCAGAAGCGACTAGACAACACAACAATGCAAATGTACTATGCATGGGAGGAAGAGTAGTTGGTCCTGGCCTTGCATTAAAGATTGTGGAAATCTTTCTAAACACTGAATTTTCCAATGATGAGAGACATATTAGAAGAATCTCTATGTTGGAGAACTAAAAAAATGAAAGGCTGTTATAATAACGGAATTTGCATATATTATACGTAGTATGTAAATTAACCGCTAGTATAGCAGCTTTTGTGATTCATGGAATTATATGTGAATAATGTAACATACTTTTCCAGTGTAAGAAAGTGGACTTTTTTAGACAAAATGGTATAATATTACTCATGATACAGGAAATTAGGCTGAAAAAATAGAAAAATTTTATGAGCTTTTATCAATATAAAAAGAATAACTAAGGAGTAAAGGCTGTATATTATGAAGAATAAGAGTAGTGTAGTGAAAGGAATACTAATGGTAAGCCAAATTGGTATTAGCATGCTTGTTCCAATTTTCTTATGCGTTTTTGTTGGAAGGAAGTTAGATGATTGGCTTGGTACCAGTTATATTACACTTATTGGTATTGTTCTTGGTATTATGGCGGCATTTCGCAACATATATATAATGACAAAATCGTTTTATGCAAAAGATAAGGCAAGAGAGGATGCAGAACTAAGTCGTTTGGATGAGATGAAAAAGGAGCGCGAGAGAAGGAAAAAAGAAGGAACTTACGAAACAAAAGAGACGGAATATAAGTCATAGTAAAATGGAGGTTGCCTGGTATGAGTGATGGAAAAAAGACATTTCAAGAATTATTAATTGGTATCGCATTATTTGCAATCCTATTTTTTATTCCAGGATTATTTATGAAAGTGGATAAGCTGGCCTATTATCTTGGGCTTGGTTTGGGAATACTGGTAGCAGTACTAATGACAATTAGCATGTATACAACAATAGAGAAATCTTTAAATATGGATCAAAAGAGCGCAATGAACTATACCAAAAGGAATGCTATCTTTCGTCTTTTGTTAATTATTGTAGTTCTTGTTGCTGCAGTTTTTATCAACAGTATCAACGTATTTTCCGTGGTACTGGGTGTTTTAAGCTTGAAGTTATCGGCCTATTTGCAGCCGTTAACCCATAAATTGTTTAGTAAAAATTAAGAGAAAAGGAAGGTGAGAAAGTGAGTTTAGGAGGCATTTTGCTTTCCTCAGGTGTTTTAGACCCACAAGCAACCAGTGTGGTAAATGACGAGATAACCTTTGGTGTTGACGGTCTGATACGGTATGAGCTATTCGGGCATGAGTTATGGATTACCACAACGCATATCAGTTTACTGATTGTGATGGTCGTTATTATAGCTTTTGCAGTGGTTGCGAATCGTTTTATTAAAAAAGCAGATCCCTATAAAGTACCTGGCAAGTTTTTAAATGCTATTGAGTACCTGGTGGAAACCTTTGATAATTTAACCAAAGCTAACATGGGTGAAAAACATGGTTTGAAGTTTTCTAATTACATCGGTACCTTGTTCATCTTTATCCTGTTAGCCAACATCTCCGGATTATTTGGTTTAAGATCACCAACTGCAGATTATGGTGTAACATTAGCATTAGCATTAGTTACCTTCGTACTAATTCATTACAATGGATTTAAGTATCAAAAATCTGCACACATTACGAATCTATTTAAACCAATTCTATTAACCCCGATAAATATTATCGGTGAAATTGCAACTCCAATTTCTATGTCGTTGCGTTTGTTTGGTAATGTATTATCAGGAACGGTAATGCTTGGATTGGTATATGGATTATTGCCGAAGGCAATCTTATTATTGGTGCCAGCACCTTTACACGGATACTTTGATGTATTCTCAGGAGCTATTCAGACATACGTTTTCTGTATGTTGACGATGGTATTTATCTCAAACACATTTGAGGAAGCGTAAATTTAGGTAAGTACAAAAAGAGTAAAAGAAAGATTTAAGGAGGAAATATATATGATTTCTAATGAAGCATTTGTTTTAGGTTGTTCAGCAATTGGAGCAGGTCTTGCGATGATCGCAGGTATTGGACCTGGTATTGGACAGGGTATTGCAGCAGGTCATGGTGCAGCTGCGGTAGGTAGAAACCCTGGTGCAAGGGGTAACATTATGTCAACTATGCTATTGGGACAAGCGGTAGCCGAGACAACCGGTCTTTATGGTTTCGCGGTTGCTATTATTCTCTTATTTGCTAACCCACTTATCGGTAAGCTGTAATCGGCCTCTAGAAAAATTTAAAGGAAGGGAGGCCGAAATGTGGGCAATTTGATAGTAAGCATGGTTAACAGTACAGTATTGGCAGCCACAAAAGAGACTGGTCTATGGAACCGTATCTTTGGTTTGGATATGCAACTTTTAGCAGATGTAGTTATTATGGGTCTTGCCATATTCGTACTTTTTTTAGCTTTATCTTATCTTCTGTTCAACCCGGCCAGAGAACTCTTACAAAAACGCCAAGACCGTATTAAAGAGGAAATGGATGCATCAGCAAAGGATAAAAAGGAAGCAGCGCAGTTAAAATCTAATTACGAAGCAAAGATAAAAGAAGCTTCTAAGGAAGTGGATGAAATCTTAAGCGAAGGTCGTAAGAAGGCATTAAAGCGTGAGAATGAAATTGTTGATGAAGCAAAGATGGAAGCTTCAAGAATTGTAGATAGAGCAAATAAAGAAATTGAATTAAATAAGAGCAAGATGAAGGATGAGGTAAAGCAAGAAATGATTGCTGTCGCATCCGTTATGGCTGGCAAAATCATTGCTGGTAACATAGATGAATCAAAACAAAAACAGTTGATTGATGAAGCTTTGAATGAGATGGGTGATGAGACATGGCAAAATTAGTATCGGGGACATATGGAGAAGCGTTATTCGATTTAGCCTTGGAAAATAAGTCTCTTGATATCATAGAAGAAGAAATCAAAGCTGTGAAGGAAGTATTTAAAGAGAATACGGAACTTATCAAGTTCTTAAATCATCCTAAGATTACTAAGGAAGAAAAGGTAGCATTTATTGAAAATATCTTTAAAGGTAGAGTAAGTGATGATGTTACTGGATTCCTGGTGATAATTATTAAGAAGGGAAGATATGATGAGATTTTGGAAATCTTTGATTATTTTCTGGCAAAGGTTCGTGAGCATAAGAAAATAGGAGTAGCATATGTGACTTCCGCGCTAGAATTAAGTGCGCAGGAGCAGGAAAAGATTGAAAACAAGCTATTGGCTACAACAAAATATGTTCAATTTGAGATGAATTACAAGGTAGATGCGACGATCCTTGGTGGATTAATTATTCGCATCGGAGATAGAGTAGTGGATAGCAGTCTAAAATCGAAGCTAACCACACTATCCAAAAATCTCTTTAAGATACAGCTTGGCTAATCGAATTGTAAGGCGGTTCTTAAGAAAAGAAATTTACAGAAAGAAGGTGCTTATCTCTTGAATTTAAGACCTGAAGAAATCAGTTCAGTCATAAAAGAGCAGATAAAGAATTACAGCATGCAGCTTTTAGTATCTGATGTTGGTACTGTTATTCAAGTAGCAGATGGTATTGCTCGTATTCATGGTCTGGAGAATGCTATGCAAGGAGAGCTTTTGGAGTTTCCAGGAGACATCTATGGCATGGTGTTAAACTTAGAAGAAGATAATGTCGGCGCCGTATTGCTTGGTGATATGAAGAATATTAACGAAGGTGACACTGTAAAAACAACTGGTAGAGTAGTAGAAGTTCCAGTTGGTGATGCATTGTTAGGTCGTGTCGTTAATGCTCTTGGACAGCCAATCGACGGTAAGGGACCGATAGAAACAAAAAAATATCGTCAAATAGAGCGTGTTGCTTCTGGTGTAATCGCAAGAAAATCTGTAGACACGCCGCTACAGACAGGTATTAAAGCGATTGACTCTATGGTTCCAATTGGACGCGGTCAGCGTGAGCTTATTATCGGTGATAAACAAACTGGTAAGACAGCGATTGCTCTTGATACGATTATTAATCAAAAGGGACAGAATGTAAAATGTATCTACGTAGCCATTGGCCAAAAGGCTTCTACAGTTGCAAATATAGTAAAAACTTTAGAAGAATATGGTGCTCTTGACTATACAACAGTAGTAGCATCTACAGCAAGTGAGTTAGCTCCACTTCAATATATTGCACCATATAGCGGATGTGCTATGGGTGAAGAATGGATGGAGTCTGGTCAGGATGTACTTGTAATTTACGATGACTTAACGAAGCATGCTGCGGCATATCGTACCCTTTCCTTGCTCCTTAAGAGACCACCAGGCCGTGAGGCTTACCCAGGTGATGTATTCTATTTACATTCAAGACTCTTGGAGCGTGCTGCTAGATTAAACGATGAACTTGGTGGTGGCTCCTTAACAGCACTTCCAATTATTGAAACACAGGCAGGTGACGTATCTGCTTACATTCCAACCAACGTTATTTCGATCACGGATGGTCAAATCTATCTAGAGACCGATATGTTTAACGCAGGTTTTCGTCCAGCGGTGAATGCAGGTCTTTCCGTATCGCGTGTTGGTGGTTCTGCACAGATCAAGGCGATGAAGAAGATTGCGGGCCCTATTCGTATTGAGCTTGCACAGTATCGTGAACTTGCTGCATTTGCTCAGTTTGGTTCTGACCTTGATGCAGATACCAAAGAAAAACTTGCACAAGGTGAAAGAATTCGTGAGATCTTAAAGCAACCACAATATAAACCAGTGCCAGTAGAGTATCAGGTAATCATTATCTATGCTGCAACAAAGAAGTATTTGTTAGATGTTGAAGTTAGTAGAATAAGAGATTTTGAAAAAGAATTATTTGAGTATATCGACACGAAGTATCCGGATATTCCGTCAAGCATTCGTGAAAAGAAGGTAATGGATGAAGAATGTGAGAAAGCATTAGTCACTGCAATCGAAGCATTCAAGAAAGAGTTTACGAACTAATAGAGAGGGTGTGAAGCTATGGCCTCAATGAGAGATATTAAAAGGCGTAAGGAAAGTATTCAAAGCACCGGGCAGATTACGAAGGCCATGAAGTTAGTTTCTACAGTAAAATTACAAAAAGCAAAGACAAGGGCTGAGAATACCAAACCTTACTTTGATCATATGTACGATACTGTACTATCGATGCTTCGTAAGTCCGGTAATATATCACATCCTTATCTATCAGCAGGTAAATCAAATAAGAAGGCGATTATTGTAATTTCCTCCAATCGTGGTCTAGCAGGTGGTTATAATTCCAATATCCTAAAGCTCGTTATGGGCAGTGATATTAAAAAGGAAGATGCTCTTATCTATGCCGTAGGTCGTAAAGGAAAAGAGGCATTAGCAAGAAGAGGATACCAAATTGCAAAAGACTATTCAGAAGTAATGAATGCACCAATTTATAAGGATGCTATTGAAATTGGTCAGGCTGTACTTGATGCATTTGTATCAGATGAGGTAGGTGAAATTTACCTTGCCTATACATCTTTTAAGAATACGGTAAGCCATATTCCTACATTAATAAAGCTGTTACCAGTAGATATGGAAGCAGCATTACAGGAGGGGAATGATAAAGAGGATCTAAATGAGCGTTTGACTCTTATGAATTATGAGCCAGCGGCAGAAGAAGCATTGGATCTGATTATCCCAAAATACATTAACAGCCTTATCTACGGTGCCTTAGTGCAAGCTCTTGCTAGTGAAAATGGTGCAAGAATGCAGGCAATGGATTCTGCTACAAATAACGCAGAAGACATGATTTCTGATTTATCACTGAAGTATAATCGTGCTCGTCAGAGTTCGATTACACAGGAGTTAACGGAGATTATCGCCGGAGCGAATGCTATTAATTAGAAAAGGAGTGACAAATAATTGACAGATAGTAATAATAAGTTGAAGTCAGGCTTAGGTAAGATCACTCAAATCATCGGTGCCGTACTCGATATCAAGTTCGAGGAGGGAAAACTTCCTGAGATATACGAAGCGGTTAATATAAAGAAGAACGATGGAGATACCCTGGTAGTTGAAGTTGCGCAGCATCTAGGTGATGATACCGTTCGTTGTATCGCTATGGGACCTACCGATGGATTAGTGCGCGGTATGGAAGCACAAGGAACAGGTGCTCCAATCAGTGTACCAGTTGGTGAGAATACACTAGGTCGTATGTTTAATGTTCTTGGTAATCCAATCGATGAGAAGGAACCACCAAAGGACGTAGAATATTATCCAATTCACAGAAAAGCGCCTGCTTTTGAGGAGCAGTCGACTGAGACGGAAATCTTAGAGACTGGTATCAAAGTAGTTGACTTGTTATGTCCATATCAAAAAGGTGGTAAGATTGGATTATTTGGTGGAGCCGGAGTAGGTAAAACCGTATTAATACAGGAACTTATCACAAATATTGCAACGGAACATGGTGGATACTCTGTATTTACCGGTGTTGGTGAGAGAACCAGAGAAGGTAATGACCTTTACTACGAAATGATTGATTCTGGCGTTATTAATAAGACTACCATGGTGTTCGGCCAGATGAACGAACCACCAGGAGCAAGAATGAGAGTAGGTCTTACTGGACTTACGATGGCGGAATATTTCCGTGATAAGTCAGGAAAAGATGTTCTTCTCTTTATCGATAACATTTTCCGTTTTACACAGGCAGGTTCTGAAGTATCTGCGTTACTTGGCCGTATGCCAAGTGCCGTTGGTTATCAGCCTACCTTACAGACAGAGATGGGTGCTCTACAAGAGCGTATTACATCCACAAAAAATGGTTCTATCACATCCGTTCAGGCAGTTTACGTTCCTGCGGACGATTTAACTGACCCAGCTCCTGCAACAACCTTTGCCCACCTTGATGCAACTACTGTACTTTCTCGTTCGATCGTTGAGTTAGGTATCTATCCTGCGGTTGATCCACTAGAGTCAACCTCAAGAATTCTTGACCCAAGAATTGTAGGAGACGAGCATTACAAAGTAGCACGTGGTGTTCAAGAAATTCTTCAAAGATATAAAGAACTTCAAGATATCATCGCTATCCTTGGTATGGATGAGTTATCAGAGGATGAAAAACTCTTAGTAGCAAGAGCAAGAAAAATTCAGAGATTCTTATCGCAGCCATTCCACGTTGCAGAGCAGTTTACAGGTCTTCCTGGACGATATGTTCCTGTAACAGAAACAATACAAGGTTTCAAGGAAATTATCGAAGGAAAGCATGATGACATTCCGGAAAGCTACTTCTTAAATGCAGGTAATATCGATGATGTACTTGCAAAAGTGAAAGCAAACAAGTAGGAGAAGAAGATGGCAGATAACAGTAAGGATTTTAAGTTACAGGTAATCTCTCCTGATCGCATCTTCTATGACGGAGAGACTGATATGATTGAAGTAAAGACGACAGAAGGTGAAATGGGTATCTTAAAGCATCACATTCCACTGACTGCAATCTTAACTCCAGGAATTCTTCGGATCAAGAAGGGAAGCGAAGAACGTATCGCAGCTCTTCATGATGGATTTATTGAAATCCTTGGAGATAAGGTAACAATACTTGCTGAATCGTGTGAGTGGCCGGATGAAATTGACTTAAATCGTGCGAAAGAAGCAAAAATACGAGCTGAACGACGCTTAAAGGGAGCAGAAGGCAATATCAACGAGACCAGAGCTGAAATGGCACTTCGTAGATCTTTATTGCGTATTGAACTAGCAGAAAAGTATCATAAATAGAATAAACCTCCATTTCTTGGTAATAATGTAAAAAAGGAATGGAGGTTTTATTATGCGAAATTTTCAATTTAGCGATGATAGGAAACGTAGACATATACCGATTCGAGAGGTTATAAATAATAGAAAGATGCGTTTTTTAGTTGCTGTAGTAATGTTATTGTGGACTGCCGTCGGGGCTCAAATCATTGCGAATAAAGTATTCATGAAGGACGGAGATATTATCGGTGCTTTTATGAATACCAATTCTGGATTAATGGAAAGTACCTTGGAGATAACAGCAACTTACGGGAATCAGTACTTAACAAGGGAGGACAAGTTATCGTTAATTTCCTTTCTCTCGAATGGATTAGGAATACGCTTTGATCAGGAAGCACAAAACTACGAGACCACAGAAAGGAAGGAAACGGTATTTGTTAAAGATGCAAAAAGAGCGAAAACAACGATTAAAGTAGTTACGGTAAATGGTACCAGCTCTGTTGATGCATTTGTACAAAATTCAGAGAAAGCTTCAGGAGTAACTCAGTATGTAATGGTACGTTTAACAATCTATGAAGATGCAAATAATGATATTTTAGAGTATCAAAAGATTGTTAAGTCTTTGTTTGAAAAGCTAAAAGTGTCGAAAACGAACATCAATACAACCTTACAGTTTAGTGGCGCATTTGCAGGAAATCTATTGCTAGAAACAAAGAATAAAATAGCGGACCGCATGATCGATAGTTTAAACGGAACAATTGTATTTGAAAACCGCCAGAATGATTTATATACAATCTATGCCTACACTGGTGTATTAGATGAATACATTAAAGTAGATGGCAACAAGATTAATATACAAGTTGCTATGAATTATGATGAGAAGAATGATTCTACAAAAATTTATCTGGCAACTCCTATCATTAGTGGAGATTGGTAACGTTTCTTTGGATGGAAATCCATATGAGTTGTAGATTTATAAGGGAATAGAACGAATAAAGAAGGAAGCCATTCTGGTTCCTTCTTTATTCGTATTAGAGAAAAATAGAGGAAGACAGTGTATAGCAGGTTCGGAAGCTATAATAATAGTATTATTCTATACTACATTAATCAATTCAAAAGCCTAACAATAGAAACTTTGAAGGTAAGTTCCTATTGTTAGGTAAAACTTCAACTGTTTTTTTGACTAAATAGCTTAGTCACGTATCTTGTTATAAGTGTTTGAAAGAAATCGCTGAAAATGGCTACCCATGTTAGCTTATGGAATGAATTGGAAACGTTGAGTGAGATATGATATAATAATGACTAACAAATCGGAAGATGTAACAGAGATTATTTATAAATAGGGAGGAAGATATGGAGAAAAAAAGAAGTTATTATTTGGATTGGTTAAGGGTAATATCTATCATATTATTGTTTCCGGTTCATACTTTAATGATTTGGAATGATTATGGACAAAAGTTTTATATTTGGGGTGGAGAGAATAGATTATTAAGTAGTTTGATTATACTGATTAATCCGTGGTTCATGCCAATTCTTTTTGTTATTGCAGGTATGTGTGCAAAATATGCATTAGAAAAAAGAACAGTAAAAGAATTTATTCATGAAAGAGTGCAAAAATTATTCATTCCGTTTATAAGTGGGGTGGTTTTACTTGTGCCATTTCAAACTTTATATGCTAGAAAATATTTTGCAGGCTATGATGGAAGTTTATTAGAAAATATAATTTATTTTTTTACACATTTTACGGATTTGTCTGGATATGATGGTGGATTTACTCCTGGACAATTATGGTTTATCCTATTTTTATTTATTATTTCATTAGTGTGTTTATTAATAACAAAATTAATTCCATATAATAAAATACAAGATTTAAATAGTAAAAATAATATATACATAATCATTGCAATGTTTATGCTTGTATGGGGAGGATACTATATAGGTAATTTCGGAGGATTTAGCCTTGGGAAAAATCTTGTGTTGTATTTATTAGGCTATTATATTTTAAGCAATAAGGAAATTTTAAATAAATTAGAGAGGCATTTGGTCCTTTTAATGTTCCTATTTTTAGCAAGTTTAATTACACTAGTTATTTTATACTATAATTATTCTTATTATGGAGATTGTCTGGTTAATTTTGTTGCATGGATAGGTAGTTGTGCATTAATTACATATGCAATGAAGTATTTAAATAAGAGTTCAAAAATATTACATTATTTCAATAAAGCTTCTTTCCCGATATATATTTTGCATCAATCGATTCTTGTAACGGTAGGATATTATGCACTATTATATATTGATGATTTATTCTTGCAGGTGCTTACCATAATGGTGACAAGTTTTATAATAACTTTATGTCTATATGAGATAATAAAGAGAATTCCTTACGTAAGAAATTTAATAGGAATCAAGTAATTTATGAGCATAATCTGTACTTGCCAAATTACGCTTTGTCCATGAGATTATGAGTAAATAACTCGTAAGGGGTAGCTAAGCCAGCCGCCCATGTCAATGGTAAAATGAATGGGCTGCGTAACGAAAGTTACGCAGTAAGGATTATAGAGTATTGATTTTAGTGACTTTTAGAACACAAAAAGGTTGAGATAATGATTTGCTATCGCCTCCTATCAATACAGTATTTTATTGCGGGAGGCATCGAATGAGAAAAGCAGGATGTTTAAGGTACTTTATATCACTATTTCTTATACTTTGCTTGTGGAGTATAGAATTCAAATATCACCATGTCATTCGTTTTCTCATAAAATGAGGAATCATCATTTTTTCGAACTGTCCATACAACAGGAATGGCACCCAGAAACTCAGAGAATTTTACTAACCAAGCTGTTTTTTTCTTATGATAGGCAATAAAGTGAGGTCTTGCAACTACATTTGTTAGGACTCGGCTTATTGCATAAGCTTGAAATTTTGTAAGTTGTTTTTTGAACTCCTCTGGACCGGCGCTTAGCTGACCACGTAAAATCTCTGGTGCATGTTTCTTAAACCAAGCTACAATCAATGGCTGGAAACTTTCTATACAAAAATCTCCCTGATAACTTTTTAGTAAATCATAGGCTTTTTTACAGAGCAAGCTGTTTTTTGGGCCATTTTTTAGTTCTACTATTAAAGGTACTCTTCCGTTAACTAATTGAAGGACTTCAGTAAAAAGAGGAATATGTTCACTTGTGTTGCATAGTGAAAATTGCTTCAATTCTTTGTAGGTATAGGCGTCCAAACGATTATCAATACCACAGACACGATTTAAGGTGTCATCATGGAAAACAACAATCTGTTCGTCTTTGGTAAATTGGATATCGAGTTCAATTCCATAACCATGTTCTACTGCTTTTTTAAAGGCAGCCATTGAGTTTTCTGGTATTGTTTTTGATTTATTATGAAGACCACGATGCGCATAATTTCTATATTGTAATGGTTCTACCATAGATTTTTGATATTTACCCGGAGCAATTAGGAAGAAAATGAGGAAAATTAAAATAATAAGTATCATAAGTAATGTAATGATTCCATTCATAGTAGTCTTGCCCTTTACTATAATGATAAGGGCCCATCCTTTCTTTTGGTTTAACCAGGGGTCTGATTTAAGAAGCTGATGACAATATCACAATGTTTTGATACAATAAAAAATGGATCAGCCGTTCTATAGTTGAATTCTAGCACAAGATATTCTACTGGTCAACGCTAGTAAAACTTGGATAGTTCTATTTTTTGTGAAAAAACTTGCATTATGCATGCTGCTTCTATAAGATAGGAAGAATAAAGACATCAAGGAGGACACCTTATGAAACTTATGTTTGCATCCGACATTCACGGTTCTGCATATTATTGTGAAAGATTAATGAAATGTTTTGAGAAGGAACAGCCAGAGAAATTAATATTACTTGGTGACCTTCTATATCACGGTCCGAGAAATGATTTACCAAAGGAATATAATCCAAAGGAAGTCATTAGAATGCTAAATGAAAAGAAAAATGATATCCTATGCGTTAGAGGTAACTGTGAGGCAGAAGTGGATCAGATGGTATTGGAATTTCCAATCATGTCAGACTCTTTGCTACTTTATGTAGATGGAATCACCATTTTTGCAACGCATGGTCATCTCTTTCATGAAGAGAAACTTCCGCCAATTAGCGATAAAGATATACTGATTCATGGTCATACTCATGTTCAAACAATCCGCAAGATGGAGAAAGGGATGTACTTAAATCCAGGTTCTGTTTCGATTCCTAAGGAGGGAAATAAGAACAGCTATATGATTTATGAAAAAGGTTTCTTTCTTATTAAATCTTTAGACGGAGAAGTTATTAGAGAGTGGAAGTATGAGTTTAAATAATGCTAAGTTTAAGGATTTATAGATATGACGACTATTTTCTACGACTAGAGTTTGATGAGATGAAATAAGAGACTTGTAGAGTGGTTAAAAATAATCATGATAGAAAACAAACAAGAAAAAGCACGCATTACGAACTTTTTCTTGTCATGAATGAAAATGCATCAGGCAGAGAAAGAAATATCTGTCTGGTGCATTTTTATGAAATAAGCATAATACATATGCGGATTGAGAGTGAATTAGGCATCTAATTTCATATCTCCGAATTTGATCCAGTTTTTCTTTCTCATAAATTCAGATACTAAAAACGAGATGACTGCAGGTAAAATAAAATGCATTAATAGGATTAAACCTATCGTGCCAGCGGTTCCAAAAGTCGGTACCATGGAATCAAAAGCCATAAACTGTCCAACTAATCCAGAAGTACCCATACCAGAACCAGTAGGGTTATTGGTCATACCTATGAGTGCAGAGATAGGGCCTAAAATAGCACTGGAGATAATTGCTGGTAACCAGATGATTGGCTTTTTCACGATGTTTGGCACCTGAAGCATACTTGTTCCTACACCTTGTGCAAATAATCCGCCTATTTTATTCTCACGATAACTGGCAACGGCAAATCCAATCATATTAGCACAACAACCGATACAGGCAGCACCTGCTGCAATTCCTCCTAATTTTAAAGAAATTCCTAAGGCAGCAGAACTAATCGGTAGTGTCAGAACAATACCCATGATAACAGAAACAATGATACCCATTAGGATAGGCTGTCTTTCCGTACCCCAGTTGATAAGTTCACCTAAAGCTGTAATAAAATTGGAGATGGCTGGGCCAACCAATAAACCTGCCATCGAACCCGATGCAATCGAGGCAATTGGCGTAACAAGAATATCTACTTTTGTTTTTCCGGAAACCAAATGACCGATAGTAATTGCTATGTAAGCAGCTACAAATGCTCCTAATGGTTCACCTGGGGTTGCGAATGCTAAAGTAGGTGAAGCGGCATCAGATAATAAAAGAGTACCATTTAAGATATTAGAAGCATAGGCACCTACCATTCCTGCTGTGGCAGCGGATAATAGAACCAAGGGGGATTCTTTAAACTTATATGCTACCCCACAGCCAATTCCAGCACCTGTTAAAATAGTTGCAATTTTACTTATTAAAAAGAGGGTATCACCAATTGTGCCACCAATGAACTTTGCAATCTGTTGCAAGATGGTACCAACAATTAGAGTAGAAAATAGACCAAGTGCCATTCCACTTAGTCCTTCAATGAAGATACGGTTTAGAATTTTTCTTATGTTTGACATAGTTATCCTCCTAATTTATGAAACGAAAGCAGAAAGTTTTCATCTACTTTAGTATAAAGACAGCCATGCATACAGGTGTATACACAGCTGTCTTTACAGAAATATATCATAGGCAGAAAGCATTGTCAATCATGTTATTTAGAATCTATCAGGTAACCTTTATCTCTTAATACGGTTTCAATACTGTCTAAAATACTCTCGTCATCCGCTTCTACAGTATGATAGTGATTACCACCGGTTAGTTCTTTTAATGGAACTGTTTGCTTTTGATTTACCTTAGTTACAAAATCAATGACATCTTGCTTTGTATTAATAATTAAATCTGCTTCAATTGTACCATAAATTTCATGGCTTACAATAACATCCAGAATCTTACCACCTTGATCTACGATGGAACCTAACTCATCCTCGATTTGTTCTGTTGTATGTTTGACATAAAAGCAACGATTTACTTTCTTAGGCTCTTGACAATAAAGGATATATCCTTTTGTAGTAGAAAGGATATTCTTATTTACCGCTCGTAATAGAGCAATATCTTGAACAATGACCTGTCTACTCACTCCAAGCTGTTTTGCAAGTTCACTTCCTTGGATGGGCATATTTACTGCGTTTAGTATATTTAGTAGTTTTTCTCTACGTTCCTTTCCCTCCATATATTCTTCCTTTCTATCATATTATTCGCACTTACTGCGTACACTTATACACAAAAGGGGTTAGAGTTACCTTTCGCTTCGTTAGATTTTAAAAAGATTGAGACTTAAATCTCTGGAATTAAAGCTGTTAATAGCTTAACCGTATGCTCAATTGCTTTTGCTTCAAAGGTAGGATAGTCAACAGTAGCGCTATTATCTGCTTTATCTGAGATGGCACGTATAATTAGAAATGGTATCTGGTTTAAATATGCCGTTTGAGCGATTGCTGCACCCTCCATCTCCGTACAAAGTGCAGAAAAAGCAGAAACTAGTTTATCTTTTTGATCTTTACTAGCAATAAATTGATCTCCTGTTACAACACGGCCTTTAAAAACTGAGATATCTGGATTTACTTTTTTACATAAATTTTCTGCTTTCGTTATTAATTTTTCATCGGCTATAAATATCGATGTCTCCATACGAGGAATCACCCCTATAGGATAACCAAATGCCGTAGCATCAACATCATGCTGAAGTGCATCTGTTGAGAGAACAATGTCACCGATGTTGATGTCATTATTTAAAGAACCCGCAATACCTGTATTGATGATAGCAGAAGCATGAAATTCATCTACGAGGATTTGTGTACAGATCGCTGCATTTACCTTACTAATCCCAGAGCGAACGATGACAACTGCTCTATCCCCAAAATTTCCACTATAAAAATCCATTCCAGCCTTTTTTGTAATTGTAATTTGTTGCATTTTATTTTTTAGTTGAGTTACTTCCTCATCCATGGCACCTATAATTCCGATCATAATATCCTCCATTCTTTTGCGCTAATCACGCTCACCATAGTGCCAAGATTTTTCATGGCACGAACATTCTGCTAAAAGAATATGTTCTATTAGCTTATTACTTCAAATTATTTTCAATTATGTTATTATTATAACAGATTTTTTCCTAGTTCTACAATATATTGCCTGTAAAAACGTTTCACAGTTAATTTTCCAAGATTTATAATTGCAAATTAAGGTAAACTGATATAAAATAGGTTAGATTTCATTCACCTAGGATGTGAGAGTGAAAGGTTTTTTACACACAAATTATACTTGCGTTCTAAGTTACTATTGATATTAGAATGCGCGGAAATATCCATGTATTTTGGGAACACTATTGATAGAAAAAGAGATACGAATAATGGGTGGAAATAGGGATGCAAAAGATTGGAGGATAAGATGAAATTTAAGACTAGTGGAGTTTGTTCCAGTGAAATTAATTTTGAGGTAGAAGAAAAGGAAGGAAAGAAGATTGTAACAGAAGTAAAATTTACTGGTGGTTGTAATGGAAATCTTCAAGGAATTTCTAAACTCGTAGAAGGAATGCCGGTTAATGAGGTTATTGAGAAGTTACAGGGTGTAAAATGTGGGTTCAAAGCCACCTCTTGTCCGGATCAGTTAGCAGCAGCTCTTAAGCAAATAAGCTAGAGTAAGCAACATTGGAGGCAATCTATGAAACGAATTGTTTTAACCGGTGGTGGAACAGCCGGTCACGTAACACCGAATATCGCCTTAATTGCAGGGTTAAAAGAGGAAGGCTATGACATTCATTATATTGGTTCTTATGAAGGTATAGAAAAAGATTTGATCGAAAAACTTAATATCCCTTACTATGGAATATCATCAGGTAAATTGCGTAGATATCTAGACATTAAGAATTTTTCTGATCCATTCAAGGTATTAAAGGGTTATCGTGAAGCGAAAAAGCTACTAAAGAAGTTGGAACCGAATGTCGTATTTTCAAAGGGCGGTTTTGTATCAGTACCTGTAGTACTTGCTTCCAAAAAAAGAAAGATTCCGGCCATTATACATGAATCGGATATGACACCAGGGCTTGCCAACCGCTTATGTATTCCATCTGCAGTGAAAGTATGTGCAAACTTTCCAGAAACCTTAAATTATCTTCCGAAGGAAAAGGCCGTATTAACTGGTACCCCGATCCGAAAGGAATTATTTTCAGGGAATAAGATAAAAGGATTAGATTTTTGTGGATTTACAGCGAATGTTCCAGTTCTTTTAGTGATTGGTGGAAGTACAGGAGCACTCAAGGTTAATGAGGCAGTACGTAATTTACTGCCTACGTTATTAAAGCGTTTTCAGGTGATTCATTTATGTGGAAAGGGTAAAGTAGATCCTGCGTTTAAGAATCAAAAAGGGTATATTCAGTTTGAATATATTGGGGCAGAATTAAATCATTTATTTGCTGCCGCTGATATTGTAATATCTAGAGCTGGTGCGAATGCTATTTGTGAATTATTAGCACTCAGGAAACCGAATATATTAATTCCTTTATCTGCAGCAGCAAGCCGTGGAGATCAAATACTGAATGCGGAGTCCTTTGAGCACCAAGGGTTCAGCTATGTAATAAAAGAAGAGGTTTTATCGAATGAAACTCTATTACAGGCTGTTAATCACGTCTTTGATAATCAAAAAGACTATGTGGAAGCAATGAAGAGCAGCAAACAAAATAATGCGGTGAATACGATTCTTTCCTTAATAGAAGAGGTTCGAATAAAATAAAAGTAATGAAATAAAAAAGCAGAAATC
This sequence comes from Lachnoclostridium phytofermentans, assembly GCF_000733755.1. Lineage (GTDB taxonomy): Bacteria > Bacillota > Clostridia > Lachnospirales > Lachnospiraceae > Lachnoclostridium > Lachnoclostridium phytofermentans_A. The sequence continues at coordinate 1,199,432 of NZ_JPOF01000003.1, read as the reverse complement.
AATCAGAGTTTTTTGTGTAAAAATACATTCTAAAACTCCTATTATTGATATCTGCTTTTTTATTTTCTAGTTTCGACAGCAACTAATAAAATGTTTTTATTAGAATTTTCCTCTTTATACCCGTTTTTTTCATAGACATTATTCGACAGATGAAAGGTGAAAATCTTATGCTTCAAAACTTTCCAATGTACATTTATAAGTTCTGATGAATTTTATTTGCTAATTCGAAAGCTTCACCATCGGAATAAGAAAGAGATTTCCAAGGGATTGTAACACCATCCTCCTCGTAGCGAGGGATAAGGTGAATATGAAAATGAAATACGGATTGACCAGCAGCTGTTCCGTTATTTTGGAGAATGTTGATACCGTCACATTGCAGGGTCTTCTGAATGGCAGCAGCCAGTTTTTTTGCAACCAAAAGTGCTTTAGAAACCTCAAGTTCATCAAGTTCGAATAAATTAACAGCATGTGTTTTAGGTAGTAGTAGAGTATGCCCTTTGGCTGCTGGAGAAATATCTAAAATCGCACGGAAAAGGTCGTCCTCATATACAGTCGCGGAAGGAAATTCTCCGGAAGCTAGTTTACAAAATATACAAGAATTATCGCTCATAAAAACCTCCATTCAGTTTACATAGTTTCATTTATTATAATATATTTTTAGAATTTAGCAAGGGAGAAAATCATTCAAAAGGCTGAAAATGTCGTATACTACGATGTTATATTTTGTCGTTGCATGTCAACGTGTTGTTGTTGTTTAATATTACAATATTTGCTAAAATATTTGATGAAAGGGGGCGTTTTAATGTTAACAATGAAGGATTATGAGCTTTTAAACGAAATGACAAAAGACAACTCGACAGCTGAGTTTGTTTTTCGTCGTTTTCGTGATGAGCATCGATTTCTTGCGACAAGAACAATTCATGAGCTTCGAAACTTGCTTGCATGCATTCGGAGTTCGATGCAGCTATTGGAGGATGATTATCCTGAAACCTCAGATAGCCATTATATGCAGTATGTAAAACAGGATATGAGGGTAGTATGTGATCGTCTAACAGAATATGAGCGTTTATATGATTGTATGGAGGAGGAACTAAAAAGAGGCAATATACTGGAATTAATTAAGTCCATCGTACAAGAGGTAAATGTAGAATATGAAAAGCAAGGTGTTTTGTTATCGATTAGCTATGACAAAAAAACAGAACGTTATTCGAATGAATGTTGTTTTGATGAGTTACGAATGAGGCAGGTAATGAGAAAATTGTTGCAGGAAGCGTTAAATGATTTTAAACCTGGCGATCAAATAAAAGTATCATTGACGATTAGTACAGAAAAGAACAAAAAAGGTAAATGCATACATGTCAGAGTGAGTGATAGTGGTGAGTTTATCCGTGAGGAAGATATCCAAAACATTTTTGAACCTTATTATAGCACTGGAGAAGATAATACAGGAGTTGGATTTTCATTTATGAAAATCACCCTACTTCGTCATGGTGGCGATGTCATTGCGAATCGTGATAATGAAGAGTCCTACATAGAATTCTACCTTCCGATAACTGCCTAACGATTACAGAGCTATAAGTACACACTTATTATAGAAAATTCGTGACGCCCAGTCACATGATCTTTTACTTATCAGCGCTGCGGATTCCTTTTCTAGAGATGGATTCGGATAAGGAAGAGAGTAAAAAAAGAGGCATCTGTTGCAACAGATACCTCTTTTTTTATGCATATTGAGTAATTCCCCCTGTAGTTTATCAAGTTTAATTATCTTTTCATTAATCGTCCTGACCAATTTTTTCTGCGTTCAATTAACTCTTGGTAAACAAGGATCTCTATCACATGTCTTAACCATACACCTGAGTATGCACTTGGAAGTTTGTCTGGTAAGTCATTCATATTATCTTCCGCAGGTTCGCTCTCAATCGTGGATTCAGTCTCCGTTAATGGAAGGATTCTTTGATAAATAAAATCAACCATTTTTAAGATGGTAGTACGATCCGGAATTTTATCATAGATAAAACTGTCATCGTGATCAATACGATTAATTTCTTTTAGAATTTCGTTTCTAAGACGCTTGATGTCAAAGGAATAGAGTGATAGAAATAATTCTAAATCTTTTTGATATTGCTCCAATAAATCCTCGCAAGTTCTAAACTGCTCTAAAACTGCTTCTGTCGTTTCCACCACAGGTGTGCAAGGAACTTTATATGGTTTTGGAAGAGTATAAAAAGGAGCTCTGGTTGGAGGAGGAGTATTGTTTTGACGCATAATATAATTGTTTCCGTTTTTTGAGTAGCTTGTATAGTAAGGTGGATTGGAATCAACGGAAGTCTGTCTAATTCGATCATCAAATGGAGACATAATAAACCTCATATATATTTACTCACAATAATATATGCGATATGTTACTAGACCGATACCGAAGTTTTCTTGCTTTTTAATCAAATCTTAAGGTGTTTGTAGTGTGTTTGTCCTCTACACTTATTGCAGTTTGCTTCAAAACAGGTTACAATATGAATGGGGAATAGATGAATTAGATTGGATGGTATCCTAAGATGGATCAAAAAATATATATGGCATTTGAAAGTGCCTTGTCAAAAGATTTAGAACAAATTATTATAAGTAACTCTTCCGATACGAATAGAGTAAGTAAAATAAAAATTCGACCGGTATTATTAAAAAAAGAACTCTTTTTTCAAGCAAGTAGCTTCTGTGGTACTAAAGTGTTACATTATAATTATGGGAAAGAAGAACTTTTAAAAGAGTTGTCCAATTGGTTTTCTGGGCTTTTCCGCCAAGTAGAGATAAAAACATTAAGCGATCAGACAACTATATTAATTAGCAAGAAAGGGACTGTTACGGTTAAAACAAAACAGCGTAAAGGAAAGGATCCCCTCTGGAATTCTAGTGATGGTTTCATGAGTGAGGGGAACCGTGAGCTAATTGATCATAACCGTAAGAAACAATACCTACTAAAAGAAGGTGTTGCGATACCATTCATGGTTGACTTAGGGATCATGAGTATTGATGGTAATGTAATAAAAAGCAAATATGATAAATATCGTCAGATGAACCGCTATTTAGAATTTATTGAAGATGTGCTACCAAGTCTTTCCAAGGAAGAAGAGATCTCTATTATAGACTTTGGATGTGGAAAGTCCTACCTTACCTTTGCTATGTATTATTATTTGAAAGAAATCAAGGGGTATCGTATTAAAATAACTGGGCTAGACTTAAAAGAAGATGTAATAAGAACATGTAATGAATTAAAGAAACGTTATGGGTACCAGGAACTTGAGTTTAGAAAAGGTGATATTAAATCTTATCAGGGAACGAATAAAGTGACAATGGTAGTTACTTTGCATGCATGTGATACCGCTACGGACTATGCCTTATACAAAGCAGCGATATGGGGAGCAAAAGTAGTACTGTCAGTACCATGTTGCCAGCATGAATTGAATAAACAGATATCCTGTGATGATTTACAACCTATATTAAAGTACGGTCTAATCAAAGAACGTATGGCAGCTTTAATGACGGACGCAATGCGAGCTAATCTAATGGAAGCACTTGGATATAAGGTACAAATATTAGAATTTATTGATATGGAGCATACTCCTAAAAACATTTTAATTCGTGCAGTGAGAAAAGGTAATCAACCATCTGCAAGAGAAATACAAGAGAATCTAAATAAACTAAAGAGTATTTTTGAATATTTAAATTGTAACTTAACATTATATCAGTTAATCACTACCACGAAAGAGTGGGCAGAAGATATAGAGGGGAAATAAGCGAAAATGAAATTAATCTATCGTATCCTAATTTTGCTTGCGATTTTCCTGGGATCTCTAACTTATTTTGGAATGAATATGGAGGAACAGATTTTTCATTTAGAAACCAAAACAATGGAAATGGAAAATGCAAAACTTCCTTATGTGACTCTATTTACTGAGGGACAGGAGATAAATTTATTACATGGCTATTGTTCAGGTCTTGACGTACTAACCGTACGTGAGTCGATTACACCGATTAATTCGTCTCAGGAGCTCTCAATTTTGATTACGGAGAAAGAAAGTGTAGTTAAGAAGTTAAAATATGAAGTGATATCTGTGGAGGATGGAAATACTTTGGAAGAGGGCTCTTCTTTGGTATTTGATAAAGAACAGGATTATAAGGTAGCTCGTTTAAAGTTTAAAGAAGCCTTAAGTAAAGATACAGAATATGTTCTTCGAATCACTTTAATTACAGATCAATCAAAGCGTATTTACTATTACACAAGAGTCAAGGTGATGGATCAATCCTATGTAACAGAAAAACTTGCCTTTGTATCAGAGTTTCATAATGCTACCTTCGATAAAGATAACGCAGGAAATATTGAGAAGTATTTGGAAACAAAACGTGGTTTAGAGGAAAAAAGCTTCGCTAAGGTTAATATCAACAGTGGTTTGGATATGGTGACTTATGGATCTTTAAAACCAAAAAAGATTTATATGCAGGTGCCGACCATTACAGAGATATCCAAAGATACAGCATCGGTCATGATTAAATTTATTGTGAGTATCGAAACAGGTAGTGGGCTTGAGTATTTTACGGTGGAGGAAAATTATCGTTTTCAGTATACTCAAAACCGTACGTATTTATATAATTATGATAGAGAAATGGAAGCAATCTTTGATGTTGATCGGACAAGTCTTGCAAAAAGCGAGTTTAAATTAGGAATTACCAATCAGCCTGAAGTCGAAGTAATAGCAAACCAAGATAAGTCCGTCATTGCCTTTGTACGTGGCCGTGAGCTATGGTCCTATAACTTGGCAGAGAATACTATGGTAAGGGTATTTTCCTTTTATCAGAATCAGACAGATTTTGTTCGTGATACATTTGACCAACATGACATCAAGATTCTAAAGATGGATGAAGCGGGTAACATTGATTTCTTAGTGTATGGATATATGAACCGTGGAGAATATGAAGGAAGAGTAGGACTTATCTTATATACCTATGATAAGACATTAGGGCGTATCGAAGAACAGATTTATATTCCAATCAATACTACTTACAATATTTTAAAAGAAGAGATTGGTAGCCTGTGTTATCGAAATGATTTTGATGTATTTTACCTTCATATTTTTGATACGATTTATTCTTATAACTTGACAACAAAAGTTTTGAAAACAATTGCAACTAATGTACCAAAGAAGAATTTATATTTTTCTTTATCAAATACATTTATTGTATATAAGGAAGACAAAAATTCTGAGGAAGATAAGATTCATGTTTTAAATCTAGAGAGTGGTGCAGCCGATGTAATATACGCTCAAAGAGGTCAGAAGCTAAAGCTACTAGGATTAATTGATAATAATATTATCTATGGTAAAATCAAAAACTCTGACATCGCGGTACATGAAGATGGAACAGTATTAGAGCCAATGTATGAGGTTTTAATTGTTGATAGTTTAGGGAATGTTAAAAAACAGTATGCAAAGGATGGATACTTTGTCACTGATGCTAATGTGGAAAATAATGTAGTGGAGCTTACCAGAGTGGAAAAAGATAATTCGGTGGGTGTGGGCTACCGCTCCACGGAACCAGACTATATCTTAAATCAATTTACCAGCGCAAATAGTAGCATTACAGTTACAAAGCGTGTGACAGAAAATATGTTAACAGAGTATTATCTTTCTCTTGGAAGAGATTATGTTATGGAAAAATTACCGGAGACTAAAACAACAGTAAATACCATTATTACAGAGGATACAACAGTACGTGTTAGTCGTCCAGAGGATTATCGTCCGTACTATATTGCCTATTCTTATGGTAAAATTATTGAATTTACCAGCGATGCTGGAAAAGCCATTCAGGCTGCAGATGAGCAGGTAGGGATTGTAATAGATCATCTTGGTAAAGTAATCTGGCAAAGGGGAGCAAAGCCAAGTAAGATGCAGCTCACTGAAGTTTCCCAGGTAACAAAGGAGAGTGGATTTACCAGTTTGCAAGCATGTATGAGAATGTTGCTTCTGTATAAAAATGCTGATGTAAATACTTCAAGCTATAATAAAAATGAGCAGACAGCAATCGAATATTTGAAGTCGCAAATGAAGGCTACACCAGTAGAACTTCGGGGAATTACCTTAGATGAGGTACTTTATTTTGTAGGAAAGCAAAGACCAGTCATTGCTTTTAAAGATATGGAGGAAGCAGTAGTAATAACAGGGTATGACAGCACATCTGTCATGGTATTAGACCCATCGTCAAGGGGAGAGAGAAGATGGACTCTAAAACAGGCGGAGGAAACATTTGAGAAAGCAGGGAGTGTCTATATTACCTATGTTGAGTAAAATGGAGGAGGATTGCAATGAAACTTTTAACAGCGGCAGTACCGTGCTATAATTCAGCAGCATATATGAGAAAGGCGATAGAATCTATATTAGTTGGTGGAGAGGATGTAGAAATCATTATTGTAAATGATGGTTCTAAAGATGAGACTGCTGAGATTGCAAGTGAATATGAAAAGCGTTATCCTACAATTGTAAAAGCAGTAAATCAAGAAAATGGAGGGCATGGGTCTGCTGTAAATGCTGGTTTAAAGAATGCGACAGGATTGTACTATAAGGTTGTGGACAGTGACGACTGGCTCGATGAGGAAGCTTTATTAAAGGTATTGAGGGTTTTAAAAGAAATGACGTCAGAGGGACGTTATGTGGATATGTTCATAGCGAATTATGTTTATGAAAAGGTCCATGAAAATAAGCAAAAAGTCATCAATTATACTTCTGCACTTCCACAACATAAAGTGTTTACGTGGGATGAGGTAGGAAATTTCCAACAGGGGAAATATATGTTGATGCATTCGGTAATTTATCGTACTGAACTCCTTAGAGAGTGCAAGTTAGAGTTACCGAAACATACTTTTTATGTAGATAATATATTTGTTTATCAGCCACTAAGCTATGTTACGTCCATGTATTATATGAATGTTGATCTTTACCGATATTTTATTGGTAGGGATGATCAATCAGTGACGGAAGCTAATATGATAAAACGTATCGATCAGCAACTTAGGGTAAATAAGATTATGATTGATTCTGTGGATGTAATGTCAATTGAAAATAAAAATCTTCAAAGGTATTTGATTAAGTATTTAAGTATCATTATGACAGTTTCCTCCGTATACTTGATTAAAGAAGGGTCAGAAGAGAGTTTACAAAAAAGAGATGATTTATGGAAATACCTTGAAGACAAGGATAGTGTACTCTATAAAAAGGTTGGCGTAGGCATCCTAGGTAAAAGTATGAAGTTTAAAACGAAAGTAGGGCATAGTATCGTTAAAATGGGTTATTCTATTTCTAAGAAAATTTTTAAATTTGGATAAAGAAATGGTGCTGTTAAGGTTATTATAAATACCTTAACAACACCATGCTATTAACGTGTATTGTGACTCGTAGTATTTTATGAAATCGATGATTTTACTCGAGCTTTTCTATTCTCGAAAATCTTTGCATAATCTGGGACATATACTACCAGATACATGACACTTGCTAATAAACCAGCACAGATAACATCAAATACTGAGTGTTGCTTTAGAAATACAGTAGACATACAAATTAAAATAGCGAGGATTACAGTAGGGATCGTGATATAGCGTTTATTCTTTAGGGAATTAGTATGGAATACTGCGATACAAACTCCGATTGAGTTGAAAGCGTGTATACTTGGGCAAACATTCGTGGAAGTATCGGTACGATAGAGGTTGCGAACAATATCGATTAAGAAGTTGTCACGTCCAATCGTTGCTAAATCTGGACGTAGGTCTTGCCCATTTGGCCAGATGGTATATATGAATAGGCAGACAGTCATACCAATAAATAAAAAAGCAGTGGACCGGTAGAATTCTTTTTTGTCTACAAACAATAAGTAACCGACTACTACAGCGATGAAGGCAAACCAGATATAATAAGGAATTACGAATAATTCATTAAAAGGGATGTAATCATCTAGTTTAATATGCACGGAATGGTAGTTTACAGTAACTGTTTTTTCTAGATAAAGAAACCATGGAGCATAGATAAAGAAATAAAGTAATACCCATGCGTGTTTATATTTTTTTATGAATGTACTCAAGAGAACACGACCTTTCTTATATGAAACATTTACTAGTATACTTTTTCGTAAATCGAAGTGATTATATCATATTTATACCTTTGGAACAATAGATTTTTAAATATTGTATTGCATAACATTATGAAAAAATTCTTAAATCTGTAAACAAATTAGCAGAAAGAGAAAGGAGTTTCAATGAAACGAGTATTTTTAATTGTCTTAGACAGTGTTGGTATTGGCGAAATGCCAGATGCCGCGAACTATAAAGATGAAGGTAGTAATACCTTAAAAGCAGCCGCAAAAAGTGAGTTTTTTTCTACACCAAATTTAGAAAAACTAGGACTTTTTCATATGGACGGGTTAACCGATATGGCGAATAATAAAGTAGTACCGCAGGCTACTTATGCAAGAATGACCGAGGCATCAAAGGGTAAGGACACAACGATTGGACATTGGGAAATTGCAGGAATTATATCAGAAAAACCGCTTCCAACATTTCCAGAGGGGTTCCCGAAGGAACTGTTAGATGAGTTTTGTAAGAGAACAGGAAGAAAGGTTATTTGTAACAAACCATACTCAGGTACCGAAGTAATTAAAGATTATGGGAAAGAGCACGTAGAAACAGGTGCATTGATTGTCTATACCTCGGCAGACAGTGTATTTCAGATTGCAGCCCATGAAAGTATAGTTCCAATTGAGGAGTTATATCGCTATTGTGAAATCGCAAGAGAACTTTGCCAGGGAGCAACTGGAGTTGGCCGTGTTATCGCAAGACCATTTGAAGGAGAATATCCGGATTACAGAAGGACTGCAAAGCGCCATGATTATTCTTTACAGCCACCGAGAGATACGATGCTAAATCAATTAAAAGAAGCAGGTTATTCTGTGCTTGCGGTTGGTAAAATCAATGATATCTTCGCGGGCAGCGGTGTTACTGAAATGGTTTATACAAAGAATAATGAAGAAGGTATCGAAGAGACATTAAAATATCAAAAGAAGGAATTTGAAGGTTTATGTTTTATAAACTTAGTTGATTTTGATATGGTATATGGTCATCGTAATGATGTGGATGGCTATGCGAAAGCATTATCTTACTTTGATGAGCAACTTCCAAGATTTTTAGAGTCAATGCAAGAGGAAGATATCTTAATGATTACTGCTGACCATGGATGTGATCCTTCTACTCCTTCTACGGATCATTCCAGAGAGTATACACCATTGATTGTCTACGGAAGTCAGATAAAAGGAAATTGTAATTTGGGTACTAGAAAGAGCTTTGCAGACATTGGGGCAACTATTCTTGAGTATTTTAATGTTCCTAGTAAAATTCAAGGAGAATCTTTCTTAGCGGATTGCATGAAAAAGTAAATATACAAAAATACTTGAAATAAGAATGGAAATCAAGTTATTTTAACAAGATAGTTTTGTGCTTTCCGTTACTCTGAAGCACAAACTTTGAATAATTAGAAGCATGCGTAGGAATGGAGAACGCTATGAAGTTAGTAATACAAAGGGTAAAAGAAGCGGCTGTAGCAGTTGATGAGAAGGTCATCGGTAAGATTTCGAAGGGATATGTTGTGCTTTTGGGTGTTGGAAAAGAGGATACCAAGGAGACGGCAGATTTTTATAGGAATAAATTACTGAAATTAAGAATATTTGAAGATGAGCAAGGTAAGACAAATCTATCTTTAGCAGATGTGTCTGGTGAACTTCTTATAATATCACAATTTACCTTGTATGCAGATGCGAGTAAAGGAAATCGTCCAAGTTTTATCAATGCGGCTGCTCCAAAAGAGGCAGAAGAACTATATGATTACTTTGTTCTAAAATGTAAAGAGCAGGGATATACGGTCGAGACAGGAAGTTTTGGAGCAGATATGAAAGTATCCTTAGTGAACGATGGCCCTTTTACTATTGTACTTGACGAATCGATTTATAAGAAATAAAGAAGTAGAGTATTCTCTCCATAGAATGTAAATTATCATACATTCTATGGAGAGTTTTTTAATCAGAATGTTAGAGTAGCTCTAATTCTCACCGGAATTAAAAAAGTCTACTGTTAATTTGCAGTTGAACGAGTATCAAAATTACGCTAACATTTCATTAGAAGCCTTATCTCATACCTATGATAAAATCGGCATACTACTTAATTCCTTATCATTATATTAACATGAAAGGGAAGTTATCTATGTATGATTAACTAGCATAGCAAGTATCTTCTATCAATTTGTCTGAGATTACATCATTAAGGTGTACAGGGAATACCTTATGTTTGATTAAGATGTCCATGATGCTGTTAACATAAGCTTTATCTTTACTGACATTTCTAACAACGGAATCATTTAATAACTCAAGATTCTGGTTGTAAAGCTCACAACGAATTCCGTATTCCCATAACTCATACTCCTCAAAGTAAGGATTTACCGAGTAGAGCAGTTCATACTTGATAGTATACTTGTCTTCGGATACAGACCATTGCTCTGGATTTACGAATTCATTGTCAACAGTTGCGGGGTTGGTTGTTTTCATTGTGTTCGACATATGTTTCATTTCTCTCCTTACGCAAACGATGGTATCATCGCTATTTTTTCAGTAACCTGTGATAGTTACTGTTTGCAACGAGCTAGGTTATCGATCCCGAGCTCACCACACATGTTTTGTGAATTTCTAACAATAACATGCTGAATTTATTATATTTTCTATTTCGACATCTTGAAATACAACTTTGGTTGATATGTCGAATAATGTAGAAAATATCATATAATAAACTTAATATTCACAGTTGTGGGCCCCCTAGTTGCCCATTATAGTAATAGTGAAGCAACTCCACGCGTGAATTTATATTGAGTTTATTATAGGCATTAGAAAGAGTCCGTTTCACAGTACCAACGGAGATACCAAGCTTTAAAGCAATATATGTATTTTTTTCTCCCTCGGCAGCGAGGATGGTTACTTGCTTTTCCCTTGGCGTTAATGACACATTACTTCCGGAATTTAATCGAACCTGTTCTGTATTATCGACGATAATGATAATAACTTTTTGTATACGCTCTTTTCGTAAAATAGGGATTAAAATCTAAAATAATAGTTAATTATCCCATAAGGGAAGGTGATAGGAGATTCTATGGTAGTTCGCTCCTCAAAAAGTTTAGCCCATTGTCTGCATGTTAATAAAGCTGATACATTAAATAAGGAATATCTTTGTAGGTACTCTGTCATTACAGGGTTGATACGCTCAATTGTAATCAGCTCTCTTGATTCAACATTTAGCACTGCAGCAGCATTGGTAGTTGCATGAAAGAGAGTGCTATATTCTTCTAATAAATCAGACATTGCCTTTTTTGCCTCAACCTCAGCGGTAATATCCTTAGCACAACAAAGAACCCACCGATAATTATGTTGATATAGCGGAACGAAAGTGACTTCAAGATGATAAGCACCGTTTTTTGGTACGCTATATTTTTTTAACTCTTGTTGAGAACATGTGTAATGAAGTGTATTGTGATATGTCTTACCGAACCCAAGTGCATGCGATACATTATTCATAAAGAAATGTAATACATAGGGTGGTACGATTTCACTTAGTCTTTTTTTCTCTTCCTGTATTTCTGAAAGGTTAAGATATCCTAAAAATGGGGTATTATATGTAGTTATCTTCAGTTCCTTTTGATTAATTAATTGAACTGTAAATAAGAGATCATTGGTAGAATTGTATAAGGTATGATTTACGTCATGAGGAAAATCTAAAGATTTTACTGCCATTGGGAGTCGAACCATCGTAGCAAAACATATGTAGTTAATCTTACTGAGATATGGAATGGATACTACCGATATAGTAAACGGTAAGAGTGTATCCTTTATCTTCACCTTCTTATAACAACGAAATGTGTTATAGTCAGAATCAAGTTTCCGAATAGCTCCCTTCAACAGTTGATAATCTTGTTCCTCAATATAAGCTCTAAATGGTATCGGAGAATCAATTGAATGGGGAATATTAAGAAGTTGACCAAAATGTTCATCGTAGTAAGATAACATTAATTCATCCTCTTTCCATATTATAGCGAACGTAGCCATATCTTGGTTATGTACATATTCGAAGCGCATCATAGACCTCCTTATAACTGAAACGCTATAGGTATTATAACATAAATATGAATTAATTACAAATAAATAACAGAAAAAGTCACAATATGGTAACAAATGATATGAAAAAAATTGTTCTATTTTGTCGAATTATGCTTTTTGAAATATTATACAGCAATATAAATAAAAATACAGAATAATTTTCGCTAATCGTGATAAATATACGATTGAAAATTTAAAAAAGGGAAATAATATTTTTTCCTTGTGATTTGCATAATAGAATAGTAATATAAAGTAATTTTTATAACAAGTACAAAAAACAGTTGAGCTATGATTTCTTGGAACAATGTTATAAAAGTCAACTATTAATGAAGAATGTCCTTTTATGCAATGATTGCTCCATAGTTTTATATTGAATTTTTTAGGGCGTAGTGTTATAATTACAAAGTCGCATTTGATTGTGATATGCAGTTGTGGCGGAATTGGCATACGCGCATGATTCAGGTTCATGTCCGGGTTCCCGGGTGTGGGTTCAAGTCCCATCAACTGCAGTATAGAAAAACAGCCATTAAATCCAGTAAAATCAAGGGTTTGATGGCTGTTCTCTTTTTAAAACATAATATAAATAGGAATTAAATTAGGAGGCTATTCATGCAGTGGGTAATGGAGAAGCGATTTATTAGAATATTATTGAAACACATTATTCTTTTTTTACTAGGAGGGCTTATCTATATTTGCATCGAGTTATTATATCGCGGAGATACTCATTGGAGCATGGCGATCGTCGGTGGTTTCGCATTTGTTTGCTGCGGTTTAATTAATGAACTGCTTAGTTGGCAGACTCCACTATGGAAACAGTCTTTCATTGGCGGGGGTGTCATTACTGTACTAGAGTTCATTTCAGGAATTATACTAAATATTATTTTAAAGTGGGATGTCTGGGATTATACAAATTATAAAATCAACCTACTTGGTCAGATTTGTTTACCATTTTCAATTTTGTGGTGTGTTATAGCAATAGTCGCAATTATCTTGGATGATCACCTTAGGTACTGGTTATTTCAAGAGGAGAAACCAAGATACAAATTTCTTAAATAGTAGTGTAAGAATAAGGACTTTATTTGCATACGAACCTTTGTATGGCTGTTTCCTATCAATTAAGCATAATAAATCTCGTCTTAATTGACAAATTAAAGAAAAGTGCTAAAGTAGAGAGATAGTGATGACGATAATATCATAAGAAGAAAGATACTGAGATATTAGATAAACAAATAAAACGAGAGAAGTAAGATAGATTTAAGTATTGCATGAAAAGAACAAAAGGAGAAAGGAGTAGTAGAATGCTAGGAAAAAAGACAAGAACGTGTAAAGTATCCAAAAGAATAGCATGTTTTAGTGCTGCACTTGTATTAGGACTAACGAATCTAGGTGGGGCACTTGGTTTACATAGTGTAGAAACAGCATATGCAGATACTGTAAATGAACCAAAAGTAATCAGTCTAAGTGCATATTATATGGGTTCTTCTGTTCTGGTTGGAGATAACATCGACCCAGAAAAATTAAAAGTTACTGCATATTATGAGGATGGTACTTCAGGTGAGGTTAAGGGTTATACATTAGCTACTACAAAAATTACTCAGGTTGGAACTAACGAGTGCATCGTCATATATAAAGGTCAGGTTGCAAGATTTTATATTATTGGGAAGACGTTGACAAGTTTTCATGCCTTCTATCATGGTTCAACCGTGAGTGTTGGAAACTCTGTTGATCTAAGGAAAATATCAGCAACAGCAGTTTATAGTGATGGAACAAGTGAAAACGTTGAGGACTTTAACATATTAAATAAAGTCATTACCTCAACAGGAAATAATACGATAACATTAACTTATAAGGGATTAACATACAATATCACTGTGTATGGCACCTCGCCCAAAGAGCTTTTAACACTTTATGCAACTTATTCTGGGGAATCTGTAATGGTTGGCGGAAGTATCGACCCAAGGAAGTTAGAAGTAACTGCCGTTTATAAAGATGGTTCTAGCGAAACCATCAATAATTACACTTTAAATCCTGATATAATAACCAAGACTGGTCTGCAACTTGTTGTAGCATCTTATCAAGGGTTATCGGCCCCATTTCAAGTAACAGGCGCACAAAAGGATATTGTCAGTATCAAGGCAACCTATAAAGGGGATCCGGTTGGGGTTGGATATTCCGTTCGTAAAAGTGATGTTGAAGTAATAGCGACATACAGTGATGGCACAAAACAGCAGATTACAGATTTTAGACTATCGTCGCCTACAATAACATATGAAGGGTATCATATCGTGATGGTTGAGGCGGGTGGAGCTTCTGCAGAGTTTATTGTTCAGGGTGTTGCAATACAAAACATTTCTTTTAATAATGCTCTGAAATTCAATGTAGCAAATGGAAAATACAAAGGTAAAGTTGAAGTTAATTTACCAAAGAATGTGAATACTAACTTATTTACAGGAGAAAGTCTACCTGCAAGCGCTGTTTCCAGAGTCCTTACACGAGCTGTTCGAAAGAGTGAATTTATAGCTTTTGAGGTAGGTATCGTTGACGATGAGGATTCTACAGATAGTGTTATTGATGAGTTTCCACTTATTATGCGTGTAACCATACCAGATGGATTTAATATCAAAGATTGCGAGCTTTACTATACACCTAATAGAAAGTCAGTCATTGGAAAAATGAATACAGATATTACTGGTACAAAGACTTTACAATGTACGATATATAATCCAGGTACTTATATCTTATCCTATAAGAAAAAATAGGATAACAAAGGGGAAACGTAGTACCTAGAGAGTATAGCGTTATGGAAGAAAATACATTCTGAGTTAAAAAAAATATTCAAAAAAGTACTTGCAATTTAAATTTAATCATGGTATATTAATATCTGCCCGTTGAAAAAGACGGGCAGTATTTAGTCAAAAATACAAATTGCAGTCGTGGCGGAATTGGCATACGCGCTAGACTAAGGATCTAGTCCGGGTTGACTGGGTACGGGTTCAAGTCCCGTCGACTGCAGTATAGCGAGAAGAACGCTCGCATTAGAAAGATTAGGATCAAGTAGAGATACTTGATCCTTTTTTGCGTGGATTGACTGGGGATAAGAGGTGTGACTGAGGTGAAATGGGCTCTTATGCAATGGTTGACAAGTTAACATCCGTCAATATAAAGGAAGAGATATGTGCAAGATGGTGTACGGATGTGCAAGTATGGGTAAGTATAAGTAAAGATTGCAGGGAAAATGGACACCTTTTGGGCACTTCATATGAGAATGCTTCATATTCTTACTTCTGTACCAGCTGAAGGAAATGGGCAGGTGGAAGGGAATTGCTTATTATACAGATGAAGTTAAAATATATAAAATAAGAGTGAGAAATTTCCATTTTATGTTGACATAGTAATAAATGAGCATTAAAATATTAACGTATAAATAAAACGCAAAGGGTGATGTAGTTCGGCGTAGCAGATGTTGCACAATCAGTAACATGGATATGACTGAAAAAGAGTAGATGAAATTAATTGAATAGGTAAGAATGGCTGTTTAGACAGCTTATTTTGTGTACCTAATGATTAATTTTATTTTACTCTGAACTATCTTCATCTTATAAGATTAGCCGTAGAGTAAAATCTACGGCTATTTTTTTGCCATGAAAGGAGAAAGAACAATGAATAGCAATTTATTTACGGCTTTGTGTAAGCCACCCATTTACACAAAAACAGAGGTCCCATTTTGGGACGATGAGTACATATCAAAGCAGATGCTGGATGCGCATCTGAATCCAGAGATCGATGCAGCTAGTAGGAGGTTAGAGTTTATCGATAATTCGGTTGAATGGATTCGGCAAATGGTTCCACCATCTGAATATCCTACTCTGATTGATTTAGGTTGCGGTCCAGGTTTATACGCTGAGAGATTTACCAAGATGGGATATCGTGTTACTGGAATTGATTTTTCAAAATGTTCTATTGATTATGCAAAGCAAACGGCTTCTAGCAAGCAACTAGATATCTCTTATAAGTATCAAAATTATTTAGAAATCAATTTGGGAGAAACATTTGATTTTGCTACATTGATCTATTGTGATTACGGGGCATTATCAACAGAGGATAGACGGATTATTCTAAATAGGGCTTATCAGCATCTAAGACCGGGAGGAAAACTTTTGTTTGATGTATTTACTATGAAAAAGTATGAAAAGGTGAAGGAACAGCAGACTTGGTGGGTATGTCATAAAAATGGATTCTGGCGAGCAGATGAACATATTGAAATGAATGCGTCTTATAAGTATTTAGATCATGTAATCTTGGATTTAACAGTAGTGATATCAAAGAATGACATAACGCCATATTATATCTGGGATACATGTTTTACGAAGGAATCATTGATTCAAGAGGTGGAACGTAGTGGATTTAAAGTTCGTGGTATTTTTGGAGATGTTACAGGAAGTATGTATCAACCAGAAAGTGAAACCATAGCAATCCTATTAGAAAAATAATAAGTATATAAAAGGCGGGCACTAATTACTTTGTCTTAGTGTCCGTCTCTCAAAGAATGGTAGAAAATAGCATATTGCTGTATAGTCTTAGTTTCTATCATAGTAAAAACTATATAAATATTAATTGGAGAAAAATGAAAACTATATTGTGAATGCAGCTGCACTTTTACCAGCGATACGGCCAAATACTATAGTATCAGTTAATGGATTACCAGTAGAAATGGCTAGGATTATTGGGGAAGCGATCAAGAATCAAAACTTTATGCTAGATAAACTTAAATACTATTGTTGATATGATTTAAATATGAAGATGTCACTACAGGCGCTTTTTCGACACTTCAAACTAGCACAAAAGCTATAATAGAACTATTCTTGCGGCACTTGGCAAGTCAATCGTCGCCAGAAGCAATGCTTGTAAAGCGGGTTTAAAGCACATATGAAGTTGTTCAAGTCCCGTCGACTGCATCATGGTGAGAATGTCACTCACCAAAACTAGGATCAAGTAGAGATACTTGGTCCTTTTTTTGATTCCATTTCTAGGATTGTCTTTGATTTTAAAGGCGATGGCTATAAAGAGAAAAAAATAAAGTATCCACGTAGAAGATAGCACCATTAGATAGATTATTTTGAAAATTCAGGTCAGATTATACAATCATAAAAAAATATATATAGACATTAAAAAAAATCATTTAGTATTGAAAAAAAATATATAGTATTAAAAAATTCATATAGTAATAAAAAAATCATGTTGTATTAAAAATATTTATATCGTCATTTAAAAAAAATCATATAGTAACAAAAGATACCATATAGTAATTAAAAAATTTAATTTAGTCTCAAAAAAAATTTTTTTTAGTTCTTAAAAATATATTGACATTTAGAAGTTTTTATAGTTAAATAGACGCGATTAAAATTACCATTAACTTTATATTGACAAAGGAGAAGCTAAAATGTTGAAAAAAATTGATAACATGAATATTAAGAACAAACTGAATTTTGGCTATTCTGTGATAATTGGATTGATGATTCTATCTGGTGTTTTCAGTATATTAGCCTTGTCGATTCTGGATGCAAATTTAAATCGCTTTATACAAGGCTCACAAAAAGCCGATACAGCGACTAAAAATTGTAGAATTAATGTTAATATAGTCGCAAGAGATTTACGAGAAATGGCACTTAATGAGGATAAGAGTGCATATAGTAATTATAAAGCCAATATTCAAGAAAAATTAAAAGGACTTGAGGAAAATTTAGAAATATTAAAGAATACTGAAGTGATTGAAGATGCTCTTTATCAGCAGTACGAGACAGCTTTGAGTGATTGGGGTAATCTTGGATATGAGATCATGGATGAAATAGAGGCTGGAAATAGAGATGTAGCTATAAATAAATTAGTGAATGAATGTGCACCAGCACTAAAAAAGGCTGCAGAGCTAGTAAACGAAATCGATCAAGTGACAGACAAGATGAAAGATAAGGCAATTAAAAGAAGTACAAATTCATTTATTACAGGTATTGTAAGTATACTTCTATTTATTATTTGTGCAGCCCTCGTTTCATCAAAAATTAGAAAACGTATTACAACCTCTATTATTACACCACTTCGCGAGATAGAAGCGGCAGCCGCTGAGTTGTCAGCTGGTAATCTCCATAGTAAGATCGAGTATCATTCAGACGATGAGATCGGAAGTTTAGCACACAGTTTGCGAGAGTCTATACATATTCTTGGTACATATGTTG
The DNA here is from genome assembly GCF_000733755.1 of Lachnoclostridium phytofermentans. GTDB lineage: Bacteria > Bacillota > Clostridia > Lachnospirales > Lachnospiraceae > Lachnoclostridium > Lachnoclostridium phytofermentans_A. The sequence continues at coordinate 1,180,980 of NZ_JPOF01000003.1, read as the reverse complement.
ATGATATTGCAAGAGCAATGCAAGAGTTTTCGGATGGAAACTTCACTGTTAAAGCTGAAGTGGAATGGAAAGGTGATTTTATAAGAATCCACGATTCCATTATGGAAGTCGAAAAAAATATGGCAGATACAATAAAAGTTATTTGCACAACTGCAGATCAAGTAAAACATGCTTCAAAACAGGTGGCTGAAGGTTCAGATGATTTTGCGAGAGGAGCAGTAGAGCAAGCGAGTATAACAGAGGAGTTAACAGCTACTATTGACACTGTATCTAACCGAGTATTTCAAAATGCAGACAATGCAAGCAATATCAGTAAAGAAGTTGAACATGTTGGAGAGGAAATTATTGGCTGCAACCAAAAGATGCAAGAACTTGTAGAAGCTATGAATAAAATTGACGAATCTTCCAGAGAAATTAGCAAGATAATAGTCGCCATTAATGATATTGCATCACAAACGAACTTATTAGCATTGAATGCCTCTATTGAAGCTGCACGCGCGGGAGAAGCAGGAAAGGGATTTGCTGTTGTTGCAGATCAAGTTAGTTTACTAGCAAGTCAAAGTGCGGAGGCTGCAAAAGAGTCTACTTCCTTAATTGAGTCTTCTGTGAAGGCAGTGCAAAGAGGTAAGTTAATAGTAGATACGACAGCAAGTCAACTAGAAAATTCAGTTGCTGATTCTAAAATCATAACAGAGAAGATTATTAAAATTGCTACAGAATTAGAAGAACAAGTGATATCTTTTACTGAAATTAATAATGGAGTTGACCATATTAATGATGTAGTGCAAACAAATGCTGCAACTTCTGAAGAGTGCGCGGCTGCAAGCAACGAAATGAGTGAGCAAGCTGAAAATCTGGAAAGTCTTATTAGCAAATTTAAAATTGCGGAATTTAACTAAAGTATTTACAATATGGTATATGGGTTAGGGGATTGAATGTTGAATTCAATCCCCTATTTTCATAATAAGGAACTAGCAAAATAGGTGGATATCTATTATATAAATTAAGAAAAGGAAGATATTATAATATAGATCACTAACATAAGGTAGAATTAAACGCTATTGTTTGACTTATTGTCAACACTCTCTTTTAAACAAAATTCCCTTGGAGTCATGCCAGTCTTTTTATTAAATTGGCGGTAAAAATGAACTAGGCTATTATAACCACAGATTTCTGCTATTTGTTCTATTTTAAGGTTTGAATTCAAAATCATGCTTTTTGCATATTCTATTCTCATATTAATCAGATCTGACTTGAAAGAGACTCCAAAAAAGGAGGTATACAGATGTTGAAAATAGGAAGAACTGATACCAATGGATGAGGAAATATCTTCGGGAGTGAATTTTTTATATGGTTCGTATTGTATTTCCAGGCGCAGACGTTGAAGTTTAGAATAGTAAGGACTGTATTGGCAGAAACGTTCGCTTTCCTGATCTGCAAAGATGATATTGTTGATCAGAACATGCATTAACATATTGATATTATCGCTTCTATGCTGTTCTGTTGAATAGTTTTTCTCCCATATGATTTGTTGTATGTAGAAAGAAAAGGAAGTCATATTTCCAAGAGGAATGGGTTTATGGAAGGGAAGGGAAGCATTATGTAAAAAATCGTGATCTGAGCAGTCAAAGTGCATCCAGTCATTTATATATTCACCTCCAAGACTTTGGTACTGGTAGGGAGTATTTCGGTCTATGAGCAGGGCACAGTGAGGTTGCACAGTGAATTCTATATCAGCAATTCTGAACTTGGCATGACTTTTGATAATTAGAAGAAGATAGTGATTAAGTCCTTTGGGCCTAGACATAAAAAAGGTTTCGGGATGTCTCGAATTACATCCGCCTAGTGTAACAGTAAACATATTGACCTCCATATCTTAGCAGAAAAAGTTAGTAAATAATATTATAGGATATTAAAAAGCACGTGTCAATTTAATATACTTGTAATGGGGATATAACCCTAGGATATTTATTTAAGTTACATAATAAGCAGAACGATAAGGATCGGAGGTAATAAGAATGGACGATTTAAAATGGGCTAAGAATGTCTCAGAGAAAATAAAGAAAAAAGTTGCGGTTGTGGCAGAGCGGAATAAACATAAAATCCCGTACACCACACAGGATAAAATCTTTGATGACATGTCTGAAAAAAACATATGTTGGTGGACCAATGGATTCTGGGGTGGCATAATGTGGCAATTATATCATGCTACGAAAAATGATATGTACCGTCAGATTGCTGAGGAAAATGAGATTAAGTTAGATCAAAACTTAATGAAAGCACGTGGACTAGATCATGATAATGGTTTCAAATGGCTTCCTACTGCGGTTGCAAATTATAAAGTTACAGGCAATCAAGAATCTAGGAATAGAGGACTTTTGGCAGCTAACAATCTGGCTGGTAGATATAATCCTGTTGGAAAATTCATCCGTGCATGGAATGATGAGGGTGATGGTAGCAAGGCTGGTTGGGCAATCATTGATTGTATGATGAACTTGCCATTGCTCTATTGGGCACATGAAGAGACAAAGGATCCACGTTTTATCCAAATTGCTATGATACATGCAGATATGGCAGAAAAATATTTTATCAGAGCGGATGGTTCTGTTAATCATATTATTGAGATCAATCCTGCGAACGGAGAATTTCAAAAGACATATGGAGGTCAGGGGTACGAAGAAGGGTCATCCTGGACCAGGGGACAAGCTTGGGCGATTTATGGCTTTGCACTGAGTTATATGCATACGAAAAAAGAATCATATCTAAATGCAGCAAAAAGGGTGGCGAATTATTTCATAGCGAATATTCCGAATAGTGGATTAATTCCCGTGGACTTTAGACAACCACAAGATTGCTACCTGGAAGATTCCACGGCATCTGCAATTGCTGCATGTGGTATGCTAGAAATAGCAAAACAGGTATCACAGACCGAATCACACGTTTATCAAAATGCAGCTCTTCGGTTAATGAAAGTCCTAGAGCAGGAAAGATGTAATTGGGATGAGGACTGTGATCATATTCTTGAGAAGTGTACAGCGGCATTCCATGATAGAGAACATGAGTTTGCAATTATCTATGGCGATTATTATTTTATAGAGGCAATTTGGAAGTTAACAGGAGAGGAACTGTTCCTCTGGTAAGTTAAGAAGGTTCCGATAGATGCAATTCGTTGCTTCTTCTTTCCTACATTATATATGCACTTATAAATCAGCATTTTTCCAGGACATGATACAAACAGGAAGAAATGGGCGATTATAAGTGCATTTTTTTATATAACTTATCTTACGTCAAATATTAGACATACAAGGGTCAGATGTTTGGTGTACATAAAATGAGAATTGATATAATATTAGCTTGTAACATAAAAATACATAAATAAAGAGAGGGAACTAATGGTGTTTACAAAAAAGTACATAGCAATCTTATTGGTAATGGTAATGGTACTATCATTGAATGGCTGCTCTACTAAGAAAGAACAAACGAATGGTGGTTCTAACGGAGCAAATGTGACAGAGTTACCGGAGGAGGACGAGAAGAATACTAGCAACACGGAAACAGAAACTAATACAGAAAAGACCAAGATTGTTGTTTGGTCAAAAAACAGACATGATGCTGATCTAATTAACAAAAAAGTGGAAGAGTATAATGCAAGCAATACTGATAATATTGTTGTAGAGTATCAAATCTATACAGAAAATTATGAACAAGCAATCGATATGGCTTTCCAATCAGGCGAAGCACCAGATATTATCGCGCATACACCACCGGCATTCTTGAAATACTTAAATAGCGGAAAGTGGGCTGATTTAAGTCAATTCATGGATGATGACTTCAAAAAGACTTTTAGTTCGGTTATAGTACCGGGAATGAATGAATTTGATGGAAAAGTATATTTTATACCAACTTCTGGAACGACAGGTAGATTATTCTACAATAAAAATATATTCGAAAAAGCTGGAATTACGAATCCACCGACTACATTAGAAGAGATGGTTGAGGATGCAAGGTTAATCACTGAAAAATTATCTGGTGAAGGTATCTATGGTTTTGCAGCTCCTTTAAAGAGCCCAACCTCTGCTTTTGCCCGTGCTCTTTCATTCCAAGCACATCGTGGACTGGGTCTTTCTCTAGGATATGATTTTTCTACAGGACAGTATGATTTTGCGAAATATGCCCCTATTATCAAAGCGTGGAAAGAGCTAATGTCAGCCGATATCGCTTTCCCTGGTTGTGAATCTCTGGATATTGATCCTTTAAGAACACAATTTGCGGCAGGAAAAATTGGTATGTATATCTCTTATACTCATGCGGAACCTGGTGTTTATGCAAATCAGTTCCCTATGACAGATGCCTGGGGTGTTGCTCAGATTCCAGTTAGCGATGGAAATGTAGTTGGTGCACAGGGTTATACACCAAGTGGTAGCTATTTATTAAACGCAGATAGTAAGAACTTGGATGCTTCTTGGAAAGCTTACAAGGCAATTTTTGCAGATATAGATTTCTTAACAGATTATTATGAAAGTGGTTTGGGTATCAGTATTGTAGCAGATGTAATCGAACAATCACAGCCTGCTCAGGTATATATTGATAATCCAGCATTGTTAATTGGTTCTACTGATTCTATTTGGCCTTTAACACCACAGGAAAAGAATAGCAGTAACTTTATAGTGGAAGGCACTGACATGTACACAACTTTTTCTGCCTTAGTCTTAGGCGATGTGGACATTGATAAGGGATTGCAAGACTTATCAGATCGTTATAATGCTGCATTAAAGGCAGGTATTAAGGAAGGAACTATTACAGAGATTAAAATCAACGGTTTTGATCCTAAAAATCCTTCAAAATAGAGAGTGATTTAATAGCAGAAATAAACCTGCTTTGTAATCAAAAGAAAAAATGAAAAGTGAACTGCTTCAAATGGCACAATTCAAGTTTTAAAGGCTATTTGAAGCAGTTATAGTCTAAGGACAGAAGGGAAGAGTATTTTGCATAAAAAGATAACACCACCGGTTTCTTCAGAAAAATTGAAAAGAAGTATTAAAGAAAATGTAAAATCCTATAGTTTGCTTTTGCCAAACCTAATTCTTTTTATTGCTTTTTCCATTTATCCATGCATTTGGACGCTAAAATATGTATTTTATCGGTATGGTGGAATTGGAACAGGTGAACCCAAATTTGTAGGAATGGATAATATAATGCGTGTTTTTCGTGATGAGGTTTATTGGAAAACAGTGAAAAACACCTTTGTTTATGCAGGAGCCAAGATACTATTTGTAATTCCATTGGCCTTTTTGCTTGCATTATTCCTGAATAAAAAACGTAGAGGCAATGGATTACTGCAAAGTGTAATATTTGTACCCACTATTATGAGTTCTGCTGTTATGGGATTGGTTTTTTATCTCTTATTTAATGTTTATAACGGACAGATTAATAATTATCTCATGGACTGGAACATAATTAAGCAACCCATCAATTGGTTAGGGACAGATAATGCCATGAAAACTGTTATAATTACTGCTGTTTGGGGTGGTATAGGTAATTATATGGTATATTTTATTGCAGGTTTACAGAGGATTTCAGAGGAAGCTCTGGAGAGTGCAAAAATTGATGGCGCTAACGGTATGCAGACCTTGTGGTATATTACAATACCTATGCTAGGACCTATTTTAAAAATTATTTTAATGTTATCCATAACGGCAGCGTTTAATGATATGAGTAATGTAATGGTATTGACCGAGGGTGGACCAAATTATTCTACTATGGTAATGTCACTTTATGGCTATCAATTTTTCTTTCCTATATCAGCAGGTAGCATAGTGACATCACAATATGGCTATGGTGCGGCAGTCAGTACAGTTTCAGCTGCAATTGCAGGTGCGGTTACAATTATTTACTTATTTGTATCAAAAAAACTTGATGAAGTATATTAAAAAGGATGAACAATATGGCAAAATCTAAAAAACTAATAATGGGCTTAGGTATAGGGATATTTTTAGCTGTTATGATTATTTTCACAATCTATCCGATCTTATATGCAGTTATTGGCTCTTTTAAAACCAATAGTGAATTAACAGCCGGAGGTAATTTTTTACCACAAAACGGTTGGCATATTGAAAATTACTATAAAGCATTTATTGAAGCAGACTTCACAAAGTATGCCATAAACAGCGTTGTAATAAGTATTTCGTGTATGCTAATCGCAGTTATTACTTCCTCTTTGGCAGGATATGTCTTTGCAAGAAGGGAATTTGTAGGTAAGAAGTTTATCATGAGTTTATATGTCGGATTAATGTTCATTGCATTAGGTTCAGTCACACTTTATCCGATTTATGATATGCTAAGCAAGTTTGGACTTAACAAGAGTATTATAGGCCTAATTCTTGCATTGACAGGGGGGCAAGCTTCTAATGTGTTATTGGTTATGGGGTTTGTAAAGAGTTTGCCGAAAGAATTGGATGAAGCAGCAATTATCGATGGTTGTTCTGTATATGGAATTTTCTTCCGTGTAATTATGCCTTTAATAAAACCTATATTAGCAGTAGTTGCATTATTCACCTTCCGTAATTCATGGAATGATTACGTTACTACAATGGTAATGAGTATCTCCATCCCTAAACTTAAAACCTTAACCGTTGCAGTAGTTCAACTGAAGTATTCCATGAATGCAGCAGCTGAGTGGCACATTATGTTAGCAGGTGCATCGATAGCAATCATGCCAATATTAATTGTTTACTTTTTTGCAAACAAGCAATTCATTGCAGGCCTTACAGCAGGGGCGGTAAAAGGTTAAAATCAACCATTGCTTCCAATATATGATATAATGAATTTGATAAAATAATGTAGAAAAATAGGAAATTTATTATATCTGATAGGCAGGAAGATTAAGATGAAGAGAATAAAAAATTTGAAAATCAGAACTAAAATAATTATCATATGCATGACAATTTTATTAGTGAATAGCAGTGTCACCGGAGTTATATATTATAATTATGCATTTAAAGACACATTAGAGAATACATACAGCAGTTCGAAAGATATTATTTATCAAGCTAATACCTATATCAATGATAGGATAAATGCGATTATTCGTAGAGTTTACGCCATGTGTAACAATCAATACTTTGCCGAGTCCATGAGTAGATACTTAAATAATCCATATGGTGAGTACTACACCAGTCTTTTGGGGGTTGTCGCTGATTCTCTTACCGAGTTATATCAGGGAGATAAATATATACATTCTGTTTATGTATACACAAAACACAGTGATTTTGATGATTTTTCAAGAAATAAACTTCGCGAATTTAATTTCAAGGAATCCGAGTTTTATCAATCCTATGAGAATGATCCCAACAAAGTAATGGCCTGGTTCCCGGCAATGAAAGATCAGATATTTGCCAGTGATGAAATAGTTATACCGGTAGTATTTCGATTTCGGGTTGTTGGCAGCAGGGAAAATATCTATATTGTAGTTAATCTCCAGCAATCGGAATTTATAAAGTATTTTGACAATAGTTACGCTTCAGCTGACAAAATGTTCATCATAGATAAGAACGGAAATAATATTGTTAATAGCAAGGAAGCTGAAAAAAAGGTAGCATTCAATTTTAACGAAACTGATCTAGGAAATAAAAATGCTCTATGTGACAGCATCCAATATGATAATCAGGATTACATAGGCGCTTTTACCATAATAAAGGCAAATGAGTGGAGACTATACAGTTTGAAATCAAAAGCTGGACTTTTAAATAATCTGGAAGCACTGCGAACCTTCATAATTATTATGATACTGATTGGCATAGTAATTAGCATATTAGCGATTATAGTTCTAGCTTATAGTATTACAGTACCGATGAACAGGTTGGATAGAATCATGAGAAAAGCCATCCATCAGGATTTTCATGTGGAATTTTCCTATCCTTATCATAACGAAGTTGGTAATCTTGCAGCAAGTTTTAATGTCATGATTCATGAGATTCAACGTTTGATAACAGAACTAAACTTAAGCATTGAAGAGTTAAAAGAAGAGAAAGAAAATGTTAAAAGCATTCAAAAACAAAAGCGTATAGCTGAAATAAAAGCCCTTCAGGCCCAGATAAATCCTCATTTTTTATACAATACCTTAAATGCTATTACTTGGCAGGCAGCTGATCAGGGAGCATCAGAAATCAGTATCATGGCAAATTCTCTTGGTAAATTTTTCAGGTTAAGTTTAAGCAAGGGCAATGAAATCATTCCATTGAAAGATGAAATTGAACATGTAAGAAGTTATCTTAATATACAGCGAATACGATATAAAACAAAATTAAATTATACAATTGATATTGATCAAGATTTACTGCAAATACCAACTATAAAATTAATACTACAGCCGTTAGTTGAAAATGCTATCTATCATGGTATTAAATTAAAAGAAACAGAAGGCATGATAAAAATTTATTTTAAGACCCACCTCGAGACCAATGGAATATCGGTTATTAAGATGTGCGTAGAGGATAATGGATTTGGTATCACAGAGGAAAAACTTGCAATCATAAATCGCTGCTTAGTTGAGGGGAAAATAAATCATAATGAAGGCTATGGTATTTATAACATTAATGAGAGAATTAAATTATATTATGGGGATGCCTATGGATTAATGTTAGAGAGTAAATTAAAGGAATGGACCAGAGCAACGATTATAGTTCCTACTCAGATAATGGAGGTGGATTAATGTACCGGATTCTTATTGCAGATGACGAAGCCTATATTAGAAATTTGATTGCCAAAAGCATCAACAATTCAGACTTAGGGATGGAGGTTGTTGGATGCGCGGAAGACGGAACTTCAGCAATCAATATGATTAAGGAGCTGCAGCCAGATATTCTGATTACGGATATATGCATGCCTATGCTAAGCGGATTAGACCTGATTAAAGAGGTAAAAGATACAGGAACTAATATAAAGACCATTATAATCAGTGGGTACGATGATTTTTCCTATGCTAAAACAGCCATGCAGTTAGGTGTCACCAACTATTTGTTAAAGCCCTTTTTGCCCGATGAATTATTTGAAGTTTTAAATAAGATTAAAGAAGAACTTGAAAGCAATGCTTCTTTATTGCGAAATATGTCAGAATTGCAGAACCATTTCGAAGATAATGTTTTGTATATTCAGGAACGGTTTTTAAAAGATATCATTCAAAACAAGACAGTAAAGAAAGATTTGGTAGAGGAAGGTAGAACATTACGGTTGAACCTCTCAGCAAATTTTTATTGTATAGGGATTATAAAATTACAATCGGAAGGTGAAGGTTTCCCGGATGTCATTAATAACCCCGGCATGGTAATGGAATTTTTAATGGTTACGAAAGATGAATACGTGGAAGAAGCAGTGAATACATATGCCGTAAGATTTCATGATAACCAGTTGGTTATGATATTTTGTAGTAAACATAGGGATATTTTTGAGTTCAATACTAGCATAAAAAACAGTATTGAGAAAATAAATAATAGCCTTATTAAGTATTATAACATGCGATTAGTATGTGTTTTGGGTAAAATTTATCCGAAATTGGAGCGGATAGCGAATTCTTATGAGGAAGCATTATCTGTGATTAAATACATATTGCCGGAGAAAAGCTGTGTAATTCATTACGATGAAGCCAAACAGATGAAAGAGACAAAGGTGGATTTGAATGATAAAACCCTCGTGGAGTTAAGGGAGGAATTAATCTTAAATATACGGCTTGCGAAGAAGGATAGAGCTCTTAAATTACTAGACACCATCCTTGGGTATTATGAAAGTTTATTTGCAACTTCGCAGGAGTTTGTCAGTTTATCTATCTTTGAATTAGTCTTTTCTATTGATAATGCTTTATTGGAATCGGGAAGTGCCTACCAAGTATGGCAGGATTCGGAAATGAAAAATTTTCTAAAAGATCAGATTCTATGCGGTACTTTGCTTGATACCAAAATATTATTGGAAAACTATATTCTAAAGAGGTGTGATGAATTCATGAATATTATTGCAAATCAGGGAGATAAACTTGTATATGATATTAAAGTATTAATTGAACATAATCTAGCAAATGAAGACTTTAATCTTGAAAATGTTTCATCCCAACTTTATTTTAGCCCTAATTATGTCAGACAGCTCTTTAAGCAAAAGACAGGAGAAGGATTTATGGAATATTTAATCCGTAGGAGGCTGGAGAGAGCAGGGGATTTACTAAAGGATCCACTAAATAAAATACAAGAGGTATCAAGTGAAAGCGGATATAGTAATCAAAAGTATTTTTCAAGCTGTTTTAAAAAATTTTATGGCTGTACACCGACAGAATATCGAGATAGAATGCAATCGCAATCAGATTAATTCAGACGATTTCTAAGGAGAAATTTTATGAAAGGATAAGGATAATGATTTAATGAAATTATTTCACATGATTAATCAGAAGAAAGATTTTTCCGATAGAAGCAAAGGGTTAAAAGAAGGCATTAAAGTAAAAGGAATAAGTTTTAGAGTTAATCTGATCTTATGTTTTTTCATACCTGTTTTATGTATTATAGTCTTAGGATTGGTGTCTTATAGATTTGCATCTGAGAAGATTATAAAAAACTACGAAGCTTCAACGGTTGCAACTATTAACACCACGGCAAAATATTATGGTCTTATACTTAAAAATATTGAGGACTCTTCTCTTCAAATATTAAATGATACTTCTATGAAGCAATATTATAATCGATACTATAAAGGTAATAAGTCAGAAGAAAATGAAATCTTACAAAATTTGAGATCGAATATAGTAGCGATGGCGACTGCAAATACCATAATTGAAAACATTGTAATAATTACTGATTATGGAAAAGAGATAGTTTCTTATGGGTCTTTTATTCAAAATCAAACAAAAACCCCCTATGAGGCATATTTAGAAACAGAAGAAGGTAAACAAGTTGCAGCTTTAGGAAATACATGCATATGGAACGGTTATCACAATTTTTTTGATAAAGAACTCGGAATAAATACAAATCAATATGGGATTACCTTAAACCGCCAGTATTTTAACTCCGCATCGAATGCTTCTGGAGTTATTGTTGTTGATGTAAATAAAAGTATACTAGAGGATGTGATACATAAACTGGATTTACCCCAAGGCAGTTCTTTTGCATTGATATCCCCCGACGGGAGGGAAATTACAGGGTTACACCAGGAACAGGCACCTATTTTTACGGACAAAGAGTTTTTTAAAAGAACAGCAGCAAGTGATGATAAAGATGGATATCAGTATGTTGATATCAAAGGGATTAATTATCTTTATGTATATACAAAGGTAGGAGAAACAGATGTAATGGTATGTGCTACTATCCCTACTTCTTATCTGATAGAACAAGCAAGTATTATAAAGCTCGTAACCTTGATAATTGCTGGTTTGGCAGCGTTTATTGCAATTCTTACTGGAGTTCTCTTCTCTGGAAGAATATGTATTTCAATACAGGATATCATCCATAAATTAATCTTAGCGGGAAAAGGTGACTTAACGGTCGTAATAGAGACAAAACGGAAAGATGAATTCGGAGTTTTAGTGGACAGCGTGAATCACATGATTTTTAATATGAAGAATTTACTGGAGAAAGCAACAGAAATAAATAAGCATGTATTAAGTTCTTCAAACCTGGTTGCAACCAACTCAGAAAACATGCTTCGTTCAGTAAAAGATATCAGTACAGCAATTCACGATATTCAGCAAGGAGTTGTAAGTCAAGCAGAAGATGCAGAAGAATGTCTTAAGGAAACAAATGATTTGTCCAAAAGAATTAGCAAGGTAAATGAGAATGCAAGTGAGATGGAGGTCATTACCTCATCGACGAAGGATATGATACAAAATGGTATTAAAATTGTACAAGATTTAGATAATAAAATAAGCTCAACTGTTTATAGTAGCGAAAGTACCATACATAAAATGGATGAACTAGAGATTCAGATCCAATCCATCCATACCATTATAAAAGTAATCACCGAAGTTTCAGAGCAAACCAGTTTATTATCGCTGAATGCTAACATTGAAGCGGCCAGAGCAGGAGCTTTAGGAAGGGGCTTTGCTGTTGTTGCAGATGAAATACGTAAATTAGCAGAACAATCTAATGAAGCAGCAGGTAAGATATCGAGTATAATTAATCAGATTCAAAATAAGACAACGGATACCGTAGTTTCTGTAAAAGAGACTGCAGATATCATTAAATCACAAGAAAGGTCGCTTCAAAACACGGTTCAGGTATTTGAGGATATCAACAAACATGTGGAAGGACTCGTAGATAAGGCTGATAGAATTAATGAAGAGATAAAGGATATTGAAATAGTAAAAATCAATACTCTTAATGCTATTAGTAATATTTCAGCCGTATCAGAGGAGACAGCTGCTGCAGCTCAAGAAATGGATGCAACCGCTGAAGAACAGCTACATTCTGCTGATTCTTTAAATCAAGTGGCAACGGTATTGAAAGAAAATGTCACACAGTTAACCGATGCTATTAAAATATTTAAGGTATAAAATATTTAATAAAGAACGGTTGCTTTTTTATGGCTTCATTGGATCCTATCTGGTGCTATACACCATGTGCATAGTATTAAAGTGGAGATGCCATGAGAAATATTCCAACCGATTCGCAAAGACTTTGTATAATGAAGGAGGTATAAATTCAATTTCTCAAATTGGATGAAAGTATACTTATGGTGCAATTTACAATTGATGAGGTAGCTAGGTTTAGAAACCAAGCAGAGAATAATACTGAGATTATATTAGAACTTGAGAAAAAGGCAGAGGATATCTTAAAGCATGGTGCTAGGATTCAGGAAAAGGGGTTTGCTACTTGGACATTATATTATTATTGTCCAATTCACTCTGTTGAGCTTTCCTATAAATATGATGATGAACATCATCATATTTGCCCTGTATGCCAAACAGTTTACACAGGTGAGCCATATGATGGTGCTTGGTGGCGCTTTACGAATGGAATAAACTCTGAGTCATGTTTTTATTTAGCTTTGTTATGGTTACTTACTGGTAAGGAACAATATAGGGAACTTTCGAAAGAAATCCTGATGAAATATGCATCATACTATCCGGATTATGAAGTTCATGGTGATATTCCTTATAATAATCCAGGTAAGGCCAATGCACAAACATTATGTGAGGCTATATGGATCAAGGGACTTGCCAAGGGGTATGATATTATAAAAGATTCATTAGAAGCAGATGAAATTTCGTTCATTGAGAAAAACCTTTTTTCGGAATGTGCTAATTTTCTTATGAAATATCGTATGAATCAGATTCACAATCATGAGGTAATCGTCAACAGTGCAATCGGTATTATTGGCATACTATTAAACGATGAGGATATTATTGACTTTGCGGTACACTCCAAATATGGAATTATATATCAATTGGAACATGCAGTGCTAAAAGATAGTTTTTGGTTTGAGGGAACGTTCCATTATCACTATTTCGCTCTGGAAGCATTCTTTGATTATGAAAAATTTGCTAGACTCACACCATATAGTCAGCTAAGCAGACAGGAGTATCGTGACATGCTTAAGATGCCACTAAAGCTTCTTCAAAGCGATTATAAAGCTCCAAAGGTAGGGGACGGTGTAGGGGATAAACTTTTTAGCATGTTCCCAGACTTTTATGAGTTTGCCTATCGAATTTATGGAGAATGGGAATATGCTTGGATTTTGAACAAGGTATACGAAAAGTATGAGAGGAATAATCTGGAGGCTTTTCTATATGGAGTAGATCAAATCCCGGATACCAAAGAATATAGGTTTGATAATTACCATGATAATGATGCTTCTGGATTTACATTATTTAGAGGAACTAATCAGAAATACTTATTATTCAGGCATGGTTGTTACGGCGGAGAACATGATCATTATGATAAACTAGGAATACACTTCATGGCATTTGATGAATATCTATTACCTGATGTAGGCACTACAGGTTATGGTGCAATATTGCATTATGACTATTTTAAGAATACGGCGACGCATAATACTGTATCCATAAATGAGGAAAACCAACCTCCTACCAATAGTAGAACAGTGAGATATGAAGAAATGGATGGCCATATTCTTGTAGAAGCTGAGGCTAAGTGGGATGGTTCATTCCCTGGAATTGATTCATTAACCAGAGTGGAATGGGATGATATCTCATATTCTAAAGTTGTGATGCGAAGAGTGATTCTCTGGTGCGACCAGTATTTTGTTGAGGCATTCCTTGTTCATAATATAGGAGGAAAACAAGTTGATTGGACAGTACATAGTCGAGGAATGTGCGAGTTAGCTAACGAAGGATTTGAGCAACTTAGTTCAATAAGTGATAAAAAACCATTGAAATATTTATATGACATTAAGTCCTATGAACCGGATGGGATTGTAAAAACAACTTGGCAATACGAGCTATGTAAACTTAATCTATTTAGTTATTGTAGTACGGATAGTAAGGTTTATTATGCGAAAGGACCAGATAATCCATCTATAAAAGAACTTTCTTATTTTATTAATCGAGTAAAGGATGTAGATAATGCTCTATATGTGAATGTATTTGAAGCTTTTCATTCTGAAAATCCATTCATTAAAGATGTTAAGATAGAAGTAGACGACCATAATAAAATAAAAGTAATAATTTTTAGTGAAACTGGAACGATAAATCATGAATTTTCTATTGGTATTGATTTGTAATGTTAAGATACAAAAGTAAGATACACTAAAATTATATTAAAGGAGAATCTTAAATTGAATAATAAATCTTTCAAGCTTGGTTCCAAAGTTAAAAAAATAATCAGTATGTGTTTGGCTTTTATTATGACGTTAAGTATGATAGGTATTACACCTAGACCTCAAATTGCAAAAGCTGCAGATGAATATGATGTAATGAGGGCCAAATGGGTACGCTATATGACTGGCGGTACCTCATATGACCTTAATGATCCAGATGTGAGCAGTAAGCTTTCTGGAGCTGATGCTAGTATTTTCTGGAACAGTATGGATAAGTCACCAAATAGAACTTATTTGTGGTCGGATGCACCGGATAATAGCGATTCAAATTATATTTCTGCACAGTACAGTAGGCTTCTTGCTATGGCAAAGGCTTATAATCAGTATGGAGGCAGTCTCTATCAGAATTCCGCACTCGCTACTGATATTGTGAATGCACTTGAGTGGATGAATCAGAACAGATACAATACGACAGTACCCACTGCAAGTTCATACTATAACTGGTATAGTTATCAGATCGGTGGAGCATTGAGTCTGTTAAATTGTACATTACTGATGTATGATCACTTAACTTCTGAACAGATAACAAACTATGTTAATGCGGTACTTCGCTATACACCAAGTATTGGTGATTATACAGGTAAATTTACAGGGGCTAATAGACTGCACTTTGCAGAGGAGTTTATAAAGGCAGGTATAGTAACTAAACGCTCTGATTTAATTAAACAAGGTAGAGATGCATTGGATTATTTGTATACTGAAGTAACAAACGGCGAAGGTATATATTCTGACGGTTCCTTTATACAGCATATTGCGAATGGGTATAACGGAGGTTATGGCTCATTTTATGCTTATGGTTTGCTGACAATTGTGGATTCCTTGCTTGGAACATCATTTGCAGTTACTAATCCCAATGTAAGTAATGTGTATAAATGGATATATACTGTATATGAGCCAGTGATGTATGAGGGCGGCTTTATGTCTATGGTACGTGGGAGGCAAATAGCATCTTCTAAATCCAATACAGGGGCCACAGAGGTAAACGACTTCTCTTTTGGTATGGACGCTGTTAAAGCTGTAGTTTTAGCCTCACAAAGTGCTCCGAATGCTAGTGACAGAGTATATTTCAAGAGATTACTTAAAAAGTGGGTAATAAACAATACATATCAGCCTATTTTACAAAACATGTCTATGTATGAAATGCTTATTGCAAAGCAAATAGTGAATGATCCATCAGTCATACCGGCCAGTGAATATATAGCACATAAAAGGTATTATAATATGGATAAAGTTGTACATGGACGCCCGAATTTTACCTTTGCATTAAGTATGTTTTCTAAGAGAATATACAACTATGAATCAATAAATAAAGAAAATCTTCATGGTTGGTTTACAAATTATGGTGCTACCTATCTATATAATGGTGATCAGGGACAATATAACGGTAATTACTGGTGTACAATAGACCCTTATCGGATACCTGGTACTACTGTTAGCAGGATAACAAGACCTGATTTTGATCCTAACGATACGACAGGTAAAAAGGGTTACAAACAGTCAACTCCGAGCGGCAGAGCATGGGTTGGTGGTGCAGATATTTCAGGACTCTACGGTGTATCCGGTATGCAACTACAAGATATAGGCTATTCACTGGAAGCTAAAAAGTCATACTTCATGTTTGATGATGAAATTGTATGCCTCGGAGCTGGTATAAATAGCACTGACACTAAAACTATCGAAACTATTATTGAAAACCGTGCAATAAGCACTGCTGGAAACAATACATTTACAGTGAATGGAACCACTAAACTTCCTGCCATGGGAGATAGTGAGTTAATGACGAATGTAAAATGGGCTCATTTGGCAGGGAGTACACCGAATTCTGATCTTGGCTACTACTTCCCAGAAGGATCATCCGTATGGGCTAGGCGTGAGACAAGAACAGGTACTTGGTATGATATACACAAAAATGGAATAATTGATAGTAACCGTACTGCCATACAGTCTAGAAACTTTCTTACTATATGGCAGAATCATGGAACAAATCCTGTTGACAGTAAGTATTCCTATGTGTTGCTACCAAACAAAACAGTAACACAAATATCAGCATATGCCTCAAATCCTAATATTGAAATAATAGAAAATTCACCGGATGCACAGGCTGTAAAAGAAAAGACTCTTGGTATTACCGCGATAAACTTCTGGAATGACAGTACCAAAACTGTTGCCAATATTACAAGTACAAGAAAAGCTTCCCTTATGGTAAAAGAGTCAGGGGATGAATACGAGCTGGCAGTAAGTGACCCAACGCAGGCTACAAATTCACCGATAGTTCTTGAAATAGATAGAAAGGCAGCAAGTGTAATATCAAAAGATCCGAACGTAACAGTGATACAGTTGTCTCCCACAATCAAGTTAAGTATTAGTGTAAGTAATATGAAAGGCGCTACAATAAGAGCAAAATTCAAGTTAAACTCATTATCCTGCGAAACTAATAACGATGCATATGTACGCGATGGAGCATATGCAAATACAAATTATGGAACAACAACTGATCTTGTTATAAAGAAAAATCTTTACGACAACAATGGTTATAATCGTAAATCTTATGTTACATTTGATTTTAGCAGCTATACGAAAGCATCTATACCATCCGCTTTATTGAAGCTTTATATTACGGATGTAAATGAGGATCTCTCTAGAACTGTTAAAATATACGGAGCATCCGATGAAACATCTACTGAGACAGGTATAACGTGGAATAATGCTCCTGCGGGGAATTCTTATATCACAAGTTTGAATGTAGCAAATACAGATAAAGGGAAATGGATCACGGTGGATGTTACAAACTATGTAAAAAATCATCTGAGTGATAAAAAAGTTACCTTCCTTTTAGTAAACGAAGGGACAGGTTCTGATAAAAATAATATGAGCTTCGCTTCTAGGGAATATTCAGGATATGCCCCTAAGTTGGAATTAGAATATCCACGATAAAAACGAAATGTTTTGGACAGCCATTTTCATTGAAAGCTTGTTACATCGATGTGAAAAGTGATATAATATTTGGATAGATTTTGATTTAGTTTGCACAATAGAAACCAAAGGAATTCGTGAGGAATATCTATGACAGAAAACTTAGGACAAGAAAACATAAGGAAAAGACAAAAAAGGATGGCGGTTATCAATGACTTGGCATGCTATGGTCGTTGTGCGCTTGCTGTTTCTATCCCAATTATTTCAGCGATGGGTGTTGAATGTTGCCCGATACCAACAGTAGTATTATCTGCCAATGGAGCATTTGAAGGAGTAGTAGCAAGGGATATGGCTACGTTTCAGTTGGAAGCATTTCAGCATTTTGACAACTTAGAGATTAATTTTGATGGTGCAAGTAGTGGTTTTCATAACAATATCAAACAGTTACAAGCTACAGAAGGATTTTTTCAAAGGTTACGAAGATCTGGAAAGGAGACACTGATATTCGTTGACCCTATTATGGGGGATCATGGAAAGTTATATTCGGTATCTACCGAAGAGGTCTGCTTAGGATATCAGCGACTTTTAACCTATGCAGATGTGGTTACGCCAAATCTTACGGAATGTTGCAGATTGTTAGAGTTACCATATCCTAATGAAACGCCAACGTACCAAGAGTTAGAGATGATGCTTCAGAAATTACATGAACGTGGACCAAAATATATCGTAATTACTGGATTGGATTATGGTGAAACTATTGGAAATATGGTTTCTGATGGAGAAAGCATAGAACTAATTAGGACACCTCGTATTGGAAAAGAGCGTTGTGGGACTGGTGATGTTTTTATGTCTGTGTTAGCTGGGAATATGGTACGTGGTGCAACTTTTAAGGAAGCAGTAAGGAAGGCAGTAGAGTTTTTATCAAAAGCTCTCACAGCAACAGAGGAATATGATGTTCCTTCAAGAAATGGTGTATGTTTTGAGTTATGTCTTAAAGATTTATAATTTAAATAAGCTCTTAAGGATATGATAGGCAATATAATATTGCGAATATCTAATCTCTAAGAGCTTTTTAGTTATGAAATTAATCGGTGGATATCTTATCATCTGTATTTCGATAGATTGTTTTTCCTTCTTTTATCGTTTCTAAAACCTTAATATCTTTTATTTCTTCTACTGGTACTGCCAAAGGATTCCTAGAAAGAACAACCAAGTCTGCAAGTTTACCCTCTTTTAAACTCCCTTTCCTATCTTCTTCAAAATACTGATATGCACCGTGAATGGTAACTGCTTTTAATGCTTCAAGTGGAGAGATTCTTTCGTCTTCACCAATAAGAACATCTTTTTTCGTAATACGATTGACTGCACACCAAATTGTTTCTAACATATTTGGTTCGATGACGGGAGCATCTTGATGAAAAGTAAATAAAATGCCTTTTTGTAAGGCAGAATTCGCTGGACTAATCTGACTAGCTCGTTCATATCCGAAGTTTTCAATATGAGTATCTCCCCAGTAATAAACATGGGCTACAAAGAAGGAAGGAATCATAGAAAGGCGTTTTACTTCCTCTAGCTGATCTCTCCTAAGTAGTTGTGCATGAATCATAACAGGCCGAATGTCATTAGTGCTATTAAGCTCTTCTTTTGCACTTCTATACTGATTGATATATTGGTTTGTCGCTGCATCACCATTGCAATGGACAAGCAGTTGCATATCGTCTTTAAGAGCTATTTGAATTAGCTGTTTTAGCTCTTCATCGGATAAGATAGGATATCCTAGATATTCTGGAGTACCTTCATATGGTGTTAGCATCCACGCAGTACGTCCTTGTGCTGAACCATCAAGAAAAGTTTTGTATCCACCAATTTTTAGATGGTTATGATATTTTTTTATATAGGGGCTAAATCGATTCCATAAGGCATCACGTTCCTTAATATCCAAGTATCCGATTAAATCAATGGTTAGAGTATTAGATTGCATTAGATACTCTAAAATTCCTGCGAGTTCTTCTACGACAAAACCTTCCTGTGCGGTCGTGATCCCATGAGAGGCATAAATGTTTTGTGCTTCTTTTAAGGCGTAAAAGATGTCTTCTTTGGAGCCAAACGGTACTTTTTTAGAATAACTTACGAAGGCATTCTCCTCAAGATAACCGGTAAGCTTACCATCTTTCACACCGATTACACCGCCCTCTGGTGATTTTGTTTCTGTTGTAATGTCTAATTGTTTAAGAGCGAGTGAATTTAGTACACCCATATGACCGGATTGATGTTGCAAAAGAATAGGATTCTTAGGAGCGACTTTATCAAGTAGAGCAAGGGTTGGATGAATTCTTTCTTTCAAATTATTATGATCATACCCTCTACATAATACCCATTCACCAGGAGAAACATGATTACGTTTCATAAATCTAGTAATCATCTGGGTGATATCTGAAAAAGAGACTGCTTCAGTTAAATCAACCTGTAATAAGGAACTTGCATACCCTGAAAAATGGCTATGGCAATCAATAAAGGCTGGAAGCAAAGTGTGTCCATGTAAGTCAATAATTTCAATACCGTCCTCCTTCATTGGCAGGGGATCTTCTTCATAATAAACTTTCTTAATGATACCATCACATGTAAGAATGGCTTTCGCATAAAGACTTTCCTCCATTGTGATTATTGTACCGTTCCTATAGAGTTTTTTTATCATTGTTACCTCCGTGATTACGTATAAAATTTTCTAAATTTCATCCTTTAATGGTGCAGTATATAAACAAGTTAAGGATCCATATTACATGTTTTAATTATACATGAGCTAAGTATTTTGATATCTAAATTCTTTCTAAATATTATTTCCTTTTGTTAAGAAAAACATTACAAAGAACAATTTACCAAAGATTTATTTGATAAAATGGGCATAATATGGTAAATTTGTTTTATGCGTTTTGTAAAACTTCGGAAACGAAAATTAGGAGGGACAAATGGAACAATATGTGAATAAATCGCAACAAATAATAGATGAAATACGTAAAGTAGTGATTGGAAAAGATGAAATCATTCGAAAAGTTCTAACTGCAATTTTAGCAAAGGGGCATATTCTAATCGAGGATATCCCTGGGGTTGGAAAAACAACACTCGCATTAGCATTCTCTAAAGCTATGGATCTAAAATATCATCGCATGCAGTTTACACCGGATGTTCTGCCCTCCGATGTCCTTGGTTTTCATATTTATGAAAAAAACAATCTAGAACCACATTTTAAAGAGGGAAGTGTATTTTGCAACCTATTTTTGGCGGACGAAATCAATCGAACATCTTCAAAGACTCAGTCTGCCTTATTAGAGGTTATGGAAGAGGGTAGAGTTACAGTGGATAGTATTACAAGAGAAATTCCCAAACCATTTGTTGTGATAGCTACTCAAAATCCAATTGGGTCTGTCGGAACACAGATGTTACCAGAATCACAAATGGATCGTTTTATGGTACGTTTGTCTATGGGATATCCAGATATCCGCAGTGAAGTTGAAATATTAAAAGGAAGAAATACAAGTGATCCACTTAATTTAGTAGACTGTGTGATTGATGAAGGAGAATTAATATCCATGCAACGTGTTGTAGACCAGATTTTTGTCCATGATGCGGTGTATGAGTATATAGCGAAACTTGTACTTAAGACGAGAGAGCATGATTTGATTGCACTTGGTGTCAGCCCAAGAGGAACGTTGGCATTAACCTCAATGTCGAAAGCTTATGCCTTCTTAAGAGGGAGAACCTATGTGATTCCTGATGATGTTATAGCCATATTCCGTGATGTGACGATGCATCGAATGTTATTGAAACCGAAAGCTAGGGTCAGTAATGTAACAATGGAAGCGGTAATCGATCAGATATTAAATATAGTGTCTGCTCCTAGGTTAGTTGTGAAACGTTAATGGAGGACAAGCATGGTTCGAGCAAAAATCGGATATTTCCTAGTTGTATTTTTTTTAGGGCTTTTATCCATTCTTTATGATGAATATATTATGATGTTTGTTTTCCTCACAGTGTTTATGATATCTGTTTTACTATGGATAATAATGCTTTATGTGCGAAAGTTCGTGGATATTTCTTTAACTTGCGATAGTTCTATCGTACAAAAAGGAACACCATATCAAATGGTGGTACGAATCACGAATCGATCAATCTTTCCAGTATCCCTAATCAGGATGAATTTATCGTATCAAAATCAATTTGAAGGAATACAGCAAGAGGAGAAGATGATTGCTATCGTAGATTCTTCCTGTGAGCAAAGTCATACATTTACCATGACATCGGATTATTGTGGGATTTTACAGTTTTCATTAAAACATGTGAAGTTTTATGATTTTTTGGGTCTCTGGTGTGTTAGGAAAAAAAACAAAGAGGAGTTAACTGTTACAGTACTTCCGAATATCCATGTTATAGAGGAATCTCTCGTGCTGGATAATCCAAGTGTGCTAATAGAAAGTGAATTATTTTCAGCAACACAAAGTGGAGATGACGTATCAGAAATATTTGGCTTAAAAGACTATGAATATGGTGATAAAATGAATCGTATTCATTGGAAGTTAAGTTTAAAAGAAGATAAGTTGATGGTGAAGCAGTATGGTTTGCCTATCAATTGTTCGGTTGCCATATTTTTTGATACTCATTTTAATATAAATGGAATTCCTTCGATTTTACCGATAGAATACCTAGATAGGATGATGGAAACAATGGTTTCGTTATCCTTTTCTATGATTACGCAAAAGCAAATACATTTTCTTGTTTGGCAGGACCCTGTTAAGGATATTTGTAAACGATTCCGTATTGAAAATGAAGAGGATTTGTATGAGATTCTGGCTATTTTATTTTCCAATAGTCGTCTCCCTCAAGAGAAAAGTTTAGCGGTTTATCATGAGGCTCAATATAGTAAAGAGCAGTACACTAACATATTTTATTTAGCCGGCATGGAGATAAGGGATGCTACCCAAGCAATGGTCAGGAGTAGGAAAAATGCTTGGACTCACTTTATCTATATGCAAAATAATCACACAGAATCCGTGGCGCTTGAACAAGGAATGACAGCGTCTTTTCTTTCCGCAGATAATCTTTATATGGAACTTAGAATGCTACCAGGGGAATGGAGGGGAAAATAGTTGAGTCATAAGAAAAACAAATCAACAAGTATCCGTATCAATGATAGCATTCGTGTTTCGTCAAATCGTTCTGGAAAGAAGTTATGGTGGAACTGGATGTTAGAATACATGATCGTATTCACCGGAGCTGCCTCTGTTCTATATGGCTTTGCATTGGCCTTTTCCTTACCACTAAATCACAAGTTATTTGTTTTTATTGGTCTTGTGATAACCTTTATTCTAATGGGATTGTGTGAAGGAGGTAAAATAACTCGTTACGCATGGCCGATTAGTTTTGCTTTTGCTACTTATGTGATATGGAAACTTATCGATATTATAGTAAATGGGTTCTTTTATGTAGAGAATGCAATTCTTAGACAAATAAATCAGTATTTTGGTTTACGGCTATATCTTTACGTAGCAAAAGGGGATCAAAGTCTATGTGTTACAACCTTTTTTTTGGTTGTCTTTGCAATTTTTTCGCTAATATTATCACTTATTGTATGGAAACGCTGCACACGTATGGCATACCTTTTACTTGTAATTGTAGTCTATGGTTCCATTTTATTGCTAGGGATTGTACCACCTTGGAAACCATTTCTACTCACGTTATTAGTGGTCTATGCAGTGGAATCGATGGACTATATTCCGGTCTCTATGCATAGATTTAATCGAAAGAACAAGCAAGCGAGAATCGGATTTGAAGGAAAAAAGCAAGTTGTGCGTATAAAATCTGCCCTAACAATTAGTGCGGTAACGCTGCTTTCCATGCTTCTTGTTTATAGTATCTTAACACCCTATAATTATGAAAAAAAAATAAATTTTAAAGAACAGAAGCATAAGATTCAAAACTTCTTAAATGACTTTTCGTATGAAAATACCATGAATATGTTAAAGGAGAAATTTGGCGAGATTCCTTTATTCAACGATAAAGACAAAGCTTCTGGAGGGCTTAATAGTGGCAAGATTAATCAGGTTGCTGAAGTCGTATTCTCAAAGGAAACAGCACTCCGTCTAACACTTAGTAAGGATTTTAATTGGTGTTATCTAAAGGGGTATGCTGGTGTTTCCTATGGGGAAGATCATTGGGGTGATTTAACAAAAAAAGAGCAGGAACGTTATAACAAAATACAGGAAAAATATCAAGGGTATTATAATGGGGATGATCTGGCTTCACAGTTTTTGGAAGCGGTATTGGATACGAAATACTACAGAGATCAATCAATACACCTTACGAGTAACGCAATAAATCTACAGGCAGATTTACAAAGCATGAGTATTGAACATGTAAATGCGAATGATAAATTTCTTTATGCGCCGTATTTTACACAGCATTTCTCACTCGATGAGGTATCTATGGTGGGGGATCAATACTTTCGCCCGGTAAAGCCACAGAATAATTATGAGGTTTCAAACATCTATCATCTACTTGAGTACTATGATTTGAATAGTATTGCCTTAGATTTAAGTTATAAGGCAGAGGGATTACATGATTATCCTGTGAATAGTGTAAACTCGATATGGTCTTATGAAAAAGAATATCGTGAGTTTGTTTATGATGTTTATACGAAGTTACCTAGTGAAGGGTTATCACGTCTCAAAGAGCTAGTATTTGAATCGGATGCCACTGGAAACACGAGAAAATTAGAAATGATAAGCAGTGTTATTTCTTATTTGAATTTAAATACGGATTATTCTTTGTCCCCTGGATTGGTACCAAAAGGAAAAGATTATGTAGAATATTTTTTATTTGATAACCAGATAGGGTATTGTGCTCATTATGCATCCTCTGCAGTGCTCATGTTACGTAATAATGGAGTTCCAGCACGTTATGTGGAAGGCTATATTGTAACGGGGGAAGATGTTAATAATGGGGGGTATAAAGAAACATACGGTACGCAGATAGATGGATATAAGATTGTTGACATTAAGGATACGAATGCACATGCCTGGGTGGAGGTGTATTTTGACGGTATAGGATGGTTACCTATTGAAGTTACCAAAGGGTATAGTAACTCAGGAATATCAGAAATATTACCAGAAGTAAATGAAGATAAACTTTCTCCTACAGCGACTAAAGCCCCAACAAAAGCCCCAACCAATACCCCAACAAGCACAATATCACCAACGGAGACGATTGCTCCACAACCTACCATTTCAGTCAGTATTCCGCCAAAACAAAACGATGTAGGAAAACCAATAGAAACAGTGAAATCAAAGATAATACCATGGTATATTTCAATTCTCTTATGGTTAGTAACCTTAGTCGTAGTTATTGGTATATTGATTTATATTAGGTATCGATTGATATGGTATCAAAGAACCATGAAGCTTAAAAAGGGCACAAATCAAAAGCGAGTATTAGCATGTTATCGAGAACTAGAAGAAATTCTTGATTATCTCGGTTATGAAAAACGAAATGTAACATCTTATCAAGATTATGCAATCGAAGTAGAAAAATTATGCCCACTACTACCAAAAGGGTATCAGCGTGTGGTATTAATTGCATTACGTGCGAGGTTCTCGAAACTAGAGATAACAGAAAAGGACCTTTCTTTTGTTTTGTTATTCTACCGGGATATTAGAGTCAGAATATTTAAAGAAAAAAATAATATAAACCGTTTTTTCTTAAAATACTGGAAATGTTTATAAAAATAGGTATAATTTTTGATATATTTATGTTATAATGAAGGTGACGAAATAGTCAAGTTGAAACACTACACTGGACTCGCAATTTAATAGAATGGAGTGATAGTATGAACAAGGTGATAACAATTAGCAGGCAATACGGCAGTGGTGGTAGAGAAATAGGAGCTAAGCTGGCCGCAAAGCTTTCGATACCGTTCTACGACAATGAAATTATTACTAGAGCAGCCAAGGAAAGTGGATTCGCTGAAGCAGCATTTGAGAATGCAGAAAGTAAAGCAACGAACAGTTTGTTATATTCGATTGCAATGGGGATGAATACGTATGGAAATCAAGAATTAGGATTTTCTCACTTGTCCTTAGATGATCGAATCTACCTTGCACAGTCGGATGTGATAAGAAAGGTTGCTGCAGAAGGTCCTTGTGTTATAGTAGGACGTTGTGCTGACTATATTTTAAAGGATATGAAGAATGTGGTGAATGTCTTTGTGTGGGCGGATTTACCATTTCGTATTAAGCGAGCAATTGAGGTGGATAACTTATCATCGAACAGAGCGCAGGAAAACATCTTAAAGATTGATAAACGTAGGGCAAATTATTATAACTATCATGCTTCTGAAAAATGGGGTAGAGCAGAAAATTATCATTTATCGTTAAAGAGCAGCTATATTGGTATTGATAATTGCGTGGACTGCATTATCGAATTTTTAAAACATGCACAGCAATAAGAGAAATATTAGTGATAATTAGCATATTATTATAGGACTAACCTAGAGAATATGTAAATAAGTAGTTCAGCACTCCGGATGGTGATTAGTATTCTATATCATCATCCGGTTATTCATGATAAGGAGGAGTTTTTGCTCTTTTTCTAGTTAGGATGAATAGAGAATTGTTACTTTTTTAAACTGCTAACATCAAATGTAACATTTAATTTATAGGATTTAAGAAAAATGTAAGATTTCTGATGGAATGTTAGTAAGATTTATCCGTTACTATTAAGTGTGATATGTATGCTCCGTACAATATAATGACGAAAAATTGAAAGAAAGAAGGTGGGAGAATGGGAGATAATAAAGTTATTGAGAAACAGGAGCAAAATAAGGAACCTGAGAAGGTTATTGAAGTGAAACATGTGAAAAAGGTCTATCGTATGGGTTCAGAACGAATTTGTGCGGTGGATGATGTTAGCTTTGATATATTAAAAGGTGAATTTTGTTGTCTGCTTGGTACTTCTGGTTCTGGAAAGTCGACGTTACTAAATTTGATGGCTGGAATAGAAAAAGTTACGAGCGGACAAATTATTATAAAAGGCAAGAACATTCATAAGATGAATGAAAATAATCTTGCAAGATTTCGTCAAAACTTTCTTGGGTTTGTGTTTCAATCCTACAATCTCTTAAATTCTATGACCGCATTAGAGAATGTTGAATTCCCTCTGGTATTTAAAAAAGTTCCACTTAGGAAACGTAAAAAAGCCGCAAAGGAAATGCTCACTAAGGTTGGTCTGGGTACAAGATTAAAGCATAAACCAAAGCAAATGAGTGGTGGTCAGCAGCAGAGAGTTGGTATTGCAAGAGCGTTTGTGGCAAAACCTGAGATTGTCTTTGCGGATGAGCCTACAGGTAACTTAGATACCAAAACCACAATGGAGGTTATGGATCTAATTAAACAAATTGCCAGAGATAATAAGCAAACGATTGTTATGGTTACACATGATAAACGTCTCGCGGGGTATGCGGACAAAATTATACATATTTTGGACGGGAAAATTCAGGAGGTTGAGATACTTCGTGATATAACAAAGCCGGAGGAATCTGGCGAATCTAGCGAGCAGAATTTGAAGTTTTTCTCTGAAGAGGAAGAGAGCGTCACAGAGGACACAAAAATCGAGGACGCAAAAATTGACGAGACAAAAATGGAGGACGCACAACAACTTGTTAGTGCTACAACGGAAGATAAAGAGGAGAATTAAGTAATCGGAAAGTTAGTATGAAAGGTTTATTGAGTAAGGCATATAGAAATTAACAACAATGAGCTTATATGATATGAGTAGAGATGTTGTTGGCTTGGGAAATATGTAACTGACCAAATGGTATTATTCTTGTACTATAAAACTTTGAAATGTAAAAAGTTTGCGTAAGAATGCAGGTAAAAAGAACGTATAGCTTGATTATTAAATTTGAAAGAATAGGAAAGAAGAGGGATGAGAAATGAAAGTGAAGAAGTTAATGGCATTGTTTCTGATATTCTCCATGGTTTTTGCGGGATTCGGAAATGCAGTCACCGCAAAAGCGGAAGCAGATAAGGTTTATATTAAGTTAAGCGATAGTAAGAAAAAAGTAATTGATGCGAACCCTGGTGAAGTAACGCATGTTAAGATTCCAGTTGTAGCAACAAGAACTTACATACAAAAACCTCAAATTGTGGCAAGGCCAGCTGATGATGCGCCGTTTACAGTCGGAGATGTTACTATTACAAACCAAAATGTAACTGGTGAAGTTCAAGGCATTAGTACCATGGATGGTGGATTCTTAGAGTTTGACATTACGATGAAAGATAGTGCTGGTATTGGCATATACGATCTTAATATCAATTTAGAATACACTAGTATTGAATTTGACGAAATTAATGGACAATATCCAACCATTAATACTTCCTTACCTTTAACCGTTAGAGTTACGAAGGAAAAAGCACCGACACAAATTACTATTGATAAAATTTCCTATGATGAAGATGCAGCAGCCATAGGGAATAGTTTTGATTTATCCTTTGTAGTAAAAAATGAAGGTGAGATTGCAGCATATAATACTTATGTAACTTTAGATTATAAAGAAAGTGGAATGATTCCAGGTTATACGATAGAGAGTATTAAGGTTGGTGATTTAAAGGCTGGTGAGAGTAAAACAATTAAGGTACCAGTTAAAGTATTACCAACTGCCAAAGAAGGACTTCAAACAATATCTGCTAATTTTACGTATAAGGATATTGAAAGAAAAGACGGCAATGTAAGTAAGAGTATCTACATTACTCTTAAAAAAATCAGCACAGGAACTTCTGATGATGCAAAACTTACCATTGAAAGCAATTCAGTGAACGATAAAGTGTTAGCAGGTTCCTCCTATCAATTAAAAGGATCCATTGAAAATATCGGTAAGAAAAAAGCTACTAATGTAGTGATTTCAATTGCTGGTGGAGTAGGTGTGACAAACGGCATTATTCCAAATTATGAATCCGAAGGAATTAAGGTTGACGATATTACAGCAGGTGGCAAACACAATTTTACTATACCACTATTAGTAACAGATTCCGCTACAGCAGGATTACAAGAAATCTCAGTTCAAGTAAGCTATACAGATAGTGAAGGGGAAACTCGTTCTGCAGTCACCAAAGCATATCTTACTGTAGTAAAACCAGAGACTCCAGAACAGACTGGAGAGGTTATCATTAGTGGAGCAGTTCAAAATCCATCTTCTCCAGTGGTTGGTCAAAAACTTTCTGTGACATTTAATGTACAAAACAAAGGAAATTCAACAATCACAGACGTAACATTATCTGGTCAGGAATTAAGTAGTGCAGGATTTGAGCCACTTGATTCTCAGGCTGTTAGAAATATTGGTTCATTAAAAGCAGGTGAAACAAGAACAGTTACGTTAGATTTTAAAGTAGGAGCAAACATTGTAGAAGGTTTAAATACCTTAACTATCGGTTGTGACTATGTGGATGGAAGTGGATCAAAACAATCCATGAAGACACCGATTTACATCTTAAATGTAATAAATGATTCTAACAGTAAACCAAAGCTTATTATAAGTGGATACACTGTAGATCAGGAAGAATTAAAAGCAGGCTCTACTTTTAACTTTACCTTTAATATTAAAAACACTCATATGTCAAAGTCTGCAAAGAATATTAAAGTTACTGTAACACAAGCAGATAATATATTCTCAGCTACTCAAGGTAGTAATAGTTTTTATATTCCAAGTATTGAACCAGGAACAGAGTATGAGCAAACAATGAATATGAAAGTGAAGTCAGATGTTACGACAGGGGCTTACGAAATTGAGCTTACTTTCGAATATGAGTACGATGGAATGAGCAAGGTAGATCTAGAAACAGGTGGTGTTAAAACTACAGATAAATTAAAACTACAAGCGGTAGAGAACCTTAGACCTTCCATTCAGAATTTTGCTGTCGGTATGTATGGTGAGATGCCATCTATAGGTATTTCAAGTACGATGACATTTGAATTCATTAACATGGGTAAATCTCCATTAAATAACGTAAGGTTTTCATTAGATGGAGATTTTACACTAGATAATGGAGGAACAACTTTCTATCTTGGTACAATACAACCAGGTAGCCCAGAGTATGTAGAAATACCAGTTATGCCTCAGGTAGAAGGAACGGCTTCTGGTACCTTATACATTTTATTTGAAGATAGTACTGGAGAGGAAGTTTCTCATCCATATGAATTTAGTGATATTTTTGTAAATAGTAGCTATACCCCAGAGACACCTCCGATTGACGATATTCCAGGTTTCAATGAGAATCCAATCCCAGAGGCACCTAAGGATATCATGGCTCCATGGCTATTTGTTGTGATTCAGCTTGCAATCTTGGCGATATTCATACCAGTTGTACGCTTAATAGTAATAAAGATTCAGAAAAGAAAACTTCATAAACAAGACAGTAATTTCTAAGAAGGGGATGAGAAAAAATGGTTAATATAGAATTTTTGCAACAAACAGTAACAGGTAATAGTTCAGCGAATAGTTCCTCTACTACAAACAGTTCCCCAGATGCCAATGTGACAATACAAAACCAGGGAGCTTCCGATACGGTTGATTTGACAGGAGACGGAGCAGCTGATGGAGCAGTAGACGGAGCAGCTGATGGAGCAGTAGACGGAGCAGTCGATGGAGCAGTAGACGGAGCAGTTGATGGAGCTGCTGATGGAGCAGCTGATGGAGCAGTGGACGGAGCAGTCGATGGAGCAGTCGATGGAGCAGTAGACGGAACTACCGATGGAGCAGTAGACGGAGCAGTTGATGGAGTGGTAGACGGAGCAGTCGATGGAGCAGTTGATGGAGCAGTAGACGGAGTAGTCGATGGAAGTATTGATGGTATGATGGATGGATCCTTAGAGGGTTCCATGGGTGGAGATATGATTGGAGAAGTTCCAGTAACTAGTGCAAAAGGAACTGTAATGTCAAGTTGGCCTTTTGTAATAGGAATCACATCTGTTACGTTAGTACTTAGTATTGTAATCGGTATCTTGTTGGCAAAGAAGAGAATCAAAAAAGGACTTGATCTGTATGAAGATTAGTGATTTGTTAAAAATGGGTTTAAGAAACCTATTTCGTAGAAAAGCAAGAACTGCATTAACAGTCGTTGGTATGGTAATCGGCACAATCTCAATCGTGGTCATGATATCCATTGGTATTGGGATTGATAGTGTATACGAGGAAGCTGTCATGTCAAATGGTAGTCTGTCCTTAATCAATGTGTATCCTACTGGCGGAAATGGTGGCTTTTATATTTCCTCATCGGATGGTGGTCAACAAAAGCAAGTTCAACTTGATGATGATATCATTGAGCAGATAAGACAGATTGAGAATGTAAAATTTGTATCACCGATTATCAATAAATATGTGACTCCAATGAGTGGGAAATATCAGTCTTGGCTCGATTTGATGGTAGTGGATTTCTCTGTACTGAAAGAATTTGGTATTCCCATGTTAGAAGATGGATCCTATCCATCGAAGGAGGTTAAAACAAAAATCTTATTAGGTTCTAATTGTCTAAGGGATTTTTATGATTATTCTTCTAGATATGGAAAGACGAAGACAATTGACCTATCAAAAGATAAGGTAACCTTCACGTTCCAAGACTATGCACAAAATGATAAGAAACGACCATATAAAGTTACAATAAATGATAATTATGCTTATTTTACAAACGATGAAAATACGATGTATTCCTACAGTGGTTTCATGGATATTGACTATTTTAAGGAAATCTATACAAAGTATGCGAATACCTTAAAAGTTGAGGATAGAAAAAAAGCAATGAAGTCAATCGAGACTTATTCTCAAGCTTGGGTAAATGCAGATAATATTCGTGATGTTAATAAAGTCGTAGAAGAAATTCAGGCATTAGGCTTACAGGCTTATAGTGCTATGCAGGAACTTGGTCCAATGATTGAAACTGCGGATATGTTAAAGAATGTATTTGCTGGTATCGGTTTAATTGCAATGCTTGTCTCTGCAATCAATATTGCAAATACAATGATTATGTCCATCTATGAGCGAACAAAAGAAATTGGTGTCATGAAAGTACTAGGTTGCGTAGTCCGTGATATTAAAAAACTGTTTTTATTTGAAGCAGGTATGATTGGTCTGATTGGTGGGGGTATTGGTATTGCATTTAGTTACGTGGCTTCATGGGCGGTAAATAAATATGGTGGGAAATTAATCTCCAGTATCATCCCAGGAAATGGCTGGTATGTTGACGGAACCGGAACAGATTTTTCGCAAATTCCATGGTGGCTTCCTATCTTAGCAACTTCATTTGCTATTTTAGTAGGTGTTATAGCGGGTTATATTCCTGCAAGACGTGCTACAAAAATTAGTGCTATTGAAGCAATGAAAACAGAAGGCTAAAAGGTTATTAAGTTTATTAATAGGAATTGATAGCCTGAGGGCTAAATAATTTGTAATTTGTTAAGAGATAACGAACCAATAAGTTAAAATTAAACTGATGATTTAAAGTAAAATGGATTACCCAAAAAGCGTAGCAATGGCTGTTGTACTATTGCTACGCTTTTGGTTGCTTTTATACTAAGATAACTTGTGTAGAAACAGCAATTTATAGGATAATACATAGAAATAAAATAATATACCCTTGTTTCACTTATTTAAATGGTATATAATTCATGACATGGAAGCATGGCAGATATAACTTCTCTAGGGATAATTTAGTATAATGAGAGAAGCTTAAGACCATGATTTATATAAATGTACTGCTTCTTTAAGAAATAGAAAGGCAAAAGAATCTATGCACAAAAGTAATACAAGAAAAATAGCACTCTATGGGATGTTGATTGCACTTGCCTTTATTCTAAGTTACATTGAAACTCTGATTCCAATACCAATTCCTATTCCCGGAATTAAGCTTGGTTTAGCTAACATTGTTGTGTTAATAGGATTGTATGCACTTGGAGCAAATGCAGCATTTAGCTTATCTGTAGTGAGAGTACTTTTAGTAAGTTTGACCTTTGGTAATATGTCAATGTTTTGGTTTAGCATGGCAGGAGCTTTCTTAAGTCTATTCACCATGATTTGCCTAAAGAAGATAAAAGGTTTTAGTATGATAGGTGTTTCTATTGCTGGCGGTGTTGCCCATAATGTGGGTCAGATTATAGTAGCTATGTGTGTGCTAGGAAGACTTATTATATTTCAACTTCCATATCTGATTTTAGGGGGAATTGGTATGGGAACAGTGATTGGAATTGTAGGAGCAATTGTTTGGAAGAAGTTATCGAGAGCAATAAATCAATGGTAAAGACACTGAGATAAGGTTAAGAGGTATTGGTAATTTACAGGGAATTGCAAAGTGGTTTCCTATAAACATTAGTCAGAAAAATATATCAGTACAGGAGAATAAGAAGATGGCTACGATTCGAGATATTTCGTTAAAATGTGGGGTATCAGTCTCAACGGTAAGTAAAGTATTAAATGGATATCGAGAAATAGGAGAAGAGACCTCTAAAGCGGTTATGAAAGCAGCAGAGGAGCTTGGGTATGTACCAAACTCTTATGCCAGACAACTGAAACTTAAAAAATCATATAATATTGGTGTATTATTTGATACCCTATCTGTTTATGGATTAAAAAATGAATACTTTGCACACATTTTAGCCGCACTTAGAGAGAATGCGAGTCGTGGTGGTTATGATATTACGTTTATTGAGAACAATATAGGAAATCGTAGAATGACTTATCTTGAGCATTGTAAATATCGTAACTTTGATGGAATTTGTATTGTATGTGCTGACTTTACCAACCCTGAGGTATTAGATGTAGTGAATAGTGATTTTCCAGTTGTTACAATTGATCATTCGTTCAATGAAGCAATCAGTATCTTGTCGGATAACACCGGTGGTATGAGAGAACTGGTGGAATATATTGTTTCGATGGGGCATAAGAAAATAGCCTATATCCATGGAAATAAGAGTTCTGTAACTCATAATCGTTTGGTTGCATTTCACCAAGTATTGGCGGAACATGAAATTCAGATACCAGAAAGTTATATGAAAGAAGGCGAATATCGTCTTGCTGAGTCGGCTGAGGAATTTACGTATGAATTATTAAACCTTTCGGATAGGCCAACCTGCATTATAGCTTCTGATGACTACGCGGCGCTTGGAGTTATTAAAGCTATTAAGCGAGCTGGACTAAGGTTTCCAGAGGATATATCGGTAGCAGGATTTGATGGCATCTCTATCTCTCAAGCTCTAGAACCAAAGTTAACCACAGTGAAGCAGGATACAGAAAAATTAGGGGAACATGCAGCAAAAAAATTAATTTGTTTAATGGAAAGTCCTATGTCTACCCCTTTGGAGAATATTGTGTTAAGGGCAGAATTAATGATAGGCGATTCTGTTAAAAAACTTAGATAATATAGAAAGGAGCCACCATGGCAAAAGAATTAAAAAAACGTAGTGAAGTCGCTATAGAAAATACATGGGCTATGGAAGATTTATTTGCAAGCGATGAACTATGGTACAAAAATCTCGAAGTATTAAAAGAATATAAGGAAAAATTATTAACGTTTAAAGGAACACTTGGTAGCAGTGCTAAGACATTACTAGAGTTTTATCAACAAGTAGAGGAATTATTAAGATTATTAGATGACTTGTTAAATTATTCTTCAAGAAAACATGATCAGGACACCAAAAATTCCACTTATCAAGCGATGGATGGCGCGATGATGACTGCTTATGTAGAAGTATCAGAAGCTCTTTCTTTTGAGACTCCTGAAATTATATCGATACCAGACGATAAGTTAGAAGAATTTTATCAAGAAGAAAAAGGCTTAGAATTATACCGTCGTCATATAGATTCACAAAGAAGAATGAAGGAACACGTACTTTCAGATGCAGAAGAGAGGTTGCTTGCTGCTGCAGGAGAGATGGCATCTACACCAGGCAGCATTAATTCAGCACTGAATAATGCTGATTTAGTATTCCCTGAGATTACAGATGAGGATGGTGATAAGGTTCGTGTTACTCATGGTAACTTTATTCCATTCATGGAAAGCAAAGACAGAAGAGTACGAAAAGAAGCTTTTGATGCACTCTATAGTGTATATGAGCAATTTAAGAATACGTCAGCATCTATCTTAAATTCGCAGGTGAAGCAATTACAATTCTTTGCAAAGGCTAAAAAATACAACACTACGATTGAAGCAGCTCTTGATGTAACAGAAGTACCAGTATCGGTATATCATAGCTTAATCGAAGCAGTAAATAAGAACCTACATTATCTTCATCGTTACATGGAGATAAGAAAGAAAGTTCTTGGCTTAGAAGAGCTTCATATGTATGACCTCTATACCCCAATTATAGAAGAAGCAGACAGTAAAGTAAGTTTTGAGGAAGCAAAGAAGACAATCATAGAAGCGTTAAGACCATTAGGAGAGGATTATATCCGTATCCTAGAAGAAGGTTTTAATAGTCGTTGGATTGATGTTTATGAAAATGAAGGAAAGCGTAGTGGTGCATACTCCGCTGGTGCAAGAGTTCATCCTTATGTATTGATGAATTATTCGGATACTCTTGATAGTATGTTTACGTTAGCTCATGAAATGGGTCATGCATTACACTCTTATTTGTCTAATCATACTCAGCCAACAATTTATAGTGAATATGTTATCTTTGTTGCTGAAGTAGCATCTACCTGCAATGAAAATCTGTTAATGCAATATTTGTTAAAGAATACAACAGATAAGAAAAAGAGGGCGTATTTAATCAATCATCTTCTTGAAAATTATCGTACTACATTATACCGTCAGACAATGTTTGCTGAGTTTGAACTACTCATTAATACAAAGTCAGAACAGGGGGAAACACTGACTGCTGATATGCTTTGTGAAGCTTATCGTGGATTAAACGAGAAATACTATGGAAAAGATGTTGTAATTGATGATAAGATTGCGATTGAATGGGCTAGAATCCCTCATTTCTATTACAATTATTATGTATTCCAGTACGCAACAGGATACTCTGCTGCAGTAGCATTATCAAACCGTATCTTAACAGAAGGGGAGCCGGCAGTGAAGGATTATTTGCAATTCTTAAGTGGCGGAAGATCAGCAGATCCAATTTCCTTATTAAAGATTGCAGGAATTGATATGAGTACCTCAGAACCAGTAGAAGAAGCCCTTAAGAAGCTTGGAGATTTAATAGATGAGTTTGAAAGCTTAGTATAGTTAAGAAACACTATTGCTTCTGTGCTAGAATTTTCTAGAAATATTAAAGTTATCAATAGATAGAGAAAGGAGGGCTGTTGCAAAATAATGAAAGAATTCTTATTTTGCAACAACCCTCTTTTTATTCATGACAAGGAAAAGTTCGCGAAGCGTGCTTTTTCTTGTTGTTATCAAAGAAAACTTACGAAGAGCTCCATTTTGTTGGTTGAAAGATTACAGATACATAAACTACTCTTATTCCTTAAAAACGACAATTCTGCATTTTTGAGTAATCCCACTTGAAGTTTGCACATAAATCGTAGCATGCCCTTTTGATTTGGCATGTATTAATCCCCATTGACTTACACTTGCAACGGAAGGATTAGAAGAATAATAGTAAAGTCGATCTGTGTTAATGCGAGGTGTGACATCTGCATCTAAGCGGCTTACAGAACCTATGGACAAAGTTTTTGTTTCCTCTGATAGTTCAACATCAGTGATAGGAATTAATTCGCAATCAATCACATAAACAGTCTTGTTCCCGCGGTAATCCGAGGCGTATATGGTATAAGTACCGGGTTTTGTCACTTGTATCGAAGCGTTATGGTTACTAAGATTAAGAGGGGTTCCCTCTTTACCACTAAGAAAATCTTTGACTGTCTTTTTGCCAGGTAGGTATTTTGCAGTTTTAATACCGCTTTTTGAATCTTTAATGGTGGTAGAGATAGTGATTGTATTATCGATTAGCGAGGTACTATAGCTTGCAGTAATAGTTGGGGCTTTGTTATCATCTATTATTTCATATGGTAAAATAACCTCATTTCCGGCATAGTCACTAACGTAAAAGGTATACCAACCAGCCTTCGCTACATCTATTTTTCCTTCGTTAATCGATGTGCCAATTGTACCATGTTTAAAATCGTCTAAGGTCTTCTTTCCAGGTTGATAGGAAATAACGCGAATTCCTGAATTACCCTTGTCAATCGCTTCAATAAAAGCAATGAGGCTACCATTCTCATATCCTGTATTGATCGAAATAGACGGTTTTTTTGTATCGCTTTGTAATAAGTCCATGGCCTCAATGCATGCGTAGGCATTTGGTATTCCAGGATAGTAAGTAAATGAGCTTAAATTCGTTAAAGGCTTGTAATTCATCAGTAATACCTCTTTGACATTAGAGGGGTATAACTGTGAGGCGCTGGAGTATAAGATTGCAGCTATCCCTGCTACATGAGGTGCAGCCATGGAAGAGCCAGAGGAAGCACGGTATCCGCCTACAACAGTACTTAGAATATCTACGCCAGGAGCTGCTATATCTACTGAGGTTGCACCGTAATTAGACTTTACTGTTAAAGCACCATTTGGATTAATAAAAGTAACAGAAATAATATTATCTAAAGGTAAACTGGCCGGATACATCGGTATTGCATCGTTATCTGCACCGCTGTTTCCAGCAGCTGCAACAAATAACATAGAGGATTCCCTGATTGTTTGATCAAGAGCTTGATTATAGGTAGTAGAACCCCAACTTAGGTTACATACATCAGCTCCCATCATGGTAGCATATTTAATTGCTTTTATTGCATTCCCGATAGTTCCTTTACCATTCACTCCTCCATGAATCTTTAAAGACATTATTTTTACGTCAATATTAGAGGCTACTCCTGCAATTCCAATCTGGTTGTTTGCAGAGGCTGCAATAATTCCAGCACAGTGTGTACCATGGTCATCATTATCCTCTTTACTAGCGGCCATAGTTTTAGTATCATAATGACAGATTGTATTATCATTATTATAGTAATCCCACCCATAGATATCATCAATATACCCATTGTTATCATTATCGATACCATCTCCTGGGATTTCGTTTTGATTGATCCACATCTGGTCTTTTAGATCGGGATGTTCATAATCTATTCCGGTATCCACTATGGCTACGATTACTTGACGAGTTTGATGATTATCTTTATTATAAGCAGTCCAAGCTTCAGATAGCTCTAAGTCAATGTCATACGTACTAGACTGAAGAACTTGACTGTTTAGAGTATGTTGTAAATAGTTGCCATTGTTTTCGACCGGCCATTGGGAGTAATAGTACGGATCATCGGTGGATAGTAGTGCAATCTCCCCGTTATAATCAACAGCACTAATTTCCTTGAATCCTCGAAGCGTATGTATTAAGGAATCGGTATCGGAGATATTTGTTGTACAAAGCATGTAGTTGTCAAATTCCTCAAGGATTTGTAACGATGTATTATAAGTAGATAAGACCTTTTCTTTTTCTTCCCTTGATACCTTAGCATCCCAAAGGAGAACGAGTTCAGTTAAGGAGGAATCTGCTGCTTTATCAGAGACAACCTCACCTTTTTCTTTGTTTGTGTCAAACAAGCTAGGCTCTTGTCCTTCGCTATTTATTGGAAAACAAAGACAAAGAAGCAGCGAGATTAATATGAAGTTTATATGTTTTCGAATATGTACCATAGAAAGCTCCTTCTTTGAATGAAAATTAACTGGTTACTGGGTATCTATATTAATGTTAAAAATATATACTCTTTCAAAAGCAACTCAATAATATCATATTTATTTTTATTTACAATCTTATTTTTAGACAAAAATTATGGTTTTTTAGTGGCAATTATATGTCAAAATAGATTAAAATCAGAATATTAGGAATGTACATAACCAAAAGAGGAGGAAAACAATGAAAGTACTATTAGTCGATATCAGTTTAAATCAGATGAAAAGTATCACCGGAGTTGTTCAGCAGTTGATAA
Source organism: Lachnoclostridium phytofermentans (assembly GCF_000733755.1). Classification (GTDB taxonomy): domain Bacteria; phylum Bacillota; class Clostridia; order Lachnospirales; family Lachnospiraceae; genus Lachnoclostridium; species Lachnoclostridium phytofermentans_A. The sequence goes on along the minus strand of NZ_JPOF01000003.1, from coordinate 1,142,246 downwards.
AAGGTGCCGAAATCATTGGTATGGCAAGTGATGGTCAAAGTGCTTGTCATGTTTTTTTGGAACACCATCCAGATATCATTCTGATATCCAAAGAATTAAAAAGTACAGATGGATTCGCTGTAGCTTCTGAGATACGTAAACTAGATAATGAAGTCGGCATAATAGTATATGGAGAAGACGAGTCTGTTACGAGTCTAAAAAAAGCGTTAGAAGTTAGAGCCCATTCCTATCTTATGAAACCAATCACAAAAGAGAAGCTTCGACAGGCGATGGAAGGAATTTGTGAGACTTCTGAGCGTAGAAGATATCAACTAGTGGCGGACCGCGAAATCTTAGCTGCACAGGCTATGGAATTAATTGAATTTAGTTTTGTGTATTCCGTATTATATGATGAAGACTTCCAATGGGAGTGGAAAAATTATCAGTATATGCTCAATCTAAGTGGTAGTGGATATGTCATCTATGTATCATTAGAAAAAGGAAACTATAAAGAAAGGATATCATATGAGCGGTTTAGCAAGCTAATCAAGAAAAATGTTACCCCTGGTTATCGCTGTATTGTTGGAAGGGAGATGTCACGTAGCATTGTCATCTTTGTCATGGAAAAGTACGGATTGGAGTGCAATACCTCAAAAGTAGAACAAATCCGTTATGGTGAGTACATACGAAAAGTATTCCGTGACATGTTCCAAATTGAAGCAAAGGTTGGTATTGGAAGTTTAAAGCCGATTGATAAACTTGTAGTCTCCTATGAAGAAGCTCTTCGAAGCTTAAGATATGATCGCATGGGAAGTATCTCCCATGTGCAAGATGTAGCAGAAGAACGAAAAGAAAAGAAGCAATTTTACACAGAGATGGAAGAGAAGTTCTTATTAAATGTACGAGATGGAAATAAAGAAGCATTGAATAATTTGGTAACATTACTTGATTTGCTCTCCAATTATAATATATTAGATAAAAAAAATAAGCTGTTAGAACTAATTGTAATGGCATCAAACAAGACTAGAAGAGACGGTGGAAGCGAGTCTGAGTATACCAATTATATGGAACTCTTACGGGAATTAGATTCGTTATCTGAAGGAGAAATCAACGCTTGGGCATTTCGGAGCGTTAATTACGTTTTAAAGTCAGTAAGAGATAATCAAAATGAGAATTCCTTTGCGGCGATACGAAAAGTTCTGCGCTATGTTGACACTCATTATGATGAGGATATTACATTAGAAGAGGTAGCTAGTATTTTAAATATAAGTCCTCAGTATTTTAGTCGTATCTTTAAAGAAAAGATGGGAGTTACCTACGTAGATTATCTAACTAATATTCGAATCAAAAAAGCACAAGAGTGGTTAATTTATTCGGACAAAAATATACAAGAAATATGTTATATGGTAGGTTATAAAGATCCAAACTATTTTTCTAGAGTGTTTAAAAAAAATGTAGGAGTTACTCCAAAACAGTTTGTTGAAAATAAAGGGAAACGGTAGTTTATAAAAAGTAATTCAAGATAGATTGCTATGGTAGAAATGTGAGGGTTTCTGCCATAGCAGAAAAAGAGTCTCTACTTGACGTAAGTTAAATATTAGGTTATGATAAAGGTATAAACTATAAAAAATGGTACAAAATGATAGAAAGTAATAATTTTTTCTTAATAAAGCAAGTAGAAATATGATAAAATCAAAAAAAGATCATTGACGAGAACTCCAGAGTATGATATAGTAAACTGGCTATGGAAGAGGTCTTTTTTTTATGCCTAAAAACAGTGAAGACCTGTATCGGTTCTGGCTTTTGGCTAGGGCAGTTACATGTTAACGCAAGAATAGGGCAAGGTTTTTGAATCGGCATATTCAAGATCCAAAGATGCTTTATTCACCACAGAAAATTAACGGAGGTGGAAGTTGTGCGAGTAAAAATTACATTGGCATGTACAGAATGTAAACAGCGTAATTACAACACTACAAAGGAAAAGAAAAATCATCCTGACAGAATGGAAACCAAGAAGTATTGTAAATTCTGCAAATCACACACATTACACAAAGAAACTAAGTAATAATGTCTAATGATGGATGGAAAGCTTTATTCGTCCTATGAGATGACAAACCTTTTACAAGGAAGGAAAGTGAAGTTATGGGAGATACTGCAAATACTTTAGAAAAGGCTCCAAAAAAGAGCTGGTTCAAGGGTCTTAAGTCAGAATTTAAAAAGATCATTTGGCCGGACAAAGAATCACTTGCGAAGCAAACCGTAGCTGTTGTTGTCATATCCACTATTTTAGCGATAGTTATTGGAGTTGTTGACCAGATTATAAAATTTGGAATCAAGATAATACTTTAACTAGGATAAGGGTGATGATATGTCAGATGCTAATTGGTACGTAGTTCATACCTACTCGGGATACGAGAATAAGGTAAAAGCCAACATTGAGAAAACTATCGAAAACAGAAAGCTTCAAGATCAGATACTGGAAGTTTCGGTTCCTTTGCAGGATGTTATCGAAGTGAAGAACGGTGTAAAGAAAAAAGTTCAGAAGAAGATGTTCCCTGGATATGTGTTATTAAACATGATTATGAATGATGACACTTGGTATGTTGTTCGTAATACCAGAGGAGTAACTGGATTTGTAGGTCCGGGATCAAAACCGGTACCACTCACTGACTTCGAAATGAAGAGCATGGGAATTAAGAAAGATGAAATGGTAATTGATTTTGCGGTAGGCGATACCGTAACAGTAGTATCTGGTGTATGGGAAAATACACAGGGTGTGATCAAAGCAATTAACGAGCATAAACAAATCGTTACCATTAACATTGACATGTTTGGTCGAGAGACACCTGTTGAGATCAGTTTTACGGATGTAAAGGTTGAAAAGTAAAAAACTTTAAGGTAATGTTAACAAGTTCGCGTAAGACGCGGACAGTGGGAGGGTAAGTAGCAAGCAGGTAGTCCTGACAATAAGTCTATTACTCCCGGTAAAACCACAATTTTAGGAGGTATGCTATCATGGCAAAGAAAGTTACAGGTTATATTAAATTACAGATTCCTGCTGCAAAGGCAACACCAGCACCACCTGTTGGTCCTGCACTTGGTCAGCACGGTGTAAACATTGTACAGTTCACAAAGGAATTCAATGCTAGAACAGCAAATCAGGAAGGTATGATCATTCCTGTTGTTATCACTGTATATCAGGACAGAAGCTTTAGCTTCATTACAAAGACTCCTCCAGCAGCAGTATTGCTTAAGAAGGCTTGTAATTTAAAGTCCGGTTCTGCAGTTCCAAACAAGACTAAGGTTGCTACAATCAAGAAGTCTGAAGTTCAGAAGATCGCAGAATTAAAGATGCCAGATTTAAATGCAGCAAACATTGAGACAGCAATCAGCATGATCTCTGGTACTGCAAGAAGTATGGGTATCACAGTAGTTGAAGACTAACACGATGTTTATATAGATGTGGGAGGGCAATCCCGATAATACCACTAGGAGGTAAATCATGAAAAGAGGAAAGAAATATACTGATTCAGCAAAGCTTATCGACAGAAATGTTCAATATGATGTTGAGGAAGCAATCAGTTTAGTAAAAAAATCAGCAGTAGCTAAATTCGATGAGACAATCGAAGCACACATCAGACTTGGTGTAGACGGACGTCACGCTGACCAGCAGGTTCGTGGTGCGGTAGTATTACCACACGGAACAGGTAAGACAGTTAGAGTTCTTGTATTTGCTAAAGGCGATAAAGTAAATGAAGCTTTAGCAGCAGGAGCTGACTTCGTAGGTGGCGATGAGTTAATTCCAAAGATCCAGAACGATGGATGGTTTGAATTTGACGTTGTAGTTGCAACACCAGATATGATGGGTGTAGTTGGTCGTCTTGGTCGTGTACTTGGACCTAAGGGCTTAATGCCAAACCCTAAGGCAGGAACAGTTACTATGGATGTTACTAAGGCTGTTAATGATATCAAAGCCGGTAAAATCGAATATAGATTGGATAAGACAAACATTATCCACGTGCCAGTTGGTAAAGCTTCCTTTACCGAAGAACAACTCGCAGACAACTTCCAAGCGCTTATGGGTGCAATTATCAAGGCTAAACCTGCTGCAGCTAAGGGACAGTACTTAAGAAGCGTAACAGTCGCTTCCACAATGGGCCCTGGAATCAAGCTTAACACAGGTAAATTAGCATAATTTATTCGTTCATACTGTAAAGTGGGATAACTCCCAAATATTACAGCTTAGGCAAAATAAAATTGGTAATTGACACACGAATAGATTTATGTTATACTCAAAAAGCTCGTGAGAAGCTTAATTCTCACAAACTGCCGAAGACAGTAGGTGCCGCGATGGCATAAGGTGTGACCGCCTACCGAGGAATAGATTAATCAAGCTAATATGCTAGACTAATAATCTGCCTCCTGTTTTCGCAGGAGGCAGTTTTTTATTCCGTCTTCTATACAGAATCTATAAGGAGGTGTAATAGAATGGCAAAGGTTGAATTAAAGAAACCAATCATTGATGAAATCAAAGCTTATGCTGCAGATGCTAAGGCAGCGGTTATCGTAGATTACCGTGGTCTTACTGTAGAGCAGGATACAGCTCTTCGTAAGAAATTAAGAGAAGCTGGTGTTGTATACAAAGTATACAAGAACACATATCTTAAGATGGCTTTCGAAGGAACTGATTTCTCTCAGTTAGACAAACATTTAGAAGGACCTACAGCAGTAGCTTTTAGTACTGAGGATGCAACATCCGCAGCTAGAGTTTTAGCAGAGTTTGCAAAGACAGCAGACAAGCTTGAATTAAAAGCTGGTGTAGTAGAAGGAACTTATTACGATGCAGCAGGCGTTCAAAAGATCGCTACTATCCCATCAAGAGAAGTTCTTATTTCCAAGTTACTTGGAAGTCTTCAATCTCCAATTACAAACTTCGCTCGTGTGCTTAAGCAGATCGCAGAGAAGAATGGAGAAGTTGCTTAGTATAATAACTTTATATCCCTTGCGGTTTAGAGTTAATAGAACGTAAAAACAATAATTAAATGGAGGTATTTAATAATGACAACTCAAGAATTTATCGATGCTATTAAGGGCATGACAGTATTAGAGTTAAATGATTTAGTAAAAGCTTGTGAAGAAGAATTCGGTGTAAGCGCAGCAGCAGGTGTTGTTGTAGCAGCAGCTGGCCCAGCAGCAGAAGCAGCTGAGGAGAAGACAGAATTCGACGTTGAGTTAACAGACGTTGGAGCAAACAAGGTTAAGGTTATCAAGGTTGTTCGTGAAGTAACTGGTTTAGGCTTAAAAGAAGCTAAGGACGTTGTTGATGGCGCTCCTAAGGTTCTTAAAGAGGCTGCTTCTAAGGAAGAAGCTGAAGATATCAAGACTAAGCTTGAAGCTGAAGGTGCAAAAGTTACTCTTAAGTAATTTAAACCATCGAGGAAGTTTCCCGCTATTAAGCGGGGGTTAGACTTGCATGTTTCAGTGGGAACACTCCCACTGAAATAGCAACGAATTGCTAATGGGTTACGAGTAAATAGCGTTTTGTCAGCGTAGCTGACAAGTGAATTACGAGTATCCTCTGGCATCTCTTGATATATTGGAAGCGACAGTTTACTGTTTAAATCCTTTCTGTTAGAGAACAGGTGGCGACGCATCCTAGGATGAATCTCGCTTTCGGTTTTCTATCACTTAAAAATAATGAAACCACTCCGTGTGTGGGTTACGATGAGTAGCAAACAGATTGGAGTGGTTTTTTTACATGGAGAGAAATATTTATAGTGTTTTGATAGAATAATAATCATACATGTAACCCTACCGGGCACTTATTGAGATACTTGAATTTTGTACTCGAATATGTTACATAATTCGAAACATTATCATTGTGTAGAAAGATTGCACAGATATGTTAATTGCGTGTTGAACATACGTAGGAAGAATAATTAAGTTGAAAGATGGAGTTTTCAACTATAGATAAATACCATATTCAACTCTGAAATGATTGCATTTTAAATTGAATATGCTATGGAGGATATTATGTTTGATTTAGTTAAAAAAAATAGTAGATTCGAACGTTTTTTTGTATTCCTAACTTGCTATTATACTTTTTTTGTAAATGGTATGATGGTTTTAATGGTGGGTACGATTTTACCTTATCTGATTAAAGAGGCAAATTTAAGTTTTAGTATTGCTGGTGGTTTATTATCTGCATTTGCGATTGGTAATCTTCTCGCAAGTTTTGTTAATCCGCCAATTATCGCTAAGTTTGGTAGGAAAAAGACAATTATTGTTATGTCTTTTTTTATACCGATTTGCTTAATTGTTATTATGGGGATACCTGCTATACCGGTGTTATATCTAAGTTTTATACTTCTTGGGATAGGCCGCGGATCTGTAAGTATTTTTAATAATACAGTAGTGAATGAACGTGCCGAGGGAAAAAGCTCAATGTTAAATATTTTGCATATGGCATTTGCCTTTGGTGCTTTCTTAGCTCCTTTCCTTAGTTCTCTTTACATTAGCCACCAACTAACATGGAGACATTTGGGGTATACTATTGTAGCGTTATTTGCACTTACCATTATTCTTTTGTTCTTTATTCCAATACCATGGGAAGAGGGAAAGAGTGAAGCAATAAAGAAAGATCAGTCAAGTGCGAATCGGTCTTACTCCAAAAGTTTGGATTTTTATGTAATAGGTTTGATTTTATTTTTCTATCTAGGACTTGAGAACTGCGTGAATGGATGGTTTATCACTTATTTTAAGGATACTGGTATTATGAGTGATGAGTTGGCAACTAATCTAGTATCATATACATGGTTGGCAGTCATGATGGGACGCCTTATGACCGCTTTCTTATCTTCTAAGGTAAGAAAGAAGACATTAATATTAACTTACTGTATATTAACAACTGGCTTTTTTGGTTTGTTAATTTCAACAACGAATGTTAATGTAATCACTTTGTCTATAGTCTTGTTGGGATTTTTCTTTGCGGGCATCTATCCAACCTGTATTGCTAATGCCGGTGCAATTATAAAGGGAAGTCCTTCTGGAATGTCAATGCTCCTTGCGATTGCTGCACTTGGTGGAATTATAGCTCCTCAAATTGTTGGGTTTGTGGCAGATGCCATTGGTTTAACTGGAGCGATTGGGGTATTGTTGTTTAGTACTGTTTTCATGGTACTTTTTGCGATTATAAATTATCGACGTAGTGTAGTAGAATAGAAAATAAAATATTTGGAATATTAGTATAGATAAGGGTTGTGTTCCAATGAGAAAGAGCTTTTTTGACTGTGAGCAGATATCATTAGTCAAAGAAGCTCTTTTTTCTATGTTAAACAAGTTATTGAGTAGGATGATTTGATAATAATAGGGAGGAGTATTTTATGAAAAATATCTTCTTATCATAAAAAGAGAAAACAGAGATAAATTATATTTACAGAATCTTTCTGCTATGATATGGTAAAAATAGGATTATAATATGAAAGAGTAATAAAGAATATAAGAGAATGGAGCTAAGTGGAATGAACTTCTATTTGAGTGATACCAATGAGGTTATGAAAGAAGTCTCAAGTAATGCTACAGGTCTAACGAAGGAGGAAGCTGAAAATAGGCTGAAACAGAATGGAAAAAACGTACTAAAAGAAGCGAAAAAGGAATCTTTGCTTGTTCATTTCCTAAAACAATTACTTGAACCGATGACAATCATATTGATAGTAGCTGCAATTGTCTCTGGTATTACGGCTGCTTATTCAGGTGAGTCATTTGCGGATGTAATTATTATCATGGCAGTAGTTATCATTAATGCTATTTTAGGAGTTTATCAGGAAAATAAGGCGGAGAAAGCAATTGAAGCCCTAAAAGAAATGGCAGCAGCTATGTCAAAAGTAATACGCCAAGGAGTTCAATATTCTGTAAAAAGCGAGGAGCTAGTCGTAGGTGATATTATCCTTCTTGAAGCAGGTGACGCGGTTCCGGCAGATGCGCGTATCATAGAAAACGCATCAATGAAGGTAGAGGAAGCGGCTCTAACGGGTGAAAGTGTCCCGGTTAATAAAATAGAACAAACGTTGTCTCTAAATGGGGAGAAAGACATTCCACTTGGTGATCGTAAAAATATGGTCTACATGGGAAGTACTGTGGTGTACGGAAGAGGCAAGGCTGTTGTTACTAGTACCGGGATGAATACAGAAATGGGGAAAATCGCAGACGCTTTAGCAAATGCAAAGGAAGGGAAAACCCCGCTTCAACTGAAACTATCCCAGTTAAGTAAAATTCTAAGTTTTCTTGTGATTGGTATTTGTATCTTCATCTTTGCATTCAGCTTAATTCGTAGTGGTAGCCTAAAAGGTGAAAATCTAATCAATACCTTTATGGTAGCGGTTAGTTTGGCTGTAGCAGCAATACCGGAAGGGCTTGCAACGGTCGTTACAATTGTGTTATCTATTGGGGTAACCAATATGTCAAAAAGAAATGCCGTGATACGTAAGTTAACAGCAGTGGAAACCCTCGGTAGTACACAGATTATATGTTCTGATAAAACAGGAACACTTACTCAAAATAAAATGACCGTTGTGAAAGAATATACCAATGATCGTGCGTTTTTAGCAACAGCAATGGCTTTGTGCAGCGATGCTGAACTGGATGAAAATAATCAGGCAATCGGAGAGCCAACAGAATGTGCCTTAGTCAACTACGCTTACACAAATCAGTTGCCTAAAGGTGAGCTAAAAAAGGATCAGCCAAGAATTGGTGAAGCTCCATTTGACTCAGTTCGTAAGATGATGACAACAGTGCATCAAAAAGAGAAGGAATATATCCAATATACAAAGGGTGCTCCTGATGAAGTGCTAAAATGCTGTAATCATTATTTATCTGCTGATGGTGTGACCGAGATGACAGAAGAGATAAAATGTGAAATATTAAAGGTAAATAAAGAAATGGCAGATGGGGCTTTGCGTGTTCTGGCAGCTGCTTTTCGCACCTATTCTGAGAAGCTAACGCAGTTTGAGGAAAAAGAATTAGAAAAAGAACTTGTGTTTATTGGATTAACCGGTATGATTGATCCGGTTCGACCAGAGGTATTAGTTGCCGTAAAAGAATGTAAGGAAGCAGGAATACGCCCTATTATGATCACAGGCGACCATAGAGATACTGCAGTTGCTATTGCAAAAGAGCTTGGTATTATAAAGGATGCTTCTGAGGCTATCACAGGTGCTATGCTATCTGAAATGGACGATGAGACATTCTCTCAAGCGATTGAAACTTATTCCGTCTATGCCCGCGTACAGCCAGAACATAAAGTTCGAATCGTAACGACCTGGAAAGAAAAAGGAAAGGTAGTTGCTATGACGGGAGACGGTGTAAATGATGCTCCTTCTATTAAAAGTGCTGACATTGGTGTCGGTATGGGGATAACAGGTACCGATGTAACTAAAAATGTTGCTGATATGGTGTTAGCAGATGACAATTTTGCTACGATTGTTGCTGCAGTAGAAGAAGGTAGAAGAATCTATGATAATATTCGAAAGTCCATCCAGTTTCTATTATCTTCTAATTTAAGTGAGGTATTGGCTATCTTTGTAGCTACAATCTTTGGATTTACAATCTTAAAACCAGTGCATCTACTTTGGATTAATTTGATTACAGATAGCTTTCCTGCTCTAGCTTTAGGTATGGAGCACGGCGAGAAAGATGTAATGAAAAGAAAACCGCGAGATGCGAAGGAAGGAATTTTTGCTGGAGGGCTTGGCTTTGATGTTATCTATCAGGGATGTTATGTTACTATAATAACATTATTATCCTATTTTGTTGGTCACTATATGGAAAGTGGAAAATGGGAGATAGCAAGCAGCAGTGACGGAATGACAATGGCTTTTCTCACCATGTCTTTAGCAGAAGTAATACACTCGTACAACTTACGATCAAGGAATAAGTCAATATTTAAGATGACTTATCAAAATTTTTATCTTCTAGGTGCAATTGCGCTATCCTTTGTTTTAACTACTGCAGTAATTTATGTGCCTTTCCTAAGGGATGCATTTGGCTTCACTAAAATTAGGATAGAAGAATTTGGAGTTGCAATTCTATTTGCAATTACCATAATTCCGGTAGTCGAGATAGTGAAAGCGATACGAAGAGTCAAAGAAAGAAAATAGTATCGTATATTTAGAATGACTAGAATTGTGGTTGAATTATTCGTAAGAAGATGCAAAAAGTTATTAGTTTTATATAGAAGCTAATAAAAATAAAATTATAAAGGAAAGTCGTTAAAGGAAAAGTTATAAAGGGAAGGTCATAAAGGGAAGGTCATAAAGGAAAGGTTATAAAGGAAAGGTTATAAAAGAAAGATAGTAAAAGAAGTTAGTTTAGAAAAGGTTAATATAGTAAAGCAGGACGAAAATTAAAATACCCCTATTTGTAAGATAATAGAGGTACGATGATTTCATCCTGCTTTTTATATTGATATATTGATATAAATTACATAATTAATGGGAACTTAGCTTTATGACAAGAATGAATGAAGAACCAATAAATGGTTATACTAGAAAAAATACTAGTTTTTGTCCGTTTTCTATAAGTTGATACCTTCTTGGAAATCTGTTTCGGTTTTGATCATAGTCAGTGAAAACTAAGGGGATCCCCCTAAATAGTAGGGAAAAATTGTAAATATCGGACTTTACAGATATTTTATGAAAAATATAAAAAAGCTGTACAATTTACTATTGACAGCTTGACTATACTGTGATAATATGAAATGTGCACTATTGTGGTTTTATATGCCCATTTGTATATATTATAACACATAAAGTTCAAAATGCAAAGTGTTTTTAAGAAAATTTATTGCATAATTCATAAAAAACACAAAATGTGCTTTTGGAAATCATGGAAAACTCAATATTTTGTGGGTTTTCTTACGTTTTATGCAGGGTGAAACAAGTGTACTGCCTTGCTTGCGAGGCTACGAGTATCAAGGTAAACGACATTTTACGATTCAGTTCTTTTAAACGGTATCTTAATTTAGTTGTGAAACATTAGATTCAATTTAATGATGATGTAACTGAAGCGTTATAGAATATCTCTGATTACTCGATTATATAAAAAAAACTAGAAAAATTTCAAGGGGTGAAAACGTCAATGGATAAAAACAGAATACGTCCGATTAAGGTTGGAAAAGGCGTAAGAATGAGCTATTCAAAGCAAAAAGAAGTACTTGAAATGCCAAATCTCATTGAAGTTCAGAAGGATTCCTATAAGTGGTTCTTAGAGGAAGGCCTAAATGAAGTATTCGATGATATTTCGCCGATCGAAGATTACAGCGACCATCTTAGCCTTGAGTTTGTAAGCTTTCAGCTCTGCGAGGATGATGTTAAGTATTCGATTGAAGAATGCAAGGAAAGAGATGCTACCTATGCGGCTCCGTTGAAAGTAAAAGTTAGACTTCGTAACAAAGAGACGGAAGAAATCAATGAACATGACATCTTCATGGGTGACTTACCTTTAATGACTGAGACAGGTACCTTTGTTATCAATGGTGCTGAACGTGTCATCGTTAGCCAGTTAGTACGTTCCCCTGGAATTTATTATGCAATTCAACATGATAAAGTTGGTAAGACTCTTCATTCTAGCACAGTAATTCCTAACAGAGGTGCTTGGTTAGAGTATGAAACAGATTCCAACGATGTATTTTATGTTCGTGTAGATAGAAATAGAAAGGTTCCGATCACCGTATTGCTTCGTGCTATGGGTATCGGTTCTAACGCTGAAATTGTTGAAATGTTTGGTGAAGAACCAAAGATTTTAGCAAGCTTTAGCAAAGATCCATCGGATAATTATCAAGATGGTCTTCTTGAATTATACAAAAAACTTCGTCCAGGTGAGCCACTTTCCGTTGAAAGTGCAGAGTCCTTAATCAATAGTATGTTCTTCGATCCTAGAAGATATGACCTTGCTAAAGTTGGACGTTTTAAGTTTAATAAGAAGTTAGCTTTGAAAAATAGAGTGGTAGGTTTCCCTTTAGCAGAGGATGTTGTTGATACTGAGACAGGTGAAATCTTAGCAGAAGCTGGAACAATTATTACAGAAGCTCTTGCAATTCGTATTCAGAATAGAGCTGTTAGATCCATCTTAGTTCAGGCAGAGGAACGCAATGTCGTTGTTCTCTCTAACATGATGGTTGATTTTGATGAGTATGTTGAACTTGACTGTGACAAAGAAGAATTAGGGATCACAGAAGAAGTTTACTATCCAGCACTTCGTATGATTTTAGATTCTTGCAACAGTCTAGATGAAATTAAAGATGCGGTAGCAAAGCACATTACTGATTTAATTCCAAAGCATATTACAAAGGATGATATCTTTACCTCTATCAATTACAATATGCACTTAGAGTATGGAATCGGTAATCAAGATGATATTGACCATTTAGGAAATCGTCGTATTCGTGCGGTAGGTGAATTATTACAGAACCAGTACAGAATTGGTCTTTCCAGAATGGAACGTGTTGTTCGTGAAAGAATGACAACTCAAGACTTAGAAGGAATTAGCCCTCAGTCCTTAATTAATATTAAACCAGTAACTGCAGCAGTGAAGGAATTCTTCGGAAGTTCTCAGTTGTCTCAGTTTATGGATCAGAACAATCCACTTAGTGAGCTTACTCATAAGAGACGTCTTTCTGCACTTGGTCCTGGTGGTCTTAGCCGTGATCGTGCAGGTTTCGAGGTTCGAGACGTTCACTATTCTCACTATGGTAGAATGTGTCCAATTGAGACACCAGAAGGTCCTAACATCGGTCTGATTAACTCCTTAGCATCTTACGCTAGAATTAATCAGTACGGTTTTATTGAAGCACCTTACCGTAAGGTGGATAAGACAGAAGCTGATAATCCACGTGTTACGGATGAAGTTGTTTATTTAACAGCTGATGAAGAAGATAAATATGTTGTTGCACAGGCAAATGAGCCATTGGATGCAACTGGACATTTTGTAAACCAGAGTGTATCTGGTCGTTACAGAGAAGAAACATCATCCTATCAGAAGAGAAAAGTGGATTTAATGGACGTTTCTCCTAAGATGGTATTCTCTGTAGCTACAGCGATGATTCCATTCCTTCAAAATGACGATGCGAACCGTGCGCTCATGGGATCTAACATGCAGCGTCAGGCAGTGCCATTGTTATTTACAGAAGCACCAGTAGTTGGTACTGGTATGGAATTAAAGACAGCAGTAGACTCCGGTGTATGTGTGGTATCAAAGAAAGCGGGTACTGTTGAGAAGTCAACCTCCCGTGAAGTTGTGATAAAGAATGATGATGGAACTAAGTCAAGCTATCGCCTTGTGAAGTTTGCAAGAAGTAATCAGGGTACTTGTATTAACCAAAGACCAATCGTGGTGAAGGGTGATAGGGTAGAAGCTGGTGAAGTAATTGCCGATGGTCCATCTACTTCGAAAGGTGAATTAGCACTTGGTAAGAGCCCATTAATCGGATTTATGACCTGGGAAGGTTATAACTACGAGGATGCGGTATTATTAAGTGAAAGACTTGTTCAAGAAGATGTTTATACATCTGTTCATATTGAAGAATATGAAGCAGAAGCTCGTGATACAAAGCTTGGACCAGAAGAAATTACAAGAGATGTTCCAGGTGTTGGTGACGATGCACTTAAGGATCTTGATGAAAGAGGTATTATCCGTATTGGAGCTGAAGTTCGTGCCGGAGATATTTTGGTTGGTAAGGTAACACCAAAGGGTGAAACAGAACTTACTGCAGAAGAAAGACTTCTTCGTGCGATTTTTGGTGAGAAAGCAAGAGAAGTACGTGATACTTCCCTGCGTGTACCTCATGGTGAATACGGTATCATTGTTGATGCTAAAGTATTTACAAGAGAAAACGGTGATGAGTTATCTCCAGGTGTTAATCAGACAGTACGTGTCTATATTGCTCAAAAGAGAAAGATTCAAGTTGGTGATAAGATGGCTGGTCGTCATGGTAACAAGGGTGTTGTTTCTCGTGTATTACCTGCTGAAGATATGCCTTTCTTACCAAATGGTAGACCTCTTGATATCGTGTTAAATCCTCTGGGCGTACCATCTCGTATGAACATCGGTCAGGTACTTGAGATTCACTTAAGTCTTGCTTCCAAAGTACTTGGATTTAATGTTTCAACACCAGTATTTGATGGTGCAAACGAGTACGATATTATGGATACTTTAGAGCTTGCGAACGATTATGTAAATACTCCATTAGATGAGTTCCAAGCAAAATATAAAGATATATTAGATCCAGAAGTTATGGATTACCTTGTAACAAATGAGGATTACAGAAAAGAGTGGGAAGGTGTTCCAATTAACCGTGATGGTAAGGTACGTCTTCGTGATGGTAGAACGGGAGAGTACTTTGATAGTGCGGTAACCGTTGGATTCATGCACTACCTAAAACTTCACCACTTAGTAGATGATAAGATCCATGCTCGTTCGACTGGTCCTTATTCCTTAGTAACTCAGCAGCCTCTTGGTGGTAAAGCTCAGTTCGGTGGACAGAGATTCGGTGAGATGGAAGTTTGGGCACTTGAGGCATATGGTGCAGCTCATATCTTACAGGAAATCTTAACTGTGAAGTCCGATGATGTTACAGGACGTGTTAAGACTTATGAAGCAATTATTAAGGGCGATAATATATCAGAACCTGGTATTCCGGAATCCTTTAAGGTACTCCTTAAGGAGCTTCAGTCACTTGCACTTGATGTTACAGTTCTTGATGAGAACGGTGATGAAGTGAAGATGTCAGAAAACATCGATTACGGTGAAACAGAGTTTACACAGTATATCGAGGAAGATAACTTCAGATATGATGAGGGCTTTGAAGAAGCTGGATACAGTGAAGTAAATCCGGAGGAAGAAAGCGACACATTCGAAAGCTTCGACGAGAGTGAAAGCGTAATGGATTTTAGTGAGTCGGATGATTTCGGAGAATAATACTGAAGGGAGAGCCAGACAATGCCAACAGAGATGATAAATGAAAGTGTCAAGGATATCACCTATGACGCGATTAAGATAGGGTTGGCTTCACCAGAAAAGATCAGAGAGTGGTCTAGAGGTGAAGTTAGAAAGCCAGAAACAATCAATTACAGAACGCTCAAGCCGGAAAAAGACGGTTTATTCTGTGAGAAGATTTTTGGACCAAACAAAGACTGGGAATGTCATTGTGGTAAATACAAAAAGATTCGCTATAAGGGCGTAGTATGTGACCGCTGTGGAGTTGAAGTAACTAAGGCAAGTGTTCGTCGTGAAAGAATGGGTCACATCGAACTTGCAGCTCCAGTGTCTCATATTTGGTACTTCAAGGGTATCCCAAGTAGAATGGGTCTTATCTTAGACCTTTCTCCAAGAACTCTTGAAAAAGTGTTATATTTTGCATCTTATATTGTACTTGATAAGGGAACTACCGATTTACAGTACAAACAGGTGTTAAATGAAAAAGAATTCAGAGAAGCTTATGATAAATATGGCGACAGATTCCGTGTAGGAATGGGCGCTGAAGCTATTATGGAGCTTTTAGAGGCTATTGATTTAGAGAAGGAATCAAAAGATCTAAAGAGAGGCTTAAAAGAATCTACAGGACAAAAAAGAGCACGTATTATTAAGAGACTTGAGGTTGTAGAAGCGTTCCGTGAATCCGGAAATAAACCTGAGTGGATGATTATGACAGTTGTTCCTGTTATTCCACCAGATTTACGTCCAATGGTTCAGTTAGACGGTGGCCGTTTTGCTACTTCTGATATGAATGACTTATATCGTAGAATTATCAACCGTAATAATCGTCTTAAGAGACTTCTTGAGCTAGGTGCTCCTGACATTATCGTTCGTAACGAGAAGAGAATGTTACAGGAGGCGGTGGATGCCTTAATCGATAATGGTAGAAGAGGACGTCCAGTTACTGGTCCTGGTAACAGACCATTAAAGTCTTTATCCGATATGTTAAAGGGTAAGCAAGGACGTTTCCGTCAGAACTTACTTGGTAAGCGTGTTGACTACTCCGGTCGTTCTGTTATCGTCGTAGGTCCTGAACTGAAACTATATCAGTGTGGTCTTCCAAAAGAGATGGCGATTGAATTATTTAAGCCATTTGTTATGAAAGAGTTAGTTGCGAAAGGAACTGCTCATAATATTAAATCTGCAAAGAAGATGGTAGAAAGATTACAACCTGAGGTATGGGATATCTTAGAAGAGGTAATCAGAGAGCATCCGGTAATGCTTAACCGTGCTCCTACCCTTCATAGACTTGGTATTCAGGCGTTCGAGCCAGTACTTGTCGAAGGTAAAGCAATTAAGCTTCATCCACTTGTATGTACAGCGTTTAACGCCGACTTTGACGGTGATCAGATGGCGGTGCATCTACCACTTAGTGTAGAAGCTCAGGCAGAGTGTCGTTTCCTTTTATTATCGCCAAATAACTTACTAAAACCATCCGATGGTGGTCCTGTAGCGGTTCCATCTCAGGATATGGTACTTGGTATTTACTATCTTACACTTCATAAACCAGGTGATCATGGCGAAGGTAAGTATTTTAAGAGTGTAAATGAAGCAATTCTTGCTTATGAAAATAGTGCAATCTCTCTTCATGCAATGATCAAAGTTCGCAGAACTGGTCTAAATGCAGAAGGTGTAGAGGAATCCAGAATCATAGAATCTACAGTAGGACGTTTCATCTTCAATGAAATTATCAAACAGGATCTTGGTTTTGTTGACCGTAGCAAGCCAGAGAATTTCCTTGCACTTGAAATTGACTTCCACGTTGGTAAGAAGCAGTTAAAGAAAATTCTTGAGAAATGTATCAATACTCATGGTGCTACCCAAACTGCAGAAACCCTAGATGCGATTAAGTCTTTAGGTTATAAATACTCTACTCGTGCAGCGATGACAGTATCCATTTCTGATATGACAGTACCAGAAGCAAAGAAAGATATCATTGAGCGTGCAGAAAAGCAGGTAGAAGATATTGCTAAGAATCATCGTCGTGGTTTAATGACGGAAGAAGAGCGTTATAAAGCAGTTATCGAAACTTGGAAAGAAGCCGATGATGAAATTACCAAGGAACTTCTTGCCGGACTTGATAAATATAATAACATCTACATGATGGCTGATTCTGGTGCCCGTGGTTCCGAGAAACAGATCAAGCAGTTAGCTGGTATGCGTGGTCTTATGGCAGATACTTCAGGTAAGACAATCGAGTTGCCTATCAAGGCGAACTTCCGTGAAGGTCTTGACGTACTTGAGTACTTCATCTCCGCACATGGTGCTCGTAAGGGACTTTCCGATACTGCTCTTCGTACCGCCGACTCTGGTTACTTAACTCGTCGTCTTGTAGACGTATCTCAGGATTTAATTATTCGTGAGGTAGACTGTTGTGAAGGTACCGATGAAATTCCAGGTATGGAGATTAAAGCTTTCATGGATGGTAAAGAAGTAATTGAAGGCTTAGAAGACAGAATTATTGGTCGTTATGCATGTGAGACAATCTACGATGACAACGGAGAGTTAATTGTAAAGAAAAACCACATTATTACTCCAAAGCGTGCTGCACGCATTGTCGCAAGCAAAGCATACGAAGATCCAAATGCAACGATTAAGATTCGTACCGTTCTTTCCTGTAAATCACACATTGGTGTTTGTGCTAAGTGTTATGGTGCAAACATGGCTACCGGTGAAGCAGTACAGGTTGGTGAAGCAGTTGGTATTATTGCAGCTCAGTCAATCGGTGAGCCAGGTACACAGCTTACCATGCGTACATTCCATACTGGTGGTGTAGCGGGTGATGATATTACCCAGGGTCTTCCTCGTGTCGAAGAACTTTTCGAGGCTAGAAAGCCAAAGGGACTTGCAATTATCGCAGAATTCG
Organism: Lachnoclostridium phytofermentans; assembly: GCF_000733755.1. Classification (GTDB taxonomy): domain Bacteria; phylum Bacillota; class Clostridia; order Lachnospirales; family Lachnospiraceae; genus Lachnoclostridium; species Lachnoclostridium phytofermentans_A. The sequence goes on along the minus strand of NZ_JPOF01000003.1, from coordinate 1,124,374 downwards.
GTGGTATTGTCACAATCAAAGATACCAAGAAGAAGCGTGAAGTTATTGTAACTAGAACGAACAATGAATCATTAGAATCAAAAGCATATCTCATTCCTTATGGTTCCAGAATTAAGGTTATGGATGGTCAAGAAATCGAAGCTGGTGATGAGTTAACAGAAGGTTCTGTAAACCCACACGATATCTTAAAGATAAAGGGTGTTCGTGCAGTTCAAGATTACATGATTCAGGAAGTTCAAAGAGTATACCGCTTACAGGGTGTAGAAATTAACGATAAGCATATCGAAGTAATTGTACGCCAGATGTTAAAGAAGGTTCGTGTTGAGAATAACGGTGATGCTGAGTTCTTACCAGGGACTATGGTAGATATCTTAGAGTTTAACGATGTGAATGAAAGCTTAGCAGCGCAAGGATTAGAACTTGCTGAAGGAAAGCAGACAATGCTTGGTATTACCAAAGCATCACTTGCTACGAATTCTTTCCTTTCCGCAGCATCCTTCCAGGAGACAACGAAAGTACTTACCGAAGCAGCAATTAAAGGTAAGATTGATCCATTGATTGGTCTGAAAGAAAATGTAATCATCGGTAAGTTAATCCCAGCTGGAACCGGTATGAAACATTACCGTAATGTTAAGTTAGATACCGATCAGAATCAAGAAATTACATTCTCTGAGGATGAATTTGACAATGGAAGTTACGAAGGTAATTTCTCCGGTAATGACTTTAAACAAAACTTCTACGAAAATGAAAGTTTCAATTCCGAGGAAGAAGTAAGCTTCTCTGAGGATGAATATTTCGAAGACGAAGAAAGTGATCTTTCAACTGAGAATTTTGATGATCTTAGATTTTCTGAAGAAGATAAATAATGTAAGAAGGTTTGATTGAATCGGTAAATGATTCGATAGAACACTAGAAGATAGGGCTGTTGCAAAATAGGTTATTTTGCAACAGCTTTTTTGTAATACATGTACCCTTGACGAAAGAAGGACATGGGAATACAATAACATCTAGGTAGTAGGTAGTAGGTAGTAGGTAGTAGGTAGTAGGTAGTAGGTAGTAGGTAGTAGGTAGTAGGTAGAGAAAAAATAGTTGGATGTTAAAGGGGATTCTATGGAATTTTTATATCAGTTAGAGAATATTAGAAACCCATTTTTTAATGGGATATTTCGTCTGTTTACATTGCTTGGACAAGAGGTCGTTGTATTAGCGATTTTATGTTTTTTTTATTGGTGTTATAATAAAAAATTGGCATATCGAATTAGTTTTGGATTCTTTCTTTCTGCTATTTTGGTACAGGGATTAAAGATAACTTTTCGTATTCCACGACCATGGGTAAAAGATCCATTATTTCAACCGGTGGAAGATGCGATTAAAGCAGCAACTGGATATTCCTTTCCTAGTGGACATACTCAAGCAGCGACTGCATTGTATGGTACATTAGCACTTTCAACCAAGAAAAATGTTTCAAAAATATTTCTTTTTCTTGTGATAGCTTTGGTTGGTTTATCTAGAATGTATCTTGGAGTACATACTCCTGCAGATGTGTTAACTTCTTTTTGTATTACGTTAGTTACTATTTTACTCATTTATTATTTTTCAAAATATGAGCTAAATCAAAATAAAAAAGTATACTTAATGCTTGGTATAGGTTTAATCTCAATTGCTTTATTAGTATATTGCGTAACCTTGTATACTAATGGTACAATAGAGTTAGCTTATGCAGCAGATAGTTGTAGTGCAGCAGCTGCTGGTGTAGGCTTAGCCATTGGCTGGTATGTTGAAAGTACGTATCTGAAGTTTAAGGAACGTGCATGTAGCAACCGAATGCAAGTAGTAAAATTACTACTTGGGCTCGTAATTACAGTATTACTAAAAGTTGGTCTTGGGGTAATCCTTAGGTCATCTATAGCAGGTAAAGGTTTAAAATACTTTTTATTGGTATTATGGATTATGATAGGTTATCCATGTATTATTAAAAGATTTATGAGTAATAAATTAGAGTAAGGTGAATCATCATACTACCAATGAACGTTTTACTATAAAAATGAAAGAAATATTACATTTCTTTTTACATGCGCGAAACTTGCGCAGGAATGGAGGTAACAATGGATATCAATGAATATATGGAAGGATATGATCGTTCCTTTGATGAAGATGAATTTGATTTAAGAATATGGGAATATATGCAGCAAGAAGATTTTGAATTAACGGAAGAGTTTGAAAACTTTTTAAAGGAATATTCGATTGAAAATGTTCATCAATTCTTAAAAATTATTCGCATGAAGAAAATGAGAAAAAGTTTAAATTAAATCAGTTTGCTTGGTTTAATTTTAAATTTGGGTTTCCTTTTTTGGCAATATCATGTATAATAGCTAAGGACTATGAAAGTTAATTTGATTAAATAGAATTACCAGTTGTTAAAAAATTAACGAGTTTAAGGAGGATAAGATATGTTAGTTTCAGCAAAAGACATGCTTACAAAAGCAAAAGCAGGCAAATATGCAGTGGGCCAATTCAATATTAATAACCTCGAGTGGACAAAGGCAATTTTATTAACTGCACAGGAACTTAAATCTCCAGTAATTTTAGGTGTTTCTGAAGGCGCAGGTAAATATATGACAGGATACAAAACTGTTTCCGCTATGGTATCTGCTATGATAGATGAGTTGAAAATTACAGTACCAGTAGCACTTCACTTAGATCATGGTACATTTGAAGGCTGTTTAAAATGTATCGATGCAGGTTTCTCCTCAATTATGTTCGATGGTTCACACTACCCAATTGAAGAGAACATTGAGAAGACAAAAGAGTTAGTAAAGATTTGTGCTGAAAAGAATATGTCCTTAGAAGCAGAAGTTGGATCTATTGGTGGAGAAGAAGATGGAGTGGTAGGCGCAGGAGAATGTGCAGACCCAGAAGAATGCAAGATGATTTCTGATCTTGGTGTTACTATGTTAGCAGCTGGTATTGGAAATATTCATGGAAAATATCCAGAGAACTGGGCTGGTCTTAGCTTTGAGACTTTAGATGCAGTTCAAAAGTTAACAGGTGATATGCCATTAGTACTTCATGGAGGTACTGGTATTCCAGAAGATATGATTAAAAAGGCAATTTCTCTTGGAGTAGCTAAGATTAATGTAAATACAGAATGCCAGTTAAGCTTTGCAGAAGCAACTCGTAAGTACATTGAGGAAGGTAAGGATTTACAGGGCAAAGGATTTGACCCACGTAAATTGTTAGCTCCTGGTGTTGACGCAATTAAAGCAACTGTGAAAGAAAAGATGGAGTTGTTTGGATCTGTTGGTAAAGCAGAATAATTGGTATAAACAACAAATGACATTTGCAAGTTATAAATCGCAAATACGTTCGTTTTTATTATTACAAATTGAAAAGCTGAAGAATCGGTTTAGGATTTCCGATTCTTCAGCTTTTTTATTTATGGCAGGAAAAGCTCGCGTAGCGGGCTTTTCTTGTTTCTGTCAAAGAAAAGCAGCATGAATTGTATTCGCATCCCTTTGCTTCTGTAAGAATTGCTTTATATAAAAGCTTGTCTTATGAGAAGAGAGAAAAACATCCTTAAACAATTATATTTCGATATTATTTGTCATAATATATATAAAAAATAAGACATGAGATAGATAAATAGTTATTTATAATTTAAATTGTCGAATAGCGTAGTCTATTTATTGCGCAATTAATACAATTTATATTTACAAGCAAAAATGGAAATGTTATACTTTTAATACTCTTATAGTATATGTATGAATCCGGATAAAAATATATGCTTCATATAGAGATAACTTGTGAATTAAGTAGGTGAATATCTATGGGGACTTTTAATAAGGGTGCAAGTACTAACGTGCTACATATCATTGCGGATATTCTATTTGGTTGTGTAGCAGTTTTAGTTGCTTCTATCATCTATTATTTAAAGAAAGGTTTTATGATTAGCAACTCCTACATTGTTACGTGTATCATGATTTTACTAGTGTTTATCTTATCGAACAAAGAATCACGTATGTATAATGTAACCACTTTTTTTTATGTGGATCGTATCATAAGATTTATAACAAAATCTTTTCTAATTACAACAGGAGTAACCACTTCCTTATTGTTTTATGTAGGGCGTGCAAACATTAATATCTTTTTTTACACAACATTTCTTATTATTTTTTATTTTTCCATGATTTTTAGCACCTTCTTGGCTCGATTTTTAGTCCGAAAAATGGGGATATCGGGACCAAGAACGTTATTAATTGGTGTGATAGAAGACTATCAAACGTTTGAAAGATATCTTGGAAAATCCAATTTTTTAATGAAGATCATGGGATATGTAAGTATTCATTCCATCGATGTGGATGAAAGGTACCTAAGTAATGTTGAAAATCTTGAAAAAGTAATTCATTACATGGGGATTGATCAGGTTTATATTATGAATCGAAATTACGAGAATTTTGATATTCAGCGCTATATTAACTTATGCATGGACATTGGGGTAACAGTTCGAATTATACTTGATACGTATCAGAATGACTCTGCTCAGAGCTATGTGAGCTGTGTTGGCACATATCCAGTATTAACTTACCATCGTGTATCGCTAAATAACTCTTCGAAGTTCTTAAAAAGGATGATTGATGTAATAGGGAGTATCAGTGGAATTATCTTATCTTCACCCTTTATGGTTATCGCTGCGGTTGCAATAAAGATTGATTCCAAAGGTCCAATTCTCTTTAAACAAATTAGAGTTGGGCAAAATGGAAGAAAATTTGAAATGTATAAGTTCCGCAGTATGTGTATTGATGCAGAGAGAAAAAAGAAAGAACTAATGGGGAGAAATGAGATGGAGGGAAAGTTCATGTTTAAGATGCATGATGACCCTCGTATTACCAAAGTAGGTAAGTTCATTCGAAAAACAAGCATCGATGAACTACCTCAATTTTTTAATGTATTAAAAGGAGATATGAGTTTAGTAGGAACTAGGCCACCTACGCTTGATGAAGTAAAGCATTATGAAAGAAATCATTGGAGAAGAATGAGTATTAAACCTGGTATTACAGGGATGTGGCAAGTAAGTGGTAGGAGTACAATTACCGATTTTAAAGATATTGTTGAATTGGATACGGAATATATAGATCAATGGAGTGTTATTACCGATTTTCGGATTATGTTAAAAACAATCATAAGGCTAATTGTCCCTAAGGATGCATGCTGAGTGTTGTTTTAAGATAAGAAATTAGAGCATATTGATTTGGGGGATAGTTTTAAAGTGATGCAGAAGGAACACCGTATAGTCTTAAGAATAATTCAGAGTGCAATAACGAAAGAAGAAACCGAGCAATTGCTTGAGAATGAAGGGGATGGAGAGTTCTCCTGGGATTTAGTATATAAACTATTGTGCAAAAATAGTTTGGATGGGGTTACTTATCCTTATGTCTCTAAGTTAGCAAAGGAATTTGGGCCACCGGAAAAGTTAATGGATTTATGGAAACAAGGAGTTTTATTAAAAGCAATACGTCAACTTCGTTTAGAAAAAGCACTTGCTACGGTATGCAAAAGTGCCAAAGAGGAAAATCTTGAACTGATAATCATGAAGGGAATAACGCTTGGGCATTTGTATCCACAATCGGAATATCGATTTTCCTCAGATACTGATCTCTTAGTGAGCAAAGAATCAAGAGAAGAGGCGAAGGAACTATTTATGTTGCTTGGTTATCAATACAAGAGACAAAAAGACAATGTAGATGAGTTTGCGCTTGGTGACTGCCATATGATTGAACTTCATACAAGTTTATGGGAAGGGTTTACAGGGGTTAAAATAGAACAGTTAGAACGATTAAATCTCACGAGAGAGGATAGGCTAATAAAGCTTCAGGTGGATGACTATCAGGTAACTACACTTGGGTATACGGAACACTTAGTTTATCAAATTTATCATATCATTAAACATTTCTGTCTTGAGGGTATTGGAATACGTTACTTAGTTGATATTACCCTATATGTAAATTACTATTTTTTTCATATTGATTTTAAGCAGTTTTGGAACCAGATGAAAGAGGTCGATTACGATAGATTTTGTATGAAAATTTTTTCTATCTGCATTTCTAAATTTAATATGAATCCTGGTTGCAATCCGAATAAAGTTTCAATGTCTTCTGAGGAAGAAGAGATGTTAGTAACGGACTTTCTTAGCTTAGGGTCGATGGATGAGATGGATAATAAAGATTGGGAAGCTCTTAATATCATTGCTCCATATTTTTGTAATCCTATGGAAGGAAGAAACGGGAAGTTACTAAGGATTGTAAAGATGATCTGCCCACCGAAAGCTTATCTGTCGGAGGAATTTGATTATGCCAAAAAAAATCCAATCTTACTGCCGATTGCATGGGTTGCAAGAGGATGTAATTTTCACCAAAAAAAGAAAAGAAATAAGTTGAAATATGGGCTGATTAAAAAAATTTCAAAAGCGGAGTATCGTATCTCATTAATGAAAAAGGCAGGTATTATAAGCTAGGAAGTTGTGAGATTATATCGCAAACTTTAGGATAGGGGTATACGCATGAATAAACGAGTTGAACTTTACAGGCAAACTGATTGGATATTAGGAGATTCCATGGAGAGGATCTTAACTTCTATAGAAAATCGTAGAATAACAACAGGAGATCAATTATTCCTTCTATCTGGTTGTAGTACGGGAAGTGGCACTACTATGTGTACGATACAGATGGCAATTGCATTCGCTGAAGCTGGTTATCGGACATTATTAGTTGATTGTGATTCTAGGAAAGACAGTAAATACAAGCGATTATGTAATGAAAAAGAAAAAGGGCTCTCACATTTTCTGCTTGAAGATCTGGAATTTAAGGAGATTGCTTATTCTACGATTATTCCTAATTTAACGTATATACCCATCGGAGGAGTTAAACAAAATCCAATATATTTATTTCGAAACAGCCGAATTGTTAAGTTTTTAAAGGAAGCGAAAGAATCCTATGAAATAATCTTATTAGATTTTCCTTCCATTCGTATATCTCCAGAAGCAACACTTCTTTTTCATCTCGTTGATGGAATTATATTAATTGCTTCCTTAAATGAAACAACGGAAAAGGAGCTTTTATATGCAAAAGATCAGCTTATAAGTTATCAAGAGAAATATTACGGTTTAATTGTAAATAAGATTAGCCTTTCAGATTTAAAAGGTCAAATGAGAGACTATGATTATTATAAGCAGCCCAAGATGATACATCGTTACATAATGCATTTGAAAAAGAGGAAATGTTAAGGTGAAAAAATTGAAAATCAAAGGAATGAAAATAATAACAACCCTCGGAATTTTTCTTGTAATTTTGCTATATATACCGTGTGTTAGATGTATTGCAGCACTACCTGAGGATAAACCAAGAGTAGTAATCACTTCATTTGAAATGGATGGAGAAACTATTATCCCTGGGAAGTCCATTACGTTAAATTACAAAATCAAAAACATGAGTTCCGTATATAGTGTTACCAGTGTGCTAATTACCTATAACAATGCAGAGGATTACATTTATCCTGTTTTTGGCGATTCGAATCAATACTATATTGATGAGCTAAAGCCACAAGAAGAAAGGGACATGAGCATACAGCTTGATGTATCAAATAAAATAAATGAATCCAGTTTAAAGATGATATTTGAGATATCTTTTGTGGATTCTCTCTCGGGAAGTAATCAAAACTTTGTATCGATTCATTTACCTGTAAAATTATCAAATCAGCTGGAAGTACAAGGGTTATCAATTCCAGACATGGTTTCGATTGGTTCTAAGGCACGAATTGACTTTACCTATGGAAATATCGGAAAAGAGCTCCTGACAAATATAATTATGAAAATCTCAGGGGGCGGTCTAAAGACGGAGCAAGAAGTGTATCTAGGTAATCTTGCAGCTGGGGAAAAAAAATATCATGAGCAGTACATAGAGTTTGAAGAGATTGGTGCTCATAAATTAGATGTCAGTTTTGAATATGCTAACTCCGAGGGTAATGTTTACGATATCCCAAGTCAGTTACTTGAAGTTAAGGTACAGCAAAAAGTATTGCAGGGAGAAGTGGAAGTTATTCAAGTACAAGAAACAAAGAGTAACTGGAATAATAGTTTGCCATATTTACTAGGTAGCTGTATTGTTGTGCTTTTTGCAGTGATTCTTGTATTAATTAGAAAGGATAGACGATTGTAGAAAGTGGAGGAAACATCGTGTATGGTGAATTACGTTTCGTAGATCTTTTACATGCTCTAAAGGTGGCTTGGAAAAAAAGAGTGTTAATCTTTGTCATCTCGATCTTTTGTTTTTTAATCGGTGTATTTCTCACCTTGAATCATCCGGTTAAGAATGTGTATAGTGCTAGAACTACAGTCTATAGTGCAACCTATGGTTCTTACCAACAATCCTTAGCTGGTACGAATGCAATGATTGATTACGCAGATATCGTTTCAAGTAAAAAAGTTTGTCAGAGGGCTGCATCCATTTTAGATGCTGTCGAGCTTACGGGCGATGAGATACAGGCTATGATATCCGCTGATTTTAATAGTAATTCTTATATTATGAATATCTATGCTAATTCCACGGATCCGATTCTAGCGCAGAAGGTAGCCAATGCAGTAGCACAAGCCTTTGTTATTGAGATGAATGGTATTACAGGAGGAGAGTCAATTCAGTTACTTGATGAGGCGGAGCATTATTATCTCTCCTATAATGGGACAAAAAAATTAATTATTAAAAGATTACTGTTTGGCTTTTTTGGTTTTATTGTATCCGTTGCTTTCATCGTAATCAGTCAACTATTATCAGGAAAGCTAAAAACGATAGAACAGTGTATTTCTTTAAGTGATGGTAAATTATTAGGAATGATTCCATATATAGAGAAAGGCCGAGGGAAAACAAACTAAGGCCTATAAATAGGAGTTAGTGTGAATAAACAAGATTATTCACACACGAATTTGTGCTGTCGCCGAATTCGTAGCATTACGACAGAGTGGAGGTTAGTATGAAAATATGTCTGGTAGGTTCTAGCGGGGGGCACTTAACCCATTTATATCTACTAAAGGAATTTTGGGAAAAGCATGAACGCTTTTGGGTTACCTTTGACAAGGTGGATTCTAGATCGCTTTTAGAAAAAGAAAAGTGCTATTGGTGTTACTTTCCGACAAATCGGAATCTAAAAAACTTAATTAAAAATACGTTTTTAGCATTAAAAGTCTTGAGAAGAGAAAAACCAGATTTAATAATTTCTTCAGGAGCAGGTTCTGCAGTACCTTTTTTTTATCTAGGAAAATTGTTTAAGGCAAAAACAGTTTATATCGAAGTTTATGATCGAATAGAACTGCCAACAGTGACCGGGAAAATGGTGTATCCAGTAACAGACTGCTTTGTTCTTCAATGGGAGGAGCAAAAGAACATATATAAGAAAGGAATTAATTTGGGGGGGATCATATAATGATATTTGTTACAGTTGGTACTCATGAACAAGGTTTTGATCGCCTAGTGCGTCATATAGATCTGTTAAAAGGAAGCGAAAGTATAAAAGAAGAGGTGTTTCTACAGATAGGATATACCAAGTATAAACCGAAATTTTGTAAGTATCAGGATATGCTAACGAATGATGAGATGAATGAGTATTCTAAGAATGCTTCGATTGTAATCACCCATGGTGGACCTGGTAGCATTATGCTTCCATTTACGTATGGAAAGATTCCGATTGTGGTACCAAGACAAAGTGAGTTTTTAGAACATGTGGACAACCACCAAGTAAAGTTTACAAAAAAACTGGAGGAGCAAGGGAAGATTCTTGCGGTCTATGAGATTGAATTATTAGAGGATAAAATCTTAAACTATGAAGAGTATGTTGCAAGGCTATCCATGGATTATAAGGCAAATACAAAGCAGTTTGTGAAACGACTGGAACATATCTGCTTAAATCTCATAGCGAGGAATACATAAAAGAGTTAGAACGACATGAAACTACGTGGTAACGTACAAAGTTTCATTTATGAAAAGGCATTCAATTGCCAGAATAGAGGTTAGGATGGTAGATATCAGTGTTATCATTCCGGTATATAATGTGGAAGCTTACATAGAAAAATGTTTAGATTCTTTGGTTAAGCAGACCATATGGGAGCAGATGGAACTAATCCTGGTAGACGATGGTTCGAGAGATCATAGTAAAGAAATCTGTATGGGCTATGCTAATAAATATTCTAACATTAAAGTGCTTCACCAAAAGAATAGTGGGGTATCAGCAGCCAGAAATCGTGGTATCGATGCCGCGACTGGAATTTATATAGCTTTTATGGATGCAGATGACTATGCCGAAACGGACTTGTATGAGATTCTTTATCATGTAGCAACAAGGAACAGGGCGGATCTTTCGATTGTTGATTTTTCTATTTTAGATACAAACGGTAAACTTTATAAAAAGAGAAGTACAGAAAATTCTTTAAGGTGGAATCGATTCGAAGCACTGGAAGCCTTTCTTTCTGGTGGAGAAATAGGAATTAATATTTTTGATAAATTGTTTCTACGAGAAAAGGTTAAGGATTTGTATTTCCCAGTTGGAAGAGCGATTGGAGAGGACATGTATTATATATTTGAATCACTTTTTCGATGTGATTTAGTATGTGGGCATATGGTCAGTAAGTATATCTATGTGAAAAGAAAAGGCTCTGCAATGCTTTCTTCCTTTTCAGAAAAGTATTTTGATACCTTATATCTTTCCGAGGAGATTCTAAAAAAGATAAATATTTCTTATCCGCAGTTAGTAGAGAAAGCAAAAGCTCATTATATGCACGAAAACTGCAAGACATTGGAGAGAATGTACCTAAGTAAGAATTATATTCTTTATAAAGAGCGAGAAAGAGAATTAAGAAAAGAGCTTAAGGCTTACCCTTTAAGTTGTGCTAAAAAAGAATTAAGCAGAAAGCAATATCTGGGAATAGCATTAATGAAATTTTCCCCGTTTTGCTATATCAAGGCAGTGAAACTGTTAAAGATATCGTAGCAAGGAATCGTATGAAATCACCGAAATGAATGAAATAATATCATTCGTTATTCAAATTATCATCATAGCAAGAGATTAGCTATTTGGGAGTTACAGTCATGTGGGAGAAGATAAAAGATAAACAATTGACAGAGATATTGCTTCAGATAGGTTCACTACTACTGATCTTAATTTGTTGCAGTGGTATGTCTCGATTGATGGAGTTTCGGATTTATATGATTGGAATATTTGGGTTATGTATGTACTTTCGTGAGTTATTAACGAGAGAGAATATCTACATATCACCAATCGGTTTATTACAACTTGGATTTATTATCATCTGTATAATGGGAATCTTTTATTCTATGAACCGAAGCGAAACAATCAAATATTCCTTAGTTTATCTTTGTATGTTTCCGATTTTTATTTTTACATATACTGAAAAATTCTTTCATAGTGTGTGCAAGGGTTTTCAGATCGCAACCTTAGTAGTAGCAGTTTCCATTATTCTAAATTCGCTTCTCCCGAGCTTATTTCTTACAACATTGAATTTTTTGATTCGTCCAGGAATGCAACCATGGTTGTATGGAGAAATTATGAGCAAATTTTATTCCGGTATTGCTGGGGAAAAGGGAGAAGCTGCTATACTTATGGTTCTTGGAGTGGCTCTTACTCTATCGAAGTTTGTTGGAAAGAATAGAGTAACTACAAGGGATTTTATTTTTTTACTTGTTTATATGTTTGCTCTCACGTTACCAGCTAAAAGAACCTTATTTGCAATAGGAATTGCTCTCTGTATTGTTTATATGCTTTTCTTTACGGAGAGAAAGAAGAAAATTATCGCAATTGGAATGGGACTAATATTGTTATTGGTAGTTATTATATTTGCGGAGAAGATACCTGGAATAAATAATTTGTTAGTAAGGTTTACAGAAAATTCGGAGGATAGCTCTTTAAACGGAAGGTCTTATCTGTGGGAAAGAGCGATACAGATGATAGAGTCAAAACCGTTCATAGGATATGGTTACGGAAGCTATAATACCTTTGCAAGCATTTACGGAGTACGTACATCTTCAACCGGGGATTGGGCATTTCACGCACACAATATCTATCTACAAGTCCTTGCAGAAACTGGTTTGATTGGTGGATTAATTTTATTTAGTGGAATGTTATTTTCCTTGGTGCAGCTTGTTCTCTTATATTTTAGACGTAAATTCTTAACGGATTCTCAAAGAGAACTTATGGCGTTTGCTCTCTTTATGCAGTTGTGTTTTCTAGTCTATGGGGTTACGGGAAATATCTTATATGGAACGAATCAAATGTGCTTGTTTTTATTCACGTTTGGGATTGTTATCTATTTAGAGCGACAATATCGAAGGGAAGTAAAACGATAGCTTTTGTTATGTAAGAGCGCTAAAGCGGTAGAATTGGGAGTTAGTGTGACAAATCAAGAGTTTTCACGCGTGAATTTGTGTCGCCCAAATTCGCAGGATTGTGACAGAATGGAGGTTAGTATGAACAAAAAAGTTGGTATTATAACATTCCATAGAGCATTAAATTATGGTGCAGTATTACAAGCGTATGCTCTACAACAGTTTTTATTTGGTTTGGGGATAGAGAATGAGATTATTGATTATTATTCGAAAAGTATAACTAGTTGTTATGCACCATTTAAAATCTGTAAAGGTAAGGTGGTACGAGGAATCGCTCGAGGACTTCTTTTTTTTAGGGTGATACAAAAAAAGAGGAAGCGCTTCGAACAGTTTTGTAATGAATATCTTACTTTAAGTAAACCCTGTTATAATGATCTGGATTTGAAGGAATTAAGTAAGGATTATACGTTTCTTCTTACTGGTAGCGATCAGGTATTTAGTCCGATTAGTGCAGGCTTTGATGAGGCTTACTTTTTAACCTTTGTAGAGGATGAGAAGAAGTATTCTTATGCGGCAAGTTTAGGGATTAAAAAAATTCCGAAGGCTTTGGATGAAGTTTATCGAGAGCGATTAAGAGGGTTTCAATGTATTTCAGTTCGAGAAGCAGATGCAGCATCCTTATTACAAGATTATATATCCTCTAAAATAAAAGTTCATATAGACCCAACCTTATTAGTAACTAGTAGGGTATGGAACCAGATTAGTCATAAAACAGGACTTAAAAAATCTTATGTTCTTATGTTCCATGTAGAAAAACCGATTGTCTCCATACAGTTTGCCAAAGAGTTGGCAAAACAAAAAGGTCTGGAGATCATCTATATCAATGACCGGACAGTAATACGTGATATGAATATCAAATATGTAGTAGCACCTAAAGTGGAAGAATTCCTAGCTTGGTTTCGGGAAGCGGCCTATATTGTGACAAATTCATTTCATGGTACTGCGATATCGATACTTTTTCATAAAGAGTTCTTTGTAGAATTAGAAAATAAGAAAAATAGAAATGTTCGGGTAGAGGCATTATTACAGCTCCTTCATATCGAGGAGCGTGAGATTAACAAAGAAACTAATACTTCTCTTACTTGTAAGTCGATTTCTTGGAATGAGGTGGAAGGAAGACTGAACCACCTAAGGGAGGATGCGAAAGAGTATATGGAGGATATCGTAAGAACAATGATATAGCAAGTGTTCATAATGATTGTTTGTTCGGGAGAAATAAAAAGAAACTAAAACTAAACAAAGTACAAATGGAGATAGATAGATGAAGTTTATGTTTTGCTCAAACAGAATGAAAAATGTGATAAGAATATCTGCAGGTACTATGTTAGGACAGATCATTATGTTCATTAGTCTTCCTATCCTAACCAGAATATATGGTGCATCTACAATAGGTGTATCCTCATTTCTACTTGCCTTAGCCTCTTTAATCAATTCGGTATCCGATGGTGGATTTACCAATGTATTAATGATTGAGGATAATGAGAAGACATCAAAAATGGTATATCAAACGATAACAACGATATCATTCATTATTAGTGGAATTGCAGCAATTGGGATTACTATTTATGACATATTTTTTTCATTGCAGCTCTATCAAAATAGTTGGTTTATCTTTCTCTATACTTTTATACTCTTTTTTACCTCAAAACAAATTATGATTTGCTACACATGGCTGAATAAAAAAGGGTTTTATGAAGTTTTAATGTTAAATCCGATTATCAATTATGGTTCTTATTCAATGATAGCATTTTTACTTGGAATTCTTGGGTATAAGCAATACGGTTACTATATCGGTTATATGGTTGGACAGCTAATTACCGTAATACATATGAAACGTTTTCTACCAAAGACATCTTTTAAGTTTCGATTCGAATCTATAGAGAAATTATACAAAGAACATAAACCTTTCTTTCTCTTTGAGCTCCCAACCAATTTATTATCTCAATTTAAGAACCAGATGCCAACTTTATTAATCAAAGGATTTTTTGGTAATGAAATTCTAGGATATTATTCGCTTGCTAACAAATTAATTAATATACCTATTAATTTATTAGCAAATGCAATGGGAAGAGTTTTCTTTCAGGTGGGAGCAGAGTTTCGAGATGATATCAAAAAAATTGGTACGTTTACCTATCGTAATATAAATAAGGCTATGAATGTAGCAGTGATTCCAACGATATTACTAGTATCCTTGGGTGATGTTGCTATAAACTTAATGTATGGAGAAGGCTATGAAATGGCAGGAGTTATCCTACGTATCGTTGCAGTGCAGGGGTTTATTACCTTTTTATCCCTTACGGTACAAGGGATTACAACCCTTATTAATAAACAGAAATACGCAATGGTATGGCTTTTATTACAAACAGTATTCAGTGTATTAGGGTTTGTGATTGGCGCGGGTATTTTTAAGAATATATATACTGCGCTAACTTTAATGACAATCGTAACCTGTATCTCTTATTTGATTTATTATTGCATTATTTATGAAGCGATTGGAATTGCTTGGACTAAGTTTTTCTTAAGAATGACGATAACACTTGTCATCCTTTGGGTAGCATCAGGGTTATTACGAAAGTTGATAGAACCAACAGGTATATTCGAAATTAAATTGTAAAATGCGATGTGAAGCATACTTAGGAACTATGGAAGACAATTCTCATTAGGAGGTAGTATATGCAGGAAAATAAAATGGGAATAGAACTTGATCCATGCTGTGGTTGTGCAGCATGTGCCGTTTGTTGTCCTACCAAAGCGATTACAATGAAGATGGATGAAGAGGGATTTTTATATCCTAAGATTTCACTGGATGATTGTATCGGTTGTAAACGCTGCATCAGTATTTGCCCTCTTAAGGAGAATAAGATAAAAAAAGATATTACACAAACCTTAGCATATGGAGTAAAACACAAACAAAATAAAGTACGTATTTTAAGTCGTTCTGGCGGAGCTTTCACTGCTTTTTCTGATGTTATCCTGGCAATGGGAGGGGTTATCTATGGGGCTTGCTGGGAGCAGGAGTTAGGAAAGGTAATTCATCGTCGTGTTGTATCCAAAGAAGAACGCGACCAGCTAAGGGGATCAAAGTATCTTCAAAGTGACATATCAGGTTGTTATCATTGGATTCGAACTGATCTAGAAGAGGGAAGAAAAGTGCTTTTTACGGGGACCGGTTGTCAAATAGCCGCGGTAGATAGTTTTTTAGGGAAAGATTATGAAAATCTTTACCTCTGTGACATAATCTGCCATGGAGTACCTAGTTCTTTGGTATTTGAGGAGTATCAAAATTTTCTAGTTGATTTGTTTGAGGAAAAAATCAAGCGTTATCAATTTCGAGATAAGGAGGCTTTTGGCTGGAAAGCTAATATCGAATCTTTTCAAATAAAGAATAAAAAGAAATATTCCAATCTTTTTTCAAAAATATATCAAACAGATTGCATTCAACGTCCTTATTGCTACGAATGTCAGTACGCTTCCATTGAAAGGCGTTCCGATATCACAATCGGTGATTTTTGGGGAATTGACTCCATTATGAAAAAAAACATGGATAACAAGGGGATGTCTATAGTGCTGATACATACGAAGAAGGGGCTTAATTTGTTTCACCAGATTCTCTCGGATGTAGAGTTTCTTGACTGTTCTAAGGAAGACTATTTACAGCCGCAGTTAAAACATCCTTGTATTAAGCCAAGTAATCGAGAGGATTTTTGGAGGCTGTATAAGGAAGTCGGGGTATCTGGGATAGTAAAGATAATGCCTGGTGGAGTTTTAGGGGCAAAGTATAGAGTTTATACTAAGCTTATCGTTGGTAGACTTAAGAAATGTGTGGGTGGATTGAGTCAAACGCTAAAGAAAGTTAGAAAGGAGATGGGCTAGATGGCGATATCAAAAATTATACATTACTGTTGGTTTGGGTCTGCTAAAAAACCGAAAAGACTCGTTCGTTGCATAGATTCTTGGAAAAAGTGTGTTGGATACCAAATAAAAGAATGGAACGAAACAAATTGTGACTTTCAGGAAAATGAGTTTGTAAAAAAAGCTTACGAGCTGGGGAATTGGGCTTTTGTCAGTGATTACTTTCGTTTGAAAGCGTTATACCTGGAAGGAGGAATCTACCTAGATACTGATGTTGAACTAAAAAAATCTTTGGATGATCTCTTGGATAGCGATATGTTTCTTGGCTTTATTTACGATTCTATCATTGGTACTGCAGTGATTGGATGTAAAGAAAACCATCCATTTCTAAAATATCTCCTAGATGTTTATACTGGAATAGAGTTTAAAGTGCTCGATAATAAATTGTTTTATCAAGGATTTACAGCGAAATTATTGCCTGATGAGGTATTCGTTAATAACAATGGATTAATGACACGAGCGATGCAAGAATATTTTCCGGAGTTTCGTATTCACGGTAAATATCAGGTATTTAAAAATATTCGTATTTTTCCAAAAGATATATTTGAGATTGGTCCTATCATTGGAAAGGGATATAGTATTCACCACTGTGAGGGGAGCTGGAAAAAGGATGCCAGTAGTATAAAGAAAAGGATAAAAAGAGGAATCAAAGGATTGGCATCGATTGTTCCACTGATACATATGGATTCCGTAATTAAGCATAGAACCTATAAGAAGTTATTGTATCATATTCCGAATTATTCGATACACCAAAAGCATTTAAAAGAATATAGAGAAAGCTAATCAAGAAAATGCCCTTGTACGGTAGCTTATTTTGTACAAAGGGCATTCACTATTTCAGGAAAGTTCCAAGTGAGATTATAACGATCTAAGAGACAGCTATTTTCGATTGAATTAATAATGTTACACTGACCTCCGCTATCCCACCAAAAGCAAGTAATATGATATTGTTTGCCATAAGAAATATAGCTTTTTGCATGTTTAGCTCGGTCAGCACAGTTATTTTTATGGAAGGAGGCAAACTCTCCAATGATGACGGGAATATGATTGGAAACAAAGGTTTGTTCTAAGGAGATAAAAAGCTGTTCTATTAGGAGGTTATCTTCGTTATCTCGAAAGATTGATGATTCTTTCTTATTACTTAGCAAAGATTCCTGTAAACAAAATTGCTTCGGTTCATAGGCATGAACTGAAACAATCAGGCGGTTGGCAATGTTATCCGTGGGGAGTTCAAATGCACTCAAGACTTTTTTGTTCCAAGTGGCACCATAAGTACTTACAATGAGACAACGAGAAGTATTATTACCACCTGTTAGTCTAACGGTATCGACAAAGAGTTGATTTAACTTGTTTACAACCGATAAATCCTCTTTCGTTGGATTATCCCATTCATTTGTTTCGTTTAATATCTCATTAAATCCCTCGAATATTAGATGTTCATTATATTTTTGAAATCTAGTGGCAATCTGATTCCACAGAGAAGCAAATTTTTTTGAATTAAGCTCATAATTCTTAAGATCTGCTCTTAACCAACCATTGGAACCGACATCATGATGAAGATTAATAATACAGTATAGGTCATTTCGGAGGGCATATTGAATCACTTCTTCAATGCGATCTAGCCAGTCAGAATCAATGGTATTCGTAGAGGAATCAATATGATTGCGATAGGTAATCGGAATTCGAATAGCACCAAAACCACTTTGTTTGATAAAGGATATCATCTCGTTAGTTGTTATCGGGTTATACCATAGAGTTTCATAGTAAGAGGATTTTGATTTTATGAATTCTGGTGAGAGATAATTAGTAATCTGAACCTTTAGAGAAAGGACTGCCGTCTTTAGTGTAGCTGTCGAAAAGTTAGAAAGGGCAAAAATTTCTGGATAGAATTTTGCAACACCAAGATTCATCATTAATTCATGAGTACCAAGGAACTCTTCAAGGGTAATTGAAGTTCCGTCTGAAAATGTAAGGATAGCATCTTTAATCTCTATAATAAGTCGGCTTTCCCCCGTAGGTCCTATACGAAAATTGAATATCTGTAATCCAATGGAACCATATTGTGTGGAATCGGAAGATATAATCTTAGAGAGGTCCCATGTCAGCTCGGCATAACCATTCGAATCAAATGTTACCTTATCAGAGGAATTCCAGTTAGTATATGGAGAGGAGGAGTATGTAGAAATTAGTTGGTAATGATATTTGGCTTTGATTTCCTCTGGATAACCTTCGATACTATAAGAATCAAAAGTGTTTCCAAGATTCCAACCAACCTTCATCGCACGGACTAAATCGGCTGCATTGATGTCTTTCATGATTGAGTAGTTAAAAGAAGTCTCATCTTCAATCAGAGTTTTCTTCTGCTCATCTGGTACAGGGGTGATTTCTTGATCTTTGCTACCTTCTTTTTGTGGTATGAGGTAGGTCACAAGGAGAAGTACTAATATGCAGGAAAGGATTATAATAATAGATTGTTCTTTTTTTTCTTTCATAGGATATCCACTCCTTTTGTAGTAACTTTAATAAAAGAAAATTAAATTTGATAATACATAACTTTAAGAAGTGGTGTGGGATTTTAATGGTATCATTTTGTTTTATTAAGTTCAATACAAACAATTTCTGGTGGATTATAAAAGCGTGGAACATTGGAATTCCCCAAACCACTGCTTACGATACTAACTGTGTTTCCAATTTGGTATTCTCCATAATCGTATTTTGGTAATATATCTCCGTGATTTCCAATGATTCCTCCAAGGAATGGGAGGCGTACAATCCCTCCATGAGTATGTCCACAGAGAATCATATCATAATTAAAATTACTTAAAACTTCAATTCTTTGTGCATCATGAAATAATAAGAGATGAAATTCATTGGCCTTCTTCTCGATACGTTTCGGTTTTGTTAAGTTCCAAGAATAGTGAAAGCCATGCAGATAGAGTGTTGCATTACCAAAGGTTATCGTTTTTGTAGTATTTTCTAACATCATGACATCGTATTCAAGATATAGATTCCGCAATTTATTTTTGTATGGTGATTCTTCTTCATGATTTCCAGTTACCGCATAGATCGGTGCAAGCTTATGAATTCCTTCCAATAAAAATTTAAGTTCTTCAAAGTGGGTAGCATCCTTATTGATCATATCTCCTGTCAGAACAATGAGATTTGGTTCACATTGCGCTATCATAGAAATTAGTTTACTCTGTTGTTTTCCAAATTCTTTTAAATGAAAGTCGGACAGCTGAACAATACGAAAATGGTTCAAATCCTCTGGTAGAGTATTCTTATAGTACTGATAGTAAGTAATTTTTAAGTTTCCTATAAAGCCACGCAATGTATAAAACAGTAGCAGTATCATAAAGAGAATAATTATAAATTTTTTTTTCATAGTTTCTCCTTTAATACTGTAAAAATATGTAAATATATTATATTATATCATAAGAGGTATCAAAATACAATGAAGGCATAGAATAATTCTTCTGAATTCTTCTGAAAAATAGCCATAACGGTGTGGGAATCTGGAACATCCAAGACTAAGGAAACGTATTTTGAAACCTTATGGAATAGAAAAGTGAAAGGGAGTGCCAAATGAAAGTGTTTAAAAGGTTACAATATTTTTTAAAATACAATCATCATAAATGTCTTACCATCCAAGCACTATACTATTGTGGAATGTATCGATTGTGTATTTTATTAATACCTATGAAAAAGTTGGAACGTTTTTTTGGAATAGCTGGATTGGAGACAGATTTTAAAGAAGATATCATGCAGAGTAGTTATGTACGAAATGTTGCTCAAGTGGTAAATCGAGTAAGTAGCAAAACTCCTTGGGAGAGTAAATGTTTAGTACGAGCATTAACAATTCGAAGGATTCTCAGCCGTCACAAAATACCAACAACTCTCTACCTTGGTGTCATGAAGCAAGAGGAGGAACTAAGGGCTCATGCATGGATTCGCTGTGGTTCTTTTTATTTATCGGGAGGAGATGGAGAAGGATATGCAAAAGTAGCAACTTATGGTACGCAATATGAGATGTGATAGAAGTGTTAAAAAGGGATGGACAAGGATTGTTTCTTGTTATAAAATGGAAATAAATTACAATTGATTGGAGGCTATCTATGTCAGCAATATGGGGAGTCTTAGATGATAAGGGGAATAAGATAGTAGAAGAGACCTCAGAAAGCATGAAAAAAGCATTTCACAATTGTGTATTTGATGAGGTACATACGGTAAGTGATTTAAATATTATGATGGGTTGTGGCATGTCATATATTAGAAGAGATGAGGAAGTTTTGCTTCCAATTTATGAGGTGGATACTCATCTGATGATTGCTGGTGATGTATATCTTGATAATTGCGAAGAATTAATAAAAGAACTTAATCTTAGCAAAACCATATTTGATACTGAGATCGTACTTGAAATCTATAAGAGGGATAAGAAAAATTTTATATCTAGATTAAATGGATCTTTTTCTTTCTGTATCTATAATACGATAAGCAAGGAGCTACTATGTGCAGTTGATCCAACCAGTGCAAGATGTCTTTATTACCACTTTGATGGAGAAAAATTTTATTTCTCTACCCTATTTCAAGGAATCTTAAATGCAGTAGGATTACCATTTGAATATAACAAACGATGGATTACAGATTTTCTTGCAATCGATAATTTAGCAATGACATCAGAATGCAGAGAAACACCTTATCAGGGGATTTATAAGCTGGAACCTGGAGAGCTACTAACATTTTTAGATGGAAAGATAACTAGAAGCTACTACTGGTCTCCAAGTAAGAATAAAAGAAAGAAGGAGAGTGGTGAGTACAAGCAAGATTTTATAGACCTGTATGAAACAATCATCAAAGAATCCATTCAAACGCGAGGAGAAGTTTCTATTCTGTTGAGTGGGGGCTTAGACTCTACTTCAGTTGCATGTATTGCTTCTGAGTATCTAAGGGAGAAAGGGAAAGTATTACACTCCTATACATCGATTCCAGAGGAGGGATTCCTTACACAGCGTGAGAGTGTTTATTTAACAAATGAACGAGAGCTTGTGGAGAAATTCGTAAAAGAAATAGGAAATATTGATAGCAATTTTTGTGATTTACAGGGGCAGAACTCATGGGATAATGCTAAAGAACTGATGAATATCTTAGAGATGCCATATAAAGCACTTCAAAATATTGATTGGATTTATGAATGTATGATACGTGCATCAAAGAAAGGATGCAAGATTTTATTGAACGGCCAATATGGTAATGCCACAGTATCTTTTGGTAATTTTGATATTTACTTTAAAAGTTTATTACGTAGAGGAAAGATATTGTCCTTATGTAAAGAATTAAATGAACTATCGAAACGCCACAAGTTATCAAAGCGCCGAATGTTTAAAAACACAGTAACCTTGTTATTCCCTATCTTTTCGAAGGAAAGCGTGGAAAGAAGAGCTTATGATGGACACACTTATGAAAATAAGACACTAGCGAAATGTTATCACACGAAGAAAAGATTTAAAAAAGCCAAGATTAATGCTAATCTACATACCCCTACGATGAAGGAAGTAAAGGAAGATATGTATTTAAAACGTGCTCTTTCACAAATAGGTGAGATAGAAACGAAACTATCTCTTGCTACGGGGGTTTTGATTAAGGACCCAACAAGAAGCAGAGAGATGATTCAGTTTTGTTATAACCTTCCAGAAGATCAATTTGTATACCATGGTGTGGAGAGAAGGCTGATTAGGGAATATATGAAGGATAAGATTCCTTCTAAGATTCTTAGTGAGACTTTGCGAAAAAAAGGGGTTCAAAGTGCAGATTTTATTTTTAAGATAGACCGTGTGAGAAAATCGATATACGAAGAAATAAAACTTATATTAAATGAGGAGGTAAAGCATTATATTGATACCTCTCTTTATGAAAAAGATATATCGATTCTGTTAAAATCTCTTGAGGAAAATCAAAGTTCTGAAGTAACCAAACTATTATATACCGGGTTAATGCTTCGTTTCTTACAAAACTGTTAGAATTGTTGAATATGCCAGCAGAAGAATTTATAATCCAATTGTCACCCGTTATGGGATGTCAAAAAGAATGGAGGCATGTTTATGAAAAAGGTATGGGCTAACCCAGAAGTTATCGAATTAGAAATTAACAAGACCCAGTACAGTCCAAGAGGTGGATGGGAAAAAGATGGCGAATATGTATCTTCTGATGGCAAGTATCATATAACTACTTGGGGACCATCTTCAGGAAATAGTGGAGAGCCATCTGTTGGTGTTAATTAAACGATTGTATATAAAAAATTGGTTATGGTGATAAAACTCCATAGCCATTTTTTATTCATGACAAGGAAGAATTCGCGTAACGTGCTTTCTCTTTTCTATAATAGAATTAAGCGCATAAAAAATGGATTTGAAACATGATATGGGAGGATATATGGGACAGGTTTATTATTATAGTATCTATGGGCTAACAGTTGAGTCAGAGATTCCTTTTCTAGAGGCTAATTGTCGTAAGAGTGAAGAAGTTTCGCAAGATGTCATTATTAGGTTTGGCTCGATGCCTGAGTACATAAAAGTAGACAAGCAAGAAGGAAATAAGAATACCATTTCAAAGCAAGGATATGTGTGGTTTTCTTATGATGGAGTAGGGGATATTTTAGTTGAGAAAGGGGAAAGAATCACTTTAGAACTACAACAAGATGCTGATTACGAGTTAACAAAAGCAATGTTACTTGGATCTGCTCTTGGAATAGTTTTGATTCAAAGGGAAATTATTGCAATACATTCTGGTGCCGTTGTTATTCATAATAAAGCTGTTCTTGTATGTGGAAACAGCGGTGCAGGCAAATCGACAATAATTCATGAACTGGTGAAAAGGGGACACCTTTTCCTGGCAGATGATACGGTAGCTATCCATGGAACCAAACAATTGGTAGCAGCACCTGCTTATCCACAGCAAAAGCTTTGTGTTGATACCGTGACACGAGAAAATTATGATACCAATACTCTAACGATATTAAACGAAGAACGACAAAAGTATGCGATATCAAGGCGAGATATATTTGCAGAAAAGGAACATCCGATTGGAGGTTTATTTTACATATCTCTATCAGATACAGATAGACTTACGATAAAAGAAGTAGTGGGGCATAAGAAGTTGGCAATTATTATAAATAATCTATATTTGACGGATATTTACAAAGTGTTGGGATTATCTCCTTTGTTTTTTAAAAAGTGTTTGGAATTTGCTAATATGATACCTATCTATGAAATAGAGAGACCATGTGGATTAAGTACAGAGCAAGATATTGTTAAGTTCATCGAAAATGAGGTGGTATAATGCAAACGAAGACAAAGTATGGGAATATGCAGTATATTAAATGGTTATTTTTCTATACCAAGGATTATCTGCCGAAACTTCTGTTGTTAATGGGAGTTGATTTTAGCAATACCTTTTTAACAGTTGGGCTTGCAGTAGTAAGTAAATATATTATCGATTCTGCAACTTCAGGAGAAAGTATACTA
This sequence comes from Lachnoclostridium phytofermentans, assembly GCF_000733755.1. Lineage (GTDB taxonomy): Bacteria > Bacillota > Clostridia > Lachnospirales > Lachnospiraceae > Lachnoclostridium > Lachnoclostridium phytofermentans_A. Next base: position 1,100,502 of record NZ_JPOF01000003.1, on the reverse strand, counting down.
TTCGCTATTATGTTGTATATCGGAGTAGTATTTATAACCCAAGCACTTTATGCTGTGAATGGTATGGTTTCTGTGTTAGTGAATGAAAAGTATTCCTTTGGGATTCGAAAGCAAGTCTATGATAAAATCATCCACTCCCATTGGATGGATGTGAAAAAATATCATACTGGAGATTTGATGACGAGGTTAACCAGTGATAGTGGTAATATAGCAGATGGTATGGTATTTGTCCTACCAACGATGGTACGCTTATTTTTAGAACTTTTATTGACGTTCCTTACCTTGTTTTTCTATGAGCCAAGATTAGCTTTATTTGCCGCCATGTTGGCACCAGTTGCAGCATTGACAAGCTTATGGCTTGGCAGACGGTTAAAGAGATTGCAGATTAAAGTTCAAGAAACGGAATCTGCTTACCGCTCCTATCTCCAGGAGAGCCTTAGCAATCTGTTAATTGTAAAATCATTTGCAAACGAAGACTTTGCATCCGAACGATTAACGGAGTTAAGAAACGAAAGACTTTACTGGATCAAAAAGAAAAACAGGCTTAGTGTATTAAGTTCTACCGTAATGTCACTAACTTTTCAGATAGGTTATGTGGCCGCATTCGCATTTGGTGCATTACAGTTATCCAAAACGGTAATCACTTATGGTACTATGTCTGTGTTTCTTACCTTAGTGAACCGAATTCAAGCGCCTATTATAGGACTAGCACAAAATATACCTAAAATAGTTTCTGTCATTGCTTCTACAGGGAGGATAATGGAACTTCAATCAATTCCACTTGAAGAAAAACATAAGGCACGTCTAATACCACAAGAGATTAGCCTTCGATTAAAGAATGTTTCTTTTGGTTATTCTGAGGATGAGGTTTTGCACAATATAACTTTGGATATTTCACCTGGTGAGTTTGTAGCGGTGATTGGAGAATCTGGAATTGGCAAAACTACCTTGGTACGTCTAATTATGAGTTTTATGAAGGAAAAGTCTGGAGAAATTTCATTTTTTCATCAAAATGGAGAGGTGGAAACTTCAAATGCAGGGGTTAGAAATTATATCTCCTATGTACCGCAAGGAAATACATTATTTAGCGGGAAAATAAGAGAAAACATTCGCATGGGGAGGCTTGAAGCTACGGATGAAGAAATAGAATATGCATTAATCTTATCTGCTGCGAAGGAGTTTGTCTCTGAGCTCCCTGACGGGTTGGATACCATCATTGGAGAACACGGTCATGGTTTATCTGAGGGACAAGCACAAAGGATTGCAATTGCAAGAGCACTTGTACGTAAAGCACCACTTCTTATCTTAGATGAAGCGACCTCTTCTTTGGATTCCGATACAGAACTTCACGTGCTAGAAGGAATTAAACAATTGTCTCCTAGACCAACCTGCCTTATTATCACGCATCGGCGTTCTATCTTACCATATTGTGACAGAGAAGTTTGCATTAAGGATAAAGAACTTATGGAAATTCCAATTGGATAGGTAAGAATAAAGGATGTGAATTAATTTATTCACATCCTTTATTCTTACACCATAGTATAAAAAAATAAATCGTATATGGAATATAATCCATTATCAAGGTTTCCGTACTTTAATAAGAAGTTATTATGTTTTAGTTAAGCTTTCTCTGTGTTCATAAAGACTGGAAGTGTTAAGGAAAAGCTACTTCCAACATGTAGGGTACTGTTGCACGATATTGTTCCACCAAGCCTTGAAACAATGGCTTTCACAATGGAAAGACCCAAACCATATCCTGTGGTGGCTGTTGGTGTTCTTGAATCAGAGACCATAAAGGAACGATCAAAGATATGGGGGAGATGCTCTTTGGATATGCCAATACCGGTATCCTTCACAGTAATAATAACATAGGATTCACTAATGCTTGCTATTAGGGTGATGCTTGCTCCTGAAGTAGAAAATTTCAGTGCATTGGAAAATAAGTTGTCAAAAACTCGATGTAACAATTTAGTATCAATCATTACTTGATAAGGAAAATTGGAAGGTACCTCCAAGATTAACTTACGGTTTGCATAGTTCGAATCTTCCCGATAATTATAAAATAGCTCCTCCAAAAAGATGCCAATATCAATGCATTCCAGATGCAGAGGATGCCCCATAGATTCGACTGTGGAAAGAAGGAGAATATCGTGGATAAGTTGTTCTAAAAATTCGGTTCTTGTTAGTAACATTCCAAGGGAGTCTCTAATTTCCGCTAAGGTAAGCGAGGAGTCTGATAACATATATTCAATTGCTACCCGAATTGCTGATATAGGGGAGCGTAAATCATGTGTAAGGTTTGTAAATAAATCAGATTGTTCTTTCTGAAGACGTAGGAGTTCTTTATTTGTTCGATCCAATGCAAGATTTGAACGATATAAGGCATTTGTTAATTCTTCAACCGTAACATCTGGAGTTTGGAAGGTAAGTTTTTTCTGACTTGTCAATGATTCTAACCTCCGTTTCTAGTACGAAATAAATAACCCTTTGACCAAACAGTTTCAATAAATTCTGGCATACCATCATAGGTCTCAAATTTTTTTCTAAGCCTACTGGCTGTTACCATAATTGCGCGTCTGTCATCACTAGTGTAGTTACCCCACATGGCGTTTGCTATCTGCTCGTATGTGATAACCAGATTGGGTTTAGAGACAAGGAGATAGAGCAGTTCATACTCTCTGTTTGAGAGAAGAATTTCCTCATCATAAAAATAAGCTTTATGGGTAAGAAGATTTAGGGTCAATGGAGGATATGATATCGTAGCCTCCTTCATTGGCTGTCTTAGAGTACGGCGTATTTGTACTTTTATTCGAGCAGATAATTCTCGAAGACTATAGGGCTTACTTATATAATCATCTGCACCCAAAAGCAAGCCTTTTATCTTATCCTCTTCTTCATCTTTAGCAGATAGAAAGATAATCGGTGTAGAGCAAATTTTCTTTAGATATTGAAAAGTCGTGAAACCATTAATTTTAGGCATCATAATATCTAGTATGATACAGTCTGGCTTATAAAGAGTTACAAGCTGGATGCAGGATTTTGCATTGGCAGCAGTTAATACCTCATAGCCCTCTTTTGTAAAAAATTTTTTGTTTGTACTTAATAATTCTGTATCGTCATCAACAAATAAAAGCTTGGACATAAAACCCTCCATTCTGTTAAAATCTTGCGAATTTGGGCGACAGCACAAATTCGTGTGTGAAAAATCTATTTTTTCACACTACCTCCGAATAAAGTACCATATTGATAAGAATGCAGAGAAAAACAAACCGAAGATATGCATTCATGACCATTTTATCATAAAATGTAAATAATTAACAATTGATTTTTAAAGTAATCAATTCTATTTTAGATTCTGGAACAGAATTTGGATTGAAAGCAAATAGATATGTCCTTTTATAGTATAAGAAAAAGTAATTTTTAAGATAATGATATAGAATAAAATATAAGACAATGATAAAGCTGGTGTAGAGTACCTGTGAAAGAAACTTGATTGACTTGATATGGTATTTATTATAAGATGTTTTATAATAAATCTATAAAGTTAGTAGTAGGCTAAGTAGCTTGAATTGCATGAGGCAATTGGTTGAAAACTAAGTTCTTACAGTATAGGTAAGAAGAGGCGCTAAAGAGCTAGAATAAAAGTTATGATGGAGGAAATTATGAAGGGAATCGTGTTAGCTGGTGGTAGTGGTACAAGGCTTTATCCTTTAACTCGAGTTACATCAAAGCAATTATTACCTGTTTATGATAAACCAATGGTATATTATCCGTTGTCTGTTTTAATGTCAGCTGGTATTCGAGACATATTAATTATATCGACACCAGAAGATACACCAAGATTTAAGGAACTACTCGGAGACGGAAGTCAATTTGGAATTGAGTTATCTTATGCGGTACAGAATAGCCCAGATGGATTAGCTCAAGCGTTTTTAATTGGTGAGGAGTTTATCGGAAAAGATAATGTGGCAATGATACTTGGGGACAACATCTTTCATGGGTATGGATTAGATATGCGATTGAGGAAAGCAGCCTCTAAAGAAGTGGGGGCAACTGTGTTCGGGTATTATGTAGATGATCCTGAACGTTTTGGTATTGTTGAATTTGATTCAAAAGGAAAGGCAATTTCAATTGAAGAAAAGCCTGAAAATCCAAAATCAAATTATTGTGTTACAGGTCTTTATTTTTATGATAATAGAGTGGTTGAGTATACAAAGCAATTGAAGCCTTCGAAACGAGGGGAACTTGAAATCACGGATTTGAACCGAATTTATTTAGAGAATGAGGAGTTGGAAGTCTCACTATTAGGACAAGGATATACTTGGCTTGATACAGGAACCCATGAATCGTTAGTAGAGGCGACCAATTTTGTAAAAACGGTTGAAACCCATCAACACCGGAAAATTGGATGTCTTGAGGAAATCGGATATCTGATGGGCTGGATTGATAAAGATAAGCTAGAGAGTATCTACCATCAGTTTAGAAATAATCAATATGGAGCTTATTTAAAAGATATAATGGATGGAAAATATTTAGATAAATAGGACTAAATATTGACAAATCTCCTTCTAATAAGAATACTTTTTGTTTTTTTTTGCGGTAAATTATAGTGCTTCTATCATTGAATGGAATTACAAAAAATGGTAAAATAAATGTAATTACAGTGGATTTTACTGCAATAGAAAGAAAAAAGATTTTTAAATATATAGGGGGAGCGTATGAAGAACAATACAAGAATAAGCCTTCTTCGTAAGTTAGAAGTAACGGACTTAGCTGGGGAGAAGGTTATGATTGATTTTGAAACAGGAAGGTATTTTCTACTAAAAGGAATAGCGAATGAAATATGGGATATGCTCTGTGATTCTTCCTCTGTTTTAGAGGAAGATATGGTACAAAGCCTAATAAAAAGTTATGATGTGGAGGAGGCTATTTGCAGAGATTCTGTTCATAGCTTCATGGATAAATTACAAGAGTATAAATTTATCAAAAGGACCGAGGAATTAATATAGGACCTAGAAAAGTAGAAACATATAACGATAACTACTAATTTTGAAAGAGGGAAGAAGCGGAATTTTCATGAAGAAGCATAATGCTTTGTTAAGGATATTCTATTACTGCCCTCTTTTTTTTGTATTTATATTTTGTAGTAGTCTCTTTTTTGCTAATTGCTTGTATTGCAAAATGGATGGAGGTATAATAACTATAGTTATTATGTTAACCTAAAATGAAAAAATAAAAGTTATAGTAATTTAGCCTAAGCAAAGAAATAAAAGTAATAATAAATTAGCCGAGAACGAAGAAATAAAAATTATTTTAAATAAGCCTAAAACGAAGATGTAAAAGTAATAATAAATTAGCCTAAAACGAAGATATTAAAGTTATAGTAAAAGGAAAGGACGAAGGTATACCACTATGAAATTATTAGTTACCGGAGGTGCTGGTTTTATAGGCAGCAACTTTGTACAGTATATGGTAAACAATTATCCAGAGGACACGATTGTTAATTTAGATGCTTTAACCTACGCTGGAAATCTGGAGAGTTTAAAGCCAGTAGAGGATAAAACGAATTATCGCTTTATTAAGGGAGATATTTCAGATAGAGCATTTATCATGGAATTGTTTGAAAAAGAATCTTTTGATGTTGTGATTAATTTTGCTGCGGAAAGCCATGTGGATCGATCTATTCTAGATCCCGAGGTATTTGTAAAAACTAATGTGTTAGGTACCTTAGTGTTATTAGACGCGTCAAAGAAGTTTCAGGTAAAGAGATTTCATCAAGTATCGACTGACGAGGTTTATGGGGATCTTCCGATTGATCGTACCGATTTATTTTTCACGGAAGAGACACCACTTCACACTTCAAGCCCATACTCTTCTAGCAAGGCAAGTGCAGATTTATTTGTTCTTTCTTATTATCGTACGTATGGACTCCCAGTAACGATATCTCGTTGCTCGAATAACTATGGGCCATACCATTTTCCAGAGAAACTAATCCCTCTTATGATTATTCGTGCTTTAAATAATGAGAAATTACCAGTTTACGGAAATGGTAGTAATGTTAGGGACTGGCTTCATGTCAAAGACCACTGCTCTGCTATAAACTTAATTATTCGCAATGGAAAACCTGGGGAAGTATATAATATTGGTGGACACAATGAGAAAACTAACCTCGAAGTAGTAAAAGCAATTCTGCAAACACTTGGTAAACCAGAAAGCTTAATAGAATATGTAACCGATCGTCCTGGGCATGATCTCCGTTATGCAATTGATCCAAGAAAAATAGAAGAAGAACTGGGATGGAAACCAGAGTTTCGTTTTGAAACCGGTCTAAAGCAAACCATTGATTGGTATCTGGCGAATAAAGACTGGTGGGAACGCATTATAAATGGTGAATACCGCTCTTATTTTAATGAGATGTATGGAGACCGCCTAATATGAGAGTAGTTGTAACTGGTGTGAATGGACAACTAGGGTATGATGTGGTTAAGGAATTAAGAAAGCAAGGGGACGAAGTAATTGGCTTAACCAGAGAAACTCTTGACTTAACCGAAGAAGATCAGGTAACGAAAACGATAAGAGAGATAAAGCCGGAGGCAGTGATTCACTGTGCAGCCTATACCGCAGTAGATCTAGCGGAAGAGGAAAAAGATAAGGCATTAAATGTGAACACTCTTGCTACCTCCTACCTAGCAAAAGTTTGTGCAGAGATTCAAGCTAAAATGATTTACATTAGTACAGATTACGTTTTTCCAGGGGAGGGCGATAAGCCTTACGAAGTGAAGGATAAGGTTGACCCTATCAACTGGTATGGACAGACGAAATATGAAGGGGAACAAGCAGTTCTTCGAGAGCTGAATCACTATTTTATTGTAAGAGTTACCTGGGTATTTGGTAAGAATGGAAATAACTTTGTTAAGACCATGTTACGCCTTAGTCAAGAAAGAGAGTCACTGTCTGTTGTCGCTGATCAGATTGGCTCACCAACTTACACTGTAGATTTGGCGAAATGTCTGGCGGAGATAGTAAAAACCGATAAGTACGGGATTTATCATGTTACGAATGAGGGATTTTGCAGTTGGTATGATTTTGCAATGGAAATCTTTCGTATGTCGGGTAGAAACGTAGTAGTTCATCCCTTAACATCCGAACAGTTCCCGTCCAAAGCAAAACGACCGAAGAATTGTAGGCTTAGTAAACAAAAATTAACAGAAGAGGGATTCGAACGATTACCTAGCTGGCAAGATGCGTTAGCACGTTATTTGGAAGAATTAAAACAATAAAAAGTACGCATAGCGAACTTTTTATTGTCGTGAATCAGAGAATAAAAGAATGTATATAGTTTGATTTAAACGTCAATAGATTTACCATAGATGGAGAATTATAGAATGGGAAAAATAACAGTTACTGAATGCGGTATTGATGGGTTAGTTGTGATTGAACCTACGATATTTAAAGATAACCGTGGATATTTTATTGAGACTTATCATAAAGAAGCATATGAGGCAGCAGGCATTAAAGCGGATTTTGTGCAGGATAACCAATCCATGTCAAGCAAAGGTGTCCTGAGAGGATTGCATTTTCAGATTAATCATCCCCAGGCCAAGTTGGTTCGTGTATTAAGCGGCAAGGTTTTTGATGTGGCTGTAGATTTACGAAAGGGATCTAAGACTTTTGGAAAATGGTTCGGTGTGGAGCTTAGTGAAGAGAATCAAAAACAATTTTTTGTTCCAGAAGGATTTGCACATGGATTTTTAGTGTTATCTGATACTGCTGTATTTGCCTATAAGTGTACTGATTTTTATCATCCGGGTGATGAAGGTGGAATACGATGGGATGATCCTGAGATTGGAATTGAGTGGCCAATGATAGAAGGAACAGATTTAATTATTGCACAAAGGGATCAAGAATGGGGTACTTTAGCAGAAATGAAAAAACTTAAGGATGTTTAAAAATAGTAAAAATGCTGGGATTTTAAATCTCAGCATTTTTATGATTCTATCATTAGGTTCAAGGATTTTGCATCTTCATAATATTTATATTTAAAAGATAAGTGAAGTGCAGCAAAAATAACCCAAAGGAGCAATAAGACATTTTATTGGTTTGCATAAAATAATGTGGTATTAAGATGAAAACCCAAAGTGCAATGCAAGCAAAAGTTTATGCATAATGTAAACTAAAAAATAAATTAGGTTGACATATCAAAAGGTATGGAATATAATGGACAAAAAAGTACAGAGGTAAACTATGAAAAGTACAAAGACTATGAAAAGTACAAAGACTATGAAAAGTACAAAAACTATGTCAATCACAATGATTGCACTTATGACTGCGATTCTATGTATTTTGGCTCCTTTTTCTATTCCACTATCTACAGTTCCAATCTCCTTAGGTACCTTCGCTGTTTATCTATGTGCAGTTATTCTAGGCCCTTATAAGGGAGTAATATGTGTTCTCTTGTATCTGTTACTTGGTTTGGTTGGAATACCAGTTTTTGCGGAGGGAATGGCTGGATTTGGTGTGTTAGCGGGTCCAACAGGTGGTTACCTCATTGGTTACTTTGCTATAGCTTTTTTCACGGGTATCTTTGCAAAAAAATGGGGAAAGAATCCTGTAGTCGTATTTTTCGGAATGGTGATTGGTACAATAGGTTGCTATCTTATAGGAACAATATGGATTGGGATCCAGCTTGATCTTTCAGTATGGGAAGCATTAATGGCAGGAGTTATTCCATTTATACCTGGAGATATTATTAAAATGGTTGCCTGTACAGTAATCGCTTTACCAGTAAGGAAGCAGATAAAAGTGTATCTAGATGCAACGATGAATTAAGAAACTATAGTAGAAAAGAAAAAAGATCAGACAGAAGAAAAGACAGAAGAAAAGATTGAAGATAAGATAGAAGAAAAGATAAAAGAAAAGACAGTAAAAACGATAGAAAGAAGTCACTTAGGTAGTGAAGCCTAAGAAGGGTTGAATATAAATTTAGAAAAGATTTATAGATACATTACGTCGAGATTAGTAACTATAGAGTTATAGGCTGATTTTGGCGTTTTTTATTCATGACAAGGAAAAGTTCGCGAAGCGTGCTTTTTCTTGTTTTCATGCTTTTAAAGTGTATAAGTGATTCAAGTTCAAGTTACTCATAGAAAAAAAGGGTTGGATTTTACAATTTTAGTATGTTATAATCAAAGTTAGGTTAGTATGCTTGTATTAAAGCGTACAAGGCACGTGATTAATGTAGAAATATAAGATTTCTTACTGTATCATAATCAGGATGTATGATTACATTTTTTTGTGGTAGCCTACTTGATTCTTGGTCTAGTTAAGGATAAACGGTAATCTGTTTTTAAATACCATGCAATAGAACTCTGTTTATGATCGCATACATTCAAAAAAAGATACGTGAAGGTTAAAAAACGGATGTTTACGTACGTATAGGGGACGGGATATGGGAAATTTTATGTTATCAAATGCAGAAAAATTAAAAATTCGGCTCGTGCGTGAGAATCTAAAACGAGTTGTAGTTTTATTGACCATTCTTGGTTTTTTATTACCGATCATGGCTTTGTTTTTATGGAATTTAGGAGAGTATAATGAAGTTCAAAAAACATATCTTAGCTTTTTAATAACTTTTGAGGTAATAACGATTGTTTTTCTTGTGCTGGGATATTATAGTAAGAGAAAGAAAGATTATGTGATAGCACCTCTGATTTATCGAAGTTTCTGGGTGTTTTCTTTATTGTTTATCTATGCTTCCAGTTATATCTCAATGTTTGAAAATAAAAACATAGGAATATATTGCATTTTGATATCTGTTGCCTCATTGGTTCCACTATTAAATATTCGGGAATTTTTATGTTTTCTAGCTGCACAATTCCTTTTTATCTGCCTAGTATTCCTTCAACTTGACTTATCCCTTACGAATAAGATAAGTATGATACTATATAGTGGCGCATTACTTGGATTTTCACGATTTCTATATCTGCAACAAAGAAAAATGCTAAAGATACAGCAAAAACTTCAGTCTATGGCTAAAAATGCAGAAGAAGACCCGCTTACTGGTTTATTGAATCGTAGAGGATTAGATCGCAATCTGGGGATTTTGTTGCCTTACTGTATTAGAATTGGTTGCAGAATAGGTCTTATGATCGTCGATGTGGATAATTTTAAACGATACAACGATAGCTTCGGACATCCACAAGGGGATAAGTGTTTAAAGATGGTTGCCGCAGAGATTAAGAAAACGGCTAGAAGAAGCAGTGATCTTACTGCACGAATCGGTGGAGAAGAGTTTATAATTCTAGTCTATGATGTGAAAGAATCAGAATTAATTGCTTTTGCAGAAAAAATACGAACCAATATAGAGAGTCTTAATATAAAACATAGCCCTATGCTAGGTACCCCTGTTGTTACAGTGAGTATTGGAGTATCTTCTGTTGTACCAACCACGATGCAATGTATGTCAGATTTATACAAAACAGCAGATAAATCATTATATACTGCCAAAAAAAGTGGCCGAAATGTGGTTGTATATAAAGAACAGGTATGTGGAAAAAGAAATCAGATGGCGGAGTAAAAAAAGGACATCTATACTATCTATGTAAGATACCATCCTTTATACTTTGGTAAGATGAGATATTTCATGGGTTTTATAAAAGGGGATAAATCAGTGTAACTTAAGTAAGTTTTCTTACCTAAGATACTTTGATTTATCCCCTCTTACTCTCTTTATAAAGATAAAAATATAAGTCACTCTATTTTGCAGGTGTTTCTGAATGTATTATACTAATTTTTGACCACAATTCGGACAGAAATTACTATTCCCAGTTTTCTGTCCGCAGTTAGGACAGAAGTTTGGTTTGTTAGCTGTGGTGCCAGTTTCATTACTTGTTGTATAAGTATAGGTTTTTTGCTGTGAATCGGCATTCATCGTCCCTTGATCCATATTTTGAACCATCTGGTTTGCAAACTTCATACCCATCATCATTCCTGCCATATCGGAAGCAAATCCACCACTTTTTATATTACCAGAAGAAAGTCCGTCTGAGAAATTGATCTGTTGATAACGACTCATATCGCCAACCATACTGTGAGAGGCATTTTTATTAATCATAGCCTGAACTTCTTCTGGGTAGGTAAAGCTCATAATCTGGAAGGAACTAATGCTAATTCCAGTATCAAACAACTGCATATCAAGATCCTGCTTAATACCGTTCGCAATGTTTAAAGAATTTATGGAAAGATTAAAGATATCTTTCCCTTCCTGGACAATCCACTTCATTAATAACTGGTCGAGTACAGAAGTGATACGGAGTTTTACATCTTCTACTAAGAAGGAATCTTTCACTCCAGCTATATTATCGATTAACTTCACATAATCCTTTACCTTAAAGGTATAGGTACCATGAGAGCGTATTGGAAGTCCTCCAGGCAAGCTATATTGAGGTGCAGGAATATTGATAGCATTTGAGGTACCCCAACGTACCGAAAATTCTTTTGTATTGATAAATAAGACTTCTGCACGCATGCCGCTATTAAAACCGAACTTAAACCCTTTTAGAGTGGAGAGGAAAGGAATAATATCGGATTCGATATCATATTCTCCATCATCTTTAAAGATACCTTCAATCGCTCCATTGAATAAGAAAATTGCATCCTGGCCTGGACGAATTATGAGGCGGCTACCTCGCTTGATTTCATCGTTGTGCCATTTGTAAAAAATCATATCATCGCGGAATTCTTTCCATTCTACGACATTAGATAATTGACTTGTAAAAAATCCCATAAGAATCCACCTTTCTCGTTATACTCTGCGTCCACCGCCACTGTGAGACCGTCCGCCTCTACTAATACCACCGCCACCGCTACTTCGAAAACTCCGATTGCTATTTGCGCCTGTATTGTGATTGGTGTTAGGTTCTGGACGTTTTACTTTTGTTACACTAGTTCTGATGTAATCGTCTCTTCTGGCAGTGATTCCGGAATTACCTTCATTAAGGTAGGTACGGTTATTCGTGGTTACGGCACCGCCAGAACGTGATGCCATGATTGCCACGGCTATTACTCCGATAATTGCAGCTGCTAGTAGCTGAAATCCTGTATGATAGACAACATTTTCGACAAACTGCTTCTGCGCATAATCAGAGCTATTTTGTGATGAAGTACCAGAACCATGATAATAATCATTCCCGTAACTTCCATTTGGTAAGGTATTATTCTGACCACTATTACTACTGCTATTACCGTTACTGGAATTCGTATCGGGTAATGTAGCATAATACTTCGCTTGTATTCCGAAATTTAAAAATGCATTATAATAATCGTCCTCACGAAAATAACTAGAGATTTCATCTAAGATATTTTCTATTCGGTAATCACTTAATAAAGTTTCAGCACTCCCGTATCCTTGGATATTTAGGAAACGATAGGTTGAGTCAAAATATAAGATGGCCACATCTTCGGAAAAAGTACCATTATCGCAGTGCTCATCTATATAGTCTTCAAGATATCTTGTTACATATTTCATTATGGCATCGTCATCATCTTCTACCTTCGTGTCAAGATCATCCGTTGTTAAGATAACTAAATCAAGATCTGACTTTACCGCATATGCTGCAAGTTTCGTCTGAAGCTTAGATTCCTCACTTTCAGATAATAAATTCGCATTGTCTTCAAGGTGTGCAGTATGTTCCGAAGCGTTCGCAACAATTATAAGATTAGAATTGCTTAAGATAGATGAAGTAATATAAATACAGCTTATCATAAGCATAAGGCGAATGGCAATGATATTACTAAAAACTATTAAGTTTCTAGGAGAGCGTAGATTTCTTTGAAATGGTATGTTTTCTAAATTCTTTCTTTTCACTATCATAACCATGGCCCTCCGTTCAAAACGACAAGTAGTTTTATTAACAGAAATGATATGGAAGTTATGCCAGTAAACCATGCGAACATTTTTGCTTTGGAAAGCGGAGGTTTTCCAACAATCTTTCCTGTTTGCCCATTCATAGCAAAGATGTGTTCTGAATCCTTAAAGTCATAACAAACCATCCAAACGGGTAGTAGAGTATAGTAAGTATTTTTTTTATAAACATTAATATCTTTCCGATTTGTTATGACACTAGTGTATCCATGAATCGTATTTCTTAGATAATTGTCTACAAAAACACCTACTTTATCTCGGACACGCGGGAAGAGTTGCTCGGCACTGAAGTTATATTTTTCAGCAAGATACCCGGCAAGATAGGGCATTTCGAAGGTAGTCAGCTCGTGGCTTTGATAAGGTTCCAAGCGATCCATTAAGTTATCATTCATCTTTTCAGAAGCATCGGTTGGTACATTGGAGTAATTAAGACTCACCTTACGATAGACATGATAGTACTGAGTCTCAGTATAAATATAGTCACCACGGGTATAGGTTCTTACCTTCGTACAGGTTGCATCAATATCCCCTACCCCATTTAAGTCGTATAGCCAAAAAGGAACGTAAATACCAGTAATATTTTTTACACGGTCAGCGTGTTTGAATTCTGTTGGAGTAAGTAAACCTTTTTTACACCATTTCTGAAATGCTTTTGTTGCCTGCTCTCGGTTTATTTTAAAAGGTATGATTCTTGATGGCTCTAATTGACCTTCTACACGATCGCTTAGAACTACAGCAGCTCCGCAAAAACTACAGGAAGTCGCAATCGTATCTTTATCAGTAATAACAACCGCACCGCAGTTTTTACAATGATATTCGGAGACCTTACTGTTACTAAAATTTTTATGTTGCCATGCAGATTCCTGCTTATCATATCCAAAGGAAGCTTCCTCAAAAATATCCTGAGGATTGAAAGGTGATACCTTAGGGGCATCTTCTGAATCGCCAAGAGGAATATCGGGAGGAGGCATAGAATCTATAGAATAGTAACTTCCACAACTAGCGCAATGAAGTTTTTTTGACGTTGTTTCATAGGTTAAATCAGCGCCACAGCTAGGACATTTATATTGAATCACCATGAGCAGTTCTCACTTTCTATACTTTCATAAAAAGTGCCACAAAGGCACAGATAAGCGTCTTTGTGGCAGCAATTACTTAGAATTATTTTCCTAGGCTCTGCTTTAAAGCTGCCAATTCGTTCTCGATGTCAGGATTAGTGGAATCGTACTTTGCAGCTAAATCTTTCATGGTATTCTCTGGTGAGGAGTTATTTAATTCTGCCATAGCATTTGCTTCATCCAATTTTTTATTTGCAAGCTCTTCGTATTTTGCAAAGCTAGCCATGGAGTTATTTGCACTTTCCACGGAAGAACCCATCTTATTGATACGTTCCTGAGTTTTAGCAACGGCAAGCTTTCCTTTGATCATGTCTTTGCGAGACTCAAGCTCATTAATGTCTCTTACTAACTTATCATGCATAGTTTTCATGTTAGTTGCATTAGCGTGAGCAAGGTCATATGCCTGTTGTAATCCAGCTGACTTATTTGTTAAAGAAGCTTTTTGTTCTAAGAACTTTCTAGCGTCCGCTTCGTTGTTTGATTCTAGAGCTTTGATTGCATAAGCTTGCATCTTTGCAATGTCTTCATTACAGTCATCCAATGATCTTTTTGCTCTGGATTCTTCTGCCATAATAGCAGCGGTTTCAGATTTTACCTTACCTAAATCCTCATTTAAATTGCGTAGACATTGATCTATCATTTTCTCAGGATTCTCTGCTTTGTCTAAAAGTGCGTTAATGTTTGCGGACATGATATCCTTAAAACGTGTTAAAATCCCCATAGTATGTACCTCCACTTATAATGATAATTTTCTTCATGACAAGTGGGATGCTTGCCATGACAAGTGAGACCTTATTACAGCTCTCTTGCAAAATGATGGAAAGTAAGCGTAGTACTCTTTCTCATGCTAATTATTAGTTTAGTATTTTTACCAAAAAACGTCAAGTTAAAATAAGGCAAGAATACTTATAATAAGTTCAGAAGATTTAAAATTTGATTAAGGCAAAAAAATCTTGTTTAACTTGCGCCTTATAGGAAAGTACTATATAATCTATATGTTATAAAAGAATTTCTAAGTCCTAATTATCTTACGATATAAGAGATAGTATAGCTTATTAGAAATTGTGTGGCTTATAAGAAATTATATGCGTGCTTTTTTATGACAGTAATATATCTGTATGTAGATGCAGTATAGAATGGATGTTTGTTTTACCTATAATGATTAGGATATTACGATATTGGCAACGCTGATTATTAAGTATTCTATAGACTATTATTAATAGAAAAAATGATTCGTATAGGAAATACCTAGAGTTGGAGGAATTTATGTGGATTGCAGACGGATGGAAAGATTATGAGGTAATGGATGCCTCTGGCGGTGAAAAGTTGGAGCGCTGGGGTAAGTATATATTAGTACGTCCCGATCCCCAAGTAATTTGGGATACGAAAAAAGAACAACGTGGTTGGAAAAATAAAAATGCACACTATCATAGAAGTAGTAAAGGTGGTGGTGAGTGGGAGTTTATTGATCTGCCTAAACAATGGCAGATTCAGTATAAGGAGTTGACCTTTAACTTACAACCGTTTAGTTTTAAACATACTGGATTATTTCCTGAGCAGGCAACAAACTGGGACTGGTTTAGTGATAAAATAAGAAAAGCAAAGGAAAAAAATCCGAATCGAGAGATTAAAGTATTAAATCTATTTGCTTATACCGGTGGTGCAACTTTAGCAGCAGCGAAAGCAGGTGCACATGTTACTCATGTGGATGCATCCAAAGGTATGGTAACCTGGGCGAAAGAAAATGCGGCATCCTCAGGATTAGAAGATGCTCCAATAAGATATATTGTAGACGATTGCGTTAAGTTTGTGGAGAGAGAAATACGCAGAGGGAATCATTATGATGCAATCATTATGGATCCTCCTTCTTATGGAAGAGGGCCAAAGGGTGAGATATGGAAGATTGAAGAAAGTGTTCATCCATTTGTAAAACTCTGCACAGAAGTTTTGACAGAGAAACCATTGTTTTACTTGATTAATTCCTATACAACAGGTCTTCAACCAGCGGTATTAGCATATATGTTAGGTATCGAGTTGCAAAAAAAATATGGTGGTAGGGTTAATGCAGAAGAGATTGGTCTGCCAGTAACCTCTTCAGGTTTGGTCTTACCATGTGGTGCTTCAGGTCGATGGGAAGAAGCTTAAAAAAATCTTTTTTATCATATACAATAAATATGTGAAGATATGGATAACAAATGATATTGTTTAAAATGAAGTAATTTTATGAGAAATCACAAAATATTAGTGGTAAGTATAAAAAGAGAAATGATATACTAAAAGATAATCTTTCCCAAAATAAAACGGGAATACGAAAGGATGAGAGATATGTTTACATTTAACAATGAAATCGAAGCAACAAATTGTGAGCCAGGAGTAACAAGAAAAATATTAAGTTATTCTAATGAGTTAATGATGTGTGAAATAACATTTGAAAAAGGTGCAAAGGGTAATTTCCATTCCCATAAACATCTTCAAATCACATATATTGCAAAAGGAAGTTTTGAATTTACAATTGATGGTGAAACAAAAGTTGTAAAGCAAGGAGATAGTGTTTATATGCCTAGTGACGCTGTTCATGGAGTAACTGCGTTAGAAGAAGGCATTTTAGTTGATGTATTTAACCCAATGAGAGAAGATTTTTTAAAATAATAAGTATAGCAATAAAATAGTTGACATTTTAAAATAGGTAGCATACAGAGATATATAGAATTCATTAATTATTAAAGGCAAATGAAATAATCCTAGAAGTAAGTTAATTGTAACTAGGGATATTTTGTTTGCTTTTTTAAATAAATTGTAGCCATTAAAGGATGAAAAATAATTGACGAGACAATATGCTGAATGAATGGAACGATGTTTATAACGTTACCTCTCAAAAAAACAAGTTAAGTACAACATGTATAAAAAACAATGATAAATTATAAAAATATGCTATATTTGCTTAATTAATTCTAGGAAAACATAGAAAAATACGAAAATATTACTAAACACTTAGGAAACAAGCACACAATATTGCATAATATTAACTAAAATGATATAATTTTCCTAAATACAATACATAAATTGGACCATTGCTACTGTTACCTAGAATGATGACTATAGGGGGATCAAGAAGATGCGGAAAAGAGAAAAAGGAGTAGTGAATGAATTAGCGCCAAAAAAAGAAAAAGTAAAAAAGGAAAAAGTAAAAAAGAGCGAAAGAAAAAAAGGAAAAGAGAAGAAAATGAAATCGCCTAAGGTATCAAAAGGAAATAGGCAAATAAAGACTACGGGGTTTCTTGCCTTTTTTCGAAGGATAAGGACGCAGTTAGTAATTGGGTTTATGATACCGATTCTTTTCTTAATTGTGATCGGTATAGTTTCTTATACTAAATCAGCATATAGTCTAACAAACAGTTTTGAAACATCTGCTTTACAAACAATCCAAATGACCGCAAAATACTTGGAGATGGCGATGACTTCAGTAGAGACACAGGCTTTTGTTTTATCACAGGACGCTGATGTTTCTGATTATGTTTTAGGCACAGAAGCAGATGATCCAATTAGAGTATTAGAGATGACAAATAGTATCAGTCCGAAATTAGGAGCAGCTAGACAAGGAAATGGATTTATTCAAAATATACATATCGTTCCAAGAGAGGTAAGTAAAGTTCTCTCAACTAAAATTCGGGGAGTGAATGGTTTTTCAGAAGAACTTGATTCAACCGATGCAGCGAACATAACAAAATATAAAACTTATTCCGCCGGTTGGGTAGGAAGTCATGAAACATTAGATACAAAGCTTTCGTTTGATAACTCTTCTTATGCTTGCTCCTATTTTCGAATGATGAGCTCGAAGAAAGGTTATATTGTGCTTGATCTTAGCATGGATAAGGTTGTGGAGACAATAGCTGGACTAGAATTAGCAGAAGGTAGTAGAGTTTCATTTATTTTAAGCGATGGTAGGGAAATTACATCGAAGGAAGAAGAGATGTTAATTTCTGCACAAAATTACTATCAGGAGGGTTTAAATAAAGAAGACGGTCTGTATAGTGACTACATATCGTATCAGGGAGAAGATTATCTGTATCTGATGTCCAGTAGCTCTAATAGAAGCTTTTCGATATGTGCATTAGTTCCGAAGGCATCCGTCATGAGTGGCGCAAATAGCATTAAAAATATAACTACACCTATGGTAGCGGTAGCGGCCATACTTGCATTCTTAGTAGGTGGTTATATCTCAGTAGTGATTGGAAATAATATTAAAAAAATAGTGAATAAACTGCAGCTGGTTTCAAAGGGAGATTTATCAATAGATATGAATATAAAATCTTCGAATGAATTTGGTACTTTGGCTAGAAGTGCAGAAGAGATGGTATCAAACACGAGAAATTTAATTACAAAGGTGGTTGATATTACAGGGAATGTATCAGACTCTACGAATCAACTAAAGAAAACCTCTTATGAAATGACGGAATCCAGTGAGCATATTGCGAATGCAGTATCAGAAATAGATACTGGCATGGGACAACAAGCGGAGGAAGCACAGTTATGCTATAACCAGATGGATGAACTTTCTCATAAGATGGAAGTTGTAAATAAAAATGTTACTGAAATTGAGTCCTTAGCAGATCGAACAAAAGGAATGATTGGTGCAGGTATGGACTCCATGCATCAACTGTCAAATCAATCGGAGACTACGAATCAAAAGACGAAACGAGTAATGGAGGAAGTAAAAGGATTACAAAAAGAATCTTTATCCATCGAACAATTTATTGGTATTATCAATGAAATAGCAAGTCAAACTAATTTGCTTTCTTTAAATGCTTCGATTGAAGCGGCTAGGGCAGGAGATGCTGGTAGGGGTTTTGCAGTTGTAGCGGAGGAAATTAGAAAACTAGCCGAAGGTTCCGTGAGCGCAGCCAATGAAATTCAAAAAGTCGTGGTTGAAATAAAGAAAAAGACTGAGAGTACAGTAATAACAGCAAAGGAAGCAGAAGTAGAAGTTACAGAGCAAGTAAAGACTGTTAATACTACGATGGAAGCATTTAATAATATGAATGATTGCGTGGAACAATTATTAATGAACTTAAATACTGTCGTTGTTAATGTCGACAATATGAATGAAGACCGTCTAAAGACCTTGGAGGCTATTGAAAGTATCTCTGCGGTATATGAAGAAACAGCAGCTTCAACCTCACTTGTGAATGATACGGTAAAACAGCAACTTCGTATGTCGAAGGGATTATTTGATGCGACTGGTGAGCTTTCGCAACAAACACAAGAGTTAAAAGGAGCAATTAATTTATTCAAACTATAAGATTATTTTGATGATTGTATGCTTTCATCGAATAAGAATGACAAGAATAGCTTTCTGTAAAAACTGATTGTTTTTATGGAAAGCTATTTTTAATTCATGACAAGGAAAAGTTCGCAAAGCGTGCTTTTTCTTGTTTGTTGAGTGTTGTTGATTGTGAATGTTGTATTATGAGTAGTTGTTGGATTGTGATGTTTTTAATGGGATGAAAGCTTGCTTTCTTTTGCTGGAATCAATGGAATCGTTATTGTACGTGTAAAAAAATTGCTTTTTAAATAGCAAATAGCAAAAAAACTGTATTGAATAATGTAATTTACGGTTTATTTGCTGTATGTATAGAAAACATGCACGCAAATTGTGAAGTTTTTAAATATAAGTCATTAAGAATATTGTATATATTGGTAGTATGTGGTATAATTATAAAACATTTGAAATTTTATTGTCGAATAATCCTTAGTTTCGATAATATAGACAAAAGCAACGGGGGTGCGAATAACAGTGGAAGTAAAGAAAAAAAAGTTATTTGGTAATCTCAGAAAAACAAGAAAAGGAAATGTTGAGTTTGATGAGGCTATGGTGGAACAAATGAAACAAGAAGCAAAGAAAAAACAGAAATTAAAAGAAGTATTAAAACGTAAAAACGATGGGGAAGATCGTAAAGACGAAATTAAAAAGAATCAAAAACAAAAGAAAAAGCAGCTTAAGATGTTATTAGAAGAAGGTATGGAAAATGATTTGGATATTGTTCCTACCAAGGTAAGAAACGGTAAAATTTTTAAGTTTTTTTCTAGTATCAGAACTCAAATGATCATCGGTTTTACTGTACCGATTCTCTTTGTTATACTAGTGGGTATCATATCTTATGTTAAAGCATCGAATGGGTTAATTACTAGCTTTGAAGATTCAGCAACGAATACGATAAATATGGCAGTAAACTATATTGATGTTGGAATGGGCACTCTAGAATCCGAAGCGTTCGTACAGTCTCAAAATGAGAATGTTTCAGATTATATGTTTAGCAGTAAAAATGAAGAACAAATAAAGATATATGAATTAACACAAGCTATTTATGCACAGTTAACAGCGGCTCAAGTGGCAAATGATTTTATTCAAGATGTACATATCATACCAAAAGATCATGCGAAAGTGTTATCAACAAAGACTAGGGGTGTGGTAGGATTTAGTGATACTGTGACGGAAACAGATGCTTCGGTGCTAGCAGGAAGCAAATCTCAGACTTCATGGATTGGTAGTCATGCTACAATTGATGAGCAATTAAAGACATCCCATAACAATTATGCGTGTTCTTTTATTAGACAGTTTAAATCAAAAAATGGCTATATTGTAATAGACTTAAGTAAGAAAAAAGTAGTTCAACTCCTGCAGGAAATTGTGTTAGCAGATGGTAGTTACATCTCCTTTGTTATGGATGATGGTAGAGAAATATCAACGATAAGCGATGCCATAACATTTAGTACAACAGATTATTATAAAGAAGGCATGGATTCCAAGGAAGGAAGTTACAACACCTATGTAAAAGTTGGCGATGAGAATTATCTCTTTATGATGGCAAAGAGTAGTACCAAGGGCTTTTCTATTTGTGCACTTGTACCGGAAGCATCTGTTATGAAGAGTGCTATTGAAATTAAAACGGTTACAGTCGGAATCGTTGTTATTGCTATTGTTGTTGCTGTATTCGTAGGTGGATTGATTTCTGTTATCATAGGTAAGAGTATTCGTCGTATTTCAAAAAAGTTAATTAAAGTATCTGAGGGTGATTTAACCATTGACATGGATATCCACACAAGTAATGAGTTTGGTATGCTAGCGGGTAATGTTAAGGGAATGGTAAATAACACAAGAGATCTTATTCATAAAGTAGTTGAGGTTACAAATTTAGTTACTGAAGCCACTGAGAGTCTTTCAGCAACTTCAAAGGATATGACTGATTCTAGTGAGCACATCACCAGTGCAATCAACGAGATAGATATCGGAATAACACAACAGGCAGAAGAAGCACAGTTATGTTGTAATCAGATGGATGAACTATCTAACAAGATGGGCATTGTAAATAGTAATGTTAATGAGATTCAAACCCTTGCTGATCAGACACAAGTAATGATACAAAGTGGTATTGAAACAATGACTTTACTAACAGAACAATCTCAGACAACAAATGAAATAACTCAACAGGTTATGACTGACATAAAAGCTCTTCAAAAACAGTCTGCCTCAATTGAACAATTTATTGGCATAATCAATGATATTGCAAGTCAAACAAATCTTTTATCTTTAAATGCTTCGATTGAAGCTGCAAGAGCTGGTGATGCAGGAAGAGGATTTGCAGTAGTTGCCGAAGAAATTCGTAAATTAGCAGAAGGTTCTGTAAATGCTGCTCAAGAGATTCAAAAGGTAGTTGTTGATATTAAGACAAAAACAGAAGCAACAGTACAGACAGCACAAAAAGCTGAAACTGAAGTTACCTCTCAGGTGAGCACAGTCGAGACAACCAGAGAAGCATTCCATAGCATGAGTGAATGTGTTGATCGATTGTTAACGAATCTAAAGGAAGTTATTGAGAATGTTGAAAATATGAATGAAGACAGACAAAAGACTTTAGACTCCATTGAAAGTATTTCTGCTGTTTATGAGGAAACCGCAGCTTCCTCTTCTATTGTAAACAATACTGCGCAGATGCAGTTAGATTTATCCAAAGCTCTTATGGAAGGTACCAAAGAATTAGAGCAGCGTACAGAAGAATTAAAAGGCGCGATGCGTAAATTTACTATATAAGGACGGGAGTCTGGTTAGAGGTAATTAGCTGGAGGGATGATTTCTAATTTAATTAGGAATCATCCTTTCATTTTTTGATATTAATCAATAACGTTTTGTATGACAGAGTATAAATGATTTAGTTTCTAAAATAGCGATGAATGAATATTAATTAATTGCACATTATTACTAAGGTATCTCAGTTTGTAAATAGTTATAATATGAGGAAAAGATAAATAATTCTTTCCTATTATATATAAGAAAGTTAAAGTATAATTCTCATAAAAATATGCAAATATTTAGTGGTAAATAAAAAAATAAAAAAATACTTGCAAATATTTTTGTTCTATTATATAATAACTACTGTTGTGACGTTGATAGCGTAGAAACGTGAGGTTGCTGTGTCAAAAGATGCAGGTTTTCCGTGGAGCGAATGTCATGTTATGAAACTGGCGACAAGTCACTGTACAAGAATATAATTCTGCTACGGGCAGATAAACCGTGTTGAAACGAAGGCTTTTCGGGATGAAGCAATTTTTATTGACACCTAGGACGGGTTGTGTCTTAGGTTATATATTTCCGACAAGTATGAAACACACGGGTGAGTGTACAGTCACCACTTGTCGTACTGAAATGAAGTGCGAAAAGGAGGCGGCTTTTTTTATGGCAAGTCAAGTTATGAGAATTACTCTCAAGGCGTATGATCATCATTTAATCGATGCATCTGCAGGAAAAATTATCGAGACCGTTAAGAAGACAGGATCAAAGGTGAGTGGACCAGTTCCATTGCCTACTAAGAAGGAAGTTGTTACAATTCTTAGAGCGGTACACAAGTACAAGGATTCTAGAGAACAGTTCGAGCAGAGAACACATAAGAGATTAATCGATATCATTGCTCCTACACAGAAGACTGTTGATGCATTATCAAGATTAGAGATGCCAGCAGGTGTGTACATTGACATTAAGATGAAAGCGAAATAATATTCGCCGATGGATGAGAAGTTTCATCTCGATGAAAGCGAAATAATATTCGCCGATGGATGAGAAGTTTCATCTCGATGAAAGCGAAATAATAATTCGCTAATAGATGAGAAGTTTCATCTCGATAAAAGCAAAATAATAATTCACTTAGCAAATTCTTAATGTTAAGAAGTGGCAACATAAGTTGTGCTTCAAACAATTATTCAGGTAATAATCCTTAGGGTTTATATATTAGGAAACTTCCGGTATAAGACCATCTAGGATGATTATGCAAGCAGCATAATCCGCTGTAGATTAACAGGAGGTAAAAAGTTATGAAGAAAGCAATATTAGCTACGAAGATTGGTATGACTCAGATCTTCAATGAAAACGGAGTATTAACTCCAGTTACAGTATTGCAGGCTGGTCCATGTGCCGTTACTCAGATTAAAACTGTAGAGAACGATGGATACACAGCAGTACAGGTTGGCTTTGGTGACATCAGAGAAACACTTGTTAACAAGCCACGAAAGGGACACTTTGCAAAAGCAGGTGTTGCAAATAAGAGATTTCTTAAAGAGTTCAAATTCGAAAACGCTGCAGACTACACTGTAGGTCAGGAAATCAAAGCTGACATCTTCTCCGCAGGAGATAAGATTGATGCAACAGGTACTTCCAAAGGTAAAGGATTCCAGGGTGCTATCAAGCGTCACGGATTATCCAGAGGACCTATGGCTCACGGTTCCAAGTACCACAGACATGCTGGTTCTAACGGTGCTGCTACAACACCTGGTCGTGTATTCAAAGGCAAGCACATGCCTGGTCATATGGGTAACGTAAAGGTAACTGTACAGAACCTTGAAGTAGTTAAAGTTGATGTTGACAATAACCTTATCTTAGTTAAAGGTGCTGTTCCAGGACCAAAGAAAGCTATGATAATGTTAAAGGAAACAGTAAAACGCAGTAAGTAGAAGCTTTAAGAAAGGAGGAACACTAGAATGGCAAATGTAAAGGTTTATAATATAGAAGGTAAAGAAGTTGGTTCATTAGAACTTAACGATGCTATCTTTGGAGTAGAAGTAAATGAGCATTTAATGCACATGGCTGTAGTTAGCCAGCTTGCTAACAAGCGTCAGGGCACACAGAGCGCAAAAACTCGCGCAGAAGTGAGCGGTGGCGGAAGAAAGCCTTGGAGACAGAAGGGAACTGGCCATGCAAGACAGGGTTCAACAAGATCTCCACAGTGGAAAGGCGGCGGTGTTGTATTTGCTCCAAAGCCAAGAGATTACTCTTTCAAGATGAATAGAAAAGAGAAAGCTTTAGCTATCAAATCTGCATTAACATCCAGAGTTGAAGCTCAGAAGTTAATCGTATTAGATTCCATGACAATGGATGAGATTAAGACAAAGAAGTTCAAGGCTGTCCTTGAAAACTTAAAAGTTAACAAAGCATTAGTAGTTCTTGATAAGAAGGATGATAACGTAATCCTTTCTGCAAGAAACATTCCAACGGTAAGAACAGCAACATCAAACGCTATCAATGTATATGACATTGTAAAGTATGATACCTTAGTAATTACCAAGGATGCAGTGGCACAGATTGAGGAGGTGTACGCATAATGGCAAATTTAAAATATTATGATGTTATACTCAAGCCAATCGTAACTGAGAAGAGCATGAATTCTATGAGCGAAAAGAAGTATTCCTTCTCCGTTCATCCAGAAGCTACAAAGACTCAGATTAAAGAGGCTGTAGAGAAAATGTTTGCCGGCACTAAGGTAGCAAGCGTAAACACAATGAATTTAGAAGGTAAGAACCGTAGACGTGGAAACACAGTTGGTAAAACTTCTAAGACTAAGAAGGCAATTGTTCAGTTAACAGCTGACAGTGCTGAAATTGAAATCTTCACAGGTCTGTAGGAATACAGCAGGCAGCATAAAGTTGTAAAATAGCGAAAGCAAATTGCTTAAGTTGCCACGTGAAGACAAGCGCAGATAAGCAAAGGCATTGTATTTGGAATGTTTTTGCAACCTATAGCAGTGAAAATACTGCTGATAACTTCAACAAGAAGTCGTTGCTTGTTGAAAATAACTATTGCGTATGGAGCGAAACGAAAGGAGATAGTACCATGGGAATTAAAACCTATAACCCATATACACCTTCCAGAAGACATATGACCGGCTCCGATTTTGCAGAGATTACAACCTCTACACCTGAGAAATCCTTAGTGGTTTCTTTAAAAAAGAATGCTGGTCGTAACAATCAAGGAAAGATTACAGTAAGACACCAGGGTGGTGGTTCTAGAAGAAAGTACAGAATCATCGACTTTAAGAGAAAGAAAGATGGTATTCCAGCTGTTGTTAAGACAATCGAATACGATCCAAACAGAACAGCAAATATCGCACTTATCTGCTATGCAGACGGTGAGAAAGCATATATCTTAGCACCAAACGGCTTACAGGTTGGCCAGACAGTTATGAATGGAGCAACTGCTGAAATCAAGGTTGGTAACTGCTTACCACTTGCAAATATTCCAGTAGGTTCTCAGATTCACAACATTGAGTTATATCCTGGTAAGGGTGGACAGTTAGTTCGTTCTGCAGGTAACTCTGCTCAGTTAATGGCTAAGGAAGGTAAGTATGCAACTCTTAGATTACCATCCGGCGAAATGAGAATGGTACCAATTGGCTGTCGTGCAACAATCGGTCAGGTTGGTAATATTGATCATGAGTTAGTAACTATCGGTAAAGCTGGACGTGTGCGTCATATGGGTATTAGACCTACCGTACGTGGTTCTGTAATGAACCCTAACGACCATCCACATGGTGGTGGTGAAGGTAAGACAGGTATCGGTCGTCCGGGCCCTGTTACTCCTTGGGGTAAACCAGCACTTGGTCTTAAGACTCGTAAGAAGAATAAGCAGTCTAACAAGTTGATCATGAGAAGAAGAGACGGTAAGGCATTATCGAAGTAAAAAGGAGGTTGAACCTATATGGCACGTTCATTAAAGAAGGGACCATTTGCAGATGACCATTTACTTAAGAAGGTAGATGACATGAATAAGGCTGGTAACAAAACTGTTATCAAGACTTGGTCACGTCGTTCCACAATCTTCCCACAGATGGTTTCTCATACAATCGCTGTTCATGATGGAAGAAGACATGTTCCAGTATATGTTACTGAGGATATGGTTGGACACAAACTTGGTGAGTTTGTTGCAACAAGAACTTTCCGTGGACATGGTAAGGATGAGAAGAAGTCAAGAAAGTAATTTCTAGAAATTAATTCCTAGAAGATAGTTTCTGGTAAGTTATTCGCAATGGCGATTATCTTACAGACTTTGTAGGTATAGAAAAGTGAAGAACGAAGAGTGTAGGGTCAAGAAGATGTCTTCCCCCTAACTTTTTGTGAATCACTGGAATAAGTAGAAGCAGAGTGTCAAAGTAACACTTCTGCAGGAAGAGAAGTAACGGAGAGCCGTTAAAATTTGAAAGGAGGTATCATCCATGGCAAAAGGACATAGATCCCAGATTAAGAGAGAAAGAAATGCGAATAAGGACACAAGACCAAGCGCAAAGTTATCTTACGCTAGAGTTTCCGTTCAAAAAGCATGTTTCGTTCTTGATGCAATCAGAGGCAAGGATGTACAGACAGCACTTGGTATTTTAGCATACAACCCAAGATATGCTTCAACTTTAATAGAGAAATTATTAAAATCAGCGATCGCAAATGCTGAGAATAACAATGGTATGGACGTATCCAAACTTTACATTGAGGAGTGCTATGCAGGTAGTGCACCAACAATGAAGAGAATCAAACCAAGAGCACAGGGTAGAGCTTACAGAATCTTAAAGAGATTAAGCCACATCACAATCGTGCTTAATGAAAGATAAGGAGGGCAATCATGGGACAAAAAGTTAATCCTCATGGCTTAAGAGTCGGAGTTATCAATGACTGGGACTCAAGATGGTATGCGGAAGCAGATTTTGCAGATAACTTAGTAGAAGATTACAACATCAGAACCTACTTGAAGAAAAAGTTATACAGCGCAGGCGTTGCTAAGATCGAAATTGAGCGCGCTTCCGATAAATTAAAGGTGATTATCCACACAGCGAAGCCAGGTGTAGTAATTGGTAAAGCAGGTGCTGAAATCGAGAAATTAAAGGTTGAACTTGCGAAGTATACAACAAAGAAGTTAAACCTTGAAATCAAGGAAATCAAAAAGCCAGATGTTAATGCTCAGTTAGTAGCAGAAAACATCGCAGCTCAGCTTGAGAACCGTATTTCTTTCAGAAGAGCAATGAAGTCAACAATGTCCAGAACAATGAAGTCTGGTGCAAAGGGTATTAAGACAGCAGTTTCCGGTCGTCTTGGCGGAGCAGATATGGCTCGTACTGAGTTCTATAGTGATGGTACAATTCCACTACAGACACTTCGTGCAGACATCGATTACGGTTTCGCAGAAGCAGATACAACTTTTGGTAAATTAGGCGTTAAAGCTTGGATCTACCACGGTGAAGTTCTTCCAACAAAGGGAAACAAAAAGGAAGGGAGCGATAAATAATGTTAATGCCAAAGAGAGTAAAGCGCCGTAAGCAATTCCGTGGCAGTATGACAGGAAAGGCTATGAGAGGTAACACTATCTCCCACGGTGAATATGGTATCGTAGCAATGGAACCAGCATGGATTAAGTCTAACCAAATTGAAGCTGCCCGTATCGCGATGACACGTTACATCAAACGTGGTGGTAAAGTTTGGATTAAAATATTCCCTGATAAACCTGTAACAACAAAACCAGCAGAAACTCGTATGGGTTCCGGTAAAGGTTCTTTAGAGTATTGGGTAGCTGTAGTTAAGCCAGGTCGTGTAATGTTCGAAATCGCTGGCGTAGCAGAAGAAACTGCAAGAGAAGCTCTTCGTCTTGCTACTCACAAATTACCGGTTAAGTGCAAGATCGTTTCTCGCGCAGATTTAGAAGGAGGTGCGGGCAGTGAAAACTAATAAGTATGTAGAAGAATTACAGGCTAAGTCAACTGCAGAGCTTAGCGAGACATTAGTAGCTGCTAAGAAGGAACTTTTCAACTTAAGATTCCAGAACGCAACAAATCAGTTAGATAACACAAGCAGAATTAAGGATGTTAGAAAGAACATCGCTAGAATTCAAACTGTGATCTCACAGAAAGCAAAGGCTGCTAACTAATTATAGACAGTGACGAATAAACCTTAACTAGAAATTAGGTAAGGGTTATAGAAAGGAGTATTGCTGTGGTAGAAAGAAATCTAAGAAAAACACGTACCGGTAAGGTAGTAAGTGATAAGATGGATAAGACAATCGTTGTTGCAGTAGTAGATAACGTAAAGCATCCTCTTTATGGAAAAATCGTAAAGAGAACTTATAAGTTAAAGGCTCATGATGAGAACAACGAATGCCAGATTGGTGATAGAGTTAAAGTTATGGAGACAAGACCATTATCTAAAGATAAGAGATGGAGACTTGTTGAAGTTATTGAGAAGGCAAAATAATTCGTTTACAAGATCGACTTGTAAAATTGTTACTCTTATATTGAGAAAGGAGTATCGGACATGATACAATCAGAATCCAGACTTAAGGTTGCCGACAATAGCGGTGCAAAAGAATTATTATGCATCCGTGTTATGGGCGGTTCAACCAGAAGATATGCGAATATCGGTGACATCATCGTTGCTTCCGTTAAAGATGCAACACCAGGCGGAGTTGTTAAGAAAGGTGATGTTGTTAAGGCTGTTGTTGTTCGTACTGTAAAGGGAGCTCGCCGTAAGGATGGTTCCTATATCAGATTCGACGAGAACGCTGCCGTAATCATCAAAGACGACAAGAACCCTAAGGGAACTCGTATCTTTGGACCAGTAGCTAGAGAATTGAGAGAAAAACAATTCATGAAAATCGTTTCATTAGCACCAGAAGTATTATAGGGAGGTGTCGACGCATGGCAACTACAAAGATTAAAAAGGGCGATAGCGTTAAGGTTATCGCTGGTAAAGACAAGGGAAAAGAAGGAAAAGTAATTTCCGTTTCCAATGGCAAAGTTTTAGTTGAAGGTGTAAATACAATTACAAAGCATAGCAAGGCATCTCAGGCTAATCCAAAGGGTGGAATCATCCATCAGGAAGCACCTATCGATGCATCTAACGTAATGTACGTACACAAAGGTAAAACAACCAGAATCGGCTTTACTACCGTTGATGGTAAGAATGGCCAGAAGAAGGTACGTGTTGCTAAAGCAACAGGAGATATTATTGACTAATTCTAAGAGAGGAGGTCATTTCAGTTGACTCGTTTAAAAGAAATTTACAAGAATGAAATTATGGCTGGTATGCAGAAGAAGTTCGGTTATAAGAACGAGATGCAGATTCCAAAGCTTGATAAAATCGTAATCAACATGGGTGTTGGTGAAGCGAAAGACAATGCGAAGGCTCTTGAAACAGCAATCAAAGATATGGAGATCATCGCTGGTCAAAAAGCTGTTATAACAAAAGCAAGAAAGTCAGTTGCTAACTTTAAGCTTAGAGAAGGCGTGGCTATTGGATGTAAAGTTACTTTAAGAGGCGAAAAGATGTATGAATTTGCAGATCGTCTTATTAACTTAGCACTCCCTCGAGTTCGTGACTTTAGAGGAGTTAATCCAAATGCATTCGATGGTAGAGGTAATTATGCACTAGGTGTAAAAGAGCAGTTAATCTTCCCTGAAATCGAATACGATAAGGTAGACAAGGTTCGTGGTATGGATGTTATTTTCGTAACAACTGCCAAGACCGATGAAGAAGCTCGTGAACTACTAACATTATTCGGTATGCCATTTAGCAAATAGTTAAGGAGGGAATTCCATGGCTAAAACGTCAATGAAAATAAAGCAGCAGAAGACACAGAAATTCTCAACAAGAGAATACAATCGTTGTAGAATCTGTGGCCGTCCTCATGCTTACTTAAGAAAATACGGAATCTGCAGAATTTGCTTCCGTGAGTTAGCATACAAGGGACAGATACCAGGTGTTAAAAAAGCAA
Organism: Lachnoclostridium phytofermentans; assembly: GCF_000733755.1. Taxonomy (GTDB): domain Bacteria; phylum Bacillota; class Clostridia; order Lachnospirales; family Lachnospiraceae; genus Lachnoclostridium; species Lachnoclostridium phytofermentans_A. The sequence goes on along the minus strand of NZ_JPOF01000003.1, from coordinate 1,070,393 downwards.
GCTGGTAGTTTAAGAAAGGAGGCAAATTTAAATGACAATGAGCGATCCAATTGCAGATATGCTTACAAGAATCCGTAATGCAAATACTGCGAAACATGATACAGTAGATGTACCTGCTTCTAAGATGAAAATTGCTATTGCTGAAATCCTCTTAAAGGAAGGTTACATCAAGAGCTTTGAGATTGAAGAAGTTGGAAGCTTCAAGACAATCCACATCACATTAAAGTACGGTAAAGACAAGAATGAGAAGGTTATAACTGGTCTTAAGAGAATTTCTAAGCCAGGACTTCGTGTTTATGCTAACAGCACTGAACTTCCAAGAGTACTTGGTGGTTTAGGTGTAGCAATTATCTCCACTAACAAAGGTGTGCTTACTGATAAAGAAGCAAGAAATGCTAACGTAGGCGGAGAAGTTTTAGCATTCATCTGGTAATTATCATTTGAATGTAGTAAAATCGTAATAACGAGAAGATTCGTTACAACGTTTGTAGAGTAATCTAAGAACAGAATAATATAAATAGCCTGTTTGTAAGTTTAGAATTTTCTTTCACGGAAAAGAAGTCTTTTCGGGTTTCCTGATCCCATTAGATACTCTTTTCTATGGGGACAGTGATTAGACTGTCAAACGAGTCTGAATTGTGAATATGAACTTCACTTTTCACTATAATTTAAGGAGGTACGGGCATGTCACGTATAGGAAGAATGCCAATCGCGATTCCAGCAGGTGTTACTGTTGAAGTTGCAGAAAATAATAAAGTGACTGTAAAAGGTCCTAAGGGAACACTTGTAAGAGTGCTACCTGCAGAGATGGATATTAAAGTGGAAGGCGATGCAGTTGTTGTAACAAGACCAAACGAGTTAAAGAGAATGAAATCTTTACATGGTCTTACAAGAACATTAATCGCTAACATGGTAACTGGTGTAACAGCTGGTTATGAAAAAGTTCTCGAAATCAACGGTGTTGGTTACAGAGCTGCAAAGAACGGTAAGGAGCTTACTTTAACACTTGGATATTCACATCCAGTAGTTATGAAAGATCCAGAAGGTGTTGAAACTGTTCTTGAAGGTCAGAACAAAATCACCGTTAAAGGTATCGATAAAGAAAAAGTTGGCCAATACGCTGCTGAAATCAGAGACAAGAGAAGACCTGAACCATATAAGGGCAAGGGTATTAAGTATGCTGATGAAGTGATCAGACGTAAAGTTGGTAAGACTGGTAAGAAGTAAAAGGAGGAGAGATAATAATGGTTAGCAAAATTAATAGATCAGAAGTTCGTATTAAAAAACACAAAAGAATGCGTAATCGTTTCTCCGGTACTCCTACAAGACCACGTTTAGCTGTGTTTAGAAGTAACAACCATATGTACGCTCAGATCATTGACGATACAGTAGGAAATACCTTAGTTGCAGCTTCCACACTTGAAAAAGATGTGAAAGCAGAGCTTGAAAAGACAAACGATGTTGCAGCTGCAGCAAAGTTAGGTACTGTAATTGCAAAGAAGGCTCTTGAAAAAGGTATCACATCTGTTGTTTTTGATAGAGGCGGATTCATATATCAGGGTAAAATTCAGGCATTAGCAGAAGCAGCTAGAGAAGCTGGTCTTAATTTCTAAGTAAGGAGGAGAACACATGAAACGCACAATCGTTGATGCTACTCAGTTAGAGTTAGAAGATAAAGTAGTTAACATTAAGCGTGTAACAAAGGTTGTTAAAGGTGGACGTAACTTCCGTTTTACAGCCTTGGTCGTTGTTGGTGACAAGAACGGTCATATCGGTGCAGGCTTAGGTAAGGCAGCTGAAATTCCTGAAGCTATCCGTAAAGGAAAAGAAGATGCAATTAAGAAAATGATTTCATTACCAATCGATGAGAATGGTAGTGTACCTCATGATTACATCGGTAAGTTTGGAAGCGCTACTGTATTATTAAAGCGTAGCCCAGCAGGTACTGGTGTTATCGCCGGAGGCCCTGCTCGTAACGTTTTAGAGCTTGCAGGATTCAAGAATATTCGTACAAAATCACTTGGTTCCAACAATAAGCAGAACGTAGTTCTTGCAACAATTGAAGGATTACGCCAATTAAAGACTCCTGAGGAAGTAGCTGCACTTCGCGGTATTTCCGTGGATCAGTTGGGTTAGAAAGGCGGAGGTGTTAAAAGTGGCTAATAAATTAAAGATTACTTTAACAAAATCTACTATTGGTGCTATCCCAAAGCATAAGTTAACTGTTAGCGCTCTTGGTCTTGGAAAACTTCATAGTACAAATGAAGTTCCAGACAATGCAGCTATCAGAGGTATGCTTTCGCAGGTTAAGCATTTAGTAAAGGTAGAAGAGATATAATAATATAAGTAAGGAGGTGCACACGATGAATTTAACAGATTTAAGACCAGCAGACGGTTCTAAACAGAGTGGAAACTTCAGACGTGGACGTGGACACGGTTCGGGAAATGGTAAGACTGCAGGTAAGGGTCACAAAGGCCAAAAAGCTCGTTCAGGAGCTCCTAGAGTTGGTTTCGAAGGTGGTCAGATGCCTTTATACCGTAGACTTCCTAAGAGAGGTTTTAAGAATAGAAATACGAAAGAAATTATTTCAGTTAACGTAAGCATGTTAAATCGTTTTGAAGATGGTGCAGACGTAACAGTAGAAAGCCTTAGAGAAATTGGCATCATTAGCAATCCGAAAGACGGAGTAAAGATTCTTGGAAACGGAGAATTAACTAAGAAGCTTAATGTTAAGGTTTCAGCTTTCTCTGAAAGCGCGATCGAAAAGATTAAGGCTCTTGGTGGAAATGCTGAGGTGATCTAGTATGCTTAAAACGGTCAGAAATGCCTTTAAGATTAAAGATATTAGAAACAAGCTTTTATTTACGTTTATGGTTTTGATTATCGTACGACTTGGTTCACAGCTCCCGGTTCCGGGAGTGAACCAGGCGGTAATCGCCGATTGGTTACAGAATAACTTCGGTAGTGGACTTAGTTTCTTAGATTCCTTTACTGGTGGTTCCTTTACTAGAATGTCCTTATTTGCTCTTGGTATTGGACCATACATTACTTCCTCGATTATCATGCAGTTATTAACAATTGCAATTCCTAAGCTTGAAGAGATGCAAAAGGATGGAGAATCAGGAAGAAAGAAAATCGCTGAGATTTCAAGATATGTTACTATCGGACTAGCTATTATTGAATCTGTAGCTATGGTTATAGGCTTTAGTGGTTCAGGTGCATTAGAGGGTGGTTTAACCTTCACTAACATAGTTGTCATTACTGCTTCTTTCACTGCTGGTTCCGCAATTCTTATGTGGTTAGGTGAAAGAATTACTGAAAAGGGTGTAGGTAATGGTATCTCTGTCATCCTGTTAATTAACATTGTTGCTAATATGCCAAGTGATATCTATGGATTAATCCAGAAGTTTATCATTGGAGAAAGTGTTGTTAAGGGTGTAACTGCCGGAATCATCATTGTAGCAGTAATTCTAGTATCTGTTGTATTAATTATCCTCCTTAATGCTGCACAGAGAAAAATCGCTGTACAGTATGCGAAGAAGGTGCAAGGTAGAAAAATGGTGGGTGGTCAATCCTCCCATATTCCGTTGAAGGTTAACACTGCTGGTGTTATTCCAGTAATCTTTGCGGTATCCATCATGCAGTTCCCTATTATCATTGCTTCATTCTTTGGTGTTCAGCCAGCCAGAGCATATTTCTGGCCTAAGGTATTGTACATGCTGAACTCTCAAAACTGGTTTGACATTCAAAACGGTGCATTCAAATATACTATTGGTGTAGTTATTTATATGGCATTGATTGTATTCTTTGCTTATTTTTATACATCTATTACTTTCAATCCAATGGAAGTAGCAAACAACATGAAGAAACAGGGTGGCTTTATTCCTGGTATTCGTCCAGGCAAGCCAACGACTGAGTACTTAACAAAGGTTTTGAATTACATCATCTTTATCGGTGCAATTGGTCTTATGATTGTTGCAATTATCCCGATTTTCTTCTCTGGTATGTTTGATGCTAATGTATCCTTTAGTGGTACATCTTTAATCATCGTAGTCAGTGTAGTACTTGAGACAATGAAGCAAGTGGAATCACAAATGCTCGTTCGTCATTATAAAGGTTTCTTAAATGACTAATGTAACGCATTACAATAGGGATGTACATTAAATCATTACCTATTGTATTACTAACATAGGAGCTGTAGTAAAAGACACTTTTGCTTCAGCTCCTATCGTTGGTTTATTCATGACAAATAAAAGTTCACCTAGTGTACTTTTATTTGTGTAATAATAGGAGGATAATGAATACCATGAAAATTATTATGTTAGGTGCTCCAGGAGCGGGAAAAGGAACACAAGCGAAAAAAATAGCAGAAAAGTACAAAATTCCACATATTTCAACTGGCGATATCTTTCGAGCAAATATTAAAAATAATACGGAGCTCGGAGCGAAAGCCAAAGGATATATGGATCAGGGGTTACTAGTGCCAGACGAAATAACGTTAGATATGGTTATGGATCGTTTTGCACAGGATGACTGTAAGAATGGGTATGTATTGGATGGTTTTCCAAGAACTATTCCTCAAGCAGAAGCTTTAAATAAAGCTTTAGTAGAGGTAGGAGAACAGATTGATAATGCTATTAATATCGAAGTTCCAGATGAATTAATTGTTTCTCGTATGTCTGGAAGACGAGCATGTGTCTCATGCGGTGGAACCTATCATGTGGTATTTACTCCTACCAAAAAGGAAGGCATCTGTGATGCTTGTGGAGGAGAATTGATTATACGTGATGACGATAAGCCAGAAACAGTAGCAAAACGTCTTAATGTATATCATAATCAGACACAACCGTTAATAAATTATTATCATGGACTCGGGCTATTAGAGGAAGTGGATGGTACGAAGGACGCATCTGAAGTATTCGAAGATATTATCGGCATTCTCGGGAAAGTAGCACAGTAAGAGGCGAGTTACGAAAAGAGGCAGTGAAAAATCAAGATTTTTCACACACGAATTTGTGCTGTCGCACAAATTCGCAGTATTGTGACAGAATGGAGATTACGATGTCAGTAACAATTAAATCTGCAAAAGAAATAGAGTTAATGAGAGAAGCTGGGAAAATATTGGCGGAAGTGCATGACGCACTGGAACAAATGATAAAGCCCGGTATCTCCACTCTTGAAATTGATAAAGTAGCAACAGAAAAAATACGTTCCTTTGGATGTATTCCATCCTTTTTAAATTATAATGGATACCCAGCTTCGGTTTGTGTATCGCTTAATGATGAAGTGGTTCATGGAATTCCAAAGAAAAATCGTATGATAAAGGAAGGCGATATTGTAAGTCTTGACGCTGGAGTTATTTATCAGGGGTATCATTCCGATGCAGCAAGAACCATAGCGGTTGGAAATGTGTCGAAAGAGGCCGAACAGCTGATTAATGTTACAAAACAAAGCTTTTTTGAAGGTATGAAATATGCAAAAGCAGGCAATCATCTACATGATATCTCTGCTGCTATTGAAGACTATGTAATCGCTCATGGATTTACCTGTGTTAGGGACCTTGTGGGTCATGGAATAGGAACACAGATGCATGAGGATCCACAGATACCAAACTTCAGACAAAAAAGAAGGGGTATTCGGTTGGAGCCTGGAATGACTCTTGCTATTGAGCCAATGGTGAATGCAGGGAGCCATGAAGTGTGGTGCTTAGAAGATGATTGGACGATAGCGACACAGGACGGTAGCCTGTCCGCGCACTATGAAAATACAATCGTAATTACAACCGGAGAACCGGAAATATTGTCCCTGAGGAGGTGTTAGGATGTCAAAGACCGATGTTGTAGAAATTGAAGGAACCGTAATTGAGAAACTGCCAAATGCAATGTTTTCAGTAGAACTTGAGAACGGACACAGAGTGCTTGCGCATATCAGTGGAAAGCTAAGAATGAACTTCATTAAAATTGTGCCTGGTGATAAAGTAACCTTAGAATTATCCCCATACGATTTGACGAAGGGTAGAATTATCTGGAGAGATAAATAAGTAGCGAAAGAAGGTCGAAGTTACTACAATTTGGCCTAAGTATCTGTCAATTTTGTGGGCAAGCCTACAGCAATAACAGCAAGAAATATAGAAAAATTTTCTCGGAATATTAAGAAAAAATAGTTCTTGCTATTATAATATACACATGATATAATATAAGACGGACTTTTTTGAAAGGAGTGAATTGACAATGAAGGTTAGATCTTCAGTTAAACCAATTTGCGAGAAATGTAAAATCATTAAAAGAAAGGGCGCAATCAGAGTTATCTGTGAGAACCCAAAACACAAACAAAGACAAGGCTAATTCAATTAATCTGTGAGGTTAATTGTTTCCATAGAGTGCATTTTGTACTTATATAGAAATAGTTCTTGCTTTCTGTGTTACAATCACCTGTACTAGGAGTCTGAATAAAATTTAGATCCTAAGTCAAATATTGCAGCACTTCTCTTTTAAAGAGTGTGAACTGACAGGTATTATTGTGATATTGTGGGTCAAAGTAAATGTCTTTGATTTTAGAGTAAGGTGTCATTATCATCTTCTCTTTCAATACATTCGCAATGTATTGTCACAATTTAAAGCGGCTGACGTAATGACATCCGCTAGAGGTGTCTTTTTTTATGGGAATAACTATTGAAAAAACATTCTCACGTTGACACACCAGGGTGTGTTGTTCATTACGGTTATTTATGAGGGGTAGGACGTAGTCTTATCCTAGGTAGGAGTTTCATCTAAACTTTTACCGACAACCAGGTCTATATAGAATTTTGGTTGTTAAAGGAAACTTATATGATAAGGGCTGGAACATAAGGTATACATTTCACTTGTCCTTAGGGACATGATACTAAGATGTCTTGCTCAATACAATTAACGGAGGTGCAATAGTCACATGGCTCGTATTAGTGGTGTAGACTTACCAAGAGAGAAACGTGTAGAAATCGGACTTACTTATGTTTATGGTATCGGTAGAGTAAGCTCCAACCGTATCCTTGCTAAAGCTGGTGTTAACCCAGACACTCGTGTTAGAGATTTAACTGACGAAGAAGTGGCAAAGATTCGTGATGTCATCGATGAGACAATGTTAGTAGAAGGTGACTTAAGAAGAGAAATCGCTCTTAACATCAAGAGATTACAGGAAATCGGATGCTATAGAGGAATCCGTCACAGAAAAGGTCTTCCAGTTCGTGGACAGAAGACTAAGACTAACGCTAGAACTAGAAAAGGTCCTAAGCGTACTGTTGCTAATAAGAAGAAATAGTCTCATGTAGTATAACATGAGCCATTGATTACGAAGTAAAAAAATCCAATAGGAGGGTTTGAAATGGCTAAGAAGATAGCAGCTAAAAAAGTGACAAAGAAGCGTGTTAAAAAGAACGTCGATCGTGGACAGGCACACATTCAGTCATCTTTTAATAATACAATTGTTACCTTAACAGACGCTGAAGGTAACGCTCTTTCATGGGCAAGTGCAGGTGGATTAGGATTCAGAGGTTCTAGAAAATCAACTCCATATGCAGCACAGATGGCAGCTGAAACTGCAGCTAAAGCAGCTTTAGTTCATGGTTTAAGATCCGTAGAAGTTATGGTTAAGGGTCCTGGTTCAGGTAGAGAAGCAGCAATTCGTGCGCTTCAGGCTTGTGGTATCGAAGTTACAAGCATCAAGGACGTTACTCCAGTTCCTCATAACGGCTGTAGACCACCAAAACGCAGAAGAGTCTAATAGGAGGTAAATTAAGATGGCAAGAGATATGAGTCCTGTTTTAAAGAGATGTAGAGCTCTTGGTCTTGAACCAACATTTTTGGGAATTGACAAGAAATCTAATAGAAACTTCGCGAGAGCGGGTAAAAAAGTTAGTGAGTACGGTACTCAGCTAAGAGAAAAACAAAAGGCAAAATTCATCTATGGTGTATTAGAAAAGCCTTTCAGAAACAACTTCGAGAAAGCTAAGAAGTTAAAATATGGTACAGCTGGTGAGAATTTAATGATTCTCCTTGAGCTAAGACTTGATAATGTTATGTTCCGTATGGGATATGGTAGAACTAGAACAGAGGCAAGACAGATTGTTGACCACAAGCACGTTTTAGTTAACGGCAAGTGCGTAAATATTCCTTCTTACCAGGTAAAAGTTGGCGACGTTATTTCTATTAAAGAAAAATGTAAGTCTGCTCAGAGATACAAAGATATTTTAGAAGTGACCGATGGAAGAACTGTACCAGCGTGGTTAGAAGCTGATCATGAGAATTTAACAGGTACTGTAAAGGAAATCCCTACAAGAGATCAAATTGATGTTCCTGTAAACGAAGTGCTTATCGTCGAGTTGTACTCTAAATAATAAGAAGCAAATAACCTATTATTTTTCTTATGTTTGGAATACCCTCAAAAAAACCCAAAAGGAGGGTCTACTGTGTTTGATTTTGAAAAACCAAAAATTGAGATAGCTGACATTTCAGAAGATAAGAAATATGGCCGATTTGTTGTCGAGCCTCTTGAGCGAGGATACGGCACAACACTTGGCAATTCTTTGAGAAGAATTATGCTTTCATCTTTACCTGGTGCTGCTGTCAGTCAAGTTAAAATTGACGGCGTTGTTCATGAATTCTCACCAATTCCTGGTGTTAAGGAAGATGTGACTGAGATTATCATGAACATCAAGAACCTGGCAATTAAGAACACAAGCGAGACGAATGAGCCAAAGACTGCGTATATTGAGTTTGAAGGCGAAGGCGTGGTTAGAGCAGGCGATATCCAAGCAGATCCTGATATTGAGATATTAAATCCAGAATTAGTAATTGCAACCCTAAACGGCGGCTCTGATAGCAAGCTGTATATTGAGTTAACAATTACAAAAGGCAGAGGTTATATCAGTGCAGATAAGAATAAAAACGATGATTTACCAATCGGTGTAATCGCAGTGGATTCTATCTACACTCCTGTTGAGCGTGTTAATTTGACAGTGGAAAATACTCGTGTTGGTCAAATTACTGATTTTGATAAACTGACACTTGATGTATTTACAAACGGAACATTAGGTCCAGATGAAGCTGTTAGCTTAGCTGCAAAGGTATTAAGCGAGCACTTAAACTCTTTCATTGATCTTTCCGAGAATGCTAAAACTGCAGAAGTTATGGTAGAGAAAGAAGATAATGAGAAAGAAAAAGTGTTAGAGATGAATATTGACGAGTTAGAATTATCTGTTCGTTCTTACAACTGTTTGAAGAGAGCAGGAATTAATACTGTCGAAGAATTATGTAACAGAACTTCTGAAGATATGATGAAGGTAAGAAACCTTGGACGTAAGTCATTAGAAGAAGTATTAGCTAAGCTCAAAGAGCTTGGATTATCATTAAATTTGAGCGACGATTAGGTTCGTAGCTAAGGAGGTTAAAAATGGCAGGCTACAGAAAACTTGGAAGAACTTCAAGTCAGAGAAAAGCATTGTTAAGAAATCAAGTGACTAATCTCTTATACAATGGCAAAATTGTAACTACCGAAGCAAAAGCGAAAGAAATTCGTAGAATTGCTGAAGGTATGATTGCTTTAGCCGTAAAAGAGAAAGATAACTTTGAAACAGTTACAGTAACTGCTAAGGTTGCTCGTAAAGATAAAGATGGTAAGAGAGTAAAGGAAGTTGTGAATGGTAAGAAAGTAGACGTTTATGATAGCGTTGAAAAGACTATTCAGAAGGATAAAGCATCCAGACTTCATGCTAGAAGAAAGATGTTAGCATACCTTTACCCTGTAACAGAAGTTCCAGCAGAAGCTGCTGGAAAGAAGAAAAACACAAAGGAAGTTGATTTAACTGAGAAGTTATTCAACGAAATCGCTCCTAAGTATGTTAGCCGTAATGGTGGTTACACAAGAATCATCAAGATCGGTCAGCGTAAGGGCGATGCTGCTATGGAAGTTTTAATTGAGCTTGTTTAATTTCTAATAAAGCAGTACCTTTGTCACAATGAGTATTACTTTTGGTAAACTTAATGTGTGACAGCATAGGAAAAGTTGAACTGCCCCGAACCATTTCGGGGCAGTTTTTTTCGTAGCAGGAAATAATGTTCTATTGTATAGTGGCTCCATGGTGAAAGTTGCTTCCTTTTGATATAGTCAAGTGTTGGGCTGCGATTGATTCAAATTCCCCAATCTTAATAAAATGACTTTTATCTCGTTAAAGTTTAGTAACTAACGAGATGACGTATTTCTAAGAATTTTTTGTTCGTTAATGACTGTAACTTTAAATTTTGTAGTAAAATATATTTGATAAGAGCTTTAATTCTGCTACTTGCATGAAAAATTCATTGCAAAGTTATCTAGAATACAATACAATGGTAAATGACATTCGACAATAAGAAATCCAATAAGAAATGAGATATGCTATATGAGAATGATAGATGCTAAAAAATTAGTCTTTGAATATATCCGTCGTGACGAAGAAGGAAATGTTGAAGCGATTAATCGAGCGCTTGATGAAGTTACCTTAGATGTTATGGAAGGTGACTTTGTTGCTATTCTAGGACATAATGGTTCGGGTAAATCCACGATGGCAAAACACATCAACGCAATCTTGATGCCAAGTGAAGGTACACTATATGTCAATGGCTATGATACGAAGGATGAGGAAAAAATCTGGGATATTAGGCAGTCAGCAGGTATGGTGTTTCAAAATCCAGATAATCAGATTATTGCAACAGTTGTTGAAGAAGACGTAGGATTTGGACCAGAGAATCTAGGTGTACCTACAGAAGAGATATGGAAAAGGGTGGAGGAGAGCTTAAAGGCTGTCGGAATGTACGAATACCGAAGTCATTCACCCAATAAACTATCCGGTGGACAAAAACAGCGTGTTGCAATTGCAGGGATAATGGCGATGCGTCCTAAGTGTATTATCCTAGATGAACCAACAGCAATGCTTGATCCGAATGGTAGAAAAGAAGTGATTCGAACAATTAGAGAATTAAATAAAAAGGAAAAAGTGACAGTACTATTGATTACGCACTATATGGATGAAGTGATTCATGCGGATAAAGTTCTTGTTATGGATTCCGGTAAAGTCGTAATGCAGGGGACTCCACGAGAAATCTTTAGTCAGGTTGATAAATTAAAGAAGTATCGATTGGATGTACCGCAGGTGACTGAACTTGCTTACGAACTAAAGAAACAGGGAATGCCACTTCCAGATGGAATTCTAACAAGGGATGAGTTCGTAGAAGCAATGATGGAGGTACGCAATGGCGCTTTTACTAGATAAAGTTAGCTATATTTATGGTGGCGGAACTGCTTATGAAAAACAAGCATTAAAAAACATTACTCTTGACATCCCAGATGGTCAATTTATAGGTTTAATTGGACATACTGGTTCTGGAAAGTCAACCCTAATTCAGCATCTCAATGGTTTAATGAAGCCTACAAGTGGAACTGTCTATTTTAATGGTGCTGATATGAATGCAGAAGGTTTTCAGAAAAAAGAACTTCGCAGTAAGGTTGGTTTGGTATTTCAGTATCCAGAACATCAGTTATTTGAAACAACAGTATTAAAGGATGTTCAGTTTGGACCTAAAAATCTTAATCTTCCTCAGCTTGAGGTTGAATTAAGAGCATATGATGCTCTTAAGATGGTGGGGATATCAGAAGATTTATACGACGCATCACCATTTGAATTATCGGGAGGGCAAAAAAGAAGAGTAGCAATCGCAGGAGTACTAGCGATGAAACCTGATGTACTGATTTTGGATGAGCCGACAGCAGGTCTTGATCCTATGGGTAGAGATGAGATTTTAGACCAAATTGAGAAAATTCATAAAGAGAGAAAAATTACTGTTATTTTAGTTTCTCACAGTATGGAAGATGTGGCGAAATACGTTGATAGAATCATTGTCATGAATAAGGGAGGGATTGCCTTTGATGGTGCTCCTAAAAAGGTATTTACACACTACAAAGAACTGGAACAGATTGGACTAGCAGCGCCTTCTGTTACCTATGTCATGCATGATTTAAATCAGATGCGTATTCCAGTAGCAACAGACGCTACAACCGTGGAGGAAGCAAAGCAAGAGATTCTAGATTGGTGGAGAAATGTGAGAGAAAGGATAATTCGATGATTAGAGATATCACGATAGGACAATATTACCCCTCTGGCTCCATCATACATCGTTTAGATCCAAGAATAAAGCTCATTGGAACGATTGTATATATTGTATCCATGTTTCTATTCGATACATTTTGGGGCTATTTAGTAACGGGATTATTTTTGTTTGGTATAATTAAAGCATCCAAAGTGCCTTTAAAATACATTGTAAAAGGACTGAAATCCGTAATCATACTGTTGCTTTTTACGGTAAGTTTTAATCTGTTTTTAACTCCTGGTGAACATGAATTAGTACGGATTGGATTTATCAAGATTACGGCGGAAGGTCTTAGGTTTGCAGTCTATATGGGGTTACGTTTGGTTTTATTAATCTTAGGCTCGTCGCTTATGACATTTACTACGACACCGAATGAGTTGACGGATGGAATTGAACGTTTATTGGGATTCTTAAAAGTAATACATGTACCCGTGCACGAAGTGGCTATGATGATGTCTATCGCACTTCGTTTTATTCCAATCTTATTAGAGGAAACCGATAAGATTATGAAAGCGCAACAAGCCCGTGGTGCTGATTTTGAGACTGGAAACTTAATAAGAAGAGCAAAGGCGATGGTACCAATTTTAGTTCCTTTGTTTATCTCAGCATTTCGTAGAGCAGGCGATCTAGCGATGGCGATGGAAGCGCGTTGTTACCGTGGGGGTAAGGGAAGAACGAAGATGAAGCCTTTAAAGTACAAGGGAAAGGATATGATGGCATTTTGTGTGTTGGCAGTATATATCCTCGCAATTTTAGGCGTAGACCGATATTTCCCTATGATTTAGGGGAAGGTTAAAGTTATCATAGAATATTTATGCCATTCATTGGTATTCGATTGTAAATTAAATTTCTAAGTCAAGAAGAATTGTAACTGAGATTATCTTAAGTGCAAACTTCGGATGCACAGAAGGTGTGCGTAGGAATGGAGTCTTTTGTGAAACGAGTAATGTTAAAGGTAGCATATGATGGAACAAACTATTGTGGATGGCAGATACAGCCAAACGAGGAGACCATTGAAGGCGTTCTAAATAAAAGTTTAAGTAAGCTATTAAACGAAGAGATAGTGGTGATAGGTGCAAGCAGGACAGATGCAGGGGTTCATGCTTATGGCAATGTCGCTGTGTTTGATACCAATTCGAGAATTCCAGCTGAAAAAATATCTTATGCACTAAACGCACATTTACCAGATGATATTGTAATTCAAGCTTCTATGGAAGTTGCTTCTGATTTTCATCCAAGGTATTGTGATACAAGAAAAACGTATGAATATCGGATTTATAACGAGGCATTCCCACTGCCGACGAATCGAAGATACGCCCATTTTGTATATTATGATTTGGATTTAGAAGCCATGAGAAAGGCAGCATCTTTTCTAGTAGGAGAGCATGATTTTGTCAGTTTTTGTTCTGCAAATACACAGGTTAAGGATACGACAAGGACGATCTATGATATTCAAATAGAAAAGGAGCAAGAGCTCATTGTAATTCGTATCAAAGGAAATGGATTTCTTTATAATATGGTACGAATTATAGCAGGTACGTTAATTCAGGTAGGTACTCATCAATGGGAGCCAGAACGAGTGTTAGATGCGTTAATGAAGAAAGACAGGCAGGCAGCTGGACCTACTGCACCAGCAAAAGGGTTAACACTAGTGGAAATAGAATATTTATAAGAAAAAGGATTGGAGAAAACCCAATCCTTTTCGAGTATCTTCCATTAGATACTTTTGGAATTCCTCTATTTTAAATAAAGTCAATAAGGGTATGGCATAATAATCAAGGAAGGAACATCACTTGATAACTCTTTTTCTATGTTTGTGCTTAGTAAGAACGGTTTATAACAAGCAACTGCTTAATGATTCTTTCTATTCGTAGGAAGAACATTCCGCTTCTTGTTATAACCGACTAGCAAAAAAGCAGCAATTCGTGGTTTCGTTTAAAGTAGAAATAGATTGAAAAATAGAAAAAATTTAGTGTATCACTAAAAGTCACTTTGAAAATGATAATTAAGCACATCAAATCAGAAAATTTTAAAAATTAGTAGAAAAACAATGGAATCCTGCTTGACACTAACTTATTTGTACTATATAATACACGAAGTGACTGAAATTAACCGCAAATGGTCTGAAAGCCATGAAACAGTGGCGTTTAGCTTAGCGAAACATCAGAGCGGATTATTAAGGTCCGCTTGACTAAATACGAAATTATATTAAGGAGGTAAACCAATGAAAAGCTTTATGGCAAGTCCAGCAACTATTGAAAGAAAATGGTATGTAGTTGACGCTACAGGACATACATTAGGACGTCTCTCTTCTGAGATCGCAAAAGTTTTAAGAGGTAAGAACAAGGCAATCTATACACCACACATCGATACAGGTGATTACGTAATCGTTGTCAATGCTGACAAGATTAAGGTAACAGGTAAGAAGATGGATCAGAAGATTTACTACAATCACTCTGATTATCCAGGTGGAATGAGAGAGACAACACTGAAAGAAATGATGGCTAAGAAGCCTGAAGATGTTATCACTCTTGCAGTTAAAGGCATGCTTCCAAAGGGACCTTTAGGAAGATCCATGTTAAACAAATTACACGTATATGCTGGTCCAGAGCACAACAACGCAGCTCAGAAACCAGAAGTACTTGAAATCAAATACTAATTCGGACTGAAAGGAGGAAATAACATTGGCTAAAGCAAAATATTACGGAACTGGTAGAAGAAAAAGTAGTATCGCTAGAGTTTACCTTGTACCTGGTACAGGTAAAGTAACAATAAATAAAAGAGATATGGATGCATATTTCGGACTTGAGACATTAAAGCTTATCGTTCGTCAGCCTCTTGTATTAACAGAGACAGCAGATAAGTTCGATGTTCTTGTTAACGTACATGGTGGTGGTTTCACAGGTCAGGCAGGTGCTATCAGACATGGTATCTCCAGAGCCCTTTTACAGGCAGACGCTGATTACCGTCCAGCATTAAAGAAGGCAGGTTTCTTAACAAGAGATCCAAGAATGAAGGAAAGAAAGAAGTACGGCTTAAAAGCAGCTCGTCGTGCTCCACAGTTCTCAAAGAGATAGTCTGTGCTGTATTTGGAATTGTGCAAAACCGCATATTTACTGGCTTCTTGAAGTTTTGGAATGTCGTGAAATGGTCTGGATTTAGTACGATAACTAACACACAACTAACAAGTAACTAACAAAAATATAGGATGTTTTAAGTGCTAATCAGTGCTTAGAACATCCTTTTTTGATGTGAGTTTGTTGTGAGTACAAAACCATGAAATTGTGGTATTGGGTGATAATATCTTTTAGGCAAACTTCTAGGAATAAATGTATTCTTCATTTTGCTCTCCTTGATTTTTCAAGTTCCATGTAAAATGAAACTTGTAATGAGGGGTTATATGTGGTTGATTGCCTTTACCAGTTCTTGTACATCAAAGTGAGTATACACTTTTTCTGTTAGGGACATGGCTCCCGAATGTCCAGCAATCTTTTTAATTAATGTTTGGTCAACTCCTGCTTCTGCAAGTAAGGAAATACAAGTGTGTCTGCAACAGTGTGGAGTTTTTTCAATGTTTAAGTTCTGCATAAGTGGAGTGAAATAGCTGTCATAGTAATTGCGATAGAGGAAATGGTTGTTATCCTCGGTATGAAGCAGATACTCGCAATCTGGGGCAGAATCAAACCATGACTGATAAAAAGGAAGAACTTTATCGGCAATTGGAACTTTACGAATTCCATTCTCTGTCTTACTATCCACTACATCGAAATAATGTTCTTCCAGATGAACATCTACTTTCTTCAAGTCTAAAAATTCTGAAATTCTAAGTCCATTGTATATGAGCATTAGGACAATCTGATAATACTTATCATCCTTTAATCCCCATAAACGATTGATCTCGTCTTTTGAAAATTTCTTTCGATCATACTTATTTGGATTACGATCCTTATATCTGACGATATCTACGAATTCAGAGTAATTCTTATTGCAGATATCATTCTTAATCGCATAATCATATAGCTGGTTAAATAAGACCTTTAGCTTTCGTAGTGTGGGATAGTTCTTGCCACAAGTGTCAACGACATGTTGTAAATCAACAAGTCTTAAGTCTTTGAATAATTTGTCATTCAAAGAGGTGCATAAGCTATAAGAAGCGGTATAACCATTTACATTCGATTTGGATACAGTCGGATATTTCTCTGCTGACCATTTCTCATAAACTTCTGCAAAGGTAACTTTGGAAGCTTCTAAGTCGTAAGGATTGGTATTATAGTCAGCAAGCATTTGCAAGCCCTCCGCTCGATTTGCTGCATATCCGATAATAATATAATCCTGAACCTGTTTATCCTTCTTCTCGTCAAAATGCCATCCCACGGTCTTTTTGACGATATAAGGATTTCTTCGTTTACCGCTTAGCTTATACACAGTGCCATAGCCATTTGGTAATTTCAATAAAACATCATCCTTTCTTTCATATAGTATTCTTCTTATTGGCTGGTAAAAAGAGTACGTTTGTCAATGTACGATGATTTCTAATCTTCGTGTGTCACTTTGGTAACACTTGGACGAATGGTTTTCCAGATATCATAGTTGTCCATCGTCTGACTTCCCATCGCTAACAATTCTTTCATTGCCTGCCAGTCCTTTAGAAATTGGATCAGGCTCTTGTCTTTAAAGAAAATCCCTGGTTCACCGTCAATATCCTTTAATTCTACCGAAAACACTTCATCGATTGCAAAGAGTAACGGAAGAACATCTCCGTCTGCCTTAATATCAAATTCAGCTAAAGCATTTACATTCACATTCAATGCGTCTGCAATCTTTCTTAACTGGTCTGGCTTTGGAAGATTCTTTCCCAATTCATATTTACGAATTGCGACTTCATGAATTCCAGCTTTGTCACCAAGTTCCTTTTGTGTTAAGCCTCGAAATGTTCGTATTAACTTAATCTTTTTACCTGTGGTCAAAATAATCACCTCCTATAGGAAAGAATATAACATACTAAAAATGAAAAGTAAACATTAAATTATTATATATAGACAGAGCATTAAATGCACTGTATAATACAAAAACATAACAGAGCATTAATTGCTCTATATAGATATTGGGAGGTGAAGTTTCATGGGAGAAGTAAATTACCAGATTGAGCTTCCGTCATTTACTGGGCGAAATGTTCCGATTGCCGAAATAGCAAAAGCCATCGGAAAAGATGCACAATATGTAAGAGTCGGATTGCAAAAAGGGATTCTCAAATTTGGATATGCATTCAAGATGGAGAATTCCTCAGAGTACAACTATTTTTGCCCTGATAAGAAGGTATGGGAAGAAATTGGATATTTCAAAGAAGTACCAAGGGCAGTGTAGCAAGAAGTAAAGAAGGGAGTGGTTTTATTGGGATTCCAATAAAAAAAGTCCTACCCCATAGGGAAAGGACTTAAAAGACAACCAGTAGAGCTGATATATCTTATCTCGCAAATATTATTATATCAAAAGCTTCTGCTGGTAACAACGATATTATTTTATCAGGAGGACGATGAATGAGTGAACAAAAGACAGCATTAAAATTAATCCATATGGAAGATGTGCAGACAAGGGAAGTGAATTGGCTTTGGTATCCGTATATCCCATATGGAAAGATAACCGTAATAGAAGGAGATCCAGGGGAAGGTAAGACAACACTTGCACTGACGTTAGCCGCATTACTTAGTAGAGGACAACCTCTTCCATGTGATGAAGACATACCATATGAGCCAACCAACATTATCTACCAAACTGCAGAGGATGGAATTGACGATACGATTAAGCCAAGACTTGAAAAGGCAAATGCAGACTGTAGCAAAATCCGTGTGATAGATGAAACAGAAAAAGAACTGAGTATGACAGATGAAAGACTAGAGCAGGCAATCGCTGAAACAAATGCAAAGCTTATAATTCTAGATCCGATTCAAGCCTATATTGGTTCTAATGTAGATATGCACCGAGCCAATGAGATACGACCAGTATTAAAGCGATTAGGAATAATTGCTGAAAAGTATGGATGTGCAATTGTTCTTATCGGTCACATGAATAAAGCTTTTGGCTCAAAGTCAACGTATCGAGGACTTGGCTCTATCGATATTCAGGCAACGGCTAGAAGTGTATTACTAGTAGCAAGAATACCAGATAAACCTAACATTCGTATTATGGCACAAGATAAATCAAGTCTTGCGGCGGCAGGAGATTCCATTGGATTTGAAATATCAGAGGACAGAGGATTTGAGTGTATCGGTCCATATGACATTACGGTAGATGAGTTGCTTGCTGGCAAAGAGGGAAGGGGGCGAAAGAAGTTAGATGCAGCCATTGCCTTTATCAAGGGATACTTCGGTGCGGAAAGTGAAGTTTCTTCTAAGGATATCGAAGAGGAAGCTGCTAAAAAAGGTATAAAGCGAAACACCTTATTATCTGCAAAGAAGAAGCTGGGGATTATGGCTGGCAATCGTAAGACTATAGATGGCACGATGTATTGGACTTGGGTATTGCCGAAGAAAGAGTTTAACAATTTGACTTCTTAAGATGGCAGATTCTTAAACTCTGACGATGGCTTGTGAAGCGAAGCTTCACATATAACGTGATTAAGCGGCGTAACGCTTGCCCCCTAAGTTTGGGATTTCCCAAACTGATAGAGGGACATTACTTTCGGAGCAGTGCTTTAAAATTCTTTCGAAGGAAAGTAAAGAAGAACATGATAGCAGAGCTTTGGAAGAAATGAAAGGAAATCAACAAATGACTGACGGATAAAAAGAAAGGATGATTTAATGGGGAAATCAAAAACGATATCGGGTGCTTTACACCGCATTCCAAATCTGGAACATAATAATCGTGACCACTGGCCACCGAATGCAACGCATGACAGAGAAGATAGAAATGTCTATTATGTAAATGGAACAAGAGATTTTACCATTGAGCAGGCATATGACAAATTGTTTGAAGCTTCTTATCAGGAGTGGAGACAGAAGGAGATTAAGAAGAGCCGTGGAGATCGGTGTCCTGATACTTATTATGAGAAAATCAAGCAAGATAAACAGAAGCATGAGCAGTATGAAATTATCTGGCAGATTGGAGATATGGAAGATACGGGCTATGATAATAATTTCTATGATTCGCTATTTGCAGAACGAGCATTGCTAGACTTTGCAGAACATATGATGACGGAAGTTCCGAATGTAACATTTCTAACGAAGGAGCGTATTAATGATCCAGATTGGAAACCAGCATTTGAAGAAGGAATTGTAATCAATAATATGGCGTTTAATGGAGATGAATCAACCCCACATCTGCATATGACATTTATCCCTTATGTGAAGAATTGTAGTAGAGGACAAACGGTTCAAAATGCATTTTCCCAGACATTTAAACGTATGGGATATGCAACTAGTATGAAGCAAGCTGTTGATGAATCAGACAATCTGGTATGGCAAGATACACCACAGGGGAAAGTTCCACAGATGAAAAAGGTGGAGTATGGAGCGGTGACTTGGATTGAAGAGCAGAAAGAGTGGATTGCAGATTATATAAAAAAAGAACTTGGCTGGGAGCGATTCTTTAAGGGTAAGAATGAACGTGGAGACTTGCTATTATCGGATTATCGAAGAGAACGAGCTGCTGAACGAGCCAAAGAAGTTGAGAAGAAAGTTTTCTTGGTTGAAACTGATTTAAAGACGAAAGAAAAAGCAGTTACGGAGAAAGCTTCTACCATATTTAAGCTAGATGAAATGCTGACGGATAAAAAGAAGAATCTGGAGAATATTGATGATACGGTTCGGTATTATGACCGAAAGTTAGATTCAGCAAAGAAAGAACTTGCAGTTGTGGAAGATGATTACAAGGTGGTTTCTGATAAACTGGAAGAGAAAAGCAGAAAGGCTGAAATAGCGGAAGAAGTATATTTCATGTATAGCGGTGCTGGTTCGGACAGGGAACATGATTTATTTGAAGAGGTAGTTCAGCTTCGATATGAGAATGAGCAGAAAGACGGAGAAATTCGGAGTTTGAAGCAGAAGTTGAATGAGGCATATGAGTTTATGAAACGTTTTATGATTGGTGAAGTGACTTTGTTTGAGAAGTTTATGCAGGGGGTGAAGGAGAAAGTCAGGGATTTTGTGGGAATAAGGTAGATTACGAGTAAAGAGTCTGGAAATTCTGGACTCTTTTTACAATTTGTATTGAGAAAATGTTAAGATGTAAGTATAATAAAATTGTTAACTATTTTTTATGATAAAAATATAAACTAAGATTAACAGTTATTATATGGAGAATACATTATGAAAATGCAAGATTGTTTAGAACAGCTTGAAAATATGGAATCGTTGTTTTCGAATTTAATTAATACAAAATTAGGTGGTTATAATGATATGGATAGAATTATTGCCGCAAGAATAATTGATGATACGGTTGACTTGGTTAAGGACATCACTAGAGATGTATACATGTTTAATATATCGTATGATAACTATAATAATGGAATTTCATTTATGCCACAGTATTATTTTGAAAATATATTGTTACATGATGATATGATCTGGGAACGCATAATAATTATTATTTCAATAGCGTATCAAATTGATTTTGAATTTATTTTTAAAAGAAAAAGTATTAGCTCTTTATATGATGTTGTAAAAAAGGATACGAGAATAGAATCCAATATTAAAAAGTTATTACTTGATATCAATTCGGATTCCAATATGAGAGCATTAAAAATAACTCGGAATGGAAATGAACATTATATGTCAGTTCATTTGACGGAAAATGAAAAATTGAAAACGGATTTGTCAGACATTATTTCCATAAAAGACGCTATATTACGTGGAGATATTCAAAAAATTAATGAAAATACTGACTTTATAAATAGAGAAGAAATGAAGATTTTAAAGAACAAGATTCCTGTAGTATTAGATAAACAATCTAAATATGTTGCATTATTAAATTTATGTATTATACAGATGGAAAGTGCTTTCAAAAATAACAATTTTACATTTAATGACAAAGCATATTTTATACCAGTGAAAAAGAAATTTTTGCATGTAGATAAAAATATTTGGGTTAAATGCGATAAATTAGAAAACTACTACTCTCAATTACGAGAAGAGTTTAGAGAGGTAGTTGATATGATTAATGAAAATATATTTCCTGCAATGAGTAAAAGTTCATTCATACGGAATACATTGTTAACAGACAGTTTATTTAGAGCAAAAGAAGTACTTAGGTCAATTAATTTGTATTTTGGTTGTATGCAATATTGTATATCTGAAAAGAATAGTTTACCAATTGATGAAATAGAAAAAACTGAAAAATTTATATGTAATGATGTGATTTTTCCACAATATTATTATGACCATGCTATAATAAAATTATATTCAGTTTATGAGAAACTTGCAAAGTTTTTATTATGTAAATATGATTTTAAACAAGAATATCTCGATGATGACAAATTTAAGGGGATGTACATAGAGAAGGTGGTAGACCTATTTAAAAGTAAAAGTATTACATCTAGTATCTTAATAAAATTTAATGATTGTATTTCAAGTACTGAATACAATGATTATGAAAAAGATAGAAATAAAGAGTATCATTGTCTCAGGAGTTATTATCTTTTGAATGAAGAAGGAAGAGCAACATTTGCAGAATCAAATATATATAATGTCGAAAAAATGATGTATTCTCTTTACAATGTATTTTCTTTAATAATAAAAGAGGAGAAAAGTATATATTCAGAAATGATTTTGTCTTTTAGGGATAAACAAAATAAGAAGCAATAATTACTGTTAAGTATATGCAAGAAAATAAAAAAGTTAACTAGTGGAGGAAAAAAGCATGGGGTACGTAATATCTGTGATTAATATGAAGGGTGGAGTTGGAAAGACAACATTGAGTATAGGGATAGCGGATTATTTGGCTGAAATAGGGAAAACGGTATTGATTATTGATGCAGATCCACAATTTAATTGTACACAGGCATTGTTGGATTATTATAAGTCAAAAGGATATGAAGATCCTGATAGTGAACAGAACTATTATAGTGAAAAAGTGCTTCCATATTCTAAGACTATATATAAATTATTTACACCGCAAACAGATATGATGCATTCATATTCAACGCCTAATGCAGAACAATTAATTATAAATTTGAAGGCTAATTTAGATATTTTATGCGGAGATTTAAACTTGGTATTGGTTAATAAGGTTAGCGATCATACGTTTGTAAAAAGAATTAGAAATTTCATTGATGATAACAAGTTACGTGATAAATATGAATATATTATTATAGATTGCCCTCCTACGTTAACCATCTATACTGATAGTGCATTGATGGCGTCGGATTATTATTTAGTTCCAAATCGAATTGATAGATATTCAATTGTTGGAATTGATTCTTTACAAAAGGCTGTTGGAAATTTAATTCGTGAAGAACGTATAAAATTAAAGTGTATTGGATTGGTATATACTATGGTCAATAATATTACTTCGGTAAAACAAGACAGTATTAGAACAAGTTTTGAAAGCAAAAAAGCAGTTAACGATATTGATATTTTTAATTCTTCTAGTTCAATAGTTAATAACATACAATATGGTATGTCAGGAACTATACCTACTAAATATAAAGCATCTAGGGAAGATATTGAGGCAATTAGTTTAGAATTAGTTGAAAAGATCGATAACGATAATATTGAAGGAGAGTGAAATAATGTATAATGACTTAATACTTTTCCGTAATGAATTGAAAAATAAAAATGTACCTAAGTATAAATTGGCAGGAATAGTAGCTGAGATGCTTTTTTCCAAAACATTATTCCCTAAAAATAGGGATATCGAAGAATTTTTAAGGCTGGTGTTTGGACTGGAATTTAAGAATTATATTATGAAATCTAGAACTATGATAGTTTCTAAAATTGTTAAAAAAATTGTTGTTTCTGATGAAAAAATAGAATATAAGAAAGAACTATTGGATTTTATTAATGTTCAGATAGAAAAAATTAAAACTAATGAAGGATTTATGGATAAGAAAAATGAATTTAATGGATGGATAAAATAATGGATGATATGACTTATTCAGAAGTTAAGTTAATTAAAGCTAATATAAAAATATTTATTGATAAATTAGAAGAATTAGCTTCTACATATGAAAAAAATATTGACCAAAATGAGAAAGATTTTTTCGTTTTTATTTCAAAACATATAATTTTTTTTAAGTACCTGTATCTTGGAATGGGGAAAAAATATTTTTTCAAGGTTATTATATCTGATTTATATTACTATATAATTAGTCTTATAAAAAATGAGATTAGATATGTTTATGTCAATGAAAGATCAATAATTGAGAATTTTACTCGTGCGGTAATGAGAAAAACAGTAGAGGAAGATCATGTTACTGAAAATTTGTTTTCAAGCTTGAAAGAAAAGACATTTTTATTTACTTTTTCAGATGATGATTATTCTCTTATTAAAAGCGAATATGTGACTTCGTGTGGTTATATTCATGGTGGAGATATTTTAGATAATTGTTTGGCATATGTTTTTGATGATTATATATTTGATAATAAAAGTATAAAGGATTTGAACAAATATTTTGAACGAATACGTAAAATTTTTAAAATATATGATAAAATGCTAATTAATGAATACGGAGAAAGTATTAGTGGATGTTTTCATAGACAGAAATCAGTTTTCTGTTATTTGTTGGGCGAGGAATGCTTGGATTTATTATATTTGGTAAACAAGTAGGAGTACATACGAGGTGAAAAAATGAAACTAGAAGCAATCAATAGGCTCTATCATGGTTCAAGTGTAGAATTTAAAGATATTGATTTATCGTTTGCGAAACCTTATAAAGACTATGGTAATGGCTATTATTTAACGTCAAATTTGTCTCAGGCACAGCAGTGGGCTCAAAAAAAAGGTTCCCTAAAATGTTACATTTATGCATATCAGGTTAACAAAAATGAAATGAATGGGCTAAATATTTTAGAATTGCTTAATTATGATGAAGAGTGGGTTAATATAATTACTAAGTCCAGAATTGATGGAGAATACCCTGATTATGATATAATATATGATAGAATAGCCGATAATAGATATCAGGATATATCAGAAATTCTTATAAAGTATAAGAATAAAAGTGTTCCGTTTACATCGGTTATTGATAAAATAAAATGGAATAAAGATAAAGGTGATCAATTTTGTTTTAGAAGTAAAAGTTCTCTAAAATGTTTGGAGTTAATACAAAAATTTGATTTTAAAAAAGAGGACGGTATATGGAAGATGGAGGCATAGAATGATGAATAATGATAAAAGAATAAACCAATTAGCAATGATGTATTCTAATATTACAAATGTGCCCATACAAGAATCAAAGAAAGTCATATTAGGTACAAAAGTAGGTAAAGCAATTAGGCATAATGATATGAAAACAATATATGAACAACAAACAGCAAATTTGTATGAAGTATTTGTAGAAACATCTTCTGAAGGGGAAATCAACCACAAAGATTTAAAGGATAAAATCAAACAGTCATTAAATGTATTATCTGAATCTGAAAAAAACATGAAAGATAGTAACATACAATTTGGTGTAGCAAATGTTGTATTAAAAAATAAATCTGTAAGTAAACTAAAACGAAAGCAAAAAGAAATGTTGAAAGAAAAACAACAAAATATGGTAAATGTAAGGAGGATGGAAGATGCTATTAACATTAAGAGATGAAAAAAACAATTTGGTTGTTAAAGATATGTTAGATATTAATTTTGATATGAAGGTTGAAAATGTTAAAGATAAATATTGTGTTAGAATAAATCGAAGATACAAATTTGCGGAGGAATATTTTAGCAGAGAAGAAGCCGAAGAACAAATGTTAATATTAGCAAATGCAAGAAATAATATTGAGCAAGAATTGAGAGACTTTTAATTGTGGAGTAGTGAAGAGTACTGAAATTTATTAGGTAACAAACACGTAACTAACACTCTACTCAAACAATCCAGCATTCATGCGGTTCTACAGCTCTCAAACAGCTATCAAAGAGATAGGGACTACTACAACGCAGGACAACATATTACAATTCTATACGATTCAGAACCTCTCAGGACTTTTGTCTTGGGAGGTTTTTTTGAATTGTACAAAAAAAAGTTTATAAATGCAAAGAAAATGTTAAGTATCTTTATAATAGTAAAGAAATGTGTTATACTAATAAAAAGGAGTGTGATTATATGCCGATTCAGTATACAAAGCTATTTCAATTGCTTTCAGAAAAAAAAATTTCTAAGACCGAGCTGCAAAAACGTATAGGAATGTCATCAACTACAATGGCAAAACTTTCAAAGAACGAGAATGTTTCAATAAAAATTATTGGTGACATTTGCAAAACATTAAATTGCCAACCGGGAGATATTATTGAGATGAGTAACACTACTGATAATCGATTACTTAATTTGCTTAGAGAAGAAAAAGGTATGAAGTTAAAGGGGGGGTTGTATCATCAAACACAAGTTAAATTAGCGTATAATTCAAATCGTATTGAAGGTAGTAAACTGTCAGAAGACCAGACTAGATATATTTATGAAACAAATACAATTGCTATGGAGAAAGAGGAAACGGCTTCAATTGATGATATCATAGAAACAATAAATCATTTTCAGTGCTTTGATTATATGTTAGATATAGCAGATCAGAAATTATCAGAAGATACTATAAAAGATTTTCACAAAATATTGAAAAATAATACTTCGGATAGTAGAAAAGAGTGGTTTAATGTGGGTGACTATAAAAAGAAGGCAAATATGATTGGAGATCAAAAAACAGTTGCACCTTCAAAAGTAAAAGGTGAAATGGCTAAATTGCTAATTAATTATAATCAAATCTCCAAAATAAAATTTGAGGATATCATAGAATTTCATTATAATTTTGAAACAATTCATCCGTTTCAAGATGGAAATGGAAGAGTTGGACGGATGATTATTTTTAAAGAGTGTTTAAAAAATGGAATAGATCCGTTTATTATTGATGAGCAACATAAATTATTTTATTATAGGGGATTAAAGGAATTTTCGGAGGACAGAGGATATCTTATAGATACTTGCTGTTCAGCGCAAGATCGGTACAAGGAATTATTAGAATATTTCTTAGAAGAGTAGTGTATTAAGAAGTCCTGAAATAGAGGGTAAAACACAAGTAACTAACATCGATACTAAATAATCTAGCGTTCATGCGGTTCTACAGTTCGGGGAGAGCTGTCAAAGAGATAATAATCAAATCATTACAAACCCTTGTTAACAATACGTTTGCAGGGGTTTTTTAAATCCCATTATAATTCCTTGTGGAAATAAGCTCTAGCTTTTGTTCGACATCGAAAGTTTCAAATAGAGGGGTTCCATTCCCTAGAAGTGTAGGAAAAACCGAAATAGTGATTTCATCAATCAGATGGGCTTATATAACCATCAAGACTCATAGCAATATATAAAACTATTTTTCTCATACATATTTTCTTCCACAAATTTCGATTTGTCTATTTACTATTTTTAAGTTTATCATTTTTTCAGGTAAAATTATACCAGTTTTACTGTATACATAAGTCCTTTCATACAACCCTCTTTCTCTGCAACTATTACAGTTCTATCTCCCTCGATAATTCTAGAATTATGTTTACTTAAAATATCAAACAACAAAAATATTTTTATATGTGTTGAAATTTACTGTGCATGTTAGATTAAACTACAAGTTTATAGAAAATTGTATTTGAATGAGATATAATATTTCATAAATATATGATTTGGATATATATCCGATATAGAACAAGATAAGAGAATATTATGGAAAATATGAAATGGGCACATAGGTTAAGGGAGAATTTAAAGGAGGACAAAATATTGAAAAAAATATCAGTTACATATGATGAGACGGAATGGCTATATGCACCAGACGAAATATACAGTAATGTTGATGGATTGCAACGAAAACTTCAGATATTCGTACCGTATCGAGGAGAATGGGAAGAGGAAATTAGATATCCAGTTGTTTTATATATTCCTGGTGCTGCGTGGCATAGACAAGAAATGTATAATGATATACCAAAGATATCAAAATTGGCAGAGTGTGGTATTGTGGTAGCAATGGTTCAGCATCGAGAGTCTGATATTGCATTATTTCCAGCCCCGATTGAAGATTTACACCGTGCAGCAAACTATTTAATTGAAAATGCAGATAAATTTCATATAGATCCATTACAATTATTTGTGGCTGGACATTCTGCAGGAGCGCATATTGCATTGATGACAGCATTTAGCAAAGCGAATGGGTTGTGGGTTCCAGAAATGGTAGGTATGAAAGATTACAAAATAAGTGGCGTTATCGCACAAGCAGCCCCATCAGATTTGATATTGTGCCAAAAAGAGGGGCTACCACCGTGGATGAAGAAAGAACCTTCAGCAGAATTGCTTGGAGTGGAATACATAGATGAAAATTCAGAGATTGCAAAAAAGGCATCATGTGCAGCATATGTTAAAGATGAAGTAGTATTGCCACCAGTGTTGTTATTACATGGAGATAAGGATGGCGTGGTATCAGTGGAACATAGTAGAAAATTGTATAAACTATTAAAAGATAAGAAAAAGAACGTTGTATATTATGAACTGGAGGATGTGAATCATAGCGGAAATGCTTTTTGGTCGAAAGAGGTTTTGAAGATAATGAGAGACTTTTGTTACGATTAATCATAGAGATTGCCAAAATGTAGTGGAGGATAATGAAAAATGAGAGTTATGAATTTACACTTACCACTTTGAGCGGAGCCAACTTTAGAGAAATTAAAACGTCCTGAGACGCAATAAAAAGTCGTAGGTGTGAAACGCATGTGCAACAATGAACACTACAAACCCGCATTCTCGGGCTTTTCAAACTCTCAAACGGTTGAAAAAGAGATAATAATCAAATCATTACAAACCCTTATGAGAAAAGAGTATGGAATAGAAATCTTTAATTAAATAGAGTGAAGCCTCAGAGATTTTTGGGTAGCAAACACATATTGCAAATAGAGGGGAGTACTTAATGACATTAGAAGAGTTCTGGAATGATTTCATAAAATGTAACCAATTAAAGAGCACGACAACCTATATTGAAAGTTTTCACTTTGAGTTAACAGAAAAATTAGCCAATAGTCTATTGGAACTTGTACTGTCAGGAAAAAAGAAAGCAACAGCAAGTAGTTTACTTTCTTATGAGATTGAGGGAACCAGAATACCGCAAGTGGGGGATTATAGCATTGTTACGGATTGGGATGGAGTTCCTCGCTGTGTGATTGAAACAACTGCTGTTACCATAACTCCATTTAGTCAGATAACCTTTGATATCTGTAAGAGAGAAGGTGAAGATGATACATTAGAGTCTTGGCAGAAAGGACATAAACACTTTTTTGTGGAAGAAGGGAAAGAACTGGGATATAGTTTTTCAGAGGATATGTCAGTTGTCTTTGAAGATTTTAAAGTAGTGTTTGTTAGATGAGTTTAGAATGGAATAGTAATAGAAAAAATCATTGGATTAACAAAATGGCATCTAAATATCGATAGTCAGATAAGCCCCTAAGTGTAAAAAACTTGGGGGCTTTCACATTAATAACGAAGACTAATTAGTTACTGCAATACTTATCTTTATCATAAATTCATCCGTATGCGAAACAGCCAACTTATCCAGAAGATATTCCTCATAAGCATCACCGCATATTGCTAAACCCTGTTCTTTAATCCTTTGTAACAATGAATTATAAAGTTCTTTTGTTGATGCCAATGGACCTTTGTGGTAAGTAATTGCATAGAGTCCTGCCGGCTTTCTTTTCGATTTTGCGTCATTTCTCCGGACAAAAAGTCTATCAACCCTACCATAAATACCTAATTCAAGATCTTTTTGACTTATAACAGAACCTGCATAAGCAGGGCCTTTTAGTTCTGCTTCCTTTAAAAACTGATCTGTAAAGTTAAACCACTCATCATTCGTTAGTTCGTTTCTTAAAGGAAGTGGATTGCTATATAAGATGGCTTCCTCCGGAAGCATTTTTAAGGTAATTTCATCCAAAGAGGCACTTAGTGCTTCCTCGGAATAGGCTACGACATTACTGAGTAACCATTCAATTCGTTCGAGTTTTTTAATCTCTTCTTTCACTAGCGTTAGCTGTTCCTTTGAAAGCTCAATTAATTTTTCAGGGGAAGGTGAATTCACGTACTGCTTTAATGATTGAATTGGAAAGTTCAGCTCTCTTAGGGATTGAATCATCCAAAAGACATCAAGTTGTTCAAAGGTATAAGAGCGGTAGTCGTTATCGTCCACGTTAGCTGGATGAAATAAACCGATTCGATCATAATAATAAAGAGTATCTTTTT
The DNA here is from genome assembly GCF_000733755.1 of Lachnoclostridium phytofermentans. Classification (GTDB taxonomy): domain Bacteria; phylum Bacillota; class Clostridia; order Lachnospirales; family Lachnospiraceae; genus Lachnoclostridium; species Lachnoclostridium phytofermentans_A. Next base: position 1,040,839 of record NZ_JPOF01000003.1, on the reverse strand, counting down.
TTATTCCAAATCTTTTAGCAAATTCTCCTGTGGTAAATGATTTTATGTTTTTCTTATTGATACTTTTCTCATCCAAATGTTTTCCTCCTTGACTATGGAGTTACTCCATACCTTATACTACTAGTAGTTATAAATAAACGCAATGGTTATGAAGGAAAGTTCATACGTTGAGAGCAAAAGACTTAGTCAAAAAGAACATAGGTATTGGAGGTATGATTGAAATGGGATGGATTAAGAATGTTCTTCTAGAGATAGGAAGAGAAGAAATTGCGAAAGACACGGTAGTAACGAAGACGAAGCAAGTTTGCCTATTGATTCAAGATGGCGAAATAAAAGAAATTGCTGCGGTAATTCCAGAAGCTGCAAATGATGTGATTGATGCAAAAGGATATTTAGCGTTGCCTTCTTTGGTAGATAATCATATTCATCTGGATAAAGGACATTATGGCGGCAAATGGCATGCAGTGGTACCTATGCATAGTGTGGCAGAAAGAATTGTAGAAGAGAGGGGTTTTTTACGTGAGGCCTTAGCAGAGACGTCGCAAAAAGCCCAGGCATTAATTGATTTGATCACAAGTAAGGGTGCAACATTTTTACGTGTGCAAACGAATGTAGATCCTGTAATTGGATTGGAGAATATAACTGTGATTAAGAAGGTTTTAGAACAAAACAAACATAAAATAAATTATGAACTCGTGGTCTTTCCTCAGCATGGGACTGTTATTACAGAAGAAATAGGATTATTAACCAAAGCACTAGAAGACGATGCTGTCACTGTTTTAGGCGGTGTGGACCCAGCAACACTTGATGGAGATATCGAAAAATCCTTAAAGATTACGTTTGATTTAGCAACAAAATATAAGAAAGAGATTGATATACATTTGCATGATCGAGGCACATTGGGATTATTTGAAATTAAACGTATCATCGACTATACGATAGCGAATAATATGCAGGGAAAAGTACAAATAAGTCACGCATTTTCACTGGCAGATGCTTCGGAAGATGTATTAAGACCTATTTTAAAACGTTTAAAAGAGGCAAATATAGCAATCAATACAACCGTCCCACTTGGAACGAAAGCATTATCCATACCACTACTAGAAAGTCACGGTGTTAAGGTGAATGTGATAAATGATAACATTAATGACCACTGGAGCCCATTTGGTTCGGGTGACTTAATTGAACGAGCAAGCCGTGCAGCAGAATGTTTTTCTATGACCGATGAAGTTTCCTTATCGAGAGCATTAGGACTTGTTACAAATGGTGTTACCCCTCTTGATCAAGAAGGGAATTTGGCTTGGCCCAAGGTCGGAGACAAAGGAGATATTCTATTTGTAAAAGCAGAGTCTTCTGCGCACTTAATAGGAAGGGTTTGTCCGGAAAGAGTCGTTTTATTTGATGGGGAAATTGTATCTGGAGAATTTAAATAAAATCTGAGGCATCAGCTATATTTATAAAGGAGCACATTTGAAGGTATATATGCGCAAAAAAATAATCTAGAGAGAATATTAATCTATGTTTTAGTTATGCCAGTCACCAGTGTGGCTGGCATAACGATCTTATGCCCGCCTAGTATGGGTACAGAAAGTCGTACCACCTGTCATTAAATTAATTGCTTATCTGATTCTTTACAATCAATTTATCTCTTGCAAGATAATAATACAGATTATAATACATAATACATATTTAATGCATTAATAGCCATAAGTACATACAAAAGATTAAAATTTAGAAAAAAAGTAAAATATCGACGAAAAGTATTTACAAATTATTACAAATTAAGTATAATCAGATGTAAATATTAGAAAAAGTTGTGGAGGACGATAGTGGAGTATATAAATGAAGTGCATATCAATATTATACAAGCAGTTAATATGATAATGAAATTCCCAAAAAGTCAAAGCAATTTTATAAAAAAAGTAAAAATAGAGACTAAAAAAGCAGAAGAAGATTACGAAATGAAAATTTCATATATATTTTTTCAATACTATGAAATTACCAGAATCATTCAGGGAGAAGACTTGATCCATTCAAATCTACATTTACTGATTGAGCACTGTAATGAAATATTACATAAGAAACCAGATGATTGGTTTGTCCACTTAATAAAAGTTTTGATAGAATTAAAACTTCCCTCTTCCATTAGAAATGACGATGATCTCAGAGAAACTTTGGAGAGTATGTTACAATTACAACAAGAAGCGAATACAAAAGAATCTTATTTTATCTTACCATACATCTATTATTCGGAATACTGGCATGAAAATGACGACATGATTCAAACAATGAAATATTTGGAAGATGGTCTAAGTCAAGTACCGCACATACCTATTAACTGTTCTTATTTGAATTCTCATATATTTTTACCCGTGAAAGAATTTTATTATCGATTATATAGATCGCAGGAATTTGATGCGATTCCTTTCATTAAAAAAATTATTACAATATATTTTCCTTCAGACATGCAATAGGATTTTATTTCTCGTTAAAGAATCAGTGCTTTGTTGTTATTACTAAGATGGGAGGAAGAGAGTGCATGAAGCTGGCCCAGGCGCTAACAAACACACCAGAGGTGTTATCAATTGAAGTTACTACCCGTTGTAATCTTAATTGTATATACTGCAATAAAAAGAATAGACCACCGGAAAGTCTAGATATTTCGGAGGATTTACTAAAGAAGATTAAAAAGGAAGAGAGTAAATTTAGTAAGTTTATTATTTGTGGTATCGGAGAAAGTTTTTTATATCCAAGGATATATGAGATCGTAAAAGAATTTCATAATCAGAAATTTTGCATTGTTACTAATGGTACCATATTGATTGATTATGAAAGACTAAATCAAAACAACAATATAGAAAGAATCATCTTTTCTATTGATGCGGTTGACAGGGATAGAATAAATCAGATAAGCCCGAACTATAATTTTGAACATCTTATTGAAAACTTGAGAGAGCATGCGAGATATACCTTACATAGCAAGAAACGGATACATCTTGTTTTGAATTGCACCTTGAATGAACATAACAAAGCAGAAATGTTAGATTTGATAGACTTTGCTTCAGAATTTAAGTTTAATACCATACATTTTTCTCTGCCACGCGGGAAAGAAGCTTACATAGAAGAAAATCAGGAGGAGTTAAAATTAATCTTATCGATGGCTGAAAAAAGGGCAGCAAAAGCAGGTATTTATTTTGTAAATCCTTTTGAGACATGTTGTATTTATTTAAAATGGATCACTCCTTATATATCGATTGACGGTGATATCTTTGCTTGTGCGGAAACTTTGTATATTAACGAAAAATTAGGTAGCTTGAATAACATAACGTTTGATAATGTATGGAAAACATCAGCATATCAGGAATTTATAAGTGGGATAAAATGTAAACAGTGTAAGTTTCTTTCTAATTGTGATATGCAATTTACTAATTAAATATTGATTGGAAGGGAGAGGGGTATGAAGCTTGATACAAACTTATTGAATATGGAAGAAAGAAAAAAAGGAATAATTCACTCGGTTATTTCAGGCGCTTTCATAAGTATTACCAATAAATGCAATGCTGCATGTAGACATTGTATTGTGAAAGATGATGTAATTTCATTCACTGATGCAGACTATAACGATGTCTTAGATTGGCTGGAACAGTTTAAGGAGTGCGGTGTAAAAGCTGTACATTTTGTAGGCGGGGAGCCATTTGTTTTAAGAAAACAGTTATGTGATTACGTAAATAAATCAGAAGAACTAGGTATTTATGCAGGAGTTGTGACAAATGGATTATGGGCCAAAACAGTAGAAGAAGGTATTACAATACTAAAAAGTATGCCAGGGTTAAAGGGATTAGTCATTAGTTCGGATAAGTATCATCTGGAATTTATTAATGAACGAATAGTTAAAAACGCAATTGAAGCAGGATTAGCAACTGGTAAATTTGTCAGTATTAATGTTACATATGTGGAGAGTGATGAAGTTAAAGAGATATATCAAATCTACAAGGAATATCAGAATAAAATTTCGATACAACCGGTAAAAGCAATGCCATTCGAGGGAGAAGATTCGAAAAAAATTAAGCGGTTCAAACCATTCCAAACACCGAAAAGAGTGGAAACTTACTGTGGAATAGGTAACTTTTTTTAGATTTTGATGGTAGGATAGATGCTTGTTGCCAATCAGCACGATCGCAAGAGAGTAAGTATTTTCATTTGGGTAATTTGAAAGAGAGAAGATTATATGAATTAATGGAAGAGTTTAAAGACAACGAAGCTTATCGATTTATTCATAAATATGGACCAAGAGGTATCGTGGAGTTTTTTATGGAGAGCGAGTTTGCTAAGGAGCTTATGGAAAAAGATTTCACAAGTGGTTGTGATGTTTGTTATGAGTTGTTGGATAATCCTAAGTACTATCAATATTTTATTGAGAAGCTACGAGAAAGAGAAGAAATATGATGAATAGTTTATGTGAGTCGGATCGTCGGGGAGATAAATACTTAGAGCCTGTAAGGAAAATAGTATGTAACGCTCCACAAGTGGTTTCTCTTGAAGTAACTACAAGATGTCAGTTGGATTGTATTTATTGCACAAGAGATAAAGAGAACCCAGAGGATTTTTTGCTGGAGCATTTAGAACAATTATTAGAGCACTTAGAAGGGGTAAGGAATTTGATTATCTGTGGAATGGGGGAATCCTTCTGCTATAAAGATATCTACGAATTGATATGGAGCCTTAGAGACTACAAGGTTTCCATTATAACCAACGGTGCTGTTCTCATTGATTTTGAAAAGCTGAATCAAGAGGGTAATGTTGAATTACTTGTATTTTCAATAGATGCGACAACAAAAGAGAAGATGGATGTCATCGCAAAGAATTATAACTTTGACGTCTTAAAAAAGAATTTAAGTAACTTAAAAAGGTATCCTAACATAGTCGGAATAATAAACAGCACGATGAATGAAAGCAACTTGGATGAAATCACAAATCTCGTAGAATTTGCGGATCTCCATGGATTACAAGCGATTAGTTATGGCTTACCTATTGGAGAGGAAGAATTTATCAGTGAGAATAAAGAGAAGATAAAAAGTTTGATAACTGAGGCTGTACAGCTGGCGAATAAGAAACACATCATCATAAATCAACCGTACCGATTAAGCTGCAATACCAAAGGTAGCATAGTACCAAATATTAGACTAGATGGAGAAGTTTATCCCTGCTGTAACGGAATGAATCAGAATGAAGCGATCGGTAATCTATATAAACAAAGTTTGCGAAAACTATGGACAGAGTATGCAACTCCTTTGTTAACAAGTGATTTTTGCAAGGAATGTAAACTTTTAAATAATCTATTAAGGATAGCAGAGTAAATACATAGGGAAGGAGATTGGTAAATGAAAGCGATAAGTGTACATTTAACAGATCAATGCAATAACTCATGTATCTTTTGCGTGGTGAATTCTCATAAAGAGAGAAGAGAAGGAGTGAATAAAAAGCTACTGTATAAATTCTTAGAGGAGAATGCGAATCAAGGCTATGAATCAGTGAATATTCATGGTGGTGAAGCAACAGTACTTGATGATTTTGAAGATATATTAAAGATGATTCAGGATTTAAACTACAAAGAGGTTAGTTTACAAACCAATGGGCGTAAACTTTCAGATTTTAATTATGCAAAAAGACTATATCAATTAGGTGTAAAGTTGTTCGTAGTATCCATGCACGGAAAAGATGCTGCACAGCATGATTTTATTACTCAAGAAACAGGAAGCTTTAACGAAGCCATGGAAGGTATTAAAAATGCGAAAAGGCTGGGAGCGAAAGTTAGAACCAATACAGTTGTCTATAAAAATAACATTGATAGCTTGGTGGAGATAGCAAATCTTATTATTGATTGCGGAGTGGATCATATTAATATTTCGGGCTTACATCCGGTCGGGAAAGCTTATCAAAACTTTCATCAGGTTACACCAAGATATTCAGAGATTATGCCACAAGTCTTTCAAATGGTGGATCAATGTATCAAGAGGAATACTATTGTAACGTTAGAAGGTTTCCCAACTTGCATGGTAAAAGGGTATGAAGATTATCAGTTACAGTGGGAAGATATTCATTTTAAATTACTATATCATAACTTTATTATTAAGAATTACGCAGATTTTATGGAAAATGAAACAAAGCGGCATGGTATAGCATGTGAAGAATGTCTTCATAAGAAAAATTGTGGTGGGGTATACAAGGAATATCTTGAGTTTTATGGCTGGGATGAGTTTAGTACTGCTGTTGGTTAGGGGTAGCTGCTATGATAATACTATTTATTGTTACTAGTTTTTGGGCTTATGGCGAGCTTGGTATTGCATGTGAGTTTGCATTACGGGTTAGAGAGGCTGGACATAAACCATATTTTATTATCCCGCCGTCACATGATAAAACTATCGAAAAATATGGATTTCCATACACTACACTCCTACCTAAGAGTGGACAGGTTAATCGCATTCTATTAACTGATATAGAGTTAAGGCTTAAACCAGAGATTATTTTGTTGGCTGATTTTTTAAATTATAATTTCTGTGAAAGTCATTATGGACTGACTCCTGATGATTTAAGAATCTTTTCGGGAAAACTAGGGACTTTTGATAACTTTGATTGGGTTATCACTGGCAATCAAATGGATACCTATGGATTTCGCGCTGATAAATTTGGAGAGATTGATGTACGCAGGTATGGATTTCGTTTATGCCCTTGCCCTATTGTTAACCCACATTCCGGAGAACGTGAGAATACCTATCATTATTCCCTTTTTACTCAGAACCTGCCATACCGAGCGGATGCAACAAAAGAGTGGAAGATAAAAATTGGTTTACCTACAGATAAGAAACTCATTTTGTTTACACATGCACCATGGCAAGAGTCTTATAAGCAATATCCAGATGTAGAAGCATTTGTGAAAGCAAGTAATGAGGTCTTTTATTATCTAATTAAATGCTTGGCTAAGGAACATACTGTATTGTGCATTGGTGCCAAAGGATACTTTTCAGAGTGTGAAAATGACCATATCTTATATAAGGAGCAACTTCCTCCAAAGGAGTTTGAACAGTTCTTACTGGCAACCGATCTTTTCATCTCTAGAAATATAACCTCTACCTCACTCGCAAGAGCAGTGTTATCAGGAATTCCTTCCGTTAATTTTAGTAATTCCTTATTCTTTTCTAAGACTAAACTATTAAGGAAAGATCAATTACCATTTAAACCAATTGCTTTGGTGGACGCTATACTTGAGAAATTAGAGAGATGCTATCCTTATCGGATGTTTCCGGTTGGCTGGTATAAATTTCTAGCACCGGTTTTAAAAAACAATCCATATGGAAAAACCTTATTGTTATTAGAGCAGTTTGATGTTACGAATTCTCTGAAAAGAATAAATGAATTATTAGAAGATGAAAGGAAGGAGCGTTTGCAGCAGAGCTTGCGGCAATATAAACAAACACTGAATGAACTCCCAAGCGTTGCACAAATCATTGAGAAAATAAAAGGCTAAGGAAATCTTTAAATGGAACCTTAGTTGCAGAAGGAGGCTTATTGTTGATTGAGAGAATAACATTTTTATTAGTACCAAGCGAAAAGGCAATGAAACCGGAAAGCTATTCTTACCTTCCACCATTAAGTATAGGTACCTTAGGAGGATATCTGAACCAGAAGGGATATGCTGTAATGCTTTATGATTTAAATACAGTTGGCATAGACTCTTATAGCGATGATATAGAGGATTATCATTTTATCTACAACAAAGATATGGTATTAAGCTATATCGCTGGAGAGATACATTCTGAGGTTGAGAGATTTATGGAATATCTTTTACGAGATATTCCACTTGAAGATCGTCAGATTGTCGGTATCTCTTGTGGAGCAGACTTTTCTCTCTTTCAGCTTCATAGTGCTTTTCTTTTAGCAAAATATATAGAGAGAAAATATAAGGTTCCAGTTGTAATTGGAGGCAACAACATAACCTATCTAACCAGTTTTAAAGATATATATAAGGAGCTGATTGAGGAGGTGCTTAAAAACTTCCACTACATTATGAAAGGTCCTGGTGCAATTGTTTGGGCAGAATTCCTTGATATCTTAAATGGTAGAAGTGATAAAGATGTGAAGGAGCTAGATGGAATGGTTTACTTACATGGAGATGAAATTATAGAAAATCCGGAACAAGATCCGTGCATTGTACGTCCAGACTGGTTGAATTTAAAAATGGAGCCATATTATGTGAAGGTTAAAGAAGTAACGAATGGAAAAGAAGAAGTTGAAAATGAAATCCATATATTCAAATGGCCCTATTATCTTACCAAGTATGTAAATGATGTTAGAAAGAAGCAAAATAAGGAAGGCTATCTAAAAACTCTGGTTCTACCTTACATATTTAACTATAATTGCCCATATGCTTGTGCTTTTTGTTCGGAAAGTGACGAAAAAAGGAAAAGAGTAATTATGGGAGAAGTGGATAAGGTTGTAGAAGACCTTATTTATCTTTCGAATAAATATCATACTAACTATTTTTATTTTCTAAACAATGCCGTGAATGCATCCCCAAAATTCCTTGATGAGTTATGTAAACAACTAATAGCTTGCAAGGCTGATTTGAAATGGTCTGATTGTGCAAGGTTTAATAACATGACCTATGAAAGACTTAGCTTAATGAAGAGGGCAGGATGCCGGAAGCTTGTCTTTGGATTTGAAACAGCAAGTCTAAAGCTGATAGATTTAGTGGAAAAGAATATCGATCTAAACCATGCAGAGCAAGTGATGGAGTGGTGTTATGAATTAGGAATTTTTGTTGATCTAGAGGTGATAATCGGACTACCTCAAGAAAATGACGACGATTTTAATGCAACCATCGAATATATAACGAAAAATAAAAAGAAAATTAATTATTTAGCAATTAACGAGTTTTTTGTAGTACCAAACAGTAAAATTGGACGCTATCCAGATCAGTATGGAATCAAGCTTATTCGTAATATTATTACCTACGAAAAGATTCTAAAGACTAGCCAGAAGGGACTAAGGGATACAAAACTAAGTCATGCAGCTAATTTTAAACTCTATAAATATAACGAAGTAAACGGAAGAAGCTACAGAGAAATTTCAGAAAAAAACAAAGTTTATCTAAGGTATATCAATGGATTACAAAATAAAGAGTTTGATGAAGTGGAGTATGTTCATCGAATTATAGAAAGAAAGTGTTAATGAATTTTTAGATAAAGGGGTTTGATAAAACAAGCCATTTTATAAAATAATTTTAAGGAGAGATTATATTATGTCAGACGAAAATAACAAGAATGAAATGCAAGAAGACAATTCGGGAATCAAAATGGTGGTACTGCGTATTTTATCAGATCCTGATTTTAAAGAAGAATTAATCGAGGATGTAGATAAAGCATTAGAAGGCTATGATTTAAGTGAGGTACAGAAGATATTGATTAAGTCCTTAAGCCCAGAGGATATAGAGAATTTAACACCGGATAATATTGAAGAGTATTTTTCTGCAGATACTGCTGTATATACACCGGATGAAGCTGCTGATTTAGATGAATACGAGACGTTTAATGATGATGACATGTTTGATGAATAATAGGTGAGAGAATGAGGTACATAACTCAAAAGGATGAAGAGTTAGTAAAATCAATCAATTTAATGGTGAATATGCCACTTAATAAAGAAAAGGTTTGGGAGCAGTTAAATGGGTATTATAAAAACAATCTGGATAATGTTGAGGCAGCATTTTCTTTTGGTTTCTATAATTTCTTGTTGGCATCTAAAATTGTGGATTCTAACATAAGTATAGAAAAGATAAAACAGATTCTTACTGCTTATGATGATGTATTAAGGGTGGAAGCAGATTATTGGTTGGTTCTTATGTTTAAAGGGATCTTATTACTGGCGCTACCAGAGATTATGCAGGATGATGCTGTTTTTACGAAAACAGTAGAGACAATGCTAGGTATCCAAAATGCAGCGCCGAAAACACATGCCTATTTTCTGGTTCCTTACATAATGTATGCGGATTACAAATTTTCTAGAAATGATTCAACCCATGCGTTAAGGCTGATAGAAGACGCAGAAAAAATTAATATTCAAGAGGTAGATCGCTTTCGGTGCCTGAATGATTATTTCAGAAAGCCTCTGAAGGATTTCTCGAATCGTCTCTCAAGATCCAACGAAGAGTTGGCAGCGCTGAAGGTGAAGGCATTAAGTAATCAATATTTTTAATAAAATAAAGAATAGGATGCGTATGATTAAGATATTATTTGTTACGTTAGGACATCTTTCCGCAGGAGAGTTTACCATTGCCTTTGAATTTTGCAAGGGATTACCAAAAGAAGAGTTCGATGTATGTTTTCTGACTTCGACGAAAGGTACGAGCTATCTAAAAGAAAGCAAAATCAGATATGTCGTGTTGGAACAGTCGGATTCTATATCTAATCTTGAGGATAAGAATAGAAACAAAAAAATTACAGACGACGTAATGAAGCAGTTTAGACCGGATTATGTGATAGCTTCCGATGTGTATACATTGTGGTATTCTCATACCTGGACTGGACTAAACCTAGAGATTTTTAAGGAGTATGGGGTACCGATAGGAAGTTTTGACAGTTACGAATTTTCTTCAACTGATTTTGTTCAGGATTATTACGGGGGGTATAAGGCTACAATTCCAGATTATATCAATCAGTGTGATTTTGTGATTCGTTATTGCCCGATTAATAAAATCCAAAAAACCGAAAGTAATGTGAAGCTTACCTATTTGTTCGGAGAAAAATTGGAGCTTACCATGGATCAAAAACTTGAGTTTAAGCGAACATTTAATCCAAATCAAGAAAAGGTCATATTTATCACAAGCTCAAACTGGGAAAGTCTGAACGTGAATAGATTACCAGCATTAACTAATTTAATGGATTGGGTACCCCGAATCTTGACTCATTATATCAGTCAGTTAAATGAAAAACTAACGATTATCCATGTAGGACCTCAGAGTTATAAGAGCTTGATTCCGTATGAAAATATATCTTATTTTCATTATCCATTCATAAGACCTGAAATTTTTGATACTTTTTTAGCAGGTTCGGACCTATTTCTAACAACAAATATTATATCATCCACCTTGGCGAAGGCAATCTACGCCACAGTTCCTGCGATTGTTCTCCAAAATGACAAGCTGGTAAACTATAATAATTTAAAAGAACAGCTTAGACGAATGCCTGATTGGTACCAAGAGATGGCAAGAGATGTAAAAATTGCTTATCCGTTTCGGCTCTTTCCTTTTGGCTGGTATAGCTTTTTAAAGCCATTGTTTCATAACAATGAGTATACGGACACCTTTCTCCAAAGCATTCTTTTTCAAAATGCTAAGACAGTTAATCTGTTAAGGTCCTATTTGTATGATGAGAATTTGTGTTCAGCTTTGAAGCAAAAGCAGAGTATTTATGTTGATAAGGTGATTCGATTACCTTCTCCTAAGAATGTAATCGAATCTTTAGTGGAGTGATAGCCGATTATGATGGCTTTAAAACGTTGATAGCAACAGGGAGGATTCAATGCCATATGATTATGTAAAATTAATGGAAGAACCGTTTATAGCTGTTCCGAAGTTTACGAGAAAGCAACAGAAAACATTTTTAATCAAAATGGATAATTTTTATCTAAATCCAATGGGGCGTGTCTATAAACAGCAGAGACTTCATTCTGAATATTCACGTGAGATAGAGGATGTTTATGGGGATGCTATCATGTTTACGAACTATCGATGGAATGAAATATTATTTGAAACAAGGGTACCGAAGAAGGAAACCACCTTAACAGACTGGACGTTTATCAAGGATAAGAAATTTCAATCACATGTTATATTATCCAATGATAAACTGGTGGCACTAAGCAAAGAGGATATCGTGTCAAGAGAGGATAGTAAGAATTGCTTTGAATCGATTGCACAAGAGTATAGCTCATTGCCAAAGCTCCCATCAAGCTATTTAGTGATTATGCAGACCTTTGATATCTTGGCTTTTGAGATTTATCTGTCCTATATTTATACTTTTTCAACAGACCAACATGGGTGGATAATGGATAAAACAATTACTATAAAACCACCGGAAGCCGAGCATATGGAGGCTTCAGATATATCTTTTGGAATGTTCTCAAACCAATCTTCTTTTAAAAATAATAAATTTAAAATAAAATTAACAGGCTATGGAATGGTAAAAGAGAAACTATGTGCAATCTTTGATTATTATTGTGATTATTCCAAAGTAAAAATGCAAGATAGGCAAAATCAAAATATTCAAAGGAATGGCACCTCCTATTATCAGGGACAACTTTCAATAAATCTAAATACTGGTGATTTAGAAAGAGGCACCATGCTTGAGAGTTACATTGCATTGCAGGAAGGAAACAATAAGACTGCAATTAATATAAGAAGGAAAGTGATTTGTGAAGCAGTGGAAAAAGAATGAGAATGAGTGGATGCAGTTTGTGAAGCAGCTATATTGATGTAACTAAAATGAGAGGGAGATATTATTGGAAGTAGAAAAAGGGTTTTATAAAAATCAGCCACGTATGGTACTGTTTGAAATTACTACTAGATGCAATTTAGCATGCAGCTATTGTACCGCCCGTCAATTGGTGAAAGAGCCAAAAGATTTGGAAATTGATAAGATAAGAGAACTAAGGCCGGCACTTGAAGCTTTTGAGTATATTGCATTTTGCGGTTTAGGGGAAGCACTCATACATAAGAACTTCTATGAGATATTAGAAATTTTTAAGGATAAAAAGATTGTGATTGTTACCAATGGATCTGTACCCATCGACTATGAGCGTCTTGTCCGTTATGACAATATTGATGCGATAACATTTTCAGTGGATGGTGCTACGGAAGATAGTATGAAGAGGGTTTGTAGCAGGTATAAGTTTGATGTGTTATTAAAGAACTTGGAGGAAGGCTTTAAATACGGCGTAAATTGCGCATTCAATACTACGATTACTGAGGATACCTATAAGGAGCTTAGTGGAATACAAGATATGATTGTTAAATACGGTGTAAAGTGTTTTAAGCTTGGGCTACCTTTAGGAAAGGAAAGATGGGTTAGTGATCATAGTAAGGAGATACACGATGCGCTATATAAGATACGGGATAATATGAAAGAGCTCAGTGTAATCTATGAAGATCCGTTTGAAGTAAAATGCTGTTGTGACAATGCACCAATTGCAGTGGTATCGAAGAACGGAAATCTCTACCCTTGTTGTGATTATTTTTGCGGTCGTCCTTTGGTGGGAAACCTATATCATAACAGTTTTATGAATATTTGGAATAAAGCTTCCTACGAAGGATTTCGAGAAGGTAAGTTTTGTAGTAGATGTAAGCAATATCATAATGTGAAAGAGATAGCAGATCAGGAAATGGCATAGGAGGCATAATAGTGATTCAGCTTAAAAATGTTATTAAAACATATGGTAATAGGAATGTTGTGAATGATATCACATTTTCAATCAATACGGGTGAAATATTTGGTTTTTTAGGACCGAATGGGGCCGGAAAAACAACTACAATAAAGATGGTCGTTGGATTATTACAACCCACTTCAGGGGAAATATGGATTGGAGAAAATAACGTATTAACCGACAAAAAGAAGATATATCAGGATATCGGAGTAGTCTTTGAACTACCCAATCTTTATATGAAAGCTTCGATCAAGAAGAATCTAAAGATTTTTGCTGAACTATATCATTTACATCGTTCCCGTGTATACGAGGTGATGGAAGACCTGCAATTACTTGACAAACAAAAAGTAAAAGTTGAAAAACTCTCTAAGGGATGGAAGCAAAGAGTTTTAATTGCAAGAGCATTACTTCATAAACCGAAGGTACTTATTTTAGACGAACCGACTAGTGGGCTTGATCCTAACACCGCAGCGCTGATTAGAAATTATATCAAACAATTAAATGAAGGAGGTACTACCATCATCATAACCACTCATGATATGCATGAAGCGGATGAGTTAAGCCATCGTGTGGGTATCATGAACAATGGAGAGATGATAGCAATCGGTAAGCCTATGGAATTAAAAGACATGTACCTAAAAAAAGAGATAAGAGTCGAGTATATGGAGGAAGGAAATGTGATTGCTAAGTGCTTAGAGATTGGAATACCGGAAACGGAAGAACTAATTACCCAATTAAATATCCAGGGGAAATTGATTAGCATGAATCGAAGTGAAAATTCCTTAGCAGAAGTTTTTGCTGTATTAACAGGAGGGCAATTAAGTTGAAAAATGTTGTGAGCTTGATGAAAAATGAAATTCAAAATTATATGAAGAATCCTTCGATATTAGCACTTGTCTTCTTACCGATTTTTATGTCTAAGATTATAACAAAATCAATGGAATTATCAGGGCAGGACATTTTTTTATTAAGTATATGGATTCTTTTTGCGCAAGTAATGGTTGGGATTATGTTAACCGGACCTAATTTAATAGAAGAAAGAGAAGCTAAGACAATTGATGCCTTGCTTTGCTCTCCTCTAAGCTTCGGTCAGATTATTTGTGCGAAAGGTATTGCTATCCTAATACTCTCCATGTTTTCTCAAATCTGTGTGTATTTGATTAACGAAGGATTTCAACCAGAGCTATTACTATTGCTTATACCGATGTTTCTTGGAGGAATCCTTTTTATTTTAATTGGAACTGTGATAGGACTTAAGGTGAAATCATCTCAAAGTGGCTCTGCAGTCTCAGCTTTTGTTATGGTAGTTTTGTTTTTAATTGTGTCCGTTTATCAGCTTTTACCAAAGTGGAGTTATAAGTTTGTTTTGCTTATACCTAGTATCAGTGTAACTGAAGTAATCAATGAATTGATGTCTGTCAAAGGGCTATTACTATATCAAAGCAGCATAGTAATCACATGGTTATTTCTTTTTTGCATCGTAATTTCTCTTATAGGGAGAAAGTGGACGCATTAAGTATGGCGGAACGGAGGCCTTTATGAAACCAGTTATGGGATATATACCTGCGGGGGGAAGAGGAAGTAGGATGAAACCATTTCGGTTGTGTAAGGAATTGTTACCAATCGCTATCCCCAGAGAAGAAAGTACCGAGGTTGTGTTACTAATTGAAAACGCAATACAAACCTTAGTATATGGTGGGGTAAAAGATATCGTCTTTACCGTAAATAATGAGAAAGACGCATTGATTAAATGTACAAACGATTATTCCATCGGAGATCATAAAGTACAAAGTGCTTATATTTATCAGAATATTCAAAATAATGAATATGGATTACCTTTTGTAATTGCGGATGCAGCACCATTTTTAAGAGGTCATACTGTATTTATGAAATTTCCAGATACGATTGTGTATCCCTATGATTGTTTTAAAAACTTATATGAATTACATCTTAGGAAAGCATCTGATCTTACTTTGGGAATTTTTCCAACAAAAGCTCCGGAGCGACTTGGTCCGGTTGTGTTAAATCCAGATGGAATGGTTTTAAAGATACAAGATAAACCGAAAAATCCACTGGCTAGTAATACATGGAATATTATTATATGGGAGGATAGTTTTCTTGATCTGACAGTTAAGATGGTAGAAGAAGCGCGTTTACAAGGTAAAACAGAGAAAGAATTACTAATCTCGGATGTCTTTGAAAGAACGATGGAAAATGGACTAAGTGTTTATGGTTATATGTACGAGGATGGCTTCTGTCATGATGTATCATGCGTTGAGGACGTACTTCATATGTGGAGGACTGATCCTAAGTGAGGCTTCATATGCCGGGAAGTGGTGGTTATAATGAGATATATGAATCATAAAGATCATGAAATGTGGAATGCGGTGAAATTACTAGTTAAGCTAGAAAAGAAAGAAGAAGTTTTTCTATCTCTCTTAAAAACTACAGAGATAAAGGAAGAGAAAGCAGATTATTGGTTTTATAAATCACTATATCTTAGTGAGAACTTAAGTAGAATTGGTTCTGAAATGGAGATTTTTGATTGCTATGAAGAACTGTTAGATTGTTGTAATACTGCAATCAGTTTAGATAATAAGCATTGGCCTGCTTATTATCTTCGTTCCTTATTTAGTGTATTAATTCAAGAATCTATGAAGGGTGAGGACGAGACACTTCATTACTTACTACCCTGTTTTCGAACTTATCCTGAGTTGATGGAGGAGACAGAGGAATTATTAGAGGTTCAAAAAGATGAGAAAGAAGATCCAGTCTTCTTTCTGCCATATTGTATAAAAGCTATGATATGTTTGGAAGAAGATAAGTTAGAAGAAGCAATTACCTTACTCTGGTCTGGACTTAATAACACAGAACCTGGTTTTCTACACTATATTCCATCACTATTTCAAATTCCATTCTATAAATTATATTATAATGAAAAGCTAACCAATAGTGAGGTAAGAAAGCATCTAAGAAGACGATTTTCTGATATGTTTCGATTAAGCTTAGGGAGAAGAGAAGTTGCTGAAAAGTAGTGTTATATTAGTGAGGGCATTGTATGAGTGAAATGCAAGAAAAGGCGTTAGAGTACTTATGGCAGTTTGGAACTAGCCGTAAAAAGGTAATTTCTTCTGGTGGGCCAGTAATTTTTGAAAAAGCAAAAGATTGCTACTTATTCGATATTGAGGGTAGAAAATATATTGATGCTTTATCAGGTGCATGGGTTGTGAATTCGGGGCATAAACAGCCAAAGATAATTAATAAGATTATAGAACAGTATGATAACTTGGAATATGCTATGTCATCGGAAGGATTCACAAATAAGAATGCAGTGCTTTTAGCGAAGGAACTAAGCGATATGTTACCTGGAGGAAAGAAGCGTATCTATTTTACCTCTGGAGGTTCGGAATCCGTAGAAATTGCCTTAAGATTCGTTAGAATCTACCATAAAATCATCGGAAAGCGCAAGAAAGATAAAATTATTGCAAGGCATGGTTCCTATCATGGTGGGACGTTGTTCACACTGTCTGCTTCTGGTTATGATTTAATCAGCAAATCCTTTGGTCCAATTCCTGTGGGTATTGAAAAGACGGTACAGCCATATTGTCATAGATGTAAGCACGAACCTTTGGAATGTGGTTTTATATGTGCAGATGATTTAGAACAGATTATATTATCGAATGGACCGGAAACTATAGCGGCATTTATAGCAGAACCTATTTCAGCTAATTCAGGAGTTGCGATCCCGCCAAAAGGATATTGGCAAAGGGTTAGAGCAATATGCGATAAGTATGAGATTTTACTCATTGTGGATGAGGTTTTAACGGGGTTTGGCAGAACCGGTAAGATGTTTGGAATCGAGCACTTTGAGATAGAGCCAGATCTGATTACCTTATCAAAGGGTTTGAGTTCTGGATACGCTGCGCTTGGTGCCGTAGCTATCAAGAAGGAAATAAGTGAAAATATTCCGGACAATGCTTTCTTGCCTCAAGGATTTACCTACTCAGGCCATCCGGTTAGTTGTGCTGCAGCATTAGCTAACATAGCATTTATGAAAGAAGGAGAATTACATAAAAACTCAGAGGTGATGGGGGTATATCTGCTAGAAGAACTTCGCAAACGGCTTTGTGGGAATCCTTTCGTTGAAGATATTCGCGGTATAGGCTTACTTGTTTGCGTAGAACTGGTAGCTACTAAGGGAGTTCAAGAGCTTACTGGCTTTTTGTCTCAGTATTTCTTAAGTGAAGGTTTATATACAAGAATCATTAAGGAATATATCCATATAGCACCGCCATTAATTATAGGGATAGAAGAAATTGATAAAATCATCGACATTGTCGTTAGTGGTCTTTATCAATACAAGAAGATATAGTTACCGGTTGATATCACATTTTAAAGGGATGGGTGCTTTAGGTGAATGTACTAAGTAATGTAATCGGAATTTATTTAACAGATGTCTGTAATTATAAATGTGTGTTTTGCTCGGTGGATAATCCGTCGAAAAAGGAAGAAAGCATAGAAAAAGAAAATATTTTTAAAATATTAGAGGAAAATAAGGATTCTGATTATCAGGCAGTTGCGCTCTGGGGTGGTGAGCCTACGACCAGAAAAGATTTCTTTGAGATACTCGAAAAAATAAAAGAATGTTGCTATGAAACAGTAATCATAGAAACGAATGGATCGAAATTTTCCGATTTAGAATTCTTAGAAAAAACGCTAAGTAATGGGGTTAATTATTTTATTATATCAATTCATGGTGCGAATGCTCAAGTACAGGATGCTATTTCCCTTGTAGGAGGAAGTTTTGATAGAACTATTAAGGCGATAGAAAATTTAAAAGAGAGAGGGATTGCGGTTAGAACCAACACCGTTGTCAATACGTTAAACTATCAACAGCTACCAGAAATTGTAGAGATGTTAATTCAAAAAAATGTTGATCATATCAATATTTCAGCATTAAGAACTATTGGCAATGCTGCAAGAAATCTTAAAATGGTTACACCGTCATTTTCCGCAGTGAGTGAGAGTGTAAAAAAAGCTTTTGATCTAGCGATTGGAGCAGAAAAGAGTATAAGCTTTGATGTTTTTCCATCTTGCACTGTCAAAGGTTACGAAGAATATCAACTAAAATGGACGAATTTTAAAATGTTTTATGGAGACAAGGTTGTAAATGACTTTGCCAGATTTACTAATAACTTAAAAAGCAAGGGAGCAGTATGCAAGAAATGTCCACAATTAAAGCTTTGTGGCGGTGTTTTTCGTGGGTATGTAGATTTATTTGGATGGAGTGAGTTTGGTTATTAAACAAACTTTTTGTATTCATAGAGGAGATAAGAGTGAAAGATTTTAATTCTTTCACTCACCAAGTTTGTGCTGCGCTAAACTTGGGCTATTAGCTACTCCAAAAAACAGTCGCAGTATGGAGGCTAACAATGAAAGAAGATAGCGTTTTTAGTGAACGGATATTAAAGGCCTTTGCTTCAGTTTATATCAGTATAACAGACAAATGTAATTTGCATTGCAGGCATTGTTCCGAGCGAGATGGAACCGTATTACCGGATGCTTACGAGGAAGATGTTTTAAACTGGATTGATCAGATAGCATACTCAAAGTGTGCGAAAAACATATCGTTTGTCGGCGGAGAACCGTTTTTATGCATTGAGAAGTTAAGGAATTATATAGCTTGCGCAAGCAAAAAAGGATTGATGACAACTGTCATTACCAATGGTTATTGGGCCACAACTCAGGAAAATGCGGAATCCATAATAAAATCAATACCAGGCTTAAGCTGTATTACTGTGAGCTCGGATCGTTATCATCTTGAGTTTATTGACAAAGAAATCATTAACAACCTGGTGAAAGCATGCTTAAAATTGAAGGTTATGATAAATATTAATATCACCGCAGCAAGTAAGGAGGAGGGAAATGAGGTCAAGAAGATATATGAACAATTCCTTAAAAGTAATGTTCAAATCATTGTTTCTCCCATGTTTTACTGGGGTGCCGCTACAAAATTAGTGATAGAAAAGTTTAAGTACCTTCATTCCATCGGTGAATTAAGAAGCTATTGCGAAATACGTAATCATCATATCGACAGCTTAGGAAGAGTATATGCCTGTTGCGGAGCTACGCTGGGGAATGAAACTAATTTTTTATTATTAGGAAACCTAAAGGAGGAATCCTATGATTCTATTATAAAAAAGAGAAATTGCAATCCCTTGTTTCGTTTCCTTGATAAATCTGGACCGAGGGGATTAGCACAATTAATCTATAATAGTACCTATTATGATGAATTTAAGGACTTGGAATTTACACAGGATTGTGAATTGTGTAGAAAACTATTAAATGATAAAAAAATGTATCAATACTTATTAGAACACAAAAGCTGTAACGATATTTTATAGATTAGATTTTAATATACTTTACATACGCCAGTCACCTGTGTGACTGGCGTTATTATTATGGCTAGGAAAAGTTCGTTGTGTTCTCGGTTGTGCATATTTCATTCTGCATAACGACCATTTAAAAATGCTTTACTTTATTCTGTTCCTCACTACTAAAATCCTCGTTGTGTTGGATATAATTCTATATGAGAATTATCACATAAATGTCTCTATCTATTTACTTTAAGAAAGGACCATTGATGCAAAGCCACGAGGGTTTGTAGAATTATTGAAATAGAATTATTGACTACTTAGTTCATATCTGCTACAATAAATACAGACCACATGGTCTATAATAATTTATAAAGAAAACTTTCTAGAATAAGGCTAAATCACTAGATTTATGGTTTGACAATTCTAGATATAAGTAAATCAAATAGCAAACGACGAGAAAAGAGGTGCATAATGAAGAAAGAGGAAAAGACTGAATTAACAAGAGAAAAGATTATAAATGCAGGTATCTTAGAGTTCGGAACCAAAGGATACGAAGGAGCATCTTTAAATAATATATGTAATGATAACGGAATATCGAAAGGTCTTATCTACCATAACTTCAAAGGTAAGGATGAGATTTATTTATTTTGTGTTAGAAAATGCTTTGATACGATTACAACGTATTTGCAGGAGCAGAATATTGGCAGTGATATGCATCTTTATATGGAGTTACGATTTCGATTTTTTTCAGAACATCCACTATATGCTCGAATCTTCTTAGAATCGGTTTTACAACCACCAAAACATCTCATAGAAGAAATAAGGGATTTAAAAAGTAATTTTGATGAGTTTAATATTAAGATTTATCGTTTAGCAATATCAAAACTAACTTTAAGAGATGATGTTAACGAACAGGAGGCTCTCGAGTATTACAGCATGGTACAGAATATGTTTCATGGTTTTTTCCAATATGGAGTTTTTAATAATAATGATTTCAATTCTCTCATGGATGCACATGAAACGAAACTTGCCAAAATACTTGATTTAATGCTTTATGGTATTGCGAAGGAGGAAAGAAAATGATACTTTTATTGCTAAGATTATTTGCTGCAATTTTGATTGCATTTTTTGTAGGAAAGCTATTTTCAAAAATTAAGTTACCGGCAATTCTAGGTTGGCTGATTACTGGAATGATACTTGGGCCGCATGCTATTTCACTGATGAATTCTGAAATTCTCGAAGCTAATTGGTATGAAATAGCGATTCATATTCTAGAATGTGCAGTCGGATTAATGATTGGTACTGAGCTTGTGTGGAAAAGAATCAAGCAGTCTGGAAAGTCTATTATTATAACAACATTAACGCAGTCTCTTGGAACCTTTTTTGTTGTATCTTTGGTATTTGGAGTTGTATTTTATTTTTCCAATATTCCTTTATACCTTGCGTTTATCTTTGGTGGTATTGCCTTGGCAACAGCACCAGCACCAGCACTTTCTATTGTAAGAGAATTTAAAACGGATGGACCAGTGACTAAGACCCTGATTCCTATGGCAGCGCTAGACGATATGGTAGGTGTTGTTGTATTTTTTACTACGATATCAATTGTAGCTTCTAATATTTCGGAGCAAAAACTACCTGCCTATATGATAGCAATCGTAGTACTTTTACCACTTGTTATCGGTGTTATCACAGGTCTGCTTGCTGGAGTGGTTTTAAAGAAAGAGCGTAAAGCGCCAGCAACAATTGCACTTCTTATTGTAACTTTGCTCATTGCATCAGCAGTTGGATTTCTATTTAATAACTATATCATGCCAAAACCAGTGTTAAACTTTATGTTAATCGGTATGGCATTTTCCGCTACCTTTGCTAATATGGTTTCAGAAGAACGACTGGAACAAATTATGCATAGTTTTAATCCAATCTTAGGAATCTCAATGATTGTTGTAATCTTAAATCTAGGGGCACCTCTCGATTATCACTTAATTTTAGGAGCAGGCCTATTTACCGCTATCTATATTATTGCAAGAGCATTTGGCAAATACTTTGGAGCATTCTTTGGAGCCAGTATAACGAAGTCACCTGACACTGTAAAAAAATATTTAGGTCTGACATTATTACCTCACTCAGGGGTTTCGCTTGTATTTACAGGAATAGCGGTTTCCGTACTTTCTACACCTGCGCCTGAGTGTGCAAAAATCATACAAGGTACGATTGCGGCTGCTGCAGTTATAAATGAGATTATTGCCGTAATCGTTGCTAAGAAAGGGTTTGAATGGGCAGGGGAGTTTCATCAAAAAGCAGACATTACGAATGAATAATCTAGGAGTGTCTTAACACGAATTTAACAAAGTTACTCTTTATCCCTTACAAAGAAGGAATGGTAAGAGGCAGCAAATCATTAAAAAAGAAAGTTTTACATCATAGCAATACGAGCTATTTTGTGAAACTTTCTTTTTAAGTGAGTGTAAACAAAACATAGGAATTTCCTTTAATTATTCTTGAATATTTTTAAAGCATCCGGTAAGCTCATACCGTAAAAAGATTAAAAATAAGGCAACTTAACATCCGACACCCTGCGTGCACCAGTGATGAGTGCTCAGCGTCCTTTGACATTAATCTTATCATTTCACAATCCTTGCTATTGGTTTCCTATTTCTATTTAGAATTATAACGAATTCTGGAATATTAAGATATATGGAAAATCAATAAACTTCGAACAATTAATAGAGAAGATTGCTTGCTGACCTTACTTAATTATGCTATGATAGTCGCTGTAAGGGCTGGGGGAATGATATAGGATAAAATATATGGAGGATTTAGATGCGAACAATTAGTCAACTGAAAAAAGAAATTGAGGAATTACACATCAAACCAACAGATACTGTAATGATACATACATCACTTCGTGCAATTGGAGAGGTTGAAAATGGTGCGGAGGGTATTATAAAAGCTTTTACCGATTACTTAAAGGATGGCCTTTTGTTAATCCCTACACACACATGGTCTTTTATAAATGAAGAGAAACCAACACTGGATTTAATGAATCCGATAACTTGTATTGGGACACTCCCTAATATAGCAGCTACTCATCCTCTTGGAAAGAGATCTTATCATCCGACTCATTCCATGACTGCTTTTGGAAAACGTGCTAAAGATTATATTAAAGGGGAAGAAAGTAGTGATACGCCAACATCACCAGATGGATGCTGGGGGCGGTTATACCAAGAAAATGCAAAGATTTTACTCATAGGTGTTGGTCAAGAGAGAAATACCTTCCTTCATGCAGTTGAGGAAATTAATCATACACCACAAAGATTGTCCGAGGAGAAGAAACAATTATTAATTCGTAATGAGGATGGAACGATTGTTAAACGTTATTCACATGTTCACTATAATCCTTACTGCGATCATATATCAGAGAATTATGTGAAGTTTGAGCCTTACTTTTATTATGGCAAAGCGTTATCTTATGGTACCTTAGGAGAAGCAAAAGTTCAGGTATGTGACGCAAGGGGGTGTGCTGATATTATGATAGCAATTTCAAATCACTGTGACTTTGACTTATGTATCGATGATACACCAATACCTTTCCCGGTGGAAGAACTTGATAATTTACTAAAAAAATAGTGTCATCTGGTAATAGCGTTCAGGCAATAGATTTATAAAGAAGAGGGATTCTACTATCCTATACAGGGTTATTCTGTACTAGGATATGGAATAGCCTCTTTTTAATTCATGAAGAGGAAAAGTTCGTGAAGCGTGCTTTTTCTTTTTTTATACGATAATTAGGCTGATACTAAGAAAGTAGAAAGGATCAAATTATTAAAGGAAAATATGATGTTTATGGTAGTAATCCGTCCTTGAAACGACAGCTTTTTCGTGTTATAGTGAGTTGATGTAGTTAATGAAAGAGGAATGTACGAAAGCAATAATTAATGTGCAAAGTATGTTAATTTCTCTTTACTTATCTGATGAGGAAATGAGATAGAATTTGGAGTATTTCACTGTTATAGATAGGAAGTTATAGTAAGTTTCAGAGCTAAATTCGGATACGGATAGGTAAGCGTTAGAAAAGAGGTTAAAATGATGAAAGATTATCTGCCAATAAGCAGAGAAGATATGAATAATAGAGACTGGGAACAATGTGATTTTGTCTATGTCATCGGAGATGCTTATGTAGATCATCCTTCCTTTGGTCCTGCAATTATCAGTAGAGTGTTGGAAAGTAACGGTTATAAGGTTGGTATCATTGCGCAGCCGGATTGGAAGGATGAAAACAGCATTCAGATTTTAGGAACTCCAAGACTTGGTTTCCTCGTTTGTGGTGGAAATATGGATACCATGGTGAATCATTATTCTGTAGCAAAAAAACGTAGAACAACAGATGCTTATTCCCCTGGGGGGCAGATTGGCCTACGTCCTGACCGTGCCACGATCGTATATTGTAACTTAATTCGTAAAGTATATAAAGATGCTCCGATTATCATCGGAGGAATTGAGGCTTCTTTAAGAAGACTTGCCCATTATGATTACTGGAGCGATAAGGTAAGGAGATCTATTTTACTGGATTCTCAGGCAGATATCCTTTCTTACGGAATGGGGGAACGTTCTATTGTTGAAATAGCGGATGCTCTTAATAGCGGAATTTCTGTCAAGGATGTCACCTTTATTGCTGGTACCGTTTATAAGACAAGAGATTTATCTTCTGTATATGAACCGGTCATGCTTCCTTCCTATGAGGAGATTGTGAAAGATAAAGAAGTATTTGCTCGTAGTTTTTATACCCAGTATATAAACACAGATCCGTTTACTGCAAAATGTCTTGTGGAAAGTTATGAATCTGGTGATTATGTTGTACAAAATGTTCCGGCAAAGCCACTTACGCAGTCTGAGATGGATCGTGTCTATGCACTTCCTTACATGCGTGATTACCATCCTAGCTATAAGGAACAGGGAGGAATTCCAGCGATTGAGGAACTGAAATTTAGTTTAACTAGCAACCGCGGTTGTTTCGGTGGTTGTAATTTCTGTGCCTTAACCTTCCATCAAGGAAGAATGATTCAAACAAGAAGCCACGAATCCATAGTGTCCGAGGCAACTCTTCTAACTTGGGATCCTGAGTTTAAAGGGTATATCAATGATGTTGGCGGGCCAACTGCGAATTTTCGTCATACCTCTTGTGAAAAGCAAATTACAAAGGGAGTATGCTTAAATAAGCAATGCCTTTTTCCAAAGCCATGTTCGAATTTAAAGGTTGATCATACGGATTATCTATCCTTACTTAAAAAATTAAGAGAACTTCCAAAAGTAAAAAAGGTGTTCATCCGTTCTGGTATTCGTTTTGATTATCTCATAGCAGACAAAGATGATACTTTTATGAAGGAATTATGTGAAAATCACGTGAGTGGTCAGCTTAAGGTCGCACCAGAACATATCTCTGATGCGGTCCTCTCTATGATGGGAAAACCAGAAAATGCTGTTTATGAAAAGTTTATTGCCCGTTATAAGAAGACAAATGAAATATTAGGAAAGAAACAGTTTGTGGTTCCTTATCTAATGTCCTCACATCCTGGGTCAACAATGAAAGAAGCAGTTGCTTTAGCAGAATATTTACGAGACATCGGATATATGCCGGAACAAGTGCAGGACTTTTATCCAACTCCATCTACCGTTTCAACCTGTATGTATTACACCGGTATTGATCCTCGTACGATGAAGCCAGTGTATGTTCCAAAGTCACCACACGAAAAGGCTATGCAGCGAGCCTTAATACAGTATCGTAATCCCAAGAACTACAAATTGGTAGTGGAAGCCTTAACTTTAGCAAATCGCACTGATTTGATTGGCTATGATAAGAAGTGCCTCATTCGTCCAAGCTATGTAGATAAAGATAAGTTTGGAAGTAAGAATTTCGAGAATGGAAAGAATACTAAGAAAAAAGGCAACATAAGAGGTACAGAAAAATCAAGTCATGGTAAAGAGAACAATGACAATAGTAGGGGAAGCAAGGGTGCACGAGGAGGTTTTGGAAGTAAGATCGCAAGAAGTTCACAAGGTAGTGAGACTGGCCGTTTCGAAGGTAGAAAAGTAGAGAATAAGAAATCTGGTAAGAAGATTCGAAATAATCATAAGAAGAAATAGGTTTTTATGAGATACTCACGTAAAAGGATGAAACATAACTTAACGTGAGTATCCTTAGAGTACATAATTATTTATAGTGTAGAAGTATTATCAAAAGCAGTGGATTTTTAAAGGAAATTGTTTATAACATGTAAGAAAAAATACAGTCCTGTGGATAAAACTTACCCTATGATACAGTGAATGTGACAGGAAGGTAAAGAATAAATAAATTTACATGAGCTATAAAGAAAGGCTGACGCTTCGGCGCGACAAAGTGGCATCGCCCTCAATTTGTTGATTCGCGGAGCCTAGAGTGGCGAAGCCACTTTGTTTCTATTGTGGTGAATTCTGTTATATCCACCCACCATCAAATGTAATTACTTGTCCAGTTAGGTAGGCACTTCCTTCACAAAGTCGATAGACCATATCAGCAACTTCCTCCGTAGTCGCCATTCGTCCCATCGGAATTTCCTCACATAGCGCTTCTCGTTCTTCGGTGGAAAAGCACTGATTCATCTCGGTGTCGATTACACCGCAGGCGAGAGCATTGACAGGAATGTTACTAGGGGCAAGTTCCTTAGCAAGTGCTTTGGTAAAGGAGTTGATAGCGCCTTTGGTTGCGGAATAAACAGCTTCACAAGAAGCACCGCAGTTACCCCACACAGAGGAGATATTTAATATTCGTCCACTTTTTTTTGATACAAACATAGGTACTGCTAAGTGGCAGGTATTAAGTACGGAAACAAAATTAACTTGTAGTAACCTTGTCCACTCTGAAGGAGTCATATCTGTGAATAAACCTACATGGGAAACCCCGGCATTGTTAATAAGTACATCTAATTTACCAAACTGTCGACTTATTTGCTCAAATAGTGCAGCAACTACAGGATATTCACCGATGTCTCCAACAAATTTAAGGCAAGGTACGGACAGAGATAGAATTTCCTCCTGCAAAGAGTCTAGTTGTTTGGATTCTTTCGAGCCATTGATAATAACAGCGTAGCCTTCTTTGGCAAATTTAATGGCAATAGCTCTTCCAATTCCTCGTGAGGAGCCTGTGATAAGAGCAACTTTATTCATTTTAATCCCCATTCTGGCGCTTTGGCGCCTTTTAATAAAGAGGGCAACTTTGTGCGCCAGCACAAAGCGCCGTGTGAAAATCTTTGGTTTTTCACACTAGCTCCATTTCCTTTTTATAACCTATTTTCAATAGTTTTTCTATAATCGTAATTTATTATAGCATAAATTTACAGGTTACAAAAGAATTTCTATTATGTGCCAGATTGGATTTATAACCAAAACATGGTATAATATTGAAGATATTATGCTGTAAGTACCTACAACAACAGAGGTTGAAACACAAGGCGGAATGAAGTGCATTACCATAAGAACTTGTGAACACGGTATATTACTTATACAGTGATTATAATATTCTTAACCCCGAACAAACAATATGATAAGAATTAGCGGAGGACACATAAATGAAAAAGAAATTTGGTGGGATACTAATCCTATTACTGGTAGGAACCGGAATATTTCGCTTCGGGATGATTGCTGGCGCAGCATCAGGGGAGCCTGGCTCAGCTGGGGATCCGTTAATTACTCAAAGCTATTTAGAACAGAGGCTAAGAGAGGTTTCTGGTGGAGAATCTCTACAAAATGGATTTCAAAAGGTGAACATAGCAAAAGGGAAGAGTTTATACTTAAATGAGGGTACGGTATGCATTATCTATAGTGGAGAAGCTACGGTACTTGGAAGTAAGGGATTAATCAATGCAACTCAAGGCTTATTAGCGAAGAATAGTAGTAGTGCTAAGTTGTATCATCAGTATGTGTCGCCATCAAATGCGAGTGGAATGAAGACAAAGGCAAATAGTATCATTTATGTGAAAGGAAATTATTCCATAGATTAGGTAAAATCTATGGAGTTATGGTTATAATATGGAGTGGTTAGGTAAGAGATCGAAAAAGAGAGACATTTGCTTATTGTTATTAGGAACCTTTTTAATTGCAGTTTCTATAAACTGGGTATATGATCCAATGGGGATGGTAACAGGCGGAGTTACCGGGCTTGCAATTGCAATCAAAGAATTAACTTTAAGAGCATTTGATGTAGGAGTTCCAGTATGGTTAACTAACATTATTATCAATGTACCGTT
This sequence comes from Lachnoclostridium phytofermentans, assembly GCF_000733755.1. Lineage (GTDB taxonomy): Bacteria > Bacillota > Clostridia > Lachnospirales > Lachnospiraceae > Lachnoclostridium > Lachnoclostridium phytofermentans_A. The sequence continues at coordinate 1,012,710 of NZ_JPOF01000003.1, read as the reverse complement.
ATTTGTAGCAGGATTTTTTGTCTTAGGGAAGAAATTTATTGGAAAAACGTTACTGGGAACAGTATCTTTAACTCTATTTATTTATTTGATTCCATTGCAAAATATGTTTCATAATGACTTTTTGTTGGCAGCAGTATTTGGTGGTGCAATTGGCGGAACAGGAATGGGATTTGTCTTATCTACAATGACGACTACTGGTGGAACTGATCTTTTAGCAATGTTAATTCATGCGAAGAAAAAACATGTTTCAGTTCCAGTGTTACTTATGATAGTAGATGCCTTGGTCGTAATTTTTGGTATCTTAGTCTTTGATATAAATACCGCTCTATATGCAATCATAGCAATCTACATCTCTGCAAAGGTATCAGATGGTATCTTGGAGGGTCTGAAATTTGCAAAAATGGCATACATTATATCAGACAAGTATGAGGAGATAGCCCATGATATTTTGCATGTACTAGACCGTGGAGTCACTGGACTTAGTGCTACTGGAATGTACTCTAACAAGGATAAAAAGATGCTGTTTTGTGTAGTTGCTAAGAAAGAAATTGTTGCTGTTCTTGATATTGTGAGCCAAAAAGACCCAAAAGCATTCGTAATTGTGAGTGATGTAAGAGAGGTGATGGGAGAGGGGTTTATTGAATTTAAACAGTAAAATAGCGTATTCCAAGCGATTTTATGAGTAAAAATACTTATCCAAAGGGAGAATATACAAATTACACAAATCCTTAAAAATTAATTTGTTAAAATGGGATATGGCTTTTATAGGTGATATGTAGTATCATGTACCTATGTTAGTAATTGATTTTTCATGGCAAGTGATTGGTTGTTTTACTTGGCTTGCATGAATGTTAACGTGTAGAGTGCGCAAAAGAATCATAATTAGGAGGAACTAATAATGGCAAGTTTATCATTAAAGAATATTAACAAGACTTATCCAAATGGATTCGTTGCAGTTAAAGAATTTAACTTAGAAGTAGAAGATAAAGAATTCATCATCTTCGTAGGTCCATCTGGATGTGGAAAGTCCACAACACTACGTATGATTGCAGGTTTGGAAGAGATTACATCTGGTGAGTTATGGATTGGCGATAAGCTAATGAACGACGTAGAGCCTAAGGATAGAGATATTGCAATGGTATTCCAGAACTACGCGTTATACCCACATATGTCCGTATATGATAACATGGCATTTGGTCTTAAATTAAGAAAGACTCCAAAGGATCAGATTGACAAGTTAGTACATGAAGCAGCAAGAATTCTTGATATTGAGCATTTATTAGACCGTAAGCCAAAGGCTCTTTCCGGTGGTCAGAGACAGCGTGTTGCTATGGGTCGTGCTATCGTTCGTAATCCAAAGGTATTCCTTATGGATGAGCCTTTATCAAACCTTGACGCTAAGTTACGTGTTCAGATGCGTATTGAGATCTCTAAGTTACACCAGAGACTTGAAACAACTATCATCTACGTAACACATGACCAGACAGAGGCTATGACTCTTGGTACTAGAATCGTAGTTATGAAAGATGGTGTTGTTCAGCAGGTAGATTCTCCACAGAACCTATATGATAAGCCAAACAATCTTTTCGTTGCTGGTTTCATGGGATCTCCACAGATGAATCTTTTAGATGCTAAGGTAGTAAAGAGTGGTAACGATATTAGATTAATGTTTGGTTCTCATTCTATCAAAGTTCCAGAAGCTAAGGCTAAGAAGCTTGTAGAGGGTAACTACATTGATAAAACAGTTGTTCTTGGTATTCGTCCAGAAGACGTTAAGGATGAAGAAATGTTCATCAGCCAGTCTCCAGACAGCACTATCGATGCTACAGTAAGAGTATACGAGTTATTAGGTGCAGAAGTATTCTTATATTTCACAATTGATCAATTTGATATCACAGCACGTGTTAACCCACGTACAAAAGCTAGACCTGGTGATACAATTCAGATCGCTCTTGATTTAACTAAGATTCATTTATTCGATAAGGAAACAGAGCAGGTTATTAGTCACTAATTATGTAAGTTATGAGCCGTCCGATTGGGCGGCTCTTTTTTATCATAAGAAGGAAAAAAGTTCCTATGCTGTCTGCATATTCAGCTTACTAAGTATATTGAATACTCCAGAACATAGCTGTTCAAATAATAAGGGTATGCTATCACCGACCTATGTTCTATATACTCTAATATCTATTTTTTCAAAAAAACACATAGTTTAATGAATAAACTAATAAATATATTGGTTAACTTAACACTTATAGATAAAAAAATTAAAAAATTTACAAGAATTTTAGTTTACTTCTTACGAAATGAGTGTTAAAATGAAAAGCAAGATAATGATTTTAGCAGTTAAATTGATATACTGACACAAAATTAATAAAATTATAGCTTTGCTCTATAAATTCACCCCATGGTGAAGCAGTGAAGAAAAGAAAGGTTCGGTGTGTGTATGATTTCTAATCAAATTCTTCAGAATACGATTGAAGGCCTGAAAGCCATTACAAGAATTGATATCTGCGTAATGGACACAGAAGGTAAAGCGTTAGCAAGTACGATAAACAATGCTGACGAATATGAGAATGCAGTACTTGCATTTGTGGACTCACCTGCGGACAGTCAAGTGTTACAGGGGTACCAATTTTTTAAGGTGTTTGATGAGCACCAACTTGAATATGTCATCTTAGTAAAAGGTGATAGTGATGATGTGTATATGGTTGGTAAGATTGCTTCCTTCCAGATACAAAATCTTTTGGTTGCATATAAGGAAAGATATGATAAGGATAACTTTATCAAGAATCTTCTTCTGGACAACCTCTTACTTGTAGATATCTATAACCGTGCTAAGAAGCTTCATATTGAGACGGATGTTAGACGAGTTGTATTTATTATTGAGACAAAGAATGAGAAAGATACGAATGCCTTAGAAACCGTTCGTGGATTATTCTCTACTAAGACAAAAGATTTCATCACTGCTGTAGATGAGAAGAATATCATCTTAGTAAAAGAAGTAAAGCAGAATGAAAATTACGATGATTTAATGAAGACTGCCAAAGTTATATTAGATATGTTAAATACTGAGGCTATGACAAAAGTTCATGTAGCATTTGGTACTATCGTAAATGAAATTAAAGATGTTTCTCGTTCTTATAAGGAAGCGAAGATGGCTTTAGATGTAGGTAAGATTTTCTATAGTGGACGTAACGTAGTTGCATATAGCAACCTTGGAATCGGACGTTTGATCTATCAATTGCCTATGCCACTTTGTAAGATGTTCATTCGTGAAATCTTTGATGGTAAATCTCCAGACGATTTCGATGAAGAAACATTGACAACAATTAATAAGTTCTTTGAGAATAGCTTAAATGTATCAGAGACTTCTAGACAGTTATATATTCATAGAAATACTTTGGTTTATCGTTTAGATAAACTTCAAAAGAGTACAAATCTAGACCTTCGTGTATTTGAAGATGCAATTACTTTCAAGATTGCCTTGATGGTTGTTAAATACATGAAGTATATGGAGAGTATGGAATACTAATTCGCAGCAACAAAAGAATGCTTCATTGCCGCTGTTCCGGTAAGCTTCGTCTGACGATAGGCTGGTGCAGCGGCAATATTAGGATACATGGAAAGGATATTAATATGGCCGGAACTTATGATATTAATAATGATTTAAGAGACATAGAAACTCCGGTAATCCTATTTCAGAATGTTAATAAGGATTATCAAAAAGGAACCCACGCGATAAATAACATAAGCTTCGAAATCCGTAAGGGTGAATTTGTTTTTATAGTTGGTTCAAGCGGCTCCGGTAAATCGACTTTGATAAAGTTAATGTTGAAAGAAATCAAACCAACCAGTGGTAAAGTATTTGTAGCAGGAAGAGAACTTTCTAGATTAAAACGTTGGCAGGTTTGTAAATATAGAAGAACGATTGGAGTAGTGTTTCAAGACTTTCGTTTGCTACCAGACCGAACTGTATTTGAGAATGTAGCATTTGCGCAAAGAGTAATTGAATCACCAGCAAGGGAGATACGAAGACAAACCCCAAAGATGTTATCTATTGTAGGGTTGTCTGAAAAGCATAAATCTTATCCTAAGGAACTATCTGGTGGAGAACAACAAAGAGTTGCACTTGCGAGAGCACTGGTGAATAATCCAGTTATGTTACTTGCTGACGAGCCAACTGGAAATCTTGATCCAAAAAATTCTTGGGAAATTATGCGTTTGTTAGAAGAAGTGAATAAGCGTGGAACTACGGTTGTGGTAGTTACTCATAATCGTGAAATTGTAGATGCGATGCAAAAGAGAGTCATTACGATGAAAAATGGTGTTCTCATCAGTGATAATAAAAAAGGTGGGTATGCACATGCCAAAAATTAGTACAATTATTTATAGTGTGAAACAGGGCACAAAAAATATAAAGCGAAATCGTATGTTTTCCCTAGCATCGGTAGGAACGATAACGACCTGTTTATTTTTGTTTGGAATTTTCTATTGCATTTTAATGAACTTTCAACATATTATTAAGAATGCAGAACAAGGTGTCAGTGTAACTGTCTTTTTTAATGAAGGAATTACCTCACAAGAAATAGAGTTAATCGGTGAGAAAATAGGACAGAGAGTAGAAGTAGCAAAGTATGATTTTGTATCGGCAGAAGCTGCTTGGGAGGAATATAAGAATACAAAGCTGGATCCGGAGCACGCAGCTAGCTTTGGTGACGACAATCCGCTTGAGAATTCTGCACATTATATTGTGTACTTAAATGATGTGGAGATGCAGGAAGTATTAGTGCGATATCTCCAATCGATACCAGGAGTGAGACAGGTTAATAATTCGGAAGCAATTGCCGATGTCTTATCTGGAGTAAATAAAGGGTTAGCGTTCGGAACTACCGCAATTATCGTAATATTATTAGGTGTTGCCGTGTTCTTAATAAGTACTACCGTTACCATGGGAATCTCAGTTCGTAGGCAGGAAATATCTATTATGAAATTGATTGGTGCAACCGACTTCTTTATAAGAGCTCCATTTATTGTGGAAGGAATTATTATAGGATTAGTGGGTGCAATACTTCCTTTAGGTTTACTACATGTGCTCTATAATAAGGGAATTCACTATCTTATGACTAGCTTTAGCAGTCCACTAAAGAAAGCAGATTTTATAGCAACCGGAACGATGTTTAAGACATTAATCCCGGTATGCTTGTTAATTGGAGTGGGCATAGGTTTTTTAGGTAGTTTTATCACTCTTGGTAAACAGCTACGAAAAATAAATTAGAGTATAGAAACTAAGTGCCTTTCAGTCTTTGGCACAAATCTACCAATGCGTAATTAAGTGTACGCAGGAATAGGAGTAAGGATGAAACAAAAGAAGCCGATAAAGAAACAAGGAGTAAAGCAAAAAAGAAAACAGAGTACCTATCGTATGGCTACCTGTGGACTTGTTATGGCACTTTCTGTACCTTTTATAAGTATTGGCTTTCAAGGACAAGATAGCATTACCGCCAAGGCTTTTTCTACGCCAAAATTAGCCACACTGAATGGTGGCTACAATATTTTCTTTCATAAGACATACGAGGAAAAGTTAAAAGAAGCAGAAGAAAAGAAAAAAGAATTAGAGCAGAATAAAAAAAATACGGAAAAAAAGCTGGCAGATTTAGAAAAGAATAAAAATGACATTTTAAAATACATTGAAGAACTAGATATCCAGTTAAATGAACTCACCTTGCATTTGGAAGAATTAGAGACCTCTATCACCGATGCAAAGGCAGAACTTGAGATAACCAGAGCCAATCTTTTAGTAGCAAAAGAAACAGAAGCAAAACAGTATGAGACGATGAAGAAACGTATACAATATCTTTATGAGAATGGTTCAGAAGATATTTTGGACGTTTTTCTAAGCTCAGGAAGTATTGTTGAATTTTTAAATCAAGTAGAGTATTCAAAAAAAATTACAGAATATGATGATAATCTGTTGAAGCGCTATACGGAAACTAAGGAAGAAATTATCAGGCAGGAAGCTTATCAGCAAGCAAAACTGGAAGAATTAGAAGCACTTGAAGCAAGTGCTCTTTATGAACAAGAGACACTACTTGCGTTATCTGCTCAAAAGGGTGAGGAAATTATCCGTTACACAGAAGCAATTGGTGCTAATGAGGAATTGTTTGCTGAGTATTCCAATGAAATTGCTAACCAAGAAAAAAATATAGATGAGATTAAAGAAGAAGAACAAAAGCGTATTGCGGAAGAAGAACGAAAGCGAAAAGAGGAAGAAGAACGAAGACGTAGAGAAGAGGAGGAACGAAAAAAACAGGAGCAAGCAAATCAATCCTCCGATGCTTCAAGTGTAGAACAGAGCGACAACAAAGATTTAAGTCAGATGATTTGGCCATTACCTGGTGACCCAAATGTTTATAGCAAATTCGGTTATCGTAATGCACCGACCGCAGGTGCAAGTACCTATCACCGAGGGGTTGATATCGGTGGTGCAATGGGAGCAAATATCGTTGCTTCTCTAGCAGGGAAAGTGGTAACGGCAACTTATAGTCTCTCTTCCGGAAATTATGTAGTAATTGACCATGGAGATGGTGTTCAGACTAAATACTTGCATTGTTCTAAACTATTAGTTAGTGTTGGGGATACAGTGAAGCAAGGACAGGTCATTGCAAAAGTTGGTTCTACCGGTATTTCAACTGGACCACATTTACATTTTAGTTTAGTGTTAAATGGAACTTATGTTGATCCACTTAAATACATAAGTTACAATTAATTATAATAAGATAATAGTAGGCTTGTGGTACGACGAAAGTTTTGGTGTGCTTGTATCATATCTTAATAAAACGAAGTTTTGTGCCTTACGATGTTATGGCACAAAATTTCATTATGCGCAGAGACATGAGTGGGAAAGAAAGTAATTTAGTTATACGCCTATGTCATCTTTAGCACAAAATTAATATGCGCAAAAACAAGCGCAAGATTGGAGGTAGGAATGAAAAATAGATTTGTAACCGGAGTAATATCCGGAGTGCTCTGTACCTTAATTATCTGTAGCCTTTCGTTTGGCGTGCTATATCGAAATGCTCTAGCGCAAAGAGACAATGGTTACACGAATGAGTCTTCACAGACCGCGGATAAGAATAATCAAAATGGTACAGAAGCAGATGGCAGTACAGTAGTTGATGAAGCAACGTTTCAAAAGAAACTAAAGTATATGAAAAACCTTGTAAATAACTTTTATTTGTGGGATGTTAACGAGGGCGATTATCAAACAGGTATGTTAAAGGGTATGATGAGTGCCTTAAATGATCCATATTCCAGTTACTATACCAAAGAAGAGTATGATTCCCTTATGGAGACTACCAATGGTATTTACTATGGAATTGGTGCAACGGTAAGTCAGAATGTCAATACAGGTATTATTACCATTGTGAAACCTTTTGTAGATGGTCCTGCTTATAAGGCTGGTGTTCTACCGGGGGATATTCTATATAAGGTAGAAGAGGAAGAAGTGACTGGCGTAGACCTTACCAAAGTAGTAAACAAGATGAAGGGCGCTGAGAATACTGAAGTTCGTATCTCTGTAATGAGAGAAGGTAAAAGTGAACCGATTGAGATAACGATTATAAGAGGTCAGATTGAGGTTCCTACCATTGAGCATGAGATGCTAAAAGATAAGATTGGTTATATTAGTATTCTCGAGTTTGATAAGATAACAGTAGATCAGTTCATGGCAGCAATTAAGGATTTAGAGTCCCAAGGTATGAAAGGTCTTGTGATTGATCTTCGTGATAATCCTGGTGGATTATATGATTCTGCAGTTAAGATGCTTGATCGTATTATTGGAAAAGGACTATTAGTTTATACAGAGACTAAGGATGGTACTCGTTCCGAAGATTTTGCAACGACAAAAGAAGAGTTAAAAGTACCATTGGCAGTCATAGTGAATGGAAATAGCGCAAGTGCTTCTGAGATTTTCGCAGGTGCAGTACAAGATTACAAGAAAGGTACTATTGTAGGTACACAAAGCTTTGGAAAAGGTATCGTTCAATCACTCTTCCCTTTGTTTGATGGAAGTGCAGTAAAAGTAACCGTATCCAACTACTTTACTCCTAATGGAAGGAGTATTCATAAGACAGGAATTACTCCAGATGTGGTAGTAGAGTTAGATGCTGAGTTAAAACAAAAAGTAGTGATAACTCACGAGGAAGACAATCAGCTACAAAAAGCGATTGAGGTTCTAAAGCAGCAAATAAAGTAAAACAGCAAGTAAAGTAACAGTAAAACAAAGTAATCATTAAAGTAATAAATAAAGAAATTTAAAAAAAGCGTTATCGATAACTCTTAGTAGAGGTTAGAGTTATTGATAACGCTTTTTCTTTATGAAAATAGTAAAAAATATTAGGAATTATGGAGAATAATTACACATCAAGAAAAAAGGCTGCTAACTCTTAAGAAAAACAGAGTGATTTTAAAAGGATAGCGATTATTATAACCCAGAAAAATATAATTGGGAGAGCGTAAAATCATCTTTTGCTTTCCATCCTGCCATAAAGAAGCGGATAGAGATAAATTATTTTCTAGTAATCTGGTGTCTTTGAGGTGTCAAAGTGATTTCGCGTAGAACGACACCTTCCCGAAGGGATAATGCATATTCTACAGTATCTGCAATCTCCTCCGGAGTTAGATAAGTATCAGGTGTTGTTCCTTCTCTAAAGTTTGCATTTCGATAAAGATTTGTTTGTGTCATATCAGGCTGTATTGTGATGACTTTAACTCCGTATTTTCTAGTTTCTTCAAAAAGGGAGGATGAAAAACTGCTTAAAGCTGCCTTTGTTGCTCCATAAGCGCACCCATGTGGGTTTGCTTTCTCTGCGGTAACGGATGAAATATTTAAAACCGTTCCTTGAGTCTTTTTTAAATCACGTAAAAAGAAGTTGGTGAGTAAAAGTGGAACCTCTATATTAACAGTAATCATTTCGTGTATTTTCTTTGGATTTAATTCTTCGTGAGGACCATAATATCCGACGCCGGCATTGTTTACTAATAAGTTGACTTCACCTTGCCCTTTTATTTCCGTAATGATTTGAACCAATGCTCCAGTATTGGTTAGGTCACAAAGAATAGGTTGAAAATTTGGGGATTCACATAGAACTTTATCTGTGCTAGCAGTCCTTGAGAGTCCATAAACTTTATATTGTAAAATTAGAAGCCTTTTTGCAATTGCTTGGCCAATACCAGAGGAAACTCCAGTCACAAGGGCAGTTTTCATTATATTACCTCCATATAAAATATAGTCATGTATCATAAATTAAGTAAAAATCAGGTATTAGAGTAATCTTACTCCCATACAAAAATCCGATCCTTGTCATAGCACTCCGAAAGTATTTGATATGCAAAATCCATCATTTCATTGGTAATATCTCTACCATAATGTGCCACCCCTTCCTCAGGCTCATAAGGATACTGTAGAATAGCAGACTGAGGACGCTGCTTTCTCATACGTTTTAGATAATCTTTGGATACTCGAAATACCCCTAGGCTGATGTCACGGATTGAATCTGGAGATATTTTTGTCCAAAGATAATGAAAAAAGTCTTCATAAACTTTCTTGTAATTAGCAACATAAATCATAGGATCAAAGCATAGTCGCACTGGATGACCTAAGGAAAGTGCTGTTTTGATAGCTTTCATTCTAGCAAAAAGACTAGGGGTACCGTGTTCATAGTTTTTGATAATCGTCTCAGGAGATAGTGTAAAAGCATAAATAACATTAGGTAGTACAGGTAGAGTCTTTAATGCAACTTCATTAGCACTTTTCGTTCTGATTTCAATTGTTAAATCTGTATGGTCTTTTGCAAACTCGCACCATGCCAAAACAAAACCAAAGAGACCTTCTAATGCTAAGAGATCGGTATCATAAGAGATACAAAGATAGACTTTATGATACTGTAACAGTTCCGCTACCTTAGAAAAGATGTCCTCTAGGTTGACAAATACGACAAGATTAGCGGAAGGATACATTCCTTGTAAGTAACAATATTCGCAATCATAAAGGCAGTTCATGATACTTGAGGTATAATAAAAATACTCTTCCCCAAAACCTTGACAAACAGGAGCACCTTTTAAGATAAGTTCTCCATGCTTTTTTGCAAGAATCAGATTCGGTGAGTTTTTTTGATGAAGAAAACTCTGGTGAGTACGATTAAAGACATCTTTATAATGCGTTATAATGATAGTCTTAGCTCGCGGAAAACGACAAAGAATCTGCTTTGTACGTGGATGATCGATTATCTCCTCTTCCACATAAATATGGGTAAAGTAATTAGGTTTTAAGAAGTTGTTTGAGTTCGTAGACATATTGTTTCCCTTCTACTTTGGATTTACAGTTACAGACCTCCGGCCGATTAAGAAAATCTTTAAGCAACGTTTTTAATGGACGTTTTAAACAATGAGCATAGAGGAGATGTTGCCTTAAAGAAGCTGTCATACTAGAGGTAAGGAATAATCTTTCTTCTAATTGTTGTATCAGCGGTTGTACTTCTTGTGTAAAATCTTTTAAGTCCTGAGAGTATATTCCGTTACTTGTTTTTGAATGGATAGAAGGCAACAAAACATCCTTACACCAATCAATAAGTGGAGTAATGCCTTCCTCTATAAGATTCTGAGAACGGGATATTACATCCTTGGTGGAAGACTCTTCCTTAGGATAATCAGATACCATTTTTATAAAGTACATCTGATGTTGAGAAATAAAATGAATAGCAGCATGATAAATACCATAAGCCTCCATATCCACTAATTCCGTATGAGGAGATAGAAGAAAAGCAGTATCCTTTGTTATGATTGTATTCGAACTTAGGAGTGATGCCTCTTTAAAGGGATGTGTTGGAGGAAGGTCGGGATAACAGGTCCGTGGGCTGCTTTGTGAGGTTAATTTATTGCTTAGTAGGAGTTCACCAAGAGCATACTCTTTGGTGAGAGAGCCACAAAATCCAAAGTTTAGTAAGAGGTCAGTAGTAGTTGGATTTTTTATTGTAAAAAGGTTAGTAAGTGCTATTGCAGCTTGTAATTCAGAGATCCCTGTTATAATAAGAGTGATCTCTTCCGATTCAAAAACCTCGAATCTTTCATAGGTTAGATTTTTCTTTAACCCGAACCCCTTTATAAATGGTGAAGCCTCTAGATAGAGAGCAGTAGCGATATATAACATAAAGAACCCTTTCGTTATTTATTGGATTTCACCTATCGAATTTTATAAGTAAAACTATCTGGCAAAATATATCTATCCTAATATTATAAGCGTTTTATATTGGACATGCAACGGAAAGACTTCCTATTTCTAGAATGAAAATCTAGAATTTTATGAAAATGTATTGCACAAAATGATAAATTGTGGTAACATATCTTTTCAGTACGGACATGTGTATTTGTAGTGCAAACATAAAATATTGCATACAATGAAGTAATTGGGATTAAAGGTAGTATAAAAGTTAAGAGCAATCTTCATACTTTTATTTATAGCAGTATCACATCTATCTAAGATGTAATATGCAATGGTTGTTATGGGGGATCTTATGGACGATGAAAAATACTATATAGTGAAGAAGAAGGCACTACCAGAAGTATTATTAAAGGTAGTTGAAGCCAAGCGCTTGCTGGATTCGGAGAGGGTTATGACAATACAAGAGGCTACCGATGCCGTGGATATCAGCAGAAGTTCATTTTACAAATATAAGGATGATATTCTTCCATTTCATGAGAATAATCGAGGTAAAACGATAACATTTATGATACAGATGGACGATATTCCTGGACTATTGTCATTGGTTTTAAATCAGATAGCAAAAAGTAATGCAAATGTATTGACCATTCATCAGACGATACCAATTGGTGGCATAGCTTCACTAACACTTGGCATTGAGATATTGCCACAAGCATTAGAACTATCACAAATGTTAGATTCAATAGAGGCGCTTGATGGGGTTCACTACCTAAAGATTCTGGGTAGAGAGTAGACAATGAACGGTTTTGACAAACAATTCATTTGTGTAAAAGTGGGCACAGTAATTCAAGTTATCTTGTTTTTTATACGTGCTAAAGCACGTGGATAGGACTTAGTACACACGAATTTGTACTGTCGCCCAAATTCGAAGGATTGCGACAGAATGGAGGATTTATATGAAGATAGCAGTGTTAGGATTTGGAACCGTAGGTTCTGGAGTATATGAGGTAATTAAGACAAATTACGAGACAATTGCAAAACGTGCTGGTGAAGCTATTGATATTAAATATGTACTGGATTTAAGAGATTTTCCGGGAAATCCTGTTCAGGACATTATTACTCATGATTTTAAAGTAATTGTCAACGATCCAGAAGTTAAGGTTGTAGTCGAAGTAATGGGTGGTGTTGAACCTGCTTATACTTATGTTAAGGAAGCGTTACTAAAGGGTAAATCGGTATGTACCTCCAATAAAGAATTAGTAGCGAGACATGGAGCGGAGTTATTAGAAATCGCAAAACAAAAAAAGATTAACTTTTTATTTGAAGCTAGTGTCGGTGGTGGTATCCCTATTATTCGTCCTCTTAATCAATCTCTAACAGCGGATGAAATTGTTGAAATAACAGGTATTTTAAATGGTACTACAAACTATATTCTTTCGAAGATGAAAACACAAGGTTCTGAATTTGCAACTGTTCTTAAGGAGGCCCAAGAGCTTGGATATGCAGAACGTAATCCAGAAGCTGATGTTGAAGGTTATGATGCTTGTCGAAAGATAGCAATTCTTACTTCTCTTGCTTATGGAATGCATGTTGATTTTGAACAGATCTATACGGAAGGAATAACAAAAATAACGGCAGAGGATATTAAGTATGCCAATGTTTTAGAGGCTAGTATTAAATTACTTGCAACCAGTAAAAATGTAGATGGTAAGGTGTATGCGATGGTTGCTCCTAAGATGATAACCGATAAGCATCCATTATTTTCAGTGAATGATGTATTTAATGGAATTCTCGTGAAAGGAAATTTACTCGGTGATGTTATGTTCTATGGAAGTGGAGCAGGAAAACTCCCAACGGCAAGTGCAGTTGTTTCTGATGTTGTAGATGCTACCAAGCATATGGGAACTAATATTATGACATTATGGAGTAGCAAACACCTGATTCCAGCAGATATGAATAGCTATGAAAGCAAATTTTTTGTTCGTGTGCCTTTTGCGGAAGAGGAGACTGCGAAGGAACTTTTCCAGATTGCGAAAGTTGTAACTGCTCCTGATGTGGAAGGAGAATATGCATTTATTACGGAGAAGATGACCGAGGAAGCATTTGAAGAGGCAGCAAAGAAGATTTCGATAGTGAATCGTATTCGTGTGGAATTTTAGTCATAGAACAACACTTTAGGTTTTATGTTACTCGGAAAAAATTTCTAGTAACATGAAAGAATACTTATATGTTACATTCATGAGGGGATGTATTATACGTATAGAGAATGAGACAAGAGGAGAAAGTTATCCTACTTGTTATGAGTAAAGTTAGGTGAAGGATGTTTGCATTCTTCACCTACAAATATATAGGTTATTGTTTTGTGATAATATGCGTAAGGTTTCTATGAGTTACGTAAAACCGGAAATGGAGGCTAAGATGAAATATATAGTAGTACTTGGAGATGGAATGGCGGATGAGCCAATCGATAGTTTAAAAGGTATGACCCCACTTGAATATGCAGAAACAAAAACCATGGATGAGCTGGCAGGAAAATCAGAGATAGGACTTTGCCACACGATTCCAGAGGGGATGAAACCAGGAAGTGATACAGCAAATCTTGCTGTTCTAGGATACAATCCCAAAAAATATTATACTGGGAGGTCACCTCTTGAGGCATTAAGTATTGGAGTGCAACTAAGTAAAACCGATATTGCAATACGCTGCAATATTGTAACGATATCAGAAGAAGAGGTACCATATGGACAAAAAACAATCATAGACCATAGTGCAAGTGAAATATCTACAGCAGAAGCAGCAATTCTTTTAGATGCAGTAAGGAAAGAACTTAGCACAGAAGAGTTCTCTTATTATTTAGGTACAAGTTATCGTCATCTCCTCATCTGGGATCAGGGTAAAGTGGTAGAATTAACACCTCCACACGACATTCTTGGCAAGGTTATAGGAGAGTATCTTCCTGAGGAAGATAAATTAAGGGTGATGATGGAAAAGAGCTTTACTATCTTAAATAATCATCCAATTAATATAGAACGTCAGAAAAAGGGGTTAAACAAAGCAAATTCGATCTGGTTCTGGGGGGCAGGAACGAAACCGGCATTATCCTCATTTGAAGAGAAGACAGGAAAACGTGGGGTTATGATTTCGGCGGTGGATTTATTAAAAGGTATTGCAGTAGGAGCAGGGATGAGGGTAATAGAAGTTCCTGGAGCAGACGGTACCTTACACACCAACTACGAGGGTAAGGCAATGGCAGCCGTAGACGCACTAACCAATGATGGTTACGATTTTGCGTATGTGCATGTAGAAGCACCAGATGAGATGGGGCATCAAGGAAATTTAAAGCATAAAATTGAAGCAATTGAATCATTGGATCATCGAGTTATCCGAGTTATAACAGAAGAGATGAAAAGTCGAGGATGTGATTATCGAATGCTTGTGATGCCAGACCATCCAACACCGCTTCGTATACGCACACATACCTCAGACCCAGTACCTTATATGCTTTATGACAGTACGAAAGAATTAAAAAAAGTTGCATTTTACAATGAAAAAGAAGCAAAATTAAGTGGAAATATAACGAATGAAGGGTATCAACTCATTGACAAATTACTTCAGATAAGCTAGCATAGGAAATATGCGTTTAATCATGCACTAAAAAAAAGATGATTAATAGAATAAAGCAACAGGCTAATAGAAGAAATATTATTCTATGGAAAAGCTATGTTTAGGAGGCATCTATGCTAATTGTAAAGAAATTCGGTGGTACTTCGGTTGGAAGCAAAGAGAGAATATTAAATGTCGCGAAGCGAATCATTGAAGACTATAAAAAAGGTCACGATGTAGTAGTAGTTTTGTCTGCCATGGGAAAAAAGACAGATGAATTAATCGCACAAGCGAAAGACATCAATCCAAATCCACAGAAGCGTGAATTAGATATGCTGTTAACGGTAGGAGAACAGACATCGGTTGCTCTCATGGCGATGGCAATGGACGCTTTAGGTGTTCCTGCGATATCTCTTAACGCATTTCAAGTTGCAATGCATACGACTTCAACCTATGGAAATGCCCGCCTAAAGCATATTGATACAGAGAGAATTCGAAATGAACTCGACGCAAAGCGAATTGTGATCATTACTGGATTTCAGGGAATCGATAAGTATGATAACTACGCAACACTTGGACGCGGCGGTTCCGATACGACAGCGGTGGCTCTTGCAGCAGCACTAAAGGCAGATTCCTGTGAAATCTATACCGATGTAGACGGTGTTTATACTGCAGATCCAAGATACGTTAAGAATGCGAAAAAGCTTAAGGAAATTACTTATGATGAGATGCTTGATTTAGCGTCTCTTGGTGCAGGTGTACTTCATAATAGATCTGTTGAAATGGCTAAAAAATATGGAGTACAGCTTGTTGTGCGTTCCAGTTTGAATACATCGGAAGGTACCATTGTTAAGGAGGAGACAAGAATGGAAGAAATGTTAGTAAGTGGCGTAGCAGGAGATAAAAATACAGCCCGAATCTCGGTCATAGGGTTACAAGATAATCCGGGAGTAACATTTAAACTCTTTCAACATTTGGCAAACCATAATATCAATGTCGATATTATTTTACAGTCGGTGGCTCGCGAAGGTACCAAAGATGTAAGCTTTACTGTAGCAGAAGATGCAGTGGATGAAGCGTTAGAGGTTATTAAGCGTCATAAGAATACAAGTCTTGCTTGTGACTATATCGAAGTTGAGACAGCGGTAGCGAAAGTATCCGTCGTTGGTGCTGGAATGATGAGTAATCCTGGAGTAGCAGCAAAGATGTTTGAAGCCCTATATGATATTGGTGTAACGATCAAAATGATAGCAACTTCGGAGATACGAATTACTGTGTTAATTGACGAAGCTTATACAGAGCAGGCAATCAAAGCAGTTCATGATAAATTTATGTTAGGCGAAGCCTAAATAAAATTTGAAAGCATCGTAAGTAGTTACCATAACACCTAGAGAATAAGATCTTAAATCTGGTGTGTATATCCACACTTTTAGAAGCCCCATTTTTCAAGGTTTTTCTGCCATTCGCACTAGATTATCGTATATACCACATAAAGTCAAGGTCAAAAGCAAGCACCTAAGGGGTATTAGCAAAAGACTGCTAACACCCCTATTACTATTCTCCTTCTTCTTTCCATTGTCAAGTATTGCTTCGCAACTTTTTGCCGGAACGGCAAAAAGCAAGTCCTTGACAATGCCTAATCTTCTATAAATTGCTTAAGTGTTGTTAAAGTCAAGTAGTATAGAATCAAGTCTTACTTATTACATAAATACCATTTTGAAGTTTGGCTATATATAATTCATTGTTATTAAGGAAATATACCATTTCTTGTTTTCTAATTTCATTATCTTCATTCAGATAAAAGAAAGGACAAAAAACAGAATTAAAATATCCCTCTAAATGCTTTAAAGTATCGTTATTGTAATCATAGATTTTTCCATATCTCTCTGAAAAATCCACATATTCTGATAAAATATCATTTGAAATAATTTCTGAATTGAGCAATACATATTTGTAAATTCTATTTGAAAAGTTTTTAACCTCTACATCAACTACCTTTTTTCTTGTATCAGATAAAACAGAGATGTCTATATCATTCTTTATATCTGCAAAATCTTCCTGCTCCAAATATATATTTTGCTCTATTGGTTTATTTACATTTTTACTAGACCAATATCTCTTTTTCCCCTTGCTTACAGCCATTAAAATCGACGGCTTTCATTGTCTGTATATCATAATAAGTATGGTGCAACTCTGGCACTCCCAAATACTGAAGCTCAGGCACTTGATTTTTCAATGAAGTAAAGAAACTATGCAGAGCCTTCACACAGACTTCATAATTAACTGCAAAATCTCCATACTTTTTCATAAGGATAGCATCATCAAAGGTAAGTGTCACAAACAAATTCCAATCATTAGCATAAGCAATATCATAAACCTTGCCTTTTGTTCGGTTTAATGATGTAACAAGACTTTTCTGCTCTCTTTCATAATCAGTTAAAATATCGGCAGTGTAAACATTAGGCACTCGGATAGTAACATAAGACTTTAAATGCTCCATATCCTCATCAAACAAGACCATATTTATCTCATCTTCTAGTTGTTGCTTCCAACAGGCATATACACCTGTACCATCCCCATTGTCTATCATAAGCTCTGAAATAGAAGTTCTATACTTCTTTAGCTGAATAACTATATTGTCAATCTTATCTTGAATCATAACAGGGTTGTTATATAAACTTGCTGTAATTTGATTGTTATATTCTTTAATTTTTATAATATATTTCTCCATATTCTGTTCCTCTTTCCTATATTATTTTTAGCATTATATACATTCAAAAAACAGAATATTACATTTTTCGACAAAAAGTTTATTTTATTTCACAGCAGATATATTCTTTCATCAGTGCATTTCTGTTTTCTCCATGTCCGAGACGTGCACTCACTCTGTCTAATGATTGCTGAACAGAAAGCCCCTCTTTTCTGTATTCTTGATATTTGTTTGTAGCATAGTTTTTTCTAAGAGTATGAAAAGCCCCATTGTCAATAGATATTCCCTTTTCTTTGCTTCTCTGTTAAATGCCTGTTGTAAGCTCCCTGTCTGGACAGGGCATACTCTATCCCCTTTCTTCTGTTTCAACTGCTCTAATACCTCTTTTTGCCCCTTATTCTCCACAGGAACAAAGCGACTTCTCTTTCCCTTACTGTCCACAATCTGAATACCATTATCTTTAATATCTGAATATTTCAGTTTGGAGCATTCCGATGCTCGAAGTCCAAAATTTTTGGAAAGCAATACGGCTTTCTTTAGATTTTCATTTGTGGTCTGGAGCATTTTGGAGTAATCATTTTCTGATAACATTATGTTTCTGATTTTTCCACCACCATTTTTTTCAGATAAAGGAACTGTCACACTATGATAATCAACTTTAATATGATAGGTATTGTTTATCAGTCGTTCCAACTTCTGAAATCTGCTTTTGTACTGTTCCAATGTTTTTTGAGAGCAATCCGCCGATTTGCCATTCAAAAATTCTTGGATATGGTCACTCTGTATATCCTTAACCATTTTTACCTCTGAATGATTTTCTTTCAGAAAATTAGAAAAACCACTACTAAGGTCTATTAAATTTTTTCTGTCTGAATAGGAGAAAATTCTTTCTCCATTCATTTCCCCATTTGCTTTTATGGAATGTTTATTCATTCCCTCTGTAAAATGACTGTCTATTGCATTTTTAAACTGATATTTGATGTTTCTTGACATTATATTCCCCCTTCTAATCAGCATAAGCATTAAGAACCGGCTACGCCGATTCTTAATGCTTACACACTACACATCTATGAAAAAAGTAAAGGATTGTATTTCCTTTCAGACTAATTCTGCTTGTATCTATATACAAGCCCACACAACCAATATCACCCAATCCATAGTGATAAATTAGTTACTGCTCCATAGGAGCCTACTTCCTTTCTGCCTTTCCTTAAAATCTCCTTTCCCATATTTCTATCCCATAATACAAAAGAAGGACACCGCTCGTTAAAGCAAATGTCCCTCTTAATCTTTATATAGGATAGGCAGATTTAACAAGTCTATTATAAGCCTACTCCTTGTCCTTATAACAGTTAAAAGCAATCATAGACTTGTTTACATAGAACTTACCTTTTTATTACTTATCCTTTTCAACTTAATCACAAAAAGCAATTATCGTGTTTATTTCTAAGCACATTATATTATAGATTTCCCTCAAAAATTTATTCATTTTATTTTTGTAATATGGTATAATCAAAAATACAAATTTGAATTTTGGGAGGAGAAGTACTGTTATGGTTCGTATAGCAAATATAGAAGACTCAATACAATTAGAAATTTTAAATAATGAGTTTAACGGTAAAGGGGAAACCACTCTTGAAAATATCCGAAAATCTCTTTCCAATAATCAACAAGAAATTATCGTAGTTGATGAAGAAAATGGTTTACTTGTAGGCTTTGTTTGTGTTCAATTGAAAAAATCGTTTTGCTATGATGAGTATATGCCAGAACTGACGGAAGTATATGTAAATGAAGAATATCGTAAAAAAGGAATTGCTAAGAGTATGATTACTTTTGCAGAACAATATTGTGGAAACAAATTCCCTTGTCATAAATTTGAACTTCTTACAGGGAAAAATAATAGCAATGCACAAATAGTATATGATAAATTGGGATATAAAAATGACGGAGAAATTCATTTAGCTAAAAAAATTTAAAAGATAAATTCCAGTTTGTCTAATAGAATACATCTAAAAAAGGGAACCGGCTACGCCGATTCCCTTTTTGTTAGTTCAATGCAATTTTCTGCTTTTTAACAGAATATAACTTTTGAGGGTTATATACATCTACTGTATCTTTGATTTCAAGCCCCAACTCTTTCAGATAGTTAAAAGTTGTACTTATATTTTGATGTTGCAGTTTATTCATAAGAGTAAACACATCTAATCCAGCTTTTATACTGTTCTTTGCAAAGGTATGTCTCATTAGATGAATAGATGTCTTATCAACACCTCTTGCCTTGTTGTATCTAGCAATATCATCTTGCATACTTCTTCTTGCAATCTGTTCTCCTATGTCAGTACAAAGCAGATAATCTGCTCTACTACCTTTTCTATTTCTGATATACTCTTTCAGTATAGTAGCAAACTCTTGATTAAAGTATGTCATAAAAGGTTTTTTGTTCTTTGTAGCATTGATGATGATACTGTTATTCTCAAAATCAATGTCTCCAATTTTGATGTTAATCATTGAAGTAATTCTAAGCCCAGTACAGATTGCAAGATTTTCCAATACCCAAACTTCATACTCTGTAAAAGTACATTTTCTCAAATTTGGCTTTTTTAAGAGTTTTCTCAACTCTTCATCTGTATAGGTTTGTTTAATCTTTCCTTGTGCTTTCACTTCCTTGATTGGGAACTCTTCACAGTATCCCTGTTCCATACACCAGTAGGAAAAAACTCTTACTGTCAGACAATAACTTTTTACTGTCATATCTGCTATATTACGAGCTTTCAATTTTTCAAAGAACAGATTATAGGCAGACTTATCATACTTTGACATCTGAACTGAGCCACCTAGCAACTTATGGAGCATATTCAAATGATTTCTATAAGTTGCCAAAAGACTTGAACCCACACTCAGAGGAACAAGAACCTAAATCTTGCATGTCTGCCAATTCCATCAATCCTGCAATTACTACACACTATAACCTAAATCTAGTTCTTTAGGTGGAAGTGATGCTTATGGTGCTTTTTTTGTTAAATTAATTTATTGAAATCTTGCCGTTTGCGTGGTTATCTTTATCGGTGTTAAAAAAAGTCGTGGTGATTAAGGGAAGTAACGCATCATCATGAATCAAAGTGATTTGAAATACAGTGAAACCTTCCGTTTAAATTGCAACGAAATCCACCCAAACACAATCAAGACCCTTGACAAAGCATAGGAAATCATTATATGATTAAGTGGTTTTGTAAAATTTGTACGAAAATTATTATTCAAATAGAATGTTGTAATCATTGGATGGAGGATTAGCTGTGATAAATCATGCTAAGGAAATAAAGAAGAGAAGAACATTTGCAATCATTTCTCACCCGGATGCTGGTAAAACAACGTTAACAGAAAAATTACTTCTATATGGAGGAGCCATTAATCTGGCGGGTTCTGTTAAGGGTAAGAAAACAGCAAAACATGCGGTCTCTGACTGGATGGAAATCGAGAAGGAGCGTGGTATTTCCGTTACCTCCTCAGTAATGCAGTTTAATTATGGTGATTATTGTATTAATATTCTTGATACACCGGGGCATCAGGATTTCTCGGAAGATACGTACCGTACCTTAATGGCAGCAGACTCTGCTGTCATGGTAATTGACGCCTCTAAGGGTGTTGAGAACCAAACGAAAAAACTGTTTAAAGTATGTGTGATGAGACACATTCCTATCTTTACTTTTATTAATAAGATGGATAGGGAAGCAAGGGATACTTTTGAATTATTAGATGATATCGAAACAGTTCTTGGGATAAAGACTTGTCCTGTGAATTGGCCAATCGGTTCAGGAAAAGAATTTAAGGGTGTATATGACAGAAGTACTCAGACGATTAGTAAATTCACTGCTGCTAACAATGGTATGAAAGAAGTTGAAACAGTAGAAGTTACTATAGGTGATCCAAGCCTTGATGGATTAATCGGGAAAGAACGCCATGACATTCTTTCTGAAGAGATTGAATTATTAGATGGTGCGAGTGCAGAATTTGATCAAGAATTAGTGAATAAGGGTGAATTAACACCAGTATTTTTTGGTTCGGCTTTAACTAATTTTGGTGTAGAGACATTTTTGAAACACTTCTTATCGATGACAACATCTCCGCTTCCTAGAGTTTCTAATATTGGGGAAATTGATCCTTTAACGAACGATTTCTCAGCTTTTGTATTTAAGATACAAGCAAATATGAATAAAGCTCATCGTGACCGTATTGCATTTATGCGTATATGTTCAGGTAGATTTGATGCAAATGAAGAAGTTTATCATGTGCAGGGTGGTAAGAAACTGCGACTTTCACAGCCACAACAGTTAATGGCTCAAGAGAGAAAGATTTTAGAGGAAGCTTATGCAGGTGATATTATAGGTGTATTTGATCCTGGTATATTTTCTATTGGTGACACTCTATGTATGCCTGGCAAGAAATTCGAGTATGAAGGAATACCAACCTTTGCACCAGAACATTTTGCGAAAATCCGTCAAGTTGACACGATGAAAAGAAAGCAATTTATTAAGGGTATCACACAGATAGCTCAAGAAGGTGCAATTCAGATATTCCAAGAGTTTAATACCGGTATGGAAGAAATCATTATAGGTGTTGTAGGTGTTCTTCAATTTGATGTTCTTAAATTCCGTCTTGAGTCGGAATACGGTGTTGAAATTCGTATGGAACAACTTCCGTATGAACATATCCGTTGGGTAGAGAATAAAGACATTGATGTATCCAGCTTAAGTGTTACTTCGGATACAAAGCGTATCAAGAACATGAAGGGAAGTCCTCTTCTACTCTTTGTTCATGCTTGGAGTATTAATACGGTACTTGATCGAAATAAAGGCTTAAAGCTTTCAGAGTTTGGTCATGAATAATAAAAGGGAAAGATGATTATTCAGATTAAGAAAAATTTATAGATTTTAGGTAAGTCTGGGGTAGTATAGCGCTATTCCAGACTTTTTTATGTGGTGTTTATTTCAAAGTGTTATTTAAAGTCAAAGGATTTTAACAGAAAAGAATAGATTTCATAACATAAGTAGAAGGAACAGTAAAACATAGATTTCATACCGTAAGTAGAAGGAACAGTAAAACATAGTAGCAAATTACGGAAAAGAGTACGATCTACTTCCTTGGTCCAACAGGCGAAATAGTTAACTAAATAGTATAAATGATTCTTTGGAACTATTATTAAGTAGTATCGTCTAATTTATAGAAACATGAAAATAAAATGGAGGAGTTACGTATGAAGAAGAAGGGCATCCTGAGACTTTCGGTTGTTTGTTTATTATGCCTTTTGATAGGTGTAGCAGTATTAATAAAAAAAGGAAATGATAAAAAAGAAGAACCTCTAATTGCTAGTGAAGTAGGGGAAAATGGCCTATTTACTGCTGGTGATCATTATATATTGGCAATGGATAAGTATGAGGAAAATTACTCTCATCAGATGAGTAAGAAACTAAATGAAATTACGAACCTATATTTAAATGATGGAATGAATAAATACTATTCTATTATTCCAGATAAAAGTTATTTTGTAGAAAATGATAGTTATCCAAAAGAGAACTATGAATCCATGCTCTCCATACTAAAGGAGGAAGTAAAAGGAATCGAGTATATCGATTTATTTGAGACTCTAAGTATCCATGATTATTATAAGACAGATTTGCATTGGAAACAGGAGAACTTGTTTCCAGTAGTAAAAAAACTTGGCAAGGCTATGGATTTTAAAATTAGTACAAAGAATTTTAAAGAAAATGTGGTAGAAGGGTACTATGGGGTTTATAAAGGATATGGTATTGAAGCTGAACCAGAGACTTTAACCTATTTGACTAATGATTATACCCAGAATGCGTTAGTATCGGTTTATGAAGTGGCAGAGCAAACAGGTGTTTATTTCACGGATGCCTTAACTACGGATGTATGGTACAACGTATTTTTATCAGGACCTAATCCGTTAGTAACGATAGAAAATCCTGATGTAACGAATGGAAAAGAATTAATCATCTTTGGTGACTCATTTACAAGCAGCCTTGCTCCACTCCTATTAGAAGCCTACGAAAAGATTACGTTAATCGACCTTCGATTTGTTGCAACACAGTATTTAGGTGAGGTTGTTGAGTTTACAAACCAAGATATTTTATTTTTATACAACACTCAGATAGTAAACCGCAGCGCTATGTTAAGGTAGTATGAGGCTTCAACGTGAGTGCTAGTAGGGACTTTCATTATAACACTTCTTAAAGTATTTATCAGATAACGGTGCAAGAAACGCACCTTTGATAAGAAGTTGCTTCGCAGCTTCTTATCAGTTATACTATAGAATAGATTTACGGGGGAGGCTTCGTAAAAATATTGTATAGGGGGAAAGCAGGATGCAGACCGAGAATGGCTATGAGATAGAAAACCTCATGAGAACCTACGGTAATGATGTACTCCGAACGGCGTATATGTATGTGAAAGATCTTCACATATCAGAAGATATCTTTCAAGATGTGTTCATTAAAGTAAATAAACATCTACATACATTTCAGGGGAATAGCAGCATTAAAACTTGGATATTAAGGATTACCATCAATACCTGCAAAGATTATTTAAAAAGTGCTTATCATCGAAAAATAGTTCCGATGGAGGATTTTATAGAAGACTCCATAGTTTCAGAGAGTGAGTTTGATGTAATAGAGCGAGAAGAAACAATACATACCGTAAAGGAAGCTGTTATGGCATTACCGGAACACTATCGTTCGGTTATCCTTTGCGTGTATTATGAAGAACTTAGTATGGAGGAAGCAGCAAAAGTACTAGAATTACCGGTTGGAACTGTGAAAAGCCGTTTGGCACGAGCAAAAGAAAAATTGAAAGAATTCATGGAAGGGAGGGTATAGTATGAAGAAAAATATAAAAGAAGAAAAAAATACTATGAATCTATCTGATTTCGCATCAGACCCTTTCTTTGATTCGTTAAAAAGACAATTAGACGAATCGTTAGACCTTGAGGATATTATGGTGAGCGAGGATTTAATCCAATCAACCTTAAGAGCTATTGAAATAAAGAAAGAGACCGCGCTTCATGAGGATGATAGCGTAAGTACGGAGGAAAAACACACAATCTCCATCGAAGATAATGAGTTAATCTCCAAAAGGGAAGAAAATACAATCTCCATGGAAGATGAAATACGAGTACGTAAAGAAAGAAAAGGTAAGAACAAAAGAAAAATCATAAAGTACATAGGAACATGGGGTTCAGTAGTTGCAGCAAGTATTTTATTATGCTATTTAGGAGGTCAGGGAAGATTAGATTTATTTATGGAAAATAAATCTGCATCTATGAAAGATTCGGGTACTGGGGCTTCTAATACAAGCAGTGAATTGAATTTTGATTCTCAATCGATAAATGAAGCAAGTACTGAGAGTCCAGATGAAGAAATGATGGATGAAGCGACTTTTACCAAAGGAGATAGTACAACAGAGAATGATAAACTAGACAATCAAGATGATCTAAGAAAAAACTACACACTAGATGATATAGGGCAAGAGAATAATTCGAAAGATCAAACATCACTAGAAGAAGGAAAAGTAAGCATAACAGCTAAGGATACTCTAAATGGAAATGCAGATTCAAAAGTGGAATATAATACGAGTGGTTATAACCAAGATGGAGTACCAAAAAAGGCTTACGATTATGCGGTTGAAGATATTAAGATATGGACCGATGCCAGCTCTGTGAATATCAATTTAGAGAGCAAAGAAGAGGAAAAAATTAAGGACATTATGCTTCTTATGTCTTCAGAATATCTGCATTTAACAGCGGAGGATCCGGTTGGGGCTATGAAGTATATTATTTGTATTCCTCTAACAGAAGAGGATGTGATCGTATACTTTATTAATGATGCCGAAGTTCTTATTAAGACCTATGGGAAGGAAGGGATAGTAACGTCAACCTCATATGAAGTGGATGAGGATTTTGATTTGCTTCAAGCTATTGAAACTATAATAGATTAAGCATGCGATAAATAAAATCAAGGGCAGGAACTAAAAGAAATTGATGAGAATAAGTATAAAATCTCATAGGTAACAAAATGAAAATAAAATCAAAAAGGACTTTAACGGGAAACACCAGAATAAATGGTTTCACCGTTAGAGTCCTTTTCTTATGTTGAGAGAGGGATTACTACCCTCATGTTCATCCGTGATTAACTTATAAGAAATTGCGAAGCAAATTCTTATAAATGGCGCTGTTTTTGTGTTGCAAATCTGAATATTGAAACACGATTTTTTCAATATTATAGCTTATCAAAAGATTGGAATAAACTTCTGATAAAAGGTACGTTTTTTCTCCGCTAGTTCCGATAAGATTATGCTTCTGTTGTCTCTTCCTTAGAAGATTCTTCTGTTAAGTCTTCAGTTAAAGAATCCGCATCTGAAAATTCACTTGTAATATTGATGGAAACATATTCACGACTATCATTTGAACTAGAAGAATCTGTCATGTCAAAATCATCTAAGTCGTCATCTAAATCATCAAATTCATCTGGTGTTTCTTTACAGATATATTTCTTGCAAAAATAATATGCACCACATGCAAGCGCACCAAGGGATACCACACCTGCAACGAATTTAAAGAATTTTTTCATGGTAGAACTCCTTTCATTTACAAATATCAGTATCTGTCATTTCATATAGTATTTATTCATTATAATGCGGATTCATGAAAAAAGAAAGTAAAAGTTATATAAATAATAAATTATTCCATACATGGATATTTTTTATTTTTGAATTTGATAATAATTACTAAAAAATAAGAGGATTAAGGATTAAAAATAGTCTAAATATACAAAAATTCACAAGTATATACATTGACTATAAATGGAAAATTATATAAGCTTATTGAGGACAGCCAATAGAATATTACTGTAGTGGGGGAAATTCGCTATATCCAAACGAACA
Organism: Lachnoclostridium phytofermentans; assembly: GCF_000733755.1. Classification (GTDB taxonomy): domain Bacteria; phylum Bacillota; class Clostridia; order Lachnospirales; family Lachnospiraceae; genus Lachnoclostridium; species Lachnoclostridium phytofermentans_A. The sequence goes on along the minus strand of NZ_JPOF01000003.1, from coordinate 986,227 downwards.
AGAGCATGGAGGTTAATATGAAAAAAGTGATATCGAACAAACATTTTTTTGATTTTAACAGTATTCGTTTTAAGGTGTTAGGATCTTATCTATTATTGCTTGGATTAGTCATAATGGTAGGTGCATTATCGTATTTCAATGCATCAAGAACCATTATGCAAAATTATGAGAATGCAATAAAACAGTCTTTGGATTTGTTAAGAGAGCATATTGAGTATGGATTTGATTCGGTGGAGACGACAGCGGTGGAGTACTTAATGAATGCAGAGCTGAACAAATATTTAAGTGGTGCTTATGAAGCAGATAAAGAGCAGCAAAATAAGTTTTACCATAGTATGAAGACGGAGATATTAACAAAGGCATCAGCAAATCATTTTATCAGTAATATCTACTTCTTTAGTGATACTGTAAATCCTCTGTCAACGAATAGAAAGTTACCTCTTGGTATGTATACTTCCTATAAATACAGCGAGCAAGGAAAAACCGTTTTAGAGAGTAATAACACATTTGAGTGGGTAAAAAAAACATCTGTGATTGATGAGTCGCTTAGAATCAACAAAGATTCTTATGCGATACGATTAGTAAAAGCGTTTAAGGAAATGGATGCTTTCTTAGCAATCGATATTAAGGTAGATGCTATTTTAGATATTATCAATAAGATCGAGATTGGTGAAGGTGGTTATCTGAGCTTTATCACCTCAGATGGAATGGAGCTACATCAGGATGGAGAATGGAAATCACTAATTATTGATACCGATTTTTATCAAATGGCGAGAGAAGATGATATTTCAGAAGGTGAGATTAAAGAAGTGACTTTCCTTGGGCAAGACTTTATCTTCTTGTATGAAATGGTCGGTGATACCAACACGATGGTATGTGCATTGATTCCACATAGTGAATTATTAAGTCAAGCAACAAGTATTAAGAATGTTGCCTTAATTGCAATGCTAGCAGCAAGTGTTTTAGTGATCCTCATAGGAGGTAGCATCTATCTTCGAATCAGTGGGTCGATGAAATATATGATAACAAATATGAGATTAATAGCTAAAGGCCAGATTAATACAAGATTTCAAAGAAAACATAAGGATGAGTTTATGGAACTTTCTGGACATCTAAACAATATGATGGATGGCATTCATGGCTTGCTATTAGAGGTGAAATCAGTCAGTAATCAAGTTTTAACGATGTCTGTTAAGGTATCAAAGTCTTCCGAAGTATTTGCAGAGTCTACGAGTCAGATTTCTTGTGCTATGAATGATATTGAAGATGGTTTATCAAGCCAAGCAACAGATTCAATATCTTGTATGAATAAGTTAGATGATTTAGCATCCCAGATCGGTTTAGTGGATGATGGGACGAGGAAAATGCAAGAGTTTGCGGATAAAACCAAGAAATCGATACAAGGAAGCCTTAGCCAGATGGAAGTGTTACGGGAAAAAGCTACTAAAACAAATCATATTACTCAGACAGTCATCGAAACTATTAAAGAACTACATAGCCAATCTAGTGTTATTGGGCAGATTATAAAAACAATTAATGAGATAGCAGATGAAACGACGCTTCTGTCTTTAAATGCATCCATAGAGGCAGCAAGAGCTGGTGAAGCAGGGCGTGGATTTAAGGTAGTAGCGGAAGAAATAAAGAAATTAGCAGAACAATCCATAGCGGCTACTGATGAAGTGAAAGTAATCGTTGATAAAATTAACAAAAAAACGATTTCCGCAGTGTCGAGTGCTAAACTGGCCGGTGAGACAATAACTTCCCAAGAACAGGCTGTTCGAAATGCGGAAGGGGCATTTGATGAACTTAGGCTGGAAGTTGAGAATCTTATTGCAACAATACATAATATATTTAACCAAGTCAACAAGATGCAGAATAAAAAACAAGAATCATTGATCGATATGGAGAATATATCAGCTGTAATTGAAGAAATTGTTTCTTCTGCTACATCAGTAGGGGAAAAGACATTAAGTCAGTCAGAAACTGCCAACGGACTATTTAAGACTTCTGAAGAGATGGTTAGTCAGGTGAATAAATTAATGAAGACTTTAGAACAGTTTGCAATCGAAGAATAAAAGTTGCAAAGCGAATAGGAGAAAGGAGCAAGCTTATAATGCTCATAATAGGAAAATGAACAGACACATAATTGTGAAAAAGGAGAGGTAGACAAAAGTATATAATTGAAATAGAATAGAGAATAAGAAGTATACATAAAAAAAGAGACAAACAGAATAGTACTTGATTGGAGGCAAATGAGACAAACCTTCTTGCTACGGATTCGTAATAAAGAAGGATATCTTGCGAGCCTCCATTTTTTTAGAGTGAAATTATTTATTGTAGTAAGATAGTAGTATTAAATATAGCTCTCTACGAAGAGAATTAGACTTCATAATTTATTTATTAAGTACTAAGTGGTATAGTATAAGCGTAAGACTAAAAATAGTAACTAAAAAAAGGATTGTTTTTTGTTTAAAATATATGTGAAAAAGTGTGATTGCCTATAAAAATAGAAACAATTCCAAAATACATAATATTGCGCAATAAAATTACTAAAAAACATTGATAAATCAAGTGGTTAATCGGTTGCAATAATAAGAAATACTAACAGTGTAATCTGAATATACATTGTGTAAAATTACTAAAAAAATAGGAAGTGTATTATAAAAATTATACATTGACAATAATGCATAATGAGATTAAACTAATATTAAAGAACAACCGATTGCGCACTTAGATACAGTTCTTTAAAACAAATTTGGGAGGATTAGGTATGAAGAGAAAATTGTTAAGTGTAATTCTTATGATTGCAATGGTAACTTGTCTATTCACGGGATGTTCCAAGGGTTCAGATGACTCCTCAAAGACAGGAAGCAACAAGGCAGAAGGTTCTAAAACGTCCGATGATCCAGTAACACTAACAGTTTGGTGTTGGGATCCACAATTTAACTGCTATGCCATGAATACTGCAGGTGATATTTATACAAAAGCACATCCAAATGTAAAAGTAGAAGTGATAGAGACTGCTTGGGATGATATCCAGACGAAGTTAACTACAGCAGTTACCTCTGGTCAGACGAACACATTGCCTGACATTATCTTAATGCAGGATAGTGCTTTGGCTAAGAATATTATCAACTATCCAGATGCATTTGTTGATTTAACCAATTCTGGTATTAAATTTGATCAGTTTGCAGCGTTTAAAACAGCATTAGGAACTGTGGATGGGAAAAAATATTCCGTTCCTTTTGATAATGGTGCAGCAATTACTTGTTTAAGAACAGATATTCTTCAACAGGCAGGATATACTTTAGATGACTTCACCAATATTACATGGAAAGAATTCATCGAAAAAGGCAAAGTTGTTCTTGAGAAGACAGGAAAACCTTTATTATCAAATCAAGCAGGTTCTCCAGACCTTTTAATGCTAATGATGCAGAGCGCAGGCGCTTGGGTACTTGATGAGAACGGTAAGGCAAATTTTAAAGATAACGCAGTATTAAAAGAAGTTATCGATACATATGTAGAATTAGTAAAATCCGGCGTACTTGTTGAAGTAAATGACTGGGATCAATACGTAAGTAGTATTAATAGTACAACAGTTGCGGGTGCAATGAATGGATGTTGGATCGTTGCAACAGTAACGAGTGCAGCAGATCAATCAGGTTTATGGGGAGTAACAAACGTTCCTAAATTATCGAATGCAGGTGCTACAAATTACAGTAGCCAGGGTGGATCTTCTTGGTTAGTGTGTGCAAATTCTAAAAATAAAGACGTTGCAGCAGACTTTTTAGGAGAAACTTTTGGTGGTAGTGTTGAATTGTATGAAACAATTCTTCCATCCTCTGGTGCATTAGCAACTTACTTACCAGCTGGTGAAAGTGCAGCGTATGCTAATCCTCAAGATTTCTTTGGAGGAGACACCATTTACTTAAAGATTACAGAGTATGCTTCTAAGGTACCACAGGTTTCTTATGGTGTATACAACTATGAAGCAAGAGATGCTATTGGTGCAGCGATTACTAAGATTGTAGCAGGTACAGATTACGATACTGCAATTGGCGAAGCTCAAAAAGAATTAGAATTCCAGATGGGTCAATAAGACTATTCTATAGGAGTACAGTAGAGGGTGTTGTAAGAGGCGGTATTAGATTCTTACAGCACCCCCTATGAGAAATGAGGAGGTGCAGGTTTTGAAAAAACGCTTAACCATGGGAAAAAGACGAAAGCTAGTTAGTTGGTTATTCATATTACCTGCTACACTTTTGATTGCTGGCATGAGTTTTTATCCAATGATAAAGGCTTTTCTTCTATCCTTTACAAAAGGGTTTGGGAAGACAAGTGAATTCGTTGGAACCTACAATTATCAAAGGCTATTTCAGGATTCCTTATTTAAAACATCGCTTGGGAATACCTTTATTTATCTGATTTTACAAGTGCCATTGATGCTGTTATTAGCATTAATTTTAGCTTCCTTGTTAAACAATCCGAAGATAAAATGTAAGGGATTATTTCGAACAATGATCTTCTTACCATGTGCAACATCCTTGGTGTCTTATTCTATTATATTTCGTTCTATGTTTGCACTCGATGGATTTGCAAACTCAGTATTAATGAATTTAAATATGATCAGCAGGCCGATTAACTGGCTCGGGGAAATCTGGCCGGCAAGAATTATTATTGTACTTGCAATTACTTGGAGATGGACCGGGTATAATATGATTTTCTATTTATCAGGGTTACAAAACATTGATCCACAGGTCTATGAGGCTGCTAGAATAGATGGTGCGAGTGTATCACAACAATTTCGAAAGATCACAATTCCATTATTACGGCCGATAATCTTATTGACTGCAATTATGTCAACCAATGGGACACTACAGTTATTTGATGAAACAAAGAATTTAACCAATGGTGGACCAGCCAATATGACAATTTCTATTTCACAATACATATATAAATTATCGTTTGAATATTCTCCGCAATTTGGGTATGCAGCAACCATTTCCTTTATTGTATTCTTATTGGTTGCAGTTCTCTCATTCCTTCAGATGAAAGTAGGTGATAAACGTGACTAAAGCTAAAATTAAATATTTCTTTGCTTATGCTTTCTTAATTATTGTTTCGTTTATTTCTATATTTCCACTTCTTTGGATGTTAATCTCAGCGACCAATACAAGTCTTGATGTTATCCGCGGAAAGATGAGTTTTGGTACTGCTATAGTGGATAATTTTAAACAACTTATTCAAACAACCCAAATTGGTCAGGCACTGATAAATTCGTTTCGTAATGCCGCTAGTCTTACTATTATCAGTTTAATCGTGTGCTCACTTGCGGGATATGCATTTGAGATTTATCACGATAAATGGAAAGATGGCGTTATGAAACTCCTGCTTCTTTCTATGATGGTACCATTTGCAGCAACTATGATACCGCTATTTACTTGGTTTGGTAAGATGAATCTCATCAATACGACAGCAGGATTTATGTTACCGTCCATATCCACCGCATTTCTTATCTTTTTATTCCGTCAAAGTTCTAGAAATTTTCCTTATGAAATTGTGGAAGCGGCAAGAATTGAAGGAATGTCAGAGATACGGATTTTTACCAGAATATTTGTACCAATCATGAAACCCACTTATGCAGCAGCAATTACCGTTACCTTTATGAACGCTTGGAATAGTTACCTATGGCCATTGGTTATCTTGCAGGATAAAAAAAGCCAGACAATGCCTATCTTAATCTCTAATTTAATTTCAGGCTACACCATTAACTATGGCGTATTAATGCTAGCGGTATCGATCAGTACGTTACCTACCATTATTATTTTCTTCTTATTACAGAAGAATTTTGCGGAAGGTATCACTGGAGCTGTGAAATAAAAAATGACTAGATAAATATTTTAGATCTAAGGAGAAGGAAAAATCCGTCCCCTTGGGTAGGTGCGTCTTAAAATGCTTAAAACATCTATCTTGCGATGCACCTACTTAGATTAACTTTTGTAAAGATAGAACTAATTGATACATCCATAATTTTAGAGTGCAGAAATTACTTATGTTATTAAAAGGCGCTTAAGCGTCAGAATAGAGGTTGTTATGGACAAATTTGTACTTAATATTATACACCGTCCAGAGATGGTACCAGAATATGCAGAGAAGGTTACCGGACATGGAAAAGAGGAAGACATAGCTAGAAAAGATTTATTAACTGAATCGCTCGATATCTTTAGATTTCAGCAGGAAACTGCTCACAAATACGGCTTAAAGACGACGATACAAATGACCTATGCCAGTTTATTTAACGAAGAGGCAATTGCCATAGCAAAAGAACACCATGAGGTGTATGGAGATGAAATCGCATTGTCTTTGTTAGGACTGCCATGTAAGGAGTTCCGAGACAAGTATAAGACAAAGGACTTTTGTATCTGGATGTTTTCTATGGAGGATAAAATCTCAATCGTCAATGATGTGTTTCAGAAGTTTTATGATACCTTTGGGTTCTATCCAGAATCGACAGGTTCTTACTATATGGATGCGGATTTGATTAATTACATAAAGAAACAGTATCCAACGGTTCGGTGTGCGGTTGCAACATGCTTTGAGGAGGGGCCGAAGGCTTACCATACCTGTAATAATTCATGGTATACCTTTATGGACGGAGGCCCTTGGAACCCATGGATACCGTCAAAGCAAAACACTCATGCACCGGCAGCGAATGAAGAAGAGGATAGTGGTATTGTTGCCATTCCTCACTTATCCAGGGATTTGATTGCTTGTTATGATGGGAATGGTTCTAATTTTGGAACTCACCCTCAAAACGTTTTAAGAGGAATGATATATCGTGACGATCAGTATCCATATCTATTTAATATAATTGATCAATACCGTTCTTTAGAGAAATACAATAATGGCTATGCTTATAATATGATGTTTGTTGGCCCAGGTTGGTTAAATAAGATGGGAAGATGGGAGGCTCCATATGAGCTTCTTGCTAAGAGTTATGATGATGGGATGGCTTATTATGGCGAGTTAAAAAAGCAGGGTAAGTTAACCGATATGACGATGGCAGAGTTTGCAGATTATTACCGTGAGAAAAAGACTTATACGGAACCAGAATGTGCATTATGGAAAGATATATTATATGGCTCAGAGAAACAGCTATTTTGGTACCTCGATCCTTTTATGCGTGTCTGTGTGAATATGGATCAAGGCGGTGCGTTAGTGGATTTACGTCCATATGCAGCAAAACTGGAATGGCGGGTAGGAATTGGTACGAAACACATAACCGATGCATCCTATCCATTTCTCATTCAAGAAAAATATCGTGCAGGTTATTTTACACATTATGCAGGCGAGGGAACGATACGAAGTGCTAAGTTAGTCTACAAAGGAGAAGAAGTAGATTTATGTTTGTGCAGAACAAAAGCAAAGTTCTCGAAGGAAGGAAATACTAGGATTCTTACATTAGATCCAGTGGAGATAGAATTCTATGATCTTACAGTGAAATTACAAACAAGGTACTATTTTAGTGAGGGAAGCTCTGAGATAAAGATAGAGCGTACTATCTTAAGCATGTCTAATCCAGAGGCAGAGGTGGACATCAACGAATATATGGTTTGCTGTTATGGAACTACAGAATATTCTGAAGATATGACTGGAATTACGTTAGAGTGCATTGGAAAAAATGATAAAAAGCTGATACCTTATGAATACAAATGCAGAGAAGAATCTTTACAGGGAGCATCGTTGGTAGCTGCTGTGGTTCCACAGATCAAGACGAAAGTATCACTTAGAAGCGATAAAGAGATGTCAACTGGGTATATAAAGGAAGGTTATGCATTTTCGCCGATGTTTACTCTAGGCTATCAGACTACGCTTAAAGATAAGGAGGTATATGCGACATGGCTCAAGCTGGAAAGGGAAGACTAAATTATCGTTGTCCTTCTTGCTTTATGAGAGATATTGATATTGATATGTTTTATGATAAAGAGAAGAAGGAATACTATTGTCTTCGCTGCCAATATACAGGAAGTGAAGAAGATGTTCTTGAGAAAAATGAAATGGCAAGATTTCGTTACCGAAGGATGATGGATCGTATTACAGATTTTGAGTAATTGCTTTAGGAAAATTGCGTGAACGGAAGGAAATGTTGCTACCTAGCAGAGAAGAAGTAAACGTAATATAAGGTATAAGAAAAAAATAACGTAAGATAAGATAAAAGTAGGGATGATGAAGCATTAAGAGATGATGAAACATAAGAGATAATTGAACAGAAGAGAAGATGGGATGAACTTGTATGAGTATACTTGAAAATAATGTAACAGAATGAAGTATTATATCAAAAATTAAGAAGGAGGTAGTTTTGTGGATAAAAAGATGAAAGTATTATCCATAGTTCTCTGCTTCATTATGGTGTTGGCTAGTTTTCAAATGAATACGAAAGAAACAAAAGCAGCGTCTAGTTTTGCTTATGGTGCTGATGTAGGCTGGTTAAATCAATTAGAAAACTCAGGGGTTACTTGGGTTGATGATTATGGTTATACAAAAGATGCTCTTCAAATACTAAAAGATCATGGAATTGATTCCATAAGGTTACGCTTGTTTGTAAATCCTCCATCCAATTTTACTTGGACGAAGAAAGATGGAACTACGTGTATTCTAGGATATGCGGATACAGCTGGATTACTATATATGGCGAAACGTGCAAAAACGATGGGATTTCGTATTATGGTAGATTTTCATTACAGTGATCATTTTGCAGATCCTGCTTATCAAGATATTCCGTCTGCGTGGTCGAGTCATGATTTTACTCAGTTAAAGAAAGATGTTTATGATCATACCTACTACGTTATGACTCAGCTTGCCGCAAAGGGAATATATCCAGAATGGGTTCAGGTTGGGAATGAGATTAACAGCGGCATGTTATTACCTTATGGACAGAGCAGTAATAACTTTAGCCAGTTAACTGCGTTATTAAATAGTGGTTATGATGCGGTGAAGGCGGTAAGTAGCTCTACTAAAGTGGTAACACATCTTGCGGATGGGAATAACAATACAACTTTCCGGTGGTTCTTTGATAATTTTATTACCAAATACGGTGGAAAGACGGATGTAATTGGTATGTCATACTATCCTTATTGGATAGGAAGTGACTATACACAATCAATCTCTTATCTAGCAAGCAACTTAAATGATATGGCTTCTCGCTATAATAAAGAGGTTATGGTATGTGAAGTGGGAGGCGTAGAATCGAATCCATCCAATACCTATAATCTATTAAAAGCTACTATCGAAAAAGTTAAAGCTGTGCCAAACGGAAAAGGGTTAGGCGTATTTTACTGGGAACCAGAAGCGAATTCCTCAGTACTTCCAGATAGTTATAAACTCGGAGCAACAAGTGTTGTTTCTGGCAAAAAATTAAAATTTACTACTGCCATTGATGCGTTTTATGATTGCCGCTATAATAGCTCGTCATTTGATACCAGCAAAACTTATAAGATCACCAATCGACTTAGCGGTAAAGCAATCAATGTAAGAGGTGGATCAACAAGTAATAATGCAGTCCTCGAGCAATATAGTTATGGAGCGTGGAGTAGTCAAAAGTGGACCTTCTCGTTAAATAGTAGTGGATACTATACCATAAAGAGTGTGTTAAGCAGTAAGGTGATGGATGTATCAGGAGCTTCCACAAACGATGGAGCCAGTGTGATACAGTATACCTCGAATAATGGTAATAACCAACAATGGAGCATGGTTTCCACAGGAGATGGATATTATAAGCTAATCAATCGGGCAAGTGGTAAACTTCTGGCGGTACAAAACTCTTCCTCAGAGGAGAGCGCAGGCTTAGTGCAACAAACAGATTCTAATGCGTGGAACCAGATGTGGAGCCTTGAAGTAGTAAACTAAAGACTAACATAAGGTGATAATCTATTCATCGTCTCTAATTCTAAAACTAGGGTAGCAACTAACTTTTGTGATAAGCCAAGAATATGGACGTGCGGGGGCAGAGGTTCATATTTCTTGGCTTTTATAATATTTATTTTAGTATAGATTTTTTAATTTCTATAATTGCTACACCCCAAGGTGAGAGTGATAGGGCTTCGCCATTATGTATCTTCCTATCTTCTAAAAGAAGAGTTCCTGGTAGGTCTTCATAAACTATCGTTTGTGTTTCTCCCGAGAAGTTTAAAAAGTAAATGATCTGGTTACCAAAGGAATTCGTGCCCTCTTTCCTTATCAAAGGGAAGGAAAAGTTAGGGAGGTTTATATGTATTTCCATACAAAGTTTACGTATGATTATCTCTAGTAGCTTGGAGTCAAAATAGGTACCAAGGTAAGTAGCTGTTCCACTTCCGTACTGATTATGTGTAATTGCAGAGTACTTATTCCAAAAAGGATGCTGATAGGTTACCCATTCCTTTGCGGTAGTTACGGAAAGGAGTTCCATCCATTCCTTTGCTTCGTAGGTATCTTCCTGATAGTTTAAATATGTTTTATCTGGTATCGTAAATTGATTATAAGTAAAACCAAAGCAATCGGTTAGGAGATGTGGTTGCTTATCATGGTAGACTTTGAGGTTTTCATTAGAGAATGCGCTCTTAAAGGTCATTAATACATGTCCGCCATTTGAAACATATTCCGTAATTCTTTCTAATGTTTTCTCCGAAGCTGAATATAAAGCTGGAATAACAAGCAAGGAATATTGGTGAAAGGATTCTGAATCAGAAGATAGGATGTCACATTCTAGGTTCAATCGATAAAAAGCATCGTGTAACCACCGAAAGATATCATTGTATTTAAGATCCTTACTGATTGGAAACCATTCAAGCCCTGTGAGAGATTCGTTGCTTAATAAAAAAGCTACACGGCAGGTTTTATCTAGGTGACGAACTCGAGTTCCAATAAGGCTAAGCTCTTTTCCAATGTTAGCTGCTTCTAAATAGGTTGGATTTTCGGAATAATCATGACTTAACAAGCCTTTCCAATAAGTTTCGAAAGAATTATGTATAGAAGAGAAGTGCCAGTACATTACAGAGTCTGCACCACATGCAAGGTGGCTATAAGCTTGCAGGCGTAATTGTCCTTCATAAGGTAACCAGGCTGGTTGTCCTTGTGCCTGTGTTTCTAAAAGAAGATAGTTATCTTGTTTTAAACTTCTTGCGATAGCGCCACCAAAAGATATTTCTGCTCCAGTCAGATGATCCTGTGTGGGGTGATAAATATCAATCCCTGCGATATCTAGGCATCTTGCGGCATCAAATTGATTCACAGAAGGTTTTAAGCCAAACGATGCTCCACGCCACTCACAATCAAAATTTTGGGTGAGAAACTGATGCTCTTTTTTATATTCCTTTATGATAGCTGCCTGAAGGTTTAAAAATTCGGTTACGAGTTTTCGCTGGAACTTTTCATATTCAGCACCCAAACTAGCATTAATGGTACCACGAACATTCGGAAAGTCTTCCCAATTGTGAATAGAATTGCTCCAATAAGCGAGACCAAACTCCTTATTTAATTCTTCCAAGGAACAGAATTTTTCTTTTAGATATTCCATGAACTTTTGTTGCGCATAGTTAGTACAGGTATCATAGTGATTGGTTTCATTGTCAATTTGAAAACCTAGGATGGTAGAACGGTCCTTAATGTGTTCTAGCATAGCACGAACAACGCGCGAAACGTGGAAGAGATAATGTGGATTGGCTAAATCTATATTTTGTCTTCTACCATACAATTCTTCCCCGTGATGGGTAATAGCAAGGATGTCGGGATGTTTTTTTGATAACCAGGAAGGTATTGCATAAGATGGAGTTCCGATAATGACATTCATCTGATATTTTTCGCTAGCATCTAACATAAGATCAAGAGAAGTAAAGTCAAAGACATTGTCACTTGGCTCTAAGGTACTCCAAGTGGATTCCGCAATACGGATGGTATTCATGCCGGCGTTTTTCATCATCTGCATGTCTTCCTCCATACGCTCATAAGGTAGATATTCGTAATAATAGGCTGCTCCAAATAGGATTGAATCGGTACTTATTTTCATAAATGGTATCTCCTTTTTTATAAGTTGACGTTTTACAGGAAAGCTGTTATTATTAATTTGTGCAACCGATTGCGCATAATTATTATAACATAGAAAGTGGCTCGAGTAAATCCCTATGAGTTGATACGAAACGACTTAATTGCATAATCTTCAATTGCGCTAATGTATGCGCAGAACTGGAGGCTAATTTGAAAAAAGTAAAATCAAAAGGAACTTTTTTAAATTTTAATAGTATTCGTTTTCGGGTATTAGTATCTTATCTTTTATTGTTAGGGTTTGTTATTATGGTGGGAGTGTTATCCTATGTGAATGCATCCAATACCATTATCGAAAACTACCAAAGTTCCACTAAGCAATCGTTAGATTTATTAAGAGAACATATAGAGTATGGGTTTGATTCCGTAGAAGCAACTGCGGTAGAATATCTGGTGGATGAAGGGCTAAACGAATATTTAAGCGGTGCCTATGAAGCGGATAAGAATCAACATAATAAATATTATACAGATAAGAAATCAGAGCTTATAACGAAAGCATCTGCGAATCAGTTTATTAGTAATATTTATTTTTTTAATGATTCTGTGTTTTCTTTATCAACGAATAAAAAATCCACACTAGGGATGTACTCTTTGTATAAGAATAGTAATCAGGGTGAAAAGGCTTTACAAAATAAAAATACATATGCATGGGTAAAAGAAGGCTCAGTTATTGATGATACCCTGCAAATATCAGGAGAATCTTATGCAGTTCGAATGATTAAAGCATTTTATGATAAGGATGCGTTCTTGGCAATTGATATCAAGGCAGAGGCTATCCTAGATATCATTAATAAGATCGAGATTGGGGAGGGCGGTTATCTAAGTTTTATAAGCCCTGACGGAATGGAACTTCATCATGATGGAGTTTGGGAGAAACTAATTGTTAATACCGAATTTTATCAAAAGGCTAGGGAAAGTTTAAACAAGGAAGGTGTGTACGAGGATGTTGAATTCTTAGGAAAAGACTATATGTTTTTATATGAAATAGTAGGAGATACTGACTCGATGGTGTGTGCTCTCATTCCACATAGTGTTTTGTTACAACAGGCAGCAAGCATAAAATATGTAACAATAGCTGCAATGTTTGTGGCAAGTGTACTCGTAATTTTGATTGGAGGTAGTATCTATCTAAGAATCAGTGGATCCATGAAATACATGATTACAAATATGAAACTAATAGCCAGAGGCCAGATAACAACCAGATTTCAACGAAAGCATAAGGATGAGTTTATGGAGTTATCCAGCCATCTAAACAGTATGATGGATGGAATTTTAGGCCTAATATTAGAGGTAAAATCAGTTAGTAGTCAAGTGCTAGTAATTTCCGAAAAGGTATCGAAATCTTCTGAAGTATTTGCAGAATCTACAAGTCAGATTTCTTGTGCTATGAACGACATTGAAGGAGGCTTAACGAGTCAGGCAACCGATACCGTATCCTGTATGAGTAAGTTAGATGATTTAGCCTCACAAATTGGTCATGTGGATGAAGGAACTAGAAAAATGCAACTGATTGCAGATAAGACCAAGGAATCTATCGAGGAAAGTCTTTGTCAAATGGAAGTGTTAAGAGAAAAGGCGACCAAAACAAATCAAATCACGCAAACAGTTATTGAAACAATTAAAGAATTACATCGTCAGTCTAGTGCAATTGGACGGATAATTAATACCATTAATGAAATCGCGGATGAAACTACATTACTTTCTTTGAATGCTTCGATTGAAGCAGCGAGAGCTGGTGAGGCGGGACGTGGATTCTTGGTGGTAGCAGAAGAGATTAAGAAGCTGGCAACGCAATCCATCACAGCAACGAACGAGGTACGAGTCATTGTTGAAAATATTAATAAGACTACGAAATCCGCCGTGACAAACGCAGAGTTAGCAGGTGATACAATTACATTACAAGAACAGGCTGTTCAGGATACCAAGGGTGCATTTGATGATTTAAAATTCGAAGTAGAAAATTTAATAGAAACGATTCATGATATTTATCAACGGGTAAACTCCATGCAGGCGAAAAAGCAAGAATCTTTAATGGATATGGAAAATATATCAGCGGTTATTGAAGAGATTGTTTCTTCTGCAACTTCTGTAAGTGAAAAAACGCTTAGTCAATCAGAAACAGCGCAAAGCTTATATAAAACATCAGAAGAGATGGTATGGCAAGCAAATGAGTTAAAGAGTACAATGGAGCAGTTCTCTATTGAATCATAAGAAAAAGTAAGATAAGATATAATTTAGGGAAAATTACAATGAAATGTAAGGATAAGAGGTGTTTATCGGTGGGACAGAATTCATTTTACGGATATGGACAAAAGAAAATTACGATAGATGACGTGGCGAATGCATTAGGAGTATCAAAAACAACAGTTTCAAGAGCAGTATCTGGAAAAGGTCGAGTAGGTGAAAGTACAAGGAATCGTGTACTAAATTATATTGCTGAGAACAACTATAAGCCAAACCTCATTGCGAAAAGCTTGGCAGAATCCAAGACATTTAATATCGCAGTAGTCATACCAGGTGACTATAATCTGGTTGATTTGCCTTTCTTCCAAAAATGCCTCATGGGAATTAGTGAATTTGCATCCACCTTTAATTATGATGTCTTAATGTGTGTATGTTATGAAAATGATTTGTCTCAACTGGAACGTATTATTGATAATCATAAGGTGGATGGCGTGATTTTAACCAGAACTTTAGTGGATGACAAGCCTGAAAAGTATTTAATAGAAAAAGGAGTTCCTTTTGTTGTTATTGGAACGTCATTAAATGATGATGTGATTCAGGTGGATAATGATCACCGCAGTGCATGTAAGGAAATGACAAGCCTTATGCTTATGAAAGGTTATAAAAGAATTGGTTTAATCGGAGGAGATGAATCTCATATTGTTACGTTAAGTCGTTATTCAGGATATGAGGATGCCTTATTAGAGGCTGGAATCCATGTAGATAAGCAAATTGTACATCTTAATGTGCTAACCAATATTGTAGCTGAGAAGTCTGCACTGGAGCTTGTAGATAAGCATGTGGATGCGATTATCTGTATGGATGATACGATTTGTTCTTATGTATTAAAAGCTTTTTATAGCAAAGGTATCCGGGTGCCAGAGGATGTGAAGTTACTTTCTTTTTATAACAGTATGATATTAGAAAACCGCAATATCTCTATCACAACGTTACAGTTTGATGTAAAGGAGCTAGGCGTTGAGACTTGTAAGGTACTGATTAATTATTTAAATGGTGCTACGATAGAGAAAAAAACGTTACTAAGATATGAGGTTATCTTAAAGGAATCAACAAAATAATCAACAAAATAACCAACAGAATAATCAACATAATAAGATAAGGCTTTTGCAGAATAAGGAGTATTTCTTAAAATACTAGATTAATTTGCAAGAGCCTATTTTTATAGAACTCAAACTCGTGAGGAAATTTGTGAGAACTTTATTTTTACTGATGAAGAATCTTGTAAGAACTTCATTTACAGAAGAGAAACTGGTGTAGAATCTAGTAAGAACTTCATTTACAGAAGAAAAACTGCTAGGAATCTTGTAAGAGCTTTATTTGTGGTAGGATAGAAATTTTATATGGAATCTATACTATCTTATCTGTAATAGTTTAAGTTGCAAAAGCATAGTTATAAGAGTTATGATACTAATGGTGTAGAAATATTACATAGGTTTTTGTTAACATTAGGATTTTTTATGGAGCTAACTCTATACGGTGAGCTACATAGGATGAAAGTTTAGTAAAAATATAAAAATGCTATGATACTTTTACAAAGTTTATATCTTTCCATTCAAAATAGGCGCTATATCGCCAGAAATGAGGTTAATATTATGAAAGTAATACTGATAAACGGAAGCCCGCACGAAAAGGGATGTACTTATACAGCGCTTATGGAAGTATCGAAAACGCTGCTAGAAGAAGGCATAGAAACCGAGTTTTTTTGGATTGGTACGAAACCGATTGCTGGATGTATTGCCTGTAGAAGCTGTGCAAAAACAGGACATTGTGTATTTGACGATAAGGTAAATGAGTTTCTTAATATAGCAAAAGGGGCAGATGGCTTTGTTTTTGGTACACCAGTGCATTATGCAGGCGCAAGCGGTGCGATAACGTCCTTTATGGATCGTGTCTTCTACTGCGATTCTTTAGGGAAAGGAAATACGACATTTTATATGAAACCAGCAGCAGCCGTAATTTCTGCAAGAAGAGCAGGGACTACATCAACATTTGATCAGCTCATAAAATATTTTACAATTAAAGAAATGCCTGTGGTTTCCTCAAGATACTGGAATATGGTTCATGGGGCTAAACCAGAGGATGTATTAAAAGATGAAGAGGGCTTATATACCATGCGAGTATTGGCAAGAAATATGGCATTTCTCTTACAATGTAAAGAAGCTGGTAGGAAGGCAGGAGTGTTGCTTCCTAAACGCGAGGAAGCTGTTTTTACTAATTTTATACGGGAATAATTTTATAGTAGGTGTGAAAGAATGGTTGTTGAGAAGAAAATTTCATTCAGTAATTAATCCTGAAGGGAAGAGTTATTACTAATGTAAAAGGAACTAAAGCGATGGAATTGAGGATATAAGGTGGAAGATAAGAAGTGGTATCTATGAACTTTATCTATAGAAACTACAATTTTGTTGTGCTATAATAGTCCTATTCGCTTTTATGAAAGGATAAGTTAAAAAAAGCTTATTCCCTGGAAGAAAGATAATAGGAGGAGAGGAATGACAAATCTATTAGTAAAGCTATTCGTAAAAAATAGTGAGGATATTCATGATCAAAAAGTACGTACTTCCTATGGGATACTTACTAGTATTGTCGGAATAATTTGTAATCTGATTCTTTTTCTATGTAAGTTTACCATTGGGTTTCTAATCAATAGTATTTCTGTAACAGCAGATGCTTTTAATAACCTGTCAGACTCCGCATCATCACTAATTAGTTTGGTAGGGGTGAAATTAGCGAGTAGGCCAGCAGATAAGGAGCATCCATTCGGGCATGGAAGGTATGAGTATGTTTCAGCCCTTATTGTAGCTTTCTTAGTATTACAGGTAGGTTTTACTTGCTTTAAAAGTTCTGTGAATAAGATTTTACATCCTGAAAGTACTTCATTTGCGATGATTTCTATTATCATACTGTTTCTATCCATTTTTTTAAAAGCTTGGTTATCCTTTTTTAATCGAAAGCTTGGAAATCGAATAAATTCTTCCGTAATGAAGGCAACAGCAGCTGATGCATTAGGTGATGTACTAATAACCTCTGCGACAGTAATTTCTTTGTTTATTGGCCATTTTACAGGGTTAAGAGTGGATGGATATATGGGTGCGGCAGTATCTATTTTCGTTCTTATTTCTGGATTTAATATAGCAAAAGATACGCTAGAACCATTGATTGGTCAAGCAATTGACCCAAAACTTTGTAAGATGATAGTGAAAAAGGTGATGGAATATCCTTATATTATAGGAACCCATGACTTGGTTGCACATAATTATGGGCCATCTCATATTATGGCTACCATTCACTGTGAAGTACCAAACGACATTTCGATGGAAGATGCTCATGAAGTAATTGATAAAATAGAACGAGATATGTTAAGGGATGAAAATATCTTTTTGGTTATTCATATGGATCCGGTAGAGGTTAATAACGAAAAAGTAAAAGAAATTCGGGTTCAGGTCACAAAAAAGGTGAAAGAGTTAGAAGAAAAGGCGACCATACATGATTTTCGTGTTGTCAATGGAGAATCACAAATTAATCTTATCTTTGATTTGGTATTACCGCATCATTATAAGCCGAAGGAAGAAGAGGAACTACTTTTTGAGTTATTGGAGCGTATTAAAGAACTTGATGAACGATATCAATGTGTTATTACCATCGAGAATAGCTTTATTGCAGAAGAATGACCACTTTAACTAAAAGGAGTTAGCTGCTAATTCAGAATGTACTGAAATCATCATAGAATAACATTAGGTTAAAGGAATTATGATAATGAATAGGTGATTTGCAACCCTTAGTCTTGAGATGTCTCTTAGAAAAGAGACTATCTCTTGTTTAAGGGATACGTGATGCATACTTTGTCTGTATTTATTGATAAAAAGTGAGAGATAAGGAAAACATAGGGAAGAAATGAGAGTTAATTACCGTGGCATAAATTGGTATAAAAAAATGAAAAATAGGACTTGCAAAATATATCCCCATGAGTTATAATATCATTCGTGGCTGACAAATGACAGGCTACAAAAAATAAAAAATTGGGCTATCGCCAAACGGTAAGGCACTGGATTCTGATTCCAGCATCTCAAGGTTCGAATCCTTGTAGCCCAGCTTTAATCACCTTGGAAGAATTTCTTTCAAGGTTTTTTTAATTTCTCCTACTTTTTTTCTCCTACCTTACATTTTCTCTTCCTTTCATTTCTCTTACTATCAATTTCTCTACCTTTTAGTTTCTATTGCTTTTCATTTTCCACTTGCTTTTTCTTTGTTTCAAGTTATAATGAGAGTATAAATGAAAAATATTTTTGTTATTTTTGCTTAATCTTGTCATTTTTTGAAAAAAATTTTCAAAACTGAAGATTTGGAGGTAATTATGAAAGTAATTCATGCAACAAGTTATAGCGACTTGAGTAGAAAAGCAGCAAATATTATATCGGCTCAGGTTATTTTAAAACCACATAGTGTATTAGGGCTTGCAACTGGATCTACACCAATCGGTACATACAAACAAATTATTGAATGGTATAACAAGGGAGATATCGATTTCTCAAGTACGATTACCGTTAATTTAGATGAATATGTGGGATTAGCACCAACGAATGAACAAAGTTATCGCTATTTTATGAATGAGAATTTGTTCCGACATATTAATATTCCATTAGAAAATACTCATGTTCCAAGTGGATTGGCAGAGGATATGGAAGCGGAGTGTGTGAATTATGATGCTTTAATCACAAACTTAGGTGGAATTGATCTACAGTTACTAGGTATTGGACACAATGGACACATAGGATTTAATGAGCCAAACAATGCTTTTGAGAAAACGACCCATATTGTTTCCTTGGGAGAGTCAACTATTCAAGCGAATGCTAGATTCTTTGACGATATTAAAGAAGTACCGAATAAAGCTATCACGATGGGAATTAAATCGATTATGCAGGCAAAAAAGATACTTTTAATTGCAAATGGTCCGGATAAAAAAGACATCATTGAAAAAGCATTATATGGGCCGGTAACTCCAAGTGTACCGGCATCTATTCTACAGCTACATCCGGATTTAACCGTTATCTGTTGTTTTGAATAGAAAGAAGGTGGCCTATGATATTACGACATGGGGAAGTTTTTATTGATGGAAAGTTTGAACGAAAAGATATCCTTGTTGAAGATGGATTGGTAAAAGAAATATCAGAGACAATAAAAGGAGACGGGAAGGAAGTAGACTGTACTGGACTACGTATCGTACCTGGATTCTTTGATATTCATACACATGGTTGTTTATCCTATGATTTTTCAAAATCAAGTCCAGAAAAAATCAAAGAGATGTGTGAGTATTATGCAAAGCACGGAGTAACCTCAGTACTTGCAACAACAATG
The DNA here is from genome assembly GCF_000733755.1 of Lachnoclostridium phytofermentans. GTDB lineage: Bacteria > Bacillota > Clostridia > Lachnospirales > Lachnospiraceae > Lachnoclostridium > Lachnoclostridium phytofermentans_A. Next base: position 966,550 of record NZ_JPOF01000003.1, on the reverse strand, counting down.
ACAAACGAGGAGAAACAATATCACCAGGCAATGGTTTACCTAAAAGAAGTAATGGATGATCAGAAGGAACACCCAGATACTAAAGAAGCTGCTATTGAAGGTATTAATATGGAAGGACCATTCTTTGGGATAGAGAAGAAGGGTGCACATGATCCTCAATATTTAAGACGAATTTCTCAGGACTTATTTGATGAATATAATACGTTATCCGGAAACGCAATTCGTCTAGTAGACATTGACCCAAGGTTGGATGGAGCTGTGGAATTTATTCAAAGGAATAAGGAGTTCTTTACGATATCCTTAGCGCACACAATGAGCACCTTTGATCAGGCAGAAGTTGCAGTGAAAGCTGGTGCGACTCATGTTACTCATTTATTTAATGCGATGAGACCAATGCTTCATCGTGAACCGGGGCTTGTTGGCGCAGTAAGTGAGTTTGGTTTAAATGCAGAAATTATCTGTGATGGAATTCATATTCATCCAGCGGTTGTAAAGCTGATGTTTAAAGCGGTGCCGGAGCAGATGATTTTAATCTCTGACTCAATCAATCCAACTGGTTTACCAGACGGAGAATATGTGGCAGGAGGATTGCCAATCACTGTCAAGGATCATAAGGCGTTTTTAAAGGATGGTACTCTAGCTGGTTCTACGATTACATTATTTGATGCAGTTAAGAATGCAATATCTTTTGGTATTCCTGCAGAGCAAGCGATTCTTAGTGCGAGTTATTATCCTGCAAAGTCTCTTCATTTAGAAGATACGGTAGGAAGTATTGGTGTGGGTAGAAAAGCGGATTTACTACTTGTGGATAGTGATTTTAATTTAAAACAAGTTTATGTAAGAGGAAATGAGATTTAATATTTAAAAATTTAACATAGGAACGTAATCAAAGAGGAGCCAATTATATGGAGCTCCTCTTTTTTGGTTCAATCACTATGCCAATACAGACGGATACTGTATAATAATAAGGTTTCTGGTGTTGAGGATATGTCTTGGCACCCTCTTTTGGTGCGCAAAGCATGGAATCCTGTCTTTTATGGAATACAAGCTTTGCATCGCCATCGGAAGGAATGTCATAGCATACTACTTTTCCTGATATTCTTTTGATGCTATCGCCTTCATTCCATATACCCCTGCAAGATTACCTAAGGCAGCTAGAGCTATTGTAACGCCATGGAAACTTGTTACTGTACTTTCCTTGATGATTTTATTTAGCTTATCTAAGATATAAGATTGAGTCATGATACCGCCACCAAGAACAATTAAGGAAGGGTTAAAGATATAAATTAAATTAATTAGTCCATAACTAATTTCTTCTATCCAGTGGTCGATGAGTCTTTTGGCATCATTATTATCATGATCAAAAGCAGAAAAAATAGCTTTTCCATTAACGAATTCAGGATTATGTTCTTTAGCAGTACGAATAAGGGCTGTTGTAGAAGCATATTGTTCATAACATCCGAAGGAACCGCAACCACATGGAAGACCGCCAGGATGTGTAACCATATGTCCCATCTCAGCTGCAACACCTTGTGTGCCTTTATAAAGCTGATGATTTAAAAAGATAGCACCACCAATCCCTGTTCCATAGGTAAGACATAGAAAATCGCTTTCGCCCTTGCCAGCACCATAAATCGCTTCTCCAATCGCTGCAGCATTAACATCATTTTCTACACATACCGGAACCTGAAATTTATCTTCTAGAAGTTTCTTTAACTCCATTCCGGTATAGTATGGTATATTTTCATTCGCATAAAGGATAGTTCCGGTTTTGGAGTCTACCTGACCTGCGGTACTAATACCGATGGCATCATAAGTATACTGATTACCAATTTTCGTAATGATGGAACTGATATTTTCTAAGACCTTATTCCCTCCAAGAGAGGCTTCGGAAGGGATTGTGTCATCAAAAACTAAGATGTCTTTATCAAAGTAAGCGTATTTCATAGCTGTGCCACCAATATCAAGCGTAATAATTTTCATAAGATCCCCCATTCTAGTGCTCAGGCACCATATAATAACTTCTGGCTAATCATATTTTTATTCTTAACATAACATAAAATTTAGTTGGTATGGTTTCTATGCTAATTATAGCATTTTATGAATAGATAGCAATAAAAATAAAAAAAATTTCCTTTTTTAAAAACTAAAAAGATAAATTACATAAAAAATATCAATTTTATCCCTTGACTTTTTGGCAATATGCACTTAAAATAAAGATAAATAAAAAATATTTTCACCAATGATGAGAAAAAAGGCGAAAAATAGTGGAAATAATTTTCATAATTGTCACTGATGAACTTCCTAGGAGGTTAGGAGATGAAAACAGAACGACCAGTGGATAAAAACATGATGGGGAATGAAGCCAAAGAGGAAAGGGATATCACTTGGCTCTCCGTAGAGGATGATAGGCTTCGGCTATCAGGATTTGCATTTTTTAAGGAAGACCATAAGTTAGAAAGAATTCCTGATAGATTTAAAAGTGTATTAAAAGAAGTTAATCCATGTCTTAATGAGCTTGGAGTACATACAGCAGGAGGGCAGCTATCCTTTCGATCCAACACCTCCAGAGTTTTTATTAAGGCGAAGATAACTACAATACCTAATATGGTGAATATGACACCGGTTGCTCAATGCGGATTTGACTGTTATATCGGTGATAACCCTAAGGATTTACGATTTTTTGGTATTACAAAGTTTGATACGAGTAAAAGTGAGTATATGTGCGAGGTTGTATCTAAACTAGATTCAACAAAAATGAAAGAATTTTTATTTCATTTTCCGCTTTATGCAGGAGTAATTGAATTAGAAATAGGAATCGACAGTGATGCTTTAATTACTCTTCCTACCCCATACGAAAAAGAAGGAAAACTTATCTTTTATGGAACTAGTATTACTCAGGGTGGTTGTGCAAGCAGGCCAGGAATGGCATACACTAATTATTTAGCAAGAAAGCTAAATCTCGAACATTGTAATTTTGGTTTTTCCGGAAATGGGCTAGGAGAATATGAGGTTGCGAAGATGCTCTCTGATATAGAGCAGCCACTTCTTTATATCATTGATTATGAAGCAAATTCCGGAACCAATGGAAGAATGGTAAAATCCCTGAATGATTTTATCGGATGTCTTAGAGAACACCATAGAGAGGTACCAATCTTAGTGGTATCCAGAGTTCCTTATTTAATGGATCATCTGGATGAAATAACGGGGACTTTAAGGAATAACTTAAGAGAGTTTCAGAGAGGGACTGTTGAAAAATTAAGAACACTTGGTGATAATGCTATCTACTTTTTAGATGGGTATACACTTTGGGGGGATGACTTTGATGAGTACACGGTCGATTTTATTCACCCAACGGATTTAGGATTTTATTTTATGGGAAAAGGATTGGAGCCAATCATAAGAGAAATACTGAAGGAACACTAACATCAATTGCATGTGAAAAGAAGAGGTATAAAATTGTTTTATTTCACATTGTGAAACAACTTTGGCTTGAGGAAGGAGAAGCTTTTATGATTTCGTTTCATTTATTGGCAAGTCAAACATGGCAATATGAGCTGATTGAGGAGTTAGAAAAAACCTTACCGTTTACCCTTTCTAAGGAAGGATTACCAGTAGAGGTGAAACAGCAGGGTATTGGGATTCATGTTACAAAAAAGAATGATGTAAGACAAATAACTGTGGGGAATAAAAATGAGTTAGCGAGAGCTTGGTATCTCATGCTTCGTAGTGATTCCCTTAACGAATATGAGATCAAGGAACAACTAAGCTTTCAGGATCTGGGGGTTATGCTTGATTGTTCCAGAAATGCAGTGATGAAGCTGCCTACACTATTTGAGTACATAAGACAATTAGCAGTATTTGGCTATCAAAGCTTACAGCTTTATACCGAGGATACAATAAAGGTTCCCGAAGAACCGTATTTTGGTTATATGCGTGGAGCTTATACAAAAGAAGAAATAAAACAGATTGATACCTATTGTTCATTCTTTGGTATGGAATTAGTTCCTTGCATACAAACCTTAGCACACATTAATCAGATAACTAGGTATGAACGCTACGAAGACATTATCGATGTAAATGATATTTTCTTAGTTGGAAACGAAAAAACTTATCAATTAATTGAACGAATTGTTGCAACAGCTTCGGAATGTTTTACTTCAAGAAGAATCAACATTGGCATGGATGAAGCACATATGCTTGGTTTAGGAAAGTACCTTGATCAACATGGCTATCAGAATCGCTTTACCATTATGGTGGAGCATTTAAAAAGAGTTCAGGAAATTTTACATCGTTATGGATTTACGGCAATGATGTGGAGTGATATGTTTTTTAGATTACTTGCAAACGGCGAATATTATTCTCTAAAGGAAGAACAGTTAAACAATGACTTATTACAGCATGTACCTAAAGATATTGAATTAGTTTACTGGGATTATTATTCAAGAGATTACGAGCACTATGAGCAGAACTTAGCAACACACTTTAGGATTTCAGACCGCATAGGTTTTGCTGCCGGTGCATGGAAATGGACTGGATTTGCACCAGAGAACAGTTATAGTCAGGTGGCTGGCCTACAGGCAATGAAGGCATGTGTAGAAAAGGGAGTAAAAACGTTCTTAGTAACCTGCTGGGGAGATAACGGAGCAGAAGCAAGTGCTTTCTCAGTATTGCCAACCTTATTCTTCTATTCGGAATTAGCTTATGGGTTTGAACAGCTGATTAATAAAGATTTTACCAAAGAGAAGGAATACAATGAATATTTTAAGGTTGCAACTGGAATTTCATGGACAGAGTATATGCTTCTTGATAGTCCTAACGAAGTATTTACGGAAACAGATTATACACACAGCAATGCATGCAAATTCTTATTGTACAATGATGTTCTTATAGGAACATTTGACTCCATTGTGAAAAGTGAGATAAAAAAAGCCTATCAAGAAAAGAAGACTAAATTAGCCGCGGTGGCGGAAACGAATACGAGATATTCGTATCTGTTTCAAACGCTATCAAGTTTATGTTTCCTATTAGAAGAGAAATCAGACTTAGGGGTCCAGATAAAACACGCATATGATAAGAAGGATTTCATAAGATTACGAGAAATTGCAGAGGTTAAAATTCCGGAAGTAATCAAAAGGCTTGATCAGTTTAAACGAGATTTTCGGTATCAATGGCATAAGGAGAACAAATCCTTTGGCTTTGAAATACAGTTGATACGTCTTGGCGGATTAAAGGAAAGACTTTACTATGCTAAGGAACAGATTTTACTATGGACGGAAGGGGGCATTGAACAGATCGACGAATTAGAAGTGGAGAGACTTCCATTTGCTTACTTCGAAGAGGATGACGGAAGTAAGTTGAATTATAATTTGTGGAACGTTATTGTGTCACCGGCTGTTATGGGATGAGGACAGACGAAATTTAAAAGGAGGATTTTATCATGATGAACAAAAAAATTAAAAAAATTGCATCAATGCTCTTAGTTGGCGCAATGGTAGTTTCTATGGCTGCCTGCGGTAAAAAGAATGATGGAAATGAGAATGGCAATCAGGGTAACAATGAAGGAAATAATCAGACAGAGTCAACTGGAACTCCTGCTCCGGACAAAGAGGAAACACCAAAATCTTTGGCGGATTATCCTAAGGTAGATTCCTTTAACTACTACAATCTTGCAGCAGGTATTACAGACGAAGAGTTCAATGCACTTGAATTAGCAAAATTAGTAGAGGAACAAACCGGTTACAAGGTTACTTATACACAGTCTCCAGCAGATCCAACCGATATGCAGACTGCAATTACAAACATCTTTATGTTAAAGCAGGACTATCAGGCTGTAAAGGTTAGTAAAGACCAATTCTATACTTTACTTGCAATGGATGCTTTAAAACCAATTACAAAATATGTAGAAGGCTCTACGAACTTAAAAGAACAGATTTCTGAGTTTGGTTGGGGAACTGCAACTAAAGATGGCGAAATCTATGCTATCCCTCAAAAGAATGCATTTCCAAGTACGGATGTAGGCATCTGTTACCGTAAAGACTGGTTAGAGGAATACAATGCAGCAAATGAAAGTGCTCAGATACCAGTTCCATCCGAAGAAAATGGATTTTCCATGTCTTTATCAGATTTTAAAGCAATGTTAACATACTTTTCTACCAAGGTTCCAGAAGGTGGATATGCTATGGCGATTGATACAAATGGTGTATATATAGAGAATATATTACCAGCATTCGGTATCTATCAGGAGTGGGCAGATATTGACGGAAAACTTACTTATGTAGTAAATCAGCCAGGTTTTGCTGATTATGCTGCTTATATGGAAGACTTATACGACAGTGGCTTAATTCTTTACCAAGCAACTGCTGATGATGCAGGTGCAGTAAAATCACTTCAGTCTAGAACAGTAGGTGCAGGACGTATTGCTCACTGGAATGCATTTGCAATTGAAACTACAAATGCACCAGAAGGCACAGACCTTTCTACTTATACAGATAACAGCATCGGTTATATCTCTGCACTTGCTCCAGATGATTGCAAGGGTGACAAAGATAAAGTAAGAATTTTTGCAAGAGAAGGTTATGCTTACTATACCGTAGTTCCTAACTTTGCAACAGAAGAGCAGGCAGCAGCGTTAGTAGATTTCGCAGATAAGAAGTTAGAAAAAGATTTCTTCCTTAAATTAGTACTTGGTACAGAGGGAGAAACCTATAGCGTAGAAGATGGTCAGTACTATCCAGTACTTCCAGCATTCAATGACAAACAGGGCTTCTCTGATAAATTTATTGATGGTACAAGAGAAGATGACTATGCAGCTTACTGGTTATGCCGTACTAGAAAGACAGCAGCGCAAGATAAGATGTTTAGCCAGTCTAACTACAACATTGGTGCTACTGGAATCCAGAGTCCTATCAGTGTAATGCCTCCAAACGAAGCTTATGATACTTATTACAATGCAGCAAATATTGAGGTTAAGAATGCAATTGTAATCTCTATGTATCAAAAGAACGTTCCATTCGATTTAGCAGCAGTTCAGGCAAAATTTGATGAATTTGAAGGTCAGGCTATTACAGAATCAGTAAATAGCTGGTATGGTTCTTGGGAAATGAAAGATCAGTTTAATCCAGTAAAAGCAAGATAAAAGCAATTTTCACTATGGATTAAGGCAGGAAAGAAATAACAAAGTGGATTTTGGATATCTGCTTTGACAGGTTGGGGCATTTGCAAAGAAATAACTGCAACAGCCCCAATCGTTTAAAATATAGCATCACCTGAATACGTAGGTGTCTGACAAGGAGGGTAAGGCCACTACGTATTCCGGTGATGGAACTTAAGGAGGTAAACCAAAGTGGTTAGGATATTGAAAAAAGAAAAGCAAAAGACAGGGAAAGAAAGCTTTCGTAATCAGATGAAGCAACACGGCAATCTATTCATCTTCTACATTCCAGCAGTGGTATTTTCCATATTGTTTGCTTACATACCGATGGCTGGTCTTATCATGGCTTTTAAAGAGAATCCGAATCTTTTGGGAAGTTCATCCGCAATTCAGGGAATTTTAGATGCAAAATGGGTTGGCTTAGATAATTTTATTAAGATATTTAGCAAACAAGAGGTTCTCAATGCACTACGTAACACCTTAATTATCAGTACATTAAAAATTGTTATCGTTTTCCCAATCCCGATTGCATTAGCAATTCTTATTAACGAAATGCGTGGAAAAGCAATTAGAAAGTCTTTAGAAGTATCGATGTATATTCCTTATTTCTTATCTTGGGCAACCATTGGTGGTATCTTCATTGCCCTATTAAATAAGGATACTGGTTTAGTAAACAATATGTTAGCTTATTTTGGACATGACCGTGTAGGGTTTACTACAAGCAATGATACGTTCCGTTCTGTAATAGTATCAACTACAGCTTGGAAAGATATTGGATGGAGTACCATTACCTATATGGCTGCAATAACAGCACTCGATCGTAATCAAATTGAAGCTGCAAAGATTGACGGTGCGAGTAAATGGCAACAGATTCGTTATGTAACCTTACCAGGAATTATGCCAGTGATAGCAGTTATGTTAATTCTTAGAATTGGTTATATGATGGATGCAGGTTTTGAGCAAGTATTCGTATTCTATTCTCCATATATTCAGGCAAGTGGTGATATTCTTGGAACTTATACTTACCGTTTGGTAAGAGAAGCAGCGTTGATACCACAATATGCGCTATCAACTGCTGTTGGATTCTTTAATTCAGTTGTAGCATTAATCTTAGTGGTCGGTGGTAACTTCATATCTAAAAAGTTCTTCAACCGCGGAATATGGTAGGAGGGATTATAGATGATAAAGAATAAAGTAAAAGCTAAATTAACCAAAGAAGAAAGAATTAAAAATCATATCCGTAGGGCGATGTTTCTTTGTCTTATGATATCTCTCGGTATACTATTTGCGCAATTTATTGATAAGCGCTTTAGCGATAGTGTAAAACGTGGTATGGACATTGCCTTCGTAATCTTGTGGGCAGCTATGACGATAGAAGGAGTTATTCGTATTCTTCGTATTAGTAAGAAATCAGGATTTAGAGAATATCTTAAGTTTGATAAAGCGGAATTTCTATATCTGATAGGATCAGCAGTGATAGTTCCAGCTTCCTTATTTGTACCAAGCTTTCTTGGGTTTCGATTTATCTGTATCTTGAAGTTACCGAATGTGCTTCGTAGATATAACGATGAGAATGTATTTCAGATTATAGCAAAAGGAATAGCAGTATTATTAATACTTTTCTTTATCGTACCTTTTTTGAATGTATTTGCGAATGCACTATCTGCACCAGGGCAAGTTATAAATGTAGTTCCAAAAAACATTGATCTATTCGCGATTAAGTATGTTCTTGCAGACAAGGCATTTCTACGATCCTTTGGAAACTCAATCTTCATCACCTTAGTAGGAACCTTAATCTCTGTAGTTTCTATGGCGATGGCAGCTTATCCACTTTCTAAGCCACATATGCCACTTAGAAAAACTATGATGATGTTCTTTATGATTGTAATGCTTTTCTCTGGTGGTATTGCACCAAATATTTTACTTATGAATTCACTTGGCCTGATGGATACCATATGGGCATTAATCTTACCATCAGTCGTTATGGTTTATTATTTAATGTTATTAAAAGGTTTCTATGAAAGTATTCCGGCAGAATTAGAAGAATCTGCGAAGTTAGATGGTGCAAATAATTTTAGTATTCTTTTTAAGATCATTATACCAATTGCTTCTCCTATGATTGCAACAGTATCCTTCTTTACTGCAATCTCCTACTGGAACAACATTAACAATTCTATTCTTTATGTAACCAATAACAAGTCCATCTATCCGGTTCCTATGTACATTAAAAACTTCCTTGGTCAAAATCCAATGGAGGTTGCTATGAACAATCCGACGTTATTAACCTATTGGGATGGAATTAAGATGAGTTATATATTAATGTCAATTGTACCGATTGCTATAGCGTATCCATTTATCTTTAAATATTTAAAGAATGATGTGTCAGCAGGTGCTGTAAAGGGTTAACTAAGAAGCTTGCTATAACAGCGAACAAAGAGTAAAAGTATTAGAGTATTAAAATATTCACAGCAAATAGGTGCCTGCGTAATACTTAGCGAAAATAATATGCACAAAACGCAGGAATGGAGGTAAGTATGAAGTATGATATTGCAATTATTGGTGGCAGTTTAGGTGGTGTTCAAGCTGCAATCAGTGCAGCTAAGCAAAATAAAAAGGTTTATCTGTGTGAGGAAACAGACTGGATAGGTGGTCAATTAACTTCACAGGCAGTGCCACCAGATGAACATCCATGGATTGAGGAATTTGGTGCCACAAAGCGCTATTTGGACTTCCGTAAAGCAGTGCGTGACCATTATCGCAGTATTCCAGAATTTAAAGAAGAAATTAGACAAAAGGAGTGTTTCTGTCCAGGTAATTCTTGGGTATCCCGTGTTGCTCACGAGCCTAAAGTAGCACTGAAGTTATTGGAAGACATGATTTCAGAGTATCAAAAGGATGGTCGACTAATTCTTGATTATAATACAGTAGCAGAAGGCAGTACCGTAGAAAACGATACCATAAAAAGAGTTACAGTTAGGAACCTTCTAACAAAGGAAGAAAAGGTAATTGAAGCAGAGTATTTTCTTGATGCCACGGATTGCGGCGATTTGCTACCAATCGTTGGTGCAGAATATCGTACTGGAGCAGAAAGTAAAGAGTTAACAGGAGAGTTTCATGCTCCAGAGGTTGGAGATCCTTATGATATGCAGCCAATTACTTGGGTAGCAGCTCTTGAGTTAAATCCAGATGGAGATTATAAGATCGAAAAACCCGAGAAGTATGATTACTTTGCTAGTTTAGGAGTACCATACGATGACAATCTATTATTTAGCTGGTATAATGCGGATGCTCATACAAGGAAGAAGACATTTTTACCAATGTTTGATGGAGAGTATGAAGGATATCCGCTAGGACTTTGGAGTTATCGAAGAATTATTGATACAGCAAATTATACAGATGGAAGAAAAGAAGTTACTTTATTTAACTGGCCACAGAATGATTTTGCATTAGGGAATGTTTTCGAGGATAAGGATGCAAAAGAGAATTTAGAATTAGCAAGACAGCAAACGCTTTGTGCAGTTTATTGGCTACAAAATGAAGCACCTAGGGTAGATGGTGGTAAGGGGTATCCAGTAAAGCTTCGTCCAGACATTATGGGGACTGAGGATGGATTAGCGAAAGCGGCTTATATTCGAGAGTCCAGGAGAATTGTAGCAAAGAAAACAATCTGTGAGCAGGATGTTAGTAAGCGAAGCAATGAGCTTCCACCAAAACTAGAAGATTCTGTAGGTGTTGGGCATTATGCAATCGATATCCATATGACAACGAAGTCACATAGCTTTTTATATGATGCTACGTATCCATTTGAGATACCATTATCCTCAATGATACCAGTTCGTATTAAAAATCTGTTACCAGCTTGTAAAAATATTGGATCTACTCACTTAACAAGTGGATGCTATCGCTTACATCCAGTGGAATGGAATGTTGGTGAGGTAGCAGGTTATGCAGCAGCATATTGTATTGACCATAAGGTTACGTTTGAAGAATTACTGACTACTGAGTTAAAGACATTCCAAGAGGAACTTGAGAGTGAGGGTGTACAACTTCATTGGGATTTTAGTAAGATGCAAGTGTGAAAAGAAAGTCAAAGTCAGTAAAATATACTGACTAAGAATTTCTAATTTCACACAGAAGTTTGTGCCTGCGTCGTCCTCGGCACAAACTTCCAGCCTACTAAACTGACATGTTTTTAAGTGTGAAAAGAAAGTCAAAGTCAGTAAAATACACTGACTAAGAATTTCTAATTTCACACAGGAGTTTGCGCCTGCGTCGTCCTCGGCACAAATTATTATGCGCAGTGTTTATGTGCAGGAATGAGGTAAATATGGAAAATACAAAGAAGGTAGTCTTATTACCACTGGATGAGCGACCATGTAACTTTAAATTTCCTTATCAGATTTTTCACAGTGATGATTTTTTAATTGATAGGATAGAACCGTTAGGAGATAAGAAGATACCGGCAGATGTGAATGAGGTATCTCGGATGCTAGAAGAAAAATGCAAAGACGCAGATATTGCGGTACTAGCAATGGATACTTTACTTTATGGCGGGCTAATTCCATCCAGACTTCACCATTTTAACAAAGCTGAGGTTATGGAACGCCTTAATCTGCTTCGTGAAATCAAAAAATTAAATCAGAAGTTAAAAATATATGCGTTCCAATGTATCATGCGTTGTCCTAAATATTCAAGCAGTGATGAAGAACCAGATTATTATGAATATTGTGGAGAACAGATACATCAATTAGGTAATGTCATTCACAAGGAAAGTTTAGGGATTACAAGTGAATATAAGAAAGAAGTACTCCTCTCTCAGATTAAGAAAGAAGATTTAGAAGATTATGAAAGCCGTAGAGAGTTTAATCTTTCATTTAATCTCGAGGTGTTAAAGCTTGCGAAAGAAGGAGTTTTAGAATATTTAATAATACCGCAGGATGATTCGGCTCCCTATGGATATACTGCAATGGACCAAATCTTAGTGCGTAAAGAAGTGTTAGCAAATTGTTTATCAGATAAAGTTATTATTTATCCTGGAGCAGATGAGATAGAGATGACCTTACTATCTCGTGCTATGAATGAGGTTAGGGGAAAACGCCCGAAAGTATATGTAAAATATGCTTCCGTTTTTGCACCTTATCAAACTCCTGCTTATGAGGATAGATCTCTTGGAGAGACCGTCAGATATCATATTATGGCAGCTTCCTGTATCCAGGTGGATAGTGTTTTAGAAGCAGACTTTGTACTTGCTTTATCTGCACCAGGGGGAAAGATGTTGGAGGCTGTAAATCAGCCAGCTGCCAATACAGATTATGATGTAGAACGTAATCTTACGGAATTTGCGTATGCAATTGATACCTTTTGTTCCGAAGGGAAACCAGTTACGATTGGTGATAATGCTTATGCCAACGGAAGTGATCTAGAACTTATTGCAATTCTTAATCAAAAAGAGTTATTATTAAAGGTAGCAGGATATGCTGGCTGGAATACCTCATCGAATACGATAGGTACGGCGCTAGCAGAAGGCGTTAAGTATCTCTATTATGGAAGCAATAAGGAACATAAGGAGTTTTTACTTCTTCGTTATTTAGAAGATGCAGGTTACTGTGGATTCATTAGAAAAGAAATCACCGAGAAAGAATTGCCCGCATTAGGAATGACATATTTTGATATCAAAGAACAGCAAGGTGCCGTTAGTGAACTGGTGAAGAAGTATCTGCAACATTTCGCAGATACCAAACTTACTTCAATCGCAAAACATATTCAGATTGAGGAAGTTAAGATGCCATGGCGCCGCATGTTTGAGACAGACATTACGGTATCATATCGATAAAATCTTGGGAGGCTTACTATGAAACAGTACAAAGAGGTACTTGACCAAATAAAAGGGGGCTTGGTGGTGTCCTGTCAGGCATTATCAACAGAACCCTTATATAGTTCTTATATTATGAGTAGAATGGCATATGCTGCGCAGCTCGGTGGAGCTGTCGGCATTCGTGCCAATACACCGGAGGATATAATAGAAATAAAAAAGACCGTGAATCTTCCTGTCATCGGTTTGTATAAGCAGGTATTTGAAGACAGTGATGTCTACATAACACCAACGATGGAGGCTGTTCGTGATATTGTAGCTGCTAACGCAGAGATTATTGCAATCGATGCAACAGACCGCCTACGCCCATATGGAATTTCTTTGGATGACTTCTTTAAGGAAGTAAGAGAAAAGTATCCAAATCAATTGTTTATGGCAGATTGTGCTACTTATGAAGAGGCAATCCACGCGAGTGAGATAGGGTTTGATTTGGTTGGAACAACCCTTTGTGGTTATACAGAACAGACAAAAGGCGTGGAAATACCGAACTTTAAAATGTTGCAAAAACTCGCAAAGGATAGTAAAATTCCGGTAATAGCAGAAGGGGGCATTTGGTCTCCAGATCAATTAAAACAGGCCATGGAATGTGGGGTACATGCAGCTGTTGTAGGTACTGCAATTACTAGGCCAATGGATATTACAAAACGTTATGTACAAGCAATCCAAAAATAAGGGGAGGTACTTATGGCAGAGGGAATATTTGCAAGAATTGAAGGTTCCTATTCAAAATTTACAAAATCAGAGAAAATAGTAGCTGATTTTGTCTTTGAGAATCCGGAGAAGGTATTATATACATCAATTACAGATTTGGCTGAGGTATGTGGTGTTGGGGACACTACAGTATTTCGTTTTTGTAAAGCACTTAAATTAAATGGTTATCAGGAGTTTAAGATGTTTTTAGCGCAGGATCTAGCGGTGAGAACAGGCTCCGATTATACCATTAATGGCTCGATTAGTCAGGATGATGATATTCAAACCATCTGCAAAAAAGCACTGGCAGTCGATATCGCTGCGCTAACGGAAACCTATGAGGGCTTAAATTTTGAAGCTGTTACAAAAGTAGTGGATATGATATCTGGAGCGAACAAAATACAATTTTTTGGTTTGGGATCTTCTGGCGTTATTGCGTTAGAAGCGAAGATGAAGTTTATGAGAATTCTTCCAAACGTAGAACATATTGCAGACTGCCATATGCAGTTTATGTCTGCTGCACTGTTATCAAGCCGTGATCTAGCAATTATTTTTTCTTATTCTGGTTCTACGAAGGATTCGATAGAAATCGCCAATATTGCTAAATCCAATGGCTGTAAGGTAGTTAGCATAACAAGGTATGTAAACTCTCATCTTGCAAATATATCCGATGTTGTCATCCCATGTGGTTCGAATGAAGGACCATTAGATGGAGGCGCGTCTTCTACCTCCATGGTACAATTCTATATTTTGGATATTTTGTATTTATTATATTTTACAAAGCATTATCATCAATCAAAATTAAATAAAGCGAAGACGACAGAATCCATATCATCTAAGATTTTGTAGCCTAGAATGGGATATTAGAAACAAGGATACCATTCCTATGTGTGCCACACAGGTTTCGAAAGAATCGTCCAAAGGTGTTACGTGGTCAATCATCCGCAAATTTTATTCGTGGGAAAGAATCTGGAATAAAATCAGGTATTATACTTGGCTGAACCTCTTATGGAACTTCTTAACGAAGCCTGATTTTGTTGCGTTTAATTATAAAGAAAAGGTTATGTTATCAGTAAAAATATGCAGAAGAGTATTCAAGGAGACCAGGTTCGCATGGATGATCCAATCAAAAGAAGAATATAAGAAAGCAAAAGATTCGTTTGATTATTTTATCTTTGATAGTGTGACACTAGATATTTTTACTGAGTAATGATTCTAGATAGAGGTAGTTAATTTAAGAAAGAGTAAGGGAGTATAATTACTCCTCTACTCATCGATTGAAAATTCACAAAGTGTGCTTTGGAATGGAGGCAAAATGAAAGAATGTCAGGTTCATATCGAAGGTTTGTGTATAGAAACCGCATTTGTATATGATTTCACAAGTCATGGAGAATTATTCCCGATTGATTATGTTAATATAGAAGAGAAAGAAGAAATTAAAGATACGAAAGATCGTAGTCAGAAAGACATATTACATCTATTAACAACGAATCAATTAAGTAATATAACACTATCTACGTTATCGAATTCTCTATTGATTTGTATTGATGAGAATCAAGCGGTATCTGAAGCCGTATTTGTTATCGAGAATGAGGTTTATAGCACTGAACTTGGTTCCATTACGTCACTTGAGAAAATAAAGACTGCAAGTGCAGCTATGGTTGTATATCTGGAAGGTGAATTAACTTCCATTATGGATTCTTTGCGAAAGAAAGATAATAAGCTAGAGATAGAAGAAGGAACCAATCCTTTTGCAAAGCATATTTTTGATAGTTTCAAAAAAGGAGATGTCGTTCGCTATAAGTTAGGGGTGAACTATATTAATAATCAGGACCTCTCAACCCTTATAGCAAAACGTATGGATTCTACCAGTGTATTTCTTACCATGAGGACCAAAGAATATGCAACGGTGGAAGAGGATACCTTTTTACTGAAAGGAAGCTTAGAACATTTCCATAAGGATAAGAAATACGAGTTAAGAATCATGGTTGGAGATGGCAGAGAAGGGTCCTTTAAAGAAATAACAGTATCAGTTCCAAGTGATAGCTTTATAGCTTCTGTTCCATTAACACTTGGTGCAAATTATATCGATTGTACGTTGATAGAAGATGGCGAAGAGTTAGCAGATTCAAAACATACGCATATTGTTTTTTATAAACAGCCAAGTAATCAACCTAAAGAAGTTATAATGTGGGCGGAACAGTATGTAAATGCAGAGACAACCAATACGGTAGAAAAAATAGAAAGCTTAATTAAGACAGCAAAGGACGCTGGAATTACAGCGTTTGCACTTGATGTAAAAGGATGCGAAGGGTATGCAGCTTATAAGAAAGCTACCTTATCCAAAGCAAAGTATATGACTGAAACCACGAATCCAAAGAAAGCCATCCAGATGGAGATTGATTTCTTAGATGAGTTTGTAAAAGTAGCACATGCGAGTGGATTAAGGGTTTATGCAAGTTTTAACTTCTTTGTGGAAGGAAATATCGCAACGAATGATTTTGCTATTGATTTACCAAATACTCATCCGGATTGGGCAGAAGTACTTCATGTTCCTGAAGATCAAGGTGAATTAAAAAGTGTATTAGAAACCAAGAGAAATTGTATGTTGTGCTATGTAAATCCAGCAAATCAAGAGGTTCAAGACTTTGAACTATTGCGAGTGAAGGAACTGCTTGATCATTATGAAGTCGATGGTATCATCATGGATCGTACAAGATACGATAATCAATATGCTGATTTTAGTGAAGTTACCAGAATTCAGTTTGTAGAGTATCTTAAGAACAAAGGAAAAGAATTAGTTCAATGGCCAGGAGATATTTATTCCTTTGATTCAGAACAAAAGATGATATTTGGACCGCTATATTTAGAATGGCTCACCTTCAGAAGTAGTATTATTCAAGGCTTTGCAAAAAGATTAAGAGGATTAGTGGATGATTATGCAAAAGCTCAAGGCAGGCCAATCGCCTTAGCTGCCTATGTTGGGTCTTGGTTCGATTTATATTATCAGAATGGTGTGAACTGGGGAAGTAAAGATTTTCGATATAATGAGAGACTTAATTTCCCTGTTTCTAAACTTTATACAGAAGAATACAGTAAAACCAGTTATGTAGACTTTATTGATTTCTTAATGATTGGTTGTTACTATGAGACCTCTGAGATGATTGAAAAGTATACAACCATAGGAAATATTGTTACAAACCATCAAGTACCAATGATGGCATCGATGAGTCTACCACATCTTAATACCGAAGAGTTATTAAAAATCGGAACCAAAGCTTGTATTGATTATAGTGATGGAACAATGATTTTTGATTTGTGTTATACGGATTGGAAGACATTAAGACCTGCTTTAAAGGAAGCTTTGGTATAGAATAAACCCAAAAACAATCAATTAGAAAAACAGAATGCTAGAAGCACAAAAATACCCCATGACTTTGAAATCACATCATATCATTAGTGATGGGGTATTTTTGTTTTACAGATAGGTATTCCTCTAGTAGGAGCAACAGATAAGTTGCTATTTTATTTCGGTATTACTCTTACCCATTCTTCACAATAAAACATGCCATCATCGGTTTGATAATAGAGTTCCATTTCATAACCATCCAATTTCTGATAATTTGCAGTCGGAAGCCATTCTGTGTATACTCGCTTAACTAGACCTTGAAGGATGGTTGAAGTTTGTTCTTGTGTATGCTTTTCGGTTTTAAACACAGCCCAGGTTGCTGCTGGCACATTGACCTTTCTATATCCTTTTGCATCGCTGTCGCTTGTAAAAGGAACAAAGAGCATGTAAGGATAGGAATCTCCTATTGTTTCATAGTAACTGCAGATTGCATTAATACAACAGGTAGTCTTCGTTGAATTTGCTAAACGCTCTAAGCTACCGTTTTTGGCACATTTCATCCAAAATTCTGGAATCTCTGACAAACCATTACCTTCCTTCGTATATATCATTCTCTCGATACCATATACCGAGAAATCATCCTTAGTTTCGATTCTGTAATCCATTGCTACATCTCCTTTTATGGTTAATTGAAAAGTGATGCGGGGAAAAGTTTTTAGCTCTTTGCCTTCTTTACGTGCTATTGATGGTGATATTCCATGTACTTCTTTAAAAGCACGAGTAAATGCTTCAGGCGATTCATAACCGTATTTCATAGCGATATCAATTACCTTTTCTTTACTGTTTTGTAATTCAAAAGCAGCTAGGGTTAAACGCCTCCTTCGGATATAATCGTGTATCGAAAAGTCTGTTATAATAGAAAATGTTCGTTGAAAATTTATAATGGATTGACACATAATCTTTGCCACGACATCAAAGTCGATAGATCCATTTAAATTTTCCTCTATATAGTCAATTGCTTTGTTTAAACGCTCATGCCACATCTTACCGCATCCCCCTTTCCAATATTAAGTTAGCAGATAAGAATAAGAAAATCCTTGCATAAAGCATACCAATGATGCTAGCAATTTTATTTTCTGGTATTACAGAAGTGTAAAATATAGGGGTTCGCCTATTCAATTAGAACTGGAAACGGAAACTATTTCTTTTAGTATTTGTGATCAAACAAAAAAAGAAAGAGGATTCGCTTATATCTAATGTTAACACAAAATTGCTCACTGCACTATTAATAATGAATCTGTTGATGGAATGTTTTGCTTTTTGAACAGGCATATTTATTCTTGACTTACCTCGATGACCTAGGTATAATATACCTAGATTATCAAGGTATAAAGGGAGGGATTCGATGAATATTGATAAGAATTTATTAAGTGGAAGCCATACATTATTGATTCTATCATTAATTAAAGAAGAAGAGATGTATGGATATCAAATGGTGGTAGAACTTGCGAATAAGTCTGAAAATGCATTTCAACTAAAAGAAGGAACACTTTACCCAATTCTTCACACGTTAGAGAAAGAAAAGTATGTAACGTCCCGTATGATGGAGGCAGAGAATGGAAGAAAGAGAAAGTATTACAAAATCACAGATAAGGGAATGAAATATCTAATAAAAAGAACTCAGGAGTGGGAGTATTTCGCCAAGAAAGTCAATCTTGTTGTATTAGGAGGCTAAATGAAAGAAAAGAGGAATGAAACAAACATTACAGACATCTATCATTGGAGCCACGAAGCGAGCAGATACATAAGATTTAAACCAGATAGAGAGCAGGTATACCAAGAATTACTTGCACATCTATTTGATAAAGCAAATGACTTTGAAAACGATGGCATGAAGCGTGAAGAAGCAATGAAATCAGCGATTGAAGCGATGGGAGATGCCACTGAGCTAGGGCTTATGATGAGAAAAATACATAGACCATACTTGGGTTATTTGTGGAGATTTACTCAGTTGCTTCTAGTGTTTTCTATTCTCTTAATATTTTTTGTCAGTAAACAGGTTGGCGGGATTGGAAATATGATAGAGGAGCTAAAGCCACAAAAGGATTATTGGGAAGAGAATCGTGATCAATATAATAATTATAATGAATATACGTTAATTGCTGATTTAACACCGACTTGTGAAGCAACTATAGAAGGTTATCAATTGTCTGTGCCAAACGTTCTTCATTGGAAGGTGGAATATGAGGTAGAAGATAAATTATATGGAGATGATGTTTTTAAGTTCATTTTAAAAGCCAAACATAGTCCTTTTTTGGATGCTCCGAGAGGAATCATAGAACGTCTGACAGCGATTGATAATCTAGGGAATTTTTATACAGATGTTAGAAGGTATGGAAGAGAACCTAGTATCGTGGGAAATCTTACAGTGGAGCGACTATTTAGCAGTCAGTTTGAGGTGTGGGTGAATAATTTAGCGCCAGAGGCAGAATGGATAGAACTGCAATATGATTTTTTAGGAAGAAGCTTTCGACTTCGAATACCAACAGTTGAGGGAGGTGACCTATGATTAAGTTACCAAGATTAAAGAGAAAGTGGCGTATCATCCGTAATTTAGTCCTGATATCACTCCTATTATTATTGTGTTTTATTGTTGTGGATTTCGCCAGTTTTTCTCCTGTGGATGCTTTTCGTAAGATGGAAAAAGCATATTTAAGCGGACCATCTGAAATCCTTGTGATTAGTGAAGATCCAAGCTCTTTTAATACAAAAATCGTTTTAGCAACTTATCAAGATTATATTCAAGTTGGAACTATTGATAAAAACTATCATTTGTGGAAAGGTAGGAACTTATTTAGTTACAAAAGCCATGGTGATATAACCGTGATTCCACACAATAGTTCAAGTTTTCACAATGCCTTGATTTTTGTAGCAACGAACATGAAAGAACCAATGAGGGCGGAACTATCAATTAATTTTGAATATATAGATCGTAACGAAAAAAAGGAAACGAATACATACACATATGAGGGAATAAGGGAAACAGATGGAGTATATTCTTTTCATATAGTGAATCAAAAAGAACCTAAGTTTGAATGGGAAAGAGATGACAATTTAGAGCATCTGATTTTTACCTTGGGACTAATAGCAGATTTTAGGACTAATATAATTGATAGCTATCCTATTCAGCTACGTTTTTATTCGGAAACTGGGGAAATTGTTTTGGAAGAAGATTTGGAGCTTAATTGGGAATATCTTTATGGAAAGTGAATATTTATCAATATGGGTATGGGCTTTGTGATCACAAATTCCTCGCTACCAAAAAACTACAAAGAATATTAGATGCTGGTATGGAAAGTTAAAAATTACGAGCATTTGGCTTAGCGGAAGTATTTTATTCCATTAAGGCTATTCTCAATTACTATGAAACTAATGACATCTGTAACAAGAATACAGACAAAACAGCAGCCGACAAACACTCCTATGATTATCTGTCGGTTGTTGTTTTAATGATAATGCCATTTCATTACAGTGATCCTTTGCTTATTTCTACTATTAGTGTAAGACTACTCTGGCATATACCAAAAAGAATTAAACTGATATAAATATGTTCTGGCTCCTTTTGGTACTTGGGTTATTGTATTAAATATATTAATATAGTCTCCCGCTCCCATCGCTATGGATAAAGCACCAAAGACACCCAAAGTACTTTGAGACGGTATGATTAGTGCAATAATATATGGAATGAAGCCGAATGCAAGATTGGGTAACAGTGACATGAATATAAATCGCCCCTTACTCATAGTTTCAGGTCCGACGACAAATAGCATCCCATGTTTTAAGTTTGTGTAAAGGTAGACATCTTCTTTGAAACATAATGCATGAAGTAATTCATGGGGAAAGGCACACGCCAGAGATAAAACCCCTCCAAGGAGAGTGGTAGGGATTCTTTATTTAAATTATATCTCCCTTTATAATGTAATTTCATATGTACTCCTTTGCCAAAGTTATAAAAAGAGCTGTGCTCTGGCAGTTATCTGCTAGTGTACAGCTCTTTCTTTTTTCTTAAAATATAATTATATTATCTTATATTGCTTAAAATTACTCAGCCATCTTTACAAGCTTCTCGTACTTCTCCTTAGCATCCTGCTCAGCTTTTGCAAATAATGCAGCAGCTCTTTCTGGATTTGTTCTGCTAAGTCTGTTGTAACGAACCTCGCTCTGAAGGAATTCTTGGTAGCTAGCCTTTGGAGCCTTAGAATCTAACACGAATGGATTCTTTCCTTCTGCTTTTAAAGTAGGATTGAATCTGAATAAGTGCCAGTAACCAGCTTCAACTGCACGCTTCTCTTCAGTCTGAGCACTTGTCATACCGCCCTTGATACCATGGTTGATACATGGTGCATAAGCGATAATTAAGGATGGACCTGGATAGTTCTCAGCTTCTGTGATAGCCTTGATACACTGATTGTAATCAGCACCCTGAGCGATCTGTGCTACATATACGTAACCATAGCTCATAGCGATTGCAGCAAGGTCTTTCTTCTTCACTTCTTTACCAGCAGCAGCGAACTGAGCAATTGCACCAGTTGGTGTAGCCTTAGAGGACTGTCCACCTGTATTGGAGTAAACTTCAGTATCGAATACCATGATATTTACATCCTGGCCGGAAGCGATTACGTGGTCAAGACCACCGAAACCGATGTCGTAAGCCCAACCGTCACCACCAAAGATCCATTGGGACTTCTTAGATAAGAAGCTCTTGTTCTTTAAGATGTTTGCTCTGTCAGCATTATCACATCCGCAATTTTCTAATGCAGCAACTAATTTCTTAGAAGCAGAAGCATTTGCAGTGGAGTTATCCTTTGTTGCAAGGAACTCTTCAGCAGCAGCCTTTACATCAGCATTGGAGGAATTAGCGATTAAGTTTTCAGCAGATTCGATTAAACGTTTTCTAAGAGCTACCTGAGCTAATTGCATACCGAAACCGAATTCAGCGTTATCCTCGAATAAGGAGTTAGCCCAAGCTGGACCCTTGCCTTCTTTATTTACTGTATAAGGTGTAGATGGAGAGGAACCACCCCAGATGGAAGAACATCCAGTAGCGTTTGCAATGTACATTCTATCACCATATAACTGAGTAATTAATTTAGCGTAAGGTGTTTCACCACAACCAGCACAAGCTCCGGAGAACTCAAGTAATGGCTGTTTGAACTGGCTACCCTTAACTGTAGTTTCTTTGAATTTCTCAAGGATTTCAGCAGGAGTCTCTAATGTTACTGCGTAATCAGCGTATTTTTGAGTATCATATTGATTCTCAAGTAAATCCATGCTAAGAGCTTTGTTACCCTTAACTTCTGGACAAACATGTGCACAGCTTCCACATCCTGTACAGTCAAGTACAGAGATAGTAATAGCAAATTTCTTGCCTTCCATCTGCTTCATGTTAACCATCTTCATTCCCTCTGGAGCATTAGCAGCCTGCTCCTCAGTCATTACAACTGGACGGATAACTGCATGAGGACATACATAAGAACAAAGGTTACACTGTAAACAGATTTCTGGATTCCATACTGGAACATCGATTGCGATACCACGTTTCTCGTATGCAGCTGTTCCTAGAGGTACAGTACCGTCTGCATTCTCAACGAAAGCAGATACAGGAAGACTGTTACCGTCCTGAGCATTTACCTTGTGAAGGATAGTGTTAACATAATCAAGAACTTCTGGTCTACCAACAGTAGCAGTAGCAGCTAAATTCTCATCTTCAGCATTTGCCCATTCAGCAGGTACTTTAATCTCAACAAGACCTTCCACACCACGATCAATTGCAGTATGGTTCATCTTAACGATATCATCACCCTTCTTAGAATAAGAAGCAGTAGCAGCGTCTTTCATGTATTTAACAGCATCCTCGATAGGAATGATGTTAGCTAATTTAAAGAATGCAGCCTGAAGGATAGTATTGATACGTCCGCCAAGACCAACTTCCTTACCAATCTGGATACCGTCGATGGTGTAGAACTTAATGTTGTTCTTTGCCATATAACGTTTTACCTGACCAGGAAGGTTCTTCTCGATTTCTTCCATGTTCCAAGAACAGTTAAGGAGGAAAGTACCACCCTTCTTAAGATCCTGTACCATGTTATATCTTCTAACATAAGCTGGCATGTGACAAGCAACGAAGTCAGCTTTGTTGATTAAATAAGTGGATTTGATTGGGCTATCACCGAAACGTAAGTGGGAGATAGTAACACCACCGGATTTCTTGGAGTCATAATCAAAGTAAGCCTGAGCGTACTTATCAGTATGGTCACCGATAATCTTGATGGAGTTCTTATTAGCACCTACAGTACCGTCTGCACCAAGTCCCCAGAATTTACAAGCAGTTGTACCCTTGTTAGCTGTTTCTGGATTTTCTGGAAGGTCAAGGGAAAGATGAGTAACGTCATCGTTGATACCGATTGTGAAATTCTTCTTTTCCTTGTTATTATAAACAGCGATAATCTGAGCTGGTGTAGTATCCTTGGAACCTAAACCATAACGGCCAGTTAATACAGGGATATCAGTAAACTTAGTATCCTTAAGAGCAGCTACAACGTCTAAGTATAAAGGCTCACCAAGTGCACCTGGCTCTTTTGTTCTATCAAGAACTGTAATCTGCTTAACAGATGCAGGAATAGCCTCTAATAAATGCTTAGCGGAGAATGGTCTGTAAAGACGAACCTTGATAAGACCAACCTTAGCACCACTTGCATTCATATGATCGATTGTCTCTTCGATAGTATCGCAAACTGAACCCATAGCGATAATAACGTGATCTGCATCAGCAGCTCCGTAGTAGTTGAATAATTTATAATCAGTACCGATCTTTGCGTTAACCTTGTCCATGTACTCCTGTGTAAGCTCAGGGATTGCATCATAATACTGGTTGCAAGCTTCTCTTGCCTGGAAGAATACGTCAGGGTTTTGAGCAGTACCTCTTTGAACTGGGTGTTCTGGATTTAAAGCTCTGTTACGGAAAGCATCTACAGCGTCCATATCAGTCATTTCTTTTAAATCTTCGTAGTCCCAGATAGCGATTTTCTGGATTTCGTGTGATGTTCTAAAACCATCAAAGAAATGGATAAAAGGAACACGACCTTTGATTGCTGTTAAGTGAGCTACAGCACCTAAGTCCATAGTTTCTTGAACATTACCTGAGCAAAGCATAGCAAATCCAGTTTGACGACAAGCGTAAACGTCGGAATGATCTCCGAAGATGGAAAGTGCATGACTTGCAAGAGCACGTGCAGAAACGTTAATAACGCCCGGTAATAACTCACCAGCGATTTTATACATATTAGGAATCATTAATAATAAACCTTGAGATGCGGTGTAGGTTGTTGTTAATGCACCTGCCTGCAACGAACCGTGAACAGCACCTGCTGCACCTGCTTCAGACTGCATCTCGGATAACAATACTTCGTGTCCGAAGATGTTCTTTCTTCCCTGAGTTGCCCACATATCTGTGTAGTCAGCCATTGGTGAAGATGGTGTGATTGGATAGATTGCCGCTACATCGGTAAATGCATATGACACGTGAGCCGCAGCGGTATTACCATCCATGGTTTTCATTTTTCTAGCCATGTTTGAATATCCTCCTTATAGAATGGTAATTATAAGATATCTATAATTACCTAGGTTTAATGTATTTTAAAAAATACCTACATAAAAGATTATCACTAAACCATTAAATAGTAAAGGCTTTCTTTTGTTTTCAACCGAAAAATAAGCAAATTCTCCATAACAAACAAAGAAATATAAGGAAAAAATAACTTAACTTGTGAAAAATGGTACAATATGGTTATTTATTATGTAACGTATTTATATGTTACTTATTTAATATAGAAAAAAATCATACTTCAAATTGAACTGGTAATTTTCTAAAGATTAGTCAGCAACTACCTAAGTGTTATAAGTATGTTTCTGCGAGTTTCTGTTATACTAATTCATACAATCGAAACTATGTATGGAAATTCATTTTTGGTCATATAAATGAACTAGAAGATTAGTTGATAAAACAATGAATCAAATCTTAGATAATTCAATTGTTTTTATCAGGAAAAAGAAAGATTTGTGTCGATAAGGATTTCATAATATATCCCTTTGGTCTTGTTGACAAGAGGTTTTGAATACGATATAATACTTTGAATATTGGTATTATATCGTTTTTATGCTTATTAGCTAGACTGCAGAGATATATTCACAAGAGAATAATGTAGTATGGAGGAAGGGTATTTCAATGGCGGAGAAGAAGAATATTTTGACCTATGAAGGGCTGAAACAATTAGAGGATGAATTACAAGAATTAAAAGTAAACAAGAGAAAACAGGTTGCTCAGAAGATCAAAGAAGCCAGAGAACAAGGTGATTTGTCAGAGAATGCAGAATACGATGCAGCGAAAGACGAGCAAAGAGACATAGAGGCAAGAATCGAAGAAATCGATAAGATTTTAAAAAATGCGGAAGTCGTTGTTGAAGACGAGGTAGATGTTGATAAAATTAACATTGGTTGCTTGGTAAGAATCTTAGATATGGAATATGATGATGAATTAGAATATAAGATTGTAGGTTCTACCGAAGCAAATAGCTTAAAAGGAAAAATCTCAAATGAGTCACCAGTTGGTAAAGCATTAATCGGCGCAAGAAAAGATGATGTGATTGAAGTTGATATCAATGGCAATATCTTTAAATATAAAGTTCTTGAGATTCAAAAATCGAATTAAGATGTATAATGGCTGCAATGCGCAGAAAAAAGAGCGACCATAAGAGGTGCAACAGCATACTAAATGGTCGCTTTCTATGATAACAATGTGCATATCGAATCCGTAAGTAGATAAGATACTGCTAACTATGGATGCGAGTAAAAGGAAAGGAAGAAAACAGTGGCAGAGGAGAATAAGGTTCAAAACGTAAATAATACTCAGGAAGTTAACGTAAATGAATTAATTAAAGTAAAAATGCAAAAACTTGCTGATTTACAAGAAGCAGGAAAAGATCCGTTTCAGAAGATGAAGTATGATGTGACCCATCATACTACAGAGATCAAAGATAACTTTGAGAGTTTAGAAGGCCAGACAGTAGCACTTGCTGGTAGAATTATGACAAAGAGAGTAATGGGAAAAGCCTCATTTATTAATATTCAGGACAAGCTTGGCAATATTCAGTCTTATGTTCAAAGAGATAGCATAGGAGAGGAAGAATATGCTGGATTTAAAAAATTCGATATCGGTGATATTGTAGGAATCAAGGGTGAAGTTTTTAAAACACATGCAGGTGAAATCTCTGTACGTGCAACTGAAATCATTTTATTATCAAAATGTTTACAAGTATTACCTGAAAAATATCACGGATTAACAGATACAGATACAAGATATCGTCAAAGATATGTAGACTTAATGATGAATCCAGAAGTAAAAGAAACATTCATTAAGCGTTCTGCTATCATTCGTGAAATCCGTAATTACTTAGATGGAGAAGACTTTATTGAAGTAGAAACTCCAGTTTTAGTTAAGAATGCTGGTGGTGCTGCAGCAAGACCATTTATGACACACCACAATTCTTTAGATGAGGACTTGAATTTAAGAATTTCCCTAGAGTTATACCTAAAGAGATTGATTGTAGGTGGATTAGAAAGAGTATATGAAATCGGTAGAGTGTTCCGTAACGAAGGGTTATCCGTTCGTCACAATCCTGAATTTACTTTATTAGAGTTATATCAAGCATATACAGACTATAACGGAATGATGGATTTAACAGAAAAACTATTCCGTACGGTAGCAGAAAAAGTACTTGGTACAACAAAGATTTCTTATGAAGGTGTCGAAATTGACCTTGGTAAACCATTTGAGCGTATTACCATGGTTGAAGCAGTTAAGAAATATACAGGAATTGATTTTGACCAGGTTAAGACAGAAGAAGAAGCAAAAGCACTTGCAAAAGAGCATCATGTTTCCTTTGAAGATAGACACAAAAAAGGCGATATCTTAAGCCTATTCTTTGAAGAATTTGTAGAAGAACATCTGATACAACCAACCTTTGTATTAGATCATCCAGTTGAAATTTCTCCTTTGACAAAGAAAAAACCAGAGAATCCAGAATATACAGAACGTTTTGAATTATTTGTTACGAAGAGAGAAATGGCAAATGCATACTCTGAGTTAAATGATCCAATCGATCAAAGAGAACGCTTTGTGGCACAAGAGGCATTAAAAGCTGCTGGTGATGAAGAAGCGAACTCCATGGACGAAGATTTCCTAAATGCATTAGCATATGGTATGCCTCCAACTGGTGGTATCGGAATTGGTATTGACCGTTTCGTAATGTTATTAACGGATTCTGCTGCAATCCGTGATGTGTTGTTGTTCCCAACAATGAAGAGCTTAGATAAATAAAATAGTGAAAATCATGGAAGCACCATTGCTTATAGAATTAAATATAGGTAATGGTGTTTTTCTAAGAGAAGTTATTTACAAATCTATTTCTATTCAAGGCAATAGGAGTTTAAGCGAATAGTGAATTGGATATAATTCTGACAGAACCACGATAAGAGGTTGTTATACAGTACAATGCGAAGGGGCATAGGAAGGTAGAATGCCGCTTACTGTGTAGCAACTTTTTTCTAGTGCAATTAGGCAGTTTTACTAAATTTGATGCGTAAGTAAGTAAAAAAAGAGAGATTTTTTCCTATTTTAGTTTGATAACTTGCTGACTGACTTAGTTTGTAGTAACATAAGAGAAAGAAAAAATGAGGAATTTCAGATGAGAAAAAGTAAGAAGATTAGCATAGTTTCCATACTATTACTTATTATAATGTTAGTAATTGGACAGTATGTATATACGACTGACCAACGAAAGCAAGCAGAAGGAAACAAGGCAACATCCGCAGAGGTCACTGATGATCCGCTAATGAAGGTTCATTTCATTGATGTAGGTCAAGCGGATTGTATTTTAGTCGAACATAATAAGAAGTACATGCTGGTGGATGGAGGCAATAATGCCGATAAAGATGTTATACTTGATTATTTAGATGACCTAGGTGTAAAAGAGTTTGAAGCTGTTATTATGACTCATCCACATGAAGACCATATTGGAAGCATTGACTCTGTCATTCGGGAATTTAAGGTTAAGAAGATTTATGCGCCAAAAAAAGAACATACTTCAAAAACATATGAAGATGTACTAAAGGCAGTAATGGAAACCGGAAATACTCTCCATGCACCAAAACCTGGAGAGAGTTTTCGCTTTGGTGCTGTTACTGTAACATTTTTAGCACCGGGAAGAGATTATGAAAATGAACTAAATAATTGGTCAATTGGAATTAAAGTAAGTAATGGGAAACACTCATTTGTAATGTGCGGTGATGCTGAGAAGGAAGCCGAGGAGGATATGCTAGCTACTAAGCTTGATTTGAGTGCAGACGTATTAAAACTGTCTCACCATGGAAGTAATACCTCATCAACGAAAGAATTTGTGAAAGCAGTGAATCCAAAGTATGCTGTTATTACAGTAGGGAAGGATAATTCCTACGGACATCCAAGTAAAAGCACAATCAAGATGCTTAAGGAGTATAAGATTCCTTATTTCCGTACCGATGAACAAGGTACTATTGTTATAACATCGGATGGAAAACAACTAACGTGTAATGTAACTCCGATGTTATAACATCGGATGGAAAACAACTAACGTGCAATGTAACTCCGATGAAATAACCTCGAATGGATTACAATGTATCACCATTTGACTTACATTCGAGGGAACACTAGAGTTATAAAAATATGTAACATGTCATCGATGAACGAACATCATATGGAGAACAATTGTCTCATAATGCATCTCCGATACAATAATACTTGAAAGCAAGGAGCTAGTTTATGAAATATATTATTGACAGATTTGAAGGAACCTACGCAGTCTGCGAGGATGAGAAAAAGGATATGGTGAATATTCCAAAGTATAAACTTCCAATGGAAGCAAAGGAGGGTGACTTACTCATTGATGATAACGGCATCATACGGATCGATGATAGAGAAGCGGATGAAAATCGTAAAAAGATGAATCAGATGATGAGCAAGTTGTTCAAATAAGATGGGAATGTATTACAGAATATTTAAATTTTTAAAAACTATCGATATTCAAAAATCATTGTGATATAATATTTACGTTACACTGCCTGTATTATGCGGTAATTGCTTTTTTGCGAAGATGGAATATATCAGTTAAAATAGGTGAAAAATAGAGGTAACTGTTCGATTGCATTCATATTGAGCAGTTACTTTGATACATATCTTCGCAATGAAGTTAGTGAGAGGTATAGGATTCAAACCTCACTGTGCGCAAAGCGCAATGGGTAAGAATGTAAGGAGGCGCGAAATGCTAAATAACAGGAAAATTAGGTTGATGACTAAACTTGCTGCCTATGAGAATGAGGAAGGCAAAGAGGACATTCGACTTAGTAAGTATTATAAAACAGATTATGTCAGACTTCAGGTATTAAAATCTATTACAGCAACCGCTTTTGGTTATTTGTTGTTACTATTTATGATTTTTATCTATAAGTCAGAGTATTTGATTGAGAATGCGGTTTCATTGGATTATCGCTCCATTGGAATGACAATTCTTGGATACTTTATAGTATTACAAACAATATCAATCATCGGAACTTTGATTGGGTACTCAATAAAGTACGATCGTTCAAGGAAAAAATTATCCAAGTATTTTAATTTATTAAAAAGGCTTCGTATCATTTATAAAGAGGAGGATGGTAGCCTTATGAATGAGTCACAAAGGGAGGATACTTCATTATGATGCAAATTCTTGAGTTTCGTGAGAAACTTCGCGAAATCTATCAAAAATATCAGAACTACTTAAATCCAGCGATAAAATTTATCGTCGCATTGATTGTATTTATGGTAATTAATAAGGCAATCGGATATGATGATAAGCTTAATAAAATCACCATTGTCTTACTATTATCGGTGGTAAGCGCGGTAACTCCATCCGCTATCTTAGTATTGTTAGCCATGGTATTATCCTTAGCACATGTCTACTCGGTAGCACCGTTACTTGCTATATTATTGGTGTTTATTTATATCATATTATATTGCTTTTTTATAAGATATACTCCAAGTTTCGGGTATGTAGTATTAGGTATTCCGATTTTGTATGCACTTCATATTCCATATACAGTACCGTTATTACTTGGGCTAATTGCTAGTCCAATCACAATACTACCAGCTTCTTGTGGCGTGGCAATCTATTATATTATCCATGTTATTCAAGAAGAAGTAGCTACCGCAACAGATATTACCAGTATGGATGATATATTCCCGGTATTTATTAATATTATTGATAAGATCGTTGCTAACAAACAAATGATTATGTCAATTATTGTCTTTGCTTTAGTAATAGCAGTAGTTTATGTAGTACGTCGATTAAAGATTGAGTATGCGTTTGAAATCGCAATCGGTGCTGGTACTGTAACCACCATAATTGGCTTTTTAATCGTAGACCTTCGACTTGACATACCAAAACAGATTGGTACAATGATTTTAGGAACCTTGATTTCTGCTGTAATTGTAGTTGCGATTCAATTTTTCCGTAGAGTGCTTGATTATACTGCTGTAGAAAATGTTCAATTTGAAGACGATGATTACTATTATTATGTAAAAGCAGTTCCTAAAATTAAAGTTAGCATGACCAACGTTAAAGTGAAGAGAATTAATGCACAACGTGGTTCTGAAGAAGAAATTGACGATTCCTTTGAGGATGATGACGAAGATAAAAGAGAAATGGAACGTCGCATTCGTGATAATCAAGCAAGAGAAGCAAGATTACAAGACAATATGAATCGAAGACGATAAGAAAGATACGATTAGGGTGGGGATGTAAGCATGGAATCAATTAAGACGTTTATACAAGACTATTTGGTACGCCTTTCTTTACCGAAATTAAAGATAACGGATATCATTGAGATATTCTTACTGGCATTCTTAATCTATAATGTGATTAAGTGGGTAAAGACAACACGTGCATGGTCCTTAATGAAAGGATTAGTGATCTTGTTTGTCTTTTGGGTCATTGCCTACATCTTTAACTTTAATGTGATAATCTGGATCTTTGTGAATACGATTAACGTTGGTATCATAGCATTAATTATCGTATTCCAGCCAGAGTTTCGAAAGGCGTTAGAACAACTTGGACAAAAGAGTATCGTCTCTCCGTTGTTCTATCTAAGTGAAACCAAAGAAAAACCAGAACGATTTTCTGATGAAACACTGAATGAGCTGGTAAGGGCAACTTTTGAATTAGCGAAGGCAAAAACTGGTGCTTTGATGGTAATTGAGCAAGAGGTATCATTAGGTGAGTTTGAGCGAACTGGTATTGCCCTCGATGCGGTATTAAGTAGTCAGTTATTAATTAATATTTTTGAACACAATACACCGCTCCATGATGGTGCTATCACCATACGGGGAAATAGAATTACAGCAGCAACTTGTTATCTACCGCTCTCAGACAATATGAGACTATCAAAAGATTTAGGAACAAGACACCGTGCTGCGGTTGGTATTAGTGAGGTAACAGATAGTTTTACAATTATCGTTTCGGAGGAAACAGGTAAGGTATCGATTGCAAAGGGCGGTCAATTAATCCGTAGTGTTGATGGGGATTATTTAAGGGCTAAACTTTCGGAAATACAAAAAAAGGCACCGAGCGAAGTAAAGAAGATAAAGCTATGGAGGGGAAAGAGAAAGAATGAAAAAGGTACTAACTAGAAATATAGCGCTTAAAATCATATCTTTCCTTATCGCTGTCTTATGTTGGGTGATGATTATGAATATCTCAGACCCCTACATAATCAGTACGATTGATGATATTGAAGTTCAAACCATCAATACGGAGACTATGGAACAACATAACAAGCGTTATGATGTGGAGTCTGGCGATATTATCTCAATAAAGGTTCGAGGAAAACGTTCGATTATCGACGGATTAAAGAATACTGACTTTATAGCGGTCGCTGATTTTAATGAAATGTCTATGGTGAATGCAGTGCCAATTCACGTATCACCAAAGGAATCATACAAATACAATGCCGATGAAATTGAGATATTAGAGCAAACTCAGATGATGACATTGACACTGGAAGAACTGGATACGCAAACCTTTCGGGTTAACGTAAGACAAACGGGAGAGGCGAAGGAAGGGTACTATGTCACGGAATTAATCGCTAATCCTAATATTATTGAAATCTCTGGGTCTAAGAAGAAGATTGCTAAGATTAAGGATGTTGTCGTAGAGATTAACGTAGATCAAGCAAGTAGCTCTTATCAAGTTATGTCAAACCTTATTGTTTATGATGAGAATGGGTATATTATTGACACGGAAAAACTGGATTTTGAAACCAAGGAAGTAACAGTGGATATTACTGTTTTACCAACAAAAACAATACCTATTCAAGTATCACCGATTGGTACTCCTGCCTATGGTTATAAATGCACCGATGTTGTGTGGGAACCAAAAAACATTACAATCGCTGGTGAGCAGAAAGATCTGGATAAGATCTACTGGTTAAAGCAGCAGATCGACATTAGCGGGAAGAAAGAAACCTTCCCAGAGAAAAGAAATATTGAAACCATCTTAGAAGATGCATATCCTGGAGTATATACCTTAGTTGATGAAAGCAATACCTTTGATATTACTGTGAAAATTGATCGATTGGAAAGTAAAGATTTATCTGTACGTATGTCGGATATTCAGGTGAAAAACCTAGATAGTGATTATGAGGTTATTTTTAAGACACTTGGAAATATTAATGTACGTGTCATGGGTGTTTCAGAATCTTTAAGTGAAGTATCTGCGCTAACGATACGGCCATATATTGATTTATTGAATTATGGACTGGGAACCCATTCGGTTACAGTACAGTATAAGGCGAATGATCAACTCACAATTCAACCAGTTACTATTAGTGTTGAGGTAGTGGAGAGAGAATAAGAGTGAAATAAAAGTCGATGGTGACTATAGTGACTAGGGAGTGTCGTAGGTGAATCTATGACACTCCCTAGGCAATACTCTATCATAGAGGTTAGGCCAGGAATGGAGGTAGAAATGATAAGCGGTAAGGTTGTAATCAAAAGCGAAACAGGTCTTCATCTTAGACCAGCCGGGGATCTATGTAAATTAGCAATGGAATTTCCATGTAAAATAGAATTAAAAATAGGCAATCGTACCGTAAATGCAAAAAGCGTATTGGGTGTTTTGTCAGCTTGTATTAAGTTTGGTGATGAAGTTGAGGTAATCTGCGATGGGGAGAATGAGGAGGAAGCATTTGACAAGATGGTAGATGCTCTTGAATCAGAATTTGTAGAATATCACGAAAAATAACTTAAAATATCGAACAATTTGTGCTGAATTTCGAATGACTTATAAAACAAGTGTTGATATAATAATCGAAAGGTATTCGGGGAGAGAGCGAAAGATAAATCATTCATTCAAAAGTTTGTGTCTGCGCTGCAACCACAAACTAGATAAGAAAAGTGCAGCGCAGAGATGAGGTAAAGCATGATTAATTATAAGAGGTATCAGAAAAATCCTGTCGTTACGTATCCAGAACGTGAATGGCCAAGCAAGGAGATAACCAAAGCACCAACATGGTGTAGTGTTGATTTAAGAGATGGCAATCAAGCTTTGATTGAACCAATGGTTGTGGAAGAAAAAATAGAGTTTTTTAACCTTTTAGTTAGATTAGGTTTTAAGGAAATAGAAGTTGGATTTCCAAGTGCATCTCAAATTGAATATGATTTTTTAAGGCAGTTAGTTGACCGTAAATTAATACCGGATGATGTTATCATTCAGGTTCTAGTACAGTGTAGAGATCATTTAATCAAAAAAACCTTTGAGGCACTGGAAGGAGTAAAACAAGCGGTAGTACATATTTACAACTCAACCTCTACTCTGCAGAGAGATGTTGTATTTCACATGAATCGTGAAGAAATCATTCAAATTGCAGAGCAAGGAACGAGGTTAGTTAAGGAATATGCAAAGGATTTTGAGGGTAAAATCATATTAGAGTATTCACCGGAGAGTTTCACCGGAACGGAGCTCGATTTTGCTTTAGAAATCTGTACAGCGGTTCAAGATATTTGGGAACCGTCAATAGAGAATAAGATAATACTTAACCTACCTGCTACGGTGGAGATGAATACACCGAATGTATATGCAGATCAGATTGAATGGATGTCAAAGCATTTGAAAAACAGAGAAAGCATTATTTTAAGTGTACATCCTCATAATGACAGAGGAACGGGAGTAGCCAGCACAGAGTTAGCGATCTTAGCTGGTGCGGACCGAGTGGAAGGTACCTTATTCGGTAACGGGGAACGTACTGGTAATGTGGATATCTTAACGATTGCATATAATATGTTTTCGCAAGGAATTGATCCTAGGCTAAACATTGAAAATGTAAATGAGATCATTGAAATCTATGAACGCTTATGTAAAATGCAAGTACATCCAAGACATCCATATGCAGGAAAATTAGTATTTACTGCATTTTCCGGGTCCCATCAAGATGCGATTAATAAGGGAACCAAAGCCATGAAGGATAGAAATCAGGAATATTGGCAAGTACCTTATTTACCGGTTGATCCTGCAGACATTGGCAGATGCTATGAACCGATTGTACGTATTAATAGTCAATCAGGTAAAGGCGGTGTTGCTTTTATTATGGAAACTTACTATGGATATAAGCTTCCTAAAGCAATGCACAAGGAATTTGCGGATGTCATTCAACGAATATCCGAAAAGCAGGGAGAAGTAGCTCCAGAGCAAATTATGCAGGAATTTAAAACCTGTTATCTGGAACGAAAGGAACCACTTCATTTCGTACGCTGCAAGATGGAGGATGTGTCTGATTCTAATGATACCTATGATACCATTGTTACAGTAACTTACCTTAACAATGGAGAAGAAAAAGTATTTAAGGCTACTGGCAATGGTCCAATTGATGCAGTACATCATGGATTACAAGAAGTTGTCGGAAAGAAGATAAAGATTCTTGATTATAGTGAGCATGCTCTTGGAGAAGGAGCGAATGCTAGGGCAGCAGCCTATATACATGTAATGGATAAGGAATCCGGGAAAGCCGTATTTGGTGTTGGTACCAGTTCCAATATTACAAGAGCTTCTTTACGAGGCTTATTCAGCGCAATTAACAGGTTGTATTACTTATAGTAGGATGATCAGAAGTTTATTTTAGAAACTTATGATGAAGGGTGCGTTCTTTCACCTTAAGTCCAATGATTGGAACGCAGGTTTAGTTCCGATTATATTTAGTAGTAACGTATGCTGCTACATAATCTTATCTATTGACATATCCTTACTTGAATGAGATACTGTCTCTGGTAGATTATGTAGCAAATTTTTTCGTAACGTCTTTTTACGTTTGGCTTTAGGCAATCCGTTTATTTGAAATCCTGTTAGAAATTTTATAGTCTAACTAAGGAGTTTTGTACCTTATAAATCCTCGGTACAAGCTTTCTATTCGTAAAAGCGTGAGTAAGAATGGAGGATAATTTGAAAAGAATATTCAGCAATTTTAATAAGTATAGATACTTACTAGGAGAACTAGTAAAAAAAGATATTAAATTAAAGTATCGAAATTCGGTACTTGGATTATTATGGACTTTACTAGAACCATTATTGACAATGATAGTATTGACGATTGTATTTACTACGTTAATGGGACATGATACACCAAATTTTCCAGTGTTTGTACTATGTGGACGTTTGTTATATTCCTATTTTTCCAATGGTACCAAGCTGGCTTTAAAGTCAATTCGTAGAAACAGTGCAATGATAAGAAAGGTTTATGTACCAAAGTATATATATCCACTAGCCTCAACCTTATCAGGTTTTGTAACATTTATGATTTCATTAAGTGTTTTAGTTGTAGTGGCAGTCGTACAGAATATAAAACCTACGTGGCATATTTTTGAAGCTATCATACCTATGTTAACTTTACTTATATTAACGGTAGGTACTGGATTTATTTTAGCAACCTTAGGTGTATTCTTTCGAGATACAGAATATCTATGGGGTGTTATCCTAATGCTTATTATGTATGCTTCCGCTATTTTCTATAATCCGTCAAAGATACTTGCAAGTAACAATGCGTGGATTTTAAAATACAACCCACTGTTTGGTATTATTCAAAATTTCCGTAACGCCATCTTAGGACAACCCATGAACACGAAGTATTTTCTGTATTCTGCTACATTTAGTGTTGTTGTGCTTATTGTTGGTGTGTTCATGTTTTATAAGAAACAAGATAAGTTTGTATTATATATTTAAAACTGTCATGAGCGTATGTGAAAATAAAATTTTTTTAACCAAAAGTTTTATAGTTGCGTTCTACTCGCATTAGTTTCAAAATAACCATACGCAGGAATGAGGATTAATATGTATTACTGGCTGATAGGTTACTAGTGATGTGTTTTACGAAACAGTAACCTGGAATAGCAACTGAATGGAGGAACAATGGATAATAACATAGCATTAAAAGTAAATAACGTTGGTGTTAGATTTAATATGAGTGCAGAAAAAGTTGACAGTATGAAGGAGTATGCTATAAAGCTATTTAGAAGAGAACTTCGTTACAATGAATTCTGGGCTCTAAAAGAAGTATCATTTCAGGTAAAAAAGGGACAGCGTGTCGGCATCCTAGGTTTAAATGGTGCAGGTAAAAGTACTTTATTAAAAGTGATCGCTGGTGTGCTAAAAGCAACCGAAGGATCGGTAACAAAGAATGGGAATATTGTACCATTACTTGAGCTTGGAGCAGGATTTGATAAAGAATATACTGGTGCAGAGAATATTTATTTATATGGAGCAGTGCTTGGCTATTCCAAAAGTTTTATAAAGGAGAAGTATAATGAAATTGTTGAGTTCTCTGAGTTAGGAGATTTTATTAATGTACCATTAAAAAACTACTCCTCCGGTATGAAAGCCAGACTTGGATTTTCCATAGCAACGGTTGTAGAACCAGAAATTCTAATTTTGGATGAGGTATTATCGGTAGGTGATGCCAAATTCAGAAAGAAAAGTGAAAAGAAAATAAAAGATATGTTTGACAAAAAAATTACTGTTTTGTTTGTATCACATAGTCTTGCCCAAGTACGATCTTTATGTGACCGCGCTATTATCATTGAGAAAGGTAGACTTGTTGCACAGGGAGATTCAGAGACTATATGTAATTTATATGAGCAGAGGTTGAATAAATAATAGTAACTTACAATAAAGATACAATGGAGGACTCACATGGAAGCCTTAATCCGAGAGGGAAAACGAACATTACTCAGTTTGATTCATAGCGTACAAGCAAGAGTGGATGCATATCGTGTCAACGCTTTATTAGAAAATTATGATCCTTCTGTTGTGAAAAATGTTCCACCTAAGCAAGTAAAAACAATCTGTTTTTTATTAACTCGTATGGTTCGTTATGTTGGTGGGCAGACATCGGTGTTACGCTTAGGAACAGAACTTTCAAAACAGGGATATCACGTATATTATGCGGTATATAAGTCACAAAGCAAGGAAGAGATGGAGTATGTTGCTAAGTGTAATCTACCAGGAGTTCAAGGAACTTTCTTAACTGCTGCCTCCTTTCGAAAATTTAATGAGAAAAAATGTCCTGATGTTGTGGTTGCTACTGGTTGGGATACCGTATCGCATATTAAGAAACTAGGTAGTTACAAGATGTATTATGTTCAGGATTACGAACCATACTTTTATACCTTTGGCGAAATGTTTTTAATGGCGAAAAAAACATATGAGCAGGGCTTGCATATGGTAAGTTTAGGTGCTTGGAATAAGCAGATGATTGAGCGGGAGTGCAAACTTGTTTCCCCAATTGATATTGTTGATTTCCCATATGAAAGAGCAGAATATCCATTGAAGGAGCGAGATTTTGACAGCTACCCACACAAAAAAGAGATCGTAATTGCAGTCTATCTTAAATATTATGGAAAGCGCCTTCCTTGTGTGGTTCAATATATGATTGAAAAAGTTAGTAAGATGCTATCAAAAGATGGAATTAAACTTACTGCGAAGTATTATGGTGAAGCGAAAACCTTTAAGGTACGGGGTGGAGAAAATATAGGTATGTTAAACAAACAAGAGCTACGGTCTCTTTATGAAGAGGTAGATTTTGGTCTAGTAGCATCCATGACAAATATCTGTACCGTACCCTATGAGATGTTAGCGACTGGATTACCGCTCATTGAATTTAGTGAGGGTACTTTTGAGTATTTTTTCCCTAAGAATTGTGCTACGTTAGTTGAGATGTCCCCAGAAGATTTATATCACAAATTAAAAAGTGCAATTTCTACTCCAGAGGTTCTTAGAGAGCAACAAAAGAATGCACAAGAATACTTAAATACGCTAAGCTGGGAAAAGACAGGAAAGCAGTTTGGTGAGATTTTGGAGCGATTATGAGAGAAAGAATGAAAAGGCTAATGCCAAAACCTCTCATTGAACTATATAAAGGAATACGGTATGGCTTCATTACCGTATTCTTTTATCTGTTTCGACTCTTTCCGATTAAGAAGAATCGGATCGTTTTAATGAATGTATGGGGATTTGGCGATAACGTGAAATATGTGACGGAAGAGCTTATAGGCAGAAAGAAACCTTATGAGCTTATTTTTATATGCAATCGTCCAGAGAATGTTACAGTCTCTAACTTAGTAACGGTGAAAAAGACCAATACACTATCGGCAATCTATGCACTTGCTACCGCTAAAGTGTGGGTTGAAAGTAACCGAAAAGAAGGTTATATCAAGAAGCGAAAAAAACAGTATTATATACAGCTGTGGCATGGAGGATTTGCTCTTAAGAAAATAGAAGGTGATTGTGAAGAATATCTAGGGGAAACTTATATTAAGCGTGCAAAAAAGGATTCTTTAATGACGGATTTGTATGTATCCAATAGTACTTATTGTACAAAGATGTATCGAAGGGCGTTTTGGTTTCACGGTGAGATAGCAGAGTGGGGAAGCCCAAGAATGGATCTTTTGCTTTCTGAAAATGAGCACCGAAAGAATCGGATAAAGCGTGACTTAGGTATTGATAAGAAGAAAAAGATTGTTCTGTATGCACCAACTTATCGTAATTCAAAGGATACCTCGGTCTATGAACTTAATTATGATGCTCTTTGCATGGAATTATCGAAACAATTTGGAGGAGAGTTCATTGCAATTGAGAGACTTCATCCACTGGTGAGAGAGCAGAGCTCACAGTTAAAGAAGCAGGGAGATCGTATTGATGCAAGTTCCTATAAAGATATGTATGAACTGATGTTAATCTCTGATGTTCTAATTACTGATTATTCCAATACCATGTTTGAATTTGCTTTGATGAATCGTCCTGTCTTTTTATACGCGAAGGATTATATGCACTATAATAAAGAGAGAGGTTTCTACTTTGACTTCCCTACACTTCCGTTTTCAATTGCTTATACGCAGGAAGAGTTATTCGAGAAGATTCGAGATTACGAGGATTCTAAACGAGATATAGTACAGCTATTTCTAGAAGAACTGGAAGTGAAGGAAACCGGAAAAGCTTCAATCAAAGTTGCGGATCGTATCGAGCAGGTAATAAAAAGAGCTGATAGTAAAAAATAAGTAATATAGTTGATAAAAGGAAATGACGTCTGTCAGAAAACAGTTATAAGAGAAAAAGACCAAGTGACGAACTGCCCCCAATAAGTTAGAACTGATATAATCTAACTTATTGGGGGCAGTTATGGGTTTGAACCTTTGCTCTTTTACTTTGAATAGTAGGAATTCTTGTTTTCAGAATTACCTAATCTACGTTTACTCTTTTTTACAGCATTACTTAACAACTTTGTGTTGTGATTTATGGCTGTGGTTCTCTTGTGATTTCAGGAATTCTATCATCTTCTTCCTTTGGAGTCTCTGTTGGAGTAATTGTTTGGTTCTCCGTTGTATTTGCCTGTAAGACTACATCCACATTCATTTCTTTGTATTCTCCATTAATCAGACGCATTAGTGTTATCTTAACGGTTGTGCCATATCGATAGGAGTTAACCGCCTCTCTTAATTCATCACCTGTTTTGACCGTTGTTCCATTTACCGCAGTAATGATATCGCCCTGATAGATGCCTGCACTTTCAGCGGCACCACCTTCCACTAATTTATATACATATGCTCCTACTGGCCAATTATAAGCATTTGCGTATTCTTCATTTACATCCTGAGGGTAAATGCCAAGATAACCTTTTTCATCTTCAGCAAGAACTTCACGATTCATTAACTCATCTACGATTGGGTAGGCTTTCGAAATTGGAATTGCATACCCCATACCTTCTACATCTGTGCTAGCAAGTTTTGCAGAATTGATACCGATAACTTCACCTTTGATGTTGATTAGAGCACCACCACTGTTACCAGGATTAATTGCAGCATCCGTCTGAAGAACTTCTAATTTGCTACCAGTATCCACAGTAATCTCACGTTCTTTAGCGCTAATATAACCAACAGTAACAGTCTGACCATAGCCAAGGGCATTACCGATAGCAATCGCCATTTGTCCTACCTTTATATCATCGGAATTACCAAGCTTTGCAACTTTTATTTGATCTAGCGTTTCCTTCTTAAGTTTGCTTACATCAATAGAAATAACTGCAAGATCAGAAGAGGAGTTACGTCCCTTTATTGTGGCTTCTGCGGTTGACTCATCAATAAAAGTAACAAGAATCTTCTTTGCATCAGCAACTACATGGTTGTTGGTAGCAATCAGTAATTCTTTATCAGTTTTGCCAATAATAATACCAGAACCACCACCGTCTAATTCCTGACCATATTCCTGCCCCCAGATGTTAAATGTCTGATTTACGGTACTGGTAATCGCTACGGTAGCAGGCATCGTCTGCTCTATAATATCGGATACGTCGGTACTTTGTATATTGACGTTTTCTGATACGATTGTGGAGGCAAGTTTATTATCCTTGCTAACAGGATCAAGATTTAATCCATTACTATTTAAGAAAGAACCATTCCCTTGAGAATTATTATCATAACTTCGATATAATGCATTGCAGCCAAGGAAAGTTAAAGAAGCAATAACACCAAAGGATACCGCTTTTAAAAGAAATCCTGTAGCTTTACCAACATTTGATTTTTTCTTATTAGGAGGGATATCGCCTGTTGGAGGTATATCATGAAAGCTTGGGCTTCCTTGATTATTAAAGTTTTGAGAGTATGAAGTTTGTTCATAGCTATTATTATAATTTGTCTCTCCATTCTGGGAGGAGGTATTGGTAGCGTTTTGATTTTGACCAATTTGTTCGGCCCAGAAGCTGTAGGTACTTTGAGACTTTTCCTGATTTTCGTTTGTATTACCAAAACTTGAATTGTTCTCTGCCATATTAGATTACTCCTTTATACATAAAATAGTACTTGCATATTTAACAAAAGTGTCTATAATTGAAATCTGATGAATCAGCGGATGCTGTTTTGGATTTCTTTGTTCCATAGTATCAATAGTTTGTGAATATAATGTGAAGAAATGTTTAAAAATCTATATATTTGTAAACTATCTGATATAATCAGTATAGTACTTTTATTTGGCTACTTGATTTTATAGTAAGAAATACTTAAGTTAGTTGCAATAATTTTGCCATAAATTTCAATTATTTTACATATGACACATATGGCAGTATTCTTACTTTTCGTTTAGATAATATGATGATCAGACTCATTAAAAGGAGTAATGAATGATAAAAGATAATCAAAAAACATTAAACCAATTTCATATAATTATTGATGGTATATTAATTATTTTAGCCTATATATCAGCCTATTTCTTACGATTCTATGTTTTAAGTGAAATTCCGTTATTTCGATTGGATTTTGAAGAGAAGTTCTATAATTTGACTTATTTGGTACGCTATTTATATGTATTAGTACCCGGATACTTAATTATATATTCTATTAGTAATATGTACAAGCCTCAACGAAGCCATAGCAAGCGTATTATGGTATGGAACTTAGTGAAGGCGAATATCTTAGGATTTTTATTATTTACAACGGTACTTTTTTTTGCGAAAGATATGGATGTATCTCGTAAATTCTCCGTTATCTTTTCAGCAGTAAATGTTATGTTTGGTATCTCTTTTCGATTGATTCTAACGAAGATTCTTAGAGAGTTACGAAAGAAAGGCTTTAATCAAAAACATATCCTTATTGTTGGCTATAGTCGTGCAGCAGAAGGTTATATTGATAGAATAGCCGGAAATCCGGACTGGGGTTATCATATCTATGGTATTCTTGATGATACCATGGAAGTTGGAACTACTTATAAAAAAGTGAAAGTAATTGGAAATACAGAGGAATTACAGTCAATCCTTGCTCAGAATGATTTAGATGAAATCGTAGTAACTTTAAGCATTAATGAATACTCAAAATTAGAGTACTTGGTAGGGCTCTGCGAAAAAGCGGGTGCTCATACGAAGTTTATTCCTGACTATCACAATATTATTCCATCAATACCGGTAATGGAAGATTTGAATGGTCTTCCAGTGATTAATATCCGTAATGTTCCTTTAAGTAATACATTTAACAGCGTGATCAAGCGATTGGTAGATATCTTTGGGGCTATCGTTGCACTTATCTTGTTTTCCATACCAATGGCTGTGGTTGCTCTAATTATTAAGTGCACTTCCCCAGGGCCTGTTATCTTTTCTCAAGTACGTGTAGGTCTTCATAATAGAGAATTTAAGATGTACAAGTTTCGTTCTATGGTTGTTCAATCGGAAAAGACGGAAAAGAAGGCATGGACAACAGCAAATGATAGCAGAGTGACACCGATTGGACGTTTTATTCGTAAGACAAGTATTGATGAATTACCACAGCTTTTTAATATCCTATGTGGTGATATGAGTTTGGTCGGTCCAAGGCCAGAGCGACCATACTTTGTAGAGAAGTTTAAGGAAGAAGTTCCTCGCTATATGATTAAGCATCAGGTACGTCCAGGTCTAACCGGATGGGCTCAGATCAATGGATATCGTGGTGATACCTCAATAAGAAAGCGTATTGAATGTGATTTGTATTATATTGAGAACTGGACACTTGGGCTTGATTTTAAGATATTATTTTTAACCATATTCAAAGGATTTATTAATAAAAATGCCTATTAGGTTTCTATTACCCGAACTGCCTATTAGATTTTAATTACCTAAGCTGTGCATTAGGAATCAACTATTTATACTGCTTCTGACAAGAAGGAGTTGTTTGGATAATTATGATTATATGGAAAAGAAGGATATCGTAACATTGATGTTACGGTATTCTTTTTTTAATAAATGTTTCATATAAGGCAACGATGGTTGTATTGTCTCGTTATAATACGATAATTATTATATTGGATAAAATAATATTGGAGGTAATAATATCGATAGTATTTATATGGATTAATAACAGAGTGATAGATCGACTAGTTCGATTTAACGAAAATTTAATTTGAATGTTTGTGATATAAGGGCTACAATAAAAAACATCATATCAAGTTTAGTTAATAGGAATCAATGAGAAGATTCCCATTTTAAAAAATTGGAGGTAAGGTTATGAGATGGAGAGAGGCAATCGCCAGATTTATGGTAGGAAGATATGGTTCAGACGCATTTTCACGAGCAATGTCAGTGGTAGCCATGGTCTTTTTACTGTTATCTTGGTTTGTACTACCTCAGGTATTTTATACGTTAGCGCTAATTTTAATTGTATATAGTACATTTCGTATGTTTTCAAGAAATCATCAGAAGAGATATAAAGAGAATTTATTTTACACAAAGCAAGTAGATAAAGTAAAGTATTTCATAAACAAATTAAAATATCGAAGCAGCCAGAGTAAGACTCACCATATTTATTCTTGTCCTCAGTGTAAGCAAAAGATTCGTGTCCCTAAGGGAAAAGGTAAGATAATGATTCGTTGCCCAAAGTGTCAGACAGAGTTTATGAAAAAGAGTTAAGGAAGGGGTAACGGGGTTTGCAACCTATTGTCTAATACCAAGGATTACGTTATAATGACAATAGGAAAGATATAAAAGAGGGTAATCAAATTGCTCTCTAGTTGATACTGCGACATCCATAGCTATAGATTGGAAGGAGAACTATCCATGAGTAATGAAAATAATAAAGATAACAACCTCGATAATAACGAGGATCAGAATAAATACGAAGAGATTTGTTATATCTGTAGAAGACCAGAAAGTAAAGCTGGGAAGATGATTCACGTACCAGGGAATATCTGCATTTGCCAAAATTGTATGCAAAAGACTTTTGATACAATGAATAATGGAAACAACCCTTATATGGATATGTCTGCATTAAATCCAGCAATGATGGGATATATGATGCAACAAGATATTCCAAATCGTCAAAAAATCAAAAAAAGAGCAGAAG
Organism: Lachnoclostridium phytofermentans; assembly: GCF_000733755.1. Lineage (GTDB taxonomy): Bacteria > Bacillota > Clostridia > Lachnospirales > Lachnospiraceae > Lachnoclostridium > Lachnoclostridium phytofermentans_A. Next base: position 921,966 of record NZ_JPOF01000003.1, on the reverse strand, counting down.
AGCCAGCAAAAAAAACGGAGGAGAAGGGAAAAGAAAAAGTAATTGATATTAAAAAGCTCCCTGCCCCTCATCTTATAAAGTCATCGTTAGATGAGTTTGTGATTGGTCAAAATCATGCAAAAAAGGTGATTTCGGTTGCTGTATACAACCATTATAAGCGTGTTGCAAAGAAAACGGATTCCGACAATCTATTGATGGAAGATGTGGATATTGAGAAATCTAACATGCTAATGATTGGACCAACTGGTAGCGGTAAAACTTATTTAGTTAAAACTCTAGCTAAAATATTAAATGTGCCGCTAGCAATCACAGATGCAACCTCCTTAACAGAAGCAGGCTATATTGGTGATGACGTAGAAAGTGTTCTTAGCAAACTCTTAGCTGCTGCGGATAATGATGTAGAGCGAGCAGAGCAGGGAATCGTCTTTATCGATGAGATTGACAAGATAGCGAAGAAGAAGAGTACGAACAATCGCGATGTAAGTGGAGAATCCGTACAGCAGGGCTTGTTAAAGTTGTTAGAAGGTAGTGAGGTAGAAGTCCCAGTTGGTGCAACCAGTAAAAATGCGATGGTTCCATTAACAACAATAAATACGAAAAATATTCTGTTTATCTGTGGGGGAGCATTCCCAGATCTTGATAAAATTATCAAAGCACGTTTGAATAAACAATCATCCATCGGTTTTTCTGCGGATCTAAAAGATAAGTATGATGATGATCCAAATCTTTTACAAAAAGTATCGGTGGATGACTTACGTGAGTTTGGTATGATCCCAGAATTCTTAGGAAGACTTCCTGTAGTTTATTCTTTAGAATCTCTAACAAAGGATATGTTAACTAAGATTTTGATTGAGCCTAAGAATGCAATACTGAAGCAATATAAGAAATTATTAGCTCTTGATGAGGTTGATCTAAATTTTGATCAGAGTGCATTAGAAGCGATTGCCGAAAAAGCAATGGAGAAGAAAACAGGTGCACGTGCACTTCGTGCCATAATAGAAGAGTTTATGCTAGATATCATGTATGAGATACCAAAGGATGATAGCATTGGTCGTGTAACAATCACAAGAGATTATATTGAGAAAAAGGGAGCACCAGTGATTGAAATGCGCGGAAGTGTTAAGACACCTATGCTGACACAAAAAGGATAAGAGGCTAAGATAAGGAGTCAGTGATGCAAGGAAAGAAAAGTAGTAAGGGAGCAAGGCTTAACCGCATGATTGCGGTTGAGCTTTTGTGCTTGATAATTCTCATTGGAGTATATGCAGGAATAAAGATTACAAGAAAAGGCAGTGAAGAGGCAGGAGCGAAACCAAATACTGAGAACGGGGTGACGATTACACCAGAAGCATCAATAACGCCAGAAGCTGATGATGTCACAATTACGCCAGAGGCAGGTAATATAACAATTACGCCAGAAGTTGACCCTTCGCAAACAGAAACTCCAGAGACAGAGGATGGGAATTCGACTTCTCCAGAGGATAATGGTTTTGAACCAGAGAAAGGTGTATCTGATGGAACAGGTGCTGGTGCAGGAAACACCGATGATTCTAATGCAGCCTATGGTAATTCGAGCGATTTGAGTCAGGAAACATTTTTAGCAAATTTATCAGAAGCACAATCCGGAGAACTACTTCAAAGTAGCGGAGCAGTTGATTTGACTTATTACATGCAGACAGATCCTAGATGGGGACAAAAGTTCTACGGAGGTTCAGATACCATAGGAGAATACGGTTGTGGGCCTACTTCCCTTGCTATGGTGATTTCTGCCTTTACGAGTGTCAAAGTTGACCCTGAACAAATGTGTCAGTGGGCATATGATAGAGGATATTGGTATTCGGGTAGTGGTTCTATTCATGGTTTAATCCCAGATGCAGCGAAAGCATTCGGTCTTAAGGTGGAAGGCATAGAAAACACACCAGAAGCTGTAGATAAATTAAAGGAAGCATTATCTGCGGGCAATTTAGTAATTGCTTTGATGGGAAAGGGAACCTTTACAAATAGTGGACATTTTATTGTTCTTCGAGGTATCACAGAAGATGGTAAAATCTTAGTTGCTGATCCAAATAGTAAAGAGTTAACCAAGGAATCCTATGAGCCAGCATTTATAGTGAATGAAGCAAAAGCTTGGGCGGCTGATAATGGACCTTTTTGGGTAATCAGTAAATAACGAAGCTTTATTTGCTTAGTAATTAAGATTAATATTAAGAAAGAACGCATAGATTATAAAAAAGAAACTATGTGGTGAAAGAATGAACGGTGACGCTGACTTGAATGCTAAATGCAGAGAAGCTATCCTCTCTGAGAATGTGATAGACTATTTTGCTTTAGTTCGAGGCACAATATCTGATATGATGAAATTCTATGATGCAGATTGCGTACAATCTGTGAATCCAAGATATGCGATAGTTCATCAGCCAGTGAGTGATTTTTCAGATGTACAAAGATTTAGTTTCTACTACAGTACATTTCCAAAGTGCTATGGTCTTATGGATCAGAGTAATATGGAGTATATTGGTGTGCAGAAAATTCGTAGACAGACTTTTTTAAATTTATTAGGAAGAGATGTTTTGATAGGATTTGTAGATACTGGAATTGATTATCAGCATGAAGTTTTTAAAAATGCAGATAACACCTCACGTGTATTTCGAATCTGGGATCAAACGATACAAACAGGTACACCTCCAAAAGGTTTTTATTATGGGACGGAATATACAAGGGAACAAATAAATGAAGCGCTGCGCAGTGATACTCCGTTATCCATAGTTCCTTCTACGGATACGAATGGTCATGGTACATTCATGGCAGGGATAGCGGCTGGTAATATTGATAATGCAAATGACTTTACTGGAGTAGCTCCGCTGGCGGATATTGTAATGGTAAAGTTAAAACAGGCGAAACAATATTTAAGGGATTACTATTATATAAGAGATGGTGTAGAGTGTTATCAGGAAACAGATCTTTTAATGGGGACCAAGTATTTGCTTGAACTAGCGATAGAGGCGGGGAAACCACTTGTTATTTGCATTGGTGTTGGAACAAGCTCTGGCGGGCATGATGGTAGCGGGATTTGGGATGAGTACTTAGAAAACTTATCCGACAATACAGGAATTTGTATTGTACTTCCAACTGGAAATGAGGCAAATAATGGAGGACATTACCGTGGAATTGTCCCTCAAGCAGAGGAATTTGAAGATGTAGAGATGAACGTAGGAGCTGGAGAAAAAGGTTTTGTAGTAGAGTTCTGGGTCAGAGCACCTAGTGTATACTCTGTTGGATTTGTATCACCGAGCGGGGAGTATATACAAAGGATTCCACCAAGGGTGGACAATAGTCAAGTAATTTCCTTTTTATTTGAACCTACGGTTATTTTTATTGATTACAGGGTGATAGAACGGCGAACTGGTGATGAGTTAATCTTTATGAGATTTCAAGACCCAACACCAGGTATCTGGAAAATTAGGGTGTTTCGTGAACAGTCTTTTAACAATGAATATGATCTTTGGTTGCCAATACGGGATTTTATGACATCCAATACATATTTTATTAAGCCTGATCCGGATGTTACCATCACTGACCCTGGAAATGCTTTTCGACCTATTACTGTGGCAGCATGTAATCATGTTAATAGTAGTATCTATATTAATTCTGGACGTGGTTATACAAGAAGAGGTAGAGTAAAACCTGACATCACAGCGCCAGGAGTGAATATCTATGGCCCTGTACCTGATAACACGTTTGGAACTAGAAGCGGAACTAGCATTGCAGCAGCCCACACAGCAGGTGGAGCAGCGCTCTTATTAGAATGGGCGATTGTTAGGCAAAATAATTTTTACTTTAATACAACGAATGTGAAAACCTTAATGATAAAGGGAGCAAGAAGAATAGGAACAGATTATCCAGATAGGCAGTGGGGATATGGTATCCTTGATATCTATGGTGCGTTTGAAAGTTTACGACTTACCGTATAGATGACTTCCATGTCGCATTCGTACTATTAACGTAATCGATAGAGTAACGTATTCTACTTGCAAAGATATCATTTCAGTACTATAATTGTGCTAGATGAATGAAAAGGGTGCGAGTATATGACGTTAATGAATAAACTCCTACGTGTATTCCCAAAGAAAAAGATAGACATCGCTGAGTTAGAATGTAAAAATACAGCGCCAAGGAACATAAAAACAATAACTGTTCCAAAGACAGCGCCTGTTAGCAATCCTTCTGTATCTCAGGGAATGACAAAGGACTGTGAATATGAGATTCTTGAGATGGAGATTATGCCAGAAAAAATTATTTGTCCTGACTGCGGTGGAATGACATTAGAGGGACTAGAATTTTGTGATAAATGCGGTGGGGACTTGACAAACAATTAGCCCAATAGTATTATAGTGACATAAAAAGGCGTCCAGAGAGGGATTTTCTCTTTTTTGACGTCTTCTTTTTAAATCACAACGCTTTAACATAGTGACGTTTATAAGCGTTAAAGTGGTACAGGGGAGAACTTAAAATACAATCTTTGCAAGAGAAATTAGCTCTTGGAAGAAACAATTTGCCGTCTCTTTTGAGATGTCGAGTTGTTACTATATGGAAGGAAAGAGGAGAATGCTATGAAAAAAAGTTTAAAAAAGTTAGCAAGCTTAGGTCTTGTAGCAGCTATGGTAGTGTCCTTGGCTGGTTGTGGCACCAAGGATAATGGAACTACGCCGGGAAGTGATGGCAATGAAAATGGCGGTACAGCAAATGAAAGTGGAGCAGCTACCTTTAAAATTGGAGCGATTGGACCATTAACTGGAGAAGCAGCTTCCTATGGTATCTCTGTAAAGAATGGTGCAGAGATAGCGATCAAAGAAATTAATGATGCAGGTGGTGTAACTGTAGGTGATAAGAAATACATACTAGAAATGAAATTCGCTGATGATCAAGCGAGTCCTGATATCGCAGTTTCCGCTTTTAATACGGTAATGGACTGGGGAGCACAAGCAATTCTTGGCTCAGTAACATCTGGTTCTTGCCTTGCAATAAAAAAGGATACTTTCGAAGCTGGAATCCTTCAGATTAGTCCTTCTGGTTCTGCACTTGGATGTACAGAATATGAGAATGCGTTCCGCTTATGTTTTACAGATCCATTACAGGGTGTTACCATGGCTAACCTTGCAAAAGAGTTAGGTTATGAAAAGATAGCTATCATTTATAATAACTCTGATGAGTATAGTACTGGTATTTTGACTGCTTTTATCGATCAGGTAGCTGCAAATGGTGGTACTATTGTTGCTACCGAAGCATTTGGAAAGGGTGCGATTGATTTTAATACTCAATTAACCAAAATTAAAGCAACCGATGCAGAAGTAATCTTTGTTCCTGCTTATTACAATGATGCAGCATATATTACACAGCAGGCAAGCGATCTTGGAATGAATCTTCCTTTCCTTGGAAGTGATGGCTGGGATGGTGTGCTAGCACAAGTTAAGGACCCAGCTGTTCTTGAAGGTGCAATCTTCTTAAGTCCATTCTTTGCGAATGATGAAGCTCCTGCGATAAAGCAGTTTGTTGAAACTTATAAGACCAAGTATGATGCGGTTCCAGATCAGTTTGCAGCAGATGGCTATGATACCGTATATGTAATAAAAGCAGCGATAGAGAAGGCTTCTTCTGTTGAAAGTAAAGATTTAATTTCTGCGATGACACAGATTACGGTGGATGGTCTTACTGGTAGTGTATCTTTTACCGCAGATGGTGAGCCAAATAAGGGTGCAAAATACATCGAGATAAAGGATGGCAATTATACTGCAAGACAGTAATAGCGGTCAAACGACTTGAAATAGCGATGTGGCAGAATTACATTTCCGAATCAGCGCAGAAAAGGCTGTTTCGGAAATGTTTTGCTTACAGCGAAATTCTTCGCTTGACACAGAAAAAGTGGTTAAAGTAGTATTGAAGTAGAATGTAATATGCCTAATTTTCTGAGGCAAGCGAAGCATTTCGGAGAGGAAGTTACCGAAATTAAAACTTAAATGAGGTGATGGTATGGAGTTTATTGAACAGTTAATTAATGGATTAAGATCCGGTAGTATATTTGCTTTAATAGCAATTGGTTATACCATGGTATATGGTATTGCAAAGATGATAAATTTTGCCCACGGTGATATTATCATGGTAGGAGCTTATTCTTTATACATATTTATAGCGAAAGTAAACCTACCTCCAGTAGTGGCAGTGATATTAACGATGTTAGTATGTACCATTCTTGGAATTACAATTGAGAAAGTGGCATATAAGCCACTGCGTAAAGCACCATCCTTAGCAGTCTTAATTACTGCTATTGGCGTGAGTTATTTATTACAAAGTTTAGCTCTTTTAATATTTAAAGCTACCCCGATTCCTTTTTCTTCTTTTATTGAGGTGCCAGCTTTACAAATAGGGAAGATAACCATTTCAGGAATTACGATAGTTACGTTCTTAGTAACTACAGTCTGTATGATTTTATTAACATTATTTATTAATCGAACTAAAATCGGAAGTGCAATGAGAGCAGTATCGGAGGATAAACAAGCTGCACAGCTAATGGGAATTAACGTGAATCGAACGATATCGATTACATTTGCGATTGGCTCCATGCTTGCAGCGATTGCGGGTATTCTTTTTATCAGTCAGTACACATCCTTAAGACCAACACTTGGTACCTTACCTGGAATTAAGGCTTTCGTAGCGGCAGTATTTGGCGGTATTGGCAGTATACCGGGAGCAATGCTTGGCGGACTTTTGCTAGGTGTAATTGAAAGTTTAAGTAAAGCTTATATCTCAACAGAACTTGCAGATGCCATCGTTTTTGGAATTCTTGTACTTGTCTTACTGGTAAAACCATCCGGGTTACTTGGCAAGAATAGAATAGAGAAGGTGTAGGTGAACGGTATGGAGAAGAAGGGAAACAGAAACGTTCTTATAAAATCAGTGATAGCTTTAGCTGCTATTATCTTAGGTTATGTAGCTGTTTATTATATGATGGAGGGAGGCATCTTAAGCCGTCAGATGACGTCTTTAATCCCTCGTATTGGAATTAATATTATTTTAGCGGTATCCTTAAGTATTACAGTAGGATTTTTAGGTGAATTATCTCTTGGTCATGCTGGGTTTATGGCGATTGGTGCTTACGCGAGTGCTATTTTTACTACACAGGCAGCAGGATTACCAGGGTTCTTATCTTTTGTGTTTGCACTTATCATTGGGGGTGTTATGGCTGCGTTATTCGGTGTACTTACTGGAATTCCGGTACTTCGCTTACGTGGCGACTATCTTGCTATCGTTACCTTGGCATTTACTGAAATTATAAGGTCTGTTATCAACACCATGTCCATTACCGGTGGAGCGATGGGATTATCAAGTATTCCAGAATATGCGAACTATACCTGGATTTATATCTTTGGGATATTAACAATACTTGTAGCAGTTAACTTAAAGAAATCAAGACATGGTAGGGCAATTCTATCGGTCCGTGAAAATTATGTAGCAGCAGAAGCAATGGGTATTCCGGTAACTAAGTTTAAGATTCTTGCGTTTACAGTTGCAGCTTTTTTTGCTGGAATTGCTGGAGCTTTATATGCACATACCTACAGTGTTTTACGCCCTGGTAATTTTGATTATAACAAATCAATTGATATTCTAATCTTTGTTGTACTTGGTGGGATGGGAAATATTCCAGGTACAATCGTTGCAACGATTCTTTTAACTTACCTTCCGGAAAAATTCCGTGAGTTTGGTGATTACCGTATGCTAACGTATGCACTAGCTTTGATCATTATTATGTTACTTAATTCAGGAGAGATGAAAGAAAAGATAAAAGGTTTCTTTCGAAAAATAGTACCGCAGGGGAAAGTAAAACCGAAAAAATTACAGGAAAAGAAAGGAGAACACTAAGATGGCATTATTGGAAGTAAAGAATTTAGGAATCTCCTTTGGTGGTTTAAGAGCGGTAGATCAAGTGAACTTTTCTATTAAAGAAGGACAATTATACGGATTAATCGGTCCTAACGGTGCCGGTAAAACAACACTTTTTAATTTATTAACAGGAGTATATCAGCCAACCGATGGCAGTATTATGTTGCAAGATAAATTGTTAAACGGAAAGAAGCCAGCTCAGATTAATAGAGCCGGAATCGCCAGAACATTTCAGAATATTCGATTATTTAAGAAGATGACAGTACTGGATAACGTAAAAGTAGCTTTACACAATCAGGTACATTATTCCTTATTTGCAACTTTATTTAAACTACCTTCCTATTGGAAGAAAGAAAAAGAAATGGATAAGATGGCACTAGATATCCTTAAGGTTTTCGACCTTGAGGGGCAAGCGTCTGTCTTAGCCGCAAACCTACCATACGGTAAACAGCGTAAATTAGAAATTGCAAGAGCTCTTGCTACGAACCCAAAGCTACTGTTGCTTGATGAGCCAGCAGCAGGGATGAATCCAAATGAAACAGAAGAGCTGATGCAGACGATTCGATTAGTTAGAGACCGCTATAAAATAACTATTCTTTTAATTGAACATGATATGAAGCTTGTTACAGGGATCTGTGAGGAGATACTGGTACTAAACTTTGGTATGGAGTTGGCAAAGGGAACACCGTCTGAAGTTTTAAATAACCCTGAGGTTATAACCGCATATCTTGGCGAATGATAGAAAGGAATAGGTGCTAATATGGCGATGTTAACAATAAAAGATTTAGATGTATATTATGGAGTAATTCAAGCAATCAAGGGTATCTCCTTCACGGTAAATGAAGGAGAAGTTATCGCTTTGATTGGTGCCAACGGAGCTGGTAAGACCACAATCCTACATACCATTACCGGCTTAGTGGCTCCTAAACATGGCAGTATAGATTTTGAAGGACATAATTTATTAAAAACACCAGCGCATAAGATTGTTTCGCTTGGTATGGCGCATGTACCGGAAGGACGTAGAATATTTTCTGAGCTTACCGTATTTGAAAATCTGATGATGGGTGCTTATAGTAGAAAAGATAATGCAGAGATTACGAAAACATTGACAGAAGTTTATAAACGTTTTCCAAGACTTTCGGAACGTAAAAAACAAATTGCCGGAACCTTATCCGGAGGCGAACAGCAGATGCTTGCTATGGGGCGTGCACTGATGTCAAAACCAAAGATTATGTTATTAGATGAACCGTCCATGGGATTATCTCCTTTGTTCGTCTCAGAAATATTTAATATTATACAGGAGATAAGTAAGAATGGAACTACGGTGTTATTAGTAGAGCAGAATGCGAAGAAAGCACTATCTATTGCAGATAGGGCTTATGTACTGGAAACTGGTAAGATTGTTTTATCTGGTGACGCCAATGAGATGATGAATAATGATTCTATAAAAAAGGCATACCTAGGGGAATAAGTGTGAAAAGAAATTCTAAGGCATCTAAAAACGCTGCCTAAGAATTTCTACGGAGCAAAAGCGCTCCTATTTACACATAAAGTTTGTGCCTGTGTAATCCTCGGCACAAACTTCCAGCCTACTAAGAGGCATGTTTTATGAGTGGAAGGAGGATATGTCATGAGTGATAAATTTGTAATCACAATTGCACGCGGTTACGGAAGCGGTGGTAGAACTATCGGTAAGATGTTAGCGGAACGCCTTAATGTTCATTATTATGATAGGGAACTTATGAGACTAGCATCGGACAAGAGCGGTATCAATGAAGAATTGTTTGTGAAAGCTGACGAGACGGTAAAGAAAAGCCTTTTATTCCGAATAGCGAAGAAGGAATACAGGGGAGAGTTAATTCCTCCGGATTCGGATGATTTTGTATCCAATGATAATTTATTTAATTATCAAGCAAAGGTAATTAGAGAATTAGCAAATGAAACTTCCTGTGTCATGGTTGGGCGTTGTGCAGATTATGTACTAAAGGATGTGGATCATGTCATTAGGGTATTTGTGCATGCCCCATTTGAGGACTGTGTGAAAACAGTGATGGGACTAGATGGTCTTTCGAAGGAAGAAGCCTCAAGAAAAATAACTTCGATTGACAAGCACCGTGCAGAGTATTATAAATATTACACAGGAAGAGATTGGAAGAGCGCTGAGAATTATGATTTGTGCTTAAATAGTAGTAAATTAGGATTTGAAAAGTGTGTTGATATGGTCATTGACTATAGGAACATTCGATTAATGCAATAAAACTAAGGCAGGGTTGAAGGAAATATTATTTCTTTCAACCTTTCCAGTATATAGTGATAGGCGATTGTGTGAAAGCTATGGTATTTCACACTTCTTAATTTTAAGTAATGGAGGGTAAGAGATGATTTCAAGCAAGATGGTAGATTTGGTAAAAAACAGTTCAGTAATTCGTGCAATGTTTGAAGAAGGAAAGAAGATGGCTGCGAAGTATGGAGCGGAAAACGTATACGATTTTAGTCTAGGAAATCCTAGCGTAGAGCCACCAAATAGAGTAAAAGAAGCAATCATAGAAGTTCTGAATGAAGAGAACCAGAATCTTGTTCATGGATATCCAAATAACTCTGGATATGAAGATGTTCGCGAAAAGGTTGCAAATTCTCTCAACCAAAAATTTGGTACCAAGTTCCACCATCATAATATTGTGATGACAGTTGGAGCGGCAGGAGGGCTCAATGTAATATTTAAGACACTTCTAAACCCTTCCGATGAAGTAATTGTATTCGCTCCGTTTTTTGGAGAGTATCGTAATTACGTAAGTAATTTTGATGCTAACCTTGTAATTATTTCACCAAATACTAAAGATTTTCAGCCTAACCTAGAGGAATTTAAGTATAAAATAACTGCGAAGACAAAAGCGGTAATTGTAAATACGCCGAACAATCCAACAGGCGTTGTATATTCCGAAGAAACAATTAAAAAATTAACAAGTATTTTAGAACAAAAGCAGGAGGAATATAAGTCCTCAATTTACTTGATTTCAGATGAACCTTATCGTGAACTTGCTTATGATGGGGTGAAGGTTCCTTATCTAACGAAATATTATAAGAATACAATCGTTGGGTATTCGTTTAGTAAATCTCTATCTCTTCCGGGTGAGAGAATTGGATATCTTGTCCTTCCAGATGAACTTGATGAGGCAGAAGATATTAAGGCAGCAGCAAACGTAGCTACCCGTATTCTTGGATTTGTTAATGCACCATCCCTTATTCAGCGTGCTGTGTCTCGTTGTCTGGATGCTGAAGTAGACGTTGAGATATACAATAGAAACAGGGAACTTATATATCAAAGTTTATTATCCTATGGGTATGAATGCATAAAGCCAGAAGGAGCATTTTATTTATTTGTAAAGGCATTAGAAGAGGATGATAAAGCATTTGTTGAAAAAGCAAAAGCGCATAATATTTTAGTTGTACCTGGCTTCTCCTTTGGATGCCCTGGGTATTTCCGTTTAGCGTATTGCGTAGATTATGATATGATCAAGCGTGCCTTACCTCACTTTGAGCAACTGGCGAAAGAATATGAAAAATAATACCAGAGCTTTTTATCGATGTAAATCGGGTAAAAACAGCGCAGAAATGAGGGAAATCATGAGAGAATGGGAAAAGAATTTAAGACAGGTGACGCCTTATGTGGCAGGTGAGCAGCCTAAAGATTTAAATAAAATCAAGTTAAATACCAACGAAAATCCATATCCACCAACAAAGAATATGGAAGGCTTGTTAAATAATCAATCCGAAATGTTACGATTATATCCAGATACACAAGCAACAGAACTTGTAGAAGAACTAGCAAGATTTTATGACCTAACTACAGATCAAATATTTGTAGGAGTGGGGTCTGACGATGTTCTTGCAATGTCTTTCTTGACTTTTTTTAACTCCGAAAAACCGATTCTATTTCCGGATATTACGTACTCTTTTTATGATGTATGGGCAAATTTATACCGAATACCATATGAAAGGCCAGCTTTAGATGAGAACTTTCACATAAAAAAAGAAGACTATTATAAGGTAAATGGAGGTATTGTAATAGCAAATCCAAATGCTCCAACCTCTATCTCTGAGGACCTTAGTGTGATTGAGGATATCATTGCGAAAAATCAAGACGCGATTGTAATCATAGATGAGGCATATGTAGATTTTGGTGGGCAAAGTGCATTGCCGCTGTTAAAAAAATATGACAATTTAGTAGTGGTACAAACCTTCTCCAAATCAAGATCGATGGCAGGTATGCGAATTGGATATGCTATGGCAAATCCAGAACTGATAACAGCTTTAAAGAATGTAAAAGAATCCTATAATTCTTATACGATGAACTATCCTTCCATTGTATGTGGAGCACAAGCTGTAAGGGATAAGGATTATTTTTATGAGACACTGGATAAAGTTATAGCAACTAGAGAGCACGTAAAGAGAGAACTACGTGGTTTAGGATTTCAGATGCCAGATTCCAAAACGAATTTTTTATTTATTACCCATGAGAAGCTTTCGGCTAAAGAATTATTTGAAGCTTTAAGAGAAGAACATATTTACGTCAGACACTTTAATAAACCAAGGATATCTAATTATCTTAGAGTAAGTATTGGAACGGATGAGGAAATGAATATATTTCTTAGGGCAGTAATGGAGTATATGAAAGAAAAAGGAATCTTAAACTAATTTTCTCATATTTTAAGAAATTTTGGAAAGTGACTAGATTATTAACAAAAAACGGTGTATAATGACATTATACTACAAGGGAAAGTGTAGATATCTTATCCATATAAGTCGTAATAACGAAGGAATATGCCTAAGAAGAACTGTTTTCATGTAATTTTACGTTTTCCCTACAACGGGTATTATTGTAAACCTTGGGATAGGTAATAATTTTGAGGAGAGGATTCAGTGAAGATACTAATAGCGGAAGATGATTTTGCAAGTAGAAAGTTTATGCTTCGATTTTTATCGCAATACGGAGAATGTGATATTACGGTAGATGGGATGGAAGCAGTAGATGCCTTTACGATGGCACTTGAATCAAATGAACCATATGATTTAGTTTGTCTTGATATTATGATGCCGGCATTGGATGGTTATCAAGCATTAAAGGGAATCCGTGATTTAGAAAAAGAAAAAGGCATTCCTGAAGAAAAACAGGCAAAGATTATTATGACAACTGCTTTAAGTGAAGGAAGAAATGTTACGAAAGCCTTCGAGCTTGGTTGTGTTGCATATGCAGGGAAACCAATCGATCAAACGAAATTTGAGAATGTATTAAAGAAATTGGAATTAATTTAGTGTAAAGCATATGGCTGTTCTAAACAGAGGAGAAATTGTGGCAATGAGCTGCTTTGAATCTGTTTTGAGCAGCTTTTTTCGTTATGTATAATGCAGATTATAATAGGAACTTTTGAGTAAAGAAATGAGAGATTGATTAGAAATAGAAAAGCACCGAATTAAAAATTCCTAGATTCGTTGCAGGACGCATCTAAGTATGCTAAACTCTGGCTATAAATAAGAAAAGGAATTCATTATAAATGCGGAGGATATAGATATGAGATGTCCAAATTGTGGGGATGATCGCTGTGTTATTGTGGAAGAGTCTGAAACCAATCAAAAGGGGTATGGATTCGGAAAAGGTTGTTGTGGTTATCTAATTTTAGGGCCAATTGGTTGGGTATGTGGCTTATGTGGAATGGGAAAATCACATACTATAAGGCGATCATTCTGGGTATGCCATCATTGCGGAAGAAAATTTAGAACATAAGCATAGTTAGCCGTTAAATTCTTAGTATGACGATAGTTAAGGAGGGGAGTATGCAGATTACTGTACGTAAAAAACATGATGAAATGTGGAAGAAGCTTATGAGAATTGGAGAATACACCGGATGCCATCAAAAGCCAGAGAGAAGTTTTTTCTATCACGGTTATCAATTCCCGGTATGCGCTCGCTGCGTCGGTGTTATCTTAGGTTATCTGATCGCAATTCCGTGCTATATGATATTTGGATTTCATAAAAAACTCTCTATCACAGGAGCTTTTGTAATGTTTGCGGATTGGGCGATACAGCAGGCAAAGATCAATGAATCTAATAATAAGAGGAGATTATTAACTGGAATTGCTGGCGGATTTTCTATTATGTCAGTCCAAATCAAATTGTTAGCTTTAATAAAAAAGAAGTTATTTTCGTAAGTTAGATTTCTCGCATCATTATATTGTGATTTTAAAGTACTGAGACTGTTGCACATGTGGCAGTCTTATTTTTTTGTCATAATATAACTTGGAAGGATATGTACTATTTCATGATGATAGTAATTTCAACAAAAATTCTTATGATTTGCAAATTCTACATTGACAGATGTAGGAATTCTTCATATAATGAACTTGTAAATGATAATTATTCTCAATAAATTTATAGGAATGAAGAAAAGGACGTGGACGACATGACACTAGTGGATGGGAAGGCAAACAAAACCTATACTGTTCATAACATTCAGTTAGAAAAAGGAACGGAAATTCGATTAAAAGCGCTTGGATTAACTGATGGCACTAAGATTGAGGTTTTAAATAATAAACGTGGAGGCTCTGTTATTTTTAGTGTACGTGGAACAAGACTTGCAGTCGGAAGAAAGATTGCGGAAGCAATTCATATTGAAGAGGAGTAATGTGTATAGCAATCAAGGTAGAAAAGAAAGAAGATATAAATAGACAGCAATGTAGTAAGTGCCGAATGAAAGGAAGTAAACCATGATTCAAGAAGAGAATCACAGAGAAAAGCAGGAATTAAAAGTTGGGTTTGTTGGAAATCCAAACTGCGGGAAAACGACATTATTTAATGCCTATACTGGTGCTAAATTAAAGGTAGCCAATTGGCCAGGAGTTACGGTTGAAAAAAAAGAAGGAGCGATGAAATACCATGATCATCGTTTTAAATTAGTAGACCTTCCAGGGATTTATAGCTTAACATCCTATACCATGGAAGAGAAGCTGACGAGACAATTTATCTTAGATTCTGAGGTAGATGTCATTGTTGACGTTGCAGATGCATCTGCACTAGAAAGAAATTTATATCTTACGTTACAGTTAATAGAGCTTGGAAAACCGGTTATCTTGGCGTTAAATATGATGGATATCGTAGAAGAGCGTGGTATGGAGATTGATATGCATCGATTACCTGAGATGTTAGGGATTCCATGTATCCCGGTTTCAGCGAGAAGACGTACTGGTTTAGATATTTTAATGCATACCGTAGCACACCATAAAGAAAAGTGTCGTCATAATAGTATTGTACATCAGCATCCAAATAAAGTGGAAGAGGAAAGCAGTCATGCCCATGAACATCATCATGAATTAACGATGGTTTATAGTGATGAAATAGAAGATAAGATTGATGTGCTCATTGATCGCATGATGGAAATTGAATTTGAAACTGAAAACTATCGCTGGTATGCGCTTAAACTTTTAGAGCATGATGAAGAGGTAATGAATCTTGTACCTATTGATTTATCAGGAATTGCTGATAAAAGTTATGAAGCTGAGATTATTCATCAAAAGTATGATTTTCTAAAAGGGTATTTTGAAGTTGGATTTGAAAGCTTTTCTAGCATGGTGCTAAATGGACTGGAATCACTTGGTACGAGTGAGATACTGATTTCGTTATTAGTTGATGGTATTATTGCTGGTGTTGGTGGAATTCTTACTTTCTTACCAAATATCTTTATCCTATTTCTTGCATTAGCTTTCTTAGAAGATAGTGGATATATGGCAAGAGTTGCATATGTGATGGATGGTTTGATGGGGAAACTTGGACTTTCCGGAAGAGCCTTTATCCCGATGATACTTGGATTTGGCTGTACCGTTCCTGCGGTTATGGCATCCAGAGCGTTAGAGGATATGAGGGATCGAAGAAGAACAGTTTTAGTCACACCGTTCATGTCCTGTAGTGCCAGACTTCCAATCTACGTGCTATTTTCGCAGATGTTTTTTGGACGATACGCTATGTTAGCTGCCTTTTCTATGTATGTGATAGGTTTGGTTATTGCAGTAATATCTGCCTTTGTAATGAACAAACTCGGGAATAAAGGTAGTATGAGTCCTCTTCTGATTGAGTTACCAGAATATAAAACACCAAACAAAAGAACGATTATTATCTATGTTTGGGATAAAGTAAAGGATTATTTAACAAAAGCGGGGACTACGATATTCCTTGCATCGATAGTAATTTGGTTTATCTTAAATTTTGGACCACAAGGTATGACAGAAGATATGTCACAGAGCTTTGGTGCAATCTTTGGAAAGTTTCTTAGTCCGATTTTAGTTCCAGCGGGACTCGGATTATGGCAAGTTGTTGTAGCTCTTATCTCTGGATTAGCTGCCAAGGAGGTTGTAGTATCTAGTTTTAGCGTACTATATGGAATTGCAAATATCAGTTCTGGGGAAGGAATGGATAACTTAATCAACTTATTGTCCAGTCAGAATTTTACCGCGATTAATGCTTATTCCTTTATGCTATTTTGTTTACTATATACGCCATGTGTTGCGACAATCGCTGTGGTAAAGAGAGAATTAAACTCCACGAAATGGACGATATTCTCGATACTGTTTCAATTAAGTGTTGCTTATCTGGTGTCGGTGTTATTTTTCCAGATTGCAAGTTTTATTACAAGCCTTTAAAACAATCTTAGCGCTAGACAGGTATTAGTGGGAAAGTAAAAGATGATTTTTCACGTTAATGGCAGTATCAGTTACCAATCGATGTGGAATTGCGCTAGGTGTTAATATAAGGCTTATAGAAAGGAGGATGTGTATGTGGCCAACATTAATAATAGTATTACTGTTAGGGGCATATGTCTTCTATGTTGTAAGGAAAAGAGTTAGAGAAATAAAAGCGGGTAAGTTTTGTAGCTGTGGATGTGCCGATTGTCCAAGTCATTGTGGCAGTATGAAAGAATATGATAAGAAACATCGGACAAAAGAGAAGGTGAAAACATTCCAGGGATAACTAAGATTTTTCGTAGAGGATCTAAACATTAATATTTCTTAAGGATTACAATATGAAATCAATAATAGATCAGTGAAGATTTGGAGTAATCTTTTATAAGAAACTAAGTAAATAATTTGGAGGTACAGTGGAGTGAGAAATCTGTTGTACCTCTTTTTATTAATTCCAAGGAGAAGTGCTCTTGACTATTCCTCTTCTATAATTCTCATTATTTGGTCTATAAAAAGCATTTCAAGGTGCTTTTTTCTATCGATACACACGTGATTAGACACACCGATTTGAAAGGTATATGTTTTTGAGATAAACTTTCTTTGCGATAATTTTCTAAATAAAAAGAGGAATTCGAATTATTTTGTAGAATAGTATAGTAGAGGGTATTATAGTAGTATACTACAATATCATATCCCATTGAAATACCGTTATAGAAAGTTTGGGACAAGGTTCGTCACCTTTCACAATTGAATAAGATGAATAAGGATTTCAATCGAGATGGCTTCGTTTATTTAAGAATGGAGGTTAGGATGGAACAGTTGAAACTGAACATAAGAAAGCTTCAGGAACAAAGAGAGCATGAGTATTTGAGTCCCTATGCAGCATTCAGTGATTGTTCCCTTGGAAGAGATGTAAAAGAGGTTGCTTGTGATATTCGCCCGGTATATCAAAGAGATCGGGACAGAATTTTACATTCCAAAGCATTTCGTCGACTCAATGGGAAAACACAGGTGTTTTTAGCCCCAGAAGGAGACCATTATCGAACCAGAATGACTCATACTCTAGAAGTTTCGCAAAATGCGAGAACAATTGCTAAGGCACTTCAGCTGAATGAAGATTTAACTGAGGCGATTGCTTTAGGACATGACTTAGGTCATACCCCTTTTGGCCATGCAGGAGAGCGAGCACTAAACCGTGTATGTGAGGGTGGTTTTGAACACCACTTGCAAAGCATTCGAGTAGTGGAATTATTGGAAAAGCATGGGAAAGGGCTAAACCTTACGAAAGAAGTAAGGGATGGAATAAAAAATCATCAGACTGCCGGTAGTCCATCAACATTAGAGGGAAAGGTTGTAAGGCTATCGGATAAAATTGCTTATATCAATCATGACATAGATGATGCCATCCGTGGGCAAATTATAAAGGAGGATGAGATTCCTAGAGAATTCACGGACGTTCTTGGACATAACCCCGTTGAGAGGTTGAATACCTTAATTCATGATATTGTTATTCATAGCTACGGAACAGCCGATATTATAATGTCAGAACGAGTGCAAGAGGCTATGTTAGAGCTTAGAAAATATATGTTTCGCAGTGTGTATACGAATCCTGTTGCCAAAGGTCAGGAAGCAAAAGCAGAGAAGATGATAGAGCAGCTTTATCTTTACTATAATTCACATCTTGATTGCTTGCCGGAGGAATACTTATTTATGATAGAAGAGAAAAAGGAGCCAGCTGGTAGAGTTGTATGTGATTATATAGCTGGTATGACTGATCGGTATGCAGTTGCGAAATATAAAGAAATCATGATTCCTTCAGCGTGGGATGTCTATTAGGGATATAATCATGATTTTTAAATTAATGTACTTATAGATGCAACAGATGAGAAATGAGGAGCTTGCTATGTATTATCCAGAGGAACTTGTGGAAGAAGTTAGAGAACGCAATGATATCGTTGATGTAGTTGGTTCTTATGTTAAATTGCAAAAACGTGGCGCCAACCACATGGGACTGTGTCCATTTCATAATGAGAAATCTCCGTCATTTTCCGTAAGTGGCTCAAAACAAATGTATCACTGTTTTGGATGTGGTGTTGGGGGAAATGTGTTCACCTTCCTGATGGAATATGAAAACTACACCTTTGTGGAAGCGTTACGTGTTTTAGCTGAACGTGCTGGAGTGAAACTACCGGAATTAGAGTATTCGGAAGAAGCGAAAAGGGCAGCAGATTTAAAGACAAGAGTGCTAGAGCTTTATAAGGAGGCTGGTAAGTATTATTTTTACCAACTTAGAAGTAAGCAGGGAGAAGAGGCGCTTGCTTATTTAAGAAATCGGGGACTTAGCGAAGAAACAATTACAAAGTTTGGGCTTGGGTATTCTACCAAATACTCCGATGATTTATATCAATATATGAAAAAAGCAGGGTATGAGGATACCTTATTAAGGCAATCTGGCTTATTTACAATGGAAGAAAGTAAAGGAGCTTATGATAAGTTTTGGAACCGAGTCATGTTTCCTATTATGGATGGGAACAATAAAGTAATAGCATTTGGTGGTAGAGTGATGGGCGATGGAGTACCAAAGTATTTAAACTCTCCGGAAACCATTATTTTTGATAAAAGCAGAAATTTGTTTGGATTAAACTTTGCTAGAACATCAAGGAAGAATTATTTTCTTATCTGCGAAGGGTATATGGATGTAATCGCATTACATCAGGCAGGATTTCAGAATGCGGTAGCATCTTTAGGAACTGCATTTACACCACAACAGGCGAGATTAATGTCCCGTTATACGAAGGAAGTTTATCTTACCTATGATAGCGACGGTGCCGGAGTGGCAGCAGCGATTCGAGCAATACCGATATTAAAGGAAGCTGGACTTTCTGCAAAGGTAATCGATATGAAACCTTATAAGGACCCGGATGAATTTATTAAGGCACTTGGCGCAGAAGAGTATCAAAAGAGAATTGATCAAGCACTGAATAGTTTCTTCTTTGAGATTTCAGTCTTGGAAAGGGATTATGATTTAGAGGATCCGGAACAAAAGACGAAATTCTTCAATGAGATGGCTAAGAAACTGTTGGTATTTACAGAGGAAATTGAACGTAATAATTACATCGAGGCATTGTCAAGAAAATACAATGTCTCCTATGAAAATTTAAGGAAACTAGTAAATCGTTACGGTGCCCAAATGACAGTAGTGAATGTAGCGAAGGAAACGAGAGAGCGAGAAAAGGAGCAAAATGCGAAAAAAAGCAGACCGGAAGAAGGGATGCAGAAGTCACAAAAGATATTGCTGACCTGGCTGATTGATGATTCCAAGGCGTTTGACCGAATTCATGGAATTATAACCGCGGATGATTTTACCGAGGAATTATATCGAGAGGTCGCTAATATGGTCTTTGAGCAATACGAAAGTGAGCATAAAGTTACTCCTGCTAAGATTATTAATCGCTTTGAAAGCAAAGAAATGCAAAATGAAGTAGCCAGTCTATTCTCAACTTCCATCCAACTTGAGATGACAGAAGCAGAGAGAAGAAAACTTTTTGCAGATACGGTGATACGTGTCAAAAGAGCGAGTCTTGACATTGCTTATAAGAGGGCGATAGAAGACAATGATATCATGGCACTTCAGAATGTAATGAAAGAACAGTATGGCTTGGAGAAACTGCATAGTTCTTTAAATCATGGTTAAACTGTGAAAATATAGGGTATCGAATAATTACAACATTCAGACGAAGAAAGAAGGAAGCTATTTATGGATGAAACCATGGCAAAATTTCACGAGAAGCTGAAAGAATTGTTGGAGTATGCAAAAAAGAAGAAAAATGTACTAGAATACGAAGAGATTAATGATTTCTTCTCTGATATGGAGATGGATCCGGACCGTATTGAGAAAATCTATGAGTATTTAGAGGGACATAATATTGATGTTTTGCGTGCACCAGAATTAGAGGAAGTAGATGATGAGGTTGATGAAAGCGATTTAGCCTTGATTGAAGCTGAAGAAGAGGAATTGTCTAAAATCGACTTAACAGTACCAGAAGGAATTAGTACAGAAGACCCAGTTCGAATGTATTTAAAGGAAATTGGTAAGGTACCTCTTTTAAGTGCAGATGAAGAGATTGGACTTGCTCAGCGTATGGAGCAAGGGGATAAAAATGCAAAGAAAAGACTTGCAGAAGCAAATTTAAGACTGGTAGTTAGCATAGCAAAACGTTATGTTGGCCGTGGCATGCAGTTTTTAGACTTGATTCAGGAAGGGAATCTTGGATTAATTAAGGCAGTAGAAAAATTTGATTATCGAAAAGGATATAAATTCAGTACGTATGCAACCTGGTGGATTCGTCAGGCAATTACCAGAGCAATTGCGGATCAGGCAAGAACAATTCGTATTCCGGTTCATATGGTAGAAACGATAAATAAATTAATCCGTGTGCAACGTCAGCTATTACAAGAGCTTGGCAGAGAACCATTTCCCGAGGAAGTTGCGAAGGAAATGAATATTCCAGTAGAACGTGTGCGTGAAATTCAGAAGATATCTCAAGAACCAGTTTCTCTGGAGACACCAATTGGTGAGGAGGAAGATAGCCACTTGGGTGATTTTATTCAGGATGATAATGTACCAGTTCCTGCTGAAGCAGCAGCATTTACCTTATTAAAAGAACAACTAATGGAGGTGCTTGGCACATTAACAGACCGTGAGCAAAAAGTATTACGATTACGTTTTGGATTAGATGATGGTCGTGCCAGAACTCTAGAAGAAGTAGGCAAAGAATTTAATGTAACCAGAGAACGAATCCGTCAGATTGAGGCAAAAGCACTTCGCAAATTAAGACACCCAAGCCGTTCTCGTAAGTTAAAGGACTATTTAGAGTAAAGATAGGAAATAGAGGAAGGAAACTAGTTTTACATGAACTTATCAAAACGATTGCGTATGGTGGCTGATTGTGTCACCAAAGGAAATGTGGTTGCAGATGTAGGCTGTGATCACGCCTACATTTCCATATATCTTGTAGAAAGAAAGGTTGCACCGAGGACAATAGCACTTGATGTGAATGAGGGACCATTACTTCGGGCACAGGAAAATATCCTTAGCTACGGTTTGGAGAATCTGATAACGACAAGATTATCTGATGGATTACACAAGCTAAAACCAAAGGAAGCAGATTCGATCATCATCGCTGGCATGGGGGGACCCCTAATGATTAAGATACTAGAAGAAGGTAGCGAGTGCGTAAAGGCGGCAAAAGAGCTTATTTTACAGCCACAGTCAGAAATCTGGCGGGTACGAGAGTATCTACATAATCTGAACTTCGAAATTACAAAAGAGGATATGTGTATTGACGAAGGTAAGTATTATACGGTACTTTATGCATCACAGCCTCATCAAAGATGGGGCTGTGACGCGTTACCTCATCAAAAAGGTAGCAGTGATATATTGTCACATCAAGAACTAGGTTGTGATTCCTTGCCTCATGATAAATGTTGTTCTACCTTATTAAAGGAAAACCAGAGCAGCTTACGCGAGGAGAGAGAAGATGTCACCAAGGAATTGAGAGAATTATATAATAGATATGGAAAGTATCTTTTAGAGAGGAAGCATCCAATCTTGCAACAATACCTTGAAAAAGAGAAAGCTAAATCAATGAAAATAAAAGAAAGCTTAGAAATCAATGGTTCTTTAAAAAGTCAGGAACGATATGCGCAACTGCAAAAGGAAATTGAAATCTTAGATGCTGCCCTACAATACTACCAATCTTAGAATACAAGAAATACAAGAGGAAATGAGAATTCATTCACTCGATAAGTTTGTGTCTGCGCTGCAACCACAGACTTGATGTTACGCTGCAGCGCAGAAAAGAGGTAATAAGTATATGGGAATGTTTAAAGTCACGATTGATGGCGTGACAAAAGAATACAAACAGGGTACGACTTATTTAGAAATCAGCAAGGAATATCAGTCTCAATTTAAACATGAGATTATTCTTGTATTGATGAATGGAAGATTACGTGAGCTGTTTAAAACATTAAAACAGGACTGTACAATCGAATTTGTTACAATTTCAGAAGATGCTGGTCGCAAGACTTATGCCAGAGGGCTTATCTTTGTAATGATAAGAGCGATTTATCGTGTATTAGGGCATGAAAATATTGAAAAGATAAGAGTGGAACATTCAATTGGCTCAGGACTGTACTGCGAATTGGATGGAAAAGTTAAAGTAGATGCTGCATTAATGGAGAAAGTTAAGAAAGAGATGGAAGCCATTATAAAACGTGACATACCATTTATGAAACGTTCCATTGCTACAGCGGATGCAGTAGAGTTATTCCATAAATACCAGATGTATGATAAGGAAAAACTGTTTCGCTACCGCCGTGTTTCCAGTGCAAACCTCTATAATTTAGATGGCTTTGAGGATTATTATTATGGCTATATGCCGGCAAGCACTGGTATCTTAAAGTATTTTGATATATTTCCATACGAAGATGGGTTTATCTTAATGCTACCAACCAAAGAAGAGCCAGAGAAGGTTCCAGAGTTTAAACCAAGAAAACGTTTGTTTGAAACTCTTCAGCAAGCCAATCATTGGGGAAGAACCATGGAGATTTCTACGGTTGGCTCCTTAAATGATGAGATAACCAAGGGAAACATGAATGAGATCATTCTGATTCAAGAGGCGTTACAAGAGAAGAGAATAGCAGAAATAGCAGAAAAAATTAAGAGTGCTGGTAGTAAGAAGTTTATTATGATAGCAGGACCTTCTTCCTCTGGTAAGACTACATTCTCTCATCGTTTGTCAATTCAGTTACGTACCCTTGGATATAAGCCGCATCCAATTGCTGTCGATGACTATTTTGTAAATCGTGAAAATACACCCAAAGATGAATTTGGTAACTTTAACTTTGAATCCATTCATGCCATCGACATAGAGCAATTTAATAAGGATATGACTGCTTTATTGAATGGAGAAGCGGTAGAACTACCAAACTTTAATTTTAAATCCGGTAAGAGAGAATATAAAGGAAACTATAAGAAGTTAGGGCCAGAGGATATTCTAGTTATCGAAGGTATTCATGGTTTGAATGATGAATTGTCCTACTCTCTACCAAAAGAGAGCAAATATAAAATTTACATTAGTGCATTAACTCAGCTTAATATTGATGAACATAACCGTATTCCTACTACGGACGGAAGATTAATTCGTCGAATGGTAAGAGATGCTAGAACGAGGGGAACCTCTGCTCGCGAGACAATTGCGATGTGGGCATCGGTACGTCGTGGAGAAGAGGAGAATATCTTCCCGTTCCAAGAAGAAGCAGATTGTATGTTTAACTCTGCCTTAATTTATGAATTATCTGTTTTAAAGCAATATGCAGAGCCAATCTTGTTTGGAATCGATAAAGATTGTAAAGAATATTTAGAAGCGAAGCGATTATTAAAATTTTTAGATTACTTTCTTGGGGTTAGCTCAGAAGATATTCCAAAGAATTCTATTATTCGTGAGTTTATCGGTGGAAGCTGCTTTAAAGTCTGATTAATAAATCTGCTTTCATGAAACACTAGTTACAATACCATTATGCATTAGTAAGATTTTAATGTTAATACTATGTATGCTTTTATTGTTTGATAAGCTTAATACTTGTATCTAAAATTCTTCCTTCCCATATCTCTTATTCTTTATAATTGGAAGGATAAACTTCTTTACAAATGAAATAATTCATGTTAGCATACTAAGGTTGAGTAGTACAGATGATCGCGCCGATTATTATCGGTGAGGAAAGTCCGGGCTTCATAGGGCAGGGTGCCGGATAACGTCCGGTGGAGGCGACTCTAAGGCCAGTGCAACAGAAAATAAACCGCCTAACCTTAAGGTTAGATAATAACCGTAAGGTTGGGTAAGGGTGGAATGGCGGTGTAAGAGACCACCGCTTCTCTGGTAACAGAGAAGGCTGTGTAAACCCCACTCGAAGCAAGACCAAACAAATACCTTAGGGTATGAGAGCGATACGGCGGCCCGCCGTGCTCTTAGGTAGGTCGCGTTTTGTCCGGTAACGGGCAAAGGAGCTGTATGGTAACATACAGTCAAGATAGATGATCATCAAATACAGAACCCGGCTTATAGTACTACTCAATTTCGATGAAACTTAAGATGAGCCAGTTAGATTCTGACTTGTCATGATTGTGAGACTGGTTCCGGTTCGGCAAATCTGCAGAACATGGAGGTAGTCTCATTTTTTTATGTAAAAGTGAGGATTTAAAGTAATATAGAAATAACATTAGGAAACGCAGGAATAAGCTGGTTTTGCAAAATTGTATTTAAGGAAACAGTACAAGAAAAACTAGGGTTTTGTAAGAAAAAAGTAAAGATTTTAGTACTTTGGTATGATAAGATATGTCTAGTAAGGAGGTTATTCAGAAATGGCAGAGGAGATAAATATTTTAGTAGTTGATGATGATAAAGAGATAGCAGAATTGGTTGAAATTCATTTAGTAAGTGATGGATATCAGGTCTTTAAAGCAT
Organism: Lachnoclostridium phytofermentans; assembly: GCF_000733755.1. Taxonomy (GTDB): domain Bacteria; phylum Bacillota; class Clostridia; order Lachnospirales; family Lachnospiraceae; genus Lachnoclostridium; species Lachnoclostridium phytofermentans_A. The sequence goes on along the minus strand of NZ_JPOF01000003.1, from coordinate 896,779 downwards.
ACAATGCCATGGAAGGACTCGAGATCCTCCAAAAGGAGAACATAAAACTTGTTATTTTGGATATTATGATGCCAGGTATTGATGGACTTAGTATGTGTAAAAAGATAAGAGAAACCAGTACAGTTCCAATTATCATGCTAAGTGCAAAGTCGGCAGACATAGATAAAATCATAGGCCTTAGCACAGGTGCAGATGATTATTTGATTAAGCCATTTAATCCTCTTGAATTAATGGCGCGTGTAAAATCACAGCTAAGACGATTTACAAAGTTCAATCCTAGTACTTATGAGGATAAGAATGAAAAGGAAATTGCTGTGACTCATTTGGTGATTAATAAAGAAACCCATGTTGTTATAGCTTACGGAAAAGAAGTAAGATTGACACCAATTGAGTTTGATATATTATATTTACTGGCCTCCAATGCAGGAAGAGTATTCAGTACGGATGAAATCTTCGAGCGCGTATGGAACGAAAAGATGTATGAAGCGAATAATACGGTTATGGTACATATTCGAAGACTGAGAGAAAAAATCGAAATGGACTCAAGGAATGCAGAAATCATCAAAACAGTATGGGGTGTTGGGTACAAGATTGAAAAATAATTCTTGTTACTTGTTTCGCGTGTCAATGAGAAAAGGTAAGAAGGAATTTCTCGTTGACAAGTAGGGGTTATTCAGCTTTTTCATCCAAGGATGGAGGACCACGATGGAAGACAAATTTATTCACAGTTTTCGATATCGAAACTTATGGTACAGTATCGTAAGTGCTATCATGGCCTTAATTACAGTACTAATATTTTTAGGAGTTGTTAATTTTATCTCTTATGCATTGCAACCTAATCAGGAAGTAAGTCAGACACTGGAAACAACAACGTCTAATTATAAAAATCAAATCTCTAATAGTATCAATAATTCGGTTAATGAAGATATTTACCGAGAATCCATAAACTCGAAAAATACACAAGCAGATATTAAACCAACAAAAAACACTCAAAGCAATAACAAGTTTAATTTAGTGATTTACGTGATTGCGATATTCATTGGTTTTCTATCATTTATTACTTATTTTTTAATCTTCACAAAGAAGATGAGTACTTATCTTAGAGAAATATCAAATGGTATTGATGAATTATCAACTGGTAATTTTGATGTAAGGATACCGCTTCGTAATGACGATGAATTTACAAGAATTGCTCAGAACCTAAATCGTATGGCAGTTGAGATTAAGATGATTATAGAAGAAGAACGAACTACAGAAAATAAGAAAAATGAGCTAATTACAAACGTAGCTCATGACTTACGAACCCCATTGACTTCTATCATAGGATATCTAGATTTGGTATCTAGAAAAGACCTTCCAGCAGATACAAAGGAGAAGTATATAGGGATTGCCTATAATAAGTCAATTCGCCTGGAAAAGCTGATAGAGGATTTATTCTCTTATACCAAATTTGAATTCGGGGAAGTTAAGTTTAATAAAGAAGAAGTTGATTTAGTAAAGATGCTTTATCAACTATTGGATGAGTTCTATCCAAGTTTTAAAGAGTATGGATTGGAATATAGCTTTGATTCTACAGTTCCATCTGCGGTTGTGGATGCGGACGGAGATTATTTGGCTAGAGCATTTGCTAATTTAATTGGAAATGCTATAAAGTACGGTGCAGATGGTAAGAATGTAATTCTTCATCTGGAGGTAAAGGATACAGAAGTAATTGTAACCATCACAAATTTTGGTGAGGTTATACCGAAAAAAGACCTAGCGCACATTTTTGAGAAATTCTATCGAGTAGAATACTCAAGGAATGAAGAGCATGGTGGGACAGGTCTTGGCTTAGCAATTGCAAGAAATATTTTTGAGATGCACGGCGGTCATGTGGAGGCACGAAGTGGATTAGATGGAACAGTTTTTGAAGTGGTATTACCAATCGGTTAAGGAAGGAAAGGAGGAGCTACATGAAACATTTACGTGTATTATGCTTATTGTTTGCTATACTACTATTGCTATGTAACGTAAGTGATGTAGCTGCAGCAAGTGCTCCGCAAACGAATCTGGGAAATACCACTCAAAGTGGGAACCCAATTGTTTTGGTTAATGACCGAGTTGTAGTGACTTTACAATATGGCCTGGAACAACAAGGTAGATATGGCCGAACCATGCAGTTAACCGCAAAAATATATAATAAAGGGGAAAGTTTTTCGGGTGAAGTAGCAATCACGTTAATAAATGAAGAACAAGATAATATTCGCTATGCAACTAAAACGACGATTCTAGGACTAGAAAAAAATATTGTAACATTAAATATTCCCATAAACAGAGCCAGTAGAGGGATGAAATTTGAGATTATTACTACGGATAAGGATACAATTGTAGAAGATGTAATTCCCCTTAATGTCGTAAACTTAGGAACCTATTATTACGTGGGAATTTTAAGTGATATGTCGGCTCCACTGTCGTATTTTGAATATTTTGGAAATAAATGCGTTTCCTTGGATAAAAGTAATTTTCCAAGTGATTATATTGGACTTGACGTTATAGATGTCTTAGTGATTGAAAACTTTACAATATCCAATTTGACTATGGAACAGCAACAGGCAATATTAGGATTTGTGAAACGAGGCGGAACATTGGTACTTGGAAGTGAAGCTTACTATCAAGAGGGAATGCCCGCAATTAAGTGGCTTAGTAACCTTGATATTCTAAGCATTGCAGAAGATAATTCCGAAATATCTATGCAAAATGCAAAGATATCTATGAATAACTCTTCTGAGTTTTCGGATCTTTTATTAAAAGTGAAAGGATATGAAACTTCCAGAGCTTCCAATTTAAAATATAAGGAAGATCTGAAAAAACAAGACCCACAAAAAGAGTGTGTCTCTTATATTGGAGAATCTATTTTAGGAACTAAGATAATCAGTGACTTAAAGTTTACTGAAGTCGAAAAACCTGTTTATATATATTCAACCACGAATGCTACTAAAAGGAAGGAATCGAATGAACTAACAATATATGAAAAAGTACCTTATGGAGAAGGAAATGTTCTAGTATTTCACTTTCCACTTGGTATGGAGGGAATAACAGAAGAAGAATTATTAGTGAATGAAGGGGTTAGTGGCGAACTGCTAAATACCTTCTATCTTTCCATTGTTGATCAGGTACTTGAGGATATTCCGAATGTTGTAAAGGATAAGGTAGAAGTAGAGAACTATTCAAACTTTGATAATTACAGAGTTCAAGGAGTTTTAGAAAATTCGGATCTTATCAATGTCCCGAAAGTTTTTCCATATAGCATGTTATTAGCAATCTACATTATTATCATTGGACCTCTCTTGTACTTTATTTTACGGAAAAGGAAAAAGAATATCTTAGTTTGGGTGGTTGTTCCTAGTCTCTCCATTATTTTTTCTTGTATTGTGTATGTTATGGGGACGAATACAAGAATTACAGAACCGTACATCTCTTATGTTAATATAGAAACTTTAGATCCTAATACCAATACTCTTGAGGGAGAATCTAATGTAAATGTTTATTTATCCTCAAACAAAAAGACAGAGTTAAGTATTGGAAATGCAGACCAAATTATCGCGGGAAAGTATCAGTACCCAACATTTTACGAGGTATTTGACAAAGAGAAATCATTTGAAACGTTGGCCTATCCAGATGCAGTTACTACCTCGGTGTTAAAGTCAGAGGATGGCTACGCCCTGGAGTTTAACCATATTCCAGCATTCACATCACAGTATTTCTCTTTAGAATACGCTAGAGAATTTGAGAATGAAATAACAGGTCAGGTTTCAGTTACGGAAAGTTCTATGAGTGGAAGTGTGTCAAATGATTCTTCGGAGAATTTTGAGGAAGCATATGTGTATTATAATGGTAGAGTTGCTTTGCTTGGTAAGTTAGAAAGCGGCGAGAGTGTTTTATTAGAAGAATGTAATCAAGAGTATAATAACAGTATAGACGGTATTTTGTATAATACAAATGCGATTAGTGTAGAGATTGGAAATCAAGAAAAGAAGGTATCGCCAGAACGGAATAGAAAAAATAACGCACTTAGTTTGGTGATAGAAAGTGGCCTTTATGCGAAAGAAGGAGCATATCTCATAGGGTTTACAGAGAACTTACCAAAGGAGCATCCTTTCTCAGCCTTATCAAGCAACCATGTAAGTTATGGGGTTTCTATGATGTTAGTTCCTTTGGAAGTTAATACAACAACTGGAAATGAAACTCTAGTACCTAATCTTGATCGCTATCTAAAGGTAGGTGGAAATAACTATTATGACAGTGCGTATCGCTATGTCTATACGAATAGTTTAGAATTAGAATATCAGCTTCCAAAGGAAGATGAAATCACAGAACTATTGCTAGCAGATATCTTTCAGATTAGTTTAGATCAAAGTGAAAACTATAATATGATGGCAAAAAAGATATATTTCTATAATAGAACCACAAGCCAATATGATTTAGTATTTCGATCTGATATATTACAGGATGGAAGATATCAGAAGGTAAACGCTGTTAATGGCGATGTTTCTTTAAATGCATCGGAGCTTAAGAACTATCTAAATGAAGAGCAGGAGTTAAAGATTAAGTATGAGGGTGAAGACGTTGAGATGAGCGGTGTTTTCGCTATCCCGATCATCTCTTATATAAAAAAGGCGAATTAGTGTTTTTTACTTTCAAGTAGTAAGGGATTAATTTAAAGAATAGAATGAGAAATCAATCAACAAGAAAGGAGGAGCTATGTTAGTAATAAAGAACTTAGTAAAGAAGTTTGGTAAGTCGTATGCTCTTGAGGGGCTTAATATGGAACTTCATAAGGGAGAACTGTATGGCTTTGTCGGTCCTAATGGTGCAGGAAAAACAACGACAATGAAAATCATAGCTTCTCTTTTATCTGCGGATTCCGGTGAAGTTTGGGTTAATGGGATCGATGCCCTCCGCTATCCAAGACATGTGAAAGAACAGATTGGATACATGCCAGATTTTTTCGGTGTATATGATAACTTAGATACACAAGAGTATCTCTCCTTTTATGCTAGTATTTACGGTATTGTTGGAAATCCAGCAGAAAAAAGAATCGATGAGTTACTTGAACTTGTAAATCTAAGAGAAAAAAAGCATGACTACGTGGATGAACTTTCTAGGGGGATGAAGCAGAGGCTATGTCTAGCAAGAACCTTACTTCACCAGCCCAAACTTTTGTTACTTGATGAACCAGCTTCCGGCCTTGAACCAAGAGCGAGGTTAGAACTTCAAGGAGTATTAAAGAATCTATGTGCACAAAAAGTTACGATATTATTAAGTTCTCATGTTCTTAAAGACCTCTCGGAAATGTGTACTAACCTCGGAATCATTGAAAGTGGTAAGCTTGTGATTGAGGGGCCGATGAAAGAAATTATGGCGAAACAAAAAGCAGAGAATCCACTAGTGATTAAAATTATGAGTGGTCATGATATTGCAATTAAGTTACTAAAGGAAATGCCGGAGGTAACGAATATTGCAAGTAAAGAAGGAAGTATCTCGTTCCATTTTTATGGAGAAGAGAGTAAGGAAGCGGAATTATTAACAAGGTTGATTGCTAATGGAGTATCGATTGCCTCTTATAAAAGAGAAGAGGGAAACTTAGAGGAGATATTTCTTAGACTGACGAAATAGAAAGGAGAAAATGAGATGTGGCAAATAAACTCTGTTTATCTTAGGGAAATTTACCAAAATGCAAGAATGAAAAAGACTGCGGTTTTATTGACAGTGTTTAATGGGTGCCTATCTTTATTTGGTCTTTTAGCTTTCTACATAACGTTTGAAGGGGCGCAAAAGATTGGAAGCTCAGTCAATTATTCCGATATACTTACTATTTATGGTATTATCACTGGTGCTCAGTTTTTACTTGTACTGTTTTTAATTCCAGGGATGACATCTGGTGCAATCTCTGGAGAGAGAGAAAAGCAGACATTAGATATTTTACTATCAACTCGCATGACATCATTTCAAATTGTACAGGGGAAACTACTGGCATCCCTTAGTTTAATGCTATTACTAGCTGTTTCTTCTTTGCCTATTATAGCACTGGTATTTGCTGTTGGTGGAATTACCTTTCTGCAATTATTGCAGTTTCAGTTGTTCTTGTTTATTACTTCCATTTATCTTGGCAGTATTGGTATTTTCTTTTCTAGCTTATGTAAGAGAACAACGCTCTCCACAGTTTGCTCTTATATGACAGTAATTACTATAACGATAGGGCTTGCAATGTTGCTACTTGGTGGACATTTGATTGAATCACTTGGGAGTATGAGACAAGAGATTGTCTATGGGATTAGGAAGATGGATGGTATGGCTGAAGTCAATATTACGATCGCTACACTATTATTTGATCCTATTTTTACTTTTTTTTCACTTTTAAAAAGTCAGATTGGAATTGAAGCAGGAGCATTTACTGATTGGCGAACCAATAGCCGTGCGGCAAACTATCTAATTGACCATTGGTTTACGATAAGTATTCTTGCCCAAAGTGCAGTATCCATTCTACTTATGGTTGCTTCCTCTTGGCTTATAACTCCAGTAAAAAAAAGAAAACGCACGCGTTAGCGTGCGGTTCTTATAGAACTATGAAAATGGAAGAAGAAAAATATACTTGTATTATATCATAAAATATCGAAAAAAGGTACTCTTTTTTGAAAAAGTTTTCTGACAATATATTATTGGGAATAAAAAACAAAAAATGTCAATTAAAATTTGGTAAATCTCGTAGTTTTTTACTGATTCGAAGGGAATTATATAGTTTCGCATAGGCAATATGATCCACACCTTCGATATAGTTTTCAGGGAAGTCTTTTTCAAGACCTTTACTCTTTAATAAAGAAGCGGCTTTATTATAGGCTATTGCTGCCTCAATTTCACTTCCATATTTACCTACAATATAATCGCCGTTGATATGAATTCTTGTAGTGTAAATTTCCTGCCCTTTTACTACTGTTTTTTGAACTCCATGATAACGATTGATAATTTTTATATTACCATATCGAAAATCTGTCGAATCACCGTTGGAAAAACGATAGTCTCGTCCTGCGACAGCAAAGTTTTTTATCCCATAGCGGGATAGGATATTTACCTGCATTCCATAATCAGATACGAATAAGTGACCGCCTCTTCTCATTATGCGATGATACATATAATAAAATAAATCATCTGCGTCAAACTTAAGAGGGGTGTGTTCATCCAGATAATATAAGAAGTATTTGTGCTGCAAATAAATCGGAGTGCGGCAATAAATTCCATTATCTCTAAAGTTTAATAACATAATCCATTTATCAAAGGATATTGGAGAACGTAAGGCATAAAAGGCTTCCGCAGTAGGAAGGCTTTTTTTTATGCTTTTTTTCTTATTTAATATTTTCAGTGCAGACTGATATACTGCATGAGCAGCTTTTTCGGTATCAAAACTTCCGAGACTGATATGCTTATTTCTGTAGGTAATGGAAGAACGATAATAGAGTTCTCCGTTTTTCTTGTTTGCCACATAAACTCCTGGTAATGGCATGTTATCACCTCTTTTCTGAATGAGTTTCTTCTATATATAATATGTTTTATGAAAGTACTTTCAAATTGGCTATTCCATAGATGTTATCTAAATTAACTATACCCAACAATCAGAGGGATTGCAAGAAAACATTGGTGCAAATTCAAGTTGCGGAGGCTAAGGTGATACACACAGAAATATTTGTCGAAGATTACGACAGTAATACCGTAATATGACTAATTGTTACATAATTATTACATGACTTTGGATAAAAATAGACGCCCTAAAACATATAAATGTAGTAAATATAGGTGTTCTACAGCTATAGAATTGAATGATATTAAGCATGTATGTATAAAAATAAATTTTTATGTATATAATTCTTAACAAAAGCGTAACAATTTATAATCTTGAGTCTTGTAAATATGCCTAATTTTAAACTCCATCTTAGGCCGAAAACTTGTGCATTTCTTACACATGTGGAAAAGAGAGGTAATTTTCTTCTCTCTGTATGTGACGAAATTATGGCAACCTTATTGACAGTAATTTGCCCCATGCTATAATACAACTCATGCGAAAACACCGGTCATTTTGGGAATGACTGGAAACGCTTTATATAGATGTCGAATTGACTAAGTCTACTGGAGTGATATACTACACAGTATTCTTTGTCGGAAAAGTGAAAGAAAGAGGAAATCACATGTTAAAAATACATTCATTTCTTCGGACGATGAAAGACAAGGAAATGCACTTTGAGAAAGGTATTCAATATAAACACAGCAAAAGAATTGCGATTGTTGCCTATGTTTTGGCTGCTATACTTCTTGTTTCATCCTTCGGAGATTTCCATGGGTTACACCTGTACTCCCTAGAGTATATGGTAAATGCAGCTACGCACGAAACCGTGGAACTAGATATTGATGCTCAAGATTTAGATCAAGATTTAGAGTATCAAAAGAACAATGCGAAGCTGCTAGAAACAAAACTTCTTGCGTATCCGCTTGAACAGTTATATCAAGGGGAGTTAACAAGAGAAGACGTTGAAACATTTACTGATGAGAATATTGCAACAAAAGTAGCAATTACAGATCCAAAGGAACAAATAAAACAAATGATGTATGATATTACGATGGATCCTGAGGATGGAGATATTGCTTTATTTGGTCTAGATGATTCCGAAAAGGAATTAGCTAACTTAGCTACCGCTGCTTCATTTGAAGCGGTAACTGCACTAGCAAGTGAATCTGCTGAAAATTTTGTGGTGAATGAAGAAAACAAAGAAAAAGCGGAAGCCTTGAAAGAAAAGACCAAGGCAACAGAAAGTACAAAGGTAAAAGCAAGTACAAAGGTAAAAGCAAGTACAAAGAAAGATTCTGGAAGTAAGAAAGAAGAATCTACTAAAGCAACATCGAAATCTGATTCTTTGGTAAAATCATATAACAAAAAAATGGTCAAGACTTTATCTAAGGACGAGCTTGATATTTTATATCGTATTGTTGAGGCAGAAGCAACCGGAGAGGACATTTACGGAAAGATATTGGTAGCAAACGTTATATTAAATCGAGTAAATAGCAAAAAATTCCCTAATACGGTAGAAAAAGTGGTGTTTCAAAAGAACGGAAATACCTATCAGTTCTCACCAACAAAGGATGGACGATTTTGGTCAGTGAAGGTAACCGATGAAACAATCGAAGCAGTAAGCCGTGCACTTGAGGGAGAAGATTATAGTAATGGTGCTCTGTATTTTTTTGCTAGAAGGTTAACAAGCCAAAAGAAAGCATCTTGGTTTGATAACAGCCTTCGTAAGGTGGTAAAGTATGGATGCCATGAATTTTATAAGGACAAGTAGTAGAGAGAATGCTTTAGTATTTATGTGAGTTGGAGCTGTGAGTATGATCTTGTATTTAAGCAAAAAGGAATACTTAAGAGGATGCTAATTAGATTAGGTGGGAGTAGTAATGATACTACTGGGGTGAAACAAGCAATCTTTGATAACAATTAGGAAACATAAAGCTACAACAAATGAATTAGGTACTATAAATAACTGATATAAGTATTATGATTAATTGAAAAGAAGTTTTATAAAAGCGGGTATAGTTAGTAATGTCCAGTTATGTGAAATACATCTTGGATATTCGGTCTGTACTCGCATTTTTTATTGGCATTTAAGAAAAACGGAAGGTTATGTTCGATTCTATTATTACCTAAAAATATTGAACAACTTGTGCTTAATTGCTGAAATGGGTATCATTTTTTACGTGATTTTTTCATAATCCTGACTTGTCACGTCTAAAATATCATGATATAATACTTTGAACTTACATTAACAAAGTAAAGTGTTAAATAAATTAACATAGAATAGAATCGAAGGCTATAAAGGAGAGAAGAGCATGAATTTACTGTATCAAAGTACCCGTGATAATCGTGAACAGGTTACAGCATCCCAAGCTATCTTAAAAGGACTTGCTTCTGATGGTGGACTGTTTGTGCCAACCGAACTGCCAAAGCTTAATATAAGTCTAGAAGTACTAGCTAGCATGAGTTATCAGCAAATAGCTTATGAAGTTATGAAACTATTCTTAACAGATTTCTCAGAGGAAGAATTGAAGCACTGTATCAATTCTGCTTATGATGATAAGTTTGATACTAAGGAAATAGCACCGATAAAGAAAGCGGATGGAGCTTATTATCTTGAACTATTTCATGGAGCAACGATTGCATTTAAGGATATGGCACTTTCCATCTTGCCTCACTTACTTACGACAGCCGCGAAGAAGAATGATGTAAAAGAAGAAATCGTAATCCTTACTGCTACGTCTGGTGACACGGGCAAAGCAGCACTTGCTGGTTTTGCAGAGGTACCTGGTACAAAAATCATTGTTTTCTATCCTAAGGACGGAGTAAGTCATGTTCAAGAAATGCAGATGGTTACGCAAAAGGGTGCTAATACTTATGTAATCGGTATTCATGGAAACTTCGATGACGCACAGACTGGTGTGAAAGAGATGTTTAATAATAGAGAGCTTGCAAAGAGCTTACAGGAAAAAGGCTACTTATTCTCCTCTGCAAATTCTATCAATATTGGCCGTTTGGTTCCTCAGGTAGTGTATTATGTGTATTCTTATTGCCGTCTGCTTCATGATGGCGAGCTAAATAAAGGGGAGCCACTAAATGTTGTTGTACCAACCGGAAACTTTGGTAATATTTTAGCTGCATACTTTGCAAAAGAGCTTGGTGTTCCAATCAGTAAATTAATCTGTGCCTCCAATGAGAATAAAGTATTATATGATTTCTTTACAACTGGAGAGTACGATAGGAATCGTGAGTTTATCTTAACAAGCTCACCATCTATGGATATCTTAATCTCAAGCAACTTAGAACGTTTGATTTATTTGATTTCCGGTGAGACTGCGGAAGAACGTGCAAGGAATAATGCAACGCTTATGAGTCAACTCTCCAAAGATGGGAAATATAAAATTACGACTCAGATGAGACAAAAACTTTCCGATTTTGTAGGTGGTTATGCAAAAGAAAAGGAAACTAAGGCAGCTATTAAACGTGTTTATGAGAATGCAGATTACGTTATTGACACACATACCGCGGTAGCTGCAAGCGTATATTATAACTATAAAGCTGCGAGTGGTGATGCAATAAAGACACTAATCGCTTCCACAGCTAGTCCATATAAATTTACTCGTAGTGTAATGGAAGCATTGGAAGTGGAAACAGAAAGCAAGTCTGATTTCGAGTTAATAGATCAGCTTAGTGAAATAAGCAAAACTACGATACCTCAGGCAATAGAAGAAATTCGTACCGCACCTGTACTTCATAAGATGGTTTGTGAGAAAGAGAAGATGCAGGAGATGGTGGAAGAGATATTGGGGTTAAGATAGGTTAGTATATTTAAAAGAAATGAAGATTAATAAATGGGGCTTTGCTGAGTGGATTCGGCAAGGCCCTTTTTTGATTTATTGTGCTCTGCAATTTCTCATAAGTCATATGCTCTCTGAGGTAGATTCTGTTTGATTGATGCTAATAAGGAGAGAGTGTATTCGTGATTTAGTAATATTAGAGAATAGGATAGAGAGTTTCTGAAATAGAGTTTCGAAGGAAGAATTATTTTTCAGTATTTTATTCTTGTACTTATATACACAGCATTTCAAGGGATTATGCCAGAATTAAAATAAGGTGTAGTAAAAAGAAAGACCCAGGGAACGGCTAATGATATACTTAATGGATGATATTTAAAGAAAAATTGCTAAATGAAACTAAATTTTATTGTACAAAATCACAAAATTCAAAATAGTCTAAATGTGACAACTGCATGACATATCTTTGACACAAAGAAAAGGCATTATAGAGGTAAGTCAAAACCAAATGCCCGGGACTTCTGCGAGCATGACTATAGACAATTACAGTCACATCCAGACAAATGTCCATAGGGATGTAGTAGGGGTTTGGAGAATTGCCCGGCGAGGCAGGTTATTTGGCTAGATATAATCAATCCAGTTACAGGATAGTAGGATAGTTACCCAGATGTTTTGCCCAGTTTGTAAAAGAATTTTAATTTGTCGAAATATTGTGGCAAATCAAATAAGGTTCTTTATCGAATTGTATAGAAACAAGACTTAGAATGGGGGACAAAAAGTGAATTTGTAAGCAAAAAGACTTGACCTTTCCTACGATAGTTGTTATAATCATCTTGTTATTGGAACGATTATATTTACTTATGCACATTTTAGAGTTTTTCGAATTGTTAATACATCATTAACAATTCCATTATACTCGATATGTGACGTAAGTCAATATAATACAAAACCATATATTTTAAGGAGGAAGAAAGAATATGAAGAATTTCTTTAAGAAACTCGCCTTCGTATTAGCCCTTGCTATGGTCTTAGTATCTGTTGCACCTGCTACAGCAAACGCAGCAGCTAAAGCACCTTCTTTAAAGAAGACTAGCAAGATTCTTTACATCGGTGGCGACCTAACAGGAACGATTCCAGATAGCTATCGTTTCTATTTTAACAACGCAGCTGGATATACAGCAACATGGGAAAGTATGGATGAAGATGTTGTTGTTATCGAAGGCAAGACAGTAGTTGCAGTTGGTGTTGGTAAAGCAGTAGTTAAGGCTACTCTTACAAACAAAGCTGGCAAGGAATATGAGCGCGAAGCAACTGTTTGGGTAAAACAAAATGCTGAGAAGGTTGGATTTGGTAGCCAGAAAGCTATCGAGTCTCCATTAGCAGTAGGCGCTAAAGTTAAGATCAATGTTTTCAGACAGGTTGGAGACAAGAAGATCTGGACTCAGAACGATATGGCTACATGTACAGACGTTATCAAGTGGACTTCTAGCGATGAAAAAGTTGCTACAGTTGATAAATGGGGTACTGTAACAGCTGTTGGCGCTGGTGAAGCTACTATCACAGCTACAGCTACTCAGCCACAGGGACCAACTAAAGGTGAGTCTGCAAGCTATAAGGTAAGTGTTGTTGCTGGTTTAACTAGCGCAACTCAGAAGAACTTAACAACAGCTAATGTGACATTCGGTCAAGAAGTAACAGCTGATGAGCTTAAGACTGTTAAAGTATACCAGTTAGTTGGTAATACAAGAGTTCTTCAGACAGTTAAAGAATATAAACTTGATAGCAATGATAAGTCCAAAGCTACTATCGAGTTATATACAACAATGCCAAAGAATACAACATATGTATTCGTATATGGCGATACTGAAAAAGAATTCGTTACTGTTGATCCTTCTGTAAACAATGTTACAAGTGTAGCAATTGAGCAGGCATTAGCAGTTAAGAACGAAGCAACTGACCTTAAGGTTAGAGTATATGTTGGTGATGTTGACGTTACTTCTGCATTAGGAAATAACGTGACTGTATCTACTGATGCTATCGGAGCTTACTTAAATGCAGCTGATAAGAAAATTACAATGTTCACTACTGGTACTACAGCAGTTGTAAAGGCTGTATTCCATACTTACATTTATGAGAACAACCAAGAGAAGACATTAACAACTGAAGGATTAATCACATGTGTTGATGCAGCTCCTATTAACTTTAAGGAAACAGTTAAGTGGTCCTTAGTTAAAGTTGGTTCTGATTTCGATTTCAAAAATGGTACAGTAAAGACTCAGCTTGCATCTGGTGATGCTATGGAACTTGATATTAAAATCAAGTTATCCGATAACAAGACTGCTGATACAGTAAATAACCCAACAGACTTTACATTCACAAGTTCTAACAATAATGTATTACTTGTTAACGGTAACGTTGTAAGTGGTGTTAATGCTGGTACAGCTGTAGTAGTTGTTAAGTACAAAGATTCTGTAGTTGACGCTTTAACAGTAACTGTAGTAGGTAAGAGAGATGTAGCATCTGTTGATGTTAATTTATCTAAGACAGCATTATCTCGTATCCCTAAAGCAGATGATACACTTGTAGCTACTGTTGTTTTAAAGGATCAATTAGGTGATGGAATTAACAAACCTGTAGTTTTAAGTGCTGTAACTCCAGCAAATGCTCCTTTAGTTAACGTAGTACCTGATGCTAATACAGCAGGTAAGTATACTGTTACATTTACTACTGATGATTTCACAGCTCTTGAGAATGGAACTTATCAGTATAAGTTAACTATTGATAATAACCAGGTTAGATACTTTAACTTCTCTGTAAGTGATTCCGCAAGTACAAATAATGCAATTAGCTCTTATAATATCGTTATCAATAATGCTAAAGTTGATACTACAATCAAAGCAGATGGTGCTAACACTTCTTCTGCTGATGTAACAATTGGCTTAGATGCATATGCTGCTAACGGTTACAAAGTTAAGACAGAGAAATTCGAAACTGATCTTACAGCTGCTAAGGGAGTTGTAGGTACTGATAAGGCTAAGACTGCTTTCTACTATACTCTTGAAGGTCCTGATGGTAAGATCGATGTTGCTACTGGTGCTCATACACTTGGCAAATTCGAGCCTATCACAACTAAGACTGTAACAGGTGGTGCTCTCGTAGTTAAAGCAAAAGTTGGAACTTATAAAGTAACTGCTCATAAGGTGACATATGATGGCGCTAATTATGTAGATGTAGCTATGGATGTTGATTACTTCACAGTAACTGATAGCCAGGCTAAGGGTTCCTTCGATGTTAAGTCTAATCAATCCGCAAGTACTTCTGGTAAAGTTTTAGATGCTATTAAGGCTGGTGACTTTATCGAAGTTAAGTACAATGGCAATAAAGTTAATTCTAATGATATTGTTGGTGTAAACTTTGCTGGTGTAGAAGGAAATGGTAAGAACGTATTCGTATACGATGTTACAATTCAAGTACCACTTAGGTACAATAACGCTACTGTATTAGTAGAAGTTAAAGTTGATGTTAACTTATGGACTACTCTTAAGTAATTAAGATTAAATAAAAGAAGGTTGGAGATTTCCAACCTTCTTTTTTGTTGTGTAGTTTTTACTTGTAGTAGTTTACTATTTTAGATTATTTTAAGATTAAGTTCTTATTAACATCAATGATCATATTGAATGTGTATGTCTGCCCAGCGTAATTTACAGAAGCGTCATAAGAAACTGTTTTAACATATACATTATTACCACTAGCTTCAGCACCTAAGAACTCTTTCACAACACAGTTAGTGTTAATCTTATCTAACATACCATTGTTATCGATATCAAGCTTGATTTCGATATCACCAGCTGCTAAAGCACCATTAATTGTAGAAGCAGAAGCTTTAACTTCGTTCTGGATAACTACAGCAGATGGTTGATTATCAACTACATTAATAAAATCAACACCAACAGGTGCAATTACAAAATCATTAGTACCGTTCTTTGTTAACTTGTAAGCAGCAACTTTGTAAGAGCCAGTTTTAGCTTTAGAGATTGAAGAACCAGATGTTGTAATTGGCTGGAAGTTATTTGTAGCAGTGTTAATTACAGTATCATTTCCAGTAGAACCTGGAACTGTTACAGATTCTGGAGAAGTAACTTCGTAGTAGAATGCTGTTCCTGTTTCACCAGTAATCTGAGCTTTAGCAGCTTCTAAACCGTATACAAGATTAGTAATCTCAGATTCTTTGTAACCAAACTTATCTACATTGAAAAGTTTAATGGATACATTTTTGCTTGCATTAGTATTTTCTTTGTTAGAAAGAACTAATGTTGTATCAACTTTATTAGAGGACAGTTCAAGTTTCTGACCAGTTACTTCACCAACTTCTTTGATGTCTAAAGAGAATACCTTTGTAAGATTACCAATAGTCACCTTGAACTGGTATACACCTGCTTTGGAGAATTGGTTACCGTTAATTTCAATCTTATTGTTTGTGATTGTTGTAGCAGAAGTAAATGGTGCAGTTGCTCCTGTTGGGCCAGAAAGTAACTGAATTTTTGCTTCTTTTGCTGTATAATCTGCACCTAACTGATCTTTTACAGATACTTTAATAGTAGCTACATCGAAATCTTTTCCTAAAGAAAGCATTGTCTTGTTGGATTCAAGAGTAAGTGTTGCAGCTTCTCTCTCAGGTAAAATAGTTAATTCGATAGTACCAACGATAGTACCTTCATATTTAACTAAAACTGTAGCACTACCTGTCTTAACTGGAAATAACTGTTTTCCGTTAACGATTAATACGGTATTATCTGATGATTCAAATGTAAACTTGCTGTTATCCTTGCTATCTTCAGTCTTCTTATCAGACTTTAATAACTGAACCATTAAGTAATATCCATTATCACTTAAAGATAACTTGTGATTTAATTCATCCTTGGAGAAATCAACTGTATTGTTGTTTGCAGTGATTGTCCAAGCATTAATTCCTGTTACAGAAACAGAAGCCTTATCAACAGACTTAATTGCAGCTGTTGTTTCGATAGTTTTCTCAACTCCAGCTTCATTGTAGTTATAAGTATGGAATACAGCTTTCACAGTTGCTACCTTACCAGATTCGAAGAAAGTAATAGTCTTTCTGCTGTTATCAATATAAGCATCATGGCTATCGGAAGTAATGTCTACTCTACCTTCGATCGCTTTTGTGATATCTACACCATTTTCAGTGTAAAGAGCATACTTAATTTCTGTGTTTTCATTCTTTACTGCTTCGTTAGTTAAGATTTCAATCTTAGCAACGTTTTCAGCAACTGGATTTACTGTTACGAATTCAACAGACTTTCCACCGAATTCTACTACATAAGTAGTATTTTTAGTGAATGGTACATATAATTCTACAGTTGCATTCTTAGGATTTTTCTCATCTACTGTAACTTTCTTGATTGATTGAGCTACTTTTGTAGTTCCAGATAAAGCAAATACCTTTATAGTATCTTTGTTAACTTCTTTCATATCATCTGCTTGACCAAAAGTTAAGTTGATGTTCTCTAAATCTTTTTGAGTAGCAGAAACAAGGCCCTTTTGACCTACAGTTACAGTTAATTTCACTTCTTTTGTTGTTGGAACAGTCTTATCTTCTGTCTGTAAAGATTTTGCTGTGATTGTAGCTGTACCTTCACCAACAGCCTTTACAGTACCCCACTTGTCAACTGTAGCAACTTTAGTGTTGCTAGAAGACCAAGCAATGTAATCAGTTACGATAGTCTTATCAGCCTGCTGCCAAGCTACCTGACCAGTAACAGCTTTTCTAAAGATGTTAAGCTTAACCTTATCACCGATAGCTAATACGTTATCAAGCTTTGCTGCAGATGCAGAAGAAACACCGATTTCAACAGCATTTCTCTTAACCCATACTTTACACTCTAAGTTCTTTACAACTTTACCAGTCTTAGTATTAGTTACAGTTGCTTTTAATAAAGCTTCACCAACTGCTTTCGCTTTTACAGTACCTTTTGTAGAATGGATTGTAGCGATTTCTGGATTCATACTCTTGAATGTTACCTTGTAATCACCCTTATTCCAAACCTTTAACGTAAAGTAGTCCTTATAGTTTCCCGTAGCTACATCTTGTTCAAGATATAACTTTTTGCCTGTCGTATTTAACTTTGGCGCTGCAGCAGCACTGGCATTTGCTGCTGGTGCGATTGCAAGAACAACCATAGCCAAAGCTAAAACGAAAGCTAGTTTCTTAAAGAAATTCTTCATTTTCTTCTTCCTCCTAGTATATGTGTTTTTCTTATATTTACTCAGCAATTTCTTGTGTTTTCATTACCAATACATGTACTTTCTGGCATCTTGTTAATGATGTATTAAGTTATTAGATAAATACATAAAATATCTCTAAGTTAGTAAAATCAAGAGAATTTTCATAAAAAATATTTGATGATTTAATGCAATGATGCCAGATTGATGCCAAATGATGCCAGTAGTAGGAAGAAAAGTGGCATCAATCCTAGGCCTACTAAAGATTATATGATGCATCTTTTGATTTAAGCTAGGTTGTATACAAAGAACTTGGATTGAATTCCTCTAAGAGGAGAAAGGTGAAAATGCATGGAACAAGGAGTTGGAAAAGTACAAATGAGAAAAAAAGAAGAAAAAATGAATGCAAGGAAAGATTTTGGCGTGGAAAATCTACTAGTTAGTAAGGAGGAAGCAAAGAAGAAAGAAAAAAAGTCATTAAACCTACCGAAAGGTATTACTAGATGTTCTGACGGGCGTTATCAGGCAAGGTATACTTACGAAGGGCATCGTTATTGTTTATACGGAAGAGATGTAAAAGAGCTTGAGGAAAGGCTTAATAATGCGAAGTATGAAATACAGCATGGCATGTATGCAAAGGAAGAAAGGATTTCATTAAATTCATGGTATGAAACTTGGTTAAATGAGTATAAATCTATGACGGTAAAAAAAGGTACCGTTGAAAGTTATGAATGTATGTATAACTACTATGTAGGACCAGCTTTGGGAAAAAAGTTGCTGAAAGACATTCGGGGAGAACATATACAAAAGCTTTATAATGATTTATCCAGAAATGGCTATTCTAAATCCACAATATCACTTATTCATGTTTTACTTGGTGCTATGTTTAAACAAGCTGTAAAAAATGAGTTAGTGAAAAAGAATCCTGTAGATTTAACTACATTACCAAGGGGAGAAAAGAAAAAAGAAAGAAGGGTTCTTACTTTAAACGAACAAGAGATATTATTGAAAGAAATTACAGGGCATGAATTGGAACCAATGATAAAATTGTCATTAGCAACAGGTTTAAGAGTTGGAGAGGTGACAGGATTAGAGTGGCGTGACATAGACTTTGATAAAAATGAGATAACTGTCCGTGGAACCTTAAAGTGTACGAGAAAAGGAATGGAATATTATAAGGATACACCAAAAACTGATAAGAGTAATAGGAGTATACCGTTGTTAGCAAATATTGAATTGATGTTAAAGAGATATCGAATAGTGCAAAAGGAACATAAACTTTCTATGGGGAGCGATTGGAAGCCGATGGAAGGACTAGAAGACCTGGTGTTCTTAAGAGAGGGTGGAAAACCTTTTTCAGGTCAGCATATTAGACAACAGCTTGTTCATATTGTGGATAGCATTAATGAAAAGTACTTTTCCAAAAATTCAATGGGAAAAGACAAAGGGATGGATGAGAAGTTTGAATATTTTACTCCTCATACCTTACGGCACACATTTGCTACGAGAGCCTTAGAGAATGGAATCCCTCCCAAGGTGGTGCAGGAGATATTGGGGCATAGTAGTATCACGATGACACTCGATTTATATACGCATGTGCTGCCGCAGACGAAGGCGGAAGAGATGAAGAAAATGATGATGTTGATATGAAAGATTATTTTTAAATAGGTTCATCACAATGTTGGATTTGTTAAAGGCCTCTACAAAATGAAATCTGGAGTACTCGTCGATTGCACTATAGTGATAGAAACTCTGACCTTTTGTAGCAACAACGGTACAAGAAACAGGAATGGGATTTTCGGTGACTTGGATGCGCTGTTCAGGGTACTTCCTTTATTCATAGAGTTTGAATATACTTTGGGTTAGGTGGTTTAATAGCCATTAATTTTTCCTTTCTAGAAAAGCGGTATAAAACAGAGATAGATTTTTTATGTCCACGTTGCATGAGTTTTACCCGGAAAATACAAGTCCTTCATGAGGATTACGGCACCGTGTATCACGAGTAAGTTTAATTTCAGTTCCAGTGTGTTGGTTAGGGTGTGAATGAGGTTTGCGTGATAGTTCACGTAAAGACTCAGTTAAGCCATCAGAGTTGTAACACATGTATTGAAATCCTACACAGTTCATCGTATTGATCTTACCTTCATTATTGAAATTATGTAATATTTATGATAATATAATATAATATAGCATCGGTACAGCGTATAATTTGCAAAGATGACGCTGTTTGTGATGCTTTTTGAATATTAAAGTATTAATAAAAATTGTAAAATCTTAATGCCATAAGCAAAGGGTGTTAGTATAAGATTTTATTCAAATGATAATAGTTAGGGAGCAGTAAGAATTTATTAAATAAATTTACGATGGTTAGTGAATCTGTGAATGTGAAAGACATATTACTTAGTTTTCTAACGGCAATTATTTATATGTATCTTTTGCTTATTGAATATTATAATGAAATATTAATAAATATGAAAATTATTTTAAGTTTATTATAAAAAGATAGGTTGAGCTGTAAGGAGATTAAATGAAAGTGTTAATGATAGCTTCAGTAGCATCGATGATAAAACAATTTAATATGAATAACATAAGTCTACTTCAAAAATTAGGTTTTGAAGTAGAGATAGCATGTAATTTTTTAGAGGGTAATGCATGTGATTTAGATAGTATTGAAGTCTTTAAAAAAGATTTAAAAAAGTTAAAAATAATATACCATCAAATAGATTTTCCAAGAAAGATTTATGATGTTAAAAATAACTATAATTCCTTTAAGCAATTGTTAGAACTATATTATAGTAATAGTTATAACTTAATATATTGTCAAACGCCAATAGGAGGTGCATTGGCTAGATTAAGTTTAATAAAGATAAAGGAAAAAAGACATTTAAAAATAATATATGCTGCACATGGATTCCATTTTTTCAAAGGTTCATCTCTCATAAGTTGGTTTGTATATTTTCCGATTGAAAAATTTTTAGCTCATTATACGGATATATTAATAACAATTAATTCCGAGGATTATGATAGAAGTAAAAAATTTAAACTACCTTCTAATGGTAAAACTATTTATGTTCCAGGGGTTGGGATAAACCTTAGTGAATGTATAGTAAGTAATAAAGAGAATACAAAAAAAAAATTGCTTCTAAATACTAACGCTTTTATTTTATTGAGTATAGGTGAGTTAACAAAAAGGAAAAATCATGAAGTGGTAATTAGAGCTGTTTATAAATTAGTAAATACATCATCACGTAAAATTGTAACATTACTAAAATATTTAAATGAAGAAAAGGTTGACGAAATAAAAAAAAGATTAGTATATGTTATATGTGGAATGGGAAAAGAAGAACTAAAATTAAAGAAGCTAGTTAATGATTTGCAGTTAAATAAATATATCAAGTTTTTAGGATATCAAAGTGATGTTAAAGAAATCCTTATGGTATCGGATGCGTTTATATTTCCTTCACGTCAAGAAGGACTACCAGTTGCTTTAATGGAAGCGATGGCCTTTAGATTACCTATTATTTGTTCAGATATTAGAGGCAATAAAGATCTGATTAAAAACCAGGGAGGAATTATGTTAAATCCATGTAATGTTGATAATGTAATGGAATCTATAATTAGAATATATACGTTGGAAGAAAAACAGAAAAGATGCATGATCGATAAAAACTATAATACTCTTAGTAATTTTAGTGAAAATGTGGTAAACAAGCAGATGTATAAAATTTTTAGTGATATTAAAGAGAATCTTGAGGAAAGAACAAATGACTAAAAAAGTTATTATCTTGTTATCTACATATAATGGAGAAAAGTATTTAGAAGAACAGTTGGAAAGTATATTAAAACAAGATTATAGGGTGACAGCATTATTTATCAGGGATGATGGTTCGACGGACGGAACAGTAGATATTTTAGAAAAATATGCAAAAATAGATCCACGTATAGCTTATTATGTCGGAAGTAACATTGGTGCTTCTAATAGTTTTTTTGAATTAATTGAGCAATGTAAAATAAATGCTGATTATTATGCGTTTTCAGATCAAGATGATGTTTGGTTATCTAATAAATTAAGTAAAGCATTAAAAATTTTATCACAAAATGAGAACATACCGTATCTTTATTGCAGTGAACCCAATATTGTTAATGAAAAGTTAGAAAGTATTAAGCCACCGTTTCAATATAATAATATTAAACTAGATTTTAGAAATGCTTTAGTAGAAAATATGTGTACAGGATGTACAGCTGTACTTAATAAAAAATTATTTGAATTGTTACAAGTAAAAAGACCTAATTTCGCCATAATGCATGATTTTTGGTTTTATCTAGTTGCCTCTTGTTTTGGTACTGTTTATAGAGACAACGAGTCATATGTTTTATATAGGCAACATCAGAATAATGTAATAGGCGTATCTCGTGGTATTTTTTTTCACTATCTCAAAAGAATTAAAAATTTTAATCGTAATCGTTCGTTACTTTATCTACAAGCTAAGGAGCTACAAAATATTTATTCTTTAGAAGATGTTAACAAAGAAATCTTAAAAGATTTCTTACTTTCTAAAACCAGTTTTAGTTATAGAATAAAAATTTTATATAAAAAGGAATTATTTAGACAAAATAAGCTAGATAATTTAATTATGAAGGTTTTACTAATATTAGGCTTATTGTAGAGAGGTAAAATATATGATAGCAATTTTTAAGAAAGTAGTAAGTATTATTAAAAGTGAAGGAATTTGCACATTTTTTTATATTTTATTAAAAAAGCTTGATAATAATATATTAAAAGAACTCATTTTTAAAATTTGGATATTAGCTAAAGAAAAGAGAAATTATGGAGAAACTACTCATTTGAATTTAAGTTATACGCCACTTTTCTCTGTTGTAATACCAGTATATAATGTGAATAGTAAGATATTAAATAAATGTATTAGATCGGTTATTAAGCAAACTTATTCAAACTGGGAGATTTGTATAGTAGATGATTGTTCAACTAAAAAATCAGTGAAAAAAGAGTTACTTAAATATGAGTTATATAATAAAATACACATAAAGTATAGAGGTATTAATGGTAATATATCAAAAGCATCAAATGATGGGATAGCGATGGCTAAAGGTGATTTTATAGTAATGCTTGATTGTGACGATATATTATCAAAATATGCTCTCAATGAGATTGCTATATTATTGAATGAAAATAGAAATCTTGACTTTATATATAGTGATGAGGATAAGTATTCATTTCTTAGAGGTAGACATTGCCCATTCTTTAAACCTGACTGGTCCCCTGATACTTTGATGTCTTTTAACTATATTTGCCACTTATCTGCATTTAGAAGAGATATAGCTTTGAGAATTGGTGGTTACCGTAGTGAATATGATGGGGCACAAGACTATGATTTTGTCTTACGATTCACTGAGTTAAGTAATAATATAGGACATATTCCCCAAATATTATATCATTGGAGAAAAACTAAGAACTCTACTGCTCAGAGTATTAGCTCAAAACCATATGTTATCGATGCTATAAAAAGATGTAAAGAGGATGCATTGAAGCGTAGGCACTTAGATGGAGCAGTGACATATAATAAAAGATATTTTCAGCATAATATAATGTATGTTAATAAATCAAGTCCTAAAGTAAGTATAATTATTCCGTCGAAAGATAATTATGCAGTACTAAAAAAATGTTTGTCATCTATTTCTATTACGAAGTATCAAAATTATGAAATTATTGTTATAGATAATGGTAGCGATAGCGTAAATAAGCAAAAGTATCAAGAATTATGTGACAGAATGTTTGTAAAATATATTTATTATAAAACCCAATTTAATTTTTCAAAAATGTGTAATACTGCTGAAAACTATGCAAACGGTGAATTATTACTATTTTTGAATGATGATACAGAAATTCTAGATAATAATTGGTTAGATATATTAGTTGGTCAAGGTATGATTTCCCATGTTGGCGCAGTTGGCGTTAAGTTATTATATCCTAACACAAATAAGATACAACATGTAGGTATTATTAATTTAGATGCTGGTCCAAGTCATATACTATTGAATAAAAGAGATGATAAAATGTATTATTTTGGAAGGAATATCTACACGTATAATTATTTAGCTGTTACAGGAGCTTGTATGCTTATACGGCGAGAAATCTTTAATAAAATAGGACAGTTTGATGAAAGTTTATCTATTGCTTACAATGATGTAGATTTATGTATAAGATTATATAAGAGTGGTTTTTATAATGTTGTTAGAAATGATGTTAAGGTATTACATCATGAATCATTAAGCCGTGGCTCTGATTTATTGGATAAAACAAAATTAAAACGTTTAGAAAATGAAAGAGACTACTTGTATATAAAGCATCCTGAGTTTAAGAATTATGATCCTTTTTATAATATTAACTTTTCTCAAAAAAATTTGAATATATCAATAATATAATCTAAGATAAATTTAATTAAAGACATAGGAGTAAAAACTATAATGATTACAGTTAATAGTATTAAAAAAAATATATATAATCACATAAAATCAATATGTAAAATTAAGTTATATTTTGGAAGAGAATATAGGAGTATAAAAAACTCAGAATTATTTGATAAAGAATGGTATCTATGTAATAATCCAGATGTAAAAAATGAGAGAATTGATGCTGTAGAACATTATATTAAATTTGGTTGGCAAGAAGGTAGAAATCCTAGTAATAAATTTGATGGTCAATTGTACTTAAAAACATATACAGATGTTAAAGATTGTAATATTAACCCTCTATTCCATTATGAGATATATGGGAAATACGAAAATAGAAAGATTTTTTCAACGAGTAGCAATAGTATTAGCAATATTGGGCCTTCGTTACTTTCTTTAATAAATGAATATAAAAAAATAAACCCTAATAGTAAAATATTACTTCTGATAACCCACACTTTAGATTTAACGGGTGCACCGAGGGCGTTATTAAACATGGCTATAGAGTTAAAGAAAATAGGTTATTATCCAATATTCTTGTCATTAAAGAATGGTCCAATGTTAAGTGAGTTAGAAAGTAATAATATACCAGTAATTCTAGAAAATTTATCAAGTTTTCAATATTGTCCATTAGATAGTATCTCCTATAGATTTATTAATATATTCGATTGTATAATATTCAATACTTTAGTTACTCTACAATTAGTAAATTCACTAAAAAATACCAAACCATATAAATTATGTTGGGTTCATGAAGGATCAATGGAATTTGAAAAAAATAGTGTAATTGATCTTAAAAATATATTTCAGTTTATAGATGAGGTTTATTCTGTAGGTGAGTATTGTAAAAAGTTTACTGATAAATATGTCGATTCAAGTAAATCTAAATTATTACTCTATGGAATTGAAGATAAATATTCTTCTTCAATTGAATATAATAAAGACAAAATTATATTTGCTTTAATAGGATCTATTTGTGAAAGAAAAGCACAAAAAATTTTAGTAAACTCAATAAAACATTTATCTGAACATATAATAAGTAAGTCAGAATTCTGGTTTATAGGACCAAATAATGATGATGATATACTTAATGAAATTCAAAAATTATCAAAACAATATTCGAACGTAAAATACTTAGGACAATTAAATAATAATGAAGTTATTAATTTATTATCTTTTATTGACGTAATTATAAATCCATCATTAGATGATCCAATGCCAATTACAGCAACTGAAGGTATGATGTTAAATAAAGTAGTTATAGTTTCAGACAATACTGGAACTGCATCCTATATCAAAAATGGAAATAATGGATATGTTATAAAGACTGGTGATGTAGAGGATTTAACTGATGTCATTATTAAGATACATAATAAGAAGAATGAATTAAGCAAAATTGGAGAGGAAGCAAGAAAAATATATGAAAATCATTTTTCAATGCATGTATTTAGTAATACAATTAAAGATATTTTTACAAGATTATTTTACAATGAAAATCAAAAAGCTAATAATGATTTAGAAAATTATCAAATAGATTTTCAAAAAGAAATTCAAGTATATAATTGTAATAATATAAAAAACATAAAAATATTTGATATACAAGAAGATAATGATTTTTTGAGAATATCAGTTTCAAGTGATATAATAGATAACATAAAGGTATATTACCAAAATAAATATTATCATGCTTTAAATCAATATAAATTTGATTATGAGCATTATTTTAATTGCTATTTAAATAAAAGTAATGAGAGATTATATATTTTCGAACTTCCAATATCTAAAAATGGTAAGATTAGTATTAAATTCTATCAAGAAGATAATGATAATTTAAATTTAGAAATAGCTAATTTTATTAATATGTATAAATTATCTAAAAAAAATTACTTTATTATTATAAATAAAAATCATTTATCACTAGTTAATAAAAATGAGTTTTTAGAATATTCTAAGGCATCTGTAATCAACAAGAAAGAAGAAAGCCAACTTTTAAAGGAACTAATGAAAGAGCAAGATAAAAAATATATACTATATTTTGAGACACTAGATAATGCGAATGATAATGCATACATGCTATTTCTAGAAGACTTAAAATACAATAATAATGCTTATTTTGTAACATCTAAATTTAATTATGAGAGAGAAAAAAATATAAAAATCAAGGATCATATGATAATACTTAACTCAAAACAACATAAAGATTATGCTATAAAAGCTAAAACAATGATTGTATCATGGTGGTGTTTTCCTATATATGGATATGAAAAATCTTTATATTTATATCCATATTTTAATTATAATTTTATAGCTGTCTTACACGGTATATCTTATGATAAGGATTCTTATTATTTAAATAAAAACAACTTTGGTAATGTTGATTGTATTTACTGTTGTTCAAATTATGAAAAAGAATTTTTGGAAAAATGTAATGGTCACAGTAATATTAAAGTATTAGGATATCCAAGAATGGATAAATGGTATAATTCCGAGATTGACGAGAACTACGTTTTTCTATTTCCTACATGGAGAAAAAATATAGAAAATGAATACATACAGCATATAATTGATATTTGTTATAAAATTATTAAATGTACAAATTTATCTATTATTTATGCCAGTCATCCATCTATATCCAAAGATAAATTTCGTAATCTGAAATTGATGCTACAAACAATATCTAATAGAATAAATGTTATTAGTTCTTCAGACAGAGAAGAGTTTAATAACTATTTTAGCAAATCAAAGTATCTAATAACTGATTATTCGTCAGTTGCATATGATTTTATATATAAACTTAATGGTGTAGCAATATATTATACTCCATTAGCAAAATATGATAATTATTATACTATAAGAGATGTTTTTAAAGAAGCAAATTGTGGGCTTGCTGTAGACACTTTGGATGATTTAATATCAATACTAGAGGGAGATTATGACTACTCATATATTAAGAATCGTCGTGATAAATTCTTCAATCACATCGATAATCATAATACAAAACGTGTATATGAAGATATATTAAAAACAATAGAATAAAGTAAATTAGATTAGGAGTAAAATGTGTTTGAAATTATAAATAATATTAAAAGAAACTTTAAGTACAAAGATTTATTAAGGCAACTTGTTACCAGAGATTTAAAATTGAAATATAGAAGAAGCTTTTTAGGATATCTATGGAGTGTACTAAATCCGTTACTGGTTATGATTGTAATGACTATTGTATTTTCAAAATTATTTAAACGAAATATTGAAAACTTTCCTGTATATTTGTTTTCAGGTCAATTGATATTTAATTACATGAACTCATCTACACATTTAGCGTTAGGGTCTATTGTAGATAATGGTGCACTGTTAAAGAAAACATATGTGCCTAAAGGTATATTTACTTTAGCTAAAGTCAGCAGTTCCTTAGTGGATTTTGTGTTTTCGCTTGCTGCACTATTTATTGTTATGATTGTAACAAAGGCTAAGTTTTCATTAACCTTACTTTTTATACCAATAGTAATTATTCAACTTTTCGTTTTTTGTTTAGGATTAGGGTTTTTTTTAGCTCAAGCATATGTTTTTTTTAGAGATATTAAATATATATATAATGCTATTACAACTGCGTGGGTATATCTTACACCAGTTATATATCCGATGGAAGTGCTACCTGATCTGGTAGCAAAATGGGTTTCAAGGGTTAATCCTATGTACTTTTATGTTTCACAATTTAGGGCTATAGTATATGATGGAGTACTTCCAGATGAACAACTAATTATGGGTGGCATAGTTTCAGCAATAATAAGTATCTTAATTGGTGTTTTGTGTTTTAGAAGAAGTCAAGATAGATTTATCTTATACATCTAATTAAATTAGCTTAATAATAAGTAGTTAAGTATTGAAAATCTAATAGTCTTTTGATTAATATAAGTGAGTATTATTTATAAAGATTAAGTATTGGAAAGGAAGGTATGAATAATAACTATTCATCAAATAAAATGAGTGTAGAAGCAATAAATCAGCATAAAAATAGTAGTGATGATATAATGATTGAGGTAAAAGATATTAGTGTTAGATTTAATTTATCAAATCAAAAAATAGATAATTTGAAAGAATATTTTATAAGACTGATAAAACGAAAGCTTGTATTTCAAGAATTTTTTGCTTTAAAAAATGTATCATTTAATGTACATCGAGGTGAGTCATGGGGAATAATAGGTTCTAATGGCTCTGGTAAATCAACTTTATTAAAAGTAATCAGTGGTATTATTAAACCTTATACTGGAAATATAAAAATTAATGGTACAGTAGCACCATTAATTGAATTAGGAGCAGGTTTTGATGGCAATTTGACAGCTAGAGAAAACATATTTTTAAATGGATGTGTTTTAGGACATTCCATAAAATTCATGGAGGAGCATTTCGATGAAATAGTTAAATTTGCTGAATTAGATGAGTTTTTAGATTCACCAATAAAAAATTACTCATCTGGTATGGTGGCAAGGTTGGCTTTTTCAGTTGCAACAATAGTGAATGCAGAGATTCTTATTGTTGATGAGATACTTTCTGTTGGGGATATTAGTTTTAAACAAAAGTGTGAAAAAAGGATGGAAGAAATGAGAAATAAAGGTGTAACGTTATTATATGTTTCTCATTCGATAGATGAAGTTAAACGTATATGCGATAAAGTAATTTGGTTGAATAAGGGTGAGATAAAGATGGTGGGAAACGCTGTTGATGTTTGTGATGAATATATTAAGGTAATGAAAAGATAGCTTATCTTTAACTAATTCAATCTGGATGGAAATAATCTCAGAATAAGCATTGATTAGTACAAGATTAATTAACCTATAAAGATTGATAGGAGCGAATATAATGTTTAAAAGACGAGAAAAGAATAATAAAGAAAAGTTAATTATTTATGGTTTAGAAGAGAAAAATTTAAATTTAATAATAAAGTATTTTCCCTTGCCATATTATGATATAGTTGCTTGTACTGATGATAACAAAGAAAATTATGTTAATACAAATAAATTAAACGTTCAATATCTAGATTTAAAAGATATAAATACTATTCAATTTGATAAAATAATAATCACAGATTTAAAGAAATCTAAAGAAATGTGTAATCGACTAGTTAATGATTACAATATAAAGAATGAGAAGATTATTTCATATACAGAGTATATAAATGAAAAAGATTTAAAAGAGCCTCTATTTGAATTTAATTTTGGAGTGTTAAATGATAATGTTAAATTCTATGTAATGATTCCAGCTCAGAACACAGGATTATTTTGGATGTTTAATTATGTTATAAGACAGCTAAAATTCTGTTTAGATAATAAATTAATACCTGTAATTGATATGCAAAATTATAAGAATTTGTATTTAGATGAAAATAGCATCGGACTAGTTAATGCATGGGAAAATTACTTTGAACCACTTTCTAAATATAAGTTATCAGAAGTATATTCGAGTGAATGTGTGATTATTGGATCTAATAATATGAATGTCATAAAATATGATAACTTTCATATGTCCGATCGTCAGTATATTTATAAAAATTATATACATGAAAGAAATGAATTAATTAAAAAAGTAAATAAAGAATATAGAAAGTTATTTCCTAAAAAAAATAAAGTACTAGGAATATTATGTAGAGGAACAGATTACATCTATGCGAAACCTAAAGATCATGCAATACCTATTGATGTTTTTGAAATGATTGAAATTGCAAAGCAATATGTTGCAAAATATAAATATGAGTACATATATTTATGTACAGAAGATGAGTATATTCTAAATAAATTTCAGGATGTTTTTAAATCTAGATTACTATTCACTAGCCAAAATAGATATACAGATACTGGTGATTCAAGGTTAGCTGTAATAATGAGGGAAAATACTTCTAAAAAGAGGGTAAATGAAGAATACTTAAGAGGAGAAGAATACTATGTCACTATTGCATTATTAGCAAAATGTGATAGGTTATTAGCTACACATTGTGGAGGAACAACAGGTGTAGTAACTATAAATGGTTCTAAGTATAAGGAATGTAGAATACTTGGGAAAGGTTTTTGGAATCAAAACGGTAAATATCCATTAGTAGTAGAGAGCCGTAATAAAAACCTTATTAAGTTACAACTAGATAAATTACCAAACTGTCAAGACGGCATAAAAATTATAAAGCTTATTAATGGAAGATTAAAACTTGATGGTACAGCAGAGAGGGATACTTCTATAAAATTGTGTGAATATACTCAAATATATTTAAAACCATTTGTTGATTTTAGAATTAGTATATATGGATTTAAGGAATTTGACGTGAATGATGCGCATTTAACATTAAAATTATATGATAGTAGATATTTAGAGGATAAGAGCACAGGAATTACATTTTGTTGTTTAGATAACAAAAGTTATAATTTTGACGTACCAATAATAGCATACGAAGTTTATACAGTTATAAAACAAAACGTTAAAATTAATGAAGAAGTATATGTACAGTTTGAGCAGAGTAGCGAAATTTCTAACTATGTTGAAGGTATATGTAGTGAAACTGAGATTGCTTTAAAAGATGATAAAAATAATTATTATGAATTAATAAATAAAGATTATATTGATTTAAATAATTTTATAATGTATATAAACGGTAATGCGATTAAGCTAGCGAATAGCGAAATAATCAAGTTAAAGAATGTAATTAAATATGAAGGAGGTATATTGAATTACCGATATAAGAATAATTTTATAGGTTATGAAGAGAAATGCGTTAGATTTACTTATAATGATCGATTATTATAACAAGAGAGTTGATAAAATAACTTATGTTAGTTGGTAATCAAGCAGCATCTTGGCAGTTAAATTTTTATGTCCACTGTTATAAACTAACATAGAGCTTAAGGTATTTAACTTTTTCACACGAACTTTAAAGGAAGAAATAGGAGCAAAATATATGTATACTAAATTACTTAAACGAATCTGTGATATTCTGGTTTCGTTAATAGGATGTATTCTATTATCACCTATAATGCTCCTTGTAGCTATTCTAATTAAGTTAGATTCAAAGGGTCCAATCTTTTTCGTACAAGATAGAATGGGGAAAAATAAAGTTACATTTAGGATGTTTAAATTTCGTACTATGTATATTGATTCACCTAAAGATTGTCCTACGCATCTTTTAACTGATGCTGACCAATACATAACAGGAGTTGGAAGGTTCCTTCGAAAGACAAGTCTTGATGAACTTCCACAGTTATGGAACATTCTAAAAGGTGATATGAGCTTTGTAGGTCCACGTCCAGCACTTTGGAATCAAGATGATTTGATTCAACTTAGAGATCATAACGGGTCTAATGATGTTAGACCTGGGCTAACTGGATGGGCTCAAATTAATGGAAGAGATACTTTGACGTTGGAAAAAAAGGCGGAGTATGATGGCGAATATGTGAAACATATTTCCTTTCTTTTTGATACTAAGTGTATCTTAGGAACTGTAGGCAGCGTACTTTCACGTGATGGGATTAGAGAAGGCAGAGAGCGTTAGACAATTAGGAGGGGCATAGTTTTATGGAAAGGTCATCTACTAAGAGTATACTAATTACTGGAATTCATAGTTATATAGGTAATGGATTAAAAGAATACATATGTCATAATGATTTACCAGTAGATGTAGCGACGGTCTCCATGCGTGACGATAGTTTTAAGAAACTAGATTATAGCCAATTTAATAGTATTGTTCATGTCGCAAGTATTGTTCATCAGAAAGCAGGAAAAATTGATTTTTCTGATTACTATCATTGTAATGTTGAAAAAACTATAGAAATAGCACAATTAGCTAAAGAAGCAGGGGTAATACATTTTGTATTTTTGAGTAGCATGGCTGTATATGGAAGTGGTGTTATCAGAATAAACAAAGATTCTATACCTCAACCTGATAATTACTATGGAAGAACGAAACTTATTGCAGAGGAAAAATTACTAGAACTTGCTGATGATAACTTTAAAATAGCTATTGTGAGACCACCGATGGTATATGGGAAAGACTGTCCAGGTAATTATAAAGTACTTTCTCGACTTGCAAGTAGAGTTCGTTTTTTTCCAGAGATTGAAAATGAAAGAAGTATGATCTATATTGATAACTTATCTATATATTTATATGAAATTATTAATAGTGGTAGTGATGGAATTTACCATCCTCAAAATGTAGAATATGTAAATACATTTAATCTAGTTCAAGAAATTGCAAGCTGTCATGGTCACGGTATTACAGGGATTAAGATACTTAATCCTATGATCAATGTTCTTAGAAAATATATAAGTGTATTTAAAAAAGTATTTGGAGATCTAACGTATGATAAATCGTTATCTATATTAGAAAAAGGAAATTATCAATTAGTGGAGTTTAAAGAAACAATAAAAGAAACGGAAACATAAGTAGTTTGATACTATGCTTCCGTTTCTTTTATCTATTTTGTAGAATTGTTTTATGGCTCTATGTCAAGTGTGAACTGACCCCAAAAAGTGTTGATTTATACTTAAAACTGACCCAGGATTTACGAGGAAAATTGACCCACCCTAGAAGGGCAATGAGTAAGTAATCCTGTTTCTGATATACACTGTTCCTTGAAAATTTAACACTTAGAATTGACCCACCTCTATATGATTTGTAAAATACCTTCTGTATGTAACTCATACAGGAAGGAGAAAACAGAGGTGAAAGATTTGGAAGACTGGGCAGCTGTACAAAAAGTGTACAAGCAGACAAAATCTAAGCGAACAACGGCAAAGATTCTGAAGATCTCACGAAACACTGTAAAGAGACTACTTGATATGACAGAACCTCCAGTTTATCATAGGACATCGTACTCATCCAAACTAGATAACTATAAGGAACTGATCATTGAATGGCGCTGCGATCCGTACAACTTTAATGGAACTCGAATCTTTCGAGAGTTAAGAGGCAAAGGGTACACAGGAAGTATTGGCCCGATTTATCGACTCTTAGGGAAAGTTGACGAAGATGTTGGCAATCACATCAGTAAAAAAGCAACGGTAAGACATGAAAGTCCACCGGGCGATCAAGCACAGTTCGACTGGACGGAATACGAGGTGCTGATTGGCGGTCGCTATCGGAAAGTATACTGTTTTGCTATGATTCTGGCTGCATCACGCAAAAAGGCAGTATG
The DNA here is from genome assembly GCF_000733755.1 of Lachnoclostridium phytofermentans. GTDB lineage: Bacteria > Bacillota > Clostridia > Lachnospirales > Lachnospiraceae > Lachnoclostridium > Lachnoclostridium phytofermentans_A. The sequence continues at coordinate 863,510 of NZ_JPOF01000003.1, read as the reverse complement.
TTTTTCACTCAAAGTAGATGCGGAAGCAATCTATGAAGCAATTCAGGAATTATTCAAAGCTCTTGGAGGTATTACATTAGAACTTCTAATTGATAATCCCAAAGCTCTTGTAATCGAAAATAATCCTAAATCAGGAGAGGAAGTACGATACAATCCCCATGCATTGATGCTGGCTAAGCATCTTGGAACTGAATTAAATGCATGTCCCTGTTACTGGCCTCGAAAAAAAGGTAAAATCGAATCCCCATTTAAATACATAGAAAATCAGTTCATAAAGGGGAATCGTTTTGCAAATATGGAGGACCTGAGTCACAGAGTGAAACAAAAAGTTGATGCATGGTGTGACGAAAAACATACTACCACAAAGCGGATTCCGAACCAACATTACCTACTAGAGGAAAAGGCCCTTCTACTGCCACTACCCCAAAGTAGATATCGTATCAAAAAGATGCAGAATCGAAAAATCAGTCCTGACAGCTTTGTAAGCATTAATAGTAACAAATATAGTGTGCCTGTACAATACGTTGGTAAGACTGTGCAATTCCGTATAATATATGGCTTTCGTATCGAGCTTTATGATGCAAAAGAGAATTATATCATGAGCTTTGAACAATCGGATGAGAAACACCACACCTTTTCAGAACCAACCCATTATGAAGCAATTGCTCCCAAAGTCAGCACTTCTATTCCACAGATACGACGTGATTTTACGCAAAGATACAGCAATGGCATCCGATATCTAGATGCTGCGGGAAGAAAGTTTGACCAACCAACCCATTATGCAAGAAAGATCATGGAACTTCAAGAATTGTACAGTCTAGAAGTAATGGATCAGCTGATTGGTATAGCAGTTGATGAGGACAGAATGGACATCAAAGGATTTAAGGCTCTTCTGAAAGAATACAATGATGGAGAACGTACTCTCATGACTTCCTGTCAGAAATCAGATTTGCTGAATCCGATCCCTGAAACTTCTCTGACAAGAGACTGTAGTTATTATGAAGACATTTGCAAAGGAGAAATACCATGCAGACAATAGCTGAAGATAAAAAGACCTATGCAGATGAGATGATGAAAAGGTTCAAACTGGTAGATATGCGTGAGCAGTATTCGGATATCATTGCAGAAGCAGAGGCAGATGATCTGGATTACATGGATTTTTTAATACGATTGCTCTCTGTTGAGGAAGAAGGTAAGAATGTCAGGCGTCAGGAACTGTTGCTGGAAAAGGCGAACTTTGATACGTTCACATCACTGAATGATATCGACTATAGTTTTAATCATACCTTGGATAAGGAGCAAATAGAAGAACTTGGGAGACTACATTTTTTACAGTTACATGAGAACATCATTATCATTGGACCACCAGGTGTTGGAAAAAGTATGATTGCTACAGGCATCGGAATCAATGCGTGTAAGGAAGGGAAAAAAGTACTTTTTGTAAATGCAAAGGAATTGGTAGATAAGCTTTATGAAGAAATGACCATAGGACGATTAGCGGATATCATTGAAAAACTAGGAAAAATTGATCTACTAATCATTGATGAATTATCGTACATAAAAATGGATAGAGAAAGAGAGAGCTTGTTTTTCCAGATCATCCGCCAACGATACGAAAAAAGCTCCCTCATTATAACGACCAACCTGCCAATGGGCAGATGGGACGAACTGTTTACTGGACAGCTTGCGGCAACTGCCATTCTTGATCGGCTGTTGCATCACTGTCATGTGCTAAGTATAACTGGAGATAGTTATCGTGTCAAAGGGTCAAAATTAAGTGTTAAAAACGGAAAGGATATATAAATGGATAACGTTAGCAAAGAAAAAGCAGCTTATCTATGGAATGAGCTGATTGAATATGAGAAACAACATACAGAAATAACATCCGAAGAACGGACTGCATTACATGAATGGGTTATAGCAGGAAACAGTGTTTATGAGAATAGTTCCATGGCTACTTCTGAATCCGGTAAGCCATGCGATTTCTTTGAAGTTTATCGATATGAAGAAGAAATACGACAGACCTTAAAGAAGCTTCCTAAAAGAGAACAGGATAACTATCTTGCCAGACTTCGCGGAGAAGATACCATTGATAATCTACATAAAGATTTGAATGAAGTGCTTTTTAGTATGAGAATTTATGAACAGATCCTTCGAAATAATGGTCTGCTAGAGGAAGCAAACGTACAAATCAAACAAGCAAAAGAAGAATCCAGCAAACATGCATTACAGTTCGCTGAATGGCGATTGTCATATCCAGATGTAGAACTGCCATTCAACCAGGAGGAATTCATATGTCAAAAGTAAAAACTGAAAAACTGAAAGAACTTGCTGAACTATACAATTCCAACGGGAAAGAAACCGTTTATGCATTACTGAAAACGAAATATAACATAAAATATCCCTACTCTGTCTTCAAAAGAATGTGCGAACATCCTGAACTATCTTATGACAAAGAAAAAGACTACTTTAAATTCAATACGAAACAGAATACAGAGAATGTATTCATGAGTATGGAGGAACTGTGTTCGCCAATCATCCCACAGCATATCAAAAGTATGGAAGAACACCAAATCGACAGTCGCCCAGTAGCAATGGGCAAGCTAATACAAGAACTGATTGGTGATCGACTATTGGAATTAAGCAAATATGTCACAATAGATTCCATATCAAAGCGAATCATTGTTGATAAAACTACATTGATACAGGATGGTTATCAGATGGTCACACACTAACAGGGTGGGTCAATTCACAGTGTAAAAAACAGAAATAACAAACAAATCTGATCCACCAATATAAAAAAACTAAGGTGGGTCAGATTTAAACATAAAAGTGGGTCAATTTTACTTGACAATCAACAAAAAGTTGGACAATATTATTATGAAACTAACGAGGATTGAATTCTGTATTGAACAGGACTTAATCCTTTTAGTTTACTCTTTATTCTTTTGGCTCTATGTCAAGTGTTGGGGCGGGTTCCGCTGGAACCCGCTACTTTACTAGATATAGAGCTATTTTCATGGGCTCTTTGTCAAGTGTTGGGGTATGATTGGACTCAATCATGCCCCATTACTGGATTTAGAGCTGTTTTTATGTAGAGGTTCTAGAAATTCTATTTTTGGGCATGACAAATAAACCTTCGTGCCAGTCTGTTTTTATTTAGTTACAAGAGTGTAAAATACGGGTACGAAAACGTTCAAAGTTATGGATACCATATGAGGTACGTTTAAGAACCTTAATCTTGTTATTAAAGCCCTCTGTGGAACCGTTTGTAATTCCGTACTTAAAAGCATTTAATATTTCATTTGACCAATACCGATATGTTGCAGCGCACTTTTCAAACTCTTTAATACCTGAACTTTCAGCATTGCGGATCCATTCATAGAACTCTGTTCTTTGGATTGAGTACTTTGTATTCTGACAAATATCATAAAACCATTCTTTTAGCATATGTGCTTTTCTTAAATCATCATTATAAAGTAACATAATGTCACATGCTTTTTTATCCCTATTTTCTAGTTGTTTATACCTTGCTAAAATTAGTTTATGACTGCGTTTATAGTATTTTCTCATCGTTGCAGTCATGCTTTTTTGTAGTCTTTTACGTACATTTTCGATGGCCCATGTAACTTGACGAACAAAGTGATATTTATCGATTATGACTTGAGCGTTAGGGAAAAAGCTATGAGCCAAATCAACATAAGGTTGCCACATATCACATACAAAATACTTTACGCGGTACCGCTCACTTCGGTTTATTTCTTTAAAATAAGAGGCTAAATGCGCTTGTGAACGATTTGGGAGGATATCCATTATAGAACGTTGCTTTGGATTTACTAGAATACATTGATATTTTCCAGTTTCAGCATTCCCCTTAAATTCATCAATTGAAATGGCTTCTTTTAAAGAAGGACAAGTATAATGAATAGTATCAAGAATTCGCGCCACAGTTGTAGCTGAGACATTCGCTCGACGGGCTACGGTTTTTAAAGTCACGCTTTGTCTAAGTTCATTTACGATGTATTTAGTAAGTCGAGTAGTACGTTGTTGGTAATGTGCTAAAAAATCGTATTTTTCACTGAATCTTTTACCACATGCACAGCGATAACGTCTTTTTCTAAGTATTAGATAGCAGTCCTTCATCTGAAATGGTAGATCCCTAATAGTCTGTTGCCTGTAATCATGAACCTTATTTGTCTTAGCACCACAGGAAGGGCAAGTGTGAGTTTTTGCCTTAGTTTCAATAAATATTTTTACAAAAGAATCCGCATGAATGATATTTTTTATTTTTACCTCTTTTAAATCTAGTAATTTATTGATACAATAATTATGCATTATTGCAACCTCCTGGTGATTGTTTTGGTAGACTGGCACTGGGAGGCTTTTTTATTATTATAAAATAAAATGTTGGAGTAGTGAATTAATTTATTCACATACCCCAACATTTATTATAGAGCCATTATTTTATTATTATAATAATCTATGTACTTTATAAGTTCTAGCTTGAATTCGGCAAGCGATTTAAATTTTCTCAAATAAAGTAATTCAGATTTAAGAATCCCAAAGAAATTTTCCATTACTGCATTATCTAGACAGTTTCCTTTTCTGGACATACTTTGTATAATCCCCTTACTTTTTAAACGTTCCTGATATCTGTTATGTTGGTATTGTCACCCTTGGTCTGAATGTAGGATAATAATTGAATCGTCATTTATTTTTTCAAGAGCATCATCCAACATATCTAAAACCTGACCTAAGACAGGACGTTTACTAATACTGTAACTTAATATTTCTCCATTATACATATCTAGTATGGGGGATAGATATAATTTTTCACCAAACATTGAAAATTCAGTTATATCTGTAGTCCATTTTTGGTTTGGTCTATCTGCATAAAAGTTCCTTGAAATTAGATTTGTTGCTACTATTCCAACTTCACCTTTATATGAACGATATTTCTTAATTCGTACCATACATTTTAATCCTATATTTTTCATTAAACGTTGAACTGTTTTATGGTTAATAATAAAACCTCGATTTTTCAATTCAAGAGTAATACGTCGATATCCATATCTTCCTTGATTTTCATGATAGATATTATTAATCATTATTTTTATATCAGCATATTTATCTGATTTAATAGATTGATTTAAATAGTAGTAGTATGTACTTCTTGGAATACCTATATATTCTAGAAGAGCTGTCAATTTATATTTACGCCTTAATTCTGAAATGACAGCTACTTTGTCTTCTGTTCTAATTCTCTTCTCTTTTGAATTAAGGCGTTCAATTTTTTTAAGTAATCATTTTCCATTTGAAGTCGTTGTACTTCTAAAATTAACTCCTTTTCAGTAAGATTAGCAAGATTCTTTGCTGGAGCTACTTTCTTCATCATTTTTTTATTATTCCTTCCTCGTTTTCCAAGACGTAATACATCTGGACCAAACGTGTTATAAATTCGTTCCCACTCAGAAAGAGGATGTTTTGAAGGAATACCTAATCTAGCAGCCGCTTCTGGAGAAGAAAGATTATTAGAATACATATATTCTACAGCATATACTTTAAAATCTCCACTATATTTTCTGCTCTGTATATTCAATCCGTCAGGTCCATGATATTCATACATTCTTACCCATTTTCGAATATCAGTAGTGGAAGCTCCGATAGACTTGGCTACACTATTTTTAGATAATCCATTATTTATTACATCTAATACTGCTTTAAGTTTTATATCATATGAATATTTCTTTAACATTAAAAATGCACCTCCAAAGTTATTTTGTCTAACATTTGGGGTGCACTTCATGCTGGATATAGAGCTATTTTTATGTTGGGTTTCTAATATAGCTGTTTTTGGGCATGACAAATAAACCTTCGTGCCAGTCTGATTTTATTTAGTTACAAGAGTGTAAAATACGTGTTCTTAAACGTTTAAAGTTTCGAATTCCGTAAGAGATACGTTTTATTACTTTAATTTTATTATTGAATCCCTCTGTAATACCGTTTGTTAGTCCATACTTAAAAGCATTTAGTATGTATTTTGACCAGTGTCGGTATGTTGTAGCACACTTCTCGAACTCTTTCATACCACAACATTCAGCATTTTTAATCCATTCATAAAATTCAGTTCTTTGAATAGCATACTTGGGATTTTGGCAAATACGATAAAACCATTCTTTAAGCATATGGGCTTTTCTAAGATCATCATTGTAATGTAGCATCAAATCACATGCATCTTTATTCTTGTCTTTCAACTTATCATAGCGTGTTAATATAAGCTTATGACTTCGTTTATAGTATTTTCGCAATGAAACGGGCATAGTCTTTTGTAGTCTTTTACGAACGTTTTCGATTGCCCATGTAACTTGTCGAATAAAGTGGTATTTATCAATAATAACTTGAGCATTTGGAAAGTAAGCATGTGCTATGTCTACATAAGGCTGCCACATATCGCAAATAAAAAACTTTACGCGATTACGCTGACTACGATCAATCCCTCGGAAGTATTCTGATAAATGAGATTGAGTCCGATCTGGTAGTATATCCATAACTGTATGTTGCTTGGGATTTACCAGGATACATTGATATTTACCAGTGTCAGCATTCCCTTTAAACTCAACAATAGCAACTGTATCTTTGAGAGAAGGACAAGAGTAATTGATAGTATCCAGTATTCTTGATACGGTATTTGTAGAGACATTCTTTCTTTTGGCTACATACTTTAATGATACAGAGTCACGAAGTTGTTCCGCTATAGAATGAGTAAGCCTAACGGAGCGTTGCTGATAACGAGCTAGAAAGTCGTATTTCTCAAAAAAACGTTTACCACAAGAACAACGGTAGCGACGTTTTTAAAGTACCAGATAACAGTTCTTCTCTTGAAAAGGTAAATCCTTAATTGTTTGGGTTCTGTAATCGTGGATTTGTTTGGTTGCATTGCCACAGCAAGGACATTTTTGTTCTTTGGGGAGTGTTTGTATGAAAATTTTTACAAAAGTATCAGTATGTACTATATTTTTTACTTTTACCTCTTTTAAATTTAATGATTTATTGATACAATAACTATGCATTATTGCAGCCTTCTAGTGGTTTGTTTGTCGACTGGCACTGGGAGGTTTTTTTATTATAAAGAAAAATGTTGGAGATGTGAATAGTTTAATTCACATGCCCCAACATTTATTATAGAACCTGTTTTATAAAGAATCTAACTTTACAATCCTATTGATAGCCAATCCAATCCCCATTAATAACCAAAATATTGGTGCTACTGTTATACTAGAATCATTTGTAATTCCACTAACCATATAGCTAAAGCTACTCACTAATACAGCGATACCTAGAGCATCATTAATATTCAATTCTTTTTTTCTTATATATAAGACGATACTCTTAAAAAAATAGATTCCATAGAATACCATAAAGCAGAGAAGTGAGAGTACACCTGTTTGAACCCCTATTTGTAAGTATAGTGAGTGAGGTTTTGTTATCAATTCAGCACCGAAACCATAGTTTGTCATAGCAACATAATCATACTGAGGGTATTCAAATACAAAAGTATCTGCTCCTGAACCAAGAATAATATGATCAGATAATAAAGGAAAAGTTCTTGACCATAGGTAGCCTCTTCCAGAGCCAAAAGTTTCGTGTCCGTCAAATACCATGCTAGGCGCGCTTTCTAATGGTGAAAAGCGGCCATATCGATTATAAAATTGGTATTGCTTAGTTTCTGTATTATATTTAAAATACCAAGGTGTCTCATCAATTAATAAACCGAAATCGACAATATCATCAAAAAAAATAACAAGTGATATACCATCAAAACGATTATCAAGTATTTTAAGAACATGTTCAGATGCTTCTGATTCTATCACTTCTGTATTAATTAGATTATTAGCTGTATCTTTAATGATTAAGCTGTTGTCATTATTGTGTGATATAATTAGAGTATTTCCTTTATAGGTAAGTTCAATGTGATCTGAAGTCGTTATCATATTCGATAAATTTGGTTTTATTTCTTCTTTATTGCTGAATGCATTTTTTATAGCATTAAGGTATGCATTATTTTGAATAGTATTAATAACGATAAAGCCGATACACACACTTGCTATAATAGGTAGAACGATATACCAACGGCGTAATAATATCTTTCTTAATAATAGTAATGCGAGGATTGCTGTAACTACAATACTAATAAGACCTGTTTTGGACTGAGAACCAAACATGCTGACTGCTTGAGTTATGATAACAAGTCCATAAAGTACATATTCATAAGTTTTATTCTTAAATAAAAATAAAACGATAAACAATGGAATGATCATAGAGGCGTAAACCCCGACATAATTTGGATTATATAAAGTAGCATATGTTCTTCCCTTTTCAAATGCCATTTCTAGAGTAGATGGATCAACTCCTTTTTCTGCGATAAGTGATTTCCCTAAATCGGTATTAAAAAAGTCGAGTCCAAAAGCCTGAAAAGAACCAATTATTCCAAGGATGAGAGCTCCGATCGCTAATGCATTTATCAGTAGCTTAATTTCCGAGTAAGATTGTAAAACTAAGAATGAATAATAAACAACTAGCGCATATCCGAGTAAACAGAACACATTTTCAAACTGTTCAAAAATACCGCTAAAACCAAAAGATCGATGTTCTGATACTATTGTAGAGATTAAGGCTAAACCTGCATATCCAATAAGAGGATAAATAGCCAGATGTGTTTTTAAGAATTTTTTATCTAAGGTTGATTTGATAGCTAGAATGAGTAGGCAGAGCCCTGCAATAAATACAAAAAACCATTGCTTATAATATAAGAAAAAGTCATATGCCGTATCATCAGCAGGAAACCAGTTGTAAGTCCCCAATCCAGCACTATAACTATGCATACTTACGATAAGCGGTAAAACAGTAACTATGAGAAACAATGGAAATAATAACATTAGTGAAGTTGTATTTACATGTTTCTTGTCTATGTAACCGTTATTTCTTTTTTTCTTTAAGTTATTAGACATTTATATTTCTCCTTATAAGTATTGTTTCTTTCAATAATAATGATATAATCATTATACACTATTTAGGTGTTGTTTCAAGAAATCTTTCTTACAAAAACTTAATTTAGAATAGATTTGACATAATTCTGACATAGAATAAAAATTGCACCACATAGACCTGTGTGCTATAATTGTTTAGTTATGTACTAGGTTAAGTGAATTCAATTAAATTATGGAGAATATAAATGTTGCAGTATATTAAAGACAAACAACTATTAATCAGACGAGTATTCCTAATTCTAATAGACGTATGTGCTATATGTCTATCTAGTGGACTTGCATTACTTATTCGATTTGATTTTAATTATAAGAGTATTGAGCTACGATATTTGGATAGCATTTGGGAATATATGCCAATCAATATAGTCACAGTTCTTTTGACGTACTACTTTTTTAAGCTCTACCATAGTCTTTGGATTTATGCCGGAATATCAGAACTTGAAAAAATCGTGGTGGCTTCCTTATCAGCTTCCATCGTCCAATTTGTTGGGATGAATATACTAGGGCTGCCGATTCCAAGAAGCTATTACTTTATGTATGCCGCTTTTCTAGTATTTTTCACAATAGCTTCTCGCTTTACATACCGTTTATTACGAATGAAGTTAAGGAAAAGAGGCATAGAAACTACTGGTGAAAATGTTATGATAATCGGTGCTGGTGAAGCTGCCAATATGATTATTAAAGAACTACTAAATAGTACCCATATCCATAAGACTGTGAAGTGCATTATTGATGATGCAGAAGATAAAGCTGGTCGTTACATTCACGGTATACGCGTCGTCGGTAATCGTAATACAATACTTGATAATGTCGAACGTTTTAATATTGATGAAATTATTATTGCGATGCCTTCTGTTTCAAGGAAAGTGATTAGTGAAATAGTATCCATTTGTAAAGAAACGGGATGTAAACTTAACATCCTACCTGGAATTTATCAATTAGTAAATGGAGAGGTAAGTACAGCACAGCTTAGAAGTGTTGATGTCGAAGATTTGCTTGGACGAGACCCCATCAGTGTGGATCTAGATTCCATCATGAGCTATGTCAAAGGTAAAGTTGTATTGGTTACTGGAGGCGGTGGTTCCATTGGTAGCGAGCTTTGTAGGCAAATTGCAAGTCATAAACCGAAGCAGTTAATTATTGTTGATATCTATGAAAATAATGCCTATGACATACAACAAGAATTACAGAGAAGGTATCCTGACCTAGATTTAGTTACTTTGATAGCATCAGTGCGTAATACGATGCGAATGGATAAAATTTTTGATGAATATCGTCCTAATATTGTTTATCATGCTGCGGCGCATAAGCATGTTCCATTGATGGAAGATAGTCCAAATGAAGCTGTGAAAAACAATGTTTTCGGTACACTAAAAACAGTGCAGGCGTCTGATCGTTACGGAGTGGAGAAGTTTGTATTAATCTCCACGGATAAGGCAGTTAATCCTACCAATATCATGGGTGCTACAAAACGTATCTGCGAGATGATTATACAGGCGTATAATAAATGCTCCAAAACAGATTATGTAGCAGTGCGTTTTGGTAATGTACTTGGAAGTAACGGTAGTGTAATTCCACTTTTTAAGAAGCAAATCGAAGCTGGAGGACCAGTAACAGTGACTCATCCAGATATCATTCGTTACTTTATGACAATACCAGAAGCTGTCTCCTTAGTGTTACAAGCTGGTGCCTATGCAAAGGGTGGAGAAATTTTTATCCTGGATATGGGCGAACCGGTTAAGATCCTTGATTTGGCGAAAAATTTAATTCGTCTATCGGGTTATGTTCCTGGGGAAGATATTGAAATAAAGTTTATGGGATTAAGGGCAGGAGAAAAACTATTTGAGGAACTTCTCTTAGAAGAAGAGGGATTGATGGAAACTCAAAATAGTAAAATTCATATAGGGCAACCTATTAATTTTGATGAAGAAAAATTTTATTTACAATTAGAAGAGCTTTACCATGCTTGTACGGAAGAGAGTGATTATATTCGTGAGATGGTTAGTGATATTGTAGGGACTTATATCTATAAGTCCGAACTAAAAGAAGAAGTTGCTGCTACAACCTATGAAAGTGATCACTAAATCTTATCAGCATTAGTGTCCTTTGGTTTATTTTCTTAAGTAAGTAGCAATACTTATAGTGATAGAAGTGATACTTATATCATAGTAAACGAAGAAATCTTAGGAATTAAAAGAAAATATGACTTAGAAGAAGCAATTTCGCTTATGGCGTAGAAGTAATATATAACAACAAAAGAAAGGATCCACCTATGAGATTTTTAAAAGACATACTATGTGGTATATTAATGGGCATTGCCAATATCATTCCAGGCGTGAGTGGAGGAACCATGGCTGTGTCGATGGGAATTTATGACCGTATCATTGGATCAATCACCAATCTTTTTAAACAATTTAAGAAAAGTGTTATGACTCTGCTTCCTTATGGGATTGGAATGTTGGTAGCAATTATTGGGTTATCCTATTTTATTGAAACATTTTTTGAAAAGTATCCATTACAGACAGGTTCTCTATTTGTTGGTCTTATCCTGGGTGGTGTACCTATCCTAATAAAAAAGGTTAGTAAAAAACCTTCGACTGAAAGAACGAGCAAAACTCATGGGTTTGATGCAATAAGTGTAGTTTTATTTATAGTATTTTTTGCCCTTATTATACTCCTTCAGATCTTTGGAAGTGATAAAGAAGCGAAAATCACCTTATCAGTTTCTGTGATTCAGATGGTAAAATTATTTATCATAGGTGTGATTGCATCGGCAACTATGGTGATTCCAGGTGTGAGTGGATCCATGATTCTGTTAATCCTAGGCTATTATAATCCAATCATAGAGACTATTAATTCAACAATAAAAGCATTGTCACCATGGAATTTCGATACGATACTTCATAATGTAGCAATTCTTGCACCATTTGGAATTGGAGTTCTTGTTGGTATCTTTGCTATAGCAAAAATTATAGAGTTTTTGCTTTCTCGTTATGAGAAAAGGACTTATTTTGCGATACTTGGGCTTGTGCTTGCCTCACCATTTGCTATCTATATGGGGATTGGTGTTGGAGTTATTACGGTTGCTAGTATTCTCGTAAGTGTTTTGACATTTGCAATTGGTTTTCTCATTGCTTATTATTTAGGAAGAGAATAAGTTAGGTTTCATGGATATTAGTAGTTTGTAATACACTAAGCTGTTAGCTTATAAGACAGTTAGCGTATTTATTTATTCGCATATGAATGGTAATCATACAAATTTTGTGATATAAGGTGCAAAATGCACCAGAATGTAGGTTTATATGAAAAGAAAATTAAAATTTTTGCTATCAGTGATGCTTATACTATCACTAATTAGCTATGGTGCAATTAAAATACAGGGAAAGAATAAGCAGTATCAGGAGGAGGGACTTACGATAGTCACCTCCTTTTATCCAATGTATATCGCTGCCCTTAATATAGCGGATGGAATCGATGGGGTTCAGGTGGTTAACTTAACGGAAAATCAAACTGGATGTGTCCATGATTACCAGTTAACAACAAAGGATATGAGAACTTTGTCAGGTGCACAAGTCGTTATATTAAACGGTGGTGACATGGAAGAATTCATGGAAGACGTACTAAATCAGCAAGAAGAAATTCAAGTGATTGATTCTAGCGCTGGCATGGATTTCTTAACAGGAAGTACTCATAATCATTCAGGAGAGTCTTATCAAGAAGATAATGAGTTGTATAATCAATATAGTGAAGAAATTGATCACGACCATACGGATGAAGAAAGTAGTAACCATCCAGAAGATGATCACGACCATACAGATGAAGAAAGTAGTAACCATCCAGAAGATGATCACATCCATACAGATGAAGAAAGTAGTAACCATCCAGAAGATGACCACGACCATACAGATGAAGAAAGTAGTAACCATCCAGAAGATGATCACATCCATACCAATGACGATAGCAGTAATCAATCAGAGAGCTCACACGTTCACACTCATAGTAACTTGAATGGACATGTTTGGCTTAATGTACATCGTTACATGCAGCAAATACAAACTATCACCGAAGGGCTTTGTGAATTTGATCCTACCCATGAAGCAATGTATCGAAAAAATGAAGATAAATACTTAGAACAGCTACAATCTATAAAAGAAGAGATAGAATCCATAAAAGAGATAGCAAATGGTGCTGAAATTATCATTTTCCATGATTCTTTTGCTTATCTAGCGGAAGAGCTTGGAATGGAAGTAGTACATGCAGTGAATACCGATGGAGAAACAGCACTTAGCGCTGGGGAGATTGCAGAGGTAATTGAAGAAATAAATCTTCACGATATTAAATATCTTTTTACGGAAGAGCAGTACGAACATACCATTGCAGACCGAATCGAGGCTGAGACCAATGCAACGGTTTATGTGATGGACTCTTTAGTGACGGGGGGAGTCAATAAGGACTCTTATCTTAAAGGTATGAAAAAAAATATTGAGATGTTAAAAGAAGCTTTATTAAAAGATCAAAAGTGATTTGAGATAAGGTGATAAGTGATAAGTGTTATGTGGATAACTCACTCCTTAGCTTCATGAATTGTTGAAAAGATTAATCTTTTAAAGAAAACTAAGCTAGTGTGCTAAAGATATAATTGCTAGAGTAAGGTGTTATAACGCCAGAATTGAGGATAGTATGAAACAAGAAAAATCACATAAATCTTCCCCTAATATAAAGAAGACAAAATCACAGGTTGGATTTTCCTGTTCTTCTTGTATAAACCAGCACGAATCCTGCTCAAAAGGAGCCTGTGGACTTCATTGTATCCGTATGAACAATATCGGTGTTACGATAGGAAAGACAACGATTATTGAACATATCAATCTGCATATTCATTGCGGTAAATTAACAGTTATCATTGGTAAAAATGGAGCTGGTAAATCTACCTTAATAAAAGCGATTCTGGGTGAATTAAAGCATGAGGGGACCATTGAATTTAAAGATATGAAGAATAACACCCTACCTAAGATGACGATAGGGTATGTTCCTCAATCCTTAAATGTAGAGAAAAATACACCAACCAGTGTTTATGATATGTTTGCAGGATTAATCGATCGGCGACCTGTATTTTTACCAAGGAAAAAACGACTATATGAGAATATCAAAGAAAAACTTCGTTTTTTTGAAGCTCAGGACTTAATTGATAAGAGAGTTTGTGATTTATCCGGTGGTGAATTACAAAGGGTAATGCTTTCCATTGCATGTACCCCAACGCCAAATTTGCTTTTACTTGATGAACCGGTCTCTGGAATTGATCGGAATGGTATGGAACTTTTTTATAAGAATGTTGAAATGCTTAAAAATAACTATGACTGTGCGTTTATCTTGGTATCACATGATTTGAAATTTGTTGAACAATATGCGGATTATGTAATTCTACTAGATAAACATATCTTAAAGGAAGGTACACCAAAAGAGGTTTTATCAAGTAAGGAGTTTCGAGAAGTATTTGGATCATAGTTAATAAGAGAGAACTCTAATATGATTCAAGTAATTAGTAAATTAGGTTATCATATTGAAAAAAATCCTAGAAAAAATGATAAGAGTAAAGTTTTAGTGAATATATATTACGAGCTATATAGCAAGCAAGAAAATAAATTCTAATTGTAATACTTTTCAATTCGAATTCACAAAGAGGGTAAGAAACCATGGATACAATTTATCACTTAATGGAAGCAGTACTTCCATTTGAATTTATTTCCTACAATTTTATGAAAAATGCATTACTAGCGGTATTAGTGATTACACCGCTATTTGGAATGTTAGGAACTATGATCGTGAATAACAAACTTGCATTTTTTTCAGATGCTCTAGGGCATTCTGTGTTTACCGGCATGGCAATTGGTGTAATACTTGGAATAGGGGATACGAACCTTTCTACCATTGCATTTGCTGTGGTATTTGCATTGTTGCTTAATTTTATTAAGAGAAATAACACCGCATCGACGGATACTATAATTTCAGTGTTTTCCTCTACCAGTACGGCAATTGGTCTAGTTATATTATCGAGCGGAGGTAACTTCTCAAAGTACTCCTCTTTATTTGTTGGAGATGTATTAAGTATTACTCCGAAAGAGATCGGTTTATTGGTAATTATTTTTGCTGTTACACTAGTATTCTTTGTAACTTGTTTTAATAAGCTTCATTCGTTAAGCTTAAATACGAGTCTGGCAAGGAGTAAAGGAGTAAATATAGCTACGATTGAGAATTTATTTGCAGTACTCATTGCTCTAATTGTAATGCTATCCATTAAATGGGTAGGGTTACTTATCTTAAATGCCTTGTTAATTTTACCAGCCGCTGCCTCAAGAAATATCTCCTCTAATATGAGAGAGTATCACTTATTTAGCATTTTAATCTCAGTGTTTTCAGGTATCTTGGGATTAATCTTAAGTTATTATTTAAATCTAGCTACTGGTCCAATGATAGTTATTATTTCTGCAGTAATATTCTTTTCTACGTTATGGATGAAGGGGCGAGTGGAAAGCTAAAGTTTCGGAAATTCAGAAAGTTTCTGTCCACAGATAGTAATATTCAGAACTAAAATAGTCACAGTAAAGTGAATGTGAACAAAATATTCTCGCGAAATGTGCGAAACTCACAAAGAACAACGATTATTGATAACGAAAATGAGCGAAAATTATGGAATTATGTTGGTTTGATATTGTAAAATTTTACATTATTTGCTATACTGACCTCAGACCAACATATTAGAGGTGATAAAATGCAGAACAATTGGGTCATTTATATTAAAATTATTGTAAACCTATTACTGACCATCCTGTTAGGAGTAATTCTATTGTTGATTGGACCAAAGTTATTAGCATTCTTTCTTCCGTTTGTAGTGGCTTATATACTGTCACTCATTGCTAATCCTCTTGTTAAGTTTATGGAAAAAAGGATAAAGATAGCCAGGAAGCATGGTTCTGCTATTATCATTATTCTAGTTTTGGCCCTAATATTTGGCTTGCTCTATTTGGTTTTATCTATGCTATTTCACGAGATCTCCAATCTGATTTCAGATATACCAAATATAGCACAACAAATTGTCGACACCTTAGAGGGCATTTCGACTAAGTTTGTAAGGCTGTATGAAGCACTCCCACAAAGCTTGAAAACGTTTTTGGATAATTTAAATAATAGTGCACAAGGATCATTAGACAAGCTATTAAGTGGAGTGGATTTCACCAGTGTCTTAAAAGCTGGAGGCGTCGTCATGAATTTTGCCAATATGGTATTTATGATTATTATTACAATATTGGCTACTTACTTTTTTATTGCAGATCGTGAGAATATTATTGCGGCTGCCAACAAGGTCTTACCAGAATCGATCAAGCGTTTTTACCGAATTATAAGTGATAATTTTAAGACTGCTGTAGGTGGATATTTTAAGGCGCAGTTTAAGATTATGAGTATTCTAACGTTGGTAATGTTTTTAACATTTGAGATTCTGGGGATTAGTTACTCAATTTTACTAGCGCTTACTATAGCAATAATCGACTTCTTACCAGTGCTTGGAACTGGCTTAGTGTTCTGGCCATGGACAATCATTGCATTTTTGAATGAAAAATATGTGGAAGCCATTGTTATATTGGTGTTATATCTTGCTTGCCAAATCATTAAGCAAGTATTACAACCAAAGATGGTAGGAGACAGCATTGGAATTAGTCCTTTTTATACTCTGATCTTTATGTTTATAGGGTATAAACTCTATAATGTTATCGGTATGATATTTGGTATTCCAGTTGGGATGGTGTTAGTTAGTCTTTATCGACTTGGAATGTTTGAACGAATCATACGCGGTATCAAGATTATTGCTACGGGCATAAACGATTTCAGAAAATACTAAATTTAGAGCTGTAAGCGATAAAGCATCAGACTCAAAGAATGGATATAGCTAAGAGGGGAACCAATTAGAAGGGAAAGGGTTAATATGAGCGGGGATATCATAGGAAAATTATTTAATGAAAAAGTCATCAGCGTAAACCAAATCAGAGAGATTTTGGAGATGTACAACATAGGAAAAAAGCCATTAGCGAAATTACTGGGGTGGGGAGAAACCACTGTAATTCGTTATCTGGATGGCGATATTCCAACTTTGGAATATACTGAGAAATTACAAGAGATTGCAGAAAGCCCAATGTATTATTATCGGATACTTATGGAAAATCAAAGTAAGATTACCAATGTTGCTTATAAGAAAAGCAAGAAAGCAGTATTGGATGTAATGATGCGTTCGAAGCTTCATGTATCAGCACAATATATTATAAATCAGGCAAATGCTGAAATAAATCCTAGGCAGATTCAAAGTATATTGTTTTACTCACAGATACTAGCCCTTGTTTTTTTGGGTGAGGAAATATTTGATGAGGATGCGCAATTAACTTACAATCAGATGCCTTACTTAAGCCTCTATGAAGGGCTAAGGAAGCAGGGGATCCGAACCATTGAGATGAATCTTGACAAACTAAGTCGCATTGAAAAAGATATTATTGATTGCGTCCAAAATGCATGTGGTTGGTATGGACCTAAATCTATTTTTGCCATCTCATCCGTGGAGAGAAAGGCTACAGAGGATTTATTAGAAGGGCTTAATAGTAAAATCATAACAAAAGATTATCTAAGAACTGTATATGGTAAGATGTTTAGTCAATTACAAATAAAACGCTATCAAGATTTTCCAAAGTATTTGCAACAAAGACTCAGTCAGGCAATTGGAAAAGATGCTTTATTTTCAGCGAATGTACATAAAGAGATATAGAAATAGCAAGTTGCTATAACATATAATGATAAAAAAGTTCATGAAGGAAGATATATTTTCTTTCATGAACTTTTTTTCATCACAAGGAAAAGTCCGCGAATCGTGCTTTTTCTTGTTTGATTCTAATGTTTAGCGAAACGTCGTAAAGATTTAGTATGATAATTCGTAAGAGCTTTCAGAGGATGTATAACAAGCATAGTTAAGAAGTAAAAAAAATCGATTTATCATTATAGATATAGGGTTGACTTTGTGCATGAAAATATCTATACTAATTCATATTAAATATATAGGAATAATTAGAATATAATTGAAAATTATAGGTAGGGCATTATAGGTAGGGCATTATAAGTAGGGCATTATAAGTAGGACATTATAAGTAGGACATTATAAGTAGGGCATTATAAGTAGGACATTATAAGTAGGACATTCATAAGTAGGACATTCATAAGTAAAATATTAATTAGTGAATATTTTACAAAAAAAATTCTATCACTAAGATATTATAAGAAAGAGGAGTTTTATGTTAAATCAATTTTCAAGATCAGAATTATTATTAGGAACAGAAGGAATGGAAAAGCTGTCTAAATCCAGAGTTGCGGTGTTTGGAATTGGTGGTGTTGGTAGTTATACAGTAGAAGCTCTTGCTAGAAGTGGAGTTGGAACCTTTGATATATTCGATGACGATAAGGTTTGCCTAACGAATATAAATAGGCAGTTGATTGCCACACGAAAGACAGTTGGTAAATACAAGGTAGATGTGATGAAGGAGAGAATTCTTGAGATTAATCCCAATGCCATCGTAAACACCCATCAGTGTTTTTTTATGCCTGAAAATGCTGACAGTTTTGATTTTAGCGAGTACTCTTATGTTGTAGATGCTGTTGATACGGTTACTGCAAAAATTGAATTAGTTTTACGTGCAAATCAAGCAAATACAAGAATTATCAGTTGTATGGGAGCGGGTAATAAATTAGACCCTACCAGATTTGAAGTTACAGATCTATACAAAACATCAGTATGTCCGCTTGCAAAGGTGATGCGTAAGGAATTAAAAACAAGAGGGATTAAGAAATTAAAAGTGGTATATTCCAAAGAACCTGTAAGACAGCCACTTTCAGATATGGCACTTAGTTGTAAAACTGGTTGTATCTGTCCTCCAGGTGCGGAAAGAAAATGTACACAAAGAAGAGCTATTCCAGGAAGTACGTCCTTTGTACCATCGGTAGCAGGTTTAATAATTGCAGGTGAAGTAGTAAAAGATATTATTGGGATTACAGAAGCTTAATGTGGAATAGAAAATTTAAAGATGTTAAAGTAGTATAGGTAAAATAGATACAAAAAAAGAGTTATGAAAGCCTTGAATAGCAAATATATTTTAAGTCAAAAGGTGGGGGCTTAAAGATGAAGGAAGAACGTATTGTTAGGGAGTTTTGTAAGTTAGTAGAAATTGATTCACCCTCATTTGGTGAACGGAAAATGGCAGACCAGTTAAAAGCAGATCTTGTAGAACTAGGATTCGATGTAGTAGAAGATAAGGCAGGGATACATTATAACGGAAACTGCGGTAACCTCTATGGATATTTACAAGGGGAGCTACCAGGAGATCCAATTCTTTTTTCTGCTCATATGGACACCGTAGAGCCTTCAAAGAATAAAAAAGCAGTGGTGCAAGTAGATGGTAAGATCACTAGTGATGGCACAACTGTACTTGGAGCTGATGATATTTCTGGAATTGTTGCTATCCTAGAAGCTTTAAGAATGATAAAAGAACAAGGAATTCCTCATAGAAGTATTGAAGTATTATTTGCGATTGCAGAGGAGGTTTATATACTAGGTAGTGAGATTTTTGACTATTCCTTAATTCGTTCAAAAGAAGCCTATGTACTTGATTTAACTGGCGAGGTTGGAACTGCAGCGTTAAGTGCACCAACACTAGTTTCCTTTACTGCCAAGATGATTGGAAAAGCTGCGCATGCTGGATTTGCTCCAGAGAATGGAATACATGCAATCGCTGCGGTAGCAGATGCTATCGGACAGATAAAACAAGGGCGCATCGATGAAAGTACAACAGTAAATATTGGTACGATAACTGGTGGATTGGCAAAAAATATTGTACCTGAAGTCTGTACCATCGAGGGGGAAGCTAGAAGCTTAAATCATGATAAGGCAGTTCATGAAGTTGATAAAATTCATGATGTTTTTATGGATGTTGCAAAAAAACATGGTGCAGAGTGCGATTTTACAACCTCCTTTGGTTGTATCGCGTATGAAATTGATCAAACGCATCCTGTCGTTACAAAATATGAAAAAGCATGTAATAAGCTAAATATTCCTACAAACTATGTTAAGACCTTTGGAGGGAGTGATAATAATAATTTTGTTCGTCATGGAATCACAGGTATTGTCATAGCATGCGGTATGAATGAGGTGCATTCTACACAAGAGTACACTTTTGTTTCGGAACTTGTAAAGTGTAGTAAAATTGTTTTTGAGCTAATGACAGCATAAGAAGAACGAGGGGATATTCTCAACAATGATTACTTTATCCACTGGTTCAACTTTCTTTTTCTAGACATAGAAATACCCCCATATAGGACTTTTATATTTCATTGTCTTATATAGGGGTAGCATATCAACCTATTAGCTCTCTTAATTAAATTTTTTAACATCATTAGGAGGTAAGCTTGTTGCTAATATAATGTACAGTTCTAAATTTTAATCTATCTTATTTTATCCCAGTGTTGATCCTTCTCGCTAAGCTTTAGCCTTGTTCCATCAATAAGTCTATATCCTTCCCCTGAAGCCTTCCCCTTATACTCCCCAACCACTTGTGGCCATTCAATCCCTATTGAAGGATCATTCCATGCCAAACCATCTTCATCTCCAGCATGATAGAAGTCAGTGCATTTGTAGCAGAATTCAGCAACGTCGGATAATACTAGAAATCCATGTGCGAATCCTTCTGGAATATAAAATTGTTTTTTATTATCTTCGGTAAGTTCAACTCCGTACCATTTTCCATAAGTCTCAGAATTACTTCTTAAGTCCACAGCAACGTCGAATACTATCCCCTTGATTACTCGGACTAATTTTCCCTGTGGAAACTCTTTTTGATAATGAAGGCCACGCAGTACACCCTTAGTGGAGCAAGACTGATTATCCTGAACAAATTTCATGGTAAGTCCTGCTTCTTCCATATCATTTAGATTATATGTTTCCATAAAATATCCTCTCGTATCACCATGAACGGTAGGTTCGATAATGCAAAGTCCTTCAATTCCACCAACATTTTTTTCTACTTTTATCTGTCCCATAATTTTCACTCCTAGAATTCAATTTCTTTTAAATATCTACTAAGGGCGTCCTGCCAGGTTGGGAGTGGTTCGAATCCGTTTTCTACTAACTTACTCTTATCTAGGCGACTATTAAATGGCCTTTTAGCCTTTGACGCACCATATTCAGCGGTGGTAACTGGAGTTACGATTAATCGGTCTTCAGAATATTCTAAATGACCTAATTTTACAGCCTGACGGAAGATTTCTTTTGTGAAATCATACCAACTGATATAACCGCCTTCGTTAGTTGCATGATAGTATCCATATTTTTCGGTTTCAATCATATCAACTAGAAGCCTTGCCAAATCATAAGTATATGTCGGTGTACCAATCTGATCATTCACAACGGTAAGTTTATTATGGTTTTTTCCAACATTCAGCATTGTCTTAATAAAGTTCTTTCCGTTTTTACCGAAAACCCATGCAATACGAACTATGAAATATTTAGAAAGTGTAGTAGATACAGCAAGTTCGCCTTCCAGTTTGGTCTTTCCATAGACATTAAGAGGTTTATAGTCGTTGCATTCAGGCAACCAAGCATCGGTTCCCTGACCATCGAACACATAATCGGTAGAGATATACATCATCTTAATGTTAAGTTCTTTGCATACATTTGTAATGTTTATAGTTCCAATAGCATTCACCTGATGGACTATTTCTTTTTTATCATCATCTTCAGCTGTATCTACTGCAGTCCATGCTGCACAGTGTATGACTGCTTCTGGTTTTACTTCTTTCATGACTCTATCAACAGATGTTTTATCCGTGATATCCATCTCTTCAATATCTACACCAATCGCTTCATGATTTCTTTTTGTAAGTTCGAGGACAACATCGTATCCGAGTTGCCCTTTGACACCTGTTACAAGTATTCTCATTTTAATATGTCCTCCGTTTTTAGCAACAATCAAGGGATAGAGAAAGGTTATTTACCTAATCTGAGGGTTATCTGTTACTATACATTTTTTCATAGTAGTTTTGATATTCACCAGAGATGATAGTTTCCCACCATTCTTTATGTTCTAAGTACCACAGAATCGTTTTTTTGATCCCTTCTGCAAATTTAGTTTCTGGAAGCCAGCCTAGTTCATTATGGATTTTGGTAGGATCGATGGCATATCGCATATCGTGACCTTTGCGATCTGTAACATAAGTTATCAAGCTTTCTGGTTTGTTTAGCTCTTTACAAATGATTTTTACAATGTCAATATTCTTCATTTCATTGTGACCACCAATATTGTATACCTCGCCAACACGCCCTTTGTGAATAATCAAATCAATTGCTTTACAATGGTCTTCCACGTAGAGCCAGTCACGCACATTTTCACCATTTCCGTAAACAGGAAGGGGCTTATCGTTCAAGGCATTAGCAATCATTAAAGGGATTAATTTCTCAGGAAAGTGATATGGTCCGTAGTTGTTTGAACAACGGCTAATGGTAACGGGTAGTTCATAAGTACGGTGATAAGCTAATACGAGGAGATCAGCACTTGCCTTGGAGGAACTATAAGGGCTACTAGTTTGGATTGGTGTTTCTTCGGTGAAGAAGAGGTCAGGTCGGTCAAGTGGTAAATCGCCATATACTTCATCCGTAGATACTTGATGATATCTTTGGATGCCGAATTTTCTGCAAGCATCCATTAGTATTGCAGTTCCTTTGATATTCGTATCGAGGAAGATTTCTGGACTTTCAATCGAGCGGTCAACATGACTTTCTGCAGCAAAGTTGACAATAATGTCAGGGTGTTCCTCTTCGAATAATTGATAAACAGCTTCACGGTCTGTTATATTTATTTTAACAAAACGAAAATTTTGATTGTCTATTACGGGAGAAAGAGTAGATAAGTTTCCTGCGTAAGTCAAGCAATCAAGGCATACAATACGATAGTCTGGGTATTTGTTTAACATGTGGAAGATAAAGTTGCTTCCAATAAATCCGGCACCGCCAGTTACAATAATAGTCATATTTTTCTCCTTTTTTTATCTAATCAATGATAATTAGTTTAAAATATCTAGATATTTACCATCTAGTACATCTTTTAAGTACTGGCCATATTGGTTTTTCTTAAACACTTCATAGACTTCTAATACTTTCTCTTTTGTAATCCAACCATTAAGATATGCAATTTCTTCGAGGCAAGCGATCTTTCGATGCTGATGGGACTCCATTGTTTTAACAAAGTTAGTGGCTTCTACTAAGCTTTCATGTGTTCCAGTATCTAACCATGTAAACCCTTGACCAAGTAATTCAACGTTTAAGTTGTTATTTTCTAAATAGATGCGGTTTAGATCAGTAATTTCAAGTTCACCTCGAGCACTTGGTTTTAGATCCTTAGCATATTGTATCACTTTGTTATCATAGAAGTATAGCCCAGTAACACAGTAGTTACTTTTGGGTATCTTTGGTTTTTCTTCAATTGAAATTGCTTTGCCTTCTTTATTAAATTCTACGATACCAAAACGTTCGGGGTCTTCAACATAATAACCAAAAACAGTTGCACCTTTTCCTTTTTCCGCATTTTCTACGGCTGATTTTAAACGTTTTTTCAACCCATGGCCAGCAAAAATATTGTCGCCAAGAACCATGGCAACAGTATCATTACCTACAAATTCTTCGCCAATAAGGAAAGCTTGTGCAAGTCCATCAGGGCTAGGTTGAACAGCATAAGATAGATTTACACCAAATTGATGTCCATCACCTAGGAGTTCCTGAAAACGCGGAGTATCTTGAGACGTAGAGATAATTAAAATATCGCGAATGCTTGCATTCATTAGAACTGATATTGGATAATAAATCATTGGCTTATCATAAATCGGAAGTAACTGTTTTGACGTTACCATGGTCAGTGGATAAAGGCGAGTACCAGAACCGCCCGCTAAAATAATTCCTTTCATAAATAACTCCTCTATACGTTTATTTAAGAACGATGAATGTCCTTATTCAGTAGTAGCTTGGTGTCTAGTTATATTATAAAAGGTGACGCAAGGTCACCTTCAAGTACTTTTTTTATTTTTTATAAATAATTTACAAATTGGTTTTAAATCGATAACGAATACAGTTTATAAAAGTTTTTGCATAAGACTTTTATTGCTATAAGTTTACAATAAGATAATTATTAATTACATACAAAAATACCTGCTTCCTTGGTAATATGAAATCCCCTTTTTGTCTTCTTTTCTACAAAGGAACGAAATTCCTTGTATCGGTCTAAAATCCATTGATTTTGATTACCATGGCAGGAGAGGATATATTCAATTAATGGTTCCGGTCGGTCAAGTTGAATAGAGTCTTCATAGTTCTTTAAGTGAATATTAGAGAAATAAGTTTTCAGAAGCTTCTGACCGTTTTCCAAACCAAAGTGCTCGTATAACTTTTCTGCGGACAGTACTACACGATTATCAAATTCCTGCACCAATTCGCTTATTTCTTTCATATGATTTTCACCATATGTACTGCATAAAAAGATACCATCTGGTTTTAAGACACGAGAGACTTCTTTACATACCAGAGGAATATCTTTACAGTAAAACAGGACATGATTTGCGATAACCAGATCAAAGGTATTCTCTTCATAAGGGATACTATGGCAGTCAAACGCATGAAAAGAAAATCGATTATCCTCTGGTCCGATACTTCTTCGAACATCACGTAGCATGCCCTCTGATAGATCAGAGAGAATTATATTGGTCTTGTTAGGCAAGTATTGTATATTTTCAGTCCATAATGCACCGTTGCCACATCCAAGTTCTAAAATATTCATACCATCGGTAATATGACATTGTTGATATATCCATGGAAACCAGCCTTGAGTGTTGGTAGAGTATTCTTTATGTAATCTGATACGTGTTGAAATATTTTTTGCACTCTGGTACTGACTTTTTAAACTTTTTTCCATACTTGTTAAATGAATTAAGTTTAGCACCTGTGACCAATCAACTTGATGATGTTGATCAATGGCGGATACTGTATTCTCAATAGCACTCTCCACGAGCTGCATTTGCTCTATACGGTCCTGTACAAGCTTCTTCTGTAGGTTTAAAGCGCTTAGCATAAAGTGATAATCGGTATCATTAATAGTCATTTCTCGTATTTCATCTAATGAAAACCCAAGATACTTTAGTAAAAGAATTTGTTGAAGGCGAGCAAAGTCTGAATCTGTATAAAAACGTGCACCCGATGGCTTGACAAAGGAAGGTTTTAAAATATTTTGATTATCATAAAAACGAATGGTACGAATTGATACATTAGCCATGCGTGCAAATTCTCCGGAGGAATAGTAATTTGATAAGCTCATAATTATGATGTCCTTTCTTAATAAGGTTATTATATATGGAATGTTAGATGAAGGCAATAACGTAAAGCAAAAATTCGATGATGTGAAAATTAAATGGACAGCACCTGTGAATGTCTAGAGCTTTTACAATTCCTGACGAAGAGAGGCTATTGTCAGTTAGAAGATATAGTGACCAACACTTATGGGACAGCATTAGAATGGGGAAACTACAAAATGGGAGTTTATTATATCCAAAAACATTTACTGCCTATAAGCATTAAAACTACAAAAAATAGTGATAAGGATGAAAACAAGAAAGAAACCCACTATTCCTCTAAAATAAAGAATAGTGGGCTTTTATAAATATATTATTTCAATCAAGAAAACATAATCAATGAATCTAAATAATAAACTTGAAGTTCATAAACCGAAGTCCTTAAATCTAATTTCTATATCTAAAACCTAACCCCTATTCGCTCTCTTTCTCATCGTAGGATCAAGAATCTTCTTTCTAATTCTTAAGCTCTTAGGAGTAACTTCTAATAATTCGTCAGTATCAATAAATTCTAACGCCTGCTCTAAGCTTAATACTCTAGGAGGTGTAAGACGAAGCGCTTCATCTGCACTGGAGGAACGAGTGTTAGAAAGCTGTTTTCTTTTACATACGTTGATCTCGATATCTTCTGCCTTACCATTTTGACCAATTACCATACCGGAATATACCTTCTCGCCAGGTCCGATAAATAAGGAACCACGTTCCTGTGCATTGTATAAACCATAAGTAATTGCCTCACCAGATTCAAAAGCAATCAAGCTTCCCTGCTTACGATACTGGATGTCACCTTTATATGGGCCATAGCCATCAAAAGAGGTGTTAATGATACCATTTCCCTTTGTATCGGTCATAAACTCACCACGGTATCCAATTAAGCCTCTGGCAGGGATGGAAAACTCTAGACGAGTATAGCCTCCATTTGCAGTTGACATACCAATAAGTTCACCTTTTCTCTGACTTAATTTTTCAATTACAGTACCAGAGAATTCTTCAGGAACATCAAGATATGCTCTTTCCATTGGCTCAAGTTTTTTACCAGCTTCATCGTAGTGGTATAATACTTCTGCTTTACTAACTGCAAACTCAAAGCCCTCACGGCGCATATTCTCAATTAAAACGGATAAATGAAGTTCACCACGACCGGATACTTTATAACTTTCGGTCGTATCGGTCTCTTCGACACGAAGGCTGACGTCAGTATTTAATTCACGGAAAAGACGTTCTCTTAAGTGTCTGGAGGTTACAAATTTACCTTCCTGTCCAGCAAGAGGGCTATCATTTACAATAAAGTGCATTGCAATAGTCGGCTCAGAGATCTTCTGGAAAGAGATTGGTCGTACATTATCAGTGGAACAGATGGTATCTCCAATGTGGATGTCTGCAATTCCAGAGATAGCAACAATAGCACCGACGGTGGCTTCGGAAACTTCTACCTTTTTTAAACCTTCGAACTCATAAAGCTTATTAATTTTTACTTTTTTGAACTTATCTGGTTCATGTTCATTTACGATAACAACATCTTGATTGACACGAAGTACACCATTATCCACTTTACCTACACCAATACGTCCTACATATTCGTTATAGTCAATGGTACTAATGAGTACCTGGGTGCCAGCATCTGGGTCTCCTTCTGGAGCAGGGATGTATTCAAGGATTGTCTCAAAGAGTGGCTCCATGTTCTTTGGAGTGTCATCTAATTCAAGAATTGCGATTCCTGATTTCGCAGAAGCGAAGACGAATGGACAGTCAAGTTGCTCTTCGTTCGCATCTAGGTCGATGAAGAGTTCTAAAACTTCATCAATAACTTCGGTTGGTCTAGCTTCTGGACGGTCAATCTTATTAATACATACAATTACTGGTAAACTAAGTTCCAAAGCTTTTTTAAGAACAAACTTAGTCTGAGGCATAGCACCCTCAAAGGCATCGACAACAAGTACAACACCATTTACCATCTTAAGAACACGTTCTACTTCACCACCAAAATCTGCATGACCTGGTGTATCAATGATATTAATTTTTACATCTTTATAAGTAACTGCCGTATTCTTTGCTAGAATAGTAATACCACGTTCTTTTTCTATGTCACCAGAGTCCATAACGCGCTCTTCTACAACTTGATTACTACGGAATACACCGCTCTGTTTTAGAAGCTCGTCTACGAGCGTAGTCTTACCATGATCGACATGGGCAATAATTGCGATATTTCTTACATTTTCACGTTTCGTATTCATTTGAAACCTTCTTTCTTTAATGGTCCATCAATTAATCGTTCACTGTTCAACTTTTGTATTGTAACATATTTTCATGAATTTACAAGAAAATTCTTGTTTTTACTAAATGGTAGGTTATGTGAGTGCTATAAAATAAGTTCTATAATTAATAGAAATTAATATGTTTGGTTTGGTAGTCAGAAAATTTTCGGCATATGGATAGAAAAGATTACTATGACGTAAAAGGTATTATGTTTTCCTGTGAGTTAATATTGGATCTATTTATTGTAATTGACTTAAAAATGAATATGGATCCTTACATTTATTTTAAAGTATAAGTATATTTTCCGACCTTTATCCACATAACTAACACAGAGGTAATGGTAAAAGTGCCAAAATCTTAACAATAGAAACAATATAGAGATATTCTCTGCTTTTTGTCAAGCATAATACGACAAATCTTAACAAAAAAATAACTTGTTTTCATTGTGATTCTAGGTTATAATTAGTAAAAATTCACAAGTAAAACATTTCCAAAATAACCAAGGTTATGAAAGTGTTTCTATACGGTCAGAAGTGCTTTGACGGAAAGGTTGTGTTCTAACAACGGTAGTTACTGCAAGGGTGAAGGTAGCAGTACACAAAAGAACTGTAATTATGAGGAAAATGGTATAGTGAAACAAGGAAGGGAGTGCTTTTGACAAGAATTATGTCAAAAATTGAATACCAAAAATGATTGATTTGTAAATATATTCCTTATATAATGAAGACAGATAGAATACAAATTAGTTGTAGAGAAAATCTGAACGAACCAGAAGAAGAGAAGGGAGTCATACAGCATGACAGATAAAGTATTTGATAACAATCAAGTAAGTGTTGCAGGCGAGGTAATCAGTGAATTTACTTTTAGCCATGAAGTCTTTGGAGAAGGCTTCTATTTATTGGAGGTACTTGTTGGAAGATTAAGTAACTCATTTGATGTAATACCAGTGATGGTATCAGAACGTTTGATTGATGTGAAAGGAAATTATAAAGGAAAGTTCGTAGAAGTAAGCGGACAATTCCGTTCCTATAATCGTCATGAAGACAGTAAGAATCGGTTAGTGCTTTCTGTATTTGCCAGAGAGATTAAAGTAACCGAGGAAGAATCCGAAAATGCAAAGCCAAACTACATTTTCTTGGATGGTTTCGTTTGCAAACCACCAGTATATCGTAAGACCCCACTTGGAAGAGAGATTGCAGATATCTTACTTGCAGTAAATCGTCCATATGGTAAGTCTGATTACATTCCATGCATATGCTGGGGTAGAAATGCTAGATTTGCAGAAAGTTTCGAAGTTGGTGGACATATTCAGGTATGGGGCAGAATTCAAAGTCGTGAGTATCAGAAGAAAACTGGTGAAACTGATTTTGAGAAGAGAGTAGCATATGAAGTTTCTGTAAGTAAGCTAGAGTATGTGAATAGTGAGGAAGAATAACGATAACCTTCTTGCATAATAATTAGCAAGAGCGGTATACTGCTTTCCATATATAACATAATAAAAAGAGGGGTGTTGGAAGCAACACCCTTTTTTTATGTTTCGAATATAATAATAACAAATGAGATGGAATAAATGGAGTCAAAGCGCAGAATTTAGAAATATGTGTAAGATTGGGTTGACAATAAGAGATTGTGGTGATAATATGATTTTACAATTGAACAACAATTGGTAGAGGTGCATCAATTATCAGTAAACAATCGGATATGTCAGGCATAGTAGAGGATTGTTGAAAGGATGAGATGCCGAAGCTTTAGATACCCTGAAGTATGTAAAGCTGGTCGTATGATGAAGAATCATGGGACTGTCATCAACTTATTGATGGAGAGCTACCTAAAGAATGTATCAATCATATCCTATTTACAAAGCGTTAGGGTATCACTTGGTAATGTAGTAGAATTCTTTAGTGTCGACTCCGCGTCGGCTTTTTTTATGCCAATTTATCCATGGAGGTGCTGTTATGGCAATTTTTACTGGTGCTGGTGTGGCTATTGTTACGCCATTTAAGGAAAACAGAGAAGTTAATTACGAAAAGCTAGGTGAGCTTATTGATTTTCAGATTAACAATGGAACTGATAGTATAATTATATGTGGTACAACAGGAGAATCTTCAACCCTGACACACGAAGAACACATAGAGTGTATTCGTTTTGCAGTAGAGCACACAAAGAAAAGAGTACCGGTGATTGCTGGAACAGGATCGAATTGTACCGAAACCGCGATATTCTTATCAAAAGAAGCGCAGGTTGCTGGTGCAGATGCTGTACTTTTGGTAACACCTTACTACAATAAAGCAACCCAAAAAGGATTAACCACGCATTTTACTGCGATTGCTAATTCTATTGATTTACCAGTGATGTTATATAATGTTCCATCAAGAACGGGCTGTAACATCCTACCAGCAACTGCTGCGACATTATCTAAAACAGTAGATAACATTGTTGCAATGAAGGAAGCTTCCGGAAATATTGCTCAGGTTGCAGAATTAGTGCATGCATGTGAAGGTAGACTTGATATTTATTCTGGATGCGATGAATCCATCGTTCCAGTAATGTCCTTAGGAGGCCTTGGAGTTGTCTCTGTATTGTCCAATATCGCACCAAGACAGACACATGATATTGTAGCTAAATTCCTTGCAGGGGACACAAAGGGTAGCTTAGAACTTCAGTTAAAGTATTTACCAGTGATTAATGCGCTTTTTAGCGAGGTAAATCCGATACCGGTAAAGAAGGCGCTTAACCTGATGGGATTTGAGGTAGGCCAGTTAAGAAGACCTTTAACAGAGATGGAAGAGGATCATGCAAAAGTTCTTGCAGAAGAGATGAAAAAAGTTGGTTTAATCTAATTAATATAAAAAAAAGGATTTATTACCGATCGATAGGAAGAAAATATAAGGATTAGAAGGTGGCACTAAAACTTTCTATTAGAATAGTTTTCAGGGAATCGTTATAATCGATTCCCTGAAAATTCAGATAACATAGACAAAGGAAAGGTGAAGTCATGACAGAGATAATAATGGTTGGCTGTAACGGAAGGATGGGACAGGTAATCAGTAATTTGGTAGCACAGGATGAAAATGCGAAGATTGTTGCTGGAGTGGATGTTTTTGATGATGGAAGAAATCCATATCCGGTATTTAAAAATCTGGAAGAGTGTACGGTTGCAGCGGATGCAGTCATTGATTTTTCCTCTCCTAAGAGCTTAGATGAGTTAATTCGAGTTTCTAAAAAACGAAATCTTCCCTTGGTGTTATGTACAACAGGTTATTCTGATGAGGATATTAAAAAAATCGAAGAAGCTTCGAAAGAAGTTGCAATTCTTCGTTCTGCTAATATGTCTTTGGGAGTAAATACACTACTTAAATTAGTGAGTGTTGCAGCAAATGTACTTGCGAAAGCAGATTACGATATTGAAATCATTGAAAAACATCATAATCAAAAAGTGGATGCGCCTAGTGGTACAGCACTTGCACTTGCGGATGCGATTAATGAAGCACTAAATAAAGAGTATCATTATATGTATGACCGATCTAAGGTTCGTGAAAAACGTGATAAGAAAGAAATTGGAATCAGTGCAGTTCGTGGCGGTAATATTGTCGGTGAACATGAAGTAATCTTTGCAGGTACGGATGAAGTAATTGAGTTTAAACATACCGCTTATTCCAAGGCTATCTTTGGCAAGGGAGCGATCACAGCCGCAAAATATTTAGCTGGTAAAGGTCCTGGTCTATATTCTATGAGCGATGTGATTGCTTAAGATAAATTGCAGAACTATTTTTGTCAATGGTAGATACTCATGCCTTGACAAACGAAAATACAGACGATATACTACAAGTAAAAGAGAAACCGATGATCAGGAGAAGTAGATAAGTAAGGAGTTTTCAGAGAGCTGTTGTAGGTGGGAATACAGTAACGAAAGCTTATTGAATGGACTTGTGAGGGCAACTTGAAACCGTAAGGGAGTAGACGTTGACGGATCCCCAACCGTTATCCATGGGACTGTAATCAGTAAGTTACAGATAGAGTGGGTGCTTTGCACCAATCTGGGTGGTACCGCAGAAGTTTAGGCTTTTGTCCCTGTAGGAGCAGGGGCAGAAGCTTTTTTATATTGATAACAAGGAAGCGTTCGCAATACGCGCTTTTCTTGAATAATTTAAAAAGTGCTCCGAAGTGATGCGCTCGCTTAGCATTAAGAAAAGTTGTCACTAATAAACAATTTGTATTTATTTGAGAGGATGGAAAATCATGAGTGAAGTAAAGAAGAGAATTTTAACTGGTGACCGTACAACTGGAAAACTTCATCTTGGACACTATGTGGGAAGTCTTTCCCAACGTGTAGAGTTACAAGATGAATACGATACTTTTATTTTATTAGCTGATATTCAAGCATTAACAACGCATTTTGAAAGACCAGAATTGATTAATTCGAGTATTTATGATGTTGCGATGGATAATTTATCGGTCGGCCTTGATCCAAATAAAGTGACGATATTTCAACAATCCCAAATCAAAGCGATTGCAGAATTAACAGTTTTTTATTCTATGTTTGTATCTGTCAATGTGCTTCGTCATAACCCAACGATTAAAACAGAGGCTGCACAATATGGATATGAAGATTTAACCTATGGATTCCTAGGATATCCGGTAAGCCAGTCTGCGGACATCACTTTCTGTAACGCTGATTTAGTTCCTGTTGGAGAAGATCAGCTTCCACATATGGAGATGACAAGAAAGATAGTACGCCGCTTTAATGACTTATACGGTGAGACATTACACGAGCCAAAAGCAAAGCTTAGCTCTTGCTCTAGATTAGTTGGTTTAGATGGAAATGCCAAGATGGGTAAGAGCCTTGGTAATGCGATTTACCTTTCCGATGATACGAAAACAGTCAACGAGAAAGTAAGAGCTGCTGTTACTGATCCAAATCGTATTACATTAAAAGACCCAGGAAATCCAGAAATCTGCGTAGTACAGGCATACCATAAGGTGTTTAATCCTTCAGAACATGAGGATATCTGCAATCGATGCCGTACAGCGAATATCGGTTGTGTTGCTTGTAAGAAGCGTTTGGCGGAAAAACTAAATGAGTTGCTTGATCCATTTCGTGACAGACGTGCCTATTATGAAGCACGTAAGCCAGAGGTAAGAGACATTATAATGGCTGGTAGTGAAAAAGCGAATAAAATCGGTGAGGAGACTGTTGCTAAAGTGAAGAAGGCAATGTGTGTTTCTATCGATTGATTTATTTGAATAAGAAAATAGAGCTGTTGAAAATGTATTTATTGTGAAGTAGATACCGTATGACAACAGCTCTTTTTTTGTAAAGAAGATGCATGAGGAAATTATCATTCATGACAAGGAAAAGGTTGCGAAGTGTACTTTTTCTTGTTTCAGTGATTTACTTAGTAAAAATTGTACAAGAAAGTTTGATGAATATTATTATTCTGTTCCTAATATATTAGCTTATAAGAGATACAAGCTATTGAAAAAAAGCAAAATAATTATCGAGAGTAGCAGGAAAATTAAAAGTCAATTTACACTTTTTATTCATGACAAGTGAGACATTTTATTGTCTTATCTTGTATTGGTGAAGGCTTCATAAGTGCAGAAAGCTTGTGCCAGAATGGGGGATAGAATGAACAAAAAGGAATGGATAAAAAAATTAATATTAGCAGGGATTTGTATTGTTATATTTATCATACTCTTATTTCGTAATATTTTAGGTGGAACAAAAGATAACGATGGTGGAGAACAGTCAAACACCTTGCAGGGGGAGCGTATTACTCGTGCAGAAGCGATGCGACTCTTTAGTTACCTTTTTTATACTTCGGAGGAAAGGAAGGAATTATCTTTCCTAAGTGAATTTTCTGATGTTTCAGCGAAAGAGGAGTATAGTGAATATTTAAATGCTGCAATTAATGCAGGATTTGTTAGTAATGCGACCAAAGAAGACAAGAAAGCAAGGTTGTTAGAGAATATTACCTGCGGAGAATTTCGAGACATGCTGTTTATGATAACAGATTTGTATGAAATAGATTATAATGGACTTAAAAAATCATTTCCAGATAGATTTTCTACGGTCAGAGAAAAAGATGAATTATTGTTAACTGAATTTCTCTCCATTTATGAAACAATGATATCAATGTTAAAAGGTAAGACCAAACTTTCCTATCAAGAGCTATATTTCCTTGGAAGCTTATCAGAAGCAGGAGATAATCTATTAGCTCAGGATGGCAATCAATATCAGACTACATATTTTCGAAATTATCAGGATTTATTTCAGCCAGAGAACGAGCCTCCCAGTAAAGCAATTCCGTTTCGAGGAAAGGAAAACAAAGATGATTATGTCGGGAGATACCTTTCTGTATTAACCTGTGCAGATGAGCTAGTTTATGTGAGAGCGCAGATAGACAAGCCAGTAGTTTTAAAGAATGTATATATGATTGAAGGAAAAGGAAAAGAAATAAAAACCTTTATCTCTGGAATTACAAGAACTTTTGAAACGAGCCTTACGCTATCGGATAGTTTTACAGAGAAGGTCGGGGATTTAACTTTAACGGATGGGCTTATTACGAGTGTTACAATAAAGCCTGATATCATCAGAGGGAAGGTTTTAGTGACCGGTAAGAATGAGATTGAGGTGGAGGGCTATGGGGTTCTACCACTCGATGATAACTATCGGATTTACAAGCTTTTTGGTGAGATGGAGATGGAAAAAACCAATAACATCTTAGTGGGATATAGTGTAACAGACTTTGTTGTCTCGGAAGGAAAGATATGTGCAGCCTTAATCAGGGATCAAATCAAGGCAGAAAATATTCGTGTTCTAATTAATTCGAGTAATTATCAAAGTGTCTATCATGATTCGATTATTTTTACAGTCGATTGCCCGTATACCATTGACAATGGAGAAGAGACCGTACGCTTTGAAAAAGATGAGGAATTTACCATAACAAAAGATAGTAAGCTTATGACCAATGGGCGTATTAAAATTACTCCATTAGAAGAACATGGGAAAGTTGCGCTTTTGAATGTGAAGCGTAATTTAGGTGTACCAAAATATCGAGGGACAATGGAAATCTCAGTGAATGAAAAAGGCCTCATCGTGATTAACGAACTTAGTATCGAAGAATATTTGTATGCAGTAGTTCCGAGTGAAATGCCGGTAAGTTACGGTAATGAAGCTTTAAAAGTGCAAGCAGTATGTGCAAGAAGTTATGCTTTTAATCAGTTATATGCCAATAAATACAGTGCCTACGGTGCTCATGTTGATGATAGTGTAAGCTGCCAGGTATACAATAATGTGGCAGAAAATGATGCTTCGATTATGGCAGTAAAGGATACTTATGGGAAGGTGTTAACGCAAGGTGGAAAGGTAATTACAGCTTACTATTTTTCTACTTCTTGTGGGCATACTGCAAGTATTGAGGATGTCTGGCAGGATGCGAAGGAGGCGAAATATTTAACAGGAAATCTTCAAACCGAGGAGAGAATGACTGTTGACTTTTCAAAAGATGAGGTGTTTCGAGGCTTTTTAGCAAAAGATGAAGTTTCTGTCATGACGGATGGTACGAAAAAAGAAGAGGCTGTAACTACTTATGATAGTGGATTTTTAATGTATCGATGGAATGTAACCATGGACGTGGCAACATTAAGCAAACAGATCAATAAGTATTTAGCGGATTGTTATAACAGTAATAAGACATCGATATTAACCTACGTACGTTCACAAGAATTAAATGATGCAACCGAGATCCCGGGAGCAACGATTGTAGAAGGAAAGGTCTTTAAAAGCATTCCAGTATCTACGATTGGGACATTGGCCGATATGAAGGTTATTACGAGAGGAAGCAGCGGTATTATAAAGGAATTGCTAATCAAAGGAACTGAGAACACTGTATTAGTAAGATATCAGACGAACATAAGAAAATTATTAGCTCCAGTTGCAACGGAAGTGGTGAGATTGGATGGCAGTACAGTCAATGGAATGTCATTATTACCAAGTGCTTTTTTTGTCATCGATAAGAGTAACGAGAGTTCGAAGACAACATTTACACTAACTGGTGGTGGTTTTGGTCACGGAACTGGTATGTCGCAAAATGGTGTGAAAACGATGGTTAGCAGGGGAAAAAGCTATGAGGAAATCTTAAAGCATTACTATACTGATGCTAATTTAGAAGTAATCTATGAGTAGAGTGAATTTAGGTTTAAGAAAAGCAGAATAGAATTCTAAAGTATTTTGTAAACACGAAATTGTGTCAAAAGCGTTAATCTGTGGATAATAATAGAATTTTTAAAGAACAAAGTGGATACAGACTAGGGTTTCTATGGAAATTTAAGCTCCATGAATAGACTAGGTGGTATCCACTTTTATACGTTATCTTTGATTTCAAATAGGACAAAAGTTGTAGTAAAGATTGGGCAAGGTGCAGAATTGGCTTAGTTTACTCCTGTGATTGTTTCTTACTAAACAACTTTTTAAG
Organism: Lachnoclostridium phytofermentans; assembly: GCF_000733755.1. Classification (GTDB taxonomy): domain Bacteria; phylum Bacillota; class Clostridia; order Lachnospirales; family Lachnospiraceae; genus Lachnoclostridium; species Lachnoclostridium phytofermentans_A. Next base: position 827,260 of record NZ_JPOF01000003.1, on the reverse strand, counting down.
TGCAGAAAGAACAGTAGGGTTTGATAGTACTGAGTTGACTTCAGCACCAATAAACATCATGTACATACAGGAATACAGCCACACCATGCATAACACGATTGCAGTAAGGCTGCCATAAGTATAAGAGTAGTTGCTCATATTATCAATATAGAAGGAAAACAGATAAGAAAAAATCACCCATCCACAAGAAGATAATATTGCTCCAGGAAGTTCTTTAATCAACTTGGTTTTTCGGTTAGGAACTACCATAAAAATAAACAAAAAGAAAGCAATTAACAAACAAAGACCTACGATAGTACGTAAACTGATGATAAGAAGAGCAAACTCTGTGAATACTGGAAAACGTCTTACAATCCAAAGATAGAGCTGATTTCCAAAAACAAAAATTACAAGAAATAAAATAATCATCAAGGCAAAAAGAACGGTATAAATCGCTGATTTAATACGTATGATAATATAATTTCTTGTTTCAGTATTCGCATAAACTCCATTCATTCCGCGGATAATACTTAAAAATCCCTTGGAAGAGGACCATAGCGCAGCAACCAAAGTAACGGATAGTATTGTTGTTGAAGTAGCCTTATTGTAAAGCTCAGTAATGATAGAGATGATAAAACTTTGAATTGCTGCAGGAAAAACAGTTCTGCAGGCATGCATTACTTCACTTTCTGTAAATGGAAGGTATTGCATAATGGATAATAAAAACATAGCAAACGGGAAAAAGGAGATGAAGATAAAGAATGCTGCCTGCGCGGAAAAGGCACTGATATAATCATCTCTTAGTTTATGACTAAATACCCGAATGACTCTTGCGATTGAAATAAACAGCATTGCACAAACTCCGATCTTAACTTAAAAAGTTCTTAATTATTATATTATATCCATAGTAAATCAAAATTGAGCACTTGACAATAGAAAAATATATGATAGAATTACCCCTATAAGAAAAAGGCTATGAAGGTGTTGCTACAGGCAACCAGATTAAACTTTTCTATCAGAGAGAGGAAGTCACCGGCTGAAAGCTTCCCCGAGTTCAGAGTTTAATTGATTTTCTCACCGGAGCTGCATATTTGAATATGTTAACCTACCTCCAAAAAAATAAAGTCACAGGGTTAACATTAGTAGGATATGACGTATATGCACGTTACGCATAACTTAAGTGCCTATGTTAGGAATAAGGATTCGTTATTCTCCTTATTTTTATAATGGGAATTAGGGTGGTACCGCGGGTAGCTTTTATACTCCGTCCCTTTTTGGGGACGGAGTTTTTTTGTGGTTAAAATGAACCAGAGAAGTTTAAATCCGTGTTAGAGCGAATATTGTGTGTTTTGTCTATGTGAAAGAGATTAAGTCAGCGAAAAGAAAGGAGCATTACTATGAAACAAACATTGATGGAAATCAAGGAAAGAGCATTGAGTCAAATTAATGCAAGTGAGACCTTAGATGTGTTAAATGAAATCAGAGTGAATTTCTTAGGTAAGAAGGGGGAATTAACCTCTGTTTTAAAATCATTGAAGGATGTGGCACCAGAAGATCGTCCCAAAGTTGGTCAGTTAGTAAATGAGGCAAGAGAAATTTTAGAGGAAGCACTAGAAAGTAAGAAGGCAGCATTTGAAAAATTGCTTCGTGAAGCAAAGATGAAGGCAGAGACAATCGACGTTACACTTCCTGCTAAGAAACCTATGCTTGGCCATCGCCATCCAAATACAATAGCATTAGAAGAGGCAGAGCGTATCTTCGTTGGTATGGGTTATGAAGTAGTAGAAGGTCCAGAAATTGAGTACGATTATTACAACTTTGAGGCGCTTAATATTCCAGCAAATCATCCAGCGAAAGATGAACAGGATACGTTCTATGTTACAAGCAATATCTTACTTCGTACACAGACTTCCCCAGTTCAGGTACATGTTATGGAGCAAGGAAAACTTCCAATCCGTATGATTGCACCAGGAAGAGTATTTCGTTCGGATGAAGTGGATGCAACACATTCTCCAAGCTTCCATCAGATTGAAGGGTTAGTAATCGATAAGAATATCACATTTGCTGATTTAAAAGGAACGTTAGCAGAGTTTGCAAAACAGTTATTTGGAGAAGAGACAAAGGTTAAGTTCAGACCACACCATTTCCCATTCACAGAGCCTAGCGCTGAGGTGGATGTATCCTGCTTCAAATGTGGTGGAAAGGGATGTCGTTTCTGTAAAGGTTCCGGTTGGATTGAAATCTTAGGATGCGGTATGGTTCACCCACATGTTCTTGAAATGAGCGGAATTGATCCAGAAGAGTACACAGGATTTGCATTCGGTGTGGGTCTTGAGCGTATCGCACTACTCAAATATGAAATAGATGATATGAGACTTCTTTATGAGAATGATATGAGATTCTTAAAACAATTCTAGATGAAGGTAGCGCATAACACATTATGCGCGGGAAAGGAGAATAATTATGAATACACCACTTTCATGGATTAAAGCTTATGTTCCAGAATTAGACGTGACAGCACAGGACTATACTGATGCGATGACCTTAAGCGGAACTAAGGTAGAAGGATTTGAAAGACTTGACGCTGATTTAGAGAAAATCATCGTTGGTAAGATTCTTAAAATAGAGAAACACCCAGATGCGGATAAATTAATTGTATGCCAGGTTCAGATATCGGAAGAGGGAGATAGCGTACAAATAGTAACTGGTGCAAAGAATGTAAAAGAAGGCGACGTAATACCAGTGGTATTAGACGGAGGACGTGTTGCTGGCGGACATGATGGAAGTAAAACTCCTGGTGGAATTAAGATTAAGAAGGGGAAACTAAGAGGTGTGGAATCTAATGGTATGATGTGCTCCATCGAAGAGTTAGGTTCTTCCAAAGAGATGTACCCAGAGGCACCAGAAGATGGTATCTATATCTTTAGTGATATAAAGGAATATGAGAATGTAAAGATTGGTTCTAGTGCGATTGAAGTATTGGGATTAAATGATGTTACATTTGAGTATGAGATTACTTCTAACCGTGTGGATTGTTTTGGTGTACTTGGTATTGCAAGGGAGGCAGCAGCAACATTTCGCAAGCCATTCGTTCCTCCTGTTGTGAAAGAAACAGGTAATGATGAAAAAGTAGCAGAATATGTGGAAGTAAAAATTAAGGATGCAGATCTATGCAGTAGATATGTTGCTAGAGTAGTTAAGAACGTTAAGATTGGCCCATCCCCATTATGGATGCAGAGAAGACTATCTGCTTGTGGTATTCGTCCGATTAATAACATTGTTGATATCACAAACTATGTAATGGAAGAGTTCGCACAGCCAATGCATGCGTTTGACTTAGACTTAATCGCAGGAAATAAGATTATTGTAGAACGTGCAAATGATGGAGATGAATTTGTAACGTTAGATGGTCAGGTGAGAAAACTTGATTCCAGTATGTTAATGATCTGTGATGCAGAAAAGCCAGTTGCTATTGCCGGTATTATGGGTGGTGAAAACTCAAAGATTACAGATGATGTAAAGACCTTATTACTCGAAGCAGCATGCTTTGATGGTACTAACATTCGTCTATCCAGTAAGAAGTTAGGCTTACGTACCGATGCTTCCTCAAAGTTTGAAAAAGGGTTAGATCCAAATACAGCAATGGCAGCAATTAACCGTGCATGTCAGTTAATCGAAGAACTTGGTGTAGGCGAGGTTGTTGGCGGAGCAGTGGATGTATATCCAAGAGTACGTGGAGAAAAGAGAGTGAAGTTTAATTGGCAGCGTACCAATAAGGTACTTGGCACTTCTCTTGATAAAGAAACAATGCTTTCTTACTTTAAGATGGTAGACTTAGGATTTGATCCTGCAACAGACGAAGTTATCGTTCCAAGCTGGAGACAAGACGTAGAATGCCAAGCAGATTTAGATGAAGAAGTAGCTCGTTTTTATGGTTATGATAATATCCCATCAACGCTCCCTAATGGTGAGGCTACTACTGGTAAGCTTACTTTTAAACTTCGTATTGAAAATGAAGCAAGAGCGATGGCGGAACAGTTTGGTTTCTCAGAAGCTCAGACTTATTCTTTCGAAAGTCCAAAGGTATATGATAAATTATTAATACCAGCAGAGGATAAACTGCGTGAAACGGTAACCATATCAAATCCTCTTGGCGAAGACTATAGTGTGATGAGAACCTTACCATTAAACGGTATGCTAAGCTCACTTTCTACAAACTATAATCGTCGTAATAAAAATGTTCGTTTATATGAACTTGCAAATATCTATTTACCAAAGGCACTTCCAGTAACTGAATTACCAGATGAGAGAATGCAGTTTACTCTAGGTTTCTATGGTGCTGGTGATTTCTTTGACCTAAAGGGTGTTGTGGAAGAATTTATTGAGAAAGTCGGGATGAAAGGTATCTTAACTTATGATCCTAATTCAGGAAAAACCTTCCTTCATCCAGGCCGTCAAGCGAATATTTACTACGAAGGAACCTTAATCGGTTACTTAGGTGAAGTTCACCCAGAAGTGCTTGATAACTATGATATTGGTGAGAAAGCATATGTTGCAGTTCTTGATATGCCTGAAATCGTTGCAAGAGCAAGCTATGATGTGAAGTATACAGGTATTGCTAAATACCCAGCAGTTACCAGAGATATTAGTATGGTTATGAAGAAAGAAATCTTAGCTGGCCAAGTAGAAGAAGTGATTCGTAAGAATGGTGGTAAGCTATTAGAACATTATAGCTTATTCGATATCTATGAAGGAGCTCAGATTAAAGAAGGGTATAAATCAATGGCTTACTCTATAAGCTTTAGAGCATTGGACCGTACGTTAGAAGATAAGGATATTACAGAAGTAATGAATAAGATTCTAAAGGGACTGTCAGCACTTGGAATTGAGTTAAGACAGTAGAGTCTATTACTTGAGATAGAGATAGATAAGAATAAGCGCATTCGAACAGCTATAACTGAAGTATAGAGAAAACCGGGTTGTTATACCCGGTTTTCTTAAGTATAAGGAATTAATATTTTGTGAGGTTACTTATTTATATAAGTTTAGCAGACATAAGGAGATATTTTTATCATATATAATTCATTAAAGGCAATGGAACTTACGAGTAGTGAATTTGTTACATATTTCTTAATTTACCATTAAATAAGTGTTTTAACATAGTTTTGACAAAACTAATCTCTAATATTAGAATATAAAGGGGAAATGTCCTAAATTTGACACTAGGAGGAGAAAAAATGAAGAAAATAAACGCGAGACTCATAGCTTTTGCGGTGATGTTTGCAGTAATGTTCAGTACAATAGCAGTAAGTCAGACACAGAATGCTTATGCTGCTTCAATAGCACTGAATGCAACTAGCAAGACAGTGGTAGCTGGTAACACATATACACTGTCGGTGAAAAATGCTACTAATATGTCCAAAACCTCATGGAAATCTTCGAATACAAAGGTTGCCACAGTAAACGGAAAGGGTCTTGTGACATCAGTCGCACCAGGTACAGCAACAATAACAGCAACTGTTTATTTTAAAGATGGTACTCAAAAACAGTTAAGCAGTAAGATAACAGTAAAGAAGCGTATTCCAGCTACTAGTGTTACTCTTAATGTAGTACATGATGAAATTAATGCCCATATTATTGAAGTAGGAAGTAAGTATGACTTCAACACAAAGTTAACTCCATCAACATCTACAGATTCTACCTATTATAGTATCTCAGATACTACTTATGCTACAGTGAATTCTGCAGGTATTGTTACTGGTGTGAAACCTGGTATTACTGTGTTAGAAGCAAGAATTGGTGTAAATAAGACAGAAGCAATGAAATCTACAAATAAAGTTGTAGCAAGAACATATATCTTAGTAAGACCTAAGACTACACCAACGGTAACTCCTACGCCAACACCAACACCTGTTACTGAACCTAAGGCATTAGGAGTTTCTTTAGTAAGTTCGAATGAAATTAAGATTACCTTTAATACACCAATCCGTAAATCAAGTGTTATTGATGGAAATGGTAACTTAATAAGTGGTGCGATTACTATTACACCGGGTAATAAAGCAACAGCACTAGGAAATTTAAGTGCGAAGCTATCTAAGGATTTAATGGAGTTAAATATTATTGCAAGTGGTGAATTTGCAGGAGTTTATGTTACTACAATCTTTAATAAGACCGAAACTGTTGATGGAACTCCAGTTCAGGCAGCAGCTTTCCAAAACGATTTTGTTGATACCAAAGGACCTACTTATACGGAAACAACAATAAGTGATAACGGATACAAAGCGCAAATTCAATTTAGTGAAGCAATTGACATCTCAAAACTAAGTATTTTACAAGTTTATGGTGAAAGCAATACTTATGTAAAGAATTATATTGGAAATGCAAACAACTATATCTTAAGCAGTGATAAAAAGACATTGACAATCGACTTAATGGCAACTGGACAAAAGGTTGTGAATGCAATGGTTGAGATGACCGGAATTAAAGACTTAAAGGGGAATGAAGCAGAACCTTATGTACTTTCTGTTATTGTAAGATGTGATGCTACAGAAAAAGCGTTAGCAAACATAGTTAAGGTGGAAAGAATAAATAAAACTCAGTTAACAGCAACGTTTGACGCACCAATTGAAACTGCAGGTTATGCTAAAATTGATGGGTTAGTTTCTTATGGTACGGTAGATCCGGATAATAATAAAAAGGTTAATTACACAATTATTAATACTAACTTAACAGGTAATCAGTTAGTTACCTTCTCAGGCTGGAGAAACTATAATGCTAGTTATTCAGTAAATGCTAACCAGACAAGAGCAGTTGACTTTACCCTAGATACAACTCCACCAATACTATTAAGTTATGAGTTAACAAGTAGTATGCAAAATGGAGTGCCTGTTAATAAATTAATCTTGAATTATAACAAAACAGTTAGCCTTACGAATATTAGTAGTTCCTTATCAGCATTAGTGTATAGTAACAATGGTAATATACTACCGATGAATTTCACATACACTGGTTCAGTGGAGGATAAGACAGTAACACTTACATTAGATAACCTGACACTAGAAGGTGGTACTTACAATATTACAATACCAAAGGATTTTGTATTAGACAATTTAAGTAATGCCTCTCTTTCAACCACAATACAGGTTCAAAAATCCACAGGAAGCTCATCAAACTTACCAGCACCATCTTCAGTAATACAGGATGCTTCCAATCCAAGTAAGTTAATTGTCACCTTTAATTATAAGCTTGATTTAGCAAGCGTTGCAAATGTGTCGAATTATACATTAGGATCTTATACTAATCCTATCAGTGCAGTAATAGAACAGCAGGATAATAATAAAGCAGTTGTAGTTTTAACCTTTGCGAATGGTGCAATAACAAACACAGGGACTCATGCGTTAACTATTAGGGGACTTAAAGGTTATAATGGTTCCTATGGTGAGATGAAGGTCTATAACACAACACTTACCTTGATAGAGAATACAGCTGCTACGGTAGTTAGCTGTAAGCAAGTATCTCCATATGGTATAGAAATCGAATTATCCAAACCAGTAACAGGGACAGGAACATTCCAGGTTTATACTGGTAGTAGCTATGTGTCACCTACAAGCTGCTATGTTAGCGGAAAAGTGATTTACCTAAGCTTTAATCAAGCGATTGGTAACGCTTCCTATCTGATTTTAACCAATAATTACTTTGTAGATTACCAAAATAATGCAGCGATAATTAGTTCACCGCTGTCCGTTCAGAGAACATACTAAAACAAGAAAGGGTACCTTTTACTAACCTTACCTTGTTATAAATAAAAAGGGTGCATGGAACGACAATTGTTGTTTTATGCACTCCTTTTTTTAAACTTTTTATAAATCATATCATAGGCTAAAATCATAGAAATTGGTTATTTTATTAAGTATGACAATTTTGTTATTCTTGAATATGTGGAAATGCTAGTGTATAATAATAGAGATTCTAGTATGACATGATAGGAGTATGTGTTTTGAAGTGTAATTTAACTACGGGAAAACGAGCATTGGTATGGATACTTTTTCTTGGCTATTTGGCCTGTTTGTCATACTTTCTTTTTTTTAGTGAACGATATGGAAGAACAGATACGAGTAATGGATACCGTTATAATTTAGTGTTATTTCGAGAAATAAAGCGTTTTTTCATTTATCGGAGGGAAGTCGGCCTGGAAGGTTTTTTGGTAAATATGGTAGGGAATGTAGCTGCGTTTATGCCATTTGGGTTTTGCCTACCGATGATTAGTTTAAAGCGGAGAGGTTTTTTCTCTGTTCTTTTTTGGAGTTTTGGACTTACGTTAACGATTGAGACAATACAACTTCTTTATCAAATAGGAAGTTTTGATGTTGATGATTTATTACTTAATACCATTGGAGGAGTACTTGGCTATATATGCTACAGGATTATGCTTGCGATTTATACGGTATACAAAGTAAGAAAGAGTAGTCACCATAAATATCGTATGGAATAATCACAGGCAAAATAACAGGAGGAATTCATGATACTAAAAAAAGCAAAGTATAAATTTAAAGGAAGAGTGCATTCAAAGAATGGAATCCTGTCATTTTTGTTAGGACTAGCTGTAATCATATCCTTCTTCACCATTTCATTTATCTCAGGTATCAATAAGGGGCAAGGGGATATCGTTCTGGGTGCAGTTGGTATAACAACCTTTTTGGCATCTATTTATGGTTTTATTGCAGGATATAAGAGTTTTCAAGAAAAAGATATTTATCTGGTTGCACCTATTCTAGGGATTGGCATCAATGGTATTATGATGATAAGCTTGTTTTGCTTGTATATTCTAGGAATTGTGATTTAAACATTGAGAGATTATAGTAAAGTAGAGAGCCTACTAAATAAATGTGAAAGCAAATGAAAAATTAAATAGAGTTCAAAGAAGATTAAAATCTTTCTTTAGTTACAAAAGCAAAATAGAAAGCATAGAAAGAAGGAATGGTGAAATATGAGAACGATTCAACGTTTACAGGAAGAAAATGAAGCAGCATTAGAGAGGCTATCATTATCGATGGAACGCTTACAGGTAATGTTAACTGAGGATACTGTGTGTGAGAAGTACCGTGACTTTTTTAAGAAAAATGCTGCCTTTTTACTAAAGTTATATCATATAGCGTTAGCAGTAAAAAGTGGAGAGCAGGCAAAATTAACACTAGAGCAGTTAAAACAGCAAAACACGGAACTGTATGAAGATATTCTAGATAATAATTATAACCAAAGTTATGCAAATCCTGCTTATGCAGTTTCGGTATTTGGTGAGGAATATGGTAAGATTATAACCTTTTTGGCAACAGAAGTTCGTTCTTTAATTCCATGTGCTTTTGAGTATAAGTTACTACCATTTACCATGTCTGTTGAACTCTTTATTGAAGTGTACAATTACTTTGAAGAAGAGGATGAATATACTTATAAAGACGTAAAACGTGCCATTTATTACTTTGCGAGCGATTATGCAGAAGACTTTATGGACATGCGTGTGCGTGAGATGTATGATCCAACTTATACCTTTGCTTATGATATTATTATGGATTCCGATTTATCAGACCTTAGATATCTCTATCAATACGGAGAATATATTACAGATAATGAATTAAAAATTGCCGAGTTTTTAAATGAACTTTCACCTAAGGAAGTAAAAGCGATGGCAGATACTTATACCGAAGGTTATGTACGTGGTTTTGTTATGATGGGTGCGGACTTATCAAAGAAAAGCATTGTAGGAATTCGTACCTGCATTGGATTTGAACGTATGATGCGTTATGCATTTCAAAACTTTGAGAATCTAGGAAAGAAAGTAACGGTTTACCGTGTTGCTACTGATGTGATTAATCGTAAGGGTGGTAGAAAAGTAGGTTACTATGCAACAAGTCCTAACCCACAATATGAATACGACCATCGATTTGATAAAGGACTTTTCTTTGATAAAAACTATGCAGAGCGTCATTTGGTCGCTACCAAAGCAGCAATGGAAAAATACCGTGTGGAATGTGCTTCCTACGCAGGTCCAGCTGTGTTAGAAACTTTTGGAGAACCAGACTTTGAGCCAGTGAATAAACCAGAAGTAATTCATTTGGATAAAAAACAACAAGAATTAAATACACAGTCACAAGGACAGATAAGTCAAATGATGCAGGAGTTTATCAAATCAGAGGAAATCTCCTTTACCATTATTGCTTATCCACTTCCATCTATCGGAGATAAGTTCCAGGATATATTTGCTGAGACTGTCAAAGTAAATAATCTGGATAATGAAGAATATAAAGCAATCCAGCAACACATCATTGATGCACTTGATCAAGGTGTATACTGCCAAATCTTAGGTGCGAATGGGAATACAACAGACTTAAAAGTAATGCTTTATGAACTAAAGAACCCTGAGAAGGAAACAATATTTGAGAACTGTACAGCGGATGTTAATATTCCGGTTGGAGAAGTATTTACTTCACCAAAGCTGACAGGAACGAATGGCTGTTTAAATGTGAGCAAGGTTTTCTTAAACGGTTTAGAATATAAGGATTTAAAGATCTGTTTTGAAGATGGTATGATATCTGACTATAGCTGTTCAAATTTTACTGACAGTGATCAAAATGCGAACTATGTTAAAGAGAATATCTTAATGAACCGAGATACTCTTCCTCTGGGAGAGTTTGCAATAGGAACTAATACAACAGCATATGTAATGGGCCGTAAATTTGATATTCAGCGCAAATTGCCAATTCTAATTGCAGAAAAAACAGGACCACATTTTGCAGTAGGCGATACCTGCTACAGTAGAAGCGAGGATCATAAGGTATATAATCCGGATGGGAAAGAGATTGTCGCAAGAGAAAATGAGGTATCTGCCCTTCGTCATACCGATATGGCAAAAGCTTATGTAAATTGTCATACAGACATTACGATTCCTTATGATGAAATCAAAGAGATTTCAGTGTATACCAAGGATAATCAAAAGATTATGATTATAGAAGATGGGCGTTTTGTTCTACCAGGGACAGAGCAATTAAATGATGCATTAAAAGAGCTTCAATAAGAAGAGAAGTAATCACCCTTTTAAAAGTTACTTCTCCATAAAGTGGGGAGTTACCTAAAGATAGAAAGCAAAAGGAAAGGATGTATTTAACATGGCTAAGGTAGGAATTGTAATGGGAAGCGACTCAGATCTTCCAGTAATGAGTAAGGCAGCAGAAATGCTTGAGAAATTTGGAATTGATTACGAGATAACTGTAATTAGTGCGCACAGAATGCCGGACGTTTTCTTTGATTATGCTACAAAAGCAGAAGAAAAGGGATTCAAAGTAATTATTGCGGGTGCAGGTGGTGCAGCACATCTTCCAGGAATGTCAGCAGCTATTTTTCCTATGCCAGTAATCGGTGTACCAATTCACTCAAAAGCATTAAGCGGTGTAGATTCCCTATACTCCATCGTTTCAATGCCAGCAGGTATTCCAGTAGCAACAGTGGCAATTGATGGAGCAGCAAATGCAGGTATTTTAGCAGCAAAAATATTAGCAACTTCTGATCCAGAATTGCTCGAGAAGTTAAAAGCTTACAAAGAAGAGTTAAAAGCTTCTGTATTAGTAAAAAAAGAGAAGCTTGAGAATGTTGGCTACAAAGAATACATGAAGTAATCCCCCAATAATTAAGCTTTGTATAACATTAGAACGAAACAATAAATCATCCTAAGTAAACAAAAGGAGCTATTACAACAATAGGTTTAACCCTATTATGTAATAGCTCTTTGTTCTGCAGTTAGGATATGTGATTTAATCACTGACGGATAATTATTACAGAGCTATACTGTTCATAAAATATATAAAAGGTAAGATACCTCATATCTAATCTATATTGTTAAAAAATAATCAATCATTTTGAAAGATTATTTTGATAAGTGGTATCTAATGATAAAGATAAGAATAGATTTTACGAAATACGAAAGAGTATGATCCAGTTAAATGAATGGAACCCAAAGCCAGTTCCTTTCATCGGATTTACGGTGCAAAATAACGCACATTTTATGAGAAATAGCTACGCAATTTCACATAAGTTGTATTTTGTTATAAATATTAGTTTTAAAAATCTTAATTGGAGGGATAGCGATGAGAAAAAAGACAGTGATTATTGGTGGAGTAGCAGGCGGGGCTACTGCGGCAGCACGCTTACGAAGACGTGATGAAGAGATGGAAATTATAGTTTTTGAAAAAGGGGGAGAAATCTCTTATGCGAATTGTGGTCTCCCTTATTATATCGGTGATGTGATTAAAAGTAGAGATGCCCTGTTATTACAAACACCTGCCGGAATGAAATCTAAGTTTAATATTGATGTTAGAGTTCATAGTGAGGTAGTGAAAATCAATCCCGAGGAGAAAAAAGTAATCGTAAAGAAGGCTGGAGAAGCAGAACCTTACGAAGAAAGTTACGATACACTTATTATAGCAACAGGTTCTTCTCCAATTCGCCCATCGATTGAGGGAATTGAAGCTTCGAATGTTTTTACATTATGGAATGTTCCAGATACAGATGCTATAAAGGAGTACTTAAACAGAGAAAAACCAAAGAGTGCTGCAGTAATTGGTGGCGGCTTTATAGGAATTGAGATGGCAGAAAACCTTCATGCCGCAGGATTATCTGTAACCATGATAGAGATGCAAAATCAAGTGATGCCAACGCTGGATTTTGAAATGGCACAGCTACTTCATGAACAGATTCGAAATCAGGGAGTGGAGTTAATCTTATCCGATGGTATGAAAGCCTTGGAACATGGTGAGAAAACAAAGATATTACTTAACAGTGGAAAATCTTGTACTGTAGATATGGTTATCTTATCAATCGGCATCAAGCCAAATAGTAAACTTGCAAAGGAAGCTAATCTTGTACTTAACGAGCGTGGTGGTATTGTTGTCAATGAATATCTACAGACATCAGACCCTTCCATCTATGCAGTCGGCGATGTAATAGAAGTAGAGAATCCAATTCTATCAAATAAAACAATGATTCCTTTAGCAGGACCAGCTAACAAGCAGGCAAGAATAGCTGCTGATAATATTGCTGGAGATAACTTAAAGTATCAAGGTACAATGGGAACTTCGGTCGCAAAAGTATTTGACTTAACAAGCGCTAGTGTCGGGGTAAATGAGAGAATGTTAACGCAGCTTGGTAAGAAGAAGGATGTTGACTATCATACCGCGCTCATTTATCAGAAATCACATGCAGGATATTATCCGGGGGCTACTACTTTGGCACTAAAGCTTATATTTGGTACGATGGGACAAATCTATGGTGGTCAAATCGTTGGTGTGGAAGGAGCAGATAAGAGAATCGATACATTAGCAACTGTGATGAAGCTAGGTGGTAAAGTACATGATCTAACGGAACTTGAACTTGCTTATGCACCACCATTTTCTTCAGCAAAAGACCCAGTTAATATGCTGGGATTTACCGCTGAGAATATCTTAAATGGTCTCGTAAGTTTTATTGAACCTAAGGAGCTTGATGAGATTCTAGCAGAGGAAGAACAATCGAAAGACTATATCGTACTTGATGTAACAGAAGAAGTAGAACGAATGGTATATCAGATACCAAAATCTTATCACATACCTCTTGGACAGCTACGACAAAGATTGGATGAGTTAGATAAAAATAAAACGATTGTTCCATATTGTGCAATTGGGGTACGTTCCTATAATGCAGCTCGAATTTTGGAACAACATGGATTTCATAAAGTGAAGGTGTTATCAGGTGGAACTTCATTTTATAAGGCGATGCATCATGAAGTATATTTCAATGCATATAAAAAGAATGAGGAAGATATGAGATCAGAAGAAAGTTTAACGAATGGTTCAGAAAAAGTAGAGGCAGCAGAAGCTCCTATGAAAAAAATGCAAGAGAGTGAAGCGTTAATGGGAAGCGAAGCATTAAAAGAGATACCGGTAGAAGAAATCCATATCTTAGACTGCTGTGGGCTTCAGTGTCCTGGACCTATTTTAAAGGTAAATGAGACACTTTCCAAATGTAAGGATGGGGAAGTAATAAAGGTAACTGCAACCGATATGGGATTTGCACGAGATGTAGAAGCATGGTGTAGACGAACAGGAAACACCTTAGTAAAAGTAGAGCGTGGCTCAAAAGAAAATACCGTATACATCAAAAAAGGAAATGAATCGTGTTCGATTTTAAATTCTATTGTTCCGACCACACTACCACAAGGTAAGACAATAATTGTATTCAGCGGTGACCTAGATAAAGTATTAGCCTCCTTTATTATTGCAAATGGCGCAAAAGCGCTTGGAAGACCTGTTACTATGTTCTTTACCTTCTGGGGATTAAATGCATTAAGAAAGCCAGAAAAAGTGAAAGTAAAGAAGCCATTTATGGATAGAATGTTCGGTGCTATGATGCCTAGAGGCAGCAAGAAATTAAAGCTGTCAAAGCTTAATATGGGCGGTATGGGAACGAAGATGATGCAAAAAGTAATGAAAGATAAGAATGTAAATTCTGTGGAAGAATTGATGATGCAAGCATTGAAGAGTGGAATTAAGCTAGTTGCTTGTACAATGTCGATGGATGTCATGGGAATTACGAAAGAAGAATTACTTGACGGGGTAGAGTTTGCTGGAGTTGCAACTTACCTTGGAGATGCAGAAGAATCTAATGTTAATTTATTTGTTTAAAGAACGAAACGTAATAAGCAATGTAGCAAGGGTGATAAAGAGTTGTAGTGCAGTTTTAGGTGATAGATTATATTGATATGAAAAAGGTGAATCGGCCCATTGGTTAAATGGCATATTCACCTTTTTGTTAATTCATCTTATAGCTTTAAAGATAGTATTCCTTAAAGCTGTTAATTCATGACAAGGAGAAGTACGCGAAGCGTGCTTCTAAATCTATTATACCTAAAAATCATAACCTTTTGAATCTATATACTTATCCTCTTGAATCTAAACCATATTTCCAAGTTTTATAGATGGTTACTCCCATTTCTATTAACTCAACCATGATGCCAAAGAAAAGTAGGAAATTAATAATAAAATCCGAATTCCACCAGGAGATAAAATCAAAATTAGAATTTAATGTAGCTCCTATTTCAGTTTCTAGAAAAGTTATAAAATCAGGATTAAAGAATGGAATCATCTTTAAAAGTATAAAAGTTATGATAATCTGAAATATCCCAGTAATAATACACATGATCATTACTCGTACGTTATATCTACCTGTGATTAGTTTTACAATCTCATAAGCTATCCCAATAACAAAACTTATTAATATCATTGGTAATATAATATTCCAGACCTCTATGTTAATCGGAGATATGACCTTAACACCATTTTTGGTCATAATGCCCAAGCGTTCAATGGAAGGCAGCAAGATAATAACAATGGCAAATATTATTGTGAAGATAATACCTGCTATGCTATCCCCTCTGTTAATGAGAGCCTTTTTATCAGGTACCTTAGGGAGATATTCTGGTTTCCATGTCTGTACATCAAAATCTCCATTCGTGCTCATTAGTTGATCGAGTTTCCATTTTTTAAGAAATTCCACTTTTATATGCTGGTGCTGTAGAAAAGCAAAGATAAGAGTAATTATTCCAAAGCCACAAATACTACCCATAAACAAAGTACTAGCTAAATTTATTAAGCAAGTAAGCAAACTGTTTTCACTAAATAGGAGTTGAACAATAAAAGAAACAATTGCGGATAACGCAACGGCAGCCAATACAATTTTAACGAGCCAGCAATAATCATCGAAGTATTCTGGGCTAATGAGATATTTACTTTCATCTCGGTAACGTTTTGCAAACTCCATTGGATCTCCAAGTTCAAGCAAAATATTCTCCATATCAGTATCATTATTTCTGGCATCATACATATCACTAATGAGTTCTTCTAGTTCCATCTTTATTTCTGCTCTTTGATCTCTCGGAAGTTGTGAGATTACTTGATATATATACCGATTCATTAAATCATTTTGTTGTTTTTCCATCAAGACTCCTCCATTAATAATTGATTCAGATTCTCAGACATCATAAGCCATTGCTCTTTTAATTGGGAATAGACTGTATTCCCAAATTCAGTTCTATGGTAATATTTACGAGGCTTTGATTCACCCATTTCCCATTCACTTTGTAATAAACCTTGTTTCTCCAACCTTCTTAGCAGTGGATATAATGTATTAGGATCTATGGATACGCCTTTTTCTTCTAATGCTTGTACAAGAGAATATCCGTATCTTGGATTTTTTAATAAGCTCAAAACGCTAAGGATCAAAGTACCTCTTCTTAGTTCTAGTATTAAGCCAGAAACTAAGTCCTTTTCATCACCCATATTTCCACCTCCTGGATACATTATACTGTATGATATACAGTATTGTCAACAACACAATATTATAAAATATAAAATAGTTTTGCATCTGTATTTGAATAATAAAAATCTTGAAAATAGGAACCTAATTTATAAGAGTATGGGTGCATTTTTATAGCATAGCTTATAGGCTTATAAGTTAGAATAATAAATGAGATAAGAAATTAAGAATGGAAAATTAACGACAAAGGATGGAACATATGGTAGAATGATACTCGTAAATAGGTTGTGAAAATAAGAGAAGATAAGCGAATCTATCAATCATGAAATAAACAAAAGAGAGCTAAGAAGAAATTTTAAAATACATTATCAGGAGGGTATCCATGGATTACAAGAAAGCAGGAGTAGACATTGAAGCAGGTTATAAGGCTGTAGAACTGATGAAAAAACATATTCAGGGAACGATGAGAAGTGAGGTGTTAACGGGAATAGGTGGTTTCTCGGGTGCATTTTCTTTGGCCTCCTTTAAAGACATGGAGGAACCTACCTTAGTATCTGGTACCGATGGTGTTGGTACAAAGTTAAAACTTGCTTTTGTATTAGACAAGCATGATACGATCGGGATTGATTGTGTTGCTATGTGTGTAAATGATATAGCATGCGCTGGTGGAGAGCCATTATTCTTCCTAGACTATATTGCCTGTGGGAAGAATGAGCCTGAGAAGATTGCTACGATTGTTAGTGGTGTAGCAGAAGGTTGTAAACAGTCGAATGCTGCATTAATTGGTGGTGAAACAGCTGAAATGCCTGGATTTTATCCAGTGGATGAATATGATCTTGCGGGATTTGCAGTTGGTATCGTTGACAAGAAGAAATTAATTACAGGAGAAAACTTAAAAGCTGGTGATGTTTTAATTGGAATTGCTTCCTCTGGTATTCATAGCAATGGATATTCTTTGGTGCGTAAAGTATTTAATATGAAGAAGGAAGCTCTTACTACGTATTATGAAAGTCTTTCTGCAACACTTGGAGAAGTTCTTCTTACACCAACTAAAATCTATGTAAAAGCACTGAATAGTTTAAAGACAGAGAATGTGGAAGTAAAAGCATGCTCTCATATCACTGGTGGAGGATTTTATGAGAACATTCCAAGAATGTTACGTGAGGGTGTTACTGCTGTTGTAAAAAAAGATTCTTATGACATTCCACCAATTTTTAAAATGTTACAAAAGGATGGAAGTATTGAAGAGCATATGATGTATAATACCTACAATATGGGTATTGGTATGATGGTTGCTGTTGATAAAGCAGATGCAGACAAAGCAGTAAACTTAATCAAAGCGGCAGGAGAAACAGCTTATATTGTTGGCGAGATTAAGGATGGAGAGAAGGGAATCTGCCTATGCTAAGAATCGTAGTGCTGGTATCCGGTGGTGGAACCAATCTTCAGGCTATCATAGATAGTATTCGAATAGGTCGTATTAGCAATGCGGAAATCGTATCGGTTATAAGTAATAAAAAGGATGCCTATGCTCTAACAAGAGCAAGGAATTATGGCATTGATGCTTGTAGCGTATCTCCCAAAGACTTTGAGTCAAGAGAAGAATTCCATGAAGCGCTTTTAAAAACTATTGATGATTATCATCCAGACTTAATCGTATTGGCTGGATTTTTAGTCATCTTACCAAAAGCATTAGTAGAAAATTATCCAAATAAAATAATTAACGTCCATCCGTCCTTAATTCCTTCTTTTTGTGGTGCAGGTTTTTATGGTCTACGTGTCCATGAAGCTGTGTTAGAAAGAGGAAATAAAATAACGGGGGCAACCGTTCATTTTGTAGATGAGGGAACAGATTCTGGACCGATTCTTTTACAAAAGGCAGTTTGCGTAAAGCCTTCGGATACCCCAGAAAGTCTTCAAAAGCGGGTGATGGAGGAAGCAGAGTGGATCATTCTTCCTCAGGCTATTGATGCAATAGCGAACGGTAGAGTAAAGATAAAAGATAACATTGCTATCGTGAGTTAGTGGATGACGTAGAAAAGAGGTAATTATGAATATACTTATCGTAGGTGGTGGCGGAAGAGAGCATGCCATTGCTAGAAAAGTTTCGGAAAGCAGACGTGTTACTAAAATATATTGTGCACCGGGTAATGCCGGTATAGAAGAGATCGCAGAGTGCGTAGCAATCGGAGCAATGGAATTCGACAAGTTAGTAGCCTTTGCAAAGGAAAAAGAAGTAGATTTAACTATTATTGGTATGGATGATCCCCTTGTTGGCGGTATCGTAGATGTTTTTGAAGCGCAAGGACTTAGAGTGTTTGGACCTAGAAAGAATGCTGCTATTATTGAAGGATCCAAAGCATTTTCGAAAGACTTAATGAAGAAATATCAAATTCCTACAGCGGCGTATGAGACATTTGATTCTGCCAAGGAGGCAATTAAGTATCTAGAAACTGCTCATTATCCAATCGTATTAAAAGCAGATGGACTTGCACTTGGAAAGGGAGTATTAATTTGTAATACGTATGAAGAAGCCCTAGATGGTGTAAAAAGCATTATGCTTGATAAGCAGTTTGGAGAAGCAGGAAATCGTCTTGTGGTAGAGGAGTTTATGACTGGTAGAGAAGTATCAGTATTGGCTTTTTGCGATGGGAAGACAATCAAGCCTATGACAAGTGCTCAAGATCACAAACGTGCGAAAGATGGTGATCAAGGGCTAAATACGGGCGGAATGGGAACCTTTTCTCCAAGCCCATTCTACACTAAGGAGATAGATGATTTTTGTAAGAAATACGTTTATCAGGCTACCATTGATGCTATGAAAAAGGAAGGCAGAGACTTTACCGGTATCCTATTTTGTGGACTTATGTTGACCGAGAAGGGACCTAAAGTACTTGAGTACAATGCGAGATTTGGTGATCCAGAGGCACAGGTAGTATTACCACGAATGAAGAATGATATCATCGATGTAATGGAAGCTTGTATTGATGGAAGGCTAGAGGAAATCCCTTTGGAATTTTACGATAATGCTGCGGTTTGTGTTGTGTTAGCATCCGAAGGCTATCCTGAACATTATGAGAAGGGATTTGTAATCCATGGTCTTTCTGCATTTGAAGATAAAACAGATTATTATGCTTTTCATGCAGGTACAAAGAAGACAAATGAGGGTATCGTAACAAATGGTGGTAGGGTGTTAGGAGTAACCGCAACCGGAAAAGATCTGCGTGAGGCTCGTAAGAAAGCTTATGAAGCAACAGAATGGGTACAGTTTTCTAATAAATATAAGAGAAACGATATTGGAAAAGCGATAGAAGAGGCATAATCGATAGTTATTTGCATGGCTTGTATGCTGCTTCAAGAGTTAGGATAATAAAAAATACTTTAAAATCGAATTAGTCCATAAAGTGATGTTATGAACCGTTTCCTATCATGTAGATAGTGAAACGGTTTATTTTTTTATCTTGTGATGACAGATATACCAATGGAAATAGTAATAAATTCAACTCAGATGCCACAATACTGCCATATATCCCATTTAGTATGGAAACGAGTGAAAAAAACCAATAAAAATGGAGAAATAAGTCGGTTAAAATGGTTTATTGTGTTATAATAGTGTGTGTGAAAGTAGGATTAACTAGCTTTGATAATATAGATTAGGCGATTGCAGATGACAAAGTGAATTCTTTTGGGTAGATGGTTTTTCTTATTGATATATTAAATGATATCAATCGTCAATTTGTGCTGACTTACAAATTGACTACCGTTATAAAAGGGCGTTAAAGCGCCAGAATTGAGGTTAGAATGAGATTAGAAATGAAACACAAACGATTAATTATATGGATATTGTGCATCAGCATGCTGATTCCAAATCTAATATGGCAGAGACCAGATGAAGCATATGCAGCATCGAAAGGTATTTGTACAGCATCAACGCTCTATGTTAGAAAAGGGCCGGGAACTTCGTATGATAAAGTAACCTCAGGTAGTGCAGATGTATACCTTGTAAGGGATCAGGAGGTAACAATATTATCAGAAAAAGATGGATGGTATGAGATTGAAGCTACCTTTGGTGGGAAAAAAATCACAGGCTTTTCGTTAGGAACCTACATAAAAAAGGTGGAGAATACAGAAAGTAAACCAACAACAACTCCAACTCCAACACCTACACCAACTAACGGTTCTTCGACAACATATGAGTTAAAACAACCTGCGACAGTAAACGCATCACAATTAAATATAAGAAAAGATAGCAATACCTCAAGTGCTGTTTTAGGAACCTTAGTAAATGGTGATTCAGTAACCGTAATAGGGACAAAGTGGAATGGTGAGGATTGTTGGTATCAAATCCAAACAGAATTAGACGGTAAAACAGTAAAGGGATATGTATTAGCTGTTTACATTGAAATGAATTATAAGAGTGGTCTTTATGGTAAGATTCGTTCTAATAAAATAGCTATGCAACTTGATGCAGGAGAAGGAAATAAGACGGTATCTGCTGCGGATGGAACAAAATTAATTTTAAATAAAAACCGAGCTGTATATTTGACAGCAGAAAAAAGAATAGGAAATGAAAAATGGTTTTATGTTCGTATTACCTATGACGGAGCGAAATATTATGGTTACTTGCCTGCGCGTTATGTAGAACTAGATGGAACAAAAGTAACAACAGGTGGTGATCAGGATAATTCTAATTCTGATGGTAATGAAGAAGATAATCAGACGGATAATTCAAACACCTCAACAACACCAGCGAGCCATAAGATCAATCTCGCAGGAAAAGTAAATGCAGAGGGCGTCAATGTAAGAAAGGATGCAACAACAGGCAGTGCTAAGGTTACTTCTCTAAATAAAAATACCAAAGTAACCATTTTAAAAGAAAAGTACGATGGAAATGATAAATGGTATCAGATTTCCTTTGTTCAGAATAAAAAAACAGTAACTGGCTATATGCTTAGTAAATATATTACTGCAACTGTTGGAAGTGGATTTTATGCAAAGCCTACAAAAGAAATCATCTATAAAAAGTTAGCTTCCGAAACAGCAGAGGATTTGTATACCGATGACGGAGAGTTGATTAAAGCTTCGAAAGATTCCTATGTATGGGTGTCTGAGGAGAAAACAGTAGCAGGTACTAAGTGGTTTCGAATTAGTTATAAAGAACCTTCGATTACTTATTTTGGATTTGTAACCGAGAATGACTTAGAGTTAATTGGGAAGAAAAAAGATACTGGAGTTCCTCCAACTCCAACTGAAACCCCAGGTGAAACTGTAACACCTACACCTACCGAAGCGGTGAAGCCAACAAATACTCCAACTCCAACGCAGAAACCAATTGATAAAGACGAGGATTTTCAAATACCGGGCGTTATTACAGCATCAACGCTAAATCTTAGACAAGATGCAACTACAAAAAGCAAGGTATTGGGGACATTATCAAAGAATACAAAACTAACCGTACTGAATCAGGTTAAGGTAGGAAGTGAAACTTGGTACCGAGTAGCTGTTACTGTTAACAAAAAACAGACAATTGGGCATGTTCTTAGTAACTATGTTAAATTAACCTTAACAGAGAAAGCGACCGCATCAATTTTAACTAGCAACACGAGATTGAGAACTTCCGCAAAAACAACGGCTGGCTATGTGAAATATAAGAGTGGAACGATTGTAAATCTCGCGAAAGGGACAAAGGTAACCTTGATCTCAGAGGAAACCTCGAATGAAAAGTGGTTCAAGGTATCTTATACAAAATCAGGTGAGACGGTAACTGGTTACCTACAGGCAAATTCAGTAACATTACTTGCGAGTGGCCCAGCACCTACTCCTACTCCGAAACCGACTGCAACGCCAACACCAACAGCAACGCCAAAACCAACAGCAACACCAACAGCAACACCAAAGCCAACATCCTCGCCGGCACCTACTGTTACACCAAAGCCATCCGTAACCCCAACTCCAACAGCTCAACTTTTCACAGCGGATGGTATAATAATTAATGCAACAGCTCTCGTTGTAAAACAAGCACCTGGTTATAGTAGCTCTTTCGTTAAAAATAACGCAGGCTATGCAGTAACACTCTATAATAATGATACAGTAAAGGTGTATGGAAAGTATTACGAGGATAATATCTATTGGTTTCATATTAAATTCACCCAAAGTGGCATCGAATATTCTGGCTATGTGAATGAGTATTACGTTAAAATTGATGAATCAACTATAGTGGATGGTGATTCTGGATCCAGTGTCCCAACGCCAACCCCAACACTACCAGATAACCAAGATTTCGAGCAACAACTAACAATACAGGGATTTCCAGAGAGCTATAAGCCATATTTACGTGCTCTTCACGAATTATATCCTGACTGGAAGTTCGAGGCTTATCACACCGGACTTGATTGGAATACTGTAATTAATAATCAAAGTGTTCCTGGTAAGAATTTAATATCAAATAGTAAAGGAATAGAGTGGAAATCCTTAGAGGAGAAAGCTTATAACTGGAAAACAGATAGTTTTATAGTATATGATGGCTCCACTTGGGTTACTGCCTCAAGAGAAGCAATTGCGTATTACATGGATCCAAGAAACTTCCTTGATGAAAAGTCAGTATACCAGTTTGAAGTGTTAACCTATAAACCATCCTATCAGAACCTAAGTGGTGTTGAAAGTATTCTAAAGTATACACCTCTATCGAATGCTAGGTATACTTATACTGATGATTTTGGTGCAACACAAAGTATTACCTATGGTGAGACATTTATGAAAGCAGCAGAATATTCAGGCGTAAGTCCATATCATCTTGCTTCTCGTGTAAAGCAGGAGGTAGTAACTGGCACCTCTTCTTTAAGTAATAGTGTCTCTGGTACCGTAAGCGGATGGGAAGGGTTATATAATTTTTATAATATTGGTGCTTATCATTCCACAGTAGCAGGTGGTGCAATTGCAAATGGTTTAAAGTATGCGAAAAATGGTAGTACAAATGCAACTTTAAATATGAAATCATTAATCCCTTGGAATAATAGGTATCGTTCCATCGTAGGTGGTGCATTTATTATTGGTGACTCTTATATCAATCGTGGTCAAGATACGATTTACCTCCAAAAATTTAATGTAACTCCGACCTCTACCCATTCTCATCAGTATATGGCGAATGTAGAAGCGCCATTTTCTGAAGGAAAGAAGGTTGGAACAGCATATGCTCAGATTGGCAATCTCCCATTGGTATTTTCCATTCCTGTTTACTTAAACATGCCTGAGATTCCATGCGCTGCACCAACTACAAAGTATAATCCGAACAATTATTTAAAGACTTTGAGTATAAAAGATCTAAATGGAAATGATTTGACATTAACACCAACATTTGACATACTAAATACGAAAGAGTTCTCTTTGGTTGTACCTAACAGTTGTGAGGGAATTAATATATCGGCTACTACAGTAAGTAGTAAGGCAGTTCTTAGTGGAACTGGTGTTGTGCCATTAAATGAAGGACTTAACGAGATTACCATTATGGTAATTGCTCAAAGTGGAGATTTACGTGAGTATAAGATTTCAGTTGTACGAGAATTACAATAAAAGATGGTTGAATACAAAGTGGGTTATTAATTACTCATAGAGTGGAAGAACAATCTACAATAATAAAACGAAATCCCATAGAGTTAACTAACCGGTAAGAAACTAAGGTTTCAAAACGAATGGTTAATTTTATGGGATTTTTAAAACGAGAGGAGAACTTATGAAATTCTGGTATAAAAAAAGCTTAAGATTTTTTCTATGCATGCTTCTTTGTATTTTATTCCTTCATTTCCCTAGTACGAATAGTTTAGCTGCCAGTGCAACCATAAAGATTGAAATACCAACAGAAGAGGTAAGTAAGGAGGAAGAGTTTAAGATATCGATTGTAATAGCTTCCGATAGTACTCTTGGTGACTTTGAAGGTTATCTTTCCTATAATGCAGAAATCATAGAATTTATTTCAGGTCCAGCATGTGTTACCGGTGGCAATGGAATGCTTCGTTTTATGGATACAAATGCATCTGCTTCGGAAAGTGAAAGAAAATATGTGTTGCGATTTAAAGCATTGGAGGTTGGAAACTGTCAGCTATTAATGACCGAAAATCCAATTGCATATGAGTTCGAATCAGGAGACCCGATGTCTGTGTCAGCATATTCTGGGAATATCACAATTCATGCCCAGGAAGCTGCTTCAGAGAATACG
Source organism: Lachnoclostridium phytofermentans (assembly GCF_000733755.1). GTDB lineage: Bacteria > Bacillota > Clostridia > Lachnospirales > Lachnospiraceae > Lachnoclostridium > Lachnoclostridium phytofermentans_A. The sequence goes on along the minus strand of NZ_JPOF01000003.1, from coordinate 802,734 downwards.
AATCTAAGTATATTAAAAGTAAGCCCAGGTACCTTAACTCCTTCTTTTCAATCAAACGTAAAAGAATATAGCATTATGGTTGGACCAGAGACAGAGAAAATCGTGATTAGTGCGATACCAGAGGATACTATTGCAACAGTGAGTGTAACAGGTAATGACTCGTTAAAGTTTGGCAATAATACTATTGTGATTAAAGTAACTGCACAAAGTGGAGATACTGACGAGTACCGAATTCAAGTACTAAAAGAAGAAAGTTATCAGTCAGAAGAGAAAAATGAAAATGACGTTGGAGATGCTCCTAGTTTTAAAGCAGTGAAAGAAGCTGGTAAGATTAAGATATTAGGTCAGTACAATTATACCGTAGTTTCGGAGGAAAACAATATTATTATACCTAAAGGATATGTAAAGAGTAGTATTCTTGTTGACGGCTGCGCTATACCAGTTTATCAACGGAAGGATAGCCTGAAAGAAGATTTTCTACTAATGATTTTAGAAAACCCATTTGGGAATACTTCTCTTTATCGATATGACCGAACAGAAAAGACAATCCAGCTTTATACAGAGCAGGCAATCACAGAAAAAGAGGAGAGCTCTCCTGTTACAAACTATAATCTAGAGTTAAAGGTACAGAAAAAAGAGTTTGAAGAAAAAATAAGTCAATTAACTATCGTTATTATAGTACTGTGTGGCATTTGCGCTATACTTCTGATTGGTATGATACGATTAATGCTTCGTATGAAAACGAACCAAGATGATGATTTGTTCTAAATTTATACTTTCAGAACGATATGAATTTGCGTGGTTGCATAATATTTGTGATGAAGATGATTTTTTGAGTACCTTTGTGATTGCATCCAAACTAGTCTTAAGTAGTATCAGTTGACAAATGAATCATAGTGTTATAGTATGAATATAACAGATATAACTTCGAGAACACGTTGTAATACAGCAAGGAGGTGAAGAATGTGATTGTAACCATTGACTTTAATAGTGATGAAGCAATTTACATTCAATTAAGAAATCAGATAATCCTGGGAATTGCAACCTCAGAAATCAGAGAAGGGGATAATCTTCCTTCGGTGAGAGAATTAGCAGAAAATATTGGTATTAATATGCATACAGTGAATAAAGCTTATACTATATTAAAACAAGAGGGATTTGTAAAACTTGACCGAAGAAGAGGAGCTGTAATCGCACTCGACTATGATAAGATTAGAGCAATTGCTGAACTGAAGAGTCAGATGAGGGTGATTTTAGCTCAGGCTATCTGTAAAGATATTAGTTGTGAGGAGATTCATGAGCTGATGGACAGCATCATGGGAGAGTTCTCCTGTGATTCCAGATAGGAGGTAACCATATGTTATGTGATATTTGCGGAAAGAAAGAAGCGAAAATCTACTATACGGAAATCATTAACGGAAAGAAAAAAGAGCAGCATCTATGCTCGGATTGTGCATCTAAGAATAGTTCCTTTCTAAATTTTCCACAAGGAGATGGGAATGACCTCTCTTTAGGAGGGATGCTATTTGGGCTACTTGATAGTATTGGAAAACAGCAAAATGAGGAAGAAATACCAATTACCAAGTGTAAAAGCTGCGGTTTAAGTTACGAAGAATTTTTAAAGCTAGGAAAATTTGGTTGTGAAGATTGCTATAGTAGTTTTGGTAAGGTGTTAAACAAGAACTTTAGAAGTATCCATGGAGCAGACACTCATACAGGGAAAAAGCCGAAAGGCTATGAAAGTGAAATGAATCGTATCGTAAATGAACTCTCGGAAGAGGATAAACTAACAATACAATTACAGCAAGCAATTGAACAAGAAGAATACGAGGAAGCTGCAAGAATAAGAGACCGAATCCGAGAACTGAAAAAGGTTTAAAGGGAGGTAGGCTATGAAAAAATGGTATGAAGAGCAGTCGGTGGATAACGACATAGTAATTTCTAGCCGTATCCGCCTTGCAAGGAACATCAAAGGATTTTATTTTCAGGAACGAATGAATAGAGAGTCAGCGATACAGCTTGTGAATAAAGTTACTGGACTTACAAAAGACCTAGAACTGAAAGAAAATCAGAAGTTCTATGAATGCAGTGTTAACAAATTACGAGATATCGATAAAGCCTCCATGGTGGAATATCATATTATCAGCCCTCTCCTTGCAGAAAAGGAAGTAGAAACAGGACTTATAGTTTCTCAAGATGAGAGTATCAGTGTTATGGTGAATGAAGAAGATCATCTTCGCATTCAAGCTGTTGCAAGCGGTATGAATATGGAAAAGGCATTTTTAGATGCGGATAGAATCGATGATTTTTTTTCTGAGAAGTTGGGCTATGTGTTTAATGAACGATATGGTTATTTAACAAGTTGTCCAACTAATGTTGGAACTGGACTTAGGGCCTCCTATATGGTATTTTTACCAGCGTTAAATATCTCAGGTAAGATTGATAAACTTGCAGAAGAAATTGGCAGGTACGGAGCACAGATTCGAGGTATCTATGGCGAAGGTACCAAGGGGTTAGGACATATCTTTCAGATATCCAATAAAACAACCCTTGGGAGATCAGAAAAAGAGATCATTGATAATTTGGAAAAAATCGTGGATCAAGCAGTACTGCAAGAAAGAAAACGCAGAGAATTTCTGCTAAACATGAATGGCGATGAAATTGAAGATAAGGTATACCGTTCTTATGGTGTATTAAAATATGCAAAGAGTATTAATACCATTGATGCACTCATGATGTTATCTCAGTTAAAGCTAGGAATGGATGAGGATCTTATAAAATTAAAAGAACCTATTAATATTCATAAGTTGATGATGGAGATAACGCCAGCAAATTTACAAAAGAGTCTGGGAAAGAGTATCGGACGTGGTGAACGAGACCGCTATCGTGCGGAATACATCAATAAAAAGCTACCACAGCTTTAAAAGAAGAATGGAGGAATATATGAGAGATAGATTTACCGAAAATGCGAAAGAGGCAATCAATCTGGCAACTGATGTCGCTTTCCGCTTAATGCATAATTATATTGGAACAGAGCATCTACTCATTGGTTTGCTAAAGGCTGACGGAGTTGCCTCTAAAGTTCTTGAAACAAATGGTGTTGAAGAAGAAAAAGTTTTAGAGCTAGTCAATCAATTAATTGCACCAAATACGCCAGTGAAAATCACAGGTAATAACAATTTCACAAGCAGAGCAAGAGGAATTTTGGAACAAAGTGACAAAGAAGCAAAAAGAATGAATGCAGAGCAAATAGGCACAGAACACATACTGATTGCTTTGATGAAAGAAACTGACTGTATTGCAGTAAGATTACTAAATACTCTAGGAATTAATATTCAAAAACTCTATGTAGATACTTTAGCAGCAGCTGGTGTTGATATGAATGCAGCGAAGAGTGAATTCAGTGCAACCAAGGGAAAAGGGAAGGGAAAATCCTCTACACCTACGCTTGATCAGTATAGTAGAAACCTTACGGATTATGCAAAAGAAGGAAAACTAGACCCAGTCATTGGCAGAGAAAATGAAATTAATCGTGTCATTCAGATTCTAAGCAGAAGAACGAAGAACAATCCTTGTTTGGTGGGTGAACCAGGTGTTGGTAAGACTGCTATTGCAGAAGGATTAGCATTAAAGATTGTGGAAGGCGATGTACCAGATACCATTAAGGATAAACGTGTAGTGACTTTAGACTTATCTGGTATGGTAGCAGGTTCAAAATATCGTGGTGAATTTGAGGAACGTATTAAGAAAGTAATATCAGAAGTTATTTATGATGGAAATGTGCTGTTATTTTTAGATGAATTACACACTATTATAGGTGCAGGTGGAGCAGAGGGTGCGATCGATGCTTCTAATATTTTAAAACCATCCCTAGCACGTGGAGAGCTTCAATTAATTGGTGCGACTACAAGAGAAGAATATCGTAAGTATATTGAAAAGGATGCAGCATTAGAGCGTCGTTTTCAACCAGTTGTGGTGGAAGAACCATCTGAAGATGAAACCATCAAAATCTTAATGGGACTACGCACTAGTTATGAAATTCATCATAATGTTGTGATCACCGATGATGCTGTAATTGCAGCGGTAAAACTATCAAAGAGATATCTTAATGACCGTTATTTACCAGACAAAGCAATCGATCTTATGGATGAGGCTGCATCAAAAGTACGATTAAGCACGTACGTAGTATCACCAAAGATGAAGCAGTTAGAAGAAAAGATTGCAGAACTGGAAGCAGAGAAGGAAGAAGCTATTAAAGCAGAGGCCTTTGAGAAAGCTAGTGAAATTAAGAAAAAACAAGATAGAGCAAGAGATACACTAAATCGTCAGAAGATTGAGCATGAAAAGGCTAGGGAAGAGAATAAACTAATGGTAACAGAGGGTGAAATTGCGGAGGTGATTTCAGGCTGGACCAAGATTCCGGTAAAGAAACTGGAAGAGGAAGAAAGCGAGCGTCTCATGAAACTGGAGGGAATATTGCATGAACGTGTTGTGGGACAGTCGGAAGCGGTTTCGGCGGTTGCTAAAGCGATTCGCCGTGGCAGAGTGGGGTTAAAAGATCCGAATCGACCAATTGGCTCCTTCTTGTTCCTTGGACCTACGGGTGTTGGAAAAACTGAGCTAAGCAAAGCACTCGCAGAAGCGATGTTTGGAAGCGAGAATTCCATGATTCGAGTTGATATGTCTGAATATATGGAAAAGCATAGTGTATCGAAGATGATAGGTTCTCCTCCTGGATATGTTGGGTACGATGAAGGTGGACAGTTAAGCGAGAAGGTACGCAGAAATCCATATTCCGTGATATTATTCGATGAAATTGAGAAGGCGCACCCGGATGTATTTAATATTTTACTTCAGGTATTGGATGATGGGCATATCACAGATGCACAGGGAAGAAAAGTTAGTTTTAAGAATACAATTATCATCATGACTTCAAATGCTGGTGCGGAGAGGATTATATCACCGAAGAAGCTGGGATTTACCTCCGTAGTCGATGAGAAAGCAGATTATAATCGAATGAAGGAAGGCGTTATGGAGGAGGTAAAACGAATCTTTAAGCCAGAGTTTATTAATCGAATTGATGAGATTATTGTATTCCATTCCTTAACAAGAGAAGATATTAAGAACATTGTTCGTATTATGTTAGCGATTATTGAAAAACGCTGTGAACAGCAAATGGATTTAAAGCTTACGATAGAGGAAAGTGTGATTGATTTTATATCAGAAAAAGGCTTTGATGATAAATACGGTGCAAGACCAATCCGTCGTGCAATACAAAGTTATATTGAAGACAAATTAGCAGAAGAAATCTTAGAAGGTAAGATTAGTTCGGGGGATTTTGTAACAGTTAATTATAAAGAAAATCAGATTGTCATGACAGGGAAAAAGAAACGAACCAGAAAAGCTAAGACAGAGTAAACAAAATTTCCAACTGATTTCATAAGGTTGCGAACAACTATAAAAAAGGCGACAAAAAGCATAGTATTGTTTATGGTATGCTAAAACTGTAATTAGTTTCTTTTGAAGGGAATATCTAACTCATTTTCTATACAAATTCGTCGAAATACAGAATATTTAGTAGCATTATAGTAAGGATTATATTATAATGCATATATAGAAAAATCAACTAGTTAGTATTAGTTATTTTAATAACCCTAAAAACAGATGGTTATGAAACAATACCAGGAGGATAAGAAAATGGCATTAAATGAGAATCTGATTCGTGAAGAAAAGGATGGCACAATTAGCTTTGGTGATTATACCTTAGAGACGAAACAGAAAGTTTCGGATTTCCAACATAACGGAGATTTATATAAAGTAAAGACATTTTATGAGATTACGAAATTAGAGAAAAATGGACTATTTGTTTATGAGTCTGTACCGGGGACAGCAGTATCTCATTTGGATATATCTGAAAAAGAAGTTAGTTTCTATGTAAAGGGCAGTGAAGATGCTCAGATTACATTAGAATTAGAGCCAGAGAAAGAATATAAAATTTTCATTGATGGAACTAATGTTGGTAAGATGAAGACAAATTTAGGTGGAAAATTAATGATTAGTACAGAGCTTAATTGCGAGAGAGATGTTCAGGTACGTGTTATAAAATTATAAACACTAATGAGTGAAGTATCGGAAACAATTGCATCGACTTTCAGTAAACAGTAATAAATTAATTTATGGACGATGCAATTGCATCGGCTGTTTAGTAAACTGGTCGATGCAATAACATGGGAGAAATAAAACATGGCAAAAAAAAGTACCGTATTTTTTTGTAAAGAATGTGGGTTTGAATCTGCAAAATGGGTAGGACAGTGTCCTGGATGCAAATCTTGGAACAGCTTTACCGAAGAACCTGTTGTAAAAAAGACATCGGTTAACAGAACTAGCAATAGAAAAATGGAAACTCCAAAGTATCTCTCAGAGGTACGAACAGAAGAAGAAAATCGTACTATCACAGGAATCGGAGAACTTGACCGTGTACTTGGTGGTGGAATTGTCAAAGGGTCTTTGGTATTAGTAGGTGGAGATCCTGGTATAGGAAAATCCACGTTGCTACTTCAGATGTGCAGACAGCTTACCACGGCAAAAAAGAAGGTACTATATGTTTCCGGTGAGGAGTCTCAACAACAAATTAAAATGAGAGCAGAGCGCCTTGGAACCTTTCAAGGCGAACTGCTATTACTTTCTGAGACAAACCTAGACCAGATTGAAGACATTGTATCGAGGGATACTCCGGAGATTATGATTATTGACTCAATCCAGACGATGTTTAAAGAAGAAATCAGTGCATCGCCAGGAAGTGTAAGTCAAGTACGAGAATCAACAGGAGCCTTGATGCACTTGGCAAAGGGAATGGGGATTTCAATATTTATTGTCGGACATGTGACGAAAGAAGGCGTTGTGGCTGGTCCACGAGTCTTAGAGCATATGGTAGATACTGTACTCTATTTTGAGGGTGATAATACCGCAGCATATCGTATTCTTAGAGCGGTGAAAAATCGATTTGGGTCTACGAATGAAATTGGAGTATTCGAAATGAAGAATACTGGTTTGGCAGAAGTGATGAATCCTTCCGAGTATATGCTCCAAGGAAAACCGGAGGATGAACCAGGATCTATTATAGCAGCCTCTATGGAAGGGACAAGGACCATGTTGGTTGAGGTACAGGCTTTAGTATGTCAATCCAACTTAAACATGCCCCGTAGAACAGCAGCAGGAACGGACTATAATCGTGTTAATTTATTAATGGCAGTTATTGAGAAACGATTGGGAATACAGTTATCTTTCTGTGATGCTTATGTAAATGTTGCTGGTGGTATGAAAATAAATGAACCTGCCCTAGATTTAGCCATTGTGATGGCACTGATATCTAGTTATAAAAATAGAGCACTTAGTAGTAAAACAATTGTGTTTGGAGAAGTGGGGCTTACTGGAGAAGTTCGCGCGGTAAACATGGCAGAACAACGTGTGAATGATGCTAAGAAGATGGGGTATGAAATCTGTATTTTACCTCAGGTAAATCGACAGCATATTAAAATTCAGGGAATCCGTCTCATCGGTGTTAATAACGTGAGAGAATTATTTAAATTGTTGCAAGAATAAATGCTACAATTTATGGCATGCAATTGGTCTTAGGTGGAAAATAACTAAGTTTCAACTCTTAATTTATCTGTGAGCGAAAGCGTGCAAAGGGTAGTAAGATAAAAGATGGGGGTAATCATGCAAAGCGAATCTTTACAAGAGATTATGGAAAAGCTGTATAGTTCTCAAGATCAAGTAGAGAAGACTACATTTGATGTACTCAATGAACAAGATAAATTATGTTGCCTTGTTTCAGAAACTTCACTTGAGATACAAAAGCTTATTTCTAAGATGGAAGCGATCAATTATTGTGTTGCAAATCATTTGAAAGATCATTTAGCAAGAGTACAAGGGGAAAAACTAAAAGAGTTAGAACATGTGATGTCGATGGTGGAAGAACAAGAATTGATTGGGATAACCGTTTCGCAGTATATCGACACATTGGCTACACAGGCTAGTTATGCCTGTGAGTTAGTACATATCATGGAGAATGAAGTTGCAGTTCATCGTGAAGATATTGAGGGAATTGAAGAGTGTGTAAACTGTGATTCAGAGAAGGACGCAATTGGCTCAAAGTAATAGAAGAGGGAATGTAGGTGTATTAACAACGGTTTTGTGTTTATACTTGCTTACATTCTTTTTTATTCATGACAAGGAAAAGTTCGCGAAGCGTACTTTTCCTTGTTTGCCTTTCCTGGATAATGTTATAAGTGTTGACAAAGATGGTAATATTCTATATGATAACTGTGAATCTGTGGGAAACCCTTCTTTATTATACATGTGCGTAATAAAAATATGTTAGAAAAAGGCGACAAGGCACTAAAATAGAGGTTTTCTTGATATGTATGCGTGTAAAGCACGCAGATGGGAGTTAGGATGAATATGGATAAAAAGAAAAGATTTACAAAGTCTATTACATTTCGGATTCTAATCGGCGTATTAGTTCTAGTCATACTAGGAGCTGGGTTTTATGGTTTTAAATTACTAGTAAAAGTAAAGGGAAGCTTTAGCTATTTATATAATTATACCGTCGACACAAGAGGAAGTCTTCCAGTAGAGCAATACCTTGATAATGCCAAAGGTGCTGAGGAAGCGCATCCAAGGGCAACGAAAAATACTAATCCAAATGTGCTATCGATGTCTACTCGTATTCAGGTGAATGGGGTAGATGTTAAGAGTTATAAACGTCCTTATGATCTGACATTTTCAGAAGAGGATTTGTCTGGAATGGATCAATTAAAGGGAGTTTATACGTTCCGTGGTGACTATTATAGAAATCACCAAGCTTATGGTTATGCTAATCTTATTGAGAAAAAGTTTGATTCTAATATCTGGTCTTTTACAACAGGAAAGGTATTAAAAAGTAATGGGGTTGATTATTGGTCTGGCAATGGATGGACAGGCCAACCATTGGTTGTTAAATGGGATGATGAGACGAAGAGAATCATGAATCTTTATGATGCTGCTAAGAAAAAGGAAGGGCTTGTAGAAGTAATCTATCCTGGAATGGATGGGTATGTTCACTTTTTAGATATGGATACTGGGGAACCAACGAGAGATGCAATCAACGTTGGCATGACCTTTAAGGGAACTGCTTCACTTCACCCAGGTGGTATTCCGATGTTAGTGATGGGATCAGGAGATGCACAAACCGGTGTATATGGAGAGTGTATAAGTCCAAGAATCTATATCTATAGTTTGATCGATGGCTCGAAACTATACGAGTTTGCGATGAACGATCCTATAGCACCACGTATTTGGCATGCATTTGACAGTTCAGCCATCTTCCATGTGGAATCTGACACGATTATCTGTCCAGGCGAAAATGGTGTATTATATACGTTAAAGCTTAATACAAAATATGATAAGGTAAAAGGAACGCTATCGATCGCACCATCGGAAGAAGTTCGTGTTGTATATAGTGCTGCTCGTGCCTCAGAAGATTATCATGTATGGGGTAGTGAATGTAGCGGTAGCGTGTGGGAAAATTATCTTTATCTTGGTGATAATGGTGGAGTAGTAAATTGCATTGATTTAAATACCATGGAGCTGATATGGACACAAGATGTTGGAGATGATGTGAATTCTTCTATTATCTTTGATAAAGAAGAGGATGGTAAAAAGTATATTTATGTTGCCACTACCCTAAAGTATGGAAAAGACAGCCACAATATGGGTGAGGCGAGTGTATATAAGTTAAATGCAATTACTGGTGAAATTGTATGGAGAAAACCTTATGAAGTTCATAGTGTTGCAGGTTTAGCAGGCGGTTTTTTAGCAACAGGTATTGCCGGTAAAGGAATCGTTTCAAATTCTGTGTTTTACTTTGTTTCAAAGACTCCTAACGTTGAAGGTGGTTATCTTGTATCGTTAGATAAAAAGACTGGGGAGGAAATCTGGAGAACAGATTTAGGGACAGATTCTTGGAGCTCTGCAAATATTATTTATACAGCAAGCGGAGATGCTTATCTGTTACAGGGAGCTTATAATAATAAGCTTATGTTAATTGATGCTACTACTGGAAAAGTCGTTGATAGTATTGATGTTGGTGGCGGAATCGAGGCAACCGCAGCAGTATATGAGAATAAAATTGTTGTAGGGACTCGAAATGAAAAGATAATCGGGGTGACTTTAAGATGATGAGAACGAGATCAAAATGGATAACGGTGGCAGTTCTAGCAATTCTTTGTCTACTATGTGCTGGTGCGGGATTTTTTAATGATGGAGCTAAGGTAACCTCAGATAAGCTAGAAGCTGTTGTGGAACTTAACGGAAAGACAATGGGAGGCGTAGCTTCAAAGATGCCAGATAATAGTGCAAGGATTTTATTTGACAGTATACTAGGAGTTAAGTTAAGAGGATATCGTTCCTACCCTGATGTTAATGAAACACTATCAGCGTTGAAAACCAATGAGATCCAGGTCGCTTGGTTTCCTGATGTGTCAGCAGATTATTTGGCCCGAACAGAGAAAGGAATCCGAAAGCTTGAGATTCCAAAGGCATCCGAAGATAGACTTGAGTTTGGTATGGCACTTTCTGTTAAAAATCAAGCATTGAAAGATGACATTAACGAAGCATTGAACACGCTAAAAGAAAATGGAACTTTAGAAACTCTTGTATCTACCTATATTGAGGCAGAAGAAATCAAACCGATGTATGCGAAGGATTTTGAAAAAATTAAAGCTACCAATGGTACGATATATGTAGGTGTTACGGGTGCTTTACCTCCTATCGATATGGTAGACTTTGAGCAAAAACCATATGGATTTAGCGTAGCTTTGATGCATGAAGTAGGTAAGATATTAGAAAAAGAGATACGATATGTATACCTTCAAAATGATACGAGTTTTTCCATGCTAATGGGTGGTAAGGTAGATGTGCTCTTTAGCTATGGAACTAGTAAAAATACAGTGGATACGAAAAAAACATATTGTATGACTGACGGTTACTATACAATGAATCAATACGCTTACCTGGTTTTAGAATAAAGTATGAAAGGCGGTAATCATCTATGATGATTACTAAAATATAGGGAATTCCAGAGTGATTCTTTTTGAATTTTCTCATCCAATGTTATGCTAGCTTTGATGAGATATCTGGAATTGAGAGGAGGAAAGAATATGAGTTTTATCAGAAATATCTTTGATGCGATAAATAACAATCTGATCTCCGGCGGAGCATATTATCTAATCGCAAAAAGCGTTATTGTGACAATTATTTTAGTAGTGATTGCATGGGTGGTAACAGTAGTAATTGGATCTGTGTTAAGTTACTTTATGTCATACCATAAGAGAGGAATCTCGGGATTAGCGCATGCGATAAGTTTTATATTCCGTAGTACACCAGTAGTATTGTTATTATTGCTATTTTATTATGTAGTGTTTAAACGACTTCATCTTAGTATCACATTAATATCGGGAATTGCAATAGGATTATATGGTGCAGGTCATTTTGCACAAATTATCGCAAGACAGGTGAGGGAAGCAAAAAAACATCAGGATGCAGTTGTAATTCGAAGATTAAAACAGGTGTATTTTACAGTAACCTTACCGCAAACAGTGGAAGATACCTTATTCATGGTAAAACGACTAGCAATTTTATTATTACAATGGACTACTATCGTTTCCTATATCTCAGTAAATGACTTAACAGAGGTTATGACTAGGATTGGTCAAAGAACAATGTATCCATTCTTTTCTATCTTTGTCTGTATTATATTTTACCTTGTTATGACAATAATGATTGAAGGAATCTTCTATGCGATCAAGAAGAAGATAACTGGAGAAGAAGATAGTTATGAAGATGAAGAGATGGAAGGTCCTAAGAGAATTCGTTCCAGTAAAAAAGAGCAAGATGATTTTTTGGGTATATCAGATGAAATACCGGACGTAGAGGAAGAAGATGAGAATGAGTACGAATATGACTCTTTGTTACCAGAAGAAGAGGAATCTTCATTTCAGAAAGAGGATACTTCCGAAGAGCTAGAGAATGAAGATTATCTTGTATTTACAAAAGATTTAGCAAAGCAGGTAGAAGAAGAATTTGAAGACGAACTAATTCACAAAGAAAATCTTCCAAACCTTGAAGATGAATTAGAAGAATTTAATAAAGAAGAGTAGTATTAAAATTTAGAAAGCTGTTGCATTTTTTTTATAAGCTCTATATCAAGTTTAAGAGGAGTTTCTCTTAAACATCGCCATTACTAGATGCAGAGCTGAAATAAAAATGCAACAGCTTTTTCTATAAAAAGCAGTCTATACCAAATTCATTGGTTTGGCATTTAGTATAGCATAAGATTGCATCATCAGGAAACGTTTCGCAGTTTACTTGATGATGCCTTTTTCTTTGTAATATTTCATCGCACCATCGTGAAGGGGTAATCCAGCAAGGTCTGTGACAGCTCCTTCTAGACTAACAGAGCGTAATGTGCTGTTTTTCTCCTTTAACGAATCCATATGCTCCCATAGGGTTTTTGTTAAATCATATACTGTTTGTACATCTAAGTCAGTAGTTGTACATAATGCTAATTTGACAGCAGATGTGGTTATGTCGGTATCTTGATTTTCATAGGTTCCTGCAGGGATAATATACTTGGAATACCACGGATAGTTCTGTTGGAGCTGTGTAATAGTTAAGTCACTGATACTGATGAGATGTGCGCCAGCTTCACTTGTCATTTGGCTTACCGCTTGGTTTGGGATACCTGCCATAATCCATGCACCTTTGATATCATTATTTTTTAGTAACTCCACAGATTCTGTAAATCCCGAATTCACTAAGTCACAGTACTCTGCTAAATCAATGCCCAAAACTTTAAAATGTTGTGTAGCCTCTTTTATGGTAGTACTTCCAATTGCCCCAGGAGAGAAAGAAAGTCCTTTTAAATCAGTAAGAAATTTTGCATTTGTGTCTTTAGAAACAACGATCTGGTTTGGGTTATAGTATAATCCAGCAATAACACGTAAATTATCGTTTGCTTTCTCTTCGAAATCTCCTATCCCATGATAAGCTTCATATAGGATACTTGTTACAGCAAACGTAACCTCTGCATCTCCTTGGTGTAATAGAGTTAAGTTCTCAATACCTCCATTACTTTCATAGGAGTTTGCAGTAATATAGGACAACTCATTTGTCCAAAGGGTTGAAAATAGGTCCCCAAGTTGATAAAGTGCTCCGGATGAGGATGCTGTTGGTATATGTAAAGTCTGAGGGGGAATGGGAGAACTAGTCTTATTGCATCCGGTTAATAGCAACATGAGGAGAATGAGAGAAAACAAGTAAGGATACTTGCTAACGTTGAAACATTTACTCATAGATACTCCTTCTATAGTTAGACAGTCGATAAAGTAACGTAGATACGTAACTTGTTGTGAGGAAGTTACGATATTCAGTATGTGTTTTTCAGTATGTAACGGCTTACAATTCACCACGCACTAATATATCAGTTTTAGAAATATTAGTCAATTATAATTTTTCTTTTTGTGAAATATGCGCTAAAAAACAACAGATATTTACAAATATTTGTATATCAAGTTATTGTAATATTTGGAACAAATAAGTTTTTAAAATTAATAAACAAAATATATAAAGATTCAATCAAAATATACCGATAAATACATGAAATATGAAAAATATATGATTTTTTATTTTAATTTCTGAAAAGCATGGTAAAAAAGTAGAAAAATGGTAGAAGGAGTAGAAGATAATAATACAGAGTGGAGGTAATGTGGAATGAATACAGTTAATTTAAATGACCATTCAATAAGAAAAGAGATGAAAAAAACAGTGAAAACAAGTATGTTTCGTACTATGAAAGTCAAAGTTATAGGTGTTGTGCTAATAATTACTGCTATTGCGTCGATTTTTAACCTATTGACAGCTTTTCCGAGTTTCGAAAAAGCGATCGATGAGAAAACTAAGACCAGTATGATGGATATAACTGGTGCTTATGGACACTTGTTGCAAAATGAGATGGATACAAAAGACCAAGCTCTTACTTATGAGGATTATATGACACTCCTTCATGATACTTCATTAGAAGGAATTCCTTCTAGTTATGCATATGTAGTAGATAAAGCTGGAATCATGTTGTATCATCCGACCGAGGATAAGGTTGGAGCAGAAGTTGAGAATTCCGTAGTAAAGGGAATCGTGGAGCAAATAAAACAGGGAGTTATTCCTGAGAACAATACGATTACTTATGAATTTCAAGGTGTTATGAAATATGCAGGATATTATATTTCTGACACTGATAACTTCATTCTTGTTCTTACTGCTGATGAATCGGAAGTTATGTTACCAATGGAACAGTTTAATCGTAAAATGATAAACGGTAATATTTTTATTTTAATTATAGCAATTATCGTAGGAATAATAATTGCATACATATTAGCAAAACCTACGCTAATTATAACAGAAGCAGTCAATCGAATCTCAGAGCTTAACTTTACTGAGGATGATAGGCAAAAGAAACTGGATACCCATCGAGATGAGTTTGGCGATATGAGTCGTGCAATAGGAAAAATGCGTGAAAATATCATTGCTATGATTAATAGTTTAACAAATACTTCCAACCGTATCGGAAGCAATGCAGAAGAATTAACTCGTTATGCCAATGAAGTAAATGAAAATTCCAGTGATAACTCAGCTACAGCAGAAGAACTAGCAGCTGGAATGGAAGAAACATCAGCAACAACGGAATCCATTAATGCAAATATTGTTTATATCGAAGATAATACAAAGGAGATTAGTCATCTTACAGAGGAAGGAAAATCTATGGCTCAGGAAATCATGCAAAGAGCCGAAGAACTTCATTCCAATACAGAACATGCCAGTGATCTTACAAAGCAGATGTATGAGGAAGTAAGAGTGAGGACTACGACAGCAATCGAAAAATCAAAATCTGTAGAAAGAATACAAACTCTTTCGAAAGCAATTATGGAGATTGCTTCTCAAACAAGTTTATTGTCCTTAAATGCATCGATTGAAGCTGCAAGGGCAGGTGAATCAGGAAGGGGATTCGCTGTAGTAGCGACAGAGATTGGTAACTTAGCAAATCAATCCACTAGAACGGTAAAAGATATTACGGATATTGTGGAGGAGGTACAAGATGCTGTAAATAATATGGCAGATTGTTTATCAAAGACGCTTGATTTCTTAGAAAACACAGTTTTGAATGACTATACAGGATTTCGTAATGTTAGTACACAATATTCCGATGATGCCTTAAAATTTAATGATAGTATGTCGATTATCAACACCTCTATTGATGGCTTACAGACAACAATTAAAGACATAGCAGAGGCGATTAATGGAATCAACGATACGGTGTCTGAGGCAGCAACTGGTGTAACTGATATTGCACAAAAAACCTCAAATACAGTTGAACTTACTGGAAAAACTTCTGAGAAAGTATCTGAAACATTGGAACATGCAAAAGACTTACAAAAAATCGTGGAACAATTCAAGATATAATAGTTTGAGCTTGGTACCTAGTTCTTTGCTTGACACAAGTTTTCAGGTCATCTATAATAAATAAGGTTAAGAAACATTTGTAAACATATCAGAATGAAAATAAGGGGATATGAACGCAACTGCTTTTTTCACCGCTTTATAGTAACAGAATAAAGTTTCGAATCAGTAAACTGATGAAGGAATTACCGAAAGGAAGATGCAGATGAAACACTATGATGTCGTGATTATTGGTGCAGGCCCAGCAGGTATTTTTACTGCGCTTGAGATGATCAAAAAAGGAAGCAAAAAAAAGATTGCAATTGTTGAAAAAGGACGTCCTGTAGAGAAGAGAAGCTGTCCAAAAACAAAAACAAAGCAATGTGTAAATTGTAAACCTTTTTGCCATATCACAACAGGGTTTTCCGGTGCTGGAGCTTTTTCAGATGGAAAATTATCGTTAAGCTATGAAGTGGGTGGAGATTTACCAACTCTTATTGGTGAAGATCTTGCTCAAGAAACAATTCATTATACCGATGGAATTTATTTGGATTTTGGTGCTGATGACAAAATTGAGGGAATTAGTCAGCCAGAAAAAACAAAGGAAATTCGTAAAAGAGCGATTCATGCTGGTTTAAAATTGGTAGATTGTCCAATTCGTCACCTTGGAACAGAGAAGGCACAAATGATTTATCAAAGCATTGAAGAATATCTGTTAGAAAACGGTGTAGAGATTTATTTTAATTATATATGCAAAAATATTATTATTGAAGACAATACCTGTACCGGTGCAATTATTGAAAACGT
Source organism: Lachnoclostridium phytofermentans (assembly GCF_000733755.1). GTDB lineage: Bacteria > Bacillota > Clostridia > Lachnospirales > Lachnospiraceae > Lachnoclostridium > Lachnoclostridium phytofermentans_A. Next base: position 786,396 of record NZ_JPOF01000003.1, on the reverse strand, counting down.
TGTAAAGCAAGAGGATTGCATTGAGTTAATGGGAGATAGCATTGTTGTTGCAACAGGACGTAAAGGTGCTGATTGGCTTGAAAAAATATGTGAAGAACATGATATTGCTCACCAGCCGGGAACCGTAGATATTGGTGTTCGTGTGGAAGTTCGTAACGAAATTATGGAAGATGTAAATAAGGTATTATATGAATCCAAGTTAATTGGATATCCAGCTCCATTTAAGAACAAAGTACGTACCTTCTGTCAAAATCCTGGAGGGTTTGTTAGTCAGGAAAACTATGATAATGATTTAGCAGTCGTAAATGGTCATTCCTATAAAGAAATGAAGTCAGACAATACGAACCTTGCTATTCTTGTTTCTCATAATTTTAGTGTTCCATTTAATCAGCCGATTGCTTATGCACAAAAGGTTGGCGAATTAACAAATATGTTAAGTTGCGGACATATCCTAGTGCAGCGTTATGGAGATATTCTTTCTGGAAAAAGAACCTGGCCTAAGGAATTAAGTCAATCCAATGTAAAACCAACGCTACCAGATGCAGTTGCCGGAGATATTACTGCAGCAATGCCATACCGTGCTATGACCAATATTATTAATTTTATTCAGGCAGTCGATCATGTTGTTCCTGGATTTGCAAGTACAGAAACCTTATTATATTCGCCAGAATTAAAGTTCTACAGTAACCGTATTAAGATGACACCAGAGTTTGATACAAACATTAAGGGGCTTCACTGTCTAGGAGATTCTTCTGGATGGACGAGAGGTCTTATGATGGCATCGGTCATGGGTGTCTTAATGGGTAGAAAGTTAGTATAGTTATATGTATGACAAATTTTTGAGAGTTTGTATGGCTTGGAACTGTTGATTCAAAAAGGTATCCAAGCACCAATTTATGTAAAAAAACATAGGTGCCTCAGAATGTAGATATATGCATTTTGAGGCACCCTTTTTTACCAAGGAATAGTTTTTATAGTATATAAGATAATATAATTTTTTTATATAAAAACTACTCTTATGGAATCTTTTTTTGATGTATAAAATTAATGTTTCTCATAGTCGCGATTACTATGTTTTTTAGACGAAAGATTTTGGGATTGCGAGTCATGAATTACAGCATTATATGAATTAATATAATGCTTCGCATATGGATTATTAGGACAGTATGGTGCTTTGTAGTAACAATGGAAATCTTTTGCCTCTAGGTTCCTAGACTCTTTATTACTAAATGAAGATTCTTTTGCTATTTGTGACATCATTACTCCTTCTCCTGCACTTGTTTCGCACTAAAAAATAGAGACTACTTACATGCAAATTTATTAGTCTACCGAATTAATTTACTATAATAATGTATTCTTTTCTGTAAAAAAAGTGAGATAATAACGGAAAAAAATCGAAATGAAACATGGTAAAATTTACATAATAAAGTGGTAACGTTGTTAAATAAGCCTAACTATGCTATTTATCAGTGTTTGTGATAGTGAAAGATTATATTCATATTTCTCTTGACAATTATGACAATTCATAGTATCATAATAAAGCACAGTGAGTGACACAATTTAATCAAATATAGGGGTATAGTTCAGCTGGTAGAATAACGGTCTCCAAAACCGCAGGTCGTGGGTTCAAATCCTACTGCCCCTGTTACTTAGAAAGTCTTGAAACAAAATGTTTCAAGGCTTTTTCTTTGCCTATTTGTAGATACAAAAGAAGTCCAAAGTGACAAAATAATGCAATATCTTTATACAACATAGGGCAAAAGACAGCATTGTACGTTGACAACCAGGATATCCTGTGCTACACTAAACGCAAAATTGAATAAGCAATTGACTTATTCTTTACTGCCGAGTAAAGAAATTAAGCGTCAAGTTTTATATCGTTAGGCCATAGAAGATATGAAACTCTGGCGCTTTTTCTTGTTTTTGTATGGAGGTTAATTTATGAAAAATACGGATTGTCTGAAGAGCTTTTTAAAATACTCATCCTTAAACGTCCTTGGAATGATAGGGTTGTCCTGTTATATTTTGGCGGACACCTTTTTTGTTTCCAAAGGGCTTGGGACGAATGGATTGGCTGCACTCAATATTGCAATTCCAGTTTATAGTTTCATACATGGAAGTGGCTTAATGCTTGGCATGGGAGGTGCTACGGGGTATTCTATTAAAAGTAGCCAGAATGAAACAGATAGCGCAAATCAAATATTTATGAATACTGTTTTTTTAGCACTAGGTTTTGCTACTATTTTCTTTGTACTTGGACTTTTTTACTCCGAAAACATTGTAATGCTATTGGGTGCGGAGGGAGAAGTTTTACATATGAGTAAAACTTATTTACAAGTAATATTATTATTTGCGCCTATGTTTCTATTGAATAATGTTCTTTTATGTTTTGTGCGAAATGATGGTTCTCCGCAACTATCCATGATTGCAATGCTTGGTGGAAGCTTTTCGAACATTGTACTTGATTATGTTTTTATGTTTCCACTTAACATGGGGATATTCGGCGCTGTTCTAGCTACTGGTCTTGCACCAGTGATTAGTATGCTGATTCTCTCGCCATTCTTTTTTCGGAAAAAGAATTGTTTTCACTTAACGAAATGTAACTTCTCTAGGAAACTTATTAGTAGCATTGTATCAAGTGGAATTCCATCACTTATTACAGAGGTTTCCTCTGGTATTGTTATGATCGTTTTTAATATAATCATACTGAGATTGCAAGGAAATGTAGGAATAGCTGCCTATGGAATTATTGCAAATCTTTCACTGGTGGTAATTTCGATTTATACAGGTATCGCTCAAGGGATACAACCAATAATAAGTAGTAACTATGGAGCTCGTAATCGTGGAAATGTACAGGCTATTTTACGATATGCTCTGATTTCTATGATAGTTGTTTCTGGAATTATTTATCTGACTGTGTTTTTTAGAGCGCCACAGATAGCGAGTATTTTTAATAGTGAGAAGAATGAGTTATTGCAAAGTATTGCCGTAAAAGGTTTAGAGATTTACTTTACAGCATGTATATTTGCTGGATTTAATATCATAATATCTGTATATTTTACATCGACTGATTATGCACGACCAGCACATATTATATCAATTTTGCGTGGTTTTTTAATTATTATTCCGATGGCCTTTTTACTATCCTCGCTTGGAGGAATGTTGGGTGTTTGGCTCGTGTTCCCAACAACGGAACTGATTGTAGCAATTATAGGAATTATGCTGTATCTCAAGTCTAGAACGAAAGCAATGCAACAATTTGATAATCGATTGAGACAATAGGGAGTTCTGTCTTCTACTTTGGCTTAACACGATAAAAAACTTATAATTATACACAATTTCGATAACTATAAAAATATATTTATTGACTAACGTATCAGGTAAGGATATGATATAGAAAGCGAGATTTTTATAGGAGGTAGAGGAATGTTAGAATTATTACTACCGAAGGACTATCACTCCGCTCTAGATATCAAGGAAACGCAGGGAGCAATCAAGCATGTTAAGGACCATTTTGAAAGACAGCTTGCGAAACAGTTAAATCTAACACGTGTCTCTGCACCTTTATTCGTTCGTCCAGAAACTGGATTGAATGATAATCTTAACGGAGTAGAAAGACCGGTTAGTTTTGGAATTAAAGAGCAAGATGACGCAAAAGTGGAGATTGTTCACTCTTTAGCGAAATGGAAGAGAATGGCTTTAAAGAAGTATGGCTTTGCTTATGGAGAAGGTCTTTATACAGATATGAATGCAATTCGTCGTGATGAGGATACGGACAATATCCATTCTATCTTTGTTGACCAATGGGATTGGGAGAAAATTATCCTTCATGATGAAAGAAATGTGGAAACCTTAAAGTCAGTGGTACGCAGTGTGTATCAGGCATTAAAAGATACAGAACACTACATCTCGGATAAATATGAGTACATAGGCAAAATTCTTCCAAAAGAAATAGCATTTGTTACAACTCAGGAACTAGAGAATATGTACCCAAATGATACACCGAAAGAAAGAGAATACAAGATTGCAAAGCTAAAAGGCGCGGTATTTATCATGCAGATTGGTGGAGCTCTTGCAAGTGGTGAAAAACATGATGGAAGAGCACCAGACTATGACGATTGGTCATTAAATGGTGATATTATCGTATATTATCCAATTCTTGATATTGCACTTGAATTGTCATCGATGGGTATCCGTGTGGATGAAACATCATTAGCAAATCAATTAGAGATTGCTGGTTGTACGGATCGTGCTGGACTTCCATTTCAAAAGGCTATTCTAAATCGAGAACTTCCTTACACCATAGGTGGTGGTATTGGACAGAGTAGAATCTGTATGTTCTTCTTACGTAAAGCCCATATTGGGGAGGTTCAATCATCTTTGTGGAGAGAAGAGGATATTGAGAAATTAAGTAATAACGGGATTACATTACTATAAATTAATATACTAAATGGAAAAAAGCAGATTAAAGCAAAAGTTTATTAGAAGAGTAATGATAAATTAAAGTAAAAATAAGGTTTCTGTTATATACTACGATGTAAAAGGCTGTTACAAAAGTTTGTTATCTTTTGTAGCAGCCTTTTTCGCTTAACTGAGATACCTCTAAATAGTAATAAGCATTAGTGATAATTTGCTTATTCTGAAATTATCATTAAGAGTTAATTTTAAAAATCAATAACTTTTGTTTCAATTTTTCAGAAAGTTGTTTTAAGTTTCTTGAAGAATCAGAAAGACTATCGATTGATGAATTCAGTACTTGAGTGGAAGCAGAAGTCTGTTCCGTAACGGCAGCGTTTTCCTCAGAGATGGAAGAGAGGCTTGATATCACATCTACTATTGTATTTTTTGAGGCTTCTAAGATAGCCATCATATTTTTAATAGAGTCTATGTTACGAGTAGAGCCTTTAATCCCCTGCGCAACCTCAACTACCTTATTCTTAGTCTCATTCAGTCGAATTTGTTGTTTCTCAATATTAGATGTTACTTCTTTCATAGTTTCTACCGTATTATTTGATTCCTCAAGTAATCTGTGGGTAATTAATTCAATCTCTTTTGCTGAGAATCTTGATTGGTCTGCAAGCTTTCGAATCTGCTCGGCAACTACAGAGAATCCTCGACCGGCATCACCGGCTCTAGCAGCTTCAATACTTGCGTTCAAGGAGAGTAAATCGGTTTCTTCTGCTATGGACTGAATTAAGCCAACCGCCTTTTGAATCTCTTTGGCAGATGTATTTGTCGTATTGGTCTGATCTGAGATTTTTTTAATGGACATCATCGTCTTATCATTGGAGTCACCTAGTTTTGCAATGATAGCAGCGGATTCATGCTCTGCTTTTGACATTTTACCTGCATTTTCTGTTAGGGCTTCCACTTCATTGATAATATGATCAATTTGTTCTCCGATGTTAAGCACACTTTCTGTTGCTGTCTGTGTTTCTTGAGCTTGGTTCATTGCTCCATTCGAAATTTCATCAATTGCTTTTGTAACCTCATTAATTGTGGAATCTGTATTGTCTGCAGTGATTGCAAGTGATTCTGATGTTCCTGTTAGCTGATTGGTAGATATCATAATGTCTTGTATAATCGATAACAGTGTATTTTTAAGTAGTACAGAAGTCTCACAAATCTCACCAATTTCATCTTTTCGTCTTAAATACTTAGGATGAATTTCTGTAGTTAAATCTCCATTGGCTATTTGTTTTATGTAAAGTTTCGTAGATTTTAATGCCTTTGATAATCTTCTTGCAATTATGATTGTTACTATACTTGATAGTATGATAACCACTGTAGAGATTAATAGGATACGCATGGTTTGATTTTGAATACTCTGTTGTACCTCACTATTCGGTTTCCCAGCAAACACCATACCGATAGTAGAGCCATCGGAATTTAGAAGAGGAACGTAATAAGCATAATAGGATACACCTTCTATTATAATATTTGGAGAAAAGTATTCTTGCTGATTTTTCTGTACAGTTTCGACTATTTGTTCATTTGCAGAAGTACCGACTGCTCTACCACCATCACTAGACCTTTCAATCGTTGTTAAAAGTCGATTGTTACCATAGTATAAAGTGGAATCAAAACCAGCACTGTTTTTAATAGAGTCTAAAAGTCGATTATCTCCTGATATAGAGGTCTTACCTTTATACAAAGATCCTGTGATATCAACTGAATAATCCCCTGCGTAAAGATTCGTATAAGTTTCTATAATCGAAGCCGTAACAAATTTTAAGGAATTTTTTATTTCTGCCTCGATACTCTCGGATAGAATACGGGTACTGAATAAAGTAACAATGAAATCCAGTACAATGAGAGGAATTAATCCTAAGGCGAGCAGTTTGAAAATAATGGATGATTTCTTCTTCATACTATTTCCTTTCTGATCAGATAATTTAACCGATGGACTATCTAGTAAGCGGTTATCCATGTGTTAGGTGTTGATACCCTTCTCATTTGTGAATAATAGTCATAACCAGAAGGAATATGGCGAATCCTATCAAATATACCAATATATGTGAATATTATACTGTATTTTCTGTTATTTAGCAATAGAGGAAATCCCGAAAATCACGAAAATATAGGAATTATTTAACCTCTTTGTAAAAAGGGTAGATAGTTTCTACCTTTTCCTATATAATATAAATAAAAGTTATATCAAATAGGAAGATTACGCCAAAAATTAATACTTTAAAATAGGATTGATACTTTTTTTAAATTATAGAATACTATGTGTATATTTCTATTAGAATAAAAATTGGGAGCTAGTCAAATACAAAAATATGTTAGCAGCTAACAATTAAAAATTTGTTTAAACGTTTAAAGGAGAAAAAATGAATGAAGCCTTATTGTTGTGTGCGATAGTCATCTTATTATGTATCGCTTGTTCAGGTATTTCACAACGTTATGGAGTACCTGCATTATTTATCTTTATTCTGTTAGGTATGTTATTTGGTACGGATGGTTTGGGAAAGATTCCATTTGATAATTATGCTACTGCGGAAAAATTATGTTCTACAGCACTTATTGTTATTATTTTTTATGGTGGATTCGGGACAAACTGGAAAGCTGCCAAACCAGTCGTTGGAAAAGCAATATTGTTATCAACATTTGGTGTACTAGTTACAGCAGTTTTAACAGGATTATTCTGCACTTTTGTATTAAAGATGAGTTCATTAGAGGGTCTTTTAGTTGGAGCTATCATTAGTTCTACGGATGCTGCTACTGTGTTTTCTATTTTACGATCTAAAAAACTGAACTTAAAATACAATACAGCATCTTTGTTAGAAATAGAAAGTGGAAGTAATGATCCTTGCTCCTATATGCTGACCATCTTAGTATTATCTTTGATGGGAAGCACTCATAAATATTCCTTTGGTTATCTATTATTTGCACAGATAGTTTATGGTGTATTGTTTGGAATATTCTTTGCCTTTGCTACCTTATGGTTATTTAATAAACTAAAATTCTTAACTGGTGGGCTGGACACCATATTTATGCTTGCAGCTGTCGTTATGGCGTATGCAGTGCCTACCATTCTTGGAGGAAATGGTTATTTAAGTGTTTACTTAATGGGCATTATATTAGGGAATCAAAATATTAAAAATAAGATTACCTTGGTTCATTTTTTTGATGGGGTTACAGGCTTGGCACAGATTTTGATTTTCTTCTTGCTAGGCTTACTATCCTTCCCATCTCAGTTACCAAAGGTATTATTACCATCGATTGCGATCGTTTTGTTTCTTAGTTTTATAGCAAGGCCGATTGCAGTTGCACTATTTTTGACACCAGCAAAAGCAAGCTTAAAACAGCAGGGAGTAGTAAATTTCGGAGGCTTGCGCGGTGCAGCCTCAATCGTTTTTGCCATTCTTGCTGTGACAAGTGATGTTTTTGTTGAGAATGATATATTTCATATTGTTTTCTGTATAGTTTTACTTTCCATGGCGATACAGGGGACACTGTTACCATTTGCATCTAGGAAACTAGATATGGTTGACGATGCAACGAATGTATTAAAGACATTTAATGATTATCAAGAAGAAACAAAATTACAATTTGTTAAATTGTCTATATCCAAGGGACATGTTTGGGAAAATTATAAAGTGAATGAACTTAGTTTGCCTATTGACATGCGTCTTTCTATGCTCCTTCGAGAAAATAAGACATTAATTCCCAATGGAGATACAGTTTTAGTAAAAGGCGATGTTGTAATTTTATGTGCACCGCAATTTGATGAAGGCGAGGGGACTAGTCTTTATGAGGAATATCTTGGTATCAATCATTCCTGGGTTAGTAAGAAGATATCAGAACTTAAATTGCCGAAAGATACCTTGATTATTCTAATAAAACGAGGTGAGGAAACGGTTGTTCCGCATGGTGAGACAATATTAAAGGAGGATGATATTCTGGTAATTAATACCTTAAACGACGCTAAAATTGGTCAAGTTAGCTGTTAAGTTTTTGTTAAGGAAAGAAAAAAGGATTGATTTTGTAGTAGAAAAGAGTATTATGAATACGATTTTCTTACTTTTCCAGTATATCCCTAATAATTGGGTTAACTTCCTGAAAATGGGTATAGAATAGGCAGAATACATGTTCTCCTATCGAGAGGAAGTTATGGAAGTGTGTGAAAGTTGAAATAAAATGAGATTTAGGAGGTGTGGCATGGAGCAGATACTTAGTTTAATGGTAGAAGTTGAAGAGAAAGCAACCAATATTTTAAAACTAGCCGAAGATGAAAAGCAACGAATCTATCAAAAGAGCAGAGTAGACCTTGAAGAGTATGATAATCAGCTGAATAGAGAAGTTGAGGAAAAGGTTGAACATTTGCGAAAGAAAAATGAAAGTGAAGTAGAAGCGGCCAGAGCAAACATGATGCAGGAGTATGAACAAAATCTCGAAAAGCTCAATCAGGAATATAGTAACAAACAAGATGATTTGGTGAAGCAAATTATGAAGCAATTGATAGGAGAGTGATCGCGTGTCAGGTAAATTACTATCGTACAGTGGTATCACTACAAAATCAAAGGCAATGGAGAGCAAACTCATCAAAGACGATGGCTACAGAAAACTTTCCGAGATGACCTCAGTCAATGAATTTGTCCTATATTTTAAATCTCATGAAGCATATCAGCCATTCTTTGCGGGTCTTAATGAAAATGCCGTACACAGAGGGCAGATAGAGATGGTACTAAAAAACTCGCTCTATGACAGTTTTGCTAAACTATATCGGTTTGCTAATAAAAAGCAAAGAGAGATATTAAAGTTAGTATTTTTCCATTATGAAGTATTAATGCTAAAAAGTTGCTTGCAAAAATTGTTTAGTCCAGAAATTAAATTAAATCTTGGAGTATATAGAGAGATTTTTAAAGAACATTCTTCTCTACGGCTGATAGAATTAGAGAATGCAAGAAATTTAGAGGAATTTACAAACGTATTGTCTGGGACGGAATATTATCCATTATTTGTACGAATGTTAAATTCGACTCATAAATCCTTGTTTGATTTAGAGATGCAGCTGGATGTTTATTACTATAAGGCGTTATGGAAACGAAAGAATAAAGTACTAAAAGGGAAAGAACAAGAGGTTCTCACAAGAGCAATCGGTACAAGAATCGACGTTGCGAATATTATGATGATATATCGTAGTAAAAAATACTATGCGTTAGAACCAGCAGATATTCTGGCGGTCATCATTCCAATTTCCTATAAATTAAAACAGCATGAATTAATGAATATGATTAATGCGAGTTCAATATCGGAATTTACGAATGTTCTACAAGCCTCAAATTATCGGATTGAGAAGGAAAATCTTAATCAGGATGATATGGAAAGAGCTTACTTTGAAGCTATTTTTCTTGCTTATCAATACAGCAAGATAAAGTTTCCGGTAAGTATTGCACCTATCTTAAATTATCTTTATCTGAAAGAATTAGAGCTTGATAACTTGACCACTTTACTCGAGTGTATCCGTTATGGATTGGATTCTGATCATATTTTACAACTGATTATTAAGATTTAATTATGTAACTTAACCACATGGAGGTGAATTACGGTGATTGAGAAAATGAAGTTTTTACGCATTACAGGTCCGAAGGAGGATATTAATCGTGTGATTACTCAGTATTTAAGTAAATATGAGTTACACGTTGAAAATGCTCTGTCGGAACTAAGCGATATACACAATCTTACTCCTTACGTGGACACGAATACGTATCGGGAAAGTGTGTTAAAAGCAGAAGATACCATGAAACAACTTCGTCCAGAAATAAAGCCTTCTGGACGCGAAATCACCTATAAAGAGGCAGAAGATTTACTTGATAAGATGCACCTGATGCTAGATGATCTTGAGGTGCAGAAGAAGGAAATTAAAGAGAAGTTAGAAGATATTGCTGAGAGGCAAGCGGAAATAAAACCTTATCTTTCCTTTGATCTTGAGCTCTCTAAGGTGAATAGCTTTCAATTTATACGTTGTCAATTTGGACGTATCGCAATTGATTACTATGAGAAGTTAACCAAATATATCTATGAAGATATGAATACTATTTTCGTAGAATGTAAGTCAGATAAGAACTATGTTTATGGTGCTTATTTTGTACCAACGATTCATGCAACAAAGGTAGACGCTATTTTATCTTCCCTGCATTTTGAAGATATGGATTTCCCAGAAGGATATTCTGATACCTTAAATGACATCAACCAGGGCTTAAAACAGGAACGCCGTGCTTTGTTAAAACAACAGGATGAATTACTACTCACAATGAAGGATGTACTGAAAAAGCATGCAGCGGACTTTGTTGCCGCCTATGAAAAATTAAAAGAGTATTGTGATAACCAACAAATAAGAAAACTTGCTGCTTGTACTAGGCAGAAAGAAGAGGTTTATTATATTCTTTGCGGATGGATGTCTGAGAAGGATACGGAACAATTCCTTAGGGAGATTGGAGGGGATCATGAGGTAACTTGTTTCGTGGATGATCATGCGAGTAGTACTACCTCAAAACCCCCCACGAAGCTCAAAAATCCTAGAATATTTAAGCCATTTGAAACATTCATAAAGATGTATGGCTTACCAGCTTATAAAGAAGTCGACCCTACCATATTTGTAGCATTATCCTATTCGATTATGTTCGGTATGATGTTCGGTGATGTTGGCCAAGGCTTATGTCTTGTAATTGGTGGCTATATATTATATAAAGTTAAAAAATTAAATCTTGCTGCAATATTATCTTGTGCAGGAATATTTTCCACAATATTTGGCTTCTTATATGGTAGTGTCTTTGGATTTGAAGAATGGCTAGAACCTATTTGGACGAATCCAATGAAAAATCCGATGACGGTATTAATTACTGCGGTTGGATTTGGTGTTTTTCTCATAATCATTGCAATGATATTAAATATTGTGAATGGTATTCGTGAAAAGAATATAGAAAAGATATTTTTTGATACCAATGGTATCGCAGGTCTTGTATTTTACGCCTCTGTAGTAGGAATCGTGGTATTGTTATTTACAGGGCATACGTTACCGGGTGTTTTATTATTAATCGTAACAATTGTAATTCCTTTGATTCTCATTTTTATAAAAGAACCGCTTACAAGATTTCTAGAAAAGAAGAATGATTTAATTCCTGGAAGCAAGGGAATGTTTTTCCTTGAAACCTTTTTTGAGATGTTTGAAGTTATATTAAGTTATATAACAAATACAGTTTCCTTCGTGCGTGTGGGTGCTTTCGCACTAAGCCATGCAGGTATGATGTCTGTAGTATTATTACTTGCACATGCGGAAGGAGCACATCCAAATATCGTTGTTATTATTCTTGGTAATGCATTGGTTGCTGGACTAGAAGGATTGATTGTAGGTATTCAGGTATTGCGACTGGAGTTTTATGAGATGTTCAGCCGCTTCTATTCAGGAACAGGAAAAGAGTTCAAAGCAAGACGTGGTGGCGAATAAGCCGATTAACTCATAAAAAAAGGAGTGTTAGATATGTATACAAATTATATTATAGCAGGCATTTTAGTATTAAATTTCTTTTTACCAATTGGATATATGATGTTTAAAAAACAGAAACAACAAAAAACTACCAAATGGGTATTAGGTTCTCAAATTTTTGTATTTTTTGCAACTGTAGTAGTAGGATCTTTACTTATGTTCCACAGCGCTTCTAGTACAGTCGCATTGGCAGCTACTGAAGCTACAGCTGAGGCAGCTCCGGCAGCAGGAGAAGGCTTACGTTTTCTTGCAGCAGCATTATCTACAGGTATGTCAACCATTGGTGCTGGTATTGCCGTAGCTAGCGCAGCTAGTGCAGCTCTTGGTGCTTTAAGTGAAGATTCTAAGATTATGGGTAAGGCATTAATCTTCGTTGCTCTTGCAGAAGGTGTAGCGCTTTATGGTATGTTAATTTCCTTTATGATTTTAAATGCTTAGTCAACAGCCAGACCAATAAAGAGATGGATAATTATGATTTCGTGCGTGCCTTGGCACGCGGATAGGAGTTTAAATGAAAATGTTTCTTATCAGTGATAATGTGGATACCTATACTGGCATGCGCTTGGCGGGAGTAGAAGGTGTTATAATTCACTCGAAAGACCATCTGGAGGAGCAATTAAAGGCGGCGGTTGCTGATAAATCGATCGGTATCATTTTAATTACAGAGAAGCTAGAGCAAGATTTCCCTGATATTATAAATGATGTCAAGTTACATCGCCGTTTGCCGTTAATTGTTGAAATCCCAGACCGCCATGGTACAGGTAGAAATCCTAACTTTATCACAGACTATGTAAGTCAGGCAATCGGATTGAAATTATAAGGAGGTTAGTCTGTTATGAACATCAAAGAAAAAGCAGAACACTTCTATAACATGGCAGTTGACAATGCTACTGCTCAGAATACAGCTATGGTAGAAGAATATAGGCTACTCCTTGAAAAAGAATTGGAGCAGCATAAAAAAGAAGTGAGAAGAAAGGCAGATGCTTATCTAAAAGAAGAGATGGAACGCTTAATGCGTGAAAAAAATACTGCCCTCGCTCTAAAGACATTAGAGATTCGTCATTTATATAAGGACAGAGCCACTGAAATAACAGAAGACTTGTTCTCAAAGGTAAAGTTAAGTCTTACAGAGTTTATGAAAACAAAAGAATATGTGGAACTGTTAAAAAAACAAATCAAGGAAGCGAAGGAATTTGCCAAAGATCGCCCTGTTACATTATATCTTAATAGTACGGATGCGGATAAGGCTACCATGCTAAGTCAGGAATTCAATATTACAGTTGAAATCAGTACTACAGACTTTTGGGGTGGAACCAGAGCTGTAATACCGGATAAAAATGTAGTAATAAATGAATCCTTCTTAAGTAAGTGGGAAGAGGCAAAGGAATGCTTTGCTTTGAAGGGAGGCAGCTTCCATGAATGAAACAGCAAAAATCACAGGAATTAATGGACCTGTTGTTTATGTAAAAGGAAAACAACCATTTCGTATTGCTGAGATGGTATTAGTAGGAAAACAAAATCTTGTCGGTGAAGTAATCAGCTTGGAAAAGGGAATGACAACCATTCAGGTATTCGAAGAAACTACAGGATTACGCCCAGGAGATGAGGTAACTTCAACAGGAAGTGCTATTTCCGTAACGTTAGCTCCTGGTATTATTAGTAATATCTTTGATGGTATTGAACGTCCGTTAAGTGAGGTTGCTAAGCAATCCGGAGCATTTATTTCAAGGGGTGTTAATATTCCCTCCCTTGATGAAAAAAGATTATTTCAAACACACATTACCGTAACTCCTGGCGACCTCGTGTATGGTGGTAAAGTAATCGCTGAAGTACCGGAAACTCCTGCAATTGTGCATAAAGTTATGGTACCACCAAACGTAGAAGGTAAAGTAATCTCTATTGTATCCGATGGTGAATACACAATTAAAGATACGATCGTTGTAATTAAGAATAGAGAAGGAAAAGAAGTAAATCTTACGATGACACAGAAGTGGCCAATCCGTATTCCAAGACCAATTGGAAAGAGATTCCCAGCTAGTAAGCCTTTAATTACTGGTCAAAGAATTCTAGATTCCTTGTTCCCACTGGCAAAAGGCGGTACCGCTGCGATTCCTGGAGGTTTTGGTACTGGAAAGACAATGACTCAGCATCAGCTGGCAAAATGGTCTGATGCGGATATTATCGTCTACATCGGCTGTGGTGAGCGTGGTAATGAGATGACGGAAGTTTTGGAAGACTTCTCTAAGTTGGTGGATCCAAAGTCAGGAAAGCTTCTCTTAGACCGTACGGTATTGATTGCTAATACGTCAAACATGCCGGTTGCAGCTCGTGAGGCTAGTATATATACTGGTGTGACATTAGCAGAGTATTATCGTGATATGGGATATCATGTTGCTATTATGGCGGACTCTACCTCTCGTTGGGCAGAGGCTCTTCGTGAATTATCAGGTCGATTGGAAGAAATGCCTGCAGAAGAAGGTTTCCCTGCTTATTTGGCATCCAGACTATCTTCTTTCTATGAAAGAGCAGGTTATGTTCAAAATTTAAATGGTTCCGAAGGCAGTGTATCGATTATCGGTGCGGTATCTCCACAGGGTGGTGACTTTTCAGAACCAGTTACTCAAAATACCAAACGATTTGTTCGTTGCTTTTTCGCTCTTGATAAGTCTCTTGCTTATGCAAGACATTTCCCAGCAATTCAGTGGTTAACAAGCTACAGTGAGTATTTGAATGATTTGACACCTTGGTATACAAAGAATGTTGGAACTCATTTTATGGATTATCGTAACGAAGTTTTACGTATCTTAACAGAAGAGAGTAAGTTAAATGAAATCGTTAAGTTAATTGGTAGTGATGTTCTGCCAGATGACCAAAAACTAACCTTAGAGATTGCAAGGGTTATAAGACTTGGGTTTATACAGCAGAATGCATACCATGCTTCCGACACGTATGTGCCACTTGCGAAACAGATGAAGATGATGGAAACAATCCTTTACTTATATGAAAAAGCAAAGTCGTTGGTTGAGATGAACATGCCTATGTCACTATTAAGAGAGAATCCAATCTTTGACCATATTATTTCAATGAAATACGATGTAGGAAATGAAGAACTCGCAAAATTTGATACTTATAAAACTGAG
This sequence comes from Lachnoclostridium phytofermentans, assembly GCF_000733755.1. Classification (GTDB taxonomy): domain Bacteria; phylum Bacillota; class Clostridia; order Lachnospirales; family Lachnospiraceae; genus Lachnoclostridium; species Lachnoclostridium phytofermentans_A. The sequence goes on along the minus strand of NZ_JPOF01000003.1, from coordinate 771,264 downwards.
ATTGATAAATTCTATCAGCATTTTATAGAGACAAACGCATAAAGGAGGGGTAGAGATGTCAGTTGAATATATTGGCTTAAGTCAGATCAATGGACCATTGATTGTACTTGAAGGAGTTAATGACGCCTCCTATGAAGAAATTGTAGAAATTACGGTAGATGAGCATAAGAAAAAAATTGGTCGTATTGTTGAGAGTTATGAAGATAAAGCTGTTATCCAGGTTTTTGAAGGTACAGAGGATATGGCACTTGATAATACAAGAACCAAACTTACCGGACATCCAATGGAACTTGCGTTATCCGAGGAAATTCTCGGACGTGTGTTTAACGGAGTAGGTGAACCAATCGATGGACTTGGCAGCATCATTCCGGAGATGAAACGTAATGTGAATGGAGAGCCATTAAACCCATGTCAGAGAGAATATCCAAGAAACTATATTCGTACCGGTATATCCGCTATTGATGGATTAACAACTTTAATCCGTGGTCAGAAACTTCCGATATTCTCTGGAAACGGTTTACCACACGATGAGTTAGCAGCTCAGATCGTTACTCAGGCTTCTCTTGGAGGCGAGGAAGACGAACAGTTCGTTATTGTTTTTGCAGCAATGGGTGTAAAATACGATGTTGCTGATTTCTTTCGTCGTACTTTTGAGGAAAGCGGAGCTAATTCTCATGTTGTTATGTACCTTAACTTGGCAAGTGATCCCGTCATTGAACGTTTGATTACTCCAAAGGTTGCATTGACAGCAGCAGAATATTTGGCATTTGAAAAAGGAATGCATGTACTAGTAATCTTAACCGATATGACCTCCTTTGCAGAGGCTCTTCGTGAGGTATCCTCTGCAAAAGGAGAAATTCCAAGCCGTAAAGGATATCCAGGTTATTTATATAGTGAATTTGCTACTATTTATGAAAGAGCAGGTATTGTGAAAGGTTGTAAGGGTTCTGTAACACAGGTACCAATTTTAACGATGCCAAATGATGATATCACACATCCAATTCCAGACTTAACGGGATATATTACAGAAGGGCAGATTGTTCTAGAACGTTCTTTGTATCAAAAGAACATCTATCCACCGATCAATGTACTTCCGTCGCTTTCCCGTCTGATGAAGGATGGTATCGGTGAAGGTTTTACGAGAGAAGACCATCAGGATGTGGCAAACCAATTATTCTCTTGCTACGCTCATGTTGGAGAAGCAAGAGCACTTGCAAGCGTTATTGGTGAGGACGAATTATCCGATCTTGATAAAAAGTATCTTGCCTTTGGTAAAGCATTTGAACAAGAGTTTGTAACTCAGACGAAAGAGGATAACCGTTCCATTGAAGACACGTTAAACATTGGATGGAGATTGCTTGCAATTCTGCCAAAAGAGGAGTTAGACCGTATCGATACGAAGATTTTAGCAAAGTATTACGGAAAGAAAGCAAGGGAGTGAGCATATGGATCAAAATTCATTTCCAACCAAGGGTAATTATATCCTTGCAAAAAACTCCTTAGCTTTGTCTAAACAAGGCTATGAGCTGATGGATAAGAAACGTAACATTCTTATCCGTGAGCTATTGGAGCTTATCAATTCCTCGAGGAACATTCAAAAGGAATTGGATGCAACGTTCTCTGCTGCTTATTTGGCATTACAAGAAGCCAACATAGAGATGGGGATTCATCACGTGGATGCGTTAAGTCATGCAATTCCAATCGAGGATTCTATCAAGATTAAAACAAGAAGTATTATGGGAACAGAGATACCGCTCGTGGATTATGATAGAAATAAGGATAATGTACCAAGTTATGCATTTTATGATACTAGATTATCACTGGATGAGGCATGCAAGCACTTTAACAAAGTAAAAGAGCTAACCATTCGTCTTTCTATGGTGGAGAATGCCGCCTATCGATTAGCTACGAGTATTAAGAAAACCCAGAAAAGAGCGAATGCTTTAAAAAATATCACAATCCCTTATTATACCGAACTTACGAAGGAAATTGCGAATGCCCTCGAAGAAAAGGAAAGGGAGGAGTTTACAAGATTAAAAGTAATAAAACGAGTAAAACTCACAAAGAAAGAAAAAGTTTCATAAAAATAAGTCTAATCAAGTTTTTCTAAGAAAACTTGATTAGACTTATTTTTCATGGCAAAGGTAAATACAAAAGGCAGAATAGTTTGAATTTATTTGTAATTTGAATCACTCTTGTTGATTTGATTCAGTAATTGTGGATTTGTTATGAACTTTATTGATCAGTCGGTGGATAAAAAGTCCAATGACACTGATAACAACAGCGATTGCAAATGCAATAATAGCGTATTTATAATCTTTAAGCCCAAGAGCATTTCCACCGATCGTTGAAGTAACAACCGAAGGAATTCTAGCTGTGCAGGTGATTAATATCCAAGTAGATAATTTCATAGGGGTTAATCCAATAAAGTATGTTAAAACATCCTTGGGGGTTCCAGGTATTAAAAACAATATAAACGTGATTAGATTCAATTTCTTTTTATTCTGAAGAAATTTATATTTCATAAACTTTTCTCTTGGATAAATAGCTTCTACAAATTTCACACCAAAAAATCTAGTGAATAAGAAAACCAAGGTACTGCCAATAAGGATACCAATTATACAAAGTAGAGTACCTTCAAATACACCAAAAGCGTAACCAGCACCAATCTCCAGTGGTTCTCCAGGGATAATTGCAACAATAATCTGAAGTACAACCATTCCAATAAAGATTAGTCTGCTTTTAAATCCCAAATCATCCACCCATTGGCGGAATTTATCGGGTTGCGATACTAATTCTAGCATCCTGATTCCAATAAACCAAAAAACGGCAATGGAAAACAAGAAGAATAAAAGCAGTGAAATTATACTAGTAATCTTTCTTCTTTTTTCGGCTAGATGAAATTCTGGTGATGGATTAGTCATAGTAACTCCTTTTTATAGATTTCAAAAATATAATATCCAATAATTCTCTATTTTTCAACAATTTTCTTTTGCTGTAATAAAATCTTAAGAGAATCGATATGAGTGGTAAATATTTTTTTGTGAAGTGATTATATTTAATAGGAGGATTTCTTATTATAGAAGAATTCTTATTATAAGAGTATGCTGCATAAGTAGGCATATTATTAGGTAAAATGAAAAACATAGATAGGAAAAAATTTGTGTAAAGAATGTGCTTCATAGGTCCTTTGAGAGAGTGAGAAAATAGTAGATTCCTGTTTTAGGTATTGAATTCTTGATTCGAATGTATGATAATTTAGAAAGACTTAGCATAAATGATAGATACAATACTAAGTGAGAAAAAAATTCATATATGTTTATTGGGAGTCTATAAAATAAAGTATAGTATTTTTTTCTCTCATCATATAAGAAAGTAAATTGTAGGAGGTAGGAAATGAAAATAGGTAGAAATGATATGTGCTGGTGTAATAGCGGCAAAAAGTATAAAAGCTGTCATATGGAAATTGATGAGCGAATTGCAGAGTTTGCAAGAGGAGGAGCGATGGTACCCTCCAGAGATATGATTAAGACACCAGAACAGATAGAAGGAATGAGAAAGGCAGGTCATATCAATACGCTTGTACTTGATTATGTGGAACCTTTTGTTAAGGCAGGGGTTTCTACGGAAGAATTAAATAAATTAGTAGAAGAAGAAACGAAAAGGCTAGGTGGAATTCCAGCTTGCTTAAACTATCATGGTTATCCTAAAAGTGTATGTACTTCTATTAATGAAGTGGTTTGTCACGGTATCCCAGATCCGAATAGAATCCTAGTAGAAGGAGACATTATCAATGTTGACTGTACGACAATCGTAGATGGATTCTATGGTGACGCTTCTCGTATGTACTGTATTGGAGAAGTAGGAGAAGAGAAGGAAAGACTTGTTAAGGTAACAAAAGAATGTTTAGAACTTGGTCTTTCGGAAGCAAAACCATGGGGATTCCTTGGGAATATCGGATATGTGATTAACCAACATGCAAAAAAGAACGGTTATACAGTAGTTAGAAATATTGGTGGTCATGGTATTGGAACTGATTTTCATGAAGAACCTTGGGTAAGCCATATAGGAAGAAGGAATACAGACATTTTATTAGTTCCAGGAATGACCTTTACGATTGAACCTATGATAAATCTGGGGAAGGCAGGGGTTACAGAAGACCAAATGGATGGATGGACTATTAGAACAGAAGATGGAAAACCTTCTGCTCAATGGGAGTATACCATCTTAATTACGGAACAGGGAGCTGAGATTTTATCTAGATAAATTAAAAAATACGTTAGCCAATTGAATAATCATAAAAATCCGTCCTATCGAGTTTCGGTAAGACGGATTTTTGTGAGTTCATAATTTTTTATATTATACTCTCGATTTCATAATAATATAATGCATAAACCAAGAGCTAGATATTGATTAACCAAAGAATGAGAATGCAAGGAATATAGCAGCAGTTAAGGATGCGACTAAGGAAACCACGGTAATCTGTGTATTAATAGATGGCCCTGCAGTATCCTTAAATGGGTCACCAACAGTATCACCAACAACCGCAGCTTTATGGGTCGCAGAATTTTTACCACCATGATGCCCAGATTCTACATACTTCTTTGTGTTGTCCCACAAACCACCAGAGTTTGACATAAACAAAGCAAAGAGTAGGCCACTAAGAATATTTCCTGTAATAAATCCACCGATTGCGTAGACACCGCCAATAAGTCCTACCAATAGGGTAGAAACAATTGTCATAAGTCCAGCTGGAATAAGTTCTCTGATTGCTCCTTTGGTTGCAATTTCAATACACCTGTCATATTCCGGTGTAACGCCTTCACGACCTTCCTTTAAGCCATCAATTTCTTCGAATTGACGATGTATCTCAGATACCATACGCTGAGCGTTACGGTTAACACCAAGCATTAACATGGAAGAAAATAATGCAGGGATAGCAGCACCAACTAATAGGCCAAAGAAAACTAGTGGATTTATTATATCAAAACCTTCGATTAATGGTTTTCCTAGTTCAACAGCAGCCACATTGACTTCACTGATAAAAGCACCAAGTAAAGATATAACGGTAAGACCCGCAGCACCGATCGCAAAGCCTTTGGTTACTGCTTTTACAGTGTTACCAGCACTATCTAAAGAGTCAGTAACTTCTAGTGCTTTTTCGCCTAAATTCCCCATTTCAACTAAACCACGAGCATTGTCTACGATTGGTCCATAGGCATCATTTGAAATTATCATACCAACAATCGATAGCATACCAACGGCTGCCATAGAGATACCAAACATCGCATATCCATCGCCTAAAGGTTCACATATCTTATAGGCTGCAATTGCAGAGATACCAATACCTACCATGGATGGAAGGGTACTCATAAGGCCATAGGAAATACCAGATAGAATAGTGAATGCAGGACCGGATTCGCTGGCTTTTGCAACCTGATGTACTGGTTTTCTTCGATCATCAGTGAAGTAATCACTTGCAACACCGATAACTACGCCTACGATTAGACCTATGGTACTTGCAAACCATATTTCCCATTTGAAATTAAAAACTAAGGTTGCCAGTGCAGTAAGTACACCGAAGATAACAGTAGTAACATAGGTATTACTATTGAGAGCTCTGGTTGGATTACCTTTTTTATCCATCTTTGCTGTTAGAACACCGATAATGGAAGCGAATAGACCGATGGAAGCGTAACAAAATACCATACTTGCATTTAGATTTCCGCCAGCTGCCTTATCAATTGCAGATGCCATAACCAAAGAAGCTGACATCGAGGCTACGTTTGAATCGAATAGATCTGCGCCCATTCCTGCAACGTCTCCAACATTATCACCGACATTATCTGCGATAACAGCTGGATTTCTTGGGTCATCTTCTGGAATACCAAGTTCCACTTTACCAACTAAATCTGCACTGATGTCTGCGGTTTTAGTAAAGATACCACCACCTGCTTTTGCAAATAAAGCCATGGAACTTGCACCAAAGGAAAATCCCAGTAATGCAGTAGTGTTGTCAGTTAATAACAATACTAAAGTTACACCAAGGAGGCTGGAACCTACTACTGCCATACCCATAACGGCACCGCCACGAAAACCGGACATAAAGGATGGCTTAATTCCCTTTGTACTTGCTTCGGCTGATTTTATGTTTGCAATCGTTGCGATACTGATACCAACATAACCAGCGATTCCAGAAAAAATTGTACCGAATACATAAGAAATAGCCATTAGTAAATTGGATAAAACTTTTCCTTCCCAAATTGGTGAAGGGAGAAATAGAAAAATAACAATTGCAGCAACTGCGCAAAAACGAGATAAGGTTTTATACTCCTTACGTAAAAATGTAAAAGCCCCATTACGTATCAATTTACCAACAGCAGCAATTTTTTGATTGGAGGAAGGCTGTTGCTTTACCCAGCGATAAAGGAAAAACGCAGCTCCAAATGCTAATGCGGCGGTAATAATAGATACGATTTGAAAAAACAGTACATCAAAATCCACAAGACACATCTCCTTTTTAAGTGATATTTTACATTTCCTTTGTGAATCTTTCTGCATCGTCGATCGGTACTTGAGAATGCATCGCTTCCTTAGTATTTTCTATCAAATACGAAGAACTGAGGTGATTAAAGTAGGACTTGGCAATTGTTCAACATATCTATTCCATCCTATGTAATATAAGTCTAATATACTACAAAAACAGTTAGCACAATGCACAAAAAAGTTCGGATGTATTATTGGGATTTACCTTTTATACTTTGGGAATATGCACAAACATCCAACATATATTGGTATAAAAAGTCAATAGACAAAGGAAAATAAATGTATGACTATAAATGGAAATATTGTTAACAATATGAAAGAAGCAAATAAAACCGTTTAGAAAAAATTTAGTTGAAAAACAGGTGCAATGAAGGTATACTTGTACTACGGTACGTAGTACGGAAAAATTAGGACAAAGTGCTGAAAGCGAGAAAACTCATTTCAACACAAAGAGTAAAAACATGTGCAGAATGGAGTAAAAATGTACAAATTAATCTGTAAAGATGGAAATGCGAAGCGTGGCGAATTTACAACCGTACATGGGAAGATACAAACCCCGGTATTTATGAATGTCGGCACGGCAGCAGCCATTAAGGGTGCAGTATCCACAATGGATTTGCAAGAAATAGGAACACAAGTTGAGCTTAGTAACACCTACCATCTTCATGTAAGACCAGGAGATGAAGTTGTAAAGAAGATGGGTGGTCTTCATAAATTTATGGTATGGGATAAGCCTATATTAACAGACTCGGGTGGTTTTCAAGTATTTTCCTTAGCTGGTCTTAGAAAGATAAAAGAAGAGGGAGTCTACTTTAACTCTCATGTAGATGGTCGTAAGATTTTTATGGGACCGGAAGAGAGTATGAGAATTCAATCTAATTTAGCATCTACCATTGCTATGGCATTTGATGAGTGCCCTCCACATCCAGCAACAAGAGAGTATATGGAGGATTCCGTTGCTAGAACTACACGTTGGTTAATACGATGTAAGAATGAAATGAAAAAGTTAAATACTCTAGAAGATACGATTAACAAACATCAGATGTTATTTGGTATCAATCAGGGGGGAACCTATGCAGACATTCGTATTGAGCATGCAAAGAGAATCTCAGAGCTTGATTTGGATGGTTATGCGCTAGGAGGACTTGCCGTTGGGGAATCTCATGACGATATGTATCGAATCATTGAAGAAACAGTTCCTTACCTTCCAGAAGCGAAACCTACTTATTTGATGGGAGTGGGAACTCCTGCGAATATATTAGAAGCAGTGGAACGAGGAGTAGATTTCTTCGATTGTGTATATCCAGCCAGAAATGGTAGACATGGACATGCTTATACAAATCATGGTAAAATGAACTTACTCAATGCAAAGTATGAACTAGACGATCGTCCGATTGAAGAAGGTTGTGGTTGTCCAGTTTGTAAGACCTATAGTCGTGGTTATATCCGTCACCTGTTAAAAGCAAAAGAAATGCTAGGGTTACGTTTCTTAGTAACACACAACCTGTATTTTTACAACAAGATGATGGAAGAGATTAGAGAAGCAATAGAAAATCAAAATTTTGCAAATTATAAGAAGAAGAAATTAGAAGGATTTGCTGCAGAACAGGGAAATTAGTGAATCAGCAGCATTGAATTATAATGAGAATCTATAGGAGGATTACTATGAATCAATTAGTATTTTTAGCAGACGGTGCAGCAACGGGAGGAGCAATGTCATGGACATGGATGATAGGATACATTATTATCATCGGTGGTTTGTTCTATTTCATGGCTATTCGTCCACAGAAGAAGCAACAAAAACAGATGAATGCATTAATATCTTCACTTGAGATTGGTGATAGTGTATTAACAACCAGTGGTTTCTATGGTGTTGTAATCGACGTAATGGATGAAGTTATTATTGTAGAGTTTGGTAACAATAAGAACTGTAGAATACCTATGAAGAAGTCAGCGGTTGTTGAAGTTGAAAAACCAGCTACGGAAGAGAATAAATAATTTAAAGAAGAATTATTTTATAGAAGAAATCATCTAAGAAGAAATCATTTATAGAATAAGAGAACTTAATAGTAGAAAAAAAGCCATTGAAAACAAGTTATTGTATTTCAATGGCTTTTTTATTCATGACAAGGAAAAGTTCACGAGGCGTACTTTTCCTTGTTTCTAGCAACAAAAAGCTCGAAAAGCGTGCTTTTCTTGTTACTACTATTTTCTATTAAGATAATCCTTTAACATTGTTACAATTTGATATGGAATTTTTAAATTACCCATACCGCTGCCAAGCTCAATGTGAGGTTTGTTGCTACCATGAAAATCGCTACCACCTGTCATTAATAATCCATATTTATTTACATAGCGTCTAATAATTCCTTCATCAAAGCCCGTATTCGTGGAGTAAATTGTTTCTATTCCTACAAGTCCAAAGCTCTTAAGTTCAGAAATAAGATCGTCGAGTTCCTCTAAAGTTAGATGATATAAGAGTGGATGTGCTAAGACAGGGATACCTCCAGCACGTAATATTAATAAAATAGCATCTTTTGGTGTTAAATAATTTCTAGGAACATAGTACTTTGTATCATATCCTAGATATTTAGAGAAGGCTTCGTTGTTATTTTTAGCATAACCATGCTCAATTAAAAAACGTGCAAAATGAGCTCTTGTTATTACTGTGTTTGGTTCATCAAATAAAAGAGCATCCAGCGTAATATCGATATTATCAGCTCTTAGGTTATTTATCATTTTTTGGTTACGTTGGTCTCGTTCGTCAAGTGCATTTGATAGAATTTCTTGTAAATGTATATCCTTTTCATTGACAAATAAGCCAAGGATATGGATATCTTTTTTCTTATATTCAGCGGAGATTTCTACTCCGGGAATCAGTTCTAGTTCATATCCATTTTTTTGTTGTGTCGCAACAGCTTTTTTTGCTTCTTCAATTCCATAGATGGTGTCATGATCTGTGATAGCAATGGCGGCTAATTTCTTTTGTACAGCTAAGTTAACTACTTCTGTTGGGGTAAGAGTTCCATCTGATACATTCGTATGTACATGGAGGTCAACATACTTCATGATTCATCCGTCCTTTCTTATGCATGATTTTAGTATAACATGAGTAAAGTATCTATGCAAACTAAGGTTATAATAGCCTGTTTTCGCTCATATAATACACTAGAATTTTGTACATATAGAAAGGAAAAGAAGATGGAGAGGATGTCTGCAACGAAATCTCGAGCGGTTTATTTATTAAAGTCCTTGGTTACTTCGTATGTTATAACCTTGTTTTTACTACTTATTGTTTCTTTTATGATGCATCTAACAGGTATGGGAGGAACAGCAGTTAGTGTGGCAGTAATTGCAATTACTGTACTATCAGTATTCATTGGGAGTTTTTATCTTGGAAAGCATGTAGAACAAAAGAGATTTCTATGGGGACTAATAGCAGCTATGGTCTACTTTATTGTGTACATATTAATATCTCTTTTAGTGAAGGGAGATAACCCGGTCGATTTCCTAGAGTATGGTAAAAAACTATTAATGATTGCGGCAAGTGGTATGTTGGGTGGAATGCTTAGCTAAAGAATAAGGAAACTTCTTCATTAATACTGTGAATCATAGATTTTTTATAGGAAAGTATGAGAAAAAGTTCTAATGCTACTTAATATAGTCTTAGAACTTCTTTTCATATCAATAATTACTTCATAACTGTTATGAATTGTTTAATCTTTTGACTTATCTTTGCCTTAATTTTTCACTAACATTAAAAGATAGTAAGGATAGCAATGTCGTTAACTAAAGGCAAAAGGTAGGATGATGAAATGGCTTATAAAACAATGAAGAAGTACTTAAAGAAAACAATTACAGCCCTGCTGGCCGTTGCTATGACAGCAGGATGTTTGGCAGCAGGAGTACCAGAAAAACAGGCAATGGCTGCCACTACAGAGAATACGAAACAGGAAAATAGTTCGACCGAAACCCAGGCAGAGAAGAAAGCGGCTACGGGCGCCACTTCAGATAAAAATCAGGATAATTCAAAGAAAAAGGAAGAAAAAGAAAAGGTAAATTTTAGATTTATTCTAACAACGGATTTACATGGTACAGTCAGCAGTACAGACTATATTGGAGGTACTAGCTTTCCAAACTCTGGATTATCTCGTGCTTATCAATTAATTGAAAAAGCAAGGGAAGAAGTAGGAAGAAGTAATGCGGTTACCCTGGATGCTGGTGATGTTCTATTCGATGCTAGTATGGAATATATTATGGATCAGGATTCGGACGCTATTCAACCAATATATCAAGCGATGGCATTGGTAGGATATGATGCAATCACCTTAGGAAATCATGATTTTGATTATGGAAAAGACTATATATTACAGCAGCTCGCAGGTGCTGGTTTAATAGATAAAGTAGTTGTTTCTAATTTAAAAAACTCAAAAGACAATTCCTATCCCTTTTTACAAAATATGATGATAACCCGTGAAGTGGTAACGGAATCCGGGAAAAAGGTTACTCTTAATATTGGTATCATTGGAGAAACGATTCCTACTTTATCGACAAAGACGGATGACTATACTGGTATATGGAAAGGGGAAGACATTGTAGAAAATGTCCGTAAGGAATCAAAGTTACTAAAGGAACAAGGTGCAGATATTGTAGTAGCTTTAGTTCACTCTGGCTTTGGTGAGGAAGAACCTGAATATATGGCTACGAATGCTGCTTACGCCTTGACTAAAATTGATGAGGTAGATGTTGTACTATGTGGACATGAGCACAATGCCTTCCCAGATCCAAAATCGAATCTTTATTATAATTCTATGTCAGGGGTTGACCCTGTAAATGGGATTGTGAATGGAAAAGTTATGGTAATGGGAAAGAATTTAGCCCGTTCGATTGGAATTGCAGATTTAACTCTTGAATATGATCAAACTGCAGATAAGTTTGAAATCGTTTCTAGGAAAGGTTCGAATCGTCATGTTTCTGATTATAAAACGACAGAAAACAAGGCAATCGTTGATACTCTATCTGAATGGAAAGAGGAGATGGAAAGCTATCGTTCTCATGTCGTTGCTAATATAAAAGACGGAGCAACCATTCAAAACTTCTTTAGTTTGCTAGAGGATAGTAATGCACTACAATTACAAAATGACGCAAGAATCGCCTATGCTAGAAGGTATATTGAGCGGTTTGATAAAACATATGCAAATTACCCAGTAATCGCTGCTGCATCGAACTATAGCTATGGTGCAAACTCCGCAGATGATTATGTTCAAATTAGTGGACAAGTAAAGCAGTCCGATTTATTTACGCTTCAATCATATCGTCAGTATACTTGTCTTTATAAAGTGACTGGTGCACAGTTACGTGAGTGGATGGAATGGTGTGCTGGTATGTATAATACGATGGACCCAAAAGATAAAGATGGTACCATGTTAATAGCAGATGAATGGGCAGATCAATGGCAGAACTATTTTGTGTTTGATGGAATCTATTATACAATTGATCCTTATGTAGAGCCTAGATATAATATTAATGGTATTAAGATAAATAATACAAGAAGAATCACAGAGCTAACTTATAATGGAAAAGCCGTAACGGATGATATGGAGTTCATTATTGCAGCAAATTCACTTTCCTCCTTAGCGAATACAAATCCATTATTTAAGTGGGCAAAGACACAAATGGTACGTAACTTATATCGTACTCAAGTATTAATAACAGAATTTTTACAAAATGAAGTAAAGGCCGGAGCTTATGAGCCTTTCGTTGATAATAACTGGAGTTTAGCTTTAAAGAAGGATCAAAAATTCATTCTAAGTCTTCCAGCAATGGCGGATGATTTTACGAAAGCAAAAACTTGGTATGACAAAACGCTAGTGAAAACAGAGGAGTATAATTATTATTTATGCAGTAAAAAGGAGAATAATAAAATTGATGAACCTCATATTGTCGTAGCTCCAGGAGTTTTAGATCCTATCGCTACAGGCTATGAAATTTATGTCGATGCATTTTCAAGCGCAGGTATTAAGAGTGTAAAGTATATTTTAGGAGACCAAACTTGGGTGGCTGGTGATTGGATACTTGCAAGAACAGTTGATAACCATAGGTTTAAGATTACGAGCAATGTAAAGTGTTCAATTCTAGTGGAAGATAATAACGGTGCGAAGAAGTTATATACTCTAGTTGTTGATAATATCGGTGTAAAAGAAATGGCAGCACCAAAGGTATGGTCATATAGTAACAAAAAAGCGTCAGTAACAGGTAGAGCAGAAGGTAATGTAACCGTTATTGTTGAGACTCCAGATGGCAAAAGCTATCAAAGTAAATCGTTAATGGATGGTTCTTATAGTGTCTCAGTTCCAGCTCAGAAGGCAGGAACCTACCTTAATGTTTATCAAAAAGACGAAGTGAATGATCGAGTAAGTGCGAAAGTTAAAGTAAAAGTTAAAAAAAGTGGCCCTGATGTATTGTCTGTTGATAAATATTATAATAATGCAGAGGCGTTAACAGGTATGACAAACGAAGATGGAGCATTGGTAATTGCTATAGTTGATATCAGACGTAGAGTATATGTTCCAAAGTTCGGTGGCAAAGAAAGACTTGAATTATGCGCGGATTTGGATTTAGATGGTTATAGTATTATTGAAGTTGACGAAATACTGGATAAAGATGGAAGGTTTAAAATGTATCTTCCTGATATTGAGGTAGGTTCTAATGTTAAGCTATATAACATTGATCATGTTGGTAGAATAAGCAGAGTCACTTCGACAACCGTATTAAAAGGTGGACCTTATACTCCAGACGTTATGTCATTAACCAATATTGATTCTGTAATTTATGGTAGTGTTAAGTCATCATCGGATAATAAACAGTTATCGATTACAGTTAAGTATGACGATGTTATAATTAAAGATATGACAGATGAAAGTGGATATTTTGCTATTGATCTTGGTACAACATTACCATATGGGAAACAAATCACCATATATGCTGAAGATATAAATAACAAGGACTATCGTTATAGTAAGCATACTACTGTTACAGTAGAAGATATATCAAGTTATGACAAATTTGGTAAACTAACAATAGGCGATATAGAATATGGTACAAAAGAAATAAACATTACTTATTTACCGGAAAGAGAAGTCACACTTGTGATTCCAACTGAAACTGGAAAAGCAATTGTTAATGGAACTACCAACGACAATGGAGATTTCACTTACAAATTAAAAGAAAAGTTAATATCTGGTGAGATGGTATATGCATATCAGCGTAATAATTTAGGAAAGTTATTAGCATTTGACTCTAAAATTGTGAAGTATGAAAAGCCAGGAGTTCCAAAACTTATTACCAAACTTACCAACACCAATAAGACAATGAAAGTAGTGACTAATCAAGATTGTATGCTTTATGCTCTGGTTGGAAATACGCTTTATGAATCCAAACAGGGAAAATATAGCGAGAAGCAGAAAGGGTATGTTCATAGCTTCTCCATAGATAAGGTGGATTCTGGCACTATAGTAACGTTTAATGCGATGAACTTAACAACAATGAGTGATCCGCTTGTAGTAACTGTAGAAAAGTATGCTCCTGATATGCCAAAGGTGAAGAATTTGTCCAGCGGCATGGAGATCATTGAAGGCAAAGTTGATATTTTCTTGTTAGATTCCGTTGAAAATGTAACTGTTAAAAATTCAAAAACAAAAGTTTTTGCTAAGATTAATAATGTAAATTATCAAGGAACTATATCTGAAGATGGAACATTTTCTATTAAAGTACCTAAACTTGTAGCTGGTGAAACAGTAAAGGTTTATGGTTACAACAAAAATGGTTATGGACCTATTCAAACGATTATCGTCCAATAATTCAACCTAAACAGGGAAGTCCACCGCTTCTGTAAGCGGAGGGCTTCCCTGTTTTAAAATCAAAAAATAGTGGTAATGCGGTAGAGCTAGTAGCGAAAGTGGAATGCGATTATCCGATTTTACACTTAGTAAATACAATCTACTTTATAATTTTTATTCATAATCATAAAACCGAAATTGTCTATAATAAGTGGAACGCTTTAATGCAGAAGGGTTATACAAAATAACAACATAGTCATAAGGTATGGTTTCGTCTTTAATAAAATCCATTAAATAACTTTCAGTAAAATAACGCAAATCTATAATGTCAACCTCATGAAAGTTTAGAGCCATAAAAGAAGCAATCGGTTTACCAAAAGAATCTTGGACAAATAAAATCTTTCCTTTATGCACTTTATGATTAATGATTCGGCCGAGATCAGGGTTACCACCAAGGTAGCAGTTATCCCGATAAGCAAGAGGAGTATCTGGATTATCCATGCGTTCTGGATAGAATACGGATTCTTCAAAGGTACCATTTCGAACTAGATAGAGGGACCCATTCGCATCATATTTCATATAAGTGAGCTTGGTTTTAAATTTTGGATAAATAAAAGTAAAATCGTCAATACCAGCATACCATTTTCCAACTCTATTTGCTAAAGAACCTATAAAGGATTGCTTTAAGGTGAGTTGATTGTAATTTGCTCCATTATAAGTCTGTTTATTATATTGGAAACCATAATTTTTCTCTATATAATCAAGGAGATACTGATAAGCAAAAAAAGCAGTTTCTGTTGTCCAATGATGATCTGTGTTATAAAAAAGTTTTTTGTAATCTAAAAAGTTATTGGAGAAGACCTCTCGAAAATCTATAAAATCAATATTAAGTTTTTGTAGACCTTCTAGCAATTTATCAGCATTTTTGTTAGGATAGTCTTCTAAACCATAAGGTAACTCATTATTATCCTGGTTTACTTTGTATGGTGCTTGTACATAGAGGAGTTTTGTTCCGACTGATTTAAGATATCTATTTAGTACTGTAAAATTCTTATGAGCAATTCGCACCCCAATATCTGGATAAGTATAGGTTAACTGGCCATTATCCATTTTATAGACGGTATTGTTATCATTTGGTTCTGGTATCATACGTTTTAGTAAAAGCCGTTGTGTCAAGCCATTCCAATCAATCAAGGATAGTTTGCCAGGAATAGAATCATTGATTACAGACTCTGTTTTTGAGAATATATTGCCAAGCTTTTCTGAAAATGAGGTTTTAGTAGCAATTGTTCTATCTTCAATCACCTCATCGTTAAGCTTACCATTCTCAAAATCTTGATCCACATTTTCTATGAAAGAATTTTTAACTGAGCTTTTAATCTCCAAAATTATTTTTGGTGAGTTCATCCATAAAATAATAAAATAAAACATAATCACAAGGAGAAATAATATTGCTGTAATTAGTCTTCCAATATGCAATGAGTTTTTTTTATTGTCCATCTTAACCCCTATTCTGCTTTTCAGCGCCTTTTAATAAAGAGGGTAACTTTGTGTGCTAGTCCAAATTTTCATGTGAAAAATCTTGATTTTTCACACCAACCCCATAATAACGTTAAAAGTTGAAATAGATAAAAGGATTGTAAGCACCCTTTATAATATAGGTGAGTGATACAAAAAATAACACAATATAAAAAATAGGGGTTAGGATATAGCTGATTTTTAAATCGTGATAATGGAAACGTTTTTTCATGTATGGCAAAAGAGGCATAGAGCAAATAACTGCAAAAATTATAAAAATTAAATTATCTAGAAAATAAAATCTTGCCAGAGAATCTGTGTAACGACCACCTATTCCAAACATTGAGCCAAGATACGTACATGCTTGAGATAGATCAATAGAGCGGAACAATACCCAGCCAAGGCATACAAAGAATAAGGTATAAATGTGCCTTACGATTCTTAATCCAGAAGTTCTTTCAAAACGAGTTAATTTTTCTATAGTTATTAATAAAAAATATAAAAAACCCCAAGCAATGAAGGTCCAATTTGCTCCATGCCATACTCCGGTCAATACCCAGACAATAAACAGGTTACGTATAAGTTTCCATTTGGAATCCACCCTACTTCCACCTAGTGGGAAGTATACATAATCACGGAACCAACTACCTAAGGAGATATGCCATCTTCTCCAAAATTCCGAAATGGAAGCAGAGATATAAGGGTAATTAAAGTTTTCATCAAAATGAAAACCAAACATCTTGCCAAGTCCAATTGCCATATCGGAGTATCCAGAAAAGTCAAAAAGGATTTGAAACGAGTACGAAATTGCTCCAAGCCACGCAAATGCTGTAGACAGTTGATCATTTGGTAGTGAAAAAGCCTTATCTGCTACAATAGCGAAGTTATTGGATAATAATACTTTTTTTGATAAACCGATAATAAAACGAACACAGCCTTCAGAAAAGTCTGCTATATTCTCTTTTCTATGATTAATTTGATTCGCAATCGTTTCGTAGCGAACGATAGGACCTGCAATTAACTGAGGGAATAGGGCGATATAAAGGCCAACATTTAACGGATTTTTTTGAACTTCCCCTTGACCTCGATAAACATCAATGACATAGGAGATAGCTTGAAAAGTAAAGAATGAAATTCCGATAGGGAGTACAATATCTGGAACTGGTAGCGTTAGTGAGAAAAGTGTGTTAATATTAGTTATGGTAAATGCCAGGTATTTATATAGAAAGATGATACTAAGGTTATATAGCACGGTGATAGTAAGTAAAATTTTACTAATTACCTGATTGTTGCGATGCAAATCAATATTTAGGCCGATTGCATAATTAACAAGGATGGAGAGAAGCATAATTAATACAAACCAAGGTTCTCCCCAGGCATAGAAGAGTAGACTGACTAAAAATAAAAAAATATTTTGAGCCAACCGTTGGGAATAGAGAGTATAGTATATTATTAATACGAAGGGTAAAAATACCAGGAGAAATATACTTGAGGAAAATATCATAAAGACCTCCGAAATTTAAATCATGGCAAGGAAGAACGCGAAACGTATCTTTCTTTGCTGAGTTCCTTATCGATAGTATTCTCAAAAAAATCAAAATTATTGGAAAAAAAATAGACCATCGAAAGGATGGTCTATCTAAATTATTTTGCTGAGCCAGATGACTGATTAGAAGTAGTTTTTGCTGTTGGACTTATGGTCGCTTCTGGAGTTTTACTTGGCTCCACGAACTCATCGCCATCTTCAAATTGAATTGTGTCATCTTTTTCTACCACTGTGATGGTACATTTTGTTATTCCATTATCAACAATTGCATAAACCGTAGTAACTCCAACTCCCTTTGCAGTAACTCTACCACCAGAACTAATTGAGACAATCGAAGAATCGGCAGAGGAGAATTTTGCAGTTTCGACAGTATTATACGGAGCAATGATATACTTCAATGTAGTCTTCTGACCGAGAGCCATCTTTAACTCTGTTTTAGTAAAACGAATACTAATCGCTGGTACGCCAACATTGATATCACATTGTAAGGTTCCAATTGTCTTATTACCTTCTTTTACAGTAACGGTAACCGATGCGGTTCCTATCTCAACACCAGTAATATCGCCCTTATCATCTACAGTGACTATATTGGTATCACTGGATTTGTAAGTGATGGTTTGAGTTTCTGTAACATTGTATACTTTTAGTGAATAAGTTTTGCCTTTCACTAAATCTTTGCTTTTTACATTTAATTTTATTTCGGATTGGGTATCTTTTGAGGCAGAAGAAGTCTCTTCTGTATTTGTTTTTGCATAAGCCTCAGAGCCCTTACCGGTAAAAGGCAAAAACAATACAAAGATAAGTAGGAAACTAAGGACAAATATGCACTTTTTAAATTTGCTATAGGTCATAACATAGTCCTCCTTACTATTTTTCTTTGTGTCACATCCAAGTCTAGTATAAAAGGATATTTTGTCAGAATAATGGCAAAACGTTAAAAAATCTTAAGAATCTATGCTAAAATATTAAGATTTTATTTCGAAAAAACTCTTGTCTTATATGACTTTATTCAATATAATGTAGATATACTTGGGTTATTATGTAATAAAATACAATATAGGTAATCTCATATAAGTTTTATTATACCCTTAGTATTTGTATCATTTAATATAATTATTCATAAGATAAAGTTGTGATGTTGAGATGGAGGTGGCTTAAGTGCAACATATTCTTATTGCAGATGATAATCCAGATATTACAGATGTACTGGCAGCCTATGCGAAAAAGGAAGATTTAGTACCGGTGATTGCTGCCGATGGGGAAGAAGCAATCCGGATGTTTCGACAATACAACCCAGCCGTTGTATTATTAGATGTTATGATGCCGAAGGAAGATGGTTATGAGGTCTGCCGAAAAATCAGAGCAAAATCTGACGTACCAGTTATATTAATTACAGCCCGTGGAGAAGACTTTGAAAAGATTATGGGGCTAGACATTGGTGCTGATGATTATATAGTAAAACCTTTTAGTCCGAGTGAGGTTATGGCACGAGTCCGAGCGGTGTTACGGCGAATGACTAAGAAGGAAAAAGAACAAATTTCAGAGAATGTATTAGCCTTCTCAAACTTAGAGATTAATCTGGAGGAATATACGTTACATATCGGTGGCACTAAGATTTCTTTAACAAAAAAGGAAATCGAAACCATGTGGACTTTGGCTAGTAATCCAAATAAAGTTTTTACGAGAGATAACCTGCTTGATAGTCTATGGGGCTTTGATTATTTTGGTGACAGTCGAACTGTAGATTCCCATATAAAACGCTTGCGAGCAAAACTTGATGCGATAGATCATCCAAATTGGTCCATCAAAACGATTTGGGGTGTAGGATACAAATTTGAGATTGATGAAGATGTGCGATGAATGAGAAGAATATAGATTTAATTAGCAAAGGAATGGAAGAGGCATCTGGAACTACTCAAGATAAAATAAAAAAAAAGAGCAGATTATATAATCGCTTATTTTTTAAAGTATATGTAAATTATGCACTTATGGTTTTGCTTTTTGCTCTTGTGCTTGGAAGTGTTTTTCTTCAGCTAAGTGAAAAGGCAACAAAAAATAATACAAGGCAGCAATTATTTAGTCAAGCGAAGGCTATTGCAAAGAGGTATAATGAATTTATCATTGACAAAGACTATGAAAGCAGTTTGTCTTATATAAAGGTTCTTCTTGAAGTTGGTATTGTTGCACAGGATGTTTGGGTAGTTTCGAACCCGAACGCCAGTGCACCTATGAATCCTGATATGACAACGATGGATTTACAAGCTTTAACCAAAGAGTATCAAGAAATATATCTAGGCGCGTTTGCGGGTGAAGATACTTACCGGATTAGTTATAGTAAAACTTATGGTTTTGATGTGATTTCTGTTGGAGTTCCAGTCAAAGGTGCGAATGGTGAGGTATGTGGTGCAATCTTATTGAATGCAGAAGTAGAGCGACAAACAGAGTCAATTAGGGATACCAAATCAATGATTTACCTCAGTATGGTAGTTGCTTTAATTGTATCTTTTATCTTTGCAATTGTTTTTGCTAGGCAGCTAGTCAGACCAATCGCGAAGATGCGTCAAACAGCTTTATTGTTAGCAGAAAAAAAATATGAGTCTAAAACAGGAATTGATAGGAAAGATGAAATTGGAGATTTAGCTAGAACTATTGATTTATTAACGGATAAGTTAATGGAAAATGAGGTTGTTAGAAAGAATCTTGATCAAATGCGAATGGACTTCTTTGCTAATGTATCCCATGAGCTTAGAACACCAATTACTGTAGTACGCGCATATACGGAGGGCTTAGTTGACGGTGTAATTGAAGAGGAATCCACAAAGCAGCAATATTATCAGAAGATGCTATTAGAATGTAAAAGTATGGAGCGTTTGGTTGGAGATCTCTTAATATTAGCGAAAATGCAAAATCCTGATTTTGTCATTGAAAAAGAGCCTGTTAATTTAACTCAAGTTTTTGATGATATCTTAAAGACAGTTAGAACAATGGGGAAAGAAAAGCGCATCAGCGTATGTTTAGAGAATGATCATGACGTACAATTGATGTATGGAGATTATGACCGCTTGCGTCAGATGTTTTTAGTAATTTGTGATAATGCAATTAAATTTTCTAAGGAAGATTCAACGATATATATCACAATAACCAGAGGAGAAAAACTTCGTATTTCGATTCGAGATGAAGGTATTGGAATTGCCACAGAGGAATTGTCTAGTATATTTGATAAATTTTATAAATCAAAGTTACGTCAAAATGCAAAGGGATCTGGTCTTGGGCTTGCTATCGCACGTCAAATTGCTTTGAAACATGAAGGAACAATTGAAGTATTCAGTACCCTTTCGGTTGGTACTGAATTTGTATTCTCATTTGATTATATAACAGAGGAAGAATTGGAACAAAGGTGATAATTCGACATATAATGTAATTAATATTGGAAACCAATATTTACATTCTATTAATACTTGAAAAAGTCATAAAATTGGGATATAATAATACCAAGTTAACTACCTGGGGTGCTCGATACTCTTGTTATTTTGAACCTACAATACTTTAAAAGGGATTCCTATATTGGTAAGCGGATGTCAAGCCTCCGTTTGCAGTGGAAGGCAGAAACTTACTTGCGGTTACCCACCTAGCTTGTGCTAGGAGTCAAAATACAGGAACCGGCATTTTGGGGGTTATAAAAAAAAGATTTTTTAAGACAGCGTTTGCTGTCTTTTTTTTATTAGATAGGAAATTACAACGCAATTTCCTATCTAATAAAACTCTCCGAGAGATGCACACTCACCCTATGGATTCGGCGCGACAAAGTACCCAGTATGGATGCAGTCTTAAGGGTTAAAGACCTTAGTCTGCCCTTGAAGTGAAAAGACAGAGCCAATAGCAAGGGTGTCGTGAGTGATTGCGAAGCAAAAAGAAGCCATCCCTGGCTCTAGATTCCTTCAAAACTAAATTCAGGAATAAAACTTTCACTTGCAGTTTGACCTTCTTGCATGAACGCATTTGTAATCCCAAGCGCAATGGCATAATCGATGACATCGTTGTACTCTCTCTTTGTTACTTTTCGATTGATCTCAGGGTAATCTGTCAACCCAGTAAGAGGGGTATATTGATTCATAATACTAAGAAAGATGGTATCATGGTAGGTTTCATAAAGGTATCGTAGTATCTTCTTGGAATCTGTTCGATGTCCTGGAAGGACTAAGTGGCGAACAATGACGCCACGAACTATCCTATCCTTTTTAAAGGTAGGGGAACCAACCTGACGAACCATTTCTTTTAGCGCTTCCTTTGCAATGGTAGGATAATCTTTAGCATTCGAATAACGAAGTGCAAGGTCTTCTTCCATATATTTAAAATCAGGTAGATAGACATCGATGAACCCATCTAATAATTTAAGAGTAGAGACTTTTTCGTATCCACTGGTATTGTAAATAATCGGAAGAATAAGTCCATTTTGCTTCGCAATTTTTAGAGCATGGACAATTTGTGGTACATAGTGAGTTGGAGTTACCAGATTAATGTTCGTGGCGCCCTTTTCTTGAAGAGATAAAAAAATTTCAGAAAGATGCTCAATTGTAATTTCCTTTCCAACCGAACCATTTGCAATATTATGATTTTGGCAAAAAACACAACGAAGTGTACAACCAGTAAAAAAAACAGTACCCGAACCTTCCTTTCCTGTAATACAAGGTTCTTCCCATAGGTGAAGAGCAGCTCTTGCGCCATAGACGGTTGCTGGCATGCCACAATAGCCAGTTTTATTAAAACGATTGGCCCTACATTCTCTTGGACATAAAGTGCAATTAGATAAGAGTTCTATTAATTGATTATTCATCATATTATGATTTTTGTTTTCTATAGGTGGTAACATTAGGAATCCTCCCAGGGGTGTTAGTAACCGATATATCTTAAAACTACATCACGTCTTAAAAACTAAATAACATCAAATAATTACATAGTATCTAAAACTAAATTTTCATCCTAGAACACAGTTAGATACTTCTTGTATTATAATAATGATTTATTCTTTTGTAAATCTAAGTTATGTATACATTATTGATTTTGTATAAGCATTTGCAACATGGATCCAAAGTAAAATATCGTATATCATTTTATATATCTTAGAAGAAGAGTGTTATCACGTGTTAGTTTGTACCACTGTATCTATTTGAAATTAGGAAGGAAATGGAATGGGACTGCAAAATACATAGATAATCAAATAGGAATGTGGTATAATATCACTTAAGTTTATGTATGGCTTTTAGTATAACATAAGGATAAGTTTCGGATTAAGAAAGGACAGAGACAATGAAACACGGATTCGTGAAAGTAGCGGCTATAACACCGAATATTAAGGTTGCTGATTGTGAATATAACGTAAATGAAATAATTCATCGGATAGAAGAGGCAAGACAAAAGGGAGCAATGGTAATTTTATGTCCAGAACTCTGTGTTACTGGATATACCTGCCAAGATTTATTTTTACAAAACACTTTATTAAAGGGAGCGTTAGATGGGTTAACTAAGCTAATCGAGTATAGTAAGGATATTGATGCACTAATAGCCGTTGGACTACCTTTTCTAAAGGATGGTAATTTATTTAATGTTGCAGCAGTACTATATCAAGGAGAATTACTTGGAATGGTACCAAAACGAAATATTCCAAACTATTCTGAATTTTATGAGGCACGTCATTTTAGAAGAGGAAATGATATCGTAGAGTACGTCACAATAAATCATAAAAAAGTACCATTTGGTAGCAATCTTATCTTTTGCCATAGAGAGATTCCTAATCTAAAAGTAGGAATAGAAATCTGCGAAGATTTATGGGTACCACAGCCACCAAGTGGTGGGTTATGTGAAGCCGGTGCAACTATTATCTTAAATCTATCCGCTAGTAATGAAACTACCGGAAAAGATATTTATCGAAAAACATTGGTGAGTAATCAGTCAGCACGTTTGGTATGTGGTTATCTATATGCAAGTGCCGGAGAAGGGGAATCTACAACAGATTTGGTATTCTCAGGGCATAATATGATAGCGGAGAATGGAACGGTAATTGCGGAGTCAGAACGTTTTGTGAATGGAGTTATCGTTTCGGAAGTTGATCTTGAAAAATTAATCTCGGAGCGTAGAAGGATCTCAACCTATCTTGTGGAAGAGAAGAAAGAATATACTTATCTAGAGTATGGTTCAACCTCTGATGAAAATAATACTACTTATGATTTCGAGTTAGAGTTAACGCGTTTCATTGATAAAGCACCATTTGTACCATCCAATAAGGAAGAACGGGAAAAGCGTTGTAATGAAATTATTCATATACAAGCGTTAGGACTAAAAAAACGTATCCAGCATATTGGAGCAAAATCTGTTGTGCTTGGTATCTCAGGTGGCCTAGATTCTACTCTGGCAATTTTGGTAGCAAAAAGGGCTTTTGATATGTTAGGGCTTGATCCAAAGGGAATCATAGCGGTTACAATGCCTTGTTTTGGAACAACAGATCGAACGTATCAAAATGCTATCCTGCTGGTTAAGGAGCTGTCCGCTACATTACGTGAAATAAGAATTAATGAGGCAGTTGAACTTCATTTTAGAGATATTGGTCATAACATTAATACTCATGATTTAACGTTTGAGAATTCACAAGCGAGAGAACGTACTCAGGTTTTAATGGATATTGCAAGTCAAGTAAATGGGTTCGTTGTTGGTACTGGAGATATGTCGGAGCTTGCCTTGGGCTTTGCAACCTATAATGGGGACCATATGTCGATGTATGGCGTAAATGCATCTGTTCCAAAGACTCTGGTACGTTATCTTGTAGCGTATTTTGCAGCAGAAGCAAAGAGTGATACACTTAAAAAGGTATTAGAAGATGTTTTAGATACTCCAGTAAGTCCAGAACTTCTTCCTCCAAAAGATGGTGAGATTGCTCAAAAAACAGAGGATGTGGTGGGACCATATGAGTTACATGATTTCTTTTTGTATTATGTATTAAGGTTTGGATTTTCACCTTCGAAAATATATCGTCTTGCAGTTTATGCATTCGAGGGAGACTATTCAAAGGAAATAATTTATCGTTGGCTTATGATATTCTATCGTAGATATTTTCAGCAACAGTATAAACGTTCTTGTCTGCCGGATGGACCCAAAGTTGGTTCCGTTGCAGTATCTCCACGTGGTGATCTTCGTATGCCAAGTGATGCATCAGTTTCTTTATGGATGAAAGACTTAGAAAGTATTTCAAGATAATCATAATATAAGGATATAAAAAATGGGTTGCTGCAAACAATTGCAACAACCCGTTTTGGGGAAAGAAAGTCAGGATAAGTACTCACATATGTATTTATGCACGATAAGGAAGTTATTATTTTGTTTCTACTTGCTGATCTACTGGTGTGATAAGCGCCTTTTCCAAAGTTTGCTCTATAGCATCTAATAGGAGAGTCTGTGTGTATTTGCTATCCTCGGAGATTTGAATAGAGGCAATATCGACATCATTACATAGCTGTTTCGCAATGGAAATGATGGACGGCTCTACTAGTGGGTACAAGGTTGTAACTGCTTCATCCAGGTTGATTAATTGAACCGAGTTGATGTGATTTTTATCAACAACGACTTCTAAGTTAAGTATACTGTCATTTAGGGTAACTAATGAAGAGTAAACGCCTGGTTTATACTTAGCGCTATCTTCATTCGTCCCGGAATCCTTCTTGCCGGATTTAAACAAAGCCAGAAGTAATACGAGTAATATAATACCAAGTACTGCAAAAATTACTCCATATATAATCTGTTTCAGTTTAATTACAACTATTTTTGTATGTGACATCTGTTTTTCCTCCCAATTATGCTTTATACAGTTTATTAATCGAACAGAAAAAATATGATAAGATTAAAATAGAAACCTAATGGATAGATAATTAAATATTTTATAATTGCATCGGTATCATGATGTACCAAATAAGTAACTTGAAAGGAGGAGAGAGAATGTCACTACAATTTGTAATTGGCGGCTCCGGTGCAGGAAAAACCTATCAACTATACAAAAATGTAATAGAGAGCTCGCTAAAGGGGCCAAAAGGGAAATATCTAATATTAGTGCCAGAACAGTTTACACTCCAAACTCAAAAGGACTTGGTAACGATGCATCCGAAGAAAGGAATTCATAACATTGATATTCTTAGCTTCCTTCGTTTAGCTTATCGAATTTTTGAGGAAACGGGTGGGAATGATCGTTTGGTTCTTGAAGATACTGGGAAAAGCATGATTGTTAAAAAAGTCATGATGGAGAAGCGAAAAGACTTAATTTTATTTGGTGCTAATGTAAAGAAACAGGGATTTATTGAAGAAATGAAATCCATTATCTCAGAATTAGCTCAGTACAGTATTCATTCAGAAGAACTACAAAGAATGAAGGAAGTTGCAAATGGGAAGCCACTTCTTAATCATAAATTAACGGACATCATGACAATCTATCAAGCATATGAAGAGTTCCTTCGGGACAAATACATTAATTCAGAGGAAATCTTAGACCTTCTTTGCGATGTTATTGAGGATTCCTCCTTGGTAAATGACAGTGATATTTTTCTGGATGGATTTACGGGATTTACACCATCACAATATAAGTTACTTTCACACTTAATGAAAAAAGCAAAGTCCGTAACGATAACAATTACGATGGAAGAAAGCCAGATCAACCGTAAACAGGAGGAGCATCAATTATTTTATCTTAGTGGTAAGATGATGGAAAAACTTACGGATCTTGCGATTACGGAAAGGATTGAGATAAAACAACCAATCCTTGTTGCAAAAGAAAATGGAGGATACTCCTATCGTTTTCACAATAGTATGGCACTTTCTGCACTAGAAAAGAACATCTTTCGCTATCCTTATAAGCCCTACAGGAAAGAGCAAGAAGACGTCACAATTACAGTTGCAAAAGATCCAATGGCAGAAGCACGGCATGCAGTAATAGAAGTTACAAGATTACTTAGAGAAGAACAATACCGATATAAAGACATTGCTATCGTCTCTGGAGCCATAGAGGTTTATGGCGATATAGTAAAAAGAGAGTTAGAGCTTGCTGGAATTCCATGTTTTGTGGATCATAAGAAAAATATTTTGGCTAACCCTGTGGTGGAGTTCCTGCGTTCAGCACTTGATGTTGTAACTCATAATTTTGATTATGAAGCAGTTTTTCGCTTCTTAAAGTGCGGTTTGACGGATTTTTCAACGGATGAGATAGACCTTTTTGAAAACTATGTGATAGCATTTGGAATAAGAGGAAAATACCGCTATGAACAGGAATGGCAGAAAAAGTACCGGACTAATTATGAAATAGATTTAGAGAAAATTAATTTTGTTAGAGGCTGTATCTTAAAAGTGTTTACACCTCTTTATGAGACATTAACAGATAAGAATTCCTCTGTAAGGGAGTGTATTCTCTCTTTATATGACCTATTATGTACTTATCATATCGAAGAAAAAACAAATAGATTTATCAAGAAATTCAAGGAACATGGAGAGGAAGAAGATAAGCTAAGAGCAAAAGAGTATGAGCAAATCTATCACATGATTCTTGAGATTTTTGACCGAATGGTGGAACTACTAGGAGAGGATATCTTACCGTTAAAGGAATTTAGGGATATTCTTGATACAGGTTTTCGTGAAGCGAAGGTTGGTTTGATTCCCCCAAGTATTGATCAGATTCTTGTTGGTGATATCGAACGTACTAGATTAAAAGATATTAAAGCATTATTTTTCTTAGGAGTTAATGATGGTATTGTACCGAAAGCAAACCCTGGTGGTGGTATCTTATCTGATGCAGAACGGCAGTTATTTGCAGATCATGAAATTGAATTATCTCCTACAAAACGTCAGACCGCTTATCTGACAGAGTTTTATCTCTATCTTAATTTAACAAAGCCACAGAATAAGTTGTATCTTTATTACAGTAAATTAGATGCTTCCGGGAAGTCGATACGAGCCTCTTATTTGCTTGGAAAGATTAGCAAAATATTTCCAGAGTTAAAGATTTATGATGCAGATAGAAAATTAAGGGAAGACGAGTTACTTGGTACGGATCAGGGATTAAGCTATCTAATATCTGTCCTTCGTGACTATGAGGGGGAGCAACCGAAACTTTGGAAGGAAGTATATCATCTCTATGTGAGCGGACAAATAAAAGGACGGATATCGATAGACCGTGTCTTGCAGGGGGTATTTTATCAAAATTACGAACAAGGATTAACCAGAGAAGTTGCAAGGAAACTTTATGGTGAAACTTTGCTTGGCAGTGTAACTCGTATGGAAAAATATGCAGCATGTGCGTTTGCACATTTTCTACAGTATGGATTAAATTTAGAGGAACGTCAGGAATATAAGATTTCTATGCCTGATATAGGAAGCTTGTTTCATGAAGCATTGGAGAGG
The DNA here is from genome assembly GCF_000733755.1 of Lachnoclostridium phytofermentans. Classification (GTDB taxonomy): domain Bacteria; phylum Bacillota; class Clostridia; order Lachnospirales; family Lachnospiraceae; genus Lachnoclostridium; species Lachnoclostridium phytofermentans_A. Next base: position 743,388 of record NZ_JPOF01000003.1, on the reverse strand, counting down.
TTTGGGGAAGCATTAAAGGATCTAGGGATTGCGTGGAATGAACTACCAGATGACATTCGAATATCACTGGGAGAGCGATGTGTAAGAGAGACAGTAGAGAATTTTGGTAATGGAATACTGGAAAGCTCTAAGCGGAGTGCCTATTTGGCAACCAGGGTAGAGCGAATTTTACAGAGGACTACGAAGACTTTAACACATCAACTACAACAGGGAGTATTTGAACCTGGAAGCTACGAGCAATATTTTTCTCATGCAGATCGATATCTAAATTTAAGGGGACGTATTGACCGTGTTGACTTATATGAACAGGATGGCAAGCTCTATGTTAAAGTCATTGATTATAAGTCAGGTAGTACCTCCTTTGACTTGATGAGTTTGTATTATGGCTTACAATTACAGCTTGGCGTTTACTTAAGTGCTGCAATGGAGTTAATGAAAGAGCAGTATCCAAATCATGAGGTACATCCAGCAGGAGTATTTTACTACAATTTAGATGATCCAATTGTTACAAAGTCAAACTCTATCGAAGAGGATATTGAAAAGAAGTTGGCTATGAATGGACTTGTAAATGCATCTAAGGCTGTAGTTCCGCTACTTGATACCAGTTTTCGTGGGGAAGAGGGAGAATTGGCACCATCCACGAAATCAACGGTAATCCCGGTAGAAACTGGGAAGGATGGAACCTATACCAAGAGATCTTCCATTGCAAAAGAAGAGGATCTGAATGCTTTGATGGATTATATCAAAGATTTGATGCACCGCTTTAGTGAACAAATCATGGACGGTAAGGTTCGTCATAATCCTTATAAGGCGAAGAATCGAAATGCTTGTGCATATTGTTCTTTTCAGTCTGTTTGTGGATTTGACTGTAGGGTAAACGGGTTTTCGTATCGTAATTTAAAGACTTTAAATAAGGATGAAGTATGGAGTTTAATGAAAGAGGAGGATGAGTTTTTTGGCAAAGATGAGTTGGACACCGGAACAGCAGAAGGTAATTGATATCAGAGATTGTAATCTCTTAGTTTCTGCAGCAGCAGGCTCTGGGAAAACTGCTGTTTTGGTGGAGCGAATTATCAATCGCATTACGTCTGAAAACTCTCCGATCAATATAGATCAGTTACTCATAGTAACATTTACAAAGGCAGCAGCAGGAGAGATGAGAGAACGAATCGGTGCTGCGATTGAAAAGAAAGTATTAGAACAGCCAGACAATGTTCATCTACAAAAACAGCTGACACTTTTATATAATGCTCAAATTACAACAATTGATAGCTTTTGTTTGTCAGTAATTCGAAATCATTTTCATACGATTGATTTAGATCCTTCGTTTCGTATTGCAGAGGAAGCAGAACTAGCATTATTAAAATCTGATGTTTTAGCTACATTGTTGGAAGAAAAGTATGAGGAAGGCTCGGAGGATTTTTTAGAATTTGTGGAATGTTATTCCGCCTCAAAATCAGATGAGCCAATTGAGAATTTCATATTAAAGCTCTATCAGTTCTCTCAGAGTTATCCTTATCCGCATGAATGGTTAGAAGAGCGAGAAAAGGACTTTATGGTTGAAAGCACGGAGGATTTAAGTAAAACTAGCTGGATGTTACAACTTCTTCAATATGTTAAGATACTCCTTCGTGAGGCTTCCGATTTATGCATACGAGCGATTGAAATTACAAACTTTCCAGATGGACCTAGACCTTATCTCGATGCATTACTGTCAGATCAAGAAATGATAGAGAAACTTCTTTCCTTAAAGACATACGAAGAATATCAAGAGGAATTTCAACAGATATCCTTTGTCAGGTTATCAACCAAAAAATGGGCAGATACAACAGAAGAGAGAAAAGAAGAGGTAAAAGGACTGCGTCAGATGGTCAAAAAGATACTTTCTGATATCGCCGATGATTTCTTTTTTCAACCTGTGGGAGACATGCTTTCCGACATGATGAAAGTCCGTAAGCCTATGCTGGTGTTACTATCGTTAGCTCATGACTTCTTAAATCGAATAGAGTCTGCGAAGGAAGAGAAAAATCTTGTGGATTTTTCGGACATCGAGCATTTTGCCCTTAATATTTTAGTTACAAAAGAGGATGGAAAACTTGTCCCTACCAAAGTTGCAAGGGAGATGAGCGAGCAATTTGAAGAGATTATGATTGATGAGTATCAAGATAGTAACTACGTTCAGGAATATATCTTAAACAGTATCTCTAAGGATTTAAATGGCTGCCCGAATGTCTTTATGGTCGGCGATGTGAAACAGAGTATATATAAATTCCGTATGGCCAGACCTGAACTATTTATGGAAAAATACGAACGGTATTCGACAGAAGAAGGGTTGTACCGTCGTATTGATTTAAGTAAGAATTTCCGAAGCAGAGCAGAAGTGTTAGATAGCATTAATGGAGTCTTTGAAAAGATTATGACAAAGGGATTAGGAGGAATTGAATATACCAAAGAAGTTTCGCTTTATCCAGGAGCAGGATTCCCAGAGATAGAGATAGATATGGAAAATACATCTTCCATATCTTCGGATACAAAAACAGAACTAATTATTCTTAATCTAAAGGAAGAGGAAAATACAACATCGGAAGCCACGGATAGATTGGATTTCATGTCGTTGGATGAAGATCCCATAGAACTAAGTAAGAGAGAACTGGAAGCAAAAGCCGTCGCTATGCGTATTAAACAATTAGTGCATGGGGATAGTGGATTCTTAGTTACTAAGAGGAGCGGAGAAGAACAGAGACAAGAACGCTGCAACTACCGCGACATTGTAATTTTACTACGCACGATGTCTGGTTGGTCGGAAACCTTTACGGAAGTGTTAAAGCAAGAAGGAATCCCAGCATATTCTGATACACAGACAGGGTATTTTCAAACACTGGAAGTAAAAACGGTTTTAAACTATCTAAGAATACTTGATAATCCAAGACAGGATGCCCCGTTAACCGCTATTCTTTATTCTCCAATTGTAGGGTTAAATGCGGAACAACTATCAATGATTAGGTTGAAACATTCCAAAGGAGCGGAGAAGTTATCTGTTTATGATGCTGCAAGAGAATGTGCCAAAGACTATAAGGTTGAAGAAAAGGATATGGACCAACCAGTATGTGATGGTATTACGCAAGCAAACTGGATAAGTGAACAAGATAGCATAGAGAATATGGATTCTGTAGATTTAAAATCTACAGAAGTAGGAGTGAAGTTAAATAAGTTTTTTGCTATTTTTGATCGGCTTAGAAAAAAGGCAGTATACCTTCCGGTACATGAGATAATTTTAGAGTTATTTAAGGAAACTGGTTATGATCTTTTTGTCTTTGCTATGCCGGGGGGAGAGCAACGGAAAAACAACTTAACTAAGCTAATTCAACATGCCCTGTCTTTTGAAGAAAGTAGCTACCATGGCCTATTTCAATTTATCCGTTATATTGAAAGGTTACTAAAATTTGAAATTGATTATGGTGAAGCCGGTGGACTTTCACAAGAGGACAACGCAGTTAAAATCATGAGTATTCACAAAAGTAAAGGGTTGGAATTTCCTGTAGTAATACTTGCTGGTATGGGAAAACAATTTAATACAATGGATGCAAGAGAGAAAATTGTACTTCATGCTGATTATGGAATTGGACCGGAATGCATTGATTATCAGCTAAGAACCAAGTGTCCGACCTTATTAAAACAGGTTATTAAAAAGAATATTGTACTTGATAACCTAGGGGAAGAATTAAGAGTTTTGTATGTTGCGTTAACTAGAGCCAAAGAAAAGCTTATTATGATAGGTAGCGCAAACGATGCAAATGATTTGTTCGTGAGATGGAGACAAGATGCAACACCAGGGGTAACCCCATTACGGTTTCAAACACTGGCTTCGGCTAAAGATTACTTTTCGTTTGTTGGGCCAGTAGCTCTTAGTGACCCTAGAATTCGGGTAATCATGCTCACACCAAATGATTTATTAGAAGATGAATATGATAAACAGACGGATCTTAGGATGAAACAAGAGGAGCTAGACCCTACTAATTTTCTAGAAAGTTCGGGAGAATTCGGTGAGAATCTACCAGAAAATAACCTCTTAAGTAAACTGTCTTTCCGATATCCGTATGAAAAAGAAGCGATGTTACCAATCAAGACTACAGTAAGTGAACTAAAAAAGCTAAGTCAACAGGTAGATGAGGAATTAACAGAGATCTTCCCTCAAAGTAAGGAGGAAAGTGATGCTTTAATAGAGCCAACGATACCTAAATTTTTATCAGAGCAAAAAGAACTAAGAGGGACGGAACGTGGAAATCTGTTTCATAAAATCCTGGAGTTGGTCGATTTTTCAAAAAGTAATACCAAAGCTGAGTTAATGGATTTTACTTTACAGCTAGTAAATCGTGGGCTTATACAGGAAGAATCTATTACGAGTATCAATTATGATCGTCTTTCCGGTTTTTTTCAATCAGATCTCGCTCGTCGTATGCAGATTGCATGGCAAAAGGGATGTTTATATAGAGAACAACCATTTGTGATTGGTATTCCGGCTAGAGAAGTTAAGGAAGAATACGAAAGTGAGGACTTAGTCTTAATACAAGGTATCATCGATGTTTATTTTGAAGAAGAGGATGGAATTGTTCTAGTAGATTATAAAACAGATTCAGTAGGAGAATTCGGGGAAGAAGAACTGATAAGGCGATATCAAGAACAAATACGATATTATGAACGAGCTCTGAATCAGTTACTGGAAAAAAAGGTAAAGGAAAAGATAATCTATTCATTTTCTCTTGGTAAGGAAATTAAAGTAATATAATTCGCTATGTTTATGGCAGGCTAAAATGGATATACTCCAAAAGGATAATATTACATGAAAATTATTTGCAATTGGAGGAAAATGGAACTATTTAGGGATTGACATTTTCCCCTTGTTGCAACACAATAAGGAGTATATCATATGGGAAAAACAAGAAAACCGATTGATTTGTCCAAAGTTAAGCCAGAAGATATGATGAAGTACGAGATTGCAAAAGAACTAGGTCTCTTTGATCAAGTATTACGTGAGGGCTGGGGGTCATTATCGGCAAAAGAAACTGGCCGTATCGGTGGCATTATGACAAGAAAAAGAAAAGCTATGGAAAAGCAAATGAATCATCATGATTGATCAATCATGCTTGTTCCAAGCAAGGAAAATAGAAAGGTTGACATTGATAATGCGAAGAAAGATGTTATTTATCTATAATCCAAATGCAGGTAGAGGTAGAATACGGACGAAACTTTCACAAATCCTAGAAATATTCTTAAGAACTGATTGTGAGGTTGTGATATATCCTACCAGACAAAAAATGGATGCCAGAGAGATAGCGAAGGAATATGCGACCCAAAACGGATGTGATACCATTGTATGCTCTGGTGGAGATGGCACTTTAAATGAGGTAGTTGGAGGACTTATGGAAGTTGGTTGTTCCCTGCCGGTTGGCTACATACCTTCCGGTACAACAAATGACTTTGGGTATAGTCTAAATATTCCAAAAGACATGGAAAAAGCAGCTGAAATTATAGTGAAAGGTGCTACTTTGTTATGTGACGTCGGATCAATGAACAACTCGTATTTTACTTATACAGCAGCATTTGGACTATTTACGGATGTTTCGTACGATACTCCACAGAATTTTAAAAATGTTCTCGGTCGTATGGCATATATTTTAAGTGGTATCAGTAAACTTCACAGCGTTAAGGTTTACCATCTTCGTATCGAACATGAGGATGAGGTGGTGGAGGATGATTTTATCTATGGAATGTTAGCAAATTCAAATTCCATTGGAGGTTTTCGAGGAATTACAGGCTCACAAGTGTTATTAAATGATGGATTATTTGAATTAATCCTGATCCGTAGACCACATAATTTAGTGGAATTAAGTGGTATTGTCAATGATTTAATGCATAATGTGATTACGGGAAAACACATATATTATCATCGAGTCCATTCTGTTAAAATTAGTTCAGAGAGTGATATGCCTTGGTCGTTAGATGGGGAATACGGTGGTACTACAACAGAGGCAAATATTGTAATACATAAACAAGCCATTCCTTATATCTGTGATCGCACAGAGTTGCTCGAAGCAAAAGAAACGTTAGAAAGTCTGTAATCGTTTGTATCTTAATTAATACAAATAAACAGAATATAAATAAGACAGAATATAAATAAGACAGAATATATAAAAGACAGAAAATAAAAAAGACAGAATTTAAAAAGACGCATAGATAATTATTAGAGTAAGTGTTGGAACTTTACGTAATAATTTTCTATGCGTTTCTTGTTAATTCTTGGTTGCTAAACTAAGATTTTTAATACCGAGGAAGTTTTTCACCAATACAGTAATACCACCAAGCAGAATAGAATGATCTTTTAGGTTGGAAGCGATTAACGGAATCTTATCCACTAACTTATTACTAACTTTTTTTGTAATCATCTCAGCTAATTCCGGATAAGCGTTAGTAAAGGCACTGTTAATAATAATAATTTCTGGGCTAATGGTGTTTTGAAGATTATTTACGCATACAGCCATGTATTTGATAAAATGCTCCATCACTTCCACTGCTTTTGGCTCTCTTTTCTCGTAGGCTGACAATAAATCATCTAAGGAAGCATCTTCTCTATACTCTTTTAATAGAGCGCGTTCAGAAGCATATTGTTCGAGACAACCCTGATTTCCACAAGGGCAAGTGCGACCATTCATTACAACGATGGTGTGACCAAATTCACCGGCGTTTCCATGATATCCTGTGTATAATTGCTTGTTTAAAATGATACCAAGACCAACACCCGAGTGAATGCTTAAGTTTGCAAGAGAGGTATAGGTCTCAGGAAGAAATGCTTTTTCTCCAAGAGCGGATAGATTTGCTTCATTTTCTAAAAATACAGGAACTCCAAAATAACTACCCAATTGTTCTGATAAGTTAATGTCATGTAAGTTATAATAAGGGGTAAATAATACCTTGTTCTGATGAACTACACCATGGATTCCAATGGCAATACCAATGAGACCATAAGGTGTTTTTTCATATTCAGACTCCATAGATTGGATGAGATCAATTAAGACTGGAACTAGGTTTGTTTCAGAAGGTGTTTTGATTTGTTTGACACTACGTTGTTCTCCTTTCAGATCTGATATCATACAGGAGATTCTGGAAACCTCGATATCAACACAAATAGCATAACCAGCTTTCTTATGAAAACTTAACAGAATTGGTTTACGGCCTAGCCCAGTATCCTCACTTCCAATTTCTACTACTAATTTATCATTAATAAAATCACTAACGATAGCAGAGATAGTGGCTTTGGTTAGTCCTAATTTTTTCGAGATGGCTGCACGGGAGATTGGCTCATTTTGTAAAATTGTTTCAAGCACAAGCTTACTATTAATATCTCGTATCAGTTCTTTACTACCTAAAACCATGATAGAATTTCGTCCTTTCTTAAACGTGCCGATGTTCTTAATTTCTTATAATGAAACCGTAAGAATCTCTCTTGACACTCGTTTTGTATATTGATATGATTATACCATAATCATATTGTTTAGTAAATAAACAATATAATCTTACGGGAGAAGTCCTCTGCTTCTAAGCAGGGGGAACATCTTCATCTCAGTGAGTGCTAAAGCACCTACTGAGTTAGTAGCAAAGCTGTAAGGTTACGAGGAAGTAGCGAAACGGATTCCAAGTACCGCTTGGCAGAGCTAAATGAAATAGGATAGAGTGATATGGGAGGTAGCAGATGTATTATATTGGTGTGGATTTAGGAACTTCTTCTGTGAAGCTTGTGTTGATGAGGGAGAATGGTGAGATTACTAAGGTGGTATCAAAGGAATATGAATTGTTCTTCCCAAAAACCGGATGGTCGGAACAAAATCCGGGAGATTGGTATCGCCAGAGCGTTGCAGGTATAAAGGAATTAATCAAGGATGTGAAGAAAGAAGAAGTTGCAGGAATTAGTTTTGGTGGACAGATGCATGGACTTGTCATCTTAGATAGTAACGACGAAGTACTTCGACCTGCAATTCTTTGGAACGATGGTAGAACCGGAGAAGAATGTGATTACTTAAATAATGTAATCGGAAGAGAAAAAATCTCTAGATATACAGCGAATATGGCGTTAACCGGATTCACCGCACCAAAATTGTTGTGGGTTAAGAAACAGGAACCTGAGATTTTTAATCGCATAGCAAAAATTATGTTACCAAAGGATTATCTTGCATATCGTTTTACAGGAGTACACTGTACTGATGTTTCAGATGCTTCCGGAATGCTGTTATTTGATGTCGAGCATAAGTGCTGGAGCGATGAGATGATTGAAATTGTAGGAATACATAAAAATCAACTCGCTAAAATCTATGAGAGTTATGAAGTAGTTGGAACACTTACTGAGACTGCTGCAAAAGAATTGGGTCTTACGACAAATGTTAAGGTAATCGCAGGAGCTGGTGATAATGCAGCAGGCGCGATTGGTACGGGAACAATAGAACATGGTATGTGTAGTGTATCTCTTGGAACCTCCGGTACTGTATTTATTGCTTCGGATAACTTTGCAGTAGATGAAAATAATGCACTTCACTCCTTTGCACATGCAAATGGTAAATTTCATTTCCTTGGCTGTATGCTTTGCGCTGCATCTGCAAACAAATGGTGGATGGAAGATATCTTAAGAACCAAAGAGTTCGCAAAAGAACAACAAGAGATTGGAAACTTAGGGGAAAATGAGGTTTATTTCCTCCCATACCTTATGGGCGAGAGAACCCCTCATAATGATCCTTCGGCACGTGGTGCATTTATCGGTATGTCAATGAACACAACAAGAGGAGATATGACACTTGCTGTTTTAGAAGGAGTTACCTTTGCACTTCGCGATGCTGTTGAAATCGCTCGTTCATTTGGTGTTACAGTAGAGCGCGTTAGATTAATCGGTGGCGGAGCAAAGAGTGATCTTTGGTGTAAGTTAGTAGCCAATATCTTAGATGTCACAGTTGAAAAATTAGCTTGCGAGGAAGGACCTGGATATGGTGCAGCAATGCTCGCAGCAGTTGGATGCGGTGCTTATGAGACAGTGTCTGAGGCAGCAGATAAATTAATCCGCGTAACAGATACCATATCAAAAGATCCAGCTTTGGTAGAAAAGTATAATAAGAAATACGAGGTATTCCGTGAATTATACCCAACGCTAAAACCGGTATATCGTAAGCTGTAAGATTCGATAGAACATTAGGTAAAATGCATGGAAAGAATATATCATAAATTATATAATAGAAGAAATTTGCCGATTTTCATTTTCTAGAATACATTGAAGCGACAATGGAATAATGATATAATAAGGGCTGTTGTAAAGTTTGGTATGAAATTTTGATACTACTTTACTTCAGTCCTTTTTGATGGTATTGAAAATGTCATCTGTTTTTTTATAGAAATAGTACTGAATTTAGTAAAATTTAAGACTACAGCTTCAATACTAGGTAGCATCAATGAGGGAATGAGGAAGGGAAACAGTGGTTAGAATACCCTTTGACTGGAAGGAGAACAAGAATGCAAGCATATACAGGTTTTGCTAATGTTTATGATACATTTATGGATAATGTTCCTTATGAGGAATGGTCAGAGTATCTTGCTGGTTTATTAAGAGAATACGGAGTAAGGGATGGTTTAGTACTGGAACTTGGTTGTGGTACTGGAAGTATAACCAGAAGATTATTTGAACTTGGGTATGATATGATTGGAATTGACTTATCAGAAGACATGTTAGAGATTGCCAGGGAAAAAGATATGGATGCAGGTTATTCCTTTGACGATATTTTATACCTGAATCAAGATATGAGAGAATTTGAGTTATATGGTACTGTTGCCGCAGTGGTTAGTATTTGTGATAGTATGAATTATATTACAAAACCGGAGGAGCTTAAGCAGGTCTTTCGTTTAGTAAATAACTATTTGGATCCACAAGGAATATTTATTTTTGATATGAACACAGTTCATAAATACAGAGATATCCTTGGTGAGACTACGATTGCAGAGAACAGAGAGGATTGCAGCTTTATCTGGGAAAACTATTATCATGAAAAAGAAGCAATCAATCAATATGATATTACAATCTATAAAAAAACAGAAATTGAGCTTGAGGATGAGGAATTAGAGACAACTTCTCTTTATGAGCGTATGGAGGAAACCCATTACCAAAGGGCCTATGAGCTTGAGGAAATCAAATCTTTATTAATAGAAGCAGGTATGGAATATGTGACTGCTTATGATGCAATGACGAAGGACGCACCAACCAATGATAGTGAACGTATTTATGTCATTGCACGGGAGAAAAAACAAGAGAAGAAGTTGTATTTATAATTTACTTAATTGGTATGTTTGTGTAGCGCTGATTTCACAAACATCAGAGAAAAAAGCAGCGCAGAAAAGAGGAAAATGATGAATGATTATATAGTACGTGCAACTGCAGCCAATAGCCAGATACGAGCATTCGCTTGTGTATCAACGGAAATTGTTGAAACTGCGAGAGGAGCTCACAATACAAGCCCTGTTGTAACTGCGGCACTTGGAAGATTATTAACTGCTGGAGCAATGATGGGTAGTATGATGAAGGGAGATAAGGATCTTTTAACATTAAAGATTACTTGTAGCGGGCCAATTGGTGGATTAACTGTTACCGCGGATTCAAGTGCGAATGTCAAAGGTTATGCCTATCAAAATGTTGTTAATCTCCCTCCTAGCCCTAAAGGGAAATTAGATGTTGGTAAAGCCCTTGATATCGGAGTTCTTAGTGTAATTAAGGATATGGGACTGAAAGAGCCTTATGTTGGACAGACAGATTTGGTTACCGGAGAGATTGCAGAAGATTTAACTTATTACTTTGCAACTTCAGAACAGGTTCCATCCTCAGTAGCACTTGGAGTGTTGATGAATCGTGACAATACCGTACGGTGTGCAGGAGGATTCATTATTCAGTTGTTACCATTTGCAGAAGAGGAAGTGATCTCAAAATTAGAAGAAAAAATCGGAGAAATTACATCCGTTACTTCAATGTTAGATAAAGGGATGACACCAGAAGAAATTTTAGAAGAAATTCTAGGGGAATTTGGTCTTACCATATTAGATAAGGTACCAACCAAGTTTACCTGTAACTGTACGAAAGAACGTGTAGAAAAGGCTATTGTAAGTATCGGTAAGAAGGACTTACAAGAGATGATTGATGACGGAAAGCCAATTGAAGTAAATTGTCATTTTTGTAATACAAATTATGAGTTTTCTGTGCAGGAGCTAAAGGATATTATAACAAGAAGTAAATGATATTAAAGTCTATTACTCCAGCAGGTATGATGGAATGATCGAAATCAGTACGGAATAATTGCAGAAAAATAAAACGAAGAGGAGTGAGATGTTATCACTATCCTCTTCGCTTTTTTAATTACAGTATAAATCTGATAAGAATATCCTGCGAATAGAATACCACCTTATTTTGCGATTGATATATTAGTCTGATTATTTTAAATTACAACAAAAAGCGGAACAGCTGAAATACAACTGAGGTAATGTTATAGAGCATCTTCTTTCCAGTTGAAAGTTCAAGAGGTATCACATCTCCATTGGATCCATAGGTTCCATCTAAAAGAACTGGAAGGGACTTATCTTGCATAGCATACATATACGATTCCAACTGTTTGTTAAATTCAGTACCATGAACGACAATCATAACTTCTGTGTCCAGATAAGCACTTCGCATATCAGCATTAAAAGAACCAATAATGGAAATATCATCATCTATTAAAACAGATTTATCATGCATCGAGTGATCTCCCTGAAATTCATAAATCTGTACACCAGTTTTGATAACCTTAGGCTTATTAAAAGTATAGTCCGAAGATGCCATAACATTATCGCCCCCAGCGGTAGAATTAATTAACATTCGAAAATCTGATACCTTATTACTAATTTCTTTCATGTCATTGTACATACTGGAGTCAAATACAGCATATGGAGTTTGAATATAAACACGTTTCTTCGCATTTTTCATAAGTTCCACCATCTGATACCAGATGAGAGGTTCTTTTGCCATAATATGAATTGGATTTGTGATTAAAGTGATTTTATTTGTTGGGACGGTAACTGGCACGTAATCACCCTCGGTAAAAAGTTGTGGTTGCGTTGTTTTTAAGTCCTGATAGATGGAACCAAGAGTTTCATAAGCTTTTGTAACGCTATTTTTCTTATGTCTCGGAACGCGATCAAAGACTGGTTCACTTTCTTTTGCATTCCAAACGGATTCGAAATAGCTCCATATTTGAGTTAAAACACTTTCCTTACTACTACTTGTTTCAGCTGCAGTATTATATACAAAGATATCCCTATCATAACTTAAGACATTGGTATTATATTCACCAAGAAAATAGTTAGAGATATTTCTGCCACCAAGGAGTAGTAACGAGTCATCGATAATGAGATATTTGTCGTGTAGCCTACCATTTGCTGTCCAGGGTTTTAGTAAATTCAGCATATTATAATAACGGATTTCAACATTTTCATGTGTTCCAAGGGCATAATAGATTGGGTCAGCTCCCATATCGATAAAACCAGTTAAACCATCCACTAATATCTGAACCTTAACGCCACGATTGGCTGCTGCTAAGACTACACTGGCAATTTCTTTACAGCTGCGGTCATGTTTAATGGAAAAAGAAGAGATTGCAATCTTTTCTTTGGCTTGATTTATCATATGTATACGAACATCAAGCGCATCTTGACTAGTTTCTACCACAGCTGCACGGTCTACGGATCTGGTATCACTGTAAAAACTATTTAAACTAAAGTTATTTTTAAAATCTTCGCTAACTTCAGGTGGATTTGCAAAGGGGATGGTTACGCTAATAACGACATATATTAGATAGACAATTAACACAGAGAGAATACTATATAGTATTTTCTTTTTTCGGGATAGATTTTTAAACTTTTGCATAATAACCTCTATTCATACACATGTTCATGGAGTGAAAGAATTAACTCCACTTGTTTTTGATAATATAGTAGTTCCATTATAGAGAGAGGGAAAAGAAAATACAATTAAAATTCGATTAAGAATCCTACATAGCATACCCAGACAAGGAAGTATCATGCGTAATCACATTTCTTTATAGAATAGTTAATTTTTAGAAGGAGTTGACGATATGTATGTTAGAGTTTATGTTAGAACATAAAGAATTAATACAGAGAATGAGAGGTGACTTTTATGAACATAGGTGCTACGGGGGGATATTCCTATACTTCATCGCTTTCCTTTGGACAGAACCAATATACTCAAGGGTTGTCGTCGCAAGAAGATAATAAGAAAGAGGAAGAAAGAAATAGTATTCTTGCCACAGACTTAAGTCTTAACAAGCGAGAAGACTCGTTTTTAGAGTCTTTAAAAGAACAGTATAGGCAATATCAAGAAGAATTAAATTCACTGGGTGCGAATGAAGAGTTATCAGCGAAAGAAAAACTAGCGCGAAGAAAAGAAATTCAAGAGCAGATTAGTGGTATCAAAGATCAAATTGTTGCAAGGCAGCAGCAATTACAGCAATTAGAAAAGGAAAATGCCCAAGAAGAGATTGAAAAGAAACAGAGAGAATCAGTAACAAATCATAAGGATATGACGGAAGAGGAATACAAAAAACAGTTACATCAGAGTTTTCTCACAGAGGCGTCCACGGTTATGTCGGAGGTTGGTACGATTCACCGGTTAAAGGTAAAAACAGAAGGAGAGTTAAGAGTCGCTACAAAAGAGTTGGAATTATCCATGGCAAAGTCAGGTGAGGTTAGCGATAGTCTCTCTAATAATGTTTCAGAAACTAACCAAAGATTATCTCGGATTGATATGAGATTTAGTGAGAAACTAGGCAAGTTAAATAAACTCGCTAAGGACCAAAAAGAGGAGTTAAAGAGTAAGGAAAAGGATTCGAAAATTACTATTTCTTCAGATAAGGAAAAAGGTGAATTAAAAGTAGCAAAGGATCATACAGAGAATAATACTGAGATGGTAGACAAGGAAGAAAACCAAAAAGATATGGATAATAGGTATGATAAGCACGTAGATGTTCTTATATAGTAGTTATGAAAAACAGAGGATTCAAAGAAAGTACCATATAAGAATATTGTAGTATTAGAATTAAGTGAAGTGCATAAAAAAGAAGGATAGATAAATTCATACATAAAACATGAGGTTATCATATAGAAGAATATAAAAGGATGGGAAAAGTTTTCCCATCCTTTTGTTCTTATAATTCATGACAAGGAATAGTTCGCTTAGCGTGCTTTTCCTTGTTAATAAGTGCGACAGCTTGCTGAAGCAACTTATTTACTCTACCGTTACAGACTTTGCTAAATGACGCGGTTGATCAACGTCTAAGCCTCTTGCAGCAGAAGTATAATACGCAATCATCTGTAGAGCCACGGCTGCTGTATAAGGAGCAAAGAGATCTTTTGTAGCTGGAATGTCAATGCGGAAATCGTAGAGGGAGTTTTCTATCACTGCATCCGCAGTGGTAATACAGATAACCATAGCACCTCTTGCACGAACTTCTTTCATATTAGACACCATCTTTGATAATACGTTAGACTGAGTTGCTAATGCAATGACAGGAATTCCTTCCGTAATTAAGGAAAGAGTACCATGTTTTAATTCGCCAGCAGCATAAGCTTCCGAATGTATATAAGTTATTTCTTTTAACTTAATCGATCCTTCGCAGGCAAGAGCAGAATCCATACCACGACCGATAAAGAATAGATTTTCTGTATAGATAAGCTCCTTACTAATTTTCTTAAAGTAATCAGCTTGCTTTAATACCTCTTCGATTGCTGGTACAACACCATACAACTGTTTAAGATAATTGGAAACCTCATTTTTTGTAAGACAACCCTTTGCATAAGCAAAACGGAAGGCTAACACATAAAATGCGGAGAGTTGGGCAGTGTAAGCTTTCGTGCTTGCAACTGCAATCTCTGGACCTGCATGTGTATAGAATACATAGTCACTTTCTCTTGCTATCGCAGAACCTTTCACATTTACAATGGATAGAGTTTTTGCACCCATTTCATGAGCAAGTCTTAATGCTGCTAAGGTATCCGCAGTTTCTCCCGATTGAGATACTGTTATCACTAACGTATTTTGATCGATGATCGGATTCTGGTAACGAAATTCTGAAGCAATATCCACGGTGACAGGAATACGAAGAAGGCGTTCAATTAATACCTTGCCCATCAGTCCAGCGTGCATTGCAGTACCACAGGCTGTAATAATGATTCGATTGACATCAGAAAATAACGAATCCGGAATATGATCGCAAGTTAAGTCAGGAAGGAAATATTCATTTTTGAAATCGTCCTCTGAACTATACTTTTTGATTCTAGGAGCAATCGTACGCGTAATTGCTTCTGGTTGCTCATAGATTTCCTTTAGCATATAGTGCTTAAATCCGTTCTTCTGTGCCGCTGACATATCCCAGGTAACACTTAATATCTCTGGTTCAACGAGCTCTCCGTTTAAGTCAGTAAGCGTAATGGAAGTCTTCGTAAGCTTTGCTATATGAAATTCAGGCAATACGAAATAATCCTTCGAATAACGGAGTAGAGCTACCATATCCGAAGCGACTACGGAGCCTTGTTCTGTGCTACAGGCCACAAGCGGACTGCCTTTTCGAATACAATAGATTACGTCAGGTTGATCTGAAAATAGAATACAGAATCCATAAGCGCCCTCCAATTTATCTACCGCTGCCTTGATTGCTTTATAGGCATCACCGTCATATAAGCTATCGAGAAGCATTGCCGCTATTTCGGTATCTGTTTGAGAAATTGGATGACGTCCACCATTTTTCAGTTCATTTTCCAGTTCATGATAGTTTTCAATAATACCATTGTGAATTAAAGTAACCTTTCCACAGGAATGTGGGTGAGCATTTACTTCGGATACTCCACCATGAGTAGCCCATCTGGTATGCCCAATACCGCAAGAAGAGGTAATTGTAGCCGGTACTTTCTCCTTCAATGCTGCTACTTTTCCTACAGATTTGATTACATGAATTCCTCCGTCCATAAAACATGCAATCCCTGCACTGTCATAACCGCGATACTCTAATTCTCCGAGTCCCTTAAGCAGTACCTCGGCCGAATTTAAGTGCCCGGTAAATCCAATAATACCACACA
This sequence comes from Lachnoclostridium phytofermentans, assembly GCF_000733755.1. Taxonomy (GTDB): domain Bacteria; phylum Bacillota; class Clostridia; order Lachnospirales; family Lachnospiraceae; genus Lachnoclostridium; species Lachnoclostridium phytofermentans_A. The sequence continues at coordinate 727,188 of NZ_JPOF01000003.1, read as the reverse complement.
TAAAAATTCTCCTTTTTGTTTTTAGTTGTCAAAGTGCATTACGTTGTTGTTTGATAGCACTGCTGTTGTGCTGCAGTTACCTGCCATTTTTTCAGTACCTTACGCACTCAAACTGTACGAGAGAGCATCCGCCGAAAATTCGCTAACTCCCTACCTCGTTAACCTCTAAATTTCCCGTCCAATAGAGGTACATGGCGCTAATTTTATCTCCTAAAATTGGAGAAGACATTTCTGTCAGGTGATTGCCTTGGACTGACATCAACATTCTACAAGAAAGTAAATGGAAAGTCAACAAGTGTCTGTCATAGTTTAGTGATGAGATAAGATTAGCAAAGAACGCTAAGTTGATGAAATAATTACTACCTTCAATATAGAATTGGAGTATTCACTAGGAATACTCCAATATTATCATATGAATTAATCGCTATGCATGTGCAGGTTTATTTAAGTTGATTTCTCCTGCATAATTTGTCTGGAACATTTTACGAACTTCTTCCTCATCATTCGACTGGCCTAGGGCCCAGATAAGCTTTGTTACAGCAGCTTCTGTAGTCATATCATAAGCTGGAATCACACCTTGCTTTAGTGCTAGTTGACCTGCTTGGTAGATGGATAAGTCGCTGCGTTCATAAAGACACTGACTTGAGACAACAATTGGAATCCCGGCATCCACAAGTTTTTTTAGTTTCTCCATAAGATTTCGGTTTACAAAATGCAAGCCACCAGAGCCAAATGCTTCTATAACTATGCCTTTATAATTCATTTCTACTAACATATCGAATATTTCGGGATTTAATCCAGGTGTCAACTTTATTAAGAAAACATCATTACAAAGTTTATCTTTGTAAACGACTTTTCCTGTTATTGGTTGAATTGCATTCGTATTGATATTAAAGCCATTAGCATCAATGGTTGCAACCAGTGGATAATTAACGCTTTCAAAAGCATCAAAACCAGTGGTTCGAACTTTAACAGCACGACATCCTAAGATAACTTTCCGATGAAATGCAAGATAAATACCAGGGATTCCTGTTGCTGCCATAGCAAGCGCATATCTTAAATTATCCATAGCATCTGTAAGTGGATGTGTCAGTGGAAGCTGAGAACCAGTGAATACCACTGGAATCGGTAGGTTCTTTAACATAAAAGAAAGAACGGAAGTGGAATACGCCATTGTATCAGTACCATGGGTTACTACGATACCATCGTAGGAGTTATGATTATCAAAAATATTTTTTGCGATAAACATCCATTCTTCAGGCTGAATGTTAGAACTATCTAAATTTAAAATGTCCTTGATTGTAATAAGGTAATTTTCTGAAATCCCAGCAAGAAAACCTCCAAGATCTGAGCCACTTAAACCCGGAGCAAGACCTTCGTTACTGTTAAGGGAGGCTATCGTGCCACCAGTCGTTAATATTAATATACTTTTCTTTGTGTCCATAATTATCCTCAATATTGATCTATATTCCTTGGCCCCATTTTGTTGGGTCCTTAGTATCACGATACTATCATAACTACTATAGAAGATTTAATCTAAATATGCAATGGTTTTCGGTACCATAATACAAAAGGAAAGGCAGAATACAAAATGTAAAAGATTGACAAATATTTGCTAATTCGTTAGTATTAACATGTATTGTTTCAAAATTATTTTTTGGAGGGATTATGAAAACGAATCTGCGATATTTGAGACTCATTGGACTAGTGATAACTCTTACTTTCTTTTTGTTAGGGTGTGGAGTAAATACAAAACAAACAGGGGTGTTTACTCTATCTGTAGATACAGGTATTAAGGCAGTTCCCGAAGATAAGGATAACCAATTAGAAAGAATTTTGGAGAAGGCTGCAGCAGTAAAGTACGATATTAGTTTTTACAAAGAAGGAGACTCAGAGCAAGGAAGCGATACAGAGAAAAAGGACAGTATAGAACAAAACAGTGATATAGATCAAAAAGAAGAACAAAAAAGCAATGTAGAAGAAAAAAACGGTGCGGAGCAAAAGGATATAGATCAAACAGATATAAATCAAAAAGATAGTATAGAACTAGAAAATAGTAAGGAACAAAGCGATAATCAGGAATCAGAAGATTATCCTATTAAATCTGAAGAAACTGAAACTGAAACTGATCAACAATCTATGGTTACCTTACTAGCGGTAGGAGACAATTTACTTCATCAGAAAGTAATTGATAGCGGCAAGAGGGGCGACGGGAAGTATAATTATGATCATCTATTTGAACAATTGACAGAAGATATTAAGGCAGCGGATATTTCAGTAATTAACCAGGAAACTATATTTGGTACAAAAAAGATGGGGTATAGTGGATATCCTAGATTTTGTTCTCCGACAGCAGTGGGACATGCCATTGCTAAGGCGGGTTTTGATATCGTTCTTCATGCTAATAATCATACAATGGATAAGGGAGAGAAAGGAATTCTTACTACATTAAACTATTGGGATCGATATCCCAAGATAACACCAATCGGTATATATAAATCGAAAGAAGAGGCAAATCAGGTTACCTATGTTAAGAAAAATGAGATTACCTTCGCTTTTTTAAATTATTCCTATGGCCTTAATGGGAACTCTTTAGCAGCTAGCAAATCATACCTTGTCAATATTATGGACAAGAATAGGCTTAAAAGCCAGCTAAAAGAGGCTAGGAAGAAAGCGGATTTTATTGTTGTTTTTCCCCATTGGGGTTCGGAGTATGTTTATGAGGCGAATAAATATCAGAAAGAATATGCAAAATTTTTTAACGAGCAAGGTGTGGATTTAATCATAGGCACACACCCACATGTATTACAACCAATTGAATGGATAGAAGGTGAGAATGGTAAAAAAACTCTAGTGTACTATTCTCTTGGTAATTATGTCTCAAGTATGGATTATACTGACCGTATGCTTGGTGGCATAGCCAATGTTACTATTGTGAAGGAAAATAATAAAACTTTTATTAAAAAAGCGTTGTTAACTCCTATAGTGACACATTATGAACGTGGTGGTGATTATAACTTTTCCGTATATAAATTATCCGATTATACGCAAAAACTTGCCTCAAAACACTATATATTAAAAGGAAAACGGGGAAAGGACTTCTCTTTAAAAGCATTGAAGAAATTAGCATATGATATTGTTGGAGATTTCATAGAATAATACTCGGAAAATGTCAATTTATTAACGATTGTTGCTATTTGAACATTTTCGTATATAATTAAATTCCAAACGGATATTGTAACTAACTGACCGTAATAAGGAGGGCTTTTTTATGGCAGATCATGTAGTATATGAAGCGAAAAGATGTTTAAATTGTAAGAAACCACTCTGTATGACTGGTTGTCCAATCAGCACACAGATTCCAACCATGATACAAGAATTTTTAAATGGTGGTATAGCGAAAGCTGGAGAGATGGTTTTTGAGAATAATCCACTGTCTATTGTTTGTTCATTAGTATGTGACCACGACAAGCAATGCGAAGGACATTGTATTTTAGGTAAGAAGGGTATGCCGGTACACATAAGCAGCATAGAAAATTATATTTCTAGCACTTATTTTGAACATATGAAGTTAGATCGAGAAGAAAAGAAAAATAAACGAGCAGCAGTGATTGGTTCTGGTCCTGCTGGAATTACAATCTCTATTCTTTTAGCAAAAAAAGGTTACGATGTAACGGTATTTGAAACGAGAGAAAAAATTGGTGGAGTCCTTCGTTACGGTATTCCTGAATTCCGCCTTCCAAAGAGAATTCTTGATAATTACAAAAAAAAGATGTTAGAATTAGGCATTAAGTTCCGTCCTAATACTACGATTGGTGGTGCTATCGGGATTGATGACTTATTCCGTGATGGTTATCTAGCAATTTTTGTTGGTACTGGTGTTTGGAGACCAAATGCGTTACACTTAAAGGGTGAGACTCTTGGTAACGTTCATTATGCAATTGACTATCTTGTAAATCCAGATTCCTTTGAACTTGGAGATTCTGTTGCAATCATTGGTGCAGGGAATTCTGCAATGGATGTTGCAAGAACCGCAATCAGAAAAGGGGTTAAGGAAGTTACAGTATATTCTCATCGTGAAGAAATCAAAGCAAGTGTGCATGAAGTAGAGTATGCAAAAATTGATGGTGTTCGCTTTGAAACTTGTAAGTCTACCGTTGAATTAACCGAAGATGGTCCTATTATGAATACAGTAACCTGGGATGAAGAAGGTAATATGGAAATTGTAGAAGGAAGTGCAAAACTTTATCCTGCACAGTCTATTATAATCGCAATTAGTCAGGGACCAAAGGATAAGATTGTTTCCACAACGAAGGGAATCGATGTTAACAAGAGAGGATTAATTGTTACGAATGAATGTGGAGAAACCTCACGCCCAGGTATATTTGCATCAGGAGATGTTGTAAATGGTGCAAAGACCGTAGTAGAGGCAGTGTATTATTCAAAAATGGTGGCAGAAGCCATGGATGAATACATGAGTAAATTATAATTCATGGAAGTATGCAAGGAGGATAAGGGATGTTAAGTGTAAAGAACACAAGTGTAATGAATATGGAAAATGCTATTCGAGGAGCAAGAAATCCAATGAATAGCTGGGCAAGAATGGATAGCTATTATAATGAAGCACATGAGTATGTTTTGGGCGAAAATGATTTACAGCTTGCAAAGCGTTTATGTAAGGCAGGAAG
>NZ_JPOF01000003.1:0-717500 GCF_000733755.1 Lachnoclostridium phytofermentans | reverse complement strand
CTCTGGGTAAGTCGGGGCCTAAGGCGAGGACGAGAGTCGTAGTCGATGGACAACAGGTTGATATTCCTGTACCATATAGTAACAGAACTGTGGGGACACAGAAAGGTAGGAAAAGCCGGGAATGGAAAAACCGGCGCAAGCACAAAGTCAAGCTGGATAGGCAAATCCGTCCGGTGATGGTGAAGTGTGATGCGGAGTGAAATTTAAGTAACGAAGTTTCTGAACCTATGCTGTCGAGAAAAGCCGCTATTGTTTGCTATATGCCCGTACCGTAAACCGACACAGGTGGATGAGGAGAGAATCCTAAGGCCGACGGGAGAAGCATTGTTAAGGAACTCGGCAAAATGACCCCGTAACTTCGGGAGAAGGGGTGCCTGGGAAACCAGGCCGCAGAGAATTGGCCCAAGCAACTGTTTAGCAAAAACACAGGTCTATGCAAAACCGAAAGGTGAGGTATATGGGCTGACGCCTGCCCGGTGCTGGAAGGTTAAGGGGAGAGGTTAGACGCAAGTCGAAGCTTTGAACTTAAGCCCCAGTAAACGGCGGCCGTAACTATAACGGTCCTAAGGTAGCGAAATTCCTTGTCGGGTAAGTTCCGACCCGCACGAAAGGCGTAATGATTTGGGCACTGTCTCGACAATGCACCCGGTGAAATTGAAATACCAGTGAAGATGCTGGTTACCTGCGCCAGGACGGAAAGACCCCATGGAGCTTTACTTCAGCTTGATACTGGGATTCGGTGCTGCATGTACAGGATAGGTGGGAGACTAGGAAGTAGGAACGCCAGTTCTTACGGAGTCGCTGTTGGGATACCACCCTTGTAGTACTGGATTTCTAACCTGTAGCCGTGACCCGGCTAGGGGACAATGTCAGGCGGGGAGTTTGACTGGGGCGGTCGCCTCCGAAAGGGTATCGGAGGCGCTCAAAGGTTCTCTCAGAATGGTTGGAAACCATTCGTAGAGTGCAAAGGCATAAGAGAGCTTGACTGTGACACCGACGGGTGGAGCAGGTACGAAAGTAGGACTTAGTGATCCGGTGGTATAAAGTGGGATTGCCATCGCTCAACGGATAAAAGCTACCCTGGGGATAACAGGCTTATCACTCCCAAGAGTTCACATCGACGGAGTGGTTTGGCACCTCGATGTCGGCTCATCGCATCCTGGGGCTGTAGTAGGTCCCAAGGGTTGGGCTGTTCGCCCATTAAAGCGGTACGCGAGCTGGGTTCAGAACGTCGTGAGACAGTTCGGTCCCTATCCGGCGTAGGCGTAGGATATTTGAGAGGAGCTGCCCTTAGTACGAGAGGACCGGGGTGGACTGACCTCTGGTGTATCGGTTGTTCTACCAAGAGCATGGCCGAGTAGCCAAGTCGGGACGGGATAAACGCTGAAGGCATCTAAGCGTGAAGCCCCCCTCAAGATAAGATATCCCATTGCGAAAGCAAGTAAGACCCCTTAAAGACGATAAGGTTGATAGGACAAAGGTGGAAGTGTGGTAACACATGTAGCTGATTGTTACTAATAGGTCGAGGGCTTAACCTAAAAGGTTTGTTTAAAAAATCAATGTGAAGTTATTTAAAGAGAATGAATAGTGAAGAATGAGAGTATCTCTTATTTTTTACTATTTTTTTATTCATAGCAAGGAAAATTCACGAAGTATGCTTTTTTTTGTTTAAAGATAACAACAATATGGATAAATCTAGAGAAACTGTGGATAACAGTTTCTTTTTTTGGTTGAGCAGTGGATAAATATTTACATATTATCTATCTTAAGATAACATAGAATTGAATCATATCTGATAGGATTAAGAAGGGATTCATATATTTCTATAAAAAAAGCAGGACAGTATGAAGATCTGTATTCGAATGGATGAATAACTTTTATTTTAGTTGTTTAAGAAACATTATGACACTATGGTATTATTAGGAACTATTTTGGGCTATTAAGTATAGTAATAATATAAAAGTCATCACAATTATTATGTAAAAAATGGATAGTATTAAAATCAATATATGTTATAATTAATCAATGGTATAACAAGAAGTCTTTGCAGAGCTTTTTGATATACCTTTTTAATTATAATAAGCTCTCAAATTTCAATACAAAGTTATTGACTAAATTTTGACAAAGCTTTATAATGTAGTGTATTAAAGTGGCGCAGTGTTATTAAGCAAAGCTTTGAATGGCTGATAATAGGCTATAAGAATCTTTATCACAAGTTGTTCTAAGCATAAAGCTTGTGTCATAGCATGACTTAAAAGATGGTGTGATAAAGAAGTAGACTTTCGGCATAGTGTTAGGATAACGTTATCATAGGATTAAGGAGGATTTTCAAATGGGTAGAGTTTATAATTTCTCAGCAGGACCAGCGGTTTTACCAGAAGAGGTATTAAAGGAAGCCGCAGCAGAGATGCTTGATTATAACGGATCTGGGATGTCCGTTATGGAGATGAGTCATCGTTCTAAGGAATATGAAGCAATCATCAATACTGCAGAGCAGGATTTACGTGATTTAATGAATATTCCAGACAACTATAAGGTGCTTTTCTTACAGGGTGGTGCTTCTTCACAATTTGCTATGATTCCTATGAATCTGATGAAAAACAAAGTAGCAGATTTTATTATTACAGGGCAATGGGCTAAGAAAGCATATCAAGAGGCTAAGCTATATGGTACAGCGAATGCAGTTGCTTCTTCTGCTGATAAGACATTTTCTTATATTCCTGATTGTTCCGACCTTCCTATCAGTGAGAATGCTGACTATGTTTACATATGTGAGAACAATACGATATATGGAACAAAGTTTAAGACACTTCCAAATACCAAGGGAAAAACATTAGTTGCTGACGTGTCCTCTTGCTTTTTATCAGAGCCTGTAGATGTTACGAAGTATGGTTTAATCTATGGTGGTGTTCAAAAGAACATTGGGCCAGCTGGTGTTGTTATTGTAATTATACGTGAGGACTTGATTACTGAGGATACCTTACCGGGAACACCTACGATGTTTCAATATAAGATTCATGTTGATAACCAGTCTATGTATAATACACCACCTGCATATGGTATTTACATCTGTGGGAAAGTATTTAAGTGGCTTAAGAAAATAGGCGGACTTGAAGCAATGAAGGTTCATAACGAGAAGAAAGCGCAAATTCTATATGATTTCCTTGACCAAAGCAAGATGTTTAAAGGAACTGTTGTGAAAGAGGATCGTTCTTTAATGAATGTTCCATTTGTGACTGGTTCCGAAGAATTGGATGCGAAGTTTGTGAAAGAAGCTAAAGCTGCGGGATTTGTGAATTTAAAGGGACACAGAACTGTTGGTGGTATGAGAGCAAGTATCTATAATGCGATGCCAATCGAAGGTGTAGAGAAACTTGTTGCATTCATGAAGGAGTTCGAAGAAAAGAACGCCTAAGTCAGGGGGGAGATAAGATATGACAAAATATAATTGTTTGAATCCAATTGCACCAGTTGGACTAAATATATTTAATGATAACTATGTAAAAACCGATGTAGTTGAGGAAGCAGAAGCAGTATTAGTTCGTAGTGCAGCAATGCATGATATGGAGTTTTCTGCTAACTTAAAAGCAATTGCCCGTGCAGGTGCAGGAGTTAATAATATACCATTAGATAAATGCGCAGAGCAGGGTATTGTTGTATTTAATACACCAGGTGCGAATGCAAACGGTGTAAAAGAATTAGTTGTAGCCGGAATGCTTTTAGCTGCTCGTGATATTAACGGTGGTATCAACTGGGTTCAGACAGTAAAAGAGGATTCCGATGTAGCAAAGCTTGTAGAGAAAGAGAAAGCAAAATTTGCTGGATCTGAAATTCAGGGAAAGAAGCTTGGTGTTATAGGTCTTGGAGCGATTGGTGTTCTTGTAGCGAATGCTGCAAATAGACTTGGTATGGAGGTATTTGGTTGCGATCCATACATTTCTGTTGAGCATGCATGGAACTTATCGCGAGATATCATATACGTAAAAACGAGAGAAGAAATATTCAAAGAGTGTGATTATATTACAGTTCATGTGCCATTACTTGATGATACAAAGAAGATGATAAATAAAGAAACCTTAGCCATGATGAAAGATGGGGTTGTAATCCTTAACTTTGCTCGTGATCTCTTGGTAGATGATGATGCTATGGGAGAGGCTTTAAAGTCTGGTAAGGTGAAGAAGTACGTAACGGACTTCCCTAATGCTAAAACTGCTTCAATGAAAGGAGTAATTGCAATTCCTCATCTTGGTGCTTCTACAGAAGAGTCGGAAGATAATTGTGCAGTTATGGCAGTAAAGCAACTTCGTGATTATATCGAGAATGGTAATATTGTTAATTCCGTGAATTATCCTAGCTTAGATGCTGGAATTTGCCAGGCAGGTACTCGTGTAACGATATGTCATAGAAACAAACCAAACATGCTTGCTCAATTTACGACCGTATTTTCCTCAAAAAATATCAACATTGAGAACTTAGCAAATAAGAGTAAAGGTGACTTTGCATACACGGTTCTTGATTTATGTACTGAGGTGACAGAGGGATTTGTGAAAGAATTAGAAGCAATTGATGGTGTATTAAAGGTAAGAGTTATTTAATTCAGATTTTATTCTATGAAAATACTTATTTCATTGAGCTGTGTTTTAAATTTATAAATAGTAAGAAGCTTAGGTAGCTATCTTATGAATCATCAAAGAACAGGCAAATTGGATTTTCCTATGTTGAGCGGGTAAGCAATACATAAGAGTTCAATTTGCCTTTTTATTCTTGGCAAGGAAAAGTACTCGAAGCGTACTTTGTCTTGTTTTAACCGAATCAAGTAAGTCACTCTCTTCAAATGCGAATATCCGCTTTAACTAATCATATAAACGGTTATTATATAAAATCAGGTTGCTAGAAGAAAAATCATTTGAATAATAAAAAATTACGTGTATAATTGTATGAGAGTGCGACTAAAGTTACACATTACATAAGGATGTTTGGAAAGGATTTTTAAAATGCAGTTATTAAAAGATAGAATAAGAGAAGATGGTATCGTGAAACAAGGTAATGTACTAAAAGTGGACTCCTTCTTAAACCATCAGATGGACATTGAGTTAATCAATGAGATAGGAAAAGAATTTAAAAGATTATTTGAGAAAGAGAAAATTACTAAGATTTTAACGATAGAGGCATCCGGTATTGGTATCGCATGTATAGTGGCTCAGTATTTTAATGTTCCAGTTGTATTTGCAAAAAAAGCACAAAGCATCAACATTGATGGTGAAGTTTTTGCTACAAAAATAGAATCGTTTACACATAAAAAAACATATGATGTCATTGTATCTAAGAAGTTTTTAAAACCATCCGATCGAGTTTTAATCATTGATGATTTTCTGGCTAATGGCTGCGCGTTGGTAGGCCTTATTGATCTGGTAATTAGCTCAGGTGCTTCTGTTGAAGGAATAGGAATCGTAATTGAAAAGGGATTTCAATCTGGTGGTGAAATTATTCGTGAAATGGGAATTCATTTGGAATCATTAGCAATTGTAGATAGTATGAATGCAACAGATGGTACCATCGTGTTTCGAGGAGATAAATAAAGAAAGATTGCACCACGGAAAGTTACTGTGGTGCATTTTTATATTGAAAGCTTTTAGTAAGTAGAACAGAGGAAATCTTTATAGAAACTGAAATAAACCAAGGAAAACACAAAGGACAAAAGATATTCGCAATTAGGGAGGGAAACATGGATAGAGTATTTCGCTACTTAAAACCTTATTATGGGCAGATGACTCGAGGGTTAATTATTAAAATTGCTGGAACCTTTGCTGACTTAGGATTGCCATGGGTATTAGCATATATATTGGATGATATCATTCCTTATGGTAAAGTGTCGTATATCCTATTCTGGGGTGGCATTATGGTTCTTTTGGCTATTGCTGCTAGAATGCTAAATATTATTGCAAATCGTATGGCATCAAAAGTGGCTAAAAATAGCGTACAGGCTATAAGACATGATACCTTTGAACGGATCACAAATTTATCTGGAGCACAGGTAGATCAATTTACAGTTCCTTCTTTGATCTCTAGAATGACCACGGATACCTATAATGTGCATCAGGTGATTGGTATGATGCAACGTCTGGGAGTACGAGCACCAATTATTTTAGTTGGTGGTATTGTATTAACTTCAACTTTAGATCCTGTCCTAACTCTTATCCTAGTTGCAACTCTTCCACTTCTAGGTTTACTTGTTTACCTTATCTCTAAGAAGGGTATCCCCATGTATACCAAGGTACAGGCTTCTGTAGATAAGATGGTTCAGACAATTCGTGAGAATATTTCTGGAATACGTGTAATTAAGGCATTAAGTAAAACAGAGTATGAAATACAGAGATTTCGTAAGGTGAATGATGAGGTAATTGGAAATGAAATAAAAGCAGCTAGTATAATGGCACTATCAAGTCCAATTATGAATTTAATACTAAATACAGGTCTTGCTATTGTAGTAATCATCGGTGCATTTCGTGTGAACGCAGGTGCTATGCAGCCAGGAAAGATTGTTGCTTTCTTATCCTATTTTACAATGATATTAAATGCTATGATGTCGATTACCAGACTCTTTATTAACTACTCAAAAGCAAGTGCATCTGCAAAACGACTCAAGGAAGTTTTGGATACAAAAGAGGATCTCATTGTTACTCCAGTTAAAATTTCAACAGAGCAGGAACAAGAATATTTAGCCTTTGATCAGGTATCCTTTAGCTATGAAAATGATGAAGAAAAATTAAGCCTAAAAAATATTAGTTTTCAGTTAAAAAAGGGAGAAAGTCTTGGTATTATCGGTGCAACCGGTAGTGGAAAAACTACTTTGATTCAATTATTAATGCGTTTTTATGATGTGACGGAGGGCCAGATTATCATAGAAGGGAAAGACATTAGATCGATACCACTTAAGGAATTAAGAAAAGAGTTTGGAGTTGCATTTCAAAATGATGTTATTTTTGCTGACACCATCTCTGAAAATATTTCTTTTGGACGGAGCCTTTCAATGGAACAGATCATAGAAGCATCAAAAGATGCTTGTGCTTATGATTTTATCATGGAGAAGGAGAATGGTTTCTCCTATGAAGCAGCAATCAAAGGTGGAAACTTGAGTGGTGGGCAAAAGCAGAGATTATATATATCAAGAGCTCTTGCAAATCATCCGAAGTTTTTGATACTTGACGATTCCTCTTCTGCCCTTGATTATAAAACAGATGCAATGCTTCGCCAGGCTATTCGTAATAATTATCAGGAAACGACTATTATTCTAATTGCGCAAAGAATAAGTTCTATTATGCAATCGGATCACATTCTTGTGCTGGATGAAGGGGAAATGTTAGGATATGGCACTCACGAAGAATTAATGGAACATTGTGAAATTTACCGTGAGATCTATGAATCTCAGATGGGCAGCATGGAATAGGATTAAATATTGAAATATAAATACTGAAAAAGAGAGGGATAGTCTTGGCAAAGGTTAAAAACACTTTAGAAAAACCTAAAAATACTGGTAAAGTTTTACGTGGATTATGGAGATATCTAAGTACCTATTGGTGGATGCTTTTGGGTGCGATTTTGCTTGCCATGGCAAGCAACCTTTTTGCATTAGTGGGACCTATGCTTTCTGGAGAGGCAATTGATTTGATTGAACTTGGAGTTGGTAAGGTTCCAATCAAAGAGGTGCTATGGTATGCCGTTTTGATGATAGGATTTTATATTGTATCTTCCATATTGTCTTATCTTTTATCCATATTAATGATTCGTCTAAGTCAAAGAATCGTTAGAAAAATGAGAAATGATGTTTTTGATAAGTTAATGGAATTACCAGTTGGATTTTTTGATCAACATCTTGCCGGAGATATTATAAGCCGAATTTCCTATGACATAGACGTTATTAATACATCACTTTCTACGGATTTGGTTCAGATTTTTGCAAGTATCATAACGGTGGTCGGTTCTTTGATTATGATGGTAATTATCTCACCAAGTCTGGTACTTGTGATGTTAATTACAATTCCGATGTCTGTATTATATACAAAATACATGGCGAAAAAAACAAGACCGTTATTTCGTAAGCGTTCAGAAAAACTCGGTGAAATGAATGGTTTTGTAGAAGAGATGGTATCCGGTCTTCGAACGATAAAAGCGTATGCAGGAGAAGAGGTTGTATTAGAAAAATTTGATCATATTAATGGAGAAGCCGTAGAAGCGTATTATCAAGCCGATTATTACGGAAGTATTGTTGGACCTACGGTAAACTTTATTAATAATATCTCACTTACCTGTGTTACTATCGTAGGTTCTGTTTTATATCTATACAATAAACTAACCCTTGGTGATATTTCTTCCTTTGTACTGTATTCTAGGAAGTTTTCTGGTCCTATCAATGAGGCTGCGAATATTATAAGTGAGCTTCAATCTGCTTTAGCAGCGGCAGAGAGAGTATTTCGAGTACTAAATGAGCCTTCGGAAGTAGCAGATGTGTATCAGGCCAAAGAATTAGCCAATGTGCAGGGTAAGGTATCAATTAAAGATGTATCTTTCGGATATACAAAAGAGAAGACAATTATCAAGAATCTAAATTTAAACGCAGAGGAAGGAAGCTTAATTGCAATTGTTGGTCCAACAGGAGCAGGCAAAACTACAATCATTAATCTCTTGATGCGCTTTTATGATGTAGATGAAGGTGCAATCTATGTCGATAACAATGAGATTAGAGAATTAACAAGAGAAAGTTTACGAAAAGCTTATGCAATGGTGTTGCAAGACACCTGGATCTTTGGCGGAACGATATATGATAATATAGCATACGGAAAAAAAGATGCTACAATGGAGGAGGTTGTTGCTGCTGCAAAGGCTGCTAGGATTCATTCTTACATTAAGAATTTGCCACTAGGGTATAACACAGTATTAAATGAAGAGGGTATGAATATTTCAAAAGGCCAAAAACAGTTATTAACGATAGCTAGAGCGATGCTTTTGGATGCTAAGATGCTAATTCTTGATGAAGCAACATCGAATGTTGATACAAGAACAGAGATTCAAATACAAAAAGCGATGAGAAATTTAATGGCAGGTAAGACCTGTTTTGTAATTGCTCACCGATTATCTACAATTCAGAGTGCTGATAATATCTTAGTTGTAAATGAAGGGAATGTCGTTGAACAGGGAACTCATTCCGATCTTATGAAGAAACGAGGATTCTATTATCGTTTGTATGCTTCTCAGTTTGAATAAGAGATGATTATTGAAAGAACGGTATATAAAACGCTAATTATGCCTTTGCTTCATTTTACGGGTTAGCTTCTTACTAAGACCATTTTCCTTTTTTTCATTAGAAGGTTTTCTTTCTTTCGGACGTTTTTGAGCTATGAAGATGTAATAGCCATCCTTTTCATGAATTTCTACACCACCAAAGACAGAGATTATTTTATTCTTATACCAGTCTTTTCGTTTGGTAACCATATAGAGCTTTCCACCCATGATTAGCCTGCGATAGCTCTCCTCAATGAAATGTTTTGGTACAGAGAAATCTACATGATACGGAGGATTTGATAGAATGAGGGAATACTCATTCTTTGGGAGCTCACGAAATCCATCACTTTGTAAGATGGTGAGCCCATCCGATACTTGATTATATTCTGCATTTTTTTTGCTAAGTTCTACTGCTTTTTCTGAGATGTCACACATGGTTACTTTTGAGGGAGATAGTACTTTACTGGCATAGATGCCAACTAAGCCATATCCGCAACCAAGGTCTAGTAAGGTATCAGACTTGTCTAAAGTTACGAAAGATAGCATAGCCAAGGTACCACGATCAGCAAAGGATGGTGAAAAAACTTCTGGGTCGGTAATAAAATCGAGTGATGTATCATCTATAGTAACATGTATCATATGAAGGAAAAACCCCTTTCGTTTTTTATTCAAGAAAGTAAGACTGTCCAATATGGATTTTTGAATAAAATGTTTTATTTTTATTTCCAATTTTATAATAATAGTAATGCTAAAATTATAGCATGAGTGCGTAATTTAGTCAAAATATCTAAAGAAAATAATTATTACAACTCCTAATCTTGTGACGTTTTTTTCTTTTTATTAAATGTGTATAAATTGCAGTATTAGTATTTAAAAATAGCTTGTTAGATGGTATAATGGGAAAAAACAGTGGAGGCAGCTATGAGGGAGATATTGTTTCTGAAACCAGTATTTAAAGAGATGATCTGGGGAGGAACGAGACTAAAAACTGATTTTCATTATGAGATTCCAAGTAATAACACCGGAGAGTGCTGGGCAATCAGTGCACATCAGAATGGTGATTGTGAAATTATAAATGGAAGCTACAAGGGCTATAAATTAAGCAAATTATGGTCAGAACACAGAGAAATATTTGGAGATATAAACCAAGAGGTTTTTCCATTGTTAGTTAAGATTATTGATGCGAAGGATGATTTAAGTATTCAGGTTCATCCAGATGATACTTATGCGAAGGAAAATGAGAACGGAGCATTAGGAAAGACAGAATGTTGGTATATTCTTGATTGTGATGAGGATGCATCTATTGTAATCGGTCATCATGCAAAAAGTAAAGATGAGTTACGGAAAATGATAAGTAACAATGCATGGTCGAACTTAATTCGTATTCTTCCAATTAAGAAAGGTGATTTTTTTCAAATTGAACCGGGTACAGTTCACGCTATTAAAAAAGGTACCTTGATTTTAGAAACACAACAAAACAGCGATATTACGTATCGATTATATGACTATGGTCGATTACAAAATGGAAAGCCAAGAGAGTTACATCTAAATAAGAGCATTGACGTAATCCATTGTCCTCATAATGATATTCAAATCAATCGTGATAAAACAGAATACCCAAATGCGATGAAAGAGCATCTTGTAACTTGTCCATATTATACTGTAAATAAGATTGAAATAAACGGAAAACAAGAATTTACACAAGAAGAACCATTTACATTAATCAGTGTAATTGAGGGAGATGGAGAGATAGATGGAACCGAAATTCATAAAGGAGACCATTTTATTATTCCTTCAAATTATGGTACATATCAGTTGACAGGTAAACTTCAACTGATAGTATCACACGTTTAATTAGGTTACTTTGCTTAGTAGTAGATAAAATATGAGCGATAAGCTATATTTAGGAGGAAAAAATGAGTAATTTTTTTAATATGGACAATGCATTCTTTACAATTATGGGAAAAGTATGGGACATGATACTCCTCAGTATTATCTGGGTATTGTGCTCCATGACGATTGTGTTAATTGGTCCAGCCACAACTGCAATGTACTATAGTGTAGTGAAGGTAATTCGCCGTGAACGTGGCTATGTGACAAGAGAATTTTTTCATTCATTTAAAGATAATATTAAGTTAGGTATTATAACAACGATAATATTCTTTGCTTTAAGTTATGTGATGTACATTGACTTTTCTTATTCTAAAGTTATGCTAGATCAAGGAAAAAGTTATGGTTCTTTGTTAATTGCTGGATTTATTGCAATCACAACAGTATTGGTATTCATTTTAATTTTTATTTTTCCAATATTATCAAGATTCACTCTTAATTTAAAAGGTTTATTTAAAACAGCATTTATTATTGCGATGAAGCATTTCCCAACTACATTTTTATTAGCGGTTATTATTGCAGTATTTGGATTAGCAGTGTACCTAATCTACCCAGCGATCTTTATTGCACCAGCACTTTGCTGTTTGGTATGTTCCCTCTTAATAGAACGTGTATTTAAGAAATATATGCCAAAACCGGAAGGAACAGAAGAAGAGACAGGAAAGGACTTATGGTACTGGGAATAAAATCTCTATACTTTTATAATACCTTTCATAGACTCATGTGATAAGCAAGCCATTGTTATGTTACTTATAACAATGAGCTTGCTTTATAGTTAATAAAAAAGGTTCGTTGTTTAATCATTGCTGTAATTAAGATAGAGAGCGGTATCTTTTACATTCTCTAAAAATTCTAGAAAGGAAAAGGTGGATTTAAATTGGATAATCTGCCAGTGTTTATGTATGAATGATGCATTATATCAAATGATGAATTGGGAAGCAATTGAGGCAATTGTATATTCAGAACACGATAATCCACACGAAATTCTAGGACCGCATAAGACGGAAAATGGAGTTATAATTCAATGCTTTTTTCCAAATGCTAGTGAGGTAAAAGTTAAAACCGAGTCAACACATAGTGAGCAGTATGAGATGGAACAAATGGACGAAGCTGGTTTTTTTTCAGTACTTCTTCCACAACAGGAAATCCCAAAATATAAGCTAATTGCTACTTATCTGGATGGGAATACAGAAGAAGTCACTGATCCCTATTCTTATCCCACAATGATTACAAAAGAGGACTGCGAGAATTTCAGACATGGAGTTCATTACAAGATTTATGAGTGTTTAGGAGCACATGTAAAAACAATTCGTGGTGTGAAAGGAACCTTGTTTGCTGTTTGGGCACCTATGGCAATACGTGTTAGTGTAGTTGGAGATTTTAACCTTTGGGATGGTAGAAAACACCCAATGAGAAGACTATCGAATTCAGGTATTTATGAACTTTTTATTCCGGGGGTATCCCATGGAGAGCTTTATAAATTTGAGATTAAGGCAAAAGGAGGTTTAACTTTCCTAAAGTCGGATCCCTATGCTTTTTATGCAGAAGTAAGGCCTAATAATGCTTCTATTGTCTATGAAAGGAAGAAATATCCTTGGGAAGATAAAGAGTGGCTAGCAAAAAGAAAGAAGTCAAAAGTGAAAGAAGAGCCAATGAGCATTTACGAGGTTCACCTTGGTTCCTTTAGGAAACCAACTGAAGAAAACGGTAGTTTCTATAATTACAAAGAGCTTGCACCAATGTTAGCGTCTTATATAAAAGAAATGGGGTATACTCATATTGAGATAATGCCAATTATGGAACATCCACTTGATGCCTCCTGGGGATATCAGGTTACGGGATATTATGCTACGACCTCACGATATGGGACACCTGATGATTTTAAATATTTTATGAACTATATGCATCAAGAAGGAATCGGTGTCATTCTTGACTGGGTACCGGCGCATTTTCCAAGAGATGCCTATGGTCTCTCTAATTTTGATGGAACATGCTTGTACGAACATAAAGATCCAAGAAAAGGCTCTCATCCGCACTGGGGAACTCTAATTTTTAATTATGGTCGTCCACAGGTATCCAATTTCTTAATAGCCAACGCATTGTTTTGGTTAGAAGAATATCATGTTGACGGAATTCGAATGGATGCAGTTGCCTCGATGTTATATCTTGATTATGGTAAAAAAGATGGAGAATGGGTTGCAAATGAGTATGGCGGACATGAGAATTTGGAAGCAATGGAAATGTTAAAGCATTTAAATTCAATCGTAAAAAAGCGAAAAGATGGAACGATAATAATCGCAGAAGAATCTACTGCTTGGCCAATGGTGACTGGTGACTTAAAGGAAGGCGGCCTTGGTTTTGACTTTAAGTGGAATATGGGGTGGATGAATGATTTCACTAATTATATGAAACAGGACCCACTGTATCGAAAAGGTTACCATGGAGCACTAACTTTTAGTATGGTTTATGCTTATAGTGAGAATTTTATCTTAGTGCTATCCCATGATGAGGTTGTACATGGAAAAGGATCTATGATTCAGAAAATGCCAGGCGAGCTCTGTGATAAGTTTGCCAATCTTCGTGTAGCGTATGGATATATGATGACGCACCCAGGAAAGAAACTATTATTTATGGGGCAAGAATTTGGTCAGTTTTCGGAATGGAACGAGGAAAAAAGTTTGGATTGGGATCTTCTTAAGTTGAAAGAGAATGCTTCCCTTAAAGAATATGTAAAACATCTTCACAAGCTATACTTAGAACATTCGTCGCTTTATGAGACCGATCACCTTACCGAAGGATTTGAATGGGTTAGCAGTATGGATGCAGATCATAGTATCATAAGCTTTGTTCGTACTAATAAAAAGCAAAAAGAAAAGCTTTTTGTAATACTTAATTTCACCCCTGTGGTATATAAGGATTATTATGCCGCAGTTCCTGTTATGGGTAAATACAAGGAGATATTGAATAGTGATGATACCTCATATGGTGGAAAAGGTTTTGTGAATAAGAGGATGAAGAATGCCATAGCGAAAGAAGTTGATGGTAAAAAACAGGCAATTAAGATTACTCTGCCACCACTTGGAATGGCAGTGTTTCGTATTATATAAAAACTTGGAGGACAACTATGAATAAACTAATTTTATTGACGCAGAGTAACTCATTAAAAGAGGAACTGCAAGATTTAGAATTAAATAAGTTCATGTCAAAACTTTCAAAATTATGGGATGATTTTTGGCCGAAAGCATTGCATTTTTTATTTTTATTATTAATATCACTTCTTATCTATGTTGTAGGTAAGAAACTTATAAAACTATTAGTTAAAATAGTGAGGAAAACTTTTGAACGAGCAAAGATGGATGTCGGTGTATCCAACTTTCTAATCTCTGTGTTAAAAGCGATTTGCTATGGCCTTTTGTTAATTACAATTGCTGCAACGCTAGGGTTACCAACAACATCATTTGTTGCGTTACTTGGATCCATTGGTTTGACAATAGGTCTGGCCTTACAAGGAAGCTTGTCTAACTTTGCAGGCGGAGTACTTATACTTATATTAAAGCCATTCCGTGTTGGTGATTTTATTAATGTAAAAGGAAACGAGGGTACTGTCATAGCCATAGATATTTTCTATACTAAGATATTGACCATTGAAAACAAATTAGTTGTTTTACCTAATGGAACCCTAGCTAATAGTGAGATTACCAATGCTACGAATGAGCCAATACGACGCTTGGATTTAATTATACCAATTGGATATGATGATGATATAAAATCAGTAAAACAGGAACTTTTTTTAATCAGTCAAAGAAATGATAAAATCCTTATGGATCATCCTGTAGACTTATTTGTAAGTGGCTATGGAAAAGATGCTGTAGAAATCTCAATGCGTGTTTGGGTTAAAACAGAGGATTGTTTTGTACTAAAGGGAGAACTCCTTGAAACGATAAAATATATGTTTGATGAAAAAGGGTTTACGATACCATTTAATCAGATGGATGTTACGGTCGTTAGTGAAAAGGTAGCGAAGTAAAAAAATAGAATGGTAAGTAAAAAAGATAGGTATGAAAGATAAGCAAGGAAGATAAGTCGGAAAGATAAGTAAGAAAGATAAGTAAGAAAGATAAGTAAGAAAGATAAGTAAGAAAGATAAGTAAGAAAGATAAGTAAGATAGATAAGTAAGAAAGATAAGTAAGATAGTCCTTACTTATAAGTAAAGAATAGGTTCTGTTCATATTGCATAAATTGAAAAGATGAGATTGCGTAATTTATGGAAAAACAGAAAATTTGTAAATTTTTAAAAAAAATACTTCACATTTCTTAATAAACGTGATATTTTAATAATAAGAAAAAGTTCTTAGAGCAATGGTGTTCTCCTATTAGTGAGAGCACCTTTTTTTATAACAATTTCACGGATGCTAGGAAAGTTTCATTGTTTTTTTATTTTGTATGTGTTTTAATGGTATCTGAATGTAAATTGTAAGGGATTTTCTGAGAAAAAACTTATATCATTTTGGAAGGAGATAAGATTTATGGCGGAGAAATTAACCGATATTTTTGGTATCGACGTATTTGATGAAGCTACCATGATGGAATGTTTGCCAAAGAAAACTTTTGAGGCATTAAAAAAGACCATTAAGAATGGTGAGGATTTAGATCCACAGGTCGCTGAGATAGTAGCAAATGCGATGAAGGACTGGGCAATTGAGAGGGGTGCAACACATTATACTCATTGGTTCCAGCCGATGACAGGAATTACCGCTGAAAAGCACGATTCTTTTATATCCCCAGCTCCAAATGGAAAGATATTAATGGAGTTCTCAGGAAAAGAATTAATTAAAGGTGAACCAGATGCTTCTTCCTTCCCATCCGGTGGGTTAAGAGCAACATTTGAAGCAAGAGGATATACTGCTTGGGATTGTACATCACCAGCATTCTTAAAAGAAGATGCAGCAGGCGTTACCCTGTGTATTCCAACTGCATTTTGTGCATATACCGGGGAAGCTCTTGATAAAAAAACTCCATTACTTCGTTCGATGGAAGCGATAAGTACACATGCAGTTCGTATTTGCAAATTATTCGGACATAACGATGTTACAAGTGTATCCTGTTCCGTCGGAGCAGAGCAGGAGTACTTCTTAGTGGATAGAGAAAAGTACTTAAAGAGAGATGATTTAGTATTTACTGGTCGTACCTTATTTGGAGCTATGCCACCAAAAGGTCAGGAGCTTGACGATCATTACTTTGGTTCTATTAAAGAAAGAATTGCTTCCTTTATGAAAGAATTAAATGTGGAACTTTGGAAGCTAGGGATTTTATCAAAAACTCAGCATAACGAAGTTGCACCAGCTCAGCATGAAATCGCTCCAATTTATACGACGGCTAATATTGCAACAGATCATAATCAGTTAATTATGGATATCATGAAAAAGGTTGCAATCCGCCATGGCCTTGCTTGTCTTCTTCATGAGAAACCATTCGCAGGAGTGAATGGTTCCGGCAAACATGACAACTGGTCTATTGTAACAAATACAGGAAAGAATCTATTAGACCCAGGTAAGACACCACATGAGAATGTTCAGTTCTTATTATTCTTATCTGCAATCTTAAAGGCAGTGGATTTACATGCAGACTTACTTAGACTTTCTGCATCGAATCCAGGCAATGATCACAGACTTGGTGCAAACGAAGCTCCACCAGCGATTATATCTATTTTCCTTGGAGAGCAGCTTGCAGATGTTTTAACTCAGTTAATTGAAACTGGAGCAGCAACAAGCTCCAAGCAGGGTGGCCGATTAAGAACAGGTGTGCACACACTTCCAGAGCTTAAGAAGGATGCAACAGACCGTAATCGTACTTCACCATTTGCGTTTACAGGTAATAAATTTGAATTCCGTATGGTTGGCTCTTCTATGTCAATTGCAGATGCAAATACAACAATAAATACAATTGTTGCAGATGTTCTTTGCGATATGGCAGATGAATTAGAAAAGGCAGATAACTTTGAACTTGCAGTACATGACTTAATTAAGAAGACTGTTACAGAGCATCAGAGAATTGTATTTAATGGGAATGGATATTCCGATGCATGGGTAGAAGAGGCAGAAAAACGTGGTTTACCAAACTTGAATTCTATGGTTGCCGCGGTACCAGCTTTAGTTTCTGATAAGGCAATTACGTTATTTGAGAAGCACCATGTTTTAACGCCAACAGAATTAAAGTCTCGTGCAGAAGTTTTATATGAATCTTATTCAAAAGCAATTAATATTGAAGCAAAGACGATGATTGAAATGGCTAATAGAAAGTTTATCCCTGCTGTTATTAAATTTACTACAACGCTTGCTAGTAGCATCAATGCAATAAAAACAGCTGTACCTACAGCAGATGTCAGTGTTCAGACTAATTTATTGACAGAGACTTCATTACTTTTAGCTCAAGCAAAGAAAGCACTAGAAAAATTAACAGAGTACTCAAAGATTGCCTCCGCTATGGAGGAAGGGGAAGACCAGGCTAATTACTTTAGAAACGAAGTCTTCCCAGCAATGGCTGAGTTAAGAGAACCAATTGATTTATTAGAGACAATGGTTGATAAAGAGGTATGGCCAGTTCCAACTTATGGAGATTTGTTGTTTGAAGTATAATGAAATAAAAAAATAATATTATGAAAGAGCTTTTGCCTTAGAGAAGATATCTAATCTTTCTATTGCAAAAGCTCTCTTAAGTTTTACTAATTAATTTGAAAAACTATCTTATGAAAAATAACCATACTATGATTATCTGTAAGATAATATCCTAATATAAGCCTGTAATTTTATTGCTAGTCAACTTAAAAAATAAGAAAAATCCTTTTTTTGAATCTGGTTCAATCGTAATCTGGAATCGTGCGTTCTCTGAATCAACCCAATTCGCTTTTGAGAGTTGATATATCGTTTGATCTTCTAGAAGTACTTTATGACTTTGATCATAACTATAACGAAAATCGGGTGGAAAGTTTTTTTTACAATAGTCAACTAGTTCTTTCATTTTCGATTCTGCAGATTCTGAGTCCTCGAAATAAAACTTATACCAGACATTGTGTAGTTCTTCGTTCTCATCAATGAAAAATACTATTTCCGCAGTTGTCATATTAATATCTTGAAAAAATGTCTGCCTAAGAGGTATTAAACTCTTCCGAACCCCATTTAAATACTCGTTATAATCTCCTATACTCTTCTTTACATTATCGAGCGAAGCCCCCCATGATGTATGAGCTATTGCAATTGAATTATTCTGAATAAAATAATCAGACATTTTTTTCACACTTAATGGTTCCTTTTCTGAGCCACAGCCAATTACAATTAGAGAAAACAATAAAAAAGCACAAAGCAAAACTAATTTCTTCATTACAATCACACCTATCTAATATAGTTTATATTATAATTATTGCCATATCATACCATCATCAAAAAGATTAACACCTGTTGTAACATATATCTTTTTTAAGAACTATATTATTAAGTTATTATTTGCAAGGGCTTCACATTCTTTCATACTATTGCAATAGTATAACTATAGAGTACTTTATTTGGGTGTTAATGTCAAGTATTTCCATACGGCGTATTAATGACATATTTTGTTATGGTAAGAACAAATATAATAAATATAATTATTAGATTATCATGTTATCAGTTTATCTTAAGTCTAATATTTTCTGTTATTCGAATGCATCATAGATTGCTTTGAGGTAGCACTTAAAACCAGGTAATTCATTATGAAATAAGAGAATAAAAATCAGCATAACGATGTAGAAGTAGAGTTAAACCGTATCATCTGGCTTTTTCCTTAAGTAAAGGCACCTTCCTTTACATAAATATTACCAGATGATATAATAAAAATAATGATGCAAAGGAGGATGGATGAATGAAGAAGCGGTTCCTAATATTATGTTTCGTATTGCTAGCGGGTTTGGTCACTGCTTGTAGCCAAAAACCAAAGTCCCAAGAAGTTACTAATCCTAACAAAGAGCAGGGGAATAATGAGGAATTGAATACATCAGGGAATCCTTCGATAACCACAGAGCCGAGTGAAATACCAAATAAGAATATAAACATTCCGACTACTACTCCATATAAGGAAGAACATAATAAAGAAGATAATCACATGGATGATAAAAGTGATCAAGAATCGAAGATGGAGGATGATAAGAAGGAAAATGCCAGTGAGGATAAGAATAGCGTAAATTCCGATCAAGACAAGGAAAATTCTAGGGCAGAGGATATTAAAAAGGGTACGAAAGGATGGGTATCTGAAGATAAAACGAAAGTTTGTATTGATGATGAAGGAACGATACTAACCTTTATGATAAAAGAAGGTGAAGTTTTAATTACTGGATTGGAAACACCGCCTAAGAATGAGTTGATCATACCAGAGAGTATAGAATCATACCCGGTTACAGCAATAGAAGAGTATGCTTTTTATAATACATCAATCACAAAACTTGTATTACCAGAAGGGCTTAAAGTAATTAAAAGCAGAGCATTTCAAAAGTGTTATGAGCTCAAGGAGATAAGCTTTCCATCATCATTAGAAGTGATTGAACAGTCAGCGTTTGGAATATGTCCAGCTCTTGAGACAATGACGTTACCAAAAGAAAATAAACATTATACGATAACCGATGGAGTGTTATATACAAAAGATAAGAATACGCTAGTAAAGTACCCTTCCGGTAGCGAAGTAAAAGAATATACAATTCTAAAAAGTGTTAATCGAATTGCAGAAGGTGCATTTTCCTTAGCAAAAAACCTGACAAGGGTTGAATTACCAGATAAACTATCGGTTATTGAAAATGAAGCATTCTCTGGATGTATACAATTATCTTTTGAATTAACACCAAACATAACTAAGATTGGTGATTACGCTTTTTCTGATTGTTATTCTATAACGGAATTAAGACTTCCGGATAGTCTAACTTATCTTGGAGAAGGAGCATTTAGTGCCTGTGAGAAACTAGAGAGTGTAATTATACCAAAGAAATTGACTAGGATTCCATTTGCGGCATTTACTTCGAATACCTCATTGACAGAGGTTGTCTTTTTAGGTTCCATAGCGACAATCGAAGATATGAGCTTTTCTTCCTGTCAATCGTTAACCTATATTGATATTCCAATAGGAACGATACACATTGGAGATATGGCTTTTTATGCATGCACAAATTTAGAGGAGATTACTATACCAGACACCACGGTATCCTTTGGTAATGAAATTTTTGGAGAGATATCAAACCTAGTAATTGTAACTCCTAAGAATTCAACAGCAGAAACCTATGCGAAGGAAAATGGTTTCGGTTATCAGGAAGCAGTGGTGGATATAATAGAATAATGGGATACATTTTTTATTATATTCACGACAAAGAAAAGCTAACGTAGATTGTTTTTCTTGTTAGATAAAATGGTGTAGAATAAACAATAAGAAAGCACTTTGGGACAAATATTGATAACCGTTAATGGAGATAGCCTCACAGTGCATAAGATGAAAACGCGCCAAAGATTTACAGCAAGTTAAAAAGAGCTTGCAAATTACTGATTTTCCTGTAAAATAGGTAATAGCGCAAAAATAGAAAGGCTAGGTATCGAAATGATTCAAGCAAGCGATGTAACTCTTAGAATAGGAAAGAGAGCCTTATTCGAGGATGTCAATATTAAATTTACAGAAGGAAACTGCTATGGTTTAATTGGAGCCAACGGAGCAGGAAAATCCACTTTTTTAAAAATCCTTTCAGGCCAAATCGAACCAAGTAAAGGAGATATTATTATCACTCCTGGACAGAGATTATCATTTTTGCAACAGGATCACTTTAAGTATGATGCATTTGATGTTCTCAACACAGTTATTATGGGAAATCAGAGATTGTATGATATCATGAAAGAAAAGGATGCCATTTATGCAAAGGAGGATTTCTCCGAAGAGGATGGTATTAAAGCAAGTGAACTGGAAGCAGAATTTGCAACATTAAACGGATGGGAAGCAGAATCCGATGCTGCCACTTTATTAAACGGACTAGGAATTGAAACAGATTTACACTACAAAATGATGAGCGAATTAAATGGTGCTCAGAAGGTGAAGGTACTTCTTGCACAGGCTTTATTTGGTAATCCAGATATCCTGTTACTAGATGAGCCTACGAACCACCTTGATTTAGAGGCAATTCGCTGGTTAGAAGAGTTTTTAATAAACTTCGAAAATACGGTTATTGTAGTGTCCCATGACCGTTATTTCTTAAATAAAGTTTGTACTCATATTGCAGACATTGATTATGCTAAGATTCAGTTATATGCTGGTAACTATGACTTTTGGTATGAATCCAGTCAGTTAATGGTTAAGCAGATGAAGGAAGCAAACCGAAAGAAGGAAGATAAGATTAAGGAGTTACAAGAATTTATTCAACGTTTCTCCGCGAATGCATCAAAGTCAAAACAGGCAACTTCTAGAAAGCGTGCATTAGAGAAAATTGAACTTGATGAAATACGTCCTTCCAGTAGAAAGTATCCATACATTGACTTTAGACCAAGTCGTGAGATTGGAAATGAAGTTTTAACAGTTACTAATTTAAGTAAGACGATTGACGGTGTTAAGATTTTAGATAATATTTCTTTTATTATTAACCGTGAAGATAAGGTTGCGTTTGTTGGTGGTAACACACTTGCTAGTACTACCTTGTTTAAGATTTTATCCGGTGAGATGGAACCAGACTCTGGTGAATATAAGTGGGGTATTACAACTACTCAGGCTTACTTCCCAAAAGATAATACAAAAGACTTTGATAGTGAAGATATTATTGTTGATTGGTTAATGCCATTTTCACCAGAGAAAGATGTTACTTATGTTCGTGGTTTCCTTGGAAGAATGTTATTTGCTGGTGAGGAAGGTGTTAAGAAGGTTAAGGTACTTTCCGGTGGTGAGCGTGTGCGTGTTATGTTATCTAAGATGATGATTATGGGCGCAAATGCATTAATCATGGATGAGCCTACAAACCACTTGGACATGGAATCTATTACAGCACTGAATAATGGATTAATTAAGTTCTCTGGTGTTGTATTATTTACCTCTCAAGATCATCAGTTTATACAGACCATTGCAAACCGTATCATGGAGATTACTCCAAATGGATTAATTGATAAGATTACAACTTACGACGAATATCTTGATAGTGATGTAATGGCACGTAAGAGACAAGTATTACAAGTGAATACAGAAGAGGACTAATGCGAGAAGGAAGGATACCTTCGTTTTTATAGGATGCCGCAACGTGCATTTTGCTTAATAGTGCTTAAATCAGGGGTTATTGTTTATATCAAAATCCCTGGGAACAGGCAGGGTCAGATGGTTTCATTTTATGATTCCATTTGGCCCTGTTGTTGACTTCTCGTACTAATCTAGGTAGAATAAAAAATAGGATCAGATATCCTGAGGTAAGCCTTCGATGAAATCATATAAGAGAGGGAGACGAAGGGAGAAGGACGGTAAGAAAGTATGGGGCGATATGTAAAGTCAAAGAAGGAAGAGAATCAATTACCTAAGATGCTAGGGGTTGTGAAGCAAGGAGATAAACTTATTTTCTCTGTTGCTGTTCCTAATGCGTCTGCTTGTACGTTGAAACTATATAGTAAAATTGATATTAATATAATAAAGGAAATCTCAATGAAAAAGAGCTTTCGTTTTGGAAATATCTTTTCTGCTTCTGTACCAGAATCAGAAGTTTCTTCGGTATTAGGATATCGTTACGAAGCTTTTGGTAAGGAATTTATAGACCCCTATGCCCCTAGGATTCTTGGGAGGGAACAGTATGGTATGATTCCTTATGTAAAAGGGGAACGGGAAGGAAGATTACAAGGACTACTTGGGGCATGGGATACTTCTGAGTATTCGTTGGATGAGGATGAACCGTTATGCCATTCTTATTCAGATCTGATATTATACAAATTACATGTACGTGGTTTCACGAAAAGCGACGATTCTAAAGTACGGCATAAAGGGACTTATAAAGGAATTATAGAGAAGATACCATACTTTAAGGAACTTGGGATCAATGCGCTATTTTTCATGCCTTTTGTGGAGTTTAATGAAAGGATGGAACCAACTCCATTGCTTAGTGAATTGCCTTATGCAGCAAGTGAGTATCAAAACAAAGTTAGATTTTCTTATCAAGATTCCAAAGCAGATTGTAAGCTGAATTTTTGGGGATATACAACGGATAGCTTTTACTTTGCTCCAAAATCTTCTTATGCATCCAATCCTGATGATGCAAGTAATGAGATGAAACAGATGATAAAGAAACTGCATGAGAACGGAATAGAAGTTCTAATGGATATGAATTTCCCTAGGGAGATGGACGTTTTGTGTATGATTGATTGTCTACGTTACTGGGCACATCATTATCATATTGATGGTTTTCGGACGAACGTAGAGGACTCTATACAACAATTATTTGCAAAAGATCCTTATCTGGTGGGAATTAAGTTATTTACAACACATTGGAATACGGATGCTATCTATGGCAGAGAGACGGTACCACGAAAGAAAATGCTTGCAGATTATAATGATGGATTTTTAATTGATGTAAGACGGTTTCTCAAAGGGGATGAGGGACAGATCGGACACATCATGGAAAGAATTCGCTCAAACCCAGAAAAGAGTGGAGTAATTAATTATATTGCTGATCATAACGGGTTTACATTGGCTGATGTATACGCTTATGATTGTAAACATAACGAAGCAAATAAAGAGGGCAATCGGGATGGTACCGATTTTAATTATAGCTGGAATTGCGGAGTGGAAGGAGATACGAATCGTAGGAAGATCAATGAGCTTCGTTTGCAGATGATAAAAAATGCTTGGCTGCTTCTTTTCTTAAGTCAGGGAACTCCGATGATTTTGCAAGGAGATGAGTTTGGAAATTCACAAGAAGGAAATAATAATGCTTATTGTCAAGATAATTCCATGGGATGGGTTTCTTGGTCGGGGAAAAAGAAACAGAAAGAATTATTTTCTTTTGTGAAGCAACTAATTCATTTTCGAAAAGCACATCCGGTACTTCACAATGTTCGGGAATTAAGTGGATTGGATATCTTATCTTGTGGATGCCCAGATATATCATATCATGGCAGTAAAGCTTGGTATCCAGATCATTCACATTCTAGTAGGACGCTTGGTGTGCTTTTACATGGTGCATTTGCGTTAAAAGATAAAACAACGTCAGATGCTTCTTGCTACATCGCAATGAATGCACATTGGGAAGAACATAGCTTTGCACTACCATCATTTCATATAAATACGGAATGGAAGTTAGTTCTTTCATCGAAAGAGGAAAAACTCTTAGATGAGAAGAGAGAGGGCAAGATAGGTTATAAGACAAGTGTTGTTGTACCTGCCCGAACGATTCAGGTATTTTTGTGTGAATCAGTAAAGTAGAGCGATACTGAGTACTAAGAATACTTAAAATTAAGATATTAAAAGCAAGATAACAGATGTTAGATGCTATAATAAAGCAGTAGACATTAATAGAAAGGACTACAACATTGAATAGTTTTACCTTAAAACTTATCGCATGTATTACCATGCTGATTGATCATTTTACTGCAATTTTTGTACCAAGACACACAACTCCATTATTTCAAATAGCCTTGCCAAATTATGAGCTTGATGTAACATGGTACGTAGTTGGTAGAGCAATTGGTAGAATCGCATTTCCGATATTTGCATTCTTAATTGTGGAAGGTTTCTTTCATACGAGAAACCGAATGAAGTATTTGCTTCGTCTGCTCCTTTTTGCAGTAATTTCTGAAATCCCTTATGATTATGCTTTTTGGGGATTCCCAAATACGAACTTGAAGCTTTTATTTTATAAGCAAAACATCTTTTTTACTCTAGCGATTGGCTTACTAACAATTATGATATATGATAGAATTAAAACTCGAATGTCTGGAAAAACATCTTGGATGACCTTACCTGGTGTATTGACGATTGTTGGAGGTTCCGTATTATTATTTTTGGTACAGGCCGATTATTATGAATTTGGCTACGGTGTCTTGCTAATTGTAGGGTTTTATTTAGCTTATGGGAATCGTAAGTTGCGTATGTTACTATTTATCATACTCGTAGGATTCTTCCGCGGTGGAGTGGAGTTTATGGCAATCCTAGCGGCACCATTTTTGTATTATTATAACGGTAAGCCTGGTACAAAACGCTTTCAATATGCTTTTTATTTTTTCTATCCATTACACTTGGTAATACTACAGGGAATTTATCAGTTTTTAAACTAAAAGGAACTTGTGAGGAAATTGCATCTTCACGAAAGATTGTCTCTAACAAGGCAGTATTCCTATGGTAATTCGTGTTGGTACACAAGTTACTGTTGTTATTAGAAGGTGGCAAAGCGCCGGAATAGAGGTATGCATGAAATCATTAAAAATTGTTGATGTGAAAAGTTTCATGTCTAAGTTATTGATTCAGAATGTATTTGACGCTTTTTTAGTTTCTGAAGTTACCATTCATACCTTCCAAAGGTTTGAGATGAACGGTAAATTAAATCGTGACTATTATAGCGCAGAAGAACTCGAAACTTTGGGAGGTAGAACACATGCAAAATGGGGTGAAGTCAGACCTTTTGCTTATCAGATTGTAAAAGGGAATAAAACACCACTATCCTTTCAGATCAGTCTGATGCTATCTCAAAAAGCAATCGATTCGGTTTTAACTAATCAAGGTGTGTTAATGGATAGCAACGAAGTTACCGGATTGTACTTTCACTTACGTTACGAAAATAATGAATTGCATGTGGTAACAGGAACAGGAGTAAAGACATTTACCCTTGATAAAACGTTAGATTATGCTTGGGATGAACAAGCGATGAAATATCTAAAAAACAATGAAATTGCATATGAAGAGTAATTGTTAGCACTCATTACTAATGAGTGCTAATTTTTTCTTGACAATTTAGATACCTCGTATTATAGTAGTATACAACGAGTTGACTATCATGCATTGGACGTGCATTACCATGCAGAGCTGATGCTTATCAATGATAAATAAAAGATAAAAGGAGTGTTTTTTTCATGAGTATGGAAAGAGGTAATTTATCAATTAATTCCGAGAATATTTTCCCAATTATTAAGAAGTGGTTATATTCTGACCACGACATTTTTTTCCGTGAATTAATATCAAATGGCTGTGATGCAATTACTAAACTTAAAAAACTTAGTATCATTGGCGAGTTCTCTATACCGGAAGGGGAAGAATTTAAAATCAATGTTCTAGTGAATCCGGAAGAAAAGACGTTAACCTTTATTGATAACGGTGTTGGTATGACGGCGGATGAAGTAAAAGAATACATCAACCAGATTGCTTTCTCCGGAGCTCAGGACTTCTTGAAAAAATATAAAGACAAGGCAAATGAAGACCAAATTATCGGACACTTTGGTCTTGGATTCTATTCTGCCTTCATGGTAGCTCATAAAGTAACTATCGATACCTTATCTTGGCAGGAAGGTGCGAAACCTGTACACTGGGAATCAGAAGAAGGAATTGACTTCCAGATGGGTGAAGGAGATAAGGCCGAGAGAGGTACAAAGATTACTCTACATCTAAATGAAGATAGTTATGAGTTCTCTAATGAGTATCGTGCAAAGGAAGTAATTGAGAAATACTGTTCCTTTATGCCAGTGCCAATTTATTTTAAGAATGAAAACGCGAAAGAAGAGCCAGAAGAGACAACAGAAGTTGAATCCGAAGTAAAAGAAGATACAGTAGTTGATGCGGAAGTTACAGAAGATGGTAAGGTAGCAGAAACAAAGAAGGAAAAGAAGGGGCCAAAGCCACTTAACAACCCAGAACCATTATGGACAAAACATCCAAATGAATGTAAAGAGGAAGATTATAAGGAATTTTATCGTCAGGTTTTCCACGACTATAAAGAACCATTATTCTGGATACACCTTAATATGGACTATCCATTTAATTTAAAGGGTATTTTATATTTCCCTAAGATTAATACAGAGTACGATAGTATTGAGGGAATGATTAAATTATATAGTAATCAGGTATTTATTGCAGATAACATTAAGGAAGTAATTCCAGAGTTCTTAATGCTACTAAAGGGTGTTATCGATTGTCCTGACTTACCACTTAATGTATCAAGAAGTGCTTTACAAAACGATGGTTTTGTGAAGAAAATCTCTGATTACATTACAAAGAAGGTAGCAGATAAGTTATCTGGTATGTATAAGGTAGATCGTGAAAACTATGAGAAGTACTGGGATGATTTGAGCCCATTC
This sequence comes from Lachnoclostridium phytofermentans, assembly GCF_000733755.1. GTDB lineage: Bacteria > Bacillota > Clostridia > Lachnospirales > Lachnospiraceae > Lachnoclostridium > Lachnoclostridium phytofermentans_A. Next base: position 690,029 of record NZ_JPOF01000003.1, on the reverse strand, counting down.
ATTAAATATGGTTGCTTAAAGGATGAAAAGTTCCGTGATAAAATGAAGGATTTTATTATCTTTAAGAACTTAGAGAAGAAGTATGTAACACTACCAGAATATCTGGAAGCTGCTAAGAAATTAAATGGTGAAGCAAAGGTAGAAGAAGTAAAGACTGAAACAGAAGAAGCAAAGACTGAAACGGAAGAAGCAAAGACTGAAACAGAAGAAGTAAAGTCTGAAACAGAAGAAACGGTAACTGAATCTGACAAGGATCCAAAGGAAGAAACGAAGGATACCGTATATTATGTAACGGATGAGCAGCAGCAAAGTCAATATATCAAGATGTTTAAAGATGCCGGTATCGATGCTGTATTTATGACACATAATATCGATCAGCCATTTATTACTCAGTTAGAGCAATCAGATCAGAAGGTTCGTTTCCAAAGAATTGATGCGGATATCAATGCTACGATGACAGAGGAGTCTTCTGAAGAAGAAAATAAGGAACTGGATAAGAAAAAGGATAGTCTTACTGAAGTATTTAAGAAAGCATTAAAGAAAGAAAAGTTAGAAGTTAAGGTTGCAAAATTAAAAGACGCAAAGGTTTCTTCTATGATTACTTTATCAGAAGAGAGCCGTAGAATGCAAGATATGATGAAAATGTATAATATGTATGGTATGGATCCATCTGCATTCGGACCAACGGAAACTTTAATCTTAAATGCAAATAATAAGTTAGTTCAGTATGTATTGGATAACAATTCTGCTGAGCACACGGATATGATATGTGAGCAGTTATATGACCTTGCTTATATTGCTCATAAACCATTATCACCAGAGGCTATGACAAAATTCATTGAAAGAAGTAATGAGATATTAATGCTCTTAACTAAATAAGAGTTTATTAATGAAATAATGATTCAATTATTTATTGCGAGAAGAATAAAGCCTTATCTATAGAATCAAATAGGAATTTATGATTTAAGCATAGGATTATGATAAAATAATACAATAAAAAAACTGTTGCTTGGGTAACTACCAATAGCAACAGTTTTTTTGTATTAATTGATTTCTTTTTAGAAATGTGCGGAATAATTTTTTTTCTTGTCATAACATAAAAATTTAAATCCCTTTTATGAAATTTTCTTGTGACGTAGTTAAAAAGAATTAATTGATAACTCATCCAAGAAAAATAACTATTTTTATGTACATATTGCACAAAAAAATAATCTTCAGTTGTATTTGACATAAAATGGAAATAATGTTAGTATACAGAGTGTATAGACAAGTTTTATAAAAAAACTTAAAATACAGACGAAATGGGAGAAAATGAAGTGTTGTATAAAAATAGATATTATTGTATCTAATATATATTGAATTATAAACAGGTTAGTCGATTTGGTGGACAAGTCTATCCATAATGAAAAAGAGAAAAACGTTGATATTTGTCAAAAACCATGCAAATTCTATTTATTTTACTCTATTAAGAACCTTCAAATCAATTGATATAATAAATTTGAAAATTTATGCAAAGGAAGGAGGGATTCGAATATGCGTTCAAATACCTTATGTCATTGACGTGGAGAGTTAATTAATAAGGAGGGTTTTGTATGCAAAAACGTATCTACAAGAGAATAGCTGCTGCTGTTATGACAGCGGCTATGGTAGTAACTTTGGTACCTCAGGTAGCAAAAGAAACTACTGCTTCTGCTCAGGCAACTGCTGAAACTTCGGCAGATGCTAAGGCTAGGGGAACTTACGAGCAACGTTTTATGGACTTATGGGCAGACATTAAAGACCCAGCGAATGGTTATTTTAGTTCAAAGGGGGTACCATATCATTCTATCGAAACATTAATCGTAGAAGCTCCAGATTATGGACATGTAACTACCAGTGAAGCATTAAGCTATTACATGTGGCTTGAAGCAATGTATGGTAAATTTACGGGAGACTTTTCAGGATATCAAACCGCATGGAATGTAACCGAAAAGTATTTGATTCCTACCGATGCAGATCAGCCACCAACCAGTATGAGTAAGTACAATCCTAGTAAGCCTGCAACTTATGCACCAGAATATCAGGATCCTAGTCAGTATCCAGCGGTACTCGACCCTAATGCACCAGTTGGTAAGGATCCGATTTGGACTGAACTTGTTGCAGCTTATGGAAGGAATACAATCTACGGTATGCACTGGTTACTGGATGTTGACAATTGGTATGGATATGGTTCCAGGGGAGATGGGACCACATCACCGTCTTATATCAATACGTTCCAACGTGGAGAAGAAGAGTCTACATGGGAAACAATTCCTCAGCCATGTTGGGATGATATGAAATACGGTGGAAAGAATGGTTACTTAGACCTATTCACTGGTGACAGTACTTATTCAAAACAGTTTAAGTATACGAATGCACCAGATGCAGATGCAAGAGCAGTTCAGGCTGCTTACTGGGCTAATGAATGGTCGAAAGATTACGGCGTAAATATTGATACTTATTTATCAAAAGCTACGATGATGGGTGATTACCTTCGTTATTCAATGTTTGATAAATATTTTAGAAAGATTGGTAATTCTTCAGCTGCCGGTACAGGATATGATTCAGCTCATTATCTGTTATCCTGGTATTATGCTTGGGGCGGTGGAACTACAGCAGATTGGGCTTGGATTATTGGATCTAGTCATAACCACTTTGGTTATCAGAATCCAATGGCAGCTTGGATTTTATCTGAGAATGCTAAATTTAAGCCAAAGTCAACGAATGGTCAGAGCGATTGGGCAACAAGCCTTGATAGACAGCTTGAATTCTATCAATGGTTACAGTCATCCGAAGGTGCAATTGCCGGTGGTGCTAGTAACTCAAGAAATGGCCGTTATGAAGCTTGGCCAGCTGGTACCTCTACTTTCTATGGCATGGGCTATGAAGAAAACCCTGTATATAAAGATCCAGGAAGTAATACTTGGTTTGGTTTCCAGGCATGGTCAATGCAGCGTGTAGCAGAGTATTATTATAAGACAAACGATGTGAGAGCAAAACAAATCCTTGATAAATGGGTTACTTGGATTAAGTCTGTAGTTATATTAAGGGCAGACGGAACCTTTGCTATTCCTAATAAAATTGATTGGGATGGACAACCAGATACATGGACTGGTACTTACACTGGTAATCCAGGCCTTCATGTAACCGTTATCGATTATGGTACAGATCTTGGTGTTACAGGATCTCTTGCAAATACGTTGTTATATTATAGTAAGGCTGCAAACGATGTAGCTGCGAAGAACTTGGCAAAAGAATTATTAGACCGAGTATGGAACTTATATCGTGATGATAAGGGTGTTGCAGCTCCTGAGTTACGTACAGATTATAAGAGATTCTTTGAACAGGTTATTTATGTACCTAGTACCTTTAGTGGTAAGATGCCAAATGGTGATGTGATTAAGTCGGGAGTTAAATTCTTAGATATTCGTTCTAAATATTTACAGGATCCATCTTATCAAAAATTACTGGCGGCATATCAGAATAATAAAACACCAGAATTTACTTACCATAGATTCTGGGCTCAGTGTGATGTAGCAATTGCTATTGGTGTTTATTCCCTTCTTTATGAGAGTGGTTCTGGCACTGTTGATTATGCTAATATTACGCCTACACAGGGAAGCTTTGATAAGGCAACAGGGAAACAAACTGATCTTAGTACCACATTATCTATGCAAGGCTATACCTTTGTTAACTTAAGTAAAGGTACAACACCTCTTACCTTAAATACTGATTATACTGTAAATGGTAATACAGTTGTCTTAAAGAAAGAATTCCTATCCACCTTACCACTTGGTGATACTACAATAACCTTTAATTTTAGCAGTGGATACACGAAACCTTTTATTGTAACCGTAGTGGATACAACGGTGGTTGTGGTGGTTGGAGATGTTAAGATTCAGATGTACAATGGCAATACCAGCGCAACAACGAATGGAATTGCTCCACGTTTTAAACTTGTGAATACAGGTTCTAATAGTATTAATCTCTCTGATGTAAAGATACGTTATTACTATACCATTGATGGTGAGAAGAGTCAGAATTTCTGGTGTGATTGGTCATCGATTGGAAGTGGTAATGTTACCGGTACTTTTGTTAAGATGGCTACTCCAAAGACAGGAGCTGATTATTATCTAGAAATTGGATTTACAAGTGGTGCTGGTTCATTACAGGCAGGGCAGGGAATTGAAGTTCAAGGTAGATTCTCGAAAACTGATTGGTCTAACTATACCCAAACTGGAGACTTCTCCTTCAATAGCAGCGGTAACTCCTACGCTGATTGGAATAAGTCACCTGCTTATGTAAGTGGTAAGCTTACTTGGGGTATGGAACCATAACAAGTTTTTTTGGCAATAGAAAGTGTTTTTGGCTTTCTATTGCCTGCACAAAAAGGAATAAAGTTGAGAAAGACACATTCAACTTTTGATGTTGAGTCCGCTAAAGCGGACATGGAGGTATCGTTATGAAAAAGATAGTAAGTCTTTTATTAGTGATTACACTTCTGATATCCATGGCGCCGTCAAAGGCTAAGGCAGCTGAGTCAAATTATAATTACGGAGAAGCTCTTCAGAAAGCAATTATGTTTTATGAGTTTCAACGTTCCGGTGATCTGCCAAGTACGATACGTAATAATTGGAGAGGTGACTCTGGATTAAAGGATGGAGCAGATGTTGGTTTAGATTTAACTGGCGGTTGGTATGATGCTGGTGATCATGTTAAGTTTAATCTCCCAATGGCATATACAGTGGCTATGTTAGCATGGTCTGTATATGAAGAAGAGGCTACTCTTTCACAGGCGGGACAATTAAATTATTTATTAGATGAAATTAAGTGGGCTAGTGATTATTTAATTAAGTGTCATCCAGAAAAGAACGTATTTTATTATCAGGTTGGTAATGGTAATACAGATCACTCTTGGTGGGGACCTGCTGAAGTTATGCAGATGGACAGGCCATCGTATAAGGTTGATTTAAGTAACCCTGGTTCTTCTGTAGTAGGTGAAGCAGCAGCAGCTCTTGCAGCAACAGCACTTGTCTTTAAGACAAAAGATCCAACCTACTCTGCAACCTGTCTTCGTCATGCAAAAGAGCTATATAATTTTGCAGAAACAACGAAAAGTGATGCTGGCTATACCGCAGCAAATGGCTTTTATACTTCTTATAGCGGCTTTTATGATGAATTATCATGGGCTGCTGCATGGATCTATCTTGCAGGCGGAGAGTCTACTTACCTAGATAAGGCAGAGTCTTATGTTTCCTATTGGGGAACTGAGCCACAGTCTGCTACGTTAAGTTATAAGTGGGCACAAAGCTGGGATGATGTTCATTATGGTGCAGCTTTATTATTAGCAAGAATAACTAATAAAGAGATTTATAAGAATAATATTGAGATGCATTTGGATTATTGGACCGTAGGGTATAATGGAAATCGTATTTCTTATACACCGAAAGGACTTGCTTGGCTAGATTCCTGGGGAGCATTACGATATGCTACTACAACAGCATTTTTAGCAAGTGTTTATGCTGACTGGAGTGGATGTAGTGCCCAAAAAGCTAGTATCTACAATGCATTTGCAAAACAGCAGGTAGATTATGCGCTAGGTAGTGCTGGAAGAAGTTATGTAGTTGGATATGGTGTAAATCCTCCAACGAGACCTCATCATAGAACTGCTCATAGTTCCTGGGCAGATAGTCAAATGGAGCCAAATTACAACAGACACACCATTTATGGTGCATTAGTGGGCGGACCTGGTAGAGATGACAGCTATGAAGATAATATTGGCAACTATGTAAATAATGAAATCGCTTGTGATTATAATGCAGGGTTTGTTGGCGTATTGGCTAAGATGTATAAAGATTTTGGCGGAACTCCGATTACAAACTTTAAAGCAATAGAAACAGTGACAAACGATGAGTTATTTATTCAGGCTGGTATTAATGCTTCTGGCCCTACGTTTATCGAGATTAAAGCATTGGTTTTCAATCAGACAGGTTGGCCTGCTCGTGTAGCCGATAAATTATCGTTTAAGTATTTTATTGATATTTCGGAATATGTAGCAAAGGGCTATACCAAGAATGATTTTACAGTAACTACAAATTATAATAATGGAGCAACTACGTCTGCACTTCTTCCATGGGATGCTGCGAATAATATTTATTATGTGAATGTAGATTTCTCAGGAACTAAGATTTATCCAGGAGGACAGTCTGCTTATAAGAAAGAAGTACAATTTAGAATTGCAGGCCCACAAAATGTTAATAACATATGGGATAATTCGAATGATTACTCCTTTACTCAAATCAGCAATGTTTCTTCCGGGTCTACAGTAAAGACCACATATATTCCATTGTATGATAATGGTACCTTAGTATTTGGTAATGAGCCAAAGGCTGGTGTTCCTTCCGCAAGTCTTGATAAGACTACAGCAACCTTTGATCGTAATCAAGCAGTATCCGCTGATATACCTGTTACTGTTAATTTCAATGGGAATACGTTAACAGCAATTAAAAATGGAACTGTAGTATTAACCAAAGGTACTGATTATACCGTATCTGGTAATGTAGTGACGTTATCTAAGAATTATTTCTTAGCTCAAAGCGCAAATACTGTCACATTAACATTTGTATTTAGTGGCGGTAATGATGCAACGCTTAAAGTAACGATGGTTGACACGTCACCAAGTGCATCCATTAGTCCAATATCAGCAATCTTTGATAAGGCTAGCGGAAAACAGGCAAATATTGATGTTACGTTATCTTTAAATGGTAATACCTTAGTTGGACTTAAGAATGGGTCTACAAGTTTGGTAGCTGGAACAGACTACCTCGTTTCTGGAACAACAGTAACGATTCTATCTACTTATTTAAGTCAATTTGCATTAGGAAATCAATCCATTACATTTGATATGAATAAAGGGACAGATCCAGTTTTAGCAGTTACCATCAAAGATTCTTCTGTTGTAACCCCAACAGGAAATATAAAACTTCAAATGTTCAATGGAAATTCTTCCGCAACGACGAATGGAATTGCACCAAGAATTAAGTTAATCAATACCGGAAGTACTGCAATCAACTTATCGGATGTGAAGATTCGCTATTATTACACAATCAATACGGATAAGGCTCAGGCATTTTGGTGTGATTATTCTACCATAGGAAGTTCTAATGTGAATGGTACCTTTGTGAAGATGGCTACTCCTAAGACGAATGCGGATTACTATCTGGAATTTTCATTTAAATCCAGTGCTGGAACTTTGAACGTAGGACAAAGCGTTGAAGTTCAAGGAAGATTTTCTAAAGTAGACTGGACGAACTATACACAAACAGATGATTATTCTTTTGGTGATAGTAACTCGAGTTATGCTGATTGGAGTAAGACAACAGTATATATCTCTGATGCATTAGTATGGGGTATAGAGCCATAATAGGAGAGAAGTTATAAGAAAAGTTATAAGAAAAGTTTTTAAGAGGGGTTTATAACTTAGTATAAAAAAAGAAGTCTGACATGTGCCATAAAGCGTGATGTCAGACTTCTTTTTGGAGTTTAATCCACAGAAACTTAAGGAGATTTGACATAGACAGGCTTAACTTGCATATTCGTTTTTTTACATAAAATTTAGGATAATTTATCTATAATAACTATGGTTGATAATTACATCTATTTCCATTATAATTGTTAAAAATAGGATTACTTTGGAAAATTCAGATAACGATAAGAAGGGGTGGAATATGTTTCAATACGTAGAGTTGGCGAATCAGTTGATATCTCAGGTAAATTCAGTTTTAATTGGAAAAGAAGACAAGGTTACATATGCGGTGACGACATTACTAGCAGGGGGACATTTACTAATAGAAGATGTTCCGGGGGTTGGTAAGACGACTTTGGCGAATGCGATTGCAAAATCAGTCGATTGCAGTTTTGGAAGAATACAGTTTACACCAGATACTTTACCAAGTGATGTTACAGGTTTATCTGTCTATAATATGAAAACTGGCGCATTTGAGTTTTCAAAAGGAGCCATTATGCATCATATCGTACTGGCAGATGAGATTAATCGAACCTCCCCAAAAACACAAGCTAGTTTGTTGGAAGCAATGGAGGAGAGACAAGTAACGGTGGATGGAAAGATATATCCATTAGAAGCTCCATTTATGGTAATTGCAACACAGAATCCAATTGATTTTATGGGGACATATCATTTACCAGAGGCCCAATTAGATCGATTTTTGATGAAAATATCCATTGGTTACCCAACACCAGAAGATGAGTTAAGAATGGCATTACTTTATCATAACAATCACAGATTACCAGAATTAAAACCGATTATGACAAGAGAGCAAGTTGATGCAATGCAAGAGGAAGTGAAAAAGGTCCGAATACATAAGGATGTTCTAGCATTTATTATAGATGTTACTAAAGTTACGAGAGAGGATGAGAATTTTATACTGGGTGCGAGCCCAAGAGCTACTCTTGCTGTTATAAAAGCAGCATCTGCAACAGCATATCTAAAAGGCAGAGATTATGTCATACCAGATGATGTATTGGAGGTTATCTATCCAGTATTGTGCCATCGTTTTGTGCTCTCGATGGAAGCAAAGATAAATAAAGTTTCTCCAGAGAAGATTCTTCGTGGATTGTTACAGAAGGTTACGATACCAATTCTTAGAGACTTTTCCTAAAGGAAGGAGTGCACCGGATGAGACGTAATCGATGCTTTTTGTATCTTTTCATAATACTTACCGGTATCTTTGTTAGCTATTATGGAGGATATGTAAGCTATGGCCTATTTTTTTTCAGTCTTTGTATCCCAATTGTTTCTTATCTCTACTTAATCTATGTGTATTTTCAGTTCAGAATCTATCAATTTATAGAGCATAAGACAATGGTTAAAGGAGAGCATATTTCCTATCAGTTTTTATTAACGAATGAAGATTATATGACTTTTTCTAATGTGAATGTAAGTTTTAAAAGTGATTTTTCTACAGTAGAAAATATAAGCTCTGACCGAAGTTATTGTCTTCTTCCTGGGGATAAAATTGAACAATCAACGACGATTTGCTGTCATTATCGTGGAGAGTATCGTATTGGAATTGATAAGGTAACCGTTACGGATTACTTGAATTTATTCCATCTTGTTTATAATGCACCATCTGCGATTCAAGCAAAGGTATTGCCAAGAATTGTCCGCTTGAATTCTTTAAAACTTTATAAGGAAACAGAGGGAAAAACACTTGAACTATATCCAGTATTAAAGCAGAGTGTTCCAGATGTTGAAATTCGAAGATATGAACCGGGCGATGAGCCGAAAAGAATACATTGGAAAGCATCGGCTAAGTTAAGAACACTAGTAACAAGAAAATATACCGTGGAACCAAAGACTGAAGTTTATCTATATGTGGATTTTGAAAAGAAAGATTCTGACGAGATAAGTAGAGTGATTCTTGAAGATAAAATCATTGAAATTGCACTTGCACTCAGCGATTTTTTTTATCGTTCGAATACACCTGTGAGAGTTATCTACGATGTTGCTGGTATAAAGATAATGAATATTTCAGGCAAACAAGAATTTGATCAATTTTATCAACTGTGTACAGATGTTTATTTTCGTGCGAATCATTCGATAAGCTCGTTATTAATGGAAAGTTGTATTCTTCTTAAGAATACCTCTTTTTCTATCATTCTAACGCATACATTTTCTGAAGATATTGTGAAAGCAAGTTATCATATGGTTTCTTTGGGAAATGAAGTAGCAATCCTTTACCTTGGTGAAGATGATGTTTCAAAACTCACAGTAAAGTTGGACTCACGTATTTATTTTGGGCAAATTACACCGAGTCAAGAAATCTCAGAAGTTTTAGAGGGTTAAGTGTGAAAGAAATCTTCGATTTCTTTCACACAGAAGTTTGTGCCTGCGTAATCCTCGGAACAAACTTCCGGCCTACTAAGAGTTTTGTTTTCAAGTGTGAAAGAAATCTTCGATTTCTTTCACACAGAAGTTTGTGCCTGCGTAATCCTCGGAACAAACTTCCGGCCTACTAAGAGTTTTGTTTTTAAGTGTGAAAGAAATCTTCGATTTCTTTCACACAGAAGTTTGCGCCTGCGTAATCCTCGGAACAAACTTCCGGCCTACTAAGAGTTTTGTTTTCAAGTGTGAAAGAAATCTTCATTTTCTTTCACACAGAAGTTTGCGCTTGCGTAATCCTCAGAACAAACTTCTGGCCTACTAAGAGGCATATTTTAAATAAGAAAAATCAAGATTTTTTACACACATATTTGTGTACTGTTTCCCCAATTCGCAGGATTGCGACAGAATGGAGATTACAATGAATATAAAGCTTTTATTAAAAAACCATGGGTATCCCTGTCTATTAACTATGTTATTATGCATCGCTGTTTTATCCTTATGCAATATTTATTTTGGACTTCTGGTCAATGAAGGAATGTTAGCAGTTCTGGTTTTCTTTTGGGTTGTGATTTTGCGATGTTTTGATCAAAATAAAAAAAACGTCCTTCCTTATGTTGTTATAATAATCCTTACTGTAATTATTGTGTTCCTATGCAACCAATATAAAGGATCCTTTTCTGATTTTATAAAACATTATACTTCATGGTTTGATCAGACTTTAAGTGATGGAAAATCAAACTCGATAGGATTTTCCTCGGTAACGATGATACTTCTATTAATCTTATCCTCAATACCGTTATATCTATTACAAAAAAAGCTTTTATTTCGAATCATTGGAGCGGTTGTGATATTATGTGTACTCCTGCTATTGGGATTCACTCAGCAACTGACATCAAAATTAGGGATAGTCGCCCTACTACTCTATCTATTCCTTACGCTAGTGGAAATTAGAATGACTCTTTTTTATAAAAAGGAGAGAAATGTTCAATCTATGGCAATGACATTTCTAATTCCTTGTGCCTTACTACTTAGTATATTTCTCTTATTACTACCAGCTTCGGAAAAGCCAATGGAGTGGAAAACTATTAAACGATGCATCAATGCGGTTTCGAATGCCGTTGATAATTTTGTTACCAATTTTGATTTATGGATGAATCCAGAAAAGAAAGAATTTAATTTAAATTTCGCTGGATACTCTGAGAGTGGTAGGGTAGGTGGAAGTGTTTCAGAATCAAATGAGTTAGCAATGTCCTTAAAAACCAGTTCCTTAAGCAGTTTTCATTTATATCTTAACGGTAATGTTAAGAATCAATATAATGGTGAAAAGTGGGAAGATACAACAAAAAATAAAAAAGAAGAGTATACGGAAGCAGAACTGGATGCATTAGAGTTATTATTCGCAATCGACCGTGAAGGATTAACAGAAGAATATAACTCAGTTATTTCTACTCGTAGTTATAGTGTTACATATGAAGGGATAACAACTAAGACATTATTTTACCCTTTAAAAGTACTAGATATTGAACTTATTAGACGTAAGGACATCTATTCCGGTGATACAGCGAATCTCCGTTTCCGAGATATAAAATCAAAAGGGTTAAGCTATTCGTTTCGGTACTTGAATATGAACCTTGATAGCCCCTATTTTAATCAGCTTATAGAAAGCCAAGCAAGATTTAAGTATCAGAATGAGAACACTGCCTCATTTCTACAATTTAAAGATAATGTAGCAAAGAAGAAGTATCTTATCACTTATAAGGTTTCTGAAGGGTTGGGAGAATTACTAAAACTTCGTAGAGATCAAATCTATGAAGATTATTTGAATGTTTATGAAGCACTGCCAAAGCGAGTTTCTGATTTAGCATATGAAATAACAAAAGATTGTAGTAATGACTACGAGAAATGCAAAGCGATTGAGAAGTTTTTTTCAAATTATTCGTATACTACAATACCAAAACAACCCCAAGAAGGTTTTGATTTAGTGGATTACCTGATTTTTGAATCCAAAGAAGGCTATTGTACTTATTACGCGACTGCATTTGCGATGATGGCACGATCTTTTGGTATTCCTACCAGATATGTGCAAGGATTTCGCGTACCTCCATCCGAGGGCGAAGACCGCTTTACCTATTATGTATACAATAGGAACGCTCATGCTTGGCCAGAAGCTTATATCGAAGGGATTGGCTGGATTCCTTTTGAACCTACCCCATCTTTTTATGATTATCGGTATCAGCCTTGGGTTTCAGAAAAAGACAAAGGTAACAGTTCCGTTAATGTTCCTAGTACAGGTCCGCAATATGACCCATCTCTCTATCAAATGCTATTGGAACAAGAAGAAAAGGAATATCTGACTGCCCGAAAGACTTATCGTAGTATATCAATGATTGCAGGAATTGTAGTACTACTTATGTTGTTTGGTTTAGTTCTTTATTACATATTAAAAATACAGCTATTTAACAGAAGCTATCGTAAGTCAAGTTTAGAAAAAAGAATATACCAAGATATCAAAGCAGTATTTTTCATGTATGAGTTTTTAGGGAAGGGAATTGAGAAGTCGGAGACATTCCAGAGCTTTATAAAGCGCTTAGTAGCGGATATTTCAATGGATACGAGAGAGGTTAAGAATATCATTGATTTCTATCAAAAGATACGATATAACGAAGAAGAACCGTCCCTAGGAGAACAGCAAGCGATTGAGCGTTTTCGAAGATACCTAGATCAATATTATAAGAGAACGATGAAATATCGTAACTACTTAAGATTACGTTTTTATTTACTTCGACATGAAAGAAAGATTTGAAATAAAAGTGAAAGAAGGAATTAATTTAATAGGAAATTAAAAAAATACAAACATCTCATCATTGATTGAGAAATAAAGGAACGGAATATTCCTTAGAGCGAAAACACTCTATTGGAATATTCCGTTTATTATGTCAAGATATATTCTGGCGCTTTTGTACCTTCTTACAACGAAAGACACTTTATTCGACAATGCATAGTGTCAGTAAAAAATCAAAAAACCTATTTTCCGTAAACTCGCTCATAAGTATTTTTCATTGAATTATATGTATAAACTGCATTTCCATCTGTTGTGACATAAAAATTTGTCATTAGAATATTTTTATGATCAAATTTGGCATAAGCACCATAACTATAACAAATACGGTCTTCTATAATTAATTTTATATTGTCAGACAAGATGAGGTAATCGTTGATGTCTGCAGGTAAGCCTGTTTGAAGATCTGATAAAGAATGTATGATTTGAATAGCCTCTTCTTCTGAGATAGTTAAGTTCTCTTTTGTATCCTTATCAAGAGTATAACTTCCAGCAATTGAATTTGAATTTCTAGTAAAGTAGTCATTATCAACTAACTGTAATTGATTTTCAACGAGGGAGAAGGTTAAGCTTACTTCATCGTCAGTAAAATGTTTAGCAGTTGTACCATCAATATGTCCAATACCACTGAGGCGGTTTTCTCCAAGGCTGTTTTCTGAAAGAATATAAAATTCAAAAGAAGAGGAATCATTCTGAATTATGGTAATGGTGGAGGTTGTTACACCTCGTAAATCCTTGCGAACAAATGTGCCATTCCAATTGGATTCGGTCTCCTCTTCGCTTGGTTTTGTGGAAAAGGTAGAAAATGGAGTTTGCTTTCCATCAGAGGATAAACAGGAGAGCTCTCCGTTACTCTTATTGACGAGTATTGCAGGTTCTAGTGCTGTTAAGTTTTCGGTAATGATAAAAGAATAATAATTTTTTGAGTTTATTATTACATTATCATCAAGCAATGATATCGAATATTTTCTTGAATTGATTTGTCCCTGAACTATGGAAAGTGCATCTTCTTCGGATAATAATACTTCCCCTACGATCGGTGTGGCTTCAGGAGTTACGGTTATCTTAGGAGCTTGTGTTATAGAAGCTGTAACGGTAGGAGTCAGCTCACTAGATGTATCCAATGAAGTGTTGTTCGGACTTTGTGTTGTTTGACAGCCACTACATAGAATAGTGGTCAAAAAACAAAGTATAATCAGTTTACGAGATAACATAGTAAGCCTCCTTTGTGGTCAAAGATAAGAATAGCATAATATTGGAATAAGGCAAAATCTAGGCAAAACTCTTACATGTTTCTTAAACTTCTTGAATTTCCATTATAAATTTTTAACATAATGTTCAAAATGTGATACAATAAGACTGCCAAGCCAAAGGCTTGTGTAGATCACGATCATGATCTAATGTGTAACATTATCTAAAGAAATAGGATAGTCTATAGAGTGTTTATAAAAGAATTGATAGGCGCTAAAGCACTGGAATCGAGGAAATAATGAAATATGATTATAGAGAAACAGTAGAATATTTATTACATTGGTACGACTTAAATGCAAGGATTCTGGAATGGAGATCAAATCCTAAGCCATACTTTGTATGGATTTCAGAAATCATGCTGCAACAAACCAGAGTAGAAGCTGTGAAATCTTATTTTGATCGGTTTATTAAGGAACTACCAACCATAAAGGATTTAGCGGTGGTAGAGGAAGATCGTTTAATGAAATTATGGGAAGGCTTAGGCTATTATAATCGAGCCCGAAACCTTAAAAAAGCAGCCATTGTTGTAATGGAGCAGTATGGTGGTGAGCTTCCAGCGAATCGAGAAGAGTTAAAAAAGCTACCAGGGATAGGATCTTATACCTCAGGAGCGATAGGATCGATTGCATTTCAGCTACCAGTTCCAGCTGTTGACGGTAACGTACTACGTGTCATGAAGCGGATTGCGGGAAGCTTTGACGATATTACAAAGGAAAAGATTAAAAAAGAACTTGAAGATGACATTGAAGAAATTATTCCGAAAGATCGCCCAGGGGATTTTAATCAAGCTCTTATGGAGCTAGGAGCAACTATTTGTTTACCAAATGGTAAGCCACTTTGTGAGCAATGTCCAGTGATGCATCTATGTAAAGCATATCACAATGGGGATGAGATGAAAATTCCAGTAAAACCTAAGAAAAAGGAAAGGCTACTTGAGGAAAAGACAGTACTAGTTATGGAATGTGGCGGCTCCTATGCAATCCGAAAAAGAACAGAAAAAGGTCTCCTTCATGGATTATGGGAACTTCCTAATCTAGAAGGAAAGCTTACGTTTAGTCAGATGGAGAATGCAATTCAAACATTTGCCACTCATGCTTTAGTAACAAAAAAACTTGGAGAAGCAAAACACATATTTTCTCATAAAGAGTGGCATATGACTGGGTATTATATCAAGGTTGAGAGAAAAGAAGATGTAAATCTTCCAGAAATTTTATGGGTAGATAATCAAAGGATTTGTGAGGATTATTCGCTGCCAACAGCCTTCGAAGCATATCGAAAGGAATTGATTTAAGTTAATTCGCTGAAAGAATCAATGTTAACTGAAAGATTGTAAGAGAAGAAATTGTAGTTGCCAAAATGGGGCATTTAATGGTAAGCTGTCAATAAACATAGGACAATCTGGGGAGGTTAGGAAATGGAAGTAGATTTTTCATTATCTGCTTATCGAATCTTTAATGCGGTGGCAAAAACTGAAAATATATCTTTAGCAGCAAAGGAACTATATATTAGCCAACCTGCGATAAGTAAGGCAATTGCGAAGTTGGAGCAAAGTATGTCAGTTGCGTTGTTCACCAGAAATTCACGTGGAGTAAAACTAACGGAAGAGGGAAAGCAGCTTTATTGCTATACTAGATCAGCATTTGAAACCCTGAAAGAAGGGGAAGATGCAATGAAAAGAATTCATCAGCTGGGAATAGGACATATTCGTATCGGTGTCAGTACGACGCTATGTAAATATATCTTGCTACCTTTTTTAAAAGATTTTGTGGAGGAATATCCGCATATTCGATTTACGATACAATGTCAGTCTACGCTTCAAACCTTAGGATTACTAGAGGAAGGAAAACTCGATATTGGATTAGTAGGAAAATCGGATACTATGAAGGGTCTGATTTTTCAAAAGGTTGGAGAGATACAGGACATCTTTATTGCGAATAAAGTCTACCTTGATAATTTAAGAATCAGAGAGGAAAGGGAACTAACTGGACGTGAATTATTAGAAAAAGGTAACCTTATGCTCCTTGATGAAAAGAATATTACCAGAATGTTTATTGACGAGTACTTTGCAAAAAGGCAGTTAAAACCAGTACAAATCTTAGAGGTTAGTAGTATGGATTTATTAATTGAGTTTGCAAAGACAGGTTTAGGTATTGCATGTGTTATAGGAGAATTTGTTCAGAAAGAAATAGATAGTGGAGACTTAGTAGAGATTGCTTTACCAGGTAAACTAGATAAGAGAGAGATAGGTTTTGCTTATATGAAGGAGAGAGGAAACCAGGAATCTGTTCGAAATTTTGTTCAGAAGATGGAGGAAATGAGATGCGAAAGCCTAAAATGATTCTATTTGACTATGGGCAAACCTTAGTAAAAGAGGAAGGATTTGAGTCACTGGCAGCAGAAGAAGCTGTATTATCAAGGGCTGTAAGGAATCCATATGGTATAACAGCACAAGAGATACTTGCTTTTGATAGAGAATTAAATAAAGAAATTGGTAGATTTACAAAGGAAACAATGGATGAATATAAAATAGAGGTTCATAATCATCCATATCAGAGGTTTTTATATGAGTATTTTGGTTTAGAGTTTAAGGAGGATCCTTATCAAATAGAACAATTATTCTGGGATACAGCAGCGCCGGGAGTTCCAACAGATGGGATCAAGGAAGTACTTAACTACTTAAAGGAGCAAGACATTCGTGTCGGGGTGATAAGCAATATATCGTTTAGCGGAGAGGCCCTAAGACGTCGTTTAGCTTCTGTTCTACCAGAATATACGTTTGAATTTATTCTTGCATCTAGTGAATATGTTTTTCGAAAGCCAAGTAAATTTCTATTTCAGTTAGCACTTCGAAAGGCTTTATTGCAGGCAGAAGAGGTATGGTATTGTGGAGATAATATACTTTGCGATATCATTGGTGCTTCAGAAGCCGGAATATTTCCAGTATGGTATACCGGCGCGAATAAAACGGGTGGATTTGATTATCGAGAGGATTATGAGGCAAGTCATCCTGAAATATCCTTATGTAAAGTAGAGGATTGGTATCAATTTATCGATTTTTTAAAGCAGGTGGAATAAAAACAGAAGAATTTAGTATAAAAAAGTAAAATAATAAATTAAATCAGGCAAGTGATAGAGCACTAGTTTTTTTAGAGTGGTTAGTCACTTGCCTTGCTTTATTGTAGAGAACTTTCGTAAAGAAAATCACATAAGTGGCGAGCTAGTATATTGTGGTTGGAAATTCCATACTACAATAGAGCATATTCGAGGTGCGAAACGATGAGTTATTCCTTAATTTATGTGGTATTATGTTGAGGAGAAGTGTAATTATATAGTGAGAGAAGATATATGATTACTAGTATGTATTAGCATTTAATATAGGATAGATTAACTAAGAATAAAACTGGATTGATATAACAATAAATTATACTAAATATTAATAATATGTATTTTAATTATATCAAGAACTATGATAAAATGATGACAATTAAAAGGTATATCTTATTTTAACTTACTTTTAAAATCATATTGAAAAGCTCATCTTATAGAGAGAAAGGATGCGTACATATGAATTACAAAATAGCAGTTATTCCGGGAGATGGGATTGGTCCTGAGATCATCACAGAAGCAAAGAAAGTATTAGATCAGGTCGGAAAGAAATTTGGTCATACGTTTGCTTATACCGAAGTATTAATGGGGGGTGTTTCAATCGATGCAACTGGTGAACCACTCACCAAAGAAGCGCTAGAAACTGCGAAGGCAAGTGATTCTGTACTTCTTGGTGCGGTAGGTGGTAATGTGGGGCAAAGTAACTGGTATAGTCTTCCTCCACATCTAAGACCAGAGGCTGGGTTATTAGCCATTCGAAAGGGCTTAGGATTATTTTGTAATCTTCGGCCAGCAGTGCTGTTTGAACAATTAAAGCAAGCATGCCCGTTAAAGGATGAGATTATTGGAGATGGATTTGATTTTGTTGTTGTTCGTGAGCTAACCGGTGGAGTTTATTTTGGTGAACGAAAAACTATGACGGAAAATGGAGTGAGAAAAGCAATTGATACAATGCCTTACGATGAAAATGAAATAAAGCGTATTGCAAGATGGGCATTTGAAGTAGCTAGTAAACGAAATAAGAGAGTATGCAGCGTAGATAAAGCGAATGTTTTAGATACCTCAAGACTTTGGAGACAGGTCGTAAAAGAAGTGGCGATGGAATATCCAGAGGTAACGCTTACCGATATGTTAGTGGATAACTGTGCAATGCAGATTGTAAAAGATCCAACACAGTTTGATGTGATACTTACAGAGAACATGTTTGGCGACATCCTTTCGGATGAAGCGAGTATGGTGACAGGCTCTATCGGTATGTTAGCATCTGCAAGTCTTGGTGAAACAAAACTTGGTTTATATGAACCAAGTCATGGTTCTGCTCCAGATATAGCAGGAAAAAACATTGCAAATCCAATTGCAACAATTCTTTCTGCGGCTATGATGCTTCGCTATAGTTTTGACCTGACTAAAGAAGCAGATCGCATTGAAAATGCGGTAAAACAAGTATTAAACTTAGGACTTCGTACCGCAGATATTATGTCAGAAGGATGTAAACTAATAGGAACGAAGGAAATGGGAGATTCTATCCTAGCACAGATATAATAGTGAAACTATAGTTCATAATGAGAAGATATCGTGCAGTAATGAACTTAAAACTTGTAGAGTAGAGTTATTTAGAAATGAAACTCTTATCAATTAAAAATCAGAGCAAATTGATTCATATTACACATATTGTAAAGATTAAAAGAAAGTAAACTCATGGATTACCAGTGCATTTTCCATAATTATATGTTAAGATATCTAGGAATTCAAAATCGAATTGTTGTAATAATATACATAACAATATTCGATATTATCACTTGGAGGTCAGAATGGAGAAATACATTAAGAGTTTTTCAAAAGCATTGGTTATTATGACAGTTATTTTCTTTCTAAGTTTTTTTGGAGGAGCGAATGCGGAAACGATAGGTATGCCAAGCTTTGTATTTCAGGTATGCGTTGTTAGTGCAAATGCATTGATGTTTGTAATTCCTTTGGTCTTTATTGCTATCTTCGGTATCGGTATGTCTTCGTTATTCAAGAAGGTACTTAACAATGCTAGTCGAATGGTAGTAAAAAAAGTGGAAGAAAAGTTTCCAGTCCTTTGGTTTATCGTTTCTTTTGTATGCTTTATTCTTTACTTTATGTTTGTAAATGTGATTTTGGCATTACCAGAAGCATAGGAGGATATAGTTATGGGCATGACAATGACTCAAAAAATTTTGGCGGCACATGCAAATCTGCCTGAAGTAAAGGCAGGACAGTTGATTGAGGCTAATCTTGACCTGGTGTTAGCAAATGACATTACAGGGCCAGTTGCCATACACGAAGTACAAAGATTGAAAAAGAAAACGGTATTTGACAAAGATAAAATTGCTTTGGTACCAGATCATTTTACGCCAAATAAAGATATCAAATCAGCCGAACATTGTAAGTGTCTTAGAGAGTATGCAAAAGATCATGACATTACAAACTATTTTGAGGTTGGTGAGATGGGAATTGAGCATGCCCTTCTTCCAGAAAAAGGGCTTATTGTAGCTGGAGAAACCTGTATTGGAGCAGATTCTCATACTTGTACTTATGGTGCACTTGGAGCATTTTCTACCGGTGTTGGTAGTACTGATATGGGTGCTGGCATGATAACAGGGAAAGCATGGTTTAAAGTACCGTCTGCAATTAAGTTTGTATTAACAGGAAAACCTAAGGAATGGGTAAGTGGAAAAGACGTCATTTTACATATTATCGGTAGGATTGGTGTAGATGGTGCATTGTATAAATCTATGGAATTTGTTGGAGATGGAATTAAAAATTTAACGATGGATGACCGTTTTACAATTGCGAATATGGCGATTGAAGCTGGTGCTAAGAATGGTATTTTCCCAGTAGATGAATTAACCATTGCTTATATGAAGGAGCATTCATCAAAAGAATATACGATCTATGAAGCCGATGAAGATGCCGAGTATGAGCAAACTATTACAATAGACTTATCAGAGTTAGAGCCAACGGTAGCATTTCCTCATCTTCCAGAAAACACGAAGACGGTGAAAGAAGCTGGTGAAGTTAAAATTGATCAGGTAGTCATTGGATCTTGTACGAATGGAAGAATTGGTGATTTAAGAATTGCTGCCAAAGTTTTAGAGGGAAGAAAGGTAGCAAAAGGGATGCGTGCTATCGTATTTCCTGCAACTCAGGCAATTTACTTACAAGCAATTGAGGAAGGATTGATTCAGATCTTTATCAAAGCAGGTTGTGTCGTAAGCACTCCAACATGTGGACCATGCCTTGGAGGACATATGGGTATTCTTGCAGCAGGTGAACGTGCTGCTTCCACAACCAATCGAAACTTTGTTGGGCGTATGGGACATGTGGAATCAGAAGTTTACCTTTGCAGTCCTGCGGTGGCAGCAGCGAGCGCAGTAACTGGAAAGATTAGTGAAGCTTCCGAGCTATTTTCTTAAGGTATAGTGTCAACTGACCTATGCTGATGTCTGGCAAAGTTAGTGTACTTAAACTGCACAAAGTGATTCATGCCATATGGCACGAATTTTCGATTTGGTATGTTATGGTGCTAGTTTTAAGGAACTTTGATATTAATTGCAGGCGCTAAAGCGCCGGAATAGAGGTAAGTATGAAAGCACATGGTATAGTTCATAAATATGGAGATAATGTAGATACAGATGTTATCATCCCTGCTAGGTATTTAAATTCTTCTGATCCAAAAGAACTTGCAAAAAAATGCATGGAAGATATTGATAAGGAATTTGTTCATAGAGTAAAACCAGGGGATATTATAGTTGCAAATAAAAATTTTGGCTGCGGCTCCTCCAGAGAACATGCACCAATTGCGATTAAAGCGTCTGGTATTAGCTGTGTAATTGCTGAGACCTTTGCAAGAATATTTTATCGTAATGCCATTAATATAGGGCTTCCAATTATAGAATGTGAAGAGGCTGCAAGAGACATCGACGCTGGTAATGAGGTAGAGATAGATTTTGATAATGGAATCATTACAAATCTTACCAAAGGGAAATCTTATCAGGGGCAGTCATTTCCAGAGTTCATGCAAAAGATCATGAAAGCAGAAGGTCTTATTAATTATATTAATGAGCAACAAGAAGCAATGTAGGTATAGGTTCTAACTAGTAAACCTAAATTATGTAAGAAGCGTAAAAATTAGGAGTAATCTATGGGAAACGTATTGGTTGTAATTGATATGCAAAATGACTTTATTACTGGGAGTTTAGGAAGTAAAGAAGCGGAAGCTATCGTCTCAAGAGTGAAAGACAAGCTAGAAGGTTTTAGCGGAAATGTTATTTTTACAAGGGATACGCATACGAAGGAATATCTAAATACTCAGGAGGGAAAGAATCTTCCAGTGGAGCACTGTAGGAAAGATAGCAAAGGCTGGGAAATAGAGTCTTCCTTGCAACCATATGCAAATAAACCAAACACAATAATTTTGGACAAAGAAAGTTTTGGGACCCTTAATCTTGCAAAAGCATTAGAGGAGATACAGAGTGTCTCCAAGGAACCGATAGAAGAGATTGAACTGGTTGGTCTTTGTACAGACATCTGCGTTATATCAAATGCTATGATAATAAAAGCAGCATTTCCAGAGATACCAGTGATAGTAGATTCTACCTGTTGCGCAGGCGTTGCAAAACAGTCACATTACAATGCTCTTGAAGCTATGAAGATGTGCCAGATAATAATTAAAGGATAATTTTACTTGAGGGAGTTTTCATATAGAATCGGAGATGCGTTATAAAGTTTTTCGATGAAAAAATAGGAATGGGCAGTTGGCATGTGATAGAGATATTTAACCTCTTAAAAAGCTAGCTGTCCATAATTATGTTGTAACCTATTTTTTGCAAAGCAATGAAAGGTTATCTCATCTATCAGTATAGTTAGAATTTATTAAGTACCAACATTAAAAATGGCAAAATAGCGCAATTATAACCAAAATGCTAGATTGACAATAGAGAAGCAATTATTTATAATTAAGTAAAATATTACCTATTAACTTAAAAATCAAGCTTATGGTATTGATTGGATCGAAATAGGAGTTAGATATTGTGAGGCTAAGATTGGTGTTTAAACTATAGATTTGGAGGATAAATTATGGCAAAAACAGTTCGTTTATCTGATATAGCACAACGATTGGGTGTTAGTAATGTTACTGTATCTAAGGCTTTGGCGGATAAAGAAGGCGTTAGTGAAGAGTTGCGCAAAACGATAAAGAAAATAGCAATTGAAATGGGGTATCGACCCAAAACGCCAGGGACAGTGAAGAAGGGTGGTCGTACCGGTAACATTGGTATTCTTATACCAGGTAGATTTGTGGATCAAAAGTATTCATTTTACTGGGATATGTATGAACGAGTCATTAGCTGGCTTACCTTCTATGGTTATTATGGTATATTAGAGATATTAAAAAGTGATGATGAAAACACATTAAATCTTCCTAGAATTGTAAAAGATGCAAAAGTAGATGGTCTTATTGTGATGGGGCAGGTAAAACAGGAATACCTGCAATGTTTAAGCAAAGAAGAAAATTTAGCGGTTATTTTCCTGGATGCATACAATTCTTATTATGGATGTGATGCTATTATCTCAGATGGATATTATGGAATGTACATGATGACAAATTACCTACTAAAGATGGGACATCGTGACATCTTTTTTGTTGGAACAATCTCAGCAACTAGTAGTATTAGTGACCGTTATTTTGGTTTTTCGCGTGCGATGCTAGAGGAAGGTATTACGGTAACAGAGGACATGGTGATACCGGATCGTGATATAGTAACCGGGATTGTAAAAGTAAGTCTTCCTGAAAAATTACCAAGTGCATTTGTCTGTAACTGTGATACTGTTGCATACGAATTAATTCTAGCGTTAAAGGAGAAAGGTGTGCGGGTACCAGAGGACGTATCAGTAGTAGGATTCGATAATTACATACTATCAGAAATATCTTCTCCTCGAATTACTACCTATGAGGTTGATATGGATGGTATGGCCAAGGCAAGTGCCGAACGTTTGATCAAGAAAATTGATGATCCATCCTATAATCCAGGTCTTAAGATTACGGTTGGTAAAGTGATTGTGAAGGATAGCGTTAAAGAAATGGAATAAGAGATGGCAAAAACTCGAATGCGTCGATTGAAGCATTCGAGTTTTTATATTTATGATTAGGAAAAATTTGCGAAGCGTGCTTTTTTAATTCCCATATTTCCTCAGTAGGAAAGAATTCTTTACTGTTTTAACTCTCTCTTGCCTGACTGTATTCGATACTTATTTGGTGTGATACCAAGTTGTTTTTTAAATAGATTAATAAAGTGAGGTGTGTTATCGATACCTACTTTAAATCCTATTTCACTAATACTTAACATAGTAGCCTCTAAGAGTTTTTTAGATTCTTCAATTCGCTTATGGATCAAATAATCAATAGGAGAAAAGTTTGTGTAAAATTTAAAATCTTTTGCGAGTTTGTATTTATTATAGTTTAATTCTTTCGATAGGCTGTCAAGAGTATGATTTTCTTTAAACCTATCGTCTAGTATGGTCTTCATTTTAAGTATGTACTCAGGGATAAGAACAGCATTATGAGTTTTTTGATATTTTAAAACTACAGCAGAAGTTAAAAGTTCTGTTATGACTTGGGAACGAAGTAGCTCTGCAATATCTAACTGATTGTTATTGCGATAGTAAAATTTACGAATCGTATTCCACATTGCAGAAATATCATCTTCGCAAGTAGGTACTCCATCTTGCATATATAAGTGGTAATATTTTTTAATTGATAATCCATTAAGATAAAGAGCTGAATAGGTCCAGTTAGAGTTTGCAAGCTCCAGACGAATTGCTTGGTCACAGTGTAGAAAGAAAAATGTGTGAGGCCTAAGTGGATAAGTTTCGTCATTCAAAATCAAGTTACCTTGTCCTGAGATACTATATAAAATTAAATAACAATCTAAGTTATTAAGCTCCATCGACCAGGGAAAATGAACAGTGTTTTCTTCTGCAAGCTGTATGTAGAATAAGCAGTCCTTTGCAAGCGAAGATGGCTCATCATATAAAAAGTAATGGACAGACTCATTTTTGCTCATGACCAATGGGGGTGCTTGAGAATTCGTCTTATTAAAAAGTGTGTCTGCTTTTGGACTAACTTTATCTTTTGAACTCACATGTCTTGTTGATATCAAAGCTTCTCTTGTTTTAATAATATTCATATCTTTCCAATTCCTCCCCTTTGTATTCATTGGATATTTATGCCACTTATTGATACTAATTTAAATAAAAATTAAGTTAATAAAACGGAATATAACTTTAATAACATATAAAAAATGAACTATATTATGCTCATAATAATCGAAAGGTTAGATAATGTCAAGTGAGTTTTTTAATATAACCGTCATTATTAACAAAATAGACATAATTAAGTGGAATAAAACTGTGAAGAATACAATATAAAACCAACATAATACAATAAATACCAAAATATTGAAATGATAATTATTCTTACTTGTTATAAAATATAATTAAGTTATTAAATGAGATAGTAACTTAAAAAATCAGGAGGAGAGTAATATGAAAAGAAAACTAATTAGTATCGCATTGGTGTTTGTACTATGTTTTTCGTTAGCAGCATGCGGATCTAAGAAAGACAACAAGGATACTAGCGTAGATGCGAACAAAGAAAACACACAGACACCAACTAAGGAGCCAGAAGCTACAAAAGCAGAAAGTGAAGCTGCGAATGATGAGACACCAGATTATAGCATGACACTTGATCAAATTGAATTAGGAAAGTACACTGACATTACAGCAACAATTAAATTCGCAACACATCGTACGGATTTGGTGGATAATGGAAGATTTGCAGAGTATGTTGCTGAATTTAATAAAGTTTACCCGAATATTAAGGTGGAATACGAAGGAATTACGGATTACAAAGAAACAATGGATATTCGTCTTACACAAAAGGATTGGGGAACCATGTGTATGATTCCAACATCGATTGATAAGGTAGATTTAGGTACCTATTTTGAGCCGATTGGAAGTTATGATGTATTGAAAGACATTTATAATTTCTGTGATGACAAGGCTTTTGACAATGTAGTATATGGATTATCCTCTACTGGAAATGCACAAGGTATTGTTTACAACAAGAAGGTATTTGAAGCTGCTGGTATTACTAGTCTTCCAAAGACCCCAGACGAATTCTTAGATTGTTTACAAAAAATCAAAGATACTGGTGCAGCTGAGGACCCTTACTATTCTAACTACAAAGATGACTGGGCTATTTCACAGTGGAATGCACATATTGGTGGCTCTACGAATGGTGATCCAGAGTACTACAATAATATTTTACCATATCAGAAAAATCCATTTGGCCCTACGGATGATTTTACAGGTGCTTATTCTGCCTATTATTTGATTTATAATATTGCTGCTCGTGGTTTATGCGAAGAAGATCCTGTTACTACAGACTGGGAAGGCTGTAAGGGAAGAATCAATCGTGGTGAAATTGGTGTAATGGCAATGGGATCTTGGGCTGTTACTCAGTTTCAACAAGCAGATTCTAACCCACAGGATATTGGATATATGCCATTTCCGTTAACAATCAATGGAAAACAATATGCTTCTGCAGGTGCTGATTATTGCTATGGGATTAATATAAATGCAGATGAAGTAACAAAGTTTGCAGCGAAGATATATACGAAATGGTTAGTGGAGCAATCAAACTTCTCTTATAATGAAGGTGGTATTCCAATCTTAAAAACGGGCGCATATCCAGAAGTATTAAACGCTTTCTCGGGTGTGGAGTTTATTGTGAATAATCCAGCAGCAGCGGGGGAAGAAGATACGTTTAACGCAATTAACGCAGAATCAGAAATGAATATCAATGTGGATGGTAAGAAGGCTCAGTACGTATTCTGGGAAGGATTTAAGGCAAGCAAAGGGGAATCTGCAAAGACGTTAGAGGAACTTATGGCTGAGTTTAATGAAGCTTGGTCCGATGCACAAGCTTCACTTGGCATAGAAGTAAAGTATTAATCATAACTTAGACGTTCTTATGGGCTATTTAACCCAGGAGAATCTGCGGTAGAATTCAGAATGTGAGCCAGGGATACCCTTGGCTCATATTCCAGTAGGAGGACCCTATGGATAACGTAAAATCAAACCAAAAAAGAATTCATCCAATTAGATTTCTAAAAAGTAGAAAGGGGCAGAGGGCGAGTATTATCATTTTATTTTTACTGGTTCCGATGACTCTTTTAATCACTTTTACGTATTTACCTTTTGAAAAAATGATTGAATTTAGTTTCTATAAGATGAAGTATCTTGGAAGAAGAACACCGGTAGGTTTTAAGAATTATATAGATGTTTTTAAGAGAGAAGATTGTTTTCGCGCGTTATACTTAAGTCTCTATTATATGGGGGCATCTCTGATACAGCTTGTTCTAGCTCTTTATTTTGCTACAATTTTAAGTTTTAAGGTAAAAGGCGGGAAGTTTTTTAAAGGTGCAATATTTTTTCCTTATTTAATCTGTGGTATAGCGGTTGGATTTATCTTTAAATTTTTCTTTACTAGAGGATTTGTATTAGATACTGTATTACAAGCAGTTGGCTTTGACCTTGATAGTCTGCCACGCTGGCTTTCTGATACAAGGATAAATAACATCTCATTAGCTGCAACATCGGTGTGGAGATACATGGGACAGAATATGGTTTTATTTATCGGTGCTATTATGTCCGTTGACAGCGAAATGTACGAAGCTGCTGAACTTGATGGAGCAAGTAAGTGGCAAGAGTTTAAATACATTATTCTACCAAGCATAAGGACTGTAGTTTTGCTTAACTTAATTTTATCGATTTCTGGATCGTTAAGTGCCTTTGAACCTTCCTATGTTATCACAGGTGGTACTGCAGAAACGGCAACCTACTTTGTAACAATGCATGTTCTTGCTCATAATACAAAGAAAGTTGGATTAGCATCCGCAATGGCAATTGTCTTAATGGGAATTATTATTCTGGTTACGGTTGCCCAGAAATTAATCTTTCACTTTATATTTGATAATGATTCGGATATATCGAAGGGAACTAGAAAAAGAATGAACCGTTACCTGAAAAAACAGGAAGGAGGTAACACTTATGAGTAATAGGAAAAGAAGAAAGCACTATTCAGTCAAACAGTGTATTATTAGTTTTTTAAAGTACTTTAGTCTGATATTTATAACTTTTTGGATGTTACTTCCGATTGTATCTTGTGTGATAACAGCATTTAAAAGTACACAGGAATACAATCAAACGAGTGTTGCGACCCTTCCAAAAAATTGGTTCTATATTGAAAATTTTGTGACAGCATGGACGAAGGGAAATATGGGGAGAGCATTTCTTAATTCAATGATTATATTAGTGTTTGTTTTAATGGGTTCAATCTTGATAGGAACAATGCTTGCATACATACTCAATCGATTCAAATTTCTGGGAAATGGTTTGATAAGAAATTTATTTTTATTTGCAGCTCTTATTCCAGGGGTTGCTGTTCAGGTAACTGTATTTTCCATTATGACAAGCTTAAATTTAGTGAATACGCTAGTTGGTTATATGATCCTATTAATGGGAACAGATGTTATATCTATCTATGTATTTTTACAGTTTTTTGAGAATATATCTGTATCTCTTGATGAATCCGCAATCGTGGATGGAGCATCTTACTATACGGTATTCTTTCGTATCCTGTTGCCACTATTAAAACCAGCCATTGTCACCTGTATGATACTAAAAGGAGTTAGTACCTACAATGAATACTATATGGCAAATCTATATCTACAATCAGAAAAATTAAAAGTGGTATCCTCTTCGCTTTATACCTTTACTGGCCCTTTTGGTAATCAATACAATTTTATCTGTGCAGGGGTTATTATTACGGTGTTGCCGGCACTTATTGTTTTTATTACCTGTCAAAATAAGATTTATAATGGTTTGACTCAAGGAGCTGTAAAAGGTTGAGATAAGATTATGTTGTAATAAAATTTTAATAGTGTTCGTAATTATAGAAGTTATGTAATATATTAGTATGGTATTAAAGAGGAAATGATTTAGATGCTGTAAAGAATAAATAAGGAAAGAGTCTTGGTATGTTAGCGGGAATAGAGCTAGTATGCTTAGACTTTTTTTATATATAGGAAATTGCATCGTAATTTTCTATATATTAAAACTTTCGAAGGGATGCATACTCACCCTACGGGGTTGCTAATATTTTCTTTGGTTTTTTGCTTCCTTTGTTCTAAATTAGTATGGTTTCAAGGGATTTACTTTACTGTATAATTGTAGTACAATGAAATGAAATTTCAATAAATACTATTACAAGGTAATGCTTTAAAGCGTTAAGATATACCTACAGAAGGGATGTGTAAAGATGGTAAAAACAGTAGTTTCGGTAGGTCTGCCAGTATTAGAAACGATGCACATTAAAAAGAATCATTTAGAACCAGAGAATAAAAAGGGGAATGAAAAAAGAATTTGTATTGTAACAGGAGTTCACGGTGATGAACTTGAAGGTCAGTACATATGTTATGAATTGATCCGCCGTATTAGGGAAGAAAATGAATTCTTAACTGGTATTGTGGATGTCTATCCGTGTGTAAATCCGTTGGGGATGGAGTCAATTACAAGAAGAATACCAACCTTTGATTTGGATATGAATCGAAGCTTCCCAGGAGATATGGATGGTGATATGTCCGAATATGTAGCTGCAAAGCTTGTAGAAGATCTTGAGGGAGCAGATTTTTGTGTGGATCTGCATGCGAGCAATATCTTTTTAAGAGAAATTCCACAGGTTCGACTTGATAAGCAGCATGAAGAAAGTCTATTAGAATATGCAAAGCTATTAAATACAGACTTTATCTGGGTTCATTCTTCACCAACAGTAGAACCTGCAAGCCTTTATCATAGCCTAAATCAAAATGGGGTACCAACGTTAAGTATTGAGATGGGAGTTGGTATGAGAATTACAAAGGAGTTCGGAGATCAGATCTTAGAGGGTATTTTTTGCCTGATGCATAAGCTTGGTATTTGGAATGGGTCTGTGATAACGCCAAAGACTTCGGTAATCTCCTCCGATCGTGATAAAGTGACTTTAATACATGCCGAAGCTTCCGGAATCTTTTTGCCATGTGTAGAACACCTGATGGATATCAAAGCTGGAGATGTAGTCGGAAATATTGTGGATAGTCTTAATGGTACGGTTGTTCAACACATTATAGCTCCTTGTGATGGAGTCGTGTTTACATTAAGGGAATACCCTGTTGTTTATGATGGTTCCCTAATTGCTAGAATCCTAGGAGGGGTGTAAATGTTTCAGGAAATAATTCATACGGTAAAAAGTCCTTTTCGTGATGACATGCACATAGTTGGTTTTCGTTTTGGTAAGGGAGAAAAGGCAGCATGTATCGTGGGACCGACAAGAGGAAATGAGATACAACAGTTATATATCTGTTCTCAGTTGGTTAAGGAGTTGACTAGACTAGAAAAAATCGGAGCAATTTTAAATAACAATGAAATTATGGTAATTCCGACGTTGAACCAATCCAGTATTAACATTGAGAAACGTTTCTGGGCGATGGATAAGTCTGATATTAATCGCATGTTCCCGGGAGATAACAGCGGTGAAACTACGGAACGTATTGCAGGTGGAGTATTTAAGGCAGTGGAAGGATATAGTTATGGTATTCAGTTTGCAAGCTTTCACACTCCGGGTGAATTTATTCCTCATGTTAGAATGATGGAAACAGGTCATCAAAGTACTAGCCTTGCGAATCTATTTGGGTTACCTTATGTACTGACTAAAAAGCCTCATCCTTTTGATACAGGAACTCTAAACTATTGCTGGCAGGTAAATGGAACGAATGCATTTTCGGTATACACCCCAGCAACGAGTAGTATTGACGAAAAGTCTGCAAGACAGGCGGTATCTTCCGTCCTTCGATTCTTGACACGCATGGGAATCATCAAGTATAACTGTCATAGTGGTTATATCGCAAGTATTGTGGAAGAAGAGTCATTAATGCCGATTAAAACAGATGTTTCAGGAATCTATCGACCTCTTAGAAAACCAGGGGAAGAAGTAAAGTTTGGTGATGTCTTAGCAGAAGTAGTAGATCCGATTGAAGGAGAAGTAATCTCACAAATTATAGCTCCAAGCGATGGAATTATCTTCTTTGCTCATAGTAAACCTTTGGTGATACAAAATTGCATTGTATATAAAATAATAAGAAGATTACACGAATAAAACAAAGGAAAATAGTACAATGAATATTGATAGTAAGAGAGATCTTCAATATGGTTTCAAACGGGGATTGCCAATTGCAATTGGTTATCTGCCAGTGTCCTTTACGTTTGGGCTTATGGCGGTAAACGGTGGATTACCGGTATGGTTAGCTATTTTTATTTCTTTGTCAAATCTGACCTCTGCAGGACAGTTTGCAGGAACGAATTTAATTTTTGCTGGGGCAGGATTATTTGAAATAGGTTTCACCACATTTATTATTAACATACGATATATGCTAATGTCTTTATCGCTATCTCAAAAGATAGATTCTAAAATTGGAGTATGGAATCGCCTCATTTTTTCTTTTGGTATTACAGATGAGACATTTAGCGTAGCTTCTATGGAGCAGAGAAAGTTAAGCAGTGCATATATGTTTGGATTAATTAGTAGTCCTATTGTCGGCTGGAGTCTTGGCACTGCGCTAGGAGCTATGATATGTACAGCACTGCCACAAAGTTTGGCAGATGCAATGGGAATTGCTCTTTATGGAATGTTTATTGCTATCATTATTCCTCCAGCAAGAAAATCTAAGCCTGTAGTTGTTATTTTACTGCTCTCCATTTTTATACATTACTGTTTACGATATATCCCTGCCTTTTCCTTTATTTCATCCGGCTTTAAGGTGGTTATAGCGACTGTTCTTTCCGCAGGAATTGGGGCGATTTTATTTCCTATGGAGGATAAGAAGGAGGAAAGTGTATGAAGATAGAAAAGGCACTTTTAGCAGTAATCATTATGGCGCTCGTAACCTATATACCAAGAGCCTTGCCAATTGCAGTTTTTCGTAAAGAAATAAAATCAGCACGTATCAAGTCTTTTTTAAATTACGTTCCCTATGCAGTATTAGGAGCACTCACATTTCCGGATGTATTTGAATCTACAGGTAATGTAATAACTGCGGTGTGTGGAACAATCGTAGCGTTTCTTTTAGCATATTATAAAAGAAGTTTGGTGGTAGTAGCAGCTGGAGCTATAATCACTGTATTCATTACGGGGTTATTTTTCTAAAGTAACAGGCTAATTATAGCGACATCGAAATCAAGATGTAAAGTTTATATTTATATCATTCTTAAATAATCGTTCTTAAATAATCGTTCTATGAATAGGAAAAATTTAATGAATAAGAAAAACAGGTGATCTATGTTTTCGATTGTAACCGAAAACATAGATCACCTGTTTAGCTTAAACCACCTGTATAGATTTATTATCTGTTTATACTTTTATTGAAAATACTTTCTATAGCTTGTCTAGCATTAATTTAATAAAAAATTGTGCAGGTTCTGATAATGGTAAGGTATCATCGTAAGCTGCGACTAATTTTCGTTCCGGCATTTCTTCCATTGTTTCAATTGTAATTAGCTCAGAAGGGCTTATGTTATTAATACAAAAATCTGGTACAAAAGCAATACCGAGACCGATTTTCGCTAAGTCAATCAATAAATCATTACTGCTAAGTTCGATAGCAGGCACCAAATCCAAGGAATGCTGTAAAAATAAATTATGGAGGAAAGCGCTTGTAGTAGAGAGTTTAGTTAACATAAGGATAGGTAACCTTTGAAGCTCTGCTAGCGTAAGTTTACGATTTGCCAGTGGAAAGGCATCTGGCTTTGCAACAAAAACATCACGAAAGGTGGTAATGTCCTGAATATTTAAATTATTATTTAGAGCAGAATTCGGGGAATTCGCAACGATTAAGTCCACTTGATTTGTTTCAAGTAATTCTGCACACTTGAGTGAGGTACCGTTAATAATACGGATATGTACCTCGGGATAGGATTTGTGAAATTTGTTAAGGTAAGGCACTAAGAAATATCGACAAATCGTATCGCTTGCGGCAATTCGTAATTGCATGCCACCGGCTGGAGTAGAATTTAAGATTTGGTTCTCACCACGGCTGATTAAATTAATCGCTGGTTCGATGTGCTTAAAAAGCATCTCACCTTCTTTGGTAAGACTTACTCTTTTTGTGCTTCGTATAAAGAGAACCTGATTCAGACGTTTTTCTAATACTTTTACCGATTGACTGACCGCCGATTGTGAGATGAATAACTCAGCAGCAGCCTCACTAAAGCTTAGTGTTTTCGCAACATAATAGAATACTTTATATAACTCGTAATTAATATCCAATGCGCCTTCTCCTTTCTGTTCCTGTGTTATAGGGTAGTAATTCTATACCTATTCTTTTAAAATCCAATGTGAATAATAATTCCCATCGATGTAGAATTCATAGTACGTACGTATCGAAGCCTACTTTATAAATTTACACTGCTGGCAGTATATTTGTAAGTAGGATTAAATTAACGTTGAAATAATTCCTTATCCGTAATAATATATAGGTTTATTATTATGAATCTTACTATAAAAACATATAAAGGGTAACAAAGGATACCATAGCTTGGATGATAATAAAACGAAATACAGTCTGTGTATCCGACCAACCTAATTTTTTTCTAACATGATCATGAATCGGTGTTCTTGTATTTGCTAGGATCTTAATCTTGAAGAAACGTAGAAGAGCAACCTTAACTAAGCCAAGACCTCCGTCAATGATAAATACAATGGCAGCAGGGATGAAAAGTAATGGGCTACCTGTTTTGAGGGCAATCACCGCAATAAACAATCCAATTGCTCTGGAGCCAGCATCTCCCATTAACAACTTACTTGGAGAGGCATTAAACCATAAGTAACCAAGGATACATGCAATCATGATAAGGGAGATTAAACCATAATCTTGGTTGTCTATAATAGAAACAAAAACAAGATAGAAAGTAAAGATTGTAGCGATACCAATGCTTCCACTAAGCCCGTCTACTCCATCGGTACAATTGGTTACATTAATTGATACCCAGATTAACAGCATTGCAAGTAACACATAGAGAACAGGATTGAGTTCAATTGAGGATCCAGTAGTTAAAAATGTTAAAGTGCTACCATTAAAATTCACATAAGTAACGGCACATACAAGTGCAATGACTAAGTCAATGAACCCTTTTTTATATTCACCCCAAGGGGCTTTGGAGCTATCATCTAAATAACCACTCATCATAGCAGCAATAATCATGAGTAGATAAATAATAAGTTCTCTGGTGATTGGAACAAATAGCAAGGTAGCTACAACGAATACTAAGATAAAAACTAGTCCTGCACCGCGAGGTTTTCCTTGAGATAGACCACCGTTTACCGCGTAAGCTCTTCCACCGTCCCTTGGCAGAATGTTCTGAAGTACCTTGAGTAAGATACATGTAATTAAAAAAGCTAGCAATAACCCTACAAAAGTTATACTTTTGCCTGACAAGTTATCAAAAATTGAGTAAAGCATATGATTTCCTCCGAGTATTCCACAAAAATTCTAGACCACGCATGCTAGCTTCATCACCTACAATTACTGTTTGAGTGAGCTAGTTTATAGCGTTTTAGACTAGATAAAATAGTCATACAATTTTAAGGTATACTTTATTTTACACTATAAAATTGTATACATATTGTACACTAGACAGGAAAGATTGTCTAGTGCACTGTCTTATTGACTGAAAGTTAAACAGAACTTAATCCTGATAATTTACTAGTTGGCTTTATTAGTTCACCTAATGAAATATTTCATATATATTAATTTCATTTATAAATACGCCTATGCTATAATAAATATAACCAAAAAAGATGAAGTATACACAAAAACCTAGAAAAATATACGGAGGTAATGACGTGGGAAGTGTCAAAAGAGTATATGTAGAGAAAAAAGTACCTTATGCAGTGCGTGCAAAAGAGCTAAAAGAAGAGCTTAGAAGTTATTTAGGGCTTAAGACACTAACAGATGTGCGTGTTTTAATCCGTTATGATATAGAGAATGTAAGTGAGGAAACCTATCAAAAGGCACTTGGTACTGTGTTTTCAGAACCTCCGATCGATGAATTATTTGAAGAGAAGTTTCCATATGAAAAAGAGGATAAAGTATTCTCTGTGGAGTATCTTCCAGGACAATTTGACCAACGTGCAGATTCTGCTGAGCAATGTGTTAAGTTGTTAAATGAAAAAGAAGAGCCTGTCATTCATTCTGCGACTACTTATGTATTAAGTGGTACTTTAGCAGAAGAAGATTTTGAGCGTATCAAGCAATATTGTATTAATCCTGTGGATTCCAGGGAAACAGACGAAGTAAAACCAGATACTTTAATTACAGAGTTTGAGGTACCAGAAGACGTTCCTTACTTAACTGGATTTCAAAACATGGGGGATTCTGAGTTTCATTCTTTATATGAATCACTAAATTTAGCAATGACCTATGCTGATTTTAAGCATATTCAGAATTATTTTGCTAAGGAAGAAAAGAGAGATCCATCTGTTACCGAAATTCGTGTATTAGATACCTACTGGTCAGATCATTGTCGTCATACTACCTTCTTAACAGAACTAACCAAGGTAGACTTTGAAGAAGGTTTTTATAAGGATCCAATTAAGACTGCATATGAAGATTATAAAGCAAATAGAAAACTTCTTTATAAAGATAGAAAAGATAAGTACATTTCATTAATGGACATTGCTTTACTTGCAATGAAGAAGCTGAAGGCAGATGGCAAGCTTGAAGATATGGAAGTTTCCGATGAAATCAATGCTTGTTCTATTGTAGTGCCGGTTGAAATCGATGGCAAGACAGAAGAATGGCTGGTATTCTTTAAGAATGAAACGCATAATCATCCAACAGAAATTGAACCATTTGGTGGAGCCGCAACCTGTCTAGGTGGAGCAATTCGTGATCCATTATCTGGTCGTGGTTATGTGTATCAGGCAATGAGAGTAACCGGAGCAGCAGATCCAACAGTATCCATAAAGGATACGCTACAGGGTAAGCTTCCACAAAGAAAAATTGTAACAGGAGCTGCCAAAGGTTATAGCTCCTATGGAAATCAGATAGGTCTAGCAACTGGTTTAGTAGATGAAATCTATCATCCAAATTATGTAGCAAAACGTATGGAAATTGGCGCTGTTATGGGTGCTGCACCAAGAAAGAATGTTATCCGTGAGAATTCTGATCCAGGTGATGTCATCATCTTGATGGGTGGACGTACAGGGCGTGATGGTTGTGGTGGTGCTACCGGATCTTCCAAGGTACACACTACAGAGTCCATTCACACTTGTGGTGCAGAGGTACAGAAAGGAAATGCACCAACCGAGCGTAAGTTACAAAGATTATTCCGTAGAGAAGAGGTTTCTAAGCTAATTAAGAAATGTAATGACTTTGGTGCTGGTGGTGTTTCCGTTGCAATTGGAGAATTAGCAGATGGACTTATAATTGATTTAGATAAGGTTCCTAAGAAGTATGCAGGATTAGATGGAACAGAGCTTGCAATCTCAGAATCTCAGGAACGTATGGCTATCGTTGTAGATAAAAAAGATGTAAAGCAAATGCTTCTTTTTGCAGAAGAGGAAAATCTAGAAGCTGTTGAAGTAGCAGTGGTTACAGAAGAACCTAGATTAGTACTTCGTTGGCGCGGTAAGGTAATTGTAGATATCTCAAGAGAATTTTTAAATACCAACGGTGCTCACCAGGAGGCAACTGCGGTTGTAACGATGCCTAAGGAAGAAGAGAATTACTTTAAATCTGGTGCCTTCTATCCAGCTGCAAGTACTGGAAAGATAAGTGGTGAAAGTTTAGTAACTGCCTCTTCCATAGAAGAAACTTCGAATACACAAAATTCGAGAGAAATAAGAGAAAAAGCTAATAAATCAATCAAAGAACAGTGGTTATCCATGCTTTCTGACCTTAATATCTGTTCCAAAAAAGGTTTAGTAGAGATGTTTGATAGCTCAATCGGAGCCGCCACTGTGACAATGCCGTACGGTGGGAAATATCAATTAACACCTGTCCAGACGATGATTGCAAAGCTTCCGGTTCTTCACGGTGCATGCGATACTGTAACGATGATGAGTTATGGTTATGATCCATACCTAAGTAGCTGGAGTCCTTTCCATGGTGCAGTTTATGCAGTAATCTCGTCGGTTGCTAAAATCGTAGCAGCAGGTGGTGACCATAAAAAGATTCGTTTTACCTTCCAGGAGTATTTCAGAAGACTTGGTGATGATGCACGCCGATGGGGGGAACCATTAACAGCATTACTGGGTGCTTATGATGCTCAGATGAAGCTAGGTCTTCCATCTATTGGTGGTAAGGATAGTATGTCAGGTACCTTCAATGACATTGATGTTCCACCTACCCTAGTTTCCTTTGCTGTTGATGTTGCGAAAGCTAACGAGGTAGTAACTCCTGAATTAAAGAAGACTGGTAATCGTTTAATACGTTTCTCAATAAAAAAAGATGCCTATGAATTGCCAGCATATGAACAATTACAAAATCTATATGAGACTATAACTAAGTTAATTCATGAGAAGGTAATTGTATCGGCGTATGCTCTAGGTGCTAAGGGTATAGCAGAAAGTGTGTCTAAGATGGCATTTGGAAATCAGTTAGGGGTAAACTTTAATGCTAATCTT
Organism: Lachnoclostridium phytofermentans; assembly: GCF_000733755.1. Lineage (GTDB taxonomy): Bacteria > Bacillota > Clostridia > Lachnospirales > Lachnospiraceae > Lachnoclostridium > Lachnoclostridium phytofermentans_A. The sequence goes on along the minus strand of NZ_JPOF01000003.1, from coordinate 653,108 downwards.
ACAGAAACTGATTTATTTGGGCCTGCTTACGGAGATATTGTAGCTGAAATAAGTGAAGCAGATTTAGCAAAGATAGATTCAGTCAATATTTCGTATCAGATGGTAGGTACAGTTACTGAGTCTCACACCTTTACCTATAAAGAAATGTCTATTACGATAGATGAAGCATTATCTGCATGGTCAAACACCTTAGAAAAGGTATTTCCAACTCGTTCTAATATGGTCGGGGAAATGGAAAAAGAGAAGGTTCCATGTACTTTATTTGATGCAAAGACTATTTATACGGCAAAGAATAAGATAGCAAAGCCTAAAGTATTTATACCGGTGTTCCCGGGAACAAACTGTGAATATGACAGCTTACGTGCTTTCGAGCTAGCTGGTGCAGAGGTTAATACAGTAGTATTTAAGAACTTAGACGAGAGAAATATTAAAGAGTCTGTCGATGCTTTTGAAAAAGCGATTAAGGAAGCGCAGATCTTAATGTTCCCAGGTGGATTTTCAGCTGGTGATGAGCCAGATGGATCTGGTAAGTTTATCGCTACAGCTTTCCGAAATGTTCGCATTAGTGATGCAGTCAATGACCTATTGAAAATAAAAGATGGCTTAGTACTTGGTATCTGTAATGGGTTCCAGGCAGTGATTAAACTTGGTCTAGTTCCATATGGTGAGATTATGCCACAGACAGCTGATTCACCAACCTTGGCGATGAATAATATTGGACGCCATATATCGAAATCGGTATATACCAAAGTAGTATCCAATAAATCTCCTTGGTTAATGAAAGCGGAGCTTGGCGGAGTTTACTCCATTCCTGCATCTCATGGAGAAGGACGCTTTGTTGCGAATGAAGAGTGGCTAAAAAAACTTGCTACTAATGGACAGATTGCTACTCAGTATGTTGATGTTAGTGGAAATCCAACGATGGAAGAAGACTTTAATCCAAACGGTTCCTATTATGCAATTGAAGGTATCACAAGTCCAGATGGCCGAGTTCTTGGTAAGATGGCTCACTCCGAACGTCGTGGAGACGGTGTGGCTTTAAATATCTATGGAAATCAGAATCAGAATATATTTGAGTCTGGTGTCTCCTATTTTAAATAATATTACTTAAATAACCTTTCAATGAGTTAATTCTTAAAAATAATTTATGAGTAAATGATTTCTTTGTATCTTTACTTGCAAGTGCAAGAAATCATAGGGAGATACAAAAGAGGAGTATTTGATATAAGGTAACATATAAAAAAGAAGCTAGTATCAGTTAGGGAACTGATACTAGGGTTGTTCGTGGAGAGTAGAGAGTAATCATAAAGCTGTTGTAACGCTGTTTCTTCAAGGGAGAGGTAGCGATTACAATAGCTTTTTTAAGTTTTTATCATAGAAATATAGTAAATTGCTTCGTGACTTAGCTTTATCTTCTTGTAAATCACCATAATTTATAGTATAAAAGGATTATCTCGATAACGACAGTTTGCTTGCGAAGACTAAGAAAATGTAGTAAAATTTACATACAAGTTAAATTACAAACTGGTGAGACATAGGAGAGAAAGATTTTGCTTATACTATAGGAAATATGTCTATGGAAACACCATAAAAAGTCGTATCTCCGTTTCCAATTGGAACGGTAATTAAAAAGGCGATTAGACGCCAGAATAGAGGTTAATATGTCTAATGTATTAGAACGTTTTTTAACATATGTTAGTTATCACACAACATCAGAAGATGATCAAGAATCGGTTCCTAGTACCGATAGGCAATGGGTACTTGCAAAGGCCTTAGAACAGGAATTAAAAGCGTTAGGTGCTACGAATGTTCGAATGAGTGAACATTGTTATGTGTATGCTACAATTCCAGCTACTACAACGAAGAAAGTACCTGTCCTTGGATTTGTTGCGCATATGGATACTTCTCCAGCTATCAGCGGTGAAAATGTTAAGCCTAGGGTAGTGAAGAACTATGATGGCGGAGATATTGTATTAAATGAAGAGTTAGGAATTGTAATGTCACCAAAACAATTTCCAAAGCTTAAGAATAATGAGGGCGAAGACTTGGTGGTAACGGACGGAACCACTTTGCTTGGTGCCGATGATAAAGCAGGTATTGCAGAGATTATGACAATGGTAGAGTACTTGTTAACTCATCCGGAAATCGAACATGGAACCATTCAGATTGGTTTTACCCCTGACGAAGAAGTTGGTCGCGGAGTAGATTTTTTTGATGTGGAAGGCTTTGGAGCAGATTTTGCGTATACCGTAGATGGAAGTACACTTGGCGAGATCGAATACGAGAACTTCAATGCAGCAGGCGCTAAGTTAAAAGTAAGAGGAACCAGCATTCATCCAGGTAGTGCAAAGGGGAAAATGAAGAATGCTGTGTTACTTGGTATGGAGTTTCATCAGATGCTTCCAGTATCTGAAAACCCTGCATACACAGAAGGCTATGAAGGATTTTATCATCTTGATAAGATAGAGGGATCTGTGGATGCTGCAACACTTCATTATATTATCAGAGATCACAATAAAGAGAAGTTTGAAGAAAAGAAGAAGTTATTTAAAAGAGCTTGCGAATTTTTAAATGAGAAGTATGGGAAAGATACCTTTACCGCAGAGATCAAAGATAACTATTATAATATGAAAGAAAAAGTAGAACCACATATGCATTTAATTGAACGTGCGAAAGAGGCTATGGAGGTATTAGATATAACTCCAAATATCGTTCCAATTCGCGGTGGTACCGATGGAGCCCGTTTGTCCTTTATGGGACTTCCTTGTCCAAATCTTTGCACTGGTGGCGAAAACTATCATGGTCGCTATGAGTATGTTTCTATCAATGCGATGGAGAAGGTGGTTGAACTTTTAGTGAAGATAATTGAATTATATGCCAAATAGAGACTGACGTTTCAAAGGCGTAAGAAAAGTATTGTAAAAAGAGTTAAGAAAGTAGAATTATTAGTAGCTTTCTTAACTCTTTTAAGTTATAACGAGGGTTTGAACAAGTGATAAAAGTTATAGCTACCATAAAATAATAATATTGAAAAGATAGTTGACTTTAAATTAAAGTTCTGCTAGACTAAAGTGCAATACAATCAGAAATTTTAAACAGTTAAATAGTTACAATTGGATACATAAATCAATAGTTTAAAGGCATTGATGAGGAGGAGTACTTACGGAATCGAAGCAAAGAGAGAAGACGGCGGGTGAAAGTCTTCGTGAGATTCGTAGCATTGGCGAAAGGAAACTAACAGCCATGTGGTACAGGAATGAAATCCAATGTACCGGGAAGTAGCCTCGGAGCTTTGAACCGAACAGTAGTTACTTAGTAGGCTTCAACGGATGTCCACCGTTAAAAGGAAACGGTATTGGTTCTGCTTAATGAAGAGTGGCCTGTACCGTAGAGAGCAGAAGAAATTCTGAATTTAGGTGGTACCACGGATATTACGTTCGCCCTAAGCATACTTGCTTATGGCGGGCGTTTTTTTATACTTTAGATATCGGTTTTATATTCAAGCATAGCAATTGAGTCCTTATAAGTTTCAGTTAAAACGTAGTGACTGATCAGAGAATGGGATTGTAATAATGCTTGTAGGAAGTAGGGAAGAGAATAGTTATAAGAGATAATGAAAGAAATATATAAAAAGAACTATGTAAAAGAAATTAGTAAAAAGAAGTTAGTGAACTTAGTAAAAGAAATTAGTAAAAAGAAGTTACTTAAAGAAGTTAGTAAAAAGAAATTACAAGAAAGAAAGGTGTGAAAGTATGAAAAGTGATGCAGTAACCAAAGGGATGCAGCAGGCACCTCATAGATCTTTATTTAATGCTTTGGGATTAACCAAGGAAGAGTTAGAAAAGCCACTTATTGGTATAGTAAGTTCTTATAATGAAATTGTACCAGGACATATGAATCTCGATAAGATAGTGGAAGCCGTAAAATTAGGGGTTGCGATGGCGGGTGGAACTCCTATCGTATTCCCAGCAATTGCAGTTTGTGACGGGATTGCTATGGGACATATCGGAATGAAATATTCTCTAGTAACAAGAGATTTAATTGCAGATTCCACAGAGGCAATGGCTATGGCACACAGTTTTGATGCATTAGTCATGGTTCCTAACTGTGATAAGAATGTTCCAGGCTTACTGATGGCAGCAGCAAGAGTAAATATCCCAACCATATTCGTAAGTGGTGGACCAATGCTTGCAGGCCGTGTCCACGGTGAGAAGAGAAGCCTTAGTAGTATGTTTGAAGCAGTTGGTGCACATGCTGCGGGTAAGATGTCAGAAGAGGAAGTAACTGAATTTGAAAATAAAGTATGCCCAACCTGCGGTTCCTGCTCTGGCATGTATACAGCAAACAGTATGAACTGTTTAACCGAAGCCTTAGGAATGGGACTTAGAGGGAATGGTACAATTCCAGCAGTATACTCTGAACGTATTCGACTTGCTAAGCATGCAGGTATGAAGATTATGGAACTTCTTGAGAAAAATATACGTCCGAGAGATATTATGTCCGAGAAGGCTTTTCTCAACGCTCTTGCAATTGACATGGCATTAGGATGTTCCACAAATAGTATGTTACATCTACCAGCAATTGCTCATGAGGCAGGAGTTGATCTGAATGTAGATATTGCAAATGAAATCAGCGCAAAGACTCCAAACCTATGTCACCTTGCACCGGCTGGTCATACTTATATGGAGGATTTAAACGAAGCTGGCGGTGTCTATGCTGTAATGAATGAACTTGATAAGAAGGGATTATTATATACGGACTTAATTACTTGTACGGGTAAGACCATAAAGGAAAACATTGAAGGTTGCGTAAATAAAGATCCAGACACCATTCGTCCAATTGAAAATCCATATAGTCAAACCGGTGGAATTGCAGTGTTAAAGGGAAATCTAGCACCGGATTCAGCAGTCGTAAAACGCTCTGCTGTAGCGCCTGAGATGATGGTACATGAAGGGCCTGCAAGAGTTTTTGATTGTGAAGAGGATGCAATTGAAGCAATTAAAGGCGGAAAAATTGTTGCTGGAGATGTGGTTGTCATACGTTATGAAGGTCCAAAAGGCGGTCCTGGTATGAGAGAAATGTTAAATCCTACATCAGCTATCGCTGGTATGGGACTTGGCTCCTCCGTAGCATTAATTACCGATGGTCGTTTCTCTGGTGCATCCAGAGGAGCATCTATAGGTCATGTATCACCGGAAGCAGCGGTTGGCGGTAATATTGCTCTAGTAGAGGAAGGTGATATAATTAAAATTGATATCACGAATAATTCCTTAAACTTTGTAGTATCAGATGAGGAATTAAAGAGAAGAAGAGCAAATTGGATTCCTAGAGAGCCAAAGATAACAACAGGCTACCTTGCCCGCTATACTGCCATGGTTACTTCGGGAAATCGTGGTGCAATATTAGAAGTTCCACGAGCTAAGTAAGGTAGAGCATAGAGCTTTGGGTAGAGAGCAGATTCATTAGATAAAGTGTTTGTGACTGCACTATGTCCACAAAACTTTGAGTATAAAGGGGTAAGTGTGTAGAGGATTTTTAGGTGAACAAAAGACATAAACTTAGAAATTTGTATTTTAAAACTTCACACGATTGTTTTGAATTAGAAAAATGATACTAGAGAAAGAGGTGCAGTATGTTATTAACCGGTTCGCAAATTTTAATCGAGTGCTTGAAAGAACAAGGCGTTGACACTATATTTGGATATCCAGGTGGTCAGGTGCTTAACATTTATGATGAGCTTTATCGTCATCAAGACGAGATAAAACATATTTTAACTTCCCATGAGCAGGGGGCTTCCCATGCTGCGGATGGCTATGCACGAGCAACTGGTAAAGTCGGTGTATGTCTTGCAACGTCAGGTCCGGGTGCAACAAATTTAGTAACCGGTATTGCTACCGCTTATATGGATTCTGTTCCTATGGTTGCAATCACAGGTAATGTTCCAGTACCTCTTCTTGGGAAGGATAGTTTTCAAGAGGTTGATATTGCTGGAATTACGATGCCAATCACAAAGCATAATTTTATCGTAAAAGATATTACAAAGCTTGCTGATACGGTTCGTCGAGCATTTAAGATAGCAAAGAGTGGAAGACCAGGCCCTGTTCTGGTTGATATTACGAAGGATGTAACAGCGGCAAAATGTGAGTACACAAAGGCTTCTAAAGATGAGATCACCTTTGATGAATATGTAACAGTAACAAGTGAAGATTTGGAGGAAACCCTGACCTTACTTCGTGGATGTAAGAAACCTATGGTATTTGTAGGAGGCGGTGCTGTTATCTCAGGAGCAGAAAGAGAGTTGATGGAGTTTGTAGAGCTCTTAGATTGTCCTGTGACTGATTCTTTGATGGGGAAGGGTGCTTTTCCTGGAGACCATCCAAGGTATACAGGTATGCTTGGAATGCATGGGACAAAAACTTCGAATTTAAGTGTTACGGAATGTGATTTATTTATCGCGATTGGTACGCGTTTTAGCGACCGAGTAACAGGAAATGCTACAAGGTTTGCACAAAATGCAAAGAAGATACATATTGATATCGATCCGGTTGAGATTAACAAGAATGTCATCATTGACAAACGATTGATTGGAGATATAAAAGCAGTGCTTCATTTGATCAATGAGAAATTAGACCAGCAATCGCATGAAGAATGGATGAATAAAGTAGAAGAAAGCAAGAAGAAACATCCATTAACTTATCAAAATAATATATTAACAGGTCCATATATCCTGGAAAAAATTGATGAACTTGTAGGGGAGAATGCTATCATTACAACTGAAGTAGGACAGCATCAGATGTGGGCAGCTCAGTACATCAAATATAGAAAGCCTAGAACATTAATTACTTCTGGCGGTTTAGGAACGATGGGATATGGCCTTGGGGCAAGTCTTGGTGCAAAAGTCGGGATGCCAGATAAGACAGTAATTAATATTGCTGGAGATGGTTGTTTCCGTATGAATATGAACGAGATTGCAACTGCGACACGATACAATATTCCAATTATACAGGTAATATTTAATAACCACGTTCTTGGAATGGTTCGCCAATGGCAAACTCTCTTCTATGGAAGGCGTTATTCTCAAACGATTCTGAATGACAAAGTTGATTTTGTTAAGCTGGCGGAAGCGATGGGGGCAAAAGCTTTCCGAATTACAAAAAAAGAAGAAGTAGAACCTGTATTAAAAGAGGCACTCTCCTTAAACGAACCAGTCGTAATAGATTGCATCATAGATAACGATGATAAAGTTTGGCCAATGGTTGCTCCAGGTGCTGCAATCGAGGAATGCTTTAATGAGGATGATATTAAGGAAAAATAGGTTCTTTCACATTTATAATGAATTGAATTCATAATGCATTTAACTAATTTATTGAATATAGGATAAATAATAAGTTAATGAATAAAATTACATCCTGCATTGTAGAAAAAATTCTACAATGCAGTTTTTTTATTATCCTTTTTTGTCAGAGTAGTTTCATAAAATAGGATAGCATTGGAATATATAAGCCATGCTTATAAATAAGATTAGCTGTAATAATTATAGGAAATACAGCAAAATCAATAATCTTAGGGTTTAGGATTAAATACTAACTATAGTATTATTTTGACCTATAATTACAATATCCTGTGTTTTAGTGCTTGACATGCTAGGTTGTTATTGGTAAAATGAGCGTGTGTTAAGAAAAGTCGACTTGTGTAAATATACATTTTGTGTGATTTAAAGGGTATATTTATTACTTTTATAAGAAACAGCGATAGGGCGCTGTGGATAGTTAGCAATGAAGAGTACGTTTTGTCAGTTTCATTGCTTTACTTGCGTTTAGTTATGATTCAAACAGGGTTACCCTGTTAAGGAGCTAAGCTCCATGAATAAATTATAATAGGAGGAAGTATTTATGGAACGCTTTTTTAAATTAAAGCAGAACAACACAACCGTACGTACAGAAGTAATTGCAGGCTTTACTACATTCTTTGCTATGGCGTACATTATCACAGTAAACCCGACTATGTTAGAGCAAGCAGGAATGCCATGGGGAGCGGTATTTTTAGCAACCATATTAGCTTCTATCGTCGGAACATTAATTATGGGATTAGTGGCTAATGTTCCATATGCTCAGGCACCAGGTATGGGCTTAAATGCATTTTTCGTATTTACCGTATGCTTTGGTCTTAAGTTTAGCTGGCAGGAAGCTTTGGCAATGGTATTTATCTGTGGTTTATTTAACATTTTTATTACAGTAACAAAACTTCGTAAGTTAATTATCAAATCCATACCAGAAAGCTTACAGCATGCAATTGGTGGTGGTATTGGTATTTTCGTAGCATATATTGCAATTGTAAACTCAGGACTTGTTACCTTTGTTGGTGACCCACTTGTTCCAGGTATTGCAAAATTTAATAATCCAGCAGTTATCTTAACAGTGATTGGACTTGTACTTACAGTAATTCTTTTGTTACTAAACGTTAAGGGTGCTATCTTTATTGGTATTATTGTAACTACCTTACTTGGTATTCCATTTGGTGTTACTAAGACAGCGGATACTATTAGTTTTAGTGAGGCTGTTAGTCAGTTACCAGAAACCTTTGGTGCAGCCTTTGGTAAAGATGGTATTCAGCATTTATTTGCAGATGCAAGCAGAATCCCTCTTGTATTAATGACAATCTTTGCATTTAGTTTATCTGATACCTTTGATACTATCGGTACTTTTATTGGAACAGGACGTAAGACGGGAATCTTCTCTAAAGAGGATGAGGATGCACTAGAAAGTGGGGCAGGCTTTAAGTCTAAGATGGACAAGGCTTTATTTGCAGATGCAACAGCAACTAGTATTGGTGCTATCTTTGGTACTTCTAATACAACTACTTACGTAGAGAGTGCAGCAGGTATTAGTGCAGGTGGACGTACCGGTTTAACCAGTGTTGTGGTAGCGATATTATTTGCTATCAGTGCGTTCTTTGCTCCATATGTCAGTGCAATTCCTTTTGCAGCTACCGCTCCTGCTCTTATTATTGTTGGTGTAATGATGCTTTCTGCATTTAAGCAGGTTGATTGGAATGATTTAGAAGAAGCTATTCCAGCGTTTTTTGCAGGTGTATTCATGGCTTTTTGCTATAGTATCTCCTATGGTATTGCAGCAGGATTTATCTTCTACATTATTGTAAAATGCGTGAAGGGAAAAGTGAAAGAAGTTACACCAGTACTTTGGGTAGCAACAGCGTTATTCATTGCAAACTTTGTTATTTTAGCATTTTTATAATTGAAAGCTTAGAGTTCCATATTTCTTATATTAATTAGTATAAAGTGGGGTTACGAATCGGCGTATCAGCTATCCGTAGCCCTATTTCGATGTTATGTAGTCGACTATGTCTATGATATTGACAGGGACATAAAGTCATTGGATATAACAATAGATTAGAAAAATTCAGAATAGTTTTTAGAAAAAAGTGCATGATATGCTTATATTTTAGTAAATTAATTCACTTTTTTTAGTGTTGTATTATAAAAGACCATCTGATATAATCTCGTAGTGAGCGCGATTGCGCAAAAACGTGCAATTTGTACATAGAGTGCAAATTCCACACATCGTATTATAGTCTCACGGAATGGGACGCAACTAAAAATGAGGAGGCAATTACATGAGAAGCAATGTCATTGTTGGTCAGTCTGGAGGGCCTACAGCGGTTATTAATTCAAGTTTGGCGGGGGTATACAAAACAGCAAAGGATCGTGGTGCTAAGAAGGTTTATGGAATGAAACATGGTATTCAGGGCTTTCTTAACGGACAGATTGTTGATTTATCCGATCACATTAAAAACAATCTGGACATCGAGTTACTAAAGCGTACACCTTCCTCTTATCTTGGTTCATGCAGATATAAGCTTCCTGAAATTTCAGAGAATAAAGAAGTCTATGAGACCATCTTCCAAAAGCTTCATGAATTAGACATTGAGTATTTCTTCTATATTGGAGGAAATGACTCTATGGATACCATCAAAAAATTATCAGAGTATGCAGAAATGACAGGTAGTCACATTCGCTTTATGGGTGTACCAAAAACGATTGATAATGACTTAGCTGCAACAGATCATACGCCTGGTTTTGGTAGCGCAGCAAAATACATTGCTTCGATTACCAAAGAGGTAATTCGTGATGGATTAGTTTATGATGTTAAGAGTGTAACTGTATTAGAAATCATGGGTAGAAATGCTGGATGGTTAACAGGTGCGGCTGCTCTTGCGAAGAGTGAAGACTGCGAAGGACCGGATATGATTCTTCTTCCGGAGGTTCCATTTGATTCAAAAGACTTTATACGAAAAGTGGATGAAATTCAAAAACGTAAGAAGTCTGTAGTGATTGCTGTTTCAGAGGGTGTTCGTCTTGCAGACGGCAGATATGTTTGTGAAGTTGGAGATGCAAACGGTAGCGTGGATGCATTTGGACATAGACAGCTTTCTGGTACAGGTCGTGTATTAGCTAACCTAGTATCGTCTGAACTTGGTTGTAAAGCACGTGCGATTGAATTTAGTACCTTACAACGCTGTGCTTCTCATATCGTATCCCGTACGGATATTTCAGAAGCATTCCAGGTCGGTGGCGCAGCAGTAAAAGCGGCTTTTGAAGGTGAGACTGGTAAGATGATTACCTTAAAGCGAGTATGTGATGAACCATATCAATGTACTACTGATATCTATGATATTAAAGCAATTGCTAACGTTGAAAAACGTGTGCCTATGGAATGGATTGATGTTCCGAATTATTATGTAACACAGGAGTTTATTAGTTACGCAAGACCATTAATTCAAGCAGAGCTTACACCAATTATGGTAGAGGGACTTCCAAGACATTTATATTGTGAGGAATAAAACGTTAGTGATAATGTTAATTGAATGAATAGAGTTCATTTTTTTACCAAAAATAATAATAGGTTCTGTTAAGATCTATTTAATAGAGCAATAGAAAGTACAGGAATCTACTTTCTATTGCTTTTTTAATTGTAGGGCTATCTTTAATAAACCACCGGCTAGGCCGGTGGATCACAATGGCTTCTAGCATTTTCATAATAAAACTCCTTTGTTATAATAAGTGTGGGTCTCAAACCGCACTAAATATAACAAAGGAGGTATCCAATTGGATAAGAATACATTATCACATACAACATGGGAATGTAAATATCATATTGTTTTTGCACCGAAATTTAGAAGGCAGATAATTTATGGAAGTATAAAGGCAGATGTTGCAAATATACTAAGTACATTGTGTAAAAGGAAAGGTGTAGAAATTATAGAGGCTGAATGCTGCAAAGATCACGTGCATATGCTAGTTAGAATACCACCGAATATAAGCGTTTCGGAATTCATGGGGTATTTGAAGGGAAAAAGTTCATTGATGATATTTGATAGACATTCAAATTTAAATACAAATATGGAAATAGAAAATTCTGGTGTAGAGGATACTTTGTAGATACAGTTGGAAAAAATGCAAAGAAAATAGAAGAATACATCAGAAGCCAGTTGATGGATGACCAAGCAGAAGATCAACTAAGTTTGAAAGAATTTATTGACCCGTTCACGGGTGAGCCAGTAATAAAAGGCAAATAATAAACCCTTGTAAGGGTTAGCCAGAGAAAGTGGTGCGGTTGGGGCCTTTACTTTCGAAGGACCTTTGAGGTCCATGCCGGCAATAGCCCCTTACAGGGGCAGAGCAAACCACCAGTTCACACTGGTGGTGCTGATTAATAGGAAATTATTCTACGAGTAATCTCCTATTAATTAAAAAACTCTCCGAGGGATGCTCACTCCGCTGATGCTTCGTCGCGACAAAGTGGCACCGCTCTGAATTTGTTGATTCAGGGAGCCTAGAGTGGCGAAGCCACTTTGTTCTTCCTAATTTATGTAGTTAGAAAAAACTGCAGAATAAAACAAGAAGTAAGAACATCATGATTTGCATTTTTTTATGAAAGAGGAGCTGTATATTATTTTGAATTACTGTACTTCATTTATAAAATTTTCACTTTTCAAAATGAAAAAACTATGCTATGATTGTATATAGTATTTAAAACTACGTTATGCGATAGATAATTACTACGTGATAAAGACATCATCACAATATTTACAATTGACAGGAGGACTATTATGTCTTATATAATTTTATGCGACAGTTGTACTGATTTACCAAAGGAGTTACAGCAGGATGAACATATTGTAAAAGTAGCATTGTCCATTCAAATAGAAGAAGAAAATATTATTGACGACGAGACATTTAATCAGATTGATTTTTTACGCAAAATGAATGATAGCAAAAATTGTCCGAAATCATCCTGTCCGTCACCAGATAGTTATATGTCTCATTTTGATGAAGCGGAAGATATCTATGTGGTAACTTTATCCTCTCGATTGAGTGGTTCTTATAACAGTGCGGAACTTGCTAAGAAGCTTTACTTAGAAGACCATCCGAATAAAAACATCGAAGTATTTGACTCAAAATCTGCATCGGTGGGACAGACATTAATTGCTATGAAGATTCAAGAATTAGTCTCAAAAGGGCTATCTTTTTCTGAAGTAGTAAAAAAAGTAAATGATTTTCGTGATAATTTGAAGACAAAATTTGTGTTAGAGACCTTAGATACGTTAAGAAAGAACGGCAGATTAAGTAACTTAACTGCTGTAATTTGCAGTGCACTTAATATAAAACCTATCATGGGATCTGACGATGGAAATATAATTAAAATTGATCAGGCTCGTGGGATTGAAAAAGCACTACTAAAGATGGTAAAATATATGGAAGAGGATGTGATTGATGCGAAGAACCGTGTTCTTGGTATCGCACACTGTAATAATTTTGAACGTGCAATCTATGTAAAAGACGAAATTATGAAGTGTATTCCTTTTGCAAAATGTTTCATAGCAAACACGGGCGGTATTTCTAGCTTATATGCAAATGAAGGCGGCATCATTGTTTGTTACTAATCGGGAGAGAAAGGAAAGGATAGGGACCAAATGAAAGAGTTTGTCATTACAACAGATTCCAATTCGGATTTATTGCCATCCTACATTAAAGAAAAAAACATTGGGATTATCTCACATTATTACGATTTAGAAGGCATAACTTACGGGGAGGACCATTTATTATCTGCGAAAGAATTTTATGATAAGATGCGTGCAGGGGTTATGCCAACAACAATGGCAAGTAATCCAGCCGTAATTCGAGAAACCTTTCAAAAGTATGTCAGTGAGGGCTATGATGTACTTCATATTAGTTTTTCTTCAGCACTAAGCGGTGGCTGTAACAACGTAATGGTAGGTGCAAAAGAAATTTGTGAAGAAAATGAAGGTGCTAAGATTATTGTAATTGATACTCTTAATGTATCCTTAGGTCAAGGCATGGTTATCATGAAAGCCGTTGCCATGAGAGAACAGGGAAAGAGTATTGATGAAGTAGCAGCATGGATTGAAGAACATAAATTAGAATTCTGTGTCCAATTTACGGTCGATGATTTATATCATCTTCATAGAGGTGGTCGAGTTTCTAGGGCGACAGCAATCGTAGGCTCTATGATTAATATTAAGCCTATCTTAGTGGTTAATAACGAAGGTCAGCTTGTATCCAATGGAACTACACGTGGAAGAAAGAAATCACTTGCTACCTTAGTGGATAATATGCTATCTACGATGGGAAAATATAAGGACGAAAAAAATGTAATCTGTGTTGTTCACGGAGATGTCGAAGAAGATGCTAATTTTTTAGTGAATCTAATTAAGGAAAAGCTACATACCGACAATATTGTTGTGAATACAGTAAGTCCAAGTATTGGAGCTCATTCGGGTCCTGGAGCAATCGGTATCTGTTATATGGGTGAGCATCGATAAATAGATACAAAGTTTTTTTATAATATAACAAATTAAAAAACCAAGGAGATAGAGCAAAAAGTATTATTTTTGTGATAAATCTTCCTTGGTTTTACTCTATTTTATTGTGAGGATTTTCTTTTCTTGGTCTTGACAATTTTAAAAAATAGTAGCATAATATCATAGCGACCTGCTTCTTTTGTACATACAGTAGTCTCAATTCGAGGCGTGGCTCAGTTTGGTAGAGCGCTACGTTCGGGACGTAGAAGCCGCAAGTTCGAATCTTGTCGCCTCGATGATGGGTTTTTGTTACCCATATCATAATATGCCGTTATAGCACAGTCGGTAGTGCGATTCACTCGTAATGAATAGGTCATCGGTTCGATTCCGATTAACGGCTTTTTGAAAATCTGGTAAAATTAATTGCTGTAGCCATTGGAAGAAAGTTGTAGCACCTAAGAGGGTGCTTTTTTTCATGCTTACTAATAGTGGAGTTTCTATTTTTTTAATTGTGCTAGTCTCTAATGTAAAACTTCTTCTTACATTATTTAATTACCCCAAGTAATAGATACCTCATCCTCAATAACCTCAAACCGTTGTTCATAAAGGTTGCTGGTTTTATCATTATATTGAACATTAATACTGGAATTCCCAGAAATAGTATCATTTTTAGAAGTTAGATAAATCTTACAGGTGCTACTTGAGATATACCATTTATTTGTATTAATATATCTTAGATATAATTCAATATCCTTATCAAACCCAGTCTGATTTTTATCTATGTGAACTTTAAAAGTATATTCTCCATATTCTCCGCCTTTTGTTTGAATTGTATTTTGATCAAAACTCAATTCTTCTGTATTTCCTTTATGCATCATGAAAACAGAAGTGTCATCTAGGTTTATTTCCTTCTCGTTGATATATACATGAACAATCACATTAATACGATCTCCGAAATATAGATAGCCTTGAAGTTGTGGTATTGTAAATATCATAAGGATGATTATGCAAAGGATGAAAGCCAGAGAAACAAATAGTTTATTATTCTTAATGAACTTCATAGTACCTCCTTGTAGCTTATTATATTACAATGCGTGCTAATAAAATTAATTCAATTTCCTTTATTATAAGTTGCAACGTAATACTTAGATAGTATCAATATTAAAAAAATAACTATTCGATATTTTAATAATAACTATTCGATATGTTACAAATAATGTATCGAAGAAAGATCGCTATTGTTCTTTCCTCCCATTTTTACCTTTGTAGAAATAAGAATCTTAAAAAACAGAGGTTAAAAATAATTAATGATGAAAAGATAAAGTTGATGATATAAAATAGTCAGATTGAATTTAAGTTATTGACACTTATTTGCTCCTTCTAGTTTTGTAATTAGCATTGACACTGATTTGAAACATGTTATTATGGTTGTATGTGAAGATTATGGAAAGAAAAGTCTTTTCTAATCTAACTTTCGTATATCGATAGAATATCCAGGGTGAAATTTTTAATCTAAACATACGATTATAATAAAAGTTTAAATCAGTTGATTTCTTGGCAAATTATTAGGTTATCATTTAAGTAGGAAATCGCTTCATATAAAGTCGAGCAATCGCACAAATATCCTAGCTTTTCCTCTTTGGTCATCATACTAATAAAAGGAATAATTAGAAATAAAACCTATGTCATGTGGAGGTAACAATGATAGAAGGAGCTTTAGTACTTGAAGGAGGGTCCCTTCGGTGCCTGTTTACAGCCGGAGTATTAGATGTTTTAATGGAACATGGAATTGAACTATCCTATGTGAATGGAGTATCTGCCGGTTCGATGTGCGGTTTAAATTATGTCTCAAAGCAGATTGGAAGAACGAAGGATATTAATCTTAATTATGTGAATGATAAACGGTATCTCGGGGTTCATAATCTATTTCGTCATGGTGGAATTTTTAATTTTGATTTTTTATTTAGTGATATTACGGATCATTTACATCCATTTGATAAAGAAGAGTTTTTAAATTCGAAACAAAGATTTACAGCTATTGCAACGAACTGTCAGTCAGGAGAAGCAGAGTTTTTTGAAAAAGATAGCTGTGCGAACGGGAGTTGTGATGAAATATTTTTAGCAACTAGAGCATCAAGTAGTATGCCAATGCTATCAAAGATGGTGAAAATACAGGAAGAATATTACTTGGATGGAGGTATTGCTTTACCGATAGCGTATCAAAAAGCATTAGAAGAAGGCTATCAAAAAGTTATAGTGGTTTTAACTAGAGAAGCTGGATATCAAAAAAGCCCAGAGAAAAGATCGCTATTTCATGCTTATGAAAAGCTTTACTCGAAGTACCCAAAACTACTAGAAAAATTACACCAAATACCGCAGCATTATAATGAGATGCAAAAGGAGATAGAACAACTAGAAAAGGAAGGAAGAATCTATGTGATTCGACCACAACATCCGATTACGATAAAAAGGTTGGAAAAAGATATTGATAAACTAGAAGAGCTTTATAAGCGAGGAAGAAATCGGATGGAAGAGGACCTCGATCGCTTGAAGGATTATCTTGATATGATATAGAAAAAATGGGGGAATCATTATGAAATTAGCAGCGATCCTATGGGATTATGATGGCACGTTAGTTGACAGCACCAAGAAAAATATACGCGTTACGAAAGAAGTATTAAAACACTTCATACCAGAGATTGAACGTAATATGCCAAAAGCGCTGACATCAATCGAAGAATATCAGAAGGCAAATTATAAGTATAAGAACTGGAAGGAGCTATATGAACACGCATATGGTCTAACTATGGAACAGATTGAAGATGCTGGGAAGCTTTGGAGTCCTTATCAGTTACAGGATGATTCCATACCAGAGTTATTTGATGGATTAGTTGACATAATACCAAGGCTACCAGTGAAAGTACAAGGAATATGCTCTCAAAATGGTGCAAAAAGTATAGAAAATACATTAGCTTCCTATGAATTAGCAACGTTTTTTCCGGCAATTATAGGCGTGGATGAAGTTGGTTTTGGAGAACAAAAGCCAAATCCTGCGGGGTTTTTAAAGTGTTTATCGAAGTTAGGAATAGATTATGAAGATTCTCTACTAATTTATATTGGTGACCATGCAGAAGATGTTGTTTTTGCTAAGAATGCAGAGAAGTGCTTGTTAGAACAGCTACGAAATAAAAATAGTAATAGTACTGTAAAAGTGATTACCATTGGAGTAAATTACAGTGGTTCGGATGCATCCACTTGGGGAGTAAAACCAGAATATACGGTAACTTCTCCTAAGGAAATAGAAAGTATTATAACGGAAATTATTGAGAACTAGAAGGAAAAGCCTGTGAATAAATATACCTTAGCATTTCGGCTACTAAAAAAGAACTTTAAAACAGTACTACTATTTGAGATATTTTACAAATTAGTAGGGTCAACGGTATTCACTCCTTTATTATTTGGTATGTTAAATCTTGCCCTAAAGCTTTCTGGAGAACAGTATCTGACCAATGATAATTTATTTGATTTTTTAAGAAGACCAACAACGATTGTTATTGTTTTAATCATATTACTAGCTGTGACATTATTTACATTAGTTGAGATGACGGCATTGGTTCAATGTTTTCATGCTTCCTTTTATAATAATAAAATGACAGTCTCACAGATGTTCCAAGCTGGTTATCGATCTGCATTTCGTTTATTTCGGGGGAGAAATGGGCTAATTATTCTTTTTGTTCTATTTATTATACCAATCACTAATTTTGCTTTAGTATCAGGCTACATTTCCAGCATCAATGTACCGGAATTTATTATGGATTATATCAATAAGAATCAGGTATTATCGATACTATTTCTTCTGTGTATGGTGTTTTTTGCAGTGATTGCAATGCGATGGATATTTAGCATTCATGTATTTACATTAGAAGGCTGTAATTATAAAAGGGCAAGAAAAGAGAGTCTTCGAATGAATCGAGGCCGCTATAGCAAGAATGCAATTGGGCTGATTGTCTGGAATATTACAATAAGCGTACTTGTGTTAGCCATCACTTCTCTTTCAATTGGTGCAGTAACTCTTGTCATTAAAGCATTTAGTAATTCAACAATAGCCTACTCGATGACACTAGCAATCGTAGCAGGTGCTCTGCTTTTATTATTAATTGTATTTGCCAATTTTGCAGTAGCAATCTCGTTTGCATTTATCAGTGCATTATATTATAAACATAAGAGATATTCAGGTGAGGAGATTCCAACTTATCATTCATCATCTATTACCTTCCCTAAACTAAAAAAGGTCTTAGTATTTGGTGTATTGGTGGCAGCAGTGATTAATATATTCTACTTATCCGTTGTAACTGACAAGGATTTTGATTGGAATGTTCAATTATTTGAACATACCCAGGTATCAGCACATCGTGGTAATTCCAGTGTAGCGCCGGAAAATACTCTACCTGCCTTTGAAAGTGCAATAGAACAACGAGCGGACTATATCGAACTTGATGTCCAACAGACGAAGGATGGGGTTATTGTAGTAATGCATGACTCTAATTTAAAACGAATCTCTGGAAAAAATCTAAATATATGGGATGTTACCTACGAAGAGATTAAAGATATTGACGTTGGAAGTTGGTTTCACAGTGATTTTTCGACGGTTAGATTATCAACATTAGAAGAAGTAATTAGGGAAACAAAGGGTAAGATAAATTTAAATATTGAACTCAAGCCAAATGGACATGAGGTTGATTTTGAAAAAAGTGTTGTCGATATAATAAAAGAGAATAGAGTAGAAGATGATTGTGTCGTCGCCTCTATGAATTATGACTGTTTAAAACGAGTGAAAGAGTATGCACCTGATATAAAAACAGTATATGTAATGACCGTTGCCTATGGTTCTTTACTAACCTTAGAGTATGCGGATGTCTATAGCATTGAAGCTTCCTTTATTACAAGTAAATTGGTAAATGATATTCATCGTCAAGGAAAGGAAATCTATGCTTGGACAGTGAATAACGAGACTAATGTCCAGAAAATGATTGATTTAGGTGTTAATAATATTATTACAGATGATCCTGTGATGGTTCGTGAATTAATATATTCTAAGAGTTTAAATGAGAATATTGTAGATTTCATTAATCGACTGATTAATAAGTAGGTAATTATGCTTACGAGAATGAGGAAAAGTTGGCTCTTAACGCTGTTTTATTCCAAGCAACTCAATTAAATAAAGGACATATCGATATCAAAGTTAGGACTGAAAAAGGTGGATGGAATAACCTTTTTCAGTCCTATTTTAACATACTCAACAGTAACTTCTTTCTCCATATCATGCATAGGGAAATGGATGATAGCTTGTTAAGGATTTCAGTCATGTATTTCGTAGTATATGTTATAGAATTTTACTGAAAGTAAATTACAATGAACAAATATTGGTAGCTGCGTTGTATTATTATTAAAGGGATTAATTCTAAGATTTGATTCTGTAATCATCATATAGATTGGGGGGAGTGGCTGTGGAGTGTTCCTATGAAAAACATTCTATAACGGAAAGTTTTCATCAGTATTCGGATATGGTTTACCGCATTGCGCTTAATTCCGTTCGAAGCATTGCAGTTGCAGAGGATATTACACAAGAGGTTTTCTTAAAACTATTGGAAAAGTCAATCTCGTTTGAGTCCACACAGCATGAAAAAGCATGGTTAATTCGAGTAACAATTAATTATTGTAAAAATTATTTAAAGTCAGGTTGGTTTCGGAAAATCACGGAACTGACAGAAGATATTCCATATAACAGCGGGACCATGTATACCTTGGAGCAAAAGGAACTTTATCATCAACTGATGAAACTAAAGGAGTTGGAGCGAACAATAATTTATCTATATTACTATGAAGAATATACACTAGCTGAAATAGCAAAAATATTGGAGATGAATAGTAATACCGTTGCAACGAAGATACGAAGGGCCAGGGAGAAACTTAAATTTCATATGGAAGGAGGGAAGTAGTGATGAAGAAAGGGGTAAAAACGTATGAAGAACAGGAAGAAAATAAGTTTAAACAAAATATCAAAGCAGTCTATGAAGGACTTAATTACCAATCAAAATCAAAGCAAGAGCTATTATCACGTCTTTCGCAGATGGAGAAGAAGAAAAACATCGATGCTGAAGAAACATGCGATTATATCTATTTGAAAGCAGATCGAAAGATGCGAGAAGGAAAAGGAGTATCCTTTCTAAAGTTAGGGGCACGTATTGTGGCAATCGCAGTATTATTATTTTTTGCTGGTGTATTGACCTATCGAGTCCATCTGAGATTAGAAAAACAAAAAGAAGCAGCGGTAGATATAAAAGAAAAACAGGAGCAAATAGAAGGACAGAATACAGAGCAAAAGGATAATAGCCAAGGAGAGGATTATTCTAAAGATTGGGAGAAAGAACAAGGAAGCTCTGACATACTGGAAAAAGAAGAGAGTAGGAAAAATAATTTCTTAGGAAAAGAAATAGAAATTCCTGTCAGAGTTCCTATGGAAAGCCTTTATCTTAGCGGAGAATTTCAACTAGAGAATTTCTACCTTACCAATGTTGTTCAACCAGAAAATCAATATAGTATCGATGAAACAGGTATTCTTTGGGGATTAGGTGATAATCGTGCTGGGCAGCTAGGTCAGGGTGTGCAAGGATATTACGGGGAGGCATATGTTGATTTTACTAAGGAACCGGTAAAAATTGCAGAACATGTTGTCCATGTAGATGCTAGTAGTAACTATTTTGCAGTTTACTTGACAGAAGATGGAAGTCTTTATGGAATGGGTGCTAATTTTGATGGACTTATGGGGTTAAAGAAGGTAGGCTCTTATTTCAATCATTCTATGGATGTCTGTGCGATAAGCCCTGTACTATTAATGAAAGAGGTTGCTTATGCAAGATGTGGAGAATACCATATCCTAGTTCTTAAGAAGGATGGAACGGTATGGAAAATCGGAAATACCAAGGATGCTAGCCAAAAACCGAATTCCATGGGATTAATCGACTGGTACGAAAGTACCCAAGCATCGAAGCCAAAGAAGATGTTTGAGGATGCGATCTATATTACTACAGATAGTTTCCAATGTGCTGCGATACGCTCGGATGGAACATTATGGACTTGGGGTGATAACAGTAAAGGTGTATTAGGCACAGGAAACTTTGAAGAGGGCACTGTAGAAATACCAAAGCAGGTGGCAACCGAGGTATCTATGGTATGGCTTGGTGAGGTTGCATTTAACTCTATGGTTACGAAGATAACCTATGGAATGAGACCTAATGAAGCAAGGCTTTCCCTTCCACAGATGATAATTCAAAAGAAAGATGGAACCATCTTTGGTTGTGGAGTAGGATTTGGTAATTATGAGAAAACGGTGAACGGAGAAGTAATTAAAATATCGGCTACCTTAGTGCCTGCCACGTTATCAAATAAAGAAAGTCAAATAAAGAACCTGGAACTCGGAGAGTTTCCATTAGGTACAACTTATTTCGATGTGATTCAGTATCTAAAGGAAAATCAGATTTCATATGAAGCATACGACGTTAGTAATAAAATTGAGATTAGCCATAAATACTTTGGAAAGCAATATGCTTGTAGCTTGCTTGAATTTTCAGACAGTGGCACGTTAGAAACGATAAACATTGATTTTGGTTTGTCACCAGATGGTAAAATCAGAGTACAAAGTTCGTTGGAAGAAGTTCAGAAAGCTTACGGGAAAGAGAACTTAAGCATTACCAGGAGCAATGGTAGTATAATAAAGCAGTATGCCTATCCAAATGGATATCTTCAGATCATAAGCAGAGATGATGCTGTAACAAAGATTACAATAAATAAGTATTCTATCTTACCTCTAGTAATTATGGAGAAGCTATGTAGTGTTGAAGAGCGGTCATATCAATCAGAACAGGATAAGATTATGGGAATTCCGCCAATTATAAAAGAATTTGGATTAACCAATGGTAAGGCTACACTATCTGAATATAGAGAGGATCAATTAGTAACGAAGCAATATCAGGTAGAAACTATACCATGTGGATTAGGCCAGGCGGTTGTAGTGCATAGGAGTACAATGACTGACAATTCATCAAAAGTAGATCAATTAATACTTGCTGTTTTTAATAATAATTTTGATGAAGTAAAAACCAAAGTAATTACGCTTAATACAATTGGAGGTACTCGAATTTCTATTATGGAACAAGGAGTTAAGGTAGAGTATTCAAAAAATCCAGAGAAAACATTAGAAAATGCGACAGAAGAAGAGATTGGGAAATTTTATTTAACTGAAGAAGGCTGGACTCAGATTCCTTAATTATAGGAAACAATTTAATAAGTTTTTTGATAAGCAGAACTGAGGAATCATAGACAGAGAATCTATGCAACTAAGTTCTGCTTTTCTAGTAGATATGGTGTATGTTCTAATCAAGAATATTTAATTTTATATCATTATTCTAAGTAAAATCGCCTATTGTAAAAGGAACTCATTCTTTACGAATGTGGAGGAAAATGCTAGAATAAATGGTAGATAAGAATAAATGCTAGATAAGAATAAATGGTAGGTTAGAAAAAATGATATAGGAACAACTTAATAGGCTTTAGTAAAAAATCTCTTGTTTTAACATTGATATCTATCTATTTGTATTCCTGAATCCAAAATTAGAAGAGTGTAGAGTCCTAAGTAATGAATGCAACTTAATCAATAAGAACGAAATTAATATAAGGATAAGACAGTATTGTGAAAGATTTCGTTTCGATAGAATTATGATTGTACTGTAATTAACTACATTGTAAATAATGCAACGTTATGCCAAATAAATTAAACATAAGGAGATTAACTATGGAGCTCAAATTAATTGGACAAGGAAATACTGCAGATGTATATGACTGGGAAGACAGTAAAGTATTAAAGCTATTCCACAAAGGCTATCCAATTGACTCTGTAAAAAGAGAATATGAGAATGCAAAGAGACTAAATCAAATGAGCTTTCGAAAGCCTAAGGTGTTTGAAATCATGTCAGTATCAGAGCAAAATGGTATCTTGTATGAAAAGGTGAATGGTATTTCCCTATTAGATTACTTAATGAGAACAGGAGATATCGAAGGCTGTGCCAAAAAAATAGCAAAGCTACAGGATGAAATTAATGAGAATAAAGCATATGGTTTTATGGATTATAAAGAATTCCTACATAACAATCTACAGCGTTTCATCCTATCGGGGAATACGGAAGCTAAAAATAAAGGTGAAGAGATGCTTCATCTGCTTACAACATTAAAAGATGGAGAGAATCTATGCCATGGAGATTATCATCCGGGTAATATGTTTATAGAAGAGGATGAAGTAACTGTCATTGATTTTATGAACTGCTGTAAGGGTCCTAGAGAATATGATATCGCTAGGAGCCTGTATTTAATTCAATATACACCGATGCCAGAGAATATGCCTGGGGTGGAGAAATTGATAAAAATGAGAGAGCAGTTAGCAGATTACTATCTTTCTTCTATGAAGGTAAGTAGAGAAGAGTTGAAAGATTATCTAGCGGTTATCACGGTTTCAAGAAGTGGAGAGTAGGACTTCAGCTGCTAAGAGAGGGGGATAAATCTTTTACTTTATAGTTGTGTCAGAGTTGAACTACGAACTTGGGATGCCCAGCGCACAGAATCAACTTGTTGAGTATAAGGTTAAACTAAATTAGATAGAGATAAAATAATAAATTAGAAAGAGATAAAGTTAATCCTAAACTTGATAAAGTAAATTGCATCACAAGTATGATAAAGATAAAGTGCATCAAAAGCTTACTGTATGCATGTTAGAAATGAGGAAAACAATGTATAAGATCATAATGATAGAAGACGATATGACCATTGCAAAAGCAATTAAGGATCACCTGTGTAAATGGGGTTATGAGGCAGAATATATTACGGAATTTCAGAACGTAACGGAACAGGTAATAAAGTTCGAACCACATCTAGTTCTACTTGACGTTTGTCTGCCTTATTTTAATGGGTTTCATTGGTGTAGCGAGATAAGGCGGGTATCAAAAGTACCTGTGGTGTTTTTATCATCTGCTGCAGATAATATGAATATCGTAATGGCGATGAATATGGGAGGCGATGACTTCATAGCAAAACCGGTAGATCTTAATGTACTGACAGCAAAAGTTCAAGCTATCCTTCGCAGGACCTATTCCTTTCAAGGACAATTAAATGCGATTGAACATAATGGCGCAATTTTAAACCTAAGTGATATGTCTATGGTCTGTGGGCATGAGAAGGTAGAACTTACAAAAAATGAGTTCCGTATTCTGCAGATTTTAATGGAGAATATCGGACGCGCGATCACAAGAGAAGCAATTATGGAACGTTTATGGGAAAACGACAGTTTTGTTGACGACAATACGTTAACTGTAAATGTGAATAGACTCCGAAAAAAATTAGATGATGCAGGATTAGAAAATTACATTACAACGAAAAAAGGTGTTGGGTATATGGTAATGTAACATGGTAAGGAGAAGAGATGGAGAAAGTAAGAAAGAACAGGAAACAAAATATGAATCGAGTCTTTAAGCTCTTAGTCTCTTATATAAAAAGACATATCTCAATCATTATATCTGCAGGGATCGCGATAGTACTGTTTCTTATCGTATTTAGTTTGTATGATCTTCCACTCGAAGCGGTTTTATATGCTTCCGTATTATCGATTATAGCAGTCAGTTTATTTGGTCTGATACGTTTTTATTTCTATTACAAGAGGCAGCAAAAACTTCAATGGCTGATGCATACAATCACCTTTTCAGAAGAAGAGTTTCCACAACCTCAGGATAGGATAGAGGAGGATTATCAAGAAATCATTCGTATCTTAAGTGAAAGATATACAAAGATGTTATCTGATGTGGACGGAAAATTATCTGATATGATGGATTATTATACCATGTGGGTGCATCAGATTAAGACTCCAATCGCTGCAATGCGTTTGTTATTGCAGAGTGAAGATACGCCTATGTCAGAGGAATTACAGGATCAATTATTTAAAATCGAGCAATATGTAGGAATGGTACTCCAATATCTACGTGTGGAAAGTATGTCAGGAGATATGTTATTATCACGGTATGAACTTGATGATTTAGTGAAGCAGGCGATTAAAAGACATTCAAAATCATTTATCAGAAAGAAAATTACGCTAAATTATGAAAAAGTTCATAAAAAAGTTTTAACCGATGAAAAATGGCTTGTGTTTGTATTAGAGCAGTTAATATCGAATGCATTAAAATATACGAGTTCAGGTAGTATCTCAATTTACCTCGACCCTGAACAAGTAGATACCCTAGTAATAGAAGATACTGGGATCGGTATTTGCTCCGAGGATTTACCGAGAGTTTGTGAGAAGGGTTACACAGGATATAACGGCAGAGCAGATAAAAAATCTACCGGAATCGGATTATATCTTTGCAAACGCATCCTAAATAAGTTATCCCATACCCTGACGATCACTTCCGAGGTTTCGAAAGGAACCAAGGTGTATATAGGCCTTGCTACGAAAGAATTAACTGTGGAATAAGGGAAAAAAGTTTTATCTTACAATAATGTAAGTTTGAAAAAGAGAATGTAAGCCAAAGCGATGGCATCACATTCTCTTTCTTTGCTATACTAACACCATAATTCGTGATTGAAAATATTTTAGGAGGAAGAAACATGTCATTATTAGAAGTAAAAAACTTAAAAAAAATATATACCACACGATTTGGTGGAAATCAGGTACAAGCCTTATCCAATGTATCCTTTTCGGTAGAGAAGGGGGAATATGTAGCCATAATGGGTGAGTCCGGATCTGGTAAAACAACCTTACTAAACATCCTAGCTTCTCTTGATAAGCCAAGCAGTGGAGAAGTGCTTTTAGAAGGGAAAAGCCTTAACACGATAAAAGAGTCAGAGATATCTGCATTTCGTCGTAATAATTTAGGCTTTGTTTTTCAAGATTTTAACTTGCTGGATACTTTTTCTCTGCAGGATAATATTTTTTTACCGTTAGTTTTATCTGGAAAGCAGTATGATGAGATGAAAGGCAGACTCCAAAAAATCGCTGCTAAATTAGGAATCTCAGATCTGCTAAATAAATATCCATATGAAGTATCTGGTGGGCAGAAGCAAAGAGCAGCAGTTGCAAGGGCTTTAATTACAAATCCGTTATTAATTCTTGCAGACGAGCCAACAGGTGCACTTGACTCCAGAGCTACAGATAGTTTGCTTAAATTATTTACAGAACTCAATGAGGAAGGTCAGACCATCTTAATGGTAACCCATAGTACGAAGGCTGCAAGTCATGCCAAAAGAGTTCTTTTTATCAAAGATGGTGAAGTGTATCATCAGCTATACCGTGCAGGGATGTCAAAAGAAGATATGTTTGCTAAAATCTCTGACACATTAACGATGATAGCAACCGGATCTGCTCGCGGGGGTGACTTACATGAATAGTTCCTTATATGCAAAACTTGCTGCAACGAACATTCGAAAAAATGCGAAAAATTACGTACCATATATCCTCACCTGCCTCATAACGATTATGATGTTTTATATGATGTGTTTTTTAGCAAAAAACACTGCTCTACGTACCATGTCAGGCGGGGATTCGCTTATTATGATTTTAGGCCTTGGAACGGTAGTAATCGGAATCTTTGCAGTTATTTTTCTATTTTATACGAATAGTTTTTTAATTAAACGAAGAAAAAAAGAAATCGGCTTATATAACATCCTAGGTATGGAAAAAAAGCACATAGCTAAAGTATTAGCGTTTGAAAGTTTTTATGTAGCGGTACTCAGTATTTCCCTAGGCTTATCCTTTGGTATTTTACTTAGTAAATTAATGGTTTTAGCATTGGGAAAGATGTTAAGTTTTAAGATATCCTTTGGATTTGAGATATCTGGAAGTGCTGTTGTCACGACCTTAATTTTGTTCGCGGCTATCTTTGTTTTATTATTGTTGAATAATTTGCGCCAGATTCATCTAGCAAATCCAATTGAGTTATTACGCGGAAAACAAGTAGGTGAGAAGGAACCAAAAACGAAATGGATTCTGGCGTTGATTGGTTTGGTTTGCTTATCGGGTGGTTATTATATTTCAATAACGACAAAATCTCCGCTGGATGCAATCGGATTATTCTTTATCGCAGTTATCTTAGTTATTATAGGTACTTACTGTGTGTTTACCGCAGGCAGTATCGCAGTTTTAAAAGTACTTCGTAAAAACAAACGATATTACTACAAAGTAAATCATTTTATCTCAGTCTCCGGTATGATATACCGAATGAAACAAAATGCAGTAGGGTTAGCGAATATTTGTATCTTAAGTACCATGGTGCTTGTGATGATATCCTCCACGGTATCTCTTTATATCGGGTTTGAGGATTCTTTAAAAGCCATGTATCCATGGGAGATTCAGGTAACAGGATATGATATTACTAAGGATGAGGGTGAAACAATAGAAGAAGTAATCAAAGAGATTACAGACAGCCATCAATTAGAACAAAAAGAGATAGTAACTTATCGGTATATGTATCAAATGGCGAAGCAAGAAGGAAATCAGTTTTTAATGACAGATGCTGATACTTACGTTTATAATGATGGAGCGGTTCTTTATATGATATCGCTCGAAGATTATAACAGATTACTTGGAGAAACTAATACACTAAAACCGGATGAAGTCTTTGTTTATTATACCAATAACAAGCTAACAGATGACACGATAAGTTTTGGCAAGGAAAACTATCATATAAAAGCTATGGCGAATGCATCAGAAGTAAACTTGGTCTTTTCTCCAGATATGGTAGAAACGTATTATATCATCTTACCAGATAAGGATGCCTTTGCGAAAATCAATCACGAATTAGGAAATGTAACAGAAGATATTAATAGAATTCAATACTTTTATGGATTTAATACCGATGCACCAAGCGAAAAACAATTAGCGGTATTTGAGGATATCCTAGCGCTTCGTAGGCAAGCGGATGTTGAACCTTTTCAGAGTCTTCGTATCCAAAGTTCAGAATACATGAGAAGTGAATTTTTATTTTTATACGGCGGGCTCTTTTTCCTTGGTATCTTTTTAGGAACCCTGTTTTTAATGGCAACAGTATTGATTATGTATTATAAACAGATTTCAGAGGGAAATGATGATAGAGAGCGCTTTGAGATTATGCAAAAAGTTGGTATGAGTCAAGAGGAGGTAAAAAAGACGATACACAGTCAGGTCTTAATGGTATTCTTCCTACCAATCGTAGCGGCAGCCATTCACATTGCGTTTGCCTTTAATGTGATTACAAAACTATTGGCAATCTTTAATTTAACTAATATTGCTCTTTTTGCAACCTGTACGTTAGTGACATTGGGAGTATTTATAGTATTTTATGCGCTAGTTTATACGCTAACTGCGAGAACGTATTATCGTATTGTGAAGCAGTAGAGTGTAGAAAAGAAAAAATTATTTATATATCATAATAGAATTATTCATTAATTAATATATTAGATTTTCAAAAGCAGAGATCAAATTGAGGAGGCTGCGTGTTTATCACGAAGTAAGGCAATTTAACTCTGCTTTTTTGATAAGAAGGATTATATTTGACATACTTACCTAAAACAGATACCATAAAAAGATAGAATCTAGATGTAATAAGAGACCTATACTATAAAAATGAATTACATAGTATAAATTAAGGAGGTATTCATGAGAAAATTAATCACTAACGCATAGCAATAGCTATTGCGTTCTGTTCATTTGGCCAATAGCGATTGCTAGTCCTAGGATGAAATGATTTAGGAGGAGCAACTATGAGCTATGTGAAGGCTGAAACTATATTGCCTTTTGAATTAATTGAACAAATACAAGATTATATTGATGGAGCATCCATTTATATACCAAAGAAAGAGGATAATAAGAGTCCTTGGGGTACAAAAACGAATACTAGATTAGAGCTAGAACAAAGAAATACTGCTATTTACAAGTGCTATTTACAGGGAAAGAATTATAAGATACTAGCAAATGAATTCTATCTCTCGGAGAAGAGTATTCAAAGAATTGTTTTAGAACAACGGCGAAAGCTGGTTATAAAGAAAGATAATGTTAGGTGAGTCATAACGATACGGAACAACAAGATATGACATAAATCCTTGATAGAGTATATTATCTATGATATTTAGAAGATACTACATTGCTTAAAAACCTCATCTTCGTATAATGAAATTAAGAAAGGAGATGGGCTAATGGGGAACATATCATATCTTGAAACACCGTTATGGAACAATCATTTACCACTTAAGAAGAGGTTAGATTATCTGATAGAAAACTTGACCTTGGAAGAAAAGTTTGAGTTTCTAGGGACAGGTTGTCCAGCGATAGAACGTCTTGGAATTTCTAGTACCTTTCACGGAGGAGAGGCTGCGCACGGTATAGAAGCAAGACACGATCAATCATTTAATAAGGGAGAACCTGAACCAACGACAATATTTCCACAGCCAATCGGAATGAGTGCTACTTGGGATAGGGCTCTTCTAAAAAAGATTGGGGAAGCAGTTGGTAATGAAGCCAGAGTGTTGTATCAACGTCACAAGAATGGCGGTTTGTGCCGTTGGGCACCAACAATCGATATGGAACGTGATCCACGCTGGGGGCGAACAGAGGAGGCTTACGGAGAAGATCCTTATCTTACTGGGAAGATGGCTTCTGCCTACATTCGTGGAATGCGTGGTGAGGATCCGTTTTATATCAGGTGTGGTGCGACCTTAAAGCATTTCTATGCAAATAATACTGAAAAAAATAGAGTATCCGCATCCTCATCTATCGATCCTAGAAATAAATATGAGTATTATTTAGAGCCCTTCCGACGCGCAATAACAGAGGGAAAGGCAGAAGCCATTATGACGGCATATAATGAAATTAATGGAGTTCCTTGCATTGTCAATAACGAAGTAAAGAACATAGTGAAGGATCAATGGGGGCTTAGTGGGCATGTCGTATGTGATGGAGGTGACATGATACAAACCGTAAATGATCATAAATATTTTGGTTCCCATGCCCAAACCGTTGCTTATGGGTTAAAGGCTGGTATCGATTGCTTTACAGATAACCGAGAATTGGTAATCAAAGCAGCAAAAGAAGCCTATCAAGCTGGGCTCATTTCAGAGGAAGATTTGGATACCTCGATTCGTAATTCATTTGCAACTAGAATTCGTCTTGGCTATTTTGATGCTTCAGGACAAAATCCGTACACAAGAATATCAGAAGATTATATGAATAGTGATGAAAATAAAGCACTCACCCTAAAAGCGGCATTCCGGAAGCCAAGAGCTTGGTAATGCGATTGCAGCGGTATTGTTTGGGGAGGCTTCCCCTTCTGGTAAATTACCTATGACTTGGTATCTTGATACGAAGGATTTACCACCAATGGAGGATTATGACATTATACGTGGCAACCGAACTTACCAGTATTTTAACAAAGAAGTGCTTTATCCATTTGGACATGGATTAACCTATACAGTAATCGAGTATCAAAATCTCACGTTACAATTAGTTGATTTTACGAATCTATTGATTAGAGTAACAATAGCCAATGTTGGAGATAGAATCAGCGATGAAGTGGTACAGGTATATGTAAGACAAGAAACATCAAGAACACTGAGACCTCGCTTACAATTAAAATCGTTTGAGCGAGTAAAGAACATCTTACCTGGGGAGAAAAGAGAGATAGAATTTACAATTCCTACCAGTGATTTAACCTATTATGATGTTGTTAGTGGTGGTATGATATTAGAGGAATCGGACTATACAATCTTAGTAGGGGCATCTTCCGAGGATATTAAACTGCAGGATACAATTTTCCTAAATGGTGTAAAGGCAGGATATCGAAACCTTGCGAAAAAGACATTGGCAGATCATTATGATGATTGTAAGAATTCCTATCTCCATCTTGGAAGCTTAGGCGATACTGCTGTTGTAGTTCTGAATAAGAACGAGGAAACGATTCTTTATTACCGAGATGTTATGATAGAGGAGACTCCAACCAATTTTCATGCTACACTTCAATGTAAGGGGAAAGGAAGCATGATTGTATCCAGCCTATATCAAAGTGCCGAGAAAGAATCGATGGAGTTAAAACTGGGAGAGATTACATTAAGTAAGCAAGATTTGTTTAATGAGGTTATCCTACCAATGGATTGGGATAGGGTAACCTGTAAAGAAGCTTTTACATTAAAAATTGTATTACTGGGAGAAATGAGACTTTCTTCGTTTTATACAGAATAAGTTAATTTCGAGAATAAAATGATTCACCATTCATTTGATAACCTAAGTTATTTGATAAAATTATTTATAATAAGAACTACCTAAGTTGGTTCAATGCACGATAGGAATAAGGTTGAGAGAAATTTAATTCTTTCAATCTTATTCCTGTTAAGTAGTGTTTGGCAAGGTAAGTAAAGTAGAGATTCTGTAAAGGTATGATAGAGAATTCTAAATGAAGAGCTAACGATTCATGGAAGGGAGAAAACATGATACAGTTAAGAGCGCATCATGGCATGTGTATTAAGAAGTTTGAGGGGAAAGGTTATAACAAAGAATTCGTTGAAAATATGACAAGGGTGATAGAGCAGTTAGAAAAAGAACCAATTATGATAAGTCTTAATGAGGATATTCTTTGTGAATGTTGTCCTCATAATAAGAATGGCTGTGAGACAAATGAAAAAGTGAAGAGATATGATAAAGAATGTTTGGATGGATGCGGCATCAAAGAAGGTGATCAAATGATGTTTCGTGACTATTCAAGGTTAATAGATATGAAACTAAAAAGTACTGGTCGGTGGAAGGATATCTGCAGTGATTGTGAATGGAGTGGCATCTGTCATACCGAATAATACCTGGAGTGTGAGAAATGTGGTTATCAAAGACACCACTCCAAAGAAGAAGTGAAAAGTTTGGCTGAACAAATTGCGTAAACATGAAAGATCCTATTTATAAGAAGGCGGCAATTGAATAAGGTGTAAATAAAAAAGCTACTGCTAAGTATGCCATTAAGGAGAGATTCTTAATGCTACAAAACAGTGGCTTTTTAAGAATTATCTACAATTCCTAGTAAAATAGTATAAATAAAGTGAATCTTAACACCAACTTAACGAAATTCATGCTATCATAGTAGTTATAGTAAAAGCATACTGCACATGTTCGGGGAAAAGCAGTGTGTGTCTCAGATTGATTAAAGCAGGAAGAAATGAAAACTTTAAGATTCGTGTTAGGGAGCAGATGGAGATTAAGTTTCATTGTTGCTTGCTGTGATTGCCTAAAGAAAGGAGATTTAGGAATGTACAATGTATTGTTAATAGAGGATGAGAAGATGGACCGAGTGGAAGCATGCAGAGTACAAGCGGAGGATTTGGAGCAAGGAACTTATTTGGCTCAAGTAGCTACTCAGATGCAGAGATACATACAAGAAAATTATTCTAAAGATATCTCACTTCAAGATGCAGCAAAGACCATGTGTTATTCCGAAGCTTATTTTAGTAGGTTATTTAAACAGTGTTTTCATATAAACTTTACTGTGTATCTTACACAATATCGTATAAGAATGGCAAAGCAATTAATGATAAAACAAAATATCAGCATTAAGGAAATTGGCGCTAGAGTTGGTTATACCGATAATAATTATTTTACCAAAGTATTCCGTAGAAGTACTGGACTTAATCCATCCGAATATCGTGCTAGATTAATGGGGAAGCTGATGGAAGGTAAATATGTTGGCTGATGCCCCTTGTTTTCTTATAGGAAATGATTTATGATACAATTAACACATGCGTAAGAAAGGAATCCATATGAGAGTAGGAATGGGTTATGATGTTCATAAATTAGTGGAAGGACGCGAATTAATTATTGGAGGCGTTACGGTACCTTATGAAAAGGGTTTATTGGGTCATTCCGATGCGGACGTTTTAGTCCATGCCATCATGGATGCTATCCTCGGTGCTGCAGCGCTTGGCGATATTGGGAAGCATTTTCCGGATACTGCGAAAGAATACGAGGGTATATCAAGTATTGCTTTATTAGAAAAAGTAAAAGAATTAGTAGAGAAAGAATGTTATATCATTGGAAATATCGATGCTACAATTATTGCGCAACGTCCAAAGATGGCACCGTATATCCCACAAATGATTACTAACATTGCGAAAACTCTTCATATCTCAGAAAAACAGATTAATGTCAAGGCAACCACAGAAGAGGGACTTGGCTTTACTGGAAGCGGAGAAGGAATATCCGCTCAGGCAATTTGTTTGTTAAATACAGTTGATAACTATGCATATAATGGTACAGATAGTGTTGCATATGTTTATGATCCTGAAGCTACAGAGACAAGAAATTGTGCGAGTTGTCAGGGATGTTGTAGAAATAAATGATAATTTGAATTTGACTTATCAAAAATTAAGGTTGACAAAGTCAAAATCTTTTCATAGAATAATTACAAAATATGTGAAAAGCATTGATCGGAAAGAGTAGCTTAATTTGAAATCACAGAGAGAGAATGTCACCGGCTGAAAGCATTCTTGAATTTCCTATAAGTGAAGTGCATCCGTGAGCTGGTTAAGTGAAGAAAGTAGCTTAACTCGGTTACAGCCGTTACCTGTTTTGAGCTCGCAACATTGCGAATTAGAGTGGAACCGCGGATTACTTCGTCTCTTAGATTAAGAGACGAAGTTTTTTTATTCTTGACAAGGAAACTTCGCGAAGCATACTTTTTCTTGTTGATAGGAAATTGCGATTCAATTACCTTTCAATATAACTCTCCGAGAGATGCACACTCACCCGGCGAGTTTGGCGCGGATAAGTATTGCGTAAACAGGGATGGTAGTGTTAACATAAGGGGGTAATAATATGGGTTTCTTCCGATATGTAAAAGAAGAAATGAAAGTAATACGAGAGAGAGATGCTGCAATAAAGACGAATTTAGAAGTTTTTCTTTATCCGAGCTTTAAAGCATTGTTAAGACACCGTGTTGCCCACTGGCTATATAAAAGAAAACATTATTTTCTTGCAAGATGGTATTCTCAACGTACTGTAAGAAAGACAGGAATAGAGATTCACCCTGGTGCTACCATAGGAAAAGGATTATTTATTGATCACGGAAATGGTGTAGTTATTGGGGAGACAGCAATTATAGGTGATAATGTTACTCTTTATCAGGGAGTTACACTTGGTGGAACTGGAAAAGAACAAGGAAAACGTCATCCAACGATAGGTGATAATGTCATGATAAGTGCTGGTGCAAAGGTACTTGGTTCCTTTACGGTTGGTGAGAATTCAAAAATAGGTGCAGGGTCTGTTGTGCTTTCTGAGGTACCGCCAAATTCTACTGTGGTTGGTGTTCCTGGCCGTGTTGTGAAAAGAAATAATCAAAAAGTGCCTCGAGAAGAGATGGATCAAGTACATTTACCAGACCCAGTCCGTAATGACTGTGAGCAACTGCAAAAAGAAAATGAACGTCTTTGTACTGAATTAAGAGAGATGAGGCAAAGACTAGAAAAACTGGAACAAAAACTTTAAAAATGTTGGCAATACTAATTAATATACAAAATTTAAGAAGGAGAAACGTATGAAGATATACAACACATTAACAAAATCAAAAGAAGAATTCATACCTTTACAGGAGGGAAAGGTTAGCATGTATGTATGCGGCCCAACTGTATATAATTATATCCACATTGGAAATGCAAGGCCAGTCGTTGTTTTTGATACAGTAAGACGTTATCTAGAGTATAAAGGATATGACGTTAGATTTGTGTCGAATTTTACTGATGTTGATGATAAAATTATTAAAAAAGCGAACGAAGAAGGGGTTGCTGCACAGGAAATTTCAGAACGTTACATTAAAGAATACTTAAAAGATACGAGTGCACTTAATGTATTACCTGTGACTGCCAGACCAAAGGCAACGGAAGAAATTGACGGTATGATTACTATGATTGAAGAGCTCATAGAAAAAGGTCATGCTTATGAAAAAAATGGAACCGTTTATTTTAAGACAAGAAGTTTTAAGCAATATGGAAAGTTATCAAAGAAAAATATAGACGATTTAGAAGCAGGGGCTCGTATCGCTGTTGCAGACGAGAAG
The DNA here is from genome assembly GCF_000733755.1 of Lachnoclostridium phytofermentans. Lineage (GTDB taxonomy): Bacteria > Bacillota > Clostridia > Lachnospirales > Lachnospiraceae > Lachnoclostridium > Lachnoclostridium phytofermentans_A. Next base: position 618,114 of record NZ_JPOF01000003.1, on the reverse strand, counting down.
GAAGATCCAATGGACTTCGTTCTTTGGAAACCAAAGAAAGAGGGCGAACCAGCTTGGAGTGCACCATGGTGTGATGGCAGACCAGGTTGGCATATTGAATGTTCTGTCATGAGTAAAAAATATCTTGGAGAGCAGATCGACATCCATGCAGGTGGTGAAGACTTAATTTTCCCACATCATGAGAACGAGATCGCTCAGACAGAAAGCTGCTCAGGGAAAGAGTTTGCGAAGTATTGGATGCATAATGGCTTCTTAAATGTAGATAACAAGAAGATGTCAAAGTCGGAAGGTAATTTCTTTACAGTACGTGAAATCTTTGCAGAATATGCTCCGGCAGTTCTTCGTTTCTTCCTCTTAAGCGTGCATTATCGTAGTCCGATTAATTTTAGCCGCGATATCATTGAAGCGTCAAAAAATGGTTTAGAGCGTATCCAAACTGCAGTAGAACAACTTCATTTCTTATCCAAAGTAAAAGAGGATAAAGGGGAAGTATCGACAACTTTAACAGAGCAGGAAAAGGCTCTTTTAAAGGAATTTGATGCACTCACAAAGAAATTTGAAGAAGCGATGGATGATGATTTTAATACCGCAGATGCCATTAGTGCTATTTTTGAGATGGTAAAATTATCGAATAGCAATGTTACTGCAGACAGTAGTTTAGAAATGATTCAAAAAGTTCTTTTGGGTATTACAACACTTTGTGATATACTGGGATTGGAAACAGAGAAAAAAGTAGAAATTCTGGACGAAGAAATCGAACAGCTCATTGCAGATAGACAAAGTGCCAGAAAAGCAAAAGACTTTGCGAAAGCAGATGAGATAAGAAATCTTCTCCTTGAAAAGGGAATTATCTTAGAAGATACCAGAGAAGGAGTAAAATGGAAGAGAGCTTAATTGCTAGGGTACGTGATACCTTTGCACTGCCACAGACCGACATTAAAACCTATTCTCCACTAACCCTTGCTTATATAGGGGATGGCATCTATGACTTGATCATTCGTACGATGCTAGTGGAGAAGGGAAATTCACAGGTAAATAAACTGCATCAAAAAGCTAGTAGCTTGGTGAAAGCTGCTGCACAGAAGGACATCCTCCATGCGATACAGGATAATTTAACAGAGGAAGAACTTGGTGTATTCAAACGGGGAAGAAATGCGAAGTCAGTTACAACTGCAAAGAATGCATCCGTGACGGATTATCGAATAGCAACTGGATTTGAAGCTATGATAGGTTACCTGTATATGACGGAGCAGATGGAGCGAATACTCTATTTGATTAAAGAAGGTTTAAGTAAAACTGATTTACTTGTTTGATGATAGGAAAGCGAAGTAATGGCTGTCATTTGTGATGGAAAAAAGTAGAATCATAGGATTTAATTAATAAAATAGTACACATAAGGATGCTTAAGCCGCTAAAGCGGTATGTTAGAGAGTATGAAGAAAATGATTCATACTTTAATCATGGAGGTTAAATGAGATACGAGGAATTAACAATGGTAGGTAGAAATGCTGTATTAGAAGCATTTCGCGCTGGAAAAACAATAGACCGATTATTCATTTTGGACGGTTGTCAGGATGGTCCAATTAAATCTATTTTAAGAGAGGCAAAGAAGACGGATACCATCATTACCTTCGTTAAGAAGGAACGTCTTGACCAGATGTCGGAAGAAGGAAAACATCAAGGGGTTATTGCATACGCAGCTGCTTATGAATATGCAGAAGTTGATGATTTGTTAGAAGCTGCAAAAGCGAAGGGAGAAGCACCATTCTTAATTATATTAGATGGTATTGAAGACCCTCATAACTTAGGTGCAATGCTTCGAACTGCAAATCAAGCAGGAGCACATGGTATCATTATTCCCAAGCGTCGTGCAGTAGGGCTTACAGCTACTGTAGCTAAGGTAAGCGCAGGAGCAATCAATTATACTCCGGTAGCAAAGGTTACCAATCTTGTTGCTACGATGGAGGATTTAAAACAAAAGGGCTTATGGTTTGTATGTGCTGACATGAGCGGTGAAGTGATGTACCGCCAGAATCTAACAGGACCAATTGGCTTAGTAATTGGTAGTGAAGGAGAGGGAGTTTCACGTCTTGTAAAGGAAAAATGTGACTTCGTAACCAAGATTCCTATGGTAGGTGATATTGATTCACTGAATGCATCGGTAGCTATGGGTGTTTTAACATATGAAATTGTTAGACAGAGAAGCTTTGCAAAATAGAGAAAGAAGTTTTAAAAATAAAGAAGTTTTGTAAAATTAATAAGATTTACAAAATTAAGAGGTTTTACAAAATTAATAAGTTTTGTAAAATGAAAATGTAGACCGCCGATATTTTTTATTGAGGCGGTTTACTTTTCTTTCAATATTGATTAATATTAAAGATACAAATATTCAGAAGACTTTCATTTTAAAATCAACTGGCTTCGTCTCAATGTGGATAGAAACAATAAAAAGTGGATTGAAGTGAGAAAATTAGCAGGTAGAGTGGATAACAGTAGCCAAAAATAAGAAAGATATGAATAATTTACCACAAGGAGGGGGAGCAATGTCCAAGAAGCAGTATGAAATGGTTAGCGATGAAGAAATCATTTCGCTCATTCGCGGGGATGACCGCCTGGCGATGGATTATTTAATTGACAAATACAAGAATTTAGTGCGTAAGAAAGCGAAAGCATTGTTTTTGATAGGCGGAGACAGGGATGACTTAATCCAGGAAGGAATGATAGGCTTATACAAAGCGATTCGTGATTATCAGAAGGAGAAAGAAGCTTCCTTTCTTACCTTTGCTGATTTATGCGTTTCAAGGCAGATGTATACAGCCATTAAGAATTCAAATACCAAAAAGAATCAGCCACTAAATAACTATATCTCCATCGATAGTTCAAATTACAATGATGATGCAGAAGGTGCTAATTCTATCTCTTATGTGGCTCATTTGGCTCATGCTAGGAGTATGAATCCTGAGGAGATGCTAATTGACAGAGAGAATACATCACAATTAGAGACGAAACTGATGGACTCCTTAAGCTCTTTTGAGAAGAAGATCCTTACTTTATATCTCAATGACTATAGCTACAGTAAAATTGCACAGATGTTACAGAAAGAACCAAAAGCAATCGATAATGGCTTGCAGCGTATCAAGCGTAAGCTAAATACTGCACTGAAAGATTTGCAGGGGAAATCTTAAGAAAACATACGATATTATTGCATTTAAACATGAGAAGCACCCTTCACTGAGTGCTTTTTCTTACCCTTAAAATCACAAAAAACCCTTGATTTTACAAGGGTTTCTAAGAGAGCTGCCAAGCGGACTTGAACCGCCGACCTCCGCCTTACCAAGGCGACGCTCTACCGACTGAGCCATGGCAGCTTAACGTTAAACATCACGTCCGATTTGTATAATACCATATAAAGAAGTAAAATGCAACAGTTAAATCAAAAATTCACTAAATTGTTTTAATTGTTTTAATATTAACCAAAATTTGTTGATTCCTAAGTGATATAGCTGGATATAGGATATCTATTGTAGTACTTTTACTGCTCAATGTATTGAGTAATATTCTTTTTATAGGTTGATGTTGGAGTGGAGGGATTAAATTTATGAACAAAGCCTTAATAAATGAGACCTGACTGTCAATCCATTGCTGGAGTTGCAATTTTATAACTTGAATGCGGTTCTCTTCATTAGCAGAGGACATCATGGAAAAATCAACAAGGATAAAACTATACCATCTGACCATCCAAGAGTCAGCATGGTAAATCCTTTCTGAAACTTATGGGATGCATGGTCAAAAACCGTAGCCAGTAAATCGACAGACTTGCTTCGATTTCTGGTGACAATAGAATCATCCAGAATAAAGACCTTAACCCGTTCCGCTGAACGAAGAAATAACTTTCGCAGATAGCATTGCCATAAAGTGACGCCAGTTATAGGTAGAGGTGTTAAGAAATTGTATTTTTTATGGTAAGAATACAATCAATTATTCCGAATGGAAGGTATTCCAATCGCTAGCAAATAAAATCGTTTCTATATATTCCTGTGTTTCACTTAACTTGGGCTGAACTAGCGTTATCTGGCAGGTGTTACCATCAATTAATCTCTCCCAACGGGAAGCTCCCTCATGGGAATACGAGCTTGTAACACCATTCTCACTTTGTCCCCTTATGGTATTTTTCTTGTCATATTCTTTGTTAAACTTATTATATACCTGTTCTTTACTTTGAAATCCACCAAACATCAGGGTTGCAAATGTAATGGCATTTTCGTAGTCCTGTGATCCAATCGTGTTATCCATATAAAAGGATGGAAAGGTAATATAAATAATTCGTTCTCCGTCTTTATAATTACTTGAAACACCTGCTACGAACACTCCAGTTTCCGTATCATAAATGTTGTACAGAGATTGTCCTTTAAGAATCTCTGCCGCTGCTTTATCTTCTTCTATTATACAAGATAGACCCCATTCTTGTAACGCTTCGGCAATTGTATCAGATTTCAACGGATATTCTGGTACGGGTAAGGTTTGTTTTTTACATCCTGATAATAAACCAAGATATATAGTAACTGCTAATAGATAGGATATATATTTTTTCATGTAATTCTCCTATTTCCAAAGACATTTATTCCTATGTTTCGTAAGAAATCGTTTCATGCTTTACATCATACACCGCTCATATGAATTATTATTCCAGCTACACAAAAGATCAGTAAATCCATTTTTTATTATCGGGCACATCCTTGCAGATCCGGAAGCTTGTTCTTTATATGTCACAGTTGACATCGCTGATTTGCCACAATTATAACAAACCGCTCTAGTTAACGAAGGCCTTGTAATAACAAAAGTATATTTGTAGTTTAGATTCTTCGGATAGAGTAAAAATTCTTCTTCACTACTCACTTCTACAATGACTTCTTGTTCCCATGTAATCTCTTGACCTTCAATATAATCAGTACCGTGATCATGGTCACAGCTAGAGGTGCAATCATTGGTATTCTCTGTAGCAAATACCATATCAGGTAAAGCAATTACTACCAATAAAACTGTAGCAAAAATAACACTTAATGTTTTTTTAGTAATATTATTTATCAATTAAGTCCTCCATATTTTCATTATAAGGTTGTGTTTATAAATTCTTATGAAACAGCAATTCACTTTGATTTTCTTATACAATCATGTAACCACCTCCATTAGTTATTAAAATAGCAAATCTCATTTAAGCACTATTGGAATTATGTTACAATAATCATATCATAGTATAATTTTTGATACAATAAAATTGCATATATTTTACAAAAATAATTCAACTGAAAAAGTAAGTTCTACCCATCATACCTTAGGCGTAGATTATATTGTAATATAATATCTTGTTTTCCATAACTTAATCTTTTATATCATAATTTGGGTGTCATGGTTGCACACCTAAACTTGCTGAACGAAGAAATAACTTTCGCAGATAGCATTGCCAGAAAGCGACGCCAGTTATAGGTAGAGGTGTTAAGAAATCTATAGTAAGTATTCTTGGAGACAGCACACTCGTTACGTTTGGAATTCAGGAATCGATATAAGTTTTTTCCTTGAAAAGCAAGGAGTAACAAAAATATCGCTTTCGCAGCTGGATTTTCAAGCTGGGTAAGTTGAGTTATTAATAAATATATATAAACAAATTTCCTGTAATTGCTTTTTATTCATAAGATAAATTAAGTTTATTAGCAATCACATTTTAATATTATCTACATAGAACCCAACCGAACATAACATACTACCATTGGAGGTGATTTTCATGGCAGTAGCACATAAAAGTGCAATTTCGGTTGGGTTAATTTATATCCCAGTGGATTTATTTAAAACAACAAGAGATATTAGTATTAGCTTTAATCAGTTGTGCAAGGATACCCATCAAAGAGTACGATATAAGAAATATTGCCCTTCCTGTAACAAAGAAGTAAAAACCGATGATATTATCAAAGGGTATGAGTTTGAGAAGGATCGTTATGTAACAATTACAGAAGAAGAACTAGAAAAGATAAAGACGAAGAAGGATAAAACAATTCATGTTCTTCATTTTGCAAAGATGGAAGATGTCGATTCCATTTATTTTGAAAAGAATTATTATGTTGTACCACATACAGGTGGAGAAAAAGCATTCGAACTATTTCGTCAAGCACTATTAACAGAAGAAAAGGTAGCAATCGCTAAAACAGTCATTGGAACGAATGAATCCCTCATCGTTCTTTATCCAACCGATGACGGGATTATTGCAAAGATGCTTTATTATCAAGAAGAGATTCAAGAAATACCGAAGCTACAAGCAAAAGTAGAGCTTGATGAGAATGAACTTATGATGGCAAAAACCTTGATTTCATCCATGACGAAGGAATTTGACATATCAGCGTACCACGATGAGTACCAGGAGAGGCTTCGAGAAGCTATCCAGAAAAAGATCGAGGGTCAAGAGATTGTAGATGTGGATGAGAACAGACCGGATAATGTCATTGATTTTATGGATGCATTAAAGAAGACAATCGAAATGAATAAGAACAACCCATTTGCGGGGACAGCATAATGGACATCTTTGATTATAAGGCGATCAAACCTATGTTAATTAGCGAGATGACGGAGCCCTTCGACTCAACCGAGCATATCTATGAGTTAAAACTAGATGGGATACGTTGTATCGCTTATCTTGACGCTGCAGGAACAGAATTAAGAAATAAACGCGATATGAGATTATTACCCAAAGTACCCGAACTTGGTGAAATTCATAAGGCAGCTAGAAATAGGTGTATCTTAGATGGTGAATTGATCGTATTAAAGAATGGATCTCCAGACTTCTTTGAAGTACAAAAGAGAGCACTTCTATCAGACCCTTTTAAAATACAGTTGGCAAAGTCTAAGTATCCTGCTAGTTTTGTAGCTTTTGATATCCTATACTTAACCGATCATCAGGTCAATGAATTACCATTATTAGAGAGAAAGCAGCTATTAAATGAAGTAATTGCAGAAAATGAACGCCTTGCGATTTCAAGATTTATTGAGACACAAGGAATTTCATTATTTCAATTAGCGAAAGAAAAGAATTTAGAGGGTATTGTTGCTAAGAAGAAAGAGAGTAAATACTGGTTTGATAAAAGAACGAAAGATTGGATTAAGTGTAAAATCATGGCCTCCGACGATTGTGTTATTTGTGGGTATAGTATTAAAGACAATCAGTGGGTTAGTTTAGCGTTAGGGCAATATGATGGTGGTGTATTAGTTTATAAAGGGCATGTAACGCTTGGGGTAAGTATTAGAGCATTAGAGCAAAGAAAATACACAGCCATAACAGAAAGTCCTTTTGGATATATACCCAAAGGAAATGAGAATACAATTTGGTTAAAACCAGAATTAGTTGGTATCGTGGAATCGATGCCTAGTGAAAAAGACTCTTTTAGACAACCTGTATTCAAAGGATTTCGAGATGATAAGGCTCCGATGGATTGTACAGTTAGAAAAGAGGCTAAAGATTTTAGTATGTATTAAGTTAAAAAATGAAAAGAGTGCTGTTCTTATTTTGATACACTACCTCCTAAGTGACAAGTATTTTATTAGTAAACTTGTCTGCCTAGAAGAGTGCATATTAAATCATAACAGCTCTCTTTTCTATGAAAAATTGTTGGAATGGTATGAGGGTATCTAAAAAGTCATTAAATAATGTTAGAGATACCTTCTTTAACAAATGGTTTTTATCAATACTCTGAACGTAAATGTTCTGCAACAACACTATTAAAATCGTTAATACCTTGGACGGTTATTGTTAAAGGATTTTTATCATTAATATCAAAGAAAAACAATTGCCGATTGTCTTCAAGGGTGTATACGTAAGTATCCCTACTTGATACTATAGCTCTGATTTCTTTTATACCAAGTTCAAGACTACATATGCCATAAATTAGTAACGTACCATCGCCTACAAGTATAGTGTCCCAATATAATCCATTAACCTCTAAAAAATCATGTAATACTATATTATCAATACAATATTCTCCAGACATTCTCCAATTAGAATCATTCCTAGGTTCTAACTCTATAACTGTAACCTCATTTTCAGTTAGAGTTAAGAAAAAGGTTTTTCCGTCTTTTTCTATTTCTATAGATTCCAACGCAGTAACATTCTTTGAATCTAAGATTTTATTGAATACAATCTCTTTTGTAGATTCATCTTCAATTGAGTTTAGTTTTAATGATTTACCTACAAAAATTATTATTATACAAAACATAAAAGCTATTATAGTAATATATATTTTTTTCTTCATCATGCTATTTTTAGCTTGGATAGAAATCATTTACATAATGATAAGTACTGTCATATTGATTATATTGGAAGGTCTTTATAGCTGATGCAAGTTCTTTCATTGTTGTATCAAGGGTAATAATCCTCTTATCCATTGTTGATAAAACCTCCTAAAATATCGTCTGAATTTTCATTAGCTAATGTGTTTTTAGTTTACAATATATTACATAAAATGTAAATGCGTAATATGCACAAAGATTTAGCATTCAATAGTCATAAATGACAATATGTAAACTAAAAAAGAAGATATATGTATTTAGTACAAAGTTTTAAAAAATGAAAAGAGTGCTGTTCTTCTTCTAATATGCTACCTTCTTCGTGACAAGTTTTTATTGGCGTACTTGCCTGAATAGATAGTGCATATGAAATCATAACAGCACTCTTTTTAATAAACAGGAAATTACTCTGTGAGTAATCTCCTATAAATAAAAACTCTCCGAGAGATGCGCACTCCTCTGCGAACAGTCAGCAAATCGGTTTTGTTTTCTTCTTAACTCTCACAAGTTAGGACTTCGTTGAATCCATGACATTTTCCTTATTCACACCAAGCTTCTTAAAAGTATAAATAAACATCGACGCTGTAGTCACCACAGCAAAGAAATCTGCGATTGGCTCTGCTAGGAAAACAGCAAATGCTTTATCCTCAAAAAAGGCTGGTAGGATGAAGATAAGTGGAATTAGTAAAAATACTTTTCTTAATAAAGCAAGGAACATACTTATTTTCGCATTTCCTATCGCTATAAAGGTTTGCTGGCAAGCAATCTGAATGCCAAAGATACAAGAAACAGCCATATAGATACGAACAGCCCATACCGAATAGTCAATAAGCTCTGGCGAATTAGCAAATATCATAATAAATAGTTTTGGTGCAAACATAGAAATAGCCCAAATTAAGGTGGAAAAGGATAAACAAGAAATAACTAAGAGTTTAAATGTCTTCTTAATACGATCAAAGTTACCAGCACCAAAGTTATAAGAAATAATCGGTTGTGAACCCTGGGTGAGTCCTTGTAGTGGTAACATTGAAAACTGCATGATACTTGTTAAGATAGTCATTGCACCAACTGCGGTGTCACCACCATATTTATATAGGTTTGAGTTGAAACAAACAGCAATAACGGCTTCTGTAAACTGCATAATAAATGGTGCTAGGCCTAGGGCAATACATGGTAACATAATCTTTGGATTAAATTGCACATTTTCCTTTTTAATTCGAAGTACTGTTTTCTCTGAGGTCAGGAAACGAATTACCCAGAAACAGGATACACCTTGTGATAATATTGTTGCTAAGGCAGCACCCTTAACCCCCATATCAAAACCAAAGATAAGGATAGGGTCTAAGATAATGTTGATAATGGCACCGATTGCAACCGTCAACATACTTGTTTTAGCAAAGCCTTGAGTGGAAATAAAAGCATTCATACCAAGGGTAATTTGTACAAAGATGGTGCCAATTGCATAGATATTAAGGTAGTCGAGAGCATATCCGACTGTATTCTCACTGGCACCAAATATCATTAAAATCGGTTCGCCAAAGAGTAATATAGTTATGGTTAATATGATAGCTACGATTATTAAGGAGAAAAAAGAGTTACCAAGAATTTTTTCTGCCGTGTTGGAATCCTTTTTTCCTAACATGATGCCCGCTCTTGGGGCACTTCCCATAGCAACTAAAGCCGCAAATGCACTAATTGCCATGATTACTGGCATGGTCACCCCAACTCCGGTTAACGCTTGTGAGCCTATCTCTGGGATATGTCCGATATATGCTCGGTCAACCATATTGTAGAGTACGTTGATAATTTGTGCTGCAATAGCAGGAACAGAAAGTTGGAAAAGAAGCTTACCTATACTTCCATTCCCTAAATCAGCATTTAACTGTTTGTTCATGAAATCATCCCTTCTAGGTTATTTACCATTTTCTGACTTATTCTATCTAACAACAACTGATCATCTTCATTGATTCCTTCCATTAAACAGTTACGAAATTCATTACGAGCTTTTGCCAATCTAGTTAAAATTGGTTCACATTCTTTCGTCGTATGAAGATGCAAGATACGGCTATCCATTGCATCTTTTACTACGGTTAAGTAACCTGATTCTACAAGGGATTCTACGCTTTTTGCTACAATTCCTTTCGATACTTTTCGGTATTTTACAATATCTTTTGCACTGTCGTACGGCTTGTTATTCTGAAGGAATAACAAACACAATACTTCATTCCGTGTAAGATGATAATCACTTACTGCATCATGGCAGGTTTGGAAATAGACTTTATCCATTTTCATGAAATTAACAAGAAAGCTTTCCATAATTAAAATCCTTTCTTCCGACTGTTCCTATAGGAGAGAAGATACGTGTTAGAAATAGTTCAAATTTGAACTATATATGAGTTTATGGTACTGGAAAGAATAGTTTTTGTCAATAAAAAATATAGAAAGAATTTTATGTGCTGCTTTATATGCTGCTCGCACTACTTATTATGGATAAAGGTCATGCTCTCTAATCATCCTTGTTTATGAAAATTCTTCGAAGTTTAATATGATATAACAATAATTCCTATCATATACAGTAAGTGGAACCAAGGAAGTCTAACTATAGCTTTTTATAGATAAAAAGAGTATTGAATTATTCACAGACGATATTAGAGAAAATAGTATATTTGAACAAAGAAAATAGTGTTAATAAAAATTTTAGTTCACATATTGACATCATAATATATAAATGATAGAATGTGGTTGAACGTTAAATCTATACAATGTGCACAATTGAATAGTAAATGATAAAATCTCTAACGTTTAACGTTAAATCTAATTAAGATGGAGGGATAAGTTTTATGAAACGAAGAACAATCGGTTTATTGTTATGCCTAACGTTAGCAGTTGGTATGCTTTCGGGATGTAAGAAATATGATGCAAAATCCACAGTAGATGAAACGAAACCAACGGGGGAAGTAAAACAGACAAATACTCCTGTACCAACAAAGGAAGCAAGTAATCCAGTAGAAGAAAAGTTCCAATTAAAATTAGGTATCTGGCCTGAAGATACTCTTACGGATGATATTGCAATGCACAAGGAATTTGTAAAGACATTTAATGAAAAACATCCGAATGTTGAAGTTGTCCCTGCTTATTATAAATACTCCGTAGATACCTTTGTTCCAAAGGCTGAGTCTGGTAACTTACCAACTATCTTTGAATCTTGGTATACAGAGCCACAAAAACTTATTGCAGGTGGATTTGTTGCCGATATTACTGATATCTTACAGGAAAGAGGATGGTTAGATACTCTTAACCCATCTATTCGTGAATTATTAAGTAAAGATGGAAGAATCTACGGTATTCCACGTGATGGTTATGCTCTTGGTTTAATGATGAATGTGGAATTATTTGAAGAAGCAGGTCTTGTAGATGAGAATGGTTACCCAATCTATCCAAAGACTTGGGAGGAATTAGCTGAGACAGCAAAGAAGATTAAAGATGCTACTGGTATGGCAGGTTTTTGCTTACTTGCTAAAGACAATGCTGGTGGATGGCATTTTTCTAATATTGCATGGGCATTTGGTGCAACCTTTACCGTTGATAATGGTGATGGAACTTTTACTGCTAATGTAGACTCCGCTGAAGCAATCGCAGCAATGCAATATATCAAAGATTTAAGATGGAAATATGATGTATTAACACCAGATCCAATCAACGAAGACTGGGGTACCGGTTTTGCTAATCTTGGTGTTGGTACAGCAGCAATGTACATAGGCGCAAATGACGCAGTCAATCAGCCAACACAGGTAAATGGTCTGCCTGTTGATAAATTAGCTATGTGTGCTCTACCAGCAGGACCGAATGGTGCACAGTACTCTTTATCTGGTGGTACTCCATACATGTTCTCTAAAGATGCAACGGTAGAAGAAATAAGTGCAGCTCTTGATTACCTTGAGATTATGGGGAAAGCTCCGGTTGCTACAGAAGAAGCAGTTGCTGGTATGAAAGCAGATGCTCAGAACAGAGTGGCAAATGGTGTTCCAGTAATTCCAAGATTCCCATGCTGGATCGATCAGAATGTCTTAGATGCAGAGGCTCAGATTATCAAAGATTATGGTAATGTAGATACTAAGATGTTTGAAAGCTATTTTAATGCAACAAAACAAAGCGGTAATCTTAGAATGGAAGAAGTAGGTTCCGCTCAGGATTTATATGCAGAGTTAACCAAAGTATTACAAGCTGTAGTAACAGATAAGGATGCAGATGTTGCTGCATTAATGCAAAAAGCAGATGCTAACTATCAGAGCATATTGGATGATCTCTACAAAAAATAAAGAAATGTAAATAGTGATAGCGTAGAGATGATGGTTTTTGAAAGAATCAGTAGTTCCATATAGCCTTTACTTACGCAGCTTAATTAGAAATTAATTATGAGTATATCATTTGCGTATGTGGATTCGAGTAGACTGCATACGCAAATGATTTCTAACATTGACAAGAATGGAGGTAGAATATAAGGAATGAATGAAAAAAAGAAAATACCTAAAACATCTTGGAAGAAAAAAGATTTCCTTGGCTGGATGATCATGCTGCCTTCCATTATTTTGTTCGCATTTTTTGTATGGGAACCCCTTATTGAAAGCGTTCGGCTATCGTTATATACGGCAAAGGGGATTCAAACAGAGGATTTTGTTGGATTTGATAACTATCTAAGAGTGTTAAGACATCCGGACTTTTTGGATGCTTTAAAAAATACTTTTGTTTACATAGGTTGGTCATTAGTAATTGGTTTTGCGGTGCCAATAATCATTGCACTTCTTATCACGGAGACCATACATCTTCGTAGTTTATTTCGTGTGGGGGTATACTTTCCCAATATAATCCCTGGACTTGCTACAGTAATGATGTGGGGATTTTTCTTTCGCCCAGGTAAGACGGGTGTGTTAAATATTTTATTATCTAAAATAGGAATTGAAGGTCAGGTATGGTTAAATAATGCAGCATTGACAATTCCGCTGATTGTAATAGCGATGACCTGGAAGAGTGCTGGTTCCACCGCCTTAATTTATATGGCAGGTATCAGTGGTATTAATCCTGAATTATATGAAGCAGCAACAATTGATGGAGCAGGAATTAGACAAAGAATCCGTTACATAACGCTACCAAGTGTAATAGCTTTAGCAAAGACATTATTGATACTACAGATTATTGCAGTATTTCAGATACTCTATGAACCACTGGTAATGACCAATGGTGGACCAAACAATGCAAGTATTTCTATCATGCAGCTTGTTTATAATTATGCTTTCCGTGATTACAAGTATCCAATGGCAGCGGCATTGTCAGTTATGATTTGTATTGTATTGATTATTTTAAGTGGCATTTACTTTAAACTTACTACGAAGAAAGAAGATTAGGAGGAAAGAGTATGTTTTTTGAAAAATTCCGTAAAAAAAAGGATGGCACCATACGCTTTTACGATCTTCATTCGAAGAAGATTAAAGTACTCTGTATTCTTATATTACTTCTATGTTTATTCATGGTTGTTATATCTGTATTTCCAGCAGTTTGGGTATTTTTAGCGAGTTTTAAGGACCTGAAAGAGTTCAGAAAAAGTGAAACCATTCTTCCAAGTCATTATGATTTGGGTGTATTTGCAAAGACCTGGGCGGATTTAGGATTCTTAAAATACTATGTTAACTCATTCATCACCGTTGCGGGTTGTGTTATATGCGCAGTTATTTTTAATGGATTACTTGCATATGGGTTGGCTATTCTGCGTCCAAAGGGACATAAAATTATTTTTGGACTCGTTATGTGGAGTTTATTAATTCCTGCAACAACGAGTGTTGTTGCGCTTTTTGTCAACATAAATCGTGTGGGGCTGAATCAATCCTTTATCCCTCTATGGCTGGCATTTGGGGCAAATGCCTTTTATGTTATTATGTTTAAACAGTTTTTTGAAAGTCTACCAATGGAATTATTGGAGGCTGCAAAACTAGATGGTTGTGGTATTTTGCGAGTATTTCAACAGATTATCTTACCATTATCAAAACCAATTATCGCTGTAATTATGATCTTTGCAATCACTGCTTCTTGGTCAGATTTCCTATTACCTTATCTAGTTTTGGATGGTTCTGGGAAGGAAACAGTAATGGTTCGTTTGTTTGCATTCCGTACCTCGAATGCAACCGATGTTGAAGTTTTACGCGCAGTAGCATTTTCTATGATACCACCAACCATTTTATTTATCATCTTCCAGAAAAAAATAACAGAGGGTGCCACTATGGGCGCATTAAAGGGATAAACTATGGCAAAAATAGCAGATTTATATTATAAAGCAGATCCTTTTCAGATTATAGAAGAAGGGTTTGATCCAAACTACGCAAAAATATCGGAATCCATATTTTCCTTAGGAAATGAATATATGGGGGTGCGCGGATATTTTGAGGAAGGATTTTCGTTAGATAGTTTAGTGGGAAGTTATTTTAATGGCATTTATGAAAGAGAAGAGGTTTCTTCTCAAAACTATAAAGGAATTATTGACAATACTGAGTTTATGGTGAATTCGGTAGACTATTTTTATACCAAAGTTTTGTTAGATGGAGAAACATTAGATTTAGCGACTGCAAAGATTCACAAGTTTCGTCGATGCCTTGATTTAAAAACAGGTGTTTTAAGACGTAGTTTTATCTGGGAATTAAATAATGGAAAACAAGTGGAAATCCTGTTTGAGCGCTTCTTATCCATGAGTGATGCTAATATGGCTGGTCAGAGAATACGCTTTATGCCACTTAATTTTGATGGAAGCATCTGTGTTAGTCTTGGATTAGATTTTACAAGACCTCATTATATGTCAGGTAAGAATTATTTTAGCTGTGATGAAAAAAGAGCAGAAAATGATAATTTATTTATTGTAGGAACTACTAAAAATACGAAACAAAAAATTGCTTCCATGTGTAAAATCGAATTGCCAAATTCACCAATAGGAGTAATTGAGAAGGAAGATAATAAAATTACTTTGACTTATCAGATTGATTTAAAAAAACAATGTGAAGCAGTGATTACAAAAGTGATTTGTAATATTGTATGTAAGAAATCAGAGGAAACTAACTACAAAAAGTTTAACGTTAAATGTGAAGACAAGTGGAGGGAGAGAACAAACTTCCATTACGATCAGCTTCTTGCAGAGAGCATTGAGTGGTGGGAAAAAAAGTGGAAAGAATCGGATATTGTGATTGAGGGAGATGATTTAAATCAGCAAGGTATCCGCTACTGTATTTTTCAAATGCATCAGACCTATCACGGAACGGAAGCCGGCACGAACATCGGTGCAAAAGGATTAACTGGTGAGGCATATAGCGGGAATGCTTTTTGGGATACAGAGACATATTGCTTACCATTTTATTTGTTTAACAATCTTAAAGCAGCAAAAAATCTATTAATGTTTCGTTATGAGACGTTAGAGGAAGCAAAGCTTCGTGCGAAGGAGTTGGATTGTAGGGGAGCTTTTTATCCGATTGCAACAATTAGTGGTAAAGAATGTTGTAGTTTATGGCAGCATGCAAGTCTCCAACTACAGGCTTCCACGGGAGTAGCCTATGGAATCTATACTTATGTGAAATTAACAAAGGATATGGAATTTTTACATCAATATGGTATTCCTATGCTAATTGAGATAAGTCGTATGTTAGCCACAAGAGGAGATTATAACGCTGATGGAACAAAGTATGGATTTTATGGTGTAATGGGGCCGGATGAATTTCAGATGATGGTAAATCATAACTGTTACACGAATGCGCTGGGTAAAATGACACTTAGGTATACCTATGATGTCATCGAGCAACTAAAAAAAGAAGGGTTTAGTGAAGAAGAGATAGCAAGACGCTATCAAGTATCTCATGAGGAGATAGAAGATTTCAAGAAAAAAGCAGATAATATGTGGATACCTTATCATACTGATACCAAGTTATTTGAGCAGCATCAAGGTTATTTTGAACTTCCGCATGTGGATGTAGATGCGATTCCAATTGAGGATTTTCCTCTCTATCATCACTGGACCTACGATAGAATCTATCGAAATGATATGATAAAACAACCCGATGTTTTAATGATGATGCTTTTATTTAATTCTAGCTTCACATTAGAACAGCTACAAGCAAATTATGAGTTCTATGAGCCAAGATGTATCCATGAAAGTTCCTTATCACCGTCGGTTCATTCCATTTTAGCAAGTCAGTTAAAGAAGCACAAAGAGGCTTATCAGTTCTTTGGTTTTGCTACCAGAATGGATTTAGATAATTACAACCGTAATACTGGTGAAGGTCTGCATACAACCTCAATTGCAGCGGCATGGATGAATATTGTATATGGATTTGGTGGTATGAGGTCAGATGGACCAATCTTAAGTTTTACGCCGAGTATTCCGGAAAGTTGGAATTCCTATTCCTTCCGTATAAGGTACCAGGGCAGCGTAATTAAGGTTGAGGTAACAAAGAATGAAACTGCATTTCAGGTGCTGGAGGGAAATGATGTTCCTGTCAAAATTTATGAGACAGAGTATACATTAGGTCAATCAAGATTAAAGGTTGAATTGCCATAAGGATACTGGCGCCAGAATGGAGGTAACGATGGAATGGATATTGACAGAAAATGGTTATGACAGCAGTCTTGCTGCAACACATGGAAATAAGTATTTGATCGGCAACGGATACTTAGGAATCCGAGGTGCTCTCGAGGAATATGAGAAGGATCAATTGGTAGCGATTAATCTTGCAGGTATATATGATCAAGTTGGAGATCAATTTAGAGAACCAGTGAATGCTCCGAATGCCCTATATACATTTTGTGAGGTTGCAGGTGAGCGAATTGGATTACCTAATTCAGAGATGGTATCTCATCAAATTACATTAGATTTCTCACACGGGCTTTTTAGTAGGAAGACCTCCTATCCTACTAAAAAGGGAGAAGTCACCGTGGAAAGTGAGCGCTTTTGTTGCATGGAGCAGCCTCATATGATTTGTATGAAGTATAGCATTCACGTAAGTGAAGCGATGGAGGTTACATTAGTATCAGGAATTGATGCAGATGTTTGGGATATCAATGGACCGCACCTTAACAAGGTAAAATTTGCGAGTTCTAGTAAAGAAGAGAACACCTTTGAATTATCTGTTCATGCAGTGACTACAGAAAAGAAGGTTGGTCTACATGTTCAAGAGATATCCTCCTTAAGAATCTTAGAGGATATCATTCCAGATTGTTTGGAGCAAAGAAAGAAACAACAATATAATCATGAGGTTGTGAAATCAGAGCAAAAAGTGCTAAATCGGTTTACAATTTCGTTACCTGCAAATGGTATGGTATGTTTATATAAATACATTGGAATATATACAGAGAAAGATAGCACTTCTTATGAAAAAGATAATAAGGAGCAATTAAATCATGCCCTGCTACAAGGCTATGGTACTTTAAAGAACGAGCATCTGGAATGGTGGAGAAAATGCTGGGAAAAAGATATGGTAGTAATAGAAGGGGATGAAGCAGCGATGCAGGCGCTTAATTACTCTTTATATCATCTGATTACTATCGCACCAAGACATAGTAAGAGTATGTCAATTCCAGCAAGAGGACTATCTGGACAGACGTATAAAGGAGCTGTATTTTGGGATACGGAGATGTTTTTACTTCCCTTTTATCTCTATACCGATCCAAAGGTTGCGCGAAGTTTAGTAAAATATCGGATTGATACCTTAGAAGGTGCTAGAAAAAAGGCGAAAGAGTATGGTTATCTTGGTGCATTTTATGCATGGGAAAGCCAAGAAGGTGGACACGAGGCTTGTTCGGATTATAATGTTACGGATGTATTTACAGGACGTCCTATGCGTACTTTCTTTCGTGATAAGCAGATTCATATCTCAGCGGCGGTTGTGTATGGCTTGATGACTTATGTTCATACAACGAGAGATTATTCTGTTCTTGAGGAAGGTGGAGTAGAGGTAGTTCTTGAATGTGCACAGTTTTATTACTCTATGTTACTTCAAAAAGTTCCGTTTGGACAATATGAGTTGCATGATGTAGTAGGGCCAGATGAATATCATGAGAGAGTGAATAATAATTTTTACACGAATCGAATGGCAAAGTATACGTTTGATATGGCAGTGGAGCTAATTTATAGCGCGCCTAAGTTATCAAGTGACACACAAAATAAAATAGCAAAACAGTATGGGTTATCTGCTTTATTAACGAAGTTTGAGGAAGCTTCCAAACGAATTTTCTTAAAAGTTCCGGACAAATACACTAAGTTAATTGAACAATTTGATGGCTATTATAAGTTAAAGGATACTTCTCTAGAGGAAGTTCGTAGTAAGATCATCCATCCAAAAGAATACTGGGGTGGAGCATATGGGGTTGCTGCTGATACAAAAATTATAAAACAAGCAGATGTTGTAACAGCATTGACCTTGTTTCGTGACGAATATGAACAAGAAGTATTACAAAAGAACTGGGACTATTATGAGCCTAGAACAGAACATGGGTCATCTTTAAGCGCTTGTATGTATGCGTTATTAGCATGTTATTGTGGCAATCCAGATCAAGCATATCCCTTCTTTTTAAAATCAGCAATGGCTGACTTAAAAGGTGGCGGCAAGGAATGGGCAGGACTTTTATATATTGGAGGAACTCATCCTGCTGCTGCGGGAGGTGCTTATATGACAGCGGTATATGGATTTGCAGGGCTAAGCATAAAAGAAGGAAGTATCGCTGTAAAGCCATGCCTTCCTTCGTCTATCACAAAGTTAAGTTTTTCAGTACAAATAGGTGGAAAAAAATATCGAATTACGGTAACGAAGGAAGAGGCTGTTGCAGTGCTTATTTAGCGTATCGTTAACAATATAAGTAATTATAAGTTTACGATACATCAGATAGTTAATACACTGTCTCTCTCTACTAGGTGAACCGGAAGTATGATTTCCCGCTGTTTTAGAGTACGATTTTCCAGGCGGTCTAACATAAAGTAGGCCGCTTGTCTACCTTTCTCATTTGCATCCTGATGGATGGTGGTTAATGGAGGATCGGTAATACGGCTAATACTTAAATCGTCAAAACCAATAATGGAGATATCTTCTGGAACACGCTTTCCAGCTTGACGTAATCCTGCGATCAATCCAGCAGCCATAATATCTGCAGTTGCAAATAGAGCAGTAATCTCTTTATTCGATGCAATTGAAGCACCGGTACGTAAGCAAGAGGCAACATCCATGCCAGCCTGCAGGATTAACTCTTCACGGATTGGGATATGAAATTCCTGTAATGCCTGCTTATATCCAAGCAAACGTTGGTAGAGAACACCGTTTTCCTTAATTAGTGGAGAAACAAAGGCAATGTTTCGATGGCCATGTTCTAACAAATATTTTGTAGCAAGGTAGCCACCTTGGTAGTCTTCAAGACCAACATTGCACATGTTTGGATGGCTGACATAACTATCAATTAACACAATTGGTATCGAAAGTTTTGTCAATGCCTCATAAAAGGAATCTTTAAATATACCGGTAAAGAACAAGCCATCTACATTCCAGTTTCTAAGAAAGGTATGTAAGTCGTCGGCGGTTTCAACGGTTCGTAACATTAAATAATAACCGTTTTCCCGTAAGGTAGCCTCAATTGCACCGATAAATGCAGAGTGGAAAGGGTCTTCCATGAAGTTTTCCTGTTTATTTACGATTAAGTGATTGATAATTCCAATCACTTTTGAATTATTGGAAACCAGAGAACGAGCAGACATATTCGGTACATAGCCAAGTTCTTTAATCGTGTCATTTATTCTAGCAATGGTTTCAGCGGATACACGACCTGACTTTCCATTAATAACATTAGAAACGGTGGTACAGCTAACACCAACGATTTGAGCGATATCTTTAATAGTTGCCATAAAAATTCCCTTCCTTTCAACAGGTTTAAGGTTAAACCTAATAGACTAAGTTTACCATTAAACCTTGAAAATGTATAGAGGTTTTCAAAAGGATATCGCGTGGGTAGGAAAAGTCAATGAGTACTTTTATTTAGGCAGAATAGTTTCTTCATAAGAGTGAATCGATATAGGATTCCTGTCACTCATACCAGTAACGAATCATAACACACAGCAGAAAGGAGAAAACAGTATGATTAAAGGAGTCATCTTTGATTTAGATGGAGTTTTGGTTTCTACCGATGAACTACATTTTAAAGCATGGACTAAATTAGCGAGTGAATTAAATATAAACAATTACACAAAGGAGGATAACAAAGCACAAAAAGGGATTAGTAGACTGGAGTCTTTAGAAATTGTACTAAGGAAAGGAAGTCTAACTTATCAGGAGAAAGAAAAACAAGAACTTGCAGAGAGAAAGAATAACTATTATGTCGAAATGTTAGACTCACTCGATGAATCTGCTGTATTAGAGGATGTAAAAGAGGCATTGGCTATATTAAAATCCAAAGGAATCAAGATAGGCGTTGGTTCCGCGTCAAAAAATACTCCAATCATCTTAGACAAAACAGGACTCGCACCAGAAATTGATGCAGTTGCTTGTGGAATCGATGTAACTAAATCAAAACCAGATCCAGAAGTTTTTCTAATTGCTGCTAAAAAACTAGGACTACTCCCTAAGGAATGTCTTGTTGTGGAGGACTCCTATGCGGGTGTAGTAGCAGCAAAGGCAGCAGGAATGAAGAGTCTGGCGGTAGGACCAGAACGAAAGTTATTAGAGGCTGATTATGATTCAGAGACATTATTAAGTGAGACAGATTGGGAAGCGATGTTAAAAATATCATAGTGTGCTGTCCGTTGGAGAATTCGTTAAGTTATCAAGTAAACAGCACACTGGACAAGGGAGGAACTATATGAAACAAAAATACGTTAAGTTGGAAGGAATCGTAATTGTAGTATTGTTCTTATGTCTGATAGGTCTTTTGATTACTGTAGTGAATAAGAAAAGGCCTGCAAAGGAGGTAATCTCGATTCAGGAAACAAAGCTAGTTTTGTATGAGGGACCTAAGTCTTTGAGGGATGCTACCGAAGAGGACTTGATTTCTGCAAATGAGAGTGCAAAGGATTTTTCACTGCTTCATTGTATTGATACCTTAGTCTCAGTAAATGGTTACGATTGTTATGTATATGATACAAACGTAAATCATTCTAGAAAATGGTATAGCGACTACATGCCTCCGAATGCAAGAACACCGATTACATATTTTGATTTTAAAGGTGTCGTAGAAGTAACGATTGAAGTTCCTAATATTGCACTTGAAGCAGCTAGCGTAAGTCCATTGCGGTACGGAATTACGCCGGTAATAGATAAGGAAAAACATACGGTTACATTTACGCTTACAAAACCAGATCAATATACCATTAGTTTTAATAACTCACCAGAAAGAGCAGTGCATTTATTCGCAAATGAGATAGAAACTGATATCCCATCGAAAGAGGACGAAGATGTGGTATACATTGGTCCTGGCGAATGGAATATTGAAAACATCATTTTAGAAGATAATCAAACCCTATACATCTCAGGTGGTGCTGTAGTTCATGGCATTGTAAATGCTAATTTTGCTAAAAATATCACGGTTCGCGGAAGAGGAATTATCGATGGATCTAAGTTTGATGGATGGAAGGGAAAAGAAGCTTATATTCCATTAAAATTTGATAATTGTGAGAATATAGCTATTAGAGATATCATTGTACTTAATCCGAATGCTTGGGTATGTCAGGCATTTAACTCTAAAAAAGGAACAATTGATAATATCAAAATTATTTCCTCTAGGCCAAACGGTGATGGAATTACGCTACAGTCATGTCAGGATTACACGGTCACAAACAGTTTTGTTCGTAGTTGGGATGATTCCTTGGTAATTAAAAATTACGATGATAATTCAAAGAATATTACTTTTCATAACATGCAGTTATGGACGGATTTCGCGCAGTCCATGGAAGTAGGTTATGAAACGAATAAAGGAAAGAGAGAGAATGCATTTATCTCTGATATAACCTTTGAAAATATCACAGTACTACATAACTTCCACAAGCCAGTAATATCCGTTCATAATGCAGACGATGCGGTAGTCAGTGACATTACATTCAAAAATATCATTGTAGAGAATGCTCAGATGGGAAGTGGCGATGGGGATGAGATGCCATACCTCATTGATGTTAACATTGCAAAGAGTTCGAATTGGTCTTCAACAGGAGAGCGAGGAAGCATTAAGAATGTTGTAATTGACGGAGTGAGTGTACTTGCTGGTAAAAACTGCGCTTCAAGAATAAAAGGGTTTGATGCTGAACATAACATCGATGGTGTGTTTATGAAAAACATTATGGTACTAGGAGAAAAGATAACGAACTTGGAACAAGGTAAATTTGAAGTTGATGCAGAGACAGCAAAGAATATTGTCCTAGAGTAAGTTTTAAGTAAAGCAGCGCACATGGATTGTTTGGTGTTACGGAGTGAAAAAAAATTGATAGAAGAAAGGATGCCACATACAAATTCTTTCACTCTCTCTTATTTACAAGGAAAAGTTCGGAAAGTGTGATTTTTCTTGTTTGTGGCATGCAATGGGTGCAAAGATGAACAAAAAACGAGTGATAATCTTATTGTTAGTAGTTCTTAATGCCATACTATTAATCTATACTCTTCGATTACCAAAGCAGGAACCGAAGGTAAAGGAAACGATAGAAACAAAAGTAACTACGGTTGAAGCAATGGAACAAACAGAAGCGATAGAACACCCTGATTTTGTAAAAGAAGAATACGCCTCCTCCATACCAGAGGGAGAAAATATTGCTCTTGGAAAAAAGGCTACCTCAGATAGTTTTACTCAAAGTTATACAGCAAGGAAAGTAACGGATGGAATAGCAACTGGAGTATCTTATTGGGAGGGAAAGCCTAAGAGCTATCCCAATATTATTACACTAGACTTAGAAGAGTTATACACGATACATACGATACGTGTCTGCCTTTCTCCAATGAGTATCTGGGGAAAGAGAACGCAGGATTTCTCTGTTTCAATAAGTAGCGATAATGAGATATTTACAGAGATAGTACCAACCAAACAGTATACCTTTGATCCAGATAGGGGAAATGAAGTCCAGATTAAGCTAGATAATTTAGAGGCTCGTTATGTTCAGTTATCTTTTACTGCAAACTCAGGTGCAGCGGCGGGACAGATTGCAGAATTAGAAGTATATCATTAGATGTTTACTTCAGATTAGATAATTCCTAAAAGAAGAAGTTGGGTTTTGTTACTGGTGATTACCGAGTGATTCTCTATGGTCAGATGGAGGAAACTGCAAACCAATAGAGACTATTAAGAACTATGATTAACTTATGGCAGAAATAAGAACGTTTCAAAATAATTTATAGTAATCCTTATAAAATTACATGTAGAATTGATTTGAATGACAGTTTTAAAACTGTACTCAAATCAATTCTACATGTTTTTTAACCATATCAGGTAAGTAGCGAAGCGGATTGTGAATATTTGCTTTGACTAATAGCTATTAATCTAAAAAATGGTAGAAAAATATGGAATAAAGCAATAACTTATGCTAAGATTATAGTAAATAAAATTGTAATAAAGTGCTCAATAACATTAAAATAGTAATCTAGAAAGTGATTTACATTTTACTTGTTACTAAAAAGGCGATAAAGAGCCAGAATAGGAGATAAGATGCAAAGGAATCCAATAGAACAGGAAAAAGAGATTCGTAAAGAGCTAACGACTCTTTATGAAGAATTTGGGTATTTATACAAAGATTACTGCTCGAAAGAGCAACATGAAGATTTAGCTAAGTTAAAGAAAGAAGGACAACCCTTACCAGATAATTTAAACTATGATCCAAAACGTGAGAAGTTATACTATAGTATTCCATCTGGTTTATCGACAGGGGAACTTGAAGAATTAACAAAACTACGTTTGTTAAAATATACGAAGAATATAAGTTATGGGGTAAATTTTATTGTACTTGTAATTGTACTAGGAATCATACTAAAACTAGTTGTATACTTTCTTTAGAAGATTCATCTACTTTTAAAGAGAATATAAATATAAGAGATGTTAGAACGAGATTTTTTCATGCTAAAAGTTTTCAATCTATTCACATTGCCATAAAAATAGCACACCGCTACTTAGAAGAGAACATATAATATTACATAATATCTATCAAAGGATGATAGGAGGTTGCTATGAGAGGTCACCAATGTTGTCCCCAAGGACCTAACCGAATGAGTATAAATGGCGCACTAATTGAAGACATAGATTTAAGAGGAAATCAAGGAAGAGTTACGATATCTTATGCAGTACCGCAGAGGAATCAATTGATATTGAAAGAGGTACTTGTTTTACTTGTAGATGCTCAAACCAGAATATTGGGTAGTTTCGGTCAAAGAATAACACTGAGAGATTTACAGCGTGGTATGCTTGTAGATGTTATAGTTTCACCGAACTTTACAAGAAGTAATCCGCCTCAAACCACTGCTTTTCAGATCACTGTTGTTGGTGAAGATAGGTATCCAACGAGGATTGAAAATATCTTACGAGTTGATGAGAGAAATCGAATGATACTCACTGGAAGTTCTCTAGATCCTGGAAGTCAAATTCGTTTTGTAGTGAATAATAATACAGAGATATTTGGGCTACGAGGAAATCGTATTTCCTTATCGCAGTTAAGACCAGGGCAAACGATTATGATTACTCATGAAAATTTTATGACGGCAAGTATACCACCACAGACGGTTGCCATTAGAATTCAAGTATTATAAAAGAAAACTACATTCATATAGCTTGTTAGAATCATAGTGTATATGATTGGTGTAAAGGAAATGGTTGAGGGAATTATGATAAGAAGAATCATGATTTTATGCAACCATTTCTTTCTCATTCATGACAAGGAAAAGTTCGCGAAGGCTTTTTCTTATTGTAAATTAAAAAATTTTTATAATAGTATTTGACTCTATCCTTGCGTCACCCTTTATACTCCAATTATCACGTGATGAGTTAAGTTATTAAAAGTGATTTATGTTGCGCACAAAGTCACCATTATTATTGTAGTATGCGAAAGCGCTGGATTGGAGGTTTCTATGAAAACATATTTTATTACTGGTGGTGCAGGGTTTATTGGAACTAATTTTATCAAATATCTAATCGAATCCTATGGTGAAAAGGTTAGGATTATCAACTATGACAAGCTAACTTATGCAGGAAATCGTGAGTGGTTAAAAGAATTAGAAAAGAAAGATAACTATCGATTTGTGCAAGGGGATATTTTAGATGAAGAATTGCTAACCACTATATTTAAGGAAGAGCAGATAGATTATGTGGTGCATCTGGCAGCAGAGTCTCACGTGGATCGGAGTCTGGAATCAGACGTTGAATTTTTTCAAACCAATGTCCTTGGGACAAGGATGCTTTATCAGGTGATTCATAACATATGGAGAGATGATATCGGCGATAAGAGGATTCTGCATGTATCAACCGATGAAGTTTATGGTGAATTAGAGGAATTCGGACAATTTATAGAACATATGCCGCTACACCCTAATAATCCTTATTCCGCAAGCAAAGCGGGAGGAGAGATGATAGCTATGGCTTATCATAAGACCTATGGATTACCAATCGTTAGGACAAGATGTAGCAACAATTTTGGTCCTTATCAGCATGAGGAAAAATTAATTCCAAAGTGCATCAAAAATTGTTTGAATCATCAGAAGATACCAGTGTACGGTGATGGAAAAAACATAAGAGAATGGCTCTTCGTTAAGGATCACTGTATAGCGATGAATGAAGTATTAGTTAGTGGTAAATTAGGAGAGGTATATAATATTTCGAGCCATCAAGAAATAAGTGTGCTTTCTATTGTCACTACGATTATTGGGTATCTAAAAGAACACGTGGATCCTTCCATATCCATGAATCTGGTTGAATTTACAAAGGATCGCCTTGGTCATGATAGAAGATACGCAGTAGATACCGATAAAATAGAGCGAAATCTTGGGTGGACACCAAAAACTGGTCTTGAGGATGGAATGGCTGTTACAATAGATTGGTATCGAAAGGAGTATAAATTTCATTAATCGATAAAGACATGAGAAGTGAGAGTGAAAAATCAAGCTTTACTCCTCTAGTTTATGTTAGTATTTTAGGATAAACCAGATGAGTGAAGGAAATGAGGTAATTCATGAAAATAAATCAGAAAAACAATTATTTTACGGTTGGTGAATTTGCAAAGTGTGCTAATGTATCAATACGAACACTGCGTTATTATGACAAGATAGGGATACTACCGCCATCAAAACTAACGGATTCGGGATATCGATTATATACGAATTCTGATTTTCTAAAACTCCAGAAAATATTGGCGCTAAAGTTTTTTGATTTCAGTTTAGAAGATATTGAGGGTATGGCAAGCAGTAGCGTGGACCTGGAGAGTTTTAAGGATTCTCTCCATCTACAAAAGCAATTTCTGCAAGCAAAGATTAATCAGTTAGAAGTAATAAAATGTACGATAGATCAAGCGGAAAAAATGTTACAGTCAGATAATGAGATTAATTGGGAGAAAATTATGGATATAATTCATGCCATGAACATGAAACAAAGTATCCGAGAGAATTATAAGAATTCAGATCATCTGAATGTCAGAATTCTATTACATAAAAAGTATTCCAAGAATCCTCAAGGTTGGTATCCTTTTTTAGCAAATCATATCCCTTTTACTAATAATCAAAAGATATTAGAACTAGGCTGCGGTAATGGGGCTTTCTGGGTAGAAAACGAAGCTAATCTACCAGATAAATTATCAATTGTAGTAACAGATATTTCAAGCGGTATGGTAAAGGTTGCAAAGGAGGCCATCGATCAGACAAAGCTATCTTGTACCTATGATGTTTTAGATCTTAATCATATTACGTATCCGAAGGAATCCTTTGACCTTGTGATGGCAAATCATGTACTATTCTATGCAAATGATAGAAATAAGGCTTGTGAAGTAATTGCACGTATCTTAAAACCGAATGGAGTATTTGTTTGTACCGCCTATGGGCAGCAACACATGAAAGAAATTGAAGAAATTACGAAGAAATTCAATCCTAAAATAGCACTATCGGAAGTAAACCTTTCAGATTTATTTGGATTAGAAAATGCGATGGAGTATCTGCAACCTCATTTTTCTTCTGTTAATCGAGTGGATTATAAGGATAGATTAATTCTTAATGATTACCATCCATTGTTTCACTATGTTCTTTCCTGTCATGGAAACCAGACAGAGGTACTACATGGCCATCATAAGGAGTTTGAGTATTACTTAGCAGAGCTGTTTAGACAAAAAAGACAAGTTGAGATAACAAAGCAGGCGGGCGTGTTTATTTGTAGAAAATAAGGTTGATTGAAGAAAATGGAGGTACTATGATTATATTACTTTTGCGCCATGGAGAATCAGAGGGCGATTTAAGGGAAGTACATGAAGGGATACGGCATGCAACTGGTGATACAGGAATTCATTGTTTGCGATACGAGCAAGGAAAACGTGGAATCTTGTATTTGAATAATACAAATCACCTAATGATAATGTAGAAATAAAAATATTTTTTATGAATACTGTAGAATGTGTGATGTTAAATAAGAATCATGCTGATTGTGAAGTAAAAAGATAACACTTAGTGACAGAAAAAACAGTTTAGAGGAACAATAAAAGAGCATTTAATTTAAATGTGGATAAAGTTTATAATATAAAAGAACCCTAAAAATCCTGACTTTTTATAATGGTGAAAAATGATACCCAAATTAATTTCATAATAGCAGAAAAAGACCATCTAACCTTATGATATGTGAATTACTGTATAGAAATGTAAAAAAATATAAAGGAATGTTTGACATATAATTCCAAACGACTTATAATAAATATGGGGATATCAAAATTTAACATATGGGTATACGATTAAGGGGTGAATTTATTGAAGAAAGTCATTTTCATGCTAATGATAACATTATGTTTATCAGCTTCAGTTCATCCAATGGAGGCGTTTGGAATTATACCAGCATATTCTGAGGAATCTGACAATGAAATTGATAACATAACCGTATTACAGACCATGGTATTTGATACCTTCCTAACGAAATCGGAACCCTTGCCTAGTGAACAGGCGAAAGAGCCGATTGAAGAGAATCCTGAACAAGAAGGACGGGCGAATACAGAGGAAGCTCCTGCTAAGGTAGATAATATGTACATACTACTAGTGATCATTGGTTTTATGCTGTTAGGAGCCTTTATGCTTCATGCGAGGGATAAAAGAAAAGATTTGTAAAAGGGGCCGAAAAAGGGCCTGTTGCAAAATAAGTTGCCCAGCCTTAGTGCTGAAACTTTTTGTAACAGGCCTTTTTTCTATCATTTAACAACATGTTAAGATTCTTATGATGATGTAAAAATAGCAAGATTTGGTGGGTAAAAGGTAAACCATAAAAAAGAGATTGCGAGTAAAATTAGGACAATACCACCGAGGAGCTGGTAGTATTTACCTGATAAATAACCGTGGGACATTAAAACATAACTTATGATATTAGAAATAATTACTCCTAAGATAAAAGTTATTATATCAAGAATCAGGTAGTTTGTTCCAAGGATTTTTGTGTATCCATAAAACAATATAGGTATTGTAATTAATCCAGCTATAATGCCAAGTGCTTTGCTTATGATATAGTTATTGTACAGTGTGCCCAGTTTAATAAATTCAAAAAGAGAAAATAAAAACATTGGGAAAAAGAGCATCTTTAGATGCTCCCAAGTACTTTCATTCACTGGGGAAAAAAGAGCAACAAAATCATTTTTTCCAGACCATTCATAAGCAAAATGAAGCAGCGGGCCAAGAATTACTGTAAAGATAGTACTGATTATGGTATAACATTTTAATTGTTTTGTTTCCTTCATATTGATACCAATCGTTACTGCCACATATTATAAATGTGGGAAAGAATTACATAGTGGCACCTTTCTAACATTCTTATTTTCTTTCTACCATTCCTCTCTTGTGAGTAAAAAAAAGGCTTGCTATAAGTAAGGTGCGAGGTGCGACAGTTATCTAATGAAGTTCAAGCCTTAATTTCTTTTGAGGTATTATAATAGTATATGCATATCCCATTAAGGATATACCAAAATGTAAATGCAAAGTTTGTCAAAATGCAAAGTACTTATATTCTATGTTCTTTCAATTAAATTCTTAATAATTATATAAATTTCGTACTTTTATTTAGGAATACGAAAGAAACTGTAGCGTTTTTTTGATGGATAGAATAAACAAATACCTTTGGAACGTATTGGTAACATGTCTAAAAGTAGATGACTACTAATACCAAGAAAAAGTCCAAAGCCAATGCTTAAGTTAAATTGAAGTACGATAATACTGGTTAAAAATAAAAAAAGGAGACTATGAGTGAGAGTTCTGTGTTTGATAGGAAGATGAAAAATCGATCCAAGAAAACTCTTCTTATGGTCAATATCTGGTAATAAAGAACCTAATACGGAGCCAGTGATATAATCAAATGTTGTAATGGACAAATCCCATTGACTTGTTTTATTCCAATAAAGTAGTAATCCTGAGAGAGCAAGACCACCGATAATATGTGCTTTTCCTTTCATAAAAAATCCTCATGTCTAATAATCTAGTAATTTCTATAAGCTAATAAGTAGTGCATTAATCATGCTAAACAATATCAGATAGCTCAGTGATTAAAAAATGTGTATCGTCACGGAAGGGCCCTCCGTAGAGTAGAATTATTCGATATCATAATAATCGTTTGAAATATGGTATAAAAAAACAATAACGAATACTAGTGGAATATTTTGGGACAAGTGAGCATATGTTATGTAAGACGCTTTATTTTAAGACGCAATTTATTATTAGGACGCAATTTTTTATTAGGACGTTATTGATTATTAGGACGCATTTTATAATAACCCATTTATTTTAAAACGGAGTATAAGAATATTATGACTATTAGACATTTTCATCGGAATTTTTGCGCTTTCCTTATCGCCATTATGGCGATAGCCCTGTTGTGTACTAACTACAAAGGGCAGATAGTATTTGCTGAAAAGCAAGATAATTTGGAAAGAAAAGCATACCTTCCTTTAAGTAAGATAGGTCGGAATCGTTATGTATTAGAGGATGATGGATTTTATCGAATAACGACTAAAGGAATGAAAGACAAGAAGGAACAGAATGATAGAATTAGTAGTGAAAGCACTAAAATAAGTGAGGACGCTAAAATAAGTGAAGACGCTAAAATAAAAGATGACACTAAAACCAGTGGTGAGAACAATAAAAAAACGATAGATGATAAAACAGGATCAATAGTAAATAGTAAAATAGGAAATGACGAGATATTATCACTAAATGGTTTGGAAGAACAAGAAGAAATAGCGCAACAAGATGAAACTGAACAAAAAGCTACGATTATGCTAACTGGAGATCTTATGTGTCTACGTGCACAACAGTATGGGGCAATGAGTAAAAATACATTTCAATTTAATGATAGTTTTTCCTATGTAAAAAAAATATTTTCAAATAGTGATTTAGTCATTGGGAACCTTGAAACCTTAACGTCACACTCAAACTATTATACTTTTGAGCAAAAAATAATGAAAGATTCACCTAACTGCAATGCTCCCGCTACTTTTTTAGATGCCCTTCGTTATGCAGGTTTTGATGCTGTTGTTACTGCAAATAATCATTGCCTTGATGGTGGGATGACTGGAATTAGAGAAACAATAGAAAAATTAAAAGAATATCATATAGCACAAGTTGGAACCTACCTTAGGAATGATGTACCTAGGTTTCTTCTCTATGAAGTAAATGGAATCAAGCTTGGAATTTTAAGCTATACTGAGTACATAAATTTTCGTTATAGTCTATCGTCTAAGGACTTAAATAGTACGGTCAACTGTTATAGTAAACAAGCAGTGGAACGTGATGTGAAAGAAGCAA
This sequence comes from Lachnoclostridium phytofermentans, assembly GCF_000733755.1. Taxonomy (GTDB): domain Bacteria; phylum Bacillota; class Clostridia; order Lachnospirales; family Lachnospiraceae; genus Lachnoclostridium; species Lachnoclostridium phytofermentans_A. The sequence continues at coordinate 586,798 of NZ_JPOF01000003.1, read as the reverse complement.
AAGAGGCTGGTGCGGAGTATATTATCGCATATAACCATTGGGGTACAGAGAATACAACAGAAGTTACGAAGCTTCAGCAACTACATGCTATGGAAATGGCAGAAGCTGGGGTGGATATTATTCTTGGATCACATCCACATTGCTTGCAAGAAGCAGTATACTTAAAGACAAGCGACAATAGAAAAGTACTGTGTATGTATTCTATGGGGAATTTTGTATCAAGTATGGTTAGCGAAGCAAATAATGACACGATAATTCTACGTCTTGAGATTGTAAAAGTAGAAGGGAAAGTGACATTAAAGCAACCCGGATATTATCCACTTAAGGTTTTTTCTGTTTATGAAAAGAAACGTTTTGTAGTAGTACCGACACAAAAAGAGTTTCATAATGGAAAAGCTACTACAGCTCTAGAGAAAGCAGGAAAGCGAATAAAAAATGTGCTAGGAAAAACAATGAAAGAGTGGAAGATCGAAAAATAGTAGAATTGAAAAATAATAGAATCGAAAAATAATAGAATTGAAAAATAATAGAATTGAAAAATAATAGTAGAAAAATAATAGAAGATCTGAAAATTAAAGAGCCGTTTGTCATTTCACATATTCCATTGAGCACTTAATCATCCGTAAAATTATTGTGAACTTCAATAATATTCTTTTTTACACATAAATTCCAGTTAAACTATGCAGACTATGGGTAGCAACTGTGAATACTGGCAGTGCAATATGTAAACAATAAGCGATTGTTATGGATATAAGTGTTTATTGTTAGTAAAGGAGAATATTATGAAAAGGCGTATTGTCGCAATCGTCATGATTGCTGTCATGGCATTTGTATTAATGTCTTGTAGTAGAAGCAAAAATGAGGGAGGAGCTACACCCTCAGTCACGCCTTCCGCGGGCGGAAGGTTTACACCCGGAACTTATGAGGGCAAAGCCACCGGGTATGGCGGAGAAATAACCGCTACTGTCGTCCTTAGTAATGATCGAATTGAATCGGTTACCTTATATGGACCTAATGAAACTGAAAATATAGGTTCCATAGCAATTCGTGATTTGCAAGCAAAAATAGAGGAGCAACAATCTGTTCAGGTCGATGCTATCAGTGGGGCAACAACGACTAGTAAAGCAATTATAGAAGCAGTAACTGCTGCACTTACTAGCGCTGGTGTGGATGTATCAAAGTTAACTCCAGTATCACCGCAACCAACCAAAGAGGTTGCTTTACCAGAAGAATTAATAGCAGTTGATTTATGCGTGATTGGAGCAGGTGGAGCTGGAATGACTGCTGCAATTGAAGCTAAGGCAGCAGGACTTACTGTTGTTATCCTAGAGAAGATGTCTATGGCGGGTGGAAATACCGTAAAGGCAACTGGTGGTATCAATGCTGCTAATACTCCTCTTCAAAAGGAACTAGGGATTGCTGATACGATTGAGAGTTTCGTCACGGATACAATGAAAGGTGGAAATCACTTAAACAATGAGGCTTTAGTACGTACAATGGCGGAAAAATCTGCAGATGCCATCGCGTGGCTGGAATCATTAGGGGCACCATTAGCGAAATTATCATTTTCTGGAGGAGCTACCTTTAAGAGAATGCATGCGCCAGAGGGTGGAGCTCCGATAGGAAATTATATCGTGAATACTTTTCTGAATAATATAGAAAGTAATGAGATTGATATTCTCTATAATACAAAAGCAACAGAAATCTTAATGGATAACGGAAAAGTATCTGGTGTGATGGCAAAGGGAAAAGAGAAAAATTATAAAATAGCGTGTGAAGCTATTATTCTTGCGACAGGTGGATTCGGAGCTAATGAAACCATGGTGGAAGAATATGATAGTAAACTTGCTGGTTTTAAAACAACGAATGCACCAGGTGCAACCGGTGATGGTATTAGAATGGCAGAAGCCATCGGTGCGAATGTGGTAGATATGGACCAGATTCAAACTCATCCAACCGTAGAGCAAGAAACCAGTATCATGATCACAGAATCGGTACGAGGTCAAGGTGCAATCCTTGTAAATAAAAATGGAGATCGTTTTTATAATGAGTTAAGTACGAGAAACTTAGTATCGAATGCAATTATGCAGCAAGCTGGTAGTTATGCCTATCTGATCTTTGATCAACAGCTTAGAGAAAATTTAAGTGCAGTGGAAAGCTATATTAATGCAGATATCGTGGAAGAGGAGAATAATCTTTCAGAACTTGCAGATGATATTGATGTAGATCCTGAGAAATTAATAGCAACGGTTGCGGATTGGAATAAGACAATTACGGAAAAGAAACAAGACGTATTCAATCGTACAACTGGTATGGACACAACGATATCCAAAGCACCTTATTATGCAATAAAAGTTGCTCCTGCCATTCATCATACGATGGGTGGAGTTGAGATTAATACAAAAGCAGAGGTAATTTCTACAGATGGCAAACCAATCAAAGGATTATTTGCTGCAGGAGAAGTTACCGGAGGAATTCACGGTGCGAATCGTATTGGTGGCAATGCGGTCTGTGATATAGTTGTATTTGGAAGAATCGCTGCAAAAAGTGCCGCAGACTATATAGCAACTCACTAAGGGAGGACGTATGAATAAAAATAGTTCATTTCAATCAAATGCATCAGAGAAAAGAGAGCAAAAAAAGCAAAACGAAAAGTTTAATAGTATTACGGAGAAGGCAAAGGTAGAGAATCAAAACCAAACGCATAATTCTAAGAAGGAAGGGATTGCACCAATCAATCGTGCAAAATAAGTGTAGAATGGATAGAAAAGTAACTCGCAGAGAACTTTAAGTTATTTATGCTAGTCTCCTCGATTATGTAAGAAAAATCCAGATGATTTATTATAACATAAGGGAAAATTTATGTTATAATAAATTATCTCTTTTTTACTGTTTACATACAAAAATAACAACTGTTGGTAAAGGGATAATAGTACATATCGTTTGTCTGTAAACTAAAGAGTAGTAAAAAAATGAGGCGATTATGTAAAATAAAAGCTATTTCATAAAAAGTTTGCGAATAAGAGCAATCCAAGGAAGAAAGGAAGAATTATATGAAGACAACATGGTCATTAGATGATTTATACACAGGTTACGATGATAAAAAATTTAAGGATGATATGAATCGATATGATGCTCTCATCACCCAAATGGAGAATCTATCAAAGGAACTTGAAAATTTACCAAAAAAGCAGGCGTTAAATAAAATATTTGATTGTTTAGAAGAAGCGCTTCGATTGGATTATCTCTCTGTATACTGTTCCCTACGCCAATCTACAAATACATCAGAAACTGAAGCAACTTCTTATCTGGGACAGATCAATCAAAAATCCTCCAATTTAGCAAAGTCTAATACTATCTTTATGAAATACATTGCAAAAATCGATGATATTGAGGAACTAATCAAAGAAGATGAAAGACTTAGTGAGTATGCATATCTTATCCGTAAAATAAAAGAAAACAATAAACATCTATTAAGTGATGAAGCAGAAGAAATTATTGCTAAGATGTCAATTTCCGGTGCGGACGCATGGAGTGAATTACAAAGCTATCTTACTTCCACTGTGAAAGCTATATTTGATGATAAGGAAGTAACACTTTCGGAAATCCGCAATATGGCATATAGTACGGACGAATCGATAAGAAAGAGAGCCTATAAAGCAGAACTAGAATGTTACGATAAGATAAAAGACAGTATCGCATATTCTTTAAACAGTATTAAGCTTCAGGTATTAACGTTGGCTAAGTTACGCGGATATAGTTCAGTCCTTGATATGACATTAGAGCAATCGAATATGAAAAAGGAAACATTGGATGCGATGTTTACGGCTATGAAAGAGTATATGCCAAAATTTCATGAATATCTGCGATTAAAAGGAAAAGCGTTAGGACATGATAAGGGTCTACCTTGGTATGATTTATTTGCACCGATGGGGGCATGTGAGAAAAAATATAGTATCGAAGAAGCAAAAGAATATTTATTAACACATTTCCGGACCTTTGCTCCAGACTTGGCTCAGATGGTTGAGCGAGCATTTGACGAAAATTGGATTGACTTTTATCCAAAGACAGGAAAGGTTGGTGGAGCTTTTTGCTGCAACCTTCATCCATTAAAACAAAGCAGAGTTCTAGCCAATTACGATGGTACGATTTCTGATATAGTTACACTGGCACATGAACTTGGTCATGCTTATCATAATCATAATATTCATGGGCATCGTATCTTAAATAGCGATTATTCTATGCCAGTTGCAGAAACTGCATCTACCTTTAATGAAAATGTTATTCTAAATGCAGCGATTAAAGATGCAAGCGGTGCTGAAAAGTTGGCGCTAATTGAGGGTCAGCTTCAGGATGCAGCACAGATTATTTGTGATATCTATTCACGTTATCTCTTTGAGACAGCTGTAATTGAAAAGCGCAGTGATAGTTTTATGTTTGCAGATGAGCTTAGTGAGATGATGCTTACAGCTCAAAAGGAAGCATACGGAGATGGACTTGATTCTGAGTATTTACATCCTTATATGTGGGTATGTAAAGGGCATTACTATTCCGGTCAAGTTAGTTTTTATAACTTCCCATATGCCTTCGGTGGTTTATTTGCTCGTGGTCTATATGCAAAGTATATGGAAGAAGGAGAGGAATTCTTACCAAAATACCGTGATTTATTATATGCGACAACAGTGAGTGATGTAGAGGATGCTGCAAAGATTGCTGGAATTGATTTAACCGATCCTGAGTTCTTCCGTAAGGCATTACAAACATTTGCTGATCAAATTGACGAGTTTAAGAGCTTACTATAGGTCGTTAATTTATAATAATGTAGAAATCTAATGCTTTCTTAATTTTTTCTTACGATTCGTATGGTATAATAAATACAAAATTATACCATTAGTGCTTACACTTATGACAACGTAGAGTGTTTGTACAGGAATACCTGCGAATATAGTGTAATAACATAGATGACTGGAAGTTAGGGGATGTAGAAGATGAAGCATAAGAAAGTATGGCTCTTGGTTAGCTTATTTTTAATAATTATAGTAAGTGGATGTCAGGATAAGTTTATTTTCACTACGGATGGTGAACGATATACCGAAGATAATATGAACTATTTTGGGACTGTGAAGGAGCCTGTTGAGGAGATTTCAGCAATCGATGTGAGTACACAGTATGCAGACTTTGAGATTATAGCTTCCGATGGTTATTATGTGGAATATTCCTATTATTATGTTGATGAGGAACCTGTTCTTACAATCATAGATGGTGTTTTGACTTTTAATGATAGTAATATGAATCAAGGTGGTTATTCCATTAATCTAAAAAAGCCTAATTATTTTAAAGTATATGTACCAACATCCGCAGAGTTAAATAACGTGAAAGTAACTGTTTCAAGTGGTAGTATCTCAATGGGAAGCTTCTTAGCAAAGGATGTTAAGATAGAGAATTCGTATGGAGATACCATTATAACTACGACAGCAATTGATAATCTTACAGCTGTAACTTCCTCTGGAAATCTTACGATTGAGAGAAGTGCAATAGGAGAGGCAGATATTACGAATCAATATGGTGATATAGATGTAAGAAATATCAATGAAAAAGATGAATTTTTAACAAAAGAATACCCAGATGCTAGCTTTACTATGAAGCTTAGCAGTGGTAGTCTGGAAATAGAAAAACTGAAGGCTAAGGAATTACAGTTTGATAATTCGTATGGTGATGTTAAGATAGAAGAATCTATGATTACATCACTGAAAGGGAAGTTAAGCAGTGGAGATTCCACCATAGAGGATTGTAACATAGAACAGGTAGATATGAATAATTCCTATGGTAAGGTAGATTTATACTTGATTGGGAAGCAAGAGGATTATTGTCTGGATATCACTTCAAAGTATGGTGATGTCTGGGTTGGAAAGAAAAAATATGACGGTTCGATTCTCATAGATAAAGGTGGAGCGAAACGCATTAAATTGTATTTATCAAGTGGTAATGTTAAAGTTTCTTTCCGATAAATTGTAAGTAATAGAAATGGAGTAATGCGATGAGAGAAAAGAGACTGAATCAACAGTGGCTAAAGTTCCGACAATTATTACGATTGAAACGTAATTTCTTTCTATTGTTATTACCCATTTCTTTTTTGTTGCTTCAATTAGCAAAGCAGAGCAGTTATTTTGCAGAAAAAGTGTTTGTGAGATTTTTCTATCATCCGTGGTCGCAATTTTTATCAACTCTAACTGGTATACTACCTTTTTCTCTAGCAGAACTAATCATAATACTAGGACCATTGATATTAACGTTCCTTCTAATACGTTTCCTCATACGTAGTATCAAAGCGAGAGAAAATCGTTACATAGTAGTTGGGAAAGGTATTATTAATATTTTTTGCGGTATTAGTATTGTTTTTACTCTTTATATCTTAGGATGTGGTATTAATTATTATCGCTATCCATTTAGTTATTATAGTGGATTAACGATATTAGAATCTTCCGAGGATGAATTATATGATTTATGTGTGTCGTTAACATTACGTGCAAATGAGCTGAGAGATTCTATCTCTTCGATGGATGATAAAGGTATTTATGTTTCCACTATGAGTACGAAAGAGTTAATGAAGGAATCAAAAAAAGCTTATCAAAAAATTGCGAAAGAGTATCCTATATTAGCAGGTAAATACCCATCAGCCAAACCAATGATATTTTCACGTGTCATGTCTAGAATGGAACTAACCGGTATCTTTATTCCGTTCACGATGGAGGCAAATGTAAATGTGGATATTCCAGATTACTCTGTAGCATCGACGGTAGGACATGAATTGGCTCATTTACGTGGATTTATGAGAGAAGATGAAGCAAACTATATTGGTTATCTAGTTTGCACCGCCTCCGACAATGTAGAACTTAACTATAGCGGTGTAATGCAAGCGCTAATCATTGCGGGCAATGCTCTTTATGATAAGAATAAAGAACGTTACATGGAGGTTAGGAATCTTTATAATGAAGGAGTACATGCTGATTTAGCAGATAACTCTGCTTATTGGAGTCAATTTGAGAATACTATTGTAAGTAATACCGTAACGATGATGAATGATACTTATTTAAAAGCAAATAATCAAGAAGATGGAGTACAAAGCTATGGAAGAATGGTTGATCTTTTGCTAGCAGAGTACCGAGAACATAAAAAAGAAGAACTAGAATAAATCATAGACAGACGGAATAAAACTAAAAAATTAATGGGATGAATTTCTCCATTAGATTAAGAATGGACGGAATCAAGAAGACGAATGGAGTGACCAGAAGAGCGAAAAACTTCTAAGGGGACTCACCACCATTGGTCTTCTTTTTTATTCTTAACAAGGAAAAGTTCGCGAAGCGTGTTTTTCTTATTCTTAACAAAGAAAAGTTCGTGAAGCGTGCTTTTTCTTGTTTGTGACGGGGCATGGAATAAAAAGCGAGGCCTGTGTTTTGGAAGTTATAGGATTTGACAATATTCTACAAGAGTGGTACAATTGTTACATAAATGTTACAAACATATGAAGTTCTATGTAAAATGTCTTTCTGATGTAAAGGATGAATTATATGGAAAGATACATACTTAGGTGCTTCTAAAGAGGTAAGAAACCATGTTTCCTACCGTTTAAAGTAAGGAGAATTGATATGAAATTAAAAAAACTACTTACCCTACTCTTGATTATCTGTTTGTTAGCAGGTGTAACAAATACTCCGATAAAAACAGAAGCCAGTACTACAAAATCTTATACCAGCTCAGAACTAAGATTACTAACTGCCATCATCTATTGCGAAGCAGGATGGGAAAGTTATAAAGGAAAAGTTGCAGTCGGTAACGTTATTTTAAACCGTGTGGAAAGTAACAAATTCGACCACGTAACAACCATTAGAGAAGCAGTGTATGATTTAAAACGTTGGGGACGGCAGTTTGAACCAGTTTATATTTTAACTTCAAGTGGTAAATATACTCCCAAGGGTGCACCATTTGAAAAAGCTTTAAAGCTTTATACCTACGGAAATTATAAAAGTGAAGAACAAAAAAAAGTAATGGAAGAATGCAAGAAAGCTGCAAAAGCTGCTTTGAATGGTACGAATGTAATTGGTGATTATCTATACTTTAATAGCCATATAGCCTCAACCAAAGCAAAGTGTGTGAAAGCAAAAATTCCATATAAAATTATCGGAAACCATATCTTTTTTGAAAGATTTTATTAGAAGTTCTGCTCTATCTAGATATAGTAAATTATAACTAGGAATATAATTAATAATTAGATAAAGAAGAGATAAAAATAAAGAATAGAAAAAAATAGTTGGTAAAGAAGCCTCTTACCTGGCATGATAGTAACATGCTAGGTAAGAGGTTTTATTCATGTCAAGGAAAAATTCGCGAAGCGTACTTTTTCTTGTTTATAACATGAAAAAACGAATGATGAAGATACTAATTCTAGTTTCAGATATAAATCTCAATTATTACCACTACAAAAGATTCTATCTTTTCTATTTGAAAGATGTGTGATATGATAAGAAGTAGATTGTTTAAATTCAAGTAGCCATTAAGGCAGAATTATCGAGATATTATTTTAGGAGGAACATCATGGACATCGATGTTAATAAACCAGAGGTTAATGAGACAGCAGAGAAAGAAGTTGTCTCCAAAAACTTTATTGAGCAGATTATTGATAAAGATATAGCGGAGGGACATTGTAAAAAGGTAGTAACTAGATTCCCGCCGGAACCAAACGGATATCTTCATATTGGACATGCGAAATCTATTATATTAAATAGTGGATTAGCTAAAAAATATGACGGAGCCTTCAATCTAAGATTTGATGATACGAATCCAACCAAGGAAAAAACAGAATTTGTTGAATCTATCATTGAGGATGTAAAGTGGATTGGTGGAGATTTTGAGGATCGCCTATTCTTCGCTTCCGATTATTTTGAGCAGATGTATGAAGGTGCAGTGAAACTTATCAAAAAAGGGAAAGCATTTGTCTGTGATTTATCAGCAGAAGAGATAAGAGAGTATCGTGGTACCTTAACAGAGCCAGGAAAGAATAGCCCTTACCGTGATCGTAGCGTGGAAGAGAACCTTGATTTATTTGAAAGAATGAAGAACGGCGAGTTCCCAGATGGTTCGAAAGTGCTTCGAGCGAAAATTGATATGTCATCTCCAAATATCAATATGCGTGATCCAGTTATTTACCGTGTAGCGAGAATGACACATCACAATACAGGTGATACCTGGTGTATTTATCCGATGTATGACTTTGCCCATCCAATTGAGGATGCAATCGAAGGAATCACACATTCCATTTGTACTCTTGAGTTCGAAGACCATAGACCACTTTATGATTGGGTAGTACGTGAACTTGAGTATGAGAATCCACCGAAACAGATTGAGTTTGCAAAGATGTATTTAACGAATGTAATTACCGGAAAGCGTTATATTAAGAAATTAGTAGAAGACGGTATTGTAGATGGATGGGATGATCCAAGATTAGTAAGTATCAGTGCCTTAAGAAGAAGAGGATTTACACCAGAATCGATTCGTATGTTTATGGAGCTTTGCGGTGTTTCAAAGAGTAATAGTTCTGTAGATTATGCAATGCTTGAGTATTGTATCCGTGAAGATTTAAAGTTAAAAGCAAATCGTGTTATGGCAGTTTTAGATCCAATCAAATTAATAATTACGAATTATGAAGAAGGACAAGTAGAGTATTTAGAGGCAGCAAATAATCAGGAAAATGAAGAGATGGGTACACGAGAAGTACCATTTAGTAGAGAGCTTTATATTGAAAGAGATGATTTCATGATAGAGCCTCCTAAGAAATATTTTCGCCTCTTCCCTGGTAATGAAGTTCGACTAATGAATGCTTATTTTGTAACCTGTACCGATTATAAGACAGATGAAGCTGGTAATGTTACGGAAGTGTACTGCACTTATGATCCGGAAACAAAGAGTGGTTCTGGTTTTAATGCAAGAAAAGTGAAAGGTACGATTCATTGGGTATCTGCACCGCATGCAATCAAAGCAGAAGCCAGACTATATGAGAATCTAGTAGATGAGGAAAAGGGTGTATATGGCGAAGATGGTTCTGTTAATCTTAACCCGAATTCTATTATAGTCAGAGAGTGTTACGTTGAACCAAGCGTACAGGGTGTAAAAGCATTTGATAGATTCCAATTCTTAAGAAATGGATTCTTCTGTGTGGACTGTAAAGATTCCACAGAGGAAAAACTAGTATTTAACAGGATTGCGTCACTAAAGAGCAGTTATAAGCCTGCATAAGGAGGGAATGGCATGGCCAATTTATTTTCTGGGTTAGAAGCAATGGGGCTAGGAAAGCTTACCAACATGGAAGTGTATGAAGCGAATGAAGGGCAACAGGGGAAATCAGAGCAGGAAGAAAAGCCACAGATTACCGAGGCAGATTTCATCTTTGATAAGACCTATACTTGTCCTGTGTGTGATAATGAGTTTAAATCTAAGACTGTGAAAACGGGAAAGGTTAAGTTGGTATCTGCAGATACGGATTTACGCCCGAAATATCAGTTAGTCGATTCTTTAAAATACGACGTAGTGGATTGTCCGGTATGCGGTTATGCAGCGCTCAATCGTTTCTTTAATTTTATGACTTCGCCGCAAGCAAAATTAATTAAGGCTAACATTTCTACAGTTTATAAGGGGGCAAAATCTAGTGGTGATATGCTAACATACGATGAGGCTATTACAAAGCATAAGCTTGCTTTGGTTAACACCATCGTAAAAAGAGGAAAGTTAAGTGAAAGAGCATATACTTGTTTAAAAACAGGTTGGTTAGTACGTGGGAAGAGAGAAACTCTTCCTACTACGACACCAAACTATAACAAAGTAGTAGCACAGTTAGAGGCCGAAGAAGTTGAATTTTTAACAAAAGCTTATGAAGGATTTTCAGAAGCTTACTCAAAAGAAAATTTCCCAATGTGTGGTATGGATGAGGCTACCATTACATACCTTCTCGCTGATTTAGCAAGAAGAACGGGAAAAACAGAGGATTCACTTCGTTATATCTCTAAAGTAATTGTATCAAGAGATGCCAATGAACGTATCAAAGAAAAGGCAAGACAGCTAAAGGATTTGATGAGTAAGTAGAATTACTGAATGACAAACAAATTATTGTTAAAAAGGGACTAAAGCGCTGAATTTTGAATATGTTGAAAAAATTTTCAACATCTTATTTTATGACAAGGAAAAGTTCGTGAAGCGTGCTTTTTCTTGTTTGTATTCGTGCTAAAGCACTTAGTTGGGAGCTGTTATGAAAGAGCAATTATATACCATACCAGTAAATGATGCATTCGACAAAGATTGTGAATGCCCTGTTTGCGAGATGTATGAAACTTTACAAAAGAATGCGATTGATTTTACCATGGGGCCTAGCTACATGGAGGACGATGTTCGTATGGTAACGGATCAAACAGGTTTTTGCTCCAATCATATCAAGTTACTGTATGAAAATCAGAATCGTCTTGGATTAGCGTTGATGCTAAAGACACATATGGATCGGTCTATCAAAGAGACAGAAAAGCTGCTACAGCAAAAGCAAGCAACTGGTGGAGGATTCTTTAAGAAAAAAGAAGGACTTCATCCTGTTGTCGATTTTACTAGAAGTTTAGAACACTCCTGTTTTGTATGTAATAAAATACGAGGGATGTTTGAGCTTTACCTTGCTTCTTTTTTCTATCTATACCGTAAAGAAGATGAATTTAAAAAGAAGTTTCGCACATCAAAAGGTTTTTGCACTAAGCATTTTGGTATGCTTTATGATTTGGCAGAGAAACACTTAAATGGTGCAGCACTAGAAGAGTTTCGTTCAGAACTTGGCACTCTTTATGTAGATAACATGAAGAGAGTGAGAGATGACTTAGAATGGTTTACGGATAAATTTGACTACCGTTATGTCAATGAACCGTGGAAGAATTCAAAAGATGCTCTTCCAAGATCAATCAGAAAGACCAATAGTGTTCCTGTAGAAGATAAATAAGTAAGAAGATAAATAAGTATAATAAATGATAATTAATGATAATAAATTTATGATTCAGAGAAATAAATTTATGAATATAGATTTACTACAACCATAATAAAAGAGGACAAACAAAAAGTTTCAAGAGGAGAGGAATAAGATTCACTCAAGTGACTTTTGCTTGTCCTTATTTTTATATTAGAAGGAACTTAATTAGGATATCCAATGAAGCTTTCGAAAGAACTTTTTGATAAATGGTAAACGAAATAGGAAAAAAGCAATCGTTGCTCCAAGAAGATTTATAATCAAATCATCGATATCTAAAATACCTAGGTTAGTAATAAATTGTGCTAACTCAATTACAATAATCATTGTAAACATAACACAAGCAAAGGGGAGATATTTTCTAAGTTTCTGAAATAACACAGGCAGAAAAAATCCCATTGGTGCAAATGCAAGTAAATTACCGTAAATATTGGTGCTTATAATCCTTGGATCGAGGGAATCAGAATTTTTAAAATAGCTTATCAATGTATGAAATGGTATAAAGTTTGTACCTGATGTAATACGTTCAGTGATATTACTAGTCAGGGCATAATCAAAAAATCTATGTCTACTTGTAAATAGTAGATTAAGAAGGATAAGGCAATAAAACACAAAGACTAGAAATAGTCCGGCTCTCATAGAATACTGTTTCCATTGAATCTCTTCAAAAGAACTGGAAAGAAGTGATGATGACAACAATGAGAGTAAGGTGATGCTAAATAAGCCTAAAAAGACGCCACCTGGATCATATGTAACGCGAAAGCTCAGTATTTCAACAGCGGTAACTAGGATAAGGCCAAGACAAAGTAATCCAAAAATAGCGGAAAAAGTGCGCTTAATTATTTTTATAACCATGTAGTTTCCTCTCAATCATATGTAGTTGTTATTTTACTTGAGTTAAGATTAAAAGTGTTTCGTATATTGATGGTATGTAAAGTATGTTCTATGTTAACAATTATATCATGGTAATCATTTAATGTAAATTCTTAGAAACTATATCGTAAAAAGAAAATATCAAGTAAATTTGCTACTTGCATAGGAATAATACTGGTATAATATATGAAAAAGTGTAAAAAAGTGAGAATATAAGAGAATATAAAAGTATATACTAGATAAGTAGGGTATTTGAAACGTTTTGATTAAAAAAAGAAGTTGCACATTGAAGTAAAATTTACTAATATATAGTCAACGATTAGCACTCAAACAGAGTGAGTGCTAATAACTGGTATCAACAGTATTAAAGGAGGAAATAAATATGAGATTAGTGCCATTAGGAGACAAGGTTGTATTAAAGCAACTCGTAGCAGAAGAAACTACAAAGTCAGGTATTGTATTACCTGGTCAGGCAAAAGAAAAACCACAACAGGCAGAGGTTGTTGCAGTTGGCCCTGGTGGAATGGTAGATGGAAAAGAAGTTACCATGCAAGTTAAAGTTGGCGACAAAGTTATTTATTCCAAATATGCTGGAACAGAAGTGAAATTAGAAGAAGAAGAATTTATCGTAGTAAAACAAAACGATATCGTAGCTATTGTAGCAGATTAGTACGGATAAGGTATGATCCATATTATATAATATGAATTATATGAAACGTGAAAGAATAATCAGATTATCATAAATTTAAATTTTGGAGGATACAAATATGGCTAAGGATATTAAATATAGTGCAGACGCCAGAGTAGCTATGGAAGCTGGTGTAAATAAGTTAGCAAATACAGTAAAAGTAACTCTAGGACCAAAGGGAAGAAACGTAGTTCTTGATAAGTCCTTTGGTGCACCTTTAATTACCAACGATGGTGTTACTATTGCGAAAGAAATTGAGTTAGAAGATGCATTTGAGAACATGGGTGCTCAGCTTGTAAAAGAAGTTGCTACAAAGACAAATGACGTAGCAGGTGATGGAACAACTACCGCTACTGTTCTTGCTCAGGCAATGATTAATGAAGGTATGAAGAATCTTGCAGCTGGTGCTAACCCAATCATCTTAAGAAAAGGTATGAAGAAAGCTACTGATTGTGCAGTAGAAGCAATTAGCAGTATGAGTGCAGGCATTAACGGTAAAGATCAGATTGCTAAGGTTGCTGCAATTTCTGCTGGTGATGATTCCGTAGGTGAGATGGTTGCAGATGCTATGGATAAGGTTAGCAAAGATGGCGTTATTACCATTGAAGAGTCTAAGACAATGCAGACTGAGCTTGACTTAGTTGAAGGTATGCAGTTTGATCGTGGATATGTATCTGCGTACATGGCAACTGATATGGATAAGATGGAAGCAAATCTTGATAATCCATATATATTAATCACAGATAAGAAGATTAGCAACATCCAGGAAATTCTTCCTGTGCTTGAGCAAATCGTTCAGAGCGGTTCTAGATTATTAATTATCGCTGAGGATATTGAAGGTGAAGCGTTAACAACATTAGTAATCAATAAGTTAAGAGGAACTTTCACTGTTGTTGGTGTTAAGGCTCCTGGCTATGGTGATAGAAGAAAAGCTATGTTACAGGATATCGCTATCTTAACTGGTGGTACTGTAATCTCTGACGAACTAGGTCTTGATTTAAAAGAAACTACATTAGATCAGCTTGGTCGTGCAAAATCAGTTAAGGTTCAGAAAGAAAACACAATCATCGTGGATGGTGAAGGAAATAAATCAGAAATCGAAGCAAGAATTGCTCAGATCAAGGCTCAGATTGCTGAAACAACTTCAGAATTTGATAAAGAGAAATTACAAGAGAGACTTGCTAAGCTTGCAGGTGGTGTAGCTGTAATTCGTGTTGGTGCTGCAACAGAGACTGAGATGAAAGAGAAGAAGCTTCGTATGGAAGATGCACTTGCAGCAACAAGAGCAGCAGTAGAAGAAGGTATTATTGCAGGTGGTGGATCCGCTTATATCCACGCTTCAAAAGAAGTTGCTAAGCTTGCAGCTAAGCTAGAAGGCGATGAGAAAACTGGTGCTCAGATTATCTTAAAGGCATTAGAAGCTCCATTATCATGCATTGCTCAAAACGCTGGTTTAGAAGGTGCAGTTATTGTTAATAAGGTTAGAGAAAAGAAACCAGGTGTTGGTTTCAATGCTTTAACAGAGAAATATGTAGACATGGTAGAAGATGGAATTCTTGATCCTTCCAAGGTTACAAGAAGTGCTCTTCAGAATGCAACCAGCGTTGCTTCCACTTTCTTAACAACAGAAGCAGCAGTTGCTTCCATTAAAGAGCCAGCTCCAGCTATGCCAGCAGGTGGCCCTGGCGGAATGGGTATGATGTAATTTGATTAAGAACTAGAAAAATACGATATTTATCATTTTAGAATCCATGTGTGCATACAAACACACATGGATTCCTTTCTAAGTAAAAATAACTCTCACATGATAAGGACATCCAATCTATTCATAAAAAGCAGATACTTATAATGGTAGCTTTTTAATAATGATGTTCTTGTTTTTTACATAGGGGTTAAGGAAAGGTAACTTCGTCAGAATTTGTTACTTACACCTAATCTGTTACTTACACCTAATCTGTGAAGGATTAGTTAATTCCTTAAAAGATAATAAAGTTCTTTATCTTTTATAAAAAATTTAGTATAATGAAATGTAGCAAGAATCATGATTTCTCCTATCCGTAAGATACTTTAGGGGAACTCATACGGAAAAATTGACATAGGAGGATTAGGTAATATGAATGAATCTTACGCAGAAGCTGGCGTGAAAAGAAAAAAATCAGCAACGACGCTTATGATTCAAATTGCTGCGGTATTTGGGATTTTAGTAGTGTTCTTTGTGGGAGGAATGTTTTTAGGTAGTATTGCTACTTTTATAGCATCAGTATTAGTGGTACTTTGTGTATTCTTTTTCCCTAGAATGAACTCTATAGAATATGAGTATGTATTTTGTGATGGACAATTAGATTTCGATAAGATTATGGGTAATGCAAAGAGAAAAACAGCTCTTCGTATTGATTTTGATAAGGTTGAGATAATGGCACCAGCAAAATCCCATTCTCTAGATAGTTATAACCATATACAGCAATTAAAGGTGAAAGACTTCTCTTCACAAAATCCAGAAGCTAAAGTTTATGCGATTATTGTTCGTAAGGATAATGAAGTGAACAAGGTATTATTTGAGCCAAATGAGAAGATGATTGCATGTATAAAGCAAAAAGCTCCTCGTAAAGTAGTTGAGGTTTAATTTTTCGAAAAAGGAATTGCAATTTTATATTGTGATTACGAATAGATATTGTGATTACTAAGAGATGGTAAAGATGATGTTACTTTACCATCTTTTTATTTATGACAAGGAAAAGTTCTCGAAGCGTGCTTTTTCTTGTTTGATTATTGGGACAACTGATTCTAAGAACATGAGTTATCCTTTTATGAAAGAGAAGAAATATATATTGCAGCACTTTTTTACTTTATAACAGTAATGTATTACTAAAAATATCAAGTTTTTGTAAAGGTCTTGACAAGATCTATAAAAATGAGTATACTTGTGAAAATTATTATTGTCCGCAGGCAAAAGATCCAAGGTAATTTCGAATCTTTTGGCTGATTTTTTATAACCTGCGGGATGGTTTATTCTACTGCAAACGGAGTAAGATGATTCGAAATGGATACAATACTTACGTACGTTTGATACCCTAATTATTAATTTACTATAAAGAAAGTGAGGATATTTGAAATGGGAGCAATTATCGGTGAAGGAATTACCTTTGATGATGTACTGCTTGTTCCAGCGTATTCGGAAGTGATACCTAATCAGGTTGATCTTTCCACACAATTAACTAAAAAGATCAAGTTAAATATTCCTATGATGAGTGCAGGAATGGATACGGTTACGGAACATCGCATGGCTATCGCTATGGCAAGACAAGGCGGAATAGGTGTTATTCATAAGAATATGTCAATCGAAAGTCAGGCAGAGGAAGTAGACAAGGTAAAGCGTTCAGAGAACGGAGTTATTACTGACCCATTTTCATTATCTCCTGAACATACGTTACATGATGCGGATGAATTGATGGGAAAATACCGCATTTCCGGTGTACCAATTACGGAAGGTAAGAAATTGGTTGGTATCATTACAAATCGTGATTTAAAATTTGAGACTGACTTTAGTAAAAAAATTAAGGAATCTATGACAAGTGAAGGCCTTGTTACAGCCAGAGAAGGTGTTACTTTAGAAGAAGCAAAGAAAATTCTTGGACAAGCAAGAAAAGAGAAGCTTCCTATAGTTGATAAAGACGGTAACTTAAAAGGACTTATTACAATTAAGGATATTGAGAAAACAATCAAATATCCTTTAGCAGCAAAAGACTCCATGGGAAGACTTCTTTGTGCAGCGGGTGTTGGTGTGACAGCAAACATTCTTGACCGCGTGGATGCATTAGTAAAAGCGAAAGTAGATGCAATTGTAATTGATACTGCTCATGGACACTCTGCTAACGTTATAAAGGTTGTTAAGATGGTACGCGAAGCTTATCCAGAGCTTCAGATTATTGCTGGTAATGTTGCAACTGGTGAAGCAACGAAGGCATTAATTGAAGCAGGAGTTGACTGCGTTAAGGTCGGTATCGGACCAGGATCTATTTGTACGACACGTGTTGTTGCAGGTATTGGTGTTCCACAGATTACAGCAATTATGAATGCTTATAGCGTTGCAAAGGAATATGGAGTTCCAATTATTGCAGATGGTGGTATTAAGTATTCTGGTGATATAACAAAAGCTATCGCAGCAGGTGCTAATCTTTGTATGATGGGAAGTATCTTTGCAGGTTGTGATGAAAGCCCAGGAACATTTGAATTATTCCAAGGTAGAAAATATAAAGTATACCGTGGTATGGGATCAATTGCAGCCATGGAAAATGGAAGTAAAGATCGTTATTTCCAAGCGGATGCTAAGAAATTAGTTCCAGAAGGCGTGGAAGGACGTGTTGCTTACAAAGGAACTGTAGAAGATACGGTATTCCAGTTAATGGGTGGTCTTCGTTCTGGTATGGGTTATTGTGGAGCGAAAGATATTGAAACTTTAAAGGAGACTGGACGTTTCGTAAAGATTTCCGCAGCTTCCTTAAAAGAAAGTCATCCACATGATATTCATATTACGAAAGAGGCTCCAAATTATAGTGTTGACGAATAATTAAGATTGCTAGAAATAGGGGCTATAATTTTAGCATAGAAATTTAGTATTGTTATTTAGCATAGAAACAATGGAATTCGAGTTTTATAAACGAGATATTTATTGTTATAAATAAGAAAAGCATGCAGAAAAATAGGATTGACAATAAGCTTTGTCAAAAATATTTATCCTGTATGCTTTTTTTATTCATGACAAGGAAAAGTACGTGAAGTGTGCTTTTTCTTGTTTCAAATAAATATTTGTATGAAACGAAACTCAATGCAGATTTATGGAGCAGATGGCATCACAAATGTTTTAATACAGTCTATTATTATTGCAATTGAAAGATTTATATGAAATAATAGAAGAAAATTGATGGTGCAAAACCCGCACCTTATATCAGAATCTGCTTTGCATCTTTTGATAAGTTTTATTAAGTTATATTATAATTCAGATTTAAGAAAGTAATAAATTCATATATTAATTAAGGAGGATATCGATGTGTTAACAGAAAGAGAATGGAAGCAAAGAAAAAGAAAAATACTAAGAATGAAACAATATACCGTTATAGGTCTCGCAGTCGCAATCCTTATCGTTTTATTATTAATTATTTTTACATAAATCATAATATAGAGGGTAAAAATAATTGTTATTTCATTAAGTTGAAATCAAATAACAAAAGTAATGAAATAAGTGTTAAGTGTAAATGGTTAACTTGGCATACAATACCTCGTAAGTTTAAGCCTAATTGGGAGATAATGAGTAATGAAGTAGATTGTTATCGAAATTAAGCTGAACAGGAGGCAATTTCTATGTTTCATTTTCGCGGTGTGAAAGGATTATTTTATTATAACCGTTGTATGATAGTTTTACTCGTTGGTTCATTTGCATTGCTCTCCTATGGCTGTAATAAACGTTATGTAGAAGGTCCTGAGCAAGGAAATAATATATGGGGATTTGGTAATAAGGTGGAATTGCCTTATGAAAATACGTATAAGGAAGAAAATGCAACAAATGCGGTAGAGAATTCTTATACATTTTATTCTGCCAAAGAGTTTGAAGCAATGATTTTGGAATCATCAACAGTAAGAGGTGATGATGTTTATTCTTCTGCATACCAAGAAGGAGCTTTAAAACAACTAAAGACAGTAAAAGAAAGTAAAGTTTATACCATAGAAAATCCTTTATTTATACAAAATCCATTTGGAACCAATTCAGATGGATTGTATGTTTATGTAGGTTCACCGTCGCAAAAGGTTAGAATAAGCTATATCATATCAGTTCCTACGGAATCGATACCAGACTTTGGAGAGAACCTTTATATTAATCGTACCATTGGAACAGAAGTAGAAGGTCAAATCATAGGCCTTATGGATGGTCAAAGAAATAAAATAGTGTTAAGAATTACCGACTTAAATGGAACAGTGATAAGCCAAAAGGCATACTATTTTGATATCACATCCACTCATGCAATAGAAACAAAACTAAATACGCAATATGGAGAAAAACTAACCTTTACAAGAGGTTTATTTTCCTTTTTTCATAAAGATGGAGTAAATTCTAGTTTTTTATTTTACGATAATCACGGTGTGTTAAGAGCAAATATCCCAACAAAGTATCAAAGTGAGAATCCTAAAGTTCTTCAGGTTAAAAATGAGATTTTTTATGCAATCAAAGAAAATGAATATGTTTTAGTGAATAACCTTGGAAATGTAACCAATCGATATACTTGGAATGGCGATGGAAAACTTTATGATTGTGAATACGATGAAGTAAATAATAAAGTAATATTTTTAGCTAATACCGATGAAAGTTCGATGATAAGCAGAGGTGTAGGGCTTGATATAGCAAAAGGTGAATGGAAAGATATTATTAATTTTGAAACTTTGCTATCGAAAGGAAAAGCGAACGTTAAAACAGAAGAAGGAGATAGAAAGGATTGGCTTGATCTAACTAGTATTCAAATATTAGACGGAAAAGATATTTTAGTTTGCTCGAGAGAGTTATCTATGATAATACGTATTAATAACTTATATACGGGGCCTGTTGTTCGTTGGATTATCAGTGAAGATAAAAAATGGAATAGTAGTGAATATGAATCCTTTCTTTTGTCAGAATCGGGAGAGAAGACTTCAAAGAATTCTATTGACAGCATGTATGCTGGAACCAATCGAAAGTTAGGTGCAGGTCAGATTTATTTATCATTTATTAATTACGAAAACATGGATGTTACGAATAATACGAAGTATTCTGTTTTTTATAAATATCTTGTGGAGGAAAGCCAGAACCGATATCGCTTAATGCAAAAGGTCATTTTTCCATATCATAAGGGTCAATGTAGTTCCATGCTTTATGGAAATCATATTATCTTATCTTTTGATGCAGAAAAACAATTTTTTGAATATGATGATAAAGGAAATATCGTAGCGACATATCAGATAGGAAATGAAAAATCTTTTTATAAAGTTTATAAATACACTATGGATCGATATTGGTTTTAAAATAAATTTAAAGATATAAAAATGGCACCTACTTAATAATTATCTTTATTAAATAATAATAAGATAGTTATTAAGTAGGTGCCTTGTGTTTTATATGTAAATTAATTACTTTATTGAAAGATATTCTACAATCTAGGAGATAAAAAAACTAATAATAGTAGTTCATTTTTGGTTTTAAAAGCGGTGTAATATAGTTTTTCTTTTTTTGATGGCGGTAGCAAAGAAACAGAATAAGGCTACCAACTAATACAACGAATATGATAATCAATGCACATTGTAAGAAAAACATTTCTGGCAACAGGGTGATGATTGGGTCAGTATAAGGATCAAAAAGCCAGTCATCATTTCGAAAAAATATTTTATGGAAGATAACAAAAGCAGTCTCAAAGTCAATCGAACAGCCTATTAACGTAATAATCGGTAGTACTATGGCTGTGATAGAAGATACCTTTAAATAACGGTATTTATTTTGCTTTTTCTTCCATACAATAACACCAATAAGGAAAAGAGTACTAATAAGAAAAGTAATATAAAATAAATTAAATATTACTTTGACTTCTTCAAAATGAGATAAGCCGGAAACAGAGGTCCTTAAGGATGGAAACTTTAACACCCCATGATAAAGAGGTGAACAATAATCTATCAGTGCATTATAATTTGCTTTTATCTCATTGATAGAAAGTCCCGAGGTTTTATCTAAATCAAACCAGTGAATGTTTGCATAATATAGCGGTCTTAAATTGATTGCGAGGATAAGACCCAAGGAAATAAAAAATAAGGTCCATACTACACCGATACCGATATCTAAAATTAAATTCTCATTCTCTTTTTGGCTTCGTCTCGTATACTTATTCATACTAACCTCAATTCCGGCGCTTTCGATTTTTTCTATAACCGTAAGTTGAACAAATTTGTTATTTCAACCAAGCTTCCTGTGTATATTATTTATACTAGCACCAATATAATATGTTACTCTTTTTAGTAGAAAGATAAATTAGCTGCGTACTATGCTTACTAAGGTATGTTCCTTCTCTTATTTTACCTACATAGATAAACACATTATATTATAAAAATTTAATAAATTCAACCTAAGGAAATTATGCTTTCGTATCAAAAGTATAGCAGCGGTATAGGATATCTTCCTCTTCTTTTAATAACAGGCGATCCATAGGGGTTTGTTTCTTCTTCATTTCTTCAAATTCATAGGTAAGACCGTAACCCATTTCTATTAAGGCATCTGATAGTTGATTGATATGAGTACTGACTAAATAAAGGGACTCTTCTCGTTCCATACTTAGGGTAGCATGAACGGTTTTGTTTCGCAATCTAAGATGGATGTCCATTTCTCCTAAATGAGTCATAGATAAATGTAATAAAACATGAAGGTTTTCTTCTCCTTCCTTTTTTTGTCGTCTCTTTGTATAAAAGAAAAGTTCACTATTCGTTAAGTCTTTTGTAAGTTTAACAGGCAATTGTACGTAACCGAGAAATTGATTGACCGATTTCATAAAATCAATCTGATCCCTTAGATACTGAGTCTGTTCTTTGGCTTGATGAAAAGCTTCAGAGTTTGTATTTGCTTCATTTCTCTCAAAAAATGTCAATAGGCTTTCTAGGTCATGAGTTAACTTACGATAAAACTCTGTAGGCCCTTCTTTTTTTGTAAAGTCTTTTAGCTCAAGAGTAAGTTTTGAGAGCAACTCAGATTTTATCAACTTCTGATATTCTGGTGACTTTAAAAGCGCATTGAAGGAAGGTGGTATATTATTTCCCTGCGACAATGTAATTGACAAAGAATCTTCATTTTGTAGGGAGGTCATATTACCAGAATCCAGAAGCTGTTTCATTAAGTTGGTGATAGAATCATTAAAGTTATAAATGGAATCATTGCTATCTTTAAGAGAAGCTAATACCTCTTTTGGTAAGACATTAGATAACAACAAAAAGAGATTCTCCTGCTCATTTTTTGATAATACATCACTTAGTAAGGTTACATTGGTATTTATTTCTGGTGTATTCGATAACAACTGCTTTAATTCCGGGTGATCAATAAGGTTTAAATTGTTATCATTAGCGGCTTTAACTATTAATTCACGAAATTCAGAAACTGTAATAGAAGGATCAGTTAAGTGTTTTACTACCTGTTCTGGTATATCCATGGATGTTAACGAGTGAGTTAGCTGCTGCATCTCTTCATTTGAAAAATGAGTGGATAAAAGAGATTGATATGGAATAGAATGTTCTACCTTATCATTTAGGAAAAGAGATAATAACTCATGGTGAAATCCTTCTGATAGAGCAGATTCTTCTGATATAAAACCAAGGAAGGAATCAATCAAATGCTGTGACTGAGAAAGAATCGAATGATTGTTATTTTGGAAGGATTCCATCTGGTTGATTGTCTGCTGTGTGATTGGTAGTTCTAGCTTTTTCATAAGAATTAAGGTTTCAATCGAGGTTTCTCGAAAAGTTGCAGATAATTTCAAGATGTCCAGAATACTATATTTATTAATAGATAGTTCTTGTCGTAGTAATTCCTGTACAATATGAATGTTACGTTCTGTTTTAGGAAGTGAAGCCTCCATAAGGGCTTTCTCTATTGTATAATTCGAGTCATAGGTCTTTTGGGAAGAAGTTGCTTGGGATAAACTATCCGAGGCAGTGGGTACCGTGACTTTACCCTCTGTTTCTTCACTTGGCGTTTTGGAAGCAGTCAGAGTAGTAGATTGGCTTACTCCGATGAAATTAGATGATGTGATTGATTGATAGTCCATAAGGCTACTCCTTTGCAGTATTTTTATATAAGAAACGATATGAGTTATGCTTTCTTTTATAACAAGTAAGATACATAAAAGCCTACCTATTGGTAATTGTTATATCGGATAAAAGCTGAGATTATATAAGACCAGTAAGAAGACGTTAAGAGAGTTAAAACATTATAAAAAACTGGAAATGAATAAAAAAAGTATTGCGTAATGAGAAAACCTGTGATATTATCCTTTTACGAACAAAGGCGTTCTTATTGCAATTAAGCAGTGAGAGCGCCTTCTTTTTTTATCGGGATGTAAGTGCGAAAGAAATATTTGTGTTATTTTTTTCTCTAGCATAGATATGGATATTCAAAATATCGACACAAAAGCTATAAAGAAAAGAGGTAGGATTCGGATGGATAGGAAGGAAGAGGTAAAGCGTCATAGGCAAGGACTTTATGATCCTAGATTTGAACACGATAACTGTGGTATCGGTGCTATTGTTGATATCAAAGGTAGAAAAACACATAGTACAGTTGCCGGAGCGTTAAAAATTGTAGAGAATCTAGAACATAGGGCAGGAAAAGATGCAGAAGGTAAGACCGGGGATGGAGTTGGAATCTTACTGCAAATTTCACATAACTTTTTTAAAAAAGAAGGCAAGCAATTAGGAATTGAACTAGGTGAGGAAAGAGACTATGGAATCGGAATGTTCTTTTTCCCACAAGATGAACTAAAGAGAAACCAAGCAAAAAAGATGTTTGAAATCATTGTAGAAAAGGAAGGTCTTAAATTCTTAGGTTGGAGAGTGGTACCTATCCATCCAGAAACTTTAGGTCATCAAGCGCTTTCTTGTATGCCTTGTATCATGCAAGGTTTTATAGAACGTCCAAAGAATGTAAAACAAGGCTTAGATTTTGACCGAAAACTCTATATTGCAAGACGTATCTTTGAACAGAGTAATGATAATACCTATGTTGTGTCATTATCCAGTCGGACCATTGTGTATAAGGGAATGTTTTTAGTGAAGCAGCTAAGGTCTTTCTTTGCGGATTTACAGTCTAGGGATTATGAATCCGCCATTGCTGTGGTACACTCTAGATTTAGTACAAATACAAATCCAAGCTGGCAAAGAGCTCATCCAAACCGCTTTATTGTGCACAATGGTGAAATTAATACGATCCGTGGAAATGCTGATAAGATGTTAGCCAGAGAAGAAACCATGGAATCTAAATATCTTCATGGTGAATTTCATAAAGTGCTTCCTGTAGTAAGTACCGAAGGTTCTGACTCTGCCATGCTTGATAATACGTTAGAATTCCTTGTAATGAGTGGTATGGAGCTGCCTCTTGCTGTTATGATAACGATCCCAGAGCCATGGGCGAATGATGTAAGTATTAGTCAAGAAAAACGTGATTTCTATCAATATTATGCCACAATGATGGAACCTTGGGATGGTCCTGCTTCCATTCTATTTAGTGATGGAGATATCATGGGGGCAGTACTTGACAGAAATGGATTACGTCCGTCACGTTACTATATTACAGACGACGACCAATTAATCTTATCTTCTGAGGTAGGTGTCCTTGATTTTCCACCAGAGAAAATTAAGAAAAAAGAGCGCCTTCGTCCGGGAAAAATGTTATTAGTAGATACCGTAAAAGGCAGTCTTATTGATGATGAGGATCTAAAGAATCTTTATGCAACTCGCCAACCATACGGAGAATGGTTAGATAATAATTTAGTGAGCTTAAAAGAACTACATATACCAAATCAAAGAATTGAAGAATATTCAAACGAAGAAAGATCAAGACTTCAAAAAGCGTTTGGATATACCTATGAGGATTTTAAGACTTCCATCTTACCAATGGCTGCAATCGGTTCGGAGCCAGTATCTGCTATGGGAGCGGACAGTGCTCTTCCTGTATTAAGTAAACAAAATCCACCACTGTTTCATTATTTTAGACAGCTTTTTGCGCAGGTAACCAATCCACCAATTGATGCGATTAGAGAAGAAATCGTTACCTGCACCAGCGTTTATATCGGCGAGGATGGTAATCTTTTGGAGGAGAAGCCTGAAAACTGCAAGGTATTAAAGATTAACAATCCAATCCTAACAAACACTGATCTTCTAAAAATAAAGAATATGAAAGTGGATGGATTTAAGGTAACGGTATTACCTATTACCTATTATAAAAATACTTCCTTGGAAAAAGCGATTGACCATTTATTTTTAGATGCAGATCGTGCGTATAAGGATGGAGCTAATGTATTAATCTTATCGGACCGAGGAGTAGACGAAAATCACGTAGCAATTCCATCACTTTTAGCAGTAGCTGCGATGCAACAGCATTTGGTTAAGACGAAAAAAAGAACTTCTGTTGCTATGATATTAGAGAGTGCAGAGCCTAGAGAAGTACATCATTTTGCTACCTTACTTGGATATGGAGCTTGTGCAGTCAATCCTTATCTTGCCCAATTAAGTATTCGTCAGATGATCGATGAACATCTGCTAGACAAAGATTATTATGCAGCAGTGGATGATTATAACAGTGCAATCTTACACGGTATTGTAAAGATTGCCTCTAAGATGGGAATTTCAACGATTCAGTCTTATCAAGGTTCTAAGATATTTGAAGCAATCGGTGTAGTAGAAGATATTATGGAAAAATATTTCCCTGATACCGTAAGTCGAATTGGTGGAATAACCCTTAAGGATATTGAACATCAGGTAGATGAACTTCATACAAAGGCATTTGATCCACTTGGACTTTCTGTAGAGTTATCTTTAGAAAGCTCCGGTAGTCATAAATACCGTAGTAACAAAGAGGAGCACTTATATAATCCACAGACCATACATTTATTACAACACTCCACAAGAACTGGAGATTACAAAGTATTCAAGCAGTATACCAAGGCAATCACAGAGGAGGAGATGGGGATCAATCTTCGTGGTTTGCTAGACTTTAACTATCCGGAATCTGGATTAAAAATAGAAGAAGTGGAGAGTGTAGAAGAAATAGTGAAACGTTTTAAGACAGGTGCGATGTCCTATGGTTCGATTTCACAAGAAGCTCATGAGACACTTGCGATTGCAATGAACCGACTGGGTGGAAAATCAAACAGCGGGGAGGGTGGAGAAAGCTTAGAGAGATTAACTCTTGGGAAGGATGGTATCAATCGCTGTTCTTCAATTAAGCAGGTAGCATCTGGAAGGTTTGGTGTTACCTCACGTTACTTAGTCAGTGCGAAGGAAATACAGATTAAGATGGCGCAAGGGGCGAAACCAGGGGAAGGTGGTCAGCTTCCAGCAGAGAAAGTTTATCCTTGGGTAGCAAAAACCAGACATTCAACCCCAGGAGTTGGGTTAATTTCACCACCCCCACATCATGATATCTACTCGATTGAAGATTTGGCTCAGTTAATTTATGACCTTAAGAATGCGAATAAAGAGGCTAGAATTTCTGTAAAATTAGTATCAGAAGCTGGTGTTGGTACGGTAGCAGCAGGTGTTGCAAAAGCTGGTGCAGGTGTAATCTTAATTTCAGGTTTTGATGGAGGAACTGGTGCAGCGCCAAGAAACTCTATTTACAACGCTGGATTGCCATGGGAGCTTGGGCTTGCAGAAACACACCAGAACCTAATTGCGAATGGACTTCGTACTCGTGTTGTAATTGAAACGGATGGTAAGTTAATGACTGGGCGTGATGTATTAGTAGCGGCATTGTTAGGAGCAGAAGAATTTGGGTTTGCTACAGCACCGTTAGTGACACTTGGCTGTGTCATGATGCGAGTTTGTAATCTCGATACTTGTCCAGTAGGTGTAGCAACTCAGAATCCAGAACTTAGAAAAAATTTTAAAGGAAAGCCAGAATACGTTGAGAACTTTATGCGCTTTATTGCACAAGAATTAAGAGAATATATGGCGAAGCTTGGAATTCGTAGTGTTAATGAGTTAGTTGGGCGCACAGATTTATTAAAACCTAGACAGTTAAAGGATAATTCTCATGCACTTAAGATTGATTTATCGAATATTCTTAATTCTAAATATTCTGATAAAACAAAGAGTTATGCGTTTGATCCTAAGAAAGTCTATAATTTTGAACTGGAAAAGACCATGGATGAACGGGTATTACTTAAGAGATTAAAACCATTCATGGAGAAGAAAGAACCAAAAACACTAGAAGTAACGATTACAAATATTGATCGTACCTTTGGAACTATCTTAGGATCTGAGATAACGAGAACCTGTGGTGACTCCTTGGAAGAGGATACGTATGTAATCCGTTGCAACGGTAGCGGTGGGCAAAGCTTTGGAGCATTTATTCCAAGTGGTTTAACCTTAGAATTATCTGGTGATAGCAACGATTATTTTGGAAAGGGCTTATCTGGAGGTAAATTAATTGTTTATCCACCAAAGGGCAGCATATTTAGAGCAGAAGACAATATTATTATTGGAAATGTAGCACTCTATGGAGCAACCAGTGGGAAGGTCTATATTAACGGTGTTGCGGGAGAACGCTTTTGTGTTAGAAACTCTGGAGCTATTGCAGTAGTAGAAGGTGTCGGTGACCATGGTTGTGAATACATGACTGGTGGAAGAGTTGTTGTCCTTGGATGTACTGGGAAAAACTTTGCAGCTGGTATGAGTGGAGGGATTGCTTATGTTCTTGATGAAGACAGCAACCTTTATAAAAAGTTAAATAAACAGATGGTTGTCTGAATCAGTAAACGATAAATACGATGTGCTCGAATTAAAGCAGATGATAGCAGACCATGTGATGTATACAAATTCTCAAAAGGGTAAGATGATTTTAGATAACTTTAAAGAATACTTACCAAAGTTTAAGAAAATTATTCCTCATGATTATCGCAGAATGCTCCAAATGATTGTCCAGATGGAAGAAAAAGGACTTAGCAGTGAGCAAGCGCAAATTGAAGCCTTCTTTGCCAATGCAAAGAAAGTGTGATATCAGTGCTTACATCAGTAATGTTTTTAAGGAGGATAATACGATGGGGAAACCAACAGGATTTATAGATTATGAAAGACAGGATAGTATTGCTGTGAAACCAAAAGATAGAATAAAAAACTTTGGTGAGTTTCATATCCAGCTATCCATGGAAGAAAGAAAAAAGCAGGGTGCTAGATGTATGGAATGTGGTGTACCATTTTGTCAATCTGGAATGATGATTGGCGGTATGACTTCCGGCTGTCCATTACGTAATTTAATACCGGAATGGAACGATGCGTTGTATCATGGAAATATGGAGCTGGCATTAGGTCGATTATTAAAAACAAATAATTTTCCGGAATTTACTGCTAGGGTATGTCCAGCACCATGTGAATCGGCATGTACTTGTAACATTAACACGAAACCAGTCGCAATTAAAGAGAATGAATATGGAATCATAGAATATGGATATGAGCATGGACTTATGAAAGCAAAACCACCGAAAGTTCGAACCGGAAAAAAGATAGCGGTGATTGGATCTGGTCCATCTGGTCTAGCAGCAGCGGATCAGTTAAATCACAGAGGTCATCAAGTGACTGTGTTTGAACGAAATGACAGAGTTGGCGGTTTGTTAATGTATGGTATTCCGAATATGAAGCTTGAGAAGGAGATTATTCTTCGTAGAATCAATAGGATGGAAGAAGAAGGGGTATCCTTTGTTACTGGAACAGATATCGGGAAAGGGGAAAAAGCTCAGACTTTATATAAAGATTTTGATGCTATTGTTTTGGCATGCGGAGCTTCTAATCCAAGAGATATCAAAGTACCGGGCCGTGATGCAGAAGGAATTTATTTCGCTGTTGATTATCTTCGTACTGTAACGAAAGCATTATTAGATGGTACTTTAACAGACGAGAAAGTGATGATGGCAAAAGGGAAAAAGGTAGTTGTCATTGGTGGCGGTGATACTGGAAATGACTGTGTCGGTACAGCAATAAGGCAAGGAGCAAAATCCGTCTTACAACTAGAGATGATGCCAAAACCACCCGTTACCCGTAGTGAAAACAATCCATGGCCAGAGTGGCCTAAGGTCTTAAAGACAGATTACGGTCAGGAGGAAGCCATAGAAGTATTTGGGAATGATCCACGTGTATATCAAACAACAGTGAAGGAATTCCTCAAAAATAAAGAAGGAAAACTAAGTAAGCTAAAGCTAGTAAAACTTGAAAGCAAAAAAGAAGAGAAAACGGGACGCTTCCTTATGGAGGAAGTGGATGGAAGTGAATATGAAGTAGAAGCTGACCTTGTATTTATTGCGGCAGGATTCCTTGGTACTGAAAAATACGTTACAGATGCCTTTGGTGTAGAACAAAATGAGAGAATGAATGTAAAAACAGAGATGGATAGTTATGCAACAAATGTAAAAAATATATTTGTTGCAGGGGATATGCATCGTGGACAGTCACTGGTAGTCTGGGCTATCTGGGAAGGCAGAGAGGCAGCTCGTGCAGTAGATTCCTACCTTATGGGTTATACCAATCTATAATTAATCATTAAGTCATTACCAATACTCAAAGATATGGGTAAGATAGCATTAAAATATTCAATCAAAATTAGTTTTTATTTTCTTGAGAAGCGGAGGATAGTATTAAAAATGTTTTGTTAAAGAACAATAAAAGAGATAAGTAGGAGTTATAAAAGTTCTCTACTTATCTCTTTTTACTTTATTATATAAAATGCTTATTCTTAGTGGATAAACTAATTAATCAAACATCACTCTCTTACGAAATCCAAGATGGCTAAAAAAGCAATAATAAATGATAAATAATAAAGAGGTAATCACCCAAGTAAGAGGATAACTAAAGATAACGGTAATGATACTTGGGGATGAAGGTACTGCAGTATATAGCCATACAATTCGTAAAGCACAGACTCCTAGACAAGTAATAATCATTGGAACGAAAGCATCGCCAATTCCACGCAGTGCAGCTGCTAAAACCTCAATACAAACATAGGTGAAGAAGGTTGGCGCAAGAAAATGTAGTATTTTCATACCTATCATTAATACGGTTTGATCGTCTGTAAATAGTCGGTAAACATAATGGCCAAAGAAGTATAAAACAATACTAAATAAGATAGAAATCCCAAAAGCTAAAACAAGTCCAACTTTAACACATTTATGAACGCGTGAGATTTTTTGTGCCCCGTAGTTTTGACCGATAAATGTAGTTACAGAGATTCCAAGAGCTCCAATTATCATCCAAAATAATCCATCAATTTTACCATAAGCTGTCCAAGCAGCAACGGTATCAGTACCAAAAGAATTGATAAAACTTTGAATAATCACATTGGATATCGAGTACATCACGGACTGTAACCCAGCAGGAAGACCTATCTTTGTAATTCGTTTTAAAATTGGCATCTCAAAGTGAATGCATCTTGGTATTAAATGATAGGAAGCTTTCGTCCGTAATAAAGTCATAACTACTAAAGTAGCACTTACGAATTGAGAGATTATCGTGGCGATTGCAGCACCAGCGACTCCCATATGGAAAACCCCAACAAAAAGTAAATCCAATACAATATTTACAAAACAACTGATGATTAGAAAGTACAAAGGCCGTTTCGTATCGCCAATTGCTCTTAAAATACCGGAGGCTATATTGTACACTAAATTTGGAATAATACCAAGAAAGTAAATTCTTATGTATTGTAGAGATAGTGGGTAAATATCATCCGGGGTATTCATTGCAGTTAACATCATGGGAGACAAGCATAATCCAAGAATCATTAATACAATTCCACCACTAATTGCAAGGGCAAATGAAGTATGGACTGAATTTTTAACTTTCTCTTCTTCCTTGGCACCGAAGTATTGCGAGATAATTACAGTAGCACCAGAAGAGAGGCCAACGAAAAAGCCTACTAAAAGGTTTATTATAGTTCCAGTAGTACCACCTACTGCTCCGAGTGCTCGCTTCCCAACAAAGTTCCCAACGATAATTGCATCTGAGGTGTTATACAGTTGCTGAAAGAAGGTGCCTAAGACAATTGGAAAGAAAAATAATAATAGTCGGGTAAGGATTGGACCTTCCGTAATAGCATTTTGGTAACTTTTCGATTTTAACTTTTGCATAGGAATACTCCGTAAGTAATATTATAAGAAACAGAGGTATTATAGCACCACAAATAATAGAATACAATGAGTAATTTATGAATGGAATTTTATTTATCTTAAGGAAGTTTATACATCTTTCAGTTTATTTCTCTTTTGGAATATGATATACTTTCAGTTAGAGCTAATGGACAAGAATTAAGGAGAAAGTTATGGCAGATTATTGTATAGTAAGTGATGTGACGTTGGATTTAGTTCAGGACATCGTAGATGAGTTGGATGTAAACATTATCCCTATGGATTTCCACCTAGGTGATACGCCGTATACACACTATCCAGATGAAAGAGAATTAAGTTGTGAGGAGTTTTACAAACGATTAAAAGCAGGAGAAAATTCTGTGACTAGTCAGATTAATCCTGTGGTCTTCGAAAATTTTTTAACTCCAATCTTAGAAAGTGGAAAAGACGTATTATATATTGCATTTTCTTCGGGATTAAGTGGTACTTATAACACAGGTAGGTTGATGTCAGAAGGATTAAAAGAGAAATATCCTGATAGAAAAATAATCTGTATTGATTCCTTATGTGCCTCCATTGGTGAGGGGTTGCTTGTTTACCTTGCGGCAAAAGAAAGACAAAAAGGTAAGTCGATAGAAGAAGTAGTAAACTTTGTGGAAGATACAAAAAGAAAGTGTTGCCATTGGTTTATGGTAGAAGATTTACACCATTTAAAAAGAGGTGGCAGATTAAATTCCTTAGAGGCTATGGTAGGAACAGCGCTTCGTATTTGTCCAGTATTAAGTGTGGATAAAGAAGGAAAATTACTGGTGGTATCAAAGGTAAGAGGTAACAAAAAAGCAATAGAATACCTTGTAAATCGCTTAGAAGAAGATGGAATTGATACAAATAATCAAACAGTGATTATTGGTCATGCAGCTTGCCCTGATTATGCTAAGGCATTAGCAGATATTCTAACTGAGCGAGGATTAGTAAAGGATTACTTGTTTTCGAATATCGGTCCAGTCATCGGATCTCACACAGGTGCGGGTATGTGTGCGCTAACATTTGTTGGAGAAAATTATAAATTTTAATAAATATAGGTTTTAAAAAGAAATAGTAATTTTAATAATAAAAGAAATAGTTTTTTTAATAATAAAAGAAATAGTATTTTTAATATGAAATAGTAAGCTTAAATAATAAAAGAAATTGTAAAATTGAATAATAAAAGAAATTGTAAGATTGAATAATAAATGAAATAGTAAGTAAAAAAGAGATACATTCTTTAAGATGAATAGTGTAGATAAGGAGTATTTGGAGAAGAGAGTGACTTCAAGAATGACGATTCCTTTTATCTACACTTTTATTCTTTATAAAAGAATTGTATGGTTTGATTCCAACTACTAAACATTAGTTTTTTACTTTTTATAATCTTCATGAGTGAAGCTGATCGTAGGTATTCGACAGTTTTCATTATGAATCTTATTAGATAAAATAATAAAAGACCTATTGGTATTTCTTTTCAATGCCATTTTGATATGGTATAATGGAAAGTAATAGAAATTACAGGAAAGGACAAGGAGATATGTATTCATTTGAGGATGTAAAAGCATTTGATCCGGAATTAGCGGATAGTATCACATTGGAAATCGCAAGACAGAACGATCATATTGAATTAATAGCATCAGAGAATTTTGTGAGTAAGGCAGTTATGGCTGCTATGGGTAGTCCGTTAACAAATAAATATGCGGAAGGATATCCAGGAAAAAGATATTATGGCGGATGTGAATTTGTTGATATAGCTGAGAATTTAGCAATTGCAAGAGCAAAGGAGTTATTCGGTTGCACTTATGCAAATGTTCAGCCACATTCTGGAGCACAGGCTAATATGGCAGTATTTTTTGCTTTATTACAGCCAGGGGATACTGTATTGGGTATGAATCTTGCTCATGGCGGACATTTAACCCATGGTAGCCCAGTAAATTTCTCCGGTTCCTATTTTAATATCGTACCTTATGGCGTAGATGACAACGGTTTTATTGATTATGATGAGGTAGAAAAGATAGCAAAGGAATCAAAGCCAAAGCTTATCGTAGCAGGAGCTTCTGCTTATGCTAGAAAGATTGACTTTAAGCGTTTTCGCGAAATTGCTGACTTAGTTGGTGCATATTTAATGGTGGATATGGCGCATATTGCTGGTTTGGTAGCTGCTGGTTATCATCAATCACCAATCCCTTATGCTCATGTTACTACAACAACAACTCATAAGACATTACGCGGACCAAGAGGCGGAATGATTCTATCTAGTGCTGAATTTGCAGAAGAACATAAGTTAAATAAATCTGTATTTCCAGGAATTCAAGGTGGACCATTAATGCATGTAATCGCAGCAAAAGCAATCTGCTTTAAAGAAGCTTTGGATGATAGTTTTAAAGATTATGCTGGAAAAATCATCTCTAATGCACAAGCGTTAGCAAAAGAGTTGACAACACGTGGATTCAATTTAGTATCCGGTGGTACAGACAATCACTTAATGCTAATTGATTTACAGAATATGAACATTACAGGAAAGCAAGCAGAGCACATTTTAGATGAAGCAAACATTACTTGTAATAAGAATACTGTTCCAAATGATCCAGCGTCTCCATTTGTAACAAGCGGAATCCGTCTCGGTACTGCAGCTGTAACAACAAGAGGTTTTAATGAAAAAGATATGGCTGTGGTTGCAGAAGCTATTTCTCTCGTAGTTAAGGATGTAGAGAAGAATAAGGATCAGGCAAAAGCATTGGTTAAGATGTTAACAGATGCTTATCCACTCTATTAATTAATGTTGGGAAACCATTATGCAATCCCTTAGATAGCGTTATGAGTACGTCATAGTTAGCCTACATGCTGCGACTATTTATAGGAGCAGCGAATGGCTCAAGTTTGTTGTAGCACAGACTTGGTGAGTGAAAGAATAAAATTCTTTTACTCTTGATACTCATGAAGAAGTATGAAACATAGTTTAAGTTGAATTCATAGGTTTTATATAGAATAATGTTTTAAGAGAATAAAAAACTCGTAAGTTCTTACTGAAGTTTAAATCTTCATGATAGAACTTACGAGTTTTTTAATAACCTAATTCTTCTCCCACTAGAATAACTTTGATTCGGTATGGTATATGGGAACGTCGAGTGATAACAGTACTACTGCAGATGCATTCCTCAACGAGACAATTTACACATCGTCCAAGTTCTGCACATGGGGTTTTTCTGTTTAATCTCATTGCATTTGGAGGTGCTGCCATATTTCTTACACGTTCCATTGCAGCAGCTTCGTCGGTAACAATTTTATTCATTCCTGCAATCACAATTACATTTTTAGGACCGGTAATTAAGCATGCAACACGGTTTCCATTACCATCGATATTAACAAGTTTTCCATCTAGTGTAATGGCATTGGAACTCATAAAGTAATAGTCAGCTGTCACCATCTTACCATAAAGCTCAGAACGTTCTTCTGGTGATTTGGCTTTTGTGCGGTCGTAGATTATGTAGTCGGAGTTATGGAATTCATCAAGTAATCCAATCTCATCCAAGGTCATGGAACCGCCCCAACTAACGGAACAGCCAGGAGTTAAAAAACGTTTGGCTACTGTCAAGGCTTCTTCTCTGCTATCGCAGTAATAACCTTCGATTCCACGTTGATTAAATTTCTCAATCAAGCTATCTGCTAGGTTTTCATAGTATTGCTTTTTTGGTGAAGACATAGAGAACCATCCTTTCATTTTGAAACTCAAGTACATGATATTTTCTTATTTCTTATTCTACATAACTTTTAAATAAGTTGCAATGAAAATAGAGGAAGTTACACGGATATTTATGCCTGCTTTGTTCTCAAAAACAAATAACTAGACTAATCACAGTCCTGTTTTCAAGAGTGAAAGATGGATACAGCCGAAGGGTGTGAGTAGTAAATAGCCTGTCACAATTACGTGACAAGCTATTTACTTTTAACTTAAAATGCTTTATTTCTTCTTGCATTTATCACAGAAGATATTTACTTGAACGCAAAATTCTTCTTCCTTATGCTCTTTTTTACATCCATCTTCTTTATGCTTAGGTTCATCTTTATCTTCATCACAAAAGATATTTACCTGAACGCAAAATTCTTCATCCTTGTGTTCTTTGCGTTCTTTCTTTTTATCTTCATCACAAAAGACATTTAATTTAGTACAAAATTCTTCTTTAGATTTTTTCTGCTCTTTGTAATCATAGCAATCTTGGTTATACATATAGATTTATTAGCTCCTTTCTTTCTAGTGATACTATATTATATGTATAATTCGACATAGTGCTACAAAATATAACATTTAACTTTATCACATTTAATTTTTAAATTCTAGTAATTTAATCGTAATCCTATGTATTATTGTTATCTATTAATAATTAGATTTTGTTGGGCTTTTCGCAGCACGGCATTTGATTTTTACAAAAAAGTGGTTAACCCAGAAAGTTTGTGCCTGCATAATCTTCGGTATTAATTTCGGAAGTGAGAAAAGATGAGAATTGGGCGGGATAAAAGATTAGTATTGGATGAGAAGAAAGATGCACAGAAATGAGAAAACTGCACAAAATTGGTACTTGTCTTTCAACTTCACAAACGTTTCGGATTATGCTACAATAAAATATAGGACATTTGGAAGAGCACAAGACTTAAGAGCATTTGTGTATCGAAAAAAAGCATTTGTGTATCACAAGAAAAGCATTTTGTGTATCACAAAAAAAGTTTTTGTGCCAGTAAACAATGAAAGTTGGAAAATTCATGGGAAAAAGCTTATATATTTCTGAGAAACCAAGTGTGGCTCAGGAATTTGCAAAAGCACTAAAATCAAATTTTAAAAGGTCAGATGGGTTTATGGAATCAGAGGATAGTATTGTAACCTGGTGTGTTGGACATCTTGTGACAATGAGCTATCCTGAAAGCTATGATCCAGCTTTAAAAAAGTGGTCATTACAAACGATTCCGTTTTTACCAAAGGAGTTTAAATATGAGGTTATTCCATCGGTTAGTAAACAGTTTCAGGTAGTTAAGGGACTTTTAAATCGTTCTGATGTTGATAAAATATATGTTTGCACTGACTCTGGGCGAGAGGGAGAGTACATCTATCGGTTGGTAGACCAGATGGCTAAAGTACCAAAGAATAAAGAAAAACGAAGAGTTTGGATAGACTCTCAAACAGAGGAAGAAATCTTAAGAGGAATTCGTGAAGCAAAGCCACTTACTGCATATGATAATCTTTCCGCAGCAGCATATCTAAGAGCACAGGAAGATTACTTAATGGGAATCAACTTTTCTCGTGTGCTATCACTAAAATACGGATATACCGTAAATAATTTTCTTAAGAACGAAAAACATTCTGCAATAGCAGTAGGACGTGTTATGACTTGCGTGCTTGGAATGGTGGTTCGAAGAGAACGAGAAATTCGTGAATTTGTGAAAACTCCATTTTACCGTGTAATGATGACAATAGAGGCATCAGATAAGACCTTTGACGGTGAATTTAGAGCAGTAGAAGGATCAAAGTATTATCTATCTCCTGTGCTTTATAAAGAGAATGGTTTCCGTGAGAAGTTAGAAGCAGAAAAATTAATTACAATGCTTACTGGCTACGAACCGGAATATGAAACAAGAATTGAGAATAATAATAAAAATAGTTATCTTGCAAAATTAAAACAGGATCAAGAGACAGCGTGCTTAGAAGCTGAAATTGTAAGTATGGAGAAAAAGAAGGAAAATAAGAATCCACCTCTTCTTTTTAACCTTGCAGAACTTCAAAATGAATGCTCTAAGCTCTTTAAAATTAGTCCGGATGAAACATTAAAATATACACAAGAGCTATATGAAAAGAAGCTAGTAACCTATCCAAGAACGGATGCCAGAGTGTTATCTACGGCGGTATCGAAAGAAATCTATAAAAATATCAAGGGATTAGCTGCTCTTTCACAGTTTCAACCATTTGCAGAAGAAGTATTAGCACTAGGGTCATATAAAAATATAGCAAAGACTCGTTATGTAAATGACAAACAGATTACGGATCACTACGCAATAATTCCTACAGGTCAGGGTTTTGGAGCGTTATCATCCCTATCGGCGACTGCAAAGAGGATATATGTATCCATTGTAAAACGATTCTTAAGTATCTTTTATCCACCAGCAGTATATCAGAAGATAGCAATTACAACGAAGATAGCTACGGAAAGCTTTTTCTCAAGTTTCCGTGTACTAATAGAAGAAGGTTATCTAAAGGTTGCAGGTTATCAGGGAAACACAAATAATTCAAAGTCGGAAGCACAAGCAAATGATAAAGCATCCACAAAAACAGAGGTAGATGGGAAAGATAAACCTTCGGAAGAGGAATCAGAAGAAGAAAAAGATTATGATGCCACGTTCTTTGAGGTAATCAAAGGTCTAAAAAAAGGAATGAAACTACCAGTTCGTAATTTCACAATTAAAGAAGGAGAAACAGCTCCTCCAAAACGCTATAATTCCGGTTCTTTAATTCTTGCGATGGAAAATGCGGGACAGTTTATTGAAGACGAAGAATTACGTGCTCAGATAAAAGGAAGTGGTATCGGAACAAGTGCTACAAGAGCTGAAATCTTGAACAAACTCGTTAAGATAAATTACCTCTCTTTAAATAAAAAAACACAGATTATGACTCCCTCTTTAATGGGAGAATTAATTTATGATGTTGTGAATGCTTCCATTCGGTCGTTGTTAAATGCAGATTTAACTGCAAGTTGGGAAAAAGGTCTAACGATGGTAGCAGACGGTACAATTACGAAAGAGGAGTATATAGCAAAACTGGAGGGCTTTGTAGGTCGAATGACTGAAGGCGTGAAGGGAATCAATAATGCGAATCTATTATTACCGTATTTTGAACAAGTAGCGCAAAATTATAAAAGGTAAGAGTAGAAATGGATAAAGTGTGAGAAGATGTTTTATTATCAGAATACAGAAGATAAGAACTTCTAAATCTCACACGGAAGTATGTCATTAACGAAACGTTCTTTTCGCGAAATTATATATACGTAATAATCATCACAAGTATAGGAGGTTGTATGATAGAATTAGAGATACAAAGTTTATTTGATTTATCACAGACAATAGCTACGGATTTATTTCAGGGGGTAATCTACCCATGGGAAGTACTTCCTAACATTGGATCATTTATTATTAAACTTGGAGAACGCTTGCCAAGCGAGGAATATGATAGGATTGCAGAAAATATATGGATTGCGAAATCTGCTACGGTAGCTCGTTCCGCAGATATTCATGGACCTTGTATTATCGATAAAAACGCAGAAATCCGTCACTGTGCATATCTACGTGGAAATATTATCGTTGGTGAGGGAGCAGTCGTTGGAAACTCAACAGAGCTTAAAAATGTAGTATTATTTAATAAAGTTCAGGTGCCACACTATAACTATGTAGGGGACTCCGTTCTAGGATATAAAGCACATATGGGTGCTGGTTCCATTACTTCCAATGTAAAATCGGATAAAACCTTAGTTACCGTACGATTTCAAAATGAAAAATACCCAACCGGATTAAAGAAGATGGGAGCTATCCTAGGAGATATGGTGGAGATTGGATGTGGTAGCGTTCTTAACCCTGGTACCGTTATTGGTAGAGAGACCAATGTATATCCGCTATCGTCTGTACGAGGATATATTCCAGAGCACAGCATATTTAAAAAGGCTGGAGAGATTGCAAAAAAACAGGATGATTTCAGTTAAGTATTTTTATCGGGAAGTTTTGTGCCTATGCTAACTTCGCAAACTTCAGAGTTGTAGGGAAAATACACATGAATGGAGGTTATGATCATGCAGGAATTTTATGATATGATTGAAGAGAGAATAAAAGCATCTGGATACCTTGGAGAAATCGATGGTTATGAGATATACAACGAGATCTGTGATGAAATTGAAGAAAAAGAATTGGGAACCTATATTTTTATGTCTAAGAAAACAGAGGACTGCTTTTTTGAGTATAAAGTTGATGTGATGGAAGAGGAATTTAACTTATCTTATGTTGATATCCATGTGAAAGATAAGGTATATCATGCGGATTTTGATGCATAGATAGAGATATTAGAAGGATAAGATATAGGAAGTATATCTGTAAATACAATATAGTAAGGCAGCGTAAAGCTACTATATGAAATAGTAAAACAGGTATAGCAGTAAATACAATATAACAAGACAGAGTATATCTGGAAAATAATATAGCAAAGTAGAGATTACTTATTACTTTAGATGCGAGGGCGTGAAGTAATTAAGGAATCTCTTTTTTTATTCATACCAAGAAAAAGTTCGCGAAGCGTTTTTTTTCGTTGCTTGAATAGAAAAAAGTACTTTATAATGGCCTTTTTCATGGGAAGACAACCAGATGCATATGCTTAACGAATGTAAAAGGGTTCTCGAATCAAAGGTCATCTTAAGTTTTTTGTAAACAAGGGCAAATATTTAGACCATAAGATGGAACTATTATACATTGTGTATCTCAAAAATGACTTTTCATATTAAGTACCAAAATCATTTAATTAAGAACTGAATTTTTCACTACATATTTTACTATAAAATTAAAATAACTTGGATACAAAAAGGCCTTGTTTCACTATCTAAGTAGAAGTTATGAAAGCAAAGGGTTATATCATCGAATTTTCAGATAAATAAAGGCTAATTTATGTTATTATTTAAACACGAATAGGATTCAATTTATGGAAGAATAGTTGAAATTTTCATAAAAAGTTGTATAATGGAGATGACAGGATTTACGTCAAATTATATTTGGGAGGAAAACATTTATGAGAAAGATTTTATCAGCAGCTTTAGTACTTGTTATGACCTGTTCTTTATTAGCAGGCTGTGGTAAGAAAGACACTGAAACTGGTGCTGGATCAGGAAATAATACAGGCAATGGATATGAGATTGCTCTGATTACAGACAAGGGTAACATCGATGACAAGTCCTTTAACCAAGGTTCTTGGGAAGGCGTTGTGGAGTTTGCAAGAGACAAATATTCACACAAATATTATAAACCAGAAGAGGCTACAGATGCTGGTTACCTTGCATCAATTGATTTAGCAGTAGCAGGTGGTGCTAAGGTTATCGTAACTCCTGGTTATTTATTTGAAGTAGCAGTATACGAAGCACAGACAAAGTATCCAGATGTTAAGTTTATCTTACTTGACGGAGCTCCTCATACTGCAGATTATGCTACATATGAGACTAAGTCAAACGTAGCAAGCGTTATGTATGCAGAGGAAGAATCAGGATATCTTGCAGGATATGCTGCAGTAAAAGATGGTATGACAAAACTTGGTTTCATGGGTGGTATGGCAGTTCCAGCAGTACGTTCCTTTGGTTATGGTTTCTTACAGGGTGCTGAAAATGCTGCAAAAGAATTAGGCCTCGCAGATGGTGCAGTTTCTGTTACCTACCATTATACGGGTGATTTTGCAGAAACAGATACAAATAAGAGTACAGCTAAGTCTATCTACCAAGAAGGCGCTCAGGTAATCTTTGCTTGTGGCGGTTCCGTAGGTAAGAGTGTTATGTCAGCTGCAACAGAGGCAAATGCTAAGGTAATCGGCGTTGACGTTGACCAAAGATACGATAGTGAAACTGTTATGACTTCTGCAACAAAAGGTCTTGGAGCATCGGTAGTAGCAGTTCTTAAATCAATTTATGAGTCTAATAGCTGGGATACTTATGGCGGAAAGACAACTTACTTTAATGCTGCGAATGATGGTGTTAGTCTTCCAACTGTTGTTATCGGAGATGATAAGGCAGATGCTTTTGATCGTTTCAGCACATTTAAAAAAGCTGATTATGAAGCAGTATTTAAGACTTTAGTGGATGGTACAGTTGATCCTATCCGTGAGATTACTGTAGCAGATGCCAATGGTATTGCAACAGCACAAGAATTAACAGATGGTTTATCTCTTACTAAGGTTGCAGTAACTACTAGATAATAACATGGATTATCTCTATATCATAAGGTATAGAAGGGTATTTTATCGAGGAACATAGAAGAAAACTTAGAACATGTACCTCGCATGGAATAAGAAAACCAACGGGGGAAGGGCGAAAGCCATTCCCCCTTATTCATGACAAGGAAAAGTTTGTAAAGCATACTTATCATTGTACATGGCAGTACTTGTAAAGGATAGAGAGCTAAGTTGCTCCGACAATAAACAATAGGAAAGAGGGTTATTGTGGAAGACTATATTATTGAGATGCTTCATATCACAAAGGAATTCCCTGGAATAGTAGCAAATGACGATATCACACTCCGTCTGAAAAAAGGGGAGATTCATGCACTCCTAGGAGAAAATGGTGCGGGAAAATCTACTTTGATGAGTGTGCTATTTGGCCTTTATCAGGCTGAAAAAGGTGAGATTAGAAAGAATGGTCAAGTAATCAAGATTAATAACCCAAATGATGCCAATGCATTTGGTATTGGTATGGTTCATCAGCACTTTAAGCTGGTAGAGATTTTTTCTGTTTTAGAGAATATTATTTTAGGGGTAGAACCTAATACCTTGGGCTTTCTTGAGAAGAAGGAAGCAAGAAAAAAAGTAGTAAACCTATGTGAACAATATGGGCTTAAAGTAAATCCAGATGCAATTGTTGAGAGTATATCAGTGGGGATGCAACAGCGTGTAGAGATATTAAAGATGCTCTACCGAGATAATGATATATTAATATTTGATGAGCCTACGGCGGTATTGACACCACAGGAAATCGACGAACTTATGGAAATAATGCGAGGCTTTGCAAAAGAGGGGAAATCTATCTTATTCATCACTCATAAGCTAAATGAGATTATGGCGGTAGCAGACCGTTGCACAGTTTTGCGTAAAGGAAAATATATAGGAACTGTAGACATTAAGGATACAACCAAAGAAGAATTATCAAGAATGATGGTTGGACGAGATATTAGTTTTTCAGTTGAGAAAGAGGAAGCCTCCCCAGGCGAGGTTGTTCTCTCTGTACGGGATGTTACCGTGCCATCAAAGATTCATAAAAACAATGCTGTGAAAAATGTATCCTTTGATGTTAGAGCAGGTGAAATAGTTTGTCTCGCTGGTATTGATGGTAATGGACAGACAGAGTTTGTATCCGCATTGACTGGATTAGAAAAAATGTCTGGTGGTAAAGTGACCTTATGCGGAAAAGACATTACGAAAGCGAATATTAGAACCAGATCTAAAACTGGAATGAGTCATATTCCAGAGGATCGTCATAAACATGGCTTGGTTCTTGAATATACGCTAGAAGAAAATATGGTATTGCAGCGTTATTGGGAACCTGCTTTTCAGAAAAAAGGTTTTATACGTAGACATGCAATTCGTCAATATGCCGATAGGCTAATTAAACAATATGATGTCAGAAGTGGTCAGGGACCAATTACGATAGCACGCAGTATGTCAGGTGGTAATCAGCAAAAAGCAATTATTGCTCGTGAGATTGACAAACAACATGAACTTTTAGTTGCCGTTCAGCCAACCCGCGGACTTGATGTCGGCGCGATTGAGTATATACATAAGCAACTGGTAGCAAGAAGAGATGCAAACAAGGCAGTTCTTCTCGTATCCTTAGAGCTTGAAGAAGTTATGAATGTCAGCGATCGAATATTAGTTATGTATGAAGGTGAAATCGTTGGTGAGCTTGATCCAAAGACAACCACAGTAGAGGAACTTGGTCTTTATATGTCTGGTGCAAAACGTAATACTTTGATGCCAAAGAAGAAGGAGGAATCAAGCGCCAATGAATAAATTAGGTAATATAACCAAAACAAAGAGTTTTTCTGCCTTTACCTCGGCGCTGCTTGCCATTGTACTAGGTTTAATATTTGGATTTTTTATTATGCTGGTTGCAAGCCCTTCGAATGCAGTCAATGGTTTTCGTACGGTATTAACGGGTGGATTTAAGCGTATTGGTGATGTGTTTTATTTTGCAACTCCTATATTAATGACTGGTTTGGCGGTCGGTTTTGCCTTCAAGATGGGGTTATTTAATATTGGAGCTTCTGGTCAATATACGATGGGTATGTTTTTTTCACTCTATGTTGGATTTATGTGGGACCTTCCAGATAATATTCACTGGATCGCATGCATATTTGCAGGTATGGTAGGTGGTATGTTGTGGGGAATTATACCAGGATTATTTAAGGCATTCTTAAATGTGAACGAGGTAATAACCTCTATCATGTTTAACTATATCGGTATGTTCTTAGTTGATATGCTTATTATGGGGAATTCTGTGATGTATGTATCTACAAAAGCAAGAACAGAATATCTTCCGAAATCAGCTCAAATCCCATCTTTGGGTGTTACAGGAAGTAGCGTAAATGTATCGATATTTATAGCAATTGGAATAGCGATTATTTTATTTATCATTCTAAATAAAACTATATTTGGATATGAGTTAAAAGCGACTGGATATAATAAGTTTGCTAGTAACTATGCTGGAATGAATGGTAAGAAAAATATTGTTCTTACGATGCTTATCGCCGGTGGGCTTGCAGGTCTTGGTGGTGCGTTTAGTATATTAGCCCCATCCACAATAGCGGGAAGTAGTATGACCTATGAGCCTATTAGTGTTATTGCAGCCAATGGATTTAATGGTATCGCGGTAGCACTCCTTGGTAATTCTAGCCCGTTTGGAATTATCTTTTCTGCCATTTTTATTTCTCATATTCAGCGTGGTGGTACCTTGACCGCACTTTATGGATATAAACCAGAAATTATTGATATCGTAATATCAGTTATTATTTATTTCTCAGCGTTTGCGATGTTAATGAATCATATGATGGTTACG
Organism: Lachnoclostridium phytofermentans; assembly: GCF_000733755.1. Taxonomy (GTDB): domain Bacteria; phylum Bacillota; class Clostridia; order Lachnospirales; family Lachnospiraceae; genus Lachnoclostridium; species Lachnoclostridium phytofermentans_A. Next base: position 542,452 of record NZ_JPOF01000003.1, on the reverse strand, counting down.
TTCTTTAAGAGAAGGAAAGATAAGAGACATCAAAAGTATATAGAGAAAACCCAAGCTTCAAAGGATGTAGCTACACTAGATAAAAAGGATACTGTTACTACGATTCCAGAAGAACTAGAGAAATCAGGAAATATAGGGAGTTCAGAGAAAACAGATAATAGTAAGAATACTGAAAATAACGAGAACACAGAGATTTTAAGTAGCAATGAAGATATTGAGAATCCAATCGAACCTGACTTAAAGGATGTTCTATCGAATAGTGAAAACCTAAAAGATACGACACCAGAAAAGGAGGTTAAGTAAAGATGGATGTTATATTTTATTTAATTCAAAATACACTTCCAGTAGCGATACCTCTTTTGTTGGTTGCTCTTGGAGGAATGTTTAGTGAGCGAAGCGGTGTAATTAATATCGCGCTCGAAGGTATCATGCTATTTGGTGCATTTTTTGGGTGTCTTTTTGTTTATTTCGTTCAAGGAACTGGATTAAATCCGCAGGTAATTTTATTATTGGCGATGTTAGTTGCTGCACTGGCTGGAATTATTTTTTCCTTATTGTTATCTTTCGCTGCTGTAAGTATGAAGGCAGATCAAACAATTACAGGCACAGCACTCAATATGATTGTACCAGCAATGGTATTATTATTTTCTAAGATGAGTTTTAACAGTGATGGTATTACGACAAATGTAAAATTTTATATTCAAAAAGTACCTGTACTAGGCGATATCCCAATCATTGGAGAGCTGTTTTTCCAAAAAACATATCTTACGGTTTACATTGGTATTGCATTCTTAATAATTGCAACCATCATATTCTATAAGACAAGATTTGGTTTACGATTACGTGCTTGTGGAGAGCATCCACAGGCAGCTGACTCAGTAGGTATTAATGTATATCATATGAGATATGCAGGTGTTACCTTGTCAGGTTTTCTTGGTGGTATCGGAGGATATTTTTATTCTGTAGGTGTAATGTCAGGTAATGTTAATGGACATACCGGAGCCGCTGGCTTTGGTTTCTTAGCGCTTGCTGTTATGATTTTTGGTCAATGGAAGCCTATAAAGATATTTTATGCAGCATTATTCTTTGCATTTTTACGTACGGTTGCTTATTCCGTACCGTTAATTCCATTCTTAAATAATTTAAATATCAATCAAACTTATTATAAGATGTTACCTTATATCGCAACGATGGTTGTCTTGGCCTTTACGTCTAAGAAATCTAGAGCGCCAAAGGCAGAAGGCATTCCTTACGATAAGGGAAAACGCTAATAAAGATGAGGTAAATCTTTTACTTACCTTGAAAAAATGCCCTAGCAAGGTCTTGTGGCTTGTGCTTCATTTTTGATGTTTCTCTGTTTAAATCCCGTATGGTATATGGTACTGAAATGTAATATTTTATGTAAATCGCGTAATTCAGAATAATTTCTAAGTAATCTATAAGTTAAAAAACGTTCACAAATTGGTTCTCTTTCTTGTGAACGTTTTTTATGACAGGAACTAAAATTTGGTTAGTAAAAAGCAAAAAAATATGATTGACAATAATAATAAAAAGCAGTATTCTATATAACTAGAATTCGAGGTAATTGAAAGGAGCGATGACATGAATGAGCCAAGACGGCCCAAGGGAGATAATGTGGCTATATTAATTGATTTTACGTCACATCTGATAGGAAACTATCATAATGTTCTTTTGAGTCAGTATGGTATTACAACAAAACAAGCGAAAGTATTGTCCTATCTCTATCATAATCAGGATTGCGAGATCATACAAAAAGATATTGAAAAGGTATTCTTTCTACGAAGCTCTACCGTTACAAGTGTCATGGGGAATTTAGAGAAGCAAGGATTTATAGAGCGCTATCATAATCATTCTGACGGGAGAGTGAAGAGTATTGTAATTACTCCGAAAGGAAATCAGGTTCAACATGGAATTGAGGAATCGCTCGATCTTCTGGAGAAAAAAATACTCGAAGGTTGGAAGGATGACGAGAAGGATGAATTTCGCTGTTTACTTAGAAAGGTAGCAGAAAACATGAAAAGAGATTAGGTTCGATGTATTTCTGCTTATATAGCTAGAATTCGAGGATTTTATAATGATTTAGTAGTAAGTGTAAAGGCGCTAAAGCGCTAGAATTGAGGAAAATATGATTAAAAAATTAGTACCGTGTGTTGGAGAGTATAAAAAACATGCAATTCTAACACCTATTGTAATGATTGGTGAAGTAATCATGGAGATTTCAATTCCCTTTGTAATGGCTCAAATTATAGATAAGGGAATTCAAGGAGATGGAGGAATCTCCTACACAGTTAAGATGGGACTTTTGATGGTTCTTATGGCATTAGTTTCTCTTATGTTTGGAGCGTTAGGCGGAAGGTTAGCAGCAGTAGCTGGTATGGGATTTGCAAAAAATGTTCGAAAGACTTTATTTGATAAAATTCAGGAGTTTTCATTCTCTAATATCGATAAGTTTTCTACAGCATCTTTAGTAACGAGGTTAACAACAGATGTAACCAATACCCAGAATGCCTTTATGATGTTAATACGAATGGCTGCGAGAGCTCCGATTATGTTAATTGGTGCAACAGCCATGGCAATTTCTATTAACACAAAATTAGCAATGATATTTTTAATTGCGATACCGGTTCTAGGGTGTGCTTTATTCTTTATTATTAAAAATGCACACCCTAGATTTGAAGCAATGCTTGCAAAATATGATAAGATGAATGCAAATGTACAGGAGAACTTAATTGGTATTCGTGTTGTAAAAGCATTTGTTAGAGAAGAACAAGAAAAGAAAAAATTCGAATTAGGCGCAGATGAAGTACGAAGAGCACAAGTATTTGCAGAAAAATTAGTTATCTTAAATATGCCTTTGATGCAGTTATGTATGTACGGTTGTATCGTAGCAGTTCTTTGGTTTGGTGGTAACATGGTGGTGGATGGTACCTTTGCGATCGGGCAACTATCTAGTTTTATCAGTTATGTTACACAAATTCTGATGTCATTAATGATGCTTTCTATGATATTCATTATGACAATCATCTCAAGAGCATCCGTAACTCGTATAGTGGAAGTATTAGATGAGGAAATTGATATTACAGAGCCAGAGAGTACACTTTCTGTTGAAGATGGTTCCATTGAATTTAAAGATGTTTCCTTTAGTTATTCAAAAGATCCAGAAAAAACAGCCTTAGATCATATTAATTTATCCATCAAATCAGGGGAAACCATCGGTATTATCGGGGGTACTGGCTCCTCTAAAACATCCTTAGTACAACTAATCCCAAGACTATATGATGTCCTAAGCGGCGAATTAAAAGTTGGAGGACATAATGTTAAGGACTATGATTTAACCACGTTACGTAATTCAGTTGCGATGGTACTACAAAAGAATGTCTTATTTTCAGGAACGATAAGAGAGAATCTCTTATGGGGGGATGAGAATGCAACCGAGGAAGAAATTGTTGCAGCTTGTAAGGCAGCTTGTGCACATGACTTTATTATGTCATTTCCTGATGGTTATGAGACTGACTTAGGGCAGGGTGGAGTGAATGTTTCTGGTGGTCAGAAACAACGTCTTTGTATTGCCAGAGCTTTGCTTAAAAAGCCTAAGATTGTTATTCTTGATGATTCCACCAGTGCGGTTGATACAGCAACGGATAGCAATATTCGTAGAGCATTTCGTGAAAATCTCAAAGGAACAACAACGATTATCATAGCACAGCGTATTACTTCCGTTAGTGATGCAGACCGAATTATCGTGATGGATGACGGTAAAATAGATGCCTTTGGTACTCATGAAGAGTTAATGAGAACGAATCAGATTTATCAGGAAGTATATGAATCCCAGCAGAAAGGAGACAAATAAGATGGCAGGTCCGATGAAATCACAAAAACCAGGAGCAAAACCTAAGAACTTAGTAAAAACATTTAGCCGTATTCTTGGTTATATTGCAGAAAATAAACCGCTTCTTATTGTAGTTATCCTTGGAATTACAATTAGCGCAGGAGCGCAAGTAGCAGGTACTTCCATGCTTAAAAGAGTTATTGATCAGTACCTAGAGCCAATGCTTAAATCTTATAGTAGTGAATTGATGGCAGGTTTTTTAAAGACAATATTACTCATGGCAGGAATCTATCTGCTTGGTGCATTGTCAAGTTACATGTATAGTCGATTAATGTTAATGATTTCAACAAAATCTTTATATCGTATTAGAACCGATTTATTTCGTAAAATGGAATCCCTCCCAATCAAATACTTTGATACACATACCCATGGCGAGTTAATGAGCCGCTATACAAACGATACCGATGCTATTCGTGAAATGCTTAGTAACAGTGTTGCTAATGTAATTTCCTCAGCGATAACGGTTACCGGTGTCTTTACCATGATGGTAATCTATAGCTGGCAGTTAACCATTGTAGTAATCTGTATGTTATTCATTTCCTTAAATGCGATTAAGTTTATCGGTGGAAGAAGTAGTAGATACTTCATGAAGCAACAGCAAAACATCGGTAAGGTGAATGGCTATATCGAAGAAATGATGGAAGGTCAAAAAGTTGTGAAAGTATTCTGTCATGAGGAAGTTGCTAAAGACGAATTTAATCAATTAAATGAAGCTTTATGTGAAGCTTCTACCAATGCCAATACGTATGCGAATGTATTGATGCCAATTATGGGGAACTTATCTCATATTCAGTACGCAGTAACTGCAATTGTTGGTAGTATTCTTACGATTAATGGCATCCTAACACTTGGTACCGTAATTTCCTTCTTACAGTTTACAAGAAACTTTACACAGCCAATTACTCAGATTTCACAGCAGTTTAATGCAGTATTAACCGCGTTAGCAGGAGCGGAACGAATCTTTGAACTTATTGATGAAAACCCGGAAGAGGATCATGGATATGTAACATTAGTGAATGCTAAGGAAAATTCAGATGGTAGTCTTACTGAAGTAGAAGATCGTACTGGAATATGGGCGTGGAAGCATCCCCACAAAGATGGAACTACTACGTATACAAGAGTGCGTGGTGCTGTAGAATTTGATGATGTTGTCTTTGGATATGAAGATAATAAAACGATTCTTCGTAATATCAGTCTCTATGCGAAGCCAGGACAGAAGATTGCTTTTGTTGGTTCTACAGGTGCAGGAAAAACGACGATTACTAACTTAATTAATCGGTTCTATGATGTACCAGATGGTAGGATTCGTTACGATGGGATTAATATTAATAAGATTAAGAAACCAGATCTACGCAGATCTATGGCAATGGTTTTACAGGACACTCATTTATTTACCGGGACGATTATGGATAATATCCGCTATGGTAAGATGGATGCAACGGAAGAAGAAGTATTGGCAGCTGCAAAGCTTGCGAATGCAGACTCTTTTATCAAACATTTACCAAAGGGATATGAAACACAAATTACAGGGGATGGCGCAAACTTATCCCAAGGACAAAGACAGCTTCTTGCAATCGCAAGAGCAGCTGTTGCGGACCCACCGGTATTAATTCTTGATGAAGCCACCTCTTCGATAGATACTAGAACAGAAGCTTTAATTGAAAAGGGTATGGATAGTTTAATGCAAGGAAGAACAGTATTTGTCATCGCCCACCGCCTATCCACAGTTAGAAACTCAAATGCCATTATGGTACTTGAGAATGGTGAAATTATCGAACGAGGAGACCATAACGAGTTAATTGCACAAAAGGGTAAGTATTATCAATTATATACTGGAATGTTTGAGCTATCGTAAGTGGGAGATCGAATGCTTCCGATAGGTCTGTTGGAAGGTATCTAAAATTGCGTAATAAAAGTTAGCCTATTCCTATGAATTATGAAGCATGAAAGATATTATGTAGAAAAGATGACAAGTTTGCACTGCGTACTTGTGTATAAAAATAGAAGGTATCATGAGAATACCTTCTATTTTTATTGTAATATTATCACTTTTCTGGTTTTAATTATTCTTCAAATTCTACAGTTACATACCAACCCTCAGAACTACCACGAACATCAGTCACTGTGCCTGTAAGATTCTTTAAACGTTCCGAGAAGGTATAGTTTGCAGACATGGCCACAGCTGGGATGATGGTGTAATAATAGCTCATTGGAAGTTTGCTTTCCATAACTTCTACTTGATCCCCTGCTTTTACTAAACCTTCTCGTTCCATCTTAAACTCCATTGTTCTCATTCTTTTCTCCACTCCTTCGTATGTTCTTTTGTAGATTCCATTTATCCTATTTATTATAGCACAAAAAAGTAAGGTATAAAACTGAGGTTACATGGTTATAGTTATGTAATTACAATGAAGCGTTAGATTGGGTTAAAAAGTGAATCTACATTACCCTAATGTGTATGTCCAAGAAAATAGCATATCTATTGAAGAAAAATTTTCTAATTGATATAATAGTTAGTAAAATGTTAAGAGAAAGAGATGGAAGAAGAACTTATGAGCTATGATTATATTTTATTTGATTTAGATGGAACATTAACTGACCCAAAGCTTGGTATAACTAAGTCTATTGCATATTCCCTAAAATTTTTTGATATTGAAATAGAGAATTTAGATTCCTTATGTAAATATATTGGACCACCTCTAGTGGATAGTTTTATGGATTTTGGATTTAGTAAGGAGAAAGCATTAGAGGCTGTGGACAAGTATCGAGAATATTTTAAGGACTATGGGATCTATGAGAATGAAGTCTATGAGGGTGTTGCACAGTTATTGTCAAAATTAAAAGAGCGAAAGAAGAAAATAATGCTTGCGACTTCAAAGCCAGAAGTCTTTGCAAAGCAAATATTAGAACATTTTGGATTACTCCAGTACTTTGATTTTGTTGGTGGGAGTGAATTAAATGGAGATCGTGCTGAAAAATCCGAGGTGATACAGTATGTTTTAAAGGAAGGAAAGGTAACAGATCGGACAAAAGCTGTTATGATTGGTGACCGTAAATATGATATTTTAGGTGCAAAAGAAGTGGGGATAGATTCTATTGGAGTTTTGAATGGCTATGGTAATCAAGAGGAGCTGATAGCAGCAGGGGCTGATGCTATTGTTTCAAGTGTTTGTGACTTAGTAAATAGGGAAGAATTTTTAGATAATTAATAAAAAACGCCAATCATTTATCATGATTGGTGTTTTTTATTTAATTATTCTATTGACAATATTTTTATCTATAACGTGATGTGTTATTAGGTTATTGCAATGGAACCGTTAAGGAATACATTGACAGTACCACTGGTTGCAGTGCTTGTAGCATAGACAACCATTAATATTCTTGTGTTTACAGGGATTGAAATATTAACATTAGCAGTACTACCATTGGAAGCATTAGATGCTGGAGCCGTGTAGGAAACAGATGCACCTGCAATAGGAGTGAAGTCAGTGCTATTGATTGGAGCAGTGTAAATCTGAGCTGTTATTCCTGGATTGTCTGCTGTTACCGATTGACCTACCGCTGCAGAAGATATTGCAGTAATCGTTAAGTTTCTTGGAGCTACAAATGCAAAGGACTGCAAATCATTAACTACTGATATGATAGAGCCAATTGTAGTAATTTGAGTAGTATCTTCACCAAAACCAATGATAGCAACATTTCGTGCACCAGTTCCAGTGTTAACACCTAAGGAAACGTTACTTCCTGAAGCGTAAGGTATGATTGCACCCAGACCGCTACCACCAGTAGGACCAGAAGGACCAGTAGGGCCAGTAGGACCGGTGGCACCTGTAGTACCAGCAGCACCAGAAGGACCAGTAGGACCAGTAGGACCGGTGGCACCTGTAGTACCAGCAGCGCCAGAAGGACCGGTAGGACCGGTAGGACCAGTGGCACCTGTAGTACCAGCAGCGCCAGAAGGACCGGTAGGACCGGTAGGACCAGTTGACCCGGTAATATTAGGAAAACAAACTGCCTTTTTATTAGCGGTCTGTTAAACCGCTTCGGATTGGGTGTTGATTTCTATGTATTCCATTACACGGCGTAGTTCGTCAGCAAACTTAAACTTTACGCTGATATTGCCGTTCTCATGTACCTTGATATGGTCTACAAGTTCAACCAAAACCTCTCTTGTCAGCTTGTCGATATTTTCAAACTTCTTAAAAACCACTAAGCAAGGACTTTCGGCGGTAATACCGTTTTGCAATTCCTCACGCTCTGCATGGAGGTTTTTCAAAACTTCGCCTAAAGCGCCTATTTGCCGTTCATAATCTTCGCTCATATGGCGGTAGTCGCTATGAGTGATTTCTCCGTCTTTCCAATCCTGATAAATAGATTGCTTATAACGCATGACTTTGGAGCGTTCCTTTTCTTTTGCGTCTATCAATGCTTCAATCCGTATGGACTGGCTCTTTTGAAGCGGGGCTGTGCTGATATATTCCAAAGTGTTGGCATAGTGTACTGCCAGATATACCTGTTGCTGAATGGCATACAGGACAGCCGCTTCCAGCCGGTTGTGCTTCACGGAATGTTTGGTGCAAGCCGTTTTTGACTGGTCTTTGTAGGTGCGGCAGAAGTAGTAGACTGTGCCTTTTACTTGACTGCGGCTCATAGCCTTACCGCAATCAGCGCAACGGAGAAAGCCGCTAAATAGATAGAGCTTTTTTTTCTGTGGCGCGGTGCGAGTATCACGCTTTAGCAACTCCTGCACCTTTTCAAAGATAGGCCGTTCTATGATTGGTTCATGGGTGTTCTCCACAATGTACCATTCACTTTCTGGAACCTGTTCCTGCGTATGTATCTTATAGCTTTTCACACGCTGGCGGCCTTGCACCATGTCCCCTACATAAAGGCGGTTTTTCAAAATGTCGCTTACCGTCTTTGCACTCCATAAGGGCCTTTCTGAACCGCTCGGATTTTGGTAGTTTAAGCCCTTGCTTTTCTTGTATTCGGACGGACACAAAATGCCACGGTCATTGAGATTTCGTACTATGGCGTTTTTGCTCATGCCGTCTAAAAACCATTCGTAGATACTTTTTACAACCTCGGCGGCTTCATCATCAACGACTAAAGCGTTTTTATCCTTTGAATTTTTCATGTAACCATACGCCGCGAAACCGCCGATAAACTCGCCATTGCGCCGCTTCATATCAAAAACCTGCCGTATCTTCTTTGAAGTCTGATAGCAAAAATTGTCGTTGATAACATTGGTAATCGGCACAATAAGATTGGAAATGCTGTCCGGGTTTAAGTAGCTGTCAATACCCTCTGCCAAGCTGATAAACCGTACATTCATCTGTACAAACAGATTTTCAATCAAGCTCCCTGCGTCCGTATAGTTACGGGAGAGGCGGGAGAGGTCTTTGACGATAACACAGTTTACCTTTTTGGCGTATATGTCGGAAAGCAGTTTTTGAAAGCTGTCTCGATTGGTGTCCGTTCCGGTGTATCCATCATCCACATAAGGCGGCTGAACGCTTTCAAACTCGTCTATGTGCTGTTGGTAGTAATCATCAAGTAACGCTTTTTGGTTGGTAACGCTGTTGCTGTCGTCCTTTCCACGGTTTAAGTCCTCTTTGGATAAGCGGATATATTCTCCAAGTTTCCAGCGGATCATTTGAGGTGCTGATATTTTTTCCTCAAAGCCCCTGTTTTTTGTTCTTGCCATGTGTCCTCCTTCCTATCACATTACACCTATATTATACCATTTCAGCGTAATGCAAACAATGTTGTCGCGGCCTGAAAACTGGCTTTACAGGCCGCTTTTCTTGCGTTTCAGGAAGTCGGCAAACACATCTTGCAAAGTGGGAGCGTTCTCTGAAAATTCCAGCTTCACACCCATATCACCCACACGAAAACAATAGGGATTTTTTACTGCCGCTATGACTTTTGCCGCACGTTGTTCCTGCGGCACAGTCGTATCAAAGATGAAGCCGCTTACATCAACTAAATCCTCTTTGTTCACCGCTTCTATGTCCACGTTTGCCAACTCTGAAATTGGGATACGTTTCTTCAATCACAATCGCCCCCTCCTTTCTATGTATATGAAATGCTCTGATTGTCCTATGAGGAAACACAAACAGCCACCACTTTTATCAGCAAAAGTGATGGCTGTTAATCTTTCCTCATACTTCGGGTCAAGTTGTCCCGAAGTCAATAAGGGCTGTTTTGATAGTATGCTTCCGCTTCTTCTATGCCGCAAGTGTCGAAAACATAATTAAGTTCGGAAACCACGCGCTTTATATCGTCCGGGCTAAAATCACAATTTTCCATAGCCCGAATGACATAGCCACGGCAAGCGCCGTTGCTCCATTGCTGAAACAGCAAAGACTGTAATTCCTTATCCATGATAAAAACTCCATTCGTCAATCGGGAGTATGCCGCGCCGTTATAAGTCGGCTTGTCGTAAGACAGAAAAAGCGGCGCGGTACTCCCTTTATATAAAAAACGATAACCCGGACGGGCGGCGGCAACCGCCCTCATGGGAATTTCACCCCGCCCCATGCTGATGGCGCGACGGTCAATGCGGTGAAGCGTTCAAACCGTAAGTATCATTGTATCAATCAAAAAATTATCGCCGGGCAGATTGCCATATCTGCCTTGTTACAGTTGGTAGGAATCGCTCGCGCTCCGTTTGGTCTTTCCCCCTTTCAACGGGCGGTCTTGGCGTACCCTGTGGCCTGGCTCCCTCTTGATTGAACGTATCCGGGTTATCGGTATTCGATTGTCAAGGTACTGAAAAGAAAAATAACTTTTTCTCACTTCTTAGGACAGTTACACGCTAAAAGGTGTGACCCTATATTGAAAAAATTTCAAAGTAAAAACGCCCGGCAGTTTTGAACTGCAAGGCGTTTTTACTATTCAGCTTATTCAATTTCCGGCGGCAGATTGCGGAACAAATCGCAATCGTAAAAATCTATAATGCACAAGTCTAATCCGTCACACAGCTTTTTGACCGTCACCGCACTTATATCCCGGCGTTCCGGCTGTAACATACTGTATACGGTGGAGGGCGTTACTCCTGCCCGCCTAGCAAGCTCCGTAAATGAGATACCTCGTTCCGTGCATAGCTGCCGGAATCTTTCGACTATTGCGTCTTTGATTTTTATGCCCTCACCACCTTTCCAAAGGTATGTGATAAGCATATCAATCTATACGCTCCAACGTATACGCACTTGCGTACTATATGAATTTTTGTTACACTTATCTTGAAACAGGAAACGGCTCCGCCAAAAGACGGAGCCGCCCGGTAAGTACAGTATTGCTAATCGACAAGGAGCTTATGAAGCTGTTTGAGGGCACGGTCAATCGAATGACTTATGGTTGCCCGGTTCACGCCCTCCATTTCGGCAATCTGGCGGTGTGTCAGATCGTTTACAAAATGTAGATGTAACCTCCTGCGCTGTGCTTCGGGAAGTTGGTTCATAGCAAGATGGAGCCGTTTATAACTTTCCATTCTTATCACAAGGTCGGCGGGATTGTTTTGGTCTGGATACCTCATAGCTGCGTCGGTCAAACCGTCTGTGAAGTCCGTATAATCAAGATACCGCCTGTCTTGCCGCCTTTGGGATTGAATTTGCCGGGTGGACTGTTCCAGCAGTTCCTTAACCGGAGTTGAAACCTCAACACAAATTTCACTCCCATTGGCGGTCTTATATTTTATCGTTACTAATGGCTTGTCCATTGTTATTCCTCCATTCATCATGTTTGCGGATTGCTCCGCAGAGTTTACGGACTGATGAATGGAGAGGGGCGGGGAACGACAACCGGGGCCGCTATGCTTTGGCGGGCCTGCCCGGACTTCGGGCCAAGTTGGCCCGAAGCACAAAAAAACACCGATCCGAGAAATTACTCGAATGGTGTCGTATGAAAATTGGGCGCAGAAGTGACCTGTATTTTTTATAGACTTTTTAATATTTTGAATGGTTGGAAATTCAGCTAAGCCAAACCGTTACAGTAAGGCAACGGTTCCTCCCATACATAAATCAACGGCTTTGTATCCACGGAAAACCTCCATTCTCAAAGCCGCATTTAAAGGACGTACTGATTATGCTCTCCGAAAGCTCATAAGAAAGTAGAATACAGCGGTCTTGAATGTTATTTCAAAACCGCTGTTAGGCTATAATATTCTGTTTGGCGCATAACAACCTCGCCGCTCAAACAACGGTTTTTTTTATTACCGTTGAGCGGCATTTCTTATGTGTTTCTACAAAGCAGTTTCTTTTTTCAATCTGTGAAAAGCCCATGAAAAACTGATGCCGCACATACCTATAAGCAGAAGAATAACAAAGCTGACATCCTGGAAAACAATATCGCCCTGTAAAATCAAGTCACGCAAAACATTTATAACGTGTGTAAATGGATTTAAATTGACTGTAATTTTCAATCCCCCGGACAATCCATCTGCCGGAAACAATGCGGTACTTAGAAAAAAGATGGGAAGAACAATTGCGTTCATTACCGTTTCATACATGACTTCATTTGGCAGACAAAGGCTAATGGCATAAGTAAGTCCTGAAATAAAAAAAGCAGTTAAAAATACTAAGAGAGCTATCAAGAGTATACCTTTGAATCCAGTCGCAATGTTTACCGAAAAAAACAAACTGACTATGCACATGATAATAACTTCAATGAAAGTACATACGACTGCTTCTAATACCTGCCCCAGCACAATAGAACTCCTTTTGAAAGGGGCAATCAGTATCCGGTAAAAGCTCCCATCTGCTTTCATCAAATAATTCATAATGCCGCTGCTGCTACACGCTCCGAAACTAACCAACACAATCAGTCCGGGAAGAACAAAAGCCGTATAATTTGCAATTCCAATCCCTTTCATGGATTGTCCTGCAACAGCACTATACAAAACAAGCCATAGCATAGGCTGTAAAATGGTAATCACGATAGTAAAAGCATTATGAAAACGCCATTTTATATTGCGGTGTAACAAGGTTAGAATATCCATTAGCTGGCCTCCTTTCCATTGTCACTGGTCAGGCTGATGAAAACATCTTCTAATGTGGGCTGTATAATTTCGATTCCCAAGAACGGAAGACTATGCTCCAACAGTAGGCGGGTTGTTTTTTCTAAATCACTTCGTCCGCTTTTTAAGCTGGTAATGATTTTATCATGGCGTAAATCGGACTCTTTGAGAGCAATGGTTCCCTTTAGGGTATCAAAACATTTTTCAGCCTCTTTCTTTTCTGAAAAGCTGATTTTCAGCATATCCTGCCGCAGGTATGCCCGGAGAGAATTTGGAGAACCTTGAATGACTTCTTTTCCATTTTTCATAATGCAGATTGTATCACTCAACTCGTCGGCTTCTTCCAAATAATGCGTTGTTAAAAAAATAGTAGTCCCAAAATCGTTTCTAATCTTTTTTACCATATCCCACATTGCCATTCGAGATTGAATATCCATTCCAACGGTTGGTTCATCTAAAAATAACACTTTGGGATTGGACATTAGATTTAGTGCTATATCAAGCCGCCTTTTTACTCCACCGGAGTAGGAAAAAACCGGGTATTTCAAATACTTCTCTAATCCAAAACAGGAAATTAGCATTTCCATACGCTTTATAGCTTCTGACTTTGGCACTTTATATAGCTTGCTTTGAAACATCATGTTCTCTGTGAGTGATAAGTGCGTATCAATAGAAGTTCTTTGTGCCACACAAGAAATTTTTGAACGGATTTCAGCCGCTTCACGATAAGCGTCTTTTCCAAACATTGTTACGTTGCCAGAAGTAGGACTCAGGTAAGTTGTCAACACATTAATAAGTGTAGATTTTCCTGCTCCATTCTGTCCCAAGAGAGAAAATATTTCGCCTTCTTTTACCGTCAAAGTAAGGCCATCTAACGCCTGTACTCCGCTTTTATATTTTTTAACTAACTCATTTACGCAAATAGCAGTCATTTTAGTCCTCCCTGATTGGGAACAGAATCTCGGTGATATATTTATCTGGCTTTCCTTTCAATAACAGTCCCGGCCCCTTAATATAAACCTCACGAAATGGTGGTTGCAAATGTAAATTATGCTCTGCGGCATATTGGTCGATTGCTTCATAAGTCTGATGTAAAGTTTCATAAGAACCGGTATGTGTTGCACAGACTGCCTTAATAGCAGGTATTTCTTTTATTTCAATTCCATTTCCCAAAGGATTTTGTTCTGTTGGTACGCATAAGTCCATTTCGCCCATTTTGGTTTCTGGATTCATAACATAGTAACAGAAAAACGGCGCACCATTTGCTTTACCCTGAATGGACTTGAAAACATTAGGGAAAAACTTGTTTGCTTCTGTTGCAACTCCTTTATAATGCAGGAAAGCAACACGAATTGGTTCAATATTCCTAATTTCAATTTGACATTCCATAAGTTTAATTCTCCTTTTCTTTTTTTATTGCAATCCATACTTCGGAATGCCCTGAACGGTTTAATTCCTTGCTGATCGGATAGACTTCTATATCCGGCAGTTCCGCATAAGCATATCCCGAAAAAGGAAGCCATTCTGTTAAAAATCTCTTGAAAATATCCTGTACGGATTCTTTAAAGAATCCGTTACTTTCAAATACAACCCATGTAGCATTTGGAATTTCATATTCAAACATTCCGTCTGGTACAGGCTGGTCAGTTGCCGCCGCAATGTAATAATATATTTCATCATCATTTTTGCAAACTGTGGCTCCTAAAACACTCATGGGAAGCCTGTTTGACAAGTTGCAGATTTTTGCAAACTGCTTGCTTTTCAATGTGCTTTCCCAGAAAGGCGGAACATTTCTTTTGTTTTCTTCCATATCCATTGTCAATGGAATACGGATACCTACAATTCTCATAGCTTCTTTTTCTTCGACCCGGTAGGGCATGACATTACCTCCTATTATATTGACTGAAAATTTGATAGGTGGGTATGCATTTAATATACTTCCTTTTGCCTTTGCGAAAATGGGGGATATTCCATGCACATTTTGAAATGCCCGGTTAAAAGAAGTTGGAGAAGTATAGCCATATTTTAATGCAACCTCCAAAACCTTTGTATCTGTTGTTTGTATTTCAAAAGCAGCCTGTGTCATTCTCCGGCGGCGAATATATTCGGATAAGGTTATACCCGCTACATATGAAAACATTCGTTGAAAATAGTAGGTGGAACAACATGCAATTTTAGCGGCTTCTTCGTAACAAATCTCGCCATCTAAATTCTTTTCAATATAATCAATGGCATTGCTCAGATTTTTCAACCATTCCATTTCTTTACCTCCTGACTAAATCATACTGTAAATAGTAAATTTATTCCTCGCTTTTACTGTCCTCTTTTGTAAACTTAACTTTAGCGCAATAAAAATTTGTTATCAAGGTTACAGAAAACAAAAATAGGATTCTCATATAAGGCAGGGTTTCCGCTAACCGGCAAGCAGGGCAAGTGTATTGACACTTGCACATTTTTGAGATTTTCCCTTGCGGGAAAACTCAAAAATTGCTTGTTGGGGAGTGCCTTCCCCAAACCCTGCGACTTCGGGCCAACTTGGCCCGAAGTCGGTGCGTTGCACCTCATGTTGCGTCATGTTCGCTATCGCTCCATTTCCTTATTTTTCTGCGCGTCCGTCAGGCCGAGCAGATGGTCTATATTGCTTTTCACTGTAACAATTTCCTGCATATCCTTTTTGGTTTCCCGATACTCCCGATAAGCCGTTTTCTTGTCAGCCGACAACCGCTGAAATTCTGCTTTCAGCGTATCCATTTTGGGGAGCTTCGCCCCGGACAGCAACCGCCGGAACGTGTCCTGCGCCGCTCGGTAGGCGGCAATATCCACTTCATGCTCCGCAAGATATTTTTTGCTGTACTTCGCCGCCTTGTACCCCTCAAACACAGGTCGGGCTTTCGCATAATCCACCACCGCCGCCTTTAGCTCTGTATTGATACGCAGAGCGGCTTCGGTGGCTTTTATGCTGTCTGAAAGCGTATGGAAATGGTCAGTAAGCTCTGTGGTCTTTTGTTCTAACTCTGCATATTCCAGCAGGCCATTTTCCTGCAAATATTGTAAGGCTGCCGCCATCTGCTTGAGGTTGAATACCTTTGCCCAGCGTTCATAGGCTGGGCCTTTTCCGGCTTTCATACGGGCTTGAATATCCACAATCAGATTGACCTTTCGCCGTTCCTGCGGAGCAGCTTTGCCCTCAATCGCCGCTTGTACATCCTCTTGCCCGTAGCCCTTGCCAAGCGTAGAAGCATGGAGCCGAGTAAAGCGTTCCTGTCCCTCTGCCCGGAAGCTGATTGTACCGCCACGCCCATGCTTGATTTCATAACCAGCCGCCGCCATTGTCTGTAAAAAAGTGTCCATATCCGACGGCTTCATTGCAAGGCAAATATCAATCTGCGCCTTTAATTTCTCTTGAAAGGTGGGCGGCTTGTGACCGCCCAACCATTCCCCGTAGTGTTTGAATTTACTCTTGCTGTGGCGTTTGGGATTGGTGATAACAGACAGTCCGTTTTCAAGGCATATCCGGTCAGAGAGCCGCCGCACCGCACGGGCTGAACCGATAAAATCCCGGAACTTCCGGGTGCAGTCCAGCGAAGTAGAATTGTAGTAAATATGGCAATGAGGGTGGGGACGGTCAGCATGGGAAACCACGAAAAAGGCGTGTCGGCCTTTCGTCCAGCGCATGGCAAGGTCATAGCTGATTTTAAGAGCAGTTTCCGGGTCTGTTTCGCCGGACGGGAACGACTGCCGAATTTGATAATACAGAACATCATTTTCCCGTTTTTGCTCCCGGCCTGTGATAGCTTTGTACTTTGCTTTGGAGAGTAAAAACTCTGCGTCAGCGGTGGTGGGATCACATTCATAAGCAAGAATTAAATTGCCGTTGCAGGTCTTATCTGGATTTTTACCGTAGTCAAAACCGTCCTTTAAGGTTTCCATAATGGTCATGCCACTTCCCGTGTGACGGGTCATAAGGCGGGTGGTTGCCATGTCCGTTTCCTCCTTTCCTCGAAAAAACAACTTCGGGCCAAGTTGCCCCGAAGTTGCCCGGCAATTCTGTTATACGGCTATTAGCTGACAATGAAAAAGCGAAGCGAATTATTCAGGCTGTGCAGACCACCAATCAGGTGTTCCGCAATGGCGGGAATCCCAAGGGGAGAAATCAAAAACGACAGGAACAGGAACACACCGAAGCCCAGCTTTTCACCACTTATCAGCAGGGCAATACTGATAAGAACGCCTATCCCAGAAACTACCTGTAAGAAAGCGGCTGCATAGCAGAACACAAATTCAATCATGGGTGTTACTATCGTCAGCAAAACCACAAACGGTGCGGCGATAATCTTAAATATCAGCTTGATAAACTTCATAAAAATTCTCCTTTCATTGGGTGGCTTTCTTGTTGTATCCTACCTATATTTTACCATTTTGAGTAGGGCGCAACAATGTTGTCGAGGCCGCACCGATCTTGTCCAGGGACTTCGGGACAAGTTGGCCCGAAGTTCTTGTCCTTTTGAGGAAAATACTGTATAATTATTATAAATTGTGAAGTAAATTAATGTCGATTAAATATGAGTTATGGTGTTCCTTTCTACACATTTCCATGTTTTATCGGCTACAAAACTAAGAGGTAATTTTGCATGGAAGAACAGAGATATATAACAGATGATTTAAGTGACATTGAAACCAGTAAATTAATGAATAGTTTGCCGAACTATTTTGATTTTTCAGGAGATATGCAGAGAACGGCATATTTAAATTGGCGCTTTGAGTTTAATCGTGACTTAGAAAACCAATTTTACGATATGGCAAAAGGTTATTTTGAAACCTCCCTTTCATTAATAGAAAACTGCTTATCCGACAATCTTGGGCATAAGGCCGATATCTGGATTTTTCCAATTATGTTCAACGTTGTTCATGGTATAGAAGTCTATCTAAAAGGATTTAATTCTCAATATAGAATACTGGCTAAATTACAAAGAGACGAATATCAAGCTACCAAAATTGAAGGAAAACACGATATACGCCAACTTTGTCAAGTGGCAATCAGTTTAGTAAAGGATAATAATGACAAAGATTTACTTGTGGAGCTTACTTTCATAAAAAGATTTATTGATATCTTATATGCAAATACGGATGACATGACTTTTGCAAGATATCCTGTAACATCTAAAGGTGAACAACATTTTTATGTTAAGGAAAAAGACAATGTTACTATTGATTTGGACGTATTTAGGCAATGGGTTATTCGTGTTTTTCATATTTTAGATTCTTGTACTGGCTTTATAGACTTTCAAGTTGATCAGATTCTGGAATGGAAATACGAAATGCAACAGGAATATGGTGATTATTAAGGAGACAAAAATGCTTTTACTTGATAATAAGGAGAAATACATATTAAAGAGATTTTTTAACACCGGAGGGTATGTACTAAATTTTTCCACCTCTTCATTTGATTCATTTACATATCAAAGTGTCGGCATTAAAATCTGCGAAAAATATAAGTTGTCAAAAGGTCGTTCCCTTGAAAGCTTTATTGACGAAGCCAGTACTTCATTGATTATTCAGCTATCCTATGATTTGGTAGAACATTATGAAATAGTAAAGCAAGATCTTTCATCAGACATGATTAAGGATGAGCAGTATATAAAAGTTAAAACAATACTGGATAAATTTTCGTACTTAACGGCGAGAGTTGAAGAAAACAGTTTGGCATTTCGCACTCCAATGTTAAAAAAATATGATGTTTTCATTTCTCATGCAACGCAGGATAAACTTGAATCTGTTAATGATTTAAGAAACGGAATAATGTCTATGGGTGTAGATGTATGGTATGATTCAGATTCTATTGAATGGGGCGATAGTCTTTCAGACCGGATTGATGATGGATTGAAAAACTGTGAATTCGGAATAGTCGTACTCTCTAAACATTTTTTTGACAGACCTTGGTGTGAAAAAGAATTACATAAGTTGGCAGAGAGACAAGAGTTGGAGAATCGCAAAACCATATTGCCATTATTATTAAATATTGATGTGAATACAGTCATATCTAAATACCCGTTTTTAGAGAATATAAAGATGATTGAATATAAAAGCGGAGAGGAAAAAGACGTTGCACTATTATTTGCGAGGGTACTGATAAAGAGACTTAAACAAGGTAACTAGAAATAGGCGAAAAATCGTCATTTGATAACAAATAATGTTGTACTTGTTAAAGAAAGCGGGGAGCGGCGGCATTGTGCCAACGCTCCCCGCTTTCTTTATAGCTCCACTATCGCCGTAAGCTGTTTGAGTACCTCTGAAACCCGGCCCCATAACTCGGTATAATCTTTTTGCAGGGCGGCAATCTCGGACGGATAAACGCCGTAGGTATTGGCGTGAATCGCAACCTGATTCAGATTGTTAGCGCATCTGCGTTGCAGGGAAACCAATTCCCGGACGGGAGCAAGGTCAACATTCAGCACATAGCCGTTGAGTGCCATTTTGCGAATATAGGCGCTTAAATTCTGCGTTCCAGCCTGCGCCATACGTTCCCCAATGGCGGCGTATTCATCCTCACTCACCCAAACATAAAGGGGAACGCCCCGCTTGCGTTTAGGTCGGCTCACCGTTCTTCCCGTTCCCGACTCCTGCGTTTTGCCGGCGGCTCCTTTACCCGGTCTTTCGGTCTTTCTTCCGGCACGGCCTGCACAACAGGCAGAGGGGCATTATTTGGAATCCCATCAATCATGTTGTAATTCTGTTCCGTGGAAAGCTCTGCATTTTTCAAATAGTTCTCCTTTTCCATTCTAAAAAACCTCCTTTTTGTGACTTCGGGCCAAGTTGGCCCGAAGTGTGTGTTTCTTCTTCATTAAGGGAAATGTTAGCTTTTGCCGGGGCGAGCAATATAAAAGTACGTCCCACCCCGGTTTCAGCTATGGGAAGCCCCATAATAAGCGGATTTGCTGACCTCTAAAAGCTAACAGTCAGCCCCGCTTTTTCCTCATATATTCCCGTTGTCGCTTGCGCCGGGCGGTATCGGCACAGGCTGATGAACAATACGCTTGTTTTCCCACTGGGATAAACAGCTTACCGCAAATAACGCAGTTGTCCAGTTCAGGAACTTTCTGGCCTGTCAGCGTAGCTTCCAGCACCAGATCAAAAGGAAGTACGGCCTTTTGAAAATACTTGCAGTATGCGCCTGTCCAGCATTTATCCAGCATATAGCAGCCGCCGTAATCAAGGGGCAGACAGCCATATTCCGGGTCATAGTTGGCACACATCCCTGTTACCAACCTGCGGATTGCGGCGCGTTCCCGGTGGGTCAGTTCGCGGGGTTCAGCACTCATACGTCTGACTTCGGGACAAGTTGGCCCGAAGTTCCCTCCC
Organism: Lachnoclostridium phytofermentans; assembly: GCF_000733755.1. Taxonomy (GTDB): domain Bacteria; phylum Bacillota; class Clostridia; order Lachnospirales; family Lachnospiraceae; genus Lachnoclostridium; species Lachnoclostridium phytofermentans_A. The sequence goes on along the minus strand of NZ_JPOF01000003.1, from coordinate 522,164 downwards.
TTTGCGGCAAAATCAAATCCCGGTAGCTAACGCCCACGCAGACAGAGTCGTTCCAATAACTGCAATCCCGGCAAGGGGAGCCTTTCGGCGGCTTGCGCGGTGGAACCGGGCGACAGGGACGGGGCTTTTCTTTCATCATTTTTTCATAGGGGCTGTTGGTAAAGTTCATGCGTCCTCGTCCTCCCCGGTATCCGAATCCTCCCCATCCACTTCCCACGGAGGGGTATCGTCCTCCTGCTCGTCGTAAGGATTGGTTTCGTATTCGTCAAATTCGTCCTCTGCCAAAGCGGCCTGTTCCTGCTTCGTACGATAAATCTTAAAGTAATATCCGGCTCCGCCGCCAATCACTACAACCGCCAGCACCAGCAGGAGCATGGTAGTATTGCTTTTTTGCTCCGATTCCGCAGAGGTTTCTAAAGAAGTTTCGGGGCTTATGTCTGTTTCAGAACCGCTTTCCGGTTCGGGAGTAGAAATAGCGGCGGTTTCATTTTCCTCGGTATCCTTGGATTTTTCCGCAAGAGCCAGCAGGTCTTTTTCTGTCACGGCGTTCAGAAAATACACATTGTCCGTTTCCCGCTGAAGGTCAATCACAAGGTAAAATACATTTTCGTCCGGGGTAGTAATGGTGTAGAATTGTTTGCCGTCCTCGTCCGTGGCAGTATTGACTACCGTTCCCGTCCCGGCAGGGGTAAAGGGATTGGGGGCGCTGCTTGTTTCAGAAGTAGCAGGAGCTTCCGTTACTTCCGGGGTTTCCTCACCTCCGCTGGCATAGGCCACGGTGCTAAAGGAAAATGCCATTAAAAAAACGGCGCACAGCGCCGCCATCATACGAAATTTCTTCATTCTTCGATTTCCTCCTTTTCAGTTTGAACGGCTACTGCGGACTTCGGGCCAAGTTGGCCCGAAGTTGCACCGTCTGTCTTTGCCGTTTTCAGCAGGTCGGCAAGGTCGGTTAGGGAAATATCCATGCCGCGCACCGCGTCCACGATTTCCAGATTTTCCAGCTCGGTTTTCTGCTTTTCCAGCTCCCGCAGCTTTGTTTGAAACTCATTGATTTTTTCCTTTGTTTTCTGTATGTCCTTGCAGACACGTTCAATTTTTGCGTTCAAAAGTTACCTCCTTTTTTGTTATGGCAAACGCCCATAGCCTAAAAAATGACTTTGCCAGTAGGTTGTATTGATAGAAGTGTACTGTATGGGCGATCCGCAATGGATCATCATTCCGTTTCCAACGTAAATTCCCACATGGCTTGCGCCGGAAGTATCGTAAGTGCCTTGAAAAAAATTAGGTCGCCGGGCTGTGCTTCGTCCGGTGGAATATGAGAACAGGAATTGAAAAGCCCTGTTGCGGTAGTCCGTCCCACGCTTCCCACGCCTGACTGATTGATGACCCAGCAGACAAAACCCGAACAATCAAAGGAAGTGGAGGGAGAAGAACCTCCCCAAACATAAGGGTAGCCTAAATATTTCTCCGCTTCGGCAATCATGGCGGCAAATTCCGGGTCAGCCAGAGCCTGTGGCGGTATGTCGTAATCGGTGTATTCCCCGGCATGGGCATAAATGTTTCCCTCAAACAGATACGGGCGGTTGCCTTTGGTCTTTTGGTAAATGGCATAGCGTTCCGTCTGTTGCGGGTCGAGATGGGCAAGAGCCACGGCTCCCAATGACTTGTTTTTCAAAGATACGCTGAGGATATAGTAATCATAGGGAACCTCGTAGGTGTCGGTATGGGTTTCGCCGTTCTCGTCCGTCCAAGTGTCGGTTTCTGTGCGGTAGCGTACCTCCACCATTTCCGTTATGGTCAGGGTATACTGATGTCCGAACAGGGCTTGCAGTTCTGCCTGTACCTGTGCCGGAGTGTAGCCGCCGTATTTGGTAGTCAGGTAGGAAGCCAGCTCAAAGGGGTCATGTCCGATTTCGTCCACCAAATAGCGGTACTCGTCATAGTTTGGATAATCGCTTTCTATCCGGGAGAGCCGTTCCCGCAAATCCTTTTCCAGTGCGGTATAACTTTCTTCCACGGCTTCAATATCACTGTCCGACGAACCGTAGGAAGTACCGCCTACCACGCTAATCAGGCCGTTGCCAATGGTGGTGATTCCCGCCATGCAGGATTGCAGAACCACAATCAGCAGGAACAGTACCAGCCCAAGCAGTAAAACCTTTGGATTGCGCTTTACAAAGGCCGTAACCGTCCGGGCTGCTTTTTCTGTGAACCGCACCGCTTTTTTGCCCTGCTTTGCGGCTTCCTTTGCTTGCTTTCGGTATTGCTTTTTTAACTGTTGCTTCTGCCAGAACCGGGAAACCGGGTTGCTTTGCAAGCCCGGATTTTCCCGCACAAGCTGGCGATAGGTGTAATCGGCTCTTGCGCTGATATGCCTGTTTTCCCATTTGCGGACCTGCCGGACGGAACGGGTGCGGATACGGTGTTTAATAAAGCGTGTACCGCCCCGGACAAGGTGTTCCCCGGCAAGCTCCGTTTTGTGGGCGGCTTCCGTTCCCACGTTTTCATGCTCCACCTGATGAATTTTCCCATGCACATACCGCCATGACTGACACCCGGCGGCATGGCTGATGGTTTTTACCGGGCCGTGCTTTTTCTGTGGTTTCTGGCCTGCTAATTTCTCACGGGCAGTATTCAGCTTTTCGCCGCTTTTTTCCATACGGAGCTTTGATTTCTCCATACGCTTGCCGTCCTGCGCCGCCTTTTTGTTGGTAGAGCCATCACGGTAATCCGCACTGTTTGCGGTGGTTTCATCACCGGGCGGTGGATCTCCGTCACGCCGCAGGCGTTCTGATGGTCGGGGCTTCTTGCTATTCTGCCGGAGCTTTCCCGACTTCGAGCCAAGTTGGCCCGAAGTGGCAGGGTCAGAAGATTTAGGCAGGGTAGCGGTGTCCGGGGCGGCAGCTTCTTCAAACCGTAGCTTCGTATTTACCGTGTCAGGCGAAACCGGGTTATCACTTTTTCTAACAGGAGGGGAAGCGTCCGGCGGTGTCATATTGCGGGAGCCGCCCTTTTTCGGTGTAGCCCGCTTTTTTGACTTCGGGCCAAGTTGACCCGAAGTTGACGCCTGTCCTTCCGGCTTAAACCGCAAGCGACCCGGCCTGCCCGTGTCACGCATTTTGGGCCTCCCTTATGTCCTCTGGGCGGGTAGTCAGCAGATTGTAAATCTCACCACGGGGGAATCGGTCTACAAAGGGAATAGTGGTATTGCCGAAGAACAAAAGCCCCTCCCCGGAATTGCTGTGGGCGATATACGAAAGCTGATGTTCCGATATGCCAAGCTGTTCGGCAAGTATTGCGCGGTCGCCCTGCGCCTGTGACAGCAGTATCATAAAGTCGCTGTTTTCCAAGATGTTTTCGATTTCCCGGCTGGCTAAAAGGTCTTTCACATTCTGCGTGAGGGCACTCGGTACACAGCCCTTTTTACGAAGCATTTTCCACACGCGGACAAAGTAGCTGGCAGAAAGTGCGTCCTGCAACAAAATATGAAATTCGTCATAATAACACCACGTCGCAAGGCTTCTGGAAAAGTTCTCGACTACCGCCTGTGTCACCAGCTCGTTTGTGATGTGCATAGCGATTTTTCTTAGGTTTTCGCCCATGCTTTTCAGCACGACACAGGTAATGCGGCTGTCGGTCTGCACGTTGGTTGGGTGGTTGAACATATTGAGGGAGCCGGTGCAGTAAAGCTCCAAGGCGGTTGCAATCCGTCTGGCTTCCGGTTCCGGCTGTTGGCACAGGGTTTCATATAAATCTTGCAGAAGCGGCATTTTTCTGTCCCCGATACCAAGGGCAAGCTCCCGGTACACCAGCCGCACACAACGGTCAATCACGGTTTTTTCAATAGGCTGTAATCCCTCCTTGCCGCCGATAATCAGTTCGCATAAGGACAATAAAAAATCCGCTTTCATCGAAAGCGGGCTGTCCTCTCCGGCTAAATTCAGTTTTAAGTCCATTGGGTTGATGTGATGGGAACTGTTTGGCGATATTTCTATGACCTCCCCGCCAAGCCGCCTGACTAACGGAGCGTATTCGCCCATTGGGTCTACCACGATAATTCGGTCTTTGGTGGCAAGGAATACGTTGATTAACTCACGCTTTGCGGCGAAGCTCTTGCCGGAGCCGGTACTGCCAAGATACAGGCCGTTGGCGGATTTCAGCTTTTTGCGGTCTGCCATGATAACATTATGGGAGAGGGCGTTCATGCCGTAGTACAATGCCTGCCCGTCCATTCGTAGCTCCTGTGTCATAAAGGGAACGAAAATCGCCGTAGAGCTTGTTGTCATACCCCGCTGTATCTCGATTCCGTTATACCCAAGAGGGAGCGATGACATAAAGCCCTGTTCCTGCTGAAAGTCCAGCCGCTTCAAAAAGCAGTTGTATTTCTGCGTAATGCCCGACACCGTGAAAATGTCGTTTTCCAACTGCTGGCGGGTGGGGGCTGTATTTACCACAAGGAATGTGAGAAGAAACATTCGCTCGTTGCGGCTCTGTAAATCTGCCAAGAGTGCCGCCGCGTCCTTGCTGTAAGTGAGCAAATCCGGGGGCAGAATATCTATGTCATATCCGGCCCGGGCAGCTTTTTTCTGCTCGTCCATTTTCATACGGTCTATGTCGGTCAGTTTGGCCTTGACCGTTTTCACCGCTTTGGTCTGGTCTACCGTCTGGATATGCAGGGTGATGGTCATTTCCGCGTCCACCTCCAAAAGCTCCGCTAACAGCTTGTCGGAAAGCTCGGAAGCCATAATCTGCATATACAAAGCCGCGCCCCATGTGGTTCCCACACGAAAGGCGCGGCTTTGGCGAAAGTCAAAGGACGTGGGCGCAATGAAGTCCTTTGTCCCCATGCCTGTTTTGGGTATCATATCCCATGAAAAGTGGAACGTCTCCCGTCCTCCGGGGTGTAGCTGGCTGTGCAGAACTTCCAATCGTTCCCGCCCGGAAAGGGGTGCCGACTGTACGCCCAGCTTCTTGAAGTTCCCTATAATATCCGCTTCGATTCGCTCCAAACGGGGCCGGGCCGCCGCAATGCCGTCCGCATTGATACAGAATGTGATGTATTTGGAACGAACAATGCCGTTGTTGCTTTTGGCAATCTGGTTTTCCAGCATAGTGGTAAATTCGCCCCGGATACTGTTGAAATCGTCGTCCTGCGGAGATATGTTCACGCTGTAACGGTTCTCCGGGCGGGAGCGGTGGTTGATAAAGGAAAGCTGAAAGGGCAAGGCACTGTCAAAGTAATTGAGAAAGCCACAGTACCCGTCAAAAATGGTGCTTTGGTCATCACTGGAAGCCACGGCGTAGTTAATATCCTCATAGGAAAGGGTTTTGGTATAGTAACCCTCCCGCACCTTGCAGATACCGTCTTTGAGCATTTCCTTGTAGGGAATGGTCTGCTGTGCCGACTGCGGCCCGCGTTTTTTAGGCTTTCCGCTTTTTGTGGGAACGGGCGTGTGTTTTGTTTTTTGTGCCATTGGGTGAAACCTCCTTTCCGTGGTTGCTTAGATAGGAATAGAAATTGTGTGTCTGATAGGGGCGTGTGCGGGGCCATAGAAATTTAGTGCGGACAATATTTCGCACCACCTTTTCCAGCGGCTGTCCGTCACGCTCATACATGGCAATGAGAAAGCAAGGGAGCATAAGGGCAATCATCAGGAGCATAGCACCGGTATTGCCAATGGCGGTACGGGTAAAAAGATAGGCCGGAATCCCGACTACCGCCGCCGCTCCGAAGCATAGTAGCTGGCGTTTGGTAAGGTTGAACGCCACTTTGGTTTTAATTTTTGATAAATCATTCGGTACATTTACATAGGCCAATGAAAAATCCTCCTTTCTGACTTCGGGCCAAGTTGGCCCGAAGTGTCAGTGTTCTGCGCTGTGAGCGGGAACCGTCTGCCGTGCTGGAGTTTTTTCCAGTCCGGCCTGCCGTACCCGCCAATAGTCCGGGTTATGTTCCCGGAGTGACTTGTTGATGTTTTCCTCAAAAGCGGCCTTATCCTTAATACGGTCTGGAACCGCCCACAGCCTTTTATCCAAAAGCTCCCGCAGGGCAACATCTTCCTGCGTATCTTCCTCAAAGCAGAGAAAACCGCTTTGACGGAAGCCGCACTTGATAGCGGCAGGAGAAAGCACCGCCGCCATATCCTTTGCAACCATTGTGCCGCCGTGACTGGCGGTACTCACAAGAAACACACCGGGGCAGAGAACATCACAGGTCTGCACCTTGCCCCACGGTGACTGTTCCGGCTGTTGGTAAAGCATAAAATCCTCCTTTCCGGCACTTCGGGTCAAGTTGGCCCGAAGTAGCACTGTTACCTTTCTGTATTTTTGGCTTTACCTGCCTTTGCGGGAGCAGGCCGGGCGGCGTTTTCCTGTGCCGCCTGTTTGGTTCCCTCCGCAAGCTGTTTCGGGATAGACTGCTTTTCGGGGGAAGCAATGGCAGCGGTGCGGGTCTGTAATTTTTCAAGCTCTGCATGGTAGGCCGCTGTCACGGCTTCGGTCAGTTCTGCGCGAAACTCCTTTGTGATGGGGCGGGCCGTATCTCGGTATCCAGTCTTGCTGGTCTTATCCGGCTTGCTCGGCATACCTACAAAAATACCCTTGTCGTTCTGCAAAATTTTGAAATCATCAATCACAAAGCAGTCGTTCAGTTTCAAACTGGCAAAGCCTACAAGGTTGCCCTTTGGCTCAATGAGCCGGGTGGTAACGTCCAATTTTAGCGACAGAGCCGCCTGTTCCGTTTCCTGCGGAACCGTTGTTTTTTCATTGCTCATAGTAAAAAATTCTCCTTTCTCACTTCGGGCCAAGTTGGCCCGAAGTCATCAGTGCGCTCCAAAAATAGATTTCGCAAGGCTTCCCGTCTTGAACATGGTGAAGCAAAGTAGAACCGTATAGCCGATAACCGTCCATATGGCTCCAATGGGGTCGCCGTCTACGGCGATACTCTGCACCAGCTTTGCGTAGATTCCCACACATACCAAAATCAGCAAGCCTTGAAAGCCCACGGCGCACAGGGATTTCAGGTAGTTCTGGCCCATGCTGCCGATTTCCCTGTTGACCAAGGTTGCCATCGGCACAGGGGCTAAACTGGTGAGTAAATAAATTTCAATCATTCTGCCGCACACAATGACGAACACAACAATGTTGATTGCTACGACAATAATCTTTATCAGAAAAGATTGCATCCACAGGCCAAGCAAGGGGCCGATTTCCATTGTCATGAGCTGGGCTTCCAAGCTGTCCAGCATATCGGGGCTTACCCCTGTATATCCTGCAATCACGCCCCCTGCACTGTTAATAACGCTTTGGGAAACATCAAATACCGCCATTACGATATTGAACGTGTTGGAAAGAAGCAGTACCGCGACAAAGGTCTTGAATATCCACTTGAAGAAAATCCATGTGTCAATGTCGTGCAGGTTATTCCGGTCAATAAGCATTTGAATCAGCTCATAGCACATGACAAAGGTAAGCACCAGTCCGGCAATCGGCAAGACAACCGTTTCGGAAAGCTGCCGCATGAGGGAGAATACGCCGGGGTTCCAATTCCCCGGCGTGGTTCCCACCTGCGTTGCAATCTCTCCGATCTGGTCGTTCACGTTCTGGAAAAGGCCGCTTAAATTGCCCATGATACCGTCTACCAGCAGACCCTTTATCCATTCGTTAATCCAGTCGGTGAGAAAATCCATACCGGCCTACCTTAAAACAAGCTGGAAAGCATGGGTACAAGCGTTGTTCCCAGCAGGATAACGCCGCCCCCGGCCATGAGTTGTTTAATCCCTTGTGATTTCGCGCCCGGATTGTCTGACCCATACCCTTCCAAAAGGTTGATAACGCCCCATACGGCAAGGCCCGCGCCAAGAGCTACAACAAGGGTCTGTAATGTACTAACTGCACTCGTAAAAAATTGCATAATTTGATTACCTCCATGTTTTTGATTTTGTTTTTGGGTACAAAAAAACCGCCCTTTTCGGCGGCTGTCACTTCGGGTCAAATTGGCTCGAAGTTCTATATTTAGTTGAGCAAGGTTGGGGGAGCACGAACCATGAAAATCACCTCTTTTCTCGTTGTTTTGTGGGTAATTTTGGTATATAATGAAAATAACCACTTGATTTTAACAAGTGATTATTAAATGTATAGTATTTTGAATATAAAGACCAATGTGGATTATACAGAGCGAAAGACAGTGGATTTGAAAGGTAGGGACAGTTTGTAAATGGAAAAGCAAAACATATTTTACCAATTTAAAAGTAAAAGGCTTTGGAAGGATAGTGTTGCAATTGGATTCGCAATTTTTGGTGTTGTCTCGGCCATATTAGGGGTGTTGGGAGTCTCTTTTTCAGAAATTTCAGATAATGTCTGGATAATTCTTTTGGCAACGATTGCATCTCTTATATTTTCGTATTTAGCTGCTGTTGTTTGGCAATGGTGGAACATAAAAGATAACGTCACTCTGAAAATTAGAGGAATTAATGTTACGGTTCGACAAGGTGATATTTTTAAAGAAAAGGGATGGAAAGTAATTGGCGTTGATGATAATTTCAGTACATCAGAAGATGACATGATAATTTCACATTCATCTCTTCATGGACAGCTTATCAAGCAGCTTAAACAAAATGGCGAAATTGAAGCATTTAAAACTGCTATTTCAAAGGATAGTCGTGATATTTCGCTTGGCTGTGTAAAAACATACAATGACTATATTCTATTAGCTTTGACGAGGTTAAATAGTGATAATGAAGCGCATACTGACAACACAAAATATGAAAGCACTTTGCGAAAAATGTGGCAAGAAATAGGTCGAATTTATTCAGGGAAGCCAATTTATTTACCAATTTTGGGAGACGGTATAATTCGCTTTGATGGCGTATCCGAAAAGCCCTCTCCATTTGAATTATTAAGGTGTATGCTTTGCACTCTAAAAACAAGTAATATTCAGCTAAAAGCACCCATTACTATTGTGATTTACGATAGAATAAATGAAATAAATTTTTATAATTTGAAAGGATTTAATACGCTATGATTAATTCATATTTAAGACCTTGTACATATATCGCCGCTGATTGGGACGGTGATAGTAGCGCAGTACAGATTATTCAAAAATGGAATAATGATTACCGAAAATCCATGTCGTTTAAAGATGCTCATGATTTAGTACAGGCAAGGGATAGTAGCTTAAATTGTAGCATTAAAGCTTCTTTAAGTTCTCGGCTTGATGAATCACATAAGTTTATCCTTATTGTAGGTAATAGCACAAAGACGGTTCGTAGTGGTAGTTGCCAATATTGTGGAAGCTTAAATAGTTATAACCATTATTGTGTTAGAGGACGCTCCGCTGATTATCGCAGCTATATAGATTTTGAATGTGAAAAAGCTGTTCGTGACGGCCTACAAATTGTTGTCCTTTACAATTCTGGCTCTATTGATAAGGAAAAATGCCCGGATGTTGTTAAATGGAAAGGAACACACAAAGAAATGTGGAGCTGGAGTGGGAATCAATGGGTGTGGGATTACAATAAAATTGCAACTGCAATAGGTGTGTAAACATTAACCAAATTTAAAAAAGATAAAACGAATAATGTTTTCCCATTATGTTATGATTGCTCGATAAATTATTCGGCAAGCGATTTCTACTTCGGGCCAATTTGGCCCGAAGTTCTATACTCAGTTTTAGAAAGGTATAGGGGGGAGCACGAACCATTAAAAACACCTCTTTTCTCGTTGTTTTGTGGGGAATCTTGGTATATAATTAATTAAATTATATGTACTTTGCAAGTGGTTCTTAGACAAGTTGATACGCTTATAGCTTTAATGCACGTCCAGAATAATAAGGAGGAGGGCTTCACAATGTCAGAACACCCAAAAGTGTTTATTTCATATAGTCATCAAGATGCAAAGTATGAAAAAAAAGTTTTAGATTTTTCCAATCGGTTGCGCTCAGAGGGAATTGATGCAAATGTAGACTTGTATGAGGAATCCCCTGCTGAAGGTTGGCCTCGTTGGATGGAAAACCAGATAAACAATGCAGATTTTGTTTTGATAGTAAGTAGCAAGTCTTATTATCAAAAATGTTATTCAGATATTAAAAAGGGTAAGGGAATTTCATGGGAAGTAAATATCGTCTATCAACATATTTATGACGCTACATCCCAAAACACTAAATTTATTCCGATCTATTTCGATACAGATGATGAACAATACATTTTGACGCCATTAAAACCTTTTACGTTTTACAACATTGGTTCACAAGAAGGATTTGATAAATTATATTGGAGATTGCGAGGACTAGCTAAGACGCAAAGACCTCCGCTGGGAAAATTGCGGCCATTGCCAGAAAAAGAGCAGAAAACAATGTTCTTCTCAACACCAATTGACTTGGATAAGTGGAACGCAGCACAATGGCGGGGCACACTGTACCTATTTTCTCCTGGCTATCCTCCCGTATTAGGTTTGCTTTATCATAATTATGAATCAGCATTATCAATTTTTAAGGATTGGAAAGAAGATTCAAAGGGTGAATATGTAGATGCTTTTATTAAAGTGGATTTTGTGATACCTCCATTCCCCAAAAATTCTTGGGTGTATTCTGATAAGGATCGTAATTTCGGGAAGGGATATTTCATACACGTCGGACCAAATACGGATGCGTCTATTGAACGAGCGATAAAGTCTGGAATACCACCAGAGGAACTATTACTTGCAACTGTGAGCCGTTATCAATGGATGGACGAAATAAGTGGATCGAAAAATAGAGATTTTTTTCAGCAACTCACCAATAAAGGAACAGGATTCTTTTTAATGCCTGTCGGTATAAAAGACTTAAAAAAACCAATTGAAGAAAGTAATCTCATTATTGACATGAATCAAGCGGTAAAAATGAGAAATGTTTCATTCAAAACAGGAGTCAGTATTCAGGACCAAGACCCCTGTTCTGTGGTTCTACGAAAGGCTGAGGAATCGGTTCAAGATTAAGGTGCATTTTTTCAAGATAACAGCTAACTCACCTCGGGCCAAGTTGACCCGAGGTTTAGTTTTATGCAAATGCTTCCGGGTCGTCCACATCATCATAGTTGAGAATGTCCTCGTTCTCGTCTATGGCGGCGGTTTCCTCATCGGCACTTACTTTAAAAACGGTGTACTGCTCATTGGGGTTGAGCTTTTTCATGCGGCGGTTTACCAGCTTTGAAGCGTCAAAAGCGTTGCGCTTGTCGGCTTCGGCGGTATACCTGTAATTGGGGTGCTGTTTTAAATCATATTTCGGAGATAGGAATGGACGCAGGCCGCGAAGCTGTAAAATGCACTTGTTACCCGGCATAGTGGTCAATTCGTCCATTGTCATAAGCTCCTTTCCGAGCCGCTGCATATTCTGCCCGTAGCTTTCCGACTGGCCCCGTGTCCGGCTTTCCGTCTGCATGGAAATAGTTTCTTTCCCCAAAACCTCCGAAAGCTCCTTGATGGTGGAATGTTCCCGCCCACCAAGAAAAATCACGCTGTCCATATTTCCCATGATGGTTTCCGCGTGGTCTTTGTATAAGGCTTTTAGTTGGCTTTGCGCCTGTAAAAACAGGCACAGGGAGATTTCGCGGGAACGGATAACGGCAACCAGTTTTTCCAGTTGCGGAACCTGTCCCGTATTGGCGGCTTCGTCCCATAATACCCTTACATGATGGGGGAGCCTGCCGCCGTATTTGCTGTCAGCCCGTTCGCACAAAAGATTGAACATCTGCGAAAAGGCAAGGGCAACAATAAAGTTGTAAGTCGTGTTAGTGTCGCTGATAATAAAAAAGGTAGCGGTTTTATTGTCGCCCATGCGGTCAAGCTCCATTTCATCATAGCTCATAATCTCCCGGAGCTGTCCAATATCAAATGGGGCAAGTCTGGCTCCGCAGGAAATTAGAATACTTTTGGAGGTTTTCCCGCTGGCGAGCTTAAATTTCTTATACTGACGCACCGCAAAATGGTTAGGATTGCGCTTTTCCAAGCCAAGGAACATATAATCCACGGCGTTTTTAAAATTTTCATCATCTTCCCGTGTTTCCATGCTGTTCAGCATATCCACAAGGGTATTGATATGCCTTTCTTCCTCCGGCCCCTCAAAGACGATATAACCGATTAAAGCGCAGTACAAAAGCGTTTCCGCTTTCGTCCAGAACGGGTCGCCTTCCTTTCCGTCGCCCTTTGTATTCTCAATCAGAGCATTTACAAACTTCAAAATATCGCTTTCCGTTTTTAAGTAAGCCAGCGGGTTATAGTGCATGGATTTTGAAAAATCTATGCTGTTGAATACCTTGATTTTGTAGCCCTGCTTTTTCAGAAAAGAGCCGACTTGTTCTAAAATACCGCCCTTTGGGTCAACCACCACATAGGACGAATGAGCCTGCAAAAGCTGTGGGGTCAGCCAAAATCTTGTTTTCCCCGAACCGGACGAACCAATGATACAGCAGTTAAGGTTTCGGGCGTTGGCGGGATTGGCGGGTCGGGTGTTCATGGTAAGAAGCTCTGTTCCTGTAAGAATTACGTTGTTGCTGAATTTGGGGTCGATAAAGGGCTTGATGTCCCTTGCCGTTCCCCACCGGGCGGAGCCATATTCCACATCCCTGCGAAACTTTTTTGCGTTTTTTACCTTATGCCATACCACCAGCCGGAGCAGGACTGCCCCGGCAAGGCCAATGAGCCAATCGGACAGCACAAAGCCCGGCACAAAGGAAGCAAACGCCGGGCTTATGGTTTTTATCATGCCAACCAGCTTATTTCCGAAGTCTGCACCTGCCGCAAGGCGGTAGGCTGTGCCGAGCTTTAGAAAGAACCACAGCACGAACAGATAGGGAACATTGGGAATCACATATTTACGGATTTTATCGTTCATTCCGTGTCACCTCCCGTTTTCGTTCCTTTTGGCGCGGTTTGGTACGCTCCCTGTCAGCAAAGTTTTTCAGTTGTTTCAGAATAGAGGGGCGGCGGCTCTTGCCCCGCTTCAGCACTAACTTTGTGTATTCGCCAAAACAAGCGGTAATTGTGTCAGCCTGACCGGCCTTGAAGAATAACAAATATTTGTCTGGCCCGGTTTTGTGAAACGCATAATCTACATTGTATTTCCGGGCTACACGGTCAAAGAGCTTCGTATCCCCGGATAAATCAAGGCTGTTGGTCGAAACACCGTGGTTCATCAGTTTTTTTACGCTTTGCCTGCCCTGCGGGGTCTGCCGTTTCTGATGACCCTTTTGTATCTGCCGGAGTGCTGCCGCCAGCACCTTTGCCAGCGTCCGGCCCGTCAGCTTTGTGGCATTGACGGATAGGGCAACCGTCCGGCGTTCAATATCTTCCTGCAAAAAATCAACCTCCTTTCCAGACTTCGGGTCAAGTTGGCTCGAAGTTGACTAACGCTCCACATTGGCAGGGTGGGGGCGTTCTGTGGCGAGAGCGTCCTTTTGTGCCTGTGCGATTTTTTCATTGTGGGTTGCAAGAGCTTCCCGAATAGAGGGCTTTTTCTCTGTCGCCCGTTCCTCCAACCGTGCCAACGTATTCAAAGATTTTTCTACATGGCTTTTTATACTGGAAAAATGGGAACGCTCCGCACGGAATGGGGCGGATATGACCGCCGCCAGCTTACCGGGCTGTTTGACTTCCAGTGCCGCTTCTCTGCCAAGCATGGTACGGCCCATATTTTTTAAGTGCCGCCCAGCCTGATGGTATTCGGTGCTGATGGCTTCAATTTTGGCAATAGCCTTATCATCATACTGAATATTCTCCGTGAGCATATCCCGCATGGCTTCTAAGATGGGGCGTACCTTGAAGAAGCGAGCTACGTTATCCAGAGCAGAAATGCCAGTTTCTTTAAAAGCGGCAACGGCGTTCCTGCAACCGTCTATGACGTTTTGCTTTAGTTCCGCTAATTTATCCCGCAAGTCCAATATCTGCCCCTGCATAACAATGACCGCTTTTTGCAAAGCGGTCTTAACCGGGTGATTCTGTTCCTGCGCCATTTTTAATTCCTGCCGCATAGCGGCAAGCTCTTTTACAGCGGCGTCGAGCTGTTTTTCCATTGCGCCGACCTGATTCAGAACCGCAAGAAAATCCTTTGTGGACGGAGAATTGTTATCCCGCAGTATCGCCAAAAGCTCTTTCACATGCTCATTTTCTAAAATCGGTTCGGGGGTGGTTTTCGTTTTTGCCATAGGTTTTAACCTCCTTTCGCACTTCGGGACAAGTTGGCCCGAAGCTGGTTATCGTTCTACATTGGCATGATGGGGACGCTCATGGGTGGCGTGGACGGTTTCGCCTATCATCTTCCCATAGCTTTCCAGTGTTTTCTTAATGGATTTTTCCGGTTCGGGATAAGCAAAAATACGGTATTCGTCCGGTATATCGCTCCTGTCGCTATAATGCTCGGTAAAGCTGTCGCCTGTCCGCACCACATAGCCGCCATCGGCAAAGCGTCCGTCCTCGTCCAAGCTCATGTCCCGCCCGTAGGCTTCATAATCAATGTAATTCTCCAAATGCTCTGGGATTTTCAGCGTACACATTTCTTCAATATAGAAGCGGCCCAAATCTTCCTCATTCTCAATTCCGGCGTAAATTCAAAACAATCCAGATTTTGCGTGAGGTTAATTAGGGCGGGTACGCTGTTATATTCTCCGAAGTCCACGGCGGCGGCAAACTTTTCGACTTCCCATTCTTCCAAATCCTCCAGCAGGGAAGCCAAATAATTCAACTCGTCAATGCTTTCATATTCTCCCAAGCAGTCACGCAGGTCGGAAATGTCGGTTTCATAATTGGTAATGAAAATTTTCTCATACCGCACACCGTCCACATGGATATGCTTCAAAAGAGCCTGTACTTCCTCGGTGGTGGCGGGAAGCTTTAAAGGCTTCCCGTCCAAATAGCCCTCGTTATACCGTCCAAGATTGGTAACAAAGGCTTCAAGCATGGTCTTTTTCCTGTCCCTGTGTTTTTACGGTCAGAATTCCGTCCAGCGTGGTTGCCGTGATGTTCAGCCGCCCGGCAACGGCAATGTCGTTCTTTACGTCCTCGTCAATATCGCTTCCGCATACGACAAGCACATGCGAGCGGCGCAGAAGATCCCGGCTCATATCAATGCCGCTTTTATGTTCCTCCTGGATTGCGTCATTGAGAAAAAGCGGAAGATACAGGGGCGGGCAAATCGGGGAAAACCCGGCTTCATAGACTGCCCGGCAATATTGCGCCGCCTGTTTGGTGTCCGTATCGTGATTGCCGCACCACGCGGCAGTAATGTATGCTAAAGGTCGTTTCATTATAAAAGCACCTCCGTTCTTGTTGCGCTGAATGTGTCAACCTATCCCCCTGCCCTTTCCACGCTTGGAAAGGGAGCGGCTCAAAGGAATCTATATCCCCGTCGCTTGACTGCCTTAAAGCATAACCGGAAGAAATCCATCAAGAGCATAGCCGCCGTTGGCGGTGCTCCGCACTCTTGACGGATTTTCCGGATTATGCTACCCAACAAGCGGCGACGGGGAATATATTCATATCCTTAGAGCTTTGGGGCGCGGGGCAAAGCCCCGCATACAACGACTTCGGGCCAACCTGACCCGAAGTGCTTATTTTTCCTGTTCGGCTTTCTTTTGGGGAACCGAAACCTCTTTTAGCTTTGCCTTGTTTTCCTCAAGCAGCTTCATAATGGTATCCTTCATTTCTCGGGGTGTTTTCTCCTTGCCGAAATACTGGGAAAGTTCCTGACTTGAAATAATCACTTTGTCTGCCTCCTTTTTTTCTTCTAACATAATTCCGTCAATCACATCGGGGTTTAAGAGCTTCTTTTGGTCAAGGTCACGCATACGCTGTGCCTGTGACAGTGAGGGAGCCGACTGCTGACCCTCAATAGCGATAGCAATATACCGTTGACTTTTGGGTGCAATGAACGCAAGCTCAACGGCGGGAGTGAACGCGATTTTCTTTTCGTCCACCATTTTTATGAGGTCGGGAACCAGCTCATTGAGCTTGATATACCGCTGAACCTGCTTCACCGTCATTTTGTTGCGCTCGGCTACTACCTCATTGGAACGCTGTCCGTTGCCGGTTCGTGCGCCCTGCTTTTTAATGGCTTCCAACTGCATTTGCAGAGCTTTGGCTCGTTCGCTGGGCAGGATATTTTCACGCTGGTTGGTATTGTCCTCTACCATCTGCGTGATAGCCTGCTCGTCTGTCATGTTGCGGATAATACAAGGCATATCCGCAAATCCGGCTAATTCGCTGGCTTTCTGGCGGCGATGGCCCGATACGATTTCGTACCCTCCATCTTCGCGGGGACGCACAATGGCAGGCTGGGTAACTCCCTTATCCTTAACGCTTTCCACCATAGCCGTCATTTCTTCATCATTGCGGACTTGAAACGGGTGGTCTTTGAAAGCGAAAAGCTCGGAAAGATTGAGGTAAACAATTTGTTCCTGTTCCCCGGGGCGGGGTGCTTCCCTCGGTTCGGGTGGCAGTTCCGGGGCAGGGGGCGGCGTTTCCTGCTGTGCCTGTTCCGTAGCTTGCGGGGAATCAGAAGCCCCGCCGCCAATTTCTGCGGCTTGTTTCGGTTTATCCGACTTTTCCGATTTTATAGCCTTTGGGGCTTTTTCCTGTTTGGCAGGGCGAGTAGGCTTTTTGTCCGCTTTTTCAGTGGTTTTTTGTGAGCGGGATTTGGGCTTGCTGTCAGCCGTTTTCGGCTCGTTTTCCTTTCCCTAATCCATACCAGGTTTCTCTGGCTCTGCCCTTTTTTCGGTATGTGCTGATTTTTCCACGTCCTTTTTTCCGGGGGAGGTCTGCTCCGCTTCCTTTACCGCCGCCTGTTTCCCGGAAACAATCTCATTGATTTTGTCAAAGGAAACCACTACATCACCGGGGGCGGGAATGTCAATGGGGGTAGGTACTTCCGGCTTGTCCTTATCAGATTCATGCAGGGCGACTCCGTTCTCATGGAGAAGTGCCGCTGTTTCTTCGGCAGTCTTTTCCGGGGCAGGAGCTTCGCCGCTAATCTCCGGCATGGGTTTGGGAGTGCTTTTTTCTTCTGTTGTTGCTTCCTGTGCGGGAGCGGTTTTTACTCCCTCCGGTTTGTTTGGCTCATTTTTTACCATGCGTTTTTTCTCCTTGTCTGTTTTATGGCATGAAAAAAGGGGCTTGATTTTTAGGTCAAGCCCCAACGGGATATTCGCAATCCCTCCTTTCGACTTCGGGCCAACTTGACCCGAAGTTCTGCTATCCAGATACAAAAATACCGCCCATCTTGTCCAATTGGGCGGTATCCTGTGTAATGTGATAGCTCATATTTTATTTTGATATCTCCTTATCCCGCATAGAATAAGGGTTTTTGCAGTTTTCCTTAAATCACGGGGTCTGTAGGACCGGTAGCACCAGCAGCACCAGAAGGACCGGTAGGACCAGTAGCACCTCTAGGACCAGTAGGACCTGTAGCACCGGTAGCACCTCTAGGCCCAGTAGGACCGGTAGCACCTCTAGGGCCAGTAGGACCGGTAGGTCCTATAATACATGCTGGGCAGCAAGGGAAACATGGATTGCAAGAATGTGAGACTTGAGTCCTACCACACTCAGAATGATGTCTAGAGTATGGGATTTCGCGTGAGAAATCTTGTTCATCGTTATAGATTGATTCGTAAGGGTTTATTCGTTGCATGATGGCACCTCTTTTCTATATTACTATAGTACATATCATATATATTTTGTGGTGATATTGGGGTAATAAATGATAAGCAAATTTTTAAACGGATAGATACTACAGCTAATATACTATATTCTAAGAAATACTAAAGAGTGTCATTTTACGTCACTAAAACTAAAAAAAGAAAGAAAATCATAATTAAAATCTTGTCGCTTTACGAAAAATGAAGAATTAGTATGAAATAAAAAAAAGACCACTTCATAAGTGGTCTTTGAGGTGATATTAGTTACGCAATACAAACATTAACTGCTTGTAATCCACGAGCACCATTTGTTACTTCAAATGTTACAGCCTGTCCATCTTCTAATGTCTTAAATCCATCCATAGCAAGGCCGGAAAAATGTACGAATACATCATTGCCTTCTTCGTCAGAAATAAAACCAAATCCTTTTTGTGAGTTAAACCATTTTACTGTACCTTTTTTCATGAAAGATACCTCCTAAATTATATTATATTTCCTTTAAATAAAAAATCACATATTTTTGTAAATCATCAATACAATAATGACTTACAAAAATATGTGAAATCAAAACTTTATTTAAAATACTCATTTATCGTATCACAATACAAATCATAAGTCAAGCTAAATTAATGCATTATTAAAAAAAGTTTTTATATCTTCTAAAATAAAGTATTTATATTGAAGAGCGATTCTATGGCTATGAGTTTAATAAAAATATTTGCCCACCAAACAATTTGGTGGGCAAAATGTAGACATTATTTTATTTCGTATTCAAGAAACACTTATTCTATAGAACGCTTTTGATTTAACTTCATGCCAATCTTAGAATTTCTTAGCGTC
Source organism: Lachnoclostridium phytofermentans (assembly GCF_000733755.1). Classification (GTDB taxonomy): domain Bacteria; phylum Bacillota; class Clostridia; order Lachnospirales; family Lachnospiraceae; genus Lachnoclostridium; species Lachnoclostridium phytofermentans_A. Next base: position 503,664 of record NZ_JPOF01000003.1, on the reverse strand, counting down.
AGCGCTTTCCTGAATAGCAACAGCAACAGCTACAGTAGCACCAACCATTGGGTTGTTACCCATACCGATAAGACCCATCATCTCTACGTGAGCAGGTACGGAAGAAGAACCAGCGAACTGAGCATCGCTATGCATTCTACCCATAGTATCTGTCATACCATAAGAAGCAGGACCAGCAGCCATGTTATCTGGATGGAGTGTTCTACCAGTACCACCACCGGAAGCTACGGAGAAGTACTTCTTGCCTTGTTCAAGACATTCTTTCTTGTAAGTACCTGCAACTGGATGCTGGAAACGAGTAGGGTTAGTTGAGTTACCAGTGATGGAAACGTCAACACCTTCTTTGTGCATAATTGCTACACCTTCAGTAACATCGTTAGCACCGTAGCAGTTAACGGCAGCACGAGGTCCCTTGGAGTAGGATTTACGGAATAACTCTTTTACTTCGCCTGTATAGTAATCCATCTGAGTTTCAACGAATGTAAAACCGTTGATACGGGAGATGATCTGAGCGGCGTCTTTTCCAAGACCATTAAGGATAACACGAAGTGGATTCTTACGAACCTTATTTGCGCTCATAGCGATACCGATAGCACCTTCAGCAGCAGCGAAGGACTCGTGACCTGCTAAGAATGCGAAACATTCTGTAGACTCTTCAAGTAACATCTTACCAAGGTTACCATGGCCAATACCAACCTTACGCTGGTCAGCAACAGAACCTGGGATACAGAAAGCCTGAAGACCTTCACCAATTGCAGCAGCAGCGTCAGCAGCTTTTCTACAATCTTTTTTAATAGCAATTGCAGCGCCTACAATGTAAGCCCAGCAAGCATTCTCAAAACAAATTGGTTGGATACCTTTTACCTGATTGTAAACATCAAGGCCGGCATCTTTTGTAATCTTTTCAGCTTCTTCAATGGAAGCAATTCCATAGCTGCTTAGTACAGCATTAATTTTATCTATTCTTCTTTCATATGATTCAAATAAAGCCATCGCTATGTATCCTCCTTTTCTATTCTACTCTTGGGTCGATAATCTTCACTGCATCTTCAACACGGCCGTATTGACCTTTTGCTTTTTCGTATGCTGTGTTAGGATCATCACCTTTTTTAATGAAGTCTGTCATCTTACCAAGACTTACGAACTGGTAACCAATAATCTGATTTTCTTCATCTAAAGCAATACCAGTTACATAACCTTCTGCCATCTCAAGGTAACGAGGACCTTTCTTTAAAGTACCATACATAGTACCAACTTGGCTTCTTAACCCTTTTCCTAAATCTTCAAGACCAGCACCGATTGGAAGACCATCTTCAGAGAAAGCACTCTGAGTTCTACCATAAGCAATCTGAAGGAATAACTCTCTCATAGCAGTATTGATAGCATCACAAACCAAATCTGTGTTTAAAGCTTCTAATACAGTAAGTCCAGGAAGAATCTCTGTTGCCATAGCAGCGGAATGAGTCATACCGGAGCAACCAATAGTCTCTACTAATGCTTCCTGAATAATACCTTCTTTTACATTAAGGGTTAATTTACAAGCACCTTGCTGTGGTGCACACCAGCCTACACCGTGTGTTAAACCGGAGATATCGCTTACTTGTTTGCTCTGAACCCATTTTGCTTCTTCAGGGATTGGTGCAGCACCATGGTGAACACCCTGTGCTACAGGACACATTTTTTCTACTTCATGTGAATAAATCATGTTGAGACTCCTTTCAATCATATCATTATATTCATGACAAAAAAGTATTATAGTACTTTTTTGTAGACAACTTATTGCTGACTTCTATTCTACCTTTTCAAAGCGCAGGTTAAACGATACTATGAAACCTTGCCTCTCGCTTAAGCATCAAAAAAATAGAACAAAAATCCACTGTGTCTTTCAAAGAAAGCCATAAGATTAAGTTCCTATTTATGTGGCATTGATTAAATGGTAATGTCTGTTATTAATTTAACAAAACATATCAATCAATCAAGGACCGTTTTTGCTTTCTCCATATTCTCTCATAAAACGTCCAAATAGTCTAGACTTTTTTTCTAAAAAGTTTTTAAAGTTTTATTGAATTCTTCTTTTCATTTAGCTCAAATATTGCTATGATTAAGGATAAGGAAAATATGTGGGGAGAAACATAGTTTATATGAGAATTCAAGAGTATTTACAAAAACATAGATTAGTTACAGATGGTGCAATGGGGACTTATTATGCGAAAATTCGTAATGATGATTATGCTGTTTGTGAGAATGCATTAATAGAGGAACCAGAGATTATCAGACAAATTCATATAGAATATTTAAAAGCAGGTGCAAAATTAATAAGAACTAACACCTTTATGGCAAATCGGCCTGCATTAAAGATTACGAAAGAGGAACTGGTATACTTACTAAAAAGAGGGTGCGAAATTGCGAAAGAAGCAAGAATAGAAAGTAATTGTGATGCGTTTCTTGCAGGAGATATTGGTCCAATACCAGAATTTGCCAGAGATGAAGAATTAGATATCATAGCTCAATATAAAGAAATTATTGATGTCTTTTTATCACAAGATTTGGATGCTATACTTTTTGAAACATTTTCAGATGATCGATACTTTGGTGAATTAAGTAGATATATAAAGGAAAAAAGTCCTACAACCTTTGTTATTACGCAGTTTTGTCTTAATAAAAGTGGTTACACCAGCAATGGGATTCGTGCAGATAAACTATTAGCAAGGGCAGCTGCACGAAAAGAAATCGATGCAGTCGGATTTAACTGTGGAATTAGCTCTGGTCATATGGTTAAGTTAATTCGTAATTTCCAACTCCCACGGAATAAGTATCTAATGATTTCTCCGAATGCGGGATACCCAGAGCAGATGCAGAATCGATTAATCTATCTTGATAATGCAAGTTTCTTTACTGGCAATATGAAAAAGGTACTAGATTCTGGAGTTTCCATTGTAGGGGCTTGTTGTGGAACTACACCTTCTTATATTAGAGGGATAGCAAAACTTATCGATAATTATCCACCGGTTGTATTAGAAGAAAATCCAAAGCAAACATTATACAACTTAGATTCCAGCCAAATGCCGAAAGACAATATAAGGAACCTTAGTGAAATTAGTATATCAACTAAAAAAATAACTGAACTTTTAAAAGAAGGAAGGAAAGTAATTGCAGTAGAATTAGATCCACCCTTTGATGCAGAAGATACTAAAATCTTAGAATGTGCAAAAAAGCTATCACAACTAAGACACATTGATGTAATAACCTTGGCAGATTCACCGTCTGGTAGAAGTAGAATCGACTCGATTCTAATGAGTATTAAGTTAAATAGCCAGACTCATATGAGGGTTATGCCTCATCTTTGCTGCCGAGATAAAAACATGATAGCGATGCGGTCAGCCATATTAGGTGCTTATATCAATGGAATTCGCAATTTGTTATTAGTTACTGGTGATCCTGTACCAAGGGATGGACGTACCTTATCTTCTGGAGTATTTGATTACAATTCCATACGTCTAATGGAATTTGTGAAAGAGATGAATACGGAACATTTTTCACAGGATCCTTTTGTATATGGCGGTGCGTTAAATCCAAATGGAGTGAATGTAGATAAGATTATTGAGCGTATGGAAAAAAAGATGGCAGCTGGTGCCTCCTACTTTTTGACACAACCTATTTATAGTGACGAAGGGATTGAGCGTATACAGCTTTTAAAAGAGAAAACTGGTGCTAAAATACTTTGTGGAATCATGCCATTGGTAAGTTATACGAATGCTTGTTTTATTAAGAATGAGTTCGCCGGAATTGAGGTTCCAGATGAGGTGGTAAATCGCTACCATAAGGACATGTCAAGGGAAGAAGCAGAACTCGTGGCTGCAAATTTGGCCAACGAATTAATAGAGAAACTTTGGGAGATAGCAGATGGATTTTACTTTATGCTACCGTTTAACAGAGTAAGTTTGATGGATAAAATTAAAATAGAAAAACCACACAGATAGCGAGGTGTTGCAAGATGGCGGTAAGAGTGGAACGGCCTAATGGAAAAAAGGGCCAACGTGCAATTGTAATCAGCGATATCCATGCAAATTTAAAGGCTTTTATTGAGTTATTAAAGAAGGTAGACTTTTCTGAACAGGATATCCTTATTCTACTCGGTGATATAGTAGAAAAAGGGGAAAGTAGTTTAGATATGCTTCATTATGTGATGGAACTTAAGAAGACACATAATGTATATGCTGTTTGTGGCAACTGCGATGCGATTGCCATGGAAGTACTTAAGGATACCAGAAATGAAGACTTATTAAAATATATTTTACTACGAAAGCAAACCTTAGTCGGAGAAATGTGTCGTGCAGCAGGTGCCAAGTTAAATCGAGATACCGATATGGGAAAGGTAAAAAAGGAATTACGAGAGAGATATAAGGAGGAATTAAGTTTTATTTGTGAATTACCTCACATTATAGAAATAGGACAATATGTATTTGCCCATGCTGCAGTTTATCCTGGTCGTATGGAAGAGATGAAACCCTCCCAAGCGATGAAAGCTGACGATTTTATGAATCAAGGTTATCATTTTGAAAAATATCATGTGGTTGGTCATTGGCCTACGTCTCTTTATTGCAAAGAGATTCCTGATTGCAATCCAAGAATCGATAAAGAAAATAAGATTATTAGTATTGACGGCGGAAATGTACTAAAGCGTGATGGGCAGTTAAATGCGTTGATAATACCAGATCTATTCGAGAATGAAGTGACTTTTACATACGTAGATCAGCTAAGAAAGGCGAAAGTATTAAATACACAAGAAGCTGGCGAAAAATCCTTTTGCATTCCTTGGACAGACAGCCTTGTGGAGTTGTTACGTACCGAGAAAGATTTTACGTACTGTGAACACATTTCCTCTGGTAATAAAATGTGGATTCCTAATTCTTATCTATGCGAGGATCGAGATGGATGGCATACGGAAGATATCTCTGATTATCAGATTCCTCTTACCTATGGTGATATTGTTTCTGTTAGCGAAGTAACAAGTCGTGGTTATCTGGTTAAGAAAAATGGTGTGATTGGTTGGTATTATGGGATGCTAGAGTTCTTACCCGAAGGCGAGGAGTAAGAGGGAGTAGCTATACTAGATAAATGCCACGCAGTGGCTATGAGGTTAGTAACAAATAGCGTAAGAGGATTGCAAATATCCGCTTTGACTGGACTGCCTTTAGAAGGTTATGGGAATGCTTAATAGTAGAACAAAGCGATCAAAGCTTGACTGATATAACAAGCTCTAACAAAGTCAAAATGTCAGATGGGGAATTGAGTGGTTACACTGTGTATAGAAAGGTTGAGATACATGACTAAAAATGAATTCAAAGCGCTGATAGAACAAAAAATCGTAATTCTTGATGGAGCAACGGGAAGCAATTTGCAGAACTCTGGTATGCCTTCTGGTGTATGTCCGGAAACTTGGATTTTAGACAACAAAGAGGTATTGATCACCTTACAGAAAGAGTATCTCGTTGCAGGTACGGATATTTTATATGCACCAACGTTTACTAGTAACCGTATCAAACTCGCAGAATATGATTTAGAGCATAGAATAGAAGAAATAAATCATTCGTTAGTGGCTTTATCAAAGGAAGCAATTTCGCGATATCGTGAGGAGACTGGGGAAAAACGTTCCGTTATGATTGCAGGAGATATCACAATGACAGGAGAGCAACTTTCTCCACTTGGAAAGATGGATTTCGAAGAACTCATCGATATCTATAAAGAACAGATTGGGTATCTTGTTGCAGCAGGAGTAGATTTGCTTGTGATAGAGACGATGTTAAGTCTACAGGAATGTCGAGCAGCATTGATAGCAGCCAAGGAAGTTTGCGAGTTACCAGTCATGGTAACATTAACCTTTGGTGAGGATAACCGAACCCTATATGGAACAGATCCTAAGACCGTAATGATCGTGCTTCAAAGCTTAGGAGCAGATGCGATTGGTGTAAATTGTTCTAGTGGGCCAGAGAAGATGAGTGAAGTAATCAAGCAGATGCTTCCAGTTGCCAATGTTGCACTCATAGCAAAACCAAATGCTGGACTTCCAAAACTTGTGGAAGATAAGACCGTATTTACCATGGGGGCAGAGGAATTTGCAGAAAGCTGTAAGATTTTCTTAGAACTTGGGGTATCTATTCTTGGAGGATGTTGTGGAACGACACCGAAGCATATTAAGTTATTAAACGAATTAGCAATGTCTTATAGGGTTCCAGTGATTCATAAAAAACCTCTACGAGTTTTAACCACAGAACGAAGGTCAATGGAATTTACTCTGGAGGATCGTTTTTTAGTTGTTGGAGAACGAATAAATCCAACAGGGAAAAAAGCACTTCAAGCTCAACTTAAGGAAGGGGTTTTAGATCTAGTTAGCGAGATGGCGGCCCAGCAGGAGGAACTTGGCGCAGATATCTTAGATATTAATATGGGTATGAATGGTATCGATGAAAAAGAGATGATGCTTAAGGTAATAGAGGAAGTTCTCCAAGTAACCAATCTACCTCTTAGTATTGATTCTAGTCATGTTTCTGTTATAGAAGCTGCTCTTCGAAGATATCCGGGTCGTGCGCTTATAAATTCTATTTCATTAGAAAAAGAAAAATTTGAAAAACTTCTGCCGATTGCAAAAAAATATGGTGCGATGTTCATTTTGCTACCATTATCTGATGCTGGACTACCAAAAGATTTAGGGGAAAAGAAGCAAATCATCAACACAATCGTGTCTGCAGCGAAAGAAATTGGGCTAGAGGATGAGGATATTGTGGTGGATGGGCTAGTCAATACGATTGGAGCAAATAAAGAAGCAGCCATACAGACAATGGAAACAATCCGTTATTGTAAAGAGGAATTGTCACTTGCTACTGTTGTTGGGTTGTCTAATATTTCTTTTGGATTGCCAGAGCGTCAGTTTGTCAATGCTACGTTTTTATCCTTTGCAATTCAAGCGGGTTTAACGATGGCGATTGCAAATCCAAGTCAAGACCTTCTTATGAATACTGCTTATTCGGCAGACCTACTTCGTAACAAAGAGGGGGCGGATCTTCGTTATATAGAACGAGTAACTGCACATCCTATGGTAATAACAGACACTACAGCCAAAAAAGTAGCGCAGAAAGTCAGTAAAGAGGTTGATAATGTAACTAGTTTAAGTTCAAATTCAAGTGATAATTCCAATGAGAATTTAACTTCATCCATAAACTCTCCAATCTATGAAGCGGTTATAAAAGGTAATAAAAGAAAAATTTTATCTCTTGTCGAAGAGGAGGTTAATAATAAAACCCAAGCAGCCGAAATACTTGACACAATGTTAATTCCTGCCATAAATCAAGTAGGACAATATTTTGACAATGGAAAGTACTATTTGCCACAACTGATTGCATCAGCAGAGGCCATGAAGACAGCCATCGATTACTTGGAGCCTATGTTAAAGAAGGATTCTTCACAGGAAAAGTCAGGTACTATTATAATCGCAACGGTTGCTGGAGACATTCATGACATTGGAAAAAATCTTGTTGCATTAATGCTAAAGAATTATGGATTCACTGTAATTGACCTTGGTAAAGATGTATCATCAGAAAAAATCATAAAAACTGCCAAAGAAGTTGAGGCAGATATTATAGCTCTTTCTGCACTAATGACAACAACGATGCTTGAGATGAAAAAAGTTGTAACTTTAAGAAATGAGGCTTCTTTAAAAGCAAAGGTAATCATCGGAGGTGCGGTAATCACACAAGATTATTGTGACGAAATTGGTGCCGATGGTTATTCGAAAGATGCACAGGAAGCGGTCACCTTAGTAAAAAGATTATTAGAAATGTAACGGGAGGGTACATGGAACTGAATCGAAACAATGTAAGAAAAATATTATTAATAATTACCTTTACCGTTTTATTATTTGTTGGGATACAGCATTTTGATGTGGTAATGAATACTTTTGGTAGTGTTATTAGTATTCTTTCCCCATTCATCTTAGGTGGATGTATCGCTTTTATATTAAATGTTCCTTTATGTTTATTTGAAGACAAATTATTTCGGAAAGGTAAGACAAAAAATAAGTTCGTTAATAAAATAAGAAGGCCAGTAAGTATTTTATTAAGTATTATTTTAGTAGTAAGCATTTTGTTTACAGTGACATTTTTAATTATTCCAGAGGTTGCTAAAACCGTTGGGGATCTGGCTAATTCTGTAAATGAATCCATACCTGAAGTGCAAAAGTGGGTAGAAGGAATGGCAGAAGAACTGATTGTGAAATTCCCAGATGTTGATAGCATATTAGAAAAATTTTCGATTGATTGGGCTAAAATAAGTACTACATTAATCAACATATCAAAAGGGCTATTTGATGGAATTGTAGGTTCTGCTTTCAGTATAATAAAAAATATTATAAGCGGTGTAACCACCTTTTTTATAGGATTTGTATTTGCAGTATATATTTTGGCGAACAAAGAAAAACTCTCGGAACAAGGTAAGAAGCTTTGCTATAGTTTTCTTCCTCATAAAAGAGCAGAAAGAGTTATTATGGTATTACAGTTAACGCATCGAACGTTTTCGAATTTCTTGTCTGGTCAGTGCATTGAAGCTGTAATATTAGGTTCTATGTTCTATTTTACTTTGAGTATTTTACGTTTTCCATATGCTCTTTTAATTGGTGTATTAATTGCATTCACAGCACTGATTCCTATTTTTGGAGCGTTTATCGGTTCTATTATAGGGACATTTTTGATCTTAATGGTAGACCCTGTTCAGGCGTTTTGGTTTATTATCATCTTTAATGTATTACAGCAAATTGAGGGGAATTTAATTTATCCTCATGTTGTTGGAGGATCAGTTGGACTTCCATCGATCTGGGTATTGTTTGCTGTGACTGTTGGTGGTAGTTTGATGGGTGTCATGGGAATGTTAATTTTTATCCCGTTAATGTCAGTTTTCTATACTTTGTTACGTGAAAATGTAAAGGTACGATTATTCATAAGGCGAATACCGGAAGAGAAGTATGCATATTCCTCGGATAGTTCACCTATACCAATAAGCAAAACGTTAGAGGAAGAAGAAGAAAAAAGAATTGCAAGAAGATATCGAAGGATAAAAAAGGAGCAGGTTCCAGAAGGTAATAATAAGAGTAATGCTAAAAAAGAAGTAGCAAAAGAAATAATAAATGAAGTGAAAATAAATAAAACCAAGGAAGTAACAAAAGAAATTGATAGGGAAGTAACAAAAGAAATAAATAAGGAAGTAAAAAAAAATAGTAATGAAATAATAAAAGAAGCAATGAAGGATGAGCCCTTACAAGAGGGAAAGCGAGCGGTTTTAGAGAAGGAATCATTAGGAACGAAGCTAAATCCAAAGAAAGAATCCTTTTATGAACTTAAGGAAGGAAATACAAAAGAGGTTCATAAGGCATCGCAGGGGATGATGAAAAATTTAGTCAAAAGTAAGAACCATAGCAATGCAGAAAGTTTAACTAAGGAGTTACCAAACCCAAAAGAAACTGGGGCTATGGAGAAAAAAAATTATGGACAATTAGAGCGAATTTCAAAGGATGAAAAGTAATCGATAAGGGGTGGTAATGTGGGCAATGGTGATTATGATTTAACTTACAGTGATTTTAATCCAACGGTTTTTTTTGCTAGTAAGATGCGTGTGACCAAACGGACAGCATACCATGCACATCAGGATTTTACAGAATTAACATATATTTTATCCGGTACGAGTAAATATCGTATCGATGACATATATTATGATGTAAAAGCTGGTGATATGATTGTATGTAATCCGGGTGTATTCCATCAGAACATGTTATTGGATGGTGAAGAACCGTTGGTTGAATTTTGTACCGGATTTACAGATTTTCAATTTAAGAATATGCCGGAAAATACGATTCAGTTAAGTAACCAAGGCCATGTCGTTCACTTAAGTTCAGAAGCAAAGCGTGAAATTTCCAGACTTTGTTATGATATGTTGGCGGAGAACGAAGCAGGTCAGGTTGGAAAGTACTTTATGTTAAAAGCACAACTTATTCAGATGCTAATGCTTCTGATGCGAGAAGTGATTGAAGCACCAAAGGTAACCCAGAAGGGATGTAATTTTGAGACTTATAGCAAAAGCTATGCTGTCAAACGGATTATTAATTACCTGATGGAGAATTACGAACATAAAATATCCCTTGATCAAATTGCGCATAACATGTACTTAAGTCCCGTTTATATCTCAAAGATATTCAAAGAGGAAACTGGAGAGTCACCAATCAACTATCTAATCAAGATCAGATTAGAGAAGGCGAAGGAAATCTTATCAGAACGAGAAGGCGGAAGTATTAAAAATATTGCAAATGATATTGGTTATGATGATGTATATCATTTCAGTAAGTTATTTAAAAAATATTTCGGTATTTCACCCCAGAATTATCGAAAGTCCCTAACCGCGCAGCATACGACGGAATTACAATAGCATATCGGAAAGGCAGAGGTAGTACCATGAATCTGTATGAAGCAATGTTTGTCAGAAAATCAGTGAGAAATTATAATATGGAGGCACTAGAGGAGAAACTGCTTAGTCATATAACATCGTATATAGAGCAGTTAAAGCCATATAAGAGTAACATTGAATATGACATAATAATTGTTGACAATACGAAGGAAAATGAAAAATTAAAGGGCTTATTTCATGTAAAAGCACCTTATTACCTGCTTATCTCCTCAGAATTAAAACAGGATTATCTAATCAATGCAGGTTTTCTAATGCATCAGTTGATGCTTTATCTGACAGCAAGAGGAATTGCAACCTGTTATCAGGGAGGTATTAAACCAAATTCAGAGTTAAAGTCTAAGTTAAAGTATGATTATGTAATAGCAATTGCATTTGGTAAAAGTGACAAATCGATGTACCGCTCTCCAGAGAAGGCAAAGCGTCTGTCGGAAGACAGCTTAATTGTATATAAGGAAGAAGTTAGTGAAAATATGAAAGTTATTATGCAAGCAGCTATACTTTCTCCATCCTCCATGAATAATCAGCCTTGGCGTTTTGTAGTATATCGTAACCGTATTCATGTATTTTGTAAAAAAGCTAGGTTTTTTACATCTGTGGTTAGCGATATGAAGTTAATTGACATGGGAATAGCATTAGCTAATATAGTTCAGGCAGCGGATGAATTATGGATGGATGCAATACTTACGAAATCTGAAGTTTTCTCAAATAAGGAGTTAAAGAATACAGAATACATTACCACTGTTATGTTAAAGGAAAAGGTATTTTGATCATAGAAACGAAAAAAATCTGTAAAAATTATTCGAATTGTGTTGACAAAACAAACAATATGGGTTATTATATATCTTGTCTTCACGAGATAGCAAAAAGACAAGATATATAAAATGCACGAGTGGCTCAGTGGTGGAGTATCGCCTTGCCAAGGCGAGGGTCGCGGGTTCGAATCCCGTCTCGTGCTTAACTTATTTCCCTAGAAATCCAGTATTTATATGGTTTCGAGGGTTTTTTCATTTCTACGGATTTGAGTCCGCTTGAGTCCGTAACTTTTTAACGTATGCTCAAGCCGAGTTTTAAATCTTGCTTTGATTTGAAATACTGAGTCCGTTTAATCCTTTTAAGGCATTGATAATCATGTCTCTGGTTTCTTCCTCATCGTGAGTATTCAAAATGTAACCCCAGGTAGTTTTAACATCAGCGTGTCCTAAGTAATCACAAATAACTTCAATTTTAACATGACCGACATTGTACATCTCAGAAGCAACTGTTCTTCGGATGTCATGTGCTGACTTTTCAGGAATCACTGCATTCTGACATAGGGTACGGATACAGTAATCAATTTCTCTGATTTTAGTGCGGCCTTCGCTATTGCAGAACACATAATCACCATCGTAAAATTCAATTAATTCATTGATTTCTTTGATTTTTAAGAAGATATTGATTTCATAGGGGCTAAGCGGTAAAAATCGGTCACCATGAGGACTCTTTTTCTTCGTATATGGAACAACGACTAGACGTAATTCTCCAGTAGCATTTTCAAGCCAGGTTTCCATACGATGGATGTGAACCTTTCTTGTCTCAAAATTAATGTCGCATCATTTTAGAGCAACAACTTCCCCTATTCGAAGTCCAATCTTGAATAATAGTGAACAGCATATGGATCGGTATACTAAAGAGTTTGGCAAGTGCAGCTGCCACTAGCTTGATCGTATAAGCAGAAAGATGAGAACGAGAGGAAATCCATTCATTCGCATGAGATCGACACTGTTCTAACGTTTTACACTTATAATTTTCCTTGCACCATAAAGCGAAGTAGCAGTTGTGTTTTAAATAGTTGTGGTAGGTTTCCCAGCTATAGATTTTATCGCTGGTCTGATTTAGTGACTTGTCAAGATATTTGGATTGCCCAATCGCTAGCTTCTCATCTAAGGCAAGTTTTACTTGGTCCACAAGGGATACCTTGTTTTTGTGGGACATAATAATTTCTCCTTGAATGAGATAAAGTTAATAGTTACAGTTAAAGCGAAGCACAACCCACTCTGTTTACTTACATCGTGTGTAAGACAGTCTTATGGACGACTGGTTCCCTCAATCGAATAATGGAAGTTTGTGAAGTTTTGTAAAGCGAAGGAATTCAAACCTTATGCTATGAAATGGGAGGTGACATTTCAGCAAATCTAATCTTGAGTAATAAAAAAGAATCGTCATGCGATTCTTTCGGTAACAACTCTATTCGTCATATATACATAAGTAGTATGTAATATCAAAGGTATAAATAACTTGTGATTTGATCTAAAATGTCATAAAAATCTGCAATAACAGTTTACTCGTACATTTTGAGGTAAAAATAAGCGAGTAACCGGTAAACACATATTACTATTGTTTTTTTTGACTATATATGGTAATTTTTATAGGTAGTTAATAATAAAGTAAGCACAGTAATATGGAGGAAGGATGAAATACTTAGAAATATTGATTAACGTTAATAATAAAGTAAATATGTTTTTTCTTTGTATCTCCATACTAATTTTATTTCTAATTTGTTTAGTTGGTAATGGAACTAAGGATAATAAAATAGAAGGTTGGAGTTATGGCACAGTAAATTTTCTTAGTGGTAGTGAGAAAAAAATATCATTTCGTGCTAACTTTTTATGGAGCGTTATATTTCCTAATATTGTAGTTTTCTTATTAGCAGAATTATTTTCACGTTTAGATTATCAGGAAAAGTTGATTGGTATATGGACGATTGTTCCTATGTATTATGTACTAAGGTTCTTGCATAAGGCATTCATAAAGCATCAAAAAGAACTTTATAATTTTAGATATGAGTTTCAGATGGCAATAGTTGGAATACTAATATCAATCATTAGTTATTTTGCATTTATTACTAAAACATGTCCATTTTGCTATTATTCTAGTAATTTGTTTCTTGACTATGAATGTTTATTACATAAATATTTTACAGGAGAATCATTATTCTTCATTCCGTTTAATGAATTAAAGAATGAAATATGGTTGATTATTTTAGCGTTAAGTGGAAAATGGGTATATGATAAGTTGGGCAACAGGTTTGATGGTGACAAAATATATCCTGATAAATCTAAGGAAAAATATATTGAACGTCGATATGTAACTTTTCAAGATAGATACAAAAAATGTATTCAATTTGGAACGGAACTAAATGCTAAAGATAATAAAATACTAACGAGTGTAATATATTCATTAATGATTCTAGAGAACTTTTATCGTCCTAACACAGTGAGATTCTTTGAAAATATATATTCTATTCTGTTTGGAAAAGAATTGACGTTAGGCATTATGCAAATTCAATCAGACAAAATAATTACTAATAAAGAAAGTATAAGGTTAGCATGTAAGAAAATATATACAAAGTATAAGGATTATATAAAAGAAGCAAATTTAGATTCAAATGATTATGGATATGAAGATATATTAATAAGAGAACTTTTTTTAGATTATAACCGCCATGAGGAATATGTTAATCAGGCAACACAGATTTATCGTACTATTACCAGGTTTGAAAGAAATGAATATCAGTACGTAGTAGATATCTTATCTGCTACTTCGGAAGAACCTACTGATTATAGTAATATATCTAGGTTATTTATGTTGAGCTTAGACTATATTGCAAATACTTATGGTTGTAAAAGTTTAAATAAGGCGGCCGTGGACTTTTTAAAAAAGTATTCTATTTGTGGTATTGTTCTGTTTAAAGATAATATAAAAAGTAAAAAACAACTCAAAAGCTTAATTTATTCTATAAGAAAGAATTCAAAAGAAGATATACTCATTGCAATTGATCATGAAGGTGGTAACGTTAATTGGCTATATCCTCAAATTAGCAATAAGAAAATGTTGCCTATGGGTAAGCTAACAACTCTTGACGAAGCTAAAAATATTGGAAGGCAGATGGGGAAAGAATTAAGCTTAAACGATATTAATATAAATTTTGCTCCTGTATCAGATATAAATATTAGTAATAATGTTAATGAACGATATTTTACGGTCACAGCGGAACATGCTAGTGAAATGATTAAAGAAATTGTAAGAGAAATGCATGAATTTAATATTGGAACCACTTTGAAACATTTTCCTGGTATAGGTTCAATTGATGGTAATTTACATGAAAAAACACAAATAATAACTAGAAGTCTTGATGATATGTATAAAACAGAATTTAAACTTTTCCAAGCAGGAATTGAATCGATGACAGATCTAATAATGGTATCGCATGCAGTTTTTGAGACTATAACCACATCACAATGTCCGTCATCATTATCACCGTCAACATGCAATTTGATTTTGAGAAAAGATCTTGGGTTTAAAGGAGTTATTATTTCGGACTCATTAAATATGAAACCTATTACTGAAAACTATTCAAATGAGCAAATTGCTAAAATGGCACTTAAAGCAGGTATTGATATTTTACTTATGCCAGATGACTTCTATGATATTTATGAAGCTATAATTGAATTGATTAAGTCTGATAATTCTTACTTAACAAAAATCGATAATTCTAATTTAAGGATTATGGAATTGAAGAATAGATTACTAAGGTTAAATTAAAAGTAGTATATATTTTTCACGTACATCTTGAGTCCCCTCCTGAGTCCGCAGAAAAAAGATGTGTTGGAAACCTCCTTTCTATGCGGTTTGTAGAGGACGGGGAATGTTCGAATCCCGTCTCGTGCTTACGAAATCCCTTGAATTTCAAGGGATTTTTTGTGTGCGCAGATATGTGCATCGTATGTGCACTAATTTTTCTTGTTCTTTTTGTGGCTACTATTCAGAGCATTATTCATAATGTTCAAGTTTTCTTGTTCCGTATTTGGATT
This sequence comes from Lachnoclostridium phytofermentans, assembly GCF_000733755.1. Lineage (GTDB taxonomy): Bacteria > Bacillota > Clostridia > Lachnospirales > Lachnospiraceae > Lachnoclostridium > Lachnoclostridium phytofermentans_A. Next base: position 488,308 of record NZ_JPOF01000003.1, on the reverse strand, counting down.
GTAAATATAGCTAAGGGTTGTCTTCTCATCAACTTGTCCTAGCATATCCCGAATCTTATCAAGTGGCATTCCAGTCTTGCTTAATCGGCTTGCAGTAGTCCTTCTTATGCAATGAGGACTTTTATATGTAATTCCTGCATCTCTGCAATATTTACTTAGCCAATAGGTTACTGCTCTTGCAGTTAGTCGTTCCCTATTCTTTTCAAAGATAAACTCACCATCGGGATTAAACACCATTTAAGAAAGTGTAGATGATACGCATTAATAATTGGTGTACACAGACTACTGAAATATTTAGTTTAATTATTTTACCAAATATGATATTATTAAGTTGGAAAAAAATTGAAATCATTAAGGTATTTCCTTCAATAAATTATAAATAGGGAAGTGGTAGTATGGTAGATGGTCATATTCATATTGAACGAGGAGAATATACGCACGAATGGGTAAATCAATTCGTTATCAAAGCAGTTGAAAAGCAATTAGATGAGATTTGGCTTCTTGAGCATTGTTATCGGTTTGAAGAATTTGTTCCCATGTATGATTCTGTTTGTGCATATAGCGATTATATAGATACATGGTTCCATAGAAATGCAGGTGTTTTGAAACTAGAGAATTATTTGTCACTTATCAAACAAATCAGAAATAATCAGTTTCCTGTTAAGATTAAGTTTGGTCTTGAGATATGCTATTTTAAAGAGTTTGAAGATTTAGTTGTAGAATTAACTAAAGGTAAAGATTTTGATTTCTTGTTGGGTAGCGTTCATTTTGTTGATGATTTTGCCTTTGACCATAAGGCAGAGCATTGGAATAGAATTAATGTCGATGAAATATATCATAGATATTTTGAAACATCTATTTCACTTGCTCAAAGCTGCATATATGACGGTATAGCTCATCCCGATTCGATTAAACTTTTTGGACAAAAACCATCATATTCTCTAACGGATTATTATGATAGTTTAGCAAAGGAGCTTTCAAAAAATAATATGTACGCAGAACAAAATAGTGGAGTATTTCGACGTTGTCCTAATACAGCTACGCTAGGTATGGATGAAGAAATGCTAAAAATAATGAAAAATAATAATGTGAAAATCATTACAGCATCGGATGCTCATTGCCCTGAAGATGTTGGTGATAGAATATTGGAACTTAACAATTGTTTAATAAATAGTTAGGTGCAACCAGTATCAGAGATTGAAAAACCTCCTTTCTATGCGGGTTCTGGTAATGTTCAAACAGTTCAAATCTGGTAATCACAGAACAAACTGAAGAGAAAGTGTAGTATTTACACTTCTCATAAAAGGTTATACATTGTACTAGTGTCTTAGCAGAGGAAAGTATAGAATTTTAACAGGGATATAGTAGGTTCTAAACGTATAAGATTTGACGAGGTGAAGAAGAGAGTGGTAATATATAGAAAATACTATAATATTGGCTATATGAAATTTAAGACATTCAAGCTATTTGAATGTGGATTTATCTATTCAGTGGCAAGATAATAAAGAGAGGATAAAGCTTAAAAGGCAGGATTAATTAGTACGCAATCTTTACAAAATGCTTCACTATTTAATTTGAGTATGTATATGAGTACGTTTAAAATGGATCTACTGGAAAGTCCCTTTCTATGACTGGAGGGCAAGGACATTAAATTGCTTCAATATAAAGAAAATCTAGGATTAATAGAGGTTACAAGTATGAAGATAGAAAAAGTAACTACCCCAAGATTATATTTGAGAGGGTTTGAAAAAACGGATGTTGGGTTTGCAATGAGTGTCTGGAATGACCCGGAAATGGGAGAGTATTTACCAGACCCGTCGTTTGAGAATATGGATGAGGAATATCGTAAATCATTGGAAACTTTGGGAGAGGATGAGACATGTTGTTATCTTATATCTGAATCAAAAATGACAGGCGAGAGAATTGGAACATGTAGTTTTATACCAAGTGAAGATGGAGTTGCATATGATATTGCATATTGTGTACATAAAAAATTCTGGGGAAATGGTTATGCAACAGAAATGGCACAAGGGATGATAGATTATGCCAAACAACATAATGCTAAAAAAATAACAGTTGTTGTTAATAAGGAAAATGCAGCGTCAAATGCAATTGTAAGAAAACTTGGATTTAAGATAGTTGGTGAAAAATCCTATAAGAAGAGTGGGACAGATTTAGAGTTTTCAGACTATCAATATGAATTAGAAATAAATGCGTAGAATACTAGCATGTAATTGATTTAACTAGAATACAGAATATATTATATGGTATAATTCTGTGAGATGATAAATAGGATTTTTTGGAGGAGGACAAGGAATTGGTAACTATAGAATCAAAATATAATATCAGAAATGAACAGACAAAGGATATGCGCGAAGTAGAGGAATTGACAAGGAAGGCTTTTTGGAATCTGAATGTTCCAGGATGTAATGAACATTATCTTGTTCATATCATGAGGAATCATCCCGATTTTATACCAGAATTAAATTTTGTTCTTGAAGAAAATAATATGATTATCGGGAATGTAATGTACACCAAAGCAAAGCTTATGGATGAAAACGGGTATGAAAAGCAGATTTTAACGTTTGGTCCTGTGAGTGTCCTTCCAGAATATCAAAGAATGGGATATGGAAAGTTATTGCTAGAATATTCGTTTGAAAAAGCAAAAGAATTAGGATACGATACGATTGTAATTTTTGGTAATCCCGATAATTATGTTTCACGTGGCTTTAAGAGTTGTAAAAAATATAATGTATGCATAAAGAATGATTACTATCCGTCAGCCATGCTCGTTAAAGAACTAAGAGAAGGAAGTCTTGAGGGGAAAAAATGGTGTTATAAAGAGAGTGATGTTTATGATATTGATGAGAAAGAAGTAGAGAAATTTGATTCTGCTTTTGAGAAAATGGAGAAGAAATTCAAACCGAGTCAGGAAGAGTTTTATATTCATAGTCGTTCTCGAATTGTTTAGAATAAGGAAAAAACAGTTTAAATCCTGTATCATGTTTAATGAAAAATTATCGCAAATCATTATAAAACAAGGGTTTGCGATTTTTATTCATGACATGGAAAAGTTTCGCGAAGCGTGCATTTTTATATATGGTAATAAATTCACGATACAATTTCCCGTCATTAATAGCTGAAATCTATGGAGGATACATAAAATGAGCATTGGAAATTTTAAAGAAAAGATAATAGATGATAATAGAACTATTACAAATCTTAACTATCAATCCATAATTGCGCAGGTCTGGGATAATATTAATGAATGTTTGACTGACAAAGCCACATCAATTAGCCATGAAGAATTTTTATGTGCTAAGCATGGTGAGCTGAAGGTCACCTTAGCTGGAGTGAAACTGGTGCCAGAACAATGGTTTCCACCTTTAAAAGGTATGAATCTGTTAGGCTTAGCAAGCGGGGGTGGTCAACAATGCCCAGTATTTGTTGCACATGGCGCAAATGTAACGGTTATGGATTTATCTGATAGACAGCTTGATAATGAAAGAGTTGTTGCAGAGCGTGAGAAATATGAAATAAACATTGTAAAAGCGGATATGTCGAAAAAATTTCCTTTTAATGATAATTCATTTAACTTGATTTTTCATCCAGTATCGAATTGTTATATTGAGCATATTCAGCCTCTATGGGAGGAGTGTGCCAGAGTTATTAAAAGCGGTGGAATATTAATGATGGGTTTTATAAAAGAAGAGGTCTTCATGTTTGAACCAGATTATCAAAAGGAAGATTTTCTTATCACAAGACATTCCTTGCCGTTTAATCCATTAACAGATTTATCAGAAGAAAAGTTAAAACAAAAGTATGATGAGAAAAAACCTATAGCTTTTAGCCATACATTAACAGAACAGATAGGCGGTATCATTAAAGCTGGTTTTGAGATAACTGATATTTTCGAAGACTGTGACGGTGGTGGACTATTCGATAAATATATGAATTCGTATGTAGCAATTAGGGCTGTTAGAAAATAAAAGCATAAGTAGGCAGAAATAAAAATATTTTAGGGAAATTTTATTTCTATAATGAAAGTGATCTGCTACACACGGTAAGTTATTTTACTCGGAATTGGTGTATGATTGTGAAACGTATGCAATCCTTCCGATTAGAGACTGAGTTTTTAAAAAATTAAATATCTATGAGTGGTTGTACCTTGGCTTACAAAAAGATTGGTTGATACCAGTCTTTTTTTGCTTTCCTAAGATTCATATATCCTAAAAGAGTTGGGGGAAAGGGGGGATATGTCTATATTTTATACTTATGATGTAAGACTGGCATTCCAGAAATATGTGAATGTGAGTAGTATCAATATATTCTACCTTAATTGCAAATCGAAATGCAAGCTGAATGCAACCCTATCGATATATTCTATTAATTCTGTATGTAAACACATCAACATTCTATTTCAATAAAAAACATATGTAAAATAATAAAAATATATTGATAAACGATAAATAACGTGATATTCTAAATACATAATTGAAATGTGAGGTGTTTATTATGAAACGGTATTCAACAATTTTTCTAAAAATTGCTATTTTTCTGATTGGAAGTCCAGTTCTTGCTTTATGTATATTTGGGGTTGTGAAGCTGGTTACTGACCCCATCAATCAAGATTACGCACATATATTATACCCATTGATAGCAGGCGCTTATGTATCTGCTATCCCATTTTACATTGCGTTATATCATGCGTTTCGACTTTTATGTTACATTGATAATAACATAGCTTTCTCACAGCTTTCTGTGAATGCGCTCAAGAGCATAAAGCGCTGTGCCAGTGCATTTAGCTTCGTTTATGTAATAATTATGCCATTTGTTTATCTGGTAGCGGACAAAGATGATGCTCCAGGGCTTGTATTCTTTGGATTGATACCTGTCTTCGTTGGTATGGTGATTGCTGTCTTTGCTGCAGTTCTTCAAAGGTTATTGCAAGATGCAATTGACATAAAATCTGAGAATGATTTGACAGTGTGAGGTGAAGAACATGCCAATAATAATTAATATTGATGTTATGCTTGCGAAACGAAAAATGAGCGTAACTGAACTTACGGAGAAGGTTGGAATTACTATGGCAAACCTCTCTATACTAAAGAATGGGAAAGCGAAAGCCATTCGATTTTCCACGTTAGAAGCCATTTGCAAAGCACTTGATTGTCAACCGGGTGATATTTTGGAATATAGATATGAGGAAGAATCGCAAGGATGAGGAAATGTTTTTTGTATACTCTCCATAGTTTACAAGGTAGAGAAGTACCTTTTTCAGATATGGAATAAAGGAAGTTTATGAGGTGTAGTTATGTATGATATTGTTATTGTAGGGGCTGGTCCTGCGGGTTCTAACCTTGCACGACTTATTGGAGGTAGATATAAGGTTCTATTAATAGATAAAAGAGATATGGAGAATGAAAATCCTCAAAATCACTTTCATAAATGTTGTGGAGGATTATTATCCCCGGATGCACAGAAAATGATTGCAAAGTTGGGATTAGGAATTCCAAAGGACCTATTAGTGAACCCGCAGCTTTTTGCGGTGAGAACGATAGATTTGACGAATCAGTTAGAAAGGTTATATCAAAGATTCTATTATAATATGGATCGAGAAAAATTCGACCGATGGTTAGTGTCTTTCATTCCAGATAATGTTGATAAAAAGTTTAATGCTATTTTCAAGGGGTTTACAGAAATACCAGAAGGTTATGAAATTAGATATAAGGATAAGGGGCAAGAGATAACTGCAAAAACAAGAGTTATTGTAGGTGCAGATGGTGCCATTTCTAAGATAAGGCGGACGATTAGTAAAGATATTAATATGCCTGAAACCTACATTGCAATTCAGGAATGGTATGAGTGTTCCAATCCCATACCTTATTACACAGCTATCTTTGATGAAGAAATCAGTGATTTTTATTCGTGGGTAATACCTAAGGACAATTATATATTATTAGGGGCGGCTCTTAGACCAAGGGAGAATACTAGAGAGAAGTACGAGATATTAAAGACAAAGTTAACAGAGTTGGGTTTTGATTTTAAGGATAAGATAAAAACAGAGGGTGCATTTATCTATAGACCTAAGAAGGTGTCACAATTTTATGTTGGAAGGGATAAGATAGCTCTGATTGGGGAAGCGGCAGGTGCAATCAGTCCTAGCTCAGCAGAAGGAATCAGCTATGCATTAAAAAGTTCTGCATACTTGGCAGAAAGTTTGGAAGAGGGAATAGAAGGATTTTTGGGCAGATATGAACACAAAGTAAAGAAGATTAAACTAAATATACTTTTAAAAAATCTAAAATCTCCTGCAATGTTTCACCCATTTCTAAGACAGTTAGCCATGAAATCAGGGTTACAAAGTATTAAGTAGTAGCTACGAGGATGGAATGCTGGATGAATGGCTAGAAAAATCATTGTCGTAATACGTGCTAAAAAAGTGATTCACCGAATAGCTTTAAAATATCCATAAAAGTGGATAGTGAGTTATGGGACAATAGCAAAACCGGCTGCATGTATGAACCAGGAACCATTTGGATTATTAGGAGTTAGTTAATGTAATGAAGCAGATTGCCAGAATTAGAGGGTTCTTTGTTAAGAACCTTCTTTTTTAACTTTATAAGTAAGTTAATAGTGCTTACCCAGAAGGTCATCAACACTCTTCCTTTTTACTGGTGCTGGTGTAATTCCCTTCTGGTAGAGGTTTGATGTATTTTTCTCTGAGTTCATCAGCAAGTTGCTGATTGTCATTTATAGAAAATGCCACCATTTAATATATATGATTATTAGATGTATGTAATCTCATATTTGTGTATCTTTATAAAAGCTTATTATTATTAAGTGACCATGTGCTAGAGGTCTTTTTAAAATATACAAATTATGGTAGAATGTTTTTCATATATTAGCTATAATAGCATTATTAAACCGAATTTAGAATTTGTAGCGTGATTATCAAATAAGAAATTGATGTTAATGTAAAGTTAGATATAAATTAAACAGCAATAACTAAGTAAACATATCGGTATACCCAATGGAAATCCTATCGTTATGGTTGGATAAAGTGTAATATAAATAACTTATGCTATCGAATAGAGGGGAACCACATGGAAATCAAAAAAGAATACATGATAGGGCAAGGTAATACAGCTGAAATATACAGGCTTGATGATAATAAAATATTAAAATTGTTTCGGCATGGAATTTCGAAAGAAATTATTGAAAGAGAATATCGAAATGGTAATTACATACAAAACAAATTAGATTGTATTCCTAAAGTATATGATATGGTTGAGATAAATGACAGATTAGGAATAATATATGAAGAAATTAAAGGAACAGATATGCTAAAAGTCATGGTGACTTCGTTGTGGAAGATTAATGATTATGCAAAAAAATTAGCACATTACCATTTAGATTTACAAATACCGATTATAAATAATATCTGCACAGTAAAAGAGAAACTAGAAGAGGATGTCAATGCTGTAGATGTACTTTCTAATGAAAATAAGGAAATCGTTCGAAAATATTTAATGCAGTTGCCCGAAGGCGATGAATTATGCCATTTTGATTTTCATCCAGGGAATATTATGATAACAGATAATAAAGCGGTTTTTATAGATTGGATGACCGCTTGCAGAGGGGATGCATGTGCTGATGTTGCGCGTACATGCATTATGTTAAAGTATGGAGAAGTTGCACAGGCACCTTGGGTTTTGAGAAAACTATTTTCTTTTTTTCAACATCATATATATAAGATATATATAAAAGAATATCTTATGATTTCAAAAAGAAATATTGAAGATATTAATCGATGGGAGTTGCCTGTTGCTGCAGCAAGATTACGAGAATGGCTTTCAGATAATGAAAAACGAGTGATGGTTCAATTGGTAAATGAACATTGCGAGAAAATAGCGACAAATCAAAATAATTCTAGAAACTACTAAAATAAACAGATTGCTTTATAGACTTGTGTAAACAAGAGGTTCCTTAACTGCTGAGGTTAACTTATTAAGTGTGTTATCAAACTAAAAAAGACAAAAGATAAGTGGTATAATATGGAATAAAATAAATGTGAATTAATTTTATGTTGGAGCTAATTATTAAGTGATTTTAAAGTGCTAGTCTTATATGAGGAGGAGAATGAAAAATAATAAACCAACGATACTTAAGACGATAATTGCTATCCTGACAATCAGCATATTATTAATAGGATTCATAGCGTGTTCAGCAAGAAATGGGGAATATCCCGATTATTATCAAGTTACGAATAAGGAGGCAAACGGTTCAATCAGTAATCAAATCAAACCATCGGAGGATTTTTATCAAAGTATAAATAAAAGTCTTATTGAGGAGAAATTAACACAAGGATTTGGGCGATGGAATTGGAAAATAGAATTTGAAATAGATTCAAATAATAAAATTCAAGGTATTATACGTGATTTGGTGGAAATGGAAGAAAGCCTAGCAGATGGTAGTATTGAAAAGAATATACTTTCTATTTATTATTGTGCGAAAGGAAGTTCTAAGGATCAAGGAAGGCAATGGAATCTATTAGTAGATGTGATGAGGGATATTAGAACTTCGACAACAGTACAAGATTACGTGAATGCAGTCGCAGATTATACTCATAAGTATGGAAAGGATAATTTATTCTGTATTACAATTGCACCTGATTCAAAAAATACGAAAGAATATAGTGCATATCTTGAACTACCATCTCTTTCTTTGGAGCAAAAAAGCTATGAGCATTTAGAGGAAACTGAAGAATATAAACAATATGTGAGCAAGGCAAATGGATTTTTCATGCTTCTTGGGAAAACGGATGCTGAAGCAGAATATTCAGTAAAACAATTAATAGAATTTGAGAAAAACTTTGCACTTCTGAAAGGGGAAATGCAGAAGTATAAGGGTACCGATGAAGAAGTTACTACATATACCAGTGATGAACTTGCTAAAATAATTACTAATATAAACGTATACGAATTATTAAAGCATATGGGATTCGAACAGGAGCAAAAACTTTATACAAAAGAATCTAAAAAACTACTTGAATTGATGAATGAATATTTAAGCGAAGAATCGCTTCAGTTACTAAAGGAGTATTCCATGTACTGTATTTATCGGGAGTTTGATTGTGGAATAACCTATGGAGGGATGAATTCTGAAAGTAATATGGATGTTGTAGAAGAAAGTTCTGAAGTTGATATTCAGGCAGTATGGACAACTACTCAAGTGATGTCTGAGGAGATTGGGCAGCTCTATGCAAGGAAGTATCTAACCGATGATTCAAAAGAAGATATTCAAGCTATGATTCAAGACATTCTTCAACAATATGATAAAAATATAAGCAAATTAACTTGGATGTCAGACATAACGAAGCAACAAGCTAGGAAGAAATTGGCTTCAATTCAAGTAGAACTTGGATCCCCGAAACAACTACCAGAATACAAACAAAATCTAATAATTAAATCTGTAAACCAAGGGGGAAGTTTATTATCAAATCTACTTGAGATTGAGCAAAAGAAGACCATGGAAGCTTACTCTAAGTTACAGCAGACAAATTCAGCAATAACCTGGCGTTCTCCAACTTATGCCGCGGATGCCTACTATGATGAGAAACAGAATACAATATTTTTACCAGCTGCTAATTTTCAACCACCATTTTATGATGAAAATGCAGATTATGCAACAAATCTTGGCGGTGTTGGAGTGTTAATCGCACATGAAATATCACATGCATTTGATGTGAAAGGTTCTAGATATGATAGCGATGGGAATCAAATCAATTGGTGGCTCGAGGAAGATAGGGACGAATATTTAAAACGAACACAGCTAGTGGTAGATTATTATAATTCGCTTCAGATGGTTCCAGGCGTTTTTGTCAATGGAGATATTACCTTAGATGAAAATATAGCTGATCTTGGTGCAATTTCATGTGTGACAGCTCTGCTAACAAAAGAGGAAGATTTAAAAAAGTTATATGTAAATTATGCATATTGCAAGGCGGAAGGTTTCGAGTCGGATGATCTTGCAGCTTTAGTTTATCTTACGAATGATCATGCACACAATACCATTCGAGTGAATGCAGTGTTGAGTTCCAATGATTTATTTTACGATGTATACGATGTTATAGAAAAAGATGGAATGTATGTGCCACCAGAGAAACGTGTAAGTATATGGTAGGTGTCATATAAGGATATGTCCCGCTCTTTTATATTTAATTGCTCAAACTTACTGTAAAGGTAATGATAATGAGTTTGACGATGCATCTATATTCGTTATTGTTTTATGTGGAATAAAATAGTTAGTTGGTCTTGTATTTAATAAATTATATAAGAGCTACGACAATTCCTAACCTATATATAAATATTGAATAAGGAGATTTCCTATGGCAATACAACAGTTAACAAAGTTAGATTTAGAAAAGAAAGAATTAGAGTGGTTATATGTTCCTGATGTCGAGTATTTTGAATATGAAAATTGTAAGAGGTATTTACAGTTAATCATACCATACAAACGAAACTGGGAAGAAAATAAAAAATATCCATTAGTTCTATTTATCCAAGGTTCTGCATGGCACAGACAAGAAATGTATAATAACATACCAGATCGTGCTGAATTAGCAAAAAGAGGTTTTGCAGTAGCACAGGTGCAATATCGGGAATCAGAATTGGCTCTTTTCCCTGCGCAAGTGATAGATGCTAAGAATGCCATTCGTTTTATCCCGTCGATTGCAGAAATGTTTCATATTGATACTGAGAATATATTTATTAGCGGGGATTCCTCGGGAGGTCATATCGCACTTTTGACTGGGCTTACTGCCGATTATGGTGAACTTGATTTAGAAGGAAAGAACAAAGGGACTTATAAGATTAAAGGAATCATTAGTTATTGTGCACCGACTGATATGATGCTTTCAGAGGGAAAGGGACCGATAGAGGATTTATTGGGAACAGATCATATCTCAAACGTCCCAAATCTTGCGAAAAGTGCATCCTGCGCAACATATCTATCCAAAGAAAGAAATATTCCGCCAATACTGATGTTTCATGGCATGCAGGATGAAATTGTTTCCATAAAACATAGTCGTGATTTCTTTGAAAAGTTAAGAGAGTTCGATAAAGAGGTAGAGTATTATGAATTAGAAAAGGAAAATCATTGTCCACCAACATTTTGGGGTAATGAAGTATTAGATATTGTAGAAAGATTTCTAAGAAAGAACTGTAACTAATTCATAACACCTATATATTTAGTGAATAACGGGTGGAATTTAAACTGTACATAATCCAATGGAGTGTAGAATTTTCTTGATTTATCGTATGAGTAATTTCATGTAAAGTGTTTAGACTTCATCAGAGCGGATCAATTCCTTCAATTCAGAAAGGAAACCTCTTAACAGAAAGATAGATAAGCTTAATAATAGAAAGATAGATAAGCTTAACAATAAGCTTGATTTATCTTTCTATTTATGGTATGTTTTTTAAAATTAATTTCTATAAATTGCTGCTGATTATGTCTCTTATTAAAGACAAGGAAAAGCTTGCAATCATGACTTGCTTTTCCTTATTTATTCTATTGGTCATAGTGAGTAGAAAGAACAAACATATAAAATTCAATGAAAGAGGTGTCTACATGTTTAGAGAAATGCGTAGAATAAAACAGGCATTGTCAACAGAGGAGAGCATAACAATCCTCAACAGAGGTACGTCTGGAGTATTGGCTGTTCATGGAGATGATGATTATCCATATGCTGTCCCACTTAGTTATGTACATACCGATTCTAAACTCTATTTCCATTGTGCGTATACTGGTCACAAGCTAGAGGCTATTACAAAGAATAGCAAAGTATCTTTTTGTGTGATTGATCAGGATAATGTTGTTCCGCAAGAATATACAACTTATTTTCGAAGTGTTATTGTTTTTGGTAAGGCACGTGTCTTAGAAGAGGAAGCAGAAAAGAGGAGTGCACTTGAAAAATTAGCGAAAAAATACTCGCCGAATCATGAGCAGGGGAGTTTACAGGAAATAGAGAAGCAACTCAATCGTGTTTGCCTTGTCGAGTTGGAGATTGAGCATATGACAGGGAAAGAGGCAATTGAATTGGTAAAGGAAAAGCAACTCAAGAATTAGAGTTTGGGAGTGTTGTAGAATGATCGCAGTAGCAATCATTTTACAACACTTTTTTAATAGATAATAAGCCTGAGTGGTGAAGCCACTTTTTTCTGCTTCAATTTATCTCTTTGGAAAAATAGTTGGAACCATAAAAGTAATAAACTGATCAATCGTCATTTGCGAATTAAAGTTCCACTTGGTTACCGTGGCTAATATTCCGGAAAGATAAAATTCTGCTAAAAGCTCGATCTGATAATCACTATAACCCTCGGTTTGGACAAATAATCGGTTTAAAAGTGGCCAAAGGATTTCTTTTAGGCGGGTTGTGAATTGGGGATCACCGTGATCGCTTAATAGTACTGCAGAATACTTTGAATAGGTTTGCATCAGCTCCACAAAGGTACCCATATTTTTAGAAATTTCAAAGGTATCATTTACACATAGATATTCCATAACTGCTTCTTGTATTTTATCCAAAATATAGTTTTCAATTTGAGTGAGGATATCATAGACATCCTTGTAATATAGATAAAAAGTTCCACGATTATATCCGGCAAGTTCAGTGATTTCCTTAATGGATATCTTTTCGACTGGCTTTTCGGTATAAAGTATCCAAAAGGCTTCTCTTAAGTTTGCCTTGGTTTGTTTCGTAATCTGGGGTTGCTTTTTCATACGGATATCCTCCTTTGAAAATATGATAACACAACAACAAGCTTGCTTCAAGTTACTCAACATTCTGTCTAGTATTGTTGATTGATGAACGGATTCAGGATGTGTATACTGTAATTTAGTCAACAGGTTGTTGAATAACAAAAGGGAGAGAAAATTATGGGATACATTGAATTTAATCATATATCTAAAGAATACCAAACAGGTGAAACATCCATAAAAGCACTTGACGATGCTACATTTCATGTGGAAAAGGGAGAGCTTTCGGTTGTATTAGGGGCTTCCGGTGCTGGAAAGACAACAGCACTTAACATATTAGGAGGTATGGATGTTCCGACCTCGGGGCAGATACTGGTGGATGGTAAGGATATAACAAAATACAATAAAAAGCAGTTGGTTGATTATCGGCGTTCAGATATTGGATTCGTTTTTCAGTTTTATAATCTAGTTCCAAACCTGACCGCATTAGAAAATGTAGAACTGGCTGTTCAGGTTTGTAAAGATGCATTGAATGCATCGGACACGATGGATAAGGTTGGTCTCTCAGAGCGAAAGGGGAATTTTCCAGCACAGCTTTCTGGTGGTGAGCAGCAACGGGTATCAATTGCACGAGCGTTGTCAAAAAATCCGAAACTTCTGTTATGCGATGAACCTACTGGTGCGTTAGATTACAATACGGGAAAGCAGATACTGCAGTTATTACAGGATACCTGTAGAAAAGACAATATCACCGTGATACTCATTACCCACAACTCGGCGCTAGCTCCAATGGCAGACCGTTTAATCCGATTTAAAAGTGGGAAAGTAATTGAAATTACTCAGAATGAGAATCCGACGCCTATAGCAGAAATTGAATGGTAAAAAGTACGAAAGACCGTCTGATGACAGAATGAGAGGAAATATGAAAAAAGCATACAATCAAGATATATGGCGTTCTATGAAAAAAGGGAAAAAGCGTTTTATCTCCATTATGTTAATTACTGCTTTAGGGGTTACCATGCTGACAGGAATTAAAGCTGCTTGTGAGAATTTACGTTATTCTGCGGACCACTTTTTTGACAAGCAGAAGCTCTTTGATATTAGTGTTGTTTCAACATTGGGATTAACTAAAGATGATGTACAGTTGCTTATAGATCTGGAAGAAGTTTCTCAGGTAGAGGGAGCGTTTAGTAAAACCGTCTATACTCAGAACGGGGAAAAAAAGCAGAGTGTTGAAATTAAAACTTTTCGTGAAACAGGAATCAATGTTCCTTATCTTATAGAAGGAAACCTTCCACGAGAAGCAGATGAGATTGCGGTAACAGAAAAATACAGGAAAGAGACCGGAAAATCAATTGGTGACACGGTAATTATTGAAGACAAAATTGTGGAAGCAGAGAATAACACAAAAATAGAGGGAGATACAAAAGAGGAGGCAAATAAAGAAACAAATAAAGAAACAGATAAACAAGCAGATAAAGAAACAGATAAACAGGTAGATAATGAAGCAGTTAAAAAAGCAGTTAATGAAGCAGATAATCAAGAAGTTAAAGAGATAGGAGATATCAAAAAGGAAAACGAGGAACCGACGTTTACAAATAAGGTTTATAAAATTACCGGAATTGTTACAGATGTTATGGATGTCAATAGTAACGATGGAGCGGCATCATTTCGTTCCACCACTACAACAGATTATACATTTTTTGTATTACCAGAAGCAGTAAATTCGGATATCTACACAGCAGTTTATCTGACACTGGCTGATAGCAGTAAACTGTTATGCTATTCAAAGGATTATGAAAACTATATAACACAGGTAATAGAGACGATTGAATCCCAGCTGAAAGGGAAAAGAGAACAAGCGCGTTATGAAGAGATTACTGGCGAGGCTTACAGGAAGCTTTCAGATTCTGAACAGGAGATGAAAGAAGCCTTTGCTAAGACAGAGCAAGAAATTGCAAATGTAGAAGCCGAATTTGGAGCAGAAGCAGTTATAGATAGCAAAAAAGAATTTGAGGCAAAGCGAGCACAAGCAGAGGTAAAACTAGAGAAAGCGCGGAAAGAAATTGAAGATATTGATATGCCACAGTGGTATGTACAAGACCGTACCTCTTTAAGTGGTTATGGGAATATTAAAAATGATGCTGCCAGCATAGAAACAATTGGTACCATATTTCCTATTCTTTTCTTTGTTGTTGCAATTCTAATCAGTTTGACAACAATCACCAGAATGGTTGAGGAAGACCGTGGGTTAATAGGCACATATAAGGCATTGGGCTTTAAGAACAGGGAAGTTAGAAGAAAATATCTATTGTATTCTCTTATGGCATGTCTTTTAGGAGGAATTCTGGGAGATCTCTTTGGGTTTATTGTATTACCCAAAATAATATTTATCATCTTTCAAACAATGTATCTTCTACCAGAATATCTCTTGAAGTTTGATCTGATTTATGGTCTAGGAGGAATTTTATTATTTATCATTGGAATCGTCGGAGCAACGACTCTCTCATGTCATGCAGAATTAAAACATATGCCAGCCGTGCTGATGAGGCCAAAATCTCCACGGTCAGGATCACGAGTTGCCTTAGAGTATGCGACACCTATATGGAGAAGGCTGTCTTTTTTAAATAAAGTAACAGCCAGAAACTTATTTCGATATAAAAAACGTATGATAATGACGGTATTTGGAATTATGGGATGTACTGCTCTGGTGCTTTGTGGATTTGCCATTAAGGATTCTGTAACTGATCTGATGCCAAGGCAATATGAAAATACCTATCGTTATGACATAATGGCAGTAGCATCTACGAAAGAAAATGAAAAGTTGCTGTCCTATATCAATAAGGATGAAAATATTACCGATTATATCAATGTTCAAATTGATTCGATTAAAATAAAAAGTATAGATGGTAGAGAAGAAAAGGTGCAACTGCTTGTAGTGCCAGATGGAAAAACCTTAGAGTCGTTTATTCATTTGGAAAACATAGAAGGTAAAGAAGTTAGTTTAGATGAACGGGGAATTATAGTTACCCAGAATGCAGGTGATGTACTGGATTTTACAAAGGGGGACATGGTTTCTCTGCAAAATTTAAAACTTGTACAGGCAAACGTGGAAGTCAGTGAAATAGTCAAAAATTATCTCGGAAATAACGTGTATATGTCTCAGAAAGTTTATGAAAGTTTGTTTGGCCCGTATGAACCAAATGGTGTGTTAGCCAATTTGACAGATACGGTTAGGAATCCGTCTGATTACTCAGAGGAACTAGCAGGAAAAGATGGAGTACTTTCTGTAATTAGTACAGAAAAATTAAAAGAGGAATTTTCATCTGCATTTTCCCTCGTCAATATGGTAGTCTATCTCATAATTATAATGGCAGCAGGATTGGCATTTACGGTATTGTTCACATTGTCTACGACAAATATTTCAGAACGAGAGCGAGAACTGGCAACGATTAAGGTACTTGGTTTTTATGATAAAGAAGTACATCTTTATGTGAATAAAGAGACATTTATATTGACGGGAATAGGTATTCTTCTTGGATTACCCTTAGGATATTTGCTAGGAAACGGTTTAACTTTTGCACTTAAAATGCCATCTATTTATTTCGCAGTTTCCATACACCCAATTAGCTATGTGATTTCTGCTGTAATGGCCTATGTTTTTGCATTGTTGGTGAATTTGATAACTGACCGGTCGTTAGATGTAATTGATCCGATAGAGGCTCTAAAAAGCATAGAGTAGTAAAAACTAATGATAAACTAATTGGTACCTTCATTGGGAGCAATATGGATAGAGAGAAGTTGAGCATAGGGGACATAAGCTGATGTCATTTTGCCTGCTTCTCTCTTGTTATTAGTTTTTTAATTATTAAGTTAAAAAAAGCTATTGAATATTTCATTAATTAGACATATAGAAAAATATGGTATTGCTAATCTGGTATATATTGTAAATTAGACTTGGTAATGATATAATAAAAATTACTTAATCTCAAGCAACATAGAGTTTAATAGTAAGTTAACAACTGGTTTATAGGTGTTGTTTTATTATTGTCAGGTTCAATTCTTATACCATCAATAGTTGGGTTAAGGAAATGGAAGCATCCTTGAGTGGTATTTAGGTGAGAAAGGACTGGAGTATAGAGAAGACTTACAAGAACTTAAGAGGTTTTTATTTAATGAAATATTACCCATTAAGTGATTTGGAATACTTTACATAAAGAGGCTAGATTAATCTGTTTCGTAATCGTACATATTTGTTGAAGCTATATAGCAAAATTTAACTATTACTATTGAAGCGTGGAATAATATGGGATATAATGAAAGATACTAAGCCAATTTATGTTAAAGGTTATGAATATTTACTTAAGGGGATTTTATAATGAAAAAAATGAAAGCTATATTTTTAGTGGGAATCATGTGTTTGGCATTAACAGCATGTGTTGAAAAAGGTTCAAGTACAACAGATGCGAAAAATTCAACAGAAAAAGCAAAAGAAGGCAAAAAGAAAGAGAATTTAACTTTAGAAGATTTTGATGAGCTTTTATCAAGTTTGCCAATTGCTGTTGTGAGTACAGAATATGTAGTACAAGATGAAAATTATAAAAGCTTATATCCAGATATGTTGCAAGCTATACTAAAAAATAATACGGAGTTAGACATTAAAGATGCCGTTGTAGCTTTTGTTGGATGGGATGAAAATAACTTACCAGTTAAAATATCAGGTAACATTGATTTTAGTGGTGGTGACTACATAAAAAAGGTAAATTTTTCAGATATGAATTTGGTACCCGGGGGGCAAACCGGAGAAGACAAAGGATTTTCTGTCAACGAAAAATGTGGTATAAGTTCGTTCAAAGCTATCGTTGTTTCGTATGAAGCATTTGATGGTTCCACTTGGAAAAATCCATATTATGATGAATTTGTCTCCCTATATGAAGGAAAAAAGTTTGACTCTTCATTAACAGTAGAGGTAGAAATAGAAGAAGTTATTGTGGAAAATCAAAAAAAATCAGAAGATATTAAGGAAGAATCTATTAGTAATGCTGAGTTAGATGAAATTATTAAAAATCAAGATATTGCTGTATTAAGTACAAAATATGTTGTTCAAGACGAAAATTATAAAAGCCTGTATCCAGACATGTTACAAGTTATATTGAAAAATAATACGGAGCTAGATATTAAAAATGCCATTGTAGCGTTTGTTGGATGGGATAAAAACAACTTACCTGTTAAAATAAAGGGTTCTCTTGATTTTACTGGTGGAGATTATTTAAAGAAAGTTGATTATTCAGATATTAATATGATTCCAGGCGGTGAATTTGGAGAAGACTCAGGTTTTTCAGTAGATGAGAAATGTGAGATCAGCACCTTCAAAGCTATCGTTGTTTCTTATGAAGCTTATGATGGAACAACTTGGAAGAATCCATATTACGATGATTTTGTTTCTCTTTATGAAGGTGAAAAAGCAAAGTAATTAATACATGATATTAGAATTGCTTATTTATTTAATGCAAATAATAAGTCACAAATTTGTAATTTGAAAAGGAAACTATTGATTGTTCAGTTTCCTTTTTTAATATTAGGAATGGGGTACATGAAAAAAATTAACTATAATACTAAAATAATTCACTTTATATAGTAATTTTATTGATACAGAAGGAGCGGGTGGGCACATGAAAAGAATAACATCCTCAAAAAAGTTCATTTATAGAATTTTTATCCTTCTTTTTATGATTGATATTTCTTTTAGTGTCATACCGAGTGGGATTATCCAAAGCTATGGACTATTTGGAGAATTAACCTCAAACGTAGCCGTGGAGAAACAAGAGCGTAGTATCCTATCGAAATCAATAAAATATAGTATTAAAAAACGCTATAAACCAAAACCAGTAAGAGAACAGATGAAATTAGAGTATGAATGGTTATTACTTGTAATAATAATTATTCTAATTAAGTATTTGATGTCTGGAGTGATATTATCAAAGGTTAAAACACCTGTTGTTATGAGAGTACGTATGAATAATTGAACCCTTTTTTATCATTTATATGAATAAAAAAAAGGAGAAACGTATGTTTGAAGAAGATTATATTATGCGTCTAATTCATCAAGTAATCAGAACTTTATTAAAGTTGCTTTTTAATATAGATACAGAAAAGAAGGAAGAACTGATTATTATTGTAAATGAGACAGAAGAAAAGTATGATGAGCTACTTAACCTCATAGATCAGGGACAGATTAACGAAGCAGAAAACCAGCTGTTTGAAAAGCTAAATTCCAAGGATATACAACAATATAAGAGAGCGCTTATATTTTACGCATATTTAAATGATAAAGATGATGATTTTCTGAGTGATCATGATTATTCTAAAAGAGAAATAGCGGAAGGGTTAAAATATGTATCAGAAATTTATGGATATGGAAGTATGGTAAATGCACTGTTTAGTATAATCTCAGAGTAGACTTAATCTAGGCAGACAACAGGGATAATCGTCATGAAATTATATTGGTATTAGAAGCAAGGGACTGATCTTTTACAGATATATTCCTATTCAAATAAGATGGTAGGCATTAAAACTAAAAAACCTCTTTTGTTATTTAAGATAATCTAACAAAAGAGGTTTTCTATGTGTTTGATTGGTTCTTGTGAATATACCTTTTCATTGATTTTTTATATATGAAAAAGGTATAATTTGGATAAATCATATATGAGTTCCAACCATCGTTCATTTCATGTGGGATTTATTTTGATGGGTTTTTATTGTATGAGTATCTTTATTAATAATATTAATAATTAACATATGTCATATAAATTAACGATATTAAATCGATAAAACGAATATGCGAAATATATTACGTAATGATGATTTAAAACTTTAGAAGAGAAAGGAGCTATACAATGGTACAAGCGATTATTCATATTGCGTTAGTTGTAGAAGATTATGATAAAGCGATAGATTTCTACACTAAAAAATTACATTTTAATCTGATTGAGGATACCTATCAAGCGGAACAAGATAAAAGGTGGGTGGTAGTATCACCTCCAGGTTCAAATGGAACAACGATATTGCTTGCCAAAGCGTCTAAACCAGAGCAGGAGACGTTTATTGGTAATCAAGCGGGTGGAAGAGTCTTTTTGTTTTTAGGAACTGACAATTTTGATAGGGATTATCAAGAAATGATTGAGCAAGGAATTGAGTTTGTGAGAGAACCTAAAGTACAGGATTACGGGAAAGTTGCTGTATTTAAAGATTTATATGGAAACCTATGGGATTTAGTACAGTTTCATGAGAATCATCCTATGAATGCTAGGGTTAAATAAAATCAAAGTATAACCTTCTATCAATTCGTATTTGCTCGTATTTGTAGAATTAGAACGGTTGTAACGGTTGTAAAATTTAGGAGGAAAAGTAGATGGTTACAGAGAATATAAAACATACAATATCTTTTCTTAAGGATAAATTTCTTATTGATAGTGAAGATAAAAAATTTCAATATCGTTACGAACATACCCAACGGGTTGCTGCCATCGGTCAACAAATAGCAGTAAAAGAAGGCATGAATGAGGAAGCTCTTGTCATTGGATGTCTATTACATGATATAGGATACATAGAATGTTCAACCGAAGAAGATTATGATTTGCATGGTAGAATATCTGCAAGAATCGCAAGGGAATTCCTTGAATCGATTCAGTATGATGAGGATTGGATTCAAACAATCTGTTATGGTATCTATATTCATACGGAGGAAAAACCACAAAAAGATCCTACACCGTTTGAGTCTAGCATCGCTGATGCAGATAATATTGATCGCTTTGATGCTTATCGTTTATATGAGAACTTAAAGTATAGTGCAATTGAAAAAATGCAACAAGAGGAAATAGCAACATTATCATTAAAGCGTATTGCTAGATTAGATGAACTAAGGGATTATTATTTTGGTACAGAAACGGGAAGAGAAATGTGGATGGATAAATTGGCATTTCAGAAAGCATATTATGAGCGATTGTTATCTCAAATGGAGTTAACACTTTTCTAGGAGATTAAGATCAAAGAGAGGAGTGATTATTTTGATAAAGATGAAACATGAGATACAAGGAAGTATCCTTGATATTGGAGGTGGAGGCGAAGGTGTAATCAGTAGTATCTATGGAAAAGATGTAACGGCAATTGATTACAGAAAAGACGAATTAGACGAACTCCAATATGATTCTATGAAATTGGTTATTAATAACGACTTACAGAGGAAGAACATTCTGCAAAGATTGTTCTTCCTCTTCTTATGTTTTTTAAAGATTAATATACACAAAATTGCCCCGAAATAAGTAAAAAAATATTTTTCACACTTGATTATTTTATTGTAAAGTTATAATATATAAATAATAACGATAATTATTACTACAACAATATATAGTATTAAACTTAAAGATATCTAAAAAGACAATACTATATATTGCAACCAACAAAGAAGAATAGGGTGAACAAAAACTATGGATATTATGATTAAAAAGCGAAATCAAACTTATGAGCCGTTATGTGTAGAAAAGACCAAGAGAATGATAGCGTTTGCTTGCGAAGGTTTGGAAGGGTGTGATCCAATTGAGTTAGAACTGGATGCTCAGATCCAGTTTGTTGACGGTATGAGTACGAAAGAAATTCAGAAGATGTTAATACAAACAGCGATTGAAAAAGTAATCCATACCAAGAAGGATGAGCTTGGTAATATCATGCGTGAAACACATACGAATTGGCAGTATGTTGCAGCGAGACTGTATGTCTTTGATTTGTACAAAGAGGCAGCAATTGAACGTCATTATAAGCACTTTGGATATGGAGACTTTTTAGATCTTGTGAATGACCTGGTAGAGAAAGAATATTATGGGGCATATCTAACAGAAAAATATTCACAGGAAGAGATAAAAGAATTAGGAGAATATATAAAACCAGAGCGTGATTATTTATTTAATTACGAGGGTGTGAAGCTGTTATCCGATCGTTATCTTGTGAAGGGGAATAAGAAGGAAATTCTTGAACTTCCTCAAGAGAGGTTTATGGCGATTGCAATGCACCTTGCTATTCCAGAAGAAAAGTCAATACGTGTGGAATATGCGAAGAAATTCTACGATTTGCTTAGCAGTCTTCAGATGACGGTTGCTACACCTACTCTTGCCAATGCGGGAACGCCTTTTTATCAATTAAGTAGCTGTTTTATCTCGGTGGTTGGAGATAATCTGTGGTCTATCTATGATGTAAACCAGAAATTCTCCAGTGTGAGCAAGCATGGAGGGGCTCTTGGTATCTATGTTGGTAAAATCCGTGCCCTAAATAGTGAGATACGTGGGAATAAGAATGCTTCTGGAGGAGTGATTCCTTGGATTCGTCTCTACAATGATACAGCGATTGCGGTAGATCAATTGGGTAGACGAAAAGGAGGAGCTACCATTACGTTAGACATCTGGCATGCTGATCTATATGATTTTCTTGACCTTAAAACAAACAATGGAGACGATCGAAGAAAGGCACATGACATATTTACCTCACTAAGTGTTCCAAACTTATTTATGGAACGATTAGAAAGACGTGAACAGTGGTCGCTATTTGATCCTTATATGGTAAAAAAGGTAATGGGTTTCTCTTTAGAAGATAGTTATGATGAAGTGGAGGATAAAGAGTTTACAAGGCGCTATCTTGCGTGTGAAGAATGCAAAGAGTTACCAAGAGTTACAGTTCCAGCACTTGAAGTAATGAAAAGGATTATGAAAAGTGCGGTTGAGACCGGAACACCTTTTATCTTCTTTCGAGATACGGTGAATCAAGCGAATCCGAATAAGCATGCTGGAATGATTTATTCCTCAAACCTATGTCAGGAGATCGCTCAAAATATGAGTGAGAGTGAACTGATAGAAGAAGTAATCAAAGAGGAATCTGGTGATAAAGTGATTATCACAAAGGTTAAGCCGGGGGATATGGTAACGTGCAATCTAAATTCGATTAGTTTAGGAAGAATTGAAAAAAAAGATTTGGCAGTTAATATTCCGCTGCAGATTCGTATGCTTGATAATGTCATTACCTTAAACCAGACACCGGTAGCAGAAGCACGTACTACCAGTGATAAGTACCGTGCAATTGGACTTGGGACAAGTGGTTATCATCATTATCTTGTGAATCATGGAATTGGCTGGGAGACACAAAAACATCTTGAGGAAGCAGATGCTTTATTTGAAGAAATTGCATACCAAGCCATTAAAGCTTCGATGGAGCTTGCAAAAGAAAAGGGTAGATATGATGCTTTTCAAGGTTCTGAGTGGGAAACAGGAGAGTATTTTAATCGAAGAGGTTATACTAGTCCACGTTGGTTGGCATTAAAAGAAGAGGTAGCAAAGTATGGTATGAGAAATGGTTATATTACAGCAGTTGCACCAACCGGAAGTACTTCCAATATTGCAAATACCTCAGCAGGGATTGATCCTATCTTTAAGAGATATTTTATAGAAGAAAAGAAGGGTAGTTTTATTCCGAAAACTGCTCCAGAATTAAATACATCGAACTTCTGGTTATATAAAGAAGCTCATACAATTGATCAACAGTTTAGTATTCGTGCTTGCGGAATACGTCAACGTCACATCGATCAGTCTCAGTCGTTTAACTTATATATCACACCGGAATACAAGGCAATTGATATCTTAAATTTATACATGGAAGCTTGGAAAAAGGGACTAAAGACGATATACTATGTTAGAAACCAGTCACTTGAGATGGATGAATGTACCAGCTGTTCTAGTTAAATGGGAGGAAAGTCATGGAGAAAAAGAAAATTTTTAATGAATATGGTGATCGTGGAACTGATTGTTTAATCAAGGGAAATACAACAAATCTTAGAGAGTGGAATCGAATCAAATACGACTGGGCACGCCTTATTTATCGTACGATGTTAAATAATTTTTGGATACCGGAAGAAATCTCACTGCAAGAGGATGTAAAACAATTTCCTTACTTAACAGATGGAGAGCGAAATGCTTTTGATAAAATCATCGCATTCCTTAACTTCCTTGATTCAATTCAAAGTGAAAACCTGCCAAACATATCAAGGTATATTACTGCACCAGAAGTATCCTCCTTGTTAAATGTACAGGCATTCCAAGAAGAAATTCATGCGCAAAGTTACTCTTATATCTTAGATACTGTGACAAATCCAGTGACAAGAGACCGAATTTATGATATATGGAGAGAAGATAAATATCTTCTGGAACGTAATAAATTTATAGCGAATATTTATCAAAGATTTAGTGATGAACCTAGCGATGAAAACTTTGTACATGTGGTATTTGCAAACTATATACTTGAGGGTATTTATTTTTACTCCGGATTTAGTTTCTTCTATACCTTAGCTAGACAAGGAAAGATGACAGCTACCAGTACCATTTTTAAATATATCAATCGAGATGAAATAACACATTTGGTTCTATTTCAAAATATGTTAAAGGAACTTCGTTTGGAGCAGAAAGAACTATTTACGGAAGGTTTAGATGAGGAACTTCGTGAGATGATGAAAACTGGTGTCGAGCACGAAATTGCATGGGGACAATATGTTACGAATAATCAGATCCTTGGTATCAATAATGAACTTATCGATCAATATATCAAGTATTTATCAAATCAAAGATTACGAGCAGTTGGCCTTGAAATTCTTTATCCAGAAATCACGAAGCATCCGATGGAATGGATTGAGTCATTTTCTAATATCAATAGTACGAAAACCGACTTTTTTGAGGCAAAAGTAACGAACTACACCAAAGCAGCAGTTTTTGATTTTGATGATCTGCAGTAAGTGTAAGTGTATTTAATTTGTGATTAACGTTCTGCCTATGAGATCAGTAGTAACACATGATAACAGCTTTCAATCAATACTAACATATCATGTACTAATATAAAGTTCTTGAAATATATACGTTAAAGTAGCGAATGTTACGGTTGTGCTATGAAGTTAATCAATATTGAATAAAAAATAGAATACTAAATAAATAAATCCTTAGAAGTCTTAAAAAAAAACTTCTAAGGATTTGTTGCCTTTATGACTAGAATAAGCTCGTAATGCGTACTTTTTTCTTATGAGTTAAAACTTTCTATGATTATTTTTTTTACCGCCTCATAAGGTATGGGTTCGCTATGATAGATTTGAAGCATCCCCTTTGGCGTAATGTTATAACCCGCTAGAAGATCTTTAAATAATGGTACTGATTTCGCTTCAATATTAATATGATCTTTAAATGGTATAAGACGGATAAATTGATCCTTATAATAAATAGAAGGAATTTTCGCCCATAATTTTTCATAGGAACCATTTGGTGCGCATTGCTCAATTAAATCATACAATTCATGAAACCGATGTTTAGTTTCCATATCAAAGCTATTTATGTAATTACTGATGTCCTCGTTCATTGTAACCTCCTTGTACTAAATATTTTCTTCTATAAAGTGGACAGGATACTGCTCCCAATATTTATTAAATGTTCTATCGTTTGCTCCATCAAAATTTAATTGATACATTCTAAATGTAACTAGAATATCTTTCGGTTGCCATCGCTCCTCATAAGAATATCGGTAAGTCATACCCAGTTTTTCATAACCGCGCCACTTCTGGGATTATTTTCATCATGAGTTGCAGTGATATAGGATAGACCATCGTTTGTATTTTTGATAAATTTTTTTCCCTCCATTCATTCATACCTCCTAAACCATAACAATATCTTACCGGCTTTAGGTCTTTCCTTTATGTATTAATATTAACTTTATGATAAATAATTTGTTATCAAGAAAACAAGAAATGGTAGTGTAAAATATTATGTGTAAACAGGTTCTTCTAGAAAAATAATACTAGAAAAGGGAACCGACTTCTTTTATAGTTTAAAGTGACCAAACAATAAACACAAAAGAAGGAGTTCCCTTATGTCTTATCTTAACACAAAATTATTGTCTGCACTATTAAAAAATGAATCAGTTGATGAAATTTTTCGTCAGGAACTTGAAACGGCTACTAACGAAATACTAACTACTGAGCTTACTGCTTTCCTCAACTATGAGAAATACTCTATAGAAGGCTATAATTCAGGCAATTCTAGAAACGGTTACTATGAAAGAACGATTCATTCTCATTTTGGGGACCTGAATATTAAAATCCCTCGCGATCGTAATGGAGAGTTTTCGCAGAAGACAGTTCCGGCTTATCAAAGAAACACGGATTCTTTAGAAACCACTGTGATACAGCTGTATAAAAAAGGAATCACAACCCGTGAGATTGCTGATCTTATAGAAAAAATGTATGGTCATCACTACAGTCCAGCGACTGTTTCAAATATAACCAAAGCTGTCCAGGCGCAAGTTGAGGCTTTTCATCAGCGTCCTATTTCTGATAAATATGCCATTATCTATGGCGATGCGACTTACCTTAGTGTACGTCGTGATAGTGTTGCCAAGGAAGCTCTGCATATCCTTATTGGTATCACTCATGAGGGAGAGAAAGAAGTCTTAGATTATGCTCTTTACCCAAGTGAAACAGCTGATAATTACAGAGAAATGCTACAGTCCTTAAAACAGCGTGGTTTGGAACAGGTTCTACTCTTTGTTACAGATGGACTCAATGGTTTTAAAAATGCTTGCTTAGAAGTATACCCAAAAGCAAAGCATCAAAGTTGCTGGACTCACGTTGCTAGAAATGTAATGAAACATGTTCGTGCAAAGGATAAATCCAAAGTGATGGATGACTTAAAACCAGTGTATAAAGCTGAAACCATTGAAAAAGCGAAAGAGTTCTTAGATTCCTTCATGAAAAAGTATGCTGTTGTATATCCAAAGGCAGTCAAGGTTCTTAAAGATAATGATAGCCTGTTTACTTTTTATGAATTTCCTACTCAGATTAAAGCAAGCATTTATACTACTAATCTGATAGAAGGCTTTAATAAAAATCTCAAAAGAGGAACCAAACGCAAAGAACAGTTTCCAAATGAGGATTCCTTGGAGCGTTATGTCTGTAGCTTTTGTAGTGATTATAACAACCGTTTCAGCACAAGAATTCATAAAGGTTTTGCTCAGGCGTCAGCTGAACTAAATGAACTCTTTGATTAAAGTTAGCCCAGGAGTGGTCTACCTGGTAGGAAGTGTTTACACAAAATTCTTGACGCTATCCAAGAAATCAAGAAATCAAGATGTCATGATATTTGATTTTTGATATTTTATATTATGATTTATTAATTTCATTTTATAATCAATTTTGATTTTTATCAAGTTTAAATTCTTAAAAAAGAATTTGGTATGGGTTAGATATGTCTGGGTTAGGTATGTGCTACGACATAAGAGTAGCACTAATAATTACAATTTACAATAATATACTTAATGTGTTATTATATGGAGGTTATATACAAGAATTGTATTGAGGGGGAATTACATACAGTGGGACGGAAAGCAAATCACAACGAGGAAGAGGGGAAACGGCTTGGTGTATTTCAAAGCATGGTTTATACCATTCAGACATTATGGCATGCGGATAAGAGCTTTGTTTTCTATACGTTTTTTAAGAATACAACAGAGGAAGTGTTTATCACTTTTTTTGTTATCTACCTGATGCAATATATCTATTCTTGCATTGAAGAGGAGCGGTCCTATCAGGGGTTAATAAGGATGGTCTTATTATTTTGTACTATTCATATTATCTTCCATTTCTTTTCGGCTGGACATGCTTATTGCAAACGTTTAAAAATGCCAAAGGTATATTCTTATGTGTTTCGTAAAGTAATAGATAAAGCTACTACTATAGAATTAAGCAGATATGAGCAGCCAGATTTTTATGATCGTTTTTCAAAGGCTTTGGATGAATGTCTAACGAAAGGGTTAGAAGGTCTACAGAGCCTGACATGGTCAATTGGATGCTTCCTAGCAGGTATTTCTGCGCTCGCAATCATTGCAAAGGTTGATCCCTTGCTGGTTCTGTTTGTAATTCCACCATTGGTAGCTGCACTTTTCATAGGAGGTAAATTAAATCAATTACATTTAAAGCTTCGTGAAGAAGAAACAAGGGATAAGCGTGTCACAGAGTACATAAAGAGAGTTTTCTATGAGAAAAAATATGCTGGTGAAATTAGGCTTTATGAGATACGAAAACTTCTCTATAAAAAGCATGCAGATAGCTTCGAAAATCGATATCAAATCAGCAGGAGAATATATAGAAAAATTGGATGGTATGCATTTTTACAATATGCAGTATTTTTTGGATTAACGATTCTATCTGCATATGTATATGTAACCTATGTGATTAAGACAAGCGATATCGCAAAAATAGGTGCTTATGTTGCGATGATTTCCAGTATCGATTATGTTTGTTGGCGTATCAAAGAAGTGATAAGACATATGAACAATGCAGGAAAATGCTGTATATATATGAATAATCTCAAAGAGTTCTTAGAATATGAATCATTAGAAACCAAGGCAGGAGAGCGTTTGGTTACGAAACCTCTTGGTGAGATTGAGATAAAAGATATTTGTTTTACATATCAAGGAGCTAGCTCTGGCGTTATCAATGGGTTATCCTTATCGATAAAAAAAGGTGAAAAAATTGCATTAGTTGGTGAAAATGGTGCTGGTAAAACAACATTAATTAAATTATTAATGGGCCTTTACCCATTGCAGAAAGGTAATATCACTATTGATGGAATCGACATTAGTGAATTTGAACCAAAACAATATCATCAGCACTTTGGTACAGTATTTCAAGATCTACAGATATTTGCACTTCCTCTTTCTCATAATGTGCTAATGAGGGAGCCAAGAAATGAGGAAGAACGGATACTTATTATAGAATCGCTAAAGAAAGCTCAGTTTGGTGATGTGTTAAAGAACCTTCCCAATGGGATAGATACTATGATTTCCAAAGAATTCGATGAGGATGGATTTGTATGCTCTGGTGGTCAGGCTCAAAAAATAGCAATAGCTAGAGTATTTGCAAAAAACCCCGATATAGTTATTTTAGATGAGCCTTCTTCTGCTCTTGATCCAATTGCGGAATATCAGATGTATCATAATATGTTGTTAGCATCAGAAGGGAAAACGGTCTTCTTTATCTCTCATCGGTTATCTTCTGCAAGAATAGCTGATCGCATCTTTTACCTAGAGGATGGCAAGATTGTGGAAAGCGGTAATCATGAAGAGCTGATAAAAAAGGGTGGTAAATATGCGAAGATGTTTGAACTACAAGCAAAGCAATATAAAGAAACTATTTCAGAAGAGCGTCTTTCGTTATTAGAAGAACAAGAGAGTGCAAGGGAGGTAAGAGGCGATGCAGAAAGTTAAAAATGACAAAATTTTAGTAAAGCAATTGTTCTCCAATGTTAGATACAGTATTTCCTTTGCTTGGAAGGCAGACAAAGCGGTTGTTCTTATCGTTTATCTTGCGTTTTTTTCTTGCTTTATTATTGATGCATTTTATAGTACCTTGTTCTTAAAGTTATTTATTCAGATGCTATCGGAGAATAAATTTCTGCTGGGACAGACAATCGTATATGTTATAATAGGAATCGGGATCATGATCCTTGGCCGTGCAATTGAAGTTTTAGTTGAGAATTGGGCTATAGCGAGGTTCGTTAAGGTTACAGGAACAATACAAAGAGAATTTATAAAGAAAGCAGCAGACATTGACCTGCTCTGCTATGATCAAAAGCAATACTTTGATGATTTCGTTATTGCAGCTTCTCAATCTGACGAAATGATTACAAAAGCAGTCATATGTACTGCACAGATGCTAGGGCTTTCTATTGGTATCCTAACACTTGGAACACTGATTATGACCATAAATCCAATCATAGCAATATTCCCTATTGCTGGATTTATTATTAACTTAGTAACAAGGTTTCGAATCACCAAGTTAGAATATGATTATGACATGGAATATAAAAGGTTAATGAGAAAAGCAGATTATTCGAAACGGGTATTTTACCAGCCAGAGTATGCGAAAGAAATCAAATTATCGGATATTGAAATACCACTTCGAAAACAGTTTGATGAGGCAATTATAGAGATTGAAACTACGGCTAGGAAGATGGGGGTAAAAGTTGCTATCTTATCCTTGATTAACTGGATTTCAGTTTTTACAATTCTATCATACTTATGTGTACCGCTATATCTAGGTTATCTATCACTGGTAAAGCGAACAATCGCACTTGGAGATGTGGCAGCGATGAACAATGCACAGCAGGCAGTAAGAAATAACTTGGATGGTTTTAATTATTCCTTGGTCGCTTTTCAAGAAGTTGGACAGTTTGCACAGCGATTCCGTAGATTTTTAGATTATGAAATAAAGATTGAAAAACAATGTGGTATCAAAGCGGTACCAAGGGGCAGACAAGTATTAAAAATTGAAAATATGAGTTTTCGTTATGAAGGAGCTAAGAAAGATACCTTACATCGGATTAATATGACGATAAATCCAGGTGAGCGGATCGCAATTGTCGGTGAAAATGGTGCTGGTAAGACGACTTTTGTTAAACTTCTTATGCGACTTTATGATGCCACTGAGGGCAGTATCACTTATGGTAATCAAAATATTAAGGATTTTTCCACAGAAGAATATCGTAGTATTATCGGTGCTGTTTTTCAAGATTTTCAATTATATGGTGCTACCTTAGCGGAAAATGTTGTGATGGGTGAATATAGTAAAGAACAAGAAGTAATAGTAAGAAAAGCACTAGATTTGGCAGATTTTACAAGGAAGCTCTCAAAGCTATCCGATGGTCTTAATACTGAGATGACAAAGGAATTTTCAGAGAAGGGAACGATGTTATCTGGTGGGGAAACACAAAAGGTTGCTATTGCACGAATGTTTGCAAAAGGAAATGAACTTTCGATTGCCATCTTAGATGAACCTTCCTCTGCACTTGATGCGTTAGCGGAAGCAAAGTTAACGAAAAATATGCTGGAGAACGTAAAAGATGCTTCTATCATTTTTATATCCCATCGCTTATCTACAACCAAAGATGCGGATCATATCTATATGTTTGAAGAGGGAAGGATTATAGAAGAGGGTACGCATGAAGAACTCATGAAGCTTCGAGGAAGATATGCGGATATGTTTGAAAAACAGTCGCATTATTATCAAGATGAGATTGAAAAAGAGGTAAGCTAGCCTAAGGGAAATAAGAGAAAGTAGATTGAAGTAAGGAAAAGCTGAGTACGGAAAAAGCAGGTTGAAATAAGGGAAAGCCGAGTATGGAGACAGAAGTATACAGGGAAATTGCATCGAATTGATGATCCGAGAAGAGTTATAAAAGATAAATAAATCCGTGCACAAATAGTTGCGACTTTTCTTCGTAATTGTTTTATTATGATTTATGAAAGGAGCGGTGTTATGGAGTGGCTCGATTATATGAATGCTTCGCTTAACTATATCGAAGAGAATCTAAGCATCAAGATAGATTATGAAAAAATAGCGGAAAGGGCATTATGTTCTTCTTATAATTTTCAGAGAATGTTTTCCTTTATAGCAAATGTCACACTTGCAGTTTATATAAGACGCAGATGTATGACAGATGCTGCGCTGGAACTTTCGAAAAATAAGGTTTCTGTTCTTGAGATCGCAATGAAATATGGCTACGATTCTCCGGTATCGTTTGCACGAGCATTTACGTCAATTCATGGAATTACTCCGCAGGAAGCGCGCATCCAGGGAGTGAAGTTAAAGCTCTATCCAAGAATCTCCTTTCAAATATCAATTAAAGGAGCAGAAGCTATGAAGTATCGTATTGAAAAGATGGATGGATTTCGTTTGGCTGGGATATCAAGAGAGATTACCACAAATAATGGTGAGAACTTTAAACTAATACCAAAGATGTGGTGTGATGTAAATTCAGATGGTACTTGTGATAAAATCTTTGGAATGAATAGTAGAGATAGGGAAGTGATGTATGGTGTCTGCTATGATTTTCATTTTGAGGAAGAAAGATTCCGCTATATGATAGCAGCAAAACCAGAAGCTCAGATTCCAGAAGGCTTCGAAGTATTGGATATTCCTGGGTTTACATGGGTGAAGTTCGAATGTAAAGGAGTGGCTGGAATTCAAGAGACTTGTAAGCGTATGAATACAGAGTGGTTTATGACCTCCGGTTATGAACATGAAGAAGGACCAGAAATAGAATGGTATCCGACTGGAGATATAGACTCTGCAGACTATGCCTGTGAAGTTTGGGTTCCAATAAGACCGATAAAGAAATAACGATTGATAATTAAGTCATTTTTCATTGGGTTACTTTTCAGTGAAATCGCATTAATTAACGTTTTATCTTTAATTCTTTGAAAAAACTGTTCTTATATCATATTCAAATAAATAAGCATATGCCGTTATTTGGCATATGCTTTTATTGTCGACAATTTAAGCAAAAACATTTACATCCTTTACAGCATCACGTGATACTACTATATATCATTATATTGGTTGAACAAAATAGTAAAAATCTATCGTTTGAATAGCCATTGTCATGTTGGGATTTCCAAGTTCTTCTCTTATTTCTTGAACTACGTTTTTGAATGATTCAAAAAATATACTTGAATCACTTGCCTCACTAGGATTTCGAACTGTAGTGATAACATGAGCATCATCACCTAAAACACAACCTCTCACTTCTCCGCAAACAAAGCTTCTTACATCAAGAATAGCTGTTATATAAATCCCACTTTTTTCATACTCCTTTTGTGCAATCTGATCCCATAGATATGCAACAAAATCCACAGTATAATACTTGGTATTGACTCCAAATAAAGTAATTATATACCGTTCAGTTTCCATAAAGGACTCCAAGTTATCTTTAATTTAAGATATGCATTATAGAATAATCTGCTACTTTATATACTATCGCATAGTGAGAAAAGTTCAACTTAATTCATGACAAGGAAAAGTACGCGAAGCGTGCTTTTTCATGTTTTCTTTTCACGAAAATCCTCGGTGGAAAAAAGAATATTCCATAATATAGAAGACCTAAGTAAGTTAACAATGAATTGAAGTCTATGAAAAACTACTATATAATACGGTAGTAGCTATATATTATATAGTATGTATAAAAAAGAAGCTTCTGCTTAAAAGTAATGTGCAACACCTTGCTTGATATCAAATTTCAAGAGAGTGCGTATGGGAGCAGGAAGGTTTCGTTAAAAGGAGAGAATATATGGATAGAAAAATCTATAATATATTAGATTATGGTGCTATTGCAGATGGTGTAACTAACAATGCCACAGCGATACAAAAAGCAATTGATGAGGCTACAATAAATGGAGGACAAGTAATTGTTCCTGCAGGTAGTTTCTTAAGTGGAACAATTATCTTAAAGAGTAATATAGATTTTCATCTGGAGATGGGTGCTGTATTAATAAGTAGCCTAAAGGAAGAAGATATCCTTGATTTTGCAAAGCTTTTTGAGGATGATAATCAAACAACAGGCTGGGATGGTGGATGCTTTCTATTTGCCTGTCATGAAGAGAATATTACAATATCAGGGCAAGGAACCATCTACGGACAGGGAGACAAGGTGTTTTTTGATGACAATGCAGACAATGGTGCACATGAATGCCCATTGAATGTAGCAGCCTTTCGTCCAAGAACAACGTTCTTAGAAGATGTTACGAATCTTACAGTACAGGATATTACGATTAAAGATGCAGCATTTTGGACGTTACATATGGCTGGTTGCCGTCATGTTCTGGTAAAAGATATAAAGATACTTAATGATATTCGTGGTGCCAATAATGATGGGATTGATCCAGACTGCTGTCAGGATGTTATTATTAGCGGATGCTTAGTAAAGACAGGAGATGATGCGATCGTTGTGAAAGCAACGAAACCAATGTCTCAAAAATACGGAGCATGTGAAAATATCGTGATTAATAACTGTATTCTTTATTCTCGTGATTCTGGATTAAAGATTGGAACAGAGACTCATGGAGATATCCGTAATATTATGCTTAGTGACTGTGTCATTAAGGATTGCTCCAGAGGAGTTGGTATCTGGGTTAGAGACGGTGCAACGATTGAAGATATTCATATTCATCATGTGACCGGAAGTGTATTAAAATATGCAGATGGAGTAAGAAAAGAAGGCCCAACGATGTGGTGGGGGAATGGAGAGCCAATCTTTATTAATGCAACGTACCGTAATGATAATCGTAATTATCCAGGAAAAATAAGAAATATAACTTTTGACCATATCTATATGAAGGCAGAATCCAGTGTATTCGTAGCTGGAGAAACGGATGCGAGAATAGAAAATATAACAATTTCCGATTTAGAGGTTACGATGTGCAGTCAGGGAACTCAAAAATCTGGATATTTTGATGAGCAACCATCCCTTCGACATGTATATCCACACAGTATTCCTGCTGTTTATGCAAGATGTGTGGATGGACTTCGTGTAAATGGAAGAGTTCGATATGAAGAACCATATCAAATCTCAAAGAATAAATTGTATGAATCAGAGGAATGTACAAAGGAAGAAATCCACCTAACTGAAAGATAAGAGAAAAAAAGTTACCCAAGGGTAACTTTTTTTCTTTAGTGTAATAATTTTTACACATAATCTATCTTGCTTGTATTAGCTATTCTTGTACATATTCTCTATAGTTTTAGTTGTTCTAGCTCATATTCTACAATCATTTTATCAAGTCGCTCAAATAGAATCTCTGATTTTGGAATAAAAAATCCGCTTTCCACATATTGCGGTTTCCACTGCGTAGTTAATTTCAGCCATGTACCTACTTTAACAGAGGAAAAAGGCAAAAATGGTGCAAGTAAAACGGATAAATTTGCGATAAGTTGAATACAGTTAAAGATGGTATTTTCACAGGCTGTGATGTCACTACTTCGTGTATACCATGGTTTTTCTGTATCAAAGAATTTATTACCAAAGCGTACAAGTCCAAATATCTCTTCAAGAGAATCTCGCAATTTTGATTTTTCAATATTGTTACCAACGCTAATAAAAGTTTTATTTATCATTTGCTTAATTTCTTTATCCATAGTTCCTGTGGGAACAATACTACCAAAATACTTTTCTACAAAGGCAAGATTTCGGTTGACAAAATTTCCATATGCCCCTAAAAGTTCACTGTTGTGGCTGTTCAAATATTCCTGCCATGAAAAGTCGGAATCTCTTCGTTCTGGGCCGTTAGCAATAAGAAAATACCGAAGAGAGTCTGGATTGTATCTGTCTAGAATATCCTTAATCCATATAGCCCAGTTGTTGCTTGTGGAGATTTTTCTACCTTCTAGTGTTAGATATTCGCTTGATACAATCTCATCTGGTAAGTGCCATCCACCACCATTTGCAAACAGAAGCGCAGGTAAAATAATGGTGTGAAACGGAATGTTATCCTTGCCATGTACATAATAATGTCGTGCATGTTCTCCCCAAAGTTCGCAATAGTCAGTTTTACGCTGCTTACATATCTCATAGCTTTGTGAAAGATAACCTAAAACATTCTCAGCCCAAATATAGATTTTCTTGTCATCATAGCCTTCTAATGGGACATCAATACCCCAGTCTAGATCACGAGTTATGGCACGATCCCGCAGGCCCTCCTTGATATAACGGTTGGTGAATGCGATTGCATTTTTACGCCAATGTGGATGGACGTTTACAAATTCTTTTAATTTTTCCTCAAATTGTGAAATCGCTATAAATAAATGCTTGCTTTCTTTAAAAGTAGGTGTTGTTCCACATACAGAGCAAGTCGGATTAACCAGTGTTTCTGGCTCCAATACCTTTCCGCAAGCATCGCACTGGTCCCCACGGGATTTTTCACCGCACGACGGACAAAAGCCATTGACAAAGCGATCAGGAAGGAAAGTGTTACAATTTTTGCAGAACGCTTGAGGAGTGGATTTTTCATAGATATATTGGCTTTCATACATTTTTTTATGAAACTCTTTTACAAATGATTGATGCTGTTCGGAAGATGTTTTGCCGTACAAATCATAACTAAAGCCCAGTCTTTTAAAGCACTCATCAAATTCATTGTGATAAAAGTCACTTATTTCCTGCGGTGTGAAGTTTTCCTGTTTCGCACGGATAGCTACAGGAGTACCGAAACAATCACTACCTGACACGAAGTATACGTCATCACCCTTTGCACGATGATAACGAGCGATAATATCAGCAGGTAATAGTCCTGCCAAGTGACCGATATGCAATGAACCGTTTGCATAAGGCCACGCACTACCAATTAAAATTTTCATAATATAACCTCATTTCTTTCTTTGATTAGATAACAGAAGATGTGCCAAAAGGATAAAAAAACAGCCCTCCTCTCCGAAAAATTTCTTTTTCGGGGACGAGAGCTTGGCTTCGTGTTACCACCCCAAATTCGTCTATACCTCACGATATAGACCTTATCAACTACGGACAAGAAATGGTTTGTCGATAGCTTAGCACTGTCACGGGTGCACCCGTCGTAGCCTATAAGAATTCATATTCTTAGTCGGTACGCAGCTCCAAGACCATGTTCAACAAGTTCTAACATTGCCCATTCTCAGCAACTGGGCTCTCTGTAAATGCATAATTTGCCTACTCTTCTTTTCAACGCTTTTTACATGTTAAATTTTCCATAGTATATCACAAATAATAGGAAAAAATCAACTAGTCTGAGATATTGCGTCAGAGCTTGTCATCAATTAAGTATTGCAACCATTAAAAAAAGCAATCAATAAAGAGTATCGAGCAATAAATGAAAAGATTTGATAGGAAAAATATGCTATAATCAACTTAATGATACTATTATAAAGTGCACTTCTTTGCAGGAAATGAGGTTCTCATGAAAAGTGACTTATTATCCAAGTTTTTTAGAAATCAGATAAAAAAGCTAGATAATTATACTTTGAAAAAAAAGCTTTATTTTCTATACATTTTTTGTGTAGCTATCCCAGTGATTGTTACAAACGGATTGATTTTGAAGATTGTATATGATGCGGAAAAAGCATCTCGAAAAAGGAATTTAGAGAATATAGCGGAAGCGGTGGAATATAATATCACCTCATCCTTTAGTAATGCCGTTTCCATAACAAATGATATGTATACGAATCGTATTATTAGCAAGTTCTTGGATACCGTATATAGATCACCTTATGACTATTATAATGCTTACGATTCCTTAAAAAGAAACTATATCTTACATCAAAGTCTTGGACTAAAGATAAGTAATGTTATACTCTATGTGGACAATGAAACAATTACCAATGGTGGTAAATTTGCAAAAGTCAGTGAGGTTGTAAATACAGAATGGTATCAGTATTTTACTTCTAGTGGGAGAAATTTAATACTTTTTCCATACTATGATTATAACAAAAAGAATTTATATACCCATGACACTGGAAGGACAATATCGATTATCAGGAGATTGAATTATTACGGAAAGAACAGCCCCGAGAAGATTGTAAAACTTGATGTTGACTACAGTATTATTCAAAAAGATATTACGAATACAAAGTGCGACGCGAAAGTTTATGTCTGCGATGGTGATAATATTATATTTTCCAATGATGGGAATACCTCTGGAAGCAATGAATTTTCTAAGTGGGACGAGAGTAAACTAAAAGGAGAGCACGCAGAAAGGCAGATGCATCTATATAGCAGGGATTGGGATATTTATATCGTTGGTTATCAGTCTAATATGGTAGAACGCCTGAAGGACAATATACCAGTATTTGGTATTCTAGTATTAGCAAACTTATTCCTTCCAATTACTATCATGTACCTGGTGAATCAGTCAAATACCAGAAGAATCTTTCTTCTAGGACAATACTTAGACAAAGTAAAAGAAGAAAAGTTCGAGAAGATTACAAAGGAAGAGAGTGTAGATGAGATTGGTTATTTAATTAAGAACTACAACTTAATGGTTTCTAAGATGAAAGACTTAATTCAGGTTGTATATAAGGATAAACTTGAAAGACACGAACTTAACCTAGCAAAGCAGCAAGCAGAACTTTTGGCACTCCATAGTCAGATAAACCCTCACTTTATGTTCAACTCTCTAGAGAGTATTCGTATGAGAAGCTTAATAAAGGGAGAGGATGAAACAGCACATATTATAGGAAAGTTAGCTGTTTTAATGAGAAAGTCTGTGGATTGGGGAGCAGATACCATTACGATTAAGGAAGAGATGGATTTTGTGGAAGCTTATCTACAACTCCAAAGGTATCGTTTTGGCGATAAGTTGTTGTATCGAATTCAAGTGGAGGAAGAGTGCCTAAGATATAAAATTCCGAAACTCACAATTCTGACCTTTGTAGAAAACTCTTGTGTGCATGGAATCGAGAGTATAAGTAGTGAGGGGTGGTTATTTATTTACATAAAAAAACAGAAGGACAGTGTAACCATAGAAATAGAGGATACCGGTATTGGAATGTCAGAAGAGCAAGCAAAGAAGCTTCAGTATTGTATGAAAAATTCTAATATTGAAACAATTGAAAATAGTGAGTCAATTGGTATCTTAAATGCTTGTGTAAGACTAAGAATGTTTTGCGGGGAAACGTTTGATATAAAAATTGAGAGTGAAGAGAAGGTCGGTACTACGATTGTTATAAAGGTGCCAATAATCACCTGTTAAGCACAGTAAGCCATAAAGAAGGAGAGGGTAAGATGCTAAGAGTCTTAGTAGTGGATGATGAGCCATATATCAAACAGGGTTTAGCAATGCTTATTGATTGGAAGTCGGAAGGATATGTAATCATCGGTGAAGCATCAAATGGAAACGAAGCAATACAGTTTTTACAAAAAACAAAAGTAGATCTTATCATTGCAGATATTAAGATGCCTGAAATGAACGGTATCGAGTTATTAGAGTACATAAAAAGGGAAAAGTTATCCGATGCTTCTTATATTATTCTGAGTGGTTATTATGATTTTCAGTATGCAAAATCTGCGATTAAGCATAGCTGTTGTGATTATCTATTAAAGCCAGTACAAAAAGATGAGTTGCTAGAGGTACTACGTAGAGTTTCTCAAAAGAGCAAAGAATTAAATAATCGACAAAAAGAAAATAGAGAAAAGGAAAGAGCACTTTTTGATCGTAATCTTTTAGCACTTATCTGGGGGAAGTATGATAGTTTCAATATCGAGCATGTAACAACCCATTTAAGAGTATCAAATGAAATAAAGTACATAACCATCAGTATTGATTTCACGGACGCAAAGGATCTAGAAGATTCTGAGAAACGTATGCTTCAAAAGAACCTCTATATGCAGGCAAAAGAACTACTTGGAGAAGAAGAATATCATATTATATTTGATGTTGGAAAACAAGATACCTCTTATGAGATTGGATTTGTTTATTGCGACTATCTAGCAAAAGAGGCTAGGCTAACAGAAGGGGATTACTTAAAGCAACTAAGCCAACAACTAGGAGAAGGATTCCCGTATAAAATCGTATTATTTGTCGGAAATAAGGTGGATTCGATTGCAAAGATATCCGAATCGTATCAAACCGCATTGATTGCAAAGACACTGCAAATGTTTCGAAATAATAAGGATATTGCCTTTTATGAAGAAAGTATGCAAACAAGCGGTACATCCTTTCTGGAAAGAAGAAAATTAGATACCTTTATTCAGGCAGTAGAAGAAAACAATAAAGAGGAGATATCCTCCATGGTGGATCGCATTTATGATGATATCAATCAGTCCAATATGGACTATAGCTTGATTAATCTAAATATCAGCTATATATTATATCAACTTATCTATTTAGCCACGAAACAGGATGATAATCTTAATCAAGAAGAAATACTTCAATATATCAGCAGAAATGCTTTCCACAGAGATGCTATGCGAGGTAGCCGAAAGCATTTTAAATTATTTGCAATTGATTTCTCAGATTATTTACAACAGCTTCGTAGAAATGTTTCCAAAGGAATTCTAGCAAGCATTGAGAGAGAAATTGAAGAAAATTATGCTGAGAATATTAGTTTAAAGTCTTTAAGTGAGAAGTATTTCATTAACAGTGCTTATTTAGGACAGGTATTTAAGAAACAGTATGGTTTACCATTTAAGGATTACTTAAATAATTATCGTATCGACCGGGCTGCAGAGATATTATTACGTTCTGACGAAAAGGTGTATGCAGTAGCGGAATTGGTTGGTTATCATAACCTTGATTACTTTATTAATCGGTTTGTTTCAATAAAGGGCTGTACTCCAACAAGATTTCGAAATCAATGTAGGTAATTGGGGAATTACTCATTGATTTTGTGCAATATGTATATTAGTGATAAAAAAATAAAACCATAGATATACATATAGTTTATATGTGTATTATCTATAGTTTGTAAGGTTGTTATAAATGCACAATAATAGTATTCTATATTTAGTCACTAAGTGGTGATGAAACAATAAGAGTAGGGAGGAAAAGCAATGAAAAAAAGATTCTTGTCACTGTTACTCGTACTATTACTGATAATTGCTCTATTACCAGGATGCAGTAAAAAAGATGATACCAAGGATGTAGATAATACGAAGGTGGGAGTAACGAATAAACCAGAAGACAAACCATCCGACGATGGAAAAAAGAAAGAAATTAAAGAATTCACAGCATTCTTTGCAGTACCTGGAACAGAAATCAACGATGATAATGTGTCAATGGAAAAATTAGCTGAGTTAACCGGAGCAAAGTGTAAAGAAACATGGTTAACAGGTCAGACAGCAGAAGAAGCAGTTGGTACTTTAATTGCTGGTGGTGAATACCCAGATTTTATCTGCGGTTCCACAGGCCATGCTCAGTTATTAGAGGCAGGAGCTTATATTCCGATTGATCAGTATTGGGATAACTATCCTAATGTTAAGAACTACTTATCGGAAGAAGAGTGGAACAAGGTTAGAGCTGAGGACGGGCATGTATATATTATTCCTCAATTTGGTATTATCAATGAAAAAGATACCGAATGTGTACATAATGACGAAGCATTTTGGATTCAGACGAGAGTATTAAAATGGGATAACTATCCTAAGATTACAACTCTTGATCAATACTTTGATTTAATAGAAAGATATCTTGCAGCAAACCCTACGATGCCAGATGGAACACCGAATATTGGATATGAAATCTTAAGTGATGACTGGAGATATTTCTGTCTCGAAAACCCACCATTTTTCTTAGATGGTTATCCAAATGATGGATGTGTTATTGTAGATCCAAATACTTTAGAAGTTTCTGACTATAATACTACAGAAACTGCAAAGAAATACTTTGCTAAATTAAATGAAGAGTTTCAGAAGGGTATTATTGACCCAGAAACCTTTACCATGTCATACGATCAGTACATAGCAAAAGTATCTTCCGGACGTGTGTTAGGAATGGTTGATCAGCATTGGAATTTCCAACAGGCAGAAGATGCAATCAAGACACAGGAATTAGATGATTGTACCTATGTCCCACTTGGAATTGTTATGAATGAAGGCACGAAAGAACGCTACCATTCTGCAAGTGCTCTTGACGTATCAAATGGTTTAGGAATAACAGTGAGCTGTAATGATGTCGAAGGCGCAATGAAATTCCTGAATGATTTATTATCACAAGAAGCATTAACACTTCGCTTCTGGGGCATTGAAGGTCAAGATTATATGGTTGGTGATGGTGGAGTTTTCTACCGTACAGAAGAGCAACGTAAAAACTTCGTAAGTCAGGATTATCAGGTGGCTAATTTATGTAAGTATTCCTATTTCCCACAATACGAAGGCATGAATCTGGATGGTATTAATGCTTGGGAACCAGGCAGCCAGCCAGGAGAATTCTTTGAGGCTCTTAGTACCGAGGTTCAGGAATGCTTAAAGGCATATGGTGCGGAAACTTATGTTCAAATGTTGAATCCTTCACAGGAAAATTCACCTTGGTTCCCAATGTGGTCTTATTCTAATACATTTACTTCGGATACAGAGCATGGAATGGCAAAGGTAAATATGGATGAAGTAAAACATGAATATTTACCTAAAGCAGTTATGGCAAAAGACTTTGAAGCTGCATGGCAGGATTACATGAATGTATACAACGATAGAGTAAATGTTGACGCTTACTTAAAAGCGTTAAAAGCAGAAGTTGATAGAAGAATAGCTGTTGCGGAAGGCAAATAATTCATGATGGGTGTAGCGGCAGCTTGCCGACTTACCTTGAATTAGTGGAAAGAGGGCGGTTTTTATGCAGAAGTTTGGGGGCAACCGTCCTCTTTCTTATCAAAGTTTTCTTAGCACCCGTAGTACTTAGCAGATAACTTAGGCAAACAGAGAGTGATTATTGATATTGCATCATAATGGGAGTGAACAAAATGGAAGTGGCGAAACAGAGAAAACAAAAAATCATCAAAGATAAAGGCCCTAAAATAACCAGGAGAGAGATGAAAAAGCAGAAGGAATTAATTTTTTTATCAATTCCATTCGTAATTTATGCGCTAATCTTTTACTATGCGCCTCTTGGTGGTTGGATCATGGCTTTTCAGAACTATAAGCCAAAGGGAGGATTACTGCACTCTCAGTTTGTAGGATTAGCAAAATTTAAAACACTTTTTTCAAATGATGTGTTTATACGAGTAATTCGTAATACGCTATGTATGGGAATTATCAACCTAGTATTAAGTTTTATTTTTTCTATTGGTCTTGCAATCTTACTAAATGAGGTTCGAAATCGAAGAGGAAAGAAGTTTGTACAGACAGTTTCTTATCTACCTCATTTTTTATCTTGGATTATTGTAACCGGAATTGTATTAGATGTGCTGTCTTTAGAGACAGGTATTATTAATCAAGCTTTAGTCGCATTACATATTATTGAGAAGCCAATTAATTGGCTGGCTTATCCAAAATTCTTTTGGCTTATTGTCGGATTTTCGAATGTATGGAAGGAAACAGGATGGGGATCGATTATTTATTTAGCATCCATTACTTCCATTAATCCAGACCTTTACGAAGCAGCATCAATCGATGGTGCAGGCAGATTGCAAAAGATTTTTCATATCACTTTACCGGGGATTAAACCTACGATTTTTATCTTATTGTTAATCAATGTTGGAAATGTCCTAAATGCAGGATTTGAAGTTCAATACTTATTAGGAAATGGCCTTGTTCAGAGCGTATCACAAACAATTGATATCTATGTTTTAAAGTACGGTATCAGTATGGGAGATTATTCTATTGGTACGGCAGCCGGTATATTCAAGAGCGTGGTAAGTATTATTATCATCTTTTTAGCGAATAAGGCAGCAAAAATGGCGGGTGAAGAACGTTTATTCTAGCAAGGAATCAAAGGAATGATACGCATTAGCTTGTTAGAAGACAATTAGTAGCGTAGAAATGAGGTAAAGATGAACAAAAAATTTGTGAGGACAAGAAAAAGGAAAAGCAGTGTGGGTGATAAAGTTTTTACTATTGTTAATACAGTAATATTAACAATTTTTGTAATTATTACTTTATATCCTATTCTAAATACATTAGCGATCTCTTTTAATGATGGAACCGATGCATTAAGAGGTGGCATCTATCTATGGCCAAGGGTATTTACTTGGAAAAATTACCAAACCATAATACATAAGCAAAATCTCTTAACTGCAACAGAGATTTCTATTTTAAGGACTGTTATTGCTACAGTATCGCAATTATTTGTAACAGCACTGTTAGCATATGTCTTAAGTCGAAAAAATTTTATATTCCGTAAGCAAATTTCACTATTATATGTGTTAACGATGTATGTAAATGGAGGGCTAATTCCGACCTTTATGCTCTATAAGGGCCTCGGACTAACGAACAGCTTCTGGGTTTATATTATCCCGGGGATGGTTAGCGCTTTTAATATGCTAGTAATACGTACCTATATGGCTTCCTTACCGGATAGTCTACAAGAATCTGCAGAGATTGATGGAGCAGGGCACTTTACCATCTTTCTAAGAATTATCGTGCCTTTATGTAAGCCGGTTTTTGCAACAATTGCCCTATTTATAGCAGTCTATCAATGGAACTCTTGGTTTGATACGATGCTTTATAACCGAATGAGAAGTGAATATACTACACTTCAATATGAATTAATGAAGCTGCTGTCTGCCGTCACAAACAATAGTTCGAATGCAGAAACTATGAAAAATGCCGGAAATCAAGTAACACCAGCCTCGATACGAGCAGCAGCAACCATTATCACTTCGCTTCCAATTGTATGTTTATATCCATTTTTACAGAGATATTTTGTAACAGGATTAACCATTGGTGGAGTGAAAGAATAAAAAAGTTTGTATTGCTAACCTTTGTTGTAATGGAGGAGTTAGGATGGATGGAGCATTTAAGAGTGGGTGTTATCGAAATGTATTTACCGAGCTAGGCTATCTAGAAGAGGATGTGAATAAGAAAATCTTGGATAGCTTTCAACTCCTGTTCTATGGTTTACCAGAAGAACGCATCTATTATCCTGTAGGCGAAGATCTCGGATATATCGTAGATACCGGTAATCATGATGTTCGAACCGAGGGAATGTCTTATGGAATGATGATGTGTGTGCAGCTAGATAAAAAGGAAGAGTTTGATCGATTATGGAATTGGGCTAAGACCTATATGTATATGGATACAGGGGTAAATAAAGGCTATTTCGCTTGGTCTTGTAAAACAGATGGCACCAAAAATTCCTATGGTCCAGCACCAGATGGTGAGGAGTATTTTGCACTGGCGTTATTTTTTGCATCCAATCGATGGGGGGATGGGAATGGTATTTTTGATTATAGCAAAGAAGCGAGAGAACTTCTTCATGAATGCATTCACAAAGGAGAATTGGATGGAATTGGAGAGCCTATGTGGGAGCCTTCAAACTATCTAATCAAATTTATACCAAATTGCAAGTTTACAGATCCATCGTATCATTTACCACATTTTTATGAGCTATTTGCGCTTTGGGCTTATGAAGAAGACCGAGAATTTTTTAAAAAAGCAGCGGATGCAAGCCGTTCTTACCTTAAACTTGCATGCCATGAAAAAACAGGACTTTGTGCAGAATATGCGGAATATGATGGTTCTGTGCATAGTGGAGATAAAAAAAGATTTGGACGCCATGATTGGTATTATAGCGATGCCTATCGAACAATCGCAAACATTGGTCTTGATTATCTATGGTTTGCTGCGGATGAGTGGCAGGTGACCTGTGCGAATAACCT
The DNA here is from genome assembly GCF_000733755.1 of Lachnoclostridium phytofermentans. Lineage (GTDB taxonomy): Bacteria > Bacillota > Clostridia > Lachnospirales > Lachnospiraceae > Lachnoclostridium > Lachnoclostridium phytofermentans_A. The sequence continues at coordinate 443,364 of NZ_JPOF01000003.1, read as the reverse complement.
TCAGAAGTTTTTTTGTGAAACGGTGAAACATCATGCAAGTGGCATCTATGGAGTAGATGGAACAATTATAAAAGGAGAAGCTCTACATCCAGTTGCAATAATCGCCACCAATGCCCAGGCATCCTTAGCAGCAGATGGTCCTTATGCAAAAGAGTGTGTTGAGAAGTTTTATCATACTGCTTTAAGAGATGGAGACAGAAGATACTATGACAATTGCTTATTTTTGTTTGCACTGCTAGCGTTGAGTGGAAATTATCGTATCTGGAAGTAGGATAGTTATCTATGGCGTTAGTATTGTGCTATTAAGGAGCGTTCATTAGGTGGAGATGAATATGAAGGAGAAGGAACCAAAAAGGGAGAAGAAGGTATCTAACATTCAGGTCGGTTTACGGAAGAAGGAATCAAGAAGACTAAATGAATCAAAAACAGAAAATGAGCTACATAGGAGTAATGAGTTACATAGAAGTAATGAGACGAATAGGATAAATGAGCCGATTAGAAGGAACGAATTGAGTATTAATATGGATTCTGAGCCAAGGATAAGGAAAGAAGATAAACCGGTAAATAGGAAGAAAGGTTTTATCAGTATTGGTTTTAAGATGGTCATCATTTATTTTATTCCGGTCATATTCTTGATTGTTTTAGGAGTAGTTTCTTATCTGGTGGCTTCCAATGCTATTGTAAAAAACTATGAGCAGGCCACTCTGAATACGCTTGATATGATGAGTAAGTATTATTCTTACGGACTCAAAAAACAAGAAACAAAATCTTTGGAATACATCATGAACAATTCTGTGCGTGATTATTATGGTAGTAGCCAAAAAGATGTTGTACAAGAGTTGGAACTGGTAAAGAAATTATCCTCAACCTTTGGGAATGTAGTCAGCATTGATGAAGACGTAAGCAATCTATACTTTTTTGGAAGTAGTCATAAGTCCATCATCGGATCGGAAATCTATAGCGATGAAATTTACCAAGCGGTTAGTAGTGAGGGAGAAATTAAAGAATTCTTAGACTCTGGTAAAACGATAGCATGGATTGGCTCTCATAAGATACTTGATAAAGCTGTGAACAAGCAGAAGGAATATGGAATTTCATGTATTCGATATATCTTAAGTTCCTCCGGTAAGAAAGTTGGAATTATGATACTTGATATTTCGAATGAGTTTATAAAGAATACTCTCACAGAGAGCGAATTCCCTAATGGTAGCATGGTTGCATTTATTACTGATGATGGAAAGGAAATCATTGTTTCAAAAGGTGAGAATTACATACCTCTAATAGAAAACAATATATTCTCTCCGGAGAGAGATTTAGAAGAACATGGGTATTCTTATGTGGATTATCAAGGAAAAGATTACTTAGTTCTATATTCCAGATTGGAAACAAGCGGAGCCTATACCTGTGCCTTAGTTCCCAAAGAAGCGGTACTAAAACAAGTGGATTCGGTAAAAGCGGTAACAGTAATCATAGTGATATGTGCCAGCACGATAGCATGTTTATGCGGAATTTTATTTGCACGAAGTATTGCTGGAGTTATAAAAAAAGTGAGTTTTGTTCTAGCTGCGACAGCAGAAGGGGAGTTAACGAATCAGCTTGATTTAAAAAGAAAAGATGAATTTTCATATCTGGGCTTGGCAATCAATAAAATGAATGAGAACATGAGAGGGCTTATCCATAAAACTGTAAAAATTGGTGAAGTTGTGTCTTTCTCTTCAAAGGAAGTAACGAAAACATCTCAGGTTTTGTTTGAAACTTCAAAGGGGATTCATTCATCAATCTCGGATATTGAAGTTGGGACAGGAGATCAGGCAAGGGAGATTGAGCAGTGTTATTTGCATATGAATGATTTGGCAGAACAGATTATAAGCGTGTATCAAAGTATGAATGAGATGGTAAAAGTATCCGATGATACGAAGCTTATCCTGACTGATCATACAGAGATGGTAAAAGAGTTAGGAGAAAATGCAAGAAATACTGCTGATATCACAAAAGGAGTTATCGCTCAGGTACAAAGACTTGGCATAGAATCAAAAACAATATCTAATATAGTAAGTTCCATTGATAATATTGCGACACAAACAAATCTCTTATCGCTCAATGCTTCCATTGAAGCAGCCAGAGCAGGAGCAGCAGGAAGAGGTTTTTCTGTGGTAGCAGATGAGATAAGAAAACTGGCAGAACAATCGAAGGCATCTGCTGCTGAGATAAGTAAGATTGTTAGCTACATTCAAAGTCTCTCTGATTCTACAATGGAAAGTGCGTATCAAGCAGAAAAAATGCTGGAAAATCAAGCACATGCAATGGGAGATACGGTAGCTGCATTTCAATTAATCGGAAATCAAGTAGAAAAACTTGTTGCAAGCATAGTATCGATTAGTGAACGAATTGTTGTTGTGACAGATAAGAAGAATGTAACCTTAGAAGCACTGGAAACTATCTCTGCGACATCAGAAGAAACAGCTGCAGCTTCGGTAGAACTCGTAACAACTGCTGACAATCAGTTACATGCAGTTGAGGTTTTAAAGCGGGAAGCAGAAGAACTTGAGAAAGAGGCACTTTCTTTAATTCAAGCGATTCAATTATTTAAGATAGAATAGGAGAACATACGATCCTCAGAGTACTAAACCTTAAAAAGCCCCAAAATTGCTCTTTAAGGTCTAGTACTCTGAGGATCGTATGTTCATAAAAAGGAATAGTTCGCGAAGCAGTTAGCGTACCTTGACATTGATTCTGAGTTATGTTAATCTACGCACAATCATTACTGTAACAATTATTGCTGTAAATTTAGAAGAAATACCATGTGATGGGCTTTCTAGATTTACTAGTTTCTAACAAGGAAAAGCTCGTATTGCGCGCTTTTTCTTGTTGCTATTTTTAAAGTTATTTAGACTATTTATTATTAGCCATTAATGCTACTAAAGGAGGAAAGAATGAAAAATTTCATGGAATTAGAATACCAAAGACCTGATTTTAATGAAGAAAAGGAACGTATAAGAAATTATATTCAAGAATTAAAAAAAGCATCCAGTTATGAAGAGATGCGTAATTTGTTTCTACAAGAAGAAAAAGATAGCGAGAATATGCGTACGATGCAGACGATAGCGAGCATTCGTAATACGGTGAATACAACGGATATATTTTATGAAGAAGAAATGAAAGCGTTTCACAAAGAGCTTGGCGAATTCACCTTATTAAGCCAAGAAGAAAATGCAGTAATTCTTGCTTCTAAATATAAAGATGATTTCGAAAAGGAATTTGGCCCACTTCTAATTAAGAAAATGGAAGTAAGTCAGATGCTTGCAAATAAAGCTATTGTTGATGATATAGCAATGGAAGCTATGTTAACACAAAATTATTCAAAGACTGCGGCAGCATGCAGTACAACTTTTCGAGGAAAAAGCTGTAACTTTTATGGGCTATTAAAGCACATGCAGAGTACAGATCGCAAGGAGAGAAAAGAAGCATTTTTAGCATGGGCTGATTTATATAAAGAGGCAGCTCCTGACTTAGATAAGTTATATGATGAATTAGTTACACTCAGAAAAGGTATCTCTACGAAATTAGGATTTTCCAATTATATTGATATGGCTTATTTAAAGAGGGGTCGTTTTGACTATAAATCTGAGGATGTGGAAAACTTTAGAAAGCAAGTTAAGGAAGTAATTGTACCGGTTTGTCAAAGACTTTATGAGGAACAGAAAGAACGTTTAGGAATTGACAATTTGCATTATTATGATGAGTCTCTTTCTTATCCAGAAGGAAATCCGGAACCAATTGGAGATAAAGATGAATTAATAAATAAAGCACAAATAATGTATCGAGAGCTCTCCAAGGAAACAGGTGAGTTTTTTGATTTTATGAAGGAACACGGGTTATTTGATCTTGAGACAAAGCAAGGAAAACGACCTGGTGGATATTGTACGTACCTTGCTGCACACAAGGCACCATTTATCTTTTCTAACTTTAATGGAACGAGTGCAGATGTGGATGTATTAACACATGAAGCTGGTCATGCTTTTGAATCATTTACAGCTGGTAGGATTCAACCGCTGACTGTAATGGTATTTTCAACAAGTGAGATTAATGAGATTCACTCGATGTCGATGGAGCATTTTACTTATCCTTGGATGGAGAGTTTCTTTGGTGAAAAAGCGGATAAGTATCGATATGCTCATCTTGCCTCAGCTCTTTTAGTAATACCGTATATGGTATGTGTTGATGAATTCCAGCATCGTGTCTTTTCGGAAAATCTAACTGCCAAGGATCGTAGAAAAGTATGGCGTGAACTAGAGTTAACGTATATGCCATGGAGAGATTACGATGGAAATGAATTCTTAGAGCAGGGAGGTTTCTGGATGCAGAAACAGCATATCTTCCTATATCCATTTTATTATATTGATTATGCACTGGCACAGATGGGAGCGTTTGAATTCTATGCAAAGATGTGCGAGGATAGCAAAAAAGCATGGGAGGATTATTATAAACTCTGCAAAATCGGTGGTAGTAAGGGGTATTTTGAGACGTTATCTTATGCAGGGCTTAGTAACCCTCTAAAAGATGGTAGTGTGAAAAAGATTATAGATTTTGTGGAAAGTAAGTTATTTGCTTAGTTCTTAAATTATATTTTGATAATTGTAGTGTTTATGAGAAGGGTATGATTTATATAATTGTTATTAAAGCCATGAAACAGCCATAAATGAATACTCATAATCCTCTATTAGTCTATTACTTTTATTTCATCAAAATGGGTTAAAGATATATTAATTGAGCAGAGCATAAATGCTCTGCTCAAACAAGAATAAATATCAACTATAAGTTGTGACAGAGCCAAATTAATAATTATTTACTTTTTAAGAAGTATCTCATCAAATCCTGTAAATGAGTATGTTAAGACGGATTGCCTTTAAGAAAAATCTACTGAATGCACATAAAAAATGCCTGCTAAAGATGATATGTAAATTATCCTCATCGTAAATACTAATGAAAGTTATTTACGATAGGAAGTTTGATTTTACTATATCGTGTTAGCGGGCATTTATTAAGCTATTGTGTCAGATAGTACGGCATTATTTCTACCTTTATTATTTGTTTTATAGAAAATGTTTGATTGTTCTCATAATAAAAACATGGTAAAATATAAGCTCAATAAGGGTGGTGATTTTAATGAATGATATTACAATAATTGAATTAAATGAAGATCAAGTGGAAGCTCTTGAAACTAGGTTAAATGATTTTGATGAGAAGTATATCTCATACAAATTAGATGGAAGGATACATATTGGAGCAAGAATAGGGGATACCATAGTTGGTGGAATTGATGCGTGTATGACGGCATTTAAGATATTGTATGTTTCCACTGTATTTGTTGAGGAGAAATATCGTCAACAAGGAATCGGTAGACAGTTAATGAGCGAATTAGAAAGAAGAGCGATTTCTCTAGGTGCCAATATGATAAGGTTAGATACGTTTGATTGGCAAGGAAAAGATTTTTATCTTGCTTTAGGTTATGAGCAAGTTGGTTTCTATGAAAATCAGAAGGATGGTTTTTCAGAGTACTTCTTTTTAAAACGACTTTAGAGAGTTAAATCTGGAGGCTATAGAAATGCGAATTTGTGTCTTAGTACAAATTCACATAATTTCGAGAGAATGGAGATTAGTATGAAAATTACAGTGATTGGTTGCGGACGCTGGGGCTCCTTAATAACATGGTATTTAGATAAGATTGGACAAGAAGTCACGTTATATGGTCGGAAAGACTCGGAACATATGCAAAGATTTATGCATGAGAGAAAGAATGATTTACTGGAATTACCTCTATCCGTAGAGTTAACAAATGAGCTTGATGTAGTTATACAATCTGAGATTATTGTTATTTCAATAAATTCGCAGGGACTTCAAAGCCTAATGGACGAATTAAAGCCACTCCATATACAGAATAAAGTTATTGTCCTATGTATGAAAGGAATCGAAATCTCATCTGGAAGAAGATTAACCCAAATTGTGAACGACAATTTGGATTTCTCCAATGAGGTAGCGGTATGGCTTGGGCCTGGTCATGTACAAGAGTTCTATCGTGGGGTGCCAAATTGCATGGTAATTGATAGTAAGAATGAGCAAGTGAAAAAGTTACTGGTGGAATCATTTTCAAGTGATTTGATTCGTTTTTATTACGGACAGGATCTGATTGGAAATGAAATCGGTGCGGCAGCTAAGAATGTAATAGGTATCGCTGCTGGTATGTTAGATGGTTTAGGACTATCTTCGTTAAAGGGTGCCTTAATGTCAAGAGGAACGAGAGAAATTGCAAGATTAATAAAAGCGATGGGTGGAAATGAGTTATCAGCCTATGGATTGTGCCATTTAGGAGACTATGAAGCTACGGTATTTTCTCAGTATAGCCATAATCGCCGTTTTGGCGAGGCCTTTGTAAAAAAAGAAAAGTTTGATAAATTAGCGGAAGGTTATTATACCGTTAAGGCGATTGTAAGCCTTGGAAAAAACTACGGCGTGGACTTACCAATTTGTATGGCAGTTTATGAGATATTATACCGCGAGAAGGATGCTCCAGAAACTTTAAATGGTCTATTTACCAGATCCATTAAGTGCGAATTTTAGTTGGAATTTCCTATGGCAGCAATATAGTAGCATCAGTCAATAAAGAGATAGAAGAGATTGTCACGTAGCATATTAATGCTTAATCTATCGTTGATGTATCCATATAAATTTACTGCTACTATTTGCTACCATCATCATCACTCCAATCTTTAAACTTTGTCCCACAGATAATACAACTTTTCTGTTCCTGTTGTATCCGAGTATTACCGCAGGTCTGACATTCGTAGAAACCGTTCTTTAATGCTACTCTGGTTTTTTCATTTGCTTTAAAATATTCCGCTATTTTTTTATCTTGATAAAGCTCAATCTTTAGTAAAACAAAAAGGAATAAAAGAATTAGAAAACCTAATACCAGCGATGCTATTGCAAATAGTTGAAACTGTTCTTGCTTCGTTAACGACCAAAGAAAATAACAGATCACTGGTACAACAATCAAACAAATTGACGCACTGCTAATTATCTTATGGCCATAATTGATAGAATTTATCTTTTTCATTGCTCTACCTCTATGTATACTAAAAAAATATTTCAGTATCCATAGTATACTTTTTGCTTTTCTTAATGTCAATATTAGGTAATCAAATATTTCTAATTGTTGTTTTGGAGAATATCTTACAGAGGGCATAAAAAGCTTTAATTTTGTAAAATGTGATATCACCAATTTTAATTTGAGAAAAAAAGGAAACCTTCAGAAAGCATGGATTTTTATAACAAAAACAAGTATAATAAAGCCCAAGTAATCCATTTAACAAAGGAATATTGATAGAATTTATCTTATAGAGGTAATTACATTTACCAAAGTATATGTACAAAAGTAGAAGGAAGATAGAAGGGAGCACGCAAATGCTATTATCCAAGCAGGAAAAACAACGTTTATTAGAGATAGAACAAGAATATAAGAATAGTCTGTTAACAATAGAGGATTTAAGTAATAGTTATAAAGAAAGCAGGGTACTTATAGAAAAACGAGAGCAGGAAATGAGACAGCTTCAGCAAAGCGTTACTTTTTTCAAAAGTGAGATTGCAAAGTACAATGAAATTACTGCTGAGGTGGAAGCTTATGTGAAAGAAAGAGAAGACCAGATTTCAAGATTGAACAGTGAAGTTAACGATTATGACTCAAAACTAAAAGCGCTTCGTCTTGATAAGGAAAGCCTCTCAAGCACAGTGAAAGAAAAGCAAAAAGCATTGAATGAGTTGGAAAATAAATTAAAAATAAGCGAAGAAGAACGTTTGTCTGGGAAAGCAAAAATAGAAGCGAATGAAAACCAGCTAAAAGAGCTGGCAAAGCTATTAGAAGAATCAGAGACTATATTCACGGAAAAAGAGGATGAAATTTCTAAACTTTCGGAGAACGTGAAGAGTCTAGAGATGGAGCTTGAGGAAAAAACTTCCATCATTAAAAATAAGGTTGATCTCATCCATGGTTTAGAGGAAGAAGAAAAGAAGCAAAAGGAAGAACTAACTAAGGCCAAAGCCCTTAATGAAGAATTAAAACTTAAGTCGGAGGAAGCTAAGAAAAGCCAAGATAGTCTGAATATTCAATTAGAGGATCTAAAGGCGAAATATGAGCTTGGGAAGAATGAACTCTTACAGCAAAAGGAACAGCTTGAAGAAAAAGAGTTAGAACATAGCAAATTAGTAGAGAACATAGAAAAGCTACAAATTGAATTAAATCAATGTCTAGATACTCATGAGAACATAAAGAGTGAATTACTGCAAAGTAAGAATTTAGTCAAAGATTTAGAGAAGGAAAAAGTAATTCTAACGGAAGAACATAAATCTTTCATACTTAAGCTAGAAGATGAGGAGAAGAAAAACCAAGGGTTAACGAATTCTTTAGAAGAAATAAAGATTCAGCTTGAACATACGAAGCAAGAGCTTAAGGAAACCTCTTCGGAAAATCTGATAAAGGTAAATGAAATTGAGGAGCTTTCAACTCTAGTCGAAAAATCAAACTCGGATCATAAAAAGTCATTAGAAGAAATTAATATCCTGTCTCAAAAACTGGATGGTTTAACCAAAGAAAAAGAGAAGTTAGATGCTGAAAAACTGGAGCTTGAAGGTTTACTAACCTCTTCCAGACTCGAGAAAGAGCAACTAATAAAACAGCTAGAAAACTTAAGTAAAGAAGCTGAAAACCTAACATCTAAGGTTAGCGAGCTTGAAGAACTATTGGAGTTATCAGGAAATGAAGTTGCTCAAATATCTGAGAAGCTAAAGCAGGGAGAGGAAGAAAATACTAGGCTACTGAATGAAGTAGAAACGGTTAAAAAACAAGCAAGCAACGAGATAGATACTCTGAAAAAACAAGCAAGCAACGAGATAGATATTCTGAAAAAACAATTTCAAGCAGAAAATTTAAAGTTACAGGAAAAGTTTGAGCAAGAGAGAAGCAACATTAGAGCGCAAGCAGAGCAAGATTTAGAAGAATACTTGGAGCTTGCGGAACAAGAGAAGGAAGCTATTAGATCGCAAGCAAATCAAGACTTAGAGGAATATAAGAAGCTTGTAACAAGGGAAAAAGAAGATATGAAGGTGAAAGCGGAACGTGAGTTAGAAGAACACAAGAAGCTTGCACAACTTGAGATAGAAAATATAAAGACAGTAGTTGAAAAAGAGAAAGAAGATATAAAAACTTCTAAGGAAAACGAATTAGAAGAATATAAGAAACTTGTAGCTCTTGAACAAGAAGAGTTAAAAGAGAAGACGGTAAAAGAGAGAAACCTCCTTGAGGAGAAGTTAATCGTTGCAGCTAAAGAAAGAGAACAGTTAAAGGAAGAAGTTGAGAATTCAAGAGAAACAGAAGCTAATTTGGAGTCAAAGATTCGAGAATTAGAAGAACTTATAGAATTATCTGAAGCGGAAGTCTCCGAAGTCTCTTTTAAACTAAAACACTCTACAGAAGAGAATCATAGGGTACAGGAGGAAATGAAAAGACTGAAAGCTGAAGCAAGTCTTGAGGTCGAAAACCTGAAAAAAACATTCATCAAAGAAAATGAAGAGTTACAAGAAAAATTTAATCAAGAGATTCTTTTAATAAAAGAAGATGCAAAAGTTGAAAAAGAAGCAATTAAAACAAACTCAGAACTGGAACTAGAAAAATTCAAGAAATTTGCAGAACAAGAGAAAGAAAATCTATATGTAGAAGCAGAAACTAGATTAGAAGAATATAAAAAATTATCAGAGAATAAACTTGAAGAATATAAGAAACTTGCTCAAATGGAACAAGATGAGATAAAAGAAAATGCAAGAAAAGAGAAAAAGTTATTAGAAGATCAGATAGCAAGAGAATTCCAGGAAAAAGAGCAATTACAGTGTATCATTAAAAAGTTAAATGAAGAAGAGATATCCCTGAAAGCTAAGCTTAGTGAGTTAGAGGATTATATAGAGTTAACCAAGGAAGAAGTTCATAATCTAAATAAGAAGCTAGAACAAGCTGAGTTTGAGAATAGAGATCTAAGAGGAGAAACTCAAGCGTTACAAGAACAAGCTGACAATAAGATTAAATTACTTGAAGAAAAGATTGAAAATGAGGTGGAAAGCTTAAAAGTAGTTGAGCAAAAAGTGATTGATTACGAAGTACTTATCAATGAAAAAGATAAGCTTTTAGAACAACGGAAAGAACATATTTATCAATTAGAACAAAAATTATATAAGATTCATCAAGAAGATGTAACAAAAGCAAATGATATGAATCAGCTGCAAGAAGCAATGAAACAAATTACGAATGATAAAGAAGTTCTTTCAAGTGAGGTAAAAAGAGCACAAGAACTTATTAGCCAGTTAGAAGAAAAAATAAAAGTGAGTGAATCTGAGAAGAATACTTTATTAAGTAAAATAGATCAAAAAGATGCTATCATGAACTCAGCAAAGCTTGCATTAGAGAGGCAACGTGACATCTCTATTGAACAAACGATGAATATAGCAAAGCAAAAAGATAGAGTAGAAGAGCAGACAAAAGTAATACAGCAATTAATAGATAAAAATGAAGAACTTCAACAAATAAATAATACTTTAACTACTGAAATCAAGGAGTTCAAAGAGAAGGAAAAATCAATAATAGATGATACAGTCGATAATGAGAAGCTTAATAAAGAGAACCTATATAAAGAGAAGCAATTATTAGAAATGAATTTAGCAGAAAAGGATAAGAAAATTGATGAGTTAGAAACTCATATTATTGAGTTAATGATTGAGCTTGAAAGTAAAATAGATAAAAAGTAAATTAAATTAGAAGGATTAGAATAAAAGAGATAATAGTATGCTTTTGAAAAGCATACTAATTATCTCTTTTTTACATTATTAAATACCATAAATGGTATAATTCGCATTAATACAAAACTATTTTGATAATAATTAATATAAATTACAATTATTATGTGATTTGTGAAAAAATAGTTCTATTTAATAACAAATGTAAAAGTAAACGGACAACAATGTTAATAAAATATCATTAACTAAAAATGTAAATAAAATAATATAAAACATGTAAAATTTCATGGGTTGAAAAATGTAAATAAATGGTATACGATTTCCACGTAGGACATGCAGTCCTATCAAATAATTATAAGGAGGAATAGCAATGAAAAGAAAACTGAAACAAAGATGTGCTGTTTTAGTGGCAGTTGCAACAATGATAGCATCGTTGCAATGGGGGAGAATGCCAGCACAAGCAGTAACAGCAGACGGTCTTACCTCTCAACAGTATGTTGAGGCGATGGGCCAAGGTTGGAACTTAGGAAATTCCTTTGATGGTTTTGACTCAGATACCTCTAAACCAGATTTGGGCGAGACAGCTTGGGGTAATCCTAAGGTTACAAAAGAGCTAATCCGTGCAGTCAAACAAAAAGGATACGATAGTATTCGTATACCATTAACTTTATATCGTAGATATACGGAGAGTAATGGTGTTTGCACTGTCGATAGTGCATGGATTGCACGTTATAAAGAAGTAGTAGATTATGCGGTTGCAGAAGGTCTATACGTAATGATAAACATTCACCATGACTCTTGGATATGGTTATCCTCATGGGATGGAAATAAGAGTTCTGTGCAATATGTAAGATTTACTCAGATATGGGATCAACTTGCGAAGGCATTTAAAGATTATCCATTACAAGTAAGTTTTGAAACGATTAATGAGCCGAATTTTACAGATTCCGGAAGTATTACGGCGCAGAATAAATTGGATATGATTAACCAAGCAGCTTATAATATTATTCGTGCTTCTGGTGGATTGAATGCAAAGAGAATGATTGTTTTACCATCCTTGAATACGAACCATGAGAAGAGTGCTCCATTGGCTGATTTCATTACCAAATTAAATGATCCTAATGTTATTGCAACTGTTCATTATTATAGTGAATGGGTATTTAGTGCAAACTTAGGAAAAACAGGCTTTGATGAAGACCTATGGGGAAATGGTGATTACACTCCTCGTGATGCAGTCAACAAGGCATTAGATACTGTCTATAATGCCTTTACAGCAAAAGGAATCGGTGTTGTAATCGGAGAGTTTGGTCTTCTGGGATATGACTCTGCATTTGAATGTAATCAACCAGGTGAAGAACTAAAATACTATGAGTATATGAATCATGTAGCTAGACAGAAGAAAATCTGTTTAATGTTTTGGGACAATGGATCTGGTATCAATCGTAATGATTCTCAGTATAGTTGGAGAAAACCAGTGGTTGGAAAGATGTTAGAAGCTTCTATGACGGGACGTTCCTCTTATGCAACTGGTCTTGATACTATTTACTTAAATGGTAGTTCCTTTACTGATATCAATATACCACTTACACTAAATGGTAACACTTTTGTTGGAGTTACTGGATTAACTAACGGTACCGATTATACATATAACCAATCCAGTGCAACATTGACCTTAAAATCTTCTTATGTTAAGAAAGTTTATGATGCAATGGGTAGCAATTATGGAACTGTAGCTGAATTAGTGCTTAAGTTTTCAAGTGGAGCTGATTGGCATCAGTATCTTGTGAAATTTAAAGCACCGGTATTTCAGAATGCAAGCGGAACTGTATCAAATGGAATTAATATTCCAGTTCAATTTAACGGAAGTAAACTCCGTCGTTCCACTGCTTATATAGGTTCTAATCGTGTTGGACCAAACCAAAGCTGGTGGATGTACCTACAGTATGGTTCTAATTATCAGGCAAATTATACCGATAATATATTAACCATTAAGTCCGATTTCTTTAAAGATGGATCCGTTTATGATGGCAATATATCATTTGAGATGGAATTCTATGATGGGCAAAAGGCGAAATATAACCTAAATAAATCAAATGGTACGATAACAGGTACCGCAACAGGAGTAACACCAACACCAACGCCAACGGTGACACCAACTCCGACACCAACCGTGACGCCTACTGTTACACCAACACCAAGCGTAACACCATCTGTAACCCCAACGGTAACGCCTACTCCAATCCCAGGAACAGGACCAGTTTCATTAAAATATGAAGTAACAAATACTTGGGATAAACATACACAGGCGAGTATTACATTAACAAACACCTCTAGCAAAGCACTTAAGAATTATGTAGTCTCCTTTACTTATACTGGATATATCGATCAGATCTGGGCTGCTGACTTAGTTAGTCAGACTTCTGGTACTATTACAGTGAAGGGACCAGCATGGGCTATGAATCTAGAACCAGGGCAAAGCATGACCTTTGGATTCATTGCATCGCATGATACACAAACTGTTGCGCCACCAGCTAATGTTACGTTGGTTAGTTCAAATTAAATGTTTTCCAGTTTATTTTATGGAAAAATGACAGCGTTACTTCCAATTTTATAAATAAAATTAATTCAACTCTACTATCGTAAAAAGGAATAGGATAAAGAGTATGAGTTAATAACTATGATAGAACGATAAAAAGACTAGGTTATCTTTATACTTGAGACAGAGTAGGATAACCTAGTTTTTTCATAATTTTATGAATATAAATTTATGAAATTCATTATAGATAGGCACATTTACAGGAAGGATTGAACGTTAGAAATTCGTATGAAAAATTTAAGAAGAGAGCAAATTAAAAGGGTAAGACTATTCGAAAAACAGAGAAATTCACTGCGAGAGCATATAGATAAGGAATATGTCGAAAATGGGAGAGCTGTCGTTAATGTCATACTACAAGAAGATACTACCCTTTATGAGCCATTTTCTTATGGTTGTCAAAAGGATCTTTCTGGGGACATCTATGAATATATAGATTCTAAAATATACTATATTCCGGTACGTTATCCGATTATTATCCGTTTCTTAAACTCAAATCTGATTGCACAAGAGGAAAAGAAAATTAGTTCTTATATAAAAGAACATTATACGCTGATTTTACAAGACAAGAGATTGGATTTAAAAATAAATACATTGAAAATAGTTTGTCTTACAGTGTTAGGATTTCTACTGCTCGGACTATACTTTTTACTAGAGATAACAAATCAGAATCCACTTTTTATGGAGTTTTTGAGTATTGCGGGAACCTTTTCTTTATGGGAGGCTGTAGATTTTTATTTACTGGAGCGCAGGCAAATTCAAACAGAATGGCTTAATGCGGGACAAAGTGCTATTTGTGAGGTGGAATTTATTGATAAAAAGGTGAATTAGTAAAGATAGAAAGAGTTATCTATTGAAAAATTATCTTGTAAGAATTGAATATTTTTACTATAATATGGAATATGTTTCAAAATGAAAATAAACTACTAATATATCACTACCTTTATATATTAGTACCATTTGTTTTCATTCATTGTATAAAAAAATAGACTTTCCATATACTATAGCCTTTTGAAGTTATTCTCAGCATTGAAATCCTAATCTAGGTGAAACTATGATTAGGAGGAATGTTATGAAAGCTTTGATTAATAAATATTTGACTTTATTTTTAATTGGCGGAACATTATATCTGTTAATCGAAATTATTTCAAGACGTGGTTATACTCATTGGACTATGGGTATTGTAGGTGGGATTTGTTTTGTATTAATTGGTATGCTGAATGAATACCTTCCGAGATCTCCTTTTTGGTTACAAGCCTTATTTGGAGGAGTTATCGTAACTATTGTAGAATTAATCTCAGGAATCCTAATCAACATAGTATTTCAGTTAAATGTTTGGGATTATTCCAATCAAGCGTTTCAAGTTCTAGGACAGGTTTGCTTACCATTTTCATTACTTTGGTGTGTTTTATCTGGCTTCGCCATTATATTGGATGATTACTTAAGATATTGGTTATTTGGAGAAGAAAAGCCACATTATCAATTTTTCTAAGAAACCCTCAAATTTTATTTATGTAATGAGGAGTGTTAAATCACTCCTCAAAATTATTTTATTACATAGATTTGATTTTTCAAAACTAAAACATATCGATAAATATCGTAATTGTTTAAGGTTATTCGATTATTAAGAAAGGATTGGTTAAACTATGGATTCTGTATTTGAAGTGCGCTATTCTCAGTTATCTCCAGATGCAATAAAGAACGAATTATTGAAGCGATATGAAATAAATGAATGCATCCAATGTGAGTTTTATGATAGTGGTATGAATGATATTTACCGTATTAAAACTAAAAATGAGTGCTATTATTTAAGAATTTCGCAAACAGGAATGCATAATAAGAGGGACTATGAAGAAGAAATTTCTATACTTCAAGATTTATCATATGCAGGTATACCAGTAGTTCATCCTATAAAGGCAAAAGATGATTCTTTTCTTTGGGAAATTAATGCGCCAGAAGGAATTCGTTATGGTGTGTTGTTTTCAGAAGCAAAAAATAAACCATCCAAAGATAAGATTACTTGTATTAAAAATTTAGGCAGAAATATTGCTAAAATGCATCAAAGAGCAGATGAGCAACATTACATATGCAGTAGGCAACCAATTGATTTAAAAGAATTAATTCAAAAACCTTTAGAACGAATACAGCCATATTTAAAGAATCGTGAGGAAGACTATGAGTTTCTTTGTAAATCGAGTGAAATACTTGGAAAGCGGATTGAAGATAAGCTTCCTCCGATAGAGCCTTATTACGGATTCTGCCATGGGGATTTACATATTGGAAATATATTTTGTGAGGGAACAACACCGGTACTGTTTGATTTTGATTGTATGGGATATGGATATCGAGCTTATGATCTTTGTGTCTATGCATGGAACGAGTCGTATCGAGATAAAAAATATTTAGAAGGCGAAGAATGGAGGGCAATGGTTGAGGGGTATGAAGAAATACGCAGACTTGATTGCCAGGAAGTGCAATCGATTGAGATGTTTATTGCACTAAGGCAATTATGGTTAATGGGACTTCATGCCGATGTAATGCAGCGAAATGCAGGTTGTTGTTGGTATAACGATAATTATTTTAATGAGCAAATAAAAATTTATCGAAATTGGTTACAAAAATCCAATAGGAAAAGAAGAACGATAAAGAAATAAAGAATGATTAAAAAAAAGAACGATAAAGGAATAAGAACTAAAGAGATAAAGAACTGTAAAAGAATAAAGAGTTATAAAGTAATAAAGAGTTAAAGAACTGTAAAAGAATAAAGAGTTATAAAGTAATAAAGAGTTATAAAGAATAAAAGAACAATCATGGAAAATGTTTGAGGTGAATACATTGTTTCATAAGGAAAGTAGAGGGGAAAAATATGTTACATACATTTATAAAAGATTTTTATAGCACCATATCATTTGATAAGGGAGAAGAATGGAAAGAAGAAGCATTTCGTGAGTTTTTTTTAAACGATGCAGTTTTAATGGAGTGCAAAGATGGAATTTATCATAGAAAAACGATCAATGAATATGCTTCTGAGTTTACTTCCTTAATCAAATTTCATCCGGAGTGCTTTGAGAAAGGGTTTCAAGAGAAGCAAGTTAATGTGAAAGTAATTGAAAATGATATAAGTATACTGGTAAGTAGTGAATATGAGAAATATTATAGTGTTAGTGGTAAGGAAATGAAAGAATATGGAATTAATAATATGACGATTGTAAAAGAAAGTGGCGTATTAAAAATAGCTTGTTTGATATGGTAACAAAACTCATTTATCTTAACAATTATTCAAAACTCAGAAAAAAATGGCACTGGGATTCGCATCCTAGTGCCATTTTGTCTACAGTCTGATATGACAATTACTTTATTTTGAGCAATTGTTATTTTTGATCAATATAACTTTTCATGACATTTAGCGTAACCCAAATTTTTTTAATATATCTAATGCTTCATCTTTTGTATCTGCTGGTGCAATAAGAATTTCATCATAGGTAACATTATTATGTGATATAAAAATTACGATTTCTTTAAAATAGATACTATCGCAGTAAATCAAATGCGTCTTATATAAATTAATTTGAAATCTATTTATGAAATCTACATTAGGATCATAAAAATTTATATGTCCTACAAAAGATGTATTCTTTCTGCTACTTTTTGGACTTTTTATTAGTGGAACAATTTCCATCTCCAAATCATCCACGCCCATTGTATTGGAATATATCTTACCTTCGAAGCATATAGATTCAGTTTGTTTGTTATATTTATATGAGTTACCACTAATAGATACTGATGTAATGTTAATTACATCATCACCGGACATCACCAAAGCATTATATCTAATTTTAATCGGTATGGGAGAAGAGTCATTTACATATTGGAAATACTTAAAGGTACATACTCCTATAACTAAGAAGCTAAAGAATATAATTAATATAGTTATTCTCTTTTTCATAAAATATTAATATCCGAATGGCATAATACTTTGCGCAGTATATGTTCTTGTCGATTTAAGTGTAGCAATAGTAATTTTCCACCTGTATAATTCCAACCTGTGTTGTATCCAGATATATCCCTATGTTCAACAAAGTATTTACTTGCTAATGAATCTGCAGTACCAGAGATATTATTGGTTACAAACATTAACTTAAATACATATACGCCCTTTCCAATGGAAATATAATACACTCCAAACTGAGTAGGAGTATTCCTTCGTCGATTAATTTCTATTGAAAGTTTCTCATTAGCATCCTTTTCTATTGGATAATTTACTTTTTCAATATAATTTTCATTATAATAATCTTCATGAACTGTAAGAGCCTTAATCTTTTTATTAGATAGAAGAAAACTTAGGGTTTCAGTGTCAGATGTAGTCTTAACAACTGGTAAGAGCTCATATTTAAAACTAGGGCAATTATTTTTTTCATTTCACCTCATTTCTACCACAGCTATTCTATGGATTGTAGTGTTTTGTACTGGTATTCTGCTATGTATTTTTCTTTAAAACCAAGAGAGTCATAAATATTCTTAGCGTGATTTCCTACGACGCACCAAAGATTAACCGTTTCATTCCCACGCTGATATAGTTCATTACATAAATACATGATAAACTTTTTACCAATCCCTTGACTTTGTAAGTCTGTACGGACGGAAATGCTTCCGAGTTCATTACCGTGTAGATGACCATGAGCGGCAATTTCGCCATTTTCTATGTAAACAAAGCGGTTTGCAGAATCCTCCTTCCATGATTTTCGGTTACTCTCGCTAGGCTTGGCAACCACTGAGTTAGGAAAGCTACCGACACGAACACGCATCTCATGAAATGCTTTTGCATAGAGTGCCTGACTAGCAAGGTAATCTTCATCCGTATAAGGCCTTATTGAAAGCGTCTCTATAGGAAATGGCGTACCAGTTCGTTGCATAAAAGTAGAAGAATAGTAGCTGTTATATCCGTGCTTTCTCGCAAATGCAAGGGAGGATTCATTATCTGCATGAATCGCACTCATGATTGATTGGGTCCCACCTTTTTGAAACATATCTTCGGCATACTTTACAATTGTGGAACCAATACCCTGTCTACGGAAACTAGGGGCTACAAATACAACTAAATAAGATTGCGGTACTTTAGCTTCAATTTGAGCTAATCCAACTAGCTTTTCATCTAAAAAGGCTGCGGTAAGTGATTCTGGCTCATCGGTGAGCTCTCGGAGAAGATCCTCTCCTGAATTAATATCCTGACTCAGAATCTCATGTGCAATATTATAATCCTTTGCCTTTAATTGTTCGAACATAATATCTGGTTGTTTCATATCTAATCTTCCTTCTCTAAGCAAGTTTAAGAGCCTTTCTATATTTTTAGATGGTCTTGCGATAAATATGGGAATTCGTATTTTATTAATAACTTTTGGGCAAATACAGTCTTTCCAGCATGAGAGCTGCCAGTAATTAAAATAACCGAACCTTATCTTAAGATAAGGTTAGTGCTCGTCTAACAGGATAAAATTCTTTAAGTAAACTTATGTAGTCTGATAATTTGTCTAGGTTTGGTTCCCAAAATTCAAAGGTCAACCCATTACATTTTTCAATAAATCTATTATCTAGAGTATATGATTTTCTGAATTTACAAAGTACTTCTTTTTCATTACGACAATGATTGCAGGTACCATAATCATTGATAAAAGCACTTTTAATAAAATCCTTTGAATTTTCAATATATTCACGGTGATTATCTATTTTATTTAGGAAAAGGCGAAGAACGATGCTGTATTCTCGTATGTAAATTCTAGCGGCAACTTGTTTGTTTTTAACGCCACTTTTGGAATAAATAATCATATAGGGACCCCAACAAAAGCCACTTCCTATGTTACCGCCAAAATCGTACCCGAGTTTAGTAATCTCATCGTTAAATGCTAAAATAAATGCTTTATTTTCCTCTGATATTATATGAAATCTTTCTTCTTTTAATATAGTTTTCATTCCCTATCCCCCTATTCGTAATCTCATTGAAACATTATGTAACATTAGTAATGGAGTTATATGTTAATGCGTATATACTTTTAATTTTCATCAGATGCTACAATTTCAATTAAATTACCTTCTGGATCAGCCAAAAAGCACGATCTTAATCCATAGGGTAAGGTTTTGGGATTGATTACTGGCGTTGCACCAGCGGTTATGAGACGATCAAATTCCTTGTCAACATCTGAAGGATTTTCTAAATGAAAGCAAACCTCCATCGTCCCATTAATACTTTCAGGATAAGTTAATTTTTCACTACAATCTTTTTCCATAGCTGTTCTTTTGCAGAGATTAAAAAAGATTCCACTTTCTAACTTTACACCAGTGAAACAACCTCCATCCCAATCAATATTAAGACCAATGGCATCCCGATAGAATTTCACCATTTTCTCCATATCATCAACAAATAATGAAATAGACCCAAAAGTCAACATAATACTAGTTACCTCTCTAAAATAAGTGAAAATACGTTTAGTTTATTCTATTATTCATAGTACCATACTGATTGAAAATGTTAAACAAAAATTTCCAGAGAAATGGATAAAGGTTTCTAATGACTTGACGATTAAGTCATAAACACAGATAGAATTTTGATGCCTGTAAACATAGCTATGCAGGTACTTTCGCAAAATAAATCGCTAACCCTTCTTTTAAAGGATTAGCGATCATTTTTTTATTCATGACAAGGAAAAGTTTGCGAAGCGTGCTTTTTCTTGTTCGATATGAGTTGGAAGTTAAATCCTAATGCTTTCATTCTGACCAATGCATTTCTTCATATGAGATACCCATCTTTTTGCATTCTTCACAAACAGATTGCTTTTCGATATTATTTCCGATCGTGTATTTTAAAATCTTATCTCGGAATACAATATATTTGATATTTCCTGATTTAAAATCAACAAACCAATTTCCGCCTTTAGTTTCATCAGAAATCATTACTTTTGATATCAGATTTGGTAAATCCCTGTTTGTTGAAGTAAAAAATAGAACTGTCCAATATTTTGGACTTCCTTGTGTTTTCCATAATTCTACTTTATTAATGCTAAGATAATCAAGTACTAAATCATTTTCAATACTTTCTTTAATTAGAACGCCTTCATACAAACCAGCTTCTTCATTAAGAATAACATTATTTCCACAAGTTAATACCTCTTTTGCACCATCAATTAGCAAATCATCTTTTAACAAGACATCTAACGATACCTGAAATAGTCTACTTAGGATCAAAAGTTTATCTACATTTGGTAATGCGATATCTGCTTCCCATTTTGATATGCACTGTCTGCTAACATTACAGATTTCTGCTAAATTTTCTTGTGAATACCCGTTTTCTTTTCTCAAGGATTGTATTTTTTCAGATAGTTTCATTGCCCTGATTTCATTTGATGGTTTGTTTACCATTTCGAGAAACTTTTGATCAATTAATTTGTTTTCAAACCCTGCCGATGTTAAAATTATTTTTTTCATTATGTACCTCCATAGGAAATTAGATAAATGACATTGCTTAAATATCATTATAATAATTTCATTAAGTTACATCTACCATCTTAAAAGTTCATTTTCGCAACCAAAAAGTGCATAGCTTCCTCTAGATGTTCTTTTGAGCATACTTAGAAAATATGTAGTATACGAAATTATTTATCGGTTTTAAAATTTCGTATCATAATAATGAGACAAACATTAATTTCTTTTATTAATTTCATTTGTTATTAATGATTTTGAAATATACATTGCTTTTATGATATTTTGAAAGCGGGTATGATGTGAGGTACCCTCCTCAAATTTTAGCTGAGCTTTTTCGCATTTGCTGATAATTGATGTTATGGGGCGTAACGCTTCCATTAATTCTTCTTTTGTATATTGGTTTATCACATTATCATTTGTTATTAATGATTTTGAGACATACAACGATTTAATCCTATTCTTTAGGAGTGAGTGCTGAGAGGTACCCTCAGCAAATTTTGGATGCATTTTTTCACATTGATTAATAGTGGAAGATACAACTTGCAGAGCCTCATGCAACTCTTCGCTTGTATATTTTACCATAGTATTACCTCGATTTTTTGTTGGTGATATCTACATTTAGAGTAACATAATTCGATAGGATTAGGAACAAAATTCAATGGAATATGCAATTTCATTAGAATTCTCATATGTATACTCACCTATATTTTTAAGACTACCTTTATGTTTATAAGCAGTCTGCTCGAATAATTTGTAACTTGCATTATTGTCGCAGTTTATGGTTAACTCTAATTTATTAAATCCATTATGTTTTGCCTCATCTATAATACGTTTAACTAATATAGTAGCTACTTTTTTACC
The DNA here is from genome assembly GCF_000733755.1 of Lachnoclostridium phytofermentans. Classification (GTDB taxonomy): domain Bacteria; phylum Bacillota; class Clostridia; order Lachnospirales; family Lachnospiraceae; genus Lachnoclostridium; species Lachnoclostridium phytofermentans_A. The sequence continues at coordinate 421,604 of NZ_JPOF01000003.1, read as the reverse complement.
TCGATAGTCTGCATCTATCACAATCTGCCATATAAAGTAACATTGCTTATCTATTGATGGGAGAGCGCATATAAATCCAATAATCTTATTCTCATTAAATACAACATAATTGCTTAAAGGGAAATACTCCGCCATGATCCAATAAACATAGTCATGGTGAGGAACGACATATGGCTTTCCTTTGGATAGTAAATCCATAACTGCTGGGATATTATCTTTTTTCAAACTCATTACTTTCATAAATATCCTCTCCTTAAACATTACATTTTACTCCAATATTTATCTTGAAAGTATGCTTATTAGGTTTAATTCGTAAGCTTCGTATTATGCTCATTTTATGTGAATAGGTAGATGAAAATCCAATCTATTAAACTTCCTCAATATATCCAAATTGGATGTAATATTATGAGTACCCCAATAATAATTTCCGATTGCTTGCTCAGCGACACACCATCGTTTGCCATCTGGGTGCGGGTTGTTTTGTTCAAATGCGTTTAATTCTTCCTCTGGTGCTAATTGAATCTCATTTGTATTTTGCAGTGTATTAATAATCGAATCCAGATTTATATCCACGACATGTTTAAGTTCTGGATAATGTTTGCTATTTGGCGAACCAACAAAGTACACAGGCAACGGCAACCAAAAGGGCCATGTTGCAGGGTCAAACGATTTCATTTCCAAAGATACAGGGTCATAATCCGGGACGCCATTAAGAAAAATTTGCCCACTCAACTTATACTTGTCTTTTAAAACCACTGCCTTGTGGTAGATATCACTGCTTTCGTCTGCATGTTTGAGTATAAAGTCTGAAAGACGCTTGGTCACTCCAATATCAGCTTCCGTGGCTTTCTTTGGGTCGAAATGAAACCATGGCAAATGTGCGAAATCATTGTTGCTGGGGATTCCTTGCATTCCCACCCAGCCGTTTTCCAACAAGTATATACCGGAAGCAAGGTATTTGATTATACCCATTATAATCGTATCTTTTGTACTGCTAACATAATCGTCTGTCGTGTCCAAATAATCTAATGCTATGCATACCGTATAGGGGGAAGAATTAGGGTTCCAGTTATTACACTCAATGTTGTATCCAAAACCGCCATCCTCATTTTGATAGCTGGACAGAACCGAAAGGAAATCCTCACAGCTCCCGTTCTCAAAAAGATATTTCCACTTGGTAAAGTCAAGCGGTCTTGCATTGCGATAAACCAGTTTTCTCAATCTTATAAAATAATCTATAGATAATTTTTTCAAGGTCATTACCCCCATGTATTATAAATAATCTTCGTTACAAAATCATAATACCATATTGATAAAAATTAACAAACCAATATTCCTAATAATTCGTGTACACCTTTTATAAATATGTATCTCCTACACTTCCTAAATTGTGTAGACCTTCTTTTGTATAAAAGTAAGAAAATCTCTATTACGGAATTATGGAAATGAAAGTTACCGATTGTTAATGTTAATACTTGACAAACAGTAATAAACGGTCTAATATGTTAATAAGGGGTCATTTGGGTCGACACTAATGGCTTTAATTTAAATAATGAAAGGTGGTAGAATTATGTTTATTGAAGAACGACATCAAACTATTCTTGATATGATAAATCATAATGGCAGAATATCAGTTGAAGAAATCACAGCGAGATTTGGGATTTCAGTTGAGTCTGCTCGCAGAGATTTACGTATCTTGGAAGAAAAAGGACTTTTAAAGAGAACACATGGAGGTGCAATTCCCACGCATCAAGTTGCGCTTGGAAAGCCATCAAAGGTTACTTGCAAAGTAACAGAAATTTACCCAAATTATTTAGCCATTGCAAAAAAAGCAGTATCTATGATTAATAATAATGATGTAGTATTCATTACTTCTGCTTCTGTTGGTTATCTTATGGCTCAAAATATTCCAGACAATTTACGTATTCGAGTTGTAACTAATTCTATTGTCATTGCAGAAGAACTAAGAATAAAGGATAATATTACTACTATTCTTCTTGGGGGTGAAATGGATAACAAGGGAAATTGTTATGATGCGTTTGCAATTGACATGATAAAGCATTTACGTTTTGACAAATGTTTTATCACATCGGCATTTATTTCATCCAATTTCGGATTATCAATTCAAAAATCAAAAGCAATTAGTTTTTGGAATGCACTTATTGATTCATCAAAAGAAACAATTGGGCTTTATCCAACTGAAAAAATCGGTTTTGAATCAGTTGTGAGTATATGCCCGGCTAACAGACTCAATAAACTTATTACTGATTGGGATGCTTTAGAAGAAGATTTGTCCGCATTTGATGAACAAGGTATTGAATTAGTTGTTGTAGAAAAAGATTAATTGCGCAGGGGCTGGTTTTTAGCCCCTTTTTTAGGAAAATAACAAATTGTAATTTATCTGATATTAGATTAATATATAGTTTCTCAAAATTATTATTATCAAATTAAAATCCTTCTCAAATATCTAAATTATACAGTTCAAAAAAGAGGAAATCGAAATACAAAAAATCGCTAGCCCCTGATTTATAAGGATTAGCGATACTTTTCACTTAAGCGCGAGACTGGATTAAGGCACGTATGCGTGCCTTAGGAAGTTTGCCTTGCAAACATTCCTCCTACGCCTGCTACTGCAGGCGTGCCCGCGACTCCTCCGGGTGTCATTGCAAGCAATGACATGTCCAGAATAGAAACTAAAACCATTTTTCTATTCTGGAAAAGGCTCGTGCCGTCAGATTCTAATTTCATTTCAAACACAATAAAAAAAGTCATCCTACTTTGTAGGATAACTTTTTTTTATTGTATCTAGGTGCAATAAAACCACCGGCTATGCCGGTGTGTCCCCAACTAGCTTTAGCTTCAAGCAAAAAACCTCCTATTCCTTTCCCCGTTCCATTCCTTTCCGGCGGGTTTTCCACAGGAAAAATCCCGCCAAAACTATCTCTGATCGGATTGGAATGGATATAAATAAAATATTTTTAATCTTTGTATTTCTATATACCGTCCGATTTCCGTACTTCAAGAGGATTGATTATCGTACTTATTGGGTACGGTTTTCAGCCCTCCGGCGTTCCAAAACCGGATTTCTTGAAGTCGGTGTTTGAAACCGCTTCATGAGATTTTGGGTAAATACAGTTGGGTTTTCCACAGCCCTGTTTCTTAATCTCGATCAACTCTGCGTACTGTAACTCCCGCAGGGTGTTGACGGCCTTCTGCCGCCCACAGTGAAGCAAGTCCACCACCTCACAGATGGGATAGTACAGGTAAATGCGCCCGTACTCGTCCGCCCACCCGTTTTTCCGGGATAACTCCGCCCGCCGCAGGATAAAGGCGTACAGTAGCTTTGCTTCGTTGGACAAGGGCTGGAATGTAGGTGCTTCAAAGAGGAAATTCGGGAGCCGGGTGAAGCTGAACGCCTTTTCCGGTTGATGAACATAAATCGTGCTTGTCATAGTGTGTTTTGTGGACGGTTAGAAGCCCGTTTTCCGGGGAAGATGATACTTGATACCACCCGCCCCGGTTTGGGGCTTGCGAAGCCTTGTAAATCAAGGCTTTTTTCCTGTCTAACTGTCCACAGCAGACCTCCTTTTCCGTTCACTTTCTGTTTTCTGCCGCCTGTGAACTCTGGCGGCGCAGTCCGGGCAGTATTTAGCCCGGTTGGATTTGGGGACGAACACGCCGCCGCAGACCGCACAGCGTTTCAAATCCCTGCCCCGGTAGATCTCCGCTTCCAGCGTCCCGGCAAGCGGCAAGACCGCCCACCGAAACCATTTACAGCAGACCGAGAAAGAAATCATCTGCGGGCAGGTGCAGGTGTCCCCATCGTCAAGGACAATGCAGTTGCCGTCCTCACAGTTACAGCACTCCCGCCGTATCAAGGCATTGGCCTGTTTCCTTTGCGCTGGTGTCATGCGGTAGGGCGTGCCGTCTGGCCTGCGCTCTAACGGCGTCAGGCGTTTATATGGATTTTCTATCATGCGTCCCTCCGTCTGTTCTCCGTTGCCGTTCTCCCCAAAAGGCTTCCTGCCCCATTCCTGCGGCGTGTTCCGGCGTTGGCACGCTCCCCACAGCTTCGGGCCATCGTGACCCGAAGCCACCTCTGGACACTTTGTCCAGAAGTCGGCTCCCTGCGTACTTCCCCCGCCGGATATTCCTTTTCGGACGGTCATTCTGTTTTCAAGGTGCTGTCCACCGATGAACTGATTTAAGTGTAGACCTTTTTGACCGCCTGTGCCGTATATCCGAAAGGTAGGAAATCAGCCTGAACAACTCTTTATTTCCACGCTCTTGGAATTGTGGTAAAATGAAAGAAACGGTAAGCCGACAAGGAGGGTGAGCCATGAAAATGCCAACAGAAAAAATTGATACGGCTATGTTTGCCCCCTGCGGCATGAACTGTTTGGTTTGCTATAAACATTGTTATCATAAAAAGCCGTGTGCTGGCTGCTTAAACAGCGATATAGGAAAGCCGGAGCACTGCCGTAAATGTAGGATAAAAGATTGTATCAAGGACAAAGGACTGTCCTATTGTTTTGACTGTACCGACTACCCTTGCAAGCTGATAAAAAACCTTGAAAAAAGCTACAACAAAAGGTATCAGGCGAGCCTCATGGAGAATAGTGAGTTTGTTCGCCAGCACGGTTTAGAAAGGTTCATGGAACAGCAGAAAGAGAAATATACTTGTTCAAAATGTGGGGGTATCATTTCTATCCATGACAGAGAGTGTAGCGAGTGTCAAGAAAGCATGAAATAAGTATAAGGGGGTGTGCAAATTGGCGTTGACAATACAGGAACGCTTAAAAGACCTGCGTGTAGAGTACGGCCTGACATTGGAGCAGCTTGCAGAGCAGACGCACCTCTCCAAGTCTGCTTTGGGCAGTTATGAAGCGGATGATTTTAAGGACATCAGCCACTATGCCCTTATCAAGCTGGCGAAGTTTTATGGCGTGACCGCTGATTATCTGTTGGGATTGACCGAAACAAAAAATCACCCAAACGCCGATCTTGCAGACCTGCGTTTGAGTGATGATATGATTGAACTCTTAAAAAGCGGATTGGTAGACAATTCTCTCTTGTGTGAACTGGCGGCACACCCGGATTTTCCCCGGCTCATGGCCGACCTTGAAATCTATGTGAACGGCGTAGCGACAAGGCAGGTGCAGGGCGCAAACGCCATTGTGGACGCTGTGAGCGCAACCATTATGAAACAGCACAATCCCGGCTTGACCGACCCGCAGTTAAGACAACTTATCGCCGCCCACATTGACGATGACAGCTTTTGCCGCTATGTGATACAGCAGGATATAAACGGCATAGCCCTTGACCTGCGAGAAGCCCACAGGGACGATTTTTTCAGCGTCCCGGAGGATAATCCGCTGAAAGGATTTTTACAGGTCGCAGACGAAGCCGCCAGCGAGGACAGTGACCCGGAGCAAGCGCCTTTGGCGTTTATCTGTAAGCGGCTCAAACTGAATTACAAAAAGCTGTCCGATGAAGAAAAGAAGTGGCTGAAAAAGATTGCGAAGAAATCGGACTTGCTGAAAAATCCAAACCCGAAGCGGGGGAGAAAATAAGAGAGCGACAAATCGGAAGTTATAAAGGAGAAACGAGTATGCTGGATAAAATACCTAATGCACAAGAAATGACTGCTTTAATCGGACAATCGTTATGTGATATATGGAATAAACTTTGTGCTTTAATTGATGAAAAGTATGACATGGAATGTTTATGGAGCAAAGGTGGTAAAGCGTGGACTTATGAGTATAAATATCGTCGTGGTGGAAAAACGCTTTGTGCATTATATGCAAGGGAAAACTGTATAGGATTTATGATTGTCTTAGGGAAAAATGAACAATTAAAATTTGATACGGATAGAAACAGTTATTCAAAAGAAGTTCAAAAAATCTATGATGAAACTAAAACCTATCACGACGGAAAATGGTTAATGTTTGAGCCAACAGATACAGCCTTATTTGATGATTTTGTCAAACTGCTGGGAATAAAAAGAAAACCTAACAGGAAGTAATGGTTTTATATTTGAGGAGAAGAAAGAATGGAAGACAAAAAGATATTACTTGATAATATTGACAAAATTCATACAACTGAAATGGGAGTTGATAGAATTAAAAGAAATCTAAAAATAGATACAGTAGATGTTGTTGAGTATTGCAAAAATAAGGTGTTGGATAAAAATTGCAACATATACAAACAGGGAAAAAATTGGTATTGTGAAGTTGAAAATATCAAAATCACTATCAATTCATATAGTTATACAATTATCACAGCACATATTATTAAGTAAATCCCAGCTTATCGGGGAAATAGCAAAGCCAGCCGAGCCAGTCAACGGTCAAGATGAACGGCGCATAAATGCGCCGCCGTTGACAGCCCCGCCTGCCCTTGCTAAAGGATAATTTTGCCGCTATGTGATACAGCAGGACATAAACAGGATAGCCCTTGACTTGCGGGAAACCCACAAGGACAATTTTTTCAGCGTCCCGGAGGATAACCCATTGAAAGATTTTTTGCAGACCGCCGAGGAAACCGCCTGCCCAGACAGCGACCCGGAACAGGCGGCTATGGCTTTTATCTGTAAACGGCTCAAATTGAATTTGAAAAAGCTGTCAGAGGACGAAAAGAAGTGGCTGAAAAAGATTGCGGAGAAATCGGACTTGCTGAAAAATCCAAATCCACAGCGGGGGAGAAAGTAAAAGAACGACAAATTGAAACTTGTAGAGGTACATAATCATGAAAAAGATGATTGCATATTGTGGACTTGATTGTGAAAAATGTGACGCATATCTTGCAACAATCAATGACGACCAAGACTTGCGAAAAAAGACTGCGAAACTATGGGCTGAATTGAATAATGCACCTATTCTGCCAGAGCATATTAACTGCCAAGGCTGTCGTGTTGACGGAATTAAAACCGTATTTTGTGATAGTATATGTGGTATTCGCCAGTGTGCATTGAAAAAGGGTGTTGCTACTTGTGGCGACTGTTCGGATTTGAAAAGTTGTCCCACTGTCGGGGTAATCTTAGAGAATAATCCATCCGCTTTGAGGAATTTGAAAGGATAAATTATCTTTGTGGAGGTAACGGAAATGAAATTAAAAAATCCTATGCTGGTGGTAACAGATATAGACAAATCAGTTGAGTTTTATAAAAAGGTTTTCGGGCTTCATGTGATTATGGATTTTGGAGCAAATAAAACTTTAACAGGCGGTTTGGCTTTGCAGACAATTGAAACATATAAAGACTTTATCGGGAAAAGCGATATTTCTTTTGGTGGCAATAACTTTGAAATTTACTTTGAAGAAGATAATTTTGATGAATTTGCGGATAAGCTGAAAGAATGTAATGTTGAATATGTCCACCCTATTGTAGAACATTCATGGGGACAGCGTGTTGTTCGTTTCTATGACCCGGATAAACATATTATCGAAGTTGGCGAGAACATGAAAATAGTATGCAAGCGTTTCTTAAATAGTGGAATGACACCAGAACAAGTAGCAGAACGCATGGACGTACCTATGAAATTTGTCAATGCCTGTATGCGATAAATCCCAGTTTATCAGGGAAATAGCAAAGCCAGCCGAGCCAATCAACGGTTAAGATGAACGGAGCATTTCATGCGCCGCCGTTGACAGCCCCGCCCGTCTTTGCTAAAGGGTAATCAAGGCGGGAAAGCCCTAAAATGGCTTTCCCACCCATTTCAATTTTGAGATAGAAAACGCTCAAAAATCAGGAAGAGTGCGGCCAAGCACTTTGAGGGATTGGCCGCCTTGTCCACCCATTCAGCGGGACGGGGGCTTTCATATACGCCCTGTCTGCTGATGAAACCAGTCCTGCGCTTGCGGCTTCACGCCATGCAATCACAGCCCTGTTTTCCTGCCGCTTCAAACGCCCTTGCCCTCCCCGGCGGCAACGGCATTTTCACGGCAACGCCGACAGAGTGTATAACACACTACACTTTGCAAGCAAAGTCGTGTGCCAAGGGGCAAGCCCCTTTGGAAACCCCGGACAACAAAACAGGCGGTATGCTGCCCTCTCTGGGAACATACCGCCGTTTGTTGTCAGCAGCCCGTTTCACGGTCTGTTTTCGCCCTTTGTAAAGTTTGGCGTCTCAGAAATTATGGGGTACTTAAAAGGAAAAAGCTCACTAATGATATTTGAGAAACATGCAAATCTGAAATATAAGTATGGAAATCGCCACTTCTGGTGTCGAGGATATTACGTTGATACTGTAGGAAAAAATACAAAAAAGATACAAGAATATATTGCAAATCAGTTGAAAGATGACCTAGAAGCAGATCAACTTACATTGAATGAATATATTGACCCGTTCACGGGTGAGTCAGTACAAAAAAGCAAAAAGTAATCCCTGAAAGGGAAGCTGAGGAATAAAGCTATCATGAAAGGCTCAAGGAGCTTGCAGAAGTAAGGAGGCATAAAGAAAGCCCTTTAGGGCTAGCCTGAGAAAAAAGTGCGGTTGGCAAATCCTTCAGGCGCCTTCCGGGCGCAAGCAGGTAAGAGCCCCTTATAGGGGCAGAGCAAACCACTGGCTAAGCCGGTGGTATTGATTTCTTATCTGCAAATGTTGCTGTTTTTACTTGTTTTTCAAACTATCTCTCATATTGTATTGGAAGCACAAAAGAAACTCTGACAAACAAAAGATAGATAAATACATTGATAACAAACAGAAGTGCTATCTCTAATAAAGCGAGGCATTTCATATGCATAAATATAATAATCAGTATTATCAAATTTTACATGACTGTATCTCTTATGATATAATGCCTGTAGATGTGTTGGAACAACTTGAAAACAACATGATCAAAACAAAAGTACTAGAAAACATACATACAAAATTATTCCACCAGCCAAAGAAGGTGGACGCTACATGACCTATATCTTTGATACTGGGAAAAATCAAAGACAAAAAATCACTTCGTATAGTGAAAAAGGATTATATCAAAAACTGTATGAATTCTACTATCCAACTCAGAAAGAATCCTTGCAATCTTTATATTCTCAATGGGTAGAGAAACGAAAAGCCATGCAAATCAGTGATAGTACGATTCATCGTAATCAAAATGATTGGGATAAATATTATCGTAATTCTAGAATTGTAAACAATTCGATTGACCGTATTACAATATCGAAAGTTTCTTTTATGAATGTATTAGTAACTATCATCTTACACGAAAAGCACTAAACAACATGAAACTAATATTCAAAGAACTGATGAAACTTTCAAAAAAGAAAGGTTTGATTTCTACTTATCCATTCGACGATATTGAGCTCAATCTTACTGGCTGTGAACCACCGAATAATCTCAAAGATACAAGTAGAGTTTATCTTCCTGATGAAATTGAAATATTATTTGAGAACGGTGAGCTTCGTCCAGTAATTCATGAATATACGAAAAAGAAAAGTCCTCACGGTAATCGTTATTTACCTCTTAGCGATTACGAAATCTCTCTATTTCAGAGAGTAAAAGAAATCAATTTGAGGTTTTGCTATTCGGATGATGACTTTATATTCTGTGATGAAAATGGTAGAACCAAGATTCGAGAAATTGATAATTGTATTAGAACACAATGCACATGTGCGGATATACCAGTAAAATCAGCACATGATATTCCCAGAACTGTAGCATCGGAACTCTACAATGAAGGAGTATCTCTTGAAATCATCCGACAGTACCTAGGTCATAGCAGCATTCAGACAACGAGAGGATATATCCTTAACAATCGTAGCAAGTTAGAAACAAATGCACTCATTACAAGTGCACTAAATAACCTCAATGGAATAAACGTACTCATAGGTACTCAACAGTAAGCAAACAAAAAAATCTCAAAAGCATCATATTTACTGATGTTTTTGAGATTATGTAGTAAGCACGAGACGGGATTCGAACCCGCGACCCTCGCCTTGGCAAGGCGATACTCCACCACTGAGCCACTCGTGCAATTTGTATTTTATTGTGTCTTCTTGAAGACAAGAGATATCATATCAGATATTGTTTTATTTGTCAATACAATTCGGATAATTTTTTAGATTTCTAGTACGAGGATCTATGATAGTAATAATTAGTAGCGTAGATATGTAATGTTTATTCAGACTCTTATACTATGAGAATTACAAAATAAAGGGCGTGCATTCCCCTGCAAACCTAACGATGAGTTTAAGATGATTCAGATATAATGTAAACAATGTACTAAAGAGATAGGTTGCTTTCTATTTTTAAGAGGTCTATAATACAATAGAAATCATTTTAAGTAGCAAGCTTCGTAAAGATATAAAAATGAAATTAACATGAACCATAACTTATGATAGAAAAGAAAGATGAAACATAAGGACATTTCGATGGCCTTATGTTTCTCTTTGTTACGATAAATTCATGCAGCTACGAAAGAAAACCAAGGAGAGATTAAAATGTTAAGTGACAGTAAGAATCAAGTATCATTGACCGAAGGCCCTATATGGAAGCAAATAATTCTATTTACAATACCGTTGTTGTTAGGAAATATATTTCAACAGATGTATAATGCTGCGGACTCGATTATTGTAGGTAATTTTCTTGGTAGCAGCGCATTGGCAGCAGTAGGGTCTTCCAGTTCTGTTATCAATCTATTAGTGAGTGCATTTATGGGAATCTCAGTTGGAGCAGGTGTTGTGATATCTAAATATTATGGCGCAAAAGACGAGGGAGGTGTAGAACGAGCAGTTCATACGATGGTAGCCTTTGGAATCTTAGGCAGTATTGTGTTAACAATTCTTGGAGTAGTAATGTCACCATATATTTTAGAGTGGATGGGGACACCTGATAGTGTAATGCAAAATTCAATTTTATATTTTCGTATCTTCTTTGCGGGAATCGCATCAACTGTAATGTATAATATCGGGAGTGGGATATTTCGAGCAGTTGGAGATTCCAAACGTCCTCTTTATTATCTAATTATATCTACGATACTAAATGTTATATTGGATTTAGTTTTCATTGCTATCTTTCATTGGGGAATTGCAGGTGCAGCAATAGCAACAGTAATTGCACAAACAGTGAGCTGCTTTCTAACTTTTCATAAATTAATATCTGAGAATTCTGTCTATCAATTAAAGTTACATAAATTAAGAATTCATAGGTTTGAACTAAAACAGATAATTAGGATTGGTTTACCAGGAGGTCTGCAAAATTCGATTGTTTCTTTATCGAATGTTATTGTTCAATCTAATATTAATTCGTTTGGGGAATTAGCCATTGCAGGCTGTGGGGCTTATTGGAAGATTGATGGTTTTGCATTGTTGCCAGCAAGTAGCTTTGCCTTAGCTGTAACCACATTTGTTAGCCAAAATATAGGTGCTAGAAAGCTAGAACGAGTTAGAAAAGGAACCACTTTTTCCTTACTTGCTGGAATGATAACTGCTGAAATAATAGGTGTAGTTATTTTTATTTTTGCTCCTTATCTAATTGCACTGTTTAATCAAGACCCAGAGGTGATTGCCTATGGAAGTGAAATGGCTCGAAATGTTGTACCGGCTTATTTTCTAGTTGCAGTTTCACACGGGATTGCTGGTGTTTTGCGAGGTGCTGGTAAATCTGTTGTACCTATGATTACAATGATTAGCTTTTGGTGTATTTTGCGAGTTATCTATATGACTGTAGCTTTAAAATTTGTAAATGATATTCATATTGTATACTGGGCATATCCAATCACATGGACATGTAGTGCGATTGTTTTATTTATATATCTAAAGAAAGTAAAGTGGATGCCTTCTATATAAAAATACCTTAAATTGACATATAATTTTAACGTGGTATAATTTGGATATTACGTGAATTATTTAACATAAGGGGTGGGATAAGAAGATGGATTATAGTGATGATGATTTTGAGAAGACACCAGTTCTTCGTATAGTATTTTTGGTTATTTTCTCTTTCCTATTAATGCTAATTCTTTTTATGCATACGAAAGAAATACTGTTAATAGTAAAGGGAAATGTTTTAACAACAAGTTATAGAAAAGAAGATGGTTTTATTTTTTATCATGATGAGGCTGGAAAAGGGTATCAAGTTGATATTCGTGGTATTCCAGTGAAACATCAAGAAAATCAAATCGATCTTTACTATTTTAACGATAAGATAGAAGAAGCAAAACCACTTACTCCGATGTATTTTTGGATAGTAGTGTATGCCTTTTTCGGTATTTTGTTTACTGTTTGTCTAGTTAGTATAGTTTCATTTTACAAAAAGAAACACACCATACATGCGAGGAAGTAATTTTATAAAACGTAAAAAGCCCACAAAGATTAGGAACAATCTTTGTGGGTTTCTTGGTATAAAGAATATTCATTTACCATCTTTTGTATTAGAAATCCATTCATTCGCAATGGATATTTTATGAAACAATTGAAACATAGTCTTTTGTTCCTCAGGGGTAAGAGAATGAAGCAATTTATCCTCCCATTCCATAGCAATAGTTAAAAGCTCTTCTTTTAAGGCTAATGATTTTTCTGTTAGATAAACTTGGTGTTTTCTCTTATCATTACGATCTATAATTACGGTAACATATCCATTCTCTTTTAACTTATTAATTGCTCTGGCTGTTGTAGCTTTATCCACATAAACTCTTTTGGTAAGTTCATCTTGGCTTAAACCATCCTCTAAATATAACATAAGTAAAAACTGATATTGACCAAAACCAATTTGATAGGTCTCGTATTTACGTGAAAGATAAGAAGAGCCAATTCGATAAAAGATACTGATATAGTTTCCAAGAGAGAGGGAATTCTCAGAGCAATTTGGGTTGGACATTGTTATTCTCCTTTTTTTAATAGTTTAAACTCATGGTAAATAGCAAAACCTGAGATACAGACCGCTAAGGTATCAGCAATAGGACCAGCAAACCAAATGCCTTGCAACCCCCATAACTTTGAAAAGATAAGGAACGCAGGAATCAGGAAGATTACTTGTCTGGTTAATCCAATAATCATAGCGTTTTTTGATTTACCAATGGATTGAAAATAGTTTGATGCAGTCATCTGAATACCTATAATCGGTAAAGAAAAAAGATAAATACGTATTCCATCTAGCGCGATAGCTGTAAGCTCTTTGTCATTATTAAAAAGTGATATCAAAGCTTCTGGAAATAGCTGAATGGCTGCAAAGGATATTACTAGTATTATAGTACACCAGGTAAGTCCTAACAAGTATGTTTTTTTTACACGGTCATATTTGCGAGCTCCGTAATTATACCCAATGATTGGTTGGCAACCTTGATTTAAGCCAAAGATAGGCATGATAAAGATGGTGCATACGGAAGTGATAACAGTCATAGCACCGATCGCCATATCGCCGCCATATTTTAATAATGCTTTATTAGATACTACTTGAACCATACTACCTGCTAGCTGCATAAAAAATGGAGCCATGCCAATGGAAAGGATTGCTTTTGCTATAGCAAAATCAAAACGTAGAGTAGATTTACTTAAATGAAGAGAAGATTTTTTTCCTTTGGTAAAGTAGTAAAGAACCCAAAGAGTAGCAACAAACTGAGAGATTACAGTCGCATAAGCAGCACCTTTTATACCCATGTCAAATACAAAGATAAAGATTGGGTCAAGAATTATGTTGATGATAGCGCCAATAATCATTGTAAACATACTGACATTTGGGTTTCCATCGGAACTAATCGAGTGATTTAAACCAAAGGCGCAGAGATTAAATATTGTTCCAAACATTAAAGGCCTTAAGTAAAGAAGGGCATAGGGTGTAGTACTATCACTGCCACCAAATAAATGGACAATTGATTCAGCAAACATATTACCAAAGAGTGCAACAGCGATACTGGCAATGATAATACTAAGAAATCCAGTACTTAAGATATTTTGAGCTTTTTCTTTATTTTTAGCACCTAAAGATAAAGAAATACTTGCAGAGGTACCGATACCAATTAGCATACCAATTCCTGTGATAATTGATGTAATTGGCATGGTAATACCAACGCCTGTAATGGCTAGTCCACCTACGTCAGGAATCTTTCCAATATAAATTCGATCCACCACATTATAGAGCATATTTACAACCATACCGATGATCGCGGGTATAGAATACTTAATGAGAAGTTTTCCTATCTTTTCTTGTCCTAAGAGATTATTGTCTTCTGCATGAACCATTTTTTAGTTTCTCCTTTATAAATTAGTTTCACAATCTATAGTTAATTACGCTACAGATAATTAGTTGCATGCGCAACAATATGGATAATAACACAAAATGGTTGCGTATGCAACTAAAAAAGAGAGGAAAGATATACCAATATAATAATCATTAAGGGTTACCAATAAAAAAATTCTAAGAGTTTCTTGACCTATAAAATTACATTTAAACTCTAGAGCAAAAATACTATTGACTAAAATGGAATATTGTGGTAAGTTAATTAAAAACCGTTGACAAAGAGTAAGTACTCTTAGAAACTTTCTTTAAAGAGAGCCACAGGTGGTGAGATTGTGGCAGGTAAAGGCTAAGAGGAATGGGCTTTGGAGGGCAAACTGAAAATTAGTAGGTTAGCCGGAGAAATCCTCCGTTATCAAAGAGAAGCATATGGTTGTATGCATAGAGTGGACGTATAACGTCAAGCCGGGTGGCACCGCAGAAGTTCGATACTTTTGTCCCTGCAGATTTTTTTGTATGGGATAAGGGTATTTTTTTTATACCTTTTCCCAAATGTTATGTCTCAAAAATTACATAATTGAAAGGAGAAAGGATTATGAAAAAGCAAGAAATACCTTACAAAATCTATCTTGAAGAGAGCGAGATGCCAACAAAGTGGTATAATGTACGTGCTGACATGAAGAATAAGCCAGCGCCACTATTAAATCCAGGAACGTTAAAACCGATGACATTTGATGAATTAAAGCAGGTGTTTTGTGATGAATTAGTAGTACAGGAGCTGGATGACACCAATGCTTATATTGAGATTCCAGAAGAGATATTAAATTTTTATAAGATGTATCGCCCAGCACCGTTGGTACGAGCATATTGTTTGGAGGAAAAGTTACAGACTCCAGCTAAGATTTATTATAAATTTGAAGGAAATAATACCAGTGGCAGTCACAAATTAAACTCTGCAATTGCACAAGCTTATTATGCAAAGAAACAAGGGTTACATGGTGTTACAACGGAAACAGGTGCCGGTCAGTGGGGAACTGCCCTTTCGATGGCTTGTTCCTATTTTGACTTAGACTGTAAAGTATTTATGGTTAAGGTATCTTATGAACAGAAACCTTTCCGAAGAGAAGTAATGAGAACTTATGGTGCTTCGGTTACCCCGTCTCCTTCGTTATTTACGGAAGTCGGGAAAAGAATTCTAGAAGCACATCCTGGGACTACAGGAAGTTTAGGTTGTGCAATTTCAGAAGCGGTGGAAACTGCAGTTTCAACACCAGGTTATCGTTATGTGCTTGGAAGTGTATTATCACAAGTATTATTGCACCAATCCATCATTGGGCTAGAAACAAAGGCAGCTCTTGATAAATATGGAATTACGCCAGATATTATCATAGGGTGTGCAGGTGGCGGATCGAATTTAGGTGGTCTTATCTCACCTTTTATGGGAGAAGTATTACGTGGCGAAAAGAAGTATCAATTTATTGCTGTGGAACCGGCATCCTGCCCAAGTTTAACAAGAGGTAAATATGCATATGATTTCTGTGATACTGGTATGGTTTGTCCGCTTGCTAAGATGTATACGTTAGGAAGTAACTTCATTCCATCAGCAAATCATGCAGGAGGGCTTCGTTATCATGGTATGAGCTCTGTATTATCTCAGCTTTACGAGGATGGATTGATGGAAGCTCGTGCAGTGGAGCAGACTGCAGTGTTTGAGGCAGCAGAACAATTTGCTAGGATTGAAGGTATCTTACCTGCACCTGAGAGTAGCCATGCAATTCGTGTAGCAATCGATGAAGCATTAAAATGTAAGGAAACAGGGGAAGAAAAGACGATTGTATTTGGTTTAACTGGTACTGGATACTTTGATATGGTTGCTTACGAACGTTTTCATAATGGAGAGATGACGGATTATATTCCGACTGATGCTGACTTACAGCAAGGATTTGATGGTATTCCAAAACAACCAGAATAAAAAGGTGATTACATGAAGGATATGTTAATACTTGAAAAGTATGCTTCTTGGGAGGATTTTTCAGCATATTGGATGCTCGTTTCCAATGAAATGGCAATGCAGATGAATTATGGCAGAGTATTCACGCAGGAAGAAGCTAAGTATTTGTACGGGTATATGCTTAAAATGAATCAGGAACAAGCTGCCTACGGATACTTCAAAGTATTTCTAAAAACGACGAACGAGTATATTGGATTGGGTGCCGCGATATTAAATGAGGATGATATGGAAGCTGAAATTGAATATATGCTTTTCCCTGAGTATTGGGGTGTTGGATATGGAAGCGGTATCGTTGATGTTTTGTTAGAGAAAATCAAGGAACCAAAAACAATCAAACAAGTGACAGCTATAGTAGAACCAAATAACCTTGCATCGAAGAAAATATTGACGAATCATGGATTTTTTTCTCAGAAGATTTATGAGACTGAGGACGGCTCATTAGCAGAATCTTTCATAAAAAAATTATAAAAATAATTTAGCGATTTATCTTGACAGAGTGAAAAAACTTTGGTAGAATAATGAAAATTTATATGATAAATACTTTGAAAAGGAATAGTAACCGTAGGAGGATTTTCAGAGACTTGCTGGTTGGTGCGAAGCAAGAATCTAAGTAGGGTGAACTCGCCTTGGAGTAGCTGACTGAAAAGTTATAGTAGGTTAAGACGGAAGCCCACCGTTACAGGGGATAGATATAGATCATAAAAGATGTATCGAACAAACACGTAAGAGTGGTATAGCAGAGTAACTTCTGTCTCTTTGGAGACAGAAGTTTTTTTATACAGTAGGAAGTTTCTCTGCTGGTTCGATGCAATAGGTGTCTTCGCCCTCCAAGTTTAAGATTTGGTAAGCCTAGAATAGCGAAGCAAATTTTTTATAGACTGTATCGATAAAGCGCATGCTTTTGGCATGAAGAAGAGTGGTACCGCGGAAATCCCCCAATTCGTCTCTTGGATTACAAGACGATTGGGGGATTTTTTACGCCTAAGAAGACGATAGGCATGCTATAGGATAGCACGAATGTTTCGATGCGTTAGAGCGCAGGAAAGGGGTAACGATGAGAAAAATTTATGTATTTGACACTACCTTACGAGATGGAGAACAGGTACCGGGAGCAAAACTTAATTTTGATGAAAAGATGTATATCGCGAGACAGTTAGAGAAACTAAAGGTAGACTATATGGAGGCAGGATTTCCTTCCTCCTCCCAAGGAGATTTTGAAGCAGTAAGAGCAATTAGCAGGCAGATAAAGGATTCTTCCGTAGTTGCGTTAGGAAGGGCTGTAAAATCTGATATTGATCGCATGTATGAAAGTTTAAAGGAAGCTGTAAATCCTATGATTCATATTGTGTTAGGTTCTTCCAACGTTCATATCACTAAAAAATTCAATAAGAATCCAGAAGATATCTTACAGATGGGTGTGGATGCGGTAGCCTATGCTAAACGCTATACTTCGCAGGTGGAATACTCTCTTGAGGACGCGAGCCGTTCCGATTTAGAGTATATGTGGAAGACAATTGAGGCAGTAGTAAAAGCGGGCGCTACTTGTGTAAACATACCGGATACGGTAGGATTTGCGGTTCCTGAGTTGTTTGGTGGTTTAATCCATCAAATCTATGAACGTCTTCAGAATGTGGCTCCACATGTATTATTAAGTGTCCATTGCCATAATGATTCAGGTCTTGCAACTGCAAATACCTTAGCTGCTGTACGAAATGGTGCGAATAAAGTAGAATGTACCATTAACGGAATAGGAGAAAGAGCAGGGAATACCTCATTAGAAGAGGTGGTTATGGGGATTAAACTTCATCCGGAATATTATGACGGATACACTGATATTAATCATTCAGCAATTTATGAAACCTCCCGAATTGTAAGCCGAACAATGGGTCTTGATGTTCAAGTAAATAAGGCACTTGTAGGGGAAAATGCCTTTGCACATTCTTCTGGAATCCATCAGGATGGTTTACTTAAGTCTAAGGATGTGTATGAAATTTTCGAACCTTCTGATATCGGTGCCCCTCCTATGGATATTGTACTTACCGCTCGTTCTGGAAAACATGCATTTGAATATATCTCGAAAAAGCTTGGATATGAAATTGCACCTGATGTATTAAATGATATTCATGCCAAGTTCCTAAACATAGCGGACGAGAAAAAAGAAGTTTATGATAATGACGTCATCGATTTACTGGATGGGGATGATAGAGTTCAAAAGAATGGTGAAAAAAAGCTGTGGATGTTAGAAGATTTTCAAATGAATGTCAATATGAATCTACCGTCAGCAACAGTGAAATTAGTTCGAAATCATCAGGAAGCTGTAGTGAGTGAGGCTGGAAATGGTGCAATATCGGCATTATATGCAGCAATACTAAAAGCGGTAGATATGCCAATTCATCTGATTGATTATCGAATTCAAAATATCGGTGCAGAAAAAGAGTCCTTAGGAAAGGTAGTTGTTCAAATCCAATATGACGGAAAATTTTATTTTGGTAAAGCAATTGAAAGAGATGTTATGAAAGCAAGTGCACTAGCCCTCGTAAATAGTGTGAATAAAATCGTATTAAATAGTTAACATACCATTAGCGATAAAAATAACGAGAGGGATGCAGTATGGCAAAATCAATGATTCGATTACAAAAGATAACGATACAGAACTTAAAGAATGTCAGAATGGGAAATATTCGGTTTACTTGTAATCTTTGGGAAGATATCTATGAGAGAAAAGCGGATGTTCTCGGAGTATATGGTCAGAATGGTTCTGGAAAAACAACACTTATATGTGCATTATCTTTGTTAAAAGGATTGATGAGTGGTACTGCATTACCAATGAATTTTAGTAATATGATTACATGCGGCGAGCAGGCAGCAGTCTGCTCGTTTGAGTTTAGCGTGGTAACGGAAGAACAGGAAAAGTACAAGGTAGTCTATGAAGTGACTTTTTCAAAAGAGGTGGACATAATCCAAAGAAAGTTCTTGGATAAGGATCAAGAAGAATTAGCTAAGTGTCGAAAAGAACTAGCTGAGGATCAAGAAGAATTATCTGAGGATCAAAAGAGAACTCGAATTGACCTTAAATCAAATCTTAAAGTGAACTCTAAGTTGGAAGCAAAACGAGATACTCAAGTGGAGAGAAGTGTTACAATAACCAGTGAAATACTAAGTATATCAAAACTTCAATCGAACCGTTATGAAAAATCAAAGACTGTAAAGGTTTTTGTAAAAAAAGAATATGAAAATGAGAACGGGATGCTTAGTATAAAAGTTTCACCGAAGAATCTTTTATCAGACCTATTCAGAGATAAGAAGGAATATCATCTTGAAGAATTATTAACTAGGGCACATCAGAATGGGATTTCATATCTTTTTTCAAAAGATATGTTAACTATGATATCGGAAGTAAGTAACTCTGATCTTCTAAAAATAATCTGTCAGCTCAATTACTATGCAACCTATCAACTTCATATTATCAGCAATGTCCAGAGCGGTGTTATCAATGCGAATATTGCATTACCTTTTTCTTTTGTCTTAGATGATAAAAAAACAGTATCGATGTTATATGGTAGTTTAAAACTGAACGGAACATCCTTACTTCCGAAAGAATTTACACCTATGATCCAACAAAAGATAGAGCTAGTAAATGTAGTTCTTGGAGAATTAGTGCCAGGCCTTAGTATTCGTTTGGTGGAATTAGAAGAACAGAAAGGAGAGAATGGAGAAGATCTAATCGAGACTCAATTATATGCAAGACGGGGAGAACATGAAATCTTACTTCAATACGAATCCGATGGCATCAAAAAGCTAATTTCTATTCTCTATGCGGTGATACTTGCTTATAAGGATTCATCAGTTACTGTAGCGATTGACGAGCTTGACAGTGGGATTTTTGAGTTTTTACTTGGAGAGCTACTGCAAATTTTTGAAGAGTCTGGTCAAGGACAACTCCTCTTTACTTCTCATAATTTACGGCCACTTGAAGTATTAAATAAGAAAAATATACTTTTTACCACAACCAATGAAAATCATCGATATCTGCGCCTTCAAAATGTGAGAACGAATCAGAATTTAAGAGACTTTTACTATCATGATATTATTCTTGGAGGACAGAAGGAGTGTATCTATGAGATGACCAATCCTTATGTCATAAGAAGAGCATTGAAGATGGCAGGTGATAACGATGGAAAGTAGAAAAATTATATTATTTATTGTGGAGGGAATTCATGATAAGACTAGTCTCTCTATCTGTCTTAGTGAGCTCCTTGAGGGGGCATCGGTTCACTTTGTCTTAACTCATGGAGATATTACGTCAAGATATGGGACTAATGCAAGTAATATTAGTGAGCGAATTGGTGGCATTGTTAAAAACTTTAGTGGAAGTATCTTTAAACCAAAAGATTTTTATGAGGTTGTCCATATTATCGATACAGATGGTGCATTTATATCAGAGGAGCATATAAAAAAGGAGACTAAGGTGGAGGAGGGGGCACCACATACGAAATACGAGTCAGAAGAAATCTTAACGCCAGATCCACAGAATATAAAAGAGCGTAACGAACAAAAGTCAGATGTTATTGAAAGAATGTTATCAATAGAGAAGGTATGGAGAACGATTCCTTATCATGTGTATTACTTTTCTTCTAATATGGATCATGTCCTTCATAATAATCCTAATTTAACTCGTGAAGAGAAGGAACGTTTGGCAGAGGAATTTGAGAATCGCTTTTATAAAAAGCCAGGAGAGTTTGCGAAACTTTTTCAAGAAGACAATTTAGCTGTTAAGGGAGATTATGAGGAGACATGGGAGTTCATAAAACTTGACTGCAATTCGTTAAAGAGGTATTCTAATTTTGGGATTTACTTGCAGGAGAGGGAACAGTGAAGTTTGTGCTATTGCGCACGAATCGTAACAAGCTGAAAATAAAGTTTTCAGCTTGTAATTGTGTAGTTACAGAGCATATTCCAGATAACTCAATCGCAGTGGGGAATCCTTGTCGTGTCATTCGTCAAATTACGGAAGAAGATAGAAAGTATTATTTTAAGAACCGTGAATTTGATGTGGAGGATTATTAATAACGTCTCTTCGGTATATCAATATTATATTAAAGTAGGTACACTATGAAAAAAGCATTGAAAGAAGCATTTCCTCATACGATACCCATATTAACAGGATTCTTATTTTTAGGTATGGCGTATGGGGTATTAATGAAAACTAAGGGTTATGGGCCTGTCTGGTCTGTTTTAATGAGTGCAGTAGCATTTTGTGGTAGTATGCAGTTTGTTGCAATTGCCTTATTGACTACAGTTTTTCAGCCCTTACAGGCATTTTTGCTTAGTATTATGGTAAATGCCAGACATATATTTTATGGAATTTCTATGTTAAGTAAGTATCGTGGGCTCGGCAAGATGCGATACTTTTTAATATATGTACTATGTGATGAAACATTCTCTATAACATATGGAGTTGAACCACCAGAAGGGGTGGAGCGGAGGTACTTTTACTTCGCAATTTCTTTATTAAATTATCTATATTGGGTATTTGGTACATTAATAGGTGGTATTGCTGGTAATTTTATCACGTTTAACACAGAAGGGCTGGATTTTGTATTAACAGCATTGTTTGTTGTATTATTTTTAGAGCAGTGGAAGAAGAAAGAGAATCGTGTTATGGGAGTTGTGGGTATCATGTGTTCCATTCTAAGCTTACTTATCTTTGGAGCAGACCAGATGGTAATTCCTGCAATGATACTTATAGTGCTATGCTTAAGTGGAGGGAGGAAAAAGTTATGCATTTAACTTCACTTCAAACGATTGGAATTATAGTGGCAGTAGCACTTGGAACGATGATTACAAGGTTTCTTCCATTTCTTTTATTTCCAGAACATAAGAAAATACCTGAATACATAGAATTTTTAGGAAAGGCACTTCCTACAGCAATGATGGGGCTATTGGTTGTTTATTGCTTAAAAGGTGTAAATATAATAAAAGGCAGCCATGGGCTACCAGAATTACTAGCAATTGGGGTAATTCTTATTTTACATCGTTTAAAGAACAATGTCTTATTGAGTATTGGCGGAGGTACAATAGTGTATATGCTTTTGGTGCAGCTTGTATTCTAAATATAGTTTGTATTTTGTAAGATTGAATAAGAAAGTAATAGTTCTGAATCTATTATCATAAAAAATTAGATGTAATAACCCAAATAAGGTGGTGGAAAGCAAAATTGTTTTCTACCGCCTTTTTAATTCATGACAAGAAAAATTTCGAGAAGCGTGCTTTTTCTTGTTTAGGGAGATATCCATACAGCATAGATACTTTGAAAAGTTTTTTGAAGTATACTAAGCACATAAAAAATGAGTATTGTGAAAATAGATGCTAAATATAATTAGATAGATATAAAATCAATATTGACATAATATAAATAGATTAATATAATAATAAATACAACAATGCAATTAGATATAGATACAACAATACTATTAGATACAGATACACTAATACTATTAGACACAGATACATAAATTATCCACTTATTATGCTAATGTGAAAGTGAGGAAGACGATGGAAAAGGAATTAATCAAGAAACTTTTAAAAGCGACGGGAGTGAAAGAAGGAGAGCTAATTCTCTTGCATTTTTGGGGGGATGATAAGGATAGGCAGATATTACATGATTTTTCAATACAGGTAGCTTCTTTAGGTGCGACACCTTTTGAAGTAATGCAATCAAGAACTGTAAATCGTGAGTTATTTACGAAAGCGGGGGATTGTTGTTTTAACGAACGCTATTTTGAGATATTTAAGAATTTTGATGCTGTAATTGATTTATTTGCTTATCAGCCGGTAGTAATTGGGGGTAACTTAAGTGAAGAAGCTATGCAAAACTATCGCAGATATATGTCAGGTTTGTTTGGTACCTTAAGGAAAGCGAAACGATTTACTCAATTAAGAATACCAACGGAGGACAATGCAAAAGAATTTCAAATGAAACCACAAGAGTTTATAGAAAAAATGACAAGTGCCTATGATGTTAATTACGAAGAGATACGTCTTCTTGGAGAAGAAAAGGTAGAAAAAATTAAGAATACTAAAAAAGCAATCCTACATACTGGTGAACATGAGACTTTAACAATAGAATATGAGAACCGTGAGTGGTTTATCGATGCTGGAGATGGTGATTTGCCATGCGGTGAAGTCTACGTTGCTCCACTGGAGGATAGAACAGAAGGGACCATGTATTTTGAAACTCTTTATCTGGATGACTTACCAGTATGTAAGCAAGTGATACTTACCATATGTGGGGGCAAAATTGTGGATAGTAATCATGATTTAATTAAGGAATATCTGATGGAGCTACCTGAGAATGGTCGTGTGGTCTGTGAGTTTGGTATTGGATTGAATCCAAACATTAGAGAACTTACTGGCTGTACTGTATTAGATGAAAAGATGGATGGAACTATTCATATTGCGATTGGTGCTAACCATATGTTTGGTGGTACTAATGAGGCCCCAATGCATATCGATATGGTGGGATTTGCTACTATTAGTTATGAATAAAGTTTTATTAAGATTGAGTTATAAATCGAATAGTAGTTGGTTTATTTGGCTCTCCAATTATTTTGAAATCAATAAAAGAGTCTTATCCAGGCGATGATAAAGATGAGTACTTCGGATCTTCTACCTCTGTTGGATACTGTATTCACTAACTTAGTGAGGGAATAGGTCTTATTCCTCGTCTTTGGAATGGATTATAACAATAATTAGACCAATCAATCCTAATATAGCACCGATATAAAATAAAAATGTATCTGCTGGAACTGCAAAAATCAAACCTAATAAAAGAAATGCAAACCCTACATTTTGTTTTTTCATTTCATTCACCTCAATCAATTTTATGAATTTATCTGTTTGAATATCTTCATAGATATTTTACCATATGTTATCTCATATAGATACCACATTTTACAGCAAGATTTAAGTAGTGATTCTGAAAAATAGTACTGGGTAGAGAAGAAAGGAGTATTTTTATGGAACATAAGCAATTAGAAGAGAACGTACTCTCGTTGTTAAAGAATTTTTTAAATAGAGAAAATCAACTTATCGAATATCCAGCAAAGCGAAAACTAAAGAATGCAGCTTTGTTTTTGATCGCAAAGGAGTTTGAAAGTGGGAGGGAGTATAAAGAGAAGGAAATGAATGATATGATTAACTCTGTTTGTTGTTTTCAAGATGCTGCATTAATTAGGAGAGAATTGTATGATTTACGATTTATCAATCGAAAAGAGAATGGTTCAATTTATTGGCTTGAAGAAAAGCAACCATCTATGAAAGAGTTAGGTTTTTAGATTGGCTCCATAGAGTAAAATCCTTAGATGTTTATGTAATCAGGCCCTATCTTCTGATGTTTATATAATATATGTCTGGTAGAAAAAGGGGATTGATTTTTATAATTCAAAGTGGTATGTTACCATATACTTGAAATGATTTGATATTTTTCTTGGTTGAGTTGTAAAAATAGAGGTCATAATTTACATAGAAGATAAGGAGAAGAGTGATGAGTGAAATCAAAATTTTTGCAGACAGTACTTGTGATTTATCGGATGAATTATTAAGTAAATATGATATTACAATAATTCCACTGAATATTGTATTGGGGATGACGAGTTATCAAGATGGTAAAGAGATAACTCCGGGGGATATCTATGAATGGTCAGACCGTGAAGGGGTAACGCCTAAGACAGCAGCACCGGAACCTGGGGTTGTCTTAGAATTATTAAGACCATACATGGAGAAAAAGGTTACTATTATCTTCTTTGGTATCTCAGAAGAAATGTCTGTGACCTGTCAGGTAGTAAGAATGGTAGCGCAGGAACAGGAATATAATAGGTTATTTGTTGTGAATTCTGCAAATCTTTCCACTGGAATAGGTCTTTTAGTACTACGGGCAGCAGATCTAGTGAAGGAAGGATTTACAGCAGAGGAGATAGTCAAGAGGTTGGAGAATGATAAGGATAAAATTCGAGCATCATTTGTTGTGGATACATTAACCTATCTTCACCGTGGAGGAAGATGTAACGCTGTAACAGCACTTTTAGGAAATACGTTACGACTAAAGCCCATGATTGTTGTGAGAAATGGTAAGATGGGAGTAGAGAAGAAATATCGAGGAAGACAGCATACAGTTGTTATGAATTATGCAGGTGAATTAAAAGAACAGCTACAAAAGGCAGATCCAAGGAGAGTATTTATCACTCATTCTGGGATTGATAAGCAGATTGAAGAAGAAGTCTATCAGTTTCTAAAGGGACTGAATTACTTTAAAGAGATACTTATAACTAGAGCTGGTGGGGTAATATCTTCTCATTGCGGACCTAATACGTTGGGAATACTCTTTTATGAGAAATAGATATTCTATGGATGCGAATTCGCTTTTAGAAAGATCTGAAGTGAGCGATAAAAATATTATTCCTATGAAAATCATATATTGACGAGTTAAAAATTGTATGCTACGGTACTATAGATTAAACGAATCTTTAGTACCGTTTTTTTGTACTCTGGTGTCAGATTTCTAGAAGACTGAAATGGTAGAAAAGTGGATGATTGATATAAATTTATTATATTATAGCGACTAGCGTGATGGCGCATCTTGTTATAATAATGAATGTTGAAATAGAAATAACGGAGGATAACAGAGTGAAAGATCATGTATATCAAGATTTTCTAACGATACTACATAGTGAACTAATACCTGCACTTGGTTGTACGGAACCAATTGCGATTGCTTATGCATCTGCAAAGGCTCGTAACGTACTTGGGAGTATGCCAGAGCACATTATTGTGGAATGCAGTGGTAATATTATTAAGAACGTAAAAGGTGTCATTGTTCCTACGACAGAGAATATGAGGGGAATTGATACCAGTGCCATCCTTGGAGCTGTAGGCGGTGATCCAGACGGAAAGCTTGAGGTGTTAAAATACATTACACCAGAACACATTAAAGAAACAAAAGAGCTTCTTAATAAAAGTATTTGCGAAGTGAAATTACTTTCTGGATCTTCCAATTTACACATAATTGTAACTGCGACTAAGGGAAGCGATACTGCTACCGTTGAGATAAAAGAGAGTCATACCAACATTGTCAGTATCAAAAAGAACGGCGTGTTGATAGAACAACAAAGAGATGAGGTAAAGCAAGGAGATGGATGTAATACAATAGAATCTGCCTCTTTACCAAAAGATCAACTTACATTAGAGCGAATCTATGAGTTTGCTAATACTGTAAAGATAGAAGATGTCTCGGAGGTATTAGGCAGACAGATTGAATATAACCTAAAGATAGCAAATGAGGGCTTAACCAACTCTTATGGTGCCAATGTAGGAAAAACAATAGTAAAGAATTACGGGAATGATGTAAAGATGCTAGCAAAAGCCTATCCCGCTGCAGGATCAGATGCACGTATGGGAGGTTGCACATTACCAGTAATCATTAATTCCGGAAGTGGTAACCAAGGAATGACCGTTTCTCTACCCGTGATTGTTTATGGGCATCATTTAAATTCTAGTAAAGAGCAGTTATATCGTGCGTTAGTTTTAAGCAACCTAATAGCCATCCATTTAAAGAGTGGAATTGGTAAGCTGTCCGCGTATTGTGGTGTAGTTAGTGCTGCTTGTGGTAGTGGTGCGGCAATATCTTACTTATGCAATGCTTCTTTTGATACGATAGCAAAAACGATCACGAATGTTTTAGGAAATGTTTCAGGTATTGTTTGTGATGGTGCAAAATCATCTTGTGCAGCGAAAATTGCGTCAGCGGTGGATGCAGCATTGATGGGACATTATTTAGCAATGGATGACAATACGTATGGTGCCGGCGAAGGTTTAGTCAAAGAAAACATAGAGCGTACCATCGAAACGATTAGCCAGATGGGAAGAGTCGGTATGAAAGAGACCGATGTTGAAATTCTAAATCTGATGATAGAGAATTAATAGATACTTGTTTATTTAGGCTATATTCCAAAGTATGATGAGTGGAAAACAGTAGGAAATTCTGTTCCAACAGTGAAAGATAGAATAAGAGTTCAAAAAGCTGATATGGTAAAAGGTAAGAATGCTGCAATATAGCAAAATCATGATGTTTATACGAGTTTACAATGTGTTACAAATCGGTTTCAGACTTAAAATCCTACTGGACGAGTAAGAAAACATCTATATCTAATTAAGATGCAAATAAAAGGGTATCGTAAATTGTTTAGAATTTACGATACCCTCTTTCATCTGGCATCATATCCATATTTGCAAAATTTGAACCTACCTTAGAACACGAGAATTTTTACTTTATAAGCATATAGTAGAATTATACGCTATCATCCCACTTGTTATTACTACAACATAAAATTATGCATCTGAGCTTATTCTTTATGATTCTTCCATTGAGAGATGATATGACCGCAGTTATGACAGTGGGTATTCTCATTTAATTTCAGTCGAGTATCGAGACTTTCCTTACAATAAGGACATCTGTAATATTTCCAGATAATAAAACAACTGAAGGCTACGACTAAAAATAATATGATATAGTTAAGGTCTAAAATAAATCTTAAACCAGCTGCAAAAAGCAATAAAGCAATATCAAAATAGCAGATACGTCGTAATCGTTTTATTATATCCACGTCTTTCATGCAACATTACCTCACATTAAATTATCCTCATATATTACTATTTCTATTACAGTGCTCTTATTCGCAATGATTTATTAAATTTACCTTCACTAACTTCTTAATAATCCTACTCAAACTGAAACCACTCAAAGTCAAAATTACTTCCCGGAAGGAATAAGAAGGTAACATTATATTTTCCTGTTTTCTTTGAGAATTCAAACTCTTTTACTTCGTAACCTTCCGTATAATTAAATTCGGCAAGCTCTTCTATACTACCTTCCTCAGAAACGAATTTCACATGAATCGTGTTCTTCTCTATCGGAGAATGGCCACTAATAGAGAGTTTTGTAATACCTTGCTCACCAAAATCCATCTCTGAAAATTCCAATGCAACATTATTTCCTATACCTTCAATACAAGATTCTTTCTTAGTAAAGGTATCCCCATAGATAAGGTCGCAATCGGTTGCGTTTAATTTTGCAAATCCTTTTTGTGGTTTCGTAAACTGGAATCCTTGGACGCTTAATCTGACGAAAACAACGAAGGAAATCGTTACGATGCCTTTTACTCTTCGCTTTAATTTATATGTTTCTGGTTGATGGTGATTCCAGATTGGTTTTTTCGTGAAGATACAGTCAGCCAGTAACTCACTACCTTCTTCATGAGGGATACCTTCCCAAATTTGAAATTCTGGTGGCTCCGCATTTAGGCAATAGATTGGAACAGTAATTTCATCAGAACCAAAGGAACCAAAGTCTACATTATGAAAACAGATATAAGTATCCATTTGTAACAGAGAAGAAATACCACGTTCGATTCCATTCGTTAGGTTCGTATTGGACCAGGAGTATAAACCACCATAGATAAACTCGTAAGGATTCATGGTTGCCTCTCCAAGATCCTTAAAGTTAAGTTCGACTTCAGTAAACATACGTACCTTATCCGCACCATTTTGACAAGTACAGCGTAGATATGCTTTTCCGTCACCAAGAGCATTTACCTTCACCTTGGTTCCATCCTTCTCAAGTTTAGCAAGATTGGAATCAATACCCGAACCATTGGTAATTCTCCAATCGATATCTTGATAGGTAGCATTTGCAGGATGAACTATTACATAAGCTTCAATTGATGTTAAGTCCTTAGAGAGAGTGGTACCAAGAGGGGTTACGATTTCAAGCTTACGAATTGGTATCTCAGTTTCCCTCGTAGCAGGAATCACAACGTCTGGATTTAGTATCGGATAGATTATGTGATCAGTATTACTCATAATATCGCTAAGACCTTCTGGATACTCACATGGAATGGAAGTAAAGGTAAGAGTCTTTGCTTGTAAAGTTTCTGAGGAAACCTTCATTGTAATTTCACCCGGTGTTAAGGTTGATGCAATAACTGCAAGTAATTTACCACTGAATAATCTTCGGCTGATTCCTTTGTATTGATCATAATCTGTGCTATCGCCATTATCTAATCCAATGAGACGACCAGCACCACTTACTTCTACAGTGACACGATTATTTGCATTCTCTACTGGATTTCCATTACAGTCTTCCATACTGATCTCTACAAAGATTAGATCTTCACTATTTGCAAGTAAGGTGGTTTTATCTGGGGTTAATTTAATCGTTGCAGCATCACCAAAAGAGGTACGGGTATCTGTTGCAATTATGGTTCCAAGTTCATCATAAGCAACCGCTTTTAAGGTACCTTCTTCAAATGGCAGTTGCCAGTGACCACATAATTTCGTACCATATTTGTGATCAATATCATAGGTTCCAAGCGAATTTTCATTGAAGAACAATTCAACTTTAGGAGCGTTGGAGCAAACTCTAATGTCAATCATTTGCCCTTTTGAAAAGTCCCAATATGGGAATAAATGTACCATTGGTGATTTTTTATAATCCGTCCATTCTGCCTGATAGATATAGAAGGTATCCTTTTTAAAACCAGCAGTATCTACCTGACCGAAATAAGAGTTTTTCGTAAAATATGGAGTTGGTTCTCCTATATAATCAGTTCCTGTCCATATAAATTGCCCCGCACTAAAGGTGGCATCACGGTCTTTTGTTATGCAGTATTCGGTATTGCGTGCACCCCAGCTTGAAGTTGTATTACCAAGGGAGGAGCATTGTTCATCATCGTCTGCAAGAACTGGCTGAGAATATGGGAAATGATAGATTCCACGGCTTTGCAAGGTGGATGCTGTTTCACTACCATAGATCATCCAATCTGGATGAAGCTCATGGTGCTCCTCGTAGAGTCGTTCTGCATAGTTATATCCGGCAAATTTTACGATATCTGCACACTTCTGAGCATTTTCCCAAGCCATATAATTAGAACCGATGGTCACAGGGGCATTGAGTCGATAATCATGCTTTTGAACAAGATCTAATAATATCCTTGTAACTTCTTGCCCACGTTCGTCTGCATGGGTATCATAGATTTCATTTCCAATACTCCACATAATGAGAGACGGGTGGTTTCGGTCACGGCGAATCCAGCTAGCTACATCTTTTGCTACCCATTCTGGGAAGAAGCGGGCATAATCATAAGTAGTTTTTGGACGTTCCCACATATCAAAGCCTTCGGAGACGATTAAAAATCCCATCTCATCTGCAAGTTCCATCAACTCTATCGCCGGCATATTGTGAGAAGTACGAATAGCGTTGACACCCATTTCGGCTAATATGGATAATTGTCTGCGAAGAGCAGTGCGATTGATAGCAGCACCAAGGGAGCCAAGATCGTGATGCTGACATACTCCATACAGTTTAACATGTTTTCCATTCAGGAAAAAGCCTTCCTTACAGGAGTATTCTATGGTACGGAAACCAATGTTTTGCTCCACAGTTTGTATTACAGTGTTATCTTTTATAATCTCAGTTTGCACCTGATATAGATTTGGTGTCTCAAGGTCCCATAGAAAAGGGGTTTCAATATGTAACGTACTGTCTTGCACATAGAAGGCATTCTTCGTAACCTCATCTGTAACGTTGACGGTGTGAGTACAAACTAATTCATGGTTTGGTGACCATAAAGTGTGACGAAGTTCAATTGTAGAAGAAAATGAATCTTTCGCTATTCCACAGGAATTTTCTGGTACTATAATTTCTGGCTCCATACTGATAGGTAAGGAGGAGAGTTCTGTTGAGAGAAACGCAGAAAAATCGTCTCCAGTTTTTTGAGTTGATATATAAATTCCATCTGGATTAATATGTAATTCAGGATAGGTATGAAACCATACATTACGATAAATTCCTGCACCGGAATACCATCTTGAGTTTGGTGACTCATAGATTACTTGCATCACGATTTCGTTATCACCTACTGTCAAAAGGTCAGTAATATCGAATTCGAAAGTAGAGTAACCGTATTTCCATTCACCAGCTACCTTTCCATTCACGTAGAGGGTAGAATTCATATAGACACCCTCGAAACGTAAGGTGTATCTCTCCTTATTTTTCAATTGTTCCATTGGTAACGTCCTTCGATACCAACCTTCCCCAGTCTCATACAAATCGTAGGTATTATAAATTAGCCAGTCATGGGGTAAATCAACAGGTTGCCATACGTTTTTTACATCTAATACTTGTGACAGGGTCGCGCCTAGCTGTTGTTTAGAAAAACTCCAGTCATCATTCATTAATCTTCGATTTTTAATTTGATTGCTCATGTTCGTTCACCTTTCTATATAGTAAATTATTGTTCGTTCTTGAAGATTAGCCATTTTCAATTTTTCTCTTTAGAAATTACGCCAATATACGTCTACCATTCATTCTATTTCATCTTAGAAGCATCCACAATGTAACATCTTATACGAAACATGTAGTCTTTTAATATTTCCAATACCATTAATCTATGAAAAGTGAGGTGTAAAAGGATGTGTTAATGATTGATACTTATGACTATTAATAAAAAACTGGATTTACTTATATTCGAAAGATGCTAATAAAGCTTGCTGCATTACTGATATAATAAGTTTGGAAACAAACAAGTGTGTAATCAAATAAGTGTGTAATCAAATAAGTGTGTAATCAAATAAGATTGAATTACTTTATGCCTGAGAAGTATTAAACCGAATGATGTTCGGACCATGAAGGCGCTTATACTCACTAGGGGTGCACTGTTTCTGTTCTTTAAATATTCGGTTAAAGGTTGCAAGGCTATTAAAACCGGAGTGCATCGCAATCTCAGTAATGGTTAGGTTAGGATCAATGAGCAATTTTTCTGCGTGCATGATTCGCTGTTTATTCAAATAGTCATAGTAAGAAATATTTGAAAACTCTTTAAATAAGCGCATGAAGTGATACTTGCTAAAGCCGGCTAACTTAGCTAGGTCATCTACGTTAATTGGTTCAGTGCAATGTTCATTAATATAGGTACAGACCATGAGAAATTTATCGATGTATTCATGACGCTTCGGACTCTTTGCATTCGGAAACTTTTTCTCTGAGGTGATATGGTTTCGCCCTAGGATGACGAAGAAATTAACGAGCATAGAGTAAATTGCTGCTTCTTTTAAAGGAGAGTCACTAAAGTATTCTTTCATAATACGAAGCATGAGATTGTGAAGATCCTCATGAATATCAGGCATTGTTTCATCTGTAATGATAGTACAAGGATGGAACATATGAAATACAGAGTCAAATCCATTGAGATTATAGAGTAAGGAATAATCAAATTGGAAGATAATCCGTTGCCCCTTTGTTGGAGCATAGAGTTGATGAAGCTCACCAGAAGGTAGTAGGATAATATCGCCAACATCCAGATGGTAGCGTGTATTATTTACGACAACCTCATATGTATTCTCAATTGGCATAATAATTTCTGCAGCAGTATGCCAGTGAATTGGATAATCTTCGTACTCCTCATTTAAGTAAAGTCGTATACCGATGTTCTCATCGTATGCAACCGTTTCTCGTGTACCGTTTAATATTTCTATCATAGAGGCCCCTCCCTTTTAAGATTTACACTAATAAGCTTCATTTGGTCATATGTTGCGATAACTTAAATACAAAAAAATCTATTAGATATGCACAAATATTGTTTTTATTCTGAGTGAAAATCGTGCAATTAATATGTTTAGTATAGATCATTAAGAAAAAATTGTAAAGAGAAATTGGATGAAAGTAGCATTATTTGATTAACAAAATTTCATAACGCTAAAAAATAGCATTATTTGAGAAAAATAGAGCAAAAAATAAGAAGTGTGCTTAGGATTCATAACGTATAGTTGGTTTATAAGTAACCTAAGGATATAATGAGTATTAAAAAAAGTATGTATCATTAAGGTGTTGTTTTACATTTAAGATTGGAAGAGGAGGAGATTAACAATGGGATTTGAGAAAGCGTGGTTAAATTACCGTAAAAACGACGGACTAGCGATGCGAAATTATTTTACATTCGTGACTTATAATAAAGAGGACTCTATTGTAAAAAATGCAGTATTTGAACTAAAAACAGCTGCAAAAGAGTTATTCTCTATTGAAATGAAAAGCAGCTTTTTTGATACGATACTAGAGAATATAAATGTAAGTTCAGGTAGTAATAGAAAAGGAATTCATCTTAAAATTTGCGATGATAAAGAACTGTCATCGGAAGGATATCGAATTACATCGAAAGAAGAGATGATTCGAATTGAAGCGTTCACTTCCCAGGGTATTCTCTATGGAACTTTTGACTTGATACGCAGTGCCATTCTTAACATAGATGCTCATACTCTGAATAAAAGGATCTTGCCAAAGAATCCTCTTCGAATGTTAAATCATTGGGACAATATGGACGGCAGTATCGAGAGGGGGTATTCCGGAAATTCCTTCTTTTTTGAACATGGGGAAGTGATAGTGAATGAACGTACCAAAGCTTATGCAAGGCTCGTTTCTTCCGTTGGTATCAATGCAGTAGTGATTAATAATGTGAATGTTCGTGGTATTGCTACTAATTTAATAACAAACCGCTACATAGACAAATTAAAGCAGATGGGTGAAATTTTTGCAGCCTATGGGATTAAACTTTTTCTATCCTTAAATTTTGCAGCGCCTATGGAACTAGGTGGATTAACAACTGCTGACCCATGTGCGGAAGCAGTCTGCCTGTGGTGGAAGGAAGCAGTACAGTTATTATTTAAAGAGATACCTTCCTTTGGAGGGTTTTTAGTGAAGGCAGATTCCGAGGGAAGACCGGGGCCATTTACCTATCAAAGAACCCATGCACAAGGTGCCAACATGTTAGCTGAAGCAGTAAAACCTTATGGAGGCTTGATTATCTGGAGATGTTTTGTGTATAACTGCAAACAGGATTGGAGAGATACGAAGACAGACAGAGCAAGGGCAAGTTATGATAACTTCCAGTCATTAGATGGTAGTTTCTCTGAGAATGTAATCTTACAGGTGAAAAATGGTCCAATGGATTTTCAGGTCAGAGAACCTGTATCCCCTTTATTCGGTGGGATGAAGAAAACAAATCTGATGCTAGAGGTTCAGATTGCACAGGAATATACAGGTCAGCAAAGACATGTTTGTTACTTAATTCCGATGTTCAAGGACATCTTAAAGTTTAGGACTTATTGCAAAGAAGAAAATGATACAGTACTAGATATCGTAAGCGGTAATACCTATGGTAATAAAAACACTGGAATGGCAGCAGTAGCAAATACAGGAACTGATGAAAACTGGACTGGTCATGATTTGGCAGCAGCGAACCTCTATGGATATGGAAGGCTTAGTTTTGAACCAGAACTAACATCAGAGGAGATTGCGAAAGAATGGATTACCTTAACCTACGGTACGAAGGAACAAGCCATAGATAATATAACTAAAATTCTAATGATATCCTGGCCAGCTTATGAGAACTATACTTCTCCGCTAGGTATTGGATGGATGGTGAATCCTTCTCATCATTATGGACCAAATGTGGATGGATATGAATATGACCGTTGGGGAACCTACCACCGAGCTGACCATAAAGCAATCGGTGTGGACCGAACGAAGAATGGAACCGGGTATACGGCACAATATCATAAGCCAAATGAAGAGCTATATGAATCAGTGGAAACATGTCCAGAAGAGCTGTTATTATTTTTCCATCGCATTCCTTATACCTATAGGTTAAAGTCTGGTAAGACTTTGATTCAGCATATCTATGATTCGCACTTTGAAGGTGTTGAGAATGTAGAAGAGATGATTCGGTTGTGGGAAACTTTAAAAGGTGAACTTGAGGAAGTACCTTTTCATAGAGTATTGCTTCGATTACAGGAACAACTGGAACATGCAAAGGAATGGAGAGATGTGATTTGCTCTTATTTTTATAGGAAGACTGCGATGGAGGATGAAAAGGGAAGGAAGATATATTAGAATTTGTTTCGTTTTCTATTATCGAACCGTAAAACAAAGAAGGATTGGAGAGCAAAGGGAAGCATGGAGGTGCTTCCCTTTATTTACACAATAACCTTATTCTTTCCAGATCATCTGATATTTTTTTGGTGTAATCCCTTTGTATTTTTTAAATGTTTTTATAAAGTAACTAAAATCATTAAACCCACAACGAAATGCAATATCGGTTAACGTATCTTCTGATTGACTAATCTGATAACAAGCCTGTTCAATACGATAATAATTTAGATAGTCGATAGGGGTACGATTGGTGTACTCCTGAAAAAAACGACAGAAATATTTGGGAGAGAGACCGCATGCCTTCGATAACTCCTGTAAGGTAAGTGGTTTGGCATAATCAGTTACAATAATCTCTAAAGAAGCTTTTAATTGTTCTATTGATTTTTGAGTCTTTAACTCGGAGTCCTTTGACTTACTATAGCATTCTTCCTGCTGTAGAGCTGCAAAAAATAATAATAAGGAACCTAGGACAGTTAGCTCATACCCTTCTCCTTCAGAGCGAATCGCATCAAACATCGAAGTTAATGGGGATGTAATACTTGACTTACTATGTACTGGATGAATACTAATCTTATGGTGTGCTATTTTTCTAAGGAACGTATCGGTTAGAAAACTTCTCTGTCGTAAGATATTAAAGTCAAATACGATACATTCATAGGTACAATCTTTTGGTGTACCTCCGTGTAGATTACCATCTTTAATAAAGGCAATATCATTCTTCTTAAGAAGATATTCTTTCCCTTCTAGAATTAGTTTAAACTCTCCTTCTAAAATCCGAATAATTTCATATTCGATATGCCAGTGGAAAGGCATCTCATATTGTGGATGTGAATGATTTATATAGTGGTATTCTATTGGAAAATCCACGGTACCCCTTTGTCTGCACTCGTGAAAACGGATGTCTTGCATAAGTAACCTTCCTGTGAATATTGTTATATTTTTATGCCATTATAACACAAGATTACTTTTACGTAAAATATTATAATAAGGTTAAGCAAATAGAAAAAGAACTAGTAAGGAGGAAGTTACATATGGCAAAAAACAGACTAATAGGAGAGTATCCGATTATCGGAATCAGACCAACCATTGACGGTAGAAGAGGATATCTTAAGGTAAGAGAATCCTTAGAGGATCAGACAATGGGAATGGCAAAAGCAGCAGCGAAATTATTTGAGGAAAACCTACGTTATTCGAATGGAGAACCAGTAAAAGTTATTATATCGGATACTACGATTGGACGAGCAGGGGAGACTGCGGCTTGTGCAGAACAATTTAAAAAAGCAGGAGTAGACATTACTTTAACAGTAACACCTTGCTGGTGCTATGGAGCAGAGACAATGGATATGGACCCAATGACCATCAAAGGTGTTTGGGGATTTAACGGCACAGAACGTCCAGGTGCAGTTTATCTTGCCTCGGTATTAGCAACTCATGCTCAAAAAGGGTTGCCTGCCTTTGGTATCTATGGTCATGATGTTCAGAATGCGGACAATCAAGAAATTTCAGAGGATGTGAAAGAAAAATTACTTCGTTTCGGACGTGCCGCAGTAGCAGCAGCTACTATGAGAGGTAAATCCTATCTACAGATTGGTTCTATCTGCATGGGTATTGGCGGTTCCATAATTGATCCAGCATTTATTGAAGAGTATCTTGGAATGCGTGTTGAATCTGTCGATGAGGTAGAGATTATTCGTCGTATGACAGAGGAAATCTACGACAAAGAAGAATATGAGAAGGCACTTGCATGGACGAAGGAGAAATGTAAGGAAGGATTTGATAAGAATCCAAAAGAAGTTCAAAAAACACCTGAGCAGAAAGATAAGGACTGGGAATTTCTTGTGAAAATGATGTGTATCATTAAGGATTTAATGAACGGGAATGCAAATCTTCCAGAAGGCTGTGAAGAGGAGATGTCCGGTCATAATGCGATAGCGGCAGGTTTTCAAGGACAACGTCAATGGACTGACTTCTATCCAAACTGTGATTTCCCAGAAGCATTACTTAACACTTCTTTTGACTGGAATGGGGCAAGAGAACCTTATATTTTAGCAACAGAAAATGACGTACTAAATGGTCTAGGTATGCTATTTAGTAAACTATTAACAAATACAGCTCAAATTTTTGCCGATGTTCGTACTTACTGGAGCCCAGAGGCAGTAAAGAAAGCAACTGGTTATAACCTTGAGGGAGTAGCGAAAGAATCCGGTGGAATCATTCACTTAATTAACTCCGGTGCTGCTTGTCTTGATGCCTGTGGTGAAGCAAAAGATGCTTCTGGTAATGGTGTGATGAAACCTTGGTATGAAGTAAATGAAAAAGATCAAGAGGCTATCTTAAATGCTACTACATGGAATGCCGCTGATAATGGATATTTCCGTGGTGGCGGATTTTCTTCAAGATTTTTAACCACAGCGCAGATGCCTTGTACTATGATAAGATTAAATCTTGTAAAAGGCCTTGGTCCTATGTTACAGATTGCAGAAGGTTATACAGTGAAACTTCCAGACGAAGTGTCAGATATTCTATGGAAGAGAACAGATTATACATGGCCTTGTACTTGGTTTGCTCCAAGAACAACAGGGGAAGGCGCATTTAAAACAGCTTATGATGTTATGAACAATTGGGGTGCTAATCACGGCGCGATTAGTTACGGACACATTGGAGCAGATTTAATTACCCTTTGTTCCATGTTAAGAATTCCAGTAGCGATGCATAATGTCCCAGAGGAGAAGATTTTCCGCCCAGCTGCATGGAATGCTTTTGGAATGGATAAGGAAGGACAGGACTATAGAGCTTGCGCAGCTTATGGTCCGATGTATCGCTAATCCATGGAGAAAGGGAAAAATGTCTTAGCCATTGATCTTGGAGCTTCTAGCGGAAGAGCGATACTTGGAAGTTTTGATGGAAAACGAATAAAGTTAGCGGAACTGCACCGGTTTTTAAATGAACCGGTGCAGCTTAATCAGACGTTATATTGGGACGTATTGCGTCTGATGCATGATATAAAAATTGGTCTACAAAAAGCAGCTCAGGTTGACTTCCACAGTGTA
Source organism: Lachnoclostridium phytofermentans (assembly GCF_000733755.1). Classification (GTDB taxonomy): domain Bacteria; phylum Bacillota; class Clostridia; order Lachnospirales; family Lachnospiraceae; genus Lachnoclostridium; species Lachnoclostridium phytofermentans_A. The sequence goes on along the minus strand of NZ_JPOF01000003.1, from coordinate 383,333 downwards.
GGAATTGATACTTGGGGTGTTGATTTTGGACTTTTAGATGAAGACGGTAACTTGTTAGAAAACCCGGTACATTATCGGGATCAACGAACGGAAGGAATGTTTGAACTTGCGTTTTCTCAGTACGATAAGGAAAGGTTTTATGAACTGAGTGGAAATCAGTTTATGGAGATTAATACCGTATTTCAATTACTTTCTCTAAGAAATTCAAGACAAAGATTTTTATCGCAAGCGAAAACACTTCTATTAATGCCTGATTTACTAAATTATTTTCTAACCGGTGTGAAAGCAAGTGAATATACGATTGCTTCTACTACTCAGATGCTTGATGCAAGAAAAAAGGTTTGGTCGAAGGAAATAATTCAGTCGTTTGGATTACCAGAAGGCATTCTAACAAATGTTATAGAACCTGGAACAATTCTTTCTCCGATTCGAACAGAAATTCTAGAAGAATTAATGATTAAGCCTGCTAGTGTGGTAGCAGTTGCCGGTCATGATACGCAGTGTGCAATGGTAGCTGTTCCAGCAAAAGAGGAAGATTTCTTATTCCTTAGCTGTGGAACGTGGTCCTTATTTGGTACAGAACTTTTAAAGCCAATAATCTCTAAAAAGTCAAAACAATATAATATGACTAATGAGGGCGGATATGGTGGAAAGATTTCTTTTTTAAAAAATATCATTGGGCTATGGCTGATTCAAGAAAGTCGAAGACAGTGGGCTAGAGAAGGACTTAACTATACTTTCTCAGAACTTGAAGAAGAAGCGCAGAAATCGGCTCCATGGAAAGCTTTTATAGATCCGGATGCACCTGAGTTTGTTGCCCCTGGTAATATACCGGAGAGAATCCGGGATTATTGTAAAAGGACAAATCAAGACGTTCCACAGGAGACCAGTGAATATGTACGCCTCATTAATGAAAGCTTGGCACTCAAATACCGTTATGTGATGGAACAAATTGAGGATTGCACACAGAAAAGCTATGATACGATCTATATGGTTGGCGGTGGAACAAAAAGCCGTATGCTTTGCCAGATGACAGCAAATGCGTGTAAAAAGAAGGTGGTTGCAGGGCCAGCAGAAGCTACAGTTTATGGAAATGTTGCACTTCAATTGATTGCGTTAGGAGAAATCAGTGACATAACAAAGGCCAGAGAATGCATTAGAAACTCAGAAGATATGATATGTTACGAGCCACACGAGGAAGATAAGTGGGAGGAGGCATATCAAAGATTTTTAAACTTATGTAGGTGAAGGTTTTAGAAATTAGAATATTAGTTAGCAATCTCATGAAAAAAGTGTGTAACTAATGTACAATACTTTATTTGGAGGAATGTTATGTTAAAAGGAGTACCTAAAATATTATCACCAGAATTATTGAAGGTTTTATGCGAAATGGGACACAGTGATCGAATTGTTCTTGCCGACGGTAATTTCCCAGCACAAAGTGTTGGAAAAGATGCGATTGTAATTCGATGCGATGGGCATGATGTACCAAGTCTCCTACATGCAATTTTAAAAGTATTTCCTTTAGATACTTATGTTGATAAACCGGTTTTATTAATGGAAAAGGTTCCGGGGGATACCGTAGAAATACCGATTTGGGAGGAATATAAGCAAATAGTTCGTCAGTATGAGGAACGCGGAGAAAATGTAATCGGTACAGTTGAAAGATTTGCTTTTTATGAAGAAGCGAAAAAAGCATATGCGATTATAGCGACTGGGGAAAAAGCCCTATATGCTAACATAATTCTACAAAAAGGTGTTGTAGTAGACTAGGATTAAAATATTACTATCAAGATTTACGCCAGAAAAAGGTAAAAATAAGTGGACATATTAAGAAAATGTATTATAATGATTCTTAATAAGAAGTCCGGAATAAGAAAAAATGAGTGATACAGCAGCAATAATAGTATAGTAAGATATTAAATATAAGATACTATTACGCGTTTGTATTCACAAAAATGAAGCAGGAAAAGCACACCGGCACAGAGCCTTGGTGTGCTTTTTTCTTTGACGTTAGATATAAATTATCTCTTTAGACTGTCTTATGGATAATTTATATCGTCTTATGAATGGAGGAATCTATGAACGAAACAATAGCAAAAGCCCAGCAGATGCTAAGCTTAGAACAGTTTCCACGTGCTTCCACCTACGATATAGAGTGGGTCAGTGAAAATGAAATGGGTCCTAATGCTATGTGGTTAACTGAGTTTCTTTCTGAAAAGATGCAGTTTAAGAAAGGAATGAAAGTACTTGATTTAGGTTGTGGAAAAGGATTAAGTTCGGTATTCTTAGCGAAGGAATTCGGAGTGTCTGTTTATGCTACGGATCTATGGATTCATGCCACCGACAACTTTCTTCGTGTGAAAGAGATGGAGGTAGAAGATTTAGTAACTCCAATCCATGCAGATGCTATGAAACTTCCTTTTGCCAGAGGTTTTTTTGATGCAATTGTGAGCCTGGATGCTTATCATTATTTTGGTACAAATGAAATGTATTTGGAAGAAATCCTATCCTATCTAAAGCCACAAGGCCAAATAGGTATTGTGGTTCCATCGGTATTGCAAGAGTTTAAAGACGAAATTCCAGAGAGAATAAAGCCTTATTGGGAACCTTACTTATATACGCACCATACACCAGAATGGTGGCGTAAATTGTGGGAACATTCGGATCAACTAAAGGTTGAGGTGGCAGATACCATGCCAAACGGATATGAAAATTGGTTATTATGGGATAAGACATTAAAAGATGCTGGAATGTTAAAGCGTGGCGGGGATGTTGAGATGCTCCTTGCAGATACCGGGAACTTTACTTTTTGTAGGGTGGTTGGGACTAAATATTAATCGATAGGATAAAGGAGAGACACTCTGAATCGAGGGAAGTACATCCACTCTGTGAGTGTTGTAAAGTGCGGTATCCAACTCTTCATAACGTGATTTCACCTTTAGTTTATATTTTGCGGACCTAGAGTTGGAGTGGAGTAGCCACTTCATTCAGTATTATTCCCAACGGAAATATCGAATAGAAACAGTAATACAAATGATAGCAAGAACAACTAAAAATATAAGAGGAAATAGAACATGATCAACTGCTACACCTAGTGATGCAGCTTTTAATAGCTTGATACCTTGGGTTAATGGCATAAGATCAGCTATTTTTTGTAAGCCAGCTGGCATAACTTCATAAGGTAGCGTTGCTCCTGAAAAGATTAACATAGGGAAGTACAAGAGGCTGGCAATAATACTAGCGATCTTTGTATTTGGAGAAATTCCTCCGACCATCATGCCAATGCTAAAAATAGTGATTAACACTAAAAAATATCCTCCCAAGAATTCGCCTAAGGAACCATTCATCTGGTAACCAAAAAAGATGGCAGCTGTTATATAAGTAGTTAAGAAAGAAACGACAGAATAAAGAGTATAAATCACAACTTGAACTAGTAAAATCATGATTGGACTAATCGGGGTTACTTGGAATCGTTTCAATATTCTTTTGCTACGATAATCGGAAACAACCAAAGGGAGTCCCATGACTCCACCAGCACATATCGATATGGCTGGCATTGCAGCAAAAGATTGTGCAAAGAAAGAATAGCTAGCACCTTCAAAAGCAGGTCTTTTTCCATATATAATTCCTAGGATTATCGTGATAACAAGAGGCATGCAGATGGCGAAGATAACCATATCCATTCCCCGTAAGGATAATCTCAGTTCCGTCTTTAACATTGTTTTAAATGTTTTCATTATAAAATTCCTCCTCTGAATACCAAAGATATGCTTCTTCCAGGTTTTGATGGGGGCTTGATTCAATTGCTTCTTCTACTGTTCCATAAAACACCGTGTTTCCTTTTTTTAGTATGCAGATTTTATCACAAAGGATGGAAACCTCCTCCATAGAGTGGGAAGTTAGGAAAATGGTAAGTCCCTTCTCTTTTAATGCCATAAGATATTTCCATACATCGCGTTTCGCCTTGGTGTCAAGGCCAGTGGTTAATTCGTCAAGAAATACTACCTCTGGATTAGGAATGAGAGCAAGAATCACGAATAATCGTTGTTTCTGTCCACCGGAAAGTTCGCTAATCATATTTTTTGATTTCTCAAAAAGACCAAACTGTTTTAGCAAATCTTTATAATCGGTGGGATTTTGATAAAGAGATTGAATTTCTTCACAAAGTTCTGCAACTGTAATTTTTTCTTGATAAGCAGCCTCTTGAAATTGCACACCCACCCGCTCAAAAAGTTTCTTGCGGTCTGCAAATGGGTTCATACCAAGGATCGTAGCTATGCCACTATCAGGCTTTTTTGTTCCTAAGATACATTCAATGGTTGTACTTTTTCCTGCCCCGTTTGCCCCAAGTAATCCAAAGATGGTTCCTCTAGGCACTTCGATGTTTACGTTTTCAACAGCTGGTATATTATGATAAGATTTACAAAGCTGTTTTACATGAATAACTATTTCCACACAATATCCTCCTTTTTGTTCTTTTCAATGTTTCGTTACACTCAGTGCTTATCATAAGTTTGTGCTGCGACATCCACGCACAAACTTGCTAGATTAACTGCTCCTATAATAAAGTCGCAGCATGACTGGAAGTGTGAAAAGAAATTCTAAGGCATCTAAGAACGCTGCCTAAGATTTTCTTCGGAGCAAAAGCGTTCCTATTCACACAGAAGTTTGAGCCAATGTCATCCACGGCACCACTCTACAGTAATCTCCGCTATAATCGCACTAAGTTTCATAAAAAGAATAACACCAACCTAAAGGTTGGTGTTAAAGTGGAAGGTTTATGAAAATTTAAGTTTCATGAATTCAATTTGGTATTTCATCTTTATAGCATTGGCTTCGGCAGACTCTAGTGAGCTTATCAGCTTATCGCACACCGAAACGATATCACTCTCTAGAGATGGGGTATCAAGGACTTCCTTAATATTGATGGTTGGATTATGGGATAATGCATGTAACATCCTTAATATAGATTCTAAGGAATAGTTCGCGCATCGGAGTGATCGGATAATTTTTAATCGATTGATATCTTCCTCTGTGTAGATTCGATAACCATTTACCCTGCGTTTCACTGTAAGCAGTCCATTCATTTCCCAATTCCTAAGAGTATCCATTGTTAACTGTAAGTACTCAGAAACTTCTTTTCGTTTCATTGCAACAGGGTTCGTAAGTTTCCTACCTGATAATAGCTGATTTACAATATCAATTGCTTCTTCGGCATTTTTTTGTTCTTGTCTAATCCTCGTAAGATATTCCTTGGTTAAGAAAAGAGCTTTATCGAAGTCAGCATTTGCGGTGGTTTTTACGATTTCAATCATAAGTTTACGTAAGCCATTTTGGAGAACCTCGATTTGAAAGGCTGTACGTGCAAGCTTTAGCTGCTCAATATGGAAGTCGGTAAAGATACGATATCCATTTTCTCTACGACTTGGTTTTGAGATTAACCCCAACTCTTCGTATAGCCGTACGGTATTAGGATGAATCCCAATTGATTTTGCAACTTGTGTGGTACGATAAGTTTTCATCTAAAAACACCTCCATTTACTAATAGGATGACATAAGACAAAAGTCTGGTGGTATAATGGAGGGTTTTTAGTATCTCACGTTAAGATTAGGATAATTTCTTAGATTTTTCAGCACAGACTTTCATTGCCTCCATGATACTGCTTCGAAATCCTGTTTTTTCTAAGCTTTTAACAGCATCAATTGTGGTTCCCCCAGGAGAGCATACCATATCTTTTAGAGCACCAGGATGTTTCCCAGTTTCAAGAACCATCTTTGCACTTCCTAGTACAGCTTGAGCAGCAAAACGATATGCTTTATCTCTTGGCATACCTTCCGCTACTGCAGCGTCCGCCATCGCTTCGATTAATATAAAAACGTAAGCTGGTGAGCTACCACTTACCGCAACAACAGCATCCATAAGGTGCTCCGGTACTTCTTCCGCGATACCAAAACCGCGTAAAAGATTCATAACGAGGGTAAATTCTTCCTCTGTCACCTGATCGTTTCGGCATACTGCTGTGATACCTTCCGATACTAAAGCTGGAGTGTTTGGCATAGTACGGATTAATTTTAAGGTACGTTCAAAGAAAGACTCCACCTTTTTTAAACTTTGTCCAGCTGCAATGGTGACTATAATCGTACTTTTCTTGATATCTTGTGCTATTTCTTTGATAACAGTCTCATAAAATTGAGGCTTTACAGATAGAAAAAGAATATCTACATTAGTTGCTACAGTAAGATTATCTAAAGTTGTATGAATACCTAATGTTTCTTCTGCTTGTTTTAGTGCTTGTGTTGAGGCATCCGATGCAATAATATCCGTTGCCTCTACGATATGATTTTGTATCATGCCACTAATCATAGCTGTTGCCATATTGCCACAGCCAATAAATCCGAGTTTCATGCTCTGTCCTCCTAAGATTACTATTGTTCTATCGTTTCAGGTAGTGAATTTTGTTTATTATTATACCACAGTTTAGTGGAATGTAATAATTAATGAGGGAGTTCGTTTCCCGCCTTTGCTTCAATGAAAAACCGTATACCAACCTAACTTACATAACCTTATTGTTTATCCTTATAATTTTAACTCAAAAAACAACTCAGCAAATTGATTGTCATTATATTTGGAAACTTCATCAAAACCATGCTTACGCATTAAGTGTTGAGAGGCATCTCTATCATATCTTGTATCGGCACAAATTTTATGAAATTTGCTTTCTCTTGCATAATTTAAAGCCGTTTTAAAAAGCATACTTCCATAACCATTTCCTTGTTCTTCTTTTAAAACATAAAGCCTTTTTAATTCCGCGATTTCATTCTTTGTATCAATTGCTCTAACAGCAACTGTGCCAATGAGCCGGCTATCATCATAAATACACCAGAAGCAACCGTTTGACATATAACTATTTTGTATATTAGCAATATCTGAGTGTCGCCCATTTGGCTCATAACTCCACCTTAAATCAGTAAAACATTTTTCAAAAAACTGGTCAATATCTTGTTGTAATTCGATGTTATAAACTTTCATTTCAATCAAAAGAGCTATCACCGCCTATTCTGTTATGCAATCGTAAACAATTTCCAACCAAATATATAGCAACATTATACATTATATGATTACTTGAAATCAATATATTAGTCGTCAAAAAAATAGCATAAAAAATAATGGGTCATTAATAAGTTGCTATGCTCTACAGGTATTTCCTAAAGCGAGTATATTGCGTAGTTATCTATAGTTAATCGGTCAGAATTAAGTTGTGATAGAGATCCCATCCTCCAATATCTCCACTATATAATAAGGAAGAAGAAACACTTGACATAAAAAAATGAAAAGAGTATAGTAGAAAAAAATGGCATCTTTCTCGAAAGGGGTGAACAACATGGTAAATATCATACGCATATCAATTCAGAATGTTTGTTGTTCACAAGTGGATATCATTTTACGATAAGTCATTCTTAACAAAGAATGTTTATGTGAATGTAAGAGGGACGATAGCATTTCTGAAAATATCAGAGATGCTTTTTTATATATAATAAAGTGTACCACAGTTACTTTAAATATGTAATTTCCGAGGGATGCGTACGAAACCTAGGAAAGTGCGGCGAAGTATCATGTCTGGGTAGATATGGCATCAACAATCAAAGGATGCATGCAATGCCTAGAATGGATGTAGCTCTTTGCTTTTTTTTTAATAAGAGTAAGTAAATTTCCACGAAAGGATGTTTATAATTGTTGAATTTATGTAGTTGATAAGATTCGTTATCGGTTAGAATGATTATAAGACACTGAGTAGTAACGAGTGGAAATTTATATAAAATATCTAATGGTTAAATTAGGAGGTATGGGTATGGGAAATAAGAATAAAAGTAACGTGGATTTAAGCCAGATATTTAAGTCAAAGAACTCCAGTTCCTTTACAGGAGCCAATAATGGAAAGAATAATAATAGTAAAGGACGAAATAATCAAGTGATTAATAAAAGCTCCTTAGGAGTAAGAGGGCAATCAAAATAATACGACAAAAAAGCAAGCTGTTATCAAGGAAAATGAAATTGATAACAGCTTGCTTTTTGGTATTAAAAGAGAAAATGATAGTAAAGTGTGCGTAATAATTGAATAAATAAATATTCATTGTAAGGTTAATCCTCTAAGATAGAACCGTCGGTTCCAATTACAGTTATTTGCCATGGAATAAACTTTCCACTCATCTTTAAGGCTTGTTTTACAGCCATCTCAATACCTCTACAACAAGGGACTTCCATACGTACCACATGAACACTCTTGATATTATTATTTACAAGTATTGCAGTAAGTTTTTCGGTATAATCCACCTCATCAAGCTTCGGACATCCTATCAAAGTGATGCGGTTTTTCATAAAATGGTTATGGAAATTTCCATAAGCATAAGCGGTGCAATCCGCTGCAATTAATAGATTTGCTTGTTCAAAGTAAGGTGCATTTACAGGAACTAATTTTATTTGGACTGGCCATTGACGTAGATTACTTTCTATTTCAACGTTATGGTTCATCATTGTATGGGGAGCTAAGACCTTTGCCGCACTGGAAAGGCAACTACAAGGCTTTGCTTCCTTTGCTACATCATGCTCTTGTTGTTTATTCACGGATAGATTAGCCATGTGTTTCATTACCGCTTCTTCATCAAAGGCAACGGTATCTCTTTCTTCAAAGGTAATCGCTCCAGTCGGACACACTGGTAGACAGTTTCCAAGACCATCGCAATAATCATCACGTAATAATTTAGCTTTACCATTTACCATAACAATAGCACCTTCTTTGCAGGCACTTGCACATAGTCCACAGCCGTTACAAGCCTCTTCATCAATTTTTATAATTGTTCTTATCATAATACCCCTCCAAAATATATAATATAAATAATGTCATTTCAAATCAATCGTGTTATGGATATAGTTTATGATATCATTTGAAAAAAGTCTGTTGTAAAAACAACAATAATCGATTAGTATTAATGTAATACTGTATTCTTACATTATTGAAAAATGCATTATGGTAATCTTGTTATATTAACTTGTAAGATTGTAATAACGTAATCAAGTTATATCGCAAGCCTGTAATAGTATAAGGGAATCGTTGAGTACGAACTTGAAGATAGAGAAGTCATTAATGAAACTATAAAACCATAAATCAAATTGCAAATAACATAAATCAAATTGTAAATACTAATCACAGGATTAATGCTATTAATAAATGATAATATCAATTATATTGCAATTGTAAACAAACATATTGTAAATGCAATGAATTGTTGTCATAAAATTCTATATACGAACAATCTCAAATAATTAGGATAATTTAGTACTGAAAGATATTTTCATAATCAACAGTAAACTGTAGGAAGGGGTTTGGCATAGGATGAAACAAAAAGATAGTATAAGCGGTATAATTCCAATGGATTTAGGATCAAATATTGGTTTACTTAGTAAGATATCATTATTTCAAGGGATTGATCAGAAAGATATTGGAAGTATGTTTGCATGCCTTCAAGCAAAAAAGAAAACATTTTTAAAAAATGAGACAATATTAAGAGCAGGAGAGGTGATTTCTCACCTTGGAATTATATTATCTGGCAGAGGACAGATCATACGTGAAGATATTATGGGAAATCGAAATATTTTATCAAATCTTGAGGTTGGCGATATGTTTGCCGAGGCGTTTGCTTGTGCAGAATCACAGAGGTTACCATTTCAGGTAGTAGCGATTACAGACTGTACGGTAATGTTTCTTGATTATCGTCGTATTGTAACTACATGCTCTAGTTCCTGTTATTTTCATACTAGTCTCATTCAAAATATGATGAAGATTCTTGCGGTGAAAAATGTATTACTAACTCAGAAGATGGAACATATGACAAAACGTTCAACAAGAGATAAATTATTATCTTATTTATCCGAACAAGCGGCTAAGAGCAATAGTAAGATTTTTTCAGTACCTTTTAATCGCCAGGAGCTAGCGGACTATTTATGTGTAGACCGAAGTGCCATGTCAAATGAGTTAAGTAAGTTAAAGGAAGAAGGATTAATTGATTATCATCGAAGTGATTTTAGACTGTTAAAAGAGCAATTAAAATAACCATAAAGTGGTAATAAAAAAGTTATAAAAGAGCATTGACAAAAACATAATCCTATAGTATCATATATCTTGCATTCGGCAAACGGCGAATGAATAGAATATGAAATGCACGAGTGGCTCAGTGGTGGAGTATCGCCTTGCCAAGGCGAGGGTCGCGGGTTCGAATCCCGTCTCGTGCTTAATTGAAAAGGGCAGGAAAGCTAGTAAAGGAGCTTTCCTGTTTTTTTTTCTTAAAATAATGTGTGCAACATCCTTTTACGTACTCGAACCGCTATAATGTTTTGTCCATATAGGCACGATTCTTTTCGATTTCATTGTAATTGTAGATATAGCTTTTGTAGTTTCAGTATCTTCATGCCCCATATACACTCTGGTTTCCTCTAACGGCATGCTTCTGCATACAATCTGCTGTAAAAGGTTCTTTGGATACAATGACTGATCGTAAACGGTACTTCGGCTTCTCTGCAATACTTCTCAAGCCAATAGTTGAAGCTTCTGCTCGTCATTCTTTTACCGTTTGACTGTGTAAACAAGTACTTACTGTCAGGTGAAAACTTTTTCACCTCACCGATTTGGAAGTCCATCAGAATCGTATAGGCTTCTATAGTCCCTTTCTGATAAAGAAATTCTTCAAGGGGGTTTCTTTTCTTTTTCAAGATATAGTCTGGAACCATCCTTTTTCTTCTGAATAGAGTGGAATTTAACATCCGTATGTGCGTTAAGTAGTGGATTTACCGATAGAAGTTCCTTATCCAATGCAATCTGAAAGACTGCATTTAAGATAGTTTTCATGTATTAAATTCTTTTCGTGAAAGCTTAAATGTGGCAATGGAATCATTCGGAAAATCATTCAGCATTCTGGTGGTTATTTTCCTTACTGGAATTCTGACAAGTTTGTTATCAACATAATGAAGGTGTACATTTCTTCAAATGTGTAGAGATACACTTTTCATATTGGTTGAGTTTTAGTCTAAAAATTGGTATAATAAGCCAATTAAGTAATATTATTTATCGACTTGATGGAACGATAATAATTTTATATAAAAATTACAACTGGAGAGATCATATGAATCGTCAAGAATATTTTCATCATGAACAGTTTTATAAAGGTATTATAAGAATTATTGGAATAGGAAATGAGTTGTGTTATTTGATTATTGGTAACAATAAAGCTGCATTAGTAGATACTGGAGCAGGTATAGGGAATATCCGCGAATATGTAGAATCCTTAACAAATCTGCCAATATACGTGATTTTGACACACGCACACATTGACCACTCCGCGGGGAGTTTTTATTTTAGTCAGGTTTATCTGACGTCGGAAGATGCCAAGCTTTTGGATTTAGAATTCAACAGTAATCAGTGTAACGAAATGAAAAACTCACTAATAGAATTTGCAATAGCTTCAAATCGACAGATAGGAGATATTGATATTGAGGATATAGTCACCCCATATAAAAGAAAGTTTGAGCTTCTATCTGATGGTGATGTCTTTGACCTTGGAAATATTTCTTTAGAAGTTCTTACTTGTCCGGGACACACCAAAGGAAGTGTAATGATATTAATCAAAGAATTACGAACCATAATTTTTGGTGATGCTTGTCATCCATGTACATGGGTACATCTTCAAGAATCAACCAGTGTAGCCGATTACAGAAATTCATTATTAAAAATTAAATCAAGAGAAGCTGACTACGACCGAGTTTTATTATCACATAGGCCAAGAGATGCAAAAAAAGAGATATTGACTGAAATAATTCACGTATGTGAAGAAGTAATGGATGGGAGAAGCGACAAGATTCCTTTTGAGTTTAACGGTTTTTATCAATCTTATATTGCAAAAAAAGTAGATGAAGAGGATGGTATTATGCGGGCAGATGGAAAAATTGGTAATATCATCTATAAAAATGATTAAAACGAATATGAGACTTGAATTTCACGTTTTTAGTTGACTTAATTCTCATTCAATCAGACAAAAATTAACAGCTTTAAAATAGCACATCACATGTGTTTGTCGCTCTTTCTCAGAGCTTAATTCATAATTTTCAGTTTCACTCATCATTTCTTTCATAGATAATTTCACTTTCGGGATTAAGTTCTCTGGCCTTACTTATGATTTCTTTAGCTACATCAGTAAGAAGAATTAAGCGGTATTCCAATTTTTTCTTTTACTTTATATTAACAACTTAGTAGGTTCATCGGGTACAGCGATAATTTTGAAATCAGATATATCAATATTTGGGAATGAAGATTTTTCTTAGAGATACTGAACAATTGGGTAAAGCAAAAATTAACAGACATTGATAATATTAAAGTTGTTGTGAAAAGTGCTAATGGATGATAAGGACATAAGTAATCTATGATAAATATTGGATTTCGATATATCTAGGGTAGTATTTGAGTTGTACTGAAGCTGCAGCTTTACGAGAATTTTATTTTTCTAAAATTGCCATTACCCATTGACTCTTCCTTTAGGGAAGCCTTTATACTAAACTCATTACAAAACTAGAAAAGAGGTCAAATCAAATGAATAACCTAATCAAAATCAAAGATGTATCAAGCAAGTATAGCATTACAGCACGCACATTGCGTTATTATGAGGATATGGGACTGATAAACAGTGCCAGAAGCGATGATTACGCGTATAGGATGTACGACGAAAATGCGGTCAGAAGGCTTGAGCAAATACTCATTTTACGTAAGCTTAACATTAGCATAAAGGACATTCAACGTATTTTCAGCACTTCCAGTTCTGACATAGTTTTAGAAGTGTTAGAAAAGAAAGTGCAAAACATAGACGATGAAGTTGCTCTCCTGCATGAGTTGAAAGATATTGTTCTGGACTTCATACATGAAATAGAGCGAGTAGATTTTTCTGACAATTCCGACATAAAACTGCTGTATGATAAAGCGAGAGAACTAGAAACACAGTTGATAAGCGTTGACTATATTGGTAAGCCTTCCAATGTAAACCGCTTAATTGAAATAACGGAAAAATTAGATAATAAAATTCCTGATGTAATGGTCGTACGGATACCAAGATTCAAAGCGGTAACGTCCGGTGACCAACTGTGGGGGGATATATTTGAGAACGGTGGATATATGAATCAACTATGGAAACATTTGCATTTGTATAAGAGCGTGATTTTCGATTGTTTTGATTTTTTACTACCGAAAAACGACAAAGCAGAATGGATATGTGCGGTGAAAGAAGGTGTTACTGACGCCGAGGTAAGTCCTTTAAATTTAATCGATTTTCCGGGAGGCTTATACGCTATGGCGGTAAGCATTGACGAAGATGATGAGAGCATAAATAAAGTGCAAAATAAAATTTTCAGGTGGCTTGAAAGCACAAATTTTGAGCTTGACAATAGCCGCGATTTTATGTGCAATATGCCTTATTTGGATGAAGGGGATATAGCCAATAAAGACATTGAAAAGGGACTTGGCTATAAACAACTTCAAAGATATGTTCCAATCAAGTTAAAAGATGATATTAGGTAATATATAAGTAGGCAGGAAGATATAGACGGTTATAGATTTATCCTAGGGTAGTATTTAAGCTGTGCTGAAGCTGCAACTATACGAGAATTTTATATCTTTACAGAAAAGCGTCATTACCCCTTGACTCTTCCTTTGGGGAAGCCTTTATACTAGACTCATCACAATACTAGAAAAGAGGTCAAGTCAAATGAATAACCTAATTAAAATCAAAGATAAATCAAGTAAGAATTTACGAGGAGAAAGAGAATGAGGGAATATAATATCGGCTCAATCGTGCCATTTGGCAGTTATCATTGGCGCATTCTTGATATACAGGGCAATGCGGCTTTGATTATAACGGAATACATAATCGAACAGTCCCCCTATAATAATTACGCTGGTGATGTGACGTGGGCTGACTGCTCGCTAAGAAAATATCTTAATGATGAGTTTTATAACAAATTCACCGAAGCCGAACAGTCAAGAATCCTTCCAGTATGGAACAAAAACCACGACAATCAGTGGTACGGTTCAAGAGGTGGTGAAGATACAAAAGATTACATATTTCTTCTAAGCATGGAAGAAGTAGTCTGCAAATATTTCGGTGACAGCAGTAAAAACCTTGAAAATCGCAGTGCCAAACAACGATATTGGTTCCAAAGGAAAGACATAAACAACATCAAGCGAAGATCGACATTCGACGGGTATGTATGGTGGTGGTGGCTTCGGTCGTCCGGGCGTGACAATAGAAGAGCCGTATATATACACGGTGATGGTAATATTGGCATTCAGGGAAACGGTACCTTCCGATACAGTAGCAACACAATTCATCCTTCAACAGGCGATAACAGTGGTGGAGTTCGTCCTGCTCTGTGGCTGAGCTTGGAATTATAAATATTGAAGCATTTTTCAATTCAAGTAGTTCTATTATCATTACAACATAAATGAAGCTGAAAATCTCGGTTGGGTTAAAGAAGAGAAGAATGCAGAAATCAGAGCAAAATTTAAAAGTATCTTTGATTGGTTCGATGAAGTTGGCGACGAAGACAATCCGCCCTCAATCGTTCTGCGTATCACCCTTACAGAGGGTACTATTACTGACAATGAAAGAAAATACGGCGAGCAGCAGTATGAAGTTGATTTTATCAACCATACGGCAAAATAAATAAATCCGTATAGTTTTAGTATTTTCTCCTGTAGTCAAAGTAAAACAAAGCGATAGGAAATTCATTTAACAAACCGGTAATCTCAACAACCAATCTCATAGGGGAGTTGAGAGTTTTGGATGTATTACTTATTAAATGGTACGGAATGCCTTGAGTTTCAATGGATTTTTTATTCATGATAAGGAAAAGTTAACGAAGCGTACTTTTCTTGTTGCAATGATATATACACCGTATGTTCTTACCAACTGCTTTATGCATTTCCAGTAGGTAGGAATCATACACCAATTTAAGGTAGTGTTTGGTAAACATTATTAATTGGTATACATTATTAATTGGTATACACAGGTTAGTGGTAAATTTAGCTTATTTATTATAATTAATGAGATATTATAGTAATAGAGATTGATAAACAGGATTTAATCTTGTATGGATAAGACGAATAAGCATACAATCGTAGGAACTAACTTCTAAATACAACAACCTGCAAAATCTTGCAAATATTATCGGGTATTAGAGAAAAAATTATA
Organism: Lachnoclostridium phytofermentans; assembly: GCF_000733755.1. GTDB lineage: Bacteria > Bacillota > Clostridia > Lachnospirales > Lachnospiraceae > Lachnoclostridium > Lachnoclostridium phytofermentans_A. The sequence continues at coordinate 368,045 of NZ_JPOF01000003.1, read as the reverse complement.
TTACACTTATTTTGAAAGGAGAAGTATATGGATACACTTGAGAATATGAAAAAAGCGATTAATTATATTGAAGATAATCTTGATACTGAAATTGAATACGTGAGGGTTGCACAAATAGCATTATGTTCCCAATATCACTTTCAACGCATGTTTGCATTCCTTATTGGCATACCGCTATCCGAGTACATACGCCGTAGGCGATTAACACTTGCTGCCTTTGAGTTGCAAAATAGCAATGAAAAAATTATCGATCTTGCTTTGAAGTATGGTTATAATTCACCTGACTCGTTTTCTCGCGCTTTTCTGGCAATGCATGGCGTTACACCCTCCAAAGCAAGAGAAAAAGGTATATCGCTAAAAGCGTATCCTCGTGTAACGTTCTCATTATCAATAAAAGGAGTGGTTGAGATGAACTACAGAATTGAGCAAAAAGAATCATTTAATATTGTAGGTGTAAAACAGAGGTTTTCACAAATTAATGGCTTGGGTGAGAATATTGGGAAGATGTGGAGTGAAACTCCAAGGGAAACTATTTCACAAATTGCTGAACTTGGAAACGGGTTAGTAGGCGTATACAGTGGGATGTATGAAGATAATACAACTGATTACTATATTGCCGCGATAACAGAAAAAGATTTCCCTAAAACTTTATACAAGCTTGAGATACCATCTCTTACCTGGGCAATTTTTGAGATAACCGGGCCTATGCCTACTGCAATGGCAGATATATGGGGACGAATATTTTCTGAATGGTTTCCTACATCTGGTTATGAGCATGCAGAAGCCCCAGAAGTAGAATGGTACTCAAACGGTGATATGAGTTCGTCTGATTACAAAAGTGAAATTTGGATACCAGTTATTAAAAAGTAATGTTCTGTGACTAGTAAGCATTAATCGTAGTAATACACATTTGTGTTTTCAGGGATTTGTTTAAATCCCATCTTGTACTTTATGAAAAAATAGTCGCTAATCTTTTAAATCAAAGGGCTAGCGATTTTTTGTTGCTTAAAAAAGTAGTAATGAAATGATTCCGGAGATCATCTCGCATTTTCTTGATTGAAAAGGTAGTGCACTTTTAAAAGAGTAGAAGCTACATTATGTATAGATTGACATAATAAAATAAGCAAGGTATAATTTATGGAATAAAATGGTATAATCAAATTGCTTCCAAGGAGAGAAGAAGATATTGAATTTCAATTCTCCAACCCAAGATAGAAAGCGAGAATGTCTCAAAATACACAGAAGTTAACAATTAGCCCATTAAAAGCGTAAAAGAAACAGCATCAATTATTGCATCCTATGTTGGGATTGAAAAAGTTTGCATAGAAGATAATCTGATTGAGAGAGATTACGGAAAATTATCAGGATTACCCCCTGATGAAAGAAATAAATTCTATCTGAGCTTGGCTATTATCCAAGGAAGCAACGCTCTTATTTGTCAGCATTGTTCCCCATTGATTGTTGTGATCGAATCTGAGAGAAGTCGAATGGCAAACCTCTGTGAAGTTAGCCAAACATTTAGTTTTGTATCGTGAGAGAGGATAGACATAATGAAAGGTTTAAAAAAATATATAAAAAAATATGCTTTGTCATTAAAACAGAATTTATTAATAATTTTATTGTTGATTTTTTTATCGTTTATCCAATCAATATCTCCTATAACTCAATATGACAATTTCTATGTATATAAATATGGCTTAATATACCCATGGATTGAATGCTATAGCAGAAGTGATTTAGGACCAGTAAATATATTTACAACTATGTTTTCTGATAGTTATTTAGGTACTTCATGGTATCTACAGAATATAATATTTGCTGTTGTTTTTATAAATATGTTTATTATATTAGTTCGCTATATTAAAAATAGGAGTAAGTACTTTTGTTCATAGTTAAAAACCTATACGCTAAATAATAAAAATGACATGAAAGCTAATAAATCAAGCTTTATATTTTTTTGCACTTAAATTCATGTATGCGGGATGTGTGAATCATTCACTGAAGTCAGATCAGTTTATAAAGCTATGTTTATGTAAGGAACGATTTTACTCAATTTCATGGTAATTGTAGAGATATCCCATGGCTGATCTTTTATCATGTCTGTTTTAATGGGGTTCATTTTTGTAAAGTGAATAATCTTCTGTAAAATATTGACTTCCTATTTTAGGAAAAGTATAATTAAGTATATTCTTATTTGATGTAAAATTAATTCACTATCATTTTAGATTATGAACTAAACATTATCTGTATTTTGAGAGGTATGTTATCATGGAAGAACTGGAAATAAAGAATGTAAATCATCTTTGGCGTATCAGCATTCGGAGGTAAGTAATGATTAATATTGATGAATTATAAATAGTAAATTATTGTCATCAAAATTGTATTCCTTTAAAAATATAGTTAGGTTACCTGTAAAAGCAGCATTTTCATTAGCGCATGAATTAGCCGTAAGCAATCCTGATACTACTGCTTTTTGTGTAGAAACGTTTAAACCAGATACTATTTTAGCTGAGACGGACGATGATGCAGTTGGATTTTATAGAAAAGTTGGTTTCTCTGTGTTGCCATTAGGCGATAAATATAATAGTGGTATAAACAGATATCTTTGTACATTGACGATTGACTAAGAAGCAAGTTTCAATTTATCACGAAAATAGAGATGTTGCTATTCAGAATACTAGAAAACTACATATTGTTTATTATAGGAGCAAGTGAAAGATGTATCTATATCATTATTATGATAAAACAATAGGACCATTTAGGAATCTATCTGATGCTTCCATTGAAGATGCAAAAAGAATCTTAGATGAAATAAAAAGTAAGAAACCTGATGTGCAATGTGCGAAAAGACATCCAACTTATATGGATGACCGCTTACACTATGAAGAAATATTAAGAGAAAAATTTAGGGAAAAGGGCGGAATAATCCATAGGCAAGTGCCTTATTATATGGTTATGGAACATAGTCCATGGTTAAGTACTTGGTTTGACAATTGCGCATATATAAAAATTTCAATAGAGGAGTTTGATTTAACGACAGTATCCTTTACATACGGAGATTCTCACCCAACCTTCAGCCCTCGTATAACAGATGACAAGGAATATCGTAAAAAACTTTATTTATATGATGAAATCCTTGATATAATATTAAAATACGGCTTGCCACAAGACTGGAATGATGACGGTAGATTTGGACCAGAACGATATATAGAAGCACATATTTGGAGTGATGAAACCATTCAAAAGTACATTAAATAGGTTTTAACAAAGATAAAAGGTAAGATGTGTTTAATTCGGGATAACTAAGTATAGAAAGGAGGAAAATTATGCTTAACTCAAAGCAAATGATAGCAGGTGTTCTTGGCATTATCTTTGCCATTATCGGATTTGTATTACGTATCTTTGCATACGATATGTCTTGGCCAAAAGGGAATTTTGGCTATAGCGGGCCTCGTGAAGATACAATATGGGCAATTCAACAAGTGGCATACCAAGAGATTGGATTAATTTTATTTATATTTGGATTGATGGTAATATTAGCCACAATAATCAATTGGTTGTGGATGCAATCATCTTTTGGAGAAGATAAAGCAAAATAAGACTAATACATATCGTGATAATAGAAATTAGTAATTGATAAAACAAAACAACACTAATTCATATCATGCTAATCGAAAATTAAAATTTATACAACAGAACACACACCTTCTAGCTTATCTAGTTTGCTCTCTAAATTCCTTCGGGGTTATCCCCTCAATCTTTTTGAATGTTGCGACAAAATAACTTTGGGAAGAAAAAGATAAAAGCTGACTGATTTGAATATAACGATAGTCGGAATAGGTTAGTAGTCTTTTTGCTTCTTTGATTTTTTGCGCCATAATATAATTACATAAGGTTTGATTTGTTTCTTTATGAAATAGAGCAGATAAGTATTTGGGTGTGAGACCTACTTCTTTTGCTAGATCCTTAAGTGATATATTCTTATGTATTTCGCGTAATATATAGTCTATAGTTTTTGAGATAGCCCTGCTATAGTGGGGGATTTTTGTTGGTTTTATTTCTGCAACTCGCTTTGTAAAGTCCACCGCCATTCTTTCGTTAATTATAGATAATTCATATAGGTTTCTGCATTGTTCCATTTGTTTAATATAGACATCACTTAAGGTAAATGCAGTTTCTTCTTCCAGACCACCTTCGATGGCATATCTTGTCACTAGGGTGGTATTTGCAATACAACCATAAAAGAGTTGCTTTAAAGGATTGCTTGACATATTGCCGTACTTGGTCTGGGGAAGTGTCTTATAAATTGATTCTAAATTGATTAAATCTCCATCCCTTACACAATTTAATACAGCTACTTCGTGACTATATGGAGTATGGCTTCTTACCTCTTCGATATTATCAAATAGCTCACTAACAAAGGTTCTATGGAAAGCATGATGTAGGTTAGAAGCTTTGTAAGTTTGAATTTCCTCCATGGGGGGCGCGATTTGTTTCAATAATAACATCATTACTCTTAAGCATGAGCCAAAAGTAGCAAACGTAACGATAGGTAGATGTTCTACTAAGGACTTTATCTCTTTGGTGTTCATAGCCTTTGCAAAGGAGAGATTATGCATTTCGGCTATATGATAGAACCCTGTTAGTAGCATAGGTCCGCTAAAGAGATAATAAGTTTGTTGATTATGAATATAAGAAAAGAGATAGTATAGTTCATTTTCAAAACATAGGATATCAAAGTCAGGAGTAGTGATTTTCGTAATTAGATTCTTTATATAAGTGGTGAGTTTTTCTTTCACAGAAGTAGAAATGTCTGATAAATAAAGTTGATGCAATTCTAAATTACCATCAAAAATCCAAAGGGGAATTCGATTGTATTCATATAGGCCTTTTAGTATCTCAAAATTCATATTTAGCCTCCATACTGCGACTGATTTTAGGAGCAGTTAATGGCTCAAGTTTGACGCAGCACAAACTTGGTTCATATGCATTGTTATCTACTATTAGATATACTCTAATACCGATGTAAATGTCAAGAAATATTGACATAAAAAGGGATAAATTAATATCTTTTCCAATACGTTAATGGTAACATATTATTAGATAAAGAAGAACGTAATTAATTAGTGACAAAGGAATTAAAAATTATGTAGAGAGGGTGGTCGTATGAAGAAAGAGAACAGTTTATCCAAACGGGAAAAGGTGTTTTACGGATTAGGTGATATGGGAAATAATATTGCCTATGGTGCGATTGGTTTTTATTTTGTATTTTTCTTAACGGATGTGGCAGGAATCTCGCCACTATGGGCAGGGTACATATTTATGGTGATCCGTATGTGGAATGCGGTATGTGATTTATTGATGGGAGTGATTTCGGATCATACCAAATCAAGATTTGGTCGAAGACGACCATACTTATTATTCGGAGCAATTCCACTTGGAATTTTCTTTGGCCTTTTATGGTTAGTACCTTTTAAAGATCATCTACAACAAGTCTTTTACTATACTCTAATAGGTATTGGTTTTAATACCTTATATTCACTAGTTGCTATCCCTTACAATGCATTATTACCAGAAATGTCCCAAGATTATAATGAGCGTACCAGTATCTCAGGGTTTAAGATGGCATTTTCTTTTATTGGTTCATTACTATCAGCAGTGGGAGTTACTTTAATTGTTGATACTATTTTTCAAGGGAAAGAAAGCTACACAAGGAGCTTTCCGGTCATGGGAGTTGTTATGGGAGTAGTCTTAATGATCTGTATTTTACTTGCCTTTATAGGGACCAAAGAACGTGTGAAAGATAAATCAGGTGAAATCAACGGTAACATAGGGAGAAATTTAAAATCTTTACTAAAGTTAAAGGAATTCCGCCTTGTATTAGGGGTTTTCATCTTTAACATGGTTGCTTTTGATATCATTATGGCAATTTACATATTCTTCTTAAAATATTCACTTCAGATTTCAGATGATTTAAGTTATGTCTTTATGGCAGTTCCACTAGTTGCAGCAGTTATAGCAACTCCTCTTTGGGTTAGTGTTAGTAATAAGCTTGGGAAGAAGAGGGCGTATATAATTTCTTCTATTTACTTCATTCTTCCATTGTTATCTTGCATGTTGATTCCTGCTGGAAATATTGTAATCACAATTATCATTGCTGTACTTATTGGAGTTGGTATCTCAGCGTCGCAAGTGTTGGTATTCTCCATCTTACCTGATGTGGTTGAAGTTGATGAGATGAAGAATGGAGTCAGAAGAGAAGGAATGATGTATGGGGCGACTATGCTCCTTTATAAAATTAGCTCCGCCATCTTAGTTGCAGTGGTAACCGCGGCTATGGGATGGTTTGGTTATGTGGAAAGTGCAAGTGGTGCAGTAATTACGCAATCCGCCAGCGCAGTGCTTGGAATCCGTTTCTTGATGGGATGTGTTCCAGCTCTTAGCTTAGTAGTATCTATTATTTTTATGAAGTTACTTCCAATCGAAAAGTCTAGTTTTGAGGATGCCAAGAAGATGATTTCAGAAAAAGAATAACGAGGTGGGCTATGAGGAGTGAAATAATAGAGAAGGCAAATATACTAGTTTCTCAAATGACATTAGAAGAAAAAGCAGGGTTGTGTTCTGGTCTTGATTGTTGGAATACCAAACCGATAGAACGGTTGGACATGGATTCCATTATGATGTCAGATGGACCTCATGGGCTAAGAAAGCAACTAGGATCAACAGATAATCTAGGCATAGGAAATAGTGAACCAGCGGTTTGCTTTCCAACAGCCAGTGCGCTAGCTTGTAGTTTCGACCGATCGTTGGTGTACCAAGTAGGAAGGGCAATTGGCGAAGAGTGTGTGGCTGAGGGGGTATCGGTTGTTCTTGGGCCAGGTGTAAATATGAAGAGAAGTCCTTTGTGTGGTAGAAATTTTGAGTACTATAGCGAAGACCCGATTCTCTCTGGAGAATTAGCCGTTAGTGCAATTAACGGAATTGAAAGCACAGGGACGAAAACATCTTTAAAACATTTTGCAGTGAATAATCAGGAAAAGAGAAGAATGACCATAGATGCTGTTATTGATGAGAGAACACTTCGGGAAATTTATCTGAGAGCTTTTGAAATTGCGGTGAAGAAGGGAAAACCAGGAACGGTAATGTGCTCTTATAATAAGATTAACGGAGTGTATTCCAGTGAGAACCCTTATCTACTGACTAAGGTTCTAAGAGAAGAGTGGGGATATGAAGGGTTAATTGTCTCTGATTGGGGTGCGGTGAATAATCGGGCACTTGGAGTAAGGGCAGGACTGGATATTGAAATGCCTGGAAATAAAGGATATAACGATAATAAAGTGTTGGCGGCCATTAAGAGTGGGGAGTTAACAGAAGGCGAATTAAATCAAGTGGCGGAGAGAGTAACTGCCTTTATTTTAGAGGCACTAGAGAATCGAAAAGTAAAGAAAGATAACGCTCTTAATGAGAATGATGATGCTCTTCATAAGAAGGATGAGAATACCGAAAAGGATTGCTTTGGTTATGACAAAGAGGAACACCACAAGTTAGCGGTATCTGCATCAGAACAATCTTGTGTATTATTAAAAAATGAAGACTCTCTATTACCATCTAAGGACTTACTTAAAAATCCAACGAAACAAGTTGCAGTTATCGGAGCATTTGCAAAGAATATTCGTTACCAAGGTGCCGGTAGTTCCAAAATCAATCCGATTCAAGTTGATCAACCATGGAGTGAACTCATTGTTCGTGGAGTGAATGCAGTCTTTGCCCAAGGATATCAGTTAAAGGTGAAGCCGTTAGGTGCTAAACTGAATAAAGAAGAATTGGAAGAACAAGAACAGTTAATAAAAGAAGCATGTGAAGTGGCAAAAGGGAAAGAGGTAGTATATCTATTTGTTGGATTACCAGAAGGATATGAATCAGAAGGTTTTGACCGAGTTAGTTTAGGATTACCTAGGGAACAGAATCGTTTGGTAGAAGAGGTTAGTAAATGTAATCCTAATGTGGTTGCTATATTAATCGGGGGTGCTCCTATAGAACTACCATGGATTCATCAAGTAAAAGCTGTTTTACTTGCTTACCTTGGAGGAGAAGGGGTAGGAAAAGCAATCGTTAATCTACTCTTAGGGGTAAGTGTACCATGTGGTAAGTTAGCTGAGACTTGGCCATTAAAATTAGAGGATACCCCAAGTTATTCTTATTTTCCAGGTGGCAATCAAACCGTTGAATATCGGGAAAGTATCTTTATTGGATACCGATATTATGAGGCTGCGGGAAAAGAAGTGCTATTTCCATTTGGCTACGGATTATCCTATTCGAAGTTTCAGTACTCGAATCTTAGATTAGATAAGATGGCTTGTAAGTATGGCGATGACATTCAGGTGAAATTCACTGTTAAAAATATAGGAGATTATGATGCGAAGGAAATTGCTTATGTTTTTGTAGCACATAAGAATAAGAAAGTATTTTTGCCAAAGAAAGAAATGAAGGAATTTACGAAAGTTCATCTAAATAAGGGAGAGAGTAAGGAGATTTCACTTACCTTAGATACCAAGACTTTTGGGTATTATAACACAATCATCAAAGATTGGTACGCAGAAAGTGGAGAGTATGAAATTATGGTTGGAGCTTCTACTAAGGATTGCTCACTTAATTCAAAGATAAATTTAGAAAGTACGGAACAGGCACAACCTGATTTTAGGAAAAGTGCACCAACGTATTATCAATTACCAAAAGAAAATTTCACCGTTGATTCCAAAGAATTTGAAGCTCTGTATGGAAAATCACTGCCAGTAAGTAACAGTCAGATTACAAGGCCATTTAATCAAAACCATACCTTAGAAGATATTAAGCATACCTTTGTTGGAAAATTAGTGAATAGGTATGCAGATATGATATTGAATAAAGTATCTAAGTTAGAAGATGGTCAAGAAGGGATGATGATAGCAATGATTAAGGAAATGCCATTCTTTGCAATGGTTGCATCAGGGGATGGATTAATTACAGAGAGCATGATGGAAGGAATCTTGGATTTACTAAATGGATATTATGTCAGTGGGGTGAAGAAGGTTTTGAAGTAGGGAGTATAAGAGGAGTGCATAATTGAATATGATATGTACAGGTCAAAATACACTATTTTCCAAAGAAATATTTGACTTTCTGGTTTGGAAAAAATATACTGAGTAAAAAGGCAATTTTAGGAGGATAAAATTTTGAAGGAACTATTAAAGCCAAAGGTATTAAAACCAGGAGATACAATTGCTCTCATTTCATTATCTGGTGGCAGGGGTGGAGATGCTGACCTGCTTACCAGATTTAATGAAGGAAAAAGACGTTTAGAAAGTTTATTCGGAGTAAAAGTTATTACGACTCCTAATGCACTAAAGGGAAGCGACTATCTTTATCAACATCCAGAAGCACGTGGAGCTGATTTAATGTGGGCATTGAATAATAAAGATGTTAATGGAATCATCTGTATTATGGGTGGTGATGACTCTTATCGCGTATTCCCTTTTATAGATGCTGAAGTAATACATAATAATCCTAAGGTGTTTATGGGATATTCTGACATAGCATCTTGGAATACCTTATTTGCGGTCGCTGGCGTCATGTCATTTTACGGTCCTAATCTTCTTACACCAATTGCTCAACCTGTAAAGCTTGATGATTATACAATGCAAGCCATAAACAAAAGCTTATTTAGTAAGGAAATGATAGGAGAAATTAAGCCATGCGATTCATATACCAATATTGAATGGCGAGATGTATCTGAAAATGATATAGTATGGACTAAGAATACAGGTTATAAGTTATTACAAGGGAAAGGTAAAGTAAAAGGAAGGTTATTTGGTGGCTGCGGAGCCCCATTAAGACAGATTATGGGGACAAAATATTTCCCGAAACCAGAATTTTTCAATGATTGTATTCTCTTTTTAGAAATCGGTTCACCATATGGTAGTTCATTGGCTGGACTGCATGAGCTTCGAGCTTTTGATGCAGCTGGACTTTTTAAACATGCAAATGGACTTATAGTGCATCAATTGAATGAAGAAGAAGAAAAAATTTTATTGAAATTTCTTAAATATGAGGCAAATAGAGAAGATATTATAGTTTTGGAGAATGTCGATTTCTCTCATCGCACTCCAATGACAATAATGCCTGTAGGTGCAATGGCAGAAATTGATTGCGAAAAAATATCTTTTACTGTTATTGAATCTGCTGTATGCTAATTTCTGCACAAACGATGAATAATTCTCATGTGTGCAGGAATGTAAGTATAAAAATAACAGAAATTATACAAGGAGATTATGTTTATGCCAATAATCAAAGGATTAGAGACCACCTTTAACACAGTTTACTCTGAATATGATAAAAATGCCTATTATTGGATTTTATAATACATTATAGTTCTTGACATGAAATAGTAAAAAGATTATAATTCCGAAAAAGAATGAAAAGCAATGAAAAGAGATAGTAAACATTTTGGATATTACAGAGAGAAGTTGGTTGGTGAAAAACTTTATTGATGAAATGTTGAACCAGTCTTGGAGCTGTGTACTGACTACATTGTATAGGCTACACTGGGTGCGCCCATTATAGCGTCTGAGTATCGAATGTATTCCGTACTTGTTAAGGTCTGTATTGTGAGATACAGATGAATTAAGGTGGTAACACGAAGCTTACGCTCTCGTCCTTGAAATATAAGCAAGGAGGGAGCTTTTTTGTTGTTCTAAATTAATTATTGTTTATGTAGGAGGAATGGATATGAAAAATTTTATAATAGAAAGCTATGAGAATTCTAAAGAAGAAGATAGACTAACAACCAATAATGCTAGAAGGATTGAGTTCATAACAACAACTAGAATCTTTGATGAATTATTCGAAAATAAAATGAAAGTGTTAGATTGCGCGGCAGGAACAGGGGTATATGCATTTTATTTAGCGAATAAGGGACATGAGGTGACTGCCACAGATATAACTCCAAGACATATTGAAATAATTGAACAAAAGTTGAAGAATAAAAAATATTATATGAATACTTCGATTTTAGATGCAACGGATATGAAGATTTATGAAGATGAATCATTTGATATTGTCCTTAATATGGGACCACTTTATCACTTAATTACGGAAGATCTGAGACAAAAATGTATTTCTGAATCACTTAGGGTTCTTAAAAAGGGAGGACTTTTAGTAACCTCCTATATTCCTAGATATTATGTTTTTCAACATATAGCTATGAGTGATAGACGATATGTGGATATGAAATTAGCAAAGCAGTTAATCGACACTGGAGTTTTAAAACATGATGATGAGAATTGTTTTTGGACAGATACTTATTATTCCAGTATGGATGAAATGGAGGAGTTATACATAAGAAATGGTCTAAAAATAATAGAACATTTTGCACAAGATGGAATGTCACCATTGCTGCGAGAGAGAATAGATGCCTTGAGTGCTGCCCAATTTGAGGTTTGGTGCAATTATCATTATAGTATATGTCGTGAAAAATCAGTATTAGGTGCAAGTAATCATGTAATTATAGTAGGGAAAAAATAGGTATTATGAAAGAATTTATGCATATAGGGTGAAGGAGTATACTCATTAAAAGCTTGACTAGATAATATTGGAAAAAGTATAATTAAATAACATAGAGCTAAATCTGACATAAACGAAGGAGAAAATAAATGCCAATTAAAAATATTGAACAACCTGAAATTATCGTTATTACAAATAAACTGAGATTAAGAAAATACGACGGAGTATTTGACTTTGCATTAAAGTGGTATCAAGACGAGGAAACGTTACTATCTGTAAATAACACACCGGATAAATATGATATGGATCGACTTAAAAGAATGTATACTTTCTTAGCAAATCAGGGAGAAGAATATTTTATTGAAATTATAGAAGGTGAAACATTCGTCCCAATAGGTGATGTGACATTTTGGAAGGATGATATGCCCATAGTGATTGGAGAAAAGAAGTATAGGGGGAAAGGAATTGGAAAACTTGTAATCACTGCATTGATAAATAGAGCTAAAACACTAGGCTATGGAGAAATCAGAGTAGATGAAATATACAAGTTTAATATATCTTCTCAAAAATTATTTGAAAGCTGTGGATTTACTAAATACGAGGAAACTGAAAAAGGATACCGATATTGTTATAAAATATCAAATTAATTTAAAAGGATAATTAGGAAGATTTTTAGTTATGGAGTTCTTATATGAATGAGTTAAAGCTAAACATGGGAGAAGTTGTAAACAAAAAAGTATTAGTGCAGATATATCTTAATGCAGGGTTCAAAATTGTAAAAATCATTGATCATGATAATGGCCAGTCGATGGCATTATATGAAATAAAATTGTAAATCATTAGAAGAATATGGATTGACACACTAGCTGCAGTTAGAAAAACATGAAGAAGAAACAAAAAGGCTAATCAAACAAAAAGAAAACAGCGATTGCCAACTTATAGTTGGTATTGGCGGTATGACAAGGAAAGACTTAGAAACAGCGATATCCGAGAATAAAAAAATGAAAATAGTACATGTAGGATTATTTTTTTTAGCGAAAGATGTTAGCTTAGAATTATTTGAGCAAGTGGTTGAATCAATAAAAGTGTATGGAGTTAGTAGGTGTTCTAAAGAAATAAAAGATAAATACGGAATATGAAGCTGAAAGATGATACAACTAGGAGTATTAACAAGGAAATAAGTATGCTTGATCAACTCTTTGCAGAAGGATTTAAGCCTAATAAAGAGAAAAGCCAGACTAAAAAAATCTCGATAAGCAACTTACAGTAGCAACACGATGCGAAAAACAGTAGAAAATGTTTTTGGGGAAGGGGAATAAAATGAATACCATTATTATTTTTTCAAGTAAATATGGGTGTACAGCGGACTGTGCATGTAACTTAAAAGGCAAATTAACTGGCCAAGTGACACTTACTGACATAAATAAATCGAACATAAAAATTGAGATAGAAAAATACGACACTATTATTATTGGTAGTTCGATCTATGTAGGCGCGATTTCAAAAAAGCTCCGCACATTATGTCATGAGAACATTGAGTTATTAACTCAAAAAAGAGTAGGTATTTTCCTGTGTTGTGCATTTCCAGAACAAGCAAATGATTATCTGTCCGCTAATTTTCCATCAACATTGTTAAAAAACACAAAGACAGTAAAGATGTTTGGTGGTGAAGCGCGGTTAGAAAAAATGAGTTTTTTAGATAAGTTAATTGTGAAGTCTGCCACAAAAGGAAATTATAAGAATTTGAAGATTTCACATGAGAGCTTAGAGGATTTTGTTAGAGAAATAAGTGTGTAAAACAAAATGTTAATCATATAATTTTTCCTTTCATACATAGAATAACCCTTTCATTAGACAATTGTTTTTGCCTAACAGAAGGGGTTACTTTATTCATGACAAGGAAAAGTTCGCGAAGCTTGCTTTTTCTTGTTTATCGGATGATTATATTTTAATGGAAAATTATGTTTAACTCTGCATTGTAATATGCTATCATAATTTAGGAATAAAAGTAATCATATATAATATTGTTGTAAAAAAGGTATACTTTTTATCATTTCTAAAGTAAATTATGGAATGATAAATTTTTGGGAGGTAATGATGGAATTATCGATAGCTTTCGGACTTATTTATGCGATTATTTCAACAGCAAATTATCTAATTCAGATTATCACAGTAATACCAAGTCTTAAAAACTATCAGCTGGATGGATTGGAGATTCTGGTCGCAGGCAACTCCAATTCGATATTCTATGCATTGATGGGGTCTTATTTGTTTTTATGTATCTCATCATTTTTCATAGCCTTCGTCTTTCATAAGGAGAAAGAACAAAAAGCAATCCGATTGTTATTCTTTGGAGCAGGACTGGCTGGTCCAATATGACTGATTGGTGCAGTAGTACCACTTCTAATGCCTATCGCTGGGGCTATGTGGGCTTTATGTTTCGGCTTGTGGCGTAGAATTAAATGGATTATGGGTCTACCCTGATAAGAGGGGGAGAGGGATTTCGTTAATGTTAATGTCCAAGATTTTAAGTTTTTATGAAACTTTGGGATTAAAGGAGATTATTATTTATAATTTCCATCATTCATCATCGAACTCATTTTACAAAAAATTTGGAGCAAAAGTTTTTAAAACCCAATTTCAACTAAAAGAGCAGATTCTTACAGATGTTTTTAAGTGCGATATCATAACGATGAAAGACAGTATGAATGGAAGTATATTAAAATATAGCATTTAAACCAGGAGCAAAATGGATATTTTTCGTTTATCTGAGTAAGTAAAAACAGCAGGAACATGCTATCTCTTTATCATGTACATAACATGAAATCTATCATATGATGAGGCAGATACTGATAAGAGAATAACTTTAAAACTGTCAATATGTTAGGAACATACTTTTTTATTACATTCTTAATGTAAGTGAGAGTAATATCATTATAAAGGGAGGCCTATTAACATGGATAAAATAAATATGAAACCTGCATGGGTATTTAGTCCGCAACCTATGTATCTTATAGGTACTAAAAATGAAGATGATACACCGAATTTTTGCATCATTACTTGGTTGGGATTTAGCTTTGATAATGGACCGCATCTTATGTTAACAATAGGAGGGAGTAAACAGACAAAGACCAATATTATGAGAGAACAGTCCTTTTCAGCAAATTTAATTAGCACTGATATGATATGGTTAGCAGATTACTTTGGAACAACAACAGGGGAAGAAAAGCTAAAAAACGATATGAGTTTCCATTATAGTTGGGGAAATCATCGAAAAGTACCTATACTTGACCAAAGTAAATGGGTCTATGAATGTAGTGTAAGCAAAACAATTGAACTAGAGGGAAGTCATTTGTTTTTAGCTAGAATTGAAAATATACAAATAGATAAGAGCTTGGAAGATATGAATATGGAGATGATTGATTTAGAAAAGTTAGATCCTGTTATCTATGCGCCATATAATTATTTTTCGATTGATAAAAGAATCGGTGGCTGCGGAGAATGGAGAAGTCAACGGTAATTGCATCCTAAAAAAATGGTAAAAAAAACTAAAAAATATATTGACAAAATAAATTTGGTGTAATATCATGTGTTTATCAAAAAAAGAGGATAAAGGCGTTCTTAAAAAGAATGTCTTTGTCCTCTTTTTTTTAATTAACTTGGAGGTGCTTATATGAATACTACTATGATTATTGACACACTGTGGGTATTTCTTGCAGCTATTTTGGTTTTCTTTATGAACCTTGGCTTTGCAGCTGTTGAAGCGGGTTTTGCGAGATCTAAGAATACTGTAAATATCCTGTCAAAAAACTTTATCGTTTTTGCAGTTTCATCCTTAGGATTCCTGCTACTTGGTTGGGGGCTGATGTTTGGTGGTGACAATCCTTTTGTCGGAACAAAGAATCTCTTTATCTTAGGAAACACTGATCTTTCTTTTTACGATGTCACTCTGACTTCAAACGTTCCTTTTTGGGGTAAGTTCTTCTTCCAGTTGGTGTTCTGTGGTACTGCAGCAACCATTGTTTCCGGTGCTGTTGCTGAGCGTGTTAAATACGTTGCATTCATTATCTTTTCGTTTGTACTCACACTTGTTATCTACCCAATCGTAGGCCACTGGGTATGGGGTGGTGGCTGGCTTGCAGATCTAGGATTTATGGACTTCGCTGGCGACACTGTGGTTCACTCTGTTGGCGGTTGGGCAGCTCTTTCTGGGGCGTTGATTCTAGGTCCTCGGATTGGTAAATATGGTAAAGACGGTAAAGCTAAGGCAATTCCAGGTCACAATATGTCCCTTGCCGTTATCGGTCTGTTCGTTCTATGGCTTGGATGGTTTGGTTTCAATCCTGGATCAACCATGAGCTTTCAGAATCCTTCGGACGTCATGTACATTCTAATGACAACGAACACTGCAGCGATTGCGGCTGTTTTAACATCCACCATTACCTCTTGGATTTTCATAGGAAAGCCAGACTTAGGTATGACAATTAATGGATGTCTTGCAGGTTTAGTAGGAATTACTGGTAGCTGTGCCTATGTCAGTATCGAAGCCTCCTTATTAATCGGTGCGATAGCTGGTATCATTGTAGTATTTGCAGTTTTATTCTTTGATCGAATAAAAGTTGACGATCCGGTTGGTGCAACATCAGTTCACCTTTGTTGTGGTATTTTAGGTACAATTAGCGTTGGACTATTTGCAAAAGAGGGTGTTACAAGTCTTTCCACTAAAAATGGTCTATTTTACGGTGGAGGATTTGAGCTACTCGGTGTTGAACTGCTTGGCATAGTTGCTGTCGGAGCTTTCGTATTCACATCCTCATCCCTCGTATGGATGATAATTAAGAAAACAATTGGGATTCGAGTATCACGTGAGGAAGAAATCGCCGGTCTTGACATTGGTGAGCATGGAAATTCAGCATATCCAGACTTCGCTTTAGTTGCGACGGGTTCAGAATTTTCAAATGGCATTGAAGATGTCAAGTTAGATATTACAAATGCACCTGCTGTTTCGGCAGATACTGCTATCCCTGTTGTTCACAAGGAACATCCAGGAGCAAAAATGACAAAGGTTACAATTATTACAAATCAAACCAAATTTTCAGAACTTCAGGATGCGCTTGATAAACTAGGCATCACAGGGCTTACAATTACGAATGTTTTTGGCCATGGTATGCAAAAAGGCCACCAAACTTACTTCCGAGGTGCACCTATGGAGACAAGATTGCTTCCTAAGATTAAGATTGATGTTATCATATGTAAAATTCCTACTCAAACGCTCGTTGACACTGTTCAAAAAGTGCTTTATACAGGAAAGATTGGTGACGGAAAAATCTTCATTTACGATGTGGAAGATGTTATCAAGATTCGTACCAACGAACACGGTTACGATGCATTGCAGGATGAAGACTAGAGAAAACTGTAGAATACTTTGCATATAAATAAATGATAAGCTTCCTTTCAGTTGAAAATTATGGTGAACGTAATTCTTGACTGGGAGGAAGTTTTTTGTTTTACAAGTTAAAAAGAATCTTGTAAGACTATTTATATAAATAGTTTTTAAGTGTTATTATGTAGAATTGTATTAGTAATAATAAAAAATTCGTTAATAAATCTGAGTAAATAAAACTAATCATGATAAGGCGAGAAAAAACGAAAATATCATCATATTAACTATTAAAATAAAGAAATATATTTAAAAGTAATGAAAATACTATTTATAATCGGTTGTTTTTTGGTAATAAAAGATATATAATACAATAAATAACAAGATTAGGAGGTGTCACATGTATAATATATTGGTTGGTGGTGCAGCAGGTCAAGGAATTGATACGACAGTTGCAAACCTAGAAGTTTTACTAAAAAAAGCAGGATATTATGTATTCACGATAAGGGATTTTATGTCTCGTGTACGAGGTGGTCATAATTTTTGCATGATACGTTTTGGAAATGAAATGATAACCTCACATAGCAATCAAGTGGATGGTATGATTGCTCTTGATGATGATACTGTCGAATTACATAAAAAAAATTTAAAAGAAGATGGGTTTATTTTATGCGATACGAAGTTATCAACAACAGATGCTAAAGCAATCAAGCTTAATATGAATGGCATGGCAAAGGAGCTTGGTAATTTCCGAGTTTCTGGAAGTATAGCAATTGGTGCCATATTAAAGCTTTTTGGAATCGGTATGGATCATGTTGAGGAGACGATGAAGACCTTAGTAAAAGAAGCGTATCTTGATATGAACTTAAAAGCAGTTAAGCTTGGCTTTGATAGTGTTGAAACAAGATATTCCATCTCAAATGGTAACTTTAAAGATTGGATGGTTATCTCTGGAAGTAAGTCATTAGCACTTGGGGCAATCGCAGCAGGAGTTAATTTCTATTCTGCATATCCGATGTCACCTTCCACAGCGATTATGGAATATCTAGCTTCTAAGAGTGTGGAAGCAGATTTCGTAGTAGAACAGGCAGAAGATGAAATCGCTGCTATTAATATGGCAATTGGAGCTTCGTATGCAGGTGCAAGGGCGATGACAGGAACCTCTGGCGGAGGATTTTGCTTAAAAGTTGAGGCATTAGGGCTTTCTGGCATAGCAGAGATTCCTTTAGTTGCTGTAGATGTGCAACGTCCGGGTCCTGCAACCGGTCTTCCTACCAGAACGGAGCAGAGTGATTTAAAATTCGTAATATCAGCAGCTCAAGGGGAATTCCCAAGGATGGTAATTGCACTAAAGAATCATAAGGATGCATTTTACCAAACAATACGTGCTTTTGATATTGCAGAAAAATATCAGATACCGGTTATCCTATTAAGCGATCAATACTTGGGAGATTCGACTGCAACAGTGGAGCCATTTGATCTATCTAATATTAAAGTTTCGGAACCATCTAAGGGTGAATATCAAGAAGGTGAATACTTAAGGTATCAATTAACGGAGAGTGGGATTTCACCACGACTGATTCCTGGGAAGTCAAGAAACTTTGTATCTGCGGACAGTGATGAACACGATGAACGTGGTTTCATTACGGAATCAGCGGATGTACGTAATCAAATGATGGATAAACGTATGAAGAAACTTGACCTTCTTAGGAAAGAGTTATTAGAGCCAGAATTTTTGGGCGAAGTAAACTGTGAGATATTATTAATTGGCTGGGGTTCTACCTATGGTCCAATTGCAGAAGCAGTCCATACTCTAAATAAAGCCGAGCCTGGAAAGTATGGAGCATTATCGTTCGGTGATGTTTATCCGCTTCCTACTAAAGTTTTAAAGGAAAAAGCTAGTAAGGCAAAGCAAATTATTAATATTGAACAAAATGCGACAGGTCAGTTAAAAGACTTGATTCGTGAGC
Organism: Lachnoclostridium phytofermentans; assembly: GCF_000733755.1. Taxonomy (GTDB): domain Bacteria; phylum Bacillota; class Clostridia; order Lachnospirales; family Lachnospiraceae; genus Lachnoclostridium; species Lachnoclostridium phytofermentans_A. Next base: position 349,157 of record NZ_JPOF01000003.1, on the reverse strand, counting down.
AAACAGGAATTCTTTGTACTAGTAGTATTTTAAAATACGATGGAAGACAGATTTCTGGAGAAGAGATTGTAGAAAGAGTACGAAAAGGAGGTCAAAAGTAATATGTGTGAATTTAAAACGTATGAAACAGCATGGTGTCCTGGGTGCGGAAATTTTAGTATTCTACAATGTCTTAAGACAGCGCTAGAAGAGTTAGGGAAAGATCCATATGAAGTATTAATGGTTGGTGGAATTGGTCAGGCAGCAAAGACACCGCAATATATCAGTGCCAATAGTTTTTGTGGATTACATGGTAGATCATTACCAGCAGCAGTTGCTGCTAAGATTACCAATGAAAAACTGACGGTAATTGTTGACACTGGCGACGGTGATTCCTATGGTGAAGGTGGGAATCATTTTATTCATAACATTCGTAGAAATGTTGATATTACACATTTCGTTCATGACAATCAGATTTATGGTCTAACGAAAGGTCAGGCATCTCCAACCACATCAGAAGGACAAATCACTGGTGTTCAAGTAACGGGAAGTGTAAATACACCGCTAAATCCAGTGCTAATGGCAATCGCAGCAGGAGCAGGATTTGTAGCCAGAGCGTTTAGTGGAGATACGAAGCATTTGACTGAGATTATGAAGCAGGCAATCTCTTATCCTGGTTATGCTATTGTAGATATCCTACAGCCGTGTATTAGCTTTAATAAGGTTAACACCTATGCATATTATAAGAGCAGAGTATATCACTTGGAGGAGGACTATGATCCATCCAATAAGTTAGAAGCTATGCAACGTGCGATGGAATTTGACGATAGAATACCAATCGGTGTACTTTATCAAGAGCAAAAACAGACATTCCATCAAAAAAATATAGTTCTAGCGGGACGAGAGCCTCTTGTGGATCGAATAAGAGATAATTCGGTTATAAATAATTTGATCAAAGAATTTGTTTAAATAATTATTTTATTGTTTGATATACTTGTTGCTTAATTTATTAATGACAAATTATGTCTGATATTCCGTTCACCTTGTAATATAGGAACTAGGGAAAGTATTAAACATCTTGGTACTTTCGCGGGAACCTTATTAAATAAAAACAAGGGAATTTTGTTGTATTTTGATTATAGGCAAAGCTTATTCAATTAATAATACAAGATTTTTCCCTAAAAATTAGGAGGTTATAAAATGGCAGTTAAAAACCCAATGACAAGTGATTTTTTACATTCCGCATATGGCGGAGAAAGTTTAGCTCATATGAGATACTTAACATGGGCTAAGATGGCAGAAAAAGAAGGATTTAAAAACATTGCAAGATTATTTGAAGCAATCGCTTATGCTGAGCTAGTTCATGCGAACAATCATTTTCGTGAAATTGGTGGCGAGACAACAGATGCAACAGTAACCGCAGGTGGTGTGTTTGGTACTGGAAAAACTGTGGATAACCTTCAAGGAGCAATCAATGGTGAGCTTCATGAAGTTGAGCAGATGTATCCAGTATATTTAAATGCTGCTGAATTTCAAGAGGAAAAAGGAGCACAACGTTCCTTCCACTATGCATTGGAAGCAGAAAAAATTCACGCTGATATGTTTGCTAAAGCACAAGAGTGTGCGAAGGAAGGCAAAGATATGGAGTTTACATCCGTTCACATTTGTCCAATTTGCGGTCATACCATTCTAGATGATGCTCCTGATAATTGCCCAGTTTGTGGTGCGAAAAAGGAGATGTACAAGGAATTCTAATCAAAAGCAGAAGTTCTTGAAGCAGATTATGATCAGAAGACCATAAAACAGAAATTTATTGAACTAATGTAGATAAGTATAAAATAAGAATACAAGATAAAAATTAGAAAGTGGCTATCACTCCGTTATCATCATAAGGGGAGATAGTCACTTTACTTTATTCATGAAAAGGAAAAGTTCGCGAAGCGTGCTTTTTCTTGTTTATAGGAAATTGCGTTCAATATCCTATAAATCAAAAACTCTCCGAGGGATGCGCACTCTTAAACAAGATAGTATGGGGTTAAAACTCACTCCTATGTGCTTCAAAAAACTCATGATATACTTTTATATTCTTTAGTTTCGTCCAAGGTTTTACCTTTACTGGACTTTCATCAAGATCATAAATCTTAACATCTTTCATACCTAATAAAAAAGGAGAGTGAGTTGAGATTATAAATTGACAGCCGAAAAATCTTACAGAGTCCTGGATGAAGTTTACTAATTCCATCTGTCGTTCTGGGGACAGACTATTTTCGGGCTCGTCCAGAAGATATAAACCATTTTCTCCAATCTTTTCAAGAAAATATTGAAATGCATTTTCTCCATTGGAATGTTCTCTAATATTCTCCATAAGATTATTTCTTACATATTTTGATTGTGTTTTGCTTCTTGCTTGATTTACCTTTTTTAACTGTTCATAATCCGCCATGGAGTTGAATTTAAAAGTTGAATATTTTGCTTCTAAATAATCCTCAAAAAGGTCCTCTCTTTTGGAATCGATACCTTCATTCATCATGCGAACATTAAGCATATAATCAAATACATCATCACTGGTAATCGTTCTACTGTGGGTAGGAAGCTCACGTAGCAATGAATAATCACATAGATTAATATAATCAGGAAAAAAGTTAGATTGATTAAATCTAGAATCTCTGCTTAGGTGTAATTTCTCAGAAATCACATTTAAAGCAGTTGTTTTCCCTGAACCATTACCACCATATAAAATTGTGATGGGCTCAAAATTTAAGATGCGAAGTTCTTTTCTTGATAAAATCTTAAAGGGATAAAATGTATCATAACATTTTCGTTTAATAGACAAAATGAAGTCAAATTCCATCTCATCGTCTGGAAAAGTAAAAGAATCTAAATAGATCATAGTAACACCACTCTCATCCTTGATAAGTTCAATTATAGCGAATTCGATCTATAAATGAAAGTCTAAACCATAGAAAACAAAATATATTCTTGCTTCGCAAGAAATAAAGTGGTAAAATATGGATTTAAGCGGGAATAAAAATGGATGCAAATGAAACTTATCAGGAATGGTTTCAAAAGTCAGACTAGAGGGACGGGGAGAGAATATGTTGAAAGAAAAGTTACACATTTTATTTCACAAGGTTGTTGCAATAGTAGCAGTAATGGTGTTTTGTATCGTAATGTTTCATATAGTTATTGTAGATGCAAAAGAAAAACAAGAGGGAATTTTTGTATCGAATCAATTGAGCCAAATCAGTATTCATGATTCGTATACGTTTAAAGTAAAGTCATACGATTCTAGTAAAATCGATATTACATTTTCAGTGGATAAACCTAACTTGGCAACGATTCATAAAAAAACAGGATATTTTAAACCACAAAAGGCGGGCACTGTAAAAGTAACAGTTAAGGATGGAATATCGGGAAAATCGATGACATTTCCAATAAGGATTCAAGAAGCAACGAACAAATCAAAATTTCTCTATAATATAGAAAATAAGGAAGTTTGTATCCAAGGAGCAGATAAATCCTTAACAAGTATCACGATACCTTGCACGATTGATGGCTATCCAGTTACAAGTATTCGGGCTGCAGCGTTTGCATATGCCAACTTAAAAACAATAAGCATCCCTGAGAGCGTTACGGACATTGGATGCTTAGCATTCGAAGATACCCCTTGGCTGAAAGAGCAAAGGAAGAAAAATGCTTTCGTAATTATTAATAATATATTGATTGATGGAGAAAGTGCCAAAGGTAAGGTTATTATTCCATCGAATGTGACAATAATTGCTGAGTGTGCATTTAGTGCTAACCAGCGTGTCACAGAAGTAGTAATACCGGATTCCGTACATTCAATTAAAGAAGAAGCGTTCCGTTTGTGTAATAAGCTGACTAAGATTACTTTTGGGAAGGGTTTAAAAGTAGTAGAAGCTAAGGCTTTTGAAGGATGTGAACTCTTAAAATCAGTTAAGTTTAATGATGGATTAATAAGTATTGGAGAAGCTGCATTCTTACGTTGTCTTAAATTAGATACTATTGTAATTCCTAGCACTGTGACTGAGATTGGTGGTTCAGCGTTTTCTCGTACTCCTTGGTTACACCGTATGGAAAAAGATAATGAATTTGTTATCATAAACGGAATTTTAATCAGTTCGAATGCATATGGCGAAGTTACCATTCCAAGTGAAGTTAAGACCATTGCAGCGTTAGCTTTTTTTGACAATGCAGGTTTACAAATTATAAATATTCCTGATACAGTGAAAGAGATTGATAGAGAAGCATTTGCATGGTGTGTAGGTTTAGAAAAAGTTAATTGGCCAAACTCTGTTAATGTGATACCTGAGGAGTGTTTTGTACATTGTAAAAACCTTGAAACAATTAGTATACCAGATGGAGTGACATCTATTTTAAATCGAGCTTTTTTTGGATGTGAAAGTCTAAAGAATGTATCGTTTTCTACTAATGTAACGGAGATTGGTTCGCATGTATTTACCTCCACTCCATGGATAGAGAATTTAAGCGAAGAAAAAGAATATGTTGTAGTTAATCGCCATTTACTAAAAGTAAAAGATTCCGTTACGAATGTAAAAGTTCCAAATGGTGTTATAAAAGTATGTGGAGGCTCTGTCTCCTACAAAGTAAAAAGTGTGACGTTACCATCGTCTTTAATAACGATTGGTGAAGAAGCTTTCAATGATTGCTGGGAGATAAAAGAGATTAAGGTTCCCAAAAATGTGAAAGTAATAGAAGCAAGTGCATTTTATAATTGCTCAGGTCTTACCAAAATAACATTACCGGAAGGTCTTACTTATCTTGGTGAGTCTGCATTTTCTTATTGTGCAAAGCTTAAGAGTTTAGTTATACCTAATACGGTAACGAAGATTTGTAATTATGCGGTACCTTTTGATAACAAGAATATGATAATTACATTGCCTGATAAAATTAAGAATATTGAGATCTTTGCTTTGGGAAGAGACGACAGTAACACGGTAATAGCGAAAAAAGGATCTTATGGAAATCAATATGCAAATCTAAACGGATATAAGTATAAAGCGAAATAGTTCTGATATACTATGAAACTGAGGAAGAGACTTTTATTTATATAACATGTAACCCATAGTTTATGCTTGCATACAATAGACTATAGAAAGCTTCTTGTAGGAGTTATTTTATGGATTGTATGAACTACGAATACACAAGAAAACAGGTAGATCTTTTAAACGAGCTACGGAAATTATGGGAACAGCATGTTCATTGGACGCGTTCTTTTATCATTAGTACAGCAGCTTCCTTGGGAGATCTAGAGGCTGTAACAAAACGGTTATTAAGAAACCCAACTGATTTTGGAAATCTACTAAGGCTTTTTTATGGAAGACAGATAGGGCTAGAGTTTGAGGGTCTATTTACACAACATTTGCTCATTGCTGCTGATTTAGTGAATGCTGCGAAAAAAGGAGATACTGCGGCGGCGGAAGAAGCACGTCGAAAATGGTATGAAAATGCAGATGAGATAGCAAATTTTTTAGCTACAATTAATCCATATTGGGATGTTGAGGAATGGAGAGATTTCTTATATAGCCATCTTCAGATGACGGAAAAGGAAGCTGTTTTAAGGTTAGGTGGCCAATATGCAGAGGATGTAGCACTATATGATGAAATTGAGGAAGAAGCTTTAAAAATGGCAGATTATATGTTTGAGGGATTAATTAGGCAATTCTATGTTTGTTAATTAGAATTATATAGGGCAAGTTGAGTTATATTCCATGCAAGAACTTTTTCGGAGTATGATTCTATTTGTCCTTCCTTATAATAGTTCTCTATGAAATGGACTTAGCTGCTATGGTCTTGACTGGTTTAAGATATATGAAAAGGTATTATAGAGTATGACATTAAGTGTAAAGAAGCTTTTAAACGGATAGCTTGGCAATCGCTACGAGAGCTTACTTTATAAGCTGACGAGTGTCTAATGGAAAAGTAAAAAATCATACATCAACATGATAAAAAAGAATGGGATATGATTGATTTGTCTGGAACTAATTTATAGTTTAAGTACATAAAAAACGTAAAGCTCTATAATACCTTTTACAATATTATAGAGCTTTACTATATTGATATAAAAATAAAAAAAGGGGCCAAAATTTTAGTTACATTCTCTTGCAACGAAACGAAAGAATATAATGTATTATAATTATTCCTTAGAAAGGTCTGCTGGAGGTTACGCTAGCAGTTATTTCCCCATAAGTGTCACATGTGACGTTCACATAGAAAAGCATCTGAGTTGGAGGAATCGCAAAAACCATAGGCCTTGATACGGTTGTGTAAGAGGCAGAGGCTGTATAATAAGCTGCTTCTCCATAAGTTAGCTTATATGTGGTTGGATTGTAAGTAGGTGCTTGACATGCTGTGCATCTAACATAAGAACCATCTTCGTAAATCCATGATGTTGTCATATAAACTGTAGCGATATAACCTCCTGAGGTATCGGTTATGTTAACAATTGTGGTATGAGTTTGGGTAGAAGAAAAAGTAGTTGGCCCATTGCTCATATTAGTTGATACTGTAAATACATAATCTCCAATTTGAAACATATTTTCTGGTTCAGTAGATGCAGCTTTTACATTACTTGGAGCTATGGTAAGAGTTAATAATCCAAGTACCAAAAGAAATGAAATAATTTTTTTCATAGTGTATCCTCTCTTTCTTATAGGAAAGTTAATTTATATTTGGTAAATAAGGAACTTCTATAGTAGTCACTTTTTCAGTATAGGCATCTTGTATATTCTGACTTGCTGCTGGAAAATTATTAATTTCAATATAACCCTGGTCAGCTGAATTAGCGTTTATCTTTTGGGCAGTAAACATTATCACTAGTAAGCTTGCTAAAATAGCAAGTGAGAGAAGTTTGTAACTGAATGATCTCTTAGTTTGCTTCATAATCAATGATATCCTTTCTTCCATAGAATTTCTGCTAAAATAACTATTTAACATATCATGGTTATGAATGCGTTTTACGGAATCAACCAATATAAGTGAATATTCCGTTTTAAAATCTACCCCCTTTGATTTAATTACAGATTCATCGCAAGCATATTCAATATCTTTATTATACATTATACACATAATCCAAACGAGTGGATTAAACCAGTTGAGTGATACAACAACAAGCATTACTAGCTTTCGAATTGCATCAAAATGTCGAATATGAAGATATTCATGCTGCAAAATTAAAGATAAATGGCTTTGATTTTCCTTCATAGAAGACACAGGTAATAGTATAATCGGGCGTAGAAAACCAAAAGTTAATGGCGAATCGATTTCTTGTGATTCACGTACCTCGATTTTGCGTTTTGTTTTATGTAATAACAGCCAATCAATGATAAAGGAATCCGCAATGGTATTGGCTTTTTTAAATTTATGTATAGAAATTAAATATGTCGTAGTAAAGTGAATTAAAATAAATGCTGTCCCAATGAACCAGATAGCTCTAAGAGGTGGCAGATAACGCATCATGATTTCCGAAATATTATGGTTTACTGTTGTTATCGTAGTGCTTAAGGAACTAAGATAGTTCGTGTCCGTAAAAGGCTTTAGGGTAAATAATAATGGAAGCAGAAATGATAACATAATAAAGTCCCATAAGATAACAATATATCTTTTTGGAAGTATACGCTTTGCTATGATTCGTACCAGTAAGTTAACAAGTATGAATTCTGCACCTAGAATTTGTATTTGTAAAAATTTCATGAGCAAATCCCTATTCCTTCTCTTGTATAATCTCATAGAGCTTTTTGAGTTGTTGGTCAGATAGCTTTTTTTTGTGTAAAAGGTTTGCAAATAATAGGTTACTTGAGCCATTGAAAAGCTTCTCGATGAGAGCATTTGTTTCCTGTTCTTGAATTTCATGTTTAGAAATCAGTGCATGACATAGAAAATTTGGTTCAATTCGTTCAATGGCGTCTTTTTGAATACATTTTTTTATCACAGTATAAGTAGTATTGATATTCCAACCAATATCTTCAAGTAAACAATCGGACAATTCTTTCGCTGTCATATCACCTCGTTCCCATAACAAATTCATCACCTTTAGTTCGGAATCAAATAACTTTATAGACATGTAAATACTCCTTTGTACTATTGCAATAGTATTGATATAAATATACTATCATAATAGTAAGCATGCGTCAATATAATATGACAAAAATGTAAAAAGATGTCGAATAGATATATATTAAAATAGATGGGCCTTTGTGAATAGAGAAAAAAGGGGCGTACTATGGACGGAGCTAAATTTTTTATTTAAAGATAGGTATGAAGGAAGGAGTCAAGAAATTCAGTAATAAGTAAAGAAATTCAGTAATAAGATACATAGAAGGACGTATTTCTTTATATAGATTTTATATTGTAAATAATATAATTTGTCTATTAGATACAAAAAAAGTGGAAATTTGTAGTATAAAATCAATAATAGACGAATTTAGAAAAATATTATATAATATTAATAAATATTTTATGGGAGGTTATAAATGATACAACGTAAAAACATCGCTTTATATGTAATACTTTCTATTGTTACATGCGGATTATTTGGTCTTTACTGGTTCGTATGTTTAACGAATGACGCAAATGAGCTTTTGGGGGCACCTGAGACTTCAGGTGGTATGGCACTGATTTTAACAATAGTAACCTGTGGTTTGTATGGATTTTATTGGTCTTACAAGATGGGAGAAAAGCTTGATCGTATCAAAACTGCACGCGGTCAATATTCCAATAATAGTGGAGTACTATATCTTATTCTTTTTATTGTAGGTGCTGGAATTATCAATTATATTTTACTACAGAATGAGCTTAATAAGTTAGCTTAGATATATGAAACAAAGAGCAATACGACTGCTTAAGGTGGGAGGTTGCATTCTTCTCTTAGGTTTTATATACGCCATATTCTATAGCATTACTGGTCTGGGTATTCCGTGTCTCTATTATAAGACAACAGGTTTTCTATGCCCTGGATGCGGTATAACTAGAATGTGTATATCACTAATTAATTTTAAGTTTAAGGAAGCATTTTATTTTAATCCAGCTCTATTTATCTTATTTCCAATCTACTTGGTCATTGGGATAGTACAAATATTTCGATATATTCGATATGGAAAATGTGCTTCTGGTAAGTATCTGACGATTTGGTATTATCTAACGATTGTAATCTTAGTTGGATTTACAATTTATCGAAATATGATATAGCAGGGGTTAAAGAATAATCATAGAGTATAGTCTTATTTATTAATACGATAAGACTATACTCTTTTTTTATTTATGACAAGGAAAAGTTCGCGAAGTGTGCTTTTTCTTGTTGATGTATCACTAAATTGGTATACATTCTATGCTTATCATATTTGATTTTTTAATACAGCTTGTTATAATAATAGTATTTAAAACCAGGGATGAAATTAGGAGGCACAATATGGCGATTGAAACAGTTCGGGAATATTTAAAACAATGGAAAGCAGATCAGCGAATGAAAGAATTTGAAGTTTCTAGTGCAACAGTAGAATTAGCAGCGATGGCGCTTTCCTGCGAACCAGAAAGAATTGCAAAAACATTGTCTTTCAAGATAGAAGGAAAGGCTATCCTGATTGTGGCAGCTGGAGATGCGAAGATAGATAATGCTAAATATAAGGCTAAGTTTCAGACGAAAGCTAAGATGCTTGCTCCGGATGAAGTAGAGAATCTAGTTGGGCATGCAATTGGAGGCGTATGTCCCTTTGCTGTGAAAGATGGAGTTAAAGTATATTTAGACAATTCATTGCGACGATTTGATCTAGTTTATCCTGCTTGTGGAAGTAGTAATAGCGCTATTGGCCTTACCTTAGAAGAATTAGAAAAATTCTCTCTTTACGTAGAGTGGGTTGATGTGTGTAAAAATTGGGAGTAAGAAGTTAGCTAGTAATTACTAGTAAGGAGGAAAATATGCAGAAAATAAAGACAGTTATTTTTGACCTAGATGGAACTTTATTAAATACATTAGATGACCTTAAGGATAGTGTCAATGCGACTCTTTCCGCTTATGGTTTTCCTGAAAGAAGCTTAGATGAAGTACGTAAGTTTGTTGGAAATGGGGTAGCTCGCTTAATGGAATTGGCAGTTCCTTGGCAACTGGAGAATGAGCAAGCAAAAGAAATTTTAGAATTTTTTAAAATGCATTATGCTAAAAATTGTAATCATAAGACTAGACCCTATGATGGTATTCTTACACTTTTGGAGCAGCTTAAAAATCAAGGGTATCAGCTAGCAATTGTATCGAATAAGTTTGATGCAGCGGTAAAAGATTTAAATCAGTTATATTTTTCGAAATTCATTGATGTTGCTGTTGGACAACGGGAAGGGGTCCGAAGAAAACCATTTCCTGATACTGTAAATATTGCTCTTGAAGAAGTAGGATGTAGTGCAGAGGAAGTATTGTATATCGGTGATTCCGAAGTAGATGTGGAGACTGCAAAAAATGCTGGATTAAGATTATTAGCAGTTGATTGGGGCTTTCGAACAAGAGATGAATTAGTTCGCAGCGGTGCTCAATATATAGCTGAAAAGCCAGAAGATATTATAGATTATCTTAATTTAATGTAATAATATAATTAACAAATCAAGAAATTTAGATATCATAATCAAATTCCTTGTCATGAATAATAGCCACCTGCACCATTGCAGGGGGCTTTTTTGTGTCTTTCGATAAATATGGGGATTTCCTATCTCGGATTTATATAGTCAAATCTTATTTTATAATAGCGTTCCACCAAACACCAATGCGTTCATTCTTTCGTTTGAGATTGACAACATATTAAATATGCGGAATAAATAATGAAAATACTACCGCAAGAATTCTCTAAGTACAGTGTATAAGAGTGTAAGAAAGTAACAAAGTGCTTTATCATATATTTTTGTTAAAAACATTTCTATCGAAATTGACTCAGGAAGGGAGAGAGAAGAAAAAACTGAATAATTAACTCTAGTACAGTCCAAACATGGATCTACTAGAGGGATAATTGTAACTATAATATAGTATTTAATACCAGATAAAAGAGAGATAATGACTATAAAACACAGATTTTAAATCCAAATAGATAAATAGGTACTAAAACTGATGAGTATAATAAAAAGATTTTTTGTATATTTGATTAGAGTAATTATGTAATACCAATCGAATGGATTTTATTTTTAAGCATTTTAAGATGAAAAGGAGTAATATCATGGAACTAAAACCGCTTATTATAGGTAACTTAATATCAAAATTTCCAATAATTCAAGGGGGAATGGGAGTTGGAATTAGTCTTAGTCGCCTTGCTGGTAATGTTGCGAAGGAAGGTGGAATTGGTATTATTTCCACTGCACAGATTGGTTTTGAAGAGGAAGATTTTTATACCAATCCAATGAGTGCAAATCTACGTGCTATTGATAAACACTTGAAAAAGGCAAAAGAGATTTCTGAGAATGGAATTGTTGGCGTTAATATCATGGTGGCATCGCAAAACTATAAGGAATATGTCATTGGTGCAGCAAAAAGTGGTGCAGACGTTATTATATCAGGGGCGGGGTTACCAATTTCATTACCAGAGTATGTGAAAGGATTCCATACTAAGATTGCACCAATTGTATCTAGTGTAAAAGCGACTAATGTAATTTTAAAGATGTGGGACAGAAAATATCAACGAACTGCTGATTTTCTAGTTATCGAAGGACCAAAAGCAGGAGGTCACCTAGGATTTTCCTTAGAAGAGCTGAAAGGATTTGAACATTGGAACTACGAAGAAGAAATTAAGAAAATCATTGATTGCAAAAAGAGTTACGAAGAGAAATACCAAGTTAAAATACCAGTGATTATAGCAGGAGGTGTCTTTGATCATGATGATATCATACATTGCGTATCCTTGGGAGCAGACGGCGTTCAAATTGCATCGAGATTTGTTGTAACGGAAGAATGCGATGCTTCACAAGCATATAAGAATGAGTATTTAAATGCAAAGAAGGAAGATATTGAAATTGTTATTAGCCCTGTTGGAATGCCAGGAAGAGCGATTCATAATAAATTTTTAGAGAAATTAAAAACAGAAAGAGAAAGAATTGATTATTGCTTACGTTGTATTGTAAGCTGCAACCCAAGCAATACCCCATATTGCATTACAAAAGCATTGATTAATGCAGTCAAAGGGAATATCGATAATGCGTTACTATTTTGTGGTTCAGAAGTTTATCGTTTGAAAGAAATGACAACTGTTAAGAAGTTAATGAGAGAATTAGTTATGGGTTAGTAGAAATACTATTCCTGTTTTATAAGAACTGCCAAGTGAAGTATCGTAGTGTCACTTGGCAGTTCTTTTGTTTAGGATAGGGAAAACTCACTTTAATATCACTGGATAGGATAGTCTTATTCCTCCTCAGTGTTGTCATTCTCATCAATGGGGTACATCTTGGCAAGTCCACCTTCGGAAGTTTCTTTATAATGACGAAGCATATCTTTTCCAGTTTGATACATTGTTGCTATGACCATATCAAAGGAGATTTTTCTAGTTTCCGCAAGAAAGTTTGCTAAACTTAATGCATTAATCGCACGCATAGCTGCCACCGCATTTCGCTCAATGCAAGGTATTTGTACCATTCCTTTAATTGGATCACAAGTAAGTCCAAGATGGTGTTCCATAGCGACTTCGGCGGCATATTCAATCTGATTGATTCCCATACCAAATAATTCTGCTAAAGCGGCAGAAGCCATACAACAAGCACTTCCAACCTCAGCTTGACATCCACACTCTGCTCCGCTTATGGAAGCATTGGTTTTAATTAAGTTTCCTATGATTCCTCCAGTAGCAAGGGCATGTAAGATGTCGGTATCAGAAAATCCCTTTTTTTCTTGCATATATTTAAGAACAGCAGGTACTACTCCGGCAGCACCACAAGTCGGAGCAGTTACAATAATTCCATTATCTGCATTTTGTTCACTTACAGCATAGGCATAAGCACAAACTGTACGGTTTTCTCTGGTTTCTGTGGATTCATCCATATGGCGTTGATTTAAGAGATAGTAAGCCTTTCGTTGGATATGCAGACCGCCAGGAAGTTCCCCTTGTGTAGATAGCCCTTGATGAATGGAAGTTTTCATCTGAAACCAGATATCGGAAAGATAGTCCCATATCGAAGGCCCCTCAATTTCTTCAACATATTGCCAGATACGTAAATTGTTCGTTCGACAATATTCTGAGATTTCAGTAAAACTATTTAACGGATAGATGTCCGGTAACTCGGCATCTTTACGTCCTTCAATTTGGATACTTGCTCCACCTACGCTATATACACGCCAACTACCCACCATCTCTCCTTGCCTCATTGCACGAAAATCAAGGGTGTTTGGATGAGGAAGTCCTTCCGTCGTTGTATCAAATATGATTTTCACTTCATTAGGTGCAAGTGCTTGACGTAGTGCACGGTCAGTACGATGCCCGCGTCCAGTTTTAGCTAAGGAATCATATAGAACGATTTCATAATAATCTACATCTGGGAATTCAGCCTGGAAAAGTGATGCTGCTTTGGATGGACCCATGGTGTGAGAACTGGATGGACCGGTTCCAATTTTGTATAAATCTTTTAATGTTTTCAAGATAAAACTCCTTTATTTATATTCGTACATTATTTATTAATCAAAATGTACGTTGTCTGTAATTAAAATGAGATGATTACATACCTATCTTTTGCTATATGTAACGATATCGTATGTTATTGTCTATAGTATGACACAAGAGATTAGTTCTAATGTAACATCTTCGATTACCTAGTCTACCAATCTATACCATTCTAACTCATAGATAGCAAAAGAGGAAGATTGAAATAGATGGATTTATTTTATTAAAATAAACAATAATATTCAATAGGATATCAGTCAAGTTACAATGTATTGCAATGGATTATTGTAAAGTTACAAAAATGTGAAAAGTAAAGAATAATCACTTTCTTTTATGTGTGAGCAATGTTTTTATCTCAGATAAAAATTACAGTTTATACAAAAAAATATCATAAATTGGTATATATGTCTACAATTATGAACATTTCGACAAAAAAAATAAGACATAAAAATATAATATATACAATAATAACAATATTATTGACAAAATGGAAAAGGGTGAGTATAATAAAGTTACAAAATATATAGTAAAGTTATTTAAGGAGCGTGGTGACATGAAGAAACTGATTATGTTGGCAATGGTTTGTATATTAGGCTTTAGTATATCAGCTTGTGGTAAGAAAGACAAAGAAGACAATCATTTTGTATTTGCTACCTGGGCAGCTGGTACGGAGCTTAACGAATTAAATCAAATTGTAGATAAGGTAAATGAACAGGCAAACGGAGAGTATGTCATTGAAGTTCAGAGTATTCCTTCCGATTATTATGTAAAGATTTCAACGCAAATTGCAGGAAAGCGTTCACCAGATTTCTTTTGGATGACTCAAGAGTTAATCTCTAAATATGCAGAACTTGGTGCAATCGCTGATCTAACAAATCAGTTGGAAGCAAGCACTCGCCTTAATGCAGATCATTATTATGAAGGTGTTTTGGCATCAGCGACTTACGAAGGTAAGTATTGGGGACTACCTTGGATTGCAAATCCATTAATGGTGTATTACAACAAGACAATGTTTGATAATTTAGGCATAGAAGCTCCATCAGTTACGGATGATTGGACTTGGAGTGAATTTATTGATGTTGCTAGAGAACTGAACGGAAAGCAAAATTACAAAGGGGAATCCATTTACGGAACTGTGGTTGATGGATGGCCAAACATTGAAACTTTTATCTGGGCTGGAGGCGGTGACATCATCGACAAAGATGGTAAAACAATCCTACTCGATACACAGGAATCATTAAAAGGTGTGAGCTATTTGCAAACAATGATTCAGGAAAAATTAACTCCAAAATATTCTGAAGTAGCAAGTCTTGGTTCCAATAACGTATGGTTTGAAAAACAGCGTGTCGGAATGTTCATAGGTGGGCTACAAGATAATTTTGAATACAAAGTAAGTCAGATGGATGAAAAAGATCAGTTTGAAATAGGTTACGCTCCAATGCCAGTTGCAGATGATGGTACTGCATGGTCCTTTGACTGGACAGCTTCTACCGTTATGAAAAAGGATTTAGAAGGTAATAGCTTAGCTTATAAAGCATTGGAAGATCTAACTTTAGCTTTCTTTGAGTGGAAAGTGGCAGCTCCAGTTAAAGGTAATGTTGAAAATGTTGCAGTAGTAGCCCCATTAAAGGAGCCAGCATTAGAAACAATAGCTTATACTCTAAACAATGCGCGTTCTGCAAACTACATTCCTGAGTGGTCTGATATCAATGATAAACTTTGGTACAACCTTTATGTGAAGCTGTTAAACGATGCAACATTTGATTATGAGTCAGAGATGAAGACAATTGCAGATTATGCAAGAGAAAAAATATCTACTAGAAAATAAAAAGAAATGATGAATAAAAGCTTTGTTTGGTAGGTAGAAAGAAGGCGTTATGAAAAAACAAAGAGTTGGGTTTTTATTTATACTTCCATGGCTGATAGGGTTAATCTTATTTACTTTGCTACCGATGATAGCAGCAGCTTATATTAGTTTAACGGATTGGTCCATTGTAGGAGATGCCCATTTTATTGGGTTTGAAAATTATAAGAACATTTTTAAATCTCCTGAGTTCTATAAAAGTTTGTGGATTACAGTACGATATGCAATCTTAGCAGTTCCATTGATTATCATTACTTCGCTTTCTATGGCAGTTATGTTAGATCGTGGACATAAAGGAGTATCCGTATTTCGAGTTATTTATTATATGCCAGCGATTGTTTCTGGTGTGGCAGTAGCAATCGTATTCAAGTGGATTTTAGATCCTAATTTTGGATTAATCAACTCTGTCTTAGCAATTTTTAATATTCAAGGACCAGATTGGCTTTACGATCCAGACTGGGTATTGCCATCCTATCTTGTTATGGCAGTCTGGGGTGCAGGTGGCAGTATCTTAACTTACTTAGCTGCATTAAAGGATATTCCTCAGGATTTGTATGGGGCAGCAATGATTGATGGTGCTAATACATTTCAAAAAGTAAAATTTGTAACTGTTCCATTGATGACACCAATTATCTTTTATAACTTGATTTTAGGTATCATCGGTGCATTTCGAAAGTTTACGGATGCTTATGTTTTAGGTGGAGCCGGAAAAGAAGGTAATTTTATTATGGTTCATTTATATGAAGAAGCATTCAGCAACTATAATATGGGGTATGCGACAGCAATCGCTTGGATATTATTTGCTATCATTCTTACCTTAACTATTATTGTAAATGCAACTAAGAAATACTGGGTGCATACAGAATAGGAAAGAAGAAAAGAGGTATAGTATGAGTTCACAGAAGGTAAAGAGAGCACGCAAAAAGCAATCAGTAGGAATGCAGCGCTTTCGAAAATTTTTATGGTATTTCGTTGCAATCGCAGGTTCCTTTATTATGCTTCTTCCATTTTTTTGGATGATTAGCACAAGTTTAAAGGTAGAAAATGATATCTTTTCAGTTCCAATTAAGTGGTTTCCATCAGAGATAACATTTGACAACTTTGTTCGTGCATTTGAAGTAGTTCCGATTTTTAAATATATGAAAAATACCTTGGTGATTGCCGGAGGTAAAATTATCGGTGAAGTATTCGTCTCTGCATTGGTAGCGTACGGATTTTCAAGATTTAAGTTTAAAGGTAGAAACTTCTTATTTATGGTATTGCTTGCTACAATGATGCTTCCATATGAGGTTACGATGATTCCAACCTTTATTGTATGGTCAGAACTTGGATTAGTAGATAGTTATGTGCCATTGATATTACCGGCATACTTTGGGTCTGCATCTTTTATCTTTTTCTTAAAGATGTATTTTGAAACATTCCCAGTAAGTTATGAAGAATCTGCACTTTTAGATGGTGCAAAATATCGTCAAATATTTACAAAAATATTCTTACCATTATCAAAACCTGCACTTGTAACCATTGCATTGTGGGCATTCATGGGAACATGGAATGATTTATTAGGACAGTTAATTTACATTAACTCAACAGATAAGCTTACGATTCAACTTGGTTTAGCTTCTTTTAGTAGTATGACCGGAGAAGTGTTGTGGGGTCCATTAATGGCAGCATCCTTTGTGGCGTTAGTTCCAATCATTGCATTATTATTATATGCACAAAAGTACTTCGTAGAAGGTGTTAAGATGTCAGGTATTAAAGGTTAGTGATAACAGATAACAGATAAGAGGAAGAGTCGCAATAATATCAGTCAATAAAATAGTAATAACCAAAGAATAGATTAAGAAAAATTTCATTAAAGTAGTTAAAAAAGAAATATAATGTTAAATTGTGGAGGAGATTCATATGAGAAAAGTTAAAGTAGCAGGTTTAGTATTAGGTATGGCATTAATGCTTACAGCATGTGGGACAAGTAATTCTAAGAAGGCAGACGAAGGTTTAGAAACTTGGACTGTAACAGAGAATTTTAGTTATGATGAGATCGCTAAGTGGGGAACAATGAAAACTCCTAACGAAGGAAGTGGAAGTGGTTCTGCAGTTGAGACTAACACAACAGACGGATTTGTAACTATAAAAGCAGCAGATGATGGCTGGGGTGGATTAGAGTCTGATTATATTGAACTTGACTTAGAGAAAGATCCAATGATTTTTGCACAAATTTTTGAAAATCCAGACGGAAGTAATTGGGGATTAAAAGTGGTACCTGAAAATGCAATTGAAGATCATCAGTGGGGACTTTACTTAGTTCCAGATAACAACTTAAAGTGGAATAAATACGCTGGTGTGAAGGTAACTGATGTATTAGATGAAGATTTTCAAGCAATCTACGGCACTAAAGTAAAAGTTAAATTATGGGTATTTGCAGCAGGTGGCCCAGAATCTACAGTATCAGTATCTGAATTAAAAGTGATTAATACAAAATAATTCATTCTCTTCCTCTTGTTTCTAGTGACTGATAAATATAAGGGCTTTTGTATCTATTACAAGAGTCCTTTCTTACTATAACGAAGGTAGTGTGTAAGCGAAAGATTTCTAACTATTGTGCTGCCGACCAAATTTACTCATTGAATTTGAATCATTCAATTTAATTCATGACAAGGAAAGCTCGCGAAGCGTACTTTTTCTTGTTTCGACAAAATGGAGGTTTTATGAAGAAAAAATTCTATTCCATTTTAAGCCTTACCTTAATCGTAAGCTTAACTGGTTGTAGTATTGCAAAACCAACCACCGCATTACGTGATGCAACATCTCAAAAAGAGTTAAATCGAATTGCTAGATATGAAAGTGCAATTCCAAAGAATTATAGTTTTTATGATTATGAAGCAACCGCATTAAAATTAGACCAACTTATGTTTGACCAGACCGCAGAGGGTACTTACCTACCACTGATTTGGGAGGATAACACCTACAAGTCTTTTGGTATCCCAGCTTATGTTGGTGATCAAAGAATGCATAAAGATGGCGCTCAGGAGGCTGTTACTGCAATTGCAGCAGTATTAAGTGCTACTCAACTAGGAGTTGATAAAAGCAGCCAAGACGGTAGGAATTATGTGTCGATGTTAAGTGCTTTTTATTCAGAAAAAGAAAAGATCATGTTAAATAATCCAAGTGGAAATTCAGAGACAACATCCATGTGGTATCTGCTTTATCCAGCAATTCTATTTACGCAGGTATCGGTTCTTTATCCGAATGAAACTGAGATTAGAGATCAAGCTCTTACTTGTATTGATAGCTGGTATCAAGCGTATCAGATCATGAAAGAAAGTGGAAGTTTTGATTATACAGGTTTTAATTTTAGCACGATGCAACCTTATAAAAATGATATTTGGACAGAACCGGATTGTGCAGCTGGTATAGCGCTATTACTTTATTATGGTTATGAACTTACCGGAAAAGAAGAGTACCTAGAAGCAGCAATCGATGCAACTGCTTACTTAAATACTTACTTTGGAAGTCCGTTGTACGAAGCATTATTATATTTTGCACCTTATCTAGCAGCGATGTTTAATGCAAACTATGGAACAAGCATTGATGTAGAAGATATATTAGATGACGTCATGAATGGGAACTCCATTCCTCGTGGTGGCTGGGGCTCTATTGTTGGTGATTGGGGTGATTACAGCATGAATGGACTTATGGGAAGTACTACAGATGGTGGCGGTTATGCATTTGCCATGAATACTTTTACTGCAGCCTATGCCATTTCACCGCTTGTAAAATATGATGCTAAATATGCCTCCACTTTAGGAAAATGGTACTTAAATCTTGTTAGTAATTCTAGATACTTCTTTGCAGATCAGACAAATAAAGAAAATCAATCCACCAATCTTTATGAGAAAGCTAGGGAGTTTAATCAAGTGGCAAAAAGCATTGTTCCTTATGAGGGAATTCGTAAAAGTTCCAATTCGAAAACTCCATGGTTTGGTGGAGATCCAACCGTGTATGGCTGGGCAGAAACGGACTTTTCTTTATACAGTGCTGCCCATGTTGGCTTATTAGGAGCAATCATAGAGCCAACGAATGTAGAAGCAATCTTAAGAATTAATTTGACAACGGCTGATTTATTCCATAGAGAATATCCTGCATATCTTATGTATAATCCACATGATACAAAACAGACCGTGTCCTATGTTGTTACAAGTAATGGATCCGTAGACTTATATGATAATGTAACAAAGCAATATCTAGCAAAAGGGGTATCTGGTGACGTGGAACTAACAATCGATGCCAAGGATAGTGTTGTGATTGTTGAGATACCAAGTGGTGGGACTGTTACGAAAGAAAATAATGCATATAAAGTAAACGGTGAAGTTATCGGAAGTGACTATATGACAGTTAGTATCACTAATTTAGAAAATCTTTCTAAAGTAACTAAAAAGTTTACAATAAAAGCCGAATGCTTAAGCACAATAAAAGATGATGAAGTAAAAGAAGTAAAAGTAACAATCAATAATGAAGAGAGAACGGTAAAGAGTTTAGATGATCTTACGTTCTCTGTAGATGACTTAGGAACAGGAAGTAAAAACTTCGTCATTGAAGTGATTATGAATAGTGGTTTAACTGATAAAACAGAAATTCGTTTAATTTTAGAGTAGGAGAATGACAGATGGCAATTAGATTAATTGATACTTTATTAGAAGAATATCGCGCAACAAAACAAGTAAAAGACCCAAAGAAACTTTCCTTTTTTGAAGTTTCAGACTGCGATGTATATAACCCTACTGCAGCATTTTTATATGAAGGGAAGAAAGTAATCTGTGCTAGAGTGGAAAAAAGAGATAGTGAACATTCCAAAGCAGTATTTTTCTATGAAAAAGAAGAGAATTGTTATTATCCATTAGAAGGTTTAAAAAGCTATGATCTTCAAGATCCATTCATTACTAAAGTGTCTGATTATTATGTTTTTGGCGGAACTGAGATTTTTCCTCACCCAGACAATCCAGATGCACTATGGTGGCATACAAAGTTTTATTATGGAACAAGCTTAGACAATTTAAAAGAGCTCGCAACTGGACCAAAAGGAATGAAGGACGTTCGTGTCGTTGAATTAAAAGATGGGCGTATCGGTGTTTTTAGTCGTCCACAAGGTATCGTAGGTGGTCGTGGTAAAATAGGTTTTACAACAATTGATGCAATTACCGATTTAAATGCAGATGTCATTGATCGTGCAGAATTACTTGAGTTATTCGATGATGAAGAATGGGGCGGAGCGAATGAACCAGTATTGTTAGAGGATGGTAGAATCGGTGTGCTTGGGCATATAGCAAAGTTTACACCTGGTGATGTACGCCACTATTACGCAATGAGTTTTATCCTAGATCCGATTACTGGAGAATATACAGATGCAAAAATAATTGCAGAACGTGCAGATTTAATTGATGGACCAAGCAAACGTGAGGATTTAGTTGATGTATTATTTAGTGGTGGGTTGAATCTAATTAATGAAAATGAAGCGGAACTTTTTGTTGGTGTTTCTGACTGTGAAGTTCAAACTTTAGTCATCCCAAATCCATTTCAATAATTGATTTCAGTGTGAAGATAGTTTCTTAGGTGCTATAAGACACCACCTAAGAGATTCTAAAACTTCACACGCGAAGAATGCAAAGTACGCATTCTTCACTAAGTGCATTTGGGAAGGCATGATAACAATTTTGTTGCTATAGAATGGAGATTACTATGTGGTATCAGCGTACAGTATTTTATGAAATTTATGTGCCTAGTTTTTGCGATAGCAATGGGGATGGAATTGGTGACTTACAAGGGATTATTTCAAAAATACCTTATTTATCCGAACTTGGCATCAAAGGAATCTGGTTGACTCCATTTTATCCTTCTCCTCGTGTAGACAATGGATATGATATAAGTAATTATTATGATGTAGATAAAACCTTCGGAACGATGGAAGATTTTAAACATTTGTTAGAACGAGCGCATGAGTATGGGATTCGAGTTATTATTGATGTTGTTATCAATCATACTTCGAATCAACATCCTTGGTTTTTAGAAAGTAAAAAGAGTAAGGAGAATCCATATCGTAATTACTACATCTGGGAAGAAAAACCTAAGAATAATTGGGAATCGTTCTTTGCAGGTAGTGCTTGGGAATATGAGAAAGAAACAAACGAGTATTACTATCATGCCTTTTCCAAAGAGCAAGTATGTTTAAATTATAGTAATCCACGTGTAAAAGAAGAAATCTTTCAGGTCTTAAAATTTTGGTTAGACCTAGGTGTGGATGGCTTTCGATTCGATGTCATTAATTTTTTGAAAATGCAGCGAGATAAGTGGCCTGACAATCCGTATGAAAATGGGAAACAGCTTCATAAGTACGACAAAAACCAACCTGGAATCTTAAAATTTATTGAAGAATTGAAATCATTCGTATCAAACTGGAACGATAAGTTCTTATTAGGTGAGATAGGAGAAGATTATCTAGAAGATATGTTACCATACGTGGGAAAGGAAAAGTTGGATGCTTGTTTTAATTTTAATATCGGAAGTATTGAAAATTTTGATTTGAAGAAAATCTATGAGGAATTAGTAAAATGTGAAAAACATCAGATAGTTCCTACACTATTTTTTTCAACTCATGATATGAAACGACACTTTTCTAGGTTATGTAAAGAACAGGTTAATCATGCGAAATTACTTGCATTTATGATGTTAACTTTAAAAGGAGTTCCATTTTTATATCAAGGAGAAGAAATTCCGACGAAGGATTTCAGACCAAAGAGCATCGAGGAAATACAAGACATTCAAGGAAGATTATGGTACAATAATGCTATAAAACAAGGATTTAACAAGGAAGAAGCATTTGCACTCGCATATCAGAACACGAGAGATTTTTCCCGAAGTTTATTAGAGTGGAAAGACGAAGATTTGAATGAGGATTTTTATCAATTTTATCAAACAATGATCGCATTTCGCAACGAGAATGAAATCTTGCAAACAGGTAATTATGATTTTATTGCTTTAGAAGACTTTGTACTAAGTTATAGAAGAACGAGTGGAAATCAGTCTATTACGTTCTATCTTAATTTTGGAGAAACAGAAGTTTTGTTACCAAAGGGATATCAAAAGGTACTTGGAACGCAAGAAGAATCAGAGGTACTAAAACCAATGAATGCAGTTGCTTTATGTTTAGGAAAGGATGAAAGTCTAAAATTATAATAGGATTATTACCATAAAGGGGTATTGTTATGAAAAAAGTAACTATGCAAGATATTGCAAATGAAATCGGAGTATCACGAATGACTGTATCTAAGTGCTTTCAAGGAAGTGATGATATTTCAGAAGAGATGAAAGCAAAAATTATGCAGGTCGCTGGAAAACTTGGATATGTATATAGTAAGCAGGCTCGATATAAAATTCTTATTTTAGCAACCGACATATTCCTAGATAAGACAGAAGAATTCTATGGAGAATTATATAAACGGATGAATGAACTATCTGGGTTACACAACATGGTGTTATCACTGAAGGTGATAACAAAAATGGAGGGTGAAAAAGGAATTATAGAGAGCGATTTGAAAAATTTCAATGGCATCATTGTTTTAGGACAGCTTTCTAAAACATGTATCGATGAAATTAAAAAAATTGCATTACCAACAGTTTGCGTCGATTTTTATTATCGCAACAGCGGATTAGATACCATTATCTGCAATAATTATCAAGCAAGTTATAACATAACAGCTAGCCTGATTGATAAAGGACATAAAAAGATTGCTTTTGTTGGCAATTTAAATGTAACAAGTAGCATTAATGATCGTTTCTTAGGATACTATAAAGCAATTTTAGAGGCTGGAATAGAATATCGACAAGACTTTAGAATAGATGATCGTGATCTATCAGGAGAATTCAATGAATTGAAATTACCTCATGATTTGCCAACCGCATTTGTATGTAACAATGACCACATTGCTTATTTACTAATAAAGCAGTTAAAAAAGCAGGGCTATCAGATACCAAAAGAGATTAGTGTGGTTGGTTTTGATGACGTTATCTACAGTAGTATCTCTGAACCAGCGATTACTACGATGAGAATTACCAGAAAAGATATGGCAAAACAGGCACTTGACATGTTGCTATATCGAATTCAAAATCCAGCTGCAGAAATTAGAACTGTAACAGTGGAATGTAAGATGATAGAACGTGACTCTGTCTTTGAGTGCATAGACAGAGGATAGACATAAGGAGATTAACATGACAGCAATAAGAAGATGTGAGCAAAATCCTCTCATTATTCCAAGTCAGGTAAAACCTAGTAGGGAAGACTTTAAAGTAGAGGGCGTATTTAATTGCGGAGTAACAAAGTATCAAGGTGAAGTGATTTTACTTTGCCGTGTTGCGGAATCCGTTCATAACACTGAGGAGGATAAAGTAGTCATTCCTATGGTAAAAAAGATTGATGGTGTGGAAACAATCGTAGTGGAAACAATATCAAAATCTGAGCATCCAGACTATGACTTTTCAGACAGCAGAAGTGTATGGACCAATGGCGAAAATGGACCAAGAAAGATTCTGTACTTGACTTCACTATCTCACTTTCGTATTGCAAGATCCAAAGATGGAGTCAATTTTACCATTAGTGAAACACCAGACATTTTCCCAGAAGAATCGGAAAGTTGGGGGATTGAGGACCCGAGAATTACATTCATAAATGGAGCTTATTACATAACGTATACATCGGTATCTTGTTATGGAGCTTCCACCTCCTTAATTGTAACCAAAGACTTTGTGGAATATGATCGTAAGGGTATCATCTTTGCTGCGGAAAATAAAGACGTTACCATATTTCCTGAAAAAATTGGTGATTCTTATTACGCCCTAAATCGTCCAGTGCCGATGGCAATTGGCAATCCGGATATGTGGATAGCAAAGTCACCAGACTTGCTACATTGGGGAAATCAAAAGCATTTTCTTGGCGTATCAGAGGAAAGCTCTTGGATTAATGGTCGTATCGGTGGCGGAGCAGTTCCAATTAAGACAGAAAAAGGTTGGCTTGTTGTTTACCACGCTGCGGATCGCGATAATCGTTATTGCTTAGGAGCATTATTATTAGATTTCAATGATCCAACTAAAATTTTAGCAAACACCAAACATCCGATTTTAGAACCAGAAGCAATCTATGAGACAGAAGGTTTCTTTGGTAATGTTGTGTTTACTTGTGGTGTTTTGTTAGAAGAAGAGACATTAATCATATACTATGGTGCAGCAGACGATAAAATTTGTCGTGCGGATGTTGCTTTATGTGATGTTTTCGATGATTTGGAATCTGTTGAGTCTTAACACATGATTGAAATAGTGTTAAAGTAATACTTAATAAAAGAATCGAAGTCAGATTGACATACAGGATAATAACTGATATACTGACTAACGGGAATGAAGTTCTCCCTTGGTTATAACCTAAACCGCTTATTAAGCTGATGACTTCTGTGAGGATATCACAGGAGAAGTCAGCTTTTTTTGTACATGACAAGGAAAAATCGCGTGTAAAAACAAAAGAATAAAAAGACCAAGAGAATAAAAACAAGGGAAAAACAGCGAAAGAGGAAAGAATAACAATAAAAGTACAAAAAATGAATTAGGTACAAAAATAAAGAACATATACAAGGAGATTTGTATGTTAACTAGTTTAGCTCTCATATTTTTGCTTGGACTACTATTAGGAGGGATTGCTCAAAAGTTCAAATTACCTAGCTTATTAGGCATACTATTAGCTGGTATGATATTAAGTCCCTATGCATTTAATTTATTAGATGGCTCAATTCTTTTGATATCTCCGGATTTAAGAAAATTAGCCTTAGTAATTATTTTAACACGTGCAGGGTTATCTCTTGATTTAAAGTCACTAAAAAAAGTTGGTCGTCCTGCTATTCTAATGTGTTTTGTTCCTGCAAGTATTGAGATTGTCAGTGTAATTTTATTAGCTCCCCCTCTGTTGCATGTTTCTATATTAGAGGCAGCGATAATAGGAGCAGTAATTGCTGCAGTGTCCCCGGCGGTCATTGTACCAAGAATGCTTCGTATTATGGAAGAAGGATACGGAAAAAAACATAGTATCCCAGAGCTTATTTTAGCAGGTGCATCGGTGGATGATGTATTTGTGATTGTGTTATTTACTGCATTTACGTCATTAGCACAAGGAGAAGGAGTATCTGTTGGAGCTTTTGTAAGAATCCCTGTATCGATTGTTTTAGGAATTTTAGTTGGAGTATTTGTCGGAATTCTTTCAAATTGGTTCTTTCGGAACTTTCATTTTCGAGATTCTGTGAAGATACTGATACTGCTAAGCATATCTTTTTTACTATTAGAGTTAGAGACAAGAATGGAAGGTTTTCTGTCAATGTCAGGGTTACTTGCTATCATGAGCTTAGGTATTACCTTATATCAAACTTATCCAATGCTTTCGGAACGATTATCTGCAAAGTACAACAAATTATGGGTGGCTGCGGAGATCATTCTATTTGCTTTAGTTGGTGCATCTGTGGACCTTTCCTATGCTGTGAAGGCAGGAGGAGTTGTAATTATCTTAGTTCTTGGTGCACTCTGTTTTCGAATGTTAGGAGTACTGCTTTGTCTTATCAAAACCCCTCTGACCAGGAAAGAGAGAATATTTTGTATACTTGCTTATACACCGAAAGCAACTGTTCAGGCAGCGATTGGTGCTATTCCTTTTTCCATGGGTTTACCATGTGGTGAGATTGTTTTAACCGTAGCGGTGATCTCTATTTTAATCACAGCACCACTGGGAGCAATTTTTATAGACAGATCCTATCGTAAGCTGTTGACAGAGAAGGAAAACCTCTGATATACCCACCAAAAAAGAGTATTTTTACACCGGATTTATGCAGGTATGCGTAGCGTATCGATATTGCTTCTATAATATAATCATGGCAAGTGTTTGCAAACAATGTATATATTGGAATAGATGTTGTTACAGATGATTAACAATGTTAGAATAGAATAACAGTGGTTCATTTCGTTAGCTACTAGTGGAATGCTTCTATCAATAAAGCGAAAGGAATGATAAATACATGATTTTATGTAACGAAAGTGAAATTAAGAAATATGAAGCAATGATACCAGGACTTAGAAAAGCATTTGATGAACTATATGCTCAAAACGAATCAGAAGTAGGCAGATATGAGTTGAGTAAAGGATTTTATATGATACAAAAAGGAACTACGATACCAATAAATGAAGGACGGTTTGAGGCACATGAAAGATACATCGACGTTCAGATTCTGGTTCATGGTGAGGAAATTGTAGAATGGGCAAGTATAGATGATCTTACTATCAGTGAACCTTATAACACAGAAAAAGATTGTAAGTTTCTAACGGGAAATGGAACAGCAATAGAAATGAAAGCGGGAATGATATATATCTTATTTCCAGAGGATGCACATAAACCCTGCTGTCATTTCACAGCGCCTAAGGAGTATCATAAAATAGTAATTAAATTACCCATAAAATAATATTGAGTTGATCAAAATAATAGATTAACACTCTTTGTCAAAGCAAAGTGAAAATAAAAATAAAAATATCTCCAACTATGATTATGTAGTTGGAGATATTTTTTTTATAGGAACTTGCGTTCTATCATTAAAACCGCTCCGCTTATATATATATTTCGCAAACGCTTCTTAATTCTGATAGAAAAAAATAATGAAATGATCCATTTCATATACCGGGAAGCCTTATAAATAAAGGAAAGAGGAAATATGACACATAAATAGGCAGAAAAATAAGACACAAAAAAAGATAGGGGAAAACTGAACTGAAAGAAGGAAAAGTGGAAATTTACATCACAAATTGCTCAGTTTATACTTTAGGTGTAAGGAGCAAGCAACAATCTTTAATCACATAGCAAAAATGAAAGAAAGGAACAGATAAGATGAATGACATCAAGTTTTGTAAAACAATCGAACAGTGGTGTGTATGGGAAGTTGCAGTAAATGGAAAAAAAGAAGGGAATCCTTATGTGGATTTTAACATATTCGGAGAATTTGTGAGTAAAAGTGAAACGAAAAAGGTAGAAGGCTTTTACGATGGCGATGGGATTTACCGGATACGTTTTATGCCATCCTATATAGAAGAGTACCAGTTTAATATTATTGGCTCGGCCATTGACACTACCTATAAGGGAGCTTTTGTGGTAACCAAAGCGCAGAATGGAAATCATGGTAAAGTTAAGGTAGCGAATCAGTTTCATTTTGCTTACGAGGATGGTACACCATATTA
Source organism: Lachnoclostridium phytofermentans (assembly GCF_000733755.1). Taxonomy (GTDB): domain Bacteria; phylum Bacillota; class Clostridia; order Lachnospirales; family Lachnospiraceae; genus Lachnoclostridium; species Lachnoclostridium phytofermentans_A. The sequence goes on along the minus strand of NZ_JPOF01000003.1, from coordinate 321,359 downwards.
CTCCATTGGAACGACCTGTTATGCATGGATACACCAAAGTGAGAAACTTCAGTCAAAGACATTACAGGCACTTTCTAAAAGTCCATTTAATAAGATTCGATTTTGTATCTTTCCAAAGCATTATTGGTTCAATTATAAAGATCCAATTCAATTTCCTTATGAAGGAACACCAGTTAACATTGAAAATATGACTCCTGATAATTTTAAGGATTATGATTACAGTGATGAAAATCAGTTTGACTGTACAAAATTTGTTCCTGAATTTTTTAGAAGTATAGAAAAGCAGTTACAAAATCTAATGGATATGAGCATAGAAGCGGATATCATTATATTTCATCCATATGATCGTTGGCGATTTTCTTATATGACTCCAGAAGAAAATGATTTATATCTCCATTATATTGTAGCAAGATTTGCTGCTTATCGAAATGTTTGGTGGTCCCTTGCTAATGAATTTGATTTGATGCAAAACAGAACGATTGAGGAATGGGAACATTATGGAAATACCATCAAGAACATAGATCCATATGATCATCTCAGGTCAATACATAACTGGCGAACATTTTATGATCACACAAAAGATTGGATCACTCATTGCAGTATCCAAAGAACGGATTATTTCAAACCTGTAGAATTATCAGACCAATGGAGAAGTCAGTATCAAAAGCCAGTAGTGATTGATGAACTCTGCTATGAAGGGAACATATATGGTGACTGGGGGAATATCACAGGAGAAGACATGGTAAGAAGATTTTGGCAATCTGTCTGTAGAGGTTGTTATGCAGGACATGGGGAAACGTTTGAAAACCCAGAAGGGATACTTTGGTGGTCTCACGGAGGAGACCTTCATGGTGAATCAGCACCTCGTCTTGAATTTTTGTTGCAAATCATGAATGAAATACCTGGACATGGTCTTAAGCTTCGAACACCATCTAAGTTTGGTACAACAGCAATCTTACAAGAGGATGATGATGAGCATCCGAGTTTTCTACTTTGCTATTTTGACCGCACTAGGCCAATGAGAAAGCCTTTTTATATTGATGATGAGACAGAGTATCAGATTGAATTAATTGACACTTGGGATATGACAATTACAGATATGGGAACTGGTAAAGGTAAATTTGAGGTACCGATGCCTGGAAAAACCTATATGGCAATACGACTTACTGCAAAAATAGAGAAATGAGAGGCGGTGAAAGAATGAAGAGAAATAAAAATAACGCGATTCCAACAAGAGTCAAAAGTTCTAGACTGAAAATGATAAAAAAAAGTATGTATCTTTATATTATCTTTGTAATTCCTTTTATTTATTTTATATTGTTTCACTATTTACCAATGTATGGTGTCATCGTATCTTTTCAGGACTATAACATTGTAAAAGGCTTTAGTGGTAGTGAATGGGTTGGATTTAAGCACTTTGAAAAGTTTCTGACAGATAGTTATTTTTGGAAGCTGGTAAGAAATACTTTATTGCTGAATATATACGGTTTGCTATGGGGATTTCCAATTCCAATTATTTTAGCACTACTGTTAAATGAATTAAAAAATGGTGTTTTTAAAAGAGTTGTGCAAAGTGTCAGTTATTTACCTCATTTTATATCAAGCGTAGTTGTTTGCGGTATGGTAACAAACTTCTTAGCATCGGATGGATTGATAAATAAAATTCTTAATTACTTTGGTCACGACTCAGTTCAATTTTTAATGTTTCCAGAGTATTTTAGAACTATTTTTACAACGACTGGAATTTGGCAATCAGCAGGCTGGAATTCTATTATCTATCTTTCTGCATTGACAGCAGTAGATCAAGAGGTTGTTGAGGCTGCAATGATTGATGGTGCAGGACGATTAAAGAGAATTCGTCATGTCATGTTGCCGAGTATCGCACCTACCGTATCTGTTATGTTAATCATGCAGATTGGTAAACTTATGAACTTAGGATATGAAAAGATATTGTTGCTATATAACGGATCTACCTATGAAACAGCAGATGTTATATCGACTTATGTATATCGTCGAGGAATCATAAACAATGACTTAAGTTATGCAACTGCAGTTGGTTTGTTTCAGTCAATCATAGGCTTGATACTTTTAATATCCGCGAATAAGATTTCTAAAAAGGTCAGCGAGACTAGTATGTGGTAGAGGGGTGACGGCATGAAAAATACGAAAAAACAAATATACAGTAAGGGCAGCCGTTGCTTTAACATCTTTAACTACATTATTTTAGCAATCGTTGCGATCATTATGTTTTATCCGATGTATTATATTTTTATTGTCTCGATCAGTTCAGCGAGTCATATTAATAAAGGTGATATTACCTTATTACCGAAAGGAATCACATTTAAGGCTTATGAGATAGTTCTTAATACAGAACGAATCTGGACTTCCTATAAAAATACGATTATCTATACCGGATTAGGTACTCTAATTAATCTATTATGTACAGCAATGTGTGCTTATCCTCTATCGAGACCAGATTTTTATGGAAGAAAGGTATTTACGATATTTGTTACAGTTACAATGTTTATTAATGGTGGAATGATACCACTATACTTAGTAATTATGAATTTGGGATTGATTAATACAATATGGGCAATTGTATTACCATCTGCAATTAGTACCTACAATATGATTGTAATGAGAACCTCATTCCAGGCGATTCCTACATCACTAACAGAGTCTGCTTACCTCGATGGAGCAAATGATATTCATATTTTAACTAAAATTGTACTTCCACTATCAAAACCAATTATGGCGACTATGACGCTTTTTTATGCAGTGCAACATTGGAATAGCTATTTCCCAGCAATGCTGTATCTTAACGATTCCAGAAAGTATCCATTACAGATTATCTTACGTGATATTGTTGTACAAGGTGAAATGACGGATCAGGGAAGTGATATTTCCAGTGCACTGAATATTGTAGCAACCAACTACAAATATGCTGTTATAATAGTAGCAGTAGTACCAATATTACTGATCTACCCATTATTACAGAAGTATTTTACAAAAGGCGTTATGGTAGGTGCTGTAAAAGGATAAATAAAACAAAGGAGAGGATTTTATGGGAAAAAGAATGTTAAGAAAAGTATTATGCTTAATTTTATCAGTAGTAATGGTTTTAAGCGTAACGGGGTGCAAGAAGTCAGAGGATACTAAGAACGAGGATGCAAATAATGGTTCGTCAAATCAGCCAACACAGAGTGCAGGTGACACAAGTAATTCAAATGAAACTTCAACAAAGCTTTCAGATAAGGAAATAACGGTAAGTGTATTATTGTCTGATAATACAAATCAGCCAATTAAGAACTTTGCTCCTGCACAACAAGAAATCTTTGATAAGACAAATATAAAGCTTGATTATCAAGTCGTTCCAACAAGTAATTACGAAGAAAAGAAAAGTGTTTTATTAGCAACGAATAATTTTCCAGACTTTGTTTATGTGAGAAGAAATGATTTGGTGCAGTATGGTTCTACTGGAGTATTCCAACCTTTAATGCAATATGTAAATGAGGAGACAATGCCAAACTTCTATAAGTTTTGGAAAGAGTATCCAGAGATGGAGAATTATCTAATTGATGGTGAACTATATGCTTTTCCTGTAATACAAAGAGGAGAGATTGCAAATGGCTTTGGACCGGTTATCCGTACTGATCTTTTGGAAAAACACAATATAGATATACCACAAACTTTTGATGAATTATTGGATGTTTTAGTTCAATTAAAAGAGTTATATCCGGATTCTATACCTTGGACAGGAAGAAAGGGAACCATTCAATTATTAAAAACAACTTCCTACATGCTTGGTTCTGGATATGGTAATACTGGATTATATTATGATTATGATGTGGATGGAGGCTCCTATGTATATGGACCTGCTACAAAAGAGTTTAAAGCTGTGCTTTCCTTCTTAAATAAAGCTTATGAAGCAGGAGTACTAGATCCTGACTTTGCAACTACTACAGGAGAACAATTAGAGTCAAAGATGACCAGTGGAAAGTCATTTTTATACATTGATAATAGTGGATTTGGTATGAACTATAACCCAACGTTAAGAGAGATTGCAGGAGATGAGAGTGCTACACTTCAGCTAATACCTATTCCAAAAAATTCATTTGGACAAAGCAGAGCTATTTCTTATGAGACTGCATTACCAGACAGATTCTATGCACTAAATGCGGGTTCTGACAATATTGATACACTTGTGAAATTCATTGATTGGATGTACTCAGATGAAGGTTCTGATATATCGAATTATGGTAAAGAGGGATACAGCTTTACTTATAATGAGAAAGGGGAACCAGAATATATTAAAGATTATGTAATGCAATTTAAAGGAGCAAATCCATCCACCTATTATGCTGTATTTGCTGATCTAGGTGTTACTAAGTTAAACTTTAGCTTATATGCATGTAATATAAAAACAACGATGGAAATCCAAAAAATGGTTGGTGACTGGACAAATGATATGGATGAATATTGGAATATCGTACAGACAGATAATGCATATAAACCACCACATATCGATCCATCCATGACTACAGATGAGGCAGAACGTGCAGCTGATATCTTAATTGAACTAAACACTATGCTAGAACAAGAATACAACAAATATATCATGGGTGTTGAACCAATTGACAATTGGGATTCCGTAATCGAAAGAGCAAATAAACTTGGTGCAAGAGAGTTAGAAGAGATCTATAATAATGCACAGAACAGATAATAATTTACAACGTAAAAAGTAGTGAAATAGGCTCTCTCTTTTGCTAAAATAGAGAAAAAGGGAGAGTCTAGCTCTTTATGGAGGTGTTTACAAATGATATATAAATTTCTACAAAACTTACACCAAAGAAGCTTTTTACGTCGTCTATTTATGTATTGCCTTAGTGTATTATCATTATTGCTTGTGTTTTTAGTCATAAATTACGTTATTTCCAGTAGAGAATTGAAGGAACAGATATATGGTAAAGTTGAGAAGAACCTATCATTTATCTCAGATACTATCGATACTAGGATTGAGACAGTTCAAAAGATGGCGTTGTCTTTCTTTAACAGTGAGTCAGTTCTTGAGTTTTACCGAATTGAAGAGGAACAAACAACCGAGATACAGGCAGAGCAGTACAGAGTATGTAAGGTTTTAACACAAAATGAATCTCTTTTCAGTGATTTTGTGAAACGCTATTATGCGTTTTATTCGTTATCAGATAAGGTTTATTCTGGAGCAGGAGTTTATTCGAAAGATTTTTATTTTAATGAACTATTTCAATATGAGTTATATCCAGAGGAATATTGGAAAGGGGAATTTAAAAATAATTCATTTCGGTTGTTACAACCTTCTAAAGTATATAGTAATACATATGGCACGATGGGTGAAGTGTTACCTATCGTTTATGCAAAAAATATTAGGGGAAAACAGGTCGTATTTATTGCGGATGTTAGCAGTGAAAAGATAAGAGAAATATTGGATTGTGCAACGATATTAAATGGTATTAATGTTTTGATACTACAGGATGATCAATTATTGTTACAAAGTTCAGAAGTTAGTTATTCAACAGAAGGAACAGAAAAACTGATTAACAGTTTATCACAGAACAGTGGGAGAAATAACTTAACAATTGACAATGCAGATTATTCTGTATTTCACATAAAATCAGAGTATTCAAGTCTTAAATTTGTAGCGTTAGTACCTGTGATAGAATTAAATAGTATGATGTATTCGAATTTGTATTATATATTAATGCTTGGAGTTGCTCTTATCGGTAGCGGCATATTGTTGTCTGTATTTTTCTCCTATCGAATATATAAACCTATTAATACAGTGATTTCGTCTATTTCAGAGGAAACAGGAGATACGATTGTTGATGAGGTAAGCTATTTGCAGCAAAGCGTCGAAAATATGGTTGCGGAAAACCGAAGTTACAATAGTAAACTCCAATATTATGGTGAAAGCTATGTGGAACATCAGATGCAGCTTTTAATTAATGGAATCGATATAGTAAAGAAAGAGGAGCTATTGCAAATCTTAAGAGAGCATCATGGATTTCTTTACGATAATTATATCTGTACCAATATACTATTTAACTTCACAGAAAAATTTTATGAAAGTTTTTCTACAGAACAACAGGATAGGATTACCGAAAAACTAAGTGATATCTTACAGACCATATTGGATAAGAAAGAATTATGTTATGTATTTCAAATACAGAAGGGCTTATTTACCTGTATAGTGAACTATGATGGGAATAGAAGTTTGGAAGAGATTAAGAATTCTATCAATGAACTTGAAGTTATATTTAAAGAGGATATCGATTTTTATCATGTACAAGTTGGTATGGATAGCTATCCTTGCTTCATTCATAAGTTAAACTATTCTTATAACCATGCAATGGTGGCACTACGTAACTGCAATCCAAATAATGCGTTTGAATTAAAGGATTATCAGCAATTGTCACGGAAGAATAAGATATCCTTTACATTCTATGACCAAAAGAAAATAGTAAACTGCATTACCATAGGTAATAAGGAAAAGCTATTACAGCTTTTAAACCAGCTGTTGGATGAGAATATAAAACGAAACATTGAATATCAAGACTTGAAAGAACTTTTTATGCAGGTATACTATGTCGGTCAACGTTGTCTAGAAGAAAACAAGCTTGAGTACACAGAAATGGAAAATATGTATGCCATGATTGAAGTAGTAAAAAATTTAAATAGAGAAGAAGATATCATAATAAGTAAAAAAAATATTATGGAGTTCTTAACCAATGTATTAGAACTTGTAAATGGTCAAGAGCAACGAGAAGAATACGGAACAGTTTACAAAATCAAGCAATATGTTGAGAAAAATTATGCTTTGAATTTAAGTCTCGACTCTATTGCAGACGAATTTGGACTAACAGCAAAATATATTTCTAAAATATATAAAATAAAAACGGGAGAAAACATAACGGATTTTATTGATAAAGTTCGCATCCAGCAATCGAAGCAGTTACTTATTCATACGAATATGAAAATAGGTGATATCGCAGTTGCCGTTGGGATAGAAAGCAGAAGTACATTTTTTAGAATATTTCGTAAGCTAGAAGGTGTTTCTCCAAATGAGTATCGCATAATTACCACCACACAGGAGGACAAAGAAAGTGAAGATTGTTGATATTACAAAGGAGTTTATATTTGAAGAAGATAGAGAGTTTGATAGTGCGCATGCATCTACGTTAGTAGAGTTAGCCAATGGAAATATACTTGTAGCCTGGTTTGGAGGCTCCTGGGAAAAGGGTGCAGACGTTACTATTTGGATTAGTATAAGGACTAGCAAAGGCTTTAATAGACCGATATGTATAGAAAAGACTAGAACAGTAGCAATGTGGAATCCAGTATTATTTCAGAAGGAAGACGGGACGGTTATGCTGTTTTATAAAGTTGGCGTTACGATACCAGAATGGAAGACGTGGGTGATTACGTCAAGTGATAATGGTGAAACTTGGTCAACGCCAAAAGAGTTAGTGGAAGGAGATTGCTCTGGAGGGAGAGGTCCGGTTAAAAATAAACCGATACGTCTTAGTAATGGAGATATTTTAGCACCAGCGTCTTTCGAGGGCGAAACATGGGATGCCTTCGTGGATATTTCAGAAGATGATGGTACTACCTGGAAACAAAGTGAGATTGTTCCTGTAAGAAGGGCAGGTTATAATATTCAAATGGTAGATTATCCTTATAGTAAACATCGCTGTTTTGGAAAAGGAGTGATTCAACCTACCCTGTGGCAGGATGATAAGGGTGAGGTACATATGTTACTTCGCAGCACAAGCTCAAAAATCTTTCGAAGCGATTCTACGGATAATGGACGGACTTGGAATCTTGCCTATGCAACCTCATTACCAAACAATAACAGCGGAATTGATCTTGTAAAACTTCCAGGAGAAGTACTGGTGCTAATCTATAATCCTACAGATAACTTACCAAACTATTATAAAGGACCAAGGACCCCACTGATTGCGTCTTATTCCGAGGACAATGGAGAGACATGGAAAGAGCTTGTAACACTTGAGGATGGCCCTGGTGGTTTTGCATACCCTGCAGTAATCTGCAATGATAACAATGAAATATTAATAACATACACATGGAAACGAGAACGAATTGTATTTGTTAAAATTAAGTATGAGTGATAGGAAAGCTACAGACAAGTAGCAGGAAAGTGAGGCTCTTAATATGGAATCAAATACAAGGAGAAAGATAAAAGATAAATTCATAAATCCACCAACATTTTCTCGTTCTTTTCCTTTTTGGGCATGGAATGGAGAACTTGATACGGAAGAAATCAGAAGACAGATAAGACAGATGCAGGAACAAGGAATCGGTGGATTTTTCATGCATTCTAGAGAAGGCCTTGAAACAGAGTACATGGGACAGAAGTGGAACCAATGTATCGTAACAGCCATTGATGAGGCAAAAAAACTAGGAATGTATGCCTGGCTTTATGATGAAGACCGATGGCCGTCTGGTACTGCGGGAGGGAAAGTTACCGCAGGAGGAGATGAATATCGTTGTAAAGGGTTAACGCTTGAAGTATGCGAAAATTTTTGTGAAGACTATTGGAAGGAGAAAGAACTTCTTGCAGTCTATGCAGCTAAAGTAAAAGAGCATGACATTTTTTCGCTTAGAAGAATAGAGAAAGAGCGAGAGTCAACTAATTTAAAAGTTATTACCCATAATACATTAGAGGAAGGTGAGGTGTGCTTAATTGCTCGACTGGAGGTTTCTAAACCGAGTGAGTGGTTTAATAATGAAGCACCTCCTGATAATCTGAATCCAGAAACAGTAAGACGATTTATTTCCTTGACACACGATCAGTATTACAATTTATGTGGTGAAGAATTCGGAAAAACAATACCAGGGATATTTACGGATGAGCCTGGTCTGGCAGATACCCACACGAAATTTCCAGCAAATCGTGGATGGATCCCGTGGACCTATGAATTTATTACATATTTTGAAGAAAATCGAGGTTACGACCCGCTGGACTTGATACCATATCTTTATTTTAATGGAGAAAAGAGTAGAAAAATCAGACATGATTATTGGCATACCATAACCATTCGGTATAGTGAATCCTATGCAAAAGTACTTGGAGAGTGGTGTGAGAATCATGGACTTTCTTTGACAGGACATTTTTTACAAGAGGACAAGCTTGGGTTGGCAACCAGAGTGAGTGGAGCAATTATGCCGCTTTATGAGTATGAGCACATTCCCGGAATTGATATGCTACAAGAGAGAACAGAAGAGTTTATGACCGTGAAGCAATGTTCCAGCGTAGCCCATCAATTGGGACGAAAGCATGTACTATCTGAAACCTATGGTTGCACTGGGTGGGAATTTACCTTCGAGGGGCAGCGATATGTTGGTGACTGGCAGTATGCTCTTGGTGTTAATCTAAGATGTCAGCATCTGGCGCTTTATACAATTGAGGGCTGCAGGAAAAGAGATTATCCGCCATGCTTTAATTATAATACCTCCTGGTGGAAGAAAAATCATGTTGTAGAGGATTATTTTGCAAGGCTTGGTTCTGTATTAGAAGAGGGAGTTCCAAAACAGCAGATTCTTTTATTACATCCTTCTAGTACAGCATGGAGTATGCTTGGGACTAGTCCCTATGGTAATCCGATACGACGTTATGAAAGAGATGTTCCTAAAGTAGATGAAATAGGATATGCATACAATGAACTTATTAAAGACCTTTGCTTCCATCATTTTGATATGGATCTTGGAGATGAGATTATTATGTCAAAATATGCAACGGTTGAAGGAAACCAAGTAAGAGTTGGTAAAGTAACGTATGGTACCTTAATAATACCACCAATTGATACCATGCTACTCTCTACCTATCAACTGTTAAAGGAATTTTTAGACGCTGGTGGAAGACTGATTGTTATGAAGCCTTTTGCTACAATGTTAGAAGGAGAGGAGAACCCAGAAGTATCCGCGCTTTTTCAAAACCAAGGCTGTATCATTGCGGAAGATGCGAATGATTTGTTGCGCATCTTAGAAGCAAGCAATATCAGAACTATCAGTGTAAAAGATTCCTTTGGTAACGAAGAGACTCGTTGTTTGGCTTTGCAAAGAACCACTGGGGAAGATGAGACATTATTTCTAGTGAATAATGATAGAACAAGAGGCTATGATGTTAAAATTGAGCTATACCGTTTGGGAGTTGTTGAGGAATGGAATGCTCTGACTGGAGAAGTATTTCCTGTAGTATCTAGTATGAGTCATGGCAAACTATGTTTTCAGGCAACACTAGGTGGGGCAGATTCAAAGCTATATCGCATTTTAAATAAGGATGTAGCTGGGGATACAGCGAAAGCAACAACATCATGTTATATAGGCAGCAAGCTGCCAGCTACAAAGAAAATACTTTATGACTTCCCGGTAAAGACAACAATCCGAAATACAATGGAAAACACCTTCACTTTAGATCGATGTCAATATCGAATAGGGCAAGAGGGTTGGTCAGAGGAGATGGAAGTTTGGGAAGCTCAAAAAGAAGTACGTGATCAGTTAGGTATGCGCCCAATTCATCTAAACGGATTAGAGCAGCGTTATCAATGGATTACAAAAGCGCATCCAGAGGATGGAAAGCCATTGGAGCTTAAGTTTTATTTTGATATAAACGAGCTACCGACAGGTTCTCTTTCTCTTGCGATAGAACATCCGGAATACTTTACAATCTATTGCAATGGTAAGCTTGTAAAAAAGGAACCTAAGGATTACCTACTTGATCGAAGTATCAAAAAAGTAGAATTAATTGGTTTGTGTGAGGGTGAGAATTGTCTGCAGCTTTCTTGTAACTATAGGAATGATATGGAGTTGGAAGATTGCTATCTGTGTGGTGAGTTTGGAGTTAGCAGGGATCGTAAGATAATTCCTCTGCCAAAAGAGATCGTTACCGGTGATTGGACGATTCAAGGGTTTCTACATTATGCCGGGTCAATCTGTTATGAATATTCGTTTGATTATGTAGAAAACAAAACAAGACGAATTTATTTAGAGTTAGAAGATTATTTTGGGACTTGTGTCACTGTTTATGTTAACGATAAAGCGATAGAAGTTCCATGGAAGGCTGTATCAAATCTTGACATTACTACATTTTTAAAAACAGGAATGAATCAATTGGTCATTGAAGTGATGGGGTCACCAAGGAACCTATTTGGCCCATTCCACTTAAGTGAGAGGAAAAGAGCTGTAACAAACGATGCTTGTTTCCGTACGACTGGTGCAGAATATAGCTCCAATTATAATGTTGTTTCTTACGGACTTTTCCAGCCACCAAGACTATATGAAGACCAAAGGTAAGGCGCAATAACCGGCTCCTAACAACAGTCACAGTAGGGAGGATACTTATGAAAAATAGATTTCCAGATGGAGTATGGCCAGTTATGCTTACTCCATTTACAGAGGAGAATAAAGTGGACTATAATGCGCTAGAGCATTTAGTACACTGGTACTTTGATCAGGGATGTGATGGTTTATTTGCAGTTTGCCAATCCAGTGAGATGTTCTTTCTTTCCTTAGAAGAGCGTTATAAAATTGCTTCTTTTGTAAAGCAAGTTGCTGGTAAACGTCCTGTGATAGCTTCTGGTCACATATCAAATGACCCAAAGGATCAGATAGAAGAATTAAAACGGATGGAGGATACCGGAATTGATGCTCTGATTTTGATATCGAACCGACTTGTATTAGAAGGAGAGGAGGATGATCAATTATTATTCCATCTTGAGGCCCTCATGAATGCTTTATCCGAAGAGATTTCGTTAGGGTTTTATGAGTGCCCTTATCCGTATAAGAGAATCTTAACTCCAAAAGTTACTAGATATTGTGCAGAAACGGGGAGATTCCATTTCCTTAAGGATACTAGCTGCAGAATGGATAGTATCAATGAGAAATTAGAGATTGTTAAGCAAACAGAAATGAAACTTTACAATGCTAACACAGCAACCTTGTATGACTCACTATGTGCAGGAGCAGCTGGATACAGTGGGGTTATGGCTAACTTTCATCCTGCTTTGTACCATTGGCTTTGTGAGAATTACTTAAAACACCCTAAGGAAGCAAAACTTCTCTCTGATGTGCTAACCATGTGTTCCCTAATAGAAAACAGTAATTATCCTGTGAATGCGAAATATGCGATGCAGCGTATGAACTTACCGTTTGATCTGATGACTCGAAAGCTTGCTGCATCAAATCTTACTTATGCTCAACGTCTTGAGGTGGAGCAGCTAATTTCATTAACCGAAGAGATAAGAAAGAGATTGCAGGTATAAATAATAATACATTAAGAAAGCTGATTCCCTCCGTAAGAGATGATAGAGGAATTAGCTTTTTTAATTGGGTAAGAAAGATTAAGCGATATGTCCCATCACTCGTATTTGGATTGCGATTCGTGTATTTTTTTGCTAGAACCAATCGTAAGCTGTTGACAGAGAAGGGAAACCTCTGATAAGATTTCAAAAAGAGATAGTCTTGGAGGTAGGCCGATGCAGATTTTAGAAAAGTTTGATCAGGGGAGAACGGTATTTTCCTTGGAAGTTTTTCCGCCCAAAAAGGACAGTCCTGTAGAAAGCATCTATCGTGTATTAGGAGAATTAACAAAATTAAATCCTGATTTTATTAGTGTGACTTATGGTGCGGGAGGAAATACAGCAGATCATACTACTTGTGACATCGCATCATTCATACAATCAAACTATGGAATTGATGCACTCACCCATCTTACTTGTGTAAATTCCACGAAAGAAGATATGAATACAATACTGGAATATCTTAAAAGACAAGGAACTATGAATATCTTAGCGTTAAGAGGGGATAGAAATCCGGAGATAGAACCGAAGAAAGACTTTACATACGCCAGCGACTTAGTGGAATACATTAGGACAAAGGGAGATTTTCATCTTTCAGGAGCATGTTATCCTGAAATTCATCTGGAAGCATCTAGTATGGAGGAAGACATAGAACATTTGAAACATAAGGTGGATTGTGGTGTAGAACATCTTATTTCCCAATTATTTTTTGATAATGATTACTTTTTTGCCTTTTTAGAAAAGGCGAGAAAGAAAGGAATTACAGTTCCAATTGAAGCAGGCATTATGCCAGTAGTAAATAAGAAGCAAATTGAACGTATGGTTACCATGTGTGGAGTTAGTATTCCTTCAAAGCTTGCTAAGATATTGCAACGTTATGAACACCAGGAAGAAGCATTAAGAGATGCTGGAATTGCTTATGCAGTAGAGCAGATTATGCATTTAGTATCCAGTGGAGTGGATGGAATCCACTTGTACACAATGAATAATTCATACATTGCTACGAAGATACATGATGCTATCTTTCGCTTATTGTAAGTCGAATAAGTCTGCAACTACAGTTGCTATGAATTTTGACCATTTGCCTTTTACCGTTGGGGTAATGGAAGGTATCTAGGTAGCGTAAAACTTAGGAAAGACAGAAAGCGTTCTTCGCTTAAATAATATCAAATAGGAGAGCATAATGGATAACGAAGGAAGAGATAACAGAGAGCTTCAGGATATGAAGGCTTATTTGGAGATTGTCTTATCTGAATTAGATGAAGTTAAGAAAAAATTAAATGATCAACCGATAAAAAGCTTACCTACAGAATCAATGGAAAAAAAGAAAAATAACAAACGTGGAAGAGTCTCATTTAAGAAATTGGCACTTTTTGAGGGTGTATTATTATTGATACTTGGCATTTCTTTTGCAGTTTATTTAACATTGGGCGCTAAAAGTGATGTCCCAACTTCTGGCGGTTCCCTCTTTCAAGAGGGGAATAACCAAGGGGGAGAGATAGTCCCAGCGGTTAAATCCGTAAAGCTAGTGGAGGAGCTAGCAAACTTAATTACTCCTGAGCTTCAAAATGAAATAGCGCCATTTGAGGTTTCAATGGAGCGATTATTCGGATACGAATACTTAGTATTTACGGATGGGACGGTAAAGATATGCTATCGTAATGAGTTTTTAGAGGAAGAAATAGAAGACCGCCGCCGCATTCTTATTGATAATGGGACAAAGATGATGGAGATGAATTGGGATTATGATTTATCTGCTGGTTTGAAAGACTTATGTCCTGAGGTTGGAACCTTCCTGTCAGAAGGAGTGAAACAATTCGCATTTCTTAGCTATACGGATGAGGATATCATACCAGAGGAAATAAGAATAATAGATGTGGATACCTTAAGAGAATATCCAGTATTTTCGATAAAGCAGGCGATAAAAGATTTATTTGTTTTAAATTATGAAGAACTACATAGTGCCAACAATCAAGATGGTGATATGAGGATGACTATGAAGATTGGTTCTGCTTCTTATACGTATGCTATAACGAAAGAAGCTTATATTGATGCTGTTTATTATGATGAGTTTTTACCAAATTTTGAGAAAGACTTCAATTTAATTTTTGCAGAGGATGGAATTTCCATTGAATCTGTAGTCTCACTTTCTGAACAAGAGTATCTTGGGGAGTTATCAGCAAAACTGATTCTTCAGGATGGCACTATATCATTAGGTAAGACAATTTACAGTGCTTATGTAACCGCAGATCAAGAGGATAGTGAAAAAGGCGGATTAATTATTCCAAGTACAGGTATTTTAAAGGAAAGAATAGCGTTATGGGGGCATCAAAATAAGCGGTATTTGGTCCCAATATCCGATAAAATACCACGGTTGTCCTATCAACTAGAGAATTTTGTACAGTCGGATGGTAAATTAGAATATGTGGAGCAAGGGGTTAAGAAATCAATCCATGGGATTGATGTATCGAAATATCAGGGGGATATCGACTGGGAGAAGGTAAAGGAATCAGGAGTAGAATTTGCAATCATTCTTTGGGATTTCGAGGTTTTAATGAAGGCACGTTAGAGCTTGACCCATATTTTGTTCAAAATATAGAAGGTGCAATAAAAGCAGGAGTTTCCGTAGGTGTCTACTTCTTCTCACAAGCAACAACGATAGAGGAAGCTATGGAAGAAGCGGATTTTGTATTGGAACAGATCAAAGATTACAAGATTTCCTATCCGGTAATTTTTGATACTGAATATGTTACAACCTATGATGCAAGAGCGAATAATTTATCAAGACAGCTTAGAACGGATATTACGAAAACGTTTTGTGAGAAAATTCAGAGTGCAGGATACCATCCAATGATTTATGCAAATACAAAGTGGATGGTAATGGGTATTGATTTAGAGCAATTATCAGCGTATGATTTATGGTTTGCTTATTACGGAAATAACCTAACATTTCCGTATGATTTCCAGATGTATCAGTATTCAGATTCCGGGAGTATTCCAGGTATCAAAGGAAATGTTGATTTGAATATAAGCTTTGTTGATTATGCAAACCGAAACATATCAGATTAAAGAAATGTTGGAAAAATGAGACTTGTCTGGGTTCCGCAGGATAAACCTGTGATTACAATAGCTGCATCACGTAAAGTTACTTGTTTATCTTCTATTGCTTGGTATATATTTTGCAGTTCATCATCAGTAAGCATAGGAATTATTTTTTTGATTCTGGAGCAAGTAGAGATAAAGATCTCGCGGTATTATTGGAAAAAGTAACTGATATGTTTGACTTATCACATGGATTTGAATCTAAAGTAATTGATAATGTGATACACCGGTTTAAAAAAGTAGACAGGGATTGGAATTATTTTTACGAAATCGGAGCTCAGAGTAGTGATGAACTGGAGACATTTATTCAGATAATGATTTCAAAAAGATATAATGGAACAACGAAATAGTGAAGATATAAAAAGGGAGAGAAATCTTCCTTTTTTTATTGATGACAAGGAAAAGTTCGCGAAGCGAGCTTATTCTTGTTTCATATGTATATTAGGAATACTCGGATGATGAATCAAATTACCCTTAGAGGAATAAAGGAAGACAGTTATCATACTTACTAGATAAAATTGAGTCGAATAATTTTTAGGAATAAACTCATATTTTTAGCCTTTGAAAAATAAAGTATAAGACAGGAGTTTTTTTAATCACGATAGGTAAGGAGCGGAAGGCAGTAAATGAAAGTAGGGAAAGGAATGGTTCTTCTTGTACTTTGTTTTAGTTTACTGTTATCCTCAGGATGCTTCGGGACAAGTAAAATAAGGGATAACGAAGTGGATTCTACGTATCGCTTACTGTACTCCTCAGAGGTATCTACATTAAATTATCTTATCACCTCATCTTCTCATGAAATCAGGATTGGTGCAAATGTGATTGATACGCTCGTAGAATATGATTCCTTTGGCAATGTAATTCCTTCCTTAGCAACAAGTTGGAAGACAAGTGAGGATGGTCTCTCGATTACCTTTGAACTTAGAGAAGGGGAATACTGGGTGAACGAAAAAGGAGAAAAGATAGCAGAAGTAACTGCAAAGGATTTCGTCAGTGCAATGCAGTATGTCTTAACGAAAGAATATGAGAGCGAAACTGCAAAGCTCTTATTTGGTTTGATTAAGAATGCAAAGGATTATTATGAAAGCCAGGGAGACTTTGAAAGAGTTGGAGTAAAGGCTTATGGGAACTATACGTTAGTATATACACTGGAACAGCCTTGTCCTTATTTTCTTTCTTATTTAACGTATGGATGTTTTATGCCAGCTTATGGTCCTTTGTTAGAGGAACGAAAAGGACAATTTGGCGCAGCAACAGGAACAGATACACTCTATTACAATGGTGCTTATGTACTTTCCGTCTTTAAGCCACAGGAAAAACGCACTTTTCAGAAAAATGAATCGAATTGGGATGCAGATCGAGTTTACATAGAAAAAATTGAAGAAACGTATAATTCAGAAGCGACAACTTTAGCTCCTGCACTTGCTTTGCGTGGTGAGATTGATTATGCTGCGATACACTCCGATCTACTAGATACTTTTATGAAGCAGGAAAATACAAAAGATCTGGTTACTAGAGGTAGAAAGAAAACAGATTACTCTTATTTTTATATTTTTAATTTCAAACCAAAGTTTGATAAACGTTATGAACCAGAAAATTGGAATAAGGCAGTTCAAAATGAGAACTTTCGTCTTGCTATCATGAGTGCTATGGACCGAGTAAAAGCACTTCGAGTAGTAGAGCCAAATCATCCAGAAGAGCTTCTATTAAATACAATTACTCCGCCTAATTTCGTAAGCTTTGAAGGAAAAGATTATACCGAGTTTCAGGCACTCAACAATATATCTAAAAGAGATAGCTTTAAGAAAGATATGGCAGTTATTTATAAGGAAAAGGCAATGAGCGAGCTAAAAGAGTCTGGGTGTACCTTCCCGGTTAAAATTCTATTACGATATCGGGCAAACTCCACAGACTGGGCAAATGAATGTATTGTTTTAGCACAGCAGATAGAAGGACTGCTAGGGAAGGATTTTATAAAATTTGTAGTAGAAGCTGGACCTTCTCAAAACTTTACGTCACAGGTTAGGGAGAGAGGAGATTATGCGATGTTAAAGGCAAATTGGGGAGCAGACTATGCAGATCCTCAGACGTTTACAGAAGTTTTTGATCAGCATTCGGCGACGAATTATTTACCGCTTAGGGGAGAAAAACTTACGATTATGCCAGTGATTGATATCTATTATGATTTACTATCAGAAGCGAAAGAAAGTGTACTAGATATCAAAGAGCGGTATATCGCATATGCAAATGCTGAGGCCTATTTAATAAAGCATGCGTTAGTCATACCATTTAGCATGTCCCCAGTGTCTTATCAGATGACAAAGTTAAACACCTATGAAAGTTCCTATGCAAGTTTTGGAGTTTCTACCTCTAGGTATAAAGGAATGAAATATTATAAAGTAATTCTAAATAATCGGATCATGGAGATTAATAAGGCGGTTTGGGAGAAGGAGAAAAAAACAAAAGAGAGATTAGTGCGGTAAGAATGTTTCTATACATAAAAGCATACGAGGGTAATAAAGGTTAGGAAAGGAGTGAAACGATGGGAAAATATATGTTACGTCGATTAGTTCGCTCAATGATAACCTTGTTTCTTGTAGTTTTTATCGTCTTTTCTCTTCTTAGATTGATGCCAATTGAGGGATATTTCCCAAATTATGAAAAATTAACAGTGGAACAGATTGAAGCAGGGCTTAAGAATATGGGGTTGCTTGATCCTCTACCGATACAATTCTTTCGTTATGTGAAAGATATGCTTCATGGAGATTTGGGTTATTCCAGAACCTATATGGCAAATGTTTTGGTAACAGATATCCTAAAACAAAAAATACCGATTTCTATGAAATTTGGATTAAGCACCTTATTTTTGGCACTTCTTATATCTATTCCACTTAGCTTGGCAATGGCTTCCCATAAGGGAAAGTTAATTGACCGTATTGGAACACTTTTTTTAGTTATATTACAGGCAGTCCCTTATGCAGTTTACCTATTGTTAATACAAGCGATTGGTACAGAAAAGCTTCATATAAAGATGCTCTATCATGCGAATGATGTGACAACATGGATTCTGCCAATCGTTTCTATGTCACTTGGAAATATAGCATTTTATACAACGTGGCTTAGAAGATATCTCATAGAGGAAGAAAAGAAAGATTATGTTATCCTAGCAAAAGTAAAAGGTGTTTCCTCGAAACGAATTCTAAAGAAGCATATGTTAAAGAATGCAATTGTTCCTATGATTCAGTACCTTCCAAATTCCATCTTTAATACAATAATTGGCTCAATCTATGTCGAGTCATTATATAGTATACCAGGAATGGGAGGGTTACTTGTTCAAGTCATTCAAAGACAAGATAATTCAATGGTACAGGCAGTTGTTGTTTTATTTGCTATAACAGGTATCTTAGGGGTGTTATTAGGCGATATCCTGCTTTGTCTTATCGATCCTAGAGTGAAATTAAATTCGAAGGGAGGTGTCTAGATGACGTGGCGGGAACAAAATACGAAAGAGTGGGCAAATATAAATGAGTTAAGTTCCTTTCAATTTGCGAATCGAAAAATAGAGGACAATAAGATACGGGATGCAAAAGCAGATACTTACTGGATGGCAACAATAAAAACCTTTGCTAAAAATCGATTTGCGATGTTTTTAGTTTGTGTGCTTTTGCTTTTGATTCTATTTACTATCATACAACCTTATTTACCAAGTCAAAAAGACCCCAACTTAATCTATAATAGCAGAAAGACAGGGCAACAGATAAGAAATCAGACGCCGACTAAGGATTTTTGGTTTGGTACAAATTCCATTGGGCAAGATTTATGGAGTAGAACCTGGTCAGGTGCTAGAACATCTTTATTCTTAGGAATAGCAGTGTCCGTCATAGAAGCAATCATAGGAACTACAGTAGGCTTACTATGGGGCTATGTTAGAAAACTCGATGCATTTTTTACAGAAATTTATAATTTACTTGATAATATCCCTTCTACGATTGTACTCATATTGATTTCTTATATATTAAGACCAGGAGTAACGACTTTACTTCTTGCACTTTGTGCAACCGGATGGATCCAAATGGCACGATTTATTAGAAATCAGATGTTACTCATTAGAGATAAGGAATTTAATATTGCTTCTAAAATGCTTGGTACCAGTACCCTAAGGATTTTACGAAAAAACTTCATGCCATACCTGATTTCAATCATTCTGATGAGAGTTTCACTATCCATTCCATCCGTAATTGGAAGTGAAGTATTTATTACTTATCTTGGTCTAGGACTTCCTCTTAATATACCTAGCCTTGGTAATCTGATTCAAGCAGGAAGAGCGAAACTAATGATGCCAGGACTTAGGTATCAGCTATTATTTCCAACGCTGATTGTTTCCATTATTACAATTTCCTTTTATCTGATAGGAAACGCCTTTGCAGATGCAGCAGATCCGAAAAATCATAGATAGGAGAGCTTATGCCAGAGAATATCTTAACAATAGAGAATTTGACCGTAGATTTCACGGTAAGAAATGCGTTGCTTCATGTGCTACGTGGTGTAAGCCTAGAGGTTATCAAAGGAGAAAGCTTAGTGATAGTAGGGGAATCGGGTTGTGGTAAGTCAGTATTATTAAAGTCGATCCTTGGACTTTTGGAGCAGAATGCAAAGATAGTAGCGGGTAGGATTTTATACCGAGGAAATAATCTTACATCGTTTCAGTCAGAGAAAGATTACCAAAAGATTAGAGGGCATGAGATTGCAATGATTTTACAAGACCCTATGACAAGTTTAAATCCCTTATTAACAATCGGATACCAGATTGAGGAAGCAATTGCAATCCATCAGCCACTACGTAAAGTAAAGCGAAAAGAGGAGGTTATCAGACTTCTTACAGAAGTGGGAATGAAAGACCCAAGAAAAACGAGACATTATTATCCGCATGAGTGTTCCGGAGGTATGAGGCAGAGAGTAGTAATAGCGATAGCACTTGCTTGTAAACCAAATATATTATTGTGCGATGAGCCTACGACAGCTTTAGATGTTACAATTCAAGAGCAAGTACTCAACCTATTGATTCATCTACAGCATAAATATCAACTTACGGTTGTCTTTATCACTCATGATTTTGGGGTAGTTGCTAAGGTTGCTGATCGTGTTGCAGTTATGTATGCTGGAGAAATTATAGAGGTTGGGACTAGTAATGACATCTTTTTGGATGCAAGACATCCATATACCTGGTCTTTATTGGCTTCTCAACCAGCGCTTTATGTGCCAGGGGAAGAGTTGATTTACCTTGGTGGTACTTTACCAAATCCTCAAGAAGAAATTCAAGGGGATGCATTCGCACCAAGAAATCCTTGGGCTTTAGAACGAGATTTTATCTATGCTCCTCCTTATTTTAAACTGAGTGATACACATCAGGTGAAATCTTGGCTAATGGAAAAAAGAGCGCCAAAAGTAGAACCACCTAGAATAATAAAAGAGTATTATCAACTAGAAAACTGGAGGTTTTAACTTGGAAGAATTACTAAATTTAAATTCAATCTCGATTGGGTATGAAGGGAAGGGGAAGATAAGAGGATTAAATCTAGCTGTAAAGAATGCAAGCTTTTCGATTAAAAAAGGGGAAATCTTTGGCCTTATGGGAGAGTCTGGTTCAGGGAAAACAACGATAGGTAGAGCTATTATGCGTATGATTGATACGGTAGAGGGGGACATAACATATAAAGGAATGAAAATTAATCAAAGATTATCAACAGAAAATAAAAGACAGTTATGTCATGAAATG
Organism: Lachnoclostridium phytofermentans; assembly: GCF_000733755.1. Classification (GTDB taxonomy): domain Bacteria; phylum Bacillota; class Clostridia; order Lachnospirales; family Lachnospiraceae; genus Lachnoclostridium; species Lachnoclostridium phytofermentans_A. Next base: position 300,128 of record NZ_JPOF01000003.1, on the reverse strand, counting down.
CAAATGATATTTCAAGATCCTATGGCAGCCCTAAATGAGCGTTCGAAAGTTTCAGACATTATTGGTGAGGGGATTCTAGCTACAAATCAGTCGATTTCTAAAATAGAAAGGGAAAATCGAATCGATAAGACAATGTTAGAGGTTGGCTTAAGACCTGAATATAAAAGTCGATATCCTACAGAATTTTCTGGTGGACAACGGCAAAGAATTGGCATAGCGAGAGCACTTATTATGAATCCTCAATTTATTGTAGCGGATGAACCAATCTCAGCACTTGATGTATCAGTACGAGCGCAGATACTAAACCTAATGAAGAAATTACAAAAATCACGTGGTTTAACTTACCTTTTTATTTCACATGATATGCCAGTAATGCGTTACTTTACAGATCGTATCGCAGTACTTTATCATGGAAGAATTGTTGAGATAGCACCTACGAATGAACTTTTTAGTAATCCTTTTCATCCATATACGAAGATGTTACTTTCCTCCATCCCAAGACCTATTCCAATCGAAAACAAGCAGATGGAGGAGAGAGGAGAAATAAAAACTTGGCAAAAATCTGGCAAGCTAAATTCACAGGATATTGATTATGGGGTTATTTCAAGTGAATTAAAGGGGAGAGAAACTCTAAGAATGATCGAGCGAGCTCCAGGACATTTTGTGCTTGAAAGAATAGAAAAGCCATTTGTATAATTTTAACATTTCTAACAAAAGAGTAGAAGAGAAAGTTGCATTCTTCAGCAAAACAGGGAAAATATGTAAAACATATTGTAAAAATAGGTAACTTGCGATATGATTGAGAGCAAAGAGCTATGAATATGAAAAGGCAATGAAATGCCAGAATCGAGGAAGTATGAAGAGTAAAATTGAGAAGGATAAAAGCCTAGTACAGAACATAAGCGAGGCAAAGCGTGCAACAAAAGAAAAGAAAGTAAGCGTAATAGCGAGTGAAGATTCCGTAAAGAGCGAAAGTGCAATAACGAATGAAAATACAGCAACAGATGAAGAAGAGGTTGTAGAAGAAATGAGCACAGAGGCTGTTTTAGAATCTATTCTACCACCTAAGAAACGTGGTAGAAAGAAAAAAGTTCTATCAGATACATTGCCTCAAATTGAGAATACAAGTACGAAAGTTGTTTTACAGTATATGGGGAATGAAGTTGAATTACAATGCCTCATTCAAAAAGCCAAAGAAGCATTCCTAGTAGGGAATGGTCAAAAAAGTTCAATACAAACATTAGACCTGTATGTAAAACCAGAAGATAACGCAGCCTATTATGTAGTAAATGGGAACGAAGCTGGAAAAATTGAATTAATTTAAGCTAAGAACGTGATATAGGAGTCCTTCTTGACGGACTCCTTCTTCTATCATATAATGAGATGGATTATACATAATTGTTTTCTTTCAAATAAGAATGAGATTTATCTGTCTGGATATAATCTTGAATATATAAACAAAGGAATGGGATGAAGACCAATGGACCAAAAGAAAAATCTGGATGTTATTATACCGCTGTTTCGACCAGACAAAAAGTTTGATAAGCTATTAATCCAGTTATTAAAGCAAACAATAAAGCCCAAGAATATATGGCTACTTAACACAGAGGTATTGCCAGATTATGCAACAGAGACAATCAAGCAAAGAGTAGATGAATTGCTCTCTCATAAGAAAATCGTAGGAAGTGAATCTGTGAACATTCACATAATTTCCATTGATCAAAGAGAGTTTGATCATGGTGGGACAAGAGCTTATGGTGCTAGCCTTTCCGATTCTGAATATATGGTATTCATGACTCAGGATGCGATTCCAAAAGATGAGCACTTATTGGAAAATCTAGTAGAGCCATTAAGGATGGAAGAGGTTGCGATCTCTTATGGTAGACAGGAAGCATCCCAGAATGCAACGTTAGTTGAAAAATATACAAGAATTTTTAATTATCCATCCACAGATCAGTTGAAGTCGAAAGAGGATTTGGATCGCCTTGGAATCAAAACTTACTTCAGTTCTAATGTTTGTGCAGCATACCGTAAATCGGTCTATGAAGATTTAGGAGGTTTTGTTGCAAGAACAATTTTTAACGAAGATATGATTTATGCTGCAGGGGTGATTAAAACAGGGTATAAGATTTATTATGCAAGCAAAGCAACAGTAATTCATAGTCATCATTATACGCTGATGCAACAACTTCGCAGAAATTTTGATTTAGGTGTTTCTCAAGAGGAATATCAATCAATATTTAAAAATATATCTTCTGAAAAGGAAGGAACAAAGTTTGTAAAGCAAACAGTTAGTTATTTAAAAGATCAAAGAAAATATATAGAATTAGTGGATTTTATACTGGAAAGTGGATTTAAATACTTGGGTTATCTTCTTGGTAAGAAACATCGATTGTTGCCACAGCCATTCAAAATATGGCTTAGTATGAATAAGTCGTATTGGAGGTAATATGAGCAGGGTAGATATCATAATGAGTACCTATAATGGTGAAAAATTTTTAAGGGATCAAATAGATTCTATATTTACGGGCAATCATCAAAATATAGTGTTGCATGTATTTGATGATGGATCTTCAGATGAGACCCTAAAGATATTAAATGAATATAAACATCGCTACCAGAACCAGCTACACCTTTATAAAAATCATCGCAATCTAGGTGTTACAAAGAACTTTCTGCATGGAATTAAAACGGTTATGGAAAAATTTAAAGAGGCAATGTACTTTATGTGCTGTGATCAGGACGATGTGTGGCATGCGGATAAGGTTAGCAAAACATTAAAGCGAATGGAACAGATGGAAAAACGTTTTGGAGTTGATCGCCCACTTTTGGTATTTACCGATGCAGTAATAGCAGATGAGAATCTAAATGAGATATCCGAATCATTTATTAAAACACAGCACTTTAATTCGAACAAAATAGATTTATCGCATCTTCTTATGGAAAATAAATGCATTGGATGTACGATAATGATTAATCGTGCTTTTGAACAATATCTATCCCGTATACCAAATGCTGCCAGATACCATGATTGGTGGTTAGCGTTAATTGCAGCTGCATTTGGTCATATAAGCTATTTGCCAAAAGCTACAATTGATTATAGACAACATTCAGCGAATGTAGTAGGGAGTATAAATTTTGCTTCTTATGTACGCAAACGAATGACATCCTTCAAAGATCAAAAACTAACGCTAGCTAAGAATCGAGATCAAGCGGAAGAATTTTTACATTTTTTCCACGAGGAATTACAAAGACATCAAAAATCCATCATAGAAGGATACTTGATGATGTTTCAATCAAACTTTTTTAAGAGACGTTATATTGCGATAAAGCAAGGGTATCTAAAAAGTGGGATTATTAGAAATTGTGGACTAATGTTGATTTTATAAAACTAGACAAACTATAAAGTATATAACGATAGAATAGTAGAGTAAGTAAAGTTACTCCCTTTATCCTAATTTAGTTGAAGATTTATTTTATTACAATATCAGTAAAACAAAAACCTGTAAGTTATCAGTGAGAAACTTACAGGTTTTTATGATTTATGGCAAGGAAAAGTTCGCAAAGCGTACTTTTTCTTGTTTATGAGGTAAGAACCTAACATTAAATCACAGAGGATGGTTCATCTTAGCTACTCGATGATAGTACCTGTCTTGTGAGATAATCCTTCGAGAGCTTTCTCAAGATGTGTAATAATTGCACGACGGCCTTTACCAGAGCTTACAAAATCAATGCTTGCTTCGATCTTTGGTTGCATTGCACCTTCTTCAAAATAGCCTTCTTGCATATACTTTGATGCATCAGAAACAGAAAGTGAATCGAGTGCGGTTGCATTTTGCGTTCCGTAATTTAATTCAACTTTGTCAACACCAGTTAAGAAAAGCAAGGTGGAAGCATTTAATAGATTTGCTAACTTCGCAGCTACTAAATCCTTTTCAATAATAGCACTGGCACCCTTTAGTATTGGTCCTTGTTCTAATACTGGAATACCACCGCCGCCACCAGCGATAACAACTTGATTTGCATCAACAAGTGCTTTGATTGCATCAATTTCGTAAATATCTATTGGCTTTGGAGCAGCGATAATACGGCGATACCCCTTGTCCTGTTTTACTACATAGTTACCCTTCTTTTCTTCCTTCGCAGCTTCCGCTTCGGTCATGAATCTACCGATAATTTTAGAAGGATGAGAAAATGCCTTATCGAATGGGTCTACTTTTACCTGTGTAATTATAGTAGAAACTGGTTTATATATTCCGCGTAGGAGTAACTCCGTACGTATCATACTTTGCAAATCATATCCGATATATCCTTGACTCATTGCACCACAAACGGACATTGGAGCTACCGTATATTTCGAATCAAGACGGCTAAATTCTGTCATGGCGGTATGCACCATACCAACCTGAGGACCATTGCTATGTGTTACAACAACCTGATATCCCGCATCAACAAGATCAGCAATAGCACAAGCAGCTTTTTTTACATTTGAACGTTGTTCTGGGAAGGTTTCACCAAATGCACTTCGACCAAGTGCTACAACAATAATATTCTGACTCATCGCATTACCTCTTTTCTTTCAAGTACTATTATCATATCATTTTTAATAAAAAAAAGGAAGAGTTTTGTATTTGAAATACTGCTTGAAACAACGTTTTATCTCTGATATGATAAAATAGAATAAAAGATTGTAATTCTGTCAATTACATGGAATAAGTGTAGTATGTTTTCACGAAGAGCTGATATAAGATATAGTTATGAGAACGAAAACTTTGGACAGAATACTACATATCAGTTGTTTTTTGAATAACATCTGATTGCCTATATTAATAGTAACAAAGGAGAACAATATGTTAGAGGATGAATATATCTATTTTACCATGGATAAAACGAAGCATATCGCTTTAGTTGCACATGATGGTAAGAAAAAAGAAATTGTAGAATGGGCAGAGAAACACAAGGAAGTGTTAAAGAAACATTTTCTTTGTGGAACAGGTACAACAGCTAAATTAATTGCCGAGAAGACAGGACTTCCAGTACGAGCTTTCAATAGTGGACCTCTTGGAGGCGATCAGCAGATTGGCGCACGTATTGTGGAAGGAAATATTGATTTTATCATATTTTTGTGGGATCCACTAGAATCCCAACCACATGATCCAGACGTAAAAGCATTACTTCGAATCGCAGTAGTTTATGATATTCCAATTGCGAATAATCTTGCGACAGCAGATTTCCTCTTAGAAAGTAGATTAATGGAGGAGACTTACGACCGTAAGGTAACAAACTTTAATAAGACAATGAAACAGCGTATTGATCAGTTTTCTAAATAAAAAACATGAGATGTAGTAAACTATATTTATTTTGCTACATCTCATTCCTATTAGTACCTAAAAAATTTTCGAATTATATGTAAACTTTGATTTCTTTGGTTGGTGTACCTTTTCTTTAAGATAATTTAGGAAGTTTAATATAGATGAATATAGTTTCCTTAAGATAATTTAGGAACTTTTATATTGATGCATATATTTTCAGTAAAATAATAAGGGATAACAATAAGAATTTTACTTCAAATTTAACAATCAGTAGTTGTAATAGATTTTTAAATGCGTTATCAAGTATAACTTTTTTTATACAATGTATAAATACTCGTTATACAATGAAAATATATGAATAAAAAGGAAATATTTCATTGACATAAAAGGTATTATTGTATACAATGGAACAAAAAATAATTGAAGTATAGGAGAGCGCCATGGAGAATCGTAAAGTTTACATGAATCATCATAATAATTTGTTGTCTCTTGAGGAGCATATCTATGAATTGGTAGATGTAGTACAACCAAACGTATTTCGTAATTTGTTTCCTTACGATGAGATCCCAAAAATCGCTTTTAATGATCGTATCGTACCTCATAATATGCCAGAGAATATCTGGATTACAGATACAACTTTTCGTGATGGGCAGCAATCAAGAGCTCCGTATACTACGGAACAAATCGTGACGATATATGATTATTTACATAGATTGGGTGGGCAAAATGGCATCATTCGAGCAAGCGAATTCTTCCTATATAGTAAAAAAGATAGGGATGCTGTTTACAAATGTATGGAACGTGGTTATGAGTTCCCAGAGGTTACTTCTTGGATACGTGCAAGTAAGAAGGATTTTGAATTAGTAAAAGACCTTGGAATGAAAGAAACAGGTATTCTAGTTAGCTGTTCAGACTATCACATTTTTTATAAGATGAAGATGACAAGAAGTCAAGCGATGGATCATTATTTAAATATAATTAGAGAATGTTTGGAAACGGGTGTTGCTCCTAGATGTCATTTGGAGGATATCACACGCTCCGATATTCATGGTTTTGTAATTCCATTCTGTTTTGAATTAATGAAACTTGGCATCGAATATGGTATTCCGGTAAAGATTCGTGCCTGTGATACTATGGGTTATGGAGTAAATTTTGCAGGTGCAGTAATACCAAGGAGTGTTCAAGGTATCATCTACAGTTTAATTACTCATGCGGGCGTTCCATCGGAACAGTTAGAGTGGCACGGACACAATGATTTTTATAAGGCTGTTACGAACTCAACGACAGCATGGTTGTATGGTGCGAGTGGAGTAAACTGCTCCTTATTCGGTATTGGAGAGAGAACCGGAAATACTCCACTTGAAGCTATGGTATTTGAATATGCCCAGTTAAGAGGCAGCTTAGATGGTATGGACACTACAGTGATTACAGAGCTCGCAGAATACTTTACGAAAGAGATTGGTTATAAGATTCCTCATAGAACACCTTTCGTTGGTAAGAATTTTAATGTGACCCGCGCAGGAATTCATGCAGATGGTCTCTTGAAAAATGAGGAAATATATAATATATTTGATACAGAGAAGTATTTAAATCGTCCGGTCTTAGTTTCTGTTTCCAATACTTCTGGTTTAGCAGGAATTGCTCACTGGATTAATACCTACTATAGACTAAAAGGAGATGCGATGTTAGATAAGTCAAATCCTTTAGTGAATAAGATTAAGTTGATAGTAGATAAGGAATATGAAGAGGGGCGTATTACCGTTATGACTGATGCAGAGTTAGTTGAGATGATCAATACATATAAATCAGAATGTAATGTGGTTCTACCTAATATAACATTGGATAAAGAATAACGGTAAGAGCAGTATCAAATCTGTGAGTAGAGTTGATAGGAACTGGGTGTAATCTCGGAATAAACGACAGGAGGATATGGAAATGACTATGGAATCGATTGCTGCTGCAAAAGAAGCGTTCGGAAAGCTCCTTGAGGAGCAATTAAAGCGTGTTGAGGTAATGAAGGCACAAGGTGATTTTTTAAACTATCAGGCGCTCGATAAAATTATCATAGGAGTGTGTGGTGGGGATGGAATTGGCCCATCAATTACTGGCCAAGCACAAAGAATTCTGGAGTACTTACTGAGAGATGATATCTTAAAAGGTAAGGTTGAGTTTAAAGTAATTGATGGATTAACTATTGAACGAAGAGCAGCAGAGCATGCTGCAATCCCAGTAGATGTGCTGAAAGAATTAAAAGAATGTCACGTAATTTTAAAAGGGCCAACAACAACACCTAGAAAGGGTGATCCGTGGCCAAACGTTGAGAGTGCAAATGTTGCAATGCGTAAGGAATTAGATTTATTTGCTAATGTTAGACCAGTTAGAATCCCAGAGCAAGGAATCGATTGGACATTCTATCGTGAGAATACAGAAGGCGCTTATGCAGTTGGCAGTAAGGGAATCCATGTCACCGAAGATTTAGGCGTAGATTTTACGGTAGTAACCAGTCAGGGAACAGAACGTATTATAAGAGCTGCGTTTGAATTTGCAAAAGCAAATGGAAAAACTAGAGTAACAGCAGTAACAAAGGCAAATATCATTAAAACTACCGATGGAAAATTCTTAGATATTTTCCGTGAGATTGCGAAAGATTATCCAGATATCACTGCAGATGATTGGTACATTGATATTATGACTGCAAAACTCATTGATGAGAAGAGAAGAAAAGATTTTCAGGTTATGGTTCTTCCAAACCTTTACGGTGATATTATCACAGATGAAGCAGCAGAATTCCAAGGTGGAGTTGGTACTGCAGGAAGTGCTAATATCGGTAAACGATATGCGATGTTTGAAGCAATCCATGGTTCAGCACCTAGAATGGTTCAAGAAGGCAGAGACCAGTATGCGGATCCTTGTAGCGTAATTCGTGCTGGTGCAATGTTACTTGCTCATATCGGATATGGTAAAGAAGCAGATAAATTATATCGTGCACTTGATATCTGTACAGTTACGGAGAAAAAGTTAGCGATTACTGGACGCGATACCGGAGCAACCGGAGCAGAATTCGCTGATTATATTATGGAGACAATTGAAGCTATGTAACATAGGATAAATGACAATCTCGTTGTGTAAATAGGTAAAGAGCAACGGGGTTGTCATACTTACGTTATTACTATATTGTTATATGTGTCATGCACAGGAGGAGTTTTCGTGGATAGCAAAGAACTACAACAAGAGGTTACGGACAAATATTCACTTCGAGGTAGAGTGTTTAATCGTATCAGAGAAGATATTCTATCGGGTAAATATGCCCAGAATGAAGAATTAAAGGAGAATACGATAGGAAATGAACTGGGAGTAAGTAGAACCCCGGTCAGAGAGGCTTTAAGACAGCTAGAATTAGAAGGTCTGGTGAATATTATTCCAAACAAAGGGGCTTATGTTACTGGAATCACAGAAAAAGACATTCAGGATATTTACGTAATTCGTTCTTATTTGGAAGGCTTATGTGCCAGATGGGCATGCGAGCATATAAAGGAAGAACAGCTTCAAGAGTTAGAGGAAGTTGTTTATCTATCAGAATTTCATATTAAGAAACAGCATCATGAGCAAGTTTTGGAACTAGATAATAAGTTCCATGAATTAATTTATGAAGCATCGAACAGTAAAATTCTAAGACATGTACTCTCAGATTTTCATCACTATGTGCAACGTATTCGAAAAATTACCTTGTCAAAACCAGAACGTGCAGAAAAATCAAATGAAGAGCATACTGCCATCTTAGAAGCAATCCGCCAAAGAGACGGTGTAAGAGCAGAAAAACTAGCGCATGAACACATCATTCGTACCATAGATAATATTAGTAAGCAAGGACTTTAGAATACATAGAATTTTTATTTCTAAGATACTCTAGACGAATTACCCACTCTTAAAATAACCCTATAGTGATAAAAGATAGGATATATGCTAGAAAGGATTGTTCTTTTGCATGATCCTATTTTTTATACCTAAAAATAGAAACAGGTTTCCTAAGTGTTTAAATAATCTTAAAAAATAGTACTAATTTACTAATATGTATTAATGAAATATCAGACATAGCCGATATTACATTGTATATTCTGATAAGTTAGTGAAAGGACTAAAAAATGAAAACGAAGTTTAATTTTACAAAGAGGCTACTTACGATTGTATTTACACCATGCTTACTCATTTGTATCGTACTTTGTCTTACAAGTACATTTACTATGCTTAATAATATGAGGGATGAAATGCGATTAACCTTACAAGCAGTAATAAATGGTGCACAAAATACTCTAGAACATGTGAATGATGAAGAACTTACAGTGATTGATGGTGAGTTATATAAAGGACCAGTTCAAGTAGCCAAGCTACAAAATATCGTGGATAACTATAAGCATAAAAACGGTGTTGACGTTACCTTCTTTTTAGGTGATGTGAGAATTCTTACAAGCATTCCAGATGCGCTTGGTACAAAGGCAGATGAAAAAGTATCGAATATTGTTTTAGAGGGGAAAAGTTATTACGCCACTAATGTTTCTGTGAACGGCTCGTCTTATTCTGGTTACTATGTTCCGCTGAAACAAGGGGACAATGTAATTGGTATGATATTTGCAGGAAAGCCAAATGAAATGATTGTGAAAGAGCTTACTCGTGCTACAAGTGTCACTATTATTACAGGCCTTGTTATGATTGTATTAACGATTGTAATTTGTTCGTTATTTGCAAGAAGAATGGTAGGTTCCTTGAAAAAGGCAAATCGAGTTGTCAGTATGATTACGGAAGGACAACTTAATATTTCAGAGGAAGACGGAACCACAAAAAGAACTGATGAAATCGGGGAAATATGCAATAATGCATATCACCTATCCCTTGTTTTAAAAAATATTCTAATGACGGTAAAGGAAACTTCCGTGCAACTAAATGATATGTCAGTGTATCTAAAACAGTCTGCGGAGGTGACAAATACAAATGTACAAGACATCAGCAAAGCAGTAGAAGATATTGCAACTGGTGCAAATGATCAGGCAGAAAATACTCAGAATGCAACTAATTCGATCACTGAAATGGGGAATGGTATCTTACAGATTAGAGAAGGAGTACAAGAGCTGATTGCACTAGCAAACACAATGAATGCTTCGAAAGATGTCGTAGTGGATAATATGGGTAAATTAAGTACTGCTGCGGATAAGGTAAATAGGGAAGTAACTCGTGCCAGCGAGCAAGTTACCATCACGAATCAATCTGTTGAAGAAATTCAAAATGCGATTCATGTGATAAGAGATATTGCAGAGCAAACCAATCTGTTATCCTTAAATGCCTCGATTGAAGCAGCACGCGCAGGAGAAGCGGGTAGAGGCTTTGCAGTTGTAGCGGATCAAGTTGGTAGCCTTGCGAAACAGTCAGCCGATTCTTCAAACGAGATTGATCGCGTCTTACTGACACTATTAGAAAATTATAATCAGATTGTAAAAGCAATGAGTTCCATTACAGGTGCAATGAAGATACAAAGTGGAAGTATTAAAGAAACGGAAGAAGAGTTTGAAGTGTTAAAGGAAGGGATTGAATCTACAATCCATAGCATTTCAACGATTGGAAAAGAAACAGAGATTCTTGATAAAGAGCGTGAAGAAATTGTGGATACAATCCAGAATCTTTCTGCGATCTCAGAAGAAAATGCAGCATCGACAGAAGAAACGATGGCTTCGATTGAAGAACTCAATGCTACTATTTCTGAAATTTCCAATGGCGCAAACAAATTAAATGATCATTCTAATCAATTAAGTAAAGAAATCGATATATTTCAAATTTAAATAGGCTCCTACTGGATAAACCGATAATAATTATAAGAGCTATGGAAGAAAAATTATATTTCATAAATTAAGGGCAATAAAGAGGATACTTAAGTTTCTTACTTAGGTATCCTCTTTTTGCCCTCGTTCTTATGGCTGATATATTTTCTTTACATAATCAATTTTTGAAGACATTCCAGCGAGTAATAGATCTGCTAGAGTTAAGGCTGCCATTGCCTCAACCACCACCACTGCTCTAGGAACAATAATTGGATCATGGCGTCCCTTGATGGACACTTTTATGTTTTCACCTGATTTATTCACGGTTTGTTGTTCTTTTTTGATGGAAGGAGTAGGCTTAATAGCAGCTCGGAAGATAATTTCGGATCCATCGCTAATTCCTCCTAGGATACCACCAGAATGATTTGTTAATTTTTTAAGTTTGCCAGTTGTATCAAATTCGAAACCATCATTATTTTCAGAACCTAGCTGCTTTGCTACTTCAAATCCAGATCCGATTTCAAAGCCTTTTACAGCTCCGATAGAGAAGATTGCTTTTGCGAGGTTGGCATCTAATTTATCAAACACGGGCTCTCCAATCCCTGCTGGCACTCCAGAGATAATACATTCAATCATACCACCGCTGGAATCTAGATTGTGTATACATTGTTCTAAGAAATCTTCTGCTTTTTTTGAAGCTTCTAAATCAGGCATATAAAGAGGACTTAAAAGCAGATTTTCTTTATGGCATCTGTGATAGTCAATCGTAATTGGGCCAATGGATTTTGTATAAGTAAAAACTTCGATTCCTACTTCTTTTAAGAGGGCAGCAGCGATAGCACCAGCTGCTACTCGTCCAATTGTTTCACGTCCGGAAGAACGACCACCGCCACGATAATCACGAAAACCGTATTTTGCATCAAACGTATAGTCTGCATGTCCAGGTCTGTAATAGCTTGCAATCTCACTATAGTCAGTAGATCGTGCTGTTTCATTCGCAATCATCATAGAAATTGGAGTTCCTGTCGTTTTTCCATCGAAAACACCAGAAAGAATGGTTACGAGATCGTCTTCCTTTCTTGGGGTTGAATATTTCGTTTGCCCAGGTTTGCGTCGATTAAGATAAACCTGAATTATTTCTTCATTTAGAGTAAGACCTGCGGGGCACCCGTCTACGACAACACCGATACCTTTCCCATGTGATTCCCCCCAAGTAGTTATTTTAAAAATAGATCCGAAACTTGAACCGGACATAATATCACCTCTTCTTTTCATTCTTCTGGTGTGAAGTTTTATAATTTCTTAGGCAGCGTACTTTGCTCTCCTTAAAAATCTCTTCACACTTATTCCACTTTACTTGAACATAGTATACTGTATGTTACTGTGGATTTCAATCGAATTGTAAGGAAAGACTGTAAATTTATTTACATGAAATGACACCTTTTGCGTTTTGTGTCATAAGATGTTATTAAAGAATGGAAGGAGTAGAAGCATGAGACATCAAGTAGGAAAGAATCGGTACTATAACCCTCGCCAATCTAATATGCTTACTTCAGGAGTTATAATAAGCCAAAACTTGAAAGAAGGACGTGGAAATATAAAAAAAGAGCAACCTTGTGGTTGCGAAGAAGCAATGAAAAAATGTCTTAATCGTGATACAGACAATGATACCTTCTGCTGTGATTTTGATGAGACTTCAATTTATGAATATGATTGTGAATGTTTACGGCAGAAAAAAAGCTGCTTTTAAAGCAGCTTTTTTCTGGAATTACAAGATGTAATTAGCAGCCAAATCCATTGCCACAGCAGCAGAAGAGAATGATAATAATAATCCACCAGCAACCGCCATCGCCAAAGCCGCCGCCGCAACTATTGCCACATCCGCAATTATTGCCGCATCCGCCACCGAAGCCGTTACCACAGCAGCAGAATAACACGATGATAATTATCCACCAGCAACTGCCGCCACCAAAGATTGAATTTCCACATCCGCAATCATTTCTACATCCACATTCATTTCTGCATCCGCAGCCGTTATCACATCCGCATCCGCCGCAGTTTGTAGCTGTTAAATCACTCATATGAGTTCCTCCAATAAATGTTTACAGTGTATCTTATGAAACACAGCTTGCCTTATTTCCACTATTTATAAAAAAATCTTCATCTTTTTTTTCCCTTTTTTCGATTTATTGAACGCCCATTGACAAACGTAAGGAATAAACATATAATTACAATAGTTTAACGCATTACAGCTTTGATGTAATAAAACTTTTAGATAAGCTAATAGAGTTACAAAAGTCGTCAATTTGCTAAATATACTAATTTAAGTTTCAAACAAGAAATTCACATATTTTAGCAAAAATTTTAGAAAGGAAAAAATGGAGGGTACAACATGATTTGGGCCAAAGAAGAAACGATGTCTAGAAGTGAGATAGAAGAAATTCAATTAAAAAGACTTCAGGAAACCGTTGCACGTGTCTATGATAAGATACCATTTTACCATGAGAAAATGGATGCAATTGACATGAAACCAGAAGATGTAAGATCGTTAGAAGATTTAAAGAAACTTCCATTTACATTGAAACAGGATTTTCGCGATAATTACCCTTTTGGAATGTTTGCAGTTCCAAAAAAAGAGGTAGTTCGTATTCATGCCTCGTCAGGTACCACCGGAAAACCTACAGTAGTCGGTTATACGAAAAAGGATATGGAAGTTTGGACAAATAACGTATCGAGAATTGCATGTATGGGTGGAGCGACAAAAGAGGATACCGCACAGATTTGCTTTGGTTATGGGATGTTTACTGGTGCGTTAGGATTGCATTTTGGTTTAGAGAACATTGGAGCAAGTGTATGTCCGACCTCGTCTGGGAATACCAAAAAGCAAATTATGTTTATGCAAGATTTTGGCACGACATTATTAGTGGCTACCCCTTCTTACGCATTGCATATTGCAGAAGTTGCACTTTCGATGGGAATTGATCCTAAGAAAGATTTAAACGTTAAAATTGGGTTATTTGGTGGTGAAGGTATGACAGAACCAATGCGGGAGGAGATGTATAAGCTTTGGGGTAAGGAGTTCCTGTGTACTCAAAATTATGGTATGAGTGAGTTATGTGGGCCGGGCGTATCAGGAGAATGTGAATATCTGTGTGGAATGCATATTAATGAAGATCACTTTATTCCAGAAATTATTGATCCAGATACCGGAGAAGTGTTACCTCCTGGTTCGAAAGGTGAATTGGTTATCACCTGTCTTACCAAAGAAGCAGTCCCCTTAATCCGTTATCGTACTCGTGATATCACAAAGTTAATGCAGGAGCCCTGCAAGTGTGGGAGGACTACCGTACGTATGGCTAATTTATTTGGTCGTACCGATGATATGTTAGTAATCCGAGGTGTCAATGTGTTCCCTTCTCAGATAGAAGAAGTCATGTTAAAAATTCCTGAGATTGGTCCACACTATCAGATTACGGTTGACCGTGTAAATCATTTGGATACAATGGAGATTCAAGTGGAACTTATCGATGATACCGTGCTTGATTCTTATTCTTTATTAGAAGGATTGGAAAAGAATATTAGAAATCAGCTAAAAACAGTATTGGGATTAGATGCTACGATTAAACTTGTAACGCCAGGAAGTTTACAACGATTTGAAGGAAAAGCAAAACGTGTAACTGATTTAAGAAAGAATGTTATGTTTTAATCAATTATATTTTATAAGCAAAAAAGTTATCAATTACATTTTGTAAGTACATATTTATCACTGATATTCTATTAGTGATTGGAATGAATAAAAACGATTAATGAATATATAAATGAACGAAAAATTTCTTAGAGAAGCAATTTCTTACTCTCTAAGATATTTTCGTTCGTCTCATTATTTATTCTTCTAAAGAGTCTTTTTTTGAAACGATTACAGTTTCTTGGTAACAAGAGAACATATCAAGCAAGGATGTTTTTGATAGTTTTGGTGTAACTATACTGACAATTGGTACTACAATCAGACTTAGTAACATGGTAAAAGCACCAGCTACGATGGAGGAAGAGAAGAACTCGAGTTTTAAGTTTACAACTGTTACGCCAACACCAACCAAAAAGGCAGACCAAACACCAGCTTTTGTAACTCCTTTCCAGTAAAGACCGTAGAGGAAAGGGGCAAGGAAGGAGCCAGCGAGAGCACTCCAAGAGATACCCATCAGCTCTGCAATGAATTTCGGAGGATCAAGAGCTAGGACAACGGATATAAGAATGAAGAATGCAATTAATATTCTCATAAGTAGAAGTTGAGTTTTTGTCTTCATCTTTTTAAAACAGGTTTCTTTTAGAAAGTCTAGAGTTAATGTTGAACTTGAAGTTAAAACCAGAGCGGAAAGGGTTGACATGGAAGCAGATAAAACTAATACTACGGTGATGCCGACTAAGATATCTGGCAAAAATGAAATCATATAGGGAACGATACTATCAAAGATAACTTTCCCTTCAGCGTTTCTAATACTTCCATTGTCAAATAAACGTGAGAAGGCACCAAGAAAATAACATCCACCCGATACGACAATAGCGAATAATGTGGATATTATGGTTCCAGTTTTTATAGCTTTTTCATCTTTAATAGTATAAAACTTATGTACCATCTGAGGAAGACCCCAAGTACCTAAGGAAGTAAGAATTATAACACTAATTAGGTTTAAAGGGTCTGGACCAAAGAAAGAAGTATATGCACCAGGTTGTCCAAGTGTTACAGAAGCTTCGCTATTTATTTGCGATAATTGATTAATTGCTTCTAGGAATCCACCTTTTTGGTTTAAGACAGCGACAATAATAGCAACAATACCAAAAAGCATAATAATACCTTGGATTAAATCATTGATTGCAGTTGCCATATAACCACCTAAGATAACATACACTCCGGTTAGAGTAGCCATTACAATAACACAGATTTCATATGGAATATCAAAGGCCATACCAAATAGACGAGATAGTCCATTATAAATCGATGAAGTATATGGCACAAGGAAAACAAAGGCAATGACAGAGGCTGTTATTTTGATTGATTTACTTTCATAGCGTGAGCCAAAAAATTCAGGCATTGTCTGTGAATTAAAATGTTTTGTCATTACTCTAGTTCTGCGACCAAGGATAATCCATGCAAATAAGCTACCGATTAATGCGTTTCCAAGACCAATCCATGTAGCAGAAACACCAAAATCCCAACCGAATCTTCCAGCATATCCAATAAAAACTACAGAAGAAAAATAAGAAGTTCCAAATGCAAAAGCGGTAAGCCAAGGTCCTACACTTCGTCCGCCAAGTACGAAATCACTAATGTTCTTGGTATGCTTTCTAGAATGGATGCCAACAAGAATCATAATTCCAAAGAATACGAAGAGCATAATTAGTTTGACAATCATAGATTTAATCTCCTTTTTTAAGATATAATCAATTCACTACTTTAACGCTATAAAGCGTTGCGCTTTAAAGTGATAATACCAAAAAATGGGAAGATTGTCAACTGAAACGAAACATGAGACAGAATGAAATATTATGTTTAAAGATTACGTAAGACGGAAAAAACAAAATCAGTGGACATAGCAACAAATAAAATAGAGGCACAAAATACTCTAATCTTCGGAGGTATTTGATCTGTTCGATGTTTCAGCCTAGGGTGAATGTATTTTACTAAAAGTACTCCCAGTATCCCAAATAATAAGGATGCTAGTAAACAGACACGACCATTTAGCTGAATCGTATAGTTAGAATAATCCCACCACCTGCGGCCGAATAACATCTCAAGTACCCAGGAAGTAGCGTATTCTAGGGCAGTTGTTACTAACATACTAAACAAGAATAGGTTTGCTTTATTCATACGTTTATGTAGACACAGAATAATTAGTAAGGCACCAAACCCATAGATCGGTAGGTAGGGTCCGAATAGAAAACCTCGTTTTACTAACTCACCAGCTTGTATGGAACAAACAATTGTTTCGTAGCACCAGCCAAAGAAGCTGTAGACAAAAAGCCATATCATGCTATTTACACACCACATGTTACTCTCTCCTTCGTAAGACATATTTTCATAGATCCCCTCCTTTAAGAGCAAGGTATCCTTTTGTTTGTCCATTTATAATCATACATGTCAACATTTAGGGGATTTATGGTTTTTCTGTATTATAGTATGTGATTTTTCAAGTGTCTATGGATGTTAGGAAAGCCTAATGGAATTCTAATAATTTATTAAGACCATTTATAAAAATCTAATACAATGTGAAATATTTACTAATTTTATGGTAAATAAAAGAAATCAAAGGAAAGAGTCGATTACTTTTAGTAAAGGAAAAACAAAAGATTATATTTTGAAGTTATAAAGAAAAAGCAATAGTGATAAGTTCTATAATATGTCTGTAAATTAATTAGTTATATCCAAATAAATGGAGGACCATTGTATCTATGTTGTATAAAATGTATAATTATCACATAGTAAGCAGGGTAAAAAGAAAAGAAAGAAAGGAAGAGAGCAACATGCAAAAGAGAGAAATTATGTTAGGCAATGAAGCAATTGCCAGAGGAGCATATGAAGCCGGTGTGAAAGTTTCGGCTGCTTATCCTGGAACACCAAGTACGGAAATTAGCGAGAATATTGTGAAATATAAAGAGATTTATAGTGAATGGTCACCGAATGAAAAGGTAGCAATGGAGGTAGCTATCGGAGCATCGATTAGCGGTGTCAGAGCTCTTGCCTCTATGAAACATGTTGGTGTTAATGTTGCTTCTGACCCTTTATTTACAATTTCGTATGCTGGTGTTAATGGAGGGTTAGTACTTGTTGCAGCTGATGATCCCGGATTATACAGTTCACAAAATGAACAAGATACCAGAATGGTAGCAAGAGCTGCACAAGTTCCAGTACTAGAGCCCTCCGACAGTGAAGAGGCGAAAGAGTTTGTAAAATTTGCATTTGATATGAGTGAGAAGTATGATACACCTGTAATTGTGCGTACAACAACAAGGCTTTCTCATTCTCAAGGCATGGTTAACTTAAATGACAGAATCGAAGTAGAAGATAAACCTTATGTTAGAAATCCAGAAAAAAATGTAATGATGCCAGGGAATGCAAAAGTTCGTCATCTTGTTGTAGAAGCACGTACGAAACAAATGATAGAAGAAAGCAGTACTTTTCCAATTAATCGAATCGAATATAACGATAAGAAAATTGGTGTCATAACAAGTGGTATTCCCTATCAGTATGTAAAAGAAGCATTGCCAGAAGTATCTGTTCTTAAGCTTGGTGTGGTAAATCCACTTCCAAGAAAGTTAATTGAGGAGTTTGCCACTTCCGTGGAAAACTTGTACATAGTGGAAGAATTAGATCCTGTGATTGAAGAGCAGGTGAAGTCCTGGGGAATCAAAGCAGTCGGGAAAGAAATTCTTACTGTTCAGGGAGAATATAGCGCGAATCTATTAAGAAAAGCGATTAAAAAAGAAAAAGTTGAGATAAAACAAGCGGCGCAGGTACCGAATCGTCCACCGATTCTTTGCCCCGGATGTCCTCATCGAAGCGTATTTTCTGTATTAAAGAAGTTAGGAATTCATGCAGCTGGTGATATTGGCTGTTATACCCTTGGTGCAGTAGCTCCGTTAAATGTTGTGGATACGACTGTTTGTATGGGGGCAAGTATCAGTACCTTACATGGAATGGAAAAGGCGAAGGGGAAAGAGTACATAAAAAACTGGGTTGCCGTCATTGGTGACTCCACCTTCATGCATACTGGTATCAACTCTTTGATTAACATGGTATATAACAAGGGAACTGGTACTGTGATGATTTTGGATAACTCAACCACAGGAATGACTGGACATCAAGATCATGCAGCAACTGGGAAAACATTAATGGGAGAAGATACCATAGCAATCAATATTCCTGATTTATGTCGTTCGATAGGAATAAAAAATGTGATTGAGGTGAATGCCTTTGACACGAACGCGTTAGAAGGTATCGTGAAAGAAGAAGTTGCAAAGGATGAACTCTCTGTAATAATAGCAAAAGCACCTTGTGTACTTCTTACCAAGAAACTAAGTAAAACACAGTGTAAAGTGGTTTCAATGAAGTGTAAAAAGTGTGGAATGTGTCTAAAACCAGGATGTCCGGCAATAACAAGGAAGGAAGATGGTGTCACAGTAATCAATGATACTATGTGTAATGGTTGCAATCTATGCTTCGAGAAATGTAAGTTCGGTGCAATAGAAAAGGTAGAGAGATAGGAGGAAATCACCATGGCGACAAAAAATATTATGATAGTTGGAGTTGGTGGTCAGGGAACCCTACTTACCAGCCGAATCTTAGGTGGAATTACGATGAATGCAGGCTATGATGTCAAGCTTTCAGAGGTACATGGTATGGCACAACGCGGAGGCAGCGTTGTTACCTTTGTTCGATATGGGGATAAGGTAACTGAGCCCATCGTAGAAGTTGGTCAAGTAGATGTATTAATCGCATTTGAGCGTTTAGAGGCAATGCGCTATTCTCATTTCTTAAAGAAGACTGGTATTTTGATTGTGAATAATCAAAGAATTGATCCTATGCCAGTAGTGATAGGAAATGCTGTATACCCAGAGAATATCATTGAGGATCTAAAAAAAGAGCATAAGGTATTAAGCGTGGATGCAATGGATGAGGCAAAGAAGCTTGGTAATACAAAGGTATTTAATATTATAGTGCTTGGTATCGCAGCAGCTCATATGGATTTTACCAAAGAAGACTGGCTTACAGTAATCGAGAACACAGTACCTACAAAGACTATTGATATCAATAAAAAAGCTTTCTTAATTGGTTATGAGATGCATCAATAAAACTGTAAGGAGGAGAAGCTATGATGAAACAGTTATCTGTATTTGTTGAAAATAAAGTTGGTAGTCTTAGAAAAGTAACAAGTGCACTGAGTGAGAATGGTATTAATTTGCGGGCGATTTCTGTGTTTGACTCACCGGATTTTAGTATACTACGTATTATAGTAGATGAACCTGACAAAGCAAAATTGGTACTTTGCGAAAAAGGATTTGCAGTGAAAGTATCCGACGTATTGGCAGTTGAATTAATGGATAAACCAGGGGATTTGGATCGCGTTCTTGCTATTTTGGCAGAACATAACTTGAGTATTAATTACATCTATTCCTTTGTACTTCGTGGAGAAAAAGCACCATTGATGGTATTAAATATCAATGATATGAAGAAAGCAGAAACTGTGTTACGTGAAAACAATGTGTGTGTAATCGAATAATGAATTCAGGAGGAAACACCAATGATATGGAACGAAGCAAAGGAATGCATGAGCCGAGATGAGATGCAAAATCTCCAGAGCAAACGGCTAGTAAAGATGGTTGACCGCGTATATCATAATGTGGAATTCTATCGTAAGAAAATGCAGACTATGGGCTTAGAGCCGGGAGATATTCGGGGAATAGAGGACCTGACTAAGCTCCCATTTACTACAAAAACAGATTTACGGGATAACTATCCATTTGGACTTTTTGCAATACCACAATCGGAAATTGTGCGTGTTCATGCTTCATCCGGAACAACAGGAAAGGCAACCGTAGTCGGATACTCCAGAAGGGACATCGAGAATTGGCAGGAATGTGTTGCAAGAGTTTTGGCTATGGTTGGATTAGGAAAAGAGGATAAGATACAAGTCTCTTACGGTTATGGTTTATTTACTGGTGGGCTGGGGCTTCACTATGGGGCGGAAAATTTAGGAGCCACTGTGATTCCAATGTCATCTGGGAATACCAAAAAACAAATAACAATGATGGAGGACTTTGGATGTACCGCAATTGCATGCACCCCCTCCTATTTATTACATATTATTGAGACATTAGAGGAAGAAGGAGTGATAGACCGCATTCAACTAAAGGCGGCAATCTGTGGTGCTGAACCATGGACAGAAAACATGAGGAAAGAAATTGAGTCACGCCTCCATATTAATGCTCATGACATTTATGGGTTAAGCGAGATTATGGGACCTGGCGTAGCAGCTGACTGTGAATATCATACTGGACTTCATGTATATGAGGATCATTTTATCCCGGAAATTCTTCATCCAGATACCTTAGAACCATGTAAATCAGGAGAAATTGGAGAACTGGCATTTACAACGATTACCAAGGAAGCCTTACCGCTCTTTCGTTATCGTACCAAGGATTTAACAAGTATTAATTACGAGAAGTGCGAATGTGGTAGAACGCTTGCAAGAATTTCTCGTTTCAAAGGACGTACCGATGACATGCTAATTATTCGAGGAGTTAACGTCTTTCCATCGCAGGTTGAAACTGCCCTTTTAGAATTAGGTGAAACTAGCCCTCATTATTTAATGTTCGTTGATAGAGTGAATCATCAGGATACTTTAGAAGTTTGGGTGGAAGTAGAAGAGCGATTTTTCTCTGATGAGATTAGGAAATTAGAGTACTTAACAGGCAAAATAGCTCATGTATTACAACAAGCGTTAGGTCTTTCGGTCAAGGTTAAGTTAGTGGAACCAAAGACCATCGAGAGAAGTGAAGGAAAAGCGAAACGAGTGATTGACAAACGTAAATTAGTCTAAAAGGAGGTTTTACTTTGGCAATTAAACAATTATCTGTATTTATTGAAAACAGAACTGGAAGGCTGGAAAAAGTAACAGAAACACTGAAGGAAAATGGGATAAACATTACCTCTATGAGCTTGGCAGATACGAGCGAATATGGTTTGCTGCGTATGATAGTGTCAAATCCTAACGAAGGGAAACGAGTTTTAAAGGAAGCAGGATTTTCAGCAATGTTAACTGATGTATTAGCAGTGAAGCTACCCAATAAAATTGGGATGCTGCATGAGTTATTAAAGGTTTTGGAGGATGTTAATATTGAATATATGTATGCTTTAGCAACGAATGAGAATGCTTCAATGGTAATTAAAATCTCAGATATTGAGGCAGGTAAGCAGTCTTTAGTGAAGCATGGATTCGAACTTGTTTCAGAAGAAATTGCATATAAAATCAATGAATCATGAATAAAAAACTTACTTACTCCCATAGGATTTGACATCCTATGGGAGTGTTTTCGTCAAAATACATAAAAATCCTTTGCAGTTTTTTCTTTTTTCGTGTAGAATAGTACTACAAGTACATAATAACAAATATTAGGAAGTAACAAAGGATGAATATAATGAAGGCAAAAAGTAAACGTAGGTATTGGGATGGGAGATATGGGAAGCGTATTTTGGCAGGATTTTTATGGGCTTCGATTATTCCTGTCCTTATTTTAGGTATCATCTCGTATTTTACTTCTTTAAAAAGTGTCAGTGAACGCATGAACAATAGCAATCATAGTGAACTCATTCAGACGATGTTACGCGTTGATAGTGTTTTGGAGACAATCGAACAGCACTATGTGAATATTGTTTCTTCTGAGGAAGTAAAGCGATTGGTTGAGAATGAGGTCGGTTATCAGGATTACTCTATCCTTTCCGACTTTATGAATAAGATGATAACGAAAGTCAGCTTTATTAATTATATCAATGGTTATTCTTTAATAAACTTTGATACCGGTTGGATTTACAGTAATAGTGGAATGAAAAAGATGAACGATATTACAAACGCTGAGGAAATAAATCATATTTTTGAACAGGATAGTAGTTCTATCTTTTGGATTAACAATACATATCAAGATTGGAGTGCCAAAGAACCTTCGGTAGACCTAACATACCTTTCTTTAGCATATCGCCTGCCCCTTGTCCTAAACGACAAGAATGCAATGATTGTGATTAATATTAATCGCAATGCTTTTGAAACATTAATGGAAAATAATAAACGTGTTGCCTCTATGATTATTTTGGATCAAAATGGTGAGAAAGTTTATGGAAACAATGCTAAGATTGATGACGTTATGATCGGGTACATCAAGGAAAACGTTGAAAACAGTGATGTCAAGGAAGATATTATAGAATTAAGTTATCGACAGGAGAATGAAGTATATCAAATTAGTTTAAAACAGTCTGATAGCAGCGGATGGACGTACATTGCTTATTACAATACAGACCTGGCCAGGGAGGATGCTAGAAGCATTCTTTATATTGCACTTTGGTTAGCACTTGGATTATTTCTCCTGATTATCTGTATCTCTAGTTTATGGACCTATCGAATCTACCAGCCCATAAAGAAGACTTATTCGAAAGTGAAGGACTGCTTAGAGGGAGAAGCACAAAACAAAGAAAATGAACTTGAATATATAGAGCAAGGAATTCATACGCTCTATCACCATAATGTTGAGTTAGAAGATATGGTGCAAAAACAACGGGATCAATTGATTGAATTGTTTGTACTTCGTCTGCTTCGTGGTCAGCTGACTGAGGAGATGATAACAGCAAATATGCAACTGCTCAAAATTCAACCTGAAGAATGTTTTTCAGTAATTTTAATGAACTGTAGTCTGAACGAAGAAGGGAGAGAATTGTCTCACCTTGAAAAAGACGTGTTGCATATTCGTATTGCAAAATCGACTCCAGACAGTGTAAGAGCTAAGTTGATGATGAGTCCTGTCAATAATCTCTATGATGTAGTTATGGTGGTAGGAGGCAAGGATGAAAAGGAATTAGAAGAAAAAATCATGGAAATTTGTAAAGAGATGAGTGAGTTTGTTCTTGTGAATTTCAGCCACTATACCAAGGTAGGTATCAGCCGAACCTTTGATAATCTTACAATATTCCCGAATGCTTTTCGAGAAGCAACAGAAGCTTTAAAAATGGAGGGACAATCTAACGATAATCAAAACATGGAACAGCTCACTTACTATTCCGATATGGTATTATCGGAAGAAAAAGTGAACACATACAATCTTGTGCTTCAGAATAGGATTAAGGATGCTGTGGATAAATGTGATGAACGCACAGCGTTCCATGTTGTAGAAGAATTTTTAGAGGAAATTAAAGCAAGCGAATCCAAATGGAATGAGCAGTATTACTTCTTATACCGCTTCTTATTATCCATTCTTGTGACAGGAGCTGATGCAGGGCTGTCACTTAATTCAATCTTTGAGTTTAAAAGCTATACCATATTCCAACAGTTTCATCAGCTTTATACCTTAAAAGAGATGGAAGACTATTATAAATATCAGCTAGTCCGTCCAATGATTGAACACTTAAAGGATTTCCGTAAGAATAGCCGTAGCGCAATATTAGAAAAAATCGAACTACTGGTGCTTGAGACAGAAGGTGATATCACCTTAACGGAATGCGCAGAAAAGATTGAATGTCATGCCAATACAATCTGGAGAATTATGAAGGATATGAGGGATCAGACATTTAGCGAATTTGTAGCTGAAATTCGTCTGGAAAAAGCGAAGGATTTATTAGTTCATTCTACGTTATCTGTTGCCGAAATAGCGGAGAAATTAAACTACACCAATGCCCAGAACTTCATTCGTTACTTTAAAAAGCATTGTGGAGTTACTCCTGGTAAGTACAGACAGGAGAAGAAGGAATAGAGGTAAAAAAAGCTAGCCATCACAACATAAGTCACTCATGGTTTGCCTGAGGTACTTTGTCTGTGATGGCCTTCTTGTTATATACTTCATTAGCAACTGTTTCACTGGATTGTAAAGATACGTGAAAGAATTGAGTAAAATAATCATTTTCTTATGGAAAATGACGCAAAAATCTATGAGGAAGGTACTGATTACTAGGCAAAACAATCATATAGTATCAATAGATAATTTAATGATTATTGCAAATTGTTTAATATCTCGTTAAAATGAGGCAAGACAATAGGAGATAGAATACATACTTTTTTATTGTCTTGTAAGTAGGAAGATGAAAGGGTGTTTTCATGAAGGTATATGGTTACAGAATGAGGAAAAGCTTACTTGGGGTGTTTGCAGTTTTCTGTTTCTTGGTACTTGGGGGATGCAAGCAAAAGGAAGAACAAGAGGAATATTTCGATTTAAGGCTGATGACCTACGAATATACGGGAGAACCTCTTGTAGGAGAGTATGGCAGCAAGATCAAGACTATGGTTGAGGATTATACTAAGACCAATTTAAAAGTGCAGTGGATTCCAAGTGATACTTATGAGGAGAAACTAAATAGTATATTAGCTAATAAAAAAAATCTTCCTCATATTATTGCCGTTGACGTTGCTAATGTAAACGTTGTCAATGCTGCTAAGTCTGATTTGTTCTGGGATGTGACAGATATGTTGAAGGATTATAAGAATCTGTCACAAGCAAAGGATATCCTCAATGATAACATACGTATTGATGGCAGGCTTTACGGGGTGAACCGATGCAGATTCATTGGAAGAATAGGCTTTGGATACCGAAAAGACTGGGCGGAAAGACTAGGACTTGGTATTCCAGAATCGATTGGTGATATGGAAAAGATGATGATGGCATTTACCTTTGACGATCCGGATGGCAACGGGGTAGACGATACCTATGGTCTTGTACTGTCCAAAAGTTCTGTGGGAATTGATGCTATCTTAAGCTGGTTCGGGGTACCGAATGGATGGTATATCAATGAAGAAGGGGAGTTAATGCCTAACTTTTACACAGAAGAATATGTAGAAGGGTTAAGCTGGATTCGCAGGATGTATGAACTTGGTTGTATTAATCCTGATTTTCCAATCATAGATTTCTCTGCCTGGCCCAATGATTTAAAAAACGGGACTGCAGGAATCATGGTTCACAATATCGATGATAGCAGAAGAGTGGATGATTATTTCAAACAGAATGGAATAAACGCAGAGCTTTCTTTAGTAGGGGCTATCAAAGGATATGATGGAGTCAAGAGAACACTCGGTACCAGTGGAAACAGTGGATTTTTTGCAATTACAAAGGCTGCAAAAACGGAGGAAGAAGTACGTCAATGTTTAGAATTTCTTGACCGTATGAATGACGAAGAGATGGTGATGCTTGCAGATTATGGATTAGAGGGACGTCATTACAATTACGATGAAGAAGGGAGACTGGTTCGAGTTAAAAATATGAAACAGTTAAATGAATTCTCGTGCCTAAATCAGTTGGTGACTTATTCGGCTTTTCGCCGAGTACCATCTGTTGTGGTAGCAGAGAATGAGATTTATGATTTACAGGAAAGACTTTTTGTAGAAAATGAGCAATATGCTGTCATGAATCCAGCGCTAAAATATATTAATGGCTCGAATACCTACATAAAAAAGGGAGAAGCCTTACATCGAATGATAGAGGAAGCACGGGTGCAATTTATCGTAGGTGAAATTGATGGTGAGGGGTTAAACAAAGCAATTGAGGAATGGAAAGTTTCGGGTGGCCTCGAGTTAATAAAAGAGGTGAATGAACTTTATCATAAAGATTAAAATTAGATAACAGAAGGAATAGGTTGAAAATTTTGGATTTCAACTATGGCAGATACGGAGGTTAATATGAGTTTTAAGACAGATTTTAAAAACCCACCAGCAAAAAATCGTATTAAGCCATTTTGGTTCTGGAATGGTGATATGAAGGAAAAAGAAATTGAACATCAGATTGCAGAGATGGCAGAAAAAGGGTTAGGTGGAGCGTTTATCTGTGCAAGACAGGGATTAAGGGTCCCTTACCTTTCCAAAGAATGGTTTGAACGAGTTCATTTTGCTTGCGAGAAAGCAAAGAAGAATGGAATAGAGAACTGGCTCTATGATGAGTATCCATATCCAAGTGGCATGAGTGGTGGAGAAGTAATGCTTCGCAATCCAGATGCAGAGCATATGATTTTAAGAACCTATCAGTTTCAGGTGGTTGGTGGAGAGAGGATTAGAGAAAAGCTTTCTTTTGGTGAAGTTCTCTATGCAAAAGCAGTAAAAGAGCTTTCAGAGGGGATTTATGATTACGAGAATGCGATTGATTTAAGCGATTGTATTGGAAATCTTCAGGAGGAAGAAATCTATCAGCAGACAGGATTAACCTCCTATAATCACAAGCGTTTCTTTTCTTATCAACCAGCCCATATACTAACCTGTCAATTACCAGAAGGGAAGTATAAGATTGAAGTTTTTACACAGGAAGCGATGGGGGATTTTAAATATTACGGCAGTTTCTTTGATCCATGTAATAAAGAGGCTGTGCAGAGTTTCCTTGATACAACCCATGAACGCTATAAGCACCATCTGGGGGCGGAATTTGGTAAGACAATTCATGGAATGTTTTCTGATGAGGTTGGATTTTTAAGTCCTATTCCATGGAGTAAAAAGATAATTTCCTATTTTAAAGAGGTAAACGGGTATGATCTATTACCTGTACTACCAGCGTTAACGAATGCAAATTATAAAGATGCAGCGAAGATACGTTATGATTTTATGCAGTCCATACATCAGCTATTTGTCCTTAGCTATCATAAGCAGGTAGCAGACTGGTGTAGAGAGAATAACCTTCTCTATGCAACAGAAGTTCCGTCTATGCGTATGTCAACCCAGCGTTATAGTGATGTAATCGGAGGGGACACCTGCCATGAGAAGTTAGGGAAGTCTTTAGAGTGGATTTATGATACGTATCTGCCATACTATCGTGCCAATGCGAAATCAGTAACTTCCTTGGCTAGCCAGTTAAATAA
This sequence comes from Lachnoclostridium phytofermentans, assembly GCF_000733755.1. Lineage (GTDB taxonomy): Bacteria > Bacillota > Clostridia > Lachnospirales > Lachnospiraceae > Lachnoclostridium > Lachnoclostridium phytofermentans_A. Next base: position 272,424 of record NZ_JPOF01000003.1, on the reverse strand, counting down.
ACCATATAGTATGATTGAAAGTTTTCATAGCATTGGCTGGTCAATGACATTACAGGATGCAAAATGGATGGTAGATCATATGGGGGCACATGGCATTAACCTGTTTAACTTTCATGCCTTTTACTACACGATAGACTCTATTACAAAGCATGATGCACCACCATCTCAATTCTTGCAGAATCCTTATTGGAAGCATTATCGGCTCTTAGCGGATTATGTTGGAAGAATGAGCGTATTTAATACTTATACCAATGCAGATGTAAAGATTGCAGTGCTTGACCCTGCAGTTACCTTGCTAACAAAGCTAGGAAATCCTTTCAGGCAATTCCATTATGTTGGAGAAGATGAGAAAGAGAAGGAACTATGTGAACGTACCGTAAGGGACTGGGTTCATGTATGTAAGACAATTCTCTTTGAGCAGCTTAACTATGACCATCTGGATGCAGAAATCTTACGGGATGCAGAAATAAAAGAAGGAAAGATTTTGTTAGGAAGAGCTTCTTATTCTATTCTTGTGGTACCTCCTTGTGATGCGATGGAACTATTTGCGACAAAAAAAATAGAAGAGTTTTTAGCTGTGGGAGGTCGTGTTATCTTCCTTGGAAGGATTCCAACAGAAGTCATTGATGAAGATACAGACGTAGAAAAACACTATCAAGAGATTATAAAACATCCGAACGTAACATATCTAAAAACCAATCAGGAATTAAAGAACAGCGGTGTTATGGAAGAAGTCATTCCAATACTTCATGATTTAGAATGCGCAGCAGTATCCTTCCATACGAAGGACATCTATAAAAAGGACTGTATTACTTCTGTTCGTACTGGAAAACAAGGGGAAGTGATGCTATTCATCACCAACCAGGGAAATCAGACGGTAACTGGTGAAGTAACCGTACAATTAGAAGGCATCCAAAGTGCGAAACGATGGAGTTTTGAAACTGGAGAAGAGAGCAGTCTGCCTTATAAAGATAATAGTATTTTACTGACGTTAGGCGCTTTCGAGAGTATCTGTATCGAGTTTTTAAAGGATAAAGTATGGGATGAGACCAAGGAAGAAGCGAAGCAATCTAAAGTCTGTACAATTCCTATGAATCAGGAGATGAAAGTAAGCATAGAGGGAAGCAACATTTATCGATTCGAGTATTTTGATATTTCTGTTGATCAGCAAAACTGGAAGAACGTTGATGTGAAGACATTCATGGAACAGATGGCGGAGACCAAATTAGTACCAGGAGAAAAGTTAACTTACCAAAGCATGTTTGGTACACCGAAGAAGATCCATTTTGCTTATCCGATGAAGACTTATTATCGCAATGAGTTTACAGTGAGAGATTCAATTGGTGATGTATGGCTTCTCATGGATACAGGTACGATTACAGGTGATTATGTAATTACGCTCAACGGACATAGGATCATAGCAGAGGATTTTGTATCAGTATTTGTGAATGACCAGAATAACATGAGATGTAATGTAGTTCCTTACTTACGAAAAGGAAAGAATGAACTCTTTATCGAGGTAGAAGTAAAAAATGATTCCGATGGTGTTCGTGATCCTATATATTTGTATGGAGACTTTGGCGTTATGGCATCGGAACAAGGAATGATTATCACAAAAATGCCAGATGAGGCAAGCTATCGTGATACTTATACCGAGGGGTTCCCTTATTATAGTGGAACTACTTCTTTTGAAACCTGTCTAAATTTAAAAGAGAGTGAGGCCGCTGGTATTGGTGCACTTCGCTTTGATTTTGGCGATAGCAGATATGATTGTATGGAAGTTATAGTGAATGGAGAAAGTATTGGAGTCAAAGCATTTACCCCATATACCTTCCCTGTTGCGAAAAATATCTTAAAAACAGGAACGAATGAGATTACCCTAAAGGTAACTAACACACTATCTAATATGCTAGACGGAACCTACTTTGATTATAAGAAACATGCGTTAGTTACAATCAAATAAATTACACAAAAGATTGAGTCCCACGAATACAAAGGGTTCAAAAAAGTAACGAATCGAATGGTAGCATTTGATTCGTTACTTTTTTTCATTACGGGGATATTCCTAGTGATTCGCTTTTTATGAAAAGAAATGCAGATGTTAGAAAAAACATCGTCAAAAGTCACAAAAACAGTCAGTGAAAACCAAAGAATCGGTAATCATTTTTTTTAGAATGACCACTGTCGGCAACATATCGATTATTCCGTAAAACTCACCATAATCAAGGTGTAGAAATATGATTATTCCGTGTGATTACATCTGAAATATCCAGTAAAATCAAGGGTTTTGTTGTTTTTGGTTTGCGAGATAATGATTATTGACGATTGGATAACTATATGTGAAAATTGCACTACGAAATCAATTCGAATACAGACAAACTATACAAAATGTTTAAGTTTATTATTTTGTGTAGTTTGTATGAAACAAGGATTGAATAACAAAGATGAAGGAGGAAATTGTGGGTATGAGTACACAATCAGTAACAGTCAGGAAGAGAAGTCGATTAAAAAAACACTGGAATGAACAGAAATGGCTTTATCTTTTGTTTTTACCTGGCTTTTTGTACTTTATAATTTTTAAATATATACCAATGAGTGGTATTGTAATTGCATTTCAGAATTTTAGCCCATATGCAGGATTTCAGGGAAGCGAATGGGTAGGACTTTATCATTTTAAGAATCTCTTTATGGGATCTGACTTTATGATGCTGTTAACGAATACACTTGGTATCTCATTACTTAGTTTAGTGTTCTATTTCCCAGCACCGATTATCTTAGCTTTATTCTTAAATGAAATTAGAAGTAAGAAATTTAAAAGGGTGGCGCAGACGTTTGTTTACATCCCTCATTTTATCTCTTTCGTAATCGTTGCTACCTTAACTTATCAGCTCTTTAATATCAGTGACGGTATTGTAAATCAAATTATTGAAGCAATCACAGGAAATACAGTTAATTTCTTAGGTTCTCCAAAGTATTTTAGAGGAATGATCGTAGGCCAGAGCATTTGGAAAGAAACTGGATATGGAACTATTATCTTCCTTGCTGCTCTTTCTGGCGTAGATACACAGCTATACGAAGCTGCAAGAGTAGATGGTGCTGGAAGATGGAGATTGATGTGGCACATTACACTTCCAGCAATTAAGGGAACGATTATTATCATGTTAATTCTTCGTGTCGGTTCCATCTTAAACACTGGGTATGAACAAATCTTTTTAATGTCTAACGATTTAAATATTGCCAAAGCTGAAGTATTTGACACTTATGTATACCGAAGAGGTATTATACAGGGACAATATTCGTACGCAACTGCAGTTGGTTTGTTTAAATCCGTTGTAGGTATGAGTATGGTTCTGACGTCAAACTGGATTGCAAAGAAGAGTGGCGAATCGGGAATTTACTAAGAAAGGAGTCGTTAGAATAATATGGCACAAGCACAAGGAACAAAAATGAAAACAAATAAAATAAAATCAAAAAGCAAAATCAAACGAAGTGTTGGCGATCAAATTATCCAAGTTATCATTTATCTTGGAGTCGGAGGCTTTGCATTATTAACTTTATTACCATTCGTATACGTTATTGCTGGCTCCTTTGCGACAGAGAAGGAATTAACAGAAAGAGCGTTCTTTCTCTTTCCGAAAGAATTTTCCTTAAATGCGTATAACTACATCATTAGTTCAGGTGACATTTTCCATGGTTTAAAGAACTCAATCTTTGTAGCGGTTGCAGGTACCGCAATAAATATGTTTTTTACTACCACATTTGCTTATGCAGTTTCTAGAAAGAAATTCAAACTTCGTAATTTTGGTTTGAATATGGTTTTAATCACCATGTTATTTTCTGGTGGTATGATTCCTAACTACTTATTAATTAGTAATTTAGGCTTACTAAATTCATTTTGGGCATTGTTACTTCCTGGAGCAATTAACGCTTTTAATCTTATCATTGTGAAGAACTTCTTCCAAGAGATACCGAGTGAGTTAGAGGAAGCTGCAAAAATTGATGGATGCAATGATATTAGTATCTTCTATAAAATCATTCTACCGTTATCCAAACCAGTACTGGCCTCAATTTCTCTGTTCTACGCTGTAAGTCACTGGAACGATTACTTTAATGCAATGATTTATATTACTGACCAGAAGAAAGAAGTGGTACAGATAGCACTTCGTAGAATTATCTTTATGGCTGGTGGTATTGATTTATCCGGTGAATCCATTGATTATGGAATCTTTGGTGCACCACCTGAAAAAGCAGTTAAGATGGCAGCTACTGTAGTCGCAACGATACCAATCCTTCTAGTGTATCCATTTATTCAGAAATACTTTACACAAGGTGTTATGGTTGGAGCTGTAAAAGGTTAACTTAATTAAGATAAGGAAAGTTCGTATAGCGTGCTTTTCTGTGTTAAGGGACAGTACCGTATCTGCAACAAGATACAAAATGAGATGGATGTTAATTTAAATTAACATAGATATTTTAAGGAGGATTTATTTATGATGAAGAAAAAGCTATTGGCATTGGGGATGGCTGTAGTAATGATGTTATCCTGTGTAGCATGCGGAAGTAAAACAGGAGACGGGGGTTCTAACAACAATCCAACCAACGGAGCAACACAAGAAGCTGGAGGAGAAACAAGCGAAAAAAAGAGAATCACAATGATGGCGATTGACTATAATGGTTCTCCACTTTCTGCGGAAGGTTCGGAAGAAATTAAGCAGAAAGTATCTGATTATACCAATACAATCATTGATGATAAGACGTTTACTTGGGTAGCAAATGATACTTATACTGAGAAGCTTGGGTTAACTTTACTTGATAAAGATAATATGCCAATGATTATCACAGTGAATGGTCCTGTAAACTCTACGATAGTTCAAGCTGCAAATGCAGGTGCTTTCTGGGATCTTTCTGAATACCTTTTTGACTATCAGAAGTATCCAAATTTATCACAGGCGAACAAAGAAGTATTAGAGCAGGTAACAATTAATGGTCAGTTAATCGGTATTTATCGTGCAAGACCTATCGGCAGAAATGCGGTTGGATACCGTGCTGACTGGGCTGAAAAATTAGGCTTAGAGGCTCCAGAAACAATTGAAGATTTGTATAACATGGCTTATCAGTTTACATACAATGATCCAGATGGAAATGGTAAGGATGACACCTACGGTTTTGCCTTTACAAAAAATACGGCGCCACTAGACATTATTCAAGCTTGGTTTGATGCAGGCAATGGCTGGGTAGAAAAAGACGGAAAGTTAGTTCCAGGTCACCAGACAGAGGAATACATGGAGGCACTAAATTGGTTGCGTAAGATTTATGAAGAAGGCTTAGTAGCGAAAGATTGGCCAGTTCGTGAACCATCTACAGCAACTGATTCTATGAAAAAAGGGGAAGCTGGTATTTTTGTAACAGCTATTGATGATTCAAGAAGAGTTTGGGACTATTTCGAAGATAACAAAATTCCTGCTGCTACAGGCGAGGGAATTGCTTCGATGAACTTTGTAGGTGCGATTGCGAAGGAAGAAGGCGGAGATAAACGTACTCAGGCTACCACGGGTATGAATGGTTTCTATGTAATTACAAAGGCAGCGAAAACGGAAGCTGACTTAGAAGCATGCTTAAGCTTCCTTGATAAGATGTGTGATGATGAAATGCTATTATTATGTGATTATGGTGTTGAGGGTATCTCATATGAGGTAGATACCGATGGTAACTTAGTAAGTTTAGTTCAGGGTAAGGATTTAGCAACAATTCCTCATAATGGTTTAAATCAGTTAACACCATATATTCCTAACCAAGCTATTGTTTCTATGGGTACTAAGAGAACCGATCGTAAGATTCTTGAGGATCAGGTAAAAGAGCAGAACATACAGTATGCCGTATTTAATCCAGCTGCGGGTTACTTAAATAACTCGAAAACTTACTCCATGAATGGAGGTAACTTAGACGAAATCCTAAAGCAGGCAAGAACACAGTATATCTGTGGTGAAATCGATGAAAGTGGTTTAAGAGCAAAGTGGACAGAGTGGGAAAAAGCTGGTGGAGCAAATGTAATTGAAGAAGTAAACGCTCAAAGATAATGAATGTTAAGAGGCTGTGACCAAGCTGGCATATCGCTGCTACCTGGAACAGCCTCTTAAGTGACAGATAAGAGGAACGGGAATCCACCAGTTCGTGTGGCAGGGAAAGGACAAGTTTATGAATTATTATTTTCCAATCGAAAAAAGTATCTATTCCAAATATAAGACTGACACAAGAGCAGTCATTCATCAGATGATAGAAAGATATCATGGAGATAATCCTTTGGTACCTGTGACGTATCATATCTATCCAAAAGGTAATTTTCACATTACCGAAGATTATCTAGATGAAGTCAAACTACATGAGAAGTTTCCAAAGATGGAAAATGAAAGCTATGCGTATGCATGGGCTAAACTAGATGCTATGCAGGAGGGAATGTTCCATCTAAGACTTGGCGTTTATGGACCAGTGTTTCTTTATGTGAACGGAGAGCTTTGTTATCGCAGTTCTTTATATGGAGAGCGCTTTAGTGACAGTCTCGCGGATGTTGCCATTCCTTTGAAAAGGGGTAGCAATAGTCTATTATTTTTGTGTATCAAAACACCACTTGGATGTGGCATTCGCATTGGAAGCAGTTCCTATAAAGGCAGAAGAATTCAGTTTTTTGCGCCATCCAAGGAAAGAAAGGGGATGGGTGGTTTTATCTACAGTGAACCGGTAAAGAAACCTCTTTCTTCACTTCCTAAACTTTGGGATTCGGAAAAAACGACTGGTCTTTCTTGGTATCCTGACCTAGAATTTAATAAGGAGGAAGAAATTCTCACTCCAACAGAGCGAATTTTTGTTGATCCAAATCAGAATAATCTACATGCTGCTTCACCTGAACTTAATAAAAAGTACCTTGTCTATACCAAGGTGGAAACGACAGTTGAACGATCTGTCTCTCTCTCGGGCCAAGTGAGTGGAGAGGGAAAATTATATATAAAATCAACCGAGGATGAAACGCTCCTTGAAAAAGAAGTAAGTGAATCCTTTACTTATACCTTCCCGTTAAAGGAGGAGATATATCAGGTGGCCTTATTTGGAGTAAAGCCAGTGGTTTCCTGTAAAGAAGCAAGTTGTCCTGTCAAGTTAGAAGGAAATGATTTTAATAAGGACCCTAAATTGCAATTTCTTTATGCAGGCCCATTTTCAGTCCTTAAGAAAGAGGAGCTACTTAAATACTTAGAGGTCAGAGTACCAATGATGACAGAGAAGGGAATGGACTTTTGGTATGTAGATAAAAAATCCTGCCGAGTACGTCCTTATAATGAGGGTGTGAATTTTGGGGAGTGGTCTTATCCTTTGGGGGTTACGCTTTATGGTATGCTTCAAGCAGGGCGCGTTTTTGAAGAGGAGTCCGTGGTTTCTTATGTGGGCAGCCATTTTGAGAAGGCAGCAGGTTTTTATGAGTATTGTATGTGGGATAAAGAAGAGTACGGTGCAGCACCATTTCATAACCAGATAACAACCTTAGATTGTCTTGATGACTGCGGTTCCTTTGGTAGTGCGATGTTAGAATATAAAAAAGACCATGACTTATACGATGGAGAAGTCATTGCAAAGGTAATCGGTGATTTTATCAAAGAAAAGCAATACCGTTTAACAGATGGTACCTTCTATCGTGATCATTGTTATCTACCAATTATGAACAAAACAGTGTGGGCGGATGATATGTACATGAGTATACCTTTCTTATGCCGCTATTATCAGAAGACCAAAGAAGATAGTTATCTGGCGGAAGTAATACACCAGGTGAAACGTTTTTATCATTATCTGTTCATGCCAGAGCTTCAGATTATGTCTCATATCTATGATGTGAATTATAGCATACAGACCAAGGTCCCTTGGGGAAGGGGAAATGGGTGGACGATCTTTTCTATTACAGAGCTTTTGGAAGTACTTTCTCCAGAGCATAAAGAGTATAGCGATATTATTCAGATTTATCGCACCTTATGTCAGGGCTACTTATCATTACAGGATAACGAAGGAATGTGGCATCAAGTACTAACTATGCCAGAGTCTTATCCAGAGACATCTTGTACTGCGATGTTTGTTTATGCTTTCTCCAGAGGTGTTCGATATGGATGGTTTGAAGAAAATACTGCCTACGAGAATGCAGCGCTGAAAGGCTGGGAAGCCTTATGTAAAACTTCCATTGACCAACAGGGAAATCTCTTTGGTGTATGCCGTGGCTCTGGTTATTCCTTTAGCAAAGAATACTATGCGAATGATTTGACTTGGAATATTAATGACAATCATGGAACAGGTATTGTGATATTAGCAGGAGTTGAAGTAGAAAAGATGAAGGGGAGGAATATGGATGCAACAAGAATTTAATGTTCTTGATTTTGGGGCTTGCAGGGATGGAACTTCTCTGACAACGAAAGCAATACAAAAAGCGATTGATGCTGCTGCCCTTTGTGGCGGTGAGGTAGTACTTCCAGCAGGTACTTATTTGACAGGTGCCCTATTCTTAAAAAGCAACATCTCTTTTCATCTTGAAAAAGATGCTGTTTTACTAGGAACAATTAGAGAAGAGGAATATCCATTTGTATTTTCCAGGGTTGCTGGAGTTGAGATGGAATGGCCCGCAGGGATTCTAAATGTTTTTCATGAGTCCAATGTCAGAATCTATGGAGAGGGAATGATCGATGGACAAGGAGAGTACTGGTGGAATAAGTACTGGGGCACAGATCGTCATGGTGGCATGCGAAGAGAATATGAGGCAAAAGGGCTTCGCTGGGCTGTGGATTATGATTGTACCCGAACAAGAAATGTCATAGTATTCGAGAGTTATGACATTATCCTTGAGGATTTTTCCTGTATTCGCTCTGGTTTCTGGAATGTACATCTTTGCTATAGTGAAAATGTTACCGTACGTAATCTGACTATTGATCAGAATCAAGGACCGAGTACCGATGGCATCGATATTGATTCTTGTAAGAAGGTCTTGGTGGAAAACTGTACAATCTCTTGTAATGATGACAATATATGCATTAAGTCAGGTCGAGATGCAGATGGGTTGCGAGTTAACCGTATCTGCGAGGATGTGATAATACAAAATTGTAAGCTGCTACTAGGTGCTGGAATTACACTTGGAAGTGAGACTTCAGGTGGTATGAGAAATATTACTGTTCGTGGAATAGAATTTGATGGTACTCAATGTGGTTTTCGGTTAAAATCTGCTAGAGCCAGGGGCGGTATATTGGAACAGGTTACGGTAGAAAACTTAGAGATGTTGGATGTTGCATACCCATTTAGCTTTCAATTTAACTGGAACCCAGCGTATAGTTATTGTGAAGTCCCAAAGGATTATGAGGGTGATATCCCAAAGAGTTGGGGATTATTAACTGGAAAGGTTTCCGAGGAAGAAGGAATTCCCCATGCTAGAAATATTGTGATTCAAGGTGTGAATGCAAAATATCGCAAGGAATATGAGGGAGTATCGGAAGCATTCGATATCCAGGGATTTGAAGATGCACCATTTGAGAACTTTACCTTTGAAGATATTACGATAGAAGCGAAGAATTTTGGACGAATTCATGGGATTAAGAATTTTAATTGGAAGCAGTTAAGATTAACCATAAGGAATAACTAATAAGGAATAACTTATAAAAGAGTATGAATCTATTAAAATATTTTATCTTATGATAAAATAAAGGAAGAGACAGGAGTGCTGAAACTATTACTTGCATATATTTTGGCACTCCGATTTTATACTTAAGGAGTAGAGTAATTATGATTTCATTAAAAGGACTATGGAAGTTTAGAATAGACCCCAAAAATGAAGGGGTTACAAATCATTGGGAAAGAGAGAATTTTAAGGACAGCATTCGAATTCCCGGTGTATTGCAGGAGCAAGGTTATGGGGAAGAGGTATCCCGTCATACAGAATGGGTGGAGGGATTAAGTGATCCCTTATGGTATCTAAGAGAAGAGTATCAGTATGAAAATGCAGGAAAGGTAAGAATACCTTTTTTAAGCCAGCCACCGAAAATCTATCGTGGAAAAGCGTGGTATCAGACTATCATCAGTGCAGAAGATATTACGGAGGGAAAATGGTATTCCTTATTTATTGAAAATACCAGATGGAGAAGCCATATCTGGTGTGATGATACCTACGTTGGAGAAGATTTTAGCTTATGTACTCCGCATGAATTTTCACTCGGATTTTTAAAAAAGAAGGATTATAAGCTTACCATATGCTTAGATAATAGTATGCAGCTTCCTTACCGTCCGGATGGACATGGTGTTTCAGATGCACTTTGTGCAGGCTGGAACGGAATGGTTGGAAGAATAGAATTACATAGCCATTTAGCGGTTTCTATCAATGAGGTGAGAGTGTTTACGGATATTGATCGAAAGAAAGCTACTTTTGAAATAACCATTGAAAACCATACAAAAGAAACGATAAATTCCTCTATTGCGATAGTAGAAGACAAGAAAAATTCGCAAACTGCTTCACTTACCACGCATCATAATCTATCGGTTATGTGTCAGGAAGGAGTTACTCTTATAACTTTGACAAAGAACTATGATCAAGACACAAAGCTTTGGGATGAGTTTTCTATGAATCTTTTAAAGGAAAGCATCTCTTTAACGAGCAGTTTTGGTACGGAGACAAAAGAAATTACATTTGGTTTTATACAGGCTAAATCGAAAGATGGGATTTTTCTTGTAAATCATCGTCCTACCTATTTTAGGGGAACACATTTTGGTGGAGATTATCCTATCACCGGATATACGGATTGCAGTTTTACATTTTGGCAGAAAGTGATGAAAGTAATAAAAGAATGGGGGCTAAACTTTATGCGCTTTCATTCTTATTGCCCACCAGAAGCAGCATTTGTGGCAGCTGATGAGGAAGGAATTTATCTTCAAGTGGAATGTGGAATGTGGAATAGTTTTGAACCAGGGGATCCGATGCTTAAGGTCGCTAAAATGGAAGCGGATAGGATTCTTCGTGCGTTCGGAAATCATCCATCTTTTGTGATGTTATCTCCAACCAATGAACCAAAGGGCGAATGGCTAGAGCCTTTAACTGAATTTGTAGCTCATTGCAAAGCAATTGATTCCAGAAAATTGTATACGATTCAATCTGGCTGGCCATATCCGATCGAACCGAAACAGGTGACAGGAACAGATTATCTTTACTTCCACCGCTCAGGTTTTGGTTTAGAACCGGGGGGAACGATAAGAAATTCAGGTGGATGGAAAGGTGCTGATTATAGGGAATCGCTTAAAGATGTAACACTTCCGGTTATCTGTCATGAACTTGGGCAATGGTGCTCTTATCCTGACTTTTCTATGATAGATAAGTTTACCGGATACTTATCTCCAAGTAATTTTGAAGTATTTAAAGGCTCAGCAAAAGCACATGGAGTGGAAAAGTACTCCAAAGAGTTTCAATACCATTCTGGCAAATTACAGAGCTTAATGTATAAAGAAGAAATAGAAGCAAATCTAAGAACTCCTCATTTGTATGGATTTGAATTGTTAGATTTACATGACTATCTTGGTCAGGGGACTGCTTTGGTTGGTGTACTGGATGCTTTCTGGGATGAGAAAGGCTATATCAATGCGATGGAATGGAGAAGATTTTGTTCAAAGACAGTACCGCTTGCAAGGCTTGCAAAATACGTTTACGAAGCTGGTGAGACGGTCACAGCTTCTGTTGAAATCAGCCATTTTGGAGAAGCAGAACTTTATCAGGCTACGGTATTTTATGAACTAAGGGAGGGGACTGCACTAATTAAGAAAAGTATCTTAAATAAACTTAATATTCCGATTGGAAAAAATATTGAGGCGGGTACAATAAAGCTTTCACTTCCCAATAATAAAGAAGCCTCTGTTTATGAGCTAAGTGTTTGTATTGAGACACAGGAAGGAGAATGTTTTGTTAATAGCTGGAGATTATGGAGTTATCAAAATTGTCGTAAGGAATTGAAAGAATCCAATCAGGTATTCTATACGAAGGACTGGGATGCTGCTAATCAAGCATTAGAAGAGGGAAAAAAGGTCTTATTTAACCCATGTGCAGATTCTCTAAGCTATGATTGTCCGAAATTAAAATTCAAACCTGTCTTTTGGAATGCACAGATGGGTCCAACTTGGGCAAGAGGGCTAGGCATTATCTGTGATTTAGCCCACCCGGTGTTTCGTCAGTTTCCAACAGAAGCCTATGCCGAATGGCAGTGGGAAGAAATCTTAGATGGTACCAGGGGAATCAATCTTAGTCGTTTTGGGGGAGAGCTTACTCCTGTCATTCGTGTGATAGATGACTGGAATAGAAACTATCCCCTGGCACTCCTTTTCGAAGCAAAAGCTGGGAATGGAAGTCTGCTTATGACTACGGTGGACTTTCCATTAGAATCAGAGAAAGAAAATTCACTGGTAGCTAATGCACTCTTGAAAAGCATTCTTAGCTATATGGAGAGTGAGGAGTTTGCTCCGGAGGAAAGAATATTATTTGAAGATATGAAAGTAATTTATCATGAAAATCATACGATGGAATTGCTGGAGGTATCAGCGATACTAGAAGAGGATGAAACACAGGATATTCAGGTAATATGCAATGGTAATGCGGAGGACTTTATGCTAGTCAAAGGTCATCCAGCTCACATAAGATTAGAAATGCCCAAAGCACATACGTTCTATGGTATATTATATGTCCCACGCCAGAATCACAGAGAACATGAGGGAGATATAAAAGAGTACCGAGTAGAGTATCAAAAAGAAGAGAACTGGGAGTTTTTATGTGAAGGACAATGGAATAGCTCATTTTCACCAAAGACCATTGCCTTTCCTAGGACTGTGACTACGTCAGCGATTCGTTTTACTGTGTTATCTGGATTTGGGGGAGAGCATGTAACCAGATGGCAGCTTGAAAAAGATGGTTGGCATCAAACAATCGGAGCATATTCCGATCCCTATGTATCAATTGCATGCCTTACTCTATTAACGGATGAAAAGCTTGATAAGTGGAAGAGAGCAGTTAAAAATTCAAAAACAGACGTAAAGAGCGAGACCACAGATATAGAGAATTAAAAATAAGAGGATAAGAAACAATGGTAGGATATTATGACAAGAGGCTCCGATCCCATAGCTTACATTGATAATCACCTAAGAAGTTAGGTATTTAGCGAATTGCTATAATATTCCAGAGAAACAAGTGTTGACTTTTCAGTAGGTTGTCCTTTATCCTAGTTATGAATAAGAAAAGTTTATAGTGCTAGTTTTCTGTACTTATGGGAAATGTTACTTTGTGCTAAATTAGCAAATATACTTTAATTGAGAGGATACGAGCGTGAAGAAAAAGGATATTATTTTACTATTGGTATTATTAGCGATTGTTGGTGCAAGCTTTTTAGCATATTGGTGGATGTCAGGTGAAGTTGGTGAGTATGGTCAGGTTGTAGTAAGTATGGAAGGAGAAACCTTTGGTACGTACTCCCTATATAAAAATCAAACCATAGTAATACCTGGCAGACTTGGTGACAACGTATTAAAAATAGAGGATGGATATGCAAAAATGGAAAGCGCAGGATGTCCCGATCAAGTTTGCGTAAATCACACAGCGATTCACAATAAAAATGAAATGATAATATGTTTACCAAATGAAATTATTGTAGAAGTTACCGAAGGGGAACAATCAAAGACAGATGCCATAGCGCAATAAGAAGATTATAACATTGTTTCAAAGTGTAAGAGAAATCATAAAGCAGATTTTTTCTTTTATAAAGTGATAAATAAAATAAGGTATAAGTATATCTTGTAGACTGTAAGAAAGAACTCTTGGAAACCGAATAACCCATTCGGTTTTCAAGAGTTTTTTTAACAGCTTCTTAACACCAATACAGGTGCTACAGGATTGAAGGTGGGACTAAGATAGATTATAATGAACTCTATAAGATATCCATAATATTACATAATGTAACAAAGGAGGTGTGAAATGGCAGGCGAGATGTTACATCGGGTGCGTGAGGTTGAAGAGTTAGCAAAAGAGAAAGAAAATGTAGCGGTAGCAAGAGGAAGCAAGATGTTAGAACATGCAAATGAAGAAGTAAAAACGCATCTAACTGGGGTTAGGAAAGGGGAAGAGGAACTTATCAAGAGCGCTCTATTAGAAGCAAGGGAATATCAAAAACTTCAATTAGAGAATGCCTTGATGGAGGCAGAGAGGGAAATTGAGTATTTTACTAGGAAAAGCAAGGAAAACAAAAAGAAAACAATCGATTATATTGTAAAGGAAGTGTTACATAGTGTCAGTGCTTAATATGCAGAGAATTCAATTGTGTGCACTGAAGAGAAACCGAAAAAAACTGCTTACAGCACTTCAGCGATGTGGCGTGATGGAAGTTACCGATGTCGGTACGGAAGACAGTATGTTTGATTTTCATAAACAACCAGAGGCCGAAAACCTTGTGGCAGAGGATATGCAAATAGCGAAAGAAGCTCTGCAAGTGATTGATACCTACGGTAGTAAAAAGACAAAGGTTTCTTCGCTTACAGGAAGGAAAGCACTCACAACGGAAAAGTACGAAGCTTACGAAATAGAATACAACCATATAAAAGAGCGTGCGTTACGAATAACGCAGCTTGCAAGATTAATTACGGAAGAAGTCCAAGAAAACAGGAAACGAAAGGCACAGCTTGAGGCACTCGTACCGTGGATTACTCTTACGATACCTTTTAGCTGTACAGAAACGAACTGTACGGCTGTTTTTTTTGGTACTTTACCAAATGCATGGGAGAAATCAAACATAGAAAATCTTTTTTCAAGTTCTTCAGCCACAGAGAAAAACATATTGGTAGAGGTAATAAGTTCAAGTAAACTAATGACCTATATCATGGTAATTTGCCTAAAGCAACAAGCAGTAGAAGTTCATTCTATTTTAAGAGACGCCTCTTTTTCTCAAAAAATTTCCAATAGCAAACTACCGCCTCGGAAAGAAAAAGAAAAATTAGAGGAAGAAATCTTAATTTCAGAAGATAAGATTTCAGAATACATTGATCTAATCAAAGAATATGAGCAGTATCAAGAGGAGTTTCAGTTTCTGTTCGATGATGCACAAGTTCGTTTAGAACAGTGTGAGGTCATGAAACATCTTATTGAGACAGAAAAAGTATTCGTTGTAAGCGGATACATTCCAAAAGCTGAAATAGCCAAAACAGTAAAGAGCTTACAAGAAAAATGTGATGTTGCGATAGAGATTATGGATCCAAGCGAGGAGGAAGAGGTTCCTATCTTACTAAAAAATCCAGCATTCTCAAAACCACTTGAGGGAACAGTGAAAGCATATAGCTTGCCAGGAAAAGGAGAAATAGATCCTACAACGGTAATGTCCTTTTTTTACTACGTTCTCTTTGGATTAATGTTAGCGGATGCGGCTTATGGGGCAATTATGGTATTAGGCTGTACTTTTGCTCTCTTAAAGTATAAAAATATGGAGAATTCTTTAAAAAACTCACTTAAGATGTTTTTATATTGTGGAGTCTCGACTATGTTTTGGGGAGTAATGTTTGGCAGTTATTTTGGAGATATGGTCGATGTTGTCTCAGAAACCTTTTTTGGGAGTAGGATTTCTATTCCTCCCTTATGGTTTTTCCCTGTGAATGAACCAATGAAAATGCTTGTATTTTCAATGCTGTTTGGAGTTGTACATATTTATACTGGATTAGCTATGAAATTATATCAATGCATAAAACAAAAAGATTATAAGTCGGTTCTTTATGATGTGATTCTGTGGTATATCGTACTGACTGCTTCCATTGTTTTATTGCTATCGGTGGATGTATTTACGAAGACCTTTGGACTTAACTTTCAGTTTAGTAAGCAAGTGGGGGATATTGCACTAGTCATAGTGTTAGTCTCTTCGATTGGTATTATATTGACAGCTGGGAGAGAATCGAGAAATCCAGTGAAGCGATTACTAAAGGGCTTATATGGTTTTTATGGTATTACAGGCTATTTAAGCGATGTCTTATCTTATTCTCGTCTATTAGCTCTTGGTTTGGCTTCTGGTGTCATTTGTACGGTTATTAATAAAATGGCATCCATGGTGGGTGGAGGAATTATTGGAGTTATTGCATTTATTCTGATCTTCCTTGTTGGTCATGCAATCAACATTGGTATCAATGCTCTTGGCGCTTATGTGCATACGAATCGTTTGCAATATGTAGAGTTTTTTGGAAAGTTTTATAATGGCGGAGGACGTGAGTTTCGTCCATTTACCATGAGAACAAAGTATTATAAATTGGATAAAGGAGAGAGATAATATGAACTTTTTAGTGATGAATGGAATTGATAAGGTAGATAATCTAGGTGTTATTTTAGCTTTATTGGGAGCAGCACTTGCAGCACTTATGGCGGGAATCGGTTCTGCGATTGGAGTTGGTAAGGCTGGAGAAGCAGCGGCAGGCGTATTAACAGAAGATTCATCAAAATTTGGAAAAATTCTAGTTCTTCAATTGCTTCCAGGTACTCAAGGAATCTATGGCCTACTGATTGCCTTCCTTACGATGACGAAGGTCGGTGTATTAGGTGGAGACAGTGATTTATCATGGCAAAAGGGTGCTCTTTTTTTGTGTGCATGTCTTCCAATCGCGATCGTTGGTTTAGTCTCTGCGATTGCACAGGCTAAGGCATCTGTTGCCAGTATCGGTGTGGTTGCGAAAAAGCCGGAAGAGTTTGGTAAAGCGATGATTTTACCAGCAATGGTAGAAACTTATGCTATTCTAGCTTTACTAATTTCTCTTTTAGCAGTGAGTGGTGTAAGCTCCTTGACCCTGTAAAGAGTAGGCAGGAGGGCTTATGACTGGATTAGAATCGATCATTAAGAAGATTGAAGATGAGGCAGCAATAACTTCTATAGAAAGGCTAAAAGCTGCAGAAAAGAAAGTAGAAGAAATCAATGAGGAAGCAAGAAAAGAAGAAGCTAAACTTCGATTAGAAGGAGAGAAAGCAAGAGAGGATTTACTTCAAAACAGCAAAAAGCAGGCAGATTCTACAGCATTAGTAGCTAAGAAAAATAGAATTTTAGAAGCAAAACAAAAGCTGATTTTGGAGGTTATTCTTCAGGCGAAGGAGAGTATTCTTTTGTTACCTGAAGAAGAATATTTCGAGTTAATCCTAAAATTGCTGGCTACGCTTGATTTAGGGCATGACGGAGTCTTATGCTTTAACCAAAGGGATTTAAAACGCTTACCGGACGAATTCATAGAGGCTTTGAAAAGCAGGAATGAACAAAGAACGGAAAGTAAGTTAACAATAGCGAAGGAGCCGGTGAATATAACCGGAGGTTTTTTATTAGAGCAAGGATATATTACTCATAATCTATCGATAGAAGCTTTATTTGAAGAAAAACGTGATCAATTACTCGAACCCATTGCATCTCTTTTATTTGCAGCAGAGGGAGAGATAAATTAACGAGGAAAAGCATTCTTGCAGGAAATGGAGTGATTATACATGGCAGATACGATGTATTATTATGCGGTCGCACGTATTAGAGTAAAAGAGCTTTCCTTGTTAAGCGTTTCTTCATTAGAGCAACTATTAGCTTGTAAAGATTATGAGGAATGTCTTCGTTTATTAAAAGAGAGAGGATTTGGAAAACTATCTACTGAGAAAGAAGCAGAAGATATCATGGAAGCAGAGTATCAAAAGGCATATCAATTGTTCACAGAACTTGTAAAAGATGAGACGGTATTACGAGTGTTTCAGATTCCATATGATTTTCATAATGCGAAGGTAGCAATAAAGTTAATTTATGCAGAGAGTAAAGGAAGAGTGGAAGAACAAGCATTTTTAGAACGAGGAAGCCTGCCTTTTCAAGAAGTATTAAAGAGCATTCGTGAAGGAAAGTTTGAGATACTCCCTCCCATGTTAGCAGATTGTGTAAAAAAAGCATATGAGGATTTGTTACATACAGGAGATGGACAATTATGTGATGTCTTTCTAGACGCTGCTTGTCTTACTGCACTTTCTCGTGCAGGGAAGGAAAGTAAGGTTGAATTACTTTTAAATTATACGGAAAAAAAGCTTGCCTTTGCCAATATGACAATCGCGTATCGCGCCTGTAAGGCAAAGAAGAGTCAGGAATTTTATGAGATAGCTTTAGTTCCGTGTGAAACGCTTTCAAAGCGAGAGTTGATTACAGCAGCAAAAAAGGGAGAAGAGGAGTTAATCTCTTATCTTCAAAAAACAGTGTATACAGAAGGAGCAAGGTCATTAAAACTATCGTATGCGGCATTTGAGCTCTGGTGTGATAATGAGATTATGCAGATGTTAAAAGGAGTGAAGCATTTATCCTATACAGTTGCTCCAGTGGTCGCTTATTATCTGGCACGTGAAACTGAGATTAAGATGGTAAAGCTGATACTCTCCGGAAAGAGAAATTCATTGCCGGAACAGCTCATCAGGGAAAGGATGAGAACATTATATGTATAGAGTAGCAGTCTTAGGAGATAGAGATAGCACCTATGGTTTTGGAGCTTTAGGACTTACAGTTTTTCCAGTAGAGGAGGAAGAAGAGGCAAAAAGGGTACTGAAGGAACTTTTGAAAGAAGACTATGCCATCATTTATATTACGGAATATTATGCGTCCAAACTTTCAAGTCTTTTGGATAGCCATAAGAATATTGCACTTCCTGTCATCCTCCCTATTCCTGGTATCGCTGGAAATACGAAGAATGGGGTAACCAGAATTAAGAAAATGGTAGAACAAGCAGTTGGATCGGATATCATATTTAGAGAAGAAATGTGAAAAATCATATGGATGGAAAGTTTGTATATTAGGAAGAGGCAGGTGTGAAAATAAATGAGTAAAGGTGTAATCAAAAAGGTTGCTGGTCCCTTAGTCATAGCGAAGGGAATGCGTGATGCCAATATGTTTGACGTGGTTCGTGTTAGCAGTCAAAGATTAATTGGTGAGATTATTGAGATGCATGGTGAGGAAGCATCCATACAAGTATATGAAGAAACGTCTGGTTTAGGACCTGGAGAGCCAGTGGAATCAACTGGTTACCCACTCTGTGTAGAATTAGGACCTGGATTAATCGGCTCTATTTTTGATGGAATTCAACGTCCATTAAATGAGATAATGGAGAGAACAGGGAATAATCTAGAAAGAGGAATCGAGGTACCTTCGTTAAGCAGAGAACGTAAGTGGAACTTTGAACCAATCGCTTATGTTGGATTGGAAGTTTGCGCTGGTGATATTCTTGGAACAACAATGGAGTCACCAATTGTAGTACATAAAGTATTAGTACCAAATGGAGTTCATGGTATCATTACAAAGATTTTTGAAGGGGAACATACGATTGAAGAAACCATAGCTGTTATAAGAACGGAGAATGAGGAAGAAGTATCCGTATCAATGTTACAGAAGTGGCCCGTAAGAATTGGCAGACCATTTAAAGAAAAACTCGCACCTCAGATGCCACTTGTAACTGGACAGCGAGTGATTGATACTTTATTTCCTATTGCCAAAGGTGGTGTTGCAGCAGTTCCAGGACCCTTTGGAAGTGGTAAAACCGTTGTACAGCATCAATTAGCAAAGTGGGCGGAAGCTGATATCGTAGTATACATCGGTTGTGGAGAACGTGGAAATGAAATGACAGATGTTTTAAATGAGTTTCCAGAATTAAAAGATCCAAAGACAGGATATTCGTTAATGGAGCGTACGGTACTAATTGCTAACACTTCGGATATGCCAGTTGCTGCGAGAGAAGCATCGATCTATGTTGGGATTTCAATAGCAGAGTATTATCGGGATATGGGATATTCTGTTGCATTAATGGCGGATTCTACTTCTCGGTGGGCAGAAGCATTAAGAGAGATGAGCGGACGTCTTGAAGAAATGCCTGGAGAGGAGGGGTATCCAGCCTATCTTGGAAGCCGTTTAGCACAATTTTACGAACGCGCGGGTCGTGTCATCTCTCTTGGTTCTAGCAACAGGGAAGGAGCTTTATCCGTGATAGGAGCAGTATCACCACCTGGTGGTGATATTTCAGAACCGGTTTCTCAGGCAACGCTGCGTATCGTGAAGGTCTTTTGGGGACTTGATGCAAACCTCGCCTATCGTAGACATTTCCCTGCGATTAACTGGCTAACAAGCTATTCATTATATGCAGATAAGATGGGGAATTGGTTTAATAACGAAGTCAATGAAAATTGGACGTCACTTCGTTTAAAGATAGTAAAATTGTTACACGATGAATCTGAACTAGAGGAAATAGTAAAGTTAGTTGGTATGGATGCACTGTCCTCAGAGGATCGATTAAAGTTAGAAGCTGCTAGGTCGATCAGAGAAGATTTTCTTCATCAAGATGCGTACCACGAGGTAGACACTTATACAACATTAAAGAAGCAATATCGAATGATGGAGCTAGTGCTGTATTTTTATGATGCTTCGTTTGCTGCTCTTAAAAAGGGAGCATTCATTGATGCCTTAGTAAAATTACCGGTAAGGGAACAAATTGGTCGTTTTAAATATGAAAAAGAGGAACAACTAGATCAAAGGTATGAAGCAATAAAAAATCAGATAGTAAAACAAACGGAGCAGTTGGTAGGAAGGGAGGATGCCTAATGCCAAAGGAGTATAAAACAATACAAGAAGTTGCAGGCCCTTTGATGTTAGTAAGGGGTGTTACCCAGGTTACCTACAATGAGCTTGGTGAAATAGAACTAACAAGTGGGGAACGAAGAAGATGTAAAGTTCTTGAGATTGACGGTGAAAATGCTCTCGTTCAATTATTTGAGAGTTCAACAGGGATTAATTTATCCGATAGTAAGGTGCGGTTTCTTGGCCGCGGTATGGAGTTAGCAGTTTCAGAGGATATGCTCAGTCGTGTATTCGATGGACTTGGTCGTCCAATGGATGGAGGTCCAGAAATTTTGCCAGAGAAAAGAATGGATATCAATGGCCTTCCTATGAATCCAGTCGCAAGAAACTATCCGAAGGAATTTATTCAAACGGGAGTATCCGCAATCGATGGTCTCAACACCCTGGTTCGTGGTCAAAAGCTTCCTATTTTCTCGGCAAGTGGCTTGCCGCATGCAGAACTTGCTGCACAAATAGCACGTCAAGCAAAGGTAAGAGGAACGAATGAAGCATTTGCGGTTGTTTTTGCAGCGATGGGAATTACGTTTGAAGAAGCAAACTTCTTTACTGAAAGTTTCAAAGAATCAGGAGCGATTGATCGAACGGTAATGTTTGTAAATTTAGCAAATGATCCAGCGGTTGAGCGAATTGCAACACCAAGAATGGCTCTTACTGCTGCTGAATATCTAGCATTTGAAAAGGATATGCATGTGCTTGTTATTTTAACAGATATCACGAACTATGCAGATTCCTTACGAGAAGTTTCTGCAGCAAGAAAAGAAGTACCTGGTCGTAGAGGCTATCCAGGATATATGTATACAGACCTAGCATCTTTATATGAAAGAGCCGGTAGACAAAAGGGAAAGAATGGAAGTATCACAATGATCCCAATCCTTACTATGCCAGAAGACGACAAAACTCATCCAATACCTGACCTGACCGGATATATTACGGAGGGGCAGATTATCCTAAGCAGAGAACTATATCGACAGGGAATCATGCCGCCAATTGATGTATTACCCTCCCTATCGAGGTTAAAGGACAAGGGAATTGGTGAGGGGAAGACGAGAAAAGATCATGCCAATACAATGAATCAATTATTTGCTGCATATGCAAGGGGAAAAGAAGCCAAGGAATTAATGGTAGTGCTTGGTGAGGCAGCACTGACTGACATTGATAAGCTATATGCGGAATTTGCCGATTCTTTTGAAAAAGAATATGTCTCGCAAGGATATTATAATAACAGAGACATTGAAGAAACATTGAATCTTGGGTGGAAACTATTATCTATCTTACCAAGGACTGAGTTAAAGAGAATTAAAGATGAATACCTTGATGAGTATTATGGTAAAACAGTGGGGGTGTAAGATATGGCAAGCACTCATGTTAATCCGACCCGGATGGAGTTAACAAAACTTAAAAAGAAGCTTTCAACAGCTAGGAGAGGACATAAATTATTAAAAGATAAACGGGATGAATTAATGCGTCAGTTCTTAATTCTAGTGAAAGAAAATATGCAGTTAAGAAAAGAAGTCGAAGAAGGAATCTTACATGCGAATGAAAACTTTGCTCTTGCTAGAGCTATGATGCAGGAGGAATTTCTAGATGCTGCGATGATGGTTCCTAAACAAGAGGTTTATCTTGAGGCGAGTACTAAGAATGTTATGAGTGTCGAGATACCGAACTTTGAATATCATACGAAATCCTCTGATCTAAGCGATATTTATCCCTATGGATATGCCTTTACATCAGGTGACTTAGATGATGCTGTACATTCACTATCCGTGGTATTACCTAAGATGCTACGACTTGCGGAATGTGAGAAAGGTTGTCAGTTGATGGCAGCGGAAATTGAAAAAACAAGACGTCGGGTCAATGCATTAGAGCATGTTTTAATACCGGATATGATGGAAAAAATAAAGTACATAATGATGAAACTAGATGAAAATGAGAGGAGCACGCAAATAAGATTAATGAAAGTGAAAGAACTTGTACTGAAAGATGCACTTGAAGAGAGAAAAAGAAAAGAATAACGGCTAAATTGGGGATCATCTATTTGATATAGTAGGTGATTCCTTTTTTTTATACCAAAATTTCCTGCATCAAATTTTTCATTTGTGACTAGGGAAAGCAATTGAATTATGAAAAGGCAGATAATCCTATGGAAATATATTTTCAAACAATAATTTTTTTAAATTTGCAAATAATATGATTAGTTAAATTATTAATAGTATTTCATAGATTCATAAGGTTCATCAGAGAGAAAGTTTGGAAATCTCGAATTAAAAATATAGAATGAAGCCTATCGGCGATGCCACTTTCTTATCCCTGATAGCACAGTCCAATGAAAGGGCAGAAAGGGAACTGATATGAATAAACAAAATGGTAGGACAATGAAGTATTTTCAATTGCTACTTCTTTTTTTTCTATCTATTGCGATGATTTCTTGTTCTAAAGATAATAGGAAAAATCATGATGAGGTTATTTCACCTGATTCTATTTACCAGGAGATAGGAAATACCCAAGTGATCAAGGAATTTAATGGGATTACCAAAATATCTGTCTATTATCCTAAAATAGGGGATGAGGTAGTGGATCAAAAAATTATGGAATATGTAAATTCCATTGTAACGGATTTTAAGAATGAGGTGATGCTAAAACAAGAGCAAGGCGAGATAGCCTTCGATTATACCCCAAGACTAGCGGTTCAATATGAGACCTATGCTTCCTATCCGAATATCTACAGTATCAAATTTCGTATTTTAGAAGGTATGCCATGGGAAGAGAAAAAAAGAGATTTTGTTCAAACTTTATGTTTTCAAGTAGAAGAAGGGAAAAACCTTAGATTAGAGGATATTATTGCTACCTCTTTCCAACAAGACTTTTATGATCAAGTGATACACCAATTAAAAACAAAGGAAATCTACGGCAAATATTTAGATGAAGATATGATACAAAACTTGGTCATGAATGCAGTTCAAAATGGATTACAATTTACTTTAACGCAAGATAAAATCACCGTATACTTTCCTAAGTATGATTTATTAAGTGGGTTGTCCTTATCACCTACAACGTCGATAGCAATTACCGCAATATCAAAGAACTTATGCTTGGATGAGCAAGGGAAGCTATTATTAGGTCGTAAAATCGATCCAGATAAACCAATGATTGCATTGACCTTTGATGACGGACCACATGATATTTATACGGTGAGAATTTTAGATGCTCTTAAGAAATACGGAGGAAAAGCAACCTTCTTTGTCCTTGGACAACGGGTTGACAATCATAGTAAAGTATTAAATCGTATGATTAAAGAAGGTAGCGAAATAGGAAATCATTCTTATTCTCACCCTTTATTAACCACATCTACAGTAGAGAAAATCAAACGAGAAATAGCAAAAACACAAGAGGCTATTATACGTTGTACTGGATATACGCCCAAACTAGTACGTCCGACTTATGGTGCTGTGAATCAAACCGTAAGATCAGCAATTCATTATCCGATGATAGAATGGTCAGTAGATACAGAAGACTGGAAATCAAGAAATGTTGATATGATAGTTAAAGAAGCAATGAAAGGTGCAAAAGATGGAGCTATTATACTGATGCATGATGTTTACCCAACTACTGCAACGGCAGCAGAAAAAGTGATTCAAAAACTAACAAAAGAAGGTTATCAGTTGGTTACAATTTCGGAGTTGTTTGAATACCGGGGTACAGGACTAAATGCAGGAAAAGAATATTTCTCATCAAAATATAGCAAATAATAATCACTAGAATTTTAATATACAGAATCGAAAGTATGAGAGTGAAAATCTTTCTTTTAGGTTTTCACTCTCATACTTATATCATTCTTTCTATCCTATTATTATCTTAGATTCTTGATTTAGAAATTAACCTAGGGTTAATGATTGTGTTAAAAAGTTTGTGTAAACTCTACTTTTAATAATTTGACCTGTATTATTAGGGATACATTTTATAAGTTCAATATCAGTATTGATAATTATATTAAGTTTCTAAATAGTCTATGCATCATATAATAGATTTATATAATACATATTAGATAAGCATCTAATATAATTGACAAGAAGAGAATTTGTTTGTATAATGTGAAATATATTAGGAGAAAATTGTTTATAATACTTGAAATGAAATGACAATATATGGTATAAAAGTAATATTAATGTAAGGAGATTACTGTTTGAGGTATTATTGAGTATAGAAGGAGAATATTATCTATGTTGGAAAAAGACATAATTACCAAACCAGACTATCTTGAAGAAGCAATCAATTGCTATACTGCAAAAGAAAATAAATTTGAGATATTGAGTAACTATGAGAAGTTTGGAATGACCCAGGAAGAGATGCTAGAATATATTCAACCTATTCAAGATTTTTGTAATCAAGTGAAAGAACAGTTTAGTGTTGTAATAGAAGAATTTCCAAAGCTTAAAGCCTTACTAAAATTGACGGATACAGAAATAGAGGAAGGTTCTATTTTGTTGTTATACTATCGTAATCTGCTAAGAATAGATGAGGGCATTGGGGAATTCACCGTGGAAGATTTGGCATTTGTTAACATGCTAAATAAGGATCAGTATTCAGAGACAATATCGGATGAGAAAGTATATGTCAAAGATGTTACTGAATTAATTCTATTTTTAGATAGTCAAAGCCTTGATGATACATATAAAATGCGATTGATTAATTTGTATATGGACCGTAAAGTGATTAAGAATCAATTAATGAAATTAAAGCGTATAGCAGAAGACTTAGGACAGAAATCCTATCCTATTGTTAAGCATATCGTTGAGGCAGAATTAGTCCGTATGAGGGAGCCGGATTATTTAGATGAAGTATTAAAAGAATCTATCCTTATTCATATAGAGAGTGGTAAAAAATTTATTTTAATTCCTAGTATCAGCCAATATAATGCACTTGGTATGGAATATGTTGATGATACTTATTATTTTCATGTGGGTATTTATTTGGTCGAGCTAGTAAAAAGGAGTAATCAGAATAGATTTAATGATGCACAGCTTGTTGCAGATCTAAAAGCAATTAGTGATACAACAAGATTAAAAATGCTTCACATGTTATCTATGAAACGAATGTACATTCAGGAAATGGCAGAAAATCTAAAGCTAACGCCTGCCACTGTTTCTCACCATATTAATATACTGTTATCGGAGGGATATGTCTTATTAACAGTGGATGCATCAAAGTCTAAGAAAGTATATTATGAGCTAAATCAAGAGAAATTGGAGGGTTTAAGTAAATCTATCTTAAATCTTACAAATAAATATTATTAAGGGGAGGATCTAATGGAATCTGAGTCAAAGTATCCAATTTTTAAAACAATTGGAAAGATGCTTGCAAATGTGAAACGACAAAATAAGGCACTTTTTGCATGGTTATTTGTTTACACAATTGCAGCAGCAATCTATCCGTTTTTTGGAATAGTATTGCCAAAATTATTAATAGGGGAGCTTGTTTTAGGAGATTTAGCAGATGTTAAGACGGTCATCATCATCATTGTAGGCTATCTGCTCCTTGCTTCCATGGTGGGATTTATTAAAAGTTATACATCTAACTGTGCTTATCCAAGAATTACTAGGCTTCGTATTGATTATATCGGTGAAATTTTCGATAAGATAGTAAGTGCAGATTATCAATTCATGGAAGACTCAACGTTCTTTGATAAAAATGACCGAGCAATGGAAGCAACAAGTTCGAATAGTAATGGTGTAGAGGGGGTTTATCATAAACTATTTGATATACCGGCTGTAATGATATCGATTATTGTACTTATAGTTTTAATCGGTATGATAAATCCACTGATTTTACTAGGCCTTCTAGTAAACCTTCTTGTAACGATTTACATTAGTAGGAAGGTGCATAAACAGGAATATAAGCGAAAGGAACAACTAGCAAAGGCTGACCGAAAAAAACGATATTACTACCAGACGACTCATGATTTTTCCTATGGAAAGGATATTAGGCTCTATGGTTTAGCTGGCAGAATCTTATCCAATTATGATAAGGAAATCAATGGCTATATCGCTGTCAAAAAGCAAATATTTAACAGAGAGTATGCTTTAGGTTTCTTAGGATTATTTACATTACTACTCAGTGACGCTCTGACCTATGGTATTTTAATTAAAAAAGTAGTGGATGGAATGTCAATTGCTGATTTTTCAATGTACCTAGCGGCAGTGGTGAGTTTATCTGCAATGCTAAAGAATTTCTCAGAGCAGATAAGTTATGTAATCAATGAAACACATTATGTCTACGATTTCTATAATTTTTTAGACCGTGACTTAGGTGCAAAAGGTGGTAAACACAAGTCAATTAAGGATGATACATTAGAAATCGAGTTTGATAATGTAAGCTTTAAGTATCCGAATACGGATCGATACATAATTAAAGACCTAAACTTTAAGATTAACAAAGGAGAACGACTAGCGATTGTTGGTATTAATGGAGCAGGAAAAAGTACCATAGTGAAATTAATGATTGGCTTGTTTGATGTTACTGAGGGAGAGATACGAATTAATCAGATTCCAATCAAGCAATTTGACAAAAAAGAATTATATAATATGTTTGCTGTTGTTTTTCAAGATATTAATGTACTTGCATTTACAGTGAATGAAAATGTAGCATGTACCTCCGAAGAGATAGATGAAACTCGTGTTATCAAATCTCTTGACCGAGTAGGTTTGACAGAGAAAATCAATGAATTACCAAAAGGTAGAGAACAGATGATGTTAAAGATAATTGAGGCTGATGGAACGGAGTTTTCAGGTGGTCAAAGCCAAAAACTTGCCATTGCGAGAGCTCTTTATAAAGACAGCTCTATGGTAATTATGGATGAGCCAACCGCTGCGCTCGATGCCCTTGCCGAAGCTGAAATCTATGAGAACTTTAGTGAATTAGTCAAAGGTAAAACAGCCGTTTATATATCACATCGTCTTGCCAGCACAAAATTCTGTGACAAAATCGCTCTTTTTGACAAAGATGGTTTAAAGGAATACGGTAATCATGAGGAGTTGATGAAATTAGGCGGATCCTATAGTCAAATGTTTTCTGTGCAAGGAAAGTACTATACAGAAGGGAGGGAACGTCGAGAGGAAGACTTCTCGGCTATGAACGATGAACTCAGTGAAGTGCTTTAAAATGTTTTTTAAACTATCTTGGAAAATCTCGCCTATGTACATCGTATTACTGTTCCTTAATACATTGGCTTCCAGTGGGCAGGTATTAATTAATGTAGTTTTACCTAAGTTTTTGATTGATGAATTGCTTGGTGGAAGGCAGTCGAAACGATTATTGCTTTTTGGTGGAATTATCGTGTTATCGAATTTACTTTTTGCATGGTTAACCATGACAATGAAACGGGTGATGGATGAAAAAGGAATCTTCATGAGAGAAAAGATGAATCACCTAATGTCAGAAAAGATTATGAAAGTAGAATACTCTTACTTAGAAAATCCTTATTATTTGGATTTAAAAGAAAGAGCAGTTTTTGCATCTAATAATCAATCAGCAATGGAGAATCTTATTATAAGTGTTGGCAATCTATTGAATAGTATTGTAACGTTAATTGGACTTTTAGCAGTAATCTTTTCTTTAAGTTTAGCATTAGTTCTATTTCTGCTTGTCACAATTATAATTACCTTTGTAGCACAAAAGAAATTTATGAAGTATCAGCAAAATTTCTTTAGTGAGATTATCCCTGTGAATCGTAAGTATGGTTATTATGTAGGGTTAGCATACAATGATAAATTGCAAAAGGATATTAGATTATATGGAATGAGTCCAATGTTAACCAAACGTGTTAGACAATATAACGATGAAATAAACGTATGGTTTACAAAGTATTATACAGCTCAAGGAAAATATGCAGGTTTATTAAGGATTATTAATGACTTACAAGCTGCTATCGCATATGGTTACGTGGGTGTACGAGTAATCACAAACTGGTTTGGTGAAAAGATTGGAATCGGTTCCTTCACAATGTATGTAACTGCAGCAATAAAATTCACCTCCTCTGTTATGGCGTTAGGTGAAGAAGTAATAAGAATAACTCAATTCTTAGGATACTTACAACCATTTATGGAGTTTATGGATTTACCGGAGGAAGAAAAAGTTGGAGGAGATTTACCATTTCAAAGTAGTGTGGATTCTATCCGATTTGAACATGTCACTTTTCAATACCCAGGTAGTGAAAAACAGGTACTAAAAGATATCAGCTTTGAGATTCAAAAAGGTGAGAAGATATCAATTGTTGGGTTAAATGGAGCCGGTAAAACGACATTAATCAAATTACTTTGTAGATTGTATCGTCCAACGGAAGGAAAAATCTATATCAATGATCATGATATTTTTGAATATGACCATAAAAGCTATATGAAGAGTATGGCTGCTGTTTTTCAGGATTATCGCTTATTTGCCTTTACGATGGAAGAGAACATTACATGTAAGGAGCCACAAGAGGATACAAAGAAGGCATCAGAATTATTAGAAAAGGTTGGACTAAAAGAAAAGGTAGAATCATTACCAAATGGAATCCATTCTCTATTTGGAAAGGCGTATGACGAAGACGGGATTGAAATGTCCGGTGGTGAGAGTCAAAAGGTTGCAATTGCGAGGGCCCTTTATAAGGAGGCATCCTTAATTATCCTTGACGAACCAACAAGTGCACTTGACCCGCTTGCTGAGGCTGAAATCTATGAGAACTTCAATCAACTGGTTGGCGATAAGACAGCACTCTATATCTCACATAGAATGTCAAGCAGTGTATTCTGTGATAAAATCTTAGTTATTGATGGTGGTGTAATATCAGATTACGATAGTCATGCGAAATTAATGGAGAAACAAGATAGCTTATACTATAAATTATTCAATTCACAAGCTGTTAATTATTCTAGCTAATTAAATTGTAGGTATGATTTTCTAAGAGTGTCATAACTAATCAGAGTTAACTTCATAATGGTAATGATGGAGAAGAGCTTTTTTAGATATCGATAATTCTTTAGAATTATATTAGATTCATATACTAGGTAAGGAAGGAATAAAGACAAACAAAAGAATGCGAAAAAGATTACATATAGAGAAAGTAGATAAATATGTATCAAGAACGTAAATAAATAAATAAATAAATAAAGGTGTCTAGCTTTTGCTAGGCACCCTTGATTCTTACTATAGATAAATTTCAGTGCTTTTCTACTGTTATTCTTAAGAAGAATTCCGTGAGAAACATAGACTTCAATTAATGAACAGATTTCAAATAAGGGTAAGGATTTACATTATTACCATTGATTAATAAACTAAAGTGTAAGTGTGGTCCAGTTGAAATTCCAGTGGAACCAACCAAAGCAATTGTTTGTCCTTGGTCTACATAGTCACCAACATTTACTAACAACTTAGAACAGTGTAAATATCTCGTAACAACACCCTTACCATGATCAACTTCAACATAACGGCCAGCACTACTACTATAACCAGCGCCTACAACACGACCAGAAAGTACGGATACAATGGAAGAACCATAAGCACCACCGATATCAAGACCCTTGTGATAAGTACTAGCACCAGCAGTTGGAGCTTTACGATATCCATAATACGTATAGATATTATGATCTGATGGTAATGGCCAAACCATATAGTTAATGTCTGTTTTTATTTCGTCAATAGATTTTGCATACTTGAAATTATAAACAAAATCTACATAGCTCTTATTAACATAAGCATCAGACTCGTTATAGTCGACTTTAACCCACTCATCAAGGATTTCTAAAATTTCAAGTTGCTCACCTTTGGCAATTTGTCCAAGGCGAGGGCTGCTTTCTGAAGGCTCCGTACGTACATTTAATGTAGTACAAGTAACCTGAGCATATTGCACATAAGTTTTTTGAGCTAATCTTACCGCATCTTCACCAGTTGCTAAGTACTCAGACTTGATATAACCTTCTACTTTTCCGGATACAATTTTTGTCCATTCGCCTTCCACTCCTAGGATAGTTGCAGCAGAACCACGAGAAAGACGGCCTGCAAGACTTGAATCCGCATTAGCTTTGGTACGAATATTTACATAGTCATTTACATTAGCAATTGCGATACCTTGAAATTGAATTGGCGGAAATTCTCTTGGAGCGAGTGGTTCACCTCCAACTAGAATTGTTGTAGTAGCATTATTTATTGAGATTCCGGATTCTGATAATCTGGCATCATAGTAATTATCAATTGCCATTGACATACCACCGATACCGCCACCGGACAATGTACTTTCATTATTTATTCTTGATGAACTTGTTTCTTCAGTTTTCGCTTCCGCTGTAGCCTGATTCCACAAAAATAGTGCAATAAACAAGGTTGCTGCTTGCATAATGACTCTTTTTTTCATTGTAATCCTCCAAAGTATGCCATCTGAACTATACATAGATGGTAGTTGTGATGTTAAATATTACAGAATTATTACATCACACAGACGAATTATAACAAATTAATAACATGTTGTCAACATTTTGAACAGAGAAAGTATAAGAAAAGGAAAATAATTGTAATAAAGTGATAAATTATATTCTACAGGTAGGAAGTATTAATAAATTATTTGTTACAAATTATTGCAGGCTGGCCTAACTCTTCATAGATGATAGCCTTTCTATTTCTAATATAATCATCACGAACTCTTCAATTGGAGTAGCCGATTAAAAGAATACGAATAAGATAATAGAGAATGAAAGAATAAACATAAGGAAGTCTTTATCAAAATCCTTATAGCATGGAGACAGCAATGGACCTAGCGAGCAGGACCATCCGGCTAAGGTACGCTCATGATCATAGGATATACGGAACCGGGATAGGGGTAGCAATAGTAGATACTGGGATATGTCAGCATCCGGATTTTTTAAAAAATTGTAATCGTAAGATTTATTTTAAAGATTTTATTCATCAGAGGAATGGATTATACGATGATTGTGGCCATGGATCGCATGTCGCAGGAATTATTGGAGGAAGCGGTTATGCCTCTGGTGGTAAATATATGGGAGTGGCACCAAACTGTAATCTGATTATGTTGAAAACTTTGAACTATAAAGGAGATGGAAATATATCAGATGTACTCATAGCACTCGACTGGATTGTGAAGCATAAGGAGGAACTTGGTATCCGTATTGTCAATTTATCTTTTGGTATGGGCAACAAAGAAATTAGTCAGGATGGAAGAAATTTAATTCAAGCAGTTGAAAATGTATGGAATAGTGGAATTGTAGTGGTAGCAGCTGCTGGAAATGGCGGTCCGAATTTAGGCAGTGTTGCAGTTCCTGGGAGTAGTAAGAAAATAATTACCGTAGGTGCGTCAGATGATAATATTGAAGTTGAATTAATGGGAAATCGTGCGAAAAATTACTCCGGAAGAGGACCAACTTTTGAATGTATTAAGAAACCGGATATAGTTGCACCAGCGAGTAATATTATGAGTTGTGCACTTGCAAGGTCTTATGGGACGGATATGTTTCGTGCTTCAAATATAAATCGCTTTACTGCTAATATGAAGGGTGGCAGAGAGCGATATGGTAATTTTTATACTGAAAAAAGTGGAACTAGTATGGCAACTCCAATTGTAAGTGGAGCAATTGCTTTGCTATTATCAATTAGACCGAATCTGACGCCAAAGGAAGTAAAAATTAAGCTACGAGATAGCTGTGTAAGTCTTGGAGAACCCCAGAGTAAACAAGGATGGGGACTTTTGAATATTGAGAACCTCTTAAAAGTTTAAGAAATTTTATTAATGTGAAATTAACTTTGCATAACCAGTGATATGAAAGCGATATAATACGGTGATATGAAAAAAAGTACTTGACTTAGAGCCAACTCTAAGACTTACAATAAGAAGTAGAAAACCTTCTTTTGTGTCTTAGTGCTTGGCTCTTTTTATGAAAAGATAGCGAAAGAAGGTGATTATAATGCGTAAAAAGTGACGCGCAGGATTGGAGGAACATATGGAATATAGAAGTATGGGGAATACTGGGGCAAAGGTGTCTGCACTTGGTTTTGGTGCGATGAGACTTCCAGTATTAGAAGATGGTACAATTAACGAAGAAGAAGCGATTAAAATGATACGCCATGCAATTGATGAAGGTGTCAATTATGTTGATACTGCTTACCCTTATCATCAAGGGATGAGTGAAGTATTAGTAGGTAAGGCGTTAAAGGATGGCTACCGAGAAAAAACATATTTAGCTACAAAGTGTCCAGTATGGGCAATCAAATGTCCAGAGGATTTTGATCGTATCTTAGAGGAACAATTAAGTAAATTGCAAGTGGAGACGATTGATTTCTATCTTTTACATGCAATTGGAAAAGAGCGGTTTGAGAATGTCATTCAGAAATTTGATCTAATTAAGAAGATGGAACAAGCAAAGGCGGATGGAAAGATACGTTACATAGGTTTTTCTTTTCATGATAATGCAGAAACTTTTATAAACATAGTAGACTGCTATGATTCTTGGGATTTTTGTCAAATCCAAATGAATTATATCGATATCCATAATCAAGCAACGCTAGAAGGAATGGAATATGCTGCTTCCAAAGGGCTTGGTGTTATCATTATGGAACCTTTACTTGGTGGTAAGCTTGCAAACCCTCCTCAAAATGTATTAGAGGTTTTAAGTAAAGAAAAAACACCAGTGGAATGGGCATTGGATTTTCTATGGGATCGTAAAGAAGTAAGCTTATTGTTAAGTGGTATGAGCACAATGGAGCAAACCAAAGATAATCTTAAATATGCGAGTAGATCAAAGATTGGTATGTTAACCGATGACCAAAAAGAGATGTATGTGAACGCGAAGCGTATTTATGATACCATGGCATTGGTATCTTGTACTAAGTGTGCTTATTGTATGCCATGTCCATTTGGACTAGATATTCCAAAAACATTTGAAGCCTATAACGCAACAGTTGCAAAAGGGATGAATGCTGCGAAAGAAATCTACGAAGAAATAGAAAACAAAGCAGACTCTTGTAGAAGTTGTAAAAAGTGTGAAAAAGTATGTCCACAAGCGATACCAATTAGTGATGTCATGAAAAAAGTGGCGACATGCTTTGAGGTACAATAGATATGACAAAAACGAAACAAATAGTGTATAGTGCAGTATTTTTAATCTTGGGTGTAGTAATACCCCAAGCATTTCATTTTATCCCAATAGGAAATACCGGAAGTGTATTATTACCGATGCATATCTCAGTGTTACTATGTGGTTTTTTTATGGGACCATGGTGGGGAGTACTTGTAGGAGGTATCACTCCTGCACTTAGTTCCTTATTAACAGGAATGCCGCCACTGCAGAGATTGCCATTTATGGTGATTGAATTAGCGATTTATGGACTTATAGCGGGGCTATGTTATCGCAACTTAAAGTTAAAGAATTCTATTGTTAGGATTTATTTATCCTTAGTGATTGCTATGATAGCAGGAAGAGGAGTATATGCATTATGTTTGCTTGTAGCAACTAAGTTGTTACATCTTCAGATGATGGGGCCAATTGCAGCAGTAAATGCTACTATTCAAGGAATACCAGGGATTCTTATTCAATTAGTACTAATACCTCCAATTGTTTATCAAGGTAGAAAGAGTGGTTTATTTCATGGATCAGAAAAATAGAGTGACAGAAAAGTTAAAGGAAGGAGGCTATTCCTTCGTTTTGTATAAGGATGGAGAATGGTCTACTTCAGAAAAAAGAGGGATAGCACCAATTATGGAGCTTCTTAGCGAAAACAAAGAGTTACTAAGTGGTGCCTACGTTGCTGATAAAGTAATAGGTAAGGCTGCAGCAATGCTATTAATTGAGGGAGGTATTTCTTATCTCCATGCAGAGGTTATCAGTGAGCATGCCACTGAATGTTTGCAAAAATATAACATTGAATTTGAGTATCAAAACTTAGTGCCGTATATTGTTAATCGTACTGGAGATGGTATGTGTCCAATGGAGGAGACAGTATTAAATGTAACTGATACAAAGATTGCATATAATTTATTACAGGATAAGATTAAGAAAATGCAGGCAGCCATGCAACAAAATATGAAATCATAGTATTTCAATGAAAAATGAGTCATAATGCTTAATAGTAATAGGAAACTATAATGAGTATTAATAGCTAACAAGGATTAAGAAACTAACTAGGATTAAGAAAGCTAACAAGGATAATAAGTCAATAAGGACAAGTTTAACATTCTTTGCATAGAGCAATTACTTAGAATATTAAGCTTGTCCTTTTATAATAGGAAAAGATGATAAAATATACCTTTTTATTGTTATTTTTTAGGTTACTAATTGCATTTGTTTTTATTGAGTATAAATAAAAGTATAAATAAAAATGGATTATTACTATTTAAATTTAAATATACTAAAATTATGGATGTGCACAAAAAAATAATATAAAATCAAGAATAATAGTACAATAGGTTTAATAATATAGAAAAGACTGTAAATTAATATGTAAAATATGCAATAAATATGTTGTAATACAAATGAATATTATGTATAATATATATGTAAGCGTTTACATTATATGGTAAGGCGATTGGAGGAATTGCAATGTCAAAAAAGAACAAAGATGATGAATGGAATAACGAAAGTCTTGACAAAAAAGCACCAAATATGAAAACATTGAATGTTATGTATAATGTGCTATTAGTATTATCATTAGTTATTCCCGTTATAATGCTGTACAAATTAGCTTATTTTGATTTATATCATGAAGCAGGTGTACTAGAAAGTCATACGCAATATTACTTATGGAACTCCTGGAAATTACTCTATAAAATTTTTAAAGATACAGCAGATGGTGGCTCATTCGTGATAATGGCGGCAATTCCATTAGTAATCTACTTAGTTGGTTTAATATTATCTATATCCAGTTTCTTAACAGGATTAAAGATGAAGTTTGAGTGGAAACACGGTGAGAGCTGTAGAAGAGCGTTCAGCACAATTTTAATTGGTTTAGCATCAATAATGTTGATTTTAAAAATTATTGATCCGTTCTTTAATGTAAAGAGTGGTTATGCTGATCAGCAATTAGCTTTTAACTTAACAGTATATGTCATCCTAGCGTTAACTATTATTGGAAGAATAGTTGCAGAACAATATTACAAATTAGTAAAAAGAATATAGATACATAAGGATGTTAAATGCTTTACAACTATGGAACTAATATCTAATTTATCAAAGCGGGACAAATCTAAGGTTTAAAAGACTTATAGCAATCTTAAACCATACGATTTTCTCCCGCTTTTTTATGTCCAAAAAACGTTTTTTATAAAGCAAAAAGAATTACCATAATAGCATTATCAGCACTTAGATTTTCCTTTTTTTTTAGAATTTAATCAGGATAGTTTCCTTTACTGTTGTGCGGATAAGTGCTATAATCATCTTGATGTAAGACAAGCAGGAGGAAGCCATACGATGAATATACTATTCTTCTTAACCCCGAAAATTGAGGTGGCGTATATCTATGATACATTTACGGTAAAACAGGCGCTTGAGACGTTAAAGCAGCGCGGTTATTCTGCAATACCAATGATAGATAAGAATGGAAGATATATTGGAACAGTAACAGAAGGGGATCTTTTATGGTACGTACTGGAACACGGAGATGAGGATCCTGATACTTTTAGTAAGGTGAAGATAAAACAAATTGTTCGTAGAAAAAACCATTTTGCAGTAAGGGCAGACAAAAGAGTAGAGGAATTAGTTAATCTGGTAATGAACCAAAATTTTGTCCCTGTATTAGATGATGATGACCGTTTTATTGGAATTGTAACCAGAAAGGCAATAATGCAGTATTGTACGGAGGCAATAATGCCTTCTACTTCTAAGTAAAAGAATAATATATCAAAAAACTGTAGCTTTGATGGCATTAGAAAGCCTAATTCTTAGGCTTTCTTTGTACATATATTTTCAGGAGGAGAATATGGGGATTATATATCATGAGCAGGAGCATATTTTTAAACTTGATACTCCGAATACGACTTATATGATTGGCCTAATAGATGAGGAGAGATTTATTGGGCATGTATACTACGGTAAGAGGTTGAGAGATACGAATTTAAGTTTCTGGAAACAACAACTTATGGGACCACTTCCATCCCGTAGGAATAGAGAACGTGTTTCTTTTATGGATGCATATCCACAGGAATATCCAACCCATGGAATCGGAGATTTTAGACAGTCTGCTTTTGAGGTTAAAACGGTTTCAGGACATCGTGCGGTTGGTATTACATATAAGAGTCATCAAATTTACGCTGGAAAACCTAAATTGTCAGGTTTACCTGCAACTTTTGGGAATAAGGAGGAGTGTACTACACTCGAACTTTTATGCGTAGATCAGCATTTAAATCTAGAGGTTATACTCTCCTATACTGTATTTGAACATATTGATGCAATTACAAGAAATGTTAAAATAAGAAATCAGTCAAAAGACTCCATTATGTTAACGAAGGCCTTATCCTTATCCTTTGATTTGCCTGATAAGGGATATGAGATGATAACGTTGCATGGTTCCTGGGCGAGAGAGAGACAGATTGAGCGGCGAAAAATCGGACATGGGATACAAGGTGTATCTAGTATTCGTGGTGAGTCTGGTCATCAGGAACATCCTTTCATAGCTATTGTTTCAGAACATACAACGGAGGAGTTAGGTGAGGCTTATGGAGTTAATTTTGTTTATTCTGGAAACTTTACAGCAGTAGCGGAGCGGAGTCAATTTGATTTGATCAGGATTCAGATGGGAATTAATCCTGTTGAATTTGAGTGGGAATTAAAAGAAAAGGAAGAATTTACTACTCCAGAAGCGGTTATGGTGTACTCTTCGCAAGGCATCGGTACGATGACAAGAACATTTCATGATCTTTATCGAAACCACTTAATTCGTGGAGAGTACAAAGATAAGAAGAGGCCAATATTAATTAATAACTGGGAAGCTACCTACTTTAATTTTACAACGGAGAAGTTACTTGATATTGCAAGAAATGCTTCTAAGTTAGGGATTGAGATGCTAGTTATGGATGATGGCTGGTTTGGCAAGAGAAACAATGATGATTGTGCGCTTGGTGATTGGGTTGTGAATGAAGAAAAGTTACCAGGTGGTTTAGAATACTTGGTAAATGAGGTGAATAAGCTTGGTATGAAATTTGGTATCTGGTTTGAACCTGAGATGATTTCACCAGATTCTGAACTTTATCGGAAGCATCCCGACTGGGCAATTCAGATTCCAGGCAGAGAACCAAGTCAGTGCAGACAGCAATTTGTACTTGATTACTCTAGAAAAGAAGTTCGTGACTATATTTATCAGAGGATAAGTAAGATATTACATAGCGCCAATATTGAGTATGTA
The DNA here is from genome assembly GCF_000733755.1 of Lachnoclostridium phytofermentans. Classification (GTDB taxonomy): domain Bacteria; phylum Bacillota; class Clostridia; order Lachnospirales; family Lachnospiraceae; genus Lachnoclostridium; species Lachnoclostridium phytofermentans_A. The sequence continues at coordinate 234,367 of NZ_JPOF01000003.1, read as the reverse complement.
AAGTGGGATATGAATCGTCCACTTTGTGACCTCGGAAGTTATGCCTTAGAAGCAAAGAATCAAGGAGAGCTAAGCCATCGTTATGTCCTTGGTGTATATGAAGTTCAAGAGAAACTAATCACTGAATTTCCACATTTATTACTTGAAAATTGTTCTGGTGGAGGCGCAAGATTTGACCCTGGAATGTTATATTATAGTCCTCAAATATGGTGTTCCGATGATACGGATGCAGTAGAGAGACTAAAGATTCAAAGAGGAACTGCAATGATATATCCAATTTCTTGTATAGGTGCTCATGTAAGCGATTGTCCAAATCACACAGTTGGTCGTATCACACCATTTGAGACAAGAGGGCATGTTGCTCTGGCTGGTACCTTTGGTTATGAACTGGATGTAACGAAAATATCAAAGGAAGACCAAGAGATGATACCAAAACAGGTTGCGCTATATCATAAGCACAATGATCTCATTCGTACTGGAGACTATTATAGAATTTCATCTGTTCTTGATGATCCATGTAGAGACTGTTATATGATAGTAGCAAAAGATAAGTCAGAAGCTCTTGTAACCTACGTACAGGTCTTAGCTCGACCTAATTTCCAATCCTATAGGATTTATTTAAAAGGACTTGATCCAGATGCAATGTACAGTTGGGAAGAGATGAATTTAACTCAGTCTGGAGAAGCTTATATGCAGGCTGGTATTGATATTACTGGTCTCTGGGGAGATTATAAATCCATGCTAATCCATCTGATCCGTGTAGAATAAGTAAAAGAGATATTGCATAACTATGCAATATCTCTTTTTATAAATGGTAGAAAATCCATAAATTTGTACTATTATGATTATGAATTATTTTCATAGTCTTTCACTTGATCTTTTAAGAGCCATTCTTTACGATATTTTAGAGGAGAAATCCCAAAGTATTTTTTAAAAGTAGTACTAAAGGAATAGATTGAAGTAAATCCATATTTTCGTGCTAGTTCCTCTATGGATAGTTGGTTTTGTACTAAATCATAAGCAATACGACGCAACTTATAGCTGGTTAAAAAGTCTTTTGTAGAACAATTTAGTGTAGACATAAAACATTGATACAAATAGCTTTGTGATACATTAATGACTCGGCATAACTCATTCACGGATACATATCGATTCATATTACGGTTTAAGAAGTTAACACACCCTAGTACGATTTTCTCTTGTGGGGTTTTTTCTAAATCAAAAAAATGAAAATTAGGTAGTTGATTGACATATGTTCTCCAAACCATGGCTATTATATATTCTAGCAATGATTTGACCATATAATAATTTCCGGCACTCTTGTGGATAATTTTTTTGTCTATTTCTGCAAAGAGAGAGAGTATAAGTTCATGATTCATATCATCAAGAATATTAATTGGTTGTGGTCTTAATATAGACGTCATCTCGCCTATATCTGAATTTGAAGTTATGTCAAAATCGATATAATAAAACTCTACCCCACTGTTTTCACGAAAGGATAAATCGAATAATAAAAGTGGTTCTATGATAATAATTGTACCAGGGATTGATACATGATATTGTTTTCTATTGCTAATGATATCAAATGCACCATGTAGTAAGATGAGCATCTTAAAATGTACCAAAGCCTCATTTCTTAGTTTTGTTGGATGAGATTGAATATAGTGAGTAAAAGTATAAGGGTGAAAACTAAATCTCTCCAGTTGTTTTGAAATAATATCTTTTGCTATGTAATTCTTTTGTAAATTTTTCATATCTTTATTAATCTCCTGTTGATATATATGCAGTTCAAGTACCCCATACAAGTATTTTAATTATGATTTAAAAAGGTTAAAAGCCAACAAAAATTTTTACATTGAATGTAATTCAAGTATACTTAGGAATAACAAAGTTCTGCAAGAAACCAGAAAAGATAGATAGTCAATATCACAGAATGGTTGAATAAATCAACATATGAGTGAGCATAGGAACACTCAATTTAATACACCTTGACAGTAGTATTTTATTATAGGAAGATTCGAATGTCTATCTTTTTTGAAATATTGTACATCGAAATAAATAATTAAATTAATAGAATTTATGAATTGAATGATATATTATACAATCAAAATGCATATCTATACATTACTAAAATAATAAAATGGAGTTATGAAATATTTTAGATAGTTAAGAAGTATGCTCTTCCTTAAGATGATGTTAGCTACAATTAATTACTTAGTAAGCTCTTAACAAAGTGAAGTATTTTAGAATATGGGGATTTTAGGGATCTATTTTGGCTGCTTTTATGAATTTGAAAAAATAAAAAATTTTTTTTTGAGTATTTTTTAAAACGAACTAGATATTTATTCCAAACTAGAAAAAGAGCTGATTTTTAAAGGAAATTTAGGTATAGTAATAGTAAATTTAGTGGTTAGTAAAACCTCTACTTTTTTGAAAAGTAAAAAAAATGCAGGCAAAAGTAACAGTAATACTAAGAAAGTAGTTTAATATTACTCTTGCAAAAATATTTTTCATCGTGTATACTAAATCGACGCATGGGGAAACATGGAAAAGTTTTGATGTAGTTTCATGGAACTTCTTGTTATGACAAAAGGAAGGAAGTATGAGAAGTATGAAGGTATTGACTCAGGAGGATACCCCTATCCACAGAGCCTTAGAGGAACAAAGGCTGAATCGTTTGGCTCACTTTGATGTGCCAGGTCATAAAGGTGGCCGTGGAAATAAAGAATTAAAACATTTTTTAGGAGACACAACATTAAGTCTTGATATGAATTCCATGAAGCCATTAGACAATCTCTGTCATCCGGTTTCTGTCATAAAAGAGGCTCAGCAACTAACTGCAGAGGCGTTTGGAGCTGATGATGCATTTTTTATAGTGAATGGTACTACGCAGGCGGTACAAGCTATGATTATGGCTGTGTGTAAAAACGGAGATAAAGTTATAATGCCAAGAAATGTACATCGAAGCGCAATTAATGCCTTAGTAGTGTGTGGGGCTATACCAGTATACATCAACCCGGGTACAAATAAAGAGCTTGGAATTCCCCTTGGTATGTCAGTGGAGAATGTGGAACGGGCAATCCTAGAAAATCCGGATGCAAAGGCAGTTCTTGTAAATAATCCAACGTACTATGGAATTTGCTCGAATCTAAGGGAGATTGTTAAAATTGCTCACAAATATGGCATGCTTGTGCTTGTAGATGAAGCTCACGGAACACATTTTTATTTCCATGAGGCTCTACCAGTTTCCGCCATGGAAGCGGGAGCAGATATGTCTGCGGTAAGCATGCATAAAACAGGAGGTTCCTTAACTCAGAGCTCTATTTTACTAACAAGAAATTCGGTGAATGCTGACTATGTGCGTCAGGTAATTAATTTAACACAGACAACAAGTGCATCTTACCTACTTCTTTCTTCGCTTGATATTGCAAGAAAGAATCTTAGTTTAAACGGTAAGAGTATGTTTGATAAAACGATAGATTTTGCTACTTATGCACGAGAGGAAATAAATAAACTTGGAGGCTATTACGCTTTCGGTGAAGAACTAGTTAATGGGGATACGGTATATGCGTTTGATACAACAAAGCTATCGATACATACACGAAATATTGGACTAGCAGGGATTGAAGTATATGATCTTTTAAGAGATGACTATGGGATACAGATTGAGTTTGGTGATATTGGGAATATCCTGGCGATTATCTCTTCTGGAGACCGAAATCTTGAGATTGAGCGTCTGATTTCCGCTCTTTCAGAGATAAAGAGACTTCACGAGAAGGATAAGGCAGGAATGTTTGATCATGAATATATTAATCCTCAAATTGTGATGGGACCTCAGGAAGCTTTTTATAGTAAAAAACGTTCCATGCCTATTAATCAAAGCAAAGGAAAGATTTGTGGAGAATTTGTAATGTGTTATCCACCAGGGATACCAATTCTAGCGCCAGGAGAACGCATCACAGAAGATATCTTGCATTACATCGCATATGCGAAGGAAAAAGGTTGCTTCATGACTGGTACTCAGGACATGAAGATTGAAAATATCAATATTGTCGAGGTAGAGTAATGGAACTTTGGTATACAGATCAACACACAAAAGACGTTCGCTTTTCGATGAAGATGAGAAAACAGCTAATTAGTGTGAAAAGTGAGTTTCAGCGAATCGATATCATTGAAACTTACGAGTATGGACGCGTACTTGTATTAGATGGGGAATTAATGATAACCGAAAAAGATGAGTTTATCTATCATGAAATGATAACTCATGTTCCTATGGCAGTTCATCCGAATGTCCGCAATGTCCTTGTGATTGGAGCAGGAGATGGAGGAACCATAAGAGAACTTACAAAATACGAAACGATTGAACATATTGACATGGTGGAAGTTGATAAAGAAATTGTACAGGTTTGTACAGAATATATGCCATTTACCGCTTGTAAGTTGCAGGATAAAAGAGTGTCGATGCATTTTGAAGAGGGACTTCGATTTGTACGTGGAAAACAAGATGAATACGATTTGATTATCGTAGATTGTGCGGATCCCTTCGGACCTGCAGAAGGGTTATTTACAAGAGAATTCTACGGAAATTGTTATAAGGCACTTCATAGTGATGGCATCTTAATTAATCAACATGAAAGCCCATTTTATAATGAGCATTCCGGAAGTGTGCAAAAGGCACACCGTCACATTACTTCTGTTTTTACATTAAGTACTGTATATCAATGCCATATTCCATCTTATCCGTCGGGACATTGGCTATTTGGATTTGCTTCAAAGAAATACGATCCAATTAAGGACTTAAACGAAAAGAAATGGAACGATCTGAAGCTACCGGTTAGATATTATAATACTGACTTACACAAAGGGTGTTTTTATCTACCAAATTACGTAAAGGAGTTGTTAAGCAGCAATGAATAAAAATATACATACCTTTTTAGGCTGTGATGCTTGCTATGAAGAGAGTAGGATGGTATTGTTTGGAGCTCCCTACGATGGAACTACTTCTTACCGACCTGGTACTAGATTTGCAAGTGCTGCAATTCGAAATGAAAGCTATGGAATTGAAACCTTTAGCCCATATCAGGAGAAAGATTTAACGGATTACCAAATCTTTGATGGAGGAGATTTAGAACTTCCATTTGGTGACCCAGTAAGGCCGCTTGCGATGATCGAAGAATATACTGCTAAAGTACTGAAAGATGGAAAGTTCCCACTTATGATTGGCGGAGAACATCTGGTTACGTTAGGAACTATGCGTGCGGTTGTAAAGCAGTATAAGGATGTGCATATCCTACATTTTGATGCACATGCGGATTTAAGAGAAGATTACCTTGGGGCAAAACTATCTCATGCAACAGTGATGAGAAGATGTCATGAGTTGGTAGGGGATAAAAAGATTTATCAGTTCGGAATCCGAAGTGGTGATAAGGAAGAGTTTTTATTTAGTAATGAACACGTTACTACCTGTAAATTCGATTTTCACACCTTGGATTTGGTAGTGGATGAATTGGAAAAAAAGAAAGTACCAGTTTATCTTACGGTTGACTTAGATGTACTTGACCCTTCCGTATTTCCAGGAACGGGAACACCAGAGGCTGGTGGAGTTACCTTCCTACAATTATTTGAAGCCTTACGTAAGGTTTCAAGATTACAGGTGGTAGCAGCAGACATGAATGAGCTTTCACCAATCTATGACCAAAGTGGTGCTTCCACAGCGTTAGCGTGTAAACTTCTTCGAGAGCTGATGCTTATGCTAGCAAAATAACGGGTGAATCTTATAAATAAAGAAAAGCAAAGTTTGTGAAAAGTTGGAATAGCAGTTCACTTTCATAAAAAACGTAGTAACTATCTTAAGATTAGGAAATAAGGTATAAGTTATTAAGATATAAGGAAATAAAGTATAAGTTATTAAGATATAAGGGAATAAAGTATAAGTGAATTAACTATAAAAGTATAAGAAAATAAAAGGGATTTTACGTTTATATAACAGAACTGAAGGAGAAGCATAATGAGTAGAGCATTAATAATTGGCGCCGGAGGCGTTGCAAGTGTAGTTGTACACAAGTGTTGTCAAAATTCTGATGTGTTTACAGAGATCTGTATTGCCAGCAGAACAAAATCAAAATCTGATGCCCTAAAAGAGAAGTTAGATGGTGGCAAAACGAAGATTACTACTGCACAGGTAGATGCAGATAATGTACCTGAGCTTGTCGCATTAATTAAGGAATACAAACCGGATATTGTGATTAATGTTGCACTACCATATCAGGATTTAACAATTATGGATGCGTGTCTTGAGACAAAGACAGATTATCTAGATACCGCAAATTACGAACCACTAGATACCGCAAAATTTGAGTATAAGTGGCAGTGGGAGTATCGTGATCGTTTTGAAAAAGCGGGAATCACAGCGGTTCTTGGATGTGGATTTGATCCAGGTGTAACGGGAGTTTTCTCTGCTTATGCAATGAAGCACTATTTTGACGAAATTCATGAGATCGATATCCTAGACTGTAATGGGGGTGATCATGGTTATCCATTTGCTACGAACTTTAATCCTGAGATCAATATTCGTGAGGTTTCTGCAAAGGGTAGCTATTGGGAGAATGGTGACTTTATAGAAACAGAGCCAATGGAAATCAAGAAAGTTTATAATTTTGCAGAAGTAGGACAAAAAGATATGTATCTACTACATCATGAAGAATTAGAATCATTGGCAATTAATATCAAGGGAATTAAGCGTATCCGTTTCTTTATGACATTCGGAGAGAGTTATTTAAGACATCTAAAATGTCTTGAGAATGTAGGTATGACTTCGATTGAGCCAATCGAGTTTGAAGGCAAACAAATTGTGCCGCTTCAATTCTTAAAAGCAGTATTACCTGATCCAGCAACGCTAGGACCTCGTACGGTTGGTAAAACCAATATAGGTTGTATTTATAAGGGCGTAAAGAATGGGAAAGAAGTTACTTATTATGTATATAATGTATGTGACCATCAGGAATGCTACAAAGAGGTGGGATCCCAGGCAATTTCTTATACGACTGGGGTTCCTGCGATGATTGGTGCAGCGATGGTTCTTACAGGAAAGTGGAAGAAACCAGGTGTATTCAATGTAGAAGAATTTAATCCAGATCCGTTTATGGAGGAGTTAACTCGTTTCGGACTTCCATGGAAAGAAAATTTTAATCCTGTATTGGTAGATTAAAGGCAGTAGAGCTGTTGCAAAATCGTATTACTTTTGCAGCAGCTTTTTTAGACATCAGTTGTTTTGTATTACTATAAGAAGGAATCTTTCAAATGTGTGTCATGAAAACTATTTCCTTAGATTCTATACAATAAGAATCTTCTACTATAATTGAGTATGAAAAGGAGAACCTATGAAACAGATTGACTTTACTCAAATACCAACCCCCTCGTATGTTATTGAAGAACGGTTATTAAAACGAAATTTATCCTTATTAAAGAGTGTTATGGACCGAACTGGCTGCAAGATTTTATTGGCTCAGAAGGCATTTTCTATGTTTTATTATTATCCATTAATAGGATCTTACTTAGCAGGTACTACAGCGAGTTCCTTATTTGAAGCAAAACTTGGAAATGAAGAGATGGGCGGAGAAGTACATATTTTTAATCCAGCTTATCAAGAATCTGAGATAGAAGAAATCATCTCCCTTTGTGATCATATGGTATTCAATACGCCAAAACAATGGCTTAAGTATAAGGAAATAATACAAAGTTCAGAGAAAAAAATAAGTTGTGGTCTGAGAATAAATCCTCAGTATTCAGAAATTGAAGTAGAATTATATAATCCATGTGCAAAGGGTTCAAGACTAGGGACTATCTTAGATAATATAAAAGAAGAGGACTTGGAAGGGTTAGAAGGATTACATTTTCACACCATGTGTGAGCAAAATTCAGATGTGTTAGTTCGTACCTTAAAGGTGATAGAAGAAAAGTTTGGCTTCCTACTAAAAAAAATGAAGTGGCTAAATTTTGGTGGCGGGCATCATATCACAAGAGTAGATTATGATATGGAAGGATTAATTTCTGCTATTCTTCATATCAAAGAGACCTACGGGGTGGAAGTTTATTTAGAACCAGGAGAAGCTATTGGTTTAAATACGGGATATTTGGTAGCGAAGGTATTAGATGTTTGTGGTGCTAATGGCGAATGTGCTATCTTAGATACCTCTGCAGCTTGTCATATGCCGGATGTTCTAGAGATGCCTTATCGACCTGAAATTATTGGAGCAGGTAAGGCAGGGGAAAAGACCTTTACTTATCTCCTTGGAGGACCTACCTGTCTGGCGGGTGATATAGTGGGAGAGTACTCTTTTGATGAGCCATTAAAAGAGGGGGATATTTTAGTTTTCTGTGATATGTCTCATTATAGTATGGTGAAAAATAATACCTTTAATGGAATAAATCTTCCGTCGATTATTGCTTATACAGAAAAAGAAGGGGTCGTAATTGTCAAACAATTTGGCTATGAAGACTTTAAAATGAGGCTATCTTAATAGGACTTAGGTCACTTAAAAACAGAAAACTATCTGCATCCTATGAATAATTCAGAATAGATTGAAAATTTAAAACCACTATATCTAGTAATTGAAAAGTGAAAAAGAAACAATATGTAGTAGACTTATCCTTTTGACTATGCTATAATAATTATATGGTCAAAGTTAACAATTTCTTTGGCTATTCATGGAAACAAGCATAATTTAATTATAATCGCCTCTTACGCCCTGATTGGGAAAGTAAGGGGCATCATTTTGGGGATATACCAATGAAAAAAATTTGGAATCAAGAAAGGATAGGTTATATGAAGGTAATTAAGCGTGATGGTAGGGTAACGGATTATGACAGAAATAAAATATTAGTTGCGATTCGTAAGGCAAACGATGAGGTAGAACATAGAGAGCAAGTTACTGAGGCTAAAATTGAAGCAATTATTGCAGGCATCGAGAATCTAAAGAAAGATACGATGTATGTAGAGGAAATTCAAGACATCATTGAGCAAAAGTTAATGGCAGAGCGTAAGTTCGCATTAGCCAAAACCTACATTATCTATCGTTATCGCAGAGAATTAGTTAGAAAAGCCAATACAACAGATGAGTCAATTATGAGTTTAATCAGACATAGTAACCAGGATGTTATGGAGGAAAACTCAAATAAAAATGCTGTCATTGCATCTACACAACGTGACTTAATTGCAGGTGAGGTGTCTAAGGACTTAACAAAACGATTATTATTACCAGAAAAGATTTCAAAAGCTCATGAGGAAGGAATCCTACATTTTCATGATGCAGATTATTTCCTTCAGTCCATATTTAACTGTTGTTTGATTAATATTAAGGATATGCTTGAAAATGGTACCGTAATGAATGCAAAATTAATTGAAAGCCCGAAGAGCTTTCAGGTTGCATGTACCGTTATGACTCAGATTATTTCTGCTGTTGCAAGTAGCCAATATGGTGGACAATCTGTTGACATTCGCCATCTTGGAAAGTATCTTCGTTACAGTATGAATAAATATAGAAAACGCTATGAATCTTTATTTAATGGAGAAGCTAGCGAAGAAGTAATTAAGAAATTTGTACAGGAAAGAGTACAAGATGAACTTCGCTCCGGAGTTCAGACAATTCAGTATCAAATAAATACTTTGATGACAACAAATGGTCAGTCTCCGTTTGTTACCCTATTCTTAAATCTTGATAAGGATGATGAGTACATCGAAGAAAACGCAATGATTATAGAAGAAATCCTTCGTCAGCGTTTGGAAGGAATTAAGAATGAGAAGGGAGTTTACATTACTCCAGCATTTCCAAAGTTGATCTACGTACTGGATGAACATAACTGCCTAAAGGGTGGTAAATACGACTATATTACAAAGTTGGCAGTTCAGTGTTCTGCAAAACGTCTTTACCCAGACTATATTTCTGCTAAGAAAATGCGTGAGAACTACGAGGGTAATGTATTTTCTTGTATGGGATGTCGTAGTTTTCTATCTCCATGGAAGGATGAAAATGGGGATTATAAATTTGAAGGTCGCTTTAATCAAGGTGTTGTCAGCTTAAATCTTCCTCAAATTGGTATTATTGCAGATGGGGATGAGGAAAGTTTCTGGCAACTTTTAGAGGAGCGTCTAGCACTTTGTTTTGAAGCACTTATGTGTAGACATAGAGCCCTTGAAGGAACAATATCTGATGTTAGCCCTATCCATTGGCAATACGGCGCAATAGCAAGACTGAAAAAGGGAGAGACCATCGATAAGTTATTACACAATGGTTATTCTACGATTTCTCTCGGATACATTGGTTTGTATGAAGTGACAAAGCTTATGAAAGGGGTTAGCCATACACAGAAGGAAGGAACCGAATTTGCTCTTCGTGTTATGAATCGCCTTCGTGAAGCTACTGAAACTTGGAAGAGAGAAACTGGAATCGGATTTGGATTATATGGAACACCTGCGGAATCTCTTTGCTATCGCTTTGCAAGAATTGACAAAGAGCGTTTTGGGGAGATCAAGGACATTACCGACAAAGGTTATTATACAAATTCCTATCATGTGGATGTACGTGAAAATATTGATGCATTTAGCAAATTCAATTTTGAGAGCCAATTCCAGGTCATCTCTAGCGGCGGTGCAATTTCTTATGTTGAAATACCAAATATGCGCCACAACCTAGAAGCGTTAGAAGAAATAGTGAAATTTATCTATGATAATATTCAATATGCGGAATTTAATACGAAATCTGATTATTGTCATATCTGCGGTTTTGACGGAGAGATTAAAATTAATGAAGACTTTGAATGGGAGTGTCCAAATTGCGGAAACAAAGACCATGCAAAGATGAATGTAACCCGTAGAACCTGTGGATATTTAGGTGAAAATTTCTGGAATAAAGGAAAAACAAAAGAGATTAATGCAAGAGTTCTGCATATTTAAAGTGCAGTATTGAAAAAAGTATGATAGAATAGGATTAACATGGAAACGTCGCCAACTACTTTAGTATGTTGGGGACGTTTCCTATATCATAATACAAAAAAGGTGAGTCTTTTGCACCATAATCGGTAAGTACAATACGATTTTAATTGCAAGTACAATATGAACTTAAATGTAAGCACAATATGATTTTAATACTTATTATAAAGAGAGTGCATTGATAGCACTGTAAATCTGAAATAAAATTTGGGGTAGGTGACATCATGAATTATGCAACAATTAAGCCATTTGATGTGGCTAATGGTCCTGGAGTAAGAGTATCTTTGTTTGTAAGTGGTTGTACCCATCACTGCAAAGGTTGTTTTAATGAAGTTGCTTGGGATTTTCATTATGGCGAGCCATTCACGGAAGAGACTATCGAACATATCCTTACTTTATTAAAGCCGGATTATATCGCTGGATTATCTTTACTTGGTGGAGAGCCGTTGGAATTTAAGAATCAGCTTGGGCTACTGCCACTATTACGTAGAGTAAAGGAAGCATATCCTGCGAAGAATATCTGGTGCTATAGTGGATATCTGTTTGATGTCGATATATTAGGTAAGATGGCCATGGAGCATCAGGAAACCAAAGAGTTAATATCTTATCTGGATGTATTAGTGGATGGAAAATTTATCGAAGAAAAGAAAAATATCAATCTTCGTTTCCGAGGTTCAGAGAATCAACGAGTTATATCGGTGAAAGAATCGCTTCGGTCAGAAAATATTATTTTATGGGATGGAGCTTCGAATGAATAAAATTTGGAACGGATTACGGTACGGTAATAAAAAGACAAAGAGTTATATTCTTGCGACTATATTCTTATTAGTATTCGGTAGCATTAGTATCGGATTTACGATAGCAAAAAAATCGCCGTTATGGGGGATGAGTGCGATATTTTGCTTTCTTGTTGCGTTTCTTTTTATTACTTCACTTTCGTTTCAAAAAACCGGGAAGCAAATCATGAAAAAAACTCGCGCAGAACTTGCGCTAAGTGATAACCCATCAACAGAGCAAAAAGAGGAAGAATCCATAGAAGAAAACATCTATGAAAAATATGATGAAGAGACTGTAAAAGGAATCTTCATAAAATATAAGGTAAACAAAGATCATAAACCAATTATGATTGATCTGTGTCAAAGTGAAAAAATCAGACAATGTCCTGCTTATATTTGGGCGGATCAAGGATATTTAAATCTCTTATTATTTGAAGAAGAGACGAGAAAGGTAACGATTCCTTTGTCAAAGGTTTCAAAAATAACCTATGAGAAGGGAGCGGTAGCAAATCCACTACTTGACTATGAGGGGTTTCAAAAGCCATCGTTTCTTCATATTGTTTTTTCCTCCTATCTACCAACTCTTTACGAGGATTCAAAAGATGGGAGAAAGGGATATCGAAAGAATTTATATGTTCTGGCACCAGACATCAAAGTAACCAACACTTCTGTTAGAACCGTAATGGATATGTTAAAACTTGATTTAAGTTATGAGGGAAGATTCGCTGATCCCGAAATGCATAATCCATATTTTGAGGCAGCATACTTGCTTAGTATCATGTTAAGGGATGGCGTTATTACGGTTTCTGAATTTAAAGGAAGAATCAAAAAGTTACTACAGAAGCTCACAGAAGCTAAGATAAGTAATGATGAATTTCATCTGTATATCAAACAGATGGTAAATGCAAGACTTATTACAAAAGAATATGCAGAGTATTATCTGTCTGCTAGGAAATAGGTAGATAAGCGATAAAGATAAGGATTTTTAGGTGGATTAATAAAAGGGAGGATGAATCATTTTGGATCGAAATATACCGCAACCAGGGCAACTATATCAACATTTTAAGGGCATGCTATATCAGATCATTACTGTTGCAAAGCACTCCGAAACAGGAGAAGAGCTTGTGATTTATCAAGCTCTTTATGGTGATTTTAAGACATATGCTAGACCTCTTTCTATGTTTCTTAGTGAGGTGGATCATGAAAAATATCCGAATGTGACGAGGCAATATCGATTTACCCATAAGTTAAGAGAGGATCTTAATAGGGAAGCCGTACAGAATAAGAATGCAGATTCAAATAGCATGGCGAAGGCAAAGTTTGACACTCAAAATAAGGACTTATCAACGGAACAGTTAGCTAAGAATGAGTGTTTGATAGATAAAGTTAAGAAAGAACCATCAGGAACAACAGATAATTCTTCAAAGTATGAAGTGCATCCGGAAGCAAATCTTGATCTTATGTCATTTCTTGATGCCAAAGATTGCGAGGAGAAACTTGAAATTTTATATAGTATAAGAAAAAATATCGATGAGCGTACGATGGGAAATATCGAAATTGCCCTCGATTTGCCAGTTTTTGAAGGTACGATTGAAGAGCGTGTTGATATCGTCAAAAACAAACTTCAAATGATGGCAAAATATGAAAATCGACGTCTAAGATAAAGTCAAAAAATCAGTCTATTAATACCGATGATAAATGACATTAATAACGCTTATAAGCATTGATTTTACTAGAAAAAAAGCAATAATTATTATACAGAAACTATCAAAAAAACTACTGTCTTTTTGTACATTTAACCGAAATTTTACGCTAGAGCCTTAAAGTAAGAAAAAGCCCTTGCCTTATTTTGTTGCTACGATATAATTAAAATTGCAACAGCGAAAAAGTGGTTGCTTAAAACGCAGGGTAAGGTGTTTGCACAAGGAGGATAATTAACATGACAAAGTTAGAACAACTTTATGAAGGTAAAGCCAAGAAAGTGTACAAAACCGACGTTGAGGATGTATTGATCGTAGATTACAAAGATGATGCAACCGCATTCAACGGTGAGAAGAGAGGAACTATTGTAGGAAAAGGCGTGATTAATAACAGAATGTCTAACTACATAATGAAGCAGTTAGAAAAAGAAGGCGTGCCAACTCATTATATTGAAGAGTTAAGTGATAGAGAGACCGCCGTAAAGAAAGTTCAGATTGTTCCACTTGAAGTTATTATTCGTAATGTATCCGCAGGAAGTTTTGCGAAGAAGTTAGGAATGGAAGAAGGCAAGAAGTTATTATGTCCTACCTTGGAATTTTCATATAAAGACGATGCACTTGGAGATCCAATGATTAATTCATCTTATGCAAGAGCACTTGGTCTTGCTACTCAGGAAGAGATTGATACGATTTCTAAGTATGCATATAAAGTAAATGAAGTAATGATAAAGTATTTTGAAAGCATTGGTATAGAGCTAATTGATTTTAAGATTGAATTTGGTAGATATCATGATCAGATCATTCTTGCCGATGAGATTTCTCCAGATACTTGCCGCTTATGGGACATTAAGACCCGTGAGAAATTAGATAAGGATCGTTTCCGTAGAGACCTTGGTAATGTTGAGGACGCTTATCAGGAAGTATTTAAAAGACTTGGAATTGAATAATATTTTACAATGATGTAAAAGGGGTTGACGCAAAAACATGCGACATCCCCTTTTGTTACTCATTTTCACAGCAATGAAAGCAGTTTAGCATTAGAAAGGAAAAGGCGATGGCAGAAAGAATCAATGAATTGATCTCAGAGGAAATCCATGAAGAATGCGGTGTTTTTGGCGTCTATGATTTGGATGGTGGAGACGTAGCAGGTTCGATTTATTACGGCCTTTTCGCATTACAACATCGTGGACAGGAGAGCTGTGGTATTGCGGTTAGTGATACACTAGGACCTAAGGGTAGAGTTTCCTCGATGAAGGGAATGGGACTGGTGAATGAAGTTTTTACGCCAGAAGGTTTAGAGTCACTTCGCGGGGATATTGGTGTGGGGCATGTTCGGTATTCTACTGCGGGAGCAAGTAATATTGCAAATACTCAGCCGCTTGTATTAAACTATGTAAAAGGTACTCTTGCACTTGCTCATAATGGGAATATTGTGAATGCGCCTGAGTTAAGAAAAGAATTAGAATATACCGGAGCAATTTTTCAAACAACGATTGATTCTGAAGTTATTGCATATCATATTGCAAGAGAGCGATTAAAGACAGCAAATGTAGAAGGTGCTGTGAAGAATGCAATGCTGAAGATAAAAGGTTCCTATTCCTTGATTGTTATGAGCCCACGTAAGTTAATAGGGGCAAGAGATCCGTTTGGTTTTCGACCTCTTTGTATTGGAAAAAGAGAAAATACGTATATTCTTGCGAGTGAAAGTTGTGCTCTTGATGCTGTGAATGCAACATTTATTCGGGATGTTTTACCAGGTGAGATTGTAACCATTACGAAAGAAGGAATATTATCAGATACCTCTATGTGCCAAACAAAGAAGGCAAAGTGTATCTTTGAATATATTTATTTTGCAAGACCAGATAGTAAGATTGATCAAGTTAGTGTTTATAACAGTAGAATTATGGCAGGACGTATCTTAGCTCAGGAGCATCCTGCGGAGGCAGATTTGGTAGTTGGTGTTCCGGATTCAGGAAACGCAGCGGCGATGGGATTTGCTATGGAGACAGGGATTCCATATGGCATGGCATTTGTGAAGAATAGTTATGTCGGACGAACCTTTATTAAGCCTAAGCAAGCGATTCGTGAGTCCAGCGTTAGAATTAAATTAAATGTGCTACAAGAAGCAGTAAAAGGGAAAAGAGTAGTCATGATAGATGATTCAATTGTTAGAGGTACTACTTGTGCAAGGATTGTCGGTATGTTAAAAGCAGCAGGAGCAAAGGAAGTTCATGTTAGAATAAGCTCTCCGCCATTTTTATATCCATGTTATTTTGGTACCGATGTACCATCGGATGATCAATTAATTGCACATAATAATACCGTAGAACAGATTTGTAAGATTATTGGTGCCGATTCTTTAGGATATCTGTCTGTGAATCGCCTTAGTGAATTAATTGAGGGTGATTTAGGATATTGTGATGCATGTTTTACTGGGCGTTATCCTATCGATCCTCCGACGGAAGATATCCGTGGAGAATACGATGCTTAAAGAGTCTGCTTGTGTTTTAATGGTAACAAATGAAAACAAAAGCATTACCTAAAACAATTGTAGAACTAAAAAAAGTACTACACTAAAAGCATTACCTTAGAACAGTCTGTTGTAGGAACTATAGTATGAATAATAAATGAAAACAAGAGATAGGAAAGGTTGGTTTACAATGAGTCAAGATAACTATGTAAGTCCGTTGTCAGAACGATATGCAAGCAAGGAGATGCAATACATCTTTTCACCAGACATGAAATTTCGTACTTGGAGAAAACTTTGGATTGCATTAGCAGAAGCTGAGCATGAGCTTGGTTTACCAGTGACCAAAGAACAAGTAGAAGAATTAAAAGCGCATCAAGACGACATTAATTATGAGGTGGCGAAAGAAAGAGAACGTTTGGTTCGCCATGACGTAATGTCACACGTATATGCGTATGGTGTTCAATGCCCAACTGCAAAAGGAATCATTCACCTTGGAGCTACTTCCTGTTATGTTGGTGATAATACGGATATTATTGTTATGACAGAAGGTTTAAAACTGGTTAAGAAGAAGCTAGTTTGTGTTATGGAAGAACTATCGAAATTTGCTATGGAATATCGTGATCTCCCAACACTTGCATTTACCCATTTTCAACCAGCACAGCCAACAACTGTAGGTAAAAGAGCAACTCTATGGTTACAGGAATTGGTACTTGATTTAGAAGATCTCGAGCATACCTTATCTTGCATGAAATTACTTGGTTCAAAAGGAACCACAGGCACTCAGGCAAGCTTTTTAGAATTATTTGATGGTGATCATGAGAAGATAAAGAAGTTAGATGCGCTGATTGCAAAGAAGATGGGATTTGAGGATTGTTTTGCAGTTTCTGGTCAGACATATTCCAGAAAGGTAGATACGAGAGTTTTAAATGTACTTGCAGGAATTGCAGCAAGTGCTCATAAATTTAGCAATGATATCCGTTTACTTCAGCATTTAAAAGAAATTGAAGAGCCATTTGAAAAAAATCAGATTGGTTCCTCCGCAATGGCATATAAAAGAAATCCTATGAGAAGTGAGCGTATCGCCTCCCTGGCTCGTTATGTCATGGTTGATGCCTTAAATCCAGCAATTACATCGGCTACACAGTGGTTTGAAAGAACCTTAGATGACTCTGCAAATAAACGTCTTAGTGTACCAGAAGCATTCCTTGCAATCGATGGTATCCTTGACTTATATATGAATGTCGTAGATGGCTTAGTAGTTTATCCAAAGGTAATTGAAAAACGCCTAATGTCAGAACTTCCATTTATGGCGACTGAAAACATTATGATGGATGCTGTGAAAGCTGGTGGCGACCGTCAAGAACTCCATGAAAAGATCCGTACTCTTAGCATGGAAGCTGGTCGTAATGTAAAAGAGCTTGGATTAGAGAATAACCTCTTAGAATTAATTGCAGCAGATCCTGCCTTTAATATGACCTTAGAGGACTTGAAAAAGGTAATGGAACCATCACGCTATACCGGAAGAGCCAAAGAGCAAACCGAAGAATTTATTGAGTTAGTACTTCGACCTATCCTTGAAGAGAATAAAGAGTTACTTGGGTTAAAGGCTGAAATTAACGTATAAATCTATCAAGCATTATAGTGAAATGAATTGATTAATTGCATTTTAAGTTGTGCAAAATTACCTAATTTTATATTCAAGAGAAAGAATTTAACATGATCCACCCAGTAGCTGCATATAATAGGCTATTGGGTGGTGATTTTTTGATGTATATTAAGATTTTTACAAATGATGCACTACAAGAAGAAGTGCAGGACTATTCACGGTGGCAGACACTCAATGGGGATTATGTAGTAATATCTAAGGTTGGTAATGCTTATATCGAACGCTGCCTCGATATGTTGGCTCAGTTTTCAGCGAAGTATCCCAAGCATCCAAATTACGATATTTGGCAACGTTATATTCAACATTTCGAGGAGGAGTTATTTTCTAGAAGGATAAGATTTGTTAGCACTTGTAGTGCTACATAGGAAACGTGAAGCACTGATTAGCAGGAAGGTTGTGGGGAACCATTCCTGCGGTCAGTTTGGAAAAGACTTTAACAAATCATTTAAAGAAGATTCAAAACGGATGTCATCTTGGGCAGTCCGTTTTTTATTATATTTGCATCGGGAGTTTTGCTTCCCATGACGACGTTGCTCTTTTGCGATATGACGTTCAAATAGCATTTGATTAATGTTATCGTTGGTAAATATCTTTCCGCTTGGATGCAATGCTTTTGCTTTCTTACCAAGTGCCATTGCTGCCACTCCATAATCCTGTGTAATTACGATATCGTTAGGATTGGTTTGATTTAGAAGTGCAAAATCAACTGCATCGGGTGCTTTACTCACGGTAATTACTTTACTATAGTCTGAGTATAGTTCATGACTAGTATCAATAAACATGATAACTTCGATTTGATGGATCTTTGCGATTCGTTCAATAATTCCCTTCACTGGGCATGCGTCTGCATCCACTACAATTTTCATAGCACCTCCTAATTCGCTTTCTTTATTATATTATAGTCTAAAGCTTCTACATAAATGTTTTATAGTAGTGAAAAATTAAATATCCTTTTAACCTTTCTCTCGTTATAGTATAATATACTAAGATTGAGTAGACAACATGAGTAATAATTTTATTTAGACAAATATAATTTCATTTGATGCTTTATAATTGGTACTGATAAAGCGTAAACTTTTAGGAAAAGATTCCATAATGTTACGAGAATGATAGGAGGTAGCGATGAGTGAGATGGAATTAGAGTATAAAAAAATTGTGAAAAGACAAAGGATTTTTTTTCGCACTGGTAAGACAAAGCAAATAGATTTTAGAATTCAAGCACTACGGAAACTTCAATCTGAGATACAAAAGCGGGAAGCAGAAATTATGGAGGCTTTAAAGAAGGACTTAAATAAGTCGAATTTTGAAGCTTATATGACGGAAATCGGTATGGTACTTGATGAAATACGGCATTGTATTGCACATGTGAGAAAATGGGCGAAGCCAAAAAAAGTGAGAACACCACTAGCACAATTCCCATCAAAAAGCTTTACTATCCCGGAACCCTATGGTGTTGTACTAATCATGTCTCCTTGGAATTATCCATTTCAATTATGCATTGAGCCATTAATTGGAGCTCTTGCAGCAGGGAACTGTGCAGTGTTAAAGCCATCAGCCTATGCAGCAGAGACGTCAAAAATAATCAATACACTAATCAGTGCTTGCTTTCCCAAGGAGTATGTCACGGTAATTGAAGGCGGTAGAAAAGAAAATCAGGGGTTACTCGCTACTGAGTTTGATTATATTTTCTTTACCGGAGGTGCCCACGTTGGTAAACTTGTTATGGAGGCAGCAGCCAAATACTTAACCCCGGTATCCTTGGAGCTTGGAGGAAAAAGCCCTTGTATCATTGAGAAAACAGCTGATATTAATCTTGCAGCTAAGCGTATTGCGTTCGGTAAATTCCTCAATTCAGGGCAAACTTGTGTTGCTCCTGATTATGTTTTTGTTCAGAAAGAGATTGAAGAAGAATTTCTTTGCAAAATGGGAATGTGGATACACAAATTCTTTGGGGAGGAACCCTTAAAGAATGAAAATCTTCCTAAAATAATTAATGACCATCATTATCATAGATTACTTTCACTCCTTGAAGGAGAAGATATCGTAATCGGTGGGAAGGGACAGGAGAACGAACGGAAAATTGAACCAACAGTTCTAAAGAATGTGTTGGCGGAATCAAGTATTATGAAAGAGGAGATTTTTGGGCCAATCCTTCCTGTATTTACTTATCAAACAATAGAAGAGGTAATTGAATATGTAACAGGACATCCAAAGCCATTGGCATGCTATTTATTTACAACGAATGTGCAGATAGAAAAGAAAGTCTTAAAACACATCTCTTTTGGTGGTGGATGTGTGAACGATACGATCATTCATCTTGCAACACCATATATGGGATTTGGTGGTGTTGGTGCTAGTGGAATGGGAAGTTATCATGGAATTGAAAGTTTTCGTACGTTTAGTCATACGAAGAGCATTGTGAAAAAAGCGAATTGGCTTGATCTTCCGATGAGATATCATCCATATACGGAGAAGAATCTAAAGATGATTCGTAAATTCTTAAAATAAGGAGTGATCCTATGGCAAATGCCAATCTGGAATACTATAAAATATTTTACTATGTCGCCAAAGAAGGCAGTATTTCGTTGGCGGCCAAACGGGTATGTATTTCACAACCTGCGGTCAGTCAGGCAATAAAACAATTAGAAAATGTTCTTAATTGTCAACTCTTTGTTAGAGTAGCGAAAGGAATGCGTTTAACCAAGGAGGGAGAAGTTTTATATCAATGTGTGAAGCAAGGATATGAACTTATCCTAAAGGGGGAGGAACGCTTAGAGCGGATGCTAAATCTAGAGTCTGGAGAAATTAGAATTGGAGCTTCTGATATGACATTGCAATACTATTTGCTACCTTATCTAGAAAAGTTTCATATCCAGTATCCTAAGATAAAGGTAATCGTAACCAACGGACCTACGCCAGAGACACTTACCTTTTTACAAGATGGACAAATTGATTTTGGTATCGTAAGTGAGCCATTTTCTTTACCGGATGACTATAGTGTACTTAAGGTTAAAGAAATCAAGGATATCTTTGTAGCTGGAAAACGATTTGATTATCTTAGAGGTCAGACCATAGATTATAAAGAGCTTACCGAGCTTCCTGTGATATGCTTAGAAAATGATACTAGTACGAGACGATATGTAGATGAATACTTAAGTTCACATGGCGTTGTTTTATCACCAGAGTTTGAATTAGCAACGAGCGATATGATAGTGCAGTTTGCGAAAAGAAGTCTAGGAATTGGATTAGTTGTGGAAGATTTCGCAAGTGAACTAATGAAACAAGGTGAATTATTTGAGGTGAAATTAAAGACAGATATTCCAAGCAGACATTTTTGTGTCGTTGAAAATCAGAGGTTTACACATTCTACTGCTGCGAGGAAGCTTCTTGCATTACTAAAGGAAAGTAAGTATAATAAAATATAGCATTTACCAATGACAAACTTAGGGCTTAGATTCTGAGTGTAATTTTTGACAAGTAAAAGATCACGAAGAGTACTTTTGCATGTTTATTATTGTTTTGGGTAGGATAAGTTGAAAGAAATGAAATTATTTTGTACAGATATAATCTAAGATATTAATTTTATTAACTCAACTAAGATATGCTTAGCACACATGAATAGAGAAAAAAGATAAAACAACTTATTAGATACTGTGAGGCAGATTCTAATAAAAGGTGTGGTATATGTGATGTATGTTACCTATCGGAATATAATTTAGTTCTGAAAGATATTACAAAATAAGCACCAGAAAGGATAAGATTATGAAAGAGAAAAAGAGTGTAGAAGGTTTAAAAAACAAAGAATCCAACAAGAATGCTTGGTTAAAGTATACGGATGCAGAGCTGAAAAAAGTTGAGAAATTAAGTGAAGGTTATAAAGAATTTATATCGGATTGTAAGACAGAGCGTGAATGTGCGCTTGAAGTGATTCGACAGGCTGAAAAAGAAGGATACAAGGATTTAATGTCATTAACAAAAGTTAAGCCTGGTGATAAGGTATACTTTAATAACATGGATAAAGCAGTAGCCTTATTCTTAGTGGGTAGTGAACCTTTAGAAAAAGGTATGAAGTTACTCGGAGCTCATATTGACTCTCCGCGTATTGACTTAAAGCAGGTTCCTCTGTATGAAGATACCGAGATGGCATTATTTGATACTCACTATTATGGTGGAATTAAAAAATATCAGTGGGTAACCCTACCACTTGCTATCCATGGTGTTGTTGTGAAGAAGGATGGCACAAAAGTAAACATCGTAATAGGTGAAAAAGACAGTGATCCAGTAGTTGGTATTACTGATTTACTAGTACATTTATCCGCAGAGCAGATGGATAAGAAAGCTGCTAAGGTGGTAGAAGGCGAAGACTTAAATGTTCTTATCGGTAGCCTACCATTAAAGGGTGAGGAGAAAGAATCGGTAAAAGGTAATATTCTTAAGCTATTAAAAGAACTCTATGACATCGAAGAGGCTGATTTCTTATCCGCTGAGTTAGAAGTTGTACCAGCTGGTAAAGCACGTGATTTTGGTATTGACCGTAGCATGGTGATGGGATATGGACAAGACGATAGAGTTTGCTCTTATACCTCTATGAAAGCATTATTTAAACTAGATCAGATTGATCGTACTGCAGTTTGCTTATTAGTTGATAAGGAAGAGGTAGGTAGTGTCGGTGCAACCGGTATGCATTCCAAATTCTTTGAAAATGCAGTTGCAGAATTAATGGATAAGATGGGAGAATACTCTGAACTAAAATTAAGAAGAGCGTTCCAAAATTCACATATGCTTTCTTCCGATGTTAGCGCAGCATTTGATCCTAACTATCCAGCAGTGATGGAAAAGAAAAACTCTGCTTACTTTGGTAGAGGTATCGTATTTAACAAATACACTGGTGCCAGAGGAAAATCCGGTTGTAACGATGCAAATCCAGAGTTTATTGCTTCCTTACGTGCAGCAATGGAAAAACATGATGTTAACTTCCAAACAGCAGAACTAGGAAAAGTAGATCAAGGCGGCGGTGGAACAATCGCTTATATTATGGCACAGTATAACATGGAAGTAATTGATAGCGGTGTCGCAGTATTAAATATGCATGCTCCATGGGAGATTACAAGTAAAGCAGATATCTACGAAGCGATGAGAGGATATGAGGCGTTCCTACGTGAGATGTAAGTGTGAAAAGTAATTCTAAGCCAGTAAAATACACTGACTAAGAATTTCTAATTTCACACAGAAGTTTGTGCCTGCGTTATCCTCGGCACAAACTTCCAGCCTACTGAGAGGGCATATATGAAGTGTGAATGGGGAAAAATAATTCACACAGATACTTGTGCCTGCATCGTACCAAATATCCAGCTTATGAAGCGGGCTTGTTTTTAAGGTTGAAGAGTTGATAGAAAAGAACTTCCAACCTTGTAGCTATAATCAGCCAAATATGTAGGCATATCTGGTTGATTTGTTCGTATATAAAAATGACAAGGTTAGAATGGAGTTTATATGTCAGTAACAATAAAGATAAAAAAAGTAAGAGACAATGCAATGTTACCAACAAGAGGTAGTGTAGAGGCAGCAGGATATGATTTATACGCATGTTTAGACACAGATGCTTGCGAAATAAAACCACATGAAACGGTTAAAATAGGAACAGGGCTAGCAATTGAAGTTCCTACTGGATACTTTGGAGGAATTTTTGCAAGAAGTGGAATTGCTGCAAAGAACGGATTACGCCCAGCAAACTGTGTCGGTGTTGCAGATAGTGATTATCGTGGTGAATATATTATTGCACTTCATAATGACACTGATGTAGTTCAAACGATTGCAAATCACGAACGAATTGCACAACTTGTGGTAATGCCGTATTTATCCGTTGATTTTCAAGAAGTTGAGGAATTAACTGACACAGTACGTGGAGATGGTGGTTTCGGTAGTACCGGGACAAAGTAATAAAAAAGTAAAAAATGTATAATTATGACTTATATGAAATATAATAAACATTGATTTTACTTATGTATTAGGCTACGGTATAATACATAAGTAATAGGGCATTGTAGCATAACTGTTACAATGCTTTTTTTATTCTTTGGAAAATTTGAAACAGAGTTTATTTTGTAGTTTAGCTTAAGGAGGAACAATATTATGGTAAAAGCAATTGTTGGTGCTAACTGGGGAGATGAGGGAAAAGGTAAGATAACAGATATGCTTGGTCAGGAATCAGACATTATTGTACGTTATCAAGGTGGTAGCAATGCAGGACATACGATTATTAATCAATATGGTAAGTTCGCACTTCACTTACTTCCTTCTGGGGTATTTTATGACCATACAACCTGCATCATCGGAAACGGGGTTGCTTTAAATATTCCTTACTTATTGAAAGAGATAAAATCAATTGTTGATCGTGGGGTTCCAATGCCTAAAATTTTGGTTTCTGATCGTGCTCAGATTATGATGCCATATCATATTCTGTTTGATCAATATGAAGAAGAAAGACTTGGAGGAAAGTCTTTTGGTTCCACAAAGTCTGGTATTGCGCCTTTTTATTCAGATAAATATGCGAAGATAGGTTTTCAGGTATCCGAATTATTTGATGAGGAGGAGCTGAAAGAAAAAGTAGAACGTGTCTGTGAAATGAAAAATATCTTATTAGAGCATATGTATCATAAACCATTAATTGATAAGAACGAACTATTTAAGACTCTGATTGAATACCGCGATATGGTGGCTCCTTATGTAGCAGATGTTTCTGCCTATTTACATGAAGCAATGAAGGAAGGTAAGAATATCTTATTAGAGGGACAGCTTGGAGCATTAAAAGATCCTGACTTTGGTATCTATCCAATGGTAACTTCCTCTTCTACATTAGCAGCTTACGGTGCAATTGGTGCCGGTATTCCACCATATGAAATTAAAGAAATTGTAACCGTTGTAAAAGCGTATTCTTCTGCAGTAGGAGCTGGTGAATTTGTCAGTGAAATCTTTGGAGAAGAAGCTGATGAACTAAGAAAGCGTGGTGGAGACGGCGGTGAATTTGGAGCAACCACAGGTAGACCAAGACGTATGGGTTGGTTTGATGCTGTAGCAAGTCGATATGGATGTAGAATGCAGGGGGCAACCGAGGTAGCCTTAACAGTATTAGATGTTCTTGGTTATTTAAAGGAATTACCAGTTTGTGTTGGTTATGAAATCGATGGAGTAGTTACGAAAGATTTCCCTACAACGGTTAAATTAAAGAAAGCAAAACCAGTATATGAAGTGCTTCCAGGCTGGGAATGTGATATTCATGGTATAAAAACATATGAGGAACTTCCAGAAAATTGCAGAAAGTATATTGAGTTTATTGAAAGAGAATTAGAAGTTCCTGTTACTTTAGTGTCCAATGGTCCTGGACGTGACGACATAATTCGTAGAAAATAAATGATAGAAAGCTTTTAACAGGGGAGTTAAAGTAGATATATAACAAAGAAGAATACAAAGCTATAGAGATCTTGTATCATATAAATTTACTGGGTACGGTTGACTTAAGGTCGCCGTTCTCAGTATTTTTTTTATGACAAGGAAAAGTTCGCGAAGCGTACTTTTTATTGTTCATGTAAAGTAGAAGCTTGCGATGTATACTCTTATTTGATAATTGTTATGTTTGAATATTCAATTTGAAAACATTGAATTATTACTACTTTAGTGGGGTATATCATAGAGAGAAACGATAGGTATGGAAAAATAAAAAGAGCAGCGTTAGAATAAACAAGGAGCGTTTAAGAAGCAAGCAGTAGATTGCTTTATTAATGTATAAAAAGGACTAAAACGGGAAGAAATAATACCGTTTTAGTCCTAATAATAGATCAATTAGAAAATAAATTATAGTTCTAGTTATTCAACGATCTTAATATTTTCTATAAAACCGTCGCTGTAATGTAATTCATAATCGGAAGTGATAAAAACAGCATAGGTATCTGGTAACGAGTTTATCAATTTCATACCTTCTTCTAAACCCAGTGCAAAACAAGTAGTACTTAACGCATCCCCATCTACAGAGTCTTTCGAGATGATTGTTACCGAAGTAAGGTCATTTTCATAAGGATACCCAGTGGCTGGATTTAATATATGATGATAATTCTTCCCGTCTACTGTAAAAAATCGTTCATAGATACCAGACGATACAACAGATAAGTCACGGATCTCCATGACAGCAATCGTTTCGTTACGATCTTTAAATGGTTTTTGAATTCCTACCAAGAAAGCAGAACCATCTGGCTTATCACCAACACACAAAATGTTACCACCCAAATTAATAATTGCGCTATTAACACCTTTTGAAATTAAAAATTCTTTCATCTTATCAGCAATATATCCTTTTGCAATAGCACCTAAATCAACGCCCATACCCTCTTTATCGAAGGTAACCGTATTGCCATCTATTTTTAAATATTGATAACCAATATGAGTTAACGCTTCCTCTATTTCTTCCTGACTTGGAAGGCGTGCCTCTTTTGTACCAAAATTCCAGAGACTTGTAAGTGGTTCCAGTGTTAAATCAAAAGCACCATTCGATAGTTGACTGTAATGAAATCCAGCTGTTAGGAGCTCTTTTGTTTCATCAGAAATCGTATAACTATTATGTCCCTCTTCATTTAGCTTATAGATTTCACTTTCCTTCTTTGTTCGGCTTAACAGGTTTTCATAATAATCGCATAGTTGGAACGCTTCGTCAATGATACTCTCGTCTTGACTGTCATATAATGTAATGGACACAACTGTATTTAACTTGAATGAAGTCTTGGATATTGGAGTAGTAGCTTCTAGTTCCGTTACTGTTGGTGTAGCTTCAATTTCTGTTACAGTAGGTGTAGGTTTCACTGAATCTTCAGATGGGGTATTTTCGGAACAGGAACTTAAAGTTATCATAACGGTACCTAGTGTTATTAGCGTGCAACACCTAATTACACTTTTTTCTAAAAAAGTTTTATGGTCTTGATTTGATTTATAGTTTTTTCGTTTTAATGTCTTAATTGTACGGTATTTTCTCATAAAGAAGCTCCTTAAAAATAGTAGATTCATTGTAAGGGATTGTTTGATTACTGTCAAGGTATGCAAATAATTTCTATACTTATATGTCGAAGTGGTTTCTTAATACTTTAGCTTTCTATAAAATAAATGGTAATATATGCCGATAAAAATATTAAAATGGTGATATAATGGAAAAATTAAGGCGATTAACTTGGGAATATACAAAATAACCCAATAATTATAGTATTTACGCATAGGCCATTTCATGTTATTATATTAACAAGATGATACTCGCTATTAGTTTGGAGATTTATCATCCATGGAGCGCTTAATGCAGAAGGGGGGAGGAAACCCTAATGCAAACGTTGCTTATACAATCATTAGAACATATTATTGGTGGAGGATGTAACAATGAGAAACAATAAGAGATGGATTGCCGTTACGGCACTTGCAGGCATTACTGCTGCAGCTTTAATTACTGCTGTCGTTGTAAAGAATAATCTAAACAAAGGACCAGAAGGAGCAATCGAAATTGTTCAAGAAGGTACCGACATGGGAATTAAACAGGTTCAAGTATTAAAGGATAAGTCAGGAGCTGTTACTGGTTATACAGTAAATGTAGAGTCCAAAGGCTTTGGCGAAACCCCAATGGAATTAGCAATCAGTTTTAATGCCGAAAAAGATACAATTACAGGTATTGAAGTAGTTTCCCATTCTGAGACTGATGGCTTTGGTGCAAAGATGACACAGCCAGAATTCTTAGATCAATTCAAGGGTGTTAAACTTCCTATTTACATTCCAGGTGTTAGTTTAACTTCTGCATCCTCTAAGGTAAATGATGTTGCACCTATGACTACATCTTCTACCTTAAAAGATGGTACTTATGAAGTGATAGCTGATGAAGCAAGCAATGGCTGGACTAGTAAATTATCTATGACAGTAGCAGGTGGAGCAATCACTGAAGTAGTTTGGGATTGTGTTGATGCCGATGGAAATTTAAAGAGCGTTCAAGCGAAGAATGGCGAATATGTAATGACAGAAGATGGTCCTAACTGGGCAGAACAAGCGGAAAGTTTAGCTCAATATGTGATTGAAAATCAGGGATTAACAGGTCTTACGATAGATGAAGCAGGTAAAACCGACGTTGTAGCAAGTGTAAGTATTTCTATCGGTGATTTTGTTGCACAGGTGGAGGAATGTTTAAAACTTGCCTCTGGTACACAGGTAGAAACTACATTAAAAGATGGAACTTATGAAAAAGTTGCTGCAGAAGCAAGCAATGGCTGGACCAGCAGTGTAAAATTAACGGTTGCCGATGGAAAGATTACAGATGTAATCTGGGATTGTGTTGATGCAGACGGAAACTTAAAGAGTGTTCAATCTCAAAATGGCGAATATGTAATGACAGAAACTGGTGCAACCTGGTATGAACAAGCTCAGGCACTTGCACAATATGTCATAGAGAATCAAGGAACAACTGGACTTACACTAGATGAGAGTGGAAAGACAGATGTTGTTGCTACCGTAAGTATTTCTATCAAT
The DNA here is from genome assembly GCF_000733755.1 of Lachnoclostridium phytofermentans. Lineage (GTDB taxonomy): Bacteria > Bacillota > Clostridia > Lachnospirales > Lachnospiraceae > Lachnoclostridium > Lachnoclostridium phytofermentans_A. The sequence goes on along the minus strand of NZ_JPOF01000003.1, from coordinate 206,226 downwards.
GAGTTCGTAGACCAGGTAGAAGATTGTCTTCGTCAGGCAGCGGGCGCAGAGACTGTTGCATTAAATGACGGAACTTATGAAATAGTAGCAGATGAAGCAAGCAATGGCTGGTTAAGTAAATTAAGCTTAACAGTAGCTGGTGGAAAGATTACAGACGTCGTTTGGGACTGTGAAGACGAAAACGGAAACTTAAAGAGTATTCAGTCTCAAAACGGTGAGTATGTGATGACAGAAGATGGTGCAACATGGTATGAGCAGGCTCAGGCACTTGCACAGTATGTTATTGCTAATCAGGGAACCACTGGTCTTACTCTTGATGAGAGTGGAAAAACTGATGTAGTTGCTACCGTAAGTATTTCTATCAATGAATTTGTTGATCAGGTAGAAGAAGCTATTCGTCAGGCTGCTGGTGTGAAAGAAGAAGTGAAATTAAACGATGGTACTTACGAAATCGTAGCAGACGAAGCTCATAACGGCTGGTTAAGTAAATTAAGTTTAACAGTAGCTGGTGGTAAAGTTACAGATGTAGTTTGGGACTGTGAAGATGAGAGCGGAAACTTAAAGAGCATTCAGTCACAAAACGGTGAGTATGTAATGACAGAAACTGGTGCAACCTGGTTTGAGCAAGCTCAGGCACTTGCAAAATATGTGATCGAGCATCAGGGAACCACAGGACTTACCTTAGATGAGAATGGAAAGACTGATGTTGTTGCAACCGTAAGTATTGACATTACGGAATTTGTAAATCAGGTGGAAGAGGCACTTCGTCAGGCAGCTGGGGAAGCAAAACCTGAAGAGCCTGAGAAGGAAGAAGAACCAGAAGTAGTAGACGGTACTAAGGTAGACGGTATCTCAGGTGCTACTATAACAACAAAGGCTATATTAGTTGCAATTAACAATGCACATGATTATCTTGTTAATTATGTAAGTGAGTAATATATCAATAATTAAACGGTAGTAATAAAGTAACAAGAGAAAGCACGCTTCGCGAACTTTTTCCTTGTCATTAATTAAAGCGTCACCAAATGGCTTTGACCAGCTATCTGGTGACGCTCTTTTAGTAGAATAAAAATTAAGCTTCGTAGGGCCGTGTTGATCTTTTAGAAAGTGCTGAAGTTTACGAGCAAATTGCCTCAGAACAATGTGCTAAGTTAGAGCCTCCTTATAGTAGGTTGAGAGGTCACTATTCTAACTGTCAGCTTACACATAACTCAAGGTTATAATAAAAGCGAGAAATATATCAAAACTATAGTACATTAGCTTGACAAAGCGATATACTGTTGCTACAATAATTAGTAAATTTAAAACAGGAAAGCGAGTAAGACTGCGAATCCGGAAGTGGAGTATCTTATGAGAAAGATGGTTTTATCTATTTTGGTAGAAAACACTGCTGGTGTACTTAGCCGTGTGTCAGGCCTCTTTAGTAGAAGAGGTTATAATATTGATAGCTTGACCGTTGGTGAAACTGAGAATCCTGCATTCTCTAGGATGACAGTCGTGGTGAGCGGGGAAGAACAGATCTTAGAGCAGATTAGAAATCAACTTCAAAAGCTTGAAGATATTGTGGAGATAAAAGAACTACATAGTGAAGAGTCCGTTTGTCGTGAGCTAATTTTAGTTAAAGTTCAAGCAGGAGAATCTGAACGCAAAGATGTAATTGCGGTAGCAGATATTTTCCGAGCTAAGATAGTCGATGTAGCCAAAGAGTCCCTAATGATTGAATTGACGGGAAATCAGGCAAAGATTGATGCATTTATTAAGTTATTAGATGGTTTTAAAATTTTAGAAATCGTAAGAACAGGGATTACTGGATTACCGAGAGGTTCTGGTGACATCGCTGATTACGTATAATTGGTATGCCCGCTTGTTTAGTAAGAGAGCTTAACAGGTTGAACATAGAATAAAGTAATTTTATTTAGGAGGATAATAGAATGGCAAAGATTTATTACCAACAGGATTGTAACCTTTCTCTACTTGAGGGAAAAACAGTAGCTGTCATCGGTTACGGCAGCCAAGGACATGCACATGCACTTAATATGAAGGAGTCCGGTGTACATGTTATTATCGGCTTATATGAGGGAAGTAAGTCATGGGCTAAAGCAGAAGCAGCAGGCTTAGAAGTATATACAGCTGCAGAGGCAGCTAAAAGGGCTGATGTGATTATGATTCTTATCAATGATGAAAAGCAAGCAAAGATGTACAAAGAGTCTATCGAGCCAAACTTAGAAGCAGGAAATGCACTAATGTTTGCTCATGGTTTTGCAATTCATTTTGGTCAAATCATTCCTCCTAAGAATGTCGATGTTTTAATGATCGCTCCAAAAGGTCCTGGACATACCGTAAGAAGTCAGTATCAAGAAGGACAGGGTGTACCTTGTTTGATCGCTGTTCATCAGGATGCTACAGGCAAGGCACATGAATTAGGTCTTGCATATGCACTAGCAATTGGTGGTGCAAGAGCAGGTGTTCTTGAAACAACATTCCGTGAAGAGACTGAAACAGATCTTTTTGGTGAGCAGGCAGTTCTTTGTGGTGGTGTTACAGCATTAATGAAGTGTGGCTTTGAAGTTCTTGTCGAAGCTGGATATGAACCAGAAAGTGCATACTTTGAGTGTATCCATGAGATGAAGTTAATTGTTGACTTAATCAATGAAAGCGGCTTTGCAGGTATGAGATATTCTATCTCTAATACAGCAGAATACGGTGATTATATAACCGGACCAAAGATTATCACAGAAGATACTAAGAATGCAATGCGTCAGGTCCTAAAAGACATTCAGGAAGGTGTATTTGCACGTAACTGGTTACTTGAGAATCAGATTGGATGTACAAACTTTAATGCAAGAAGAAGAATGGAATCTGAGCATCAGCTTGAAAAAGTTGGCGCTGAGTTAAGAAGCTTAATGAGCTGGACTCAGAAGAAAAAGTTAATCGACAACTAATATAAATAGTTATTTGATAATCTTTCATAATAAAATAAAAGTTAGTTTACCACAAATTATTCCCAAATATATTTTGAAAAGGCTGTTCTATAAAAAGACTTCCTTTTAAGAAAAACAACTCGGATAAATCTTAGAAAGCCCTGTACTTTTTAAGGAAATATCCGAGTTGTTTTTGTTGCATCTATTGGATTACATTCTATAACTTTCTCAACTATAATACACTTATCTTATAAAATTTACTTAACCACAACATACATATCTTCTAAAACTTTCCGAACCACAACATACTAATCTTCTAGAATTTCCTCAACTACAACTTACATAGATTCTAAATCATATCTCTATAAAATATCTTGCTTTCATAGCCTTCTTTTTTGGATAGAAATAGTTTCTTTGAGAGTATGATAACTAGTATAATTGAACTACTTTATGATAAGAAAGATGTTTTTTCTGTAGGAAAAACATATTGCGAGTTCCAGTATATCGTGGTATCCTATGGTAGCGTTAATGGTTAAAATATTAAACAAGGAAGTAGGTTAGTTAAAAGCTACTTTTCTACTGACATTGTTATGTGTTAGCACAAAATGTCTACGATAAAAAAGGCGTAAGAAGCGTCAGAATAGAGGTTAAAATGGCTAGATCAAGCGCAAAAGATATGACGCAGGGGAGTCCAACCAAATTAATACTTTTCTTCTCCATACCATTACTGATAGGGAATGTAGTCCAACAGCTCTATAGTATGACTGACACAATCATCGTTGGTCAGTGTCTTGGCTCAAATGCGTTAGCAGCAGTAGGTACAACGGGACCGCTAAGTTTTTTGATTTTAGGTTTTGTTATTGGAATTACAGGAGGAATCGCAGTAATAGCTGCACAACGTTTTGGTGCGAAAGATGAGGAAGGATTAAGGCGCTCCGTTGCTACTTCCATCATGCTTGGAATTTTTATCACGGTTGTTATGACGGTACTTGCAGTATTGCTTGCAAAACCATTATTACGACTGATAAATACACCAGATACAATATTACAAGAGGCATACGATTATATTATAGTAATTTTTCTAGGTGTGTTTGCTTGTATGCTCTATAACATGATAGCGTGTCTGCTTCGCGCAATTGGAGATAGCAAGACACCGCTTTATTTTTTGGCGGTTTCTTCTGTTTTAAATATAGGACTTGACTTTTTATTTATTCTTACCTTTGATATGGGGGTAGCAGGGGCAGCTTGGGCTACCGTAATATCTCAGTTTTTATCTGGTCTTGCTTGTGTAATTTATACTTATGTAAAATATCCAATGCTTCATTTATCAAAGAAGGACTTTAAGCTGGACCTAAGATTTGCCTGGAAACATTTGCAGATTGGATTACCAATGGCATTTCAGTTCTCGATTACAGCAATTGGCGTGATTATCTTACAAGGCGCACTTAATCTTTTTGGAGAAGATAAGATTGCGGCATTTACCGCTGGTTCAAAAGTGGAACAGTTGGTAACACAGCCAGCAGGAACCTTTGGCGTTACCATGGCTAATTATGCAGGACAGAATTTAGGGGCGAATCGAATTGACCGAATTAAAGTCGGTGTTAAAAAGTGTGCGATGCTAACCCTTTCTTTTGCTGTACTAGCAATGATACTCTTACAAATTTTCTCAAAGCCATTATTATATTTATTTGATGTTGGAGATAACCAAGCAATCATGGATGCTGCGTTAATGTATTTACGATTATGCTCTATCTTTTTCCCATTCTTATTCCTAATCTTTGTATATCGAAATGTATTACAAGGAGTCGGAAAAAGTTTTATGCCTTTAATGGCAGGAGTCTTCGAATTGGTAGCTCGTTCTGTTGCAGCATTTGTACTACCTGGATTGATTGGATATGCTGGTATTTGTCTTGCAGGACCAGCAGCTTGGGTAGCAGCAGCTGTTTTACTTTTTGTATCCTATCATATTGTTATGAAACAGGTTGAAAAACAATATGCAAGGAAAGTAAGTTAAACATAAGGAAAGTGAGTTAAGCTATTGACAAACTTTCTCATTAGGTTATAATAATTAGTGTGCATATGCACAATAAATATTAAAAATGTATCTTAGCTAGCTGGTATTAGCGAGTGCGTAAACGCGAATAGATATACTCGCCAAAGGAAAGTGCGTGCGCACCCTCGCTAGTGTAGTAAATGTTTTATAGGAGTGAATATGCCTAGAAATGGAGTATGCAGGCGGGTGTGTGCGGATTTTCAGAATAAAGTATTTACACCTGCAAGCGGAAAAAAAGAGTATGTAACACTGAATGTAGAAGAGTTGGAAGCACTCAGGCTTTGTGACCTTGAGGGGTTAGAGCAGGAAGATGCAGCAGGCAGAATGCAGGTATCAAGAGGAACTTTTCAACGTATTCTATACTCAGCAAGAAAAAAGAGTGCAGAGGCATTATGCGATGCAAAAGGCGTTTTGGTTGAAGGAGGAAATTACTCCATAGCAACCTCGCATTGCGATTGCAAAAAGCGATGTAAAGTCTGTAAGATGGAAAAGGAAGAGACTCCAAACCATAAAGAGACTAAAAACGCAGAATCTAGAACATAAAGGAGATAACACATGAGCGAACAAGTATATGAACAACAAAGCAGCTGTTCCAGCAATTGTAGTAGTTGTAGCTCCAATTGTAGTTCAAGAAAACCATCCAAGGAAGATTTTTTAGCACCGATGAATCAGTATAGTCGTGTGAAGAAAGTGATAGGTATTGTGAGTGGAAAGGGTGGTGTAGGAAAATCCACCGTAACATCTTATCTTACAGTTCTTATGAATCGTATGGGTTATAAGACTGCAGTTTTAGATGCAGATATCACAGGACCTTCTATTCCGAAAGCATTTGGTATTCATAAGAAAGCAGAAGCCAATGAACTTGGTATTTTACCTGCAATCACGAAAAATGGAATCGAAGTAATGTCAGTAAACTTACTATTAGAGGATGAAGAAACTCCTGTCGTTTGGAGAGGACCTGTAATTGCGGGTACGGTAAAGCAGTTTTGGTCTGACGTGGTATGGGGTGAAGTTGATTATCTTTTTGTTGATATGCCACCAGGAACTGGTGATGTTCCTCTCACTGTATTCCAATCACTTCCACTAGATGGCATTATTATTGTTACTAGTCCTCAGGAATTGGTATCTATGATTGTATCAAAAGCAGTTAACATGGCAAATGCAATGGATATTAAGACCTTAGGTTTTATAGAAAATTATTCTTATTTAGAGTGCAATAACTGTAAAGAGAAGATAAGCGTGTTTGGAGAAAGTCATATTGATGAAATCTCAGCGAAATTCGGAGTACCTGTACTGGCTAAGCTTCCAATCAATCCAGAAATTGCAAAGACAATTGATGCTGGGAAAGCAGAAGAATTACAGGGTGATTGGCTAGATGAGGCAGCTAAAACACTTGCTAAATTACTTCCAGTAGAATCAAAAACAGCAAAAATCAAAAAGAAGATAGCTGTGACAACAGATGAGAATCATAATGTATTCCAACATTTTGGTCATTGTGAAACCTTTACTGTTTTTGAAGTAGAAGGAAACTCATTGATAGCTAAAACTACCCTTAAAAATGCAGGTAGTGGTCATGCTGCAACTGTAGATTTATTAAAAGAAATGGGTGTGGATGTTGTAATTTGTGGTGGAATTGGTAGCGCTGCAATGGGTCTTTTAATGGATGAAGATATCCTGGTGGTACCTGGAATGCAAGGTGATATTGATGTTGCTGTAGCTTCTTTCTTAGATGGAGCAACAAAACCATCCACGGAAGCGAACTGTGATCACCATGATCATAAAGACGGAGAGCATAATTGCAGTGGTGGATGTTCTTGTGGCAGTTGTCATTAAGAAAAGTATTGCTTCAAGAGGAAGAATATCATCTTTTTGAAGATATGGAAGACATTAGGAATTGAAAAATTGTAATTTATAAAAGTGTTGACAGATAAATTATAAAATTGTTTGTTGACATATGAAAATATACGTAGTATAGTATGTAAGGAATTAAACTTCGGTAGGTGAGGCTACCGCAGGGATATGGATTGCTACCGCGAAATAATGGAGACACTATTAGTTGGTTAGCAGGTTGTGTCGAATCAAGGCATAACCTAACGCAATTTCAAGGCACCTAAATGGATGCCATGCCCTGCGATGCTAAAGCTTGAACGGTTGATTGTTGCGAATACGTGAATTCGTAAGCCTTGTTCTTTTGCCGAAGATTTTGGTAAAAGTGCAGGGCTTTTTTTGTTGTAATGGGTATAATGATATGTAGTGTATCCAACAACAAAAGCGAAGACTATGTTTTTTATAGAAAGAGAGGTGAGGAGAATGGACGATGGCAGTTGCAGTAGTAGCGGCATAAAACCAAAGAGGCGTAACGTCAAGGGGAAACAGTTAAATAAAGCAAAGTCACTGAAAACCCCATATGCACAAGAAGTATGTGCAAAAATAGAGGTTGAATTGACATCGTCTCTTCTCCTTGGCGTGCAATAAGGGTGGCTATCAATTAAGATGCCTATGGTTTTATGCCAACTTGAGTGAAAATGATAGGAGGGCATAACCATGCAAGAAAAAGTATTACAGTTATTAGAAAGTAAACGTTACAATGAGTTAAAAGAAGTTTTAGAAACTATAAATAGTGCTGATATCGCACAAATATTAAGTGAAGTTAAGAATGAAGATATGATTTTACTATATCGGTTCTTATCAAAAGATACGGCAGTAGAAACCTTTTCCTATATGGAAACTGAGCTACAAGAACGTTTGATTCATGCTATGACAGATAATGAGTTACATGATGTTATGGCAGAACTCTTCTTAGATGATACAGTAGACTTAATCGAAGAGATGCCAGCGAATATTGTAAAGAGGATATTAAGACAAACTCATCCAGATCAACGAAAGCTAATCAATGAGTTTTTAAAGTATCCATCCGATAGTGCTGGAAGCGTTATGACCATTGAGTTTATTGATCTTAAAGCAACGATGACGGTCGATGAAGCATTTGCAAAAATCAGAAAGATTGGATTGGATAAAGAAACTATTTATACCTGTTATGTTCTTGATGAGAGCAGAAGGTTACAAGGAATAGTAACAGTAAAAGACTTACTCCTTGCAACGAATGATACAATTCTATCAGATATCATGGAGACCAATCTTATTACGTTAAATACGCATGATGATAAAGAGGAAGTAGTAAGAAAATTTGATAAATATGATTTTCTTGCACTACCAGTCGTGGATCAGGAATTTCGATTAGTAGGTATTATTACCATTGATGATGCGATAGATGTAATGCAGGAAGAGAATACGGAAGACTTTGAACGTATGGCAGCACTGGCACCATCTGAGGATACTTATTTTCGTACTTCTGTATTTCAACATGCCAAGAACCGTATTGTTTGGTTATTAGTGTTAATGCTTTCAGCTACAGTTACTGGTATGCTGATAACGAAATACGAGAATGCATTTCAGGCAATTCCACTGTTGGTTGCTTTTATTCCGATGTTAATGGACACTGGTGGAAATTGTGGTTCCCAAAGTTCTACCCTTGTTATTCGTGGTATGGCGCTTGATGAAATTCGTTCTAAGGATATGTTCCGTGTATTCTTTAAAGAAATTCGTGTTGCAGCCTTAGTCGGTGTTATGCTAGGTTTTGTTAATGCATTACGTATTTTAATACAGTATCAAGATCCAGTATTAGCATTGGTGGTTGGTCTTACCTTAGTTGCGACCGTATGCCTATCAAAAGCAATTGGTTGTATGCTTCCTATGTTTGCAAAACGTTTAAACCTAGATCCTGCATTAATGGCAGCTCCGTTAATCACCACTATTGTAGATACTTGCTCCATTATGATTTACTTTTCCATTGCGATGAGGATTATGAATCTATAGGTATTCGCTGCGTGTAGGAATTTTCTTGAAGGATGATACAATGGAAGATGAAGGAAAAAAATGAAGTTTTTTTACCGGTACATTTTGTGACTAAGAGAAAGAACTGGTTCCCTTATAATCTACGAGAGAGTCAGAAAGAGAGTTCGCTTGGAATAAAGTATTTTAATATGAAAAGAGAGAATTCTGCTCAAAGTATTGCAGAATTCTCTCTCTAATATTCATTAGGAAGCTTCGTTTTCTTCTGTTTTTGACTTATAAAACTCAGGCTCTATTTTAATATGCACCTTATCGATACGATTTTTTTCAACTTTTAATACAGTATAGGTTACATAATTTTCTGTGATCTGTTCCTCTTGTTCTGGTAAATGGTCTAACAGATGTATAATGTGACCAGCAATGGAGTCGTAATTCTCAGAATCTAAGGATAATCCGATAAACTCATTAATTTCATCTAATTTTGCTGAACCATCGGCAAGGTATTCGTTTTCACCAAGTTTGGTGATTACATCTTCTTCATCATAGTCATATTCATCACGAATCTCTCCGACGATTTCCTCAAGTAAGTCTTCCATAGTAATTAAACCAGCAGTTGCACCATACTCATCCAGTACGATTGCCATTGGTAAAGATTCTTTTCGCATTTCATTTAGCAATTCACTGGTTTTTTTGTATTCATAAGTGTAATATGGTTCTCTCATATAATCGCGAATATTAAATTCATTATAATCACCACGGAAAAAGAATACATCTTTTAAGTTGATGATACCGATAATATCATCGCGGTTTTCGTCATACACGGGCATTCTTGAGTATTGTTCTTCGCGGAACACTTCAATCAATTGAGAATAGGACATATCAACACTTGCAAAGGCCATATTAATTCTAGGAACCATAACATCCTTTGCGAGGGAATCACCGAAATCCACTACATTGGTAATCATTTTTCTTTCTTCACTTTCGATTACACCTTCTTCATGGCTGACGTCTACAATGGTACGGAGTTCATTTTCTGTCATCGTTGCGTACTTTTTATTAGGATCAACACGCATGAGAAACAACAGAAGGTATGACATCTTGTTCACAATAAAAATAACTGGTGTTAATATCTGTGTCAAGAAGTATATAGACGGTGCATAAAAAAATGCTAATTTTTCGGCATGGATGGTTGCGAGTGTCTTAGGGGTAATTTCTCCGAAGATAAGGATTAACAAGGTTAATACACCGGTAGCAATACCTGCGGCTTTACTATCCCATATCGAAATCGCAAGGGTTGTAGCTAACGAAGAAGCGGTTAGGTTTACAACATTATTTCCGATTAAGATGGCACTGAGCATCTTTCCAGGATCTTCAATCAATGTGCTGACAGTTTTCGCACCCTTAACTCCTTGATCTACCATACTTCTTATACGAAGTTTATTCACGGTAGTGAGAGAAGTTTCTGCAGATGAGAAAAATGCGGACAATAGTAACAAGAAAAACAACACGACTAGCTGCGTGGCGACGGGGTCCAAAGAATCATCTCCTTATAATAAAAATATTCCATATTGCTATGGAGTAGTGTTATGGACTTGTCCATGACAATGTCCATGTTATGTGAACAGAACATATCTTCTCGGTCAATAATATAATAGAAGCAGACTCCAAATGCTCTTTTTTATTTCTGATAAGAAAAAGTTTATCAAACGTTCTTTTTCTTTTTGACCAAATGAGAATATACATATTAGATTATATTCGAAAGCTATCGCTATGTCAAGATTATGTACGCGGAGCTTCATTGGAACAAAGATAGCTAATTGTTTGTTTTTGTGGAAAAAATACCATACGTATGATATACTGAAAATTGTTGGTGAAAAAACCAGAATGAAATTAGAGCATAGTACATTAAGGATTTGATACATAGACCATAAATGTTATGCATAGTTGCACTTTCGCTATGATTTTTAAAGTGAGTAATTAATAAGCTAGTATCAGATGTACATTTGGAGGTTTAAGATGAAGCACGAAGTTATTGATATTAAATTAGAAGGATATGAGCTTTCAGAGAATGCAAAGCTTTATACTTATGTATTGGACAATACACCACAGGTAGACAGCAATAGAATTCGTCCTGCTGTTATTATTTGTCCAGGTGGTGGATATAGTAGAACTTCTGACCGTGAAGCTGAACCGATTGCAATTCAATACCTTGCAGCAGGATTCCATGCCTTTGTTCTTCGTTACCATGTAGCGCCAGTGGAATATCCAGTTGCTTTGCTTGAACTAGCTGCTAGTATTAAGATGGTTAGAGAGCATGCTAAGGAATGGAATGTAGACCCAGATTGTATTGTGGTATCTGGATTTAGTGCAGGTGGCCATTTAGCAGGAAGCCTAGGAGTATTTTGGACAGAAGACTTTCTTTCTGAAAAACTAAGTACTACCAAAGAGATGTTAAGACCGAATGGATGTGTGTTATGTTATCCAGTAATTACTTCTGGAGAGTATGCACACAGAGACTCCTTCTTACGACTACTTGGAAGTCAGTATGATACCTTGGTAGATAAAATGTCCTTGGAGAACCAGGTAAATGAAAATATGCCACCGGTATTTTTATGGCATACCTATACCGATACTTCGGTGCCAGTAGAAAATTCTCTATTATTTCTGAATGCACTACGTAAGAACAATATTTCTGCTGAATTTCATATGTACCCAGTTGGAAGCCATGGGTTAGCATTAGCAAATGAAGAAACAAGAAACTCAGATGGACGTGGTGTCACCCCAGAATGTCAGGGATGGATTCACCTTGCTACGGATTGGGTACGTAGATTGGGGGATAAATCATGCTAGAGTTAAAAAATGTATCCTTTGGGGTTTCCGGTGAAACGAACAAAGATATTTTAAAAAATATCAATTTAACAATAGATGATCATAAATTTATTGCAATTACTGGGCCAAATGGCGGTGGCAAATCAACACTTGCAAAAATTATAGTAGGCATTGAAAAGCCTACTTCCGGACAGATTATCTTCGATGGGCAAGACATTACAAAGATGAGTATTACAGACCGTGCGAGAGCAGGAATTGGATTTGCTTTTCAACAACCAGTTAGATTTAAGGGAATTACGGTAAAGGATTTAATCACACTGGCTGCTGGAAATAATATCAGTACAGCCAAAGCTTGTGAATACCTCTCTGAGGTAGGGTTATGTGCAAAAGATTATATCAATCGTGAAGTAAACTCGAGTCTTTCTGGAGGCGAGCTAAAGCGTATCGAGATTGCTACAATAATTGCAAGAAAAACAAAACTATCTGTATTTGATGAACCAGAAGCAGGGATTGACTTATGGAGTTTTAATAACCTTATTCGTGTATTTGAGAAAATGCATGAGGAAATCCATGGTTCTATCGTAATTATTTCGCATCAAGAGCGAATTTTAAATATAGCTGACGATATTATTGTAATAGCAAATGGCAGTATAGTAGAAGTAGATGAGAAGGAAAAAATTCTACCGAAACTATTGAATCAATCGCCAAGCTGCAAATTTTATAAGGGGGAGGCATAAGTAATGGATGCAATACAAAAAGAATTGCTCTTACAGGTGGCTGACCTCCATGAGGTACCACAAGGAGCTTATAATTTAAGAGTAAATGGTCAAGGTGCTGGTAGAAATACAACAGAACATATCGATATTGTTACAAAAACAGATAAACCAGGTATCGATATTATTGTAAAGCCGGGTACAAAGAATGAAAGTATTCATATTCCAGTGGTATTAAGCCAGAGTGGCTTAACAGAATTAGTTTACAATGACTTCTTTATCGGAGAAGATGCGGATGTCACAATTGTTGCAGGTTGTGGTATTCATAACGGTGGTTCCGATAAGGCAGAGCATGATGGAATTCATAGCTTCTTTATAGGAAAAAATGCAAAAGTAAAATATGTTGAGAAGCATTATGGTTCTGGGGATGGCAGCGGTGAGAGAATCTTAAATCCACAGACAATTATTCATATTGAAGAGGGCGGTACCATGGAGATGGATACTGTTCAAATCAAAGGTGTGGATTCCACTGTTCGTACAACAAAGGCGACCTTAGAGGATAAGGCAACGTTAATAATTAAAGAGAAGATAATGACACACGGAAAACAGTATGCAAAGACTGATTTTGAAGTGAATCTAAATGGTGAAGATTGTGGAGCCAACGTAATCTCTCGTTCTGTCGCAAAGGAGGATTCTCACCAAATCTTCTTATCTAAAATTAATGGAAATAATAAGTGCTATGGGCATACGGAATGCGATGCTATCTTAATGGATCGTGGCAGTGTTAGTGCGATACCAGAAATTACAGCAAATCATTTGGAAGCAAGTCTTATTCATGAAGCTGCAATAGGTAAAATTGCAGGGGAGCAGATTACAAAGTTAATGACCCTTGGATTAACGGAAGCTGAGGCAGAAGCACAGATTGTGAATGGATTCCTAAAATAATAGGTTTTTTGTTTGTTTTGTAAGGATGTAGAATTGTTAGAAGAGGATTGTATAAGATCGGGTAAAAACGAGATAAGTAGAAAATATGAGTGGAACTAAGTTCGCTCATATTTTGACCTATCTCGTTTTTTAAAGTTTGTGTTACTAATAAATTTTAAACATCAAAGCCAAAAGAAAACATCAAAGCCAAAAGAAAACATCAAAGCCAAAAGAAAACATCAAAGCCAAAAGAAAACATCAAAGTTAAAATAATGATAAAAACACAATTCTTAGCTTCCCTATTTATATTCAAGCCCCAACTTTTGATATATTTAAAATTACCTATGTATCTGATAGTGAAGATAAGAAAAATCTGCATAATCCTCACCAAAGTTAGTAGAAGGAGTGTAAGCATAGAGTCCTAAGCAAGTTCCTACAAATCCTCCAGCACGTTCTGTACTAAGAAGGCTTGCATCAACATTGGATATCAGTTTTTCATAATTTTCATCATTATAAGAATAGAGAAAACTAAGGTGTAGTCCTTTTTCTATCACACGGAGATATTGGGGAATTCTCGGAAGTATTTTTTCTATTACAATTTTTTCATTACCAGCTTCGCAAGCGATCAAAGTAATGGTTGGCAAGGTACTTTTTCTAAAACAAAAGCGATAATGGTAATGATTGCTTTGCATCAATAGAATTCCAGCCTCGCTTGATTCATTGGTTAGTGTAGCATTTACTTTCGTATCCAAGGTATAGTTTATGTCTGTTTGGCGAAGAAAGATAGCAGTCGGTGAATCATCTGCATTTAGTTTGACGGAAGAAGCGTACAAGCGAAGACCTTCTTTTCTTCCAATCTCATAATATACTTTCTTGGGATTTCTTAAATACATAAAATAAGGTGGTAATTCTTTGTAGCAAAAATTTTCTTTCATATCCTTGTAGGTTAAGTTAGATTCATTCGTATGAGTTGGCGGTGTATTCTCATAAGGTTCATGATTTGAATCCACAATTTCTTCATGATACATCGATTCTTCTGATACGCTTTCTAAGGGAATATTCTTATTATTTGGTATTGAGATATTTTGTTCTAATAGCCCAACTCCAGGATTTATAATAGGCCAACCATCTTCCCATAATAAAGGGACTAAAAAAGTCTCTCTTCCTAACAGACAATATCCATTGGTTGGTCTACTTGCTAATAGGACCATATACCAATCGCCTTCTTGTGTTTCAACGATATCTGCATGGCCGGTATTAATTGCCCAATAATGTTTTCCAAGATGCCTATGTGTAAAAATTGGATTTCTTTTACACCCATCGAAAGTACCTAGGATTGACCTACTTCTTGCCATTGTAATAGCATGATTTAGGCCTGTGCCACCTTCCGCTATCATTAAATAGTACCATCCGTCTTTTTTGTATAAATGAGGGCCTTCTACCCATTCTACTCCTTTTAACGCCCCATGCCAGATGGCATAGGATTCACCAATTAACTCCATAGTGGATAGGTCAAGTTCCTGAACATAAATTTCATTATCACCGAAAAAGGCAGCGCCTTCCCGTCGACCCTTGGTTCCACAATAATAGCATTTGCCATCATCATCAAAAAATAGGGAAGGGTCAATGCCATCTGCGCCGTTAAGGTAATAAGGCATGGACCAAGGTCCACATGGATTTGTTGCCGTTACAATGAAATTTCCACCATGAGAGACATTGGTAGTAATCATATAGAAAACTCCATTATGATAACGGATAGTAGGTGCGTAGATACCGCCACTATGAGGAGAATTCGTCAGATCCAACTGTTCTTTGGTAGTTAAGATATTTGCAATCTGCTCCCAATGGATTAAGTCAGTACTGTGAAACAAAGGAACACCTGGAAAATAAGCAAACGTAGAATTTACAAGGTAATAATCAGGTCCGACACGGACAATAGATGGATCTGGGTAGAATCCAGATAGAATTGGATTTTTCATTTGCATCTGTTGCATGATCACATTTCCTTTCAAAAGAGTATTAATTTGTAAAATTGTGCCACAGTATTTTTTCCTACTATGCAAGTAAGATAGGATTAATAATATTGGTATATTCCAAGATCCTACCTTTTCCATACATCACTAGGCATAAGAATTAAGCTGGATTACTTAAGTTTACTTTACGCTAATGCTTCACCCTTCACTATATATAGATAAAAATAAAGCAATATATGACAAATAATACCTCAAAATGATAAAAATGTAAATATATTGCGTTTAGCTTTCACATTCCAAAACCTAAAGTTTGTAAGAAGATACTAAGATAGAAACCAAATTGCAATAGAACCTAGAAGCTGGAATCTTAAGATTTTCTATAATTTAGCAGTATATATTAACTGTGTCAAATAATTAGCACAATATGATAGGAACATAGCAATATTTGAAATGATTATCTACCCAATTCATCATAATCTATTGTTAGAATGAAAAATAGTACTATTTTCGCAGTACAACATGTTTTCATAAGAAAGACGAATTGAAATACCTTTTATTCCGACAAATGAGACAGCTTGCTGGCTCGTCTTGTACCAAACATACGAGAAAGAGTAGCATTTATTAAATTCTAAATTAGGGAGGAACCTACCATGACAGCAGAGAAGACACAGCAAGAGTTTAAACAACGAGCAAAAGAGCTAGTTATGAAAATGACAGTAGAAGAGAAGGTTTTTCAAACCTTACATTCAGCGCCAGCAATTGAGAGATTAGGTATTAAGGCGTATAATTATTGGAATGAAGCGTTACATGGAGTTGCAAGAGCAGGTGTTGCAACCGTATTTCCGCAAGCGATTGGTTTAGCTGCAACATTTGATGAGGATTTAATCGAAGAGATAGCAGATACCATTTCTACCGAAGGAAGAGGTAAATTTAATGCACAACAAAAATATGGAGATTGTGATATTTACAAAGGCTTGACTTTTTGGTCTCCGAATGTGAATATTTTTCGTGATCCACGTTGGGGACGTGGGCATGAAACTTTTGGAGAAGATCCATTTTTAAGTGGAACCTTAGGTGGGCGTTTTGTTGATGGTATTCAGGGACATGATGAAACCTACTTAAAAGCAGCTGCATGCGCAAAACATTACGCAGTTCACTCTGGACCAGAAGATATTAGACACAGCTTTAATGCCGAAGTATCGGAACAGGACTTACGAGAAACTTATCTCCCAGCATTTAAGAAACTTGTAAAAGAGCACAAGGTGGAAGCAGTAATGGGAGCTTACAACCGTACGAATGGAGAACCATGCTGTGGAAGTAAGAGACTCTTAGAAGATATTTTACGTGGTGAATGGGAGTTTGAAGGTCATGTAACTTCTGATTGTTGGGCAATTAAAGATTTTCACGAGCACCATATGGTTACTTCCAATGCGGTTGAGTCAGTTGCACTCGCTATGAATCGTGGCTGTGATTTAAACTGTGGAAATATCTATGTTAATTTGCTACAGGCTGTAAGAGATGGTTATGTGAAAGAAGAGACAATTGATACTGCATTGATACGTCTCTTTACAACGAGAATGAAACTTGGGCTTTTTGAGGAAGAGAATAAGATTCCGTTTCACGATATTACCTATGACCAAGTAGATACAAAATTAAATAAAGATCTTAATATCAAGGCTTCCAAAAAGTGTGTTGTACTATTAAAAAATGAAGAAAATATGTTGCCTCTTAATCCAAAGAAGTTAAAGTCTATTGGTGTCATAGGACCTAATGCGAATAATCGTAATGCTTTAGTGGGTAATTATGAGGGAACCGCTTCAGAATACATTACTGTATTAGAGGGTATCAAGCAGTTTGTGCCTGAAGATGTTAGAGTATACTTCTCGGAAGGTTGTCATTTATATAAAAAGAAAATCTCCAATTTAGGTCAGGAAAATGATCGCATTGCTGAGGTTCGAGCAGTTTGTGAACATAGCGATGTCGTGATAGCCTGCATGGGCCTTGATCCAGGATTAGAAGGAGAAGAAGGCGATCAGGGAAATCAGTTTGCCAGTGGAGATAAAATGACTCTAGGGCTTCCTGGAATACAAGAAGATGTGTTAAAAACAATTTATGAATGTGGAAAACCTGTTATTTTAGTTCTTCTATCTGGTAGTGCTTTGGCAGTACCTTGGGCAGACGAGCATATCCCAGCCATATTACAGGGGTGGTATCCAGGGGCGCAAGGTGGTAGAGCGATTGCGGAATTAATTTTTGGTAAAGGAAATCCAGAAGGAAAACTTCCAGTAACGTTCTATCGTACCACAGAGGAATTGCCAGAGTTTACAGATTACTCCATGAAAAACCGTACGTATCGCTATATGAAGAATGAGGCGCTTTATCCATTTGGATATGGTTTAAGCTACACTACCTTTGAGCACACCTTACTTAGTGTCAATACAGATACATTAAGTAAGGGATGCAACATAGAGTGTAAGGTAAGGGTCAAAAATACTGGTAACTATGAAGGTGCGGTGACCACACAAGCATATGTGAAATATAAAGGAGAAGATGCACCAAATTGTCAGCTAAAAGGACTTAAAAAAGTGAGCTTACTTCCTGGAGAAGAAAGAGACATTCTAATTGAGTTAAAAGACAGAGCCTTTGGTTTATATAACGAGGAAGGTGAGTTTATATTAAATCAAGGGGATTATGAGTTGTATCTTGGGGATTCTCAACCAGATGCCAGGAGCATTCAGTTAACTGGTAAAGAACCAATAAGAATAAAATTCCATGCACCTGAAAGGGTTTTGCTTGGTGAGTAGAACTAAAATTTACCAGCATAGCTAGAATTATTAAGTTTAGATTTAGAAATTAAGATGAAAAATGACATTAAGGAGATAACCAGAAATTTCGTAGAAAGTGTTTTTCTAGGATAAGGGAAGGTTATCTCCTTCTTCTATTGATATTTTGATATATTTTATCACGAACAATAGATTTTCGCATCACTCTAGGAATAATCCTAATGCTATATCAGTAAATATGATAAGTAAAATTATAAACCACCTCATACATAAAAATCTCTTGACATTAAAAGGTTGGTATTATATAGTATAATCAATATTTAGATAAATATCTAAATGACAAAATATGTAGAATATCTGTAATAGGGAAGGAGAGCAAAGTGCTTACAATAAAAAATTATTCAAAGATCTATAAAGGTAATAAGAAGGCTGTAGATAATCTTAGTCTTACTGTAGAGGCTGGTGATATCTATGGTTTTATTGGACACAATGGTGCCGGTAAGACAACAACCTTACGTGCTGTGGTTGGTGTTCTTGATTTTGAAGAAGGAGATATCTTAATTGATGGGGTATCGATAAAGAAGGATCCAGTTGGATGTAAAATGAAGATGGCATACATACCAGATAATCCAGATTTGTATGAACATCTAACTGGGATTGCATATCTAAATTTTATTGGGGATTTATTTAAAGTAGGGGAGAAGGAGAGGAAGGAACGTATCAAGAGGTATGGAGATATCTTTGAGATTACGGGGAATCTTGGTGATTCCATTGCGTCCTATTCCCATGGTATGAAGCAAAAACTTGCGGTTATCTCAGCCTTAATTCATGAACCAAAACTAATGGTTTTGGATGAACCCTTTGTTGGTTTAGACCCAAAGGCAGCTCACCAATTAAAGCAGATTATGACACAAATGTGCCAAAGTGGAAGTGCTATATTCTTCTCCACTCATGTCCTTGAGGTAGCAGAAAAATTATGTAATAAAATTGCGATTATCAAAGGTGGTAAGTTGATTGCTTCTGGTACGACAAGCGAGGTTAAGGGAAATCAAAGTCTCGAGGAAGTTTTTATGGAGCTTATCGAAGAATAAGGCGTTTGTGCAGAATTGGAGGAAGTAATGAAACAGGTTTGGACGCTTACAAGAATGCAGCTTGGCTCTGCATTTGAATTCTTAAACATGAAACGAAACAAAAATAGAAAGAAGAATATCAGTGTCACAACGATTTTGGTACTTGGCTTTCTTATGTTTGCTTTTTTATCAGGAACTTATAGTTTTATGATGGGAACAGCGCTAAAGTCATTTGGAGAACTTGATGTCTTGCCAGGATTATTTATGGCGGTGACATGCCTAATGATCCTATTTACCTCCATATATAAGGTAAAAGGAGTATTGTTTGGCTTTAAAGATTATGATATTGTCATGTCGCTACCAGTGAAATCCTGGGTTGTTGTCGCAAGTAGATTAATGTTACTTTATCTTATTAATATGGTGTTCGTTTTAGCATTCTTAGTACCGAACTTTATTATCTATGGTATTATGGCAAAGCCGTCACCAGTATTTTATATCATTTCTATGGTGTCGTTGCTTTTTGTACCAATCATTCCAATCATCATAGCATCGATACTTGGGGTTATCTTAGCAGTAATATCTGCGGGATTTAAGCATAGCAATGTAATTCATACGGTATTAATGTTTGCTTCAATTTTACTTATTTTCGTGATAAGTTTTCAGATGCAGAGTGAAAATCAGATTGCGGAACTTGGAACTTTAATAAGGGATAAGATGGTAGAAATCTATCCGTTAGCTGGCTGGTATCTAAAGGGTATTATTGAGTATGATATACTCTCTTATGCAGCTTTTCTTGGTGTTTCTTTTCTAGCTTTGATCGTATTTTCTATTGTTGTTGGTCGATATTTTAAGTGGATGAATACAGCAATGAGTGCGAAAAAAACTACTTCAAAGTATCATGTAAAAGATATGAAGAGTAATGGTCAGCTAAAAGCGTTGATTCAAAAAGAGGCGAAACGTTATTTCTCTTGTACAATCTATGTGTTTAATACAGCATTTGGTTTAGTCCTGATGGTATTTGGTGCGATTGCTTTATTATTTTTTAAATCGGAACAGATAGAACAAATGCTTGAAATACCTGCGGCTGCAGGAATGTTAAAGGAATTGGTACCCTACATGATGAGTTTGATGGTAGGTATGGTAGCTATCACAGCGTCCTCAATCTCATTGGAAGGTAAAAATATTTGGATCTTAAAATCTGCACCAGTAGCAACGAAAACAATTCTAGGAGCGAAGATTATCTTTAGTTTACTTGTTACCGTTCCAGTTACCTTTTTTACAGCATTACTTGCTGGATTTGGATTAAAAATGGGGGTTTGGCACTTACTATTAACTATAACATTACCAATTGCCTACTGTTATCTAACTGCGGTACTTGGCTTAGTCATTAATTTAAAATTACCAATGCTTGAATGGAAGAATGAAACTGTTGTAGTAAAACAAAGTGCAGCTTCCATGATAGGAACACTAAGTTGCTTTGTTACTGTCGGGATTCCAATTGCTTTATTATTTATGGTAAGCGGTATTAATGTGCTGGCTCTGGGGTACGCAACTGTAGTGGTTGTTTTACTAGTATCTGGATTATTACAAGGTTATCTAAATAATAAAGGTGGAAAACTCATTGCACGTTTATAGAGAAACAACTGGAATTGGAGATCAATCTTAGAATTAAAATTAGAATACAAATGTAAGTTTTATAAATAAGTGGGGAGGAATGAAAACTCGATAAGATGTTTCATTTCTCCCCACTTTATTCATGATAGAGTATTAATAGATTGTAATTAGATTACAAAATATCATTCATCATGCTATTCAGCTAACATACATTTCTATTCTTAGGATAGCTTGACCCATACACAGAGATAAATTTGATTTATGGATAGAAGGAATAATAATAGCTCCTAAGAAATTGAAGGATGATTTTCTAAATACTTTGCGCTTTCCTTAATTACTTCATTCATAGCAGCAACACCAGGTCCTCCGATGGTATTTCTCTTTTCTACGCAAGTTTTTAAAGAGATTGCATCATAAACATCTTCTTTAAAAACTGGGGAGATTGCTTGTAACTCAGAAAGACTAAGATCTTCGATCGAACAGTTTTTTTCAATACAAGTAAGAACTAAGTGACCGATTATACCATGAGCATCGCGAAATGCTACGCCATGATTCACAAGATAATCTGCAGCATCCGTAGCATTGGTAAAACCTAAAACAGCACTTGCTTTCATGATTTCACGGTTGAATTTCATTGTACGAAGCATTCCTGTAAATAAGGAGAGGCAACCCTTTACTGTGTCAATTGCGTCAAAAGTCAATTCTTTATCTTCTTGCATATCTTTGTTATAAGCGAGAGGTAACCCCTTCATTGTAGTTAATAAAGACATCAAGGCTCCATATACTCGTCCAGTCTTTCCACGAACTAATTCTGCTATATCTGGATTCTTTTTTTGAGGCATAATACTACTTCCGGTGGAATAAGCATCATCAATTTCTACAAAACGATATTCATTCGTGTTCCAGATAATAATTTCCTCGCTGAAACGGCTTAGGTGCATCATAATTGTGGAAAGGGCACTAAGTAGTTCAATGAGATAATCACGATCAGATACAGAATCCATGCTATTCTTAGTTGGCTCAGAAAAGGAGAGCAAAGAAGCAGTATAAGCACGGTCGAGAGGATAAGTAGTCCCTGCAAGTGCTCCAGCACCTAATGGACAAGTATTCATTCGTTTTACTATATCACTTAATCGATCACGGTCTCTTTTAAACATCTCAAAATAAGCACTCATATGATGGGAAAGAGTAATAGGTTGTGCCTTTTGTAAGTGAGTAAAACCAGGCATATAAGTCTCTGTATGTTCTTTCATTACTGTAAATAGTACTTCAAGAAGGTTTTTTAATAATTCGTCTAGAACTGTAATCTCATCACGAGTATATAGTTTCATATCAAGTGCAACCTGATCATTACGACTTCTTCCAGTATGAAGCTTTTTTCCAACATCCCCAATGCGAGAGATTAAATGGGCTTCTACAAAACTATGGATATCTTCATAGGTACCGTCAATTACTAGACTACCAGAATCGATGTCGTCACGAATTCCATTGAGACCATCTATTATTTCATTCTTTTCTTCTTCTTTTAATATTCCTTGTTTTGCAAGCATAGTCACATGTGCAATACTTCCACGGATATCTTGTTCATAAAACTTCTGATCAAACGAGATCGAAGCATTAAAATTATGTACCAACTGGTTAGTTTCTTTGGTAAATCTTCCGCCCCATAACTTCATAATTAGTTCCCTCACTTCTTATTCTTAATTTAAGCAATAGTTCATCATAAAAAATATTCTATTAACTTTGATTACTTTGTATAGGTTTTCATTCAATAATTCACACTATAGTTAACACGCTTGGTTAAAACAAACTAGATATCTTGGTTACATTATTATCCTTAATCCAAATTTTCGTTGTATAAAAGCATGTAAACTATGATAGATAGCGGGAATATAGATTAAGAAAAGTTTCATATTCGAAACTTTTCTTGTGTTATATAGTAGCTTGTTTTTTACATAAATGCAAGTTCATCTTGCAATTTTTGCATAGAATCATTATAATTCAAGACAAGGAAAGAAGATATATGTTACTTCTTCTTGGGTACCATAGCATATCAAGGGAGGAAACGATATGAAAGTAAAAGCAATTATGATACCATTTATAGATTTAAAATGCATCAGTGTGGACAATACGATAGGGGAGGCTTTAGAAACGATAGAAGCACACCAACTACTATCTATGCCTGTTGTAGACCACCGCAAATTTATTGGAGCTTTATCAAAACAACATGTTTATGAAAGTTATTTCCGTGATTTTAACGGAACAAAAGAGGAGTTCTTAGAACGCACGGTTCGTGAAATGATGAGAACTAAAATGGTAACGGTTTCTGAGCATACCTCGATTGAAGAAGCGGCAGCCATCTTCATCGCCAGCAAATTCCGTTTTATTCCTGTCGTTGGTAAACAAGAGGAGTTGTTAGGAATTGTAACACAACAAGCAATATTTAAAGAATATCAAAAACTTTTTGGCGAAAATTACGATACATTTACAATCTATTCCTATGATTATAAAGGTACTCTGGCAAGAATAGCAGAGACAATTGCAAGACATGACGGTAATATTAAGAACATTGTAATAATTAATACTGAAACGTTGGGATTGCAGGAGATGTTTGTAAGAGTAGAATGTAATGATTTTGACGATATTATTAGAGCTTTAACGAAGAGAGGTTTTGACGTTCGTGTGAACAATCAAAGCTAGTAACATACTTTTCGAATTTGCCGCTTTTTCTTCTAGATAACAACGATTATGTTACTGGGAGGAAAATGCGGCTTTATTAATGAAATTGTAAACAGTTGCCACGACATTTTTTCTGGATTAGGAATACAATATTATTGTGTTGTAATAATAAAGTTAATATATTCAGAAAATTGTTTCAATTACAAAGGGTAAAAGTTTTGTACTTTATATAGGTTATGGTACAAACTTTAGTATGCGCTGTGTTGTGGATAGGAAGGTTGATTTTTTGAAACTTTAAAACTACTTTTTATTTCACCCAGTTCAAAAATCCACAGATATTTGGAATTGGAAAGCGTATACAAGATAAAATGAAAAATGTAACAAAAGAAAGGATTAGATATGATACCGTTTAGAACATTAGAATTAATCGATAGGGAATGGATAGAGGAATGTCTTAAAAAATCTGATTTAATGGGTGCTGAATATTCCTTCTCAAATAATTTCCTATGGGCAAAGCAATATAATTTATTATGTGCCAATGTGAATGGATTTTACTGTACACTAGGGGGATTTGGAGTAATGCGCTCCTATGGATATCCTACAGGGGAAGGAAACCTTAAAGAAGTAATAGAACTATTAATGGAAGACGCAAAAGAACGAGGACTCAAATTCGAGATGAGAGGTATTCCAGAAGAGAAACTAGCGGAACTAAAAGAGCTGTTTCCAGAACAATTTGATTATATCTCTGTACGTGATGAGGCAGACTATGTTTATCTGACAGAGAGATTGTCAACACTAGCAGGTAAGAAGCTACATGGTAAGCGAAATCATATAGCTCGTTTTAAAGATAATCCAACTTGGGTTTATGAACCGATTACGATGGAGAATATTGAAGAATGTAAAAAAATGAGTAAGAAGTGGTGTGAGCTTTACCATTGTAGAGAGGATATTAATCTGGTACATGAGTCCTGTGCAGTAAAAACAGCATTTCAATATTTTGATGAGCTTAAGCTTGTTGGTGGTTTGATTCGATTAGATGGTGAAGTGGTTGCCTTTACAATGGGTGAGGCGCTTAACAGTAATACGTTTATTGTTCATATTGAGAAGGCATTTTCTTATATTCAGGGCGCATATCCTATGATAAATCAGCAGTTTGTATTGCATGAGTGTCAAGACTTTGAGTATGTCAACCGTGAAGATGACATGGGGGATGAAGGACTTCGTAAAGCAAAATTATCCTATTATCCAGACATAATTTTAGAAAAATACAAAGCGGTATTTAAGACTAACGAATGATATAAGTTTGAGGATGAAGGAAAGCAGAGGAGAGGTATCTTGATTACATTAGCGACGAAAGAAATGCTGCCACAACTAAAAAAAGTGTGGCAGACTTGCTTTCAAGACGAATTATCCTATGTGGATTTCTATTATGATAATCGATTTGAAGAAGAGAATACGTACGTGTATAAGAAAGGGGAAGAAATCTTAGGAATGCTTACCCTACTTCCGGCATCATATCGCTACACCGATGATGAAACCCTACCTATTCACTATGTTTATGCTGTTGCTACATTACCAAAAGCAAGGGAGCAAGGGATTGCATCCGAACTTTTGGAAGTAGCGAGTAGGACAAGCGAAGAAAAATATAGTGCCGGAACAATTCTTGTACCAGCGAGTAAAGAACTGTTTTCATATTACGAAAGACGTGGTTATCAAACCATCTACTTTAAAAAGCAACTATATTTTAAAGCTGCAGCACAACAGATGGTTTCTGTAGCAACTTTAAAAGTAGAGCATACCAGAGTTCATGAGGTATCTCTTGCTTATGAACGTAACTATGAGAAAAAGGATATTAATCCAGAAGAATATAAGCAACTCAGAGATTTTCACTTTGATCGGCCAGGATATGTGAAATGGAATCTAGAAGCGATTACCTATGCTGTAAAAGAAGCTAGGTTTGTTGGTGGGAAGGTTTTAAAACTAACCGTTGAAAATCACTCCTATGCCATTATGTATTACAAAAAAGAGAATCAGTTAGTGATCAAAGAAACTACCTTACCAGAAGATTTGATTGCAGATGCAATTTCATATCTGATGATGGAGGAAGAATGTTTGGAAGCAATCGTAACAGTTCCATCTTACTATGCATTTGAGGGTGAACTTATGCCGTATGCAATGGTTCGTTTAAATACAGAAGCCTATGCAAATGGCTATTTTAACTTAGCATTAGACTAGTTTATTCCTTGTTGGAAGATTAAGAAAGAGCTTGAAAATCCTGTAGTTTGTACCAGAGGTTGACAAAATTTCATTTCGTTGGTATAATTCCCTTGTAATATTTTTGTAATAATTATGAGATAGTTCATTCATTATGGTGTTACAAATGTAACAATTCGACCATAATAGAAAACATCGAAAGGAATTAGACGAATATGAAAGCAAAAACAAAAGTTTCAGTAATACTTGTGATGCTAGTATGTTTCTTTGCTACCATGGTTATAACAGATACTACTTGTTATAGCATAGGGGGCACTTATGAAGAAGATTCACAGATTGCTGCAACAAATACCTCGGAAGATGAAGCAAATCAATTAGATATTGCGAAATCGAAGCAGGATGAATTTGCGAATACAGAAAAAATCGATTTGTTCTCCTTAGAAGCACAAGAGGATAACAGCTCAGATAACTTAAGATCTTCCAATGATGATAATGTATCCGTTGCAAGTTTAACAAATGAAAATGATGCAGATGCAAACGATTCAATGAAAGAAGATTTAGAACAAAAAGCTGTACAAGAGAATGTAATTGCTAGGGCTGTAGCTAGTAGCGTGGAAGGAAGCGTTGCAGCAAGTATTAACCCTGAAGAAGAAATTGTAACATTCAGTATGGCGGAAGCTTTACAAGAGTATGAGAAAGTACTTCCGAAGGTAAATGAATATTTGAACATACGCAGTGAAGCTAACCCAGATGCAGCGGTTGTTGGTCAATTAAATAAGAATTCTTACGCAACCATCGTAGAGCGTGGAGAAGAATGGACAAAGATAACCTCAGGCAAGGTTACCGGATATGCAAGTAATCAATACTTATATTTTGATGAAGAGGCAAGAAATCTTGTATCGGAACTGAAGGCTGACCAAGTTGTTATAACAGCTGGTTCGGTTAATATTAGAAAATCTCCTGATTTAACTGGAGAGATATTAACAGAAGCAAAAAGTAAGGACAGTTTTATTCACATCTCAGAAAAAGACAATGACGAGTGGTATGCGATCCAATATGATGATAGTCAAATCGGCTATGTTAGTAAAGACTTATCCGATTCTGTCTTCAACTTAAAAACAGCGATTACAATCGAAGAGATTGAAGAAGCAAAAAAAGCAGTACAGATTGCAAAAGATTTAGAAGAAGCGAAAAAGCATAAACCTACCAAAACCAATCGTGCAGCGATTGAAGTATCTGACGAAGAGATTTACCTTCTTGCTACTGTAGTAGCAATGGAAGCTATGAGTGAATCCTATGAAGGACAGTTAGCAGTAGCTAATGTTGTAGTTAACCGTATGTTAGATGGTTATTGGGGAGACACAATTCATGATGTTGTCTATGCACCAGGTCAGTTTTCTGGAGCGAATTCCGGTCGTATAGAAAAGTTCAGACCTAAGGTGACGGAAAGCTGTAAAAAGGCTGCGATTGAAGCTCTTGCCGGTAACAATAACATTGGCGATTATATGTATTTCAGGATGAAAAACACAGCAAAAACTTCAAGTTATAAAAAATATTACATTTTAGGCAATCACTGCTTTTATTCAAGATAAATAATCAGGTGTTAAGATAAAATTACGAATGAACCCTAAGGGGTGTTGCAACACTCATTGCCTTTTTATGAGTTGCAACACTCTTCTTTATTCATAACAAGGAAAAGTACGCGAAGCGTGCTTTTTCTTGTTTTATAGAAAAAGATAAACTAATGTATAATATACTCTCTATGGATAGAAACTTGTTAGAGATGGTTTTATTCACCTTCTTCTACTAAGATTATTATAATAAGTCATGGTAGAATCGTTTGATTTTATCTGAAACACAGGTAACTAATTATAAATTAATGGAGCAAAAGTTTGTCACCTATTGTTTGACTATTTGGGTATTTTGACAAAATACTGAGTAATCATATCGAAATAATAGGAATATTTTGATGATTCTGGAAAAATGTATTGAAGTTTAGAAAGTAAATGGTATACTTATTATTATATTACTAGTATAGAGACGCACAGTTATGGTTATAAATGAGTTAGAGAGTATATGTTGATAAAGGAAGGTTGATTGTTAACAGGCAACTTTTCCAAAGGCAATGCCAATATAATAAACAGGCGATCAAAGCCAGAAATGAGGTTAATATGAAAAAATTACTTAGCATTGAAAAAGTAAAAGGTAGAGAAATCTTAGACTCCAGAGGAAATCCAACCGTAGAGGCAGAAGTTATCTTAAGTGATGGCAGTGTAGGAATGGCTGCTGCGCCTTCTGGTGCATCTACAGGTGCATTTGAGGCAGTAGAACTAAGAGATGGTGATAAGGGGCGTTATCTTGGTAATGGCGTATTAAATGCAGTAGAACACGTAAAAAAAGAACTTTCAGAAGCAGTATGTGGTAGAAATCCATTAAACCAAGTTGAGATTGATGCTGCGATGATTGATGCTGATGGTACAGATAACAAGGGTAAGCTTGGTGCGAATGCGATTCTTGCAGTCTCTCTTGCAACAGCAAAGGCAGCTGCAACTGCTGTTTCCTTACCACTTTACCAATACCTAGGTGGTACCAATGCAAGAACACTTCCAGTGCCTATGATGAATATAATTAATGGTGGTAAGCATGCAGATTCTAGTTTAAATATTCAGGAATTTATGATTATGCCAGTGGGTGCTAAGAGTTTTTCTGAAGCATTAGAGCATAGTACCACAGTATTTCATACCTTAAAGAAATTATTAAAAGCAGACGGCTATGTAACTGCAGTAGGTGATGAAGGTGGATTTGCACCTAAATTTAGTTCGGACGAGCAAGCTCTTCAGTATATCGTAGAAGCAATCAAAAAAGCAGGATTTGAACCAGGTTCTGATTTCTATATTGCAATGGATGCTGCAGCAACCGAGATGTATGATGAAGCGAAGAAGATCGGGAAAGAAGGCGATTATTTATTCTGGAAGTCTGGTGAGTTAAAGACTGTGGATGAGATGATTGATTATTGGGAGAACTTATGTGATAAATATCCTATTCTTTCTTTAGAAGACGGTTTAGCAGAAGAAGATTGGGAAGGTTGGAAGAAGTTAACCACACGTCTTGGTAATCGAATTCAGCTTGTTGGTGATGATTTATTTGTTACTAATACAAATCGTATTACTAAGGGAATTAAAGAAGATATCTCAAACTCTGTATTAATTAAGTTTAATCAGATTGGATCCCTAACAGAAACTTTAAATGCAATTGAAATGACAAAGAATCAAGGATGGACGGCAATCGTTTCTCATCGTTCCGGTGAAACAGAAGATACCACCATTGCAGATATTGCTGTTGCAACAAATGCTGGGCAGATTAAGACTGGTGCACCTTCTAGAAGTGATCGTGTTGCAAAGTATAATCAGTTACTTCGAATTGAACAAGAATTAGGTCAGGCGGCTATTTACCCTGGTAGAAAAGCATTTAAAGTTTTAAAATAACTAAAATTAATTGTGACAAACAAGAGTTGATTCGTGAATGATTATAGCATATCAAATGATTACTTTTTAGAAAAATGAAATAAAATAAAAATAGGAGGAGTTATACTCCTCCTATTTTTATTGGTTCCAATGGTAAGTATTCATAAAATTTTATTATGTTCCCACTGTCCATATGTACCGCTTCCTTGTTGCATAAGATTGGGTCGCAGACATAAGTCATATTATCGTATAACAGATGATTTTCACCATAGGTAATATCATATGGCAATAATGGTTCATAAGGGGGTATTTTCGTATTCTCCATAAAGACCTCGCATTAATTTGTTAAATTGTGATAGCTGTAATACAGCAAGGTTTCTAAAAAACCTATGTCATAGGATAATCGTAATCCATACGATTTCTCTTGTCAAGCTTATTCGCTGACTTAAGTTTTTTCTGTATTCTTTTCCCTTTTCATAATCTTAAAATTGAGCTATAATAATTAGAAACAACGTAGAAAGGTCGGATTTAAGTGATCGATGGAATAATGAAAAATACCGAACAAGCGGTGTTAGAATTGATTGAAATCGCTGGACTAAAGGAGAAAGACATCTTGGTTGTCGGTTGTTCCTCCAGTGAAATAGTAGGAAAGAAAATTGGTACAAGTAGTGCGATGTCTGCAGCAAGAGCTGTATATGATGCGATGGCACCAATCCTTTCAAAGAATGGAATCTACTTGGCAGCGCAGTGTTGTGAACATCTAAATCGTGCTTTGATTTTAGAAGAGGAAGCAGCGTTTTCCTATGGATATGAAGTCGTGAGTGTTGTACCACAACCTCATGCAGGTGGTTCATTTGCGACTACAGTGTATGAACATATGAAATCTCCTGTCGCAGTAGAAGAGATAAGAGCAAAAGCTGGAATGGATATCGGTGATACCTTAATCGGGATGCATTTAAAAAGGGTTGCGGTTCCAGTTCGTCTCAGTATCACTAGGATCGGTGAAGCAAATCTGGTATGTGCCAGAACAAGGCCAAAATTTATTGGTGGCGAAAGAGCCATTTATCGAGGGGAACAGAGGTAGGTTAATATACCAATGAGAAACTCAAGGTTAGGAGGAAGATGAAGTGAAAGAAGAGATACAAGCTTATCATCATAAAGTACATTACTATGAAACGGACCAGATGGGAATTGTTCATCATTCCAATTATATTCGTTGGTTTGAAGAGGCAAGAACAGATTTGTTAGAGCAAGTAGGATTTACTTATCAGAAAATGGAAGAGTGTGGAGTTATAATTCCAGTAATCGGTGTAAACTGTGAATATAAATCAATGGTTAGGTTTAATGATATTGTTGCGATTCTTCCTAGAGTGACAGAGTTTAACGGGGTGAAGTTAACGGTAGCATACCAGGTGATCGACATGGCTACAGGTAATTTATGTACGATAGGAGAAACAAAACATTGCTTTTTAAATTCAGAGTATAAGATGTTTCGATTGGCGAAGGAAAAGCCTGAGGTTTATCAGATATTCAAAGATTTGCTAGAATTAGGAAAAATGGCAGAATAGATTAATAAAAAATAACGTGAACTAGCAAGAAGCTCAACAGGAACATAGGAAGTATTCCTAAGTGTTTTGCATGGTTCACGTTATTTTTATGTAGTTTCCTATCATATTGATAAAGACTTTTTGTTGATATAGATAGAGATGACTTTGTATGGTCGTGTATTCATGGTATCGATAATTTTATAAAGCTTTTATTTAAATCAATTCCTATTAGATACAAACTTTTGCAATTCTACGATAACAATTGGTATGACGGATAGAAGGAACACGATAAGCCACTGGTTAGGTAGCATTGGTGTGACCTTAAAGATTTTTGTCAGTGGTTCAAAGGAAACAACTATAATTTGTAAGAAGGTACATACCACGAATGAAACTACCATTTGCTTATTTCGAAAAAGTCCAATCTTAAAGATAGAGTGCTCACTTCGCATGTTAAAGGCATGAAAGAGTTGAGAAAGACTTAATACAGTAAATGCCATCGTTCTTCCACCTAAGGTATAAGCAATCAGTGCAAGTGAACCAACCATTGCACCTTCAAAGATAATCTTAAAAACAAGACCATCGCTAAACATACCCTTTTTTGGAGAAATTGGTGGTTTGCTCATAATATCATCTGGTGCTGGCTCAACGCCAAGTGCGATGGCAGGTAGTGAGTCAGTAACAAGGTTCACCCAAAGTAACTGCACTGCAAGTAATGGCGCTGGAAGTCCAAACAAAATAGCTACAAATATGGTAATAATCTCTCCAATATTACTGGAAAGCAAGAAATGGATGGATTTACGAATATTATCGTAAATACCGCGGCCTTCTTTCACAGCAGCAACAATGGTTGCAAAGTTATCATCAGCTAAAATCATATCCGCAGCATTCTTCGCAACATCGGTACCTCCTTTTCCCATTGCACATCCGATGTCCGCAGCTTTTAATGCCGGAGCATCATTTACACCATCTCCGGTCATTGCTACAACTTCACCGCGTTTTTGAAGTGCTTTTACGATACGTACTTTGTGGGCAGGAGAAACACGTGCAAATACTTTATACTGATAGATATTATCTTCCAGCTCTTTGTCAGACATATGGCTTAATTGTTCGCCAGTGATAGCACATGCCTTAAAACTCTCACCCCGATTTTTATTTCCGTATAGTTTGCTCTGCTGTGGTTTTACACTTTCTGCTTCAGCTTCCGAAAGGATGCCAAGCGCTTTTGCTATCGCACAAGCAGTTAAGATATGATCTCCGGTAATCATAACAGGGGTGATTCCAGCGGATTTACACATCGAAACAGCGCCCTTTACCTCATCTCTTGGAGGATCAATCATACCCAGTAGCCCAAGTAGTATTAGATCTTGCTCTAAGGAGGAATCTGTCATCCCATTTGGATTATGATCCACATATTTATATGCGACAGCAATCACACGAAGTGCTTTTTCTGCCATCGAGAGGTTACTACGGTCAAACTTTACTTTATGTGATTGAGAAAAACTTTCTACACTCCCATTGTTACATACCTTGCTGCAATGCATTAATAATACATCATAGGCCCCTTTTGTAATAATCAGATATCTGCCATCGGCTTCTTGGTGCACTGTTGTCATTAACTTCCTTGCAGAATCAAAGGGAATTTCTCTGATTCTAGGATGCTTCTTATCAAGAATATTTTTTTCATAACCATTTCTTATAGCTGCAACTAATAGAGCTTTTTCTGTTGGTTCACCAATTACTTCTTTCGAATCATTGGAAGGATAGGCATCATTGCATAGTGCTGCACATTCAAGGAGTTGCTTTCCAAACACATTATTTTCTGGCTCTATCCCTTTCATGGAAGCGATATGAGTTACCGTCATAACATTTTGAGTCAGAGTCCCTGTCTTATCAGAGCAGATAAAGGTTGCACTACCAAGCGTTTCTACGGCTGGCAATTTCCTGATAATTGCGTTTTTCTTAGCCATTCTTTGAACACCGAGGGATAGCATAATTGTAACGATCGCTGGTAGCCCTTCAGGTATAGCTGCAACCGCAAGACTTACACTAGTCATAAACATATCAAAAAGTTCACGACCTTGTAAGGTACCTAGTAAAAAGATAGCAATACAGATGCCAAGTGCTGCAATTCCAAGAGCTTTACCGGTTTTAGCAAGGCGTTTTTGAAGTGGTGTTTCTGGTGTTTCATCTTCCATAATCATCTGTGCAATTGCACCAACTTCAGTTTTCATCCCAATCGCAGTAACGACAGCGACACCACGGCCAAAGGTAACGATACCAGTTGAGGGAACGAGATTCTTTCTATCTCCTAGCATTGTATTTTCTTTCAATATGGCATTGGCATCTTTTTCAACAGGATGTGATTCTCCAGTAAGCGAAGATTCATCAATCCGAAGATTAATGCTTGTGATAAGACGTGCATCCGCTGGTATGTAATGTCCTGTTTCTAAGTAGATAATGTCTCCTGGCACGAGTTCTGAGGAGGGAAGCGTAGTACGTTTATTATCCCGTAACACTTCTGCGGATGGCGCTGACATTTTCTTTAGTGCTTCGAGTGATTTTTCAGCTTTTTCCTCTTGTATTACTCCCAAAGTTGCATTTAAAAATATGATAGCAAAAATAATGATGGGGTCTATGTAATCTGCATGACCCTTTAACAGGGAGATAACAAAGGATACGACAGCCGCAACGATTAATACGATAATCATAAAATCTTTAAATTGCGAAAGGAAGCGGGAGAGGATGCTTTTTCCCTTTCTTGCTTCCAATTGATTCTTGCCGTATTCCTGTTGCCTTTTTTGTGCTTCTTTCGTAGTAAGCCCAGCTAAAGAATTTGCTTTGAGAGCTTTTAAGGTATCTTGTATGGACATTGTATGGAATAGCATCGCATTCACTCCAAATCCTCTTCAAAAAAATATATGAGTGAAATAGGAAATTATGAAATGTATGTTCTACAGAATATTGGTAAGTATAAAAAAAGAGGAAGAATTTGACATACTATAGCAAAGTATGTTACCATTAATAGAATAAAACTAGTTGTGAGGACCATATGTTATTTAATACAAAAAAATTAGATCCACGCTATAATAATTCCAGTGTTTTTCAGATTGCGCTATTCTCTCTAAATACAGCAGCGGCAACATTATATATGGCTTTGATGGAATATACCGCGTATTTTGTGAATGGCATTATAGGATTCGGTGTTGTATTTACATCGATCGTCTTAACAGGACTTAGAGTCTTTGATGGATTAATTGATCCATTTATCGGATATATCGTAGACAGAACAGAAGGCAAATATGGAAAATTCAGACCTTTTATGGTACTTGGAAATTTTTTAATGGCGATTAGTTCTTTGTTATTATATTATTGTTCGTATACAATACCAAGAGTATTCAGATTACCGGTATTCATTTTAATCTACGTCTTATTTGTGATTGGTTATACATTTCAGATGTTGGTTGCAAAAGCAGGGCAGACGGTAATGACGAATAATCCGAAGATGAGGCCGCTATCGACCTATTTTGATTCTCTTTTTATTACTTCCAGCTATGGTGGCACAGCACTTTATGCACAGTCTTATCTTACGAAAAAGTATGGCGGGTTTCAAAGTCCCAGATTATATCAAGAATTAACTCTCTGGATTGTACTAATCGGTGGAATTTGTACGATATGCGCAGTATTTGGTATATGGAGTAAAGATAGAAAAGAGTATTTTGGTAATTCAAATCAAGTAACGAAAATAAAGGTTAAGGACTATTTTAGTATTATAAAACATAATAAGCCAATCAGAATGTTGGTAACCGCTGCTTCTGTGAATAAATTCACCTCCATGGTTTATAGTAATATAACAGTCGGAGTTATTATATTTGGAATCATGATGAAGAACTATGAACTTTCAGGGCAGATTGGTTTAGTAACTGCGCTACCGAATTTAATTGTTGTTACGATTGGTGTTATGGTGGCACAGCGTTTGGGACAAAAGAAAGCCTTTGAATCCTTTACGTGGTTAGCAATTGTATTTCAAATCTTTATGACATTCCTATTAGTATTTGGTGACTTACCTCAAATAGGATTAACGAAATGGAATATGATCTCAATATTATTCTTTGGAGTATTTATCTTACTGAATGGCTGTAAAGCTGTAAGTAATAATATAGTGGTACCAATGATAGCAGATTGCTCTGATTATGAGGTATATCGTAGTGGTAATTATGTCCCTGGTATTATGGGTGCATTATTTTCTTTAATTGATCAAGTTGTTTCTGCTTTTGGAACTGCCTTTGTTGGTCTTGTAGTTGCTATGATTGGTTTTCGATACTCTCTACCACAGATAGATGATAAGTTAACCAGTTCCTTAAAAATGGTGGCAATTTTATGTTATTGTTTTATACCAATCGGTGGATGGCTACTTTCTTTACGTTCCATGAGATATTATGAACTCGATAAAGAGAGGATGCGTGAAATAAATCTCAAAAATAGTTACGACGATGATTATCGAGAAAATCTTAGTTAAGATAGGACAAGCTTTAAGAAAATTCAAGCAGAAAAAAGCTTAATTCACGCAAAGACTATTGATTCCTTTCTTGTCATGGTATATTCTGTAGATATCAAAGAGGAAAGGAATATGCAACCGCATATAGGGGTGATGTTTATGGTATCACTTAGTTGGCTAATCGTTCTTGCCATACTGCTTGCCATAGAAATTGCTACCCTCGGCTTGACTACGATATGGTTTGCAGGTGGTGCTCTCATTGCTTTCATAGCTTCTTTGCTTGGTGTGGACTTCTGGATACAGATGATTCTGTTCTTACTGGTGTCCCTACTGCTATTGTTTGTAACAAGACCATTTGCAGTCAAGCATCTGAATAAAAGCCGTGTGAAAACAAATTATGAGGGGCTTATAGGCAAAGTAGTAAAGATCACAAAAAAGGTAGACAATGACAATCAATCAGGGGAAGCATTGGTAAATGGCCAAGAATGGACCGTTCGTTCGGAAACAGATGGTGTTATTTATGAACCGGGAACAAAGGTCAAAATTGTAAATATTGTCGGAGTGAAACTAATTGTAACAGAATATAGGGAGGAAAATTAATATGCAACTTTATCTGATTATAGGGTTAGGAATCATTATTTTATTAATTTTAGCATCTTGTGTAAAAATTGTACCTCAGGCGCATGCATACGTAGTGGAACGCCTTGGTGGATTTCAAGCTACATGGAGCGTTGGTGTACATCTTAAGCTACCATTAGTTGATAAAATTGCAAGAAAAGTTGTTTTAAAAGAGCAGGTTGTTGACTTTGCACCGCAGCCGGTTATTACAAAAGATAACGTAACAATGAGAATTGATACTGTAGTATTCTTTCAGATTACTGATCCAAAGTTATATGCATACGGTGTAGAAAATCCGATTATGGCAATTGAAAACTTAACAGCCACTACACTTCGTAATATCATAGGTGATTTGGAATTAGATGAGACGTTAACCTCTCGTGAAATTATCAATACGAAGATGAGAGTATCCCTTGATATAGCAACTGACCCTTGGGGCATTAAAGTAAACCGAGTTGAATTAAAGAACATTATTCCGCCAGCAGCAATTCAGGATGCAATGGAGAAGCAGATGAAGGCAGAGCGTGAGCGTCGTGAGGCTATTTTAATTGCAGAAGGTCAGAAGAAGTCTGCAATCCTTGTAGCAGAAGGTAAGAAAGAATCTGTAATCTTGGAGGCTCAAGCTGAAAAAGCATCACAAATCTTACGTGCAGAGGCTAAGAAAGAAGCTACTATTCGTGAAGCAGAAGGTCAGGCAGAAGCTATCTTAGAAGTACAGAAAGCGAATGCAGAAGGTATTCGTATGCTAAATGAGGCGGATGCACGAATGAGTGTTATTCAGTTAAAGAGTTTAGAGGCATTTGCAAAAGCAGCAGATGGTAAAGCAACAAAAATTATTATCCCATCTGAAATTCAAGGTATGGCAGGCCTCGTTAAGAGCCTTACTGAGGTTGGTGCGAAAGACGATATTTAAAAACGTCTTGATAGTATAATGAAATTGAACTTATCACCTATATATTCTTAATTTATAGTGGGTAAAATTAATTGTAACAAAGGAGCATGTTATGACTAGTGTGCTAATCTTAGAAGATTGTAAGCAAAGTGCAGAGGCATTGGGAGCAATCATAAAAGAGAGTAAGCTGGACTTACATGCTCTTTTTGCGACCAATTATCATGAGGCAATGGAACTTTTGAAAAGGGAAGAGAATATTTCATTGTTTTTGCTTGATATTAATCTTGATTCTTTTGAGAAAGAGAATAAACAAGGGCTTATGTTTGCAAAAAAGATACGAGAAATACCAAACCATGCTTTTACACCAATTGTGTTTATTACATCAACGGCAGAGCTAGAGTTGGTGTCATATCGAGAGACACAGTGTTATTCTTATTTGGTTAAGCCTTATGATAAAAATCAAGTACTAGGCCTTTTATCGAAACTAGCAAAGAAGGAGACTTCGACAAAAAAAGAGCAGTTAACAGTAAAAAAGGATGGAGTTAATTACCGAATTCATATTGATGATATTATTTGCGTCGAGGCAATTCCACGAGGGGTGAGCATTTACTTAAAAGAGGAGATACTTAATGTAAAGTATTTATCGATAAAGCAATTGTTAGAGAAGCTACCAAGAGAACAGTTCCTTCAATGTCATCGAATGTTTGTCGTAAACACTGCGTATATCGAGTACGTGGATACCGTGAATCAATTTGTGAAGCTAAAGGGTATTCAAAAAGCAATAGAAATTGGCATTACCTACAAAAGTAATATGAGGAGATGGATGAATGAATAGTGTAATTGTATTTAAATCATTGGCTGTTCTATTGATTGTAGTGATTGTCCTATTAGCGATGTATTTGGTATGGAAGCAAAAAATCTTGGTTTATCTAAAACAGGAAGAAGAACTGAGAATGTATAAACTATATGTGAAGCCGTTGGAGGAGTTTATTAAAGAAATAAGAGCAAGGCAGCATGAGTTTGACAATCACTTAAATGCCCTCCTAAGTATGCACCTTACCATTGATAATTATGAGGAACTTGTAAAAGCTCAAGCGGAGTATATGAGAGAACTTGTTACCTTACCAGAACATAATTACCAAGGTCTTCTTAAAATTAGTAACAAGGTACTAGCGGGATTTTTATATAGTAAGTTAATTACTGCACCGCCCAATATACAAGTTGAATTGATTGTGGGGAGCAAAGACATCTTTACGAATGTACCAGAAATTGATGCTGTCGAAGTATTGGGTACCTTGATCGATAATGCGTTTGAAGCTTGCGGAAAAGAGGATGGAAATGTCAAAATCTATCTTACTTCTGAGGATGACCGCTTGATTTTTATAATTAAGAATCGTCATGAAAAGATACCAATCAATGAATTATCTAGATTTTTTGAACGTGGTTACTCTACAAAAAATACGAAAAAGAACCAAGGTTTTGGACTATATAATGCAAATCGTATTATGAAACATTGGGGTGGAGATATCTATGTGGAGAATGAGATGATGCTTGGAGATAACTATGTTAGCTTCCATGTAGAGTTTTAGATATGAAAATCTGTTAAAAATAAAAATTATCTATGGAGAAATATTAGATAACAGGAATGCTAATAATGAGGGAATACATGAGAATCTGGCAAAAGTTTATTTTGTCGGTTCCATTCGATTCCCTCATTTTTATTACAGTAT
This sequence comes from Lachnoclostridium phytofermentans, assembly GCF_000733755.1. Lineage (GTDB taxonomy): Bacteria > Bacillota > Clostridia > Lachnospirales > Lachnospiraceae > Lachnoclostridium > Lachnoclostridium phytofermentans_A. The sequence continues at coordinate 167,855 of NZ_JPOF01000003.1, read as the reverse complement.
GCAAGTCACAACTTTTAGTAGCATGCTATATACTTCTCTTTTACATTATAGCAAATATATTTTAATAACTTACATTACTACCTCAATATGATAAGTCTCTAGCCAATCATTTATCATTAAGAGGTATGCAAGTGTTTGTGGACCTGCCATAAGTTGACCATACCATGGTTTCCCATAATCAGATGGAGTATGAAGGAAAGAATCCAGCTTTTTCTTATCAATAAATTGAACTAATGGAGAGGAACCATCATTCATTACATCTAATAAGCGCGCAGCTACTAAAGATTCATATCCAGGATCGTAGGTTTTTGGATAAGGGGACTTCTTTCGCCATAGAATATCATCCGGTAACAAGCCATTACAACTCATTCTTAGCAACCCCTTTACAATACCATCTGGAGCTTTCATTGAAAATGGAACATTCCATAAATACTCTATGATTCTTAAGTCTGCAAAAGGTACTCTGGCTTCTAATCCACTATACATACTGGTTCGATCCATTCGGTCTAATAAGGTTTGCATAAACCATTTAAGGTTCAGATAAGAGATTTCTCTAAGCCTTCTCTCATCTTTGGAGTCTTCTGATAGATAAGGAGTCTCACTTACTGTTGCTTCATACGTATTTTTAACATAGTCCTCCATTCGTAGAGTTTGGAGAAATTCATCATTTAATAACTGTTTTCTTGCACTTAGGTCACTTGACCAAGGAAAGGTATGAGATTTTTTAGCTTCTTCACTGTGAAACCAAGGATACCCGCCGAAGATTTCATCTGCGCATTCCCCTGTTAGAGCTACTTTATCATATTGTTTGACGAGAGAACAAAAATGTAGGATTGAGGAATCAATATCCGCCATAGCCGGCAAATCTCTTGCAAGCACCGAGTCATGCAGACGATTCGCTAACATAACATTATCACATTCAAGAAGATGATGATTGGTATTAAGATGCTCTACCATTTTTAATGCATAAGGAAGATCTCTGGAAGGTTGAAATTTATTCGCTTTAAAAAATTCTTCATTATTCACAAAGTCAAAGGAAAAAGTATCAAGCTGCTTATTCTTTTTCTTTAATTCCATTGCACAGACAGCAGTTACGATACTAGAATCAATTCCACCAGAGAGAAAGGTGCAGATAGGAACATCACTGACCATCTGACGACGTATTGCATCCGTAATTAGAAAACCTGTTTTTTCCACGGTTTCTTCATAAGAATCTTCGTGTGGTTTGCTTACCAGTTTCCAATAGAGTTCTTTCCCAAAAGCACTTGGGTTATAGTAAACCATTTCCCCTGGTAAAACTTCCTTCACTTTATCAAAAACTCCGCAACCAGGGGTTTTCGCAGGACCGATTGAAAATATTTCATTTAATCCTTCTATTGTAACTTTTGGGGTAAATCCTGGGTATTCAAACAAGCCTTTTATCTCAGAGGAAAAGATTAAGGTATCCTCATATAGCGTATAGAATAACGGTTTTACCCCAGCTTGATCGCGGAAGAGATAGAGAGAATTCTCTGCAACGTCAATAATTGCGTAAGCAAAGATACCATTCAGTTTTTTTACGAAATCAGGTCCATGTGCAATAAAGCCAAGCAATATGACTTCTGTATCACAAGTTGTTTGAAAACACATACCTTGTTGCTGTAATTCTTTTTTTAATTCCTCTGTATTATATAGTTCGCCATTGTATACGATTACGTACATCCTATCTCCAAAAGAGCGTAGCATTGGCTGTCCACCTGAAACTAAATCAATGATGGATAAACGTGCATGAGCCAAGCCTATATGTTCATTCAGATAGATTCCTTGTTCGTCTGGACCGCGATGGTTAAGACGTTTTGTCATGTTATTTAAGATTGTTTTATAGTAGGATTCCTTCTCTAAGTAGTATTGTCTTGGATGATAAAAACCGGCGATTCCACACATGGTAGGTAACCTCCCTAATGCAAGTCCAAAAAGGTACAGGTTTAAACGGTACCTTTTCTCTTTTTATTGTCACATTAATTTATGTAAATGATAGAAAATGTGTGCATAAGTACAATCTTTGATTTTAAGTGTTAACAAATTAACAATATTCGGCAATTTATAGTAATATATATTATCTATAGTGAATAGATATACACTTTAGAAAATGGCAAAATGATTTAACTGAAGGAATTACTTCCTTCAGTGCTAATAAATAGATAACGAGAATAGCACAAATATGCTAATATATAAAACTTAGAATTAGTACTGGATTTTTTCTACCTTATGGTCTATAATAACCAGTGATATAAAATAAATTGTTATTTATTTAACATGAATTTCTGAACTGTTTCTTGCCTAAGACTGGAAATTCATGTAGAATAACTACATAAATCCAAGCAAAACGGATGAAAAAAACGTTAGGAGAGATGGTATGTACAAGATTACTAAAAAAGTGCTTCTAGCTTCCAACATCTATTTAATGGATGTAGAAGCTCCACGTGTTGCTAAGGGCTGCTATCCAGGTCAATTTGTTATTGTTAAGATGGATGAAAAGGGAGAGAGAATTCCACTTACTATATGCGACTATAACAGAGAAGAAGGAACAGTATCCATCGTATTTCAAGCAGTAGGACCATCCACTCAGATGATGGCTAAATATGAGGTTGGTGAATATTTTAGAGATTTCACAGGCCCTCTTGGTTGTAAATCAGAATTAATTGATGAGCCTATGGAAGAGTTAAAAGAAAAGAAGATACTCTTTGTTGCTGGTGGTGTAGGTACCGCTCCGGTTTATCCACAGGTGAAATGGATGAAGAGCGTAGGTTGTAATGTAGATTGTATCATAGGTGCACGTAACAAAGATTTGATTATATTAGAAGATGAGATGAAGAAAGTTGCAGCTAATGTTTATGTGGCGACAGATGATGGTTCTAATGGTTTTAAAGGAAATGTAAATGATATGATTAAAGAATTAGTTCAAAATCAAGGAAAATCATATGATCTTATCATTGCGATTGGCCCAATCATCATGATGAAATTTGTTTGTCTTTTAACGAAAGAATTAGGAATTAAGACGATTGTAAGTATGAATCCTATTATGGTAGATGGTACTGGTATGTGCGGAGCATGTCGACTTACGGTTGGTGGTCAGGTGAAATTTGCTTGTGTTGATGGCCCTGAATTTGATGGCCACTTAGTTGACTTTGACGAAGCAATGAAGAGATCGCAGATGTATAAGACGAAGGAAGGAAGAAAAGAACTTCGTGAAAAAGAAGGCGATACTCATCATGGCGGATGCGGATACTGCGGCAGCGAGGAATAGGGGGAGAAACACATGGATGTATTAAAGAGAGTACCGGTAAGAGAACAAGAACCTAGTGTCAGAGCGAAAAACTTTGAGGAGGTTTGTCTTGGATATAATAAGGAAGAGGCAATGCTAGAGGCGGCTAGATGTTTAAAATGTAAAAATCCTAAGTGTGTGTTAGGATGTCCTGTTAGCATTGATATTCCTGGTTTTATTAAAGAAGTAGAAGCTGGTAATATAGAAGAGGCTTATCGTGTGATCAGTACATATTCTGCATTACCTGCAGTTTGTGGTCGTGTCTGTCCTCAGGAATCCCAGTGTGAAGCTAGATGTATTCGTGGTATCAAAGGAGATCCAGTATCGATTGGTAAATTAGAACGCTTCGTTGCAGACTGGGCAAGAGAGAATGGAATTAAACCGGAACCTCCAAAGGAGAGAAAGGGAAAGAAAGTAGCGGTGATTGGTTCTGGCCCTGCTGGTTTAACCTGTGCTGGAGATCTTGCAAAGCTTGGCTATGATGTAACGATATTTGAAGCACTTCATGAGCCAGGTGGTGTATTAGTCTATGGTATTCCAGAGTTTCGTTTACCAAAATCAACCGTAGTTGCGACAGAAGTTGAGAATGTTAGAGCTCTTGGTGTTAAAATCGAAACAAACGTAGTCATCGGAAAATCAACAACAATTGATGAATTATTCAATGAGGAAGGCTTCGATGCGGTATTCATTGGTTCCGGTGCTGGTCTACCAAAATTCATGGGTATTCCTGGTGAGAATGCAAACGGTGTATTTTCTGCAAACGAATATTTAACTAGAAGTAACTTAATGAAAGCGTTTGATGAGTCCTATGATACACCAATCGTTTCCAGTAAAAAGGTAGCAGTCGTAGGTGGTGGTAATGTAGCGATGGATGCTGCCAGAACTGCATTACGTCTTGGAGCTGAGGTTCATGTTGTTTATCGTCGTAGTGAAGAAGAACTTCCAGCAAGAGTGGAAGAAGTACATCACGCGAAAGAAGAAGGAATTATATTTGACCTGTTAACAAATCCAACAGAAATTCTTGTCGATGAGAATGGATGGGTAAAAGGAATGCGCTGTGTAAAGATGGAACTTGGTGAGCCAGATGCTTCCGGAAGAAGAAGGCCAGTGGAGGTTCCAAATTCTGAATTTGTACTAGATCTTGATACTGTTATCATGTCCTTAGGAACAAGTCCTAATCCATTAATTTCTTCTACAACAGAAGGACTTAAGATTAATTCTCATAAATGTATTATTGCAGAAGAGTCTGACGGTAAGACAACCAAAGAAGGTGTTTATGCCGGCGGTGATGCGGTTACAGGTGCAGCAACTGTTATCCTTGCAATGGGAGCAGGAAAAGCAGCAGCGAAAGGTATTGATGAATTTTTATCATAATATACACAATTATTTTTAATTTAATGTAGAGGATAAATATACAATAGAAGTGGTGATAACTAAAATAGTTCAATGTAAGCTATGCTACATACTGAATGTTTGGTTGTCACCACTTTTTCTTGTTTAAAGAAATTTCGCAGTAATTATTATAAATGATTATTTCTTCGAGGAATGCGACCAAGAAAGATTAATATTCCTATGCATTTAGCAAGATGCGGCATAATATTCGTTTTACTAATAATTGCAATGTATTTTTTTGCAAAAAGCTGTAATTTTATAATTGAAAGAATGTGGTAATTATGTTAGTATATATCTATTAAAGCAATTTTTTGAACATTAAGAACGGATATTTATATGAAAGAACCAATGGATAACAGATTGTAACACAACGGGTGACATATTGTAACACAATAAATGGCATATTGTAACACAATAAATGGCATATTGTGTAGAAAGGATTGCTCTGTAGAGAAACAAGGAATCATAGTTTGGATTACTTGAATGCGATATAACACCAAAAGAGCGTAAGAATAGGAATGGGAAAAAGCAGATTGCTTCAAATTGTATTTTCAGCAATGAATACGGCTACTGCAGATACCGAACTCAATGTGCATAGTACAAATGCAGAAACGGCCGTAACTCAAATGGAGAATGGATCTGGACAGAATTTGTTATATATCTTACTTGTGACGATTGTGGTGTTTACGGTATTATTCCTTCTATTATTTGTGAATATCAGAAGGAGAACTAGAGCAGAGAAAGCTGCTATTGCTGTAAATCAGAAACTAAAAGAGAGTAACAAAGAGTTAGAGAAGGCATTGTCAGAGGTTACAGCAACCAAGGATGTGTTACATAGTAAATATGAAGAACTTAAAAAGAGTAAGGAAATCGTGAAACGTATGGCGTATTCCGACTATTTGACGTCGTTACCAAATCGACTTGCATTTGTTGAATTGTTGGATGGAGTTATGGCGACGCTACGTCAGAATGAAATTGTCGGAATCTTAGACATCGACATTGATAATTTTAAAGACATCAATGATACTTTAGGGCATTCCTACGGTGATGAAATGTTAATTGACGTTATGCATCGTTTGGAGGATTTGATAAAGGAGAATGATTATTTATCAAGGATTGGTGGAGATGAGTTTGCTATATTAATTCAGAACTTAACTGATATATCAGAATTAGAAGAAAGAATTTTAAAAGTACAGCAAATTTTTGAAACACCATTTCGAGTTGCTACGAAGGAATTTTTTATTACAGTTAGTATTGGAGTTGCGATTGCGCCAAAGGATGGTAAGACGACACAAAGTTTAGTTAAAAACGTGAATTCAGCAATGTACGCAGCAAAAGAGCGTGGAAAAAATAATTTCTGCTACTACGATGATTCGATTAATATGAAAATGATGCAGAAGTTAGAGATGCAATCAGAACTTCGTAAGGCGATAGAAGAGGATCAATTTGTTGTATATTATCAACCACAGATTAATCTGGGAAATGATCGAGTTGTAGGTTTTGAAGCATTAGCAAGGTGGCAACATCCAGAGAAGGGAATTATTGCGCCAGTTGATTTTATCCCACTAACTGAGGATAATGGAATGATTGTAGCTATTGGAAAGAAGATGCTTTATGAGTCTTGTATACAACTGCGAAACCTCCAAGAGAGTGGGTTTCATGATATCGTGATTGCCGTGAATTTATCAGCTAGACAATTTAAAGACAAAGATTTTCTACCGATGGTATATGAAATACTGGAGGAAACGAAAGCGGATGCAAGAGGTTTGGAATTTGAGATTACCGAGTCGGTTGCATTAGATGATTTAGAATTTACTATAACAACAATATCAAAACTTAAGGAAATTGGTATCACATTTGCATTAGATGATTTTGGGACAGGATACTCCTCTCTAAACTATCTTAAGCGATTACCTGTAAATAATTTAAAAATAGATAAAAGTTTCTTAGATACGATATTAGAGAATAATTCTGATCAGAAGATTGTTCACACGATGATTGATCTTGCGAAGCATTTGAATATTGATGTAATTGCAGAAGGTGTGGAGTTGCCTGAACAGGAAAGATTCCTAAAAGAAATCAACTGTGGAAAAGCACAAGGATATTATTATGGTAAGCCTGTACCAAAGGAAACAGCATTTGAGGTACTGAAGAGATTAAATAGCGAAAATTCGTAGGAAATAGGCAGAATGTCTTTCCTTAGATTTGGAGGAAGCATATGAATTATCGTTTAGGGAATATGATTAGCAAGGGTATTGTTGGTACCCTTGGAATTTTATATCTAGCTTTCTTAGCACTGGACTTCTTTGGAGGTCCAGTACTTGTGTCCTCGATTATAAAATTCATGTCGATCGTATTATGTCTCATATTAACCGTGGTTAGAACAATATGCTATGAAGCAACAGTAGATCGAATCTTATTAAATGTTGCCTTTGTATTTACAGTGATAGCGGACGTTTTTCTTTTATTTACACCCGTATATGAATATGGAATCATTGCATTTTGTATCGTTCAGCTTATCTATTTTTATCGTATGTTTAGCTTGTTACGATATTCTCTACGTATGGAAAATCGTGTTCATAGAAAAAGAAATGAGAAGGGAGTTTTAGACTTTTTTCTTCACCTTGTAACCAGAGGTTTCTTAAGTGCTGTGATTATCGTATTCTTGCAATCCCAGGACTTTGTTATCGATATACTCTTAATGGTAAGTGTATTCTATATTGTGAATTTTGTTGCAAACCTCCTTTATTTACTTTTTCTATATCCAAAGAAGCATTATATGAATGGGCAGATTCGATATGGTTTGTTTTTTATTGGAATGATTCTTTTCTTCCTTTGTGATATTCAAGTTGGATTATATAATCTTTCCTTGTACATAATGAGCGAGTCGAAGATTTTAGATAGCCTAATCCAGGCAGCTGGTGTTGGAATGTGGGCTTGTTACTTACCAGGCCAGGTAGCAATCAGTTTGAGTGATGCAAATTACTCACGTAATAACAGAGGATCTTTTATTTAAATTGATGAATTTTAAAACAAAATTTCTACAATCGCAATGGAAACTTGCGATTGTTTTTTTTATCTGATTTTGGTACGATAAAACTACCATGGAAGAGAAATAAAAACTTTTGTCTTAATAAGGAATAGGTAACTCATTGATGATGGAATCTTATGATGGAAGCTTATGATGGAATCTCATGAATCTTATGAATGAATCTCAAGATTAAATCTCATTGATGATATCTCTTGATTATATCTCTTGATTATATCACATTAATATTATCTCATTAATTTCATTTTGATTGATACAGGAAAATCATAATTAACACTCAGAATAAGCATCAAATAAAATGAATCTTCTACTAATTTTATATTCATTTCAAGTTAATCTACAAGAATCTGTAAAAAATATCTACACCTATAAAGGGTATCTTAACCTATCCCAATATTTTTCGAACCTATTACATGTATTAAAAGTAATACTATTGGATTGCTGTAATATGTTATCTCAAAATATTTTTAGTATGATTTGATAGAACAAGGAATCACATAGTAGCTATGTTAATACATAATAGGGGTTCGAATTCGCATTAACATAAATCAATATGCTACCTTGAGATCGAAGTCAAAAGTTAAAAAATCCATGGAAATTAAGGAAAGGAGAATATCAGCAGTGTTGTTAATATTATTAGCTGATTGTGTTCTAGGTGTCTACATTAATGTCCTATGAAAACTTCCTAAACTATATGAAGGAGGAAGTAAAAAAGCGTTTGGGAGAGGAATATGAAACAGATTTAAATCAGGTTCGTAAAAACAATGGTCTATTACTTGACGGACTTTTGATACGTTGTACTTCGGATAAGATAGTGCCAAGTATTTATTTGAATTCTTATTATGAAAATTACCAGAAGGGTGAGTCACTAAGTGATATAGTGAATGAGGTAATTAAGGCTTACGATGGTGTAAAGGGAGAGACATCACAGATCATGATTCCAGCTCGAATGGAATTTGAGGAAGTGAAAGCAAGGATAATTTTTCGATTAGTGAATTATGAGAAAAACAAATTATTACTACAGAGTATTCCACATTATCGATTATTAGAATTCGCAGTCACATTTCACTGCTTAATCAGAAAGGATGAGGAGGGAATAGGTAGTGTAAGAATTACAGAAGAACATCGAAAGAGTTGGGGAGTGTCCGTAGAAGAATTGCGAAATGTCGCATTGGAAAATACGAAAAATACATTCCCAGCAATCATACGACCAATGGAGGATATCGTTTATGATGCAATCAAGCAAGAGACATGGACTCCTCAAAAGGAAGTGATGATCTTACCAACCTCTTTCAATTCTTCGATGTATGTTTTAACAAATAGTTGTGGGATCAATGGTGCTAGTTGTTTATTATATCAAGGATTACTTGAACTTTTTTATAAACAATTAGGAACAGATTTTTTCCTTTTGCCGTCAAGCATTCATGAGCTAATATTAGTACCAGTCGGAGAAGATAGGGATAGAGAGCATTTGGAAGAAATGGTGAAAGAAATTAATCAGACACAGGTTGCTATGGAAGAGATTCTTTCAGATACTGTATATAACTATGAATCTATAAGGAATATATTGTTAGAGTTGGTGATTGATAATAGGTAGAGGAAGTTACCAAAAAAGTTCGAGTGTTAAGAATAATACATATAAGTAAGTGGCATGGTATCGGGGATAATTATAAAAATCATGTTAGCTAAACCATCTTGAAGAAAACGGGAACAAAACCACAATCCATAGAGAAGCAAGAAGGCTTTCGTTAGGAGTATTGATTTTGTTCCCGTTATTGTAATTTATTTTCTGTAAAACAATCATGTGAGCGTGGATGCTTTCAATCTTGGGTTTACGGTTCTGGTGTTGTACTAGGTTCTTCACTTGGAATCTGAGCCTTAAGATTTTCATAAAACTCTCTTAAATCTTCATCCATTTCTAGCGCTTTTAGGAAGTTATCATCAACTTCAGCAATTAGCTGCTGAACATCATTTTCCGTCCGTGCTTTATCAATATAAGTTTTAGTTTCCTGTGTTACTGTTCCAAAATAGATATATGGTTTTCCATCTTGATAAGTGACATAGAATTCATCAATACTTGGTGCACCGGTTTGTATTTTAGTTATCATTATGTCATAACATACATAGACAATATAGTCTATTTCTCCAGTTCCCGGTTTTGTGTAGCAATGGATGTTTTTATAATCCATTATATACTCCACTTTCTTCGAGATACGTTCAAAATCTAAAAGACTAGCATCCGTAACACAAGATTTAATTGTTTCTATAGCTTCTGCATCAGCTTTTATTTTTGCACTTAAGAATGTCTTAAAGAGGTTATTAATTTCCGGGAAAGCATCCTTTTTCAGCGCATTTGTATTATCTGGTATAGGTGTATTTGTTGCTGATACGGTAGGAGTGATAGCTTGTGAAGAAGCGAGAGAACTGGTAGGACTAGGGGATTCTAAGGAACCTGGCTCTCCCTCATCCATAAAAGCTGCTGGTAATACAGAATCAGGCGCAACTTGAAAGGAGATAGTGACCATACCAACTCCCAAGATACCCATTGTGAATAATAATAACATTTTTTTATACTTTAATCTCATAGGGGTACTCCTTAAGTTCTTCTTTGAGGTGGTATTGCTATGTTGGTCAAGAGTATAGTGTGAAAACGTGCATATTCTTGTTAATTGCAGCAACAAATCTTCTGACAGATATGGTATGCAATTATTAATAGTATGTAATAGTAAAATTCAAATAGCTTTTAAGAATAACCTAACTTTACCTATCATACCAAAATATGTCCAAAAAATCAACTATCATCTCGGAATTTGGTAACATAAGGTTAATAATTCGTAACAAAGATGTAACAAAAATTTACATGGGAAAGGAAAGATTAAAGAAGAATAAGTGATTTCCTATGAAAAAAGATAGAAGAAAGGCTATTTTTGAGTATAAAAAATGCACCTGATAGGATTCGAACCTACGACCTTCAGCTTCGGAAGCTGCTGCCCTATCCACTGAGCTACAGATGCAAAACAACCTTAAGAAAGGTTTATAGAGTTAAATTGTTTATAGTACTACAATATTATATCGACAAATGAAAGATTTGTAAAGTCAATAATTACAAATGTTTTTCAATTTAGGACTGAAATTGCATTAGAAAAATACTGGATAAGTTATAAGGACATATAATTGAATTATTTCATAGGTATCATTTGAATGTTTTCATTCAAAATTTCTCTAGGGTATGTATTGATACTCTTTCCTAGGTATTGTTGAGTACCTGTTGAGGAAATAAGAAATGATTGGAATGATAAGAAAATAATGATATAATAATACAACTGGTGAGAAATCTTTTAAGATTCTCAGATGGAAAGGATAACAAGAAACATGGCGAAGGTTACAAAACGATTATTTGATACAGAAGAAACGGAAGATAAGGCAGTCCGTATTAATAAATATCTAAGCGATTCTGGAATCTGTTCACGTAGAGAAGCAGACACAAGAATTGCAAAAGGTGAAGTTACCATCGATGGAGAAGTTGCTGTGATGGGGAGTAAAGTATTACCAGGGCAGAAGGTTATGCTTGGTAAAAAGGAAGTTAGTAGAGAAGAAAAGATGGTTCTAATTGCATTTCATAAGCCTAAGGGAATTGTGTGTACAACGGAGAGAAGAGAACCAGATAATATTATAGATTATATTAAATACAGTCAGCGTATTTATCCAATCGGAAGACTTGATAAAGATTCTGAAGGTCTTATCTTCTTAACGAACAATGGAGATATTGTTAATAAAATCTTGCGTGCAGGAAATCATCATGAAAAGGAATATATCGTAACGGTAAATAAGCCAATTACTGCTGAATTTTTAAAGGGAATGGCAGGAGGAGTACCAATCCTTGATACGATAACGAAACCGTGTACGTTAGAAGCGCTTGATAAGGTTACATTTAAAATTATCTTAACGCAAGGGTTAAATCGTCAGATTCGTCGTATGTGTGAGTATTTTGATTATAAAGTTATTCGACTTGTTCGTGTACGTATTATGAATGTGAATCTTGGAAGGTTAAAAGTTGGAGGGTATCGTAACTTAACAGATAAGGAACTTGAGGGCTTAAAGGAACAAATCGAGTTATCAAAAAATGAAGCATTGATTCTCGAACCGGATGATGAATTCCCATTAGAGAGAGTAGATTCAACTAATATAGCAAAAACGCACGGTAAAAAAGTATCTACTGGAAAGAGAAAAACGAAAGACAGATATTTCTCAGAAAAAAAAGAAGATAAGAAGAAAAGCGAAGCTACTAGAAATAAAGCGGAAGGTAATAAATACGCATCAAAGAATAAATCAGAAGGTAAAAAGTTCAGTTCAAATAACAGGACAGAGGGAAATTCGTTCAGCTCAAGGAATAAATCAGAAGGAAATAGATTTAGTTCCAATAGCAGGTCAGAGGGAAATACGTTCAGTTCAAAGAACAAATCAGAAGGAAATAGATTTAGTTCCAATAGCAGGGCAGAGGGGAATACATTCAGCTCAAGGAACAAATCAGAAGGAAATAAATTTAGTTCAAATAACAAGTCTGAGGGAAATACGTTCAGTTCAAAGAACAAATCAGAAGGAAATAAATTTAGTTCAAATAGCAGATCAGAGGGAAGTACGTTCAGTTCAAAGAACAGAACTGAAGGAAACGTATCGAGAAGCAGAACATCACAACCTAAGAGCCATACAAAAGGGAATGCTGGTGGTAATCGTGTTGCTTCTAATGGTAACTCGAAAGGGATGAAGAAATACTAGGAGTTACAGTAAGAATCTAGTTTATGTAAGAGTGGTATGGGTCGAAAATGAAGACAAGTTTCGTACTCAAATAAATACTAAAATAAAATCTAGAAGATACATTATTAGTAATGAATGAATCCTAGCATAGAAAAGCTAGAATAAACATTATTAGTAAAGGACGGATTCGATCTTAAAAAATAACTAAACAAACATTATTTGTTAAAGACGATTCCTAGCTTAGAAAAGACTAGAATAAACATTATTATTAATGGACGAATTCTAGCGTAGAAAAACAAAATTATTGGTAAAGGACGAATTCTAGTTAGAAAAAACAAGAATAAACAATTACTAGTATAGAACAAATTTATTTATAGAATCAATTTAGGCGTAGACTATATAAAAGTATAGAATAATTTATATTATAGCAATGAAAAGTATAGAAGTATTAAAGGAGCAAGACAATGCAGGAAAAGAAACAACGGATTTTTGAATTAACCAAACTTCTCGATAAGGCAGCCAGAGTCTATGAGCAGGAAGACCGGGAGATTATGAGCAATTTTGAGTATGATAAATTGTATGATGAGTTAAAAAGGCTGGAAGAAGAAACCGGAATTGTCTTAGCAGGTAGTCCTACAAGAAATGTAGGTTATGAAATATTAAGTGAATTACCAAAGGAGCGTCACGAGTCAGCGATGCTTTCTCTTGATAAGACAAAAGAAGTAACAGCTTTGATTGATTGGCTTGGTGATAAAGAAGGTGTTCTTTCCTGGAAGATGGATGGTCTTACCATCGTTTTAACTTATCGAAATGGTGAATTAGTAAAAGCCGTTACAAGAGGAAATGGCGAAGTTGGAGAGGTTGTTACAAACAATGCAAAGGTATTTAAAAATCTACCACTCACAATTCCTTATGAAGGAGAACTAATTATCCGTGGAGAGGCGGTAATTCGTTATTCTGATTTTGAAAAGATAAATGCGTTAATTCCGGACGCAGATGCAAAATATAAGAATCCTAGAAATCTATGTAGTGGTTCGGTTCGTCAGTTAAATAATGAGATAACAGCCAAGCGTAATGTTAATTTCTTTGCTTTTTCGTTAATACGAATGGATGAAATGAGCCGTTTTAAAACGATGATGGAGCAATTTAACTGGTTAAAAGAGTTAGGTTTTGATGTGGTGGAAGAAAAGCTGGTAACTGCAGAGAACATGGAAGAAACGATGGAGTACTTTGAAAATCATATTATGACGAATGATTTTCCATCGGATGGGTTAGTGCTGTTTTTTAATGATATTGCTTATGGTGAATCCCTTGGTAGAACTTCGAAGTTCCCAAGAAACGGAATCGCCTTTAAATGGAGGGATGAAATTAAGGAAACTACTCTACAGGAAATTGAGTGGAGTGCTTCAAGAACAGGACTGATTAATCCGGTTGCAATCTTTGACCCAGTAGAATTAGAAGGTACAACGGTAAGCCGTGCAAGCCTTCATAATATCAGTATTATGGAGGGGTTAGAGCTTGGCTTAGGTGATAAAGTAACCGTTTACAAAGCCAATATGATTATTCCTCAAATCGCGGATAACCTTACGAGAAGCGGACATTTACCTATACCAAAGGCCTGTCCAGTTTGCGGTGGAGAAACGATGATAAAACAGGATAGCGACGTAAAGTCACTTTACTGCATGAATCCAGAGTGCCTTGCAAAGAAAATTAAGTCCTTTACCCATTTTGTAAGCCGTGATGCCATGAATATCGAAGGTCTGTCAGAGGCTACCATAGAAAAGCTGATCGCAAAAGGTCTGATTAAGGAACTTGCAGATATTTTCCATGTGAAAGATTTTAAAGAGGAGATTACAACCATGGAAGGCTTTGGAGAAAAATCCTTCCGTAATCTTGTAGACTCTGTAGAAAGAGCAAGAACACCAATCCTTGCTAAATTTATCTATAGTTTAGGCATCGCAAATGTCGGATTAGCCAATGCGAAACTAATCTGTAAGGAGTTTGGTTATGACTTTAATAGAGTGTCAAATGCTACAGCAGAAGAGCTTACTCTGATTCCTCAGATTGGAGATGTGATTGCAGAAGCATTTGTGTCCTATTTTCAAAAGCCGGAAAATAAACTTATCATAGAAGATTTACTAAAGGAAATAACCTTTGAAAAAGAAGAGGTAGCAGAAGGTTCTGAGAAACTGAAAGGACTAACCTTTGTAATTACCGGTTCCGTAGAACATTTTGCAAATCGAAATGAAGTGAAGGATGTAATAGAACAGCACGGGGGAAAAGTGACTGGTTCCGTTACAGCAAAAACAAACTATCTGATTAACAACGATAACACATCAAGCTCATCGAAAAATAAGAAAGCAAAAGAGCTTGGAATTCCTGTAATTACAGAAGAAGAATTCATAAAATTACTAAACGAAGCGTAAAGCTTTATTATAAAAAGAGGAGGATATATCGATGCCAATTAAAGTTCAAAATGATTTACCTGCAAAGAAAATTCTAGAAGAAGAGAATATATTCATGATGGATGAAAAGCGAGCGATGCAACAGGATATCCGTCCACTAAAAATAGCAATTTTAAATCTAATGCCATTAAAAGAAGATACCGAAGTCCAGTTACTTCGTAGCTTAAGTAATACACCGTTACAGGTAGATATCACATTCTTAACCACCGATACCTACGTCGGTAAGAATACTGCTACGAGTCACTTAGAGCAATTTTACCAAACTCATGACGATGTGAAAAATAGACGGTTTGACGGTTTAATCATTACGGGTGCACCAGTGGAGCAGATGGAATTTGAAGAGGTTGCTTATTGGAATGAACTGACTAAAATCATGGAGTGGTCAAAAACTAACGTAACCTCGACACTCCATCTTTGCTGGGGTGCTCAAGCTGGACTTTATTATCATTATGGAATCAAGAAATATCCTCTTCCTGCGAAGATGTTTGGTATCTTTGAACATAAATTATTAAAGAGAAAAGAGCCACTAGTTAGAGGTTTCGATGATGTCTTCCTAGCTCCTCACTCCCGCCACACAGAAACCTCTAGAGAGGAAATCCTACAAAACCCAGATCTTACGATTCTTGCTGAATCAGAGGAGGCAGGAGTACTTCTTGTGATAGGTGGAGAGGGAAAACATATCTTTGTGATGGGGCATCCGGAGTACGATCGTATTACCTTAGACAATGAGTATAAGAGGGATGTAGCTAAGGGGCTTGAAATACAGTTGCCAAAGAATTATTATCCTAGTGATGATTCCATGCAAAGACCGAATCTTTCTTGGAGGGCGCATGCGAATGCGTTGTATACGAATTGGTTGAATTATTATGTTTATCAGGTGACACCTTATGAACTTTAAGAAAATGCTTGAAAACACTGGTTTAATCCACTTGTAGCAATCAGAGTAAAATTCATAAACTGTTATAAAATGGTATAAAATATTACGTAATTGGAGTAAAATTGGAGTAAACCTAGGGCGGTATTGGAGTAAAAAAATAGAGTGGTAAAAGGCTCTGCTATCAAAAAAACAATCCAAGTAACACTGTAGTGATCACAATCCTAAAGCTATTCAGCTTTGCCGGTTTCGACCGGGCAAGGCGTTAGAGAGAATTAATGGATTATACTAATGCTTCGGCCGGCCATGGTTGATACAATAGCGTTGTTATACCATTAGTGATTAGACGGAGCAATGGTAACCCATACCACCTCGACCCAAATTAATTTGATTTAGATCATCGTCCTACTAACCATAATAGCTATACTACCTCGTCCAATCATTAATATTTATCTGCCAACCCTATCAACATCACACCTCGTATTTGAAAAAATGGATATAATTTAAGGTTAATTGTAAAATGAAACGCAACCCAATCCATTTTAAATAGCAGTTATTAAGTAGTTAATTATATACCTGCTAAAGGGTTGCACCTTAGCTTACAAGAGATTGGTATATGCCAGTCTTTTTGTTTGCACTTTTTTAGTTATTCCACTATTCTAAGACTGTTGGTGGCAGATTGGAGGATATCATGTCAGCATTTTTTAGTTATGAAGAAAGACTTCATTTGCAAAGTAATCTGAAGGAAGGTCTTTCATTTAAAGAAATCAGCCGCAGATCAGGGAAAGACCCTAGCACCATATCCAGAGAGGTTCGTAAATATAGTTCTGAAATTGTAACTGGTTATCCAGGTCAGGCTCATAATACCTGTAGAAATTGTAAAACCTGTAACCGTAGAAGAATCTGTGGTAAAAACTGTTCTCGAAGAGCTCTTTATTGTAAACACTGCAATCTATGTAATCAAAGCTGTCCTGACTATACAGAAGAAGTCTGTTGGGCCAGGTTTCGAGCTCCTTACATATGCAATAGCTGCACAGAGATAGGAAAGTGTTCTTTAGTGAAGAACTTCTATGATGCAGAGGAAAGCACACATCAGAGCAAACGAGACTATTTCTGAGTCTAGGAGTGGTCTGTGTGTGGCGGAACAAGAGGTAATTCGCCTGAATCAAATCCTATCTCCATTGGTGCAGCAAGGGCAATCACTTCATCAGATTTATATCAACCATAAGGATGAACTGATGTGCAGTGAAAAAACCATGTATAACTACATAGACGCTTGTCTGTTTGATGTTCGAAATATCGATCTGCCAAGAAAGGTAAGGTTTCGAGAGCGATATAAAAAACCAGAATTCAAAGTAGACAAAGGTTGTCGAGTTGGACGAACATATGAAGAGTTCGAAAA
The DNA here is from genome assembly GCF_000733755.1 of Lachnoclostridium phytofermentans. Lineage (GTDB taxonomy): Bacteria > Bacillota > Clostridia > Lachnospirales > Lachnospiraceae > Lachnoclostridium > Lachnoclostridium phytofermentans_A. The sequence continues at coordinate 150,614 of NZ_JPOF01000003.1, read as the reverse complement.
ATTCCTGGAGAAGAATCCAGATACAGCAGTGGTGCAGATGGACTCTGTAATCGGTAGTAAGGGTGGAAAATGTCTTCTAACCATTCATTTCGTAGATTCTAGTTTTATGTTAGCGATCTTAAGGGATGCCAATACTTCAAAATCCGTGACAGACGTATTTGCATATCTATATGAACTATTAGGTGACAGAACTTTTAAGAATCTATTTCCGTTCATCGTAACAGACAATGGTAGTGAGTTTTCAAATCCAAAATCCATAGAAGAACCTGATAAGCTGTCTGGACTGAAAACAAGGATATTCTACTGTGATGCAGGAAAGCCATACCAAAAGGGAGCCATTGAGGTAAATCATGAGTTGATACGAAGGATTCTCACAAAGGGCGCAAGCTTTGATCAACTGACGCAGGATGAGATCGATTTAATGATGAATCACATCAATTCCTACAAAAGAAAAAAGCTTAACAATCGTAGTCCGTACGAAACATTCAGCTTTTACCGGGGGTGAAGAAGTTTTAGTAAAGCTTGGATGTGAACCAGTACCAGCTGGAGACATCTTACTAAAACCTTCTCTTTTAAAGAAATAATGTAACCTGTAAACTGTTAGGCCGCCAACACCTGTCCATAGCCACACAAACAGGGGTAGATTCTCCGATTACAAAAAAATCGAGCGAGAGTTGACCAAACAGGGGTAAAAGTTGCGTTTCGTTTACAAATATTTATTCTCACTTACAAAGATTGATTCTGGGCGTACAAAAATGCATCTGGTTTTACAACTCACCGCGGCAAAGCAGTTTAATTATACACAAATGTTATATATGATTGCTGGAGCGTATGATTACCTGGGCGATAAACAAAATCACATGCGTTATATTACGAAAAGTCTTTTGACCAGTGATGAGTACGTGAAGGAAGTTTATAATGCCTACTTAATGGTTATATTATTGAGCTCTGATAATAAGAATGCAGATGACCTAGAAAGAGTTGATGACACATCAACAGTATTTTTCGGTGATGAAGATAGAGTTATTTGTTTTTATAATGATGAGGTTATGCTTTCAGATAGTGGAAGCAAATTTGCCGGTGCGGAACATTATTTTGTACGAAGCAAAATTGGAGTTAAGTTACTTAGAAAGAAAAAAAGTGATAAGGTAAATCTGGACGGTAAAGAATATATGATAAATTATAATTTGAGAACTGAAAAATTTCTTTATCAATATTGTATGAGTAAGCTATATGAAAAGAAAGGTATTATTGCCGCTCATTTTGGACAAGATGGGGATATGTCAGAACTTGTTACTGTTTTGAAGACTTACACACCATCAGATGGAACAGAGAATAATCTTATTACTTTATATAGTGAGCCAAGAAATGAAATGCCTATTTCGTTTTACAGTATAAGTGGGATGTTCCGATATTTATCCGATACTATAGAATATCTACTACTTAATGATTCAATTACTATCTGGAATCCTTATCTGAAAGTTGATATGAAAATGGCAGATAGGTCATTAATAGTTACATACAGCTGGCTTAATGCTATACCGGTTAGGTGTCCCTATTGATAAATTAACTATCTTAAAAGATATCTATGTTGAAAGTGTTACCTCAAATAGTAATAGTAAAGATTATAAAGCAAAAATGGAATATTATAATAAAGACGATGTAACAAGTATTTTTCAACAAGAAGGTATATTATATCGAAATGAAGTATCTGAAGAAATTAAGGAAAAGGAATTACAAAATGCATTTGATATTTATGAGTATATTTGTGCATTAAATAATATTGAGGTGCATCTGAACCAATAAAAGAGTTTGGAATATCGATTGAAGATATTCAAAGAATGCTAGGGGATTGTGATTATTATGCAATGTGTCTAGCAGAAGAAAAGAAAGCCTATCTAGTAACAGATGATATTTTTCTTATTAGATCAGTTGAATTTATGGATTTGAGTGTTGAAACTATATCAATATTTACAATGATTACTCAATTAGATTTAGAATTAGAGAAGTTTTTAAATATAATTGAAAATGCAATAAAATATCGTTTTCAGAATCCGTGGCATATTTGTATTATTAAGTATATATCAGAAAGATATTCTTGTATAGAGATGAAGAAAAACGTAAGCAGATAATAAAAAGATTGTTAGAGCTCATGATACCGAATATACAGGATGAAAAGTACATGGAATTGATTAAAAATGATATAAGTGTACTTTTTATTCTGATTTACAATAAGGAATTAATGTTAAACTCTGACGTTGAGAATGCAATCCATCGAGTTGTTTTTTATTATAATCAAAATATTGTTAGGGCCACATTGAGGAGTTTGATTGTGATAGATGAAGATGACAATTCACACTAACATCTTGTATTTGTTGTTTAGAGTATATATGATGTAGCTCCTAAATAGGACGTCCGTGAATGGGCACCAAATCATGAGAAATTGGATGAGGAATTACATTAACAAAGGAAGAAGTAGATAAGTTGAAAGGACTTTTGTAACATATATAGAATTTGTATTATATGAAAATTGTCTTTAAAGGATATGGATAGTACCATACCAGCAACGTAATAATCCACCAAAAGTTATTGAAAAACAGTTGTATAATTATGGGAGAATGGTATACTGGAAGAAAAAGGTCGAATGTGGTTCTTTATAAATTAGTTTTCTGATAATGCAGAAAACTAATCACACAATTAGGAAAATATAGTGAAAGGAAAGTGTGATATATCATATAACTATCATACAATAAAGAATTATGGATAATGTATTGTTACTTAAGACAATCAATGAATTAAGTACTTATTCATTTCATATACCTGCTTATCAAAGAGGTTATAGGTGGTCTCATAAAGAAGTCATGGATTTACTTAATGATATTAATGATTTTGTACCAAGACTTGTTAATGAGGACACTAATGAAAAAACTTGGTATTGTCTTCAACCTATCGTTGTTAAGCAAAGTGGTGAGGAGTATGAAGTAATTGATGGGCAGCAAAGATTAACAACCATATTTTTGGTGTGGCATTACTTAAATCAAGATTTTGTAGAAAAAAAACGCGATAAACTATTTAATTTAAGTTATGAAACAAGGTTAAATACACAAAATTTTCTAAATAATTTGAATGATGATAATGAAATTAATGACAGTAACGTGGATTTTTATTATATTTCCATAGCATATAAAACTATTTGTGATTGGTTTGAGACTAGAGATATCAATTTTGATAGGGGTGAATTCCGGTCAAAATTCAAATTTTATTCTAAAGTAATTTGGTATGAAAGTTTTGAAGAGGATTCAATTGCTATTTTTACACGTATAAATATTGGGAAAATCCCATTAACAAACGCTGAATTAATCAAAGCATTATTTCTTAACAGCTCAAATTTTGAAAAAGCTGCTGAAGAGAAACTAAGATTAAGACAGCTAGAAATAGCATCCGAGTGGGACAATATAGAACAAAAATTACAAGATAATAGATTGTGGTTTTTTCTAACTGGGAACAAAAAAGAGACAAACAGAATTGAATTTATTTTTGATTTAATGAATGATGATGCGGATAATTCCGATACATATTCAACATTTAGATATTTCAGTAAAAAATTAAATGATAATAATATTGATGAAAATTGGAAAGAAGTAAAAAAATATTATCAAAGTTTTTTAGATTGGTATGATGATAGAGAACTATATCATAAAATTGGGTATATAATTTGTATAAGCAGTACAACGATAAAGAAGTTATATAATGTATCGATTACTTCAACAAAAAGTGAATTTAAAAATTATCTTGATGATGCAGTTAAATCGGAATTAAAAAATGTTAAGCTTGATGAGCTACAATATAGTGATAGAAAGAATGTAGAAAAAGTTCTGCTACTTTATAACATATTGACTATGATTAAAACAACCAAAGATAATTCATATTTTCCATTTGACTTGTATAAAACTGGGAGATGGGATATTGAGCACATCACTTCAATAAAAGACTCAATTCCAGATAAAAATCGTGAAGAATGGCTAAAAGACGCAATTCCTTTTATAGACGATTCATTCGTTGCTGGGACTGAACTAAAAGAAAGAGCAAAAGAATGTGATTGGAAAGACGAATCTGAATTCAAAAAGATATTTGAAGATATAGTAATGCATTTCAACCAATATATAAATGATGATGATATAAATGATATTACAAATCTAACTTTGCTAGATTCAAATACAAATCGAGGATATAAAAATGCTGTTTTTCCATTGAAGCGTAAAACAATAATAGATAAAGATAAGTCTGGTGTATTTATTCCTATATGTACTAAAAATGTCTTTTTAAAATATTTTAGTGATTATCCACCAAAAATATCTTTTTGGACCCAAGAAGACCGAGAAAAGTATGAACAAGATTTATATAATGTACTGAATGGATACATATCAGGAGGTCAGAATGATTAATGATAAATGTGAAGAAAAAATTATAAGTTTTATAGATTTATTAAGAGACCATAAGATTGAAATTCCTATAATCCAAAGAGATTATGCACAAGGTCGTGAGGAAAGCATAAAAATCCTGGAACATTTTCTTGAAGCTCTTTATTATAGTATAAAAAAGAGAAAAAATATTAGACTTGATTTTATCTATGGTAATATAGTAAACGGTTATTTTCAGCCATTGGATGGACAGCAAAGATTGACAACGCTCTTTTTACTTCATTGGTATGCATATATGCGTGATATTAATGAAATAAAAAATAATGATAAAGAAATTCTTTTAAATTTTACATATGAAACAAGAATTTCATCAAGAGAGTTTTGCAATGCTTTAGTTAGTAACACCATAAATATTCTGTATACCGATAAATGCATAAGTGACAAAATTATTGATTCAAATTGGTTCTTTCTATCATGGCAAAATGACCCAACAATTAAATCGATGTTAAATAGTATTGATAAAATTCATCAATATTTTTCGGAAATTGATGATTTGTGGGAAAATTTGGTTAACGGTAAATATATTACTTTTTACTATGTAGAATTAGAAAATATCGGATTAACTGATGATTTGTATATAAAGATGAATGCTAGAGGCAAATTATTAACTGCTTTTGAAAACTTTAAAGCTGAATTACAAAAGAAATGCTCTGAAGAAAATTGGGAAGATGGAAAAAGACCAGATGAAAAATTCTCATTTAAAATTGATACTGACTGGACGGATTATTTTTGGGAAGGAGGATATCGAAGAGATTACACTGTAGATTCTGCGCATATGCGTTTTATGACAGCGATAATAATGATTCGGATTGCGATTGAAAAAAGAGAAGATAGAGTTCAGCTGATACAGAAATTGAATGATAATACAGAATTTATTAATAGTACGTTAATTTCGCAGGATACTTTCTCATATTTAAAAAGATGTTATGAATTATACTGTGAAAAAACTGTAATGCATGAGACGCTAACTTTACCATTTCCATTATGGAGACATTCTACGAAAAGTTCTTTTCTTTCGGCAATTGTATATGATGAAGGTCAATATTCTCAAACACAAAGCGATAGCTCATATACAACAAAAGTTTTGTTTTATGCTCAGACAGAATACCTTTTAAAAAATGAAACATTTAACCAAGATAAATACTATGATTGGATGAGAGTGGTACGAAATATTGTTTCGAGAGGTGATGTCGACAAGGATGGAAAAAGACCGGATATTATTAGAAGTCCTCAAACCTTTTTAGGTGTTATTAATCTAATCAACGAATTAGTAGCAGGTTGTAGTGATATTTATGATTATCTCTATAACAACACTATAAAATCTACTTTTGCTAAAGAGCAAGTTGAGGAAGAAAGAACCAAGGCAAAATTAATTAATGAAAATCCAAATATAAAATTATTGATATTCAAAGCGGAAGATAATGAATTATTAAGAGGAAGTATCAGATTTATGCTATATTGTATTGATTATGATAAAGATTCTTTGCTTATTAATACATTTAACGAAGCTTTGTTTTCTGATGCACAGGAGGTTTTTGAAAGGTACTTTAACAAAGAATCTGAAATATCGCCTGATTTAAGGAGAGCATTTCTGTGTGTCAAAGCAAATGGTAAATATGAGTTTTATAATTATTGGTGGTCTAGATGGACAGTAAATGACGCAACTAAAAGAAAAGTATTAGATAATTATAGAGAACTAGAATATTTGATTTATAGTGATGAAAAGGAATATTTTAAGAATCTGATTTTGGCGTTAGTACAGAGTGATTTAAAATCATTTGTTACAACTTTCAACCCACCTGAGGATATGCCTAATTGGAAAAAACGCTTAATTAAAGAAGAAGCTTTACTTGACAATGCTAAATCGAATTATATTGCTATATCCGAAGACAACACATGCTGTTATCTTCTTAAAAGCAAGAGACCTAGGGATACGGAAGGTTGTATTGAAATTAGATAGTATCATAAACAGATGAAAATGGATGGATAACATAATAATATATAATAATTGTATTGAAAATATACATCAGACTTAATAGTATAATCATATGGTCTGAGACCACTATGTCCCGAGATACCTCGTCTCATCGTTGAGGTAACCCCGTTTATCCTCCAAGACATAATAGAAAATAATGCGAAAGCATCGTAGAAAACAGACCAAGATAGGGCATTTTATCGCCCCGTCTCAGGTCTGTTTTTAGAATCTTATAAGCTGGAATGATACAGCGCCTAAATATCATATTCGTGAGTGGGCACCGAAACATGAGAAGATGGGGAAAGGAATTATATTGACGAAGGAAGAAATAGAGAAACTGATATAGCTTCCAGTAAATATATAAACAGTAGATTATTACAAATAAGAAAAAAATTATTATTGGAAATATAATTAAGGACTTCTATGATTATGTCTTTACAATAGGAGTCCTTAATTAATTGATAGTGTCTCTTTTGAGTTAGTTGAATTAAGTATATTTTCAGTTTTAGATGTTCACAAAAAAACCGAAATGCAAAAACTCGAAAGCAACCTCGATACAACATTAGTAATTAGCGATACTGAGAATGAGGACCGCTATAATAAATTTATAGCTGAACAAAAAGATAAATCAAAGGTTTTGAATTTCAAACTGATAAAAGAGGCACGATAAAGAATTGGAGTAAGACAAAATTTACTGGTGTAAATGTGGAGTAAATGTAATGGTACTGGAGTAAATAAACGTAGGAAAGCCCCATAGACAAGGCATTGTAGGAATTCCATTTTCTGAACTGACAGTGTTATTATGTTTATCAGGTGACACCGTTTGAGTTATAGTGGCGTGCCCAGAAATGTTAGATATAATCCACTTATAGTGTGCAATAAGAAAAAGATGATTAAGAAAGAGGTATTCCTAGTGAATACCTTTTATTATAGCGCATGAAAGGAGGGCCTATGTTAATTGAATGTACCAAAAAATTATCAGAAGTAATGAAAATAAACTTAACTTCATATGATGAGTCAAAAGCAGATCCATTTTATGAATGGCATGCAAATGTATTTATGCTATTTAGAAGAAAAGGTGTTCTGTTAATGAATAATAAAACGAGATATTGTATTGTTCTTTATGGTTTAAAGATGGAACATTTTAAGAAGTTTGATGATATTGTATTAGATGCCATCGAAGAAACATTTTTAATAGAAGGATTGGCGAAAGAGGCGTAGAGGCATACATTGAAGATTGTGGTCAGGTACAATATACGAAAACTCATGATAGAAGAGTATTGGGACAGATGAAAGATTTTGATATTAATATTTCATGGCAGATTGAAGAGCATCTACCAACGCATAATCATAATCTAGTTATATTGAATCACTGGATTGGTTGTAATCTGATGTGCGGTTCCTTGAATTATGCTTATCCAATTGATTTATTAAGAAAGGAATTCGAGGATGTTTATGGGGGACTAAATTATCTGTAAAGATAAAGCTAAGGTTGAACTATGTGGGGATGTGATGAATTGGATTTACTGAAAATTCCATGTCTTTGAACTCACAAGTAAACTTTAAAGATAGCTTAACCCTATAATTGTAATAGTAGGGTTAATGTTATATAATATCATGATAGCATAACCTGAAAAGTTAAATAGACAGATTGGACGTAATGAAAATATAAATTTAGAAAGGGTACCACCATGTGTTTCTTTCACATGCAATGGTGATAATATGAAATCATTAGTAATTGCTGAGAAGCCCTCAGTTGGTAGAGATATAGCAAAAGTACTAAAATGTACAAAGAATATAAATGGAGCAATCGAAGGGGAACGTTATATTGTCACCTGGGGGCTAGGTCATCTAGTTACTTTAGCAGATCCTGAAGCTTATGATGAAAAATATAAGGAATGGAAAATGGAGCATCTACCTATGCTTCCTAAGAAGTTTGAATTAGTTGTTATGAAGCAAACTGGGAAACAATATCAAGTGGTTAAGATACAGATAAACAGGAAAGATGTATCAGAAATTATTATAGCGACCGATGCAGGTCGTGAAGGTGAATTAGTTGCAAGATGGATACTTGAAAAGGCAAATAATAAAAAACCAGTAAAGAGATTATGGATTTCTTCTGTAACAGATAAAGCAATCAAAGAAGGGTTTGCGCACCTAAAGGATGGAAAAGAGTATGAAAATCTTTATCAAGCAGCAGTAGCTAGGGCGGAATCAGACTGGATCGTTGGAATGAATGCTACAAGAGCTCTTACTGCAAAATATAACGCAAGTCTTTCTTGTGGTAGGGTTCAAACACCTACTCTCGCAATGATTGCTAAAAGGGAAGAAGAAATAAGAAGTTTTAAACCTGTTCCTTATTATGGGTTAATTGGTAGAGTGAATGGAATGACGATTACATGGAAAGACAAGAAATCTGGTAGTCATGTCACTTATGAAAAAGAAAAAATTGAAGAAGTATTAAAAGCTGTAACAGGAAAGAATGGTATTGTTACAGAAGTAAAATCAACAATGAAAAAGTCCTACTCCCCTGGGTTATATGATCTAACTGAGCTTCAAAGAGAAGCAAATATGCGTTTTGATTTTTCAGCAAAAGAAACTTTAAATATTATGCAACGTTTATATGAAAATCATAAAGTATTAACCTACCCAAGGACGGATTCAAGATACCTAAGTACAGATATCGTTGGAACTCTAAAGGAGCGACTGGAAGCTATTAATATTGGACCTTATAAAAAATTAGCAAGTACCTTAGCAAGAAAACCAATCACTACGAATTCAACCTTTGTAGACAATAAAAAAGTTAGTGACCATCATGCTATTATTCCAACGGAACAATATGTTCAACTAGATAATATGAGTTTAGATGAGAGAAAAGTGTATGATTTGGTAGTAAAAAGGTTCTTATCAGTATTATTTCCACCTTGTGAATATGAAGAAGCTTCAATAAAAGTACAAGTGGAAAATGAAGAATTCACCCTAAAAGGTAAGGTAATAAAGTCATTAGGATATAAAGAAGTGTATGCAAATTCAAATGATGAGGAAACAGAAGAAGAATCTTTACCAAAGTTAAACAAGGATGAAGTATTAAAAAACATCCAATTCTCTATCACTGAGGGCAAGACAAAACCTCCTGCGCCTTTTAATGAAGCAAGTTTATTATCTGCTATGGAAAATCCAATAAACTTTTTAGAAGACAAAGAAAAGGATATGGTAAAAACATTAGGAGAAACCGGTGGACTAGGAACGGTTGCTACCCGTGCTGATATCATTGAAAAACTTTTCAAATCTTTTTTAATGGAGAAACGTGGAAAGGATATTTTCGTTACTTCCAAGGGAAAACAGTTATTAGAACTAGTACCAGAGGATCTAAAGAAACCAGAATTAACTGCAAAGCTTGAGATGAAATTATCCCAAATAGCAAAAGGAAATCTAAAAAAACAAGTTTTAATGAATGATATGGTCGATTATACAAAAGAGATTATTGAAGAAATCAAAGAAGGTGCTGGTAAGTTCCGTCATGATAATTTAACCAATACCAAATGCCCAGAATGCGGTAAGAGAATGTTATTAGTAAATGGCAAAAACAGCAAGATGCTAGTCTGCCAGGACCGTGAATGTGGACATAGGGAAACAATAGAGAGAACTAGTAATGCAAGATGTCCTATCTGTCATAAAAAGATGGGGCTTAGAGGAAAAGGGGAAAGCCAGATATTTAGCTGTTCTTGTGGATACAAGGAGAAACTTTCAGCATTTACGGAAAGACGTAAAAAAGAAGGTGCTGGAGTTAATAAGAAAGACGTTGCTAAGTATTTGGATAAACAAAAGAAAGAAGCAAGTGAGCCATTAAATAATGCATTCGCAGAAGCTTTTGCAAAAATAAAATTGTAAAAGAATCTTTTATAGATTTGATTTTTTCCTTTACCATTTTAAAATTTAAAAGTCTATTAATACCTCCTGGTGTTCTTTTTAAATGACTGGCACTGGGAGGTTTTTTTGTAGCTTTCATTTTCTCGCGTACTTCACAAAAGAAACACGGTAACTAGGTTACAGATAAAATAAATCTAACCCTCTATAATAAACTTATCAAATATAAAGGGGTGTTGAGATGAAATCGAAAAATTGGATAGCGAAGGCACTTGTTTTAGGAACAGTGTTCTTCCTTGCAGCATTAATTGTAAAACCTGTTGGAGTATCTACACAGTTTTCAGTTCTATCAGGAATAGTCCATTCTACGATAGATCCAGACGTGATTTCGGAAGATAATTCTAGAGAGTCAGGATATAGAAGCAGTAATGCTTATTATGATAAGAGTGAAGGTAAATTAGCTAAGGATATAAAAAATCCACTGAATTATGATTTTATATTCGTATTAGCAATTCCAGTTGGCGCTTATATTGCCTATATGGTAACGAAAAAACGCAATAAAAAAGAGTTGGATGATACCTTAGAGCTGCATGAAATACCAGAAATACCTAAACTACCAAAACAGAAACAGAATTTAGCAAAGCTCTATTTACCAAGTTTTATAGGAGGTTTTTTACTTCTATATGGTGCACGTATGGCAGATGGATGTACCAGTGGCCATATGATGAGTGGAATAATGCAAGGATCGGTGAGTGGATATATCTTTGCAGCGGCTGTGTTTGCAGTAGCTATACCAACTGCAATTATTATAGGAATGAGACATAATTCAAAAGGAGGTGCAAAGTAATGGAAATCTTACTTGCAATTATTTTAGGAGGACTTTTCGGATTTGCTTTGTATCTGGTAGGTGCATCAAACCCTAAAAAGCTATTGTCGATGCTTCGTTTACAAGATTTATCATTAATGAAGATTATTGTATTTGGTATTGGATTTTCCAGCGTATTATTATCCATAGCAATTGCTCTTGGAATATTCAATATCTCACATTTAAGTATTAAATCTACCCATCTTGGCGTTGTGGTTGGTGGTCTAATCTTTGGATTTGGTTTTGGCTCCGTAGGTACTTGCCCAGGGACCTGTGTTGCCGCAACCGGCACAAATGGAATTCGTAAAGCGATTGCTGCGGTAATCGGTGGACTTGTAGGAGCATTTGCATTTTCATTGACATATGGTTTCTGGAAGAACACAGGATTATTTAAAGCAATGGACTTAGGCAAATTAACACTTTTTAATATATCAGATAAGTTCCCTTCGGTATTTGAAATCGGATATCTTGGATTGTTAATTGTAGGAATTTTATTGATGGTAGTAGCCTATGCGATTCCACTAAGAGGAAGAAAGAATAAAGTGAATTAATAATTTAATGTGCGTACAAATAGGAGTATAGCTATTTGTACGCATTATTTTTGTATTCTTAGAAAGGTGTAATCTAAAAGTGAAAATCTGTAGTGTGCCTTAGGGAAGGATCTAATGGCAATGTTCGTTTACTAAAATGGGACAAACGTTAAGTTATATAATTCGATGTTTTTACCAAAACTGAGAATTTCAAAGCCGCTGTATGTGATCCACATGGTCACATACAGCGGCTTTCCCCTTAATTATTCACATTAAAACCCCTGATAATTAAAATTTGATACTAAGTACTCTACGTTAATAAAAATATTACTAAGGTATAAAAATTCCTTAAAATCAAGCTTTCTCCGATTCAAAACTTAATACGTCAAAACGGATTAAATAGTATTATAACTACTGATAAAAAGAACAGTTTGTAACAGTAGCTCCTACAATTTTATCCTTGCTTGCCCCACCAGAAGAGATACAACCAGTAAATTTATGTTTTCCAGAAGCTGGTGCTGTTGGGAAATAGAAGTTTACGTTGTTTTTAGTTCCAGTACAATTTACTAAGGTAATATAACCTGTATTGTTATTTTGGTCAAAACCTCTAGAACGATTTCCTGTGGCAGTACAATTTTCAAGATAATGATTATCCGCTGAGTAATTTCCACCAACTTTAAAACCGTTTCCATTACCAGATCCTACTCCGCTATAGGATGCTTCACTGTCATATACCTTAACGATGTTTTTGGCGTCATAAAAGTCAAATCCATCGTCGGAATTATTGTATGCTTTGCAGGAAGTAAAAACATTTCCAGGTCCGATACTTAATTTCGCTGCAAAACCATCCGCATTCTCACCATTCGTTTTACTATCATAATTGTAAGTGGAAGTCACGCGAGTTATTGAATTATAAGATCCACCATTACTGATCTGTAAACCAGTATCTCCGCACTTGGTGATAAAACAATCTTGCACTCGGTTATTGTTTCCACTGATATGTATTCCGTTATCCCCTGCACCAGTTATCGTTAAACCAGCGATAATCCAATAATTACCTGATATTTGAAAACCTCTAGAACTATCTGCATATGCTTGGCTAGAGAAATCAATCACAGGACTATGTCCGCTATAGTTTAATATTTTTATTGGTTCAGATGCCGTTCCATTACTAGTTAGTTTAAATGTCGTAGAATAACTGTAAGTTCCATTTAAAACAAAAATTGTTGTTCCCGCACTAGCTTTCGTTAAAGCTTTTGTAAGAGTTTTAAAAGCTGTTGACTTCGTAGTGCCATTATTTGAGTCGCTACCTGTTGTTGAAACATAATAATATGTAGTTGCTGCCTTTGCAGGAACAGAGTGAAATAAACCAACAAACATTACACAAACAAGCAATAAACTTACTTTTTTCAATATTTTTGCCATTATAATTCCCCTTTATTTTATTATTTGTCTGTGAATAATTAAAGGTATCATGCTCTAAGCTTTGACTCGGTATTATCTTTCGTTTGAAATCAACCCTCCTTTTTTATAATATAAACTAACTAGTCTTATTTTTTGTCATTCTCATTTTAACATATATTGTAAGCGTTTACAATAAATAGAAACATACAAAATATACATTATTTTTACAAATAGTACGCTAAAATTTGTAAATCTCCTAGTTGATATATAACATGTATTTTGTAAATGGATTACTTATCTAAGCTCTTTTTTGACTCTTACATAAGTGATTGTTTATCCTTAGGATAAGAGAAGAGGATACGTACCTGTGAATCAGCAATGAGGATTGAAAAACATCATCTATACTGAATAATTTTCTATTGAATGAAAGACATCTTTGAATACACGGTAAGATAAGCATCTTGATTTTCTTTACGGATTAAATATGATGAAAATTATATGTTATAATACCAAGTGTTCAAGAGTTTAAACAGATTGGAGTATTAGTATGGCGAATACAATTTATGATATTGAAAGGTTGCAAGAAGAGTTCAAATCGTGTCAAAAGGTACTCACAGCACTTGGTGATGAAACAAGGCAGCATTTACTTTGTATTATGCTTAGTGGAGAATGCAGTGGAAGTAGAGTTGTTGATATTGCAGAGAAAACGAATTTATCAAGACCAGCGGTATCTCACCATATGCAAATATTAAAGGATACAGGAATTGTAAAAGCACGTAAAGAAGGTACCTTAATCTTTTATTACTTAGATCCAGAAGAATGTGAGATTGAAAAAATGATAACGCTCTTTTCTGATATAAAGAAAATCATGAAAAATGTTCCAGATAGAAGTGGAGAATATGATTGAATCAAGGGAGGAATTTTATATGGAATTATTACAAGCAATAGAACAGAGACACTCTGTTCGTGCATATACGGACAAATCTATTGATGATGAGGTGAAGACAGAATTAATGTCATATATTCAGAGTTGTAACAAAGAAAGTGGACTGAATATGCAACTTGTTGTGGATGAACCCAAGGGATTTGATGGATTGATGGCACACTATGGTAAGTTCACTGGTGTTAGAAATTATATCGCGATTGTCGGGAAGAAAAGCAGTGAGTTGGATGAAAAATGTGGATACTATGGTGAGAAAGTTGTATTAAAAGCTCAGCAACTAGGTCTTAATACTTGTTGGGTAGCTATGACATACAAAAAGATTAAGACTGCATTTGTGGTTAACCCAGGGGAAAAATTGTGCCTTGTGATTGCTATTGGATATGGAAAAACACAGGGAAATCCTCATAAATCAAAAGAGAAAGAAGCTGTAATGAAAGTAAAAGGTGAGACTCCTGAGTGGTTTCAAAATGGCGTTAATGCGGCATTACTTGCACCGACTGCGATGAACCAACAGAAGTTTTTGTTTTTACTTAATGGGGATAAAGTATCTACGAAGGCTGGTATTGGATTTTATAGTAAGATAGACTTAGGAATCGTGAAATACCACTTTGAGATAGGAGCAGGCACCAAAAACTTTCATTGGGAATAAAAGAAGATGATTAATTTATAAAAGAGTGCAAGCAAGCCGCTGGAAATAAATAAGATAAAATTTGATATGTCTACCTACAGTATAGTATAATAGGATAACTTGTTCCATTCTATATTGTAGGTTATTTTTTTATAAAAGAACCTCTATATAATAGTACATAATATGTATATTTTAATTTAAAACAGTGAAAGGTCAGCCATCCAAAATGAAACTACGCTCCGATATAATTGATTACTGCTTATGCCTTAAAGACGTCTACGAAGACTACCCCTTCCACGATACGAACTGGACTGTAATGCGGCATAAGGAAAATGAAAAAGTATTTGCATGGATCTATGAAAAGGACGGCTTGATTTGGATTAATGTAAAATGCAACCCAGAATCAAGGGACTTCTTTCGAACTGTATACACATCGGTAGTTCCAGCCTACCATTTGAACAAAGAACACTGGAATTCCATTATTTTAGATGGAACCGTTCCGAAAGATGATATAAAAAGTATGATAGAGGAGAGCTATTAGCTTACAAAAGGACGAAAAAAGAAACTATAGAATAAAATATACAGTGGCATGTATCATATTGCTATTTGTTGAGGTTCTGATTGCATTGTTTATACATGATAACTTTGTGCGCCCATATCTTGGAGATGTGTTGGTTGTTATCGTTCTTTACACTGCAATACGTATTATAATCCCAGTAAAATACGCCCTACTACCATTATATCTATTTATCTTTGCAGTAGGAGTGGAGGTTTTACAATATTTTAAACTGGTACAGGTGTTAGGATTGCAGAACAATTCATTCTTTCGAATCATTCTTGGTTCAACCTTTGATTGGAAGGATATTTTGTGTTATGGAGTTGGGTGTGCAATCTTAGGAGTCTATGAGTGGAGGGTAAGATATAGACGGTAAGGTATAAACGGTAAGGTATAAACGGTTAGATTAAAATCACAGAAGGATGTTAAGGCTAAATTCATAGTCCTTGCTTAATTATATTTGATAAAAATAAATAAAATATATTGCATAACAGCTTAATACCTAGCAATCGATGAGACTCCTTCTATAATATGAATAATTTATAAATATGGTGGAATTATTAACCTATCAACATATGGCTAAGTAACAAGGAATCAAAAAAGAAATGTATGCCTATGTTATCTTCATGAAAGCATTATTGAAGAAAATTTGATAGGAGTAGAAAACGAAGATGATAGAGAGAAAACAGATTCCACGTGATAAATGCATTGATAATACACTCACTTTATTAAAAGAAGGATATCTATTTATCCAAAACAGGCTGGAACGGTATTCCGCTGATTTATTTGAAACACGTTTACTCGGGAAAAGAGCTATTTGTATCAGTGGGAAAGAAGCGTCAAAGCTTTTTTACAATTCCTATTTAATGAAACGAAAAGGAGCTTTACCAAAGAGAGTACAGAAAACACTTTTTGGAGAAAATGCAATTCAAACGATGGACGGTCGGAAGCATCTTCACAGAAAGGAACTTTTCATGTCCATCCTAAATCAGGAACAGCAAGATAGGCTAACAAAGATTACAACGAAAAAATGGCAAGAGGCAATTGAAAGGTGGGAGAGAGTAGGGAAGGTTATCGTACTCTATGATGAAGTAAACCGTATTTTGTGCCAGTCAGTATGTGAATGGGCTGGGGTACCATTGTCAAACTCTGAAATTAATTATCGCTCCAAAGATTTTAGTACAATGGTGAATACGTTAAGTGCAGTTGGTCCGGAGTATTGGAGAGGGAAAAAAGCAAGAAGAAGGACAGAAAAGTGGATAAGAGGTATGATAGAAGGAACCAGGTCTGGTAAACTAAAAGCCGGAAGAAATTCGGCACTTCATCAGGTGGCTTACTATAAGGATTTCGATGGAAAACTACTGAATACTCAGATGGCTGCAGTAGAACTTATCAATGTTTTACGTCCAATCGTTGCAATTTCAACGTTCATAACCTTTACTGCTTTCGCATTATATGAACACAAAGAATATGTAAAAATATTACGATCCGGCAATGAAAGTATGCGTGAAATGTTTGTTCAGGAAGTAAGGCGTTACTATCCGTTCACCCCTTTTCTAGGTGCGATTACAAGGAAGAATTTTATGTGGAATGGATACAGTTTCAAAAAGGGTACGCTTGTAATACTTGATGTTTATGGTACAAACCATGATTCGCGGATTTGGAAAGATCCTTATAAATTCAGACCAGAGCGTTTTTCTGATAAGAAAGAGCATATATTTGATTTTGTCCCTCAAGGCGGAGGGGATCCTTCCAAGGGACATAGATGTCCGGGAGAAGGGGTTACGATAGAACTGATGAAGGTAAGCCTTAATTTTCTGGTAAATAAAATAGAGTTTAAGATCCCAAATCAAGACTTGTACTATAGTCTGGTAAAAATTCCATCGTTGCCTGAAAGTGGTTTCATTATGAGACATATTAAAACTCGTACGCCTAAGTAAGAATGTTTTTCGATAAGGGATGAAGAAAATATATCAAACAAGCATGATAAAAATATCTTCATATTAAAAGAGAATAGAGATATAACAAATAGACAATAGAAGTGAATTGAAAGAGAATAGAGATATAACAAATAGACAATAGAAGTGAATTGAAAGAGAATAGAGATAAACAAAAAGGCAATAAAGAGAAACGACGGCTAAATTTTATAATCAAAGCCGTCGTTTCTCTTTTACAAACAGTGTAAGTGCAATCTCATAGGATAAAGTCCCTTGTACGTCATACTTGATTTCTTTAGGAATTGAATATTTTTTTTACGATATCATAAGCAATTTTAGGTCTACGATATTCATCCACAACACCTTTATTATTATGGCATCTCGCTCTTGTTGCAAACCAAGGCCCTTCTTCCGTAACTCTGCAATCAGCAAACTGCCAGATAAAGACACCAATGATATGTTCATCGTTCATATAAACTTTTAAATTTTCTTCGATAATGTCTGCCTGCCTTTCTTCGCTCCATTTGCATCTGGTACGATCTCGATATCCATAGATGGCAGCAGCACCCACCTCGCTGACAATGATTGGCTTACCATCGCCACCAGAGTTTCTAATCCATTCAATTTCTTCCTCATTTCGTTCTTTCACTGGAACATCCTTATACCAACCAGAATACATATTAAAGGAAACAATATCAGGTAAATCAAGGCTTATATCAGTAAAATGTCTGCAAGTTGCGGAGGTAGTAGGACGTGATGTATCCATGCTTCTAATTTGATCATATTGTATCTGATATTTCATTCTGCCTTCTTGCGTTTCACTGGCACACTCATTTAAGATACCCCAGAGGATAATACAAGGATGATTGTAGTGATTTTCAACCATTTCTCGATTACAGTCCTCGCATTGTCTATCAAAGTTAGGATTTTGCATGTCTTCTAATAATAGCCCTCTCGCATGATTTTCTTCCCACACAAGAATACCGCGTTCATCGCATAAATCTAGGAAAATCTCATCGTTTGGATAGTGGCATGTTCTTAGTGCGTTTACGCCCATGTCTTGCATAAGGTCCATATCATGAACCATCAAAGTAAGAGGAATTGCACATCCGACAGTTGCATAGTCTTCATGACGGTTAAATCCTTTTAGAAAAACAGTTTCCCCATTTACTTGTAATTTTGTACCTATAATGTTTACAGTCCGAAATCCTACTCTTTCGATAAGATCATCAATTGATATATCACCAGAAGAAAGGATAGTATGTAAGGAATAAAGTTTAGGATTTTTATGAGACCAAGGAGTGATATCAGGAAATTTTTGCTTTAAGGATACCGTAGTTTCACTATCTCCTAAAACTTCTACGTCGGGAAAAGTCATCTCATAATGATCTAACGTGCTAACCAAATTAAATGTTGCTACATTTTTTGAGGTATTATGAATAGTAACATCTAATTGACCATACCATAGCCCGTCTTCCAAGGATGGAGTAAACCTAATTTGTTTTATATAGGTATCAGAGATACATGCTAGAGATACAGGCCTTGTGATACCTCCATAGGTATAATAGTCATTTGGTATATGTAATGCGGAATGTTCTCCAAAGCTGTTATCAACTAGTACTTTGATTTCATGTGTACCCTTCTCCACTTGTTTTATGATGGTACTAAAAGGTGTATAAGCATTATAATGCTTTGCGACAAGTTCGCCATCAAAATAAACAATCGCTGTATGGCTTATCCCTTTAAACTCAAGTCTTAAGGTGCTTGATTCGGTAATCACTATTGTTTTGCGGTAGGTTCCCTTTCCACGATAGGTGCTAAAATTAGGATGTTGTTCCCAACAACCAGGGACTGGTAATTGATACTTAGTGATATCACCCTCAGGAGAGAACTCCCACATACCATCCAGTTCCTTAATTTTTCGGATCTGATGCTGTTCAAACAATCGAATCATAAATTAATCTCCTCTCTGAAAACATGGTTATCTGTTGTTCTTACAAATTACGGTGCAAAAATCAGACTCTGATAAACAATATTATAAGAGGTTGACAGTAATAATAGCAATAATATATCATAGTCAATAACTGATATATCCTAGCCTGGAGGAGAATACATATGGAAATAATAAGAATCGGAAGCAACGGCACTCATGAGAAAGATTTTAAAGTATCAAGACCGAATGGTTATCCTTTCTACCTGTTTTTATTGATAAAAACACCTGCCTTATTTGTGATTGACGGGAAAGAGATAGTTGCAGAAAGTAGTTCCGCAATTATTTATGACATAGATTATCCGCAGCATTATTCTTCTTATAGTAATAACTACATAAACGATTGGATTCACTTTAGGACCGAAATAGGTACTGATTATTTTAATTCACTTCAGATTCCGTTAAATACCATCATAAAGATTTATGATGATACTTTTGTATGTGAACTGATACGATTAATGTCAAATGAATATTATTCAATCAACACTAAGAAAGAAATAACAATGAGTTTACTATTACAAACGATGTTTGTGAAATTAAGTGAAGTGATAAGCAACAGTGACTCAAAAAAATACATCAATCCGCATTATGCTGAGTTAGTTCGCTTACGGGAAGAAATCTATAGTAATCCTGGTCTGCAATGGCGGGTGGATATGTTAGCGGACCGGATGAATATGTGCAATACCTACCTGCAAAAGATATATAAAAAAACATTCGGAATTTCCTGTCTTTCGGATGTGATTGAGTGTAAAATAAGTTACGCAAAAGACCTTCTGTCAAAAACAAACATGCCAATAAAAGAAGTTGCCGAGGAATGTGGATACAAAAATGAGGTACATTTTATGAGGCAGTTTAAAAGTATAGTTGGGGTTACACCTTCAGAATATAGAAAAAATAGTTTTATAAAATGTTAATAAAAAAGCGTTATTGCGCTAGAATCGAGGTTACAATGTTAGAAAATATAAAAATAGGATTTATGGGGTTTGGTAATATGGTGCAGATTTACAGAAAACAAGAAATATGGTAATATATAGAAGAAAATTTCTTAAGGAACAGACTAAAGTTAGAGGAGAAACCATGAATAAGAATAAAGTAAAATGTGATTATCCGGTTTCAAAAACTTATCGTTTCTGGTGTGGTGGACATTTTAATATTATTATGAAATTATGCTTAGTCTAATGTTAAGAGTGAAAGAGGTGATATCCTCTCCATTAGATAGTGCAGATAAAATTCTTGTGTGTTTCTGTTTGAGATTGTATAAGCGTTATTTTATATAGATTAATAAGAGTATCTTAATAAAATTTTGTGGGGGAAGGGGGACTATGTATCAAACTGATCATAATAAAGAATGTAAAGCATTAGAAAAAGTCTATCTTGATAAGATTCAATTAACACCTTTGTCTGTTTCATTAAAAAATACAGAGAAAGAAGATCAGAACCTTATAAATAGCTGTAAAGAGTTTTACAGTTTTAAGAAAAATATGCTTGAGGATATGTATGAAAATTGGGAAGTTTACGGTATTCCGGTTGAACAGTAGGTTGGAGCAATTGGAGCTTGAAGTACAGCGGTACTGCTTACGTAATTTAAATTATTGTGTTGGATGCTCCATCTCACACAAAGGTGGAATAGCAGTTGTACTTGGGCAGAGGAAACGTTTGTGTGGAGGAATAGGAATAGACATTAATAATCCAAACGAGGATGAAATAGATATTATAAAAAGATTGATAGAGATACGCTGTGACATCATAGAGACGATAACTTAGAAAAGCGAACTCGCTATCATAAAGTAAAAGGGAGAAAAAGTTATTCAGTGCATTTGCTTTATAAATCGAATCATTCCTATGAAGGACAAACTAATATTTACAAATCTATAAAGAACTTCACTTAATATGAACACATCTTCATAATAAACGAAAAATAATGCTGATGATAATACTAAAAGAAAGATATTAAAACAATTTCGAGATTTAGGGACAATGTATCAGAAAATAGGATTGACTCAAGCACTAAAAAATAGTAAAATTATGGTAATACAAGTTGATTAGGAATACGCCATACGAAAGATATCGGGGGAATAATTATTGGAGGTTGAGTATGAGCAAGTATTCCAGAGAAAAGGTGATTCAAAGGATTAAAAAAAGTATTTATTCGAATGCAAATCAACTTAACATTGAACAGTGTTATTATGTTTGCGCGAATAAACAAGTATTTGATGAACTTTTGAAAAAGGAATGCCAGATCATCTTTGGGAGAAGGGGTACTGGTAAGACGACAACGTTAAAAGCGTTTACCCATTATGTCAATCAAGTCAGGAAAGAAGAACATCCGGCAGACTCCTGCTGGTATGTTAGGTTGGATGAGTGTATTCCAAATAGTATTGAGATAGTGAGTGGTGCATTAGAAGATAATATAGCATATTGCGTTCAAAATATGCTATTAGAATTTACGACTTTTTTAATGAATGAATTTACACAGAAAGAAAAGACATTACGTCCAAAGCCTAAGAAGTTCGGTCAGGTTGAGGATGATATTTTAAAGTTAGCTCAACTGATCGAAGAAGGTAAAAAAAAGATTACATTGTTGACTGGGACAGAAAGCTCGCAGCATACCAATGTCAAAGAAGTTGAGTTTAGCCTAAGTGCAGATTCCAGTGGACAGTCGCAATCGAATCACTTATTATCAAGACTTCTTTCTATGAGATTTTCCTTTGGGAAAAAAGCAGGTCGTGAGGTTAAAACAACGAAGGATAAGCAATATGTCTATCGTATCGATATTAGTGAGATTAGAAGAAATGTTGAAAAGATTCTAAAGACGATGGGATATCGTACTCTATATATCTGCATTGATGAGTTTACTCAGATCGATAGAGATACCTCTACTACGATACAGCCCAAAGTAGCTCAAGTATTGAAACAACTGTTTTTTAGTTCCAGTATTATCGTAGTTAAGATAGCATCTGTTTGGTCGGAATATCGTATGCAAACGAGGCAAGAAGGCGGTTTTCGAGAAGGAATTGAGCTTTCACAGGATATCTTTAAGCATAACAGCATTAACTTTGATTGTATGTTTGATTATAACAATGAAAAGGCATATCAATTCTTTAAAGATGCAATGTTAAACTTCTTTTTATTTGAAATGAAGCACGAGGAATTTATTCAACTGCCAAATGGTTTGATTGTTTCTCCAAGAATTGTTATGACGGAGGAAGAGCGAAATGGATTGTCAAATTACCTTGTAGAACTATTATTTTCCAAAGATAGTTTTAAACATCTAATCTGTGGCTCACAAGGAATTCCTAGGGTTTTTGGTATTTTACTAGTGGTATGTTTTGATAAACTAAAAGAGGTAAGGAAAGATAAAGTTACGGTTGAAATTGTATTTGACAGTATTATGGATAACTATTTTGATGAGGTTAGACAGTCCATACCGGAGTCCTCTGCAATTTTTACCGGAATAGAAGCTTATATTGGAAAGACAAAAAATCGATTTTTCTTATTAAGCATTACGGATTATTATACGGTTTCGTTCTATTTTGATCGATTGGTAGCTGTTAATGCACTATATGAATATGCCAGCAAGGTTATTCCGAGGGAATTAAGAAATACTTATAAGCTATATTGTGTACACTATGGGAACTATCTTGATTGCTTTAAACGTGGGATGTCAAAGTTAAATAATGACACTATGGTAGGGCAGGGATTTTTATTCCCTAAGTTTCCAGATGATATGGTAACAAGTCCGAAAAATTACGTATTTACATTACCACAGAATTTGTTAGAGGATGCACTCTGTTCTGTTTGTAAGAAGGAAATCATAAAAGAAAGACTAAGGAATCATCTTGAGGAAAAGGTAGAAGAAATAAAAGTGCCATGAGATGTAATCGAATACTTTTTCGTTTTAATCTAACTCAAACAAGAGAAAGCATTCTTCGTAGGCACCTCTCTGTCATGAAAAGAAGAGTTCCTTATTCGTTTAATTTCAAAGAATAAGGAACTCTTTCTCTTTCTTGTATGCTTTTTTATTGCTGCATTAACTACAAAAATCTCCCGATGCAAAATAAATTCGAAAGAAATATAGCTATCTTTATTCTTTTAAATTAAGTAATTTGTTGTTACAATAATAACATGATAAGTTCAACGGTGTAACTTATTGTGAAAATGATTATGTTTGTTGGTCAGCTCCGGTGGAGGGTTTGTCGGATTAGAGATATGAGGGGGTTATTTATATAAAAGATCAGCATTCTCATCAAACAGAGAAAAATTATCTCTATGCACCCGATGTGACCCAAGGTCCTGACGGAAGATACTACTTATATTATTTCGCCGCGCATTCCTCTGTGATATCAGTTGCAGTTTGTGACACACCAGCGGGGAAATATCAATATTATGGTGATGTGAAGAATAAAGTGGTGCTAGGAATGGAGTTTTTCCTCTTTATTTTTCATTTGAGGGAGATGGATGTCTCGATATGCTTTGCTTTGAGTGCCTTGTTTAAATCGGGGCTCAACGGGTATACAGGATGGAACAATCCATATATAAAAACTGGAATATGCAATTAAATATTTACATATCCCAGCATTTATGATATACCCCTATAGAAGAGATGTTTATGTGATTTTCCATTCTCCCATCTCAATTGCCTTTGTTGCTTTTAGTAAATACATAGTGATTATGGTAAGTGCAAATGCGCATATGATGATTAAGGCGATATCTGGAATCGGTAAGACCGTTCGAAGGAATAAATAAACACGGTGGATGACAGAGGTAGCAAAAAAGGTAATGATACTTGGCTTTAGTAGGGAGTTCACAGCATCTAATGAAAACGATATATTTTTCACCACAATAAAGACATCAAGTGCAGTGATTAACAATTGGCTGATAAGGACACTGATAAAATATCCATAGATTCCGTACTTTGGAATGACAAGCGCAAGCAATATAATCCGAAAGGATAAGCCAACGACTGAATTAAGGAATGTTAAGTGAGCTTTTCCTAATCCGTTGATAATACTACTCAGAGTTGTTGCAGTATAGAGAAATGGACAGAGCCAAGCTAATATCATTAAGTAAGTGCCAGCTTCCTCAATATGAAACACAGACATACCTAAAGGTGAACCAAAGAACAGGAAAAATCCAGTACTAAAGATACCTAGAATTAAGCTGTATTTGATCGAGACTGAGACGGTACGTGATATGAGTTTCATATTCTGCTTTGCGGAAGCTTCTGAGATTGCTGGAAGTAGTAAGACGGATAATGAATTTGTTATCGTCGATGGGAACAGCAAGAATGGAATTGCCATACCATTTAAGATACCAAATAAGCTCAAAGATTCGGAAGCGGATAATCCTGACTTTTGGAGCATGGCAGGAATTATTATTGCTTCAAAGCTATGTAACACACTGATAAAAAGTCGATTTGCTGTGAGGGGAACACTCATGTTTACAAGAGCGCGAAGAAAACGGCTTTGATATTGTTTCTGTTCTCCTTTCGAAGGTTTTGGCTCATTTTTATGTACTGTAAGAGAAATTAAATTGAAAATATTAGAAGCAATTTCACCAACAACAATACCAGCAACAGCAAGTTCACAAGTAGCTTTTATTTCTCCTCCGCCAAAATAGAGTGCTACAACATAGACGAATGCTACTCGGATGATTTGTTCTACCAACTGTGTTAAAGCAGGAACACCGGCTTTTTTTAGTCCGTAGTAATATCCGTTAATACAGGCAGTGATGCCACAGAACGGAAAGACATAAGCGAGAATGCGAAGGGATGGTGCACTCTCTGCATGAAGCAAAAGTTTGGTAGCGATAAGATCACTTGAATGAAAGATGAGGATGGAGAGGATAATTGCTATGGTAACCGATAATAAGATCCCAGTCTTTAATACTCGTTTGGCACCCTTCGTGCTACTTTTCGTTGCTTCTTCTGCGACGAGTTTTGAAATGGCTGTCTGAATACCGGAGGCGTAAATGGTGTAGCATATTCCATAAACGGGAAAGATTAATTGATATAGTCCAAGGATTTCCGCACCCAAAGCTTTTGATAGAAAGATTTTATAAAAAAATCCAATCAGCCGGGTAAGCAGCCCTGCAACCGTGAGAATCAGGGTACCTTTGATAATTGTATTTTTACTCATGCGTACAGTCTCCTTTGGGATGTCTTGCACAGTGGAATTATTAAAATATATTCAAAAAGTGCGAAGATATACGTTATGGATCAAAGTTGATGTGATGAGGTCAAAAAATGTCATAAATCTTTCGATACAGGGATTGACAAACCACTGAACTGAGAGTAAAATGACCATATCATAGTAAATCACTAGGATATAACCGAATTGTCGAAATAATGGTATATTAGGAAAGAAAAACCGATAGGAAATAATAGAGGCCTTGGCCTTTCTTTCACAAGCAAATTAACAATGCGTAGAATATATCAAAAGCTCGTTGAATGTTCCTTCGCTACGTAAATGATAAGCAAAGGCAATCCGAAGATTAAAAAGTGTTGGAAACTTCCCTTTTGAAGGAAAGATTATGGCTTTTATCTGTAAAAAGGAAAAAACGAGCAAATGAATTAGTATATCGTATGATTTTATATCATATGGAAATAATAGAAAGAATGTAGTTCAAAGACATAAAATTAGTCAGAATGAACCAAAACAGGATAGAGAAAAGAGGAGATCGGAATGAGTAGAATGATATATTTAGATAATGCTGCTACCACTCAGACCAGACCGGAAGTAGTAGAAGCTATGTTACCATATTTTTGTGAAAACTATGGTAATCCATCCAGTGTGTATGAAATAGCAACAAGAAGTAGAAAAGCAGTAACAGAGGCAAGAGATGTTATTGCGAAGACCTTAGGTTGTGAGAATAATGAGATATATTTTACCGCTGGTGGCTCTGAGTCTGATAACTGGGCAATTAAGGGTGTCGCAGAAGCTTATCGTGATAAGGGGAATCATATCATTACAACTAAGATTGAGCATCATGCAGTTTTGCATACTTGTGAGTACTTACAGAAACATGGATATGAGGTTACTTATCTTGAGGTGGATGAAAACGGAATTGTAAAACTTGATCAATTAAAGGCTGCAATTCGTCCGACTACTATTTTAATATCGATCATGTATGCAAACAATGAAATCGGTGCGATACAGCCAGTAAAGGAAATTGGCGAAATTGCAAAGCAGCATAATGTATTATTCCATACCGATGCAGTTCAGGCATTTGGGCAATTACCAATTGATGTGAAAGAACTTGGTATTGATTTATTAAGTGCCAGTGGTCATAAATTAAACGGTCCAAAGGGAATTGGATTCCTCTATATAAAAAATGGTCTTAAGCTTCGCTCCTTTGTTCATGGTGGTGGGCAGGAAAGAAAACGAAGAGCAGGTACTGAAAATGTACCAGGTATTGTTGGATTTGGTAAGGCAGTTGAAATGGCAGCGTCCAATTTAAAAGAAAGAACAGAGCGAGAAATTGAACTTAGAGACTATCTTATTGAACGAGTATTAAAAGAAATTCCATATACTAGATTAAATGGTCATCGTAAGAATCGTTTACCGAATAATGCAAACTTTAGTTTCCAGTTTATCGAGGGGGAGTCACTTCTAATCATGCTCGATATGCAGGGAATTGCAGCATCCAGTGGTTCTGCTTGTACTTCTGGATCCTTAGATCCATCTCACGTTTTACTTGCAATCGGATTGCCACATGAAATTGCACATGGCTCTTTAAGACTAACGTTAAGTGAAGATACAACCAAAGAAGATATCGATTACACCATCGATAAGATGAAAGAGATTGTTGATAAATTAAGACAGATGTCACCATTGTATGAAGACTTTATGAAGAAGCTAAAAAAGAATCGTACCGAATAATTTGATAGATAACATACTAATATAATTGAAAAGATAGATGGAGGAACAGTTATGTATACAGAAAAAGTAATGGATCATTTTCAACATCCTAGAAATGTTGGTGAAATAGAAAATGCGAGCGGTGTGGGAACCGTAGGAAATGCAAAGTGCGGAGATATCATGAGAATGTATCTTGATATTGATGACAACCAAGTGATTCAGGATGTTAAATTCAAAACTTTTGGTTGTGGTGCAGCAGTTGCAACAAGTAGTATGGCAACAGAGCTAGTGAAAGGCCTTACTGTACAAGAGGCATTAACAGTAACAAATAAAGCAGTTATGGAGGCTCTTGATGGCCTTCCTCCAGTAAAGGTACACTGTTCCTTATTGGCAGAAGAAGCGATTCATGCAGCTCTTTGGGACTATGCCGAAAAGCATGGTATTCATATTGAAGGTCTACAAAAGCCAAAGAATGACATTCATGAAGATGAGGAAGTAGAAGAGGAGTATTAATCACTCGCTGAATCAAACATCAATGACAAAGGATATTTTAAGCAAGATGTGACACCCCCCCTGGCTCATCTTGTTATGAATAACAACAAGGTGCTGTTTTATATCTTAGGATAAAACGGTACCTTGTTGATTTTTCATTCATGACAAGAACAAGGTCACATGTCGTATTTTTTTTACTAAGGTCTAGTAATTACTTGCATTTGTTTGTATTATTATAGTATTGTTAGGAAAAATTTGATTATTATTTGTATATCATGTAGATTTAAAAATAGTTTTAGGGTTTGTGTTAGAGAGGAAGATAGTGTGTAAAAATCAAGATTTTTCACACACGAATTTGTGTTGCCGCTCAAATTCGTAGGATTGCGAAAGAATGGAGATTAAGATGAAAAAAGTTGTTGTTGGTATGTCTGGAGGGGTAGATTCCTCAGTAGCGGCGTACCTTTTAAAGGAAGCTGGATACGATGTCATTGGTGTAACAATGCAAATCTGGCAGGATGAGGATAACGTAACACTAGAGGAAAATGGAGGGTGCTGCGGCTTAAGTGCAGTAGATGACGCTAGACGAGTTGCTAACTCTTTGGAAATTCCTTATTATGTGATGAATTTTAAGTCAGAATTTAAATCAAATGTCATGGATTACTTCGTTAAGGAATATCAGATGGGCCGTACACCGAATCCTTGCATCGCATGCAATCGTTATGTTAAGTGGGAATCATTACTTACAAGATCCTTGCAAATTGGGGCAGATTATATTGCGACCGGTCATTATGCTAGGATTGTTACGTTACCAAATGGAAGATTTGCATTGAAGAAATCTGCTACCGCAGCAAAGGATCAGACCTATGCATTATACAATTTAACTCAAGATCAGTTAAGTAAGACATTAATGCCAGTCGGAGAATATACCAAGGATGAAGTGCGTGAGATTGCAGCTAAGATAGGTTTATTGGTTGCAAATAAACCAGATAGTCAAGAAATTTGTTTTGTGCCAGATAATAACTATGCAGGGTTTATTGAAGAATATACTGGAGAGAAAATCATGCCTGGTAATTTTGTAGACACGAAGGGTAATATTCTTGGCAGACATCAGGGAATTATTCATTATACAGTCGGACAGAGAAAGGGACTTGGTATTGCACTTGGGCGTCCAGCTTTTGTCGTAGAGATTCGCCCAGAGACGAATGAAGTTGTTATCGGAAGTAATGAAGAGGTATTTACAGATCGTTTGATTGCGAATCAGCTAAATGCAATGGCTGTCGAAGAGTTTGAGGACGGTATGGAAGTTACTGCAAAAATCCGCTACAATCATGAAGGTTCCAAATGTACAATTCGAAAAGTATCTGAAACTGAAATTGCTTGTGAGTTTGAAACACCGCAGCGTGCAGTTACACCAGGACAGGCAGTTGTTTTCTATCAAGGTGATATTGTTGTTGGTGGGGGTACTATTATTAAGTAGTTGATGTTGTTTAAACGAAATGATTGGTTAAATCAAAGGAATGATACGATATAATGGAGTTTAAGGAGGGAAATCCCCTCCTTTTTTAATTCATGGCAAGGAAAAGTACGCGAAGCGTGCTTTTTCTTGTTTATAGGAAATTGCGCTGCAATTACCTATGAATTAATATCTATCCGAGAGATGCACACTCACTTTGTACTATGCTAAAAGTTTTCTAAAATTGTTTTAGTTATAAACACTGGTTAGCCTGTTCTGACAGCTTTCCTAAGATAGAAAATATCAGCTTTTACAGCTTTAAAAATGTAGGTTTCTTACCGCGAAACACGGTATAATAACGAAAACCAAGGCTAATTAATAAATCATGAGCCACTGTAAAATCATAAGCGATATGTTCTGGTTTATGAGCGTCAGAGCCAATCGTTAAGATTTCACCGCCCAACTCCAAATAGCGTTTTAAAATCTCCGCTTTTGGATGAGGATTTAAAAGCTTATATTTAAAACCTGAGGTATTACATTCAATACCGATGCCATGTTCAATTAGAGTTTTTAAACATTCCTCCAGAACATCTTTGTAATCAAGATAATCATAGGCTTTTATGGTATCTGGGATATAGCGGACAATGTAATCAAGATGACCATATACTTGAAAACCACGATAATACTTCGCATTATGAACAATGGATCGAAAATAATCAAGGATACCATCTTTCGAAGTCTTTGCTGTCCAAAACTCTTTATAATAGGGATCTGTGTTTTGCAAAACATGGGTAGAACCTATTACAAAATCGAAAGGGTAGGAGGATAATAAGGAATTGTAATAGTTTCGAACCTCTTCTTTTTGTTCTGGCTCATTCCGCAGTCCTAGTTCAATACCAAGTAAAAGCTCTATCTGATTGGCATAACGCTTTTTTAGCTCAGAAAGATAGGTAATATAATCCGCAGGAGAGAAAGTAAAAGTACCTTCTTCTCCATGAGGATAACGAAAATCCATATGATCGGTAATACAATAAGTGGTTAAACCCATAGAGATAGCACGTTCAATCATGGATTCAGGGGTGCTATCAGAATCGGTTGAAAAATTAGTATGCGTATGAAAATCTGCAAGTATCATATAAAAGCTCCTTTCTTAACCGTACGTTTTATTATAACTATGACTTTTAGTCTGAAATTAAGGTTAAGGAGCTAATATCTGGTGTAGCAATAAGAGAGTAGTTGGTGTAATAGACTACAAAGCCAGGTTTTCCTTTGTTCGGCTTTTTCACATTCTTTTTCTCTGTATAATCTATTTCAACCTTTTCATTCTCTCTTCCCTTAGAGTAATAGGCAGCAAGACTACCAGCTTCTTCATATACGCGGTCTGGCAACTCATCTCCATTACTTTTTACAATAACATGAGAACCTGCCATACCTTTCGCGTGAAACCACCAGTCATTACCAGTAGCAAAATCAAACGTAAGCTCATCATTTTGGTAATTATTCTTTCCAACATAGATGTGATAACCATCCGAGGAAAGATAGTGGAACGGTTTGCTTGTTATTTTTGTCTTCTTTTGCTTATTTCCGTTCTTACCAGACTGCTTTCCATCACCTCGTCCAAAATGGCGCTTAATATAGCCATATTCAATTAATTCTTCTTTTAACTGCACAAGGTCATTTTCTGCGATGGCAATATCAAGGGAAGTACGAATCGAATCCAGATGTCTTAAATCTTCTTCCGTTTCAATAATTAATTTACTAAGAGCTTCAAAGGTACGCTTTAATTTACCATATCGTTCAAAATAAACCTTTGCATTCTCAAGGGCTGAAATCTCAGGATTTAAGGGAATAGTTAAGTCTTCGTTGGTATAATAATTTAGTACCGTAATAGACTTGTCGCCAGGAGCTGCTTGATAACCATAAGTAGTCAATAGCTCGCCATAAACTTTATATTTTTCTCTTTTTTCTGTATCTAAGAGTTGTTTTTTTTGTAAATCATATTTTTTTGACTCACGCTCGATTGCATTTGCAACAATTTTACGAAGGTCAGCAGACTTTTGACGAATCCGTGTTACCGCATTTTTTGAAGCATAGAAATTTTCCAAAACACTGGATATACTATTATAATCTTGTTCATCATAGCCATCCGCTTTTTGGTAGCAAGTCAAAGGAATACTAGAAAATTCTACTGGTTCTTTTCCGCGATAAACTATGTTTGGAGTATACTCTTTTGTCTTAGTAATCTCCATCACACGGTTAAAATTCTGAAAGAGATGGTATGTTAAGTCCTCACTTAAACTTGCAGTAGATGCTTCAGAATCAAGACTTGAGCGATAACAGATTTCATTTGCAAGAAGTGGACTAATTCCAGTTAAGGTGCTGTATAGTGCTTTTCCAATCGACATTGGTTTTGACATCACTTGATTTTTAAACTCATCAAAGCTAAGGATCGTTGGGTCCAATTTTTCTGTTGTTTTAGGAATGAAATATTTTCTTCCGGGCAACACTTCTCTTACAGAGCTTACAAAGCCTGAGATATGTTTGATACTATCCACTACCGTAAACTCTTCGTCACAGAAGATAATATTACTATGTTTTCCCATGATCTCGACCATAAGATATTTTTTTCGTAAATCCCCCATCTCATCTAGATGTTCGATTTCAAATTGTAAGATACGTTCAAAATCAGGTTGGGTGATGGAGAGAATTCTGGCACTATTTAAATGCTTACGTAGTAGCATGCAAAAATTCGGAGCATTTAACGGATTTTGTTTGCTTTGCTCCGTAAGATAAATCAGTGGAAGACCCGCAGAAGCGGATAAAAACAGTTTATATTGGTCGTAATTCTTAATTGTAAGTACAAGCTCGTCTTTTTCTGGCTGGCTAATTTTCATAATACGACCGCCAACAAGCTTTTCTTTTAACTCATATAATAAATTGGATATCACAAATCCATCAAATGCCATACTAACCTCTGTTCTGACGCTTAGGCGCCTTAATTTTAATGATATATTTTTGCTATATAGGATGCTTATAAAATTACCGCATATAACGTATTATCAATGCAAAATAAGCTCTTTTATATAGTAACACATAGAAGCAAAAAGCAACACAAAAGCAAAACCAAAGCAACATTAAAAAAGTGTTTATATAATTACCTAAAAAGTGATACTCATAAAGTATTACTGAAT
The DNA here is from genome assembly GCF_000733755.1 of Lachnoclostridium phytofermentans. Classification (GTDB taxonomy): domain Bacteria; phylum Bacillota; class Clostridia; order Lachnospirales; family Lachnospiraceae; genus Lachnoclostridium; species Lachnoclostridium phytofermentans_A. The sequence goes on along the minus strand of NZ_JPOF01000003.1, from coordinate 118,443 downwards.
AAGTATAACTCTAATATAGATTTTGCTTAATTAAATTCATAAAACTATTTACATCTTTATTACTATAAAAGATCTTAAGCATTATAACATACTACCAGTTTCAGTGTCAAAATTATACTTGAAAACAACAGAAAGTAAAAAGATTATTAAGATACTCTACTTTCGTTTGACAAGGCTTCTATGAATACATATAATAGTCAGAGGATAGTGGCAGTACCGAGTAGGAAAATGGAGGTATTATATGAAATTTTTAAATAAAATGGAAAGAAAATTCGGCAAATATGCTATTCACAATCTTATGAAATATGTGATAGGCTTATATGTTGTAGGTTTTATAATCACTCTAATTAATCCTAACCTAATTTACTTCCTATACCTTGATATCGATAAAGTATTACACGGTCAGGTGTGGAGACTGGTTACCTTCTTAATTCAAGTGCCATCGTTAAGCGCAATGGGTATGTTTGCCTTTTTAATACAGATGTATCTGTATTATATGATAGGTAACTCACTAGAACGCTCTTGGGGAGCTTTCCGATTTAACCTTTATTTCTTCAGTGGTATCTTGTTTAATATTCTAGCTACCGTTATTATTTATGCGGTGACTGGAAGGAGCTATATGCTTGGACTTGATTTTATCAATCAAGCAATGTTTTTTGCCTTTGCAGCATTATACCCAAATGTAGAACTTTTACTCATGTATATTCTTCCAATCAAGGTGAAATATCTTGGACTCTTCTATGCAATTGTGTATGGTTACGAAATTTATACGTTTGTAAGCTTAGGACATTGGTATCAGGGTATCGCAATGGTTCTAGCAATATTAAATTTCCTAATCTTTTTCGTTGCTACTAGAAATTACAAAAGAATATCTCCAAAGGAATATAAGAGAAGAGCAAATTACAAGCGTCAGGTACGAAACGCTCACAATCCAGACAATGTTATACAGTTTCAAGGCAGGACTACTGTTACGAGACATAAGTGCGCGGTGTGTGGCAGAACGGAATTAGATGATGATAACCTAGAATTCAGATTCTGTTCCAAATGCGACGGGAATTATGAGTATTGTATGGATCATTTATATACTCATGAACATGTGCATCGTAATGACAGAGAACAGGACAGTTAAAGAGAGGAATTTGAAAGATGCAGAAAAAAACGAAAATTGTTTGTACCTTAGGGCCAGCGACTTCATCCGAAGAGATGATTAAGGAGTTGTGTTTAAGTGGAATGGATATTGCAAGATTGAATTTTTCCCACGGAAATCACGAAGGTCATGGTGAAATGATTTCAAAGATTAAGAAGGTTCGTGAAGAATTAGGTCTTCCAATCGCGATTCTTCTTGATACCAAAGGCCCGGAGATTCGTACCGGACTTGCAGAAAATGGAAAAGAATTTACCCTAGTAAGAGGCGAGCAGGTAATTGTAACAACAGAGGATGTTCCTTGTAACAGTACAATTATCAGTGTTACTTATCAACACCTTCCAGAAGATGTTTCGGTTGGTGGATCAATCTTAATTGCAGATGGATTGATTGAGTTAAAAGTTAAAAAAGTGGAAGACGATAAGGTAATCTGTGAAGTAGTTAACGGTGGTGAGCTTGGAAGTAGAAAAGGTGTAAACCTTCCAAATGTAAAACTTAAACTTCCAGCAATCACTGAGCAAGATAGAGCAGATATCATCTTTGGTATCAATGAAGGAGTAGACTTTATTGCAGCATCCTTTATCCGTAATGCAGAGGCAATTCGTGAAATCCGTGGAATTATTCGTGACTGTAATTCTGATATCGCAATCATTGCGAAGATCGAGAATATGGAAGGTATGGAAAACCTTGACGAAATTATTGCAGAAGCAGACGGAATTATGGTTGCTCGTGGTGACCTTGGTGTAGAGGTAGAGCCAGAAACTCTTCCATATATCCAAAAGACTATGATTCAAAAATGTAATGAGGCATTTAAGCCAGTTATTACTGCAACTCAGATGTTAGATTCTATGATTCGTAATCCACGTCCAACCCGTGCAGAGGTGACTGACGTTGCGAATGCGATTTATGATGGAACAGATGCCATTATGTTATCTGGAGAAACAGCTGCTGGTAAATATCCGATACAGGCAGTACAAATGATGGCTAAGATTGCGAAAGAATCAGAAACACACTATGAGTCCATAACTAGTGATAAGAAAAACGAACATGAAGTGAGCAACGAAGATGTTTCATGCGCTATTAGTTACTCTGCGGTAGCCACTGCAGGACGTCTTGATGCAAAATTAATTATTGCTTCTAGCTTCTCTGGTTATACCGCTCGTTTGGTGTCAAAATACCGTCCTAAGTGTCCAGTAATCGGATTATCTCCTTTAGATCGTACACTTCGTAAGATGCAGATTTACCGTGGTGTTCAGCCATTAAAGGTAAAAGAAGTGAATTCTACCGACCATCTTTTAGAGGAAGCGGTAAAGACGGTACGCCAACATGACTATGTAAATGTTGGTGACGTTGTGATTTTAACAGCAGGTGTACCAGCTGGTAAATCAAGCGTTACGAATATGATAAAGGCGGTTGTTGTTGAGTAGACAATCGTAGGAGGCATTCATGTGGAATTTAATGAAAAAGGACCTTAAAGTTTGGGGACAAAATAAAAAAATATGGATGTTTCTAATTGCTGTGCTTATTATGTTTATAATAGGCACTGCTTTTTATGCGACCGAGGAACCTGCCTCATCACGGGCAGGCGTATCCATCGGTGTGATTGACAAAGACAAGTCTGAATATTCAACTCTCATGGTATCTTATTTTAAAGATAATGAAGTATTCTCCCAATATGTAAGTGTTGAAGTTGGAGAGGAGAATGAGATAAAGCAAAAATTCGAGGATGGAGAATTAACGATGTATCTGTTAATCCCACCAGGTTTTGCAGAAAGTTTAATTTACATTGAAAATGTTCCGATGCAAGCAGTGATTAGCAAAAAAGATACTACAAAAGCAATTATCCTAAAAAATATGCTGCTCGGTTATGAACGATACATATCCGCAGTGGAAGTAAACTGCGTTGCATTATATGACATGATGAAAGAAGCATCCATGCCACAAAGTCTAATTGATTCTGAAAATATACGTATCTCTTATGATTTGGTATTTACTGCTCTTGGAAGAGAAAGTTTTTTTGATTATATTGAAAAGCAGGATGTTACAGGAATACCATTACGCACGTACTACACCTATGAAGTGTTTTTCCTTCTTTTATCCTATCTTGCTGTGTTCGCAGGAATGGATCTACTTTTGGAGCGAAAGAATGGAATACTATCACGTCTTACTACAATGGGAACAAAAATTACTACGGTTGTGATTGCCAAGTTTAGCTTGTATCTGGGTCTATTTTCAGTTCCTGTACTTCTGCTCTACGGTTTGGGGCAAGCAGGTCTGTTTCCAAAAACAAATTTATCTGAAATAATATTTTTTATCCTGTATTTTGGAACAACAGTGTTGGTATTTTTATTTCTTGGAACCTTGCTACGAAAACTTCCCAATTACTTATTAGTATCCAATGTTTTGATTATATTCGGTGCCATCATTGGTGCTGGACTAATTCCTATGTTATATTTACCAGATGCTATGAAGCAATTGGCAAAGCTGTCTCCAAATTATTGGTTTTTAAACATAAGCTTTACACTACATTTAAACAATGAGGCAATACCTCCGCTCTTCATTCTTGGTGTGGCACTACTTATGTTTCTTTTAATTGTAGGTACCTGGATTGTATATCGAAGAAGGGAGGGAGTTGTTCGTGAAGACATATAAAACCTCTATCATAAAAGATACTTTAAATCGTACCTCAATTTCTCTACGATTACTTCTTCGAGATAAAGGAACCGTTATTGTATTTTTACTTTCGGTGATTAGCTTTTTCTTTGTTTGCAATTCATTAAATCAAGCAGCTACAGAACAAAGCAAAATTCCAGTTGGGTTAGTAAATCTTGATGTAAAAGCGGAAGCGGGAGTAGAAGTAGCAACGGAAAGTTCCTTGAGTTTAATTGAGAGTCTACAGACGGTGGAAGCATTTACTATACTAGAAGAAGACATGGATACGTTAGAACGTATGTTATCAAATCGTGAAATATATTGCTTTTATATTATTAATAAAGGGTATGAAGAAAAAATAAAGAGTGGTGATTTGACTCATTTAATCACAGTATATCAAGTAAAAGGTGACCAATCAGTGCCGATACTATCGGATATCTTTGCAGGTGAGATGATGTATCAAATCTGTCTTGAACGTACAGCATCAAGGTTTGGGGCAATCTTAAAAGATAAAAGCCAAACTGTAAAAGAGAGCTTTTATCAGTACGCAAAAGAATTAAGAGAAAATGATGAGTTTGAGTTCCAATTTGACATCACGTTAGCAGATACGACAAACGGACAGGAAATGTTCCAAAATCTTGATACCAGCCTTCTTTATAGACAAGTTATTGCTGGTCTTTTTGCGATTTTACTTTCCTTTGTTATTATGTTTTCTTACACCTATGTATGTATGGAACGTGAACAAGGTATTGAAAAAAGGGTAAAGCTAACGATGGTTGCTAGAGGAACGAAAGAATTAGGCACAATGTTAAGCGTTCTTATCTTATCGCTAATTCTAAGCGTCGTTTTTGTTTTCTGTGTATGCTATTATGTAAACTTACCACAAGCATTTGGTAAGTTGTTACTCTTATCTATCACCTTCTCTTTTGTAATTTCACTATTATTTTTACTCATTACAAAAGTCGTACGAAGTTTTATTGCATATCAATTGTTAGGTGCGATTATGGTTTTAGTACTTGGAGCAAGTGGATTCCTTTCTTTCATAGGAATGGTATTAAAGGCGGATTTCTTAAATGTTCTTAAATTTACACCAAACGGGTGGTTTATTGAGAAATTTGTTGATATAATAATTAATATCTGATTTTGGATACCAAAATAACGGTATTAGCTAGAGCGATATCATTGTGATATCGATAGGACAAGTAAAAGAGATTTTGTAAGAACGGAGATTGAAAAATATGCTTAATAGAAAACAGATAGCACAGGAAATACGTAAGGGAAAACAGTTAGAGGTACATTTACCGATGCTGTTAAATTATATTTCCTCAGACTATTATGCCTATAGTGGAATGAGTTTTGCAATGCATTATTATAATGTGTATGAGATGCTTGTGTCTTCTGAATGCTCGGAGGGAGCGAAAGATTTCATTTTAAGGGTGAATGACATAGTTGTAGATACGATGTTCGCAGATTTTGATGCTACAAAGAGAGAACAGGGTATTAAAAAATTGCATGAACTTCGTGGGGAGATAATTTCTATTATGCAAGGATTAACCTCCTATGCAGATAGCTTTTCTTTATACGAGTACATGCTAAATCGTATCGAGCCAAATTACAAGGATGATTTGGAGGATATCGATGTCGAAGCTGAAGTAAAAGAACTAGTATCCATGATTTTTGCTAAGGAAGATCGGTTGGAGATAAATGAGCATATTCGTAATATGCTTTCCCAGTTACCAGTACGTATGACGAAGAATAGATTCTACGATATGTTAAATGAATGCCTCTCTATCTATGAAGGTAGTGAAGAGAGTACAGTAGAAGATTTTATATACATGCTTCGTTCTGCTTCTGGCCTTTATAAACCTAAGCGCATGGAAGAAGATTTTCCAGACCTAATGAAAGCAATCAAGAGTCTAGAAAGTGCAGATTATCAAAGTCTTAATGAAGCTGACTATAAGGAATTAGAAAAAGTGATAAGTGATGCTACTTCGCTTTTAAAACTTGAAACAGAGAGTTACTATGCACTTGAAGAAGCAGTGAATGCACTTTATAGTGTATTGTTAAATGGAGTCTATGCTTCTACAGAAGCAATAGCCACAGGGAACTTATTAAAAGGTATTGTAGAAGAAATTGCATTGCTTTTACAAAAGAAGGAGTTTATCTCAATACCGGATGACTTAGTTGACAAATTTGCCGTAGCAGAAGGTAAACTAGAGCATTATTTAGAGTGTCTTACTGAAGATGAGGCTATGATTGATTTAGTAAAAAAAGATCATAAAAAACTTGCAGAAGCAATCATGGTAGAACAACAATTAGAATGTCTTATTTTATCTCAGAGTTTAGTCTCAAATTCCTTATTTATTGACTTAGAAAAACAATGGAATGGAAAGATTGCAGACAAGTCTTATATAGAACAAAGATGGAGCGAACTAGTTGACGAGTTTGGTAAGGTATTAAGTGAAGGAAATAAGTTAATGAATCGTGCTCGTATTGCAGCAACACTTCGAGAGATGCCTGTACTTTTTAGGGATTCTACAGAAGTTAGAGATTATATGAGAAATTCTTTGGCAGGTTGTCGTGATGTAGCAGAACGTGTTGCCAGTGTTTCACTTTTAAAACAGTTACTAGATTAATATCCAAAGACAAAATCTTCTGTATTTTTATAAGGAACCTGTGTTATAATTTAGTAGATAACCAAAAAGAGGAAGAGGATGAGGAGAACATGATTCGATGGAGTGAGAAATTGTACTATGGCGAATCCATCAAGAAAAGGCATAGGCGAATGATTTATGCAATTAATCGCGGGAGAAAAGCTCCGAATATCTACTGCATAACCTTTGCTTCCAATAACCAAAATCTATTCGACATCATGCCAGCTAGCCAGCTAAAACTTCCTCACATAAAAAACAGTGAAGTTCATATCCTTGGATTAGCTTATAATATGGAGGAAGCCGAGGAAGTTGTAATGCAAATGATAGTAGAAATTTACAAAGCTACTGGGGATTTTAAGGTGCGAGAGTATTTTGCTTAGTGATTCGCTTAGCTATTTGCCTGATAATTCGCTTAGCCATTAGTGATCCGCTTAGCTATTTGTCTAATAATTCACTTAGCTATTTGCCTAGCAATATGCCTAGCAACATGCTATGACAAGCATAAAAGATTGGGGAATAATAGAATGCTTCATATTTTATTACTGATATTAAAAATAATCGGAATAGTAATAGCAGTGCTCTTAGGTTTGCTGCTTTTTGCTGTTTTGGTTGTCTTATTTGTTCCAATCCGTTATCGCTTCGAAGGAAAGAAATATTCGGATATTGTAGTAAAAGGAAAAGTGACTTGGGCTTTTGGATTGGTACATTTAAGAATTTTATTTTTACAGGAAAAGCTAAGTATTGTACTTCGAATTGCAGGGTATCGTTTCTTTGATAACAATGATTCAGGAAAGAAGAAACAGAAAAAGAAGAAACAGAAAAACAAGAAGCAGAAGAACAAGAAACATCAATCTGAGGTCGATTCCTTAGAGATAGAGAAAGAATTGAATTCTACTGAGATTAAATCAAGCGATCCTATGATGAAAATAAATCATCAAAACAAAGCGATAAACAATTCTTTGGATACTAAGAAAGAGAATGATATATCGGAAACTGATACAGAGTCAGATAATAAGGTAATAGAAGATGAGTTTTCTAAGATAAGTGAGAATAAAGAGAATGTACTATCTGACCTTCAATCAATTGATAAGTTTGGTGAAGCTTTAGAAAATGAAGAGGAAATTGAGGAAGAACGTGAAGGAAAGATCTCATTTTTACGACGTCTGATCAATAAATTGAAACAGGTTTGCGTGAAAATAAAAAGATTCTTCATCACGATTGGAAATAAGATAAAGAATCTAAAAAATGTATTTCGGAAATTAAAAGAGAAGTTTTTATCAATATGGAAGCTGATTCAAGGTCTTTGGGAGAAAAAAAGTAAAGTAGTTGCTTTTTTTCAGTCAGAGGAAAATAAGGCTGGAATTAAGCTAGGACTTTTCAGCATCTGGAGACTTCTAAAGCATATAGCGCCTACGAAAGCCAAAGGATATATTCATTTTGGATCAGGAGATCCAGCAACGACTGGACAAGCGCTTGGTGCAGCGGCTGCTTTCTATGGATATTATGGTAAGTATGTTAAAGTAGAACCTGACTTTGAAGAAGAAGTTTTGGAAGGTGAGCTTTTTATAAAGGGCAGAATAAGATTGTTTAACTTACTTATAATAGGAATAAAGTTATTGCGAGATGAGAATTTCAAACGATTCATAAAAAATACTAAGCTATTAAAGGAGGAGATATTATAATGGCAGAACAGAATTTTAACCAAACCGTAGAGTCATTGTTTAAAGGAATGGATTCTTTTATTACTACAAAAACAGTAGTTGGTGATGCAGTTAAATTTGAAGATGGAACCATCATATTACCGTTAGTGGATGTTAGCTTTGGTGTTGGAGCAGGTGCATTTACAAATGATAAGAAGAATAATGCTGGTGGGGGTATGGGTGGCAGAATAACTCCTAGCTCAGTGCTTGTGATTAAGGATGGAAAAATTCGTCTTGTCAATGTGAAGAATCAGGATATGGTTACTAAGATTATTGACATGGTACCAGATGTGATTGATCGCTTTACGAAAGATCCAAAGAAGAAAAAAGAAGAACAAGAAATAAATGATAGAGCTTTTGATATTTTAAATGGAAAAGAAGACAACTTAGAGTAGGAATTATATTAGAAAGTGAAAGGTTGCTATTCTGATTTGAATTGAAATTAATCATTTTCTGCTTGCATTATGTCTTAAATTCTGATAGAATAGTTTTGTTTGTAGGTCACAGTGTAATTTATGCACGATGCTGGCGGCTCTTAAGCAGGGAGACGCAAGGCCTAATTTAATTAAGGAGGTGCTTTTCAATGGCAAAATGTGCAGTTTGCGATAAAGGTGCTCACTTTGGTAAAGTTGTGAGCCATTCCAGAAGTCAAGTTTCGGGAAGATCCAACAAAATGTGGAAGTCCAATGTTAAATCTGTTCGTATTAAAGTTAACGGAGGAACACAGAAGATGTACGTATGTACTTCTTGTTTAAGAGACGGTAAAGTAGAACGTGCTTAATCCATATTAAAAGGGGTGTCATATTACTGACACCCTTTTTTGTTGAATAAATTGTAAGTTACATGCAAAAAACGATCCGGTAAGGATGAGCATGACCTGTAATAAGGGGGATTTCCTTAGTATCGTTTCGTGACTGTTCAATCTCTATAATAAAGTGAGTCTGTCAACAACAGAAGAGATTATAGCCAAGAATAAGGAACAGGATGATAATACAAATGGCTAAAAAACCATTCGTAATGAATAGCATAATTGTCATTCCGACAGCTATCCAAAACAAGATGAAACCAATCATTCTCTTCATAGTCAAGCCTTATTTTAGCTGCTTTATACATATATATGCGGTAAGTTGCTTGTTATCCATTTAAGTGTGAGAAGAAGTTTTAAGACTTAAGATACAAAGCCAAAGGACCTTATTAACTTATAGGAAAGAAACGAAATAGGTCCCCAGTTAGACGTTAACAAAATTTTGTTTCTTTTTTTGTAAAAACAGGTTATAATAGAACTATATACGAATTAGATTGGAGGGTTACGTATGAATGGAACGATGTTTACCAAAATGGGTGAAATCGCTATAGATACGGATGTAATCGCCAAATATGCAGGCTCTAGCGCAATTGAGTGCTTCGGCGTTGTAGGTATGGCTTCCGTTAGCATGAAAGACGGCTTAGCAAAACTTTTACGGCGAGAAAGCTTAAACCATGGCGTTAATGTAGTAATCGAAGATAATGTTATGACAATAGATCTTCATATTATTGTTTCTTATGGTGTAAGTATATCTGCCGTTGCAGAAAATCTGATAAGCAATGTAAAATATAAAGTAGAGGAATTTGCGGGCCTTACAGTCGCAAAAATTAATATATTTGTTGAGGGCGTTAGAGTCATCGACTAGATTTAAGGAGGAGCAAACAAGTGACTTTGAATACGATTGATGCAAAACTTCTGCAGAAGATGTTTCTTGCAGGAGCAAAGAGCATCGAAGTGAAGAAGGAATACATTAATGAGCTGAACGTGTTTCCGGTTCCGGATGGCGATACAGGTACAAATATGACATTAACCATTATGTCTGCTGCGAAGGAGGTTAGTACTCTTACAAACCCAACCATCGAAGATTTGTGTAAAGCGATATCCAGCGGATCCTTACGTGGTGCGAGAGGTAATTCTGGTGTAATTTTATCTCAGCTATTTCGTGGGTTAACGAAGGAATTTAAGGAACACAAGCAGATTAATGTTACTGTTATGGCAAATGCATTCCAGAAAGCAGTCGAGACAGCGTACAAAGCAGTTATGAAGCCGAAGGAAGGTACTATATTAACTGTTGCCAGAGGTGGTGCAGAAAGAGCAGCAGAGCTCGTGAATGAGACTACTGATTTAGTATACTTTGGAGCAGAAGTGATAAAACGTATGGAGGAAGTTCTTGCTCATACCCCAGAGCTGCTTCCGGTGTTGAAGGAAGCAGGAGTGGTAGACTCGGGTGGACAGGGACTACTAGAAATAGTAAAAGGTGCATATGATGCGATGCTTGGTAAGAATGTAGATTTTACAATTGCTCCAGCTACAACTAGTACACCTTCTGCTACGAAAAAAATCGATGTTGAAAATATTGCTACAGCGGACATTAAGTTTGGCTATTGTACTGAATTTATTATCATGCTTGAGAAGGATTACAATGAGAAGAAAGAACATGAATTCAAGGGATTTCTTGAATCTATCGGTGATTCTATCGTAGTTGTTTCTGATGATGATATTGTTAAGGTTCACGTACATACGAATGACCCTGGACTTGCTATCCAGCGTGCATTAACGTATGGTTCGTTAACTAAGATGAAGATAGATAATATGAGAGAAGAGCATAATGAGCGTTTAATTGCTGATGCATCTGCTCAGGCTGCTAAAAATATAGAGACAGCGGAAGTAAAGAAAAAAGAGCCTAGAAAACCAGTCGGTTTTGTAGCGGTATCCATTGGAGAAGGCATTAATGAGATTTTCACAGGTCTTGGAGTTGATTATTTGATTGAAGGCGGTCAGACTATGAATCCAAGTACCGAGGATATGTTAAATGCAATTGATAATGTAAATGCTGATACCATCTTTATATTACCGAACAACAGCAACATTATCTTAGCAGCAGAACAAGCCAAAGCTCTGACTGAGGATAAAGAAATTGTTGTTATTCCATCAAAAACAGTACCTCAAGGTATTACTGCAATCATTAACTATGTTTTTGATAAGTCAACAGAAGAAAATCAAAAGAGAATGATGGAAGAGATGAATCGCGTAAAGACCGGTCAGGTTACCTATGCAGTTCGTGATACGAATATTGATGGGAAAGAAATAAAACAAGGTAATATTATGGGAATCGGGGATAAGACGATTCTTTCTGTTGGAAGTGATATCAACACAACAACGATTGAATTAATTGAGAGTTTAGTAGATGACGATTCCGAATTAATTAGCTTGTACTATGGTGCTGAAGTTACAGAAGAGGATGCGAATCAAATCGCAGACCAGATTACTGTAAAGTATCCGATGGTTGATATCGAAGTTCACATGGGCGGTCAACCGATTTATTATTATGTATTATCTGTAGAGTAACAAGGCATTTTAGCTTGATTATGACATATTGATAATTGAAAAAATCAGAAAAGAATTAAATAAAATCGTGCATTTGTAAGAAAAGTTTTCTGGCTCTTTGTCAAGTGTTGGGGTATGATTGGACTCAATCATGCCCCATTACTGGATTTAGAGCTGTTTTTATGTAGAGGTTCTAGAAATTCTATTTTTGGGCATGACAAATAAACCTTCGTGCCAGTCTGTTTTTATTTAGTTACAAGAGTGTAAAATACGGGTACGAAAACGTTCAAAGTTATGGATACCATATGAGGTACGTTTAAGAACCTTAATCTTGTTATTAAAGCCCTCTGTGGAACCGTTTGTAATTCCGTACTTAAAAGCATTTAATATTTCATTTGACCAATACCGATATGTTGCAGCGCACTTTTCAAACTCTTTAATACCTGAACTTTCAGCATTGCGGATCCATTCATAGAACTCTGTTCTTTGGATTGAGTACTTTGTATTCTGACAAATATCATAAAACCATTCTTTTAGCATATGTGCTTTTCTTAAATCATCATTATAAAGTAACATAATGTCACATGCTTTTTTATCCCTATTTTCTAGTTGTTTATACCTTGCTAAAATTAGTTTATGACTGCGTTTATAGTATTTTCTCATCGTTGCAGTCATGCTTTTTTGTAGTCTTTTACGTACATTTTCGATGGCCCATGTAACTTGACGAACAAAGTGATATTTATCGATTATGACTTGAGCGTTAGGGAAAAAGCTATGAGCCAAATCAACATAAGGTTGCCACATATCACATACAAAATACTTTACGCGGTACCGCTCACTTCGGTTTATTTCTTTAAAATAAGAGGCTAAATGCGCTTGTGAACGATTTGGGAGGATATCCATTATAGAACGTTGCTTTGGATTTACTAGAATACATTGATATTTTCCAGTTTCAGCATTCCCCTTAAATTCATCAATTGAAATGGCTTCTTTTAAAGAAGGACAAGTATAATGAATAGTATCAAGAATTCGCGCCACAGTTGTAGCTGAGACATTCGCTCGACGGGCTACGGTTTTTAAAGTCACGCTTTGTCTAAGTTCATTTACGATGTATTTAGTAAGTCGAGTAGTACGTTGTTGGTAATGTGCTAAAAAATCGTATTTTTCACTGAATCTTTTACCACATGCACAGCGATAACGTCTTTTTCTAAGTATTAGATAGCAGTCCTTCATCTGAAATGGTAGATCCCTAATAGTCTGTTGCCTGTAATCATGAACCTTATTTGTCTTAGCACCACAGGAAGGGCAAGTGTGAGTTTTTGCCTTAGTTTCAATAAATATTTTTACAAAAGAATCCGCATGAATGATATTTTTTATTTTTACCTCTTTTAAATCTAGTAATTTATTGATACAATAATTATGCATTATTGCAACCTCCTGGTGATTGTTTTGGTAGACTGGCACTGGGAGGCTTTTTTATTATTATAAAATAAAATGTTGGAGTAGTGAATTAATTTATTCACATACCCCAACATTTATTATAGAGCCAGTTTTCTTCCAATGCACGATTTTTTTGACTTTGTCGAATAGGGGATACACCTATCCTTTACGTGTTCGAATAAAACTAGAAAATACACACTGACAAAAAATGACGAAAGTTGACATATAAGACTAATTTGTGCTAATATAGTTCATAATGACTAGATGCGTGGGGATTAATTATTTGGTTCTAAAAGTTAGCGATAGAAAGAAAGAGGCATGTGATTTCAATGGCTTTTCATGGATATAAATACAAATTTAATTTGTATGCAGCACATTCGAACATGTCCTATGGTGGAACGGATACCCATTTTCATAATTTTACGATAACGCTTTATGTTAATAGCATTAACAAGCAAGTGGATGAAAATTATAATTTAGAAAATGTGGTAAATGAATGGTTACAAAAATATAGAAACAGGCCTCTGCATGAATTTGAAATTTTTAATGGAAAAGAAACCTCCATAGAGTCCATGGGAGACACTTTTTATGATCATTTATGCGAGTTGATTGAGAATGAGGAGTATGAACTGATTCGTCTTGATATTGAAGAAAATCCGATTCGTTCTTATTCTGTTTCAAAATATCTTTTGGATAAAAGCGTAAATAGGGTGACAGGCATTCCATTAGATTGTGTTTCCTTCATTGACTTAAATAGAAAGAGTCAAGAGGACGCCTTAGAAGATTACGAGCAAGAAGCTGCTGCTGCGATAGAACCAAAGATAAACGAGGAAGAAAGTACGGTTGATGAGAAAGATATTACTATACTTGATGATACGGACGGAAAAGTTAATTTAGTAAGTTATGATAATACAGAGGATACGAATACGAAAGAAGCAATAGATTCTAAGGAAGAAAATAAGGATAGAATCCATGTTCCTCATGTACAAGAAGATGAGAAAAACTCAAAATTCAGGTTACCTCATCTAGTAAAACTGGTGTTAGCTGTAGTAGCGCTGGTAACATTTGCGTGTATTACGATGTACTCAGTTAAGATAAGTGGTAGATATCCACAGGGTTCGGATACCTTATGTCATCTGTACCGAGCTGACTTAATATTAGAAAATATCAAGGTAGGAAACTGGTATCCGTTGTATGATGGAAGTTGGTATAACGGTGTTGAAATTATGAGATACTGGGGGCCGCTTCCGCTGTATGTGATTGCTGGACTTGAGTGGTTGATCGGAAGCAGTGTACTGGATGCCTATATTTTGTATCTCGGTGCGTTGATTGTGATAGGTGGATGTGGTTGGCTTCTATTTGGTTATCGTTATAAGAGGATTGGTCTTGCTACGATTCTTGGACTCATGTGGTTTTACTTTCCTGAAAATATACGAGTTGTAGTCCAAGAGGGAAATCTACCAAGAGGTCTTATTAATGCGCTTTTTCCATTCTTTTTCTATTTTCTATGGAGATTAGTAGAGGAAAAAAACAAGAAAAGTTTTATACCGCTTGCTGTAGTTACAAGCCTAATTACACTATGTCACATGGGTATGGTATTAATGTTGATTGCTACTGTAGCAATTTTCTTATTCATTCATGGACTTGCAAATCGATCTGTAAAGTGGGAATTGTACAGTATAGGTTCGTGTATCTCTGGTATTATGATTGTTGGAGTATGGGTGGTACCTTCTTTAATCGGAGGTGCTGCTTCCAGTGGTAAAAGTACAAATCAGGTAATGCAATATTTTTTCCAAAGTGGTTTCAAGTCATTAAATCCGTTTTTACGTTTAAGTGGTGACATCTTATCTTTTTATTTTGGTTTGTCTGTCTTTCTTGTTTGTGTGTTAGGTGTAATGTTAGGCACCAAGAAGGTAAGGGCGGGTTTTCTTACCGTTGTTATCATATTTTTATGTACTACGAAATCTGTGTATCACTTATTTGTTAAGCTTCCTTTTAGTCAATTTATGTGGATGATACGTTTTATTCCAGCAGTTCTTGCCTTAGCTTTGGTTTCCTTTTTTATGTGGCGACAGCTAAAAAAATGGGTTGTTATCTTAATTTGTGCCCTACTTATCTTAGACTGCGTACCTTCTTATCAGCATGTATATTTTGCGAAGGAGGACAGAATTTTCGATGCAGAAAAAGAACTGGAAGAAAGAGCAGAGAGAACATTAATCACCAAAGCAAAAGAATTAACAAAACAAAGAATGGCTCTGCTAGATCTTAGTACTTATGGTTCCTTTGCTCCTTATTATATCGCTGGTGTTGGTAAACGAGTCGATTATACCTTTGGTGCTGGATGGGAAGGGGCAAATACTGCCTCGAATATTGTTGCATTAAATAGTTCCGTGGAAAATGGATGGTATACCTATCTCTTTGACCGTGCGATCGAGCTTGGTAACGATACCGTATTAGTTCCGGTATCCTCGTTAAAGCGTGGAATAAATGATGTAGAGAGGTTAAAAGAAGCAGCAAATCTTCTTGGGTTTAATTTGATAGAATCTACCAAGGAGACTTTACTTTTTCATAAAAATACGATAGATAGTTTTGGTGTGATTTCGGAATATGAGAATATTGCAATTGGAGCATCCGCAGACAGTATTACAAGAATTTACCCAAGTTTTAAAGAATCACTAACGGATAACCTAAATGCTTATACTTTTGAAGAACTGATGAAATATAAAAATATCTATCTTTCAGGTTTTACTTATACCGAGAAAGAAAAAGCAGAAGAAATGTTACTTAAACTAGCGCAGGCTGGTGTTAAAATTTATATTGATATGGGAAGCTTGCCGGAAAATAAAGCGAAGAAACAGATGGAGTTTTTAGGTGTGACTGCTAGAACGATATCTTTTCAGGATACGTATCCTATGTTTTATTATTTCAAAGAGACCTACACCAGCTTAGAATTTCCAGAGGAGTTAAGTCAGTGGAACACAGTATATCTCGATGGGTTAGATAACGTGGAAGGTTTTTGTAATATGGCGGATAAAGAACTACCTTATATCGGGACTTCGGGTAATGACAATATCAATTTTATCGGTCTAAATTTAATCTATTATCTAGAAATAACCAATGATTCAGTAATTGGAAGTTTAGTAGATCACATTTTCTCAATGGATGGTAAGCAAGTTCCAACCAGAGAGTTGGTACCGATTACTGTGGAAAAAGAAATAAACCAAGTAATGATTCAATCAGAATATGACAATGTTAATACAACATTGGCTCATATCGATATATTTGAAAGTGAGCAGTATTATACTGCAGATCATGGACTGCTTGTGGTAGATAAGGGTACTACAGTTATTAAGATGAAATACCCGCACCTAACCAAAGGTCTAATGGTGAGCTCATTGGGCGTATTCCTAATGTTAGCTCTGTATTGGAATCTACAAAGAACGATCAAGAAAGGAGGAGTAGCGGATGAAGAATAAAGGTTTTATTAAGGCGATATGCCTGATTGCCATATTACTGTTTACCGTATCCGGTAATTTTTCTGCTACGAAGGTCTATGCGAAAGATACGTTAAGTGCTGGATTTTCCTTAGGAAAGGCGGGTATGATTTCCATTGACGGATATTATGATGATTGGGAGGACAAGCCGATTTCTCATATTACTTATGGATCACACAATGGAAAGACCATCCATGATGTATCGTTGATCAAAGATGAGGATTACATTTATATTTATGTGAAACTACACGAAACCTATGCGGATCATCATATGCCGCTTTATGCTATTAATTTAAGTATAAATGGAAGAACCTGTGAGATGTATATTGCACATGCGAATGCCCAGGGGACGACGGATTGGTCAAATCCAGTAAATTTGCAAAATGGTATTAATTATGGATTGTATCCATTTACTTATTATCCAAACTACTCTTTGGGAGATGCGGTTATCACAGTATCCGATGGGAATCCAAATGATCGGATGGAGATTCGCGTTAGTATCGATAAACTGGAGCAGGTAATGGGCTTACCGCATGGCTCTGTAAATAATGGCGCAATCATATCACTATACTTACCAAACCTAGGGAAAGAAACCATACAACTTATGGGTACTTCCACAGGAGCCGTTATTGGGATTGCATTATGCGTGATCACAGTAGCAGGTGTGTACATTGTTAGAAGAAGAAAGAGGATAGCTTAAGATGAATTGGTTGGTAATCGTGGGTGTTATTGTTTGGATATATATACTCACTGTTTTCCGTAGAGGTAAATTACATTACTTTCAATTTATCTGGGGTAGTGTAGGTCTCTTTATTGTTATGTGTATTTTTGTGCAACCTAGAGTGACAGAAGCGCTAAAGCAACTGGTAGCAACCGTAGTAGGAATGATAGGCTCAAGGTTGTCCATCTGCGAAGCTTATTATGAATACAATATCATCTTTATTCCACAGATGAAGGTCATCTCTTCCGTGTCTCTTTATATTGATTATGAGTGTTCTGGAGTTATTGAAATGATGGCTTTTGTATCCATGTTAGCATTTTACCAAGTGTATGAAGTGGGCCAGAGGATTATTGTAGCATTGATTGGATGTATCAGTATCTTCTTTTTTAATGTCATTCGTATTCTTACGATATGTGCTATCGTATATCAATTTGGTAGTGGTTCCTATTATATCGCACATACGATTATAGGAAGATTGATATTTTATGCATTATCGATCGCCTTATACTATATTGTGTTTACAAAACAGCAGATCATAAAACAAAAGATAGGAGGTTTCCGTTATGCTGAACATACTGGAAAAGATGTCTAGTCAGATTGTGTTTTGGTCGGCGTGGATTATCATTCCTCTTATCATGGAGATTATTCCTTCCTTCTTTGGTTTTCTTGTATTGTTACGAAAGAGGCTAAAATACAGTGCTGATCCTGAATTGTTATATAATCCAGAGATTTCAATTATCATTCCGGTTTATAATTCAGCAGATACCTTAGAGATGTGTATCAACTCTATCGTGGAATCGGATTATCCTATTGATAAGATTGGCATTTTATTAGTGAATAATGGAAGCAAGGATCATAGCTTTGATATATATAAGAGATACCAAGAGGAACATCCAGAGATTAACATGAAGTGGATGAATTCAAAGCAAGGGAAGTCAAAAGCCTTAAATATGGCGCTGTTTAACAGCAAAGGAAAATATATTATTCATATTGATAGCGATGGAATCCTTCATGCAAATGCGCTTTCTAATCTTATAAAACGATTTGAAGCTCATTCTAATATCCACTGCATGACAGGGACGATTTTAACAAATCCAGACAGTATTGATAACACACTAAAGTTTACAAAGCGATTGATGCAAAAAATAGAATTTTTTGAATATGCACAAGCTTTTTTAGCTGGTAGGAATTTTGAGGCAGAGTGGAATAATATATTTACTATGTCTGGTGCTTTCTCTGCTTTTCGTAAATCTACCATTCTTAAAACACAATTATATAATACAGAAACGGTTTGTGAAGATACTCACATTACATTCCAAGTTAGAAGATTGTTGAAAAAAAGAATTGATATTTGTGAAAATGCAATCTTTTTTGTGGAACCTATAGAAAGCATGGATACCTTATATGTACAAAGGCAACGTTGGCAAAGAGGGGAACTAGAGGTAGCACATATGTTTCCAGATAAAAGAAAGTTTTCCATGAACTTTATGACAAAATTATTGTTATACGATCATACCTTTGCATTTCCACGTATGATATGGTACTTTGCTTTAATATGTCTTACCTTTATGAATTATCCTTTTTCCTTTATTATCCGTTCTGTTGTATTAATATATTTTCTATACTGTATTTCGTCGTTTTTATCCTACCTTAATATCTGTAGCTATTTAAAGTGGGATGGGAGATTACGTCGCTTTTATGCTAGGAAATTCATCTTGATATTTTGCCTTCCGATATTCAACTTTATTGTGTATTGGTTTCGTATGGCTGGTATCATAAATAGTATTAAGATACAAAGTCAGTGGAAAACAAAGTCATTTCAAGAGGAATGTGGAACCTGCAAGCAAATAATGAAAAATGATTTTAAGATGATAGGAGTTGTCGTGAATAAAATTAGACAATGTATTACAACTGGAAAATGATATAGGTGATGTAGATGGGACGAATTAAAAACGCGAAATTTCAAAGTGTAATTATAATGGCTAATATCGCATTAGGGATTTTACTGCTCGTACTAATCAATTTAGAAATTAATAATACGATAACTGTAAACAAGCAGGTTTATATCAATAACCAGAAAAATTTAATTAAATCGATATTAGAACGAGCACTTCTTGAAAAGAAGTATAGTGAAAAAAATATAGAAGATGTGGTTTCGGATATTATAAAGACAGATTTTCCTACATCATCCAGTTATTATTGTATCTTCACAAAAGGAAATGAAGTTCTTTTTATAAAGGATGAAAATACAACGGAATCTTTAAAAGGACAAACACTTCAAGATTTAATAGAACAAGAATTTGCTTCAAAACAGGAAACTACAAAATATCTGATAGCGGATATGCAGTTAAAACTAAATAACAACAGCTATTATTTATTGATTTGTACCAAGGAAAATTATTTTATCAAACAAATAAATCTAGATAATATCGCTATGTATACGATGGTCTATTTTTTATTGTATATAATAATACAAGTCATTACTACCGTATTAGCATTTTATACAATGAGAGAGGATAAACGGACAATTGAAGCCTTAAATGCAAAGGCAATCAATGATCGGATACTGATTGAAAAATTAGAATCGGATAAGAGCGACAGATACGTGATACCAGGTCAGGAGGGACTGTATTCTTTCTATCCAAGGAATATCGTAGAAGAAGTGATAAAGCATTTAACGGCTGAAGAAAAAGAGAATTGTGTACAGATAGAATTTATGATTGAAAACCTAAAGATGGAGCATTTTGTTGGTGTTTCCATTATCCTAGATAGGATCAAGCTAAATAACAGTGTTGCGTGTTATTGGGAAGATAATATATTTAGGGTGCTTTCCTTTCATGGGGAAGAAGAGAGCATTCGAAGTTTCATTGAGTTGTTTCTTAGTAAGTATAAAGAACAGTGTCAGGAAAAGGTGGAGGATCTTAAAATTATTGCCAGGTATTTAGATGACAAAGAATTTCCTCTCTCCTAGTCCGTATTACTTAAGAGTAGAAAAATCCAGATTGGAGGAAATATGAGATATAGTCAATACAAGTATAATTTTTACTTGAACGCAAGCCATTCCATCTATTTGGATGGCAAATTGGGAAACCGCCATCCTCATACTTGGGAGATTTCTATTTATGCTATTAATAAAAATGAAGTGTTTATGATGTTTACCGAGGTGGAAAAAAGAATCGAAGAATTTCTTGGAAAATTTCAAGAGAAGTATATCAACGATTATGAACCATTTACCACGTTAAATCCAACACTTGAAAATATAGCGCATTTCTTTCTTTCAGAGTTGCAAAAGATTCTAGATCCACTGAATTGGGTCATATTTACGATAGAAATTAGTGAGACGCCGACCAGATCTTATATCATAAGCACTTTGGATAATCCTATAGAAGAAGAAGCGGAACGAAAAAATATAGCAATGCGAATTCTAGAGGAGAGCAGAAAACATAAAAGCCAATGAGTAAGCATCGAGGCAAGGAATACTACAACAATAGAGGGAACATCGCAACAACAGAGTAGGCATGGTAATAGATGAGGAGTGATTGGGAGGCTTGGCAGTTATGTTTCAAGAGAAAATATGGATTATTATTCCTTCATTAGAACCAGACATGAAAATGATTTCTTTGATTAAAGATTTAAAAAGAGAAGGTTTTCAAAATATCGTGATTGTGAATGATGGAAGCAGTGACGAGTATGTAGGACTTTATAAAATTGCGGGTGAAGACTTTGGATGCAAGGTTCTTACCCATGGTGTGAACTTAGGAAAGGGACGAGCAATTAAAACGGCACTGAACTACCTAATAACAGAAAGTAATGCCTTTGGTGCTGTCACTGTAGATTCTGATGGACAGCATAAAATTAAAGATATCTTAGCATTATCAGAAGAAGTAATAGAACATCCGAATCAACTTACCCTTGGATGTCGGAGTTTTTCTAAGGAGGGCATTCCATTTCGCAGTAAATTTGGCAATGTTTTCACTGCAAAAGTATTATCGATCCTTTGTGGTATGAGAATTTCTGATACACAGACTGGACTTCGAGGGTTTGGACGAGAACTGATGAAAAGTCTATTAACGGTTAAAGGCGAGAGATTTGAGTATGAGATGAATATGCTTCTTTATGCCAAAGAGAATGATGTTTTCATTGAAGAAATTCCTATCGAAACGGTTTATATTGAAGAGAATGCTTCTTCTCATTTTAATCCTGTATTTGATTCCCTAAAGATTTATTCTGTTTTCTTAAAGTTTATCGTAGCGTCTTTCTCTTCGTTTGTAGTGGATATCGTACTTTTTACCGTGGCTTATCACTTATTAAAACGTCATTATCCAGACAGCTACATCATCATTGCCACAGTGTTTGCGAGAATATTATCCTCCCTCTATAATTACAACATGAATAAAAGAAGAGTGTTTCGTTTAAAGGAGAAAAATATCGCTACTCTGGCAAAGTATTATATCTTATGTGTTATACAGACAATTCTGTCAGGAGTAGGAGTATATGCTTTGTACCGTTTGTTCCATTGGAATGAAACAGGGATTAAAATCCTAGTGGATGTTATTTTATTCTTCCTTAGTTTTCAAATTCAAAGAGAATGGGTATTTAAGAAAAGAAAGAGCATTTAAAGGGAATGAGTATAAAAACGAAATAAAATTTAAAGACGAAAGACTTCTCAAAAAGGATGAATAATCAGGTTATTTCAAAAGTAAAACGTTTAAGGTTTACTTGGTTATAAAAAATAGAGAGATAGTAGCTACCTCCAAGTGCAGTTATATTAACTTAACGCTTGGAGGTTTTTTTATAAGATAAAGCAGTGCTTGATAAAAATATGGGCATATAGGAAGGAGGGAAGGGGTGTTACCTTAATTACTAAATACTAACAATGGATACACTTACCAACTTATGAATTGGGAAAGTTACCAACTTATGAATTGGGAAAGATGCTTGTAACTAGAGGTTAACTATGGTAGTATTTTTGTATAAAAGTTTTAGAAAGAAAGGGTTCATGCGATGCAGTTGACAGATTCCTTGGGGAAAATTAAGGGAATAGGGGAAAAAACCGAGCAAAAATTTCATAAACTATCGCTGTTTAGCGTGAATGATTTATTGGAGCACTACCCTCGTGGGTATGAGGTTTATGAGATGCCAAAACCAATCAGTAGTGCGATAGAAGGTACTACGATATCGATAGAGGCAGGAATTGCTACGATTGCAGAAGTTAAAAAGATAAGAAATCTTCAGATTATTACCTGTATGGTACGTGACCCATCCGGAATGATAAAACTGACTTGGTTTAATCAACCTTTTTTAAAGAATACATTGCGCATGGGTGCAAGGTTTATATTCCGTGGTAAAGTTACTAGAAAGAATGGTTCTTTGGTGATACAACAGCCGAAGATTTATAAGCAGGAGGAATATCGAGTATTACTAAATGTAATGCAGCCAGTTTATTCATTAACAGAAGGTTTAACTAATCATGCGGTCTCAAAAGCAGTGAATGTTGTATTAAGTCAGATGGATGATTTTGGGGAGTTTTTACCAAAATCTATTTTAAAAGAACAAAACTTAATATCAAGAAAGGCTGCTATCAGAGAAATTCATTTTCCAAAAGCAAGAGAGACAATGCTAGAGGCTAGAAGGCGTTTAGTCTTTGATGAATTCTTTTTATATACTGTGTTACTACAAAGAATACGAGAGAATAAAGGTAGTGTCTTAAATGGATTTATAATCAAAGAACAGCAAGAGATATCAGAATTAATCGCTAGCCTTCCGTATGAATTAACGAATGCACAAAAGAAGGTTTGGGAAGAGGTAAAGAAAGATCTTCATAGTAGTACCTCGATGAATCGTTTGATTCAAGGAGATGTTGGTTCTGGTAAGACCATACTAGCTGTGTTAGCCTTGTTACTTGTAGCAAAGAATGGTTACCAAGGCTGCTTTATGGTGCCAACAGAAGTTTTAGCAAAACAGCATTTGGAGGCTCTTCAATCGAGTTTGTCAAGGTTTGATTTAAAGATTGAACTGTTAGTAGGATCTATGACAGCGGCACAGAAACGAAGTGCGTATCAGCGAATAGAAAATCATGAAGTTGATATCATTGTTGGAACACACGCTTTGATACAAGAAAAGGTAACTTACGATAAGCTTGCTTTGGTAATTACAGATGAACAGCATCGTTTTGGGGTAAAACAAAGAGAGAGTTTATTAAATAAAGGAGATAATCCTCATGTGCTAGTTATGAGTGCAACTCCAATTCCACGAACACTTGCAATAATCCTATATGGAGACCTTGATATTTCTGTGGTGGATGAATTACCAGCAAATCGTTTACCGATAAAGAATTGTGTAGTAGATACCAATTACCGAGAAACTGCATATCGTTTTATCGGAAAGCAGAT
Source organism: Lachnoclostridium phytofermentans (assembly GCF_000733755.1). Taxonomy (GTDB): domain Bacteria; phylum Bacillota; class Clostridia; order Lachnospirales; family Lachnospiraceae; genus Lachnoclostridium; species Lachnoclostridium phytofermentans_A. Next base: position 94,894 of record NZ_JPOF01000003.1, on the reverse strand, counting down.
TTCGGAAGGTAGACAAGCCTATGTCATCTGTCCGATGGTAGAAGAAAGTGAAACCATAGAAGCCGAAAATGTGGTAGAATATACCGAGAAACTAAAAGAAGCCTTGCCTTATGTTAATGGAATCGAATATCTTCATGGCAAGATGAAACCCAAGGAAAAGGACGATATTATGGAGCGATTTGCCTCAGGTGAAATCTCTATTTTAGTCTCTACAACCGTTGTCGAGGTTGGCGTTAATGTACCGAACTCTACCGTTATGATGATAGAAAATGCGGAGCGATTTGGACTAGCGCAGCTTCATCAGCTTCGTGGGCGTGTTGGAAGAGGGTCTCATCAGTCCTACTGTATCTTAGTAAGTGGATCTAGCGGTAAGGAGACAATGGAACGTCTTGAAATATTAAATAAATCGAATGATGGTTTTTTTATAGCAAGTGAAGACTTAAAGCTACGAGGACCAGGTGATTTGTTTGGTATTAGGCAAAGCGGTGACTTGGAGTTTAAGATTGGCGACATTTATCAGGATGCTTCGATTTTAAAGGCAGCTAATGAAACTGCAAAACATTTAACTGCGGAAGAATACCTTAGCTTATGTAACAATTATCCCGCTCTTTTGGATAAGTTTGAACGACTAGCAGTGGGCACCCTGTAACCAGTTTTTTTCTAACGATTGATTATTTGAGAGGAGAGGAGTGTCGTTATTCTCCCCTTTCCTTTCCATTTGTAGTGTAGTATAATAAAAGAGTTTAGGGGAGAATTGTGCGAAATTATGCTCGTACTTGTGAAAATTCTAATAAACTCTTCAGCAATGATATCATCGGGATTGGAGATTACCATGCAGCAGAATATTTCAGAGAAAAAACTATATCTTATCGCACAGAATAACTATAATATTCTAGTGAAATACTGCTCTATTTTAGAAGAAGAAGGGTACTGGGAGCAACCGCAGAGTTACCTTAATCAATCAATTTATGAAATCCTAGATCTTTATCTTTCGTCCTGTCTTATTCATGTGGCTTATGTACTTCGAACATCCTTACAAGAAAATCAAATGTTCTTACTTGCAAGTTTAACACAAACCAATCCGTTTGAGGTTTCGTTATCGGATGGGGTCAAGGAACAGGCAAGAATAGATGCAGAAAAATTTTATCAATCACCTCCGATTCTACTGCAATTATTTGGATTGCGAGATACCAAGAAAAACACCGGTTTGCTTGGTTTGTTTTTTGATGCAATTATTAATATCTTATTGGTTATGGCGTATCTTAGTGCGGTAGAAACCGCAGTTTATATGCGCTGTCTGCAAGCATATTGTTCCAGTGTTAGCGTTTTTTTACGAGGTGTTGATTATACAACAACGATAGTGGATGAACGCTATTTGTTTAAAAAGGTTTGTGTTGGTGATTTAGAATCGAGTACAAAGAGATTATTAGATGCGGGTGAGTCCTTTGGGGATTATTTAAAAATTAGTTTATATTATAAAGATAAGCAGAATATCAATTATGATCTAAAAGAATTGCCGCTTGAAACTTCACCATACCCAATGAAAAAAGAAGAAACTACGAGTGATGTAACGAGTGTGGAAGAAACTTTTGAAAAAAAGAATGATGAGGAACTTAACAATTTATTAAGAGAACTAGAGGAGTTAATTGGACTCACTGAGGTAAAAAAAGAGATTACGTCCTTAATCAATCTTATTAAAGTAAAAAGGTTACGAGAAAAATACCATTTGCCGCAGCTTGAGATGTCTTATCACATGGTTTTTTCTGGTAGCCCTGGGACTGGAAAAACCACTGTTGCACGTTTAGTAGCAAGAATTTATAAAGAGCTAGGGATATTATCGAAAGGTGACTTAGTGGAGACGGATCGTGCCGGGTTAGTGGCAGGATATGTTGGACAAACAGCGCTAAAGGTGACAGAGGTAGTTGAGAGAGCGATCGGTGGTGTCTTATTTATTGACGAAGCTTATGCACTGACGCAAAATATTGGCTCAAATGATTTTGGTGGAGAAGCGATTGATACGCTTGTAAAACTAATGGAAGATCATCGTGATAATTTAGTTGTGATTGCTGCAGGCTACACGGACGAGATGAAGCAATTTTTGCGATCAAATACTGGACTGGTTTCCCGTTTTAATAAGTTTATAGAATTTCCGGATTATACGAAGGAAGAATTATTATCCATACTCGATGCAATGGCACAAAAAAGCGGATTTATGATAGAAGATGATGCGATGCAGACAATGGATACCTATTTGGGTAAATTGCAAGCAGATCAAAAGAAAGAATTTGGGAACGCAAGAGGAATTCGGAATGTGTTTGAAAAGCTTGTAGTGAATCAGGCGAATCGCGTTATTACATACGAATCTCCAACTTTAGAGCAATTATCCATGATTGTTCAACATGATGTGATAACGCTCCTAAAAGAGGAAAGATAGGAGGATACCCATTGATTGCAGTACTATATCTGATTATATGTTTTGTCACAGGGAGTATGATATGCACCTTTGCATTTCCAAAATTAAAGGAGATAACAACAAAGTCCTTTCGTGGCAATCCGCTGGAGATAAATAAGTATTTTGTTTTACTACCAGCTTGGTTTATTTCTGGAACCATTTTGGTAACTTGGCTCGTCTATATATTAGCGCTTTTTTTTAGAAATAAAACGCAACCATTAATTTTGGCAAATGGTATCACAATGTCAATCTGTTTCGTGGTATCTATGTTATACTTAATACAAAAATTTTGGTCTAAAAGAGTTCTTAAAATGGCAGAAAGCTCTTTATCAGAGAGGAAACATAAATTAACAACCTCTGAGTGGATTTTCTTAAGTTTAGTGGCGTTTTTGTCAATACAATTGATGTGGCGAACCTTATTTGTAGCACATGGACAGTTATATGTCGGAAATTCCGTTTTTAGTGACTTTTCACCACATATTGGAATGGTTCGTTCATTTTCTCATGGTAATAATTTTCCGACAAATTATTCTCACTTTGCAGGAAGTGATATTCGGTATCACTTTATGTTTCAGTTTTTCGTTGGAAACTTAGAATTTTTAGGTATGCGATTGGATTATGCTTTTAATATACCAAGTGCAATCGGTATGATTAGTACCTTTAGTTTACTGTATGTTTTGGGATGTAAACTTGGAGGAAAACGAGCTATAGGATTCTTAAGCTGCCTATTTTTCGCATTTCGAAGCTCACCTAGCTTATTCACCTATTTATCTGAGTTACCAAAAGGTACAGGTATTGTGGAAGCTTTAAAAGCAAATTCCCAATTCTTTTCTTATACAACTCATGAAGATTGGGGATTATGGAATTTGAACGTATACTGTAATCAAAGACATCTTGCGTTCACACTTCCTATTATGTTACTTATGTTATTATTATTTATACCGCTTGCCTATGAGGGCTTATATCGTGTCTCGCAGGGGATGATGGTTTTTTCGAATAAAAAACAAGAGAAAACAAGTTTTACGTCACTCTGTCATAAGATAATAACATTTACAAAACTTTCATTATTAAACTGGGAAGGCTGGAAAGTAAAGGACATAAAGTTAGCGATTATGTCAGGACTCTTAATTGGTGCATTGTCCTTTTGGAATGGTGCGGTTACCATTGGAGTTTTATTAGTATTGTTTGTACTTGCAATTGTATCAGATCGTAGATTAGAACTTTTGATAACGGCTGTAATTGCGACAGTATTATCTGTAATACAGTCCACGGTATTTATTTCTGGTTCTCCAATTGAAACCAATTTTTTATTCGGCTTTATTGCAGAAAATCCTACCTTTTTTGGCACTCTTGATTATATAAAAAGGTTGACTGGTATCTTATTCCCAATTCTTCTGTTATCGTTCCTTACCTTAAAGGGGACGAGGAGATGGGTGTTATTCGCATTTTTGGCACCATTTATCTTTGCATTTACTATGTCACTTACCATTGATGTTACGGTAAATCATAAGTATATTATGATGTCACTGATGTTACTTGGAATATTTGTTGCTATTTTTATTGTTAAGTTATTTGAGAATCGTAGTTTTTTCCTTAGATTTGTCAGTGGAATTTTAGTCATCATGTTAACCTGTACTGGCTTTTATGAGTATTTGGTTGTTTTAAAGAAGAATAGTGGAAGTAATTATGTGGTTCTTAATATGAAAGACAAGGTAACTGAATGGGTGATGGATAATACGTCAGCAAAGGATACCATATTATCACCGTATTATGCTCTCAATCAGGTTGTTCTTGGAGGAGGTATGCTATATCTTGGATGGCCATATTTTGCTTGGTCAGCTGGTTATGATACCGATGGAAGACAAGAGATGGTAACAAGAATGTATGAAGCAGGCACCAGTGAAGAGTTAGTTCAGTTGGTAGAGCAGGAGAAGATTCGATTCATTATTGTTGATTATGATGCAAGGACATCTGATTTATATATAGTAAATGAAGATAATATAAGAAATACTTATCAAGCGGTATTTACCAATGGAGAAGGAGAATGGAATACCACGATATATGATACTACACAAAAAATAGTACAATAGGAAAGAGAGGAAGCTTCATGAAATATAAGAATGTAGTAGTTGGTGCAGGACTAGCAGGATTAACCATTGCACAGCGTATTGCTGAAAGTTGGCAGGAAGAGGTATTAGTGATTGAGAAGAGAGGCCATATTGGAGGAAATATCTATGATTCCTATAATGAAGATGGTATCTTGATTCATAATTACGGACCACATATCTTTCACACGAATGATAGGGGGGTCTACGAGTACTTAAGTAAGTTTACAATGTGGAATGATTTTTGGCACAGAGTACTAACCTATGTGGATGGAAATTTAATTCCAATGCCGATTACGGTAGAAACGATTAACAAATTATATAATCTGAATCTTTCCTGTGAAGAGGTCGAAGAGTTTATTAGGAAGCAAGCTGTTGCAATCGATGAGATTAAAACAAGTAAAGATGTGGCATTATCTAAGGTAGGAGTCGACATCTACGAGAAGTTCTTTGAAAACTATACGAAGAAACAATGGGGAATTGACCCTGGTGAAATTGATACCTCCGTGATTAGCCGTATCCCAATTCGCTATAACCGTGATACAAGATATTTTACAGATCGTTATCAAGGTATGCCAAAGCATGGTTATACTAAGATGTGTGAGAACATGATTGCAGATAAGAAGATAAAGATATTATTGAATACGGATTATAAAGAGATTATAAAAGACTTAGACTATGAATTATTAATTTATACTGGACCTACCGATTATTTCTATGATTATAAGCATGGAAAACTAGCTTATCGAAGTATAGATTTTAAATTCGAAACGATGGATTGTGAGAAGTATCAAGAAGCTCCGGTAGTAAACTATCCGAATGATTATGACTTTACAAGAATTACTGAATTTAAACAGATGACATGGCAAGAACATAAGAAGACAACGATACTTAAGGAGTTCCCATGCTCGGAGGGAGAACCTTATTATCCTTTCCCAACCAAAGAATGCAAAGAACAATTTGCATTATATCAAGAAGAGATGAAGAAGGAAACGAAGGTACATTTCTTAGGAAGACTTGCAGAATATCGTTATTATAACATGGATGCGGTCGTAAGAAGTGCATTAGACTTATTTGAATCTTTGAAGAAATAATAATAGAGCACTTTTATTAGAGGTACTGAAAACTTTGTGATATAAAGTGTGTCAAAATAAAAGTTAACATGAATGGAGAAGGGGATCAAATGGATAAACTATACATCGTAATTCCTGCATATAACGAAGAAGAGAATATAGAGAAAGTAGTAAGAGAGTGGTATCCAGTTGTTGATAAAATAGGAAATGGTAGTAAGCTAGTTGTAATTGATGATGGCAGCAAAGATCATACGTATGAGCTGATGAAAAAGTTAGCTAAAGACCTTCCTGCCCTCGAGCCAATTACAAAACCAAATGGCGGTCACGGCGCTACGGTATTGTATGGGTATCATTATGCCATTAAGGCTGGTGCAGATTATGTTTTCCAAACAGATTCTGACGGTCAAACCTTACCAGATGAATTCTGGGATTTTTGGAAATTAAGAGAGCAGTATGCAATGGTGATTGGTCATCGTAAAGGCAGACAAGATGGATTATCCAGAGTATTTGTTACAAAAACTTTAAAAGTTGTTTGTAGAGTATGCTTCCATGTAAAAGTAACAGATGCCAATACGCCATTTCGTTTGATGAAAGCAGATATATTAAAAGAACAATTAAAACTTGTTCCAGAGAATTTTAATTTATCGAACGTTATAATATCGGTGATTTATGCCAAGAAGAAGTTGCCGGTTCTTTACCTGCCGATTACATTTAGACCACGCCAAGGCGGTGTGAATTCGATTAATTTTAAAAAGATTGTAAAGATTGGTAAGAAGGCTTATAAGGACTTTATTCAAATTAACAAATGCCTTAAATAAGCAGGTAAAAGGAGTGCTATAGAATGAATGGATTGAACAAACAGGGGAGTAAATCAGGATCATCCTCCTGTTTTACGAATAATATCATACCTTATGCGATGCGAATCATAGTATTTTTGATTGCATTTGTTATAGGTAAAAAACTACTGAAAGAGGATTTTACTCCCTTTCTGTCATGGTGGTTGACTTTACTTGCGATTACCATTACGTTCTATCCTCTGATTGGAGTATTATTTAAGAATTTTCATGATAGTGGATGGATTTTTTCAAAAGCAATTGGCATCGCAATAGCGGGATGGGTGTTATGGTATTTATCCTCTCTACGTTTGTTAAAATTTACGAGAGAGAATGCAATACTTACGCTAGTAATTTGCTTTATTGTGAATCTCTTGATTGTAGGATTGGCCTATTTTTTAAAAAATCGTGGAGAAGAGAGAAAGAGTAGCTTAAATGACTGGTATCAATTCGATGTAAATAAGGCGAAGTCCATACTAACCATAGAAATCATGTTCTTTGTCATGTTTTTATTCTGGTGTTATGCTAGAGGGTTTAAACCGGAGGCATATGGTACAGAAAAAATGATGGATTATGGATTTATGACCAGTATGATGAGAACAGAATATATGCCACCTCTTGATACCTGGTTTTCAGGGAAACCAATTAATTACTATTATCTAGGACAATACCTTGGCACCTATTTATCAAAACTTAGTGGTGTCGGTGTAGAATATGGATATAACCTCATGCTCATGACGCTATCTGGTTTCGCATTTACGCAGTGTTATTCCCTTATGTATAATGTGATGAAAACCTTCCTTCAGGATAATTCTCTTCGACGTAGAAAAACTGGCAGAGAACATTTTTCATTATCAAAGAGTAAATTAAAAGGTTTATGGTGTACCTTATCTGGTATGATATCAGGTTTTGCAGTTGTCTTTGCTGGAAATATGCACTATCCAATTTACAAGCATATTAAACCATGGATAGAAAAGATATCAGGGAAAGAAGTTTCTAGCTATTGGTTTCCAAGTTCCACCCGTTATATTGGCTATGACCCCGTGGTGGAAACCGATCAGACCATTCATGAATTTCCGTCCTATTCGTTTATCCTTGGGGACCTTCATGCCCACGTAATTAATATTATCTTTGTGCTTGCTGTTTTAGGATTATTGTTTGCCTGGTTATTATATCGGAAGCAAAGAATGGATGATCTTCGATATGGAGTAACGATACAAAAACCAAATTTCTTGCAGGAAGCATTTCATCCAATCATCTTGTTGCTGGGATTCTTCATTGGGCTATTCCACATGACAAATTTTTGGGATTTTCCAATCTATTTTGTCGTTGCGGGAGCGGTAATCCTTTTTTCTAATTTGGTGATTTATCAGTTTTCGAGACTAGCAGTCCTATTAACTGCAGCACAAGCAGTGATTATTATATTAATATCTAGTGTAGTATGTAAACCGTTCACAGAGAGTTTTGACCAAATCTCTACCAGTATTTATTTTACAGAAGCCAGATCAATGTTTCATCAGATGTTAGTATTATGGGGATTTCCGTTTATCATTTGCGGTTATTATGTTATTACAAGATATCGTGATTTGAAGAAGGAAGGCTTTATTACCAATAAAAAAACAAGTTATAAGAGGTTAAAGCTAGAGCAAAAAGAGGAAAAACAAACAAGATATCATAACTTCGCTGGAAATCGCTTTCAGAAGTTAATGATGAGTTATGAAACAACGGTAACCTATGGTGGTGAGAAGAATAAACTTTTCCAGTGGATTGAAAGTCTTCAGGTTGCGGATTTGTTTATTGTTATCCTATCACTATGTGCAATGGGTCTTATTATACTCCCTGAGATTATCTATGTGAAGGACATCTACCCTAGTCATAAGCGTGCCAATACCATGTTTAAATTAACCTATCAAGGATTTATCATGTTTGGTCTGTGTTTTGGTTATATCCTAGTCCGTTTTATTCGTTTTGGTAGAACTTATTTGAGGAAGATTGTTGCTGTGATTGGTTTGCTCTTACTACTTTGGACTACTGGTTATAGTGTAACAGCCATAAATTCCTGGTTTGGTGATATACGTAAACCGCAAAATTACAAAGGTTTGGATGCCTCTGCCTTTATGGAAAAGGAGAATGCGGATGACTTCTTGGCGACAAATTGGCTGAATGAAAATATTACAGGACAGCCTGTTGTACTTGAGGCAAATGGAGATAGTTATACGTTTTATGAACGTGTTTCTGTTATCACTGGTTTACCAACAATACTTGGTTGGAGAACTCATGAGTGGTTATGGCGCTCCGGAGCAGATATTGGATTACCGCCAGAAGTTGCGGAACGAGAAAAGGTAGTGGAACTAATCTATACTTCCTTGGATGAGAATGCAATTAAGGAAAAATTACGAGAATATCAAGTAGAATACATCTATGTTGGTAAATTAGAAGCTGAAAAGTTTGGAACACAAAATCATGAACTGTTAAAAACTTTAGGAGATATTGTTTTCTCAATTGATGCTAACCAAGGAAAAGATTATGAGACATTTATTGTACGCGTTAATCTTGAGTAAGAAGAAATTTTAGTTTGGAAGCATTAAAGAGTGTTAATAAATCTATCAGATTAAATCAGATAAGTAGTGATTTTGTAGGGACTTCATGCCTTGTTTAAAAAGCGAGGAACGTTAACTTAGGAATAGAAAGGGTGCATCGCTATGTAAGATAATTTCTTCTAGAAATCATCTACGAAGCGATGCACCCTTGTTCCTTTTAACGTAAAAGGAGCTTTCCTCCCTAGCTGATAACTCGTTTATTTGGCAAAAACCTCTTCATTCTTAGTAAGTACCTTGTGATTTCTTATGATTTTAATTTCTCGAAGTAGATTATTCTATAATTTTAGCAACCAGAAAGATTTGCATACCTAAGCTTGATAACGTAGGAGCTAGAGTGATGAATCTCATTTCCGATACAAGATTTTACTAGAATTATACCTACATTTTGCTTTAAGTAAACGGTAGATTATGGTATAATACAAGCATCAAAATGTATTGGGAGGGTTCCATGAAATTAAATTACAAGCGTACATTTTTTGTAGGTCTTGCCTTTCTTTCCATTTCTTCTTTTTGGCAGCTTTACGAGAATATTATACCGTTAATCTTAAAGAATACGTTTGGAGTAGGCGAAACAGTTACTGGTGTGATTATGGCAATGGATAACGTAATTGCATTGTTTTTGCTACCTATTTTCGGTATGCTGTCTGACCAGACTAGTACCAGACTAGGGAAAAGAACACCATTTATCATTGTAGGCACCATTGCATCAACGATATTCATGATGATGATACCAATTGCTGATCAAGAAAAACAATTCGTAGTCTTTATCGTAGCGCTTGGGTTAGTGCTTATATCCATGGGAACCTATCGTTCCCCTGCAGTGGCACTGATGCCGGATCTTACACCAAAGCCCCTTCGTAGTATGGCAAATGCTATTATTAATTTAATGGGTGCAGTTGGTGGATTAGTCAGCTTATTACTGATTAAGGTATTAGTAAAGAAAAGCAGTAACCCAAATGACCTACCAAATTACATACCTCTCTTTTTAGCAGTAGCACTGATTATGATAATCGCTGTTATTGTATTACTAAATACGATTCGTGAAAATAAGATGAGAGAAGAAGTGGCTGACTATAACCAGGATGAATCTATAGTAACCATCGAAGAAGCGAAGGAACCGATGAAACCCGAAGTGAAAAGAAGTTTATTCTTCTTAGTAGCTTCCATCTTCTTATGGTTTACCGCATACAATGCGGTTACAACCGCTTTTTCAAGATATACGGAGGTTGTTTGGAAGCTTGGAACTGGAGGCTTTACGAGTAGCCTTATGGTTGCTATGGGGGCAGCAATTGTATGCTATATACCAATTGGTATTATTGCGAGCAAGATAGGGAGAAAGAAGACTATACTAATTGGTGTTGGCTTGATAACATTCTCCTATGTGTGTGGGTGTTTCTTCTTAGAATATTCCCCACTCATTAATGTGGTTTTTGCAATCACTGGAATGGGGTGGGCTGCAATTAGTGTAAATTCCTATCCAATGGTTGTTGAGATGAGCAAAGGTTGCGATGTTGGAAAATATACTGGCTATTACTATACGTTTTCTATGACGGCTCAGATATTGACTCCAATTTTATCTGGTGCATTGTTAGAATTTGTATCCTACCGCACGTTGTTCCCTTATGCTGTTTTCTTCTCCGCTGCATCGTTTATTACAATGTTATTTGTAAAGCACGGAGATGCAAGACCGGAAAAAAGGCAGAAGATGTTGGAAAATTTCGATGTCGAAGATTAAAGTTTTATAATTATCGTTTCATTTATAGAGATATTGCGAACACTATATTTGTGTTGTAATATCTCTGTTTTTGTGTCAAAATAGATAGGAACACTTAGGATGTAGTAGGTGCAAGTGGGTATGGAAAACGAAAGAAAGAAGACGGAAGAATTAGTGAAACAATGGTTATCAAAGAATTGGGTAAGTAAATTTAAGAATATAAAGGCATTAATATTATTTGAATTAATTTATAAAGCAATTTTTTTAATAGTTATGGTGCCTCTGGTTATTGCACTGATGAAAGGAACATTAAAACTTTCTGGCTATAGTTATCTCACCTTAGAGAATGTGTTTGCGTACATAGCATCACCAGCCTCGATCGCTGCAATCGCTTTGTTACTCATTATGTTTTCAGTATTTATCTATGTGGAAATGGTGTCGTTAATCGTATACTATCATAGTAGTCTAAGGTTTCGAAAGATTAGAATAAGTCATGTATTTTTCCCTGGTTTATGGGAATCACTGCGTTTAATTAGAAGAAAAGGAAACAGGGCACTTAATTTTTATGCATTATTATACTATTTTGTGTATAGCCTACCTCTTTTATTGGGAATGATTATGCAGATGAGAATACCTGCTTATTTTATGGATACGATTCTTGATTATAAAGCGGTTGTGTTTGCTTTACTTTTATTACTTGTTATAGCAGTATATTTTTTATATCGGGGAATTTTTGTGTTACATTACTGTAGCTTTGATGAGATGAGCTTTCGTGAGGCTTATCGTATGAGCTGTAAAACTCTAAAAGGACATGGCACTAAGATTGCCTCATCGATGATTGGCTACAATGCTCTTTTGTGTTTATTTTACATTGCTCTGTATTATGCAGTAGTATTTATTTCTGGTATGATTATCTATCGTACGGTAAGTGAAAATCTTGTGGTAGCGGTCTTCCTAACAACCTTTGATCAGATTAATCGGTATTTTTCCCTAATTGCAGGAGTTCTGTCCATTATTGTAAACTGTGCTCTAGTAACGAGGTTATTCTTACAATATAAGTTAACAGATATGAGAGGAGAAACACAAATACTTGCAATGCAAGAAAAGATTTCAGAAGTGGAAGATTCTCTGGTTCTAGAAAATCGAAGTATCTGGTTTCGGATCCGTAAAAGCAAGTATACGAGAACTGTAGTTATTGTGGGTGGATTATCGTTTGCACTTGTTGCATTGTATTTTGGACTAAACTTTAAAAATAATATATTTACAAACCGTGAACCGTTGTTTGGTACAGCAATAACAGCTCACCGTGGCTTTTCATCCGTTGCACCGGAGAATACCATTCCAGCCATTCAAGCGTCCATTGATAACCTTAGTGATTATGCGGAAATCGATGTTCAGGAGACGAAGGATGGAGTGATTGTGTTGCTTCATGATTCAAATCTGAAGCGAACGACCGGAAAGAACCAATATATTTGGAACTTAACATTTGAGGAATTAGAAAAAATTGATGCTGGAAAACGATTTGGTAAGGAATTTGAGGGAACTAAGATACCGACACTAGAGGAAGTCTTACTTCTTTGTCAAAATTCAATTATGTTAAATATTGAATTAAAGGTAAACAGCCATGAAAAGCAGCTTGTAGAAGAGGTTGTCCGTTTAATTGAAGAGTATGGTATGGAAGAACAGTGCGTTTTAAGTTCGGCAAATTATGGTGCCTTAGGACGTGTGAAAGCTCTCAATCCTGATATCAAAACTGGATACATTATGTCCTTTGCTTATGGATATTTTTACAATTGGGAAAATGCTGATTTTTTTAGTGTAAAATCAAGCTTTATCACAAGGGAAATGATTCGATATGCTCATAGTTATGGTAAAGAAATACATGCATGGACAGTGAACTCGATTGCAGAGATTGAACGAATGAAACAGCTAGGGGTAGATAACATCATTACAGATCAGCCAGTTCGTGTTCGTGAGATTGTATATGGAGAAGGACTTAATTCAACGTTTCAAGAGTTTATCAAGAGTTTGCTTAAATAAATAGGCGGGTACGCTATTCGCATATTTGGTATAAGTATTGGTTGCTGATTTTTTATAAAACATACTAAAAACATTATAAAAATATAATAATTTTCACTTATTAGTGTCATTGAAATACTTGATAAACGGAAGTATAATTAGTGGCAGAAAACTAATAAGGCAGGAAAATAGATGGTACTTTGTGCCGTGTACTAAGTTGCTATTGTTTAAATTAATGTGTGTAAGCACTAGAACGGAGGATTACTATGACAAAAATAGATGTAATATCAGGGTTTCTCGGAGCAGGTAAGACAACCTTAATTAAAAAATTATTAGAGGAAGCTTTAAAGGGTGAGAAACTTGTTTTAATTGAAAACGAGTTTGGTGAAATCGGTATTGATGGTGGCTTTCTAAAAGAGGCTGGCGTAGAAATTACGGAGATGAATTCAGGATGTATTTGTTGCTCCTTAGTTGGTGATTTTAGTACCGCTTTAAAAGAAGTGCTTGTTACCTATCATCCAGATCGTATTATTATTGAACCATCTGGTGTAGGTAAATTATCTGATGTATTAAAAGCAGTGTCAGGTGTTTTATCTGATGATGTTGTATTAAATAGCTACACAGCAGTCGTTGATGTTAAGAAGTGTAAGATGTATATGAAAAACTTCGGAGAGTTTTTCAATGATCAGATTGAAACAGCGAAAACAATTATACTTAGCCGTACCGGAGATATCACGGAAGAAAAATTAGAAGCAAGTCTTGCGTTAATTAAAGAGCATAATCAAAAGGCTACGATAGTAACTACTTCATGGGATAAAATTGATGGGAAGCAGATTTTAAGCGCGATAGAACACCAGAATGACTTGATGGATTCGATGTTAAATGAGACAGGTGTCTGCAAATCTTGTGGACATGTTCATGATCACGACCACGATCATGAAGGCTGTTGTGGACACGACCATGACCACGATCACGATCATGAAGGCTGTTGCGGACACGATCATGATCACGACCACGATCATGAAGGCTGTTGCGGACACGACCATGATCACGACCACGATCATGAAGGCTGTTGCGGACACGATCATGACCACGTTCACCATCATCATGCTGAGGAAGTGTTCACAAGCTGGGGTATAGAAACAGCACATCAGTATGAGGAAGCAGAATTGAAGAAGGTTCTTACTACTCTATCAGAAGCAGAGGATCTTGGAATTATTCTACGTGCGAAAGGTATTGTTCCATCCGTTGAGGGTGAATGGTTCCATTTTGATTTAGTTCCGGGTGAATTTGAAGTACGCCGTGGTGGAGCAGATTATACAGGAAGAATTTGTGTGATTGGCAGTAAGTTAGATACAAAGGCGATTAGTGATTTGTTTCAAGCTTAATAAAATCAATTTATGATGTAAGTTAGTTCTATTCCTAATTCGTTGGGAAACTTACTTCGTTGAAAGAACAAACTTATATTGGAATATAACTAGACAATGATATAAAAATAGCACTAAGAAGTATAGATACTATGTAGGAATACCATATTTAGTTGAGAGTTAGTGCATGGAGGATAATATGGAAATACCAGTATATTTAGTGAATGGTTTTTTAGAAAGTGGAAAAAGTACATTTGTGCTGGAAACCATGAAAGACCCAGAGTTTACAGATTCTATTCGTACCTTACTCTTTGTCTGCGAAGAAGGAGAAGTGGAATATGACGAGGCAATGTTAGCAAAGTTAAAGGTTGATGTAGTTGTTGTAGAAGATCAGGATAACTTTAATGAAGAGTATATAAAACGTTGCTTTGAGAAATATAAGCCTGGGCGAATTATGATAGAATACAATGGTATGTGGGACACCGAAGAATTTTTAGAGCTGGAATTACCTGAGCCTCTTGTCATGGCTCAGATCATTACATTGATTGATGCCTCTACCTACCAAAACTATATGAGCAATTTTAAATCTATCATGATATCACAATTTAAGTATTCCGATACTATCATTGTAAATCGCTGTGATGATTCTACAGATAAGATTGCAATAAGACGAACCATTAAGCCGGTGAATCGTAAAGCTGAGATTATTTATGAGTCTGTAGACGGAGTGACTACCGATGCAGGGGAGGAAGTACTTCCATTTGATATTACGGCTGACCATATTGACCTATGTGATGAAGACTATGGTCTATGGTATTTGCATGCGATGGATAACCCTAAGATGTATCAAGGAAAAACGATTACATTCCGTGCCATGGTATATAAAACGGAACGATTTCCTAAGGGAGCATTTGTTCCTGGTCGATTTGCGATGACTTGTTGTGCAGACGACATCGCTTTTATTGGTTTTTTATGTAAGACAGACTATGCAGGGCCTGTAGCTACCGACCAGTTAAAAAATCGTATGTGGATTACGATAACAGCTCAGGTGCGCGTAGAGTATTACAAAGAATATCGCGGTAAAGGGCCAGTTCTCTATGCGAAGAAGATTGAAATGGCAGAGGAACCAAAAGAGAAGCTAGTGTACTTTAACTAAGATGGAATAAATCACCAAAAACTAGAAATAACTTGACGAATACAGTATTTTTAATTATAATGTTTTAGATAATGGCTAATCGAGATAGTAGGTTAACTAAGAATCACAGAAGTTATTCCAAAGTGTGAGGAAGATATTCATCACCCATGAAAACATGCCTGAAGTAGGCTGGATATTTATGCCGAGATGATGCAGGCACAAATATCCGTGTGAAAGAAAATATTTTTTCTTTCATATTTATCACGAGAGGAATTGTGCTGATATGTTAAAGAGTATGACTGGCTTTGGTAGATGTGAGATTGATACTGGTGAACGTAAGATGATTGTAGAGTTAAAATCTGTCAATCACCGTTACCTAGAGATTTCGGTAAAATTGCCCAAGAAATTAAACTTTTTTGAATCTGGTATTCGAAATGTTCTAAAACAATATATTAACCGTGGAAAGGTCGATGTATTTATTACATACGAGGATTACACGGAAGGGAAAGCCTGCGTTAAGTATAACGAGGATATTGCAAGAGAATACTATAACGGTCTCGAAAAAATGAGCCGTGATTTTGGTATAGAGAATGATGTAAGAGCCTCCATATTGTCAAGATTTCCAGATGTTTTTACGCTGGAAGAACAGACCATGGATGAACAAGAACTATGGGAATTACTTGAGAATACGGTAAAGGCAGCTGCTGAAAAATTTGTGGAGACACGAATAGCAGAAGGTGAGCATCTGTTGGCAGATATTCATGCGAAATTAGATGGTATGTTAACGATTGTTGATTTTATCGAAGAAAGAGAACCTCAAATTGTAGCAGAATATCGCAAAAAGCTAACGGATAAGGTAAAAGATCTATTAGGAGAAACCTCCTTAGATGAGGGTGTATTAGCAACAGAGATTACGATATTTGCTGATAAAATCTGTGTAGATGAAGAAACGGTTCGGTTACGAGCACATATCAACAATATGAAGTGTACCTTAAATGAAGCAGTAAATGTGGGAAGAAAGTTAGACTTTATTGCTCAGGAAATGAACCGCGAGGCTAATACCATCTTGTCGAAAGCGAATGATTTGGCTGTATCGAATCAAGCAATCGATTTAAAAACTGAAATTGAAAAGATACGAGAACAGATACAAAACATTGAGTAAGAGGGGATACATTTGAATAAACTGATTAATATTGGTTTTGGTAATGTAGTAAATGCAGGTAAGTTGATTTCTGTAATAAGGCCGGAGGCAGCTCCGGTGAAACGAATGGTTCAGAATGCGAAAGATAGCGGTAGCTGTGTAGATGCAACCTGTGGAAGAAAATGCAAAGCAGTTCTCGTAATGGAAACTGGGCAGATTGTTTTGTCTGCACTGCTTCCTGAGACAATTGCAAATCGAGTGAACCAACGAGAGAGCATAGAAGGCAGTGATGCTTCCCAAGCTCTATAAAATAAATAAGGATTGTCAAGGAAGGAGAGATTGCAGATGTTACATCCATCTTATAATGACCTAATGCAAGTAGTAAATAGTGAGGTAGAACCAGGCGAACAGCCAGTGGTTAACAGTCGTTATTCTATCGTATTAGCTACAGCAAAACGTGCTAGACAGATTATTGACGGCGCAGAACCGTTAACAGAAAGTAGCTGTAATAAGCCACTTTCTATAGCAGTAGAAGAGCTTTACAAATCAAAGGTAAAGATTGTAAGCGAAGATGAGGAAAATGAAAACGAATAAGTTATAACAAGCGTGTAGGCTGTTGTAAAGATGTCTTGTAGGACGACTTGCAACAGCCTGTTTCAGTGAAAGGAAAACTATGGAGAATGACATTAAAATAGAGGAGACAGAAACTGTAAAAAATGAGAAAGGAATGAAGGAAGGAAAATCGTTGTTACGACAGTTAATAGAGACATTAGCATACTTTATCGTTATATTTTTGGTAGTATTGTTAGTACAACGTTTTCTAATACAACCGGTTGAAGTGAATGGAAGTTCCATGGAACCAACCCTCCATAATAATAACCATGTGCTATTAGAAAAAGTGTCGTATAGCATATCGGATCCAAAACGTTTTGATGTCATTGTATTTAGACCGTATGAGGAAGAAAAAGAGCTATACTATATCAAACGTGTGATTGGATTACCAGGAGAAACAGTTCAAATAATGGATAGTGTGATTTTCATTAATGGAGAACGCTTAGATGAGAATTATGGACTTGAAAATACCATTAAAAGTTCAGGTATAGCTGGGAAAGAAATCGTCCTAGGAGAAGGTGAATATTTTGTTCTTGGAGATAATCGAAATAATAGTAAAGACAGTAGAGATCCAAGCGTCGGAGTAGTAAAGAGAAAAGCAATTTTAGGCCGTGCATGGTGTACTATATGGCCTCTAAGGGATTTCGGTGTAGTAAAACATAAATAGGTGGTGATAGCGTGGAAGATAAACCAATGGATGGTTATCATGATTTACAAACAGAAGTAGAACACGCAGAAGGAAAGAGTTCGAGGAAACGAATTGTGTTAGAAATCTTACTATACGTTGTAGCCTTGTTTTTTGCAGCTGTAATTGTTCCGAAATACATTTTGCAAAGAACTGTAGTGGTAGGTGACTCCATGGAAACAACACTTCATAATGGTGAGAATCTATGGGTAGAAAAAGTATCCTATCATTTTGATAAATTAAAGCGTTTTGATGTTATTGTATTTTATCCTCACGGAAAAGATGATAACGAATATTATATTAAACGTATTATTGGTATGCCTGGAGAAACTGTTCAAATCATTGGTGAGGATATCTTTATCAATAGTGAATTACTGACGGAATCATTTGGAAAAGATCCAATTAAAAATCCGGGTATTGCCGTGAATCCAATTCAATTAGCAGAGGATGAATATTTTGTACTTGGAGATAATCGAACTGTTAGTTTAGATAGTCGCTATGAAGAAGTGGGGCCGGTTAAAAAAGAAAATATAGGCGGAAGAGCAATCTTTCGTTTATGGCCAATTAATAAGATGGGACCGATTGAATAATACATAGACAATTATTCAAATTAGAAAACTGATAGCAATTAATCTTAAAGAAAAACAACAATTAATATTATCAATATTAGCCCATTATATCTAATTATAGATATAATATTTAACCCAATCATAAAAAATGGAGATATTTATTAGAATAACTACGAAGTCCTATCCTTTTTAAACAAATAGATATGCTAAATGTATTATGCACAAAAAAAAGAAAAGAAACGGATGAATTATAGTCTAAGTGTTAATAATTAGTAAAATAATAAAATTCACTTGAAATTATATTACAAATTGGGTAAAATAGAGAAGGATTTTGGTTGTAGTCAAGCCAGGTCTTTGACAAAAACTTAACAATCCAAGAAATAAATTAATAGCTGTCCACTTTGCTTAGTAGTATATATGGCAGTATATTATAAAATTTCATTTAGGAGGAATTTAATCATGGCAGTAAAAGTAGCAATTAATGGTTTTGGACGTATCGGACGTCTTGCATTCAGACAGATGTTTGGCGCAGAAGGTTACGAAGTAGTAGCAATCAACGATTTAACAAGCCCAACTATGTTAGCTCATTTGTTAAAGTATGATTCAGCTCAGGGAAGATATGACGGACACACAGTAGAAGCAAAAGAGTCTTCTATCGTAGTTGATGGTAAGGAAATTAAAATTTATGCTGAGGCAGATGCTTCTAAGCTTCCTTGGGGAACTCTTGGAGTAGACGTTGTACTTGAGTGTACAGGTTTCTATGTATCCAAGGCTAAATCTCAGGCACACATCGATGCAGGTGCTAAGAAGGTTGTTATCTCCGCTCCAGCTGGTAATGATCTTCCTACTATCGTATTCAGCGTAAATGAAAATACATTAAAGGCTGATGATACTATCATTTCCGCAGCTTCTTGTACAACAAACTGCTTAGCTCCTATGGCAGATACATTAAACAAGTTAGCTCCAATTGAAAAAGGTTTCATGACTACAATCCACGCTTATACAGGTGATCAGATGGTACTTGATGGACCACACAGAAAAGGCGATTTAAGAAGAGCTCGTGCAGCAGCTTGTAACATTGTTCCTAACAGCACTGGTGCTGCTAAGGCAATCGGCTTAGTTATCCCAGATTTAGCAGGTAAGTTAGATGGCGCTGCTCAGAGAGTTCCAGTTCCAACAGGTTCTACTACTGAGTTAGTAGCAGTTGTTAATAAGAAAGTAACTAAGGATGATGTAAATGCAGCTATGAAGGCAGCAGCTAGCGAATCTTTCGGTTACACTGAAGAAGAGTTAGTATCTTCTGATATCATTGGTATTAGATTTGGTTCTTTATTCGATGCAACTCAGACTAAGGTTACAGAGCTTCCAGATGGAAAGACTTTAGTTAAGGTCGTTTCTTGGTACGATAATGAGAATTCTTACACAAGCCAGATGGTAAGAACAATCAAGTACTTTGCTGAATTAGCATAATAGAAGATCCAGTATGGGTCCGGTCTTTATGGACCGGGCCCATCTTTTTATTCACAAGAAAATAAGTTCGCGAAGCGTGATTTTAGGGAATATATTCAATCCAGAATAAATTTTACAGAAAAACGGGAAACTGTTTCTCTGTTCCTATAATGAAAGGAGCATACACATGTTAAACAAGAAGTCAATTGATGATATCAATGTAAAAGGGAAAAGAGTCTTAGTTCGTTGTGATTTTAACGTACCATTACAGGAGGGTAAGATTACAGACGATACTCGTCTTGTAGCAGCACTTCCTACAATTAAGAAATTAATCAATGATGGCGGTAAGGTAATTCTTTGCTCACACCTTGGTAAGCCAAAGGGAGAGCCAAAGCCAGAGTTATCCTTAGCTCCTGTAGCAGAAGCTTTAACTAAATTACTCGGACAAGAAGTTAAATTTGCTGCAGATGCAACTGTAGTGGGTGAAAATGCAAAGGCAGCTGTTGCAGCTATGAACGAGGGAGAGGTAGTATTACTTGAGAATACTCGTTACAGAGCAGAAGAGACAAAGAATGGTGAAGCTTTTTCTAAAGAACTTGCTTCCCTTTGCGATGTGTTCGTAAATGATGCGTTTGGTACAGCTCATAGAGCTCATTGCTCTAACGTTGGTGTAACTCAGTATGTAGAAACAGCAGTAGTTGGTTACTTAATGCAAAAAGAAATCGACTTCTTAGGAAATGCAGTAAACAATCCAGTAAGACCATTAGTAGCAATTCTTGGTGGTTCTAAAGTTTCTTCTAAGATTTCTGTAATTAACAACCTTCTTGATAAAGTAGATACCCTTATCATTGGTGGTGGTATGGCATATACTTTCATGAAGGCTCTTGGAGAAGAAGTTGGTAATTCTTTATTAGAGGCTGATTACATCGATTATGCAAAAGAAATGATGGATAAAGCTAAGAAGAATGGTGTTAACTTATTACTTCCTATCGATACAGTAGTTGCCAAAGAATTCAGTAACGATGCTCCATCCAGAGTAGTTGGCCGTGGAGAAATCGCAGCAGATGAAGAAGGTCTTGATATCGGACCAAAGACTTGTGAAATTTATGCAGATGCTCTTAAGACTGCTAAGACAGTAGTATGGAATGGACCAATGGGCGTATTCGAGATGTCTAACTTTGCTAAGGGTACAATCGCAGTAGCTCAGGCAATGGCTGATATTGATGCTACAACTATCATCGGTGGTGGTGATTCTGCAGCAGCTGTTAATCAGTTAGGATTTGGAGATAAGATGTCTCACATCTCTACAGGTGGCGGTGCTTCTTTAGAGTTCCTTGAAGGCAAAGAGCTTCCAGGTGTAGTAGCAGCTAACGATAAATAATATCACTTTACAAAACTTCAAGGTTTTCATAGGTGATGAGGTAATACAATAATCTATGCATGGCTGTTTATTAGGAAGCGGTATGTGCTCTTAATAAGCAGCCATCATACATAATATATTAAGTAGATAGGAGAAGAACAATGCGTAAGAAAATTATTGCAGGTAACTGGAAAATGAACAAAACTCCAAGTGAGACTGTTAAGTTAATAGAAGAATTAAAGCCATTAGTTAAAAATGACGATGTAGACGTAGTATTTTGTGTTCCAGCGATTTCTTTAACAACTGCGATGGAAGCAGCAAAGGGATCCAACATTTGCATTGGTGCTGAGAATATGTTTTATGAAGAAAGCGGTGCTTATACTGGAGAAATCGCTCCAAACATGCTAACAGATATCGGCGTAAAATATGTTATCATTGGACATTCCGAAAGAAGAGAATATTTTGCAGAGTCTGATGTTACAGTAAACAAGAAAGTGTTAAAGGCATTGGAGCATGGAATTACCCCAATTATCTGTTGCGGTGAGTCCTTAACACAAAGAGAACAAGGAATTACAATTGACTGGATCCGTCAACAAATTAAAATTGCCTTTTTAAATGTGACAGCAGAGCAGGCAGCTACAACTGTAATCGCATATGAGCCTATATGGGCAATTGGAACAGGTAAAGTTGCAACTACAGAGCAGGCTCAAGAAGTTTGTGCTGCAATCCGTGAATGCATCGGTGAGCTTTATGGTGAGGCAACAGCAGAAGCGATTCGTATTCAGTATGGCGGCAGTGTTACAGCAGCAAGTGCACCAGAGTTATTTGTACAGCCAGATATTGATGGTGGTTTAGTTGGCGGAGCAAGCTTAAAACCTGACTTTGGTAAAATTGTAAATTATAACAAATAGTAAAATAAATTTAAAATTAAGCAAATTATGTAGCGACCGTTTACTCTCGTGCAAAAGACTGCTTAAAATGATGAGATAAGAGGTATGTTAAAGAACTATTTAACATACCTCTTAATTATTTGTGACAAGGAAAAGTTCGTGAAGCGTGCTTTTTCTTATTATCTGTTTGAAACTTATATAGATAACATGTATAATAATTATAATGGAATTCGAAGATGGAGGTGTTGGTATGAAAAAGAAACATTTCATAGTTATTATTGTGGCAGTAGTATTAATTCTGATTATCTTATGTATAAAATCATTTTTGGGAGAAAAACCATTTAAGAAATTATCTGTCGACGAAATTTCGAATGTTTCTGTTACACTGACTCCACCTGGGGTGACACTAGAATTAAGCAGTAATGAGATTGAAGAATTGGTCAAAATACTTCATACAGTAGTGATTTACAAAGAGGATAATTCCTATACTGAATATTCTGGGCAGGGTGTCATCTTTATGATAACAAAAACGGATGGTACACAAATAGATATAATGGCTTATAATCCATTTCTTGTAATAGATAACACAGGGTATAAAACGAAGTATGAGCCATGCGAAGAATTAAATTCATTAGGTAACCAAATTAGAAGATCAAACGAATAAACTGAATGCTAGATTGCAAGCAATAGATTTTTCCGAAGGATTAGCTCTTGACAGAAGCTGAGTTTAAAACTATAATACAGAAAACAAGAAAAAGGCTAGGAAGAGAAGAGTAGTCTTTCTAACACTTACAGAGAACCTTTGGTTGGTGGAAGAAGGTAGTGAAAGTTAGATGAAACAAGGCTCGGAGCTGCATACGGATATGAAATACCTTATTTTATTGATGCTATGACGGTGGTCTCCGTTACAGGACTAGAGTATCTAAGTGTACTTGATGAGATTGTTACGGTGACGTATCAATGAAATAGGGTGGTACCGCGATATCATTCGCCCCTTGCAAAAATAAACGCAAGAGGTGATTTTTTTATGTCAGAATGGAAGAAAGAAAAGAAACGTCCAGTTTTTCCAAAACGTGCAGTTGTTACAGCAGGAATGCCTTATGGCAACAAAGAACTTCATTTTGGTCATGTGGGAGGTATGTTTGTTCATGCAGATACGTTTGCAAGGTTTTTGAGAGATCGTATTGGGGAAAAAAATGTAATATTTGTTTCGGGAACTGATTGTTATGGTTCTCCGATCTTAGAAAGTTACCGAAAAAGCAAAGAAGAGAATCCGGATATTGGTACCATAACAGATTATGTTCGAAGAAATCATGAAAAACAAAAAGAAGTATTAGAAAAATATCAGATATCTCCAAACCTGTATGCAGCCTCTGCTTTAGGTGAGGCAGGTAAACTTCATGAAAAGGTTTCAGAAGAAGTTTTTTTAAAGTTAAAAGAACAAGGCTATTTAGAAAAATTAACAACAACTCAATTTTATGACCCTGATTTTAATGTGTTTTTAAATGGTAGGCAGGTTGTGGGGCAGTGTCCGATTGAAGGATGTCAATCGGAACATGGATATGCAGACGAATGCTCCTTAGGGCATCAGTATATGCCAAGCGACTTGATTCATCCAAAGAGCACCTTATCTGGAAAAACTCCAATCATGAAAGAGGTTAGTAACTGGTACTTTCGGTTAGAAGATTGTACTAAGATGCTTCAGGCTAGAATCGATTGGTTAAGAAAGAATACAGTATCAAGAAAGTATTTGCTAAATACCATAGAAGAGTTTTTAAAGCCGCCAGTTATGTATGTTTTAAAAAAGCAAATCGGGGATTTAAAGGAATTAGAAGAAAAACTTCCAACTCATGAAACAATCAATGAAGAGAAGAAGTCCTCAATAACCTTCGTGTTTAGAAATCTAAATGATAGAGATAAAGCAAAAGATATCTTAGCAGCAGAGGGGCTTCGCTATCGTTCTGGTAAGACATTGGTACCATTTCGTTTAACCGGAAATATCGAATGGGGAGTACCAGTACCGGGAGAAGACGATCTAACCTTTTGGGTATGGCCGGAATCCTTATGGGCACCAATTTCCTTTACTAAAGAATTCCTAAAACTTCAGGGAAAAGAGGAAGAGTTATGGAAGGAAT
Organism: Lachnoclostridium phytofermentans; assembly: GCF_000733755.1. GTDB lineage: Bacteria > Bacillota > Clostridia > Lachnospirales > Lachnospiraceae > Lachnoclostridium > Lachnoclostridium phytofermentans_A. The sequence goes on along the minus strand of NZ_JPOF01000003.1, from coordinate 70,755 downwards.
ATTTTCTTCGCGAGGATAGTGAGGTTTATCAATTCATCGGTGAAGATAATATCTACTTTTATGGAATCGCTGAGATGGCAATGTTTGCTGTTCTCTTTAGCGAAGATGCGAGCCACATCGACATGGAGAAGGTAAAACTACCAATGCTTGTTGCGAACAATCATATTTTATTTATGGATAAGAAGGCAAGCAGTAGTTCTGAGGTGAAACCTCCAATGGCTGGCGAGCTTCTTGACTATTATACTGACGAACAGCTAAGAATTCATTTTTTAAGTTTAGGGTTAGCGAATAAGAGTGTTAGCTTTATGCCGCAGGTTTATTTACCAAAGGAAAAACAAGTCGGTGCGGATCCAGTATTAAAGGATGGTAATCTTCTTACGAATGTCTTTAATCGTTTGGTTCGGTCTTGCTTTTATCAGGTACAATCTGATTTTGACGGAAAGTTTCCACTGGGAGACGTAAGTAAAGAAGTACTCGATGAAGCAGAAGATGCTATCTTAACCTACGAGGAGCACATGTATCGACATGAGTTTCATAGTATTACTTATGTATTAGACACATATATTCGCTCTATGAATAAACGTTTTGCGAATGGAATAAAGGTAGCGCAGGAAGCGAAGGATAAATTATTATTAAAGCAACTCTTAATTGATTGCTTTCATGGAGTACGTACAGCTGCTATTCTGCTTCATCCAATTGCTCCAAGAGGTTGTGAAATGGTACAGCAGTACCTTAAAGTTGGAAATGAGTTCTTTTCCTGGGAGCATATATTTGAACCAATTTCTTATTTTACCTCCTCAGAAAGTGAGCATGAGCTTCAGTATTTAGAGCCAAGGGTAGATTTTTTTGCAAAACATCCAAGTCAGTTTGAAAGATAATTGTATTCTATTTAAATAAAATTCCCCATGGGATGTGCGCTCACACTGCGGGTTCAGTAAAACCTACTAATTTCACGCATTATTGTATATTGAAATACTTGAATTTTTTCTCTGTTGTATTAAAATTATAATGACATTAACAGAATAGTTATTTCATAGGATACAGAGAGAAACGAACGGGTGGAAAGAAGAAGGATATGTGGATATTATTTGCTTTTTTATCAGCGTTATTTGCAGGATTGACAGCTATTTTAGCGAAATGTGGGATTAAAAATACAGATTCGAATGTTGCAACAGCTCTAAGGACGATTGTTGTTCTTATCTTTTCGTGGATTATGGTATTCCTTGTGAATAGCCAAGGGGATATTGGAAGTGTAGCTCCTAAGACCTGGATATTTTTAATATTGTCAGGATTATCAACAGGTGCTTCTTGGCTTTGTTACTTTAAGGCACTGCAACTTGGAGATATTAATAAAGTAACTCCGATTGATAAGTCCAGTACAGTGTTAACAATTTGCTTCGCTTTTCTATTCCTTCATGAGAGTATTACGGTAGCGAAAGCTTTTGCTATTATTTTTATTGCGCTCGGTACTTATCTGATGATAGAAAAGAGGCAGAGAGAAAAGAAAAAGAGTGAAAAGAATGATGAAAATTATACATGGCTCATATATGCATTTGGTTCTGCAATCTTTGCTAGTTTAACCTCTATCCTTGGTAAAATAGGGATTGAGCAGATCGATTCTAACCTTGGCACTGCAATTCGAACTGTTGTTGTTTTAATCATGGCATGGATTGTTGTGTTCGTGACAAAAAAACAAAATACAATAAAGCAGATAGATAAAAAAAGTTGGCTATTTTTAATCTTATCGGGACTTGCAACAGGTGGTTCCTGGTTATGTTATTACCGAGCTTTACAGACGGGCCCAGCGAGTGTGGTCGTACCTATTGATAAATTAAGTATTGTAGTTACAATAGCATTTTCTTATTTTGTTTTTGAGGAAAAACTTAGTAAGAAAGCTTTTGTTGGATTAGCGTCTATTGTACTGGGGACGTTTTTATTACTGATAAAATAGAAAACAATTAATAAAAAATTATCTATTAATGTTTAGATTTTGTATTACGACTTTTAAATCACTTTAAGATATATGTTTACTGGAGGTATGCTAATTTATAGGTTTATTTTAGGACTACAAAGTTAGGAACTTGACAGAACGAAATGAGGGGTCTAGAATTACGGAAGGGTACTAAATAGTGCCCTTCCGTATTATTGTATTAAGAGAAGTAGGGTGGAAGATAGTGTAAAAAATCAAGATTTTTTACGAACGAATTTGTGCGGTTGCCCAAATTCTCAGGCCTGCGACAGAATGGAGATTAAGATGACACAAACAAATGATTTTTCTAAAGGTAGTGTAGTTGGAAATATAATAAAACTTGCAATCCCAATGACATTAGCGCAACTGGTGAATGTTCTATATAATATTGTAGACAGGATGTACATAGGCTTGCTGCCGAAAGATGCCACCTTAGCCTTAACAGGGATGGGATTAACGCTCCCTATTATTACTATCATCATTGCGTTTGCGAATTTGTTTGGTATGGGTGGCGCACCTTTGTGTTCTATTGCTAGGGGAAGAGGAGAGAAAGAAGAGGCAGAAGCAATTATGGGTAACTCCTTTACGTTGCTTCTATCCACTGGATTAATCATAACGATTGTTTGCTTTCTATTAAAACGACCGATGCTTTATTTATTTGGGGCAAGTGATGCAACTTACCCATTTGCAAATCAATATATCTCAATCTATCTTCTGGGCAGTGTTTTTGTAATGCTAGGACTCGGGATGAATAGTTTTATCAATGCACAAGGCTTTGGCAAAATTGGAATGTTCTCCGTAGTAATTGGCGCAGTGACGAATATTATATTAGATCCAATCCTAATCTTCGTGTTTGATATGGGAATACAAGGAGCTGCAATTGCTACAGTCATATCGCAAATGATTTCAGCATTATGGATTTTAAGATTTTTAACTGGTAAAAAGACAATTTTAAAGTTAAGGCGAAAAACAATGAGATTATCTCTCCAACGAGTCAAAGCAATCACTGGACTTGGAATGTCTGGATTTATTATGGCGGCCACCAATGGAGCAGTTCAGATTGCTTGTAATACTACACTTCAAAGCTATGGTGGGGATTTGTATGTGGGTGTAATGACTGTGATCAATTCGATACGTGAAATAATAGGTATGCCAGTCAGCGGTATCACAAATAGTGCACAGCCGGTGATGGGATTCAATTATGGAGCATCAGAATATAAACGTGTAAAAAAGGCAATTAAATTTATGGCAGTAACATCAATCACATATACTACTGTCATCTGGGGGCTATTAAATTGGTTCCCTGAGTTCTTTATCCGCTTATTTAATCATGAGTCTGAGTTGATAGAAGCAGCAATTCCTGCGATGAGAATCTATTATTTTGGATTTTTTATGATGTCACTTCAGTTTGTTGGGCAAGCCACTTTTGTTGCTCTTGGTAAATCAAAATATGCGATTTTCTTTTCTTTATTAAGAAAAGCAATCATTGTAGTACCATTAACATTGTTATTACCACAGATAGCGAATCTTGGAACGAATGGAGTATTTTTAGCAGAACCAATCTCGAATTTCCTAGGTGGAGCTGCCTGTATTATCACGATGTTTTTTACCGTATGGAGAGAATTAGGGGATAAATCATAAGGCTTACCTTGACAGTCATACCAGCTTATTTTGGTGTAAAGAAGGATAAGTGGAAACAGAAATTCTCTTGACTAATGAATAATTCATGATATGATAGAAAAGAATGAAGTAGTGCATAGGCTTGCTAATTTTTTAACAAATTAAACAGCACTACATAGGACATATTTGACCGATTGAAGTAATATAATTTTTTAGCTCCGGAATATGCCATGCTAATAAATTGTATTACACAAGTTTACAATGAACAAAAGGAGAATAAATTATGAGCAAAAAACCGACCGTACTAATGATACTGGATGGATTTGGATTAAATGAGAAGACGGAAGGCAATGCAGTAGCATTAGCCAAGAAGCCTGTTCTTGATAAATTAATGAAAGACTATCCATTTGTAAAAGGAAATGCTTCTGGAATGGCAGTTGGTCTTCCAGAGGGACAGATGGGAAATTCTGAAGTTGGACATCTAAATATGGGTGCCGGAAGAATTGTATATCAGGAGTTAACCCGTATCACGAAAGAAATTCAAGATGGAGACTTTTTTCATAATAAAGAATTAATAAAAGCAGTAGAGAATAGTAAAAAGAACAATTCTGCACTACATTTATTCGGTTTATTATCCGATGGTGGTGTTCATAGCCATATTACACATCTTTATGGACTATTAGAACTTGCTAAGAAGCATGGCTTAGAGAAGGTTTATGTACATGCTTTCTTAGATGGTAGAGATACCGCGCCAACTTCTGGTAAGGGTTTTATGGAAGACCTAGAAGCTAAGATGGCAGAAATCGGTGTAGGTCGTATCGCTTCTGTTATGGGACGTTATTATGTCATGGACCGTGATAATCGTTGGGATCGTGTTGAAAAAGCATATGTGGCTTTAGTAGATGGAGAAGGTGTTGAAGCTGCAAATGCAGTGGATGCAGTTGCTGCTTCTTATGCAGAGGGTGTAAATGACGAGTTCGTAGTACCTACGGTAGTAGTGGAGAATGGAAAAGCAATCGCTCCAATTTCAGCAAATGATTCTATTATATTCTTTAACTTCCGCCCTGATCGTGCAAGAGAGATTACTAGAGCTTTCTGCACCGATGATTTTGACGGATTTGCTCGTAAGAGTGGAAGATTACCTCTTACTTATGTTTGTTTCTCAGAGTATGATGTAACAATCCCTAACAAGAGCGTTGCTTTTGAAAAGGTTTCTATCACAAATACCTTTGGTGAATACTTAGCAGCACACGGAAAAACTCAGGCTAGAATTGCCGAAACAGAGAAATATGCTCACGTTACCTTCTTCTTCAACGGTGGTGTGGAAGCACCAAATAAGGGTGAAGATCGTATCCTAGTAAATTCACCTAAAGTTGCAACCTATGATCTTCAACCAGAGATGAGTGCTTATGCAGTAGCGGATAAGTTAGTAGAAGCAATTACCTCAGAGAAATACGATGTTATTATTGTTAACTTTGCTAACCCAGATATGGTTGGTCATACTGGTATCTCTGATGCAGCGATCAAGGCAGTAGAAGCAGTAGATGCATGTGTTGGTAAAGCATATGATGCACTTCTTTCTGTTGATGGACAGATGTTTATCTGTGCAGATCATGGAAACGCAGAACAGTTAGTCGACTATAATAATGGAGATCCATTTACAGCTCATACTACAAATCCGGTTCCATTTATGTTAGTAAATTATGATAAATCCTATACTTTAAGAGAAGGCGGTTGTTTAGCAGATATCATTCCAACCTTAATTGAAATGATGGATATGGAACAACCAAAAGAGATGACTGGAAAATCTTTATTAATCAAAAAATAAATTCCAAAATCAGTTACTACTTGTCTTATTGCCACTCTTGTGGTAAAATATGCAGTGTGACTTTTAGGAGGTGTTATTGATGGAAATATTAAGAGCGATAGTTACAGTTGTATACGTTCTCATCTGTTTAGGATTAGTAGTTGTTGTATTAATGCAGGAAGGTAAGTCCGCAGGACTTTCTGGTTCAATCAACGGCGTTGCAGATACTTATTGGGGAAAGAACAAAGGACGTTCCATGGAGGGCGCGCTTGTTAAGGTTACAAAACTTTTAGGTGTTCTTTTCATCGTTATTTCTGTAGTTCTAAATATGAATTGGGGCTTATAAGAAATTGATTACACATAAGTAAAATGAAGCGAGAATAAGTGGATGATTCCAATGAGAAGCAAGTGGCTTCGTGGAGGAACTCCAACTATTCTCGCTTTTTTCGAGGTTATTTTTATTAAAGAAACTTATTTTTTTTGATATAAGACAAATGGAATATGACATGTTATAATAGGAACAGCTCAAAATGTAGTAAATCTGGTAAAGTAATAGTTAATTTATTTAGGAAGTGCATCTAAATTTTAAGGATTTATGTTTCTGGTGAATTTTTATTATAATAAAGCTACATAAAACGAATAATAAGAGAAACGCAGAATTAATATAGTGTTCTTAGAAGGTAGAGAATCAAAAAATTCGAAAGAGGAATTAATTCTGTACACATAAAGTTGCTATTGTTATAAAAGGTTCTAAAGCAACAAAAAGGAGGTATGAATGGAAAAAGAAATATTGAAAAATAAAAAAGAATTATTGTTTGAAGTAATAACAAACAAATCCTATCGTCCAATGAAATTTCGTGAACTTGCAAGTTTACTTCAGGTTCCAAAAGATGAGAGAGACGATTTAAAACTAGTGCTGGATTCCTTACTATCGGATGGGAAGATTATGCTAGATGGGAATGGTAGATATAAAGAAACGAATGGTAATATTAAAACTGGAATTTTTTCAGGAACAACCAGAGGATTTGGATTCGTTAAGATCGAGGGAGAAGAAGGCGAGGATATCTTTATTCCTGAGAGTGAAACCAAAGGTGCTCTAAACAAAGATCGTGTTCAGATCGCTATCTTTGAGGAACAAAGTGGGAAACGTAGAGAGGGTTCAGTTATCAGTATCCTAGAGAGAAATGTAACGGAACTTGTTGGAACCTTCCAAAAAAGCAAGAACTTTGGCTTTGTTATTCCTGATAATACGAAGTTTAATAGCGATATCTTTATCCCGAAGGAACATACTAAGGGAGCAGTGAATGGCCATAAAGTATTAGTCCAGCTCACAGATTATGGCAGCGAAACCAAGAACCCAGAAGGTAAGATAGCAAAGATCATTGGCCACATCAATGATCCTGGCGTTGATGTTGTATCTGTAATATTAGAGAATGGTTTACCGACGGAATTTCCTGACGAAGTTATGAAGCAGGTAGAGCGTATCGGAGAAGAGGTAAGCAGTGCAGATATTGGTGGCAGGGTAGATCTTAGAAATCTACAAACAGTAACGATCGATGGTGAAGATGCTAAGGACTTAGATGATGCAATCACAATTTCAAAGCAAGGAGACATCTATCTCTTAGGTGTTCATATTGCAGATGTTAGTAACTATGTTACCGAAGGTTCTCCACTGGACAAGGAAGCTTTAAAAAGAGGAACCAGTGTATATTTGGTAGACAGAGTAATTCCGATGCTTCCTCACAAATTATCGAATGGAATATGTTCTTTAAATGCAGGCAGCGACCGTCTTGCATTATCTTGTATGATGGAGATTGACGAGAAAGGGAATGTAGTTGGCCATAGAATTGCTGAAACAGTAATCAATGTTGACCGAAGAATGACCTATACTTCTGTGAAAAAAATCTTAGAGGATCATGATGAAGCAGAGAGAAAAGAGTATGAAGAGCTGGTTCCGATGTTTGAATTAATGTTAGAATTAGCGAATATACTTCGTGAAAAACGTAGGAAACGTGGTTCCATTGATTTTGATTTTCCAGAAAGTAAGATTACCTTGGATTCTGATGGTAGACCAACGGAGATTAAACCATATGAAAGAAATAAAGCTACGAAGATTATTGAAGATTTTATGCTAATTGCCAATGAAACGGTCGCAGAAGATTTCTTCTGGCAGGAGTTACCGTTTGTATATCGTTCTCATGAGAATCCTGATTTAGAAAAGATACAAAAGCTTAGTATCTTTATCAATAATTTTGGCTATACCATGCGAATTGGGCAGGAAGAAATTCATCCAAAGGAATTACAGAAATTATTAATAAAGATTGATGGAAAGCCAGAAGAAGCTTTGATTAGCAGATTGACTCTTCGTAGTATGAAGCAGGCGAAGTACACGACGACTTGCGATGGACATTTTGGTTTATCTACCAAGTATTATTGCCATTTTACTTCTCCAATCAGACGTTACCCTGACCTTCAGATTCATCGGATTATAAAAGAAAATCTGCGTGGAGGATTAAAAGAAAAACGAATTAACCATTATGAAAATATTTTAAATGAGGTAGCAAGGCAATCAAGCTTAACAGAACGTAGAGCAGATGAGTCTGAGAGAGAAGTAGAAAAACTAAAAAAGGTTGAGTATATGAGTCAATTTATTGGGCAAACCTTTGAAGGAGTAATCTCAGGAGTAACATCTTGGGGGATGTATGTAGAACTTCCGAACACTGTAGAAGGTATGATTCGGCTTGCAGACATGCATGATGATTATTATATCTATGATGAAGAGCATTATCTATTAACTGGAGAGCATACCAAGAGAACGTATAAATTAGGAGAGGCAGTCGTTATCCGTGTTGAGGATACGGACAAATTGATGCGTACGATTAACTTTTCTATTGTTGGCAGAGCAAATCGCATCGAAGAATAAAAATGAAATCCATAAGAATTTCATTTTATTCTTCCAGATCAAAACAGAAATGGGGGATAAGACATGGCAAAAGAAGGAATCAAATTAATAGCAAATAATAAAAAAGCCAGATTCGACTATTTCATAGAGGATACGTATGAAGCAGGTGTTGTGTTACATGGCACCGAAGTAAAATCTCTACGTATGGGTAAGTGCAGTGTCAAAGAATCCTTTATCCGTATAGAAAATGGTGAGGTTTATATTTATAACATGCATATAAGTCCATATGAAAAGGGAAATATATTTAATAAAGATCCTTTGCGTGTGAAAAAGCTTTTACTTCATAAATTCCAGATTAATAAGATTGTAGGTCAGATACAGCAAAAAGGTTATACCTTGGTACCGTTGACTGTTTATCTAAAGGATAGTCTAGTTAAGATGGAAATCGGAGTAGCGAGAGGTAAGAAACTCTATGACAAGCGACAGGATATCGCAAAGAAAGATCAGAAAAGAGAAGCAGAGAAGGACTTTAAGGTAAAGAATCTCTAACAGGAGGATAGGTATGACAACAAATGCGAAGAAAGTAATAGTAATTGGCCATAAGAACCCGGATACCGATTCCATCTGTTCCGCAATCGCTTATGCTGCATTAAAATGTAAGTTAACAGGCGGAGACTATGTTCCAAAACGTGCAGGGCAGATAAATTCGGAAACACAATATATCCTGGAACGATTTAAAATAACACCTCCAGAGTACGTTGCTGATGTCAGGACACAAGTACGAGACATCGAAATTAGACAAACAGAAGGAGTCAACAGTACTTTGTCTTTAAAAAAGGCATGGAACTTAATGAGAAAAAATAACGTTGTAACTCTTCCAATTACGGATCAAGGAAAATTAGAGGGCATTATTACAATTGGTGATATCACCACTTCCTATATGGAGGTATATGATAATCGAATACTTGCGGAAGCAAAGACACCTTATATTAACATCTTAGAGACACTAGAAGGAACTCTTTTAGTCGGAGATGAGCATGCAATTTTTGAACAAGGGAAGGTACTCATAGCAGCAGCAAACCCTGATTTAATGGAAGACTATATTGAAGAAAATGACCTTGTTATCCTTGGAAATCGTTATGAGTCCCAATTATGTGCAATTGAGATGAAGGCAGGTTGCATCGTAGTTTGTGAGGGTGCTAAAGTTTCCATGACCATTATGAAATTAGCAAAGGAAAGAGGTTGTACGATAATTAGCACTCCTCATGATACGTATACGGTAGCAAGACTAATGAACCAGAGTATGCCAATTAGTCAGTTTATGATTCGTGATAACCTAATAACCTTCCGTACCGATGCGTATGTTGATGAGATAAAAACAGTAATGGCAAAACAAAGAAATCGTGATTTCCCTATCCTTGACCATAAAGGGATTTATCGAGGTATGATTTCCAGACGTAACTTATTGAATATGGAACGAAAACAAGTGATTATGGTGGATCATAATGAGAAAGATCAAGCAGTAGACGGCATTGAAGATGCAGAAATCTTAGAAATTATAGACCATCATCGCCTTGGTACCATTGAGACAATGAAACCAGTATTTTTTCGAAATCAGCCGCTTGGTTGCACTGCAACAATTGTCTATCAGATGTATTGTGAAAATCGTATTGATATAGAACCGCCGATTGCTGGACTTCTTTGTGCAGCTATTATATCTGATACATTAATGTATCGTTCTCCTACCTGTACGAAGTTTGATATTGAGGCAGCAGAACATCTTGCTAAGATTGCAGGAGTTGATGTGACTGAATTTGCGGGTGAAATATTTGAAGCTGGTAGTAATTTAAAATCAAAATCAGCAGATGAAATTTTTTATCAAGATTATAAGGATTTCTCTGTAGGAGATGCAACCTTTGGTGTAGGTCAAATTAATTCATTAAATGCTTTAGAACTTTCGGAAATCAAGGACCGTTTATATCCTTATCTGGAGAAAGCAAGAGAGGAGCATGGAGTAGATATGATATTCTTTATGTTGACGAATATCATTAGAGAATCAACTGAATTGCTTTGTGTTGGTTCCATGGCGAAGCAAGTAATAGAGAATGCCTTCCATGTGAAAGAAGTTGCCAATAGTTTTAAGTTAGATGGAGTTGTATCAAGAAAGAAGCAGTTGATACCTGCAATTGTTGCAGCTATGCAAGAATAAATTGATTGAATTTTTTAAACAAGAAAAATCACGCTATGCGAACTTTCCTTGGCATGAATAAAAAAAAGAGCAAACCTTAATGGTTTGCCCTTTTTTCATTTTATTCGATTATGCATTGCAAACGTTAGTTGCCTGCATACCACGAGCGCCTTTGGTAATATCGAAAGTTACGTTCTGACCTTCTTCTAAAGACTTAAAGCCTTCAGATGCAATACCGGAAAAATGTACGAAAACATCTTCACCAGTTTCGCTGTTAGTAATAAAACCAAATCCCTTTTGTGCATTAAACCATTTTACTGTACCCTTGTTCATAAAATACCTCCTAAAAATTTGAATATTTGACAGCTTGCTGTCTTTTGTGATGTCCACACTGTCTGGAAAAAAGCGACTGCATTTTAATGCTTATGAGTTTTAACTCATAAAAAAATCACATATTTTTGTAAATCATTAAATGTTAATGACTTACAAAAATATGTGAATCAAAATCGCATTTATTATTACTCTCTAACTATAACATAGGAAAGAAGGAAAGTCAATTACAAAATAAGGGAAAAATAAAATAGATCTAAAAAGATGTCAGTTAAACATTTTGACAAAATTATTCAAAAAAGGTAGAATATAGGAATAAAGTAGGATTTTTATCAAAGTCGTTTTAGGGAATATGAAGATACAGGTGGGGATAGTACATATGCATGACGCAATTTTATTGTTACTAGATAGTTTAGTAATAACACTTTTTATACGTTCTTTGTTTCGAAAAAGGGGGATCTATCGAATCTTAGGTTATACATCAGCTTTATTTTGCATGTCATATTATAAAACAAAGTTCGATATAGAATTTGCTTTTTTTATTGGCGAAATACTTATGCAGGTTTTACCTATGGTTGCTATAATTATCTTGATTTATTATATCTATCAGCGTAATTTAGTAGTTTCTTTGGTTACTGGTTTATTTGTTAATATCGTAATTATTTTAATACAAATTATATCATTATTAGTAACTAACATAGCTCTTAGTTTTTTTAGTGTTTCAATACCAAAACAAGTTCATGTTGATATCGTCCAAGGTTTTTACATGGTGGGTATGTTAATTCTGGCCTATTATATGTGGATTAGTAAAGATAATTTTTATGATAAAGTAATAAGGTATTGTGAATCAAAAACCAAGCGTTATGTTAAGTTCATTAAATTTGGTGTGACGATATTCCTTATTTTAATGTTCATTGTATTAGGAGCAGAAATCTATAATAAACAAGGTATTAGCAATGAATCGTTTATGCTCATCTGTTTCACGATACTTCTTATCTTAACAATAATTTTACTAACCTATTATGAATCTGTTATTACCAACTATAGAAATCGTCAAATTGAAGAAAGAAATACATTAAACGAAATACATCAAGATTTTGTTGAGAATATTAACTATTTTGGTCATAGTTATAATAACATGATGCAAGCTGTTAATTTCTTTGTTAATTGTGAAGAACTAAAAATTGAGGACATCCGAGCTGTTTTAAAAGACCTACTAGATTGGGATGACAATAACAAAATAAACTATAAGCTAAAATATATTAATATACCAAATACCGTGGTAGCCTCGATTTTAAGCATAAAACAGGATTATGCGCAAGAATTAGGTGTAAACTTAAAGGTTACTTACGATGGTAATAGTAATGTAAAAATCAATTCCAAAATATTTATTGATCTATTAAACATTATTGTAGATAATGCAATCGAAGTTGCACACTTTGCCAAGGATATGACGGTGTATATTAATTTACGATTTGACGATAATCGTTTTGAAATTAACACCAAGAATTTCAAGAGTTTTGATGAAAATGGAAAGTTATTAAAGTATGGAGTATCAAAACATATTGGACTTAGAAATATTGAGGAACTAGTAAGAAAAAATAAATCAATTCACTATGATATTATAGATAAAGAGGAGGAGTTTGAGATACGACTTACCATAAATAATCAGCGTACCGAGGATTAAGGACGTAATTTGTTACGATGCTTTAAGGAGGCTGTAAACTTGAAAAATCATTTTACCTATAATGATTTGGAGCAATTACTAATTACAAAAAAGGGGTATGAAGCTAAAAAAGCAAAACGTGCTGTTTATCAAACAAAAATATTTCTACGCAGCTTACTTTTTTCGTTTCTTATTGCTTTTATACTTCTTTGGTTTCATTCTCTCAAAGAAGCAGTGATTGTAATTATATTGCTAAAGTTATACCGTAGCTACTCTGGAGGAATTCATATTAAAAATTATGTACTGTGTTTTACCAGCTCGTTACTATTAGTAGGAGGTATCATAGCGATTACCAAAGTATTACCGTTGACAATTGAACTAGAAATAATTCTATGGCTAATCAATCTTTTTTTATGGTATCGATATGTGCCGCAAGGAACTGATGCAAGACCTATTCGTAAGAAGGAAGAAAAAAGAAAGATGAAACTTTCATTCTTCCTTGGTATGTTGTTGACATTTTTGAGTCGTTTTCTATGGAAGGATATCTACAGTATGAGCTTGTACTCGATGTTCTTTACCTTAATACTTATCACCCCTATGGCATATTATATTTTTAGGGTTCAGCACGACAGAATAAAAATGTAAATTATATCCATAATATTAGTTGTAAATAAAAGTAAAATGTGCTAGAATGGACTTGTACAATAGTGTACAACTAACAAATGGAGGTAATAACTATGTCAAAGCTTTTATTATCAACAATTACGACATTTGTAGCACTTGCTGAATTATTTACGAGTACATGCGTTGTTTGGATTTTTGGACAAGAGGAAATGCCAGAGGATTTAATAGATTAATCTGGTAGAATAATTTTAAGCAGAGTCTGACATTGTTTAACAATTCGGCTCTGCTTTTATTATGGATTCCTTATAAGGTGAAATGTTTTATAATTAGGGAAAGACAATTGAATTATTTAAGTATTTCTGATATCATGGTATTATAAGTAAACTTTTATGAAAAAATGAACTTATTTACGAAATGAGGGATTATATTTGAATATCTTAATTGTTGACGATGTAGCTTTTATTCGAATCGGTATAAAGACAAGTTTAAGTAAATATAGAAATTTATATATGTTTGATGCTGGGTCCTATGAAGAAGCGGTTAAGATTTTAGAGGAAGAAAAGATAGATTTAATATTTCTTGATCTGAATTTAAACTCCTATGCCCAAACAAAAACGGAACATGAAAATGGTTTGGATATTGTTCGGTACTTAATGGATAAAGAGATGGATCTGCCCTATGTTGCGATTTTATCTGGGACAGTGGATGATTCGAAGATGAGAGAGGCATACAATCTTGGGATAACAAATATTGTGTCTAAACCGTTTAGTACAGAAAGTTTGATGAGTATAATAGACGAGGTACATGAGGCGATGTATCAGGTGCCTTTGCCGAGGTGATCTACATAAACAATAAGTGAAATAAAACCGTGAAATCCATATGTTATGGATTCCACGGTTTTTGTTATATGTAACGTTTTAATCGTACATTTTAATTATTGATAATTCTGGATAATCTTCTTTCATTATTTTCTCGCAGCTTCTTAGTTCTGATAAATCTCCTCGTAATAAGTATAATGCCATACAGATATCATAAGAGGCTCTTGCCTCATCAAATCGTTTCAGTGTGTATAGAACACGCATTTTTTGCCTTACAATATATGCCAAATAGTATAGACAATTATATTTTGATGCAAAATTAATTCCTTTATCAAAATAATCTATAGCAGATATTAAATCGTTAGTATCGGTTTTTAGTAGACCTATATTGTAGCAGGTTGACAAATATAATTGTTTTATGAACTCTACGCTGGATTGATAATATGTAAAATTAGCTGACATCTTCTCTTCAATATCAATTAATATTTGAGTCCATATTTCGATTGCTTTATCCGATTTGTTAGATTGTTGTAGAAAACAAGCTAATATATTGAGTAGGCTTAAACCAACATTTGAAGAAATTTTACCTTTAAAATTATTAGATGTAATTTGCGAATCTTCTGCATGTAGACCATTAATACAATTATGAAGAGCTAACTCTATATCATTTTTTGCATGATAATAATAAAGTGATTTATAATAAAAGCTACATTGTAAATTTTCACCTCGTTTAAATTCTGAAAGTTTGTCTGCTTTCAATATTAATGGGTATAATTCATTATATTTTCTTTGTTTTATTAAATCATCGGCTTCTGATTTTATAGCATTCGCTTGAAGAGTCATATCACAATATATTAGTTTATAATGTGTTAACAAGTCATAGTTAAATCTATGAGATAAAAGCTGGACTAGATACATAGAAGGTTCTGAAATATTTTTTTCAAGACGTACATACTGACGTAATGAGCATATATCCTTACATGCATCTGACTGAGTCATCCTTAACATTTTACGTAAGGACCTAAGTAAAGAACCAAAATCATTTGATTGCATTTTTTTCACCCCAATGTGACATACTTGTCAATATTCACGGATTTTTTTATATGATACAATACATTCAACAAGTAAGAAACTTATAAACATTATTAATATTATACATTAAGGAGATTGATTATGGGAAGAAAAATTTTAGTTATCTGTACAATTTTAGCATTAGCTTGCAACTTTATTGGGTTATCATCCATGAATAATGTTAACACAGCAGCAAATGAAAAACAAGTCATTCTATGTGATAGAGGTGAGTATATAACTAATCTTCAACTTAAGCTCTAATTAGTAATTAAAAAGATAATGCTTGTTAAGCTTCTTAGAAATTATTTTTATTTTCGTACAAGCAAAATTTATTAACCTAAATGGTTCTGGGTTCTATATTCAATAAGAGGTCTGACCAATTTCAGCTATTAAGGAGATTGATTATGGGAAGAAAAATTTTAATTGTCTGTACAATTTTAGCGTTAGCTTGTAATTTTATTGGATTGTCATCCATGAACAAAGTTATCTCAGTAGCAAATGAAAGACAAGTCACACTTTGTGATCAAGGGCAGTTTATAATAAATCTTCAACTTAAAATCTGATCAAAAAGATAAAAGGTAATAATAGTTAGGTTTTTAGATAAATTTTCTCTTTAGTTACAAGTAAACTATATACAATCATCTAAGGATAATAAAAATGGCTAAAAAGACAATTATCATTAGAGCTATATTAGCTATGGTTTTAATTTAAATTTTGCTAATTTAAGTTTTAATATTAATAAAGAAAGCAATCAAAAAAGTATTTCTTTGTGACCAAGGTGATACCATCGGAAATCCTCAATTGAAGATTTGATAGAAAATTTCTTGATTAATAATTTACATTAATCTTTCATATGATTACTGACTACTAGTTAAAGCATGCATAGGAGACATCATGATGAAGAAAAAGCTAAGGTTTCGGTTACAAACTGTAAAACAAATAACGAGTATTTACAGTAGTATTAATTACATACGTTACTTTATTGTTTACTTCACTGATGTTGGGGAAGCCTATGTTGACCAAGAAGTCGAACCAATTCCAGACGATAGATACAAAATAAATGGTATATATAGTCTTGAGGGGATGAATATTTATCTAGATAAATGTTTTAAAAAATGTCGGGAAGAGGGCTACTCAGGCTTTATAGTATTTAGAAATCATCAAAACATGTTACAAGTTATAATAAAACAAGAAGAAGAATTTATCAAAAAAGTTAATAATCTGCTTATTCAAAAACAAAGTGATTTGTTATTAGGAAGAGCAGTGGTAAATAATCAACGGGTAACCTATAAGGTGAACAAGAATATTGCAGGATGGAAAACGCACCGCTTGATGTTTCGGTTGGCTTTGTAGAAGTTAACTGAAGGAAGTAATGCAAATCTTGAAATCCATGATAGATAAATTATCAGGGAGAATATTCAACAACTAATTTAGCCCCCAAAGTATATTCATACATATGGCAGCTGCAGTCTTCGGTAATACGATAGAACTGCAGCTGTTATTATTTCTATTGACAATTGGTGAATACTATACTATAATCAGTACACACCTCAAAATAGTTATTGTAATAATTTGGGGATGTACCGGTTTCGACAGGGGTTTTGAAATTGGAGAAGCAAGTCGTAGGAATGCGTTAAATCCACAATAAATATAAACGCTAACGATAATTTAGCATACGCTGCCTAATGGCAGCTGTCTGACTTAGAGCACCTATACTTTAAGACCCAGGCATCGACTATGTAGGAAACGACATATACAAAGCTTTGAGTATGTGGGCGTAATATGAAGCTACCGAAATCAGAATCGTGTTGATTCGAGTCTGACGTAGGGAATGTAAAAAAATCAACTAAACTTGTAGAAGTACAATGGAAGGGCTTTTGGACACGGGTTCAACTCCCGTCATCTCCACTGCAAAACCTTAGTGTTTACTAGGGTTTTATTTTTTTGTGTTGCATTCTGTGTTGCATAATTCGTCAAAATGGGTATTCGTTAAATCTGTAAATCGTTTCTGATAATCATCAATAGTACCTCTGTAAATTGCCTTGAGCACTTTGTCGGATCCCCAACCACCACGAGCCATAATATACTGATCTGGTATTCCTATAGCATGCATGATTGATGCTGAGTAATGTCTTAAATCATGAAACCTAAATTGATTTATATTAAGTTTATTTAGTAATCGAAAAAATCTTCGTGTTATTGCGTCAGGCGTTAATGACACTATTGCTCCTTGCTTTGGTAACAAATCTATAACAAACGCAGGCATCTCAACATACCTACTAGAAGAGGTGGTTTTTGTTGTTTTTATTTTTAATTGCTTATCAGCATTTTTAACTAATGCTTTATGAATATATAATGTATTTCCGTTAATGTCAGAAGCGTCAAGACCACAGATTTCGGAACGTCTTAGAGTACCAAAGGCTGATAGGCAAACTGCCTTTAACATTTCTATGTCATTCTCTTTTAGATAGTCAATAATAATCCTTATATCAGAATCAGACGGTACATAATAGACTGGTTTTATTTTTTGTGGTAAAGAAGTATTTAAAGCGATATTAGGAGCGTAGCTCTTTAATATAGCACTAATGTATCCATGAGCATTATGAACGGTTTTAGGAGCATGAGTAGATGCAAACTCATTGGCCCATAGTTGGATATGTTCCTGAGTTAGCTTTGATAATTTTATATTATCAATGCAACCAAAGTAAGTATCCATTTGTTTATAACCATTGATAGTAGAAGGAGAAAGAATATTGTTCTTGGATTCACAATATTTATCACGTGCTTCTTTAAAGGTGATGTCTATCTTAATCCTACTTTTTTTGTTTAATGCGAATTCAGCTGCCATGTATTCAGATTCTTTTTTTGTATCAGCTGTGAAAGATTCATAGTGCCTTTTCCCTGCACTGTCTGTGTAATCGTAGACCAGAGTTCTCCATTGTCCACTTGGTAATTTCTTTGCTTTTGCCATAATATCATTCCTTTCTATTTTGTGGTATAAAAAATACACCTATTGCGGTGTAGAGTTCAAAATGATATAATATGACTTGTTGAGAGCGATATTATATCGGTCTAACCGAATAGTATCTATGTGAGCAGTCCCGGTGTTGAAGCACTGGGGCTGTTTTTTTGTTTTACAGATTACCATAAAGCCATCTGCTTCTAGCAATATCAAGATCATGTTCTTGGTAATCAGTTCTTCTAGTATGAATGTTCTTTCTTATTTCGTAGAGTTTACAGGAATCACATAGCACATCGCCGTTATATGTATCATTTGTGTAACAGAAATCACATCGGTCAAAGGTCCAGACAAATTTTTGAGCATCTTCGTTATAAAAATGTTCATACATTTGCTTGTCTATAGCGGACATACCGTAGATTGATATAATGCGACGCCACCGTCTATAATCATCAAAGGCTATTCTTGATGCCTGGTCAGATAATATGAATATTTTTGTAACATCAATTGCGTTCTTGCATTTTGAATAATGTATAGCGATACGTGGTGCGATAATATGACTGGCAAACTTATCACATTCAGATTCATTGTCAGATTTTAATATAACATGACCCAATTCATGCATTAATGAGAATCTTATCCTATTTGTACTTTTAGATTCATTATAATATACTGTGTCACCTATGATGTTTGCGTCATCACTTAAACCCATGCAAGCTTCTTGTTTTTTAGGCTTAAGCTCAGAGTATCTTTTAACCTTATATCCGTACTGATTAATAATGTCCCAGCAGTCTATTGGAAAATTATTAATGCTACATTCTTTAAACACGGATAAGGTGCCTGCTATTATCTCGTTGTTTGTCAATCTTCATCATCCTCTAGTATTATTCTAGCTAATCTCATCTTTTCTTCTTGCGATAGGTTCTTTTTACTTCTTGTGTAAACAGTGATTAAGTCGCTGTATGATGGCTGGGTTTCTTCTGCTTTACCTTCAGCCATTCTTTCTAGATCCTCAACCTTAATCCCAAGGTATCTGCATATTGTCATAATGTTATCCATAGTAGCTCTACCCACGCCGTTTTTAATAATACCGTACAAAGTGGTATATGGTATACCACATTTTTCAGCAAAGGATTTTAGGTTATATCCTTGCTCTTTAATTAATCTTTCAAGAATCTTAGCTTTTTCCATAGCGCACCTCGTTTCCAATATATTTCACATTATATACTGAAAAACATATTTTGTAAATACTGAAAATACGGATAAACGTAATAATTCGTTATTCGGTATTTTTATCGTTGACTATATTCGGTACACGGTATATAATCGAATCATCCGATACGGATTTAAGTATTTTGAAAGGAGGAACAATGCATGTATAAAAATCTTTTAACAGTAATGAAAGCCAAGGGTATTACAGCAATACAAATTTCCAATCTATTAGAATGTAGACAAGCAACAATAAGTGATAAACTCAACGGAATTGTTGCTTGTGGGTTCTATTTTGATGAAGCGGCAAAGATTAGAAAAGTATTCTTTCCTGAATATGATTATGACTATTTGTTTTCCAGGGTAGAATTCGCAGCATAGGAACATATGTTCTGTTTATTGTAACAAGGTAGAAAACATATGTCAATAGGCAGCAGTTATAATTGGAAAGCCAATGTAAAGGGGTGAGGGAGACGTGCCAAAGCTGAAAGCTGATGAATCGGTGAATAAAGACAGACTTACAAGAGCGTACATAGCAAAAAACATGGAGTTGTTCAATCTAAGTGATGAACAGATTGCTATGAAGCTTAGATGTACAAAGAGGACATTTCAAAATAAAAAGAAACGTCCTGAGACATTCACACTAGGTGAACTCAGAAAGCTATGTAATGCAATTAAGCTTAGTGATGAGGAAAAGTCGTTAATTATGTGAAATTTGAAATATAATAACGTAAAACATATATGGAGGTGCAACATGAGTAAAGCAAAGAAAGAACCGACCTTTACATTTATAGGAAAACCTGATGCTAAGAAGGCAATAAGACTTCTCATAGAGTTGTATTGCGAGCAAGAAGGATATGAGATTACAGAGTTAGTTTTTGCAAGTGATAAAAAGCAAGAAGGAAACGATGATAAAACTGCTTAGGCAGTCAAGGAAGGACAAGCTGAGAGGAGGTGGAAGAGGATGGAGAAAAACAAGAATTTAAGCGAGATGAGCGTTAATGAAATTCTCCGCCAACAGCTGGAACTATTAGCGGAGAGATCAATTGGATGTACTGATGAAGAATTACCAGCCATCACACATGCAATAACTGAAATTATTACTCTAATAGATTATCTGCCGTAAAAGGCTTCTCTTTTAGCATTGCCAACTTGTTTGTAATGAGAGGATATTTCTTCATAAACTTCATCATATTTTTTGGCCAGTTGTGAGGGAGTCAAATCAGATATGTCAGCTTTTTGCAGATAGAGCATAGTTAATGCCTGCGTTTTAGAGCTTGGAAATGTTGAAAAACTAATGTCATTACTCATAAGTATTTTCTCCTTTCATACGTACTCGGCGCTGTAACGCCTGGTACTTACATTATAGGAGAAACGACAAATTATTACAACAATGGAAGGTGGTGAGAACATGCCATTAATTATGCAAAGAAAACAAAGAGTTCAGAAGGCTAATAAAGGACTGATGGTTATTAAAGTGAGTGAAGAAGTCTATGACAAGCTCCAAGAGGTTGCTGACGAGACAGGGCGTAGCATTAGAAATGTTGCAGATAAAATGATTCGCTATGCTTACGATGAAATCCAGTATAGCGCAGATGAAGAATAGGAGGAGCAGCAATGGAAAAAGGTATCATACCAACAATTGAGGAATGTTTAATATGCTATGAACTCAAAGGGCTAGTTACCATCATTAATGATGGACAAGTCATAAACATTATCAAAGAAGGGAGGTAATGGCTTGGCTACATATTTTTGGTGTAGGCATTGTGGTATACCGTGGAATGTATCTGCAAAGGTAGAGTATGCAAAGGATAATTATACTTGCCCAAGATGCAATTTTAAGATGAGAAGAAATGTAAAGATTAACACGAGAGCTGTTAATAAATGAAAAACGCCAAGCTGGATGGCCGTCCAAGCTTAGCGTACAAACAAAATATTCTATAGCCATTATACCATGGCAGAAAGGATCTGTAAATGAAGAATACAGGGATTGTTAGAAGAGTTGATGAGTTAGGAAGAATCGTTCTCCCTAAAGAAATGAGAAAGACTATGGAAATCAAAGAAGGAGACCCAATGGAGATTTATGTTGATGGTAACAATATAGTACTTAAAAAGTATCAGAACGAATGTAAATGTAAGGTTTGTGGTCAGAAGCTTGGTAACGGTAATCGCTTAGTTACTTTGAATGGTGTCACATTATGCACCACTTGCATAATGCAGTTCACAGATGAGATGTAAGCCTATGAAAGATTATTGGACATGCCCACATTGTGGAGCCAACTTGGACCATGGAGAAAAATGTGAGTGCGATGAAAGTAGATTAGGATTTGTAGTCGTTCCAAATGACTACGGAAAACATGATAAGGAGGTATATCCGAATGGGATATAAAAATGATTTTAGTAAGGAAGAAGTAAAAGACAAGATAATTAATCTTCTTTTAAGTACTGGTAGAGAAGGTATGAGTAACTTGATTAATCATATGGACAAGAATGGATTTTTCTCAGCTCCATGTAGTGGAGGAAATCATCTGGCCAAGGAAGGTGGGTTAGCAGAACATAGCTTGAATGTTTATAACATTGCGAATGATACATCAATATCTATCATGGGATTTGATGATGTGTGTAAGTTTGGTGATTCTATAATCATTTCTGCATTGCTTCATGATCTTGGTAAGATTGGTCAGTTTGATAAGCCTTTATATGTAGATAACATCTTAAAGAGTGGTAAGCGTTCAGATGCAAAGCCTTATGCTCAGAGTACCGATTTGTTAAAGGTTGACCATGAAGTTGTATCTGTAGTTGAGGCTAGCAGATTTATTCAACTTACTGAAGAGGAGCAATTTGCTATCCTTTATCACAATGGATTGTATGCTGGATTAGGTCGCAGTCTTAATGGTAATGAGACTCCTCTGCAAATATTAATCCACTTTGCTGATATGTGGGCGAGTCGAGTTGTTGAGGGAGAAGGTGAATCTAATGAGTAAATATTCGGATATGGTATCAAGCATTGCTAATGATGCCGATTGTAAAGCTCGCGAAATTCAGCTTTTAGAAGGTATTAAGACGGGAACTAAAATTGTAATTAATGATAGATATGGAAGACAAGTCAACCTCAAAGATGTGTGTGAAAGCGATTCCGTGAATGACATGATTGTTTCACTCATAATCCAACAGATTGATAAAAAGATAGGAAGCCTTTCTGAGGAAATCAGAGCCATCTCTTTCGATTTTAAGGTTGTGGAAGATAATGTTGAAAAAAAGCCTCCTTACCCTGCTAAGAAGTGCGTTAAAAGGGAACACAACGATGAGGAGGACGAGTGGTAATGAATGAACTACAAGTAATAGTAACGCAGAAACCTGCAGAGATCTCTTTCAATTTTAATGAAATCAAACAGGGGCTCTCTGAACAGATGGAAATTTATAAATCTATGGAAGTAACGGAGGAAGTACTAGCAGAACGTAAGAAAGATGTAACGACACTCCGAAATATGGCAAAAGCCATCGATGATAAGCGTAAAGAAGTAAAGAATAGCTTAATGATTCCATATGTTGAATTTGAAAAGAAAGCCAAGGAACTTATCGAGATTATTAATGAGCCTATTGAATTAATCAATAAGCAGGTTAAAGAGTATGATGAAAAGCAAAAGGCTGTTAAGAAGCAAAAAGCTTACGACTATTATCTGCAGAAGATGGGTGGACAATCGGAGACTTTGGAATTTGATGAAGTCTTTAAGGATTCTTGGCTCAACGTTAATACGTCTTTTAAGTCTATCAAGAACGATATTGATACTGCTGTTGAAAATCGTATTGCAGACTTAGAAGCAATTGAGGCTATGAAGAGCGAAGTCGAAGAAAAGGCAATGGCTACATATAAGACTACTAAGCGACTTGCTGATGCTCTTAAGATTATCAACGATTACGAAGCGCAAAAGAAAGCTATTCTCGAAGCTGAAGAGCGTCGCAGACGTGAGGAAGAAGAGAGAAGAAAGCGTGAAGAAGAACGCAAGGCTCGTGAAGAGCAGGAACGTCTTGCTAGGGAACAAAGAGAACGAGAACTTGCTGCAGAGCGAGAACGTCAGGCAGAGATTGAGCGTATCCGAGCAGAGGAAAGAGCAAAGGCTCAAGAGGAAGTTCGTAGACAACAGGAAGAAATTAAAAGTCGCGAGGAATCTCAAAGAGTAGTCGAGATAGAAGAGTCTCCTTTCTCTATTGAAGAGGAAACAAATATTTCTGAAGCACCTTTTCACATAGCTGATGAAGTACCATTTCCTGTTGTGAAAGAGAAGCAAGAGGAAAATGCATTTGAAGTTAAGTGCAAGCCTGTCAGTCCTGTAACTACTGTTAGATATATGATTAAAGGAACTGAAGGACAGCATAAGCAAGTTGAGAAGATTCTTTTCGAAATTGGTGTGCAGTTTGCAAAGCTATAGGAGGTATTAGATGGAAGGATTAATCTATAAAGCAATTAATAGCGTTATGAGGGAAATAGGAGCTATTGGAAAGAACAAACGCAATACCCAAGGGAATGGATTTATGTACCGAGGAATTGATGATGTAATGAATGCGTTAGAACCTGCTATGGAGAAAAATGGAGTGTTTGTGGTTCCGGAAGTTTTGGAACAGATCAGAGAGGAACGAGCATCCAGACAAGGTGGAACATTACTTTATTCAATCTGTAAAATTAGATATACCTTCTATGCAGAGGACGGGTCCAGTGTTCAAGCTACTGTGATAGGGGAAGCAATGGACCCCGGTGACAAAGCGACCAACAAAGCAATGTCTGTGGCTTTTAAATATGCTTGCTTTCAAGTATTCTGCATCCCAACAGAGGAAATGAAGGATCCGGATGGCGAGACTCATGAAGTAAATCCAAATGGAAAGGATGTCCCTAAGCAGGCTGCAAAGAGTAGTAAAGAAAAAGCTGATAAACCAAAAGAATCACCTGCTGATAAGAAATCAAGTGAAGTGAAAGCTACAGAAGTAGATGCCATCAAAATGGCTGAGTTAAATGCAGAACTTGCACGTACTGGTACAAATCCTAAGAGTATGCTGATGTTTTATAAAGTGGATTCAATAGATAAGCTTACAGAGGAAAATATTGAGGATGCAATCAATAGATTGAAACCTTTAAGAGATAAGAAAGCAGGTGCCTAATGAATAAAGTTATTATGATTGGGAGATTAATAAGAGATCCTGAGATTAGATATGGACAAGAAACGGGTAATGTTGTAGCAAATTTTGATATTGCAGTAAATAGAAGATTTCAAAGAGATGGTGAACCTAATGTTGATTTTTTTAGATGCATCGCTTTTAAAAAGACAGCTGAGTTTGTAGAAAAATATGCAGTTAAGGGAACAAAATTTGCAATATGGGGATCTGTACAGAATGAGAACTATACGAACAAAGAAGGCCAGAAAGTATATTCTACTAAAATTGTTGTTGATGAAATGGAGTTTGCTGAGAGCAAGGGTTCCGGTGATTATCAGCAATCAGCAAGACCTACCCCAAGTGAAGCTGTTGGTGATGGATTTATGAATATTCCAGAAGGTCTTGATGAAGAACTACCATTTAATTAGTTGTTAGGAGCGTGATTACTTGACTATACAGGTAGATTCAAGGGAAAAGGCGAGAGCTATCAAAAAGATATTAGCAACATTTGATTCAGAAGGAGTCAAGTATTACATCTCAAAATTGTGGACTGGGGATTATATGAGTTTGGATAATCCCCGGCTCATAATCGACAGGAAACAAAATATAAGCGAGATATGTAACAACGTAACCCAGGATCATACAAGATTCAGAAATGAGCTGATTAGAGCCCAGGAGAATGGAATAAAGTTAGTCATATTATGTGAGCATGGTAATGGAATTAACAGCCTTCAGGATTTAGTGTTTTGGGTAAATCCAAGAGCTAAAAAGAGAGTTCGCATTGATGGTAAATGGACTGATATAGATGTTAAGGCAATGAAGGGCGATGTTTTATATAAGATACTAAATACATTACAGGACAAGTATGGATGTGAATTTCTTTTTTGTGATAAAAAGGATACAGGAAAAAGGATTTTAGAGATCCTGGGTGGATGTTATGACACTTAAAGAAAAGAAGGAGCGTAAGGAAGAAATCATAACCACAAAAAACATGTTTCAAGTTTTAGAGGAGTATGGTGTTGTGGTCAAAAGAAGGATGTGTCGCTGCATGTTTCATCATGAGAAAAATCCTTCTATGAAAGTATTTAAAGATGGTGTTCAATGTTTTGTCTGTGGCCGGAACTGGAATGTATTTGATGTAGTTATGCAGTTGACAGGTTGCGACTTTAATACGGCATTTGATTTGCTAGGTGGAAATGATAAGCCTTCTTGGAAGTCATATGTTGCTGCAGCAAGTGCAAAGAGAAAAAGACTGCAGGCAAAACAAGTCGTCACTCATCAGACAAAGATGTTTATGGAACAAAGAGCCATAGTGTTAGCGCTTAAAGATATTATTGATTCTGAGACTCCTTACAGTGATCTTTGGTGTGAATGCCAAAATAGAGTGGTTTACGAAGAATACAAATTAGATCAAATGATTAGTGAGGTGAGTAGATGATAGATTATAAGTCGCTGGATGGAAAAGCAATTTTGGAAGAAGACATTTTTACCGAGATATACGATGAACAGGATCCGATTCAGCAGGCAGCTATGATTTGCACACTTTCTGATATGGCCAAGAGTTTTGGTGTGAAACAGAATTTTGACCGTATGTTAAAAGCTTTTAAAAGAGCTAGGCAATCCTACAATCAACAAACTGGAGGTAGTTATACAGACTTTGGAGATGATTATCCGCAGATGTATTGCGGTGGGTGGATAGCTAATGATGATGGAATCTCAATCCTTACAAACTTTGGTGAGAAAACAGCGTGTACACATCCGATAATTCCAGTTCGTATGCTTGTCAATGCAGAGACAGGATATTTAAAGTCTGTACTCGCATTTAAAATCAGAGGTCGTTGGAAAGAGGTTATCGTTGACAAAGAAGTTATCTCTTCTAATAACCGAATAGTAAATCTATCGAAGTACGGTGTGCGTGTCACTTCGGAAAATGCCAGGGCTCTTGTTCAATATCTTGCAGATATGGAGAGTATGAATGAAAAGCTTATTCCTGAACAGAAGTCTACTTCTAAACTTGGATGGTTAGATAAATCTTTCATTCCATATGATTCCACAGTGGTATTTGATAATGACGATGCTCTTTCAGGAGCATTCAAAAGTGTAACTAGTCACGGTTCCTATACAAAATGGCTAGACTTGATGAGAAAGATTAGAGCATCCGGAAGAATTGAAGCAAAGATGTATCTGGCCGGAGCATTTGCCAGTCCATTGCTACATAAATTTAATGCACTTCCATTTATCATATCAACATATGGTAAGACAGGTAAAGGTAAAACAGTAGCTCTTATGGTAGCGACAAGTGTATGGGCAGATCCAACGGAAGGAAAGTATTTCATCCGTGCAAAAGCGAATGAGATTGCATTAGAAGTTAGACTAGATTTCTTAAATCATCTTCCACTAGCTATTGATGACTTGTCACAGATACAAAAAAAGGTTAAGGATGACTTTGGGGAGTTTGTTTACAATCTCTGCTCAGGAGGTGGTAAGGAACGTTCGAATACGAGCATTGGCTTACAGCGTCAACGTTATTGGAAGAATATTGTCCTTACCAATTCAGAGCGTTCCCTAGTATCAGAAACAATGAATGGCGGAGCTATCAATAGAATCATTGAAGTGGAATCGGAAGAAGGCAATATATTTGAAAGCGGTGCTGAAGTAGTGGATATCATCAAAGAGCATTATGGATATGCAGGTGAAGAGTTTATAAACATTATCTCCAGTATGTCATTAGAGGAACTTAAGTCTATTCAGAGAGAGTTCCTTGACCGAATTTATGCAAAGCAATTTGAAATGGGCGAGGAGAAAGAAGAAAAACAGATTATACCGATGAGTATTCTTCTTACTGCAGATAAGATCGCTACAGAGCAGATTTTTGAAGATGGCCAATATCTTGACTTTGATAAGTGCTATGAGATGTTAAAGAGCAAAGGAGATATATCCGAGGAAGAAAGGGCATATGACTTTATTATGTCTGACATTCAAATGCACATTAATAACTTTGTTCCAGACAGATTCACGGGAACTTATCGTGGAGATGTATGGGGGTGTATTGACAATGGGTATGCGATTATTAACAATAACGTATTTAATAGTATGGCTGATCGAGGAAACTTTTCGGCGAAAGGATTTCTTGCATGGGCTCAAAGGAACGGGTTACTTCAATCCTCTAATGAAAAAGACAGGGAACGGGTTACTAAAAGTAAAAAGATACAGGGTAAGGTAACCCGGTGCGTATTCTTGAAAATGGATACTGTCGAGAGCATCGAAGATGCGGAAACCGTTGAAGATACTGACTTTCACGAGATTAATGAGCAGATAGAAATCCCATTTAAGGATAAGCGGTAACCCAGTAACCCGTAAAATTAGACCTTATATATATCTTCGGTGTGTGTCCTATCAAATACATACACACTAACATAGTTGCTTGAAGATATGAAAATATGGGTTACCGGGTTACCGAAGTTAAGAAACACAGTAAAATCAATGCTTTGAATAGGTAACCCAGTATTAACCGTTATTCAATAAATGGGTTACGGTGGTTACTAGGAGAAAGGTGAATCTGATGAATAGCATGACATATTACAAACCTTCAGATGAAGAAATTGCAAACATCTGGTCTGACACATATAACTTATTTCTTAAGTATAAGGATCTTGACTGTGCAGAATATGAGGATGAAATAAATTTAGCGTGTGAGACGATTGGACAGAACTATGAAAACTGCGAGGTGTCTGCTCTGTTAGTTACTGCAGTACTTAGAATTTTGATTGATAGAAGCAATATATATGAGGGGTTATTACTTTTTAAGGGTTGTAAAGCACAGGAGGATAAATAATGGCCAAGAGAAGTGGAGCTACTTTAACAGCCAGGCAGAAACAAGCAGAAAATAAAATCTGCCATATCTGTGGTAAGGAGTTTACAAGTGAAGATATATCACAAAGTCTATTCGTGTATGTTAAGGCACGTAGCGGTAGAGATAACTTTATTCATAACAGATGTATGAAGCAGGAGGTAAGGTCAGGATGGGAAAACAGAATGATATAATCCAAGGAGTTAATCAGGGACTGGATTTGGCGCTTCGTATTGTTGAGAAAGACGGGATTGAGGAATTGAAAAAGACTATTGAATTTCGAAATGTATCCGGATGCAGTTTAAATATATCTCGAAAGGATATACAGGCAGCCACTGAAAAGATGAAGTTTCATTCTACTATGACGGCTATTGCAATATCAATCGCGATTCTGCAGGATGATTTCTACTTTAGTAACTATCAGATTGAAAAGTTTAATGAGTTATTTGCAGAACACGTAAACAAGTGCTGTGAGAGCCCAATGTTGATTAAAGAGTACTGCAGAAAAGCGGAAGAAGCAGGTGTATTTATAAATTTGGATAAGGAGAATTAAGCATGGAATTAAGAGAGTACCAGGAGCTATGGGATAACAAGACCAGAGAGGTTAACAAGTTAGTTAAAGATTTGGAAGATGTAGAATCAAGATTGGAAAAAGTTGTTGGATGCACAACCATTTGTCTATATACAGAAGTCGAAGGGAAAGGAAGTACTACGAAGGTGTCAGATCTTCTTCCTGAACCGATACTGGCCGAGTTATTCACCAAAGTGATGCATGAGTTGCAGGGTGTACGTAATGATAGGGCAACGAAGCTTGATGAGATTCTTGGTATCAAGCGTAAGCCGGCTACAATAAATATTGAGTTTGAAACTGCAGTACAAGAGATGGTTGGAAGTTCCAAGACGGATAAACCTCCTAGGTATGTAGCGAAACAAGATGTAATCGAGGATCCTAAAAAGAATACAAAAGAAAGCAAGATGAAAGTTGATGAGATAACGGATATGTTAAAAGCCGGTGAAACTATGAGTGCTATTGCTAAATTCTATGGATACAAAGGCGATGGTATGGTAAGAAAGTTCATCGAAAAGAACAACATCTCTGTTGGCCAGAATCCTAAAGAGGTACATCCGAATGAGTCAGATATCTCCACCATTAAGGCTTTGTATACAAATGGACCATTTAACATGCATCAGTTATCTGATGAGTTTCGAGTGGACACCAAGGTTATGTATGCTTTTGTAAAGAAGCATGGATTGGATAAACCAGTAAAGAAGGATCCGTTCAAAGGTAGGTAAAAAACAAGAAAGGGGGCGGAGCTATCCGGATAAAGCTGCAGCGGCTCCTTTCAGTATGAGACAATTCAGAAGCTGGACGGAAGAAGAAAAGCAGTATCTCCAGGATAACTGGGGAGCGTTATCCAAGAAAACAATAGCTAAAAATTTAGAGCGATCATTAAACGCAATTGATGTAATGAAAAATAAGTTAGGCTTAGGTGCGTTTCTTGAAAATGGTGATTATGTTACATGGAATCAATTTCTTATCGCAATAGGTCACGACTCGGGTGGTTATAAAATGATTTCATGGGTGGATAACAGGAAATTCCCAATCCATAGAAAAAGAGTTGGTAATAACACATTTAAGGTAGTTTATATTGATGAGTTTTGGAAATGGGTTGAAGGAAATAAGGATTTATTGGATTTTACAAAGTTTGAAAGGAATGCGATTGGCAAGGAGCCATCCTGGGCAGAAGAAAAAAGGAAGCATGACTTTGAAAGAGCTGAAAAATATATTACTACACCTTGGACTAAGCAAGAGGATGAGAAGCTTAAGCGTCTTTTAAAGCAATTTAAGTATGGATATGACGATTTATCAAAGATCCTGCGTCGAACAAATGGAGCTATCCAAAGAAGGATATGCGATTTAGGTATCAAAGAGAGGCCTGTAAAAGCTGACAATCATATCAAGTGGACGGATGAAGAAAAGAAAATCTTAATGGAGCTAATAGTATCCGGTTACGGATATGAATTGATGTCTGAAAGGATAGGGAAATCTTCCAAGGCGGTACGTGGCAAGGTGTATGCGCTTTATGGGAGTGAAAATCTGGACAAGGTAAGAAGTACGATATAGGCGAGGAAGACGTAGCACATTGACAATTGAATATTGATAGTTGGAAGTATTTGTCGTATTCTTATAAATATGTACAATATGAATATGAATATGAAAGGTTGACAAAAATGAATGAAAATAATGAGCTAATATTAAACTTAGACAAGTTACACACAACAGTGCTAGGAGGGGAACGAATAAGAAAAAACCTTCGTTTAGATACGGACGATGTCGTTAATTGGTGTAGAGAAAAAATTAAAGAACCCAATAGTGATATATCAAAGAACGGTAAAAACTGGTATATAAACGTGGATGATTGCGTGATTACAGTAAATGCTTATAGTTATACAATAATTACTGCTCATAAGTTAAAAAACAAATAGCATTAATCAATGGATAACCAACTATCAATATTCGTATTGGTAGTTTTTTTGTGCGGAAAATTAAGATTTAAACGATTAAGAAGGGAGTATGAATTATGGCAATTTTGAATTATACCACACAGATAGATGCATTTAAGACCGTATCAGAAATTGAGTATATCTTAATGAAACATAAGGCAAAATCCATCATGAAAGAGTTTCAAGGGGATAGCATCATTGGATTATCTTTTTTAATAGATACAGGATATAGCCAGGTACCAATCAAGCTACCAGTTAAGGTTAATGAATGTCTTACTGTGTTGAAGAAGGAGAAACGTAACGGTTCCAAGAATGTAAAAGATACAAGAGAGCAGGCAGAGCGAGTAGCATGGAGAATCCTAAAGGATTGGGTGGAATCACAAATGGCATTACTAGATATAGAAATGGTCAAGATGGAAGAAATATTCATGCCATACATTGTAGATCAGCAAGGAGAAACACTCTATCAAAAATTAGAGAAGAAACAGTTTCTTCTTACTGAGCTAAACTGAAAATTAGAGAGGTATGAACATGAATTTAGTAGAAATTTATGTTAGTAATATTACAGAACAGTTTGCATCAGAATATACGGGACTTCACGTTTTAACCGCTGACACAGACTGCTATGGGAAAAAAGAAACACAACAAGAACTGTTTTTAACAGATGATGAATATAAATCGGTTAAAGAAAAAGGCTATTACTTAGGTTAGATGAACTAAATTTAAGTTAAGCGGGCTCCGAAGAGCCCGTAACAATATTTAATAGTAATATCCAAAATAGTTCTTTACTAATGCTGGCTCAGTACCAACACATTGTATTGTTACATAGTAACGACAATCTTGTGTTTGTGGAGCTACATTAATAAAATCAGTCCCCCAATCATTAGTAGTATTTTCAAAAACTATTCCAGATGGCTGTGAAGTTCTGATAACAGTAACTTTTATATTATTTGTATACTGTAAGTTATATGCAAATTGAAATGACTTACCAGCTGGAATATCCCAACCACCGCCACCTGTAAGATTAGATAGGGTAATAGTTTCGCCTGGTTGTAACTCATATGGTGATGGTTGATACGTATATTCTTTTAAAGTTTCAGAAAAATATGTTAATACTGGATACGATTGTGAGGCTGCATATGTAGTAATTGGAGCTGATAACGGTGCAAGAAGTAAAGCAGTAGCAAACACAAAAGCTATAAAACGTTTAATTATTTTTTTCATAGTATGGCTCCTTTCATAAAAACTCAACTTTAGGTAATAGAATATACTAAGCAACTAATATCCGGATTTAAAATTTAAAGTTACTTAATATACTATAAGTTTACATTAAATGACAATATATGTAAATTGACAATAACAACAATTATTTACGTAAAATTCAGTAATTATAACTATTAAGTACATGAATTGAGAAATTTTAAGTATAAAAAACAATATTTACGAAAGTTAGGAGGGGAATCTTGAAAGACTTGAATAGTATAGCAACCGAAATGATGGAACACATCTGTGACAACATATGTCGGTTTCCAAGAGAAGTTAAAGAGGAAGAACTTGAGTTTATATGCGCAGAGTGTAAAATGGGGAAGTTCGTCTGCGATATCATTAACCCTGGGAAGAGTAATTTAGAGAGTTTAACAGTTGATGCATTAGCAATGATGATGTATGAAAATGATGACATAGACAAGGCATGCAAGGGATTATATAACGACAGTGACGAACTTGTTTGTCCGGATGGACAGTCTGGAGAAAAACAAGAATGTATTGAGTGCATAAAGAAGTGGCTTCGGGAGGAGGCGGTAGAGTGACAGAGATTAAATGTAAGGCATGTAGTAACTGCAGTTTCTGTAAAGGCAATGGATCACCAAATAGGTATTATTGCGAAGTAGTTAGTACGGAGTGTACACCAAGAAAATTAATCTGCAAGACGGAACGGCATAGCAAGGATTTTACAATTAAGAGAACACCACGTTGGTGCCCTGGAGGGATAGAATGAATCAACAGACAGCAGATGAGTTAATTGATAAGGCAGTGAAGAGAGCAATCAAGGAATATGCTAAAGAGCAGAAGACAGAAAAAAAGCGAAAAGCACTGCATAACACTAAGCTACTTTTAAAGAATTACGAGAAGATAAAGAGTAGCATTGAGGAAGCTGTATCCGAAGCAAGTCAACTAGAAGATCATCCTTTTGATTGTTCCGACGAGGATGACGTATACATTGCAAGTATTCGAAGAAGTAAGCTGAAAAGCTTAATTGTTGTGTCGCACATTGATAAGGCTCTTCTACTAACTAAAGAGGAATATGAGCAAAAGGAAATGTTATATAAGTATACAGCTTTCTATGACTGCTTGATAAATAATGTAACATGTGAAGCAGAGGCAGAAGAGTTGGATACAAGTGCTGTTACTATCCGACGATGGATCAATGAGGTTACAAAAGAGATCAGTATTAGAATATTTGGTGTTGATGGCTTAGAAATGGCTTGAATAAAACATGATAAAAAGATGTTCTTTTAATGTTTTTTCCAATATGATAATCTGTAAGAGGAAAGTTGAACACAGTTTCAACATCAAGTTGGTTGCCACGTACCAGCACATAAGAAACGTGGTGTTGGATACTTAGATCAGTCTGGTAGATCGCATACATAAGCAATGCCAATAAGTCTTATGCTATGATGTCCTTGGTTCAAATCCAAGAGTATCCATAGAGTGATTTTCTTCTTACTTCTTGTTTCCACTCTTCTCGAAAAGAAGTGACGTCTTACTAATTGTACGATAAGGATATTGGCGCAACTTATGCGATATATGAGCGTTTACGATGCAAGAAATGTACGAAAACATTCCTAGGTATCTCTTCTAGGTGTCAAAGCCTTTAAGAGAACTTGATACATTTGCCATGATGAATCTCCTTAAAGTTATATGTGTAAAAGGGGATCTGCTAAATGAAGTAGGTTCCTTTTTTTTTGGAATATAACCATTTACATCAGTATTTATCTTATGCTATCATTAAGCTAGAAAGTGTATACCCAGTATTATGCTTTCTACCCCTTAAAGGCATCCGGACTCCCCTCCGGGTGTCTTTTTATGTGTAGAAAAAAGTAGCTTAATATTAGTACTTATTATACATTGATAATAGAATGTGTGTTCGATATAATAAAAACAAAAATAGGGTTGAAATCTCCTGTAATTATTGACATTGTCGACATCTGATGTATAATGTTGGTAAATACAACCAAGAGGAGAGGGTATGCAATGTCACCGCGCAAAAAGAAAACTGAAATACAAAGAAAATTTTATTATTATGAAATTGATATACGCAGAGAAATCGCTGGTAGCGTGGAAAAAGTTCCTGATTTAAAAAAATGTATTAAGGATATTTTTTGCAGAATAAAGCATTTAAAATATTCTGATACAGATTTTACTGATAAATATCTAGTTCAAGAAAATGAAAGAGGCGATTATACATACTTAATAATTGATGAATTAGACGATCATTATATAAAGTTTAGGATGTTGCTGTGTAAGGATAAATTACTACCATATATTGAAGAATCAGGTAAGTTAGAACCACTTGCTAATAAGGTAATTACAGGTAAGAAGAAGCTTGCAGAAATAACTCACGGTATAATTTTTCTAGAATCTAATACATTGGCTTTAGAATATAATGCAGCTGGTGGTAGAAAAACAGACTTGTCGAAGTACATAGATAGTAAAGCTGGTATACCACAAATAACTTATTTGACTAATAGAGTTAATCCTGATACATTGAAAAATATAAAACAAAACGGGGAAATTTCATTACTTAAAATTAAGGTTAAAACTAATTCGGCTGTTATTGCCATGCTTACTGCAGAGGACACAGCTTTTAGTTCACTTAATTGTAAGAACGATGATATTGATAGTGTTGAAATTGTAATGAGAAGAAGAACGAGTTCCAAGAAAAAGGGATTTATTTTTCCGTTTTTAAGCGCAGAGTTCGTAAACAAATTATTTAAAAATAACAAAGAAGATTTTGATAAGTTTTCTTTAGCTTATGGTTCAGGAAGCGGAGAGATTAATTTACTTGAAGAGCAATTTATATGTAACGATCCATTTATTCCTATAGAAAAAACAAAAACAATTAAGCAAGAAGAAGCATATAATTCAATGATAGAATATTATGATAGTAAAGTGAAAGAATATGTTGTAGAAGATGAGGAACATTAATAAAAGGAGCTGATAATATGTGGAAAAAATTAAATAATACAAGGTTATTATCTGACTTTTTAATATCGATAGTCTTTTTTTCCATATTTTATTTATATTGCTACTACAGTTATGGAATATGTTATATGTTAAATCGTTATGATGCCAATTCATCTACATTAATTAGCATTCTAGCTACAATTTTGGGTTTTTTAATTACAGCAGTATCAATACTTTTAACTGTTAAAGAGACAAAATATATCGTTGCTTTAAAAAATAATGGAAAATATTCAGAGTTATTGAAATCCTTTATTCAAACATGTTATCTTATTACAATTAATACAATATTGCTTTTAATATTAACGCTAGCTGGAATTGAATTAATTATTTTGTGGAGTCTATCAGTTTTTTTAACTATATTCATGTTTATAAGATTATTCACTTGTTTAATCATATTAAAAAAGGTAATTGATATATCAACATAAAATCATTTATTAGATAGCACTCACTAGTTGGGTGCTTTTCTTATACCCAAAACCACACGAATGGAGGTGAGCCTGATTGGCCAGAGCACCAGATGAAAGAGTTGAGAAGGCTCATGAGCTTTTCAAGAAAGGATTAAAACTAATTGAGATTGCAAGTCAATTAGATGTTCCAGAAGGAACGGTGAGATCGTGGAAGAATCGTTATAAGTGGAATGCAACGTTGCAAACTGATAAACGCAACGTTGCGAAACGAAATAAAGGTGGTCAACCAGGTAATAAAAATGCTGTAGGCAATGAAGGGGGTGGACCTCCTGGGAATAAGAAAGCAGAGAAGTATGGGTTCTTTGCTAAGTACCTTCCTGAGGAGACAAAAGAGATCTTCGATGCAATCTCTCAAGCAAATCCACTAGACTTATTATGGCATCAAATACAGATTGCTTATGCTGCCATTATACGAGCGCAACAGATTGCCTATGTTAAGGACAGAGACGATGTGACCACTACAAAGATTGGCGAAGGTTATAGTGATTCTGGTAGTAGCGAGAAATGGGAAGTACAGCAAGCATGGGATAAGCAATCAAACTTTATGAAAGCCCAGGCAAGAGCACAGGGCGAGCTTAGAAGCATGATTAAGCAATATGATGAAATGCTTCACAAGGATTGGGAGCTTGCTACTGAAGAACAAAAGGCGCGTATCATGTTGTTGAAAGCTAAGGTAGAAGATCCTGACGATGAAGAGGTAGCTGATGACGGATTCCTTGATGCGTTGAATGCATCGGCTAAGGAGGATTGGTCGGATGAAGAAGCTTAAAAAGAAGATTAAGCAGCTATTTCAATTTAAACCATTCTCTAAAAAGCAAAGAAAAGTATTAAACTGGTGGTGTGATGATTCACCGGTAAAAGATAGAGATGGAATCATAGCAGATGGAGCTATCCGTTCAGGTAAGACAGTTAGTATGTCGCTATCATTCGTAATTTGGGCTATGTCAAAGTTTGATGGCCAGAACTTCGGAATGTGCGGTAAGACAATTGGTTCTTTTAGACGTAACGTTCTATTTTGGCTCAAATTGATATTGAAATCAAGAGGGTACAGAGTAGTTGAACATAGAGCCGACAACCTCTTCATTGTAAGCAGAAATGGCGTAGATAATTACTTCTACATCTTCGGTGGTAAGGATGAACGCTCGCAGGATTTAATTCAAGGTATCACACTTGCAGGATGTTTCTTCGATGAGGTTGCACTTATGCCAGAGAGCTTTGTTAATCAGGCTACTGGTCGATGCTCCGTAGAGGGTTCAAAATTTTGGTTCAACTGTAACCCAGATGGACCGTATCATTGGTTCAAGGTTAACTGGATTGATAAGATACATGAAAAGAATCTGTTGTATCTACATTTTACGATGAATGATAATTTGAGTTTATCTGAGCAGATAAAAGAGAGATATCGGTCAATGTATACCGGTGTCTTTTTTAAACGTTACATCCTTGGTCTGTGGGTCGTTGCAGAGGGTGTTATCTATGATATGTTCGATGCTGTCAAGCATGTAGCTACAGAGTTAAAAGACCTTATCACAGACACTTATTATGTTAGTTGTGACTACGGTACACAAAATGCAACGGTATTCCTTCTTTGGTGCAAAGATAGGACAGGTAAGTGGATTGCAATACGTGAATATTACTATTCTGGACGCGATGAGTCGGAGCAGAAAACAGATGGTGAGTACGCAGATGATCTAGAAAAGTGGCTGAATGGAATAAGACCACGTAAGATTATTGTTGACCCTGCAGCGGCTTCTTTTATAGCTGAGCTTAGGAAGCGCAGATATGAAGTGAAGAAAGCTCGTAATGATGTAATTGATGGTATACGATATGTTGGAAGTATGCTAAATCAAGAGAAGATTGCAATACACGAGAGCTGTACAAATACAATTAAAGAGTTCAACTCTTATATCTGGGATGCGAAAGCATGTGAGCGCGGTGAGGATAAACCGATCAAGCAGCACGATCATGCAATGGATGCTCTCAGATATTTTTGTTATACGATTCTTTTCAGGAATGGCGGTATCAGCATTTTGAAGTAAGGAGGAACGAATGGAGTTTAATAACAGCATTAATAGATTAACACGAGAAGAGTGGATTCTGATTGAGGTCAACGAATTCCTTGCGTCTAAGAAACGTAAGTTGATGGATGAAGGCGAGCGTTACTATTTGGTTGAGAATGATATAAATAAACGTCAAATCTTTAGATATGATGAATCGGCGAGACCAGTAGTTGATGAGACAAAGGTCAATGAAAAGCTTTCTCATGGATTTATGCATAACTTAGTTGATGATAAGGTGAATTACTTGCTTACCAAACCTTACACAATGACATGCGAGGATAAAGCCTATCTAGAAAATGTTAAGAATGTATTAGGTAAAAGGTTTCAAAAGCGAATTGCTAAGCTAGGCACAGAAGCAAGCAATAAGGGTACAGGGTGGCTGTATGTGTATATAAGCAGTGACGGTGAATTTAAAACGCTAATGATACCAGCGGAGCAGTGTATTCCTGAGTGGACTGATAATGATCATGAGGAGTTAGAGTGCCTAATCAGAGTGTATGACGTCGAAGTATACGAGGGCAAAGAAAAGAAAGTAAAGAGTAAGGTTGAATACTATACTCCTGAGGGGGTTACTTACTACGAAAAGGACGAAAATCAGCTGATGATTGATGCTGAAATGTATCTTGATGTTGATGATAACCAGCCTAACGAGTTAGGTCATTTTAAAGTCGATGATAAATATGAATCCTGGGGGAAGGTACCGTTTGTTCCCTTCAAGAATAACGATTTTGAAATGCCAGATCTAAAGTTTGTAAAGTCTTTAATTGACAACTATGACTTAACTAGATCAGATGTCTCTAATACGCTTGCAGAAATCCGAAGTGTAATATTTGCACTTAATGGTTACGATGGTACAAATCTTGCAGAGTTCATGCATGATCTATCTTACTACAGAGCAGTCAAGGTAGATGGTGAAGATGGTGGGGTTGAGCCGATACAAACTGAAATTAATATCGATGCGGCAAAATCTCACTATGAGCAACTGAAAAAAGATATCTTTGATTTTGGCCAAGGTGTTGATAAGAACAGCGATAAGCTGGGTAACTCACCATCCGGTATCGCTCTAAAGTTTATTTACTCCGGTTTAGATCTAAAATGTAACTCACTAGAGGATTGGTTCAAGTGGGGATTTGAACAGCTCATGTATTTTGTGAATAAGTATCTTGAAGTGACTAAGCAACCAGTATCTAGCCGGGAGGTAGAGATTACATTTAACAGGGATATCGCCATTAATGAATCAGACGCTATTACGGATTGTAAAAACAGCCAGGGAGTTATATCTCAGGTTACGATTGTTAAGAACCATCCATGGGTTGAAGATGCTGACGAAGAAATAAAGCAGCTTGCCAAAGAGCAGACAGCAATAGAGGATGATTACGCCAAGCAGCAAGGCGGTGATATAACCGATGGCGAAGAGTAAGGAATATTGGAAGAAGCGCTTTGAGAAGTTAGAGGATGATGCTTATCGAACTAGTAAAGCTTATTATGATGATCTGGCTAAGCAGTTTAGGAGAGCATCGAATGAAATCGAGATGGAAATTGCGTCCTGGTATTATCGTGTTGCTGAGAATAATGAGATTAGCTATTCCATGGCAAAGAGATATCTTAGCCGGAAAGAGCTGAAAGAGTTTCGGTGGACAGTAGAGGAATACATCAAGTACGGTAAGGAAAATGCTCTTGATCAGAAGTGGATGAAAGAGCTTGAGAACGCATCGGCCAGAGTCCACATCACCAGATTGGAAACGATTAAGATTCAGTTGCAACAGCTAATTGAGAGATTGTTTATCGAGTATGAGGGCGGAACTTCTGATTTGCTTAATAAGACCTATAAATCTTCCTACTACAAGTCAGCTTACGAGATTGCAAAAGGTACCGGAGTAGGAAAGAACCTTCATATGCTGGATGATAATTTGATAAGAGGCTTCCTACGTAACCCATGGGCTGCAGATGGACAGGACTTTAGCAGCCGGATATGGCAAAACAAAGAAAAGCTTGTACGAGAGTTACATACCGAACTTACACAGCAATTAGTAAGGGTTTCTGATCCAGGCATGACAATTTCTGCACTTGCTAAAAAGATGGATGTCAGTAAAAGTAAAGCCGGTAATTTAATAATGACCGAAACTGCAGCTATACACTCTATGGCTCAGAAGCAATGCTTTAATGACTTGGACGTAGAGAAGTATGAAATCATCGTAACTATGGATATTAAGACTAGTCAAATATGCCGTGATATTGATAAGAAATACCATAATGTAGGAATCGATTTAAAAGATTACCAGGTCAATGTGACTGCCCCACCATTCCATTGCCGTTGTAGAACCTGCACGTGTCCGTTCTTTGATGACGAGTTCACGGAAGATACAACAAGAGTAGCGAGAGACTCTGTTACCGGTAAGACATATCAAATACCTGCAGATATGACTTATCAGGAGTGGTATGATAAGTATATAGTGAGTGATCCGGATGCGCTTCTTGCAGAGAAGAAACACAAGAATAAGGCTGCTGATGAAAAGCAATACCAAAACTACAAGGATACGTTAGGAAAATTTGCGCCTAGTAGTCTTGATGATTTCCAAAATTTGAAGTATAATGACAATGAAAAGTTTGGTTTGGTGAAATTGGATTACTCTAGGAGAAAGAACCTTATTGATAACCCAGAATTAGCACTACCAAATGCAGATAGTGCGATTTTGCCGGACGAAAAATTTACAAAGTACTTATTTAGCGAAACTAATCTAAAAGGCAAGCCCAAAGGCGATGCATTTAACAGCAGATTGGGTTACAATATAAGTAATTGGACTGAATTACAGAATGAGATTCAAGGTAAAGCTAATAAATACCCTGCAGTATTTAAAGACAAGATTCAGTATGGCGATATCTATGAACAAAAAATGATTCTTTATGGTAAAAAAGATACTCCTGCAAACGTTATTGTTGGCTGGATTAACAAGCCTGATGGAACCATTAGTATGACTACAGCATATATAAAAGAGGTGAATTAAGAATGCAAGTTAAGCAGTATGATTCTGTTTTATTAAAGAACGGAAGGGAAGCTTCTATTGTTGAAAAGTTTAGTGAGACTGAATTTCTTGCTGATGTTGGGAGCTCACCAGTTGATTGGGATACGATCGCTATAACAGTAGATCAGATTGAAAAAGTTATAAAGGAATCGTAATACCATCTATCATAACGGTAGGTGGTATTTTTATACCCGTAAACAGGCACCTAGATTATTAGGTGCTTTTGTTATGCGTTGCAACGGAAAGGAGGGCGTATGAAAACATTTAAAATGCTGCAGTGGATGTGGCAGAACAGAAAGTGGCATCACAGCAGACAGAAACAAAAAGCGTTTCTTAAGTTCTGTGATACGCTGTAGGGGGGTGTGCTATGAAGGCAAATATTCTTGGTACAGACTACACTATTAGATATGTTAACTATCAGGATGACGAGTATATGCAGAAAAACAGTGTAGATGGTTATTGCGATTCTATAGATAATGATATCGCTGTATGTAACATGAAAACATATCCAGGGTGGGAGAAAGAATCTGAAGAAAGAGTGCTAAAAGCACAAAAGTATACATTGCGGCATGAGATAGTGCATGCTTATTTGAACGAGAGTGGGTTGCAAGAGAGTGCGGTAAGTTTCAATCGTGCATGGAGTAAGAATGAGGAAATGGTTGATTGGTTTGCAATCCAGTCACCAAAGATATTTAAGACATTCGAGGAGGTCGGAGCGCTATGAAAATATTATCAGCGGTAGTAGATAAACGACCCAAGACCTGCGCAGAGTGCCCGATATGTGCTGAACGACGTAAAGGTTATGAATGCGGTTGTACTGGACCAGTACATAAAGGGCATGCAGTGCAGTATGAAAAAGTACCAGACGGTAGATGTCTGTTGAAGAAAGGTTAAGGTAGTTAAATGGGAAATGATGATTTTCAAAAGCTAGCAAAGCAAGTTGTAGTAGAGTATTTCAACAAGAATGCAGACAAGACAGACAGTAAGAAAATTACTGAAGATGACGTGTTTATTGTCTGGTCATGCAAGACATTGCAGAATAATAAGGCGCTTGTAAGCACAAATGTTTCAGATGGAATGTACTATGAAATAACCCATAATGGAGATAAGCAGGAGACATATGTGGACGCTTATAAGAAATGGGAGAACTTTGTTGTGAAGTAGAAAGGCGGTGATCCTTTTTATCTCCCATCTATGGGTTAAATAGTAATCAAGTTACTAGGTCGTAGAGATACGGCTTATTTTTATGCCCAAACCTGAAAGGCTTTAAACTCTGAGGAAGTCGACGGACGTTAAACGGAGGTGTTTATGAAACGCATGAATATGTATAAGAAGTATAATTTACAGTTCTTCGCTGAAAAGAAGAAGGATAAAGAAGGCGAGGAAGACAAGGACTCAGAAGATGAGGAAGATGATGACGACGATCAGGATGATGAATCAGAACAGTCGGAAAAGAAGAAAAAAGCTAAGACGTTTACACAAGAGGAGCTGGATGAGGCTATCGAGAGACGTCTTAAGCGAGAACGCAAAAAGGTGAAGGCTAAAGAGAAGAACGAAGAGCATTCAGAAAAGAAATCTGACAGCGATGATAAGGTTCAAGCTCTTGAAGCTAAAATCATTTGCCTTGAGCGTGGTATTAAAAAGGAATCTGTCTCCGATGTGGTGACATTGGCCAAGTCCTACGTGGATGATGAGACTGACCTTGAGGAAGCGATAGAGATGGTGATTGAGAAGTACCCTCATTTTACTAAGTCCGATGATAAGAAAGACGACAAAGATGACAAGGGAAGTAAGGGTGTTAAGGGGAAAGAACCTAATAATAAAACCAAGAAGTCTCAAGACCAAACTAAGAATCCTTGGAGTAAAGAACATTTTAACCTTACATTACAGGCGAAAATGCTCAGCGAAGATCCAGAACTTGCTGCACAGTATATGGCAGCTCAATAATTAATAGAAAGAAAGAGGTAAAAATTTATGGCAAAAACGAAAATTGCTAATGTTATTGTACCTGAGGTGTTTAATCCTTATATTATGAAAGCATTAAAGGAACAATCAATGTTGATCAAGGCAGGAATTGTAGTTCCGGACCCTACACTAGATGCTTTAGCATCTGCAGGAGGTAAGTTAATCAATATGCCATTCTGGAATGACTTAGATGGTGACGATGAAGTGTTAAGTGATTCTGCTGCGCTTGGTGTCGCTGGTATTACAGCTGGACAGGACGTTGCAGCACTACTTATGAGAGGTAAGGCATGGAGTGTCAACGATCTAGCAACTGCATTATCCGGTGACGACCCAATGAAGGCAATTGGTGACTTGGTAGTAAGATATTGGTTAGCTAAAGAGCAGACAACTCTTATTAAGATCTTAACAGGCGCATTCTCTGCTTCTAATGCAACTAACAAGCTTGATATTTCGGGTGAAACAGGTAATGCAGCTCTTATCTCCGGAGAGACTTTTATTGATGCGAAAACTGTACTTGGAGATAATGCTAAGAAGTTAACAGCAGTTGCTATGCATAGCAATACATTTGCATACTTAGAGAAGCAGAACTTAATTCAGTATATCCCAGATAGCAATGGAGTTGTTGATTTTCCAACGTATATGGGTAAGAAGGTTGTTGTAGATGATGAGCTTCCATATGATGTATCAACTAAAGTTACTACAACCTATCTATTTGGACAGGGTGCAGTTGGTCGTGGAGAAGGTCAGGCACCAGTTCCTACTGAGACAGATCGTGACTCTTTAGCTGGTGATGATATTTTGGTCAACAGACGTCATTTCGTGCTTCATCCAAGAGGAATTAAGTTTACTAATGCATCTGTAGCTGGTGTTTCTCCAACAAATGCAGAACTAGCTACTGCGGCTAACTGGAGTCAAGTATACGAAAAGAAAGATATTCGTATTGTCCAGTTTACCCACAAGATTGCGTAGGTGATAGTATGAGTGCGACAGCATTTCAACGTAAACGAAGGGAAGAGGAGGCGGCCAAACTTGCTGCCTCTAAGCAACAAGAAGAGTTGAATGAATTACAGGATGATAAATTGGAACATGAAGAAGTAAAAGAAGAAGTAAAAGAAGAAGTAAAAGAAACTCCTTCGGTGCAAGTTAATTTCTCTGAATTGACAAATGATCAAATCAAAGGCATTCTCGACGCAA
Organism: Lachnoclostridium phytofermentans; assembly: GCF_000733755.1. Lineage (GTDB taxonomy): Bacteria > Bacillota > Clostridia > Lachnospirales > Lachnospiraceae > Lachnoclostridium > Lachnoclostridium phytofermentans_A. The sequence continues at coordinate 27,135 of NZ_JPOF01000003.1, read as the reverse complement.
AAGGCATCGAGTATAAAGCTCGTGCGAACAAAAACGAATTACTTGAATTATTACAGGGGACTGTCTAAGGTCCCCTCTTTTATTGGAGGTGAGGACTATGACGGTCGAAGAAACAGTAGCACTCGTTAAGGAGCATTTGAGCATAGCAGATACGAAAAGCGACTTATTGATTAAAGATCGCATCAATGATGTCTTGAACTACTGCAATCTATCGGAGGTTCCTAAACAGCTTGAACCTTTTGTAAGAAAGAAGGTAAAAGCAGTTATCGATTATGAATCATTTGCCGGCACGCAATCGGTCTTTGATGTAAAGTCACAGACAGAGGGCGAAAGCTCCTGGTCTTACAATGTGTCAGAAGATAACTGCAAGGATACCATTTATGGGTTATCAGAAAAGGATAAAAAGGAATTGAAGCCTTTTAGGAGATTAAGACGATGAATGGTCGAGAGGTAGTAGAAAGGCAGTATAAGGACAGATGCACGATTTTTGAGTTTCATCCAGTGAGGGATGCTGAAACGAATATCACGAAAGACAAGGAAGTTGTAGTACTGGAAGGACAAAAATGCAAACTCTGTTTTAAGTCGGTACGATCAGTAAGTGAAGGTGATGCAGCAATGCTCTTGCAGACTGTTAGTTTGCATATAGCACCAGATATCATAATCAATGAGGGTAGCAAGGTTGTTGTTACTATGCAGACTGGCCAAACGTTTGAGTATTCCAGGAGCGGAATACCCGCTGTTTACCCTTCTCACCAAGAAGTACCACTGGAAGCATTTAGGGGGTGGGCTTAATAAGTGCAGACTTTTCAGAGCTGATTGCTTTCAGGAATAAACTGCAAGCAAGTATTGATGATACACAAGTGTTCCTTGAATCATGTGTAAAGGAGTTAGCAGCACGTTTACTCACTCAGGTGATAAAGAATACACCTGTTGGTATTTACGATTCAAGTACTGGTAAAGTAGGTGGAAACTTAAGGCGAGGATGGACTGCAGGACAAGAAATTGATGTTAGGCAGTATGTTAAGAATATTGTAGTCACTAGGGTTGGAGATAACTTCGTAATTGAGCTGATCAATCCTGTGGAATACGCAATGTATGTCGAGTATGGTCATCGGACATCTAATCATAAAGGATGGGTAGATGGTAAGTTCATGTTAACAATTGCAGAAAAGGACATTCAAACGAAAGCTCCTGCTATCCTAGAAATGAAGCTTGAGAAGTATTTTAGGGAGGTGTTTCAATCTGATTAATAAAGTTATCATAGGGATTTCGAAAGCATTGGAATATAAGACCGATGCTGAAGTATATACGAGTAAAAAAAAGCAAAATATACACCTTCCTTGCTTTCGTGTGAAGTCCATCAAGACAGGCCATAAGAGAACACTTGGTAAGCGGTATGGTAAGCCAATGAGCTTTAGCATTACCTATCTTCCTAAAACTGATGATGAGGATGAGTTGAGGACTGTTGAAAGCGAATTACCATTCGTACTTGAGAGTATCAATGTTGATGGTAATTTAGTTCGAGGGACTGACATCTCATGTGTAATCTCGGATGGTGCTCTAGTGTGTACGATTGACTATAATATGCGTCTTGCTATCCAGGAAGAAAAAGAAAAGATGAATGACCTTTATGTGAAAGGAAAGGTGAAGTAATGGCCAAGAAAGAGACAGATGTCAAGGAAACAAAGCATTCTAAGGAAAAGTTATTAAAGTCTAAGCGTTATGCTGCTAAGAAGGATCTCGTTAGCGCATTGCTAGACGATAACATCGATTATACCATTCAAGAGGTAGATGCTATGATCGAAAAATATATGAAAGGTAAGGTGGGTTAATGCTAGGTGGTGGAACATTTACCAGTCAGAATAAAAAGATACCTGGTGCTTATATAAATTTCGTAAGTGCTGCAAGGGCTGACAGCGCATTGAGTGAGAGAGGTATCGTTGCTATTGGAATGAGCCTTAACTGGGGTAATGATACTGGTGTATTCTTAGTTACGAAGGATGATTTCATTAAGAAAACAGTTCAGATTTTCGGTTATGATTATTCTTCAGATGAGTTAAAGCAACTTCGTGAGCTGTTTAAACATGCAACAAAAGCTTATCTTTATCGACTCAATGCTGGTGTAAAAGCATCGAATGATTTTGCTACCGCTAAATATTCTGGTACACGTGGTAATGATCTAAAGATTGTTATTTCAGAGAATGCGGATGATAGTAGCAAATGGGATGTAAGTACTTATCTTGGCACGGCATTGGTAGATGAACAAACAAAAGTAGTAGACGCTACTGCTTTGAAAGAGAACGATTTTGTTACCTTTAAGACAGATGCTACTCTTACAGCTACTGTAGGAACAGTACTTGCGGGTGGAACAAATGGCACGGTAACCGGAACGCAACATCAAGCATTTCTAAGCGCGGTAGAAAGTTCTAGTTTTAATATCCTAGCTTCGGATACGTCAGATGCTCCAACTAAGGCACTGTATGCAGCATTCACAAAACGCATGCGCGAGGAGCTAGGTGTTAAGTTTCAAACGGTACTTTTCGGAAGTGCATCTGATTACGAGGGTGTTATCAATGTAAAGAACAGTGTGGAACTTATACCTTGGGTTGCAGGAGCCGAGGCAGGCTGTGAGGTTAATAAGTCTCTTACAAATATGATTTATGATGGTGAGTACGAAATCACGACATCGTATACTCAAAGTCAGCTAGAGGATGCGATAGCAGCCGGAGAACTTACATTCCACAAGGTTGGAGATGGCTATCGAGTGCTTGTTGATATCAATTCCTTGATTACAACATCAAGCGAGAAGGGTGTAGAGTTTAAGAACAATCAGACTATTCGAGTATTAGATCAGATTGGAAATGACACTGCAGCTCTTTTCAATGAAAAGTATAATGGGAAGATTCCAAACGATGCTTCCGGACGGATATCCTTATGGAACGACTTAGTATCTTACTATAAGGAACTCGAAGGCCTACGTGCCATTGAAAACTTTGATGCTGCAGATATTGAGGTGTTAAAAGGCACTGGTAAAACAGATGTTGTGGCCAACAGTTATGTAACTCCGACGAATTGCATGGATAAGTTGTACATGACAATCATTGTACAGTAAGGAGGTAGTTTATGAATAATATTGCCATGAACGCAAAGGACAGCGTATCAGCATCGCTCGCAGAGTGCTATGTTACGATTGGTTCGAAGCGTTACAATGCGTTCAACTTTACGAAGTTTGAAGCGCAAGTAAAGAAAACGAAAAAGAAAGTACCGATTCTAGGCAGAACTGGAAAAGGAAATAAATCAACCGGATGGGAAGGAACTTTTAAAGCAACCATTCACTATAATACATCTATCTTTAGACGTATGTTATTAGACTTTAAGAACACGGGGGCGGATGTTTATTTTGATATTCAAATCACGAATGAAGACCCTTCCTCAAGTGTTGGTAGACAGACTATCATCTTTAAGAACTGTAATATGGATGATGGAATCCTAGCAAAGTTTGACGCATCAAGCGACGATTCATTAACCGAGGATGTGAATGGTACATTCGATGACTTTGAAATGCCAGAAGAGTTCAAGCTACTTAATGGCATGCTGTAATTAACTAGGGCGGTGAATAACCGCCCATTTCTAATATTAGGAGGATTATTAAGGATGGAAAATTTACAAGCGTTTTTAGCGCAGAATGTAGTTAAAGTGGAAAACATCAAGGTAGTGGTATCAAAAAGATTTAAGGACAAGGAAGGGAAGCCAGTTCTTTGGGAGTTAACAGCTGTTACTAACAAAGAGGATGAAGCAATCCGCAAGGAGTGTATGAAACGTGTTCCGGATGGAAAAGGTCGCACTAAGACAGAAATGGATTACAGCGTATACCTTGGTAAGTTAGCTGCTCGCTGCACAGTTTATCCAGAGCTTGACAATACAGAGTTACAGGATAGTTATGGTGTTATGGGGGCAGATGCATTGCTTAAGACTATGCTCACGCCTGGTGAGTACGCGGATTACTTAACAAAGGTTCAAGAAGTTAATGGATTTGACACGTCTTATGAGGATTTGGTGGAAGACGCAAAAAACTAATAAGTGAAGGTGATCACGATGCAGTGATGTGTCATTATTGCCTTCACCAATTTCATTGGACGCCAGATGTTTATATGAACTTAGACCGATACCAAAAAGCGTTAGTGGATGCATCGGTTAAGTATAAGATAGAAAATAGAAAGAGCGAAGAATAGGAGGGCGTAAAATTGTCAGGTATACAAACATCAGTACAGGTAATGGATAGAATAACACAACCTATGATGTCCATGGTAAGAGCTATGAATATGGTTATTAATAGTTTTGAAGCTTTAGATAATGCGTCCTCTAGAGCGATTGACGTAGAAAGTCTTGCAGCAGCACGAGCCGAAATGGCGAATGCAGGGGCGCAACTAAAGCAGATCAATGATAGCTTAGTGAAAGCTCAAGATAAGACAGATAAGATAAAAGAAAATGTGACCAAAACCGAAGAAACTGCAGAAAAGCTAGATACTGCATATCGGAAAGCCAACTCAGAGATTGATAAGGCTGAAAGAAATACGGAATCAGCAAAGAATCACCAACGTGCATGGAATTCCGAGATTGCAAGGAGTACAAGTCACTCATCAGCTTTGCTCAGTAATCTCAAAAGCATCATTATTACTCTTGGTGGTACGATGGCAGGAAAAGCAATGTTTAGCACTTCAGACAGTATGGCCCAAGCTACAGCACGACTTAACTTGATGAATGATGGTTTTCAAACAACATATGATCTCCAAGAAAAAATCTTTAATTCGTCACAAAGAGCACGTGCGGACTATCAGGATACTATTGCAGTTGTATCCAGGCTAGGACTAATGGCTAAGGAATCATTTAAAAGTAATGATGAGATGATTCGTTTCTCTGAACTCATGAACATGCAATTTAAAATCGGTGGTTCATCTACGACAGAACAGCAATCCGCTATGTATCAGTTGTCACAAGCTATGGCATCCGGAAGACTGCAGGGGGATGAATATCGTAGTATTATAGAGAACGCTCCATTGCTTGCTCGCTCAATTGAGGACTACATGACCAATGTCGTAAAAGCAAAAGGAACGATGAAGGACTGGGCTTCCGATGGTTTATTGACCGCCGATGTTATTAAAACTGCAATGTTCCGTGCTGCTGATGAAACAGAGGCACGCTTTGAAAAGATACCACTTACTTATGCTGATATATGGACTACGTTCAAAAATGACTTAATTCAAAATATTCAACCGTCACTTACTAGGCTAAATGATATCGCTAATACAGATCGGTTTGAGAAGTTCAAGGAAAGCGCCATCGATGCGCTTACATCGCTTGCTGAAACTGCGGTAGATGTCTTCGACGATCTTATTGATGCAGCTAACTATTTACATGATAACTGGGATGATATAGCACCTCAAATCTATGGTATCGTTGCAGCATATGCGGCATGGGAAATAGGGACAAAGATGTTAGCGACTGCAAACATGTTTTTAAACTCGACAAATCCAGTAGGTTGGATAACCACGATAGCTGGGATAGCCACTACTCTTGGACTTGGCGTTACTGCGTATAATCAGTTGACTAGAGAAACGAAGGCTCTTGCAGAATCAAATGATGAGATGGAAGATACGCTTGGTGTGACAAGTCAATCTGCGTACATTGCAGCTGAAAAGGTTAAGGCTCTAATGGATCAGTATGATGAGCTTGAAAGCAAAGTGAATAGATCAAAAGAAGAGCACGATAAAATGAATACTATCGTACTTCAATTGGAAAATACCATACCGGGACTAAGTAATCAGATAAAGACAGAAACAGGATATATCGATGATTTAGCAGTATCTCTAAAAAAAGCCACAGACCAGTTCCGAGAGCTTGCAAGAGCCAAGGCTTATTACAATGCTTATTCTTCAAAGTTAGATGATGTAGTGAATGATCAGACTAAAGTACAAGATAAATACGATGCTTTTCTAAAAGATAACAGTGAAATGGACAAGTATACAAAAGAAGATTTTGAAAGAGACAAATTAGTGCCAAGATTTGTTGAAAACTACAGTTATGAAACAGGTTTGGTTTTGACAGGTATAGATAAATATGCTGAAGCACAGGAACGAATGGAACTGTATACTCAAAAGGAAAATTTTGAGTCAAGCATTAAACAATTTGATGAAGAAATCGATGGTATATTAGATAAAATGTCTCAGTTCCAAACCGATTCAGATGGTTATGATGACCTACACGATAAAGAAGATAATATAAAAAAAATAGTTGATAATACCAATACTATCGCCGACGCCTTAACCGAAGATATCCAATACCTTCGTGATGCTGCAGAGCGCGAAGCTATCAATCGTTTTACAACAGCCCAGATATCAGTCGAAATGGGTGGCATTAATAATAATGTGAATAGCAATCAGGATCTTGATGGGATGGTTGATTATCTGACCGAGAAGCTTGGTGAGGAGTTAAATAACACTGCGCAAGCTCATAACCGCAGTTAGGGGGTACGTCTATGTATAAAATGTATCTAGGTGACATATTCCTACCGGTTATGCCATCAAAGATTGTTACAAGGGTAAACAATAGGAATAAAACTATTACTTTAATTAATGGCCAGGAGATAAATCTTTTAAAGTCTCCTGGTCTTACTGAAATCAGCTTTACTATATTACTGCCTGGAAATAACTATCCATTTGCAAACTACGAGGGAAAGTACAAGTCCCCCAACTGGTATCTTAATAAATTGCAAAAGTTGAAAGAGAATAAGCGATATGTCAAATTGATTGTATCAAGACTAATCAAGGGGACAGAGTGGTTTAAAACAGAGACTGATGTCACTTTAGAAGATTATACTGTTACTGAAGATGCCGACAATGGGTTTGATTTGTTGGTTGATATGAAGCTTAAGCAATATGTAAACTACGGTGTTACCTATGTACCACTTAATAATGTTGAGGATGGTGTCATTGAGAAAAAAACAAGATCATCTTCTTCGAAAAGTATCCCAAAAACTTACACTGTTAAAAAAGGAGATACTCTCTGGGCTATTGCAAAGAAACTTCTTGGTAATGGTGCAAAGTGTTGGAATCTTGCGAAGTTAAATAATATCAAAAACCCTAATCTTATCTACGTGGGGCAAGTGCTAAAGATTGAGGATGTTCCAGCAACAACGAAAAAAAGCAATCCGTCTCAGAAAACTAGCAATACGAAAACTACGTCTATTTCGCCTACTCCATTAGGAGGTATGAGTGGATTGCTAAGTAATTTGAGTGACAATCAAATCAATAATGCGTTGAAAAAGGCTACAACTACAGTTCCTTTTAGTAATGTTGGGTACGTCAAATCCATAACCGGTAACGAAGGGCAAGGGAATTATGATCTTAGAAAGGATTGGATGGGTGGAATGAATGTACCAGGTAAGCATAATAATAAATGATAAACTGTATTTTCCTGTTATACAAGGCGGTCTTGTGTGGAATACAGAACGAAAATCTACTCCTGGAACGATTAAGCTATCTATCCTTCGAGACGATTCCATGAAAATAGAAGAAGGGTGTCCAATCGCTTTAGTAGAAGATAATCTAGGAGTTTTTCACGGTTATGTTTTTTCAATCAAGGAAACAAAAGATGATTTACTAGAGATCATAGCATATGATCAGCTTCGCTACTTAAAGAATCGTGATACGTACGTGTATACTGCTTGGAGTACTGGGGATTTATTAAATCGTATTGCAACAGATTTTAGATTAAAGCTTGGTACTGTAGATGATACTGGTATCAAGCTTAAATTAGTTGAGGTAGACACAGAGTTGTTTGATATGATTAATAACTCTATTGCAGATACTGCAGATGCTACAAAAAATCTCTATATTCTTTACGATGATTATGGTGAACTGTGTTTAAGGAAGTCTACAGATTTAATCTTAAACATCGTGGTTGATACAACATCTGCAGAAGACCATGTATTTACAAGAAGCATCGATGAGAGCACCTATAATAGTATTAAACTTGCATATGCAAACGAAAAGGCTGGAACACGAGAGATATTTCAAGTATTCGACAGTAACACGATAAAAAAATGGGGAGTGCTGCAGTACTACGAACAAATCCAAAATAAAAATACAGCGAAAGATAAAGTGGAAAAATTGCTAAGTATGCATAATACACCGAAAAGAACTTTAACGATTAGGAACTGTTTTGGTGACAGCAGAGTAAGAGCAGGCTTTAGTGTGTTGGTTCCGATGTACGACACCAATGGTGAACAGAAATTCTACCCAATGATGGTGGAGAGTGCAAAGCATACCTACGAGGCAGATGCTCACTTCATGGATCTAAAATTGACAGGAGGTGTTATCAATAGCTGAGTTAGTACAATTAATTAAAAAGGCAGCCTGCGACGCTGTGGAGGCCACTAAACCGATGCAATTTGTATATGGCAAGGTGATATCAATCAATCCGCTTAAAGTATCTATTGATCAGAAGGTGATACTGACAAGCGGATTTCTAGTTGTGCCGGAGAGCTTAACCGATTACAAGATGACTGTCGAGTTCGCAGGAGCTGAAACTGCCTACACATTTAAGAATGCACTTAAAATAAATGATAAGGTGGTACTCCTTCAGCAAAAAGGTGGACAGCAGTATCTTATTTTAGATAGGGTGGTGGATAGTTAATGGTACCACAGACGAATTATGATATAACGAATCTTAATGTTTCGGAAATGCCTAGTAAAACATTTGCTCTGTCCGGAAACAAGATCATAGGGACTGTGGATGGACTGGAAGCGATTAATCAGTCTATCTATATGGCTTTAAGCGTAGAACGTTACGAACATTTGATTTACTCTTGGGATTACGGTGTTGAATTGGAAGATCTTTTTGGTAAAGATCCTTCTTATGTGTATCCAACGCTAAAGAGTCGTATTGAGGAAGCTTTATTACAAGACGACCGTATTCTTGCAGTTGATGAGTTTAATTTTGTATCAAATAAAGGAAGCGTAACTGCTAAGTTTATGGTTCATACCGTGTATGGAGATATCGAACAAGAGAAGGAGGTGAATATCTAGTGTATGAGGACATGACATATGAAGTAATTTTGAATCGAGCACTGGCTAGAATTCCGTCCGGTATCGATAAGCGAGAAGGCAGCATGATTTATACTGCAGTTGCACCGGTATGCGCTGAACTTGCGCAGATGTATGTTGAACTCGAGGGGATCATGAGTGAATCTTTTGCCGACACTGCATCAAGAGACTTCCTTATTCGAAGAGCTGCAGAGCGAGGACTATCACCTAAGGATTCAACATATGCAGTTGTCAAAGGAGTATTTAATATTGATATACCAATCGGTGCAAGGTTTACCCTGGATAAGTTTAGTTATAGAGCTACGGATAAGATATCTACAGGAACTTTCAAACTCACCTGTGAGACTTCTGGAAGCGCACCTAATGGCTCAACAGGGATTTTACTGCCAGTGGAATACATCGACGGTCTGACAAGTGCCAGTATCACAGAAATACTTATTCCAGGGGAAGAGGAAGAAGATACAGAAGCGTTCCGGAAAAGGTATTTTGATAGCTTGGATGCGCAAGCTTTTGGCGGAAATCGTGCAGATTACAAAGCAAAAGTCTTAAGCCTTGATGGTGTCGGTGCAGTAAAAATATATCGAGCTACAAACATATCTGGAGATGAGTCAGGTGGAAATGTTAAGCTAGTGATACTTAACTCTGATTATTCCAAACCTAGTACCGCTTTAGTGGATAATGCGCAATCCGCTTTAGATCCGACGGTTAATGCCGGTGATGGGATGGGGCTTGCTCCGTTATGGCATTTTGTGAATGTCACTGGAGCAGATGAGACAGTTATCAATATTACAACGACAATCACTTACCAGAGCGGATATACTTACGATGATGTTAAAAGTTATATCATTTCTGTGGTTGATAGTTATTTTAAGGAATTGGCAAGAGGCTGGCAGGAGGAAGGAAACTCTGGATTGATTGTAAGAATAAGTAAAATTGATGTGGCGTTATTAGGTATACCAGGAATAATCGATGTGACTGATACTGCAATAAATGGGAGTTCTCTTAACATTGAGCTTGATAAAAATGCTATACCAGTTAGGGGTGAAATTAATGGCAGCTAATCTTATTAGTTATGTACCTGGGGTACTCCAAGAAGTGCGTGAGTTTAAGGCAATAACAACTGCAGAGAATCCTGAAATTGATAGCTTAGACCTTGCTATCGATAAGACTTTAAATAATCAATTCATTGGTACATTGGATTCGTATGGGTGTGCTAGGTGGGAGAAGATTCTAGGTATTAAGTCTTTGGATACAGATACACTTCAGGAACGCAATTTTAGAATTCTGGCCAGAGTTAATGAGCAATTACCTTACACGTATCGAAGCTTAGAGGAAAGGCTTGCCGACCTGTGTGGTAAAGATGGATATTCTATCGTTATGGATAAAGAAAACTACGTCTTAAAGATAAAAATAGCTTTATCCGCGAAGAAGAATTTCACTTCTGTTTCTGAACTATTAGACAGGATTACTCCTTGCAATCTTATTTTAAATGTCAGTCTTTTATACAATACATGGGATATGGTTAGTGGAATGACATGGGAAGAAGCTGGAAGGCGCACATGGAATCAATTGAGAGAGGAGGCTATTTAATGGCACAATATACAGAGAATTATAACCTAGAACTACAACAGGGGACTGATTTTATCAATGTTAATGGTCTCAACACCAATTTTAATACTATTGATGGTGAATTGAAAAATTTAGAGGATAATAAGGCTCCTAAAGCACACAAGCATATGACCAGTGATATAACAGATTTTCCTACAGCGCTTCCAGCGGATGGTGGTGATGCTGATACTGTAAATGGTCACACAGTAAATGCAGACGTTCCATCAAATGCTAAATTTACAGATACAGTATATACACACCCATCAACTCATCCTGCAAGTATGATTACTGGATTACCGACGTCTTTGCCTGCAAGTGACGTATATAGTTGGGCTAAACAAGCAAATAAACCAGCATATTCTGCGTCTGAGGTCGGTGCTTTAGCTGTTAATGGTAAGGCAACAAGTGCAGGAACAGCAGATAATGCCACTAATGCAAACAATTCTGATAAGATAGATAATTATCATGTTCAAGTTGTTGCATCAGTACCAGCAAGCACAGTGGCAAACACGATTTATTTTGTAACCGAATAGGAGGGTTGTTATGCCTATTACTATAACTAATTCAAGTAATGTAAAAAGTAACACAGAAGATGTAAAGGTAACAGAATCTTCTAACAATCTAAAGCAAGTTTCAGAGGTTTGGGAATGCGATGCTAATAAAACGTTAAGATTGAAGTGGCAAAACAAGCTAAATGTTTTTATGTTTTCTGGAATGGCAGGTACCCCATATTATTCAAAAGAAGGACTGCAATGGACAAGCATTGCAAACACTCCTTTTAGTAATCAGATTCAGGGTATGGTATATTTTAAAAAATACTTTTATGTAGCTGTCATAAGAGATGGGATATATAGAACTAAGAACTTCACATCTTGGGAAAAGGTATGGGAGACAACAACAGAGTACCCAAGAAATCTAACAATAACAAATGGGAAACTGTTCGTGTGTGGTTCTGTGTTATTGGTTAGCGATGACGGAGTAAACTTTACAAATGTAAGAAGTTCTCTCAGCACTTACTCTATAGACATCATAACAATACAATATTGGAGTGCTTCAAATAGATACACTGTCATCACTACTGAGACCGGTTCAGGTGATAACAGTCAATACATTGTGACAAATAGTACCTTTGAAAAAATATCAAGTAACTACTTAGGAGCAGTTAATATTGAGATTTTCGATTCACGTTTCCATCCTTTTGATGGCATTTACGCCTTAGTGGTAATGAATAAAACCTATACTGATATAAGACTAGACGTTATTGAGTTTGATTCAAATGGAGTAAAAACAAAAAGTACTACACTTACTACGTTTGAACTTATATCAGGTATAGGTGGTGTACAATCGACTGACGGAACAAGCAACGCATTTATTCCTGCTGCCAGTCAAGGGATGTATAAAGTGTATAGAGTGGCATCAACAGGACAGTTCAATGTAGTTAGAATGGTTCCAGTCGGAAAGAGTATACATGCAACAGGTTGTCGTCAAAAAGATGGATATGTCGTTGCATTCGATGTGCAGTATTCAGGAACTGGTAAGACTCTAACAGGTAGCGCGGCAGGTCTGACAGAATCGGCATACACATTCCCATACAGAAATATTATGATGTTGGCTTACTCAAATTAATGGAGGTAATTATGTTTATATTAGTAGACCAAGCAAATGTACTACAGTATATACTAACAGTATTAGAAGAGACAGTAGATCCTAGCGGCTTAGATGTTTATAGAATAAGCGAAAACTTATTTTGCATAAAGAAAGGGATACGAGCATTCGAAGTAAATGAAATTGTAGAAGATATAGTTCCATATAAATATTGCTATACCATTGAGAAAGGATTTTACTTAAATCCAAATTGGAAAGAACCGCAAAAGTCATTAGAAGACCAGTTAGTTGACTTAAGAGATGAAAACCAAATGCTAAAAAGTGAACTAAGTTTACTACAAGAGGTCGTAAATGAGATGCTCTTGGGTGTATAGATTATTATTTAGGAAAGGAGGAACTCGTATGAAAAAGTACAGCGCAACATCACGATACTTAGTAAGTCAGATTACTGTAGGTAACTTAACCTATAAAGAAGTAGTAACAAAGCGTACTGACTTACAACAAGAAATTGATGAATACATCGATTTCATGCAGCTAGACATTGATAAAACTGTCTAACATAAAAATCTATATAATCATTTGCATACATAGGGCGCTTAGGCGCTCTTTTTTGTGTGCGGAAAGAGGAAGAATGGAAAAGTATTTCAATAAAATAAGTATAGTGATAGCTGCAATCGGTGGATGGCTTGCTGGCGCAATGGGAGGATGGGACATGCTTCTTAAGACAATTGTAGCTTTGGTTATATTAGACTACCTTACAGGGTTTATAAAGGGTATCTATACAAAATCATTGTCCAGCGAGATAGGGTTTAAAGGACTCCTTAAAAAGGTGATGATATTCATCGTCATTGCTGCAGCATATCAGATGCAACTATTGCTCGGTGAGTCGATTAAGCTTCGAGAGATTGTTATCATGTTCTTTATTTGTAATGAGGGATTGAGCTTGGTGGAAAATGCTGCAGTACTAATTCCAATGCCGGCAAGGCTTAAAGATACATTATTACAATTAAGAGATAAAACAAGTGGAGAGGATGGTGGAGACAATGGAAAAGAATAATCAAGGATTAGTGGATTACGCAAAAAAGCAAGTCGGTATTCCTTATGTCATGGGTACAAACTGCAGAGTTCTTACATCGTCTAGACTTCAATCACTGATCAATACGAACCCTGCAAAGTGGTTCACAAAGGTGCGCATTGAGGAGTGTAAAAAGTGGATAGGACAAGTTACTTCAGATTGTCACGGTCTAATTGAGGGCTACCTTAACGATACCGATCAGGATGGTGTAGTAGAATCTGGTGAAGGTACTTATGATACTGCTGCAGACAATGCGTATAACAAGGCAACTGTGAAAGGAACTATTGACACCATGGATAAGTCTGCGATAGGTCTGTGCGTTCGATACAAGGGTCACGTTGGAGTTTACATTGGAAATGGTAAAGTAGTAGAGGCTCGTGGATTTAACTACGGTGTTTGTATTACCAATCTTAGTGCTAGACCATGGACTCACTGGTACGAGCATCCAGAGATTGAATATAAGAAAGTTAAGAGAGCACTAAAGCTTACATCTCCGCGAATGAAAGGCGATGACGTTAAGGAACTGCAACGTCTGATCGGAGTGGATGATGATGGGGTGTATGGACCGGATACGGACGATAGAGTGAATGAGATACTTGAGGTTTTGGGAAGATAAAAATAGCCCCTCGGTTATGCGAGGGGCTTATAATCAATATTGAACGTATTCCAAATCTTTGTCTGTCAATGTTACTGAAGTTCCGTCCATATATTCAATCTTTATTTCGTTTAACTGTACTGTTTCAATACTGTAATTATACCAAACACATTGCCAATATCCGCTATTATCTCCAAGTATTCCTTCACCTTTTTGATAAGGGCCTGTATCCTTAACTCCTGTAGTACTTTCTCTTTTTATATCACATTTCACAGAATCGCCAACCGCATTATAAGGAGTCGCTTTAAAATAAATATATTTAATAATTTTATCTGAATTATTTGTAAATCCAATAAATAAATCAACACCACCTGCAGAATTTGGTTTTCCGACTTTAAGCTTAGTTACTCGAATAATTTCTCTTGCTTTTTCTTGAGCAGATTTTTCAGCTTCTTCTCTTGCAATATTCTCCGCTTTTTCAGCTTCCTCTCGAGCAAGTTTCTCAGCTTCTTCCTTAGCTTTAGCCTCTTCTGCAAGAACAGCATTGACAGCATTCTTTAATTCTTGCCCCTCTAAATCTTCAGGGCTTCCAGGGAATTTTTCATGCAATTCATCCGCTATTGATAAGACAGAATTGAAGTCCATTCTCTCTGCGGCTAATCGAATCATATATAATCTATTTTCAGCACCATTCTCATGATCAGATATTTTCCCTCTCAGAGAAATATTTGCGTCATTCAATATACTTATTTTCGACTGTAGGTCAGCTACATCTACATTAGCTTTATTATATTTAATAAGAATGTCTATGTATTGGTAAACAAAAAAACATAAGGCCAATATCAATAGTGTGATTACCAGTTTAGATTTACTTTTCATTGCAACCTCCATCATATCCAATATATGGTATAATGATTGTATCATAATGTGACTAAATCCGCAAATAAAAAGTGCTTGGTTACCCAAGCACTAAGCATTTAGATACTCATGTTGCATTTCGTGTTGCATAATATAGAAAAAGTGTAATATAATCGGTAAGTAAAGAACAAAACAAGAAAAATAAAAACACTTATAAAGCTAGTATTTAATAGTATCTTGCGTTTTTTCTACTTTTGGTAAGAGTTCTATAGCACGGGTTCAACTCCCGTCATCTCCACTAAAGTATGAGGATAAAAAGATTATATCAAAATCTTTTTGTTCTCTTTTTTTATGTGCTAGAACCAACTTATTATACTACAATTTCATATTGGGCATCTTCTCAAATAATTTGTAGTTCAAATTTATCTTTTCTAAAAAAGTTATGTAATCATATAATAGTAGAAGTGTCATTTAGTATATTAATTCAGAATTTTTTAATAAGAAAAAGATGTAAGCTTTTCCTTGCTATAAACAAGAAAAAGCACGCTTCTCGAACTTTTCCTTGTCATGAATAAAAGTGGTAGGGATACAAATAATATGTATCCCTACCACTGATTGTAATATAAAAATGTAGACAACTAGAAGCTTACCTATATGGTACTATTTTAAGAATTAAGTTAATTTTAGGGACTAGATATTTAGAAATTTGGATTCTAAAACAAATATCCTAAAAAATTATTCTGATTAATCTATCCCCTTATTTTTTCTTCAAATTCTCATAGCAATATTTACACATTGCTCTATATTTATCATTTCCTCCAATGTCGACTTGTTCTCCATGAGTAATTAAGTTACCCCATTCATCAAATCGAACGTTCATCGTAGCTCTACGTCCACAGGAGCAAACGGTTTTAATTTCTTGCAGGCTTTCTGCAAGTTCAATCAATCTTTGACTTCCTTCAAATAGATGTTGTTGAAAATCTGTTAATAAACCAAAGCATAAGACATTGTTATAAAATGAAATATCATATAGTTCATCCACTTGGTTTTTCGTTAAAAATTGAGCCTCATCAACCATAATGATATCAGCAGGATGCTGCTTTAAAATATCCTTAATTGAATTCTCTGGTTTCACCATAATACATTCTGCTTCAATTCCGATTCTAGACTTAATGATGGATTTCCCTTCTCGATCATCTATAGAAGGTTTTAATAATAAAACATTAAAGCCCTGTTCCTCATAATTATGGCGAATCATTAGAAGATTTGCTGATTTGCTGCTATTCATACAACCGTACTTAAAATATAATTTTGACATTCATACCTCCATTACCATCTTACTAGATTAAAACTCCTTCTATTTAAATTAGCATGAAAACTAGGAAACGAGGGAATTCTTAGTATGGTAACCCAATGCTTTTGTACTTTTTATGATATTTTACCCATATGGATTTAATTCTACCATTAGACAATAGAATAAGCAATCATTTATCAAAGAAAGCTATTTCGCTTCCGTTGTATTTTATAACAAAATATGATACGATACAAAAGCAAAGATACGTAAATAAAATTACTAATGAAACTATGTTTAACAGACATTATGAGACTATTTTAATAATGAGTTAGAAAGAAACAAAGGGAGAATACCATGCATAAGAAATTAGGAATAATGATACTATGTGGAGTCATGGCTGTAAGCTTACTAGGCTGTGGTTCAAAAAATAATGAGGATAACAATATAACACCAACGCCATCCATCACGCAGGAGGAATCCAGTAATGGAGATAGTATAGAAGAACCAACCTTAACCAAAGAAGCTAAAAAGCTTTATCAGTTTAAGGAAGCAAAGAAAGGTGATACGATCGCTGAAATCAATGTAAAAGATTTTGGCACGATTAAAATAAAACTATTTGCGAAGGATGCACCGAAAGCAGTTGAGAACTTTATCACACATGCGAAGGAAGGATATTACGATGGGGTAACATTCCATCGAATCATTGATGATTTTATGATTCAGGGTGGTGATCCACTTGGAACAGGTTTTGGTGGTGAGAGTATCTATGGTGAGCCATTTGAAGATGAATTTTCGAACGATTTATATCCATTCCGTGGTGCACTTTGTATGGCAAATAGTGGGGAGAATACAAATGGAAGCCAGTTCTTCATTGTCCAAGCGGACGCAAAACAGGTAAATCTTTTAAGGGATTTAGCTAAGGAGTATTATGATTTATCCTTTATAGATTATGTTCAGAAGGCATATGGTGTAGTATTATCTTCAAGTGAATTGGATCGATTTTTAACTTATGGTGGAACACCTTGGTTAACCAGAAAGCATACTGTGTTTGGTCAAGTATTAGAGGGATTTGATGTGTTGGATGCTATTGCTAAAACCGAGAAGGCAGACGATCAAGGAACCCCAAAGACTCCGGTTGTAATTGAAACTATAACAATATCAGAAGTTAAGTAAAGAGAATATTGTTTAACAAATTAGATACAGTTTTATATTAAGAAAAAAGGAGGAATTAGGATTGTTTGAGTTTGATGGATATGGTTATGCTACTGCAAAAGAGATGGATTTAGCTAAAAAGGAGGCTGAGTCGATTGTCTATATTAAAAGTAGAACAGACTTTAAGGACAGAGAAAAGCTAAAAAAACTATATGAAGGATTAATAGAAAAACAATCCTTTGTTACTCCAACTGGCATCAATTTTCTTAGAGAGATACAAAAAGAACTGAATGCATTCTCTGATAAAACGGTGAGCCCAGTGTTTGTTACAGTGCCTACGTATATGAAAAAAGGAGCATTTGGACGTAGTGAATCCTTTCAGCAGATGTCAGAGGATCAAAAACAAGGGAAAAAAGATATTTTACAAGGAAAACTAAGAAACCTACGAATTATCAATGCTTTTTTAATCTTGATCATTATTGGAATGTTTGTATCCGTGTTACTTAGTAACAATTCACCTTTTACAGATGCTGAGGTGAAGATTCAAAACAAGTATTCAGCATGGGAGAAGGAATTGTCTGAAAGAGAAAATGCAATACTAGAAAAAGAACAGGAGCTATTACAGCAAGATAAGGGAAACTAGTTATAAGGTTTTCACAAATTCTACATAGATCTTTGTTATGCTGTAGAAAAGAGTGGAGGTACGATATGGAACGCTTAAAAGTTTTAGTGGTAGATGATGAGAGTAGAATGCGCAAATTAGTAAAGGATTTTCTTTCTCGTAGTAACTATGATGTATTAGAAGCTGAGAATGGAGAACAAGCAATTGATATTTTCTTTGAGCAGAAAGATATTTCGCTAATTATTCTAGATGTCATGATGCCAAAGATGGATGGGTGGCAAGTATGTAGAGAAATCCGTAAATTTTCAAAGGTACCTATTATTATGCTTACTGCAAAAAGCGATGAGAAAGATGAATTGTTAGGGTTTGAGCTTGGTGTGGATGAATATATTTCAAAACCATTTAGTCCTAAAATTTTAGTAGCACGTGTGGAAGCTATTGTACGTCGAGCAATCCAAACATCGGAGGAGACAATTGAAATTGGTGGTATCTTGGTAGATAAAGCAGCTCATGAAGTAAAGATTGAGGGAGTGGCAATCGAACTAAGCGTCAAAGAGTTTGAACTGTTGACTTATTTTATAACGAATAGAGGAGTTGCTTTATCTAGAGAGAAGATTTTAAATAATGTATGGAATTATGATTACTTTGGGGATGCAAGAACTATTGATACTCATGTGAAGAAGCTTCGTAGTAAAATGGGGGATAAGGGTGATTATATCAAGACCATTTGGGGAATGGGCTATAAATTTGAGGTGGTTTAATGAAACATTCCTTACGGCTTAAAATAACTTTCTTACTTACTGTATCGCTCGCATCTACGATTTTTTTGTGTTGGGCACTAAATAAATCATTCTTAACTGATTACTATCAGTATAGCAAGATAAAATCATTGGATTCTGTATTTTATGAGATTAATAACACTTTTAATGATAGCAGTCAAAAAGGTGGTGTATTAACTCAGGATCAATTAGTGATGATGGATCGTATGATTTCTAGAAATAATGCAAGTGCCTACATCACAGTAGATGCTAATATGGATTTGATGGTATATCGATCCAATGGTACGGAGCGTGACACTCAGCGTGTAAAGAAATCAATGAAAGCGTACTTATATTGGAATTCACCAGATACAATGATTGATAAAATAGAATGGATGAAATCTAGTGATCAATACGATGTTTTTATCCAGCATGACGCATTGATGCAGATGAATTATCTTGATTTAATTGGAAGATTAGATAGTGGATTTGTCGTATTCATACGAACTAATATGGAAAATCTTCAGGAGAGTTCTGCGATATCCAATAATTTTTTAGCGTACGTCGGAATTTTTGTAACTGTGGTTGGCACAATAGTTATGTTCTTTATTAGCAGAAGCTTCACAAAACCTATTTTAGTACTGGAAAGTATCGCTAAGAAAATGTCAGATCTTGATTTTAATGCGAAGTATGAGGGGACGTCTCAAGATGAGCTTGGGCAGCTTGGGAATAGCATTAATATGCTTTCTGAAAAATTAGAACATACAATTTCTGAATTAAAGGTTGCGAATATTGAATTACAATCCGATATTGAACATAAAGTACAAATTGACGAGATGAGGAAGGAATTCTTATCAAACGTCACTCATGAGCTGAAAACACCAATCGCTCTCATACAAGGGTATGCGGAAGGATTAAAGGACAATATTTCGGAGGATGAACAGAGTAGGGAATTTTATTGTGAAGTTATTATTGATGAAGCAATGAAGATGAATAAGATGGTAAAAAAACTTCTCAGTTTGAATCAATTAGAATTTGGAAATAGTCAACCAGAAATTATTCGTTTTGACATTGTATCTTTGATCAAATCCGTTATTCAATCAACCGATATTCTATGCAAACAAAAAGAGATTAGGGTAATCTTTGAGGAAAAATCTCCTTGTTATGTGTGGGCAGACGAGTACATGATTGAAGAAGTTGTGACGAATTATGTTAGCAATGCAATCAATCATGCAGATGGTGCTAAAATCATTGAAATCAAATTAATTCATATGGTGAATGTAGTTCGTGTTGCTGTTTTTAATACTGGGGAATTAATTCCAGAAGAGGATTTAGAGAAAGTATGGATTAAATTCTATAAGGTTGACAAAGCAAGAACCCGAGAATATGGAGGAAACGGTATCGGTTTGTCCATCGTAAAAGCCATTATGAATTCACACAATAAGGAATGTGGTGTTGTAAACCACTCAAATGGTGTTGAATTTTGGTTTGAATTAGATATTACATCATAACTATGAAATTCGTTGCCGAATTGGAACAAAAGTGGTATGATAAGAGAAGCAATTGAGTGATAGAAAAAATATAGAGTTCACTTCCATAGGAGGAGATATGTTGAAAAAAAGATTATTGCTAGCTTTAGCAGTAGTTTCTATGTTTGGATTAACCGGTTGTGCCACCTCAATTCGGCTGACGGAAAATGAAAATAATATTGTTGCAGAATACCTAGCGGGCGTATTATTAAGTCAACAAAGGTCTTATGACCAAGCATTAATAGAACCATCACCATCGCCAACCCCAGCACCTACCTTAACCCCGACTCCTTCAAAGGATGGAAAACCTACCCAGGATTCTAGCCAAGGAAATGCTAGTGGCAATCAGAGTAGCTCTAATGTACAAGCAAACGCAGATTTCACAGAAGTTATTGGGATTAAGAATTTAACAATAGAATATACTGGTTATGATATGGTAAGTAGTTTTTCGGATGAGTATTTTTCTTTAGATGCCTCTAAAGATAAACAGTTGATGGTAATTAAGTTTGATGTAAAAAACTCATCTAAAAATGCAATAAAGCTTCAATTATCTGATGCAGAGATTCAATATCAGCTAGATATTAATACGGGGATAATTGTGAAACCACAATTAACATTTATGTTAAATGATTTACGTTATATAGATTTAGAAATTGGTGGCAAGGAAAGCAAGGAGACTATAATAATCTTTGAAGTACCAAAAAAACAAGAGATAAAAACAGCTAATCTCATAATTTCAAAAGAAGAAAAGACAGCTATCATTAAGCTTAAATAGCTAATTTTAAGTATAGTATATTTTGGTAAGGGAGTGTAACATGGAAGTAGTTTTTAAGGAAAAGAAACGTACAAAGTTGTTTGGATTACCATTGTGTTTTGTTACATATCGCATTGGACCGGATAAAATCAACATACAAAGTGGATTTCTAAGTATTGTTGAGGATGATGCGTATATGTATAAAGTACAAGATGTAAGGTTAACACGAAGTTTTCTGGAAAGAGTTTTCGGCCTTGGTACTGTTACTTGTTATACTGGGGATAAAACCCATCCAGAGCTTAAGCTAATGCATATTCGTAAGAGTTCAAGCATTAAGGAATACTTAATGGAAGCTTCAGAAGAGGCAAGAAGAAAACGTAGAACCATGCATACCTTAGATATTGATGGAGAAGATCTAGAAGATATGAATGAGGATGATATGGAAGATAGAAATTAGTTTTTGGTACGACTCCTCTTCAGCGTATAGTTACTAATTAAATTATAAAGGGATGTTATCTTAGTGGTGATGATTTCACTATTTAGATAGCATCCTTTTTTATTTTTTTTACCTATCCGTAAGAGGCAGAATTTATACATACAGATAACCTGTACAATGCTTTTATAAATATCCCATAAATCGTGTGAAAAAGTCCATGCAATGACTCATGGAAATAGTTCGTGTACTGGGGCGTGGAAATGGCTGATGGAAATAAGAGCTTGGTGATTTAACATAAAATCATAGGATTTTATGGACAAATAGTATGAATATGGAATGCTAGTATAGCACATCCTAATGGATATCCGAAGAATTCTTATAGTATCGGGTAACTTAAACAGCTGGAGGAAAATAATAATGAGAAAAAAGCGAATTCTTTTATTACTGATAAGTATACTAGTCTTTACTGTCGTAGGTTGCCGTTCTAACACGGTTACAGAAACTGGACAAAAGGTGCAGATATGGAATATTGCTTCGATTCAAACAGAGACGCACCCTCAAACACTAGCAGTAAAGAAGATGGGAGAAATCTTTTCTGAACTAACCAATGGCAGATATAGGTTTGAAGTATACCCAAATGAACTATTAGGGCCACAAAGAGAAACGTTAGAACAAGTACAATATGGAATTATTGAGATGGCTGTTATTGGTAATGCTAATATTTCTAGTTTTGAGGATGGTTTCTTGACTTTTGAAATGCCGTTTTTATTTGATGATGAAGAGCACCAAAAACGTTTTTTTGAAACTTCCGAGATTGTACCAGAGTTATTTAAGAAAACGGAAAGCTATAATTTCAAAATAGTGACATTCTTTACAGCAGGAACTAGAAATATGTATGCGAGTAAACCAATACGTGCATTGTCGGATTTAAAAGGTATGAAAATTAGAACAGCAGAGTCAGACACATATGCAAAGATGATGAGATATCTCGGTGGTTCTGCTACTCCGATGTCATTTGGTGAAGTTTTTACCGCAATACAATCTGGGGTCGTAGATGGTGCTGAGAATAATGAAGCTTCTTATAATAATTCCAAACATTATGAAATAGCCCCTTATTATTCTTATACAAAACATTTGATTGTTCCTGACTATCTCATTGTGAATACAAATGCTTATGATAGTTTGTCACAAGAAGATAAGGAGGCCTTCGATGAAGCAGCACGTAAGGCAGCAGAGTATGAAATTAAATTATGGGCAGAAGATGCAGAGCGTAGTAAAGAAGCAGTTATCGCTGGTGGAGCAACGATGATCGAAGATGTGGATGTGGAAGCATTAAGGAATGCCTGCCTTCCGCTTCATGATGAATTGTGTGCAAACCCTGAAATTAAGAAGGTTTACGATGCAGTTATGGCAACATCAGACAAAAAAAACAAGAAATAAGTGCGTAACGCAACGCACAGATGGGAAGTTATATGAAGGTATTGAGAAAGGTTATAGATAAAATAACAGAAATAATTGCAAGCTTGATTCTTGCAGTCATGACGATTCTAGTTACATGGCAAGTGATAACAAGGTTTGTACTTAAGGCTCCAAGTACAATCACAGAAGCATTGGCAAAATATTTATTTATATGGCTTGTTTTAGTTACAGCTGCATATGTCGTTGGAAAACGAGAACACATGTCTCTTGGTTTTTTTGTTGGTAAATTTTCAAATAAAACAAGAGCTATCTTTCTAATCGTTACAGAACTTGTAATTTTTGCTTTTGTTGTAATTGTTCTAGTATATGGCGGGGGATATATCTCACTTCATGCGATGAATCAGATGGATTCTGCTCTTCCGGTTCCAGTAGGAGTAATATATTTAGCACTACCAGTTGGTGGAGTATTATCGGCGTTTTATTCTTTCTGTAATATCGTTGATGCAATTACTAATTTTAAAAGAACCTAGAAAATGCGAGAAATAGAGCTTTCATGAAAAGCTAGTGATTACGATAAAAATTATTGAGTAATTTGATTATCTTTTTATAAATACTTTGAAAGGAGCAATTATGGATACAGCGTTGATGTGTGGTCTAATTATGATTGTGGTAATACTTGTTCTTTTATTTATTGGAACGCCAATCAGTATCAGTCTTGGATGCGGAGCAGTGTTAGCAATGACTGTAGTATTACCTGGGACGAAAGCAGCCCTGATGGCAGCACAAAAGTCTTTTACTGGTATGAATTCATTTACTTTACTGGCAATTCCCTTTTTTATTCTTGCTGGTATTATCATGAATAATGGAGGGATAGCAAAGCGTCTGGTGGATTTAGCTAAAGTTTTAGTTGGGCGATTACCAGGGTCTTTGGCTTTAACCAATGTAGTAGCAAATATGTTATTCGGAGCTATCTCTGGTAGTGGTTCTGCCTCTTGTGCAGCAATTGGTGGTATTATGGGGCCGATGGAGGATAAGGAGGGATATGATAAGGATTTTTCTTCCGCAGTTAATATCGCATCAGCTCCAGCTGGAATATTAATCCCACCAAGTAATACATTAATTATTTTTTCTACGGTTGCTGGTGGGGTGTCTATAACTTCCTTATTTCTAGGTGGATATATTCCAGGAATTCTATGGGGATTAGGAGTTATGGTAGTTGCATTTGTGATGGCAAAAAAGAGAGGATATAAAGGAACACAAGGCGTATCTGGCGCTGTTGCTCTAAAAACTTTTTTTGATGCCATTCCTAGTTTATTATTAATTGTTATTGTTATCGGTGGAATTTTGGGTGGTATTTTCACTCCAACAGAAGGTTCTGCAATAGCTGTTTGTTATGCACTGATTCTGTCATTCCTTTATCGTACAATAAAGTTTTCTGACTTACCCAAAATATTGTTAGAGTCATCCAAATTAACTTGCATCATCGTATTTTTAATTGGGCTTTCTTCCATTATGTCTTGGATCTTAGCTTTTACTAAAATTCCTAATTTGGTTGCGGATTCTATCCTTGGATTTTCAGATAATCCGATTATCATTTTATTATTGATGAATGTAATACTTCTTATATTAGGAACATTTATGGACCCAACGCCTGCAATTCTTATATTTACCCCGATTTTCCTTCCTATTGTTGAGAGTTTCGGAATGAATCCAGTTCATTTTGGAGTTATGATGACATTCAACCTATGTATTGGTTGTATCACTCCTCCGGTAGGTGCGATTTTATTTACTGGATGTAAAGTTGCACAAGTGACAATAGAAGAGGTTATAAAAACATTGCTACCTTATTTCGTGGTTCTAATAGCGATTTTATTGCTTGTTACGTTTTGGTCTCCGCTTACATTATTTATACCCAAATTAGCAAAGTTAATTTAATTAATAGCGACATGACACGATAAATTTTCATGTCGCTTACATAAGAACATATGCCATATTCAGGGGTTTTCTATGGACATTCTAGATACTCTATAGTACAATAAGGTGAATGGTAGATACCCATTACTGAGGGGGATTGTAAAAAGGAGGTTTTTCATGGTTGAGATAAGAATTGAAAATTGCCCATATTGTGGAAGTGAGGATATGGGATGGGGATATCAAAGTGCTCAGGGGGCCGTTATGACTGGAAAATCCGGATATGCTGGATCTAAAGTTGAACATATGATTTGCACAGAATGTGGTAGTATAGTACATAGTAGGGTTGCTAAACCAGAACTCTTTAAGAATATAACTAAGGATAAAGCGAAACCTAGAAAAAGAAGACGTAAAGTAGCAAAAGTAAATGAAGCAAGCTCCGATGTAGCAACCATGGATAAATAGATTTTGATTAACTAAAGTTATAAGTTTAATGGAAAGATACTTCCTTATGATTAAGGTGTATCTTTTCTTTCTTTTGTAGTTGGTTTTAAGATTAAGGAGATATAGTGGCTTGTATTTAAATTAAAGAAAGAGGATTGCGATTTAATTAAGATTTCATGGATATGTAATCGGATGTAACTCTAAAGCCGTGCTTCTTATTTAATTATTATAGTATTGAAAACTCATAAGTAGCAAGAATCCATTTCAGTTGAGGAAGAAAACAGAGATAGTAAATAGTGAGGGAAATGGTATACCTAACTTATAGAATATTAGGGTTTGATTTATAAAGTCTTAGCATGAGTATAAAGTATTAACAAGTACATAAAGTCACAGAATGTATATAAAGTTTTAACATCTATATAAAGTCTTAACATCTACATAAAGTCACAGCATAACAAATGAGAATATTCTTAGTTATGTATATACTGAGGATTTGAACTTACTTAGTGTTAATGGATTTTATGACGTATTAAAAAACCAGATTTTACTATAAATTAATACAAAATTAGTATTGACTTAATTCAGCTTCAATGGTAAACTATCAAAGCTGTCTCTTTTGAAATAGAATTGTCAGATAAAAACAATCTAGAAAAATGAACAGTTGACAACTGACTTATGTTGTGATATTATTGCAAAGCATCAAATTGTATTAATTTTATGCAAAATAAGAATAAAACATAAAATAAATAAAAAATATGCTTGACAGTTGAATAAACTCGTGGTAAACTTATCAAGTCGCTTCGGTGATAAAAAATAAAATCAAAAAAGTGCTTGACAAATTAAAACACTTTATGATAAAATAAACGAGTTGTTGTCGAAACAACAAGCATGAACATTGATAACTGAACAGTGAAACAACCTTGAAATTCGTTGAGAATAAAGTCCAAGCAGAGATGTTTGGCAAAGAACTGTGTTTGAAGAAATTCAGACACAACCCTAAATCAGTAAACGGAATCAAAGATTGATAACTAAGGCAACTTAGAAGTCAGCAATTGTTCTGAATGGTTAAAACATCAAAAAAGGTACCTAATTGACCAACGTCAATTAGTATCAGTTTTTAACTTTGTTAAAAACTTTAATTTGAGAGTTTGATCCTGGCTCAGGATGAACGCTGGCGGCGTGCTTAACACATGCAAGTCGAACGGAGTTTTTAAACGGAAGTTTTCGGATGGAAGTTTAAAAACTTAGTGGCGGACGGGTGAGTAACGCGTGGGTAACCTGCCTCATACAGGGGGATAACAGTCGGAAACGATTGCTAACACCGCATAACATAGCGAAACCGCATGATTTTGCTATCAAATATTTATAGGTATGAGATGGGCCCGCGTCTGATTAGCTAGTTGGTGGGGTAAAGGCCTACCAAGGCGACGATCAGTAGCCGGCTTGAGAGAGTGACCGGCCACATTGGGACTGAGACACGGCCCAAACTCCTACGGGAGGCAGCAGTGGGGAATATTGGACAATGGGGGCAACCCTGATCCAGCGACGCCGCGTGAGTGAAGAAGTATTTCGGTATGTAAAGCTCTATCAGCAGGGAAGATAATGACAGTACCTGACTAAGAAGCCCCGGCTAACTACGTGCCAGCAGCCGCGGTAATACGTAGGGGGCAAGCGTTATCCGGATTTACTGGGTGTAAAGGGAGCGTAGGTGGTAGGTCAAGTCAGATGTGAAAGCCCAGGGCTCAACCCTGGGACTGCATTTGAAACTGGCATACTAGAGTGCAGGAGAGGTAAGTGGAATTCCTAGTGTAGCGGTGAAATGCGTAGATATTAGGAGGAACACCAGTGGCGAAGGCGGCTTACTGGACTGTAACTGACACTGAGGCTCGAAAGCGTGGGGAGCAAACAGGATTAGATACCCTGGTAGTCCACGCCGTAAACGATGAATACTAGCTGTCGGGGCTATCATGG
>NZ_JPOF01000002.1:0-617500 GCF_000733755.1 Lachnoclostridium phytofermentans | reverse complement strand
GTTACTCTTATAATAGACGATATTATGAGAGAAAACGAAAAACAAACAAACCGATAAAGTAATCACTACGCTAGGTGATGAAATATCATATTAGAACATGCTGAAAAGTGTGACCTAATACAAAGGTTAAGCTAATAAGAGCGTATGGTGGATGCCTTGGCACTAAGAGCCGATGAAAGACGTGATAAGCTGCGATAAGCTACGGTGAGGAGCAAATATCCTTTGACCCGTAGATTTCTGAATGGGGAAACCTAATGGAGCAAACCTCCATTGACGTATGGTGAATACATAGCCATACGCCGGGAACCCGGGGAACTGAAACATCTAAGTACCCGGAGGAAGAGAAAGAAAACTCGATTTCCTGAGTAGCGGCGAGCGAAAGGGAAGGAGCCTAAACCGTGAGTTTACTCACGGGGTTATGGACCGCAATAAGTGACTTAGAGGGTAGAAGAATGGTTTTGGGAAAGCCAGCCAGAGAGAGTGAAAGCCTCGTATTCGAAACCTAAAGAGAGCGAGCGGTATCCAAAGTACAACGAGACACGAGAAACCTTGTTGGAAGTCCGGGGGGACCACCCCCCAAGGCTAAATACTACTTAGTGACCGATAGTGCATAGTACTGTGAAGGAAAGGTGAAAAGAACCCCGGGAGGGGAGTGAAAGAGAACCTGAAACCATATGTTTACAAGCTGTGGAACCACCTTATGAGTGGAACCGCGTACTTTTTGTAGAACGGTCCGGCGAGTTACATCCAGTGGCAAGGTTAAGGACAGAAAGTCTGGAGCCGAAGGGAAACCAAGTCTGAATAGGGCGCTGAGTCACTGTGTGTATACCCGAAACCGGGTGATCTATCCATGGTCAGGTTGAAGCTGCCGTAAAAGGTGGTGGAGGACCGAACACACATCCGTTGAAAAGGGTGGTGATGAACTGTGGATAGGGGAGAAATTCCAATCGAACCCGGAGATAGCTGGTTCTCCTCGAAATAGCTTTAGGGCTAGCCTCGATAAATCCTGCTTAGGCAGGCTCAAGTCTAACGGAGGTAGAGCACTGAATACCCTAGGGGGCGTCAAAGCTTACCGAAGGTTATCAAACTCCGAATGCCGTATAGATGATGATCGGGAGTCAGACTACACGAGATAAGTTGGGTAGTCAAAAGGGAAAGAGCCCAGACCACCAGCTAAGGTCCCAAAGTGTGTGTTAAGTGGAAAAGGATGTGAGATTTCAGAGACAACTAGGATGTTGGCTTAGAAGCAGCCATACATTCAAAGAGTGCGTAATAGCTCACTAGTCGAGAGATCTTGCGCCGAAAATGTCCGGGGCTAAAACACACCACCGAAGCTGTGGAATCATACTTCGTATGATTGGTAGAGGAGCATTCTTAACTGCGACGAAGCTGTACCGTAAGGAGCAGTGGAGTGTTAAGAAGAGAGAATGCCGGAATGAGTAGCGAGATAGAAGTGAGAATCTTCTAGGCTGAATATCCAAGGTTTCCAGAGTAAAGCTGATCTGCTCTGGGTAAGTCGGGGCCTAAGGCGAGGACGAGAGTCGTAGTCGATGGACAACAGGTTGATATTCCTGTACCATATAGTAACAGAACTGTGGGGACACAGAAAGGTAGGAAAAGCCGGGAATGGAAAAACCGGCGCAAGCACAAAGTCGAGCTGGATAGGCAAATCCGTCCGGTGATGGTGAAGTGTGATGCGGAGTGAAGTTTAAGTAACGAAGTTTCTGAACCTATGCTGTCGAGAAAAGCCGCTATTGTTTGCTATATGCCCGTACCGTAAACCGACACAGGTGGATGAGGAGAGAATCCTAAGGCCGACGGGAGAAGCATTGTTAAGGAACTCGGCAAAATGACCCCGTAACTTCGGGAGAAGGGGTGCCTGGGAAACCAGGCCGCAGAGAATTGGCCCAAGCAACTGTTTAGCAAAAACACAGGTCTATGCAAAACCGAAAGGTGAGGTATATGGGCTGACGCCTGCCCGGTGCTGGAAGGTTAAGGGGAGAGGTTAGACGCAAGTCGAAGCTTTGAACTTAAGCCCCAGTAAACGGCGGCCGTAACTATAACGGTCCTAAGGTAGCGAAATTCCTTGTCGGGTAAGTTCCGACCCGCACGAAAGGCGTAATGATTTGGGCACTGTCTCGACAATGCACCCGGTGAAATTGAAATACCAGTGAAGATGCTGGTTACCTGCGCCAGGACGGAAAGACCCCATGGAGCTTTACTTCAGCTTGATACTGGGATTCGGTGCTGCATGTACAGGATAGGTGGGAGACTAGGAAGTAGGAACGCCAGTTCTTACGGAGTCGCTGTTGGGATACCACCCTTGTAGTACTGGATTTCTAACCTGTAGCCGTGACCCGGCTAGGGGACAATGTCAGGCGGGGAGTTTGACTGGGGCGGTCGCCTCCGAAAGGGTATCGGAGGCGCTCAAAGGTTCTCTCAGAATGGTTGGAAACCATTCGTAGAGTGCAAAGGCATAAGAGAGCTTGACTGTGACACCGACGGGTGGAGCAGGTACGAAAGTAGGACTTAGTGATCCGGTGGTATAAAGTGGGATTGCCATCGCTCAACGGATAAAAGCTACCCTGGGGATAACAGGCTTATCACTCCCAAGAGTTCACATCGACGGAGTGGTTTGGCACCTCGATGTCGGCTCATCGCATCCTGGGGCTGTAGTAGGTCCCAAGGGTTGGGCTGTTCGCCCATTAAAGCGGTACGCGAGCTGGGTTCAGAACGTCGTGAGACAGTTCGGTCCCTATCCGGCGTAGGCGTAGGATATTTGAGAGGAGCTGCCCTTAGTACGAGAGGACCGGGGTGGACTGACCTCTGGTGTATCGGTTGTTCTACCAAGAGCATGGCCGAGTAGCCAAGTCGGGACGGGATAAACGCTGAAGGCATCTAAGCGTGAAGCCCCCCTCAAGATAAGATATCCCATTGCGAAAGCAAGTAAGACCCTTAAAGACGATAAGGTTGATAGGACAAAGGTGGAAGTGTGGTAACACATGTAGCTGATTGTTACTAATAGGTCGAGGGCTTAACCTAAAAGGTTTGTTTCAATATTATTGTATATAATATCAATATGAAGTTTTGAGAGTACAATGCTACAAGAGTAGAAAAATATTCTTAGGCTCCATGGTCAAGCGGTTAAGACACCGCCCTTTCACGGCGGTAACAGGGGTTCGAATCCCCTTGGAGTCATATTGAAAGAAGTCGATTACTTTAGGGTAATCGACTTCTTTATTATTCATGTCAAGGAAAAGTATGCTTCGCAAACTTTTCCTTGTTTAAAAAGTAAAGACAATTCTTAAAGTGTACATAAAATAAAAATAGCATCTCAGTAATCAGTAAATTTGACATAATAATTGCTTAGATATAAAATATATGGTAGAATATAACAAGTCGTGGACGGAATGAGCATGACATCATACTCAAGGGGAGGTAATAGGTGACGATATGTTACATATTAAGAACTTAGAAGATGGATTAAGCGTTTTCAAGGCACTTGGTTCCAGTGTGCGTATACAAATTATTAATCTTTTACTAGATAATAAAGAAATGAATATGAACGAGCTAGCATCAGCACTTAATATAACCAATGGTGCATTAACCGGACATATGAAGAAATTAGAGGAAAGTGGAATTATACAGCTAATTCCGGAGTATGCGGGACATGGAAACCAAAAGATTTGTCGAGTTGACGTTGATAAAATATTTATTGAAATTATGGATTTGGAAAATTCTTATGACAATAATATATACGAAACAGAAGTGAAAATTGGTCATTACTCGGATTATTGTGTATTACCTACCTGTGGTATTGCTACGAAAGATATGTTAATTGGTGAAGTAGATGATCCTCGTTATTTTTCCCATGTAAAACGTGTGGATGCGAATATTTTATGGTTTACAAAAGGATTTATTGAGTACAAGATACCTAATTTATTACCAGCGGGTCAGAAAGTAGACCAGATTACATTTTCACTAGAGTTGGGATCTGAAGCACCTGGAGTAAATAATGAGTGGCCAAGTGACATTTCTTTTTATATAAATAATAAGAAAATTGGTGTTTGGACCAGTCCAGGAGACTTTGGGGATAAGAGAGGAATTTTTACACCAAAGTGGTGGTTCACAAACTGGAACCAATATGGCTTATTAAAAATATTAGTGATTAATAAATCTGGTACATACATTGATGGAAGAAAAATATCTTCTATGACAATTGATCAGTTTAATTTAAACTATCGAAGTGATATTTGTTTTAAACTTGCTGTAGAGGAGGAGTCAGCTAATGTTGGAGGCTTAACTGTCTATGGCAGTGGTTTTGGAAATTACAATCAAGATATCAAGGTAAGAATCCATTATGAACCGATGCAATAAAAAATAAATGAATGAATTTAAACTTATAGTGTTATCTGACAAAATGCGAGAATCGATAAACTAACTGAATTAAGATATACTTAATTTAGAAGGTTTATTTGTTCTCGCATTATTGACTCTAGGTCAAATCTTTTGGGATGATTGTTCTTAATGTGTTTCAGTACTGGAGGTATAGTAATTTTACTTATGTTGTGCATGATTCATTAAATATATAAAAAAATATCAGACTAAATGGTATGTTTAACGAGGAATCTAGCCTGTTTGCTCATAAGATTTATATGGGATGCTGAATTATTATTTACCGCTAATCTTAATTAGTTAAATAGCCGATAATTATAGGGAATAAAGATATACTATTAGATTCTATTGCAGAATAAAAATGGAAAATAGTGTCGTTTTAACTATGTTACAATTGAATTATTTGTCATTTTGTCATATAATATATGTATATATACACAAATAAGGTAATTTCTAACGGATAAATTAAACTCAAGATGATATGGGGGTAGACCTATGGATAACAATATATTATTAGAAAGTGGCACAAATGAATTAGAAGTGCTTGAATTTACCATTGGCGGAAACAGCTATGGTATTAATGTGGCTAAGATTAGAGAGATACTTCCCTTTGTAAGCCCAACACCAGTACCTAATGCTCACCCTACGGTTGAGGGTATTTATATGCCCCGTGATTTTATTATGACAATCATAGACTTAAGAAAGACTTTAAACATGCAACAAGAGTCACATCAGGATGGGAAAGATATGATTATTGTAACGAACTTTAATAATTTACATGTTGGTTTTCATGTAAATAAAGTTTTAGGTATTCATCGTATCTCTTGGGGGGATATCACAAAACCAGATGCTACTTTAAGTAATGCTGGAATGGGAGTTGCAACTGGTATTATTAAATTGGAAAATAAGTTAATTATCCTACTTGATTTTGAAAAGATAGTAGCCGATATAAGTCCTGAAACTAGTTTGAAAGTATCAGATATGGATACATTGAAAAACAGAAGACGATGTGATTTACCAATTATTATTGCTGAAGATTCCCATTTGCTAAATCAATTACTAGTCGATTGTCTTGCGAAAGCAGGTTATACCAATATCACTAGAACGGAAAATGGGAAAGAAGCCTATGACTTACTTCTGAAGTACAAGCAAGAAGGAATTGTTGACAAAAAGGTTGCTTTAATAATTACTGACATTGAGATGCCAATAATGGATGGCCACCGTTTGACAAGGCTTGTTAAGGAAGATACAAAACTAGCACAAATTCCTGTCGTAATCTTTTCTTCTTTGGTGAATGAGGATATGCGTAGGAAGGGTGAAGCTTTAGGTGCAGACGCTCAATTATCAAAACCAGAAATCGGACAATTAGTGGCAAAGATCGATGAGTTACTTTTAAACGAATAATTCCTATAAAAAATATTAGGTGGTGTACAAATGGATAGATGCAAGATATGTCATGCAGAAGTAAAAGATAATAGCGAATATTGTTTAAACTGCAAAGAATTAGGCTTAGACGATCAATATCTTAACACGTTATCTGCATCTATGGAGTCACTACATAGTAACAAAGATATTACTACTACGGAAGAAGCAGAAGATTATCTAACAAAGAATTATAGTATATTTGATATGGAATCAGAGAGTATCACCGATAATAAGGAACTAAAAGATTTACTAAATCAAACAGTGTTAGATGAGCGTGATAATATTGAGGATTCCGTAAAAAAAATACAAAGAGAAACTGATATAACAGAACTTCAGCAAGAAATAGATATAGAAGAGCGGCAAGAAATAGATATAAAAGAGCAGCAAGAAATAGAGTTAGAAGGGCAAGATGATGCTAGTTTAGAAAATGACGTAGCTAATTTATCTTTTTCTGAGTTAGTTACAACGAAAGAAGATAACTTGCAAGAGAAAGAAAAGCTAAACATAAGCGATTCGCTGGAGAATAAAATAACTAGCAACTATTATAAAGAAGCAGAGGGAGAATTTGTGGTGGGTAGTACGCCTGATTTTGATGGAAATCAAGATATACTTGATTTATTAAATGAAATAAATAGAACACCGGAAGACGATAGTCAAGAGGATTATGCTTCAGATGTACTTTCCATTGATGATTTTATGGATAATGAAGAGTCTGGAGAAGACCCGTTATTAAGTCTATACGGTGATTCGGATGATTTGTTAAATCCTTCGGTGAAAGACATCGGTGGCATCTATCAGGATGCACTTGGTGGAATTTCTAGTTTAGAGGATGTAGGAATTGATGAAGATTTACTTAAATTAATACCAGATGTTCCTAACCAAGAGGAAGTTCAGTCAAAGGAAATAGAGAATCTTGAAACAAATATAAAGAAAAATAAAAAGAAAAATAAAAAGAAAAACAAAGAGAAAAATCCTACTGGTAGAAAGAAAAATATATTTGCTCGTGTTTTCGGAAATATAAAAGAGGAATTAACTGAGGAAGAAAAGGAGCAACTTAAGCAGAATGTAGTAGAAGAATCAAAGAAAAAAGAAACTGAAACCAGAGAAGCTGAAAAGGAAAAAGAGGCTACTAAGGCAAAGAAAAAAGCAGATAAATTAGCAGCAAAGAAGAAGGCTAAGGATGACGCTATTAAGGCAAAACAAGCCAAGGTGGAGCGAGCAAAAGCAAAGAAAGAAGAAAAAGAGCGGCTTTCGAAAGAAGTACAAGAGTTAATCGATGAGATTGATGAAAATGAAGGTAGAATTAATCGAATTGGCGCTTCCTTCGTATTTGCGTTATTTGCAAGTATTGCTTTATTTGTTGTGATAGGTACTAATGTATATAGTTATGCTATTAACATTCAAAATGCAACCAAGAATTTCGGTATGCAGCGTTATAATGATGCTTATAACGAGGTGTATGGTTTAGAGATTAGAGATGAAGACATTGAAATCTATGATAAGATAATGACAGTAATGTTTGTTAATAAGCAGTTAAATTCTTATAATAATTATTCTGCTATTGGTATGTATCCAGAAGCCTTGGATTCTTTATTAAAAGGGTTGGAGCGTTACGATAAGTATTATGCTCTTGCAATGAAACTTGGCATACAAACAGATTTAGATTATGTACGAAATCAAATTGTAAAAGAGTTAGATAATATATTTTATCTATCAGTTGAGGAAGCATATAATATCATCAATAGTCCTACACAATTGGATTACAGCGTGGCAGTTTATAATGTCGTATTAGAACATCTTGATGATAAGCTTGTTCAAAAAACAGAAAACGATAAGTAAGTAAAGGGACAGTATCCTAATGTTATTGAATAGGTTACTGTTCTTTTCTTATCTACTTTTTTCATAAAGGTTGAGTTTCTTGGGGTGTGATTACTATTATCATTGTTATTAGTGAGTTTCATCGTGCACTTATTAAACAGTTTCGTGGTATACTTATTATTAATTATCGCAAGAAGATGTTTACGGGGCACTTTTTTATATTTACTCCTTTACCACTTTAACAAATTATCTTGAAAAAATCTTTATTATCTATTATGATATACAAAAGGAAAAACTTTGAATTGATACTTTAGTAATCTACGATATCCGTTTGGCTATCGTTTATAAAATAAAAAAGGATGTGGCACTATGATAGCAATCATTGATTATGACGCAGGAAATTTAAGAAGTGTTCAAAAAGCTCTTCATCTTCTAGGAGAAGAGGCAGTGATAACAAGAGATCACGATGAGATTATGAACGCAGGGAAAGTAATATTGCCAGGAGTGGGGGCTTTTGGAGATGCTATGAAGAAATTACATAGCTATCATCTTGTTAATACAATTAAGGAAGTTGCTGATAGCAAAAAACCATTGATGGGAATATGTCTTGGTCAGCAGCTAATGTTTGAAGGCAGTGAGGAAAGCGATGGAATAGAAGGACTTGGCTTATTGCCAGGAAAGATCATTCGTATTCCTGAAGGGGAAGGGCTAAAGATACCTCATATTGGATGGAATAATTTAAACATAGCAAACGGAGCTTCTTTGTATCAAGGAATCGAAGGATCTCCTTATGTATATTTTGTACACTCTTACTATTTAAAATCAGAGGATCGAAGCATAGTTGCTGCAACCACGGATTATGGTACACGAATTGATGCATCTGTAGAAAAAAACAATCTATACGCCTGCCAGTTTCATCCGGAAAAGAGCGGAGAGATTGGTCTAAAGATTCTTAGCAATTTTGCTAGACTAGAAGAAAGGTAGGAAGGACTATGCATACAAAGAGAATTATACCATGTCTGGATGTACATAATGGTCGAGTTGTAAAGGGAACAAATTTTATTAATCTAAGAGACGCAGGAGATCCTGTATTAGTTGGTGCCGAATATGGTCAAGCAGGGGCAGATGAACTAGTTTTCTTAGACATTACCGCTTCTTCTGATGCAAGGACGATAAAGTTAGATATGGTACGTAAGGTTGCTGAAACAGTATTTATCCCATTTACTGTAGGTGGGGGAATCCGTACCATTGAAGATTTTAAGTTGATTTTACGTGAGGGAGCTGATAAGATAGCAGTGAATACTGCAGCTATTATGAATCCTAGCCTTATTAGTGAAGCAGCAGATAAGTTTGGTAGTCAATGTGTTGTTTTAGCCATCGATGCAAAACGTAGACCAGATGGTAGTGGGTGGAATATTTACAAAAATGGTGGTAGAATAGATATGGGCATCGACGCTGTGGAATGGGCTATGAAAGCAAATAAACTTGGTGCTGGCGAAATTCTATTAACGAGTATGGACTGTGATGGAACAAAAAATGGATACGACTTGGAATTAACGAGGCAGATATCAGAGAATGTATCGATACCAGTAATTGCATCGGGTGGAGCCGGAAGGAAAGAACATTTTTATGAAGCTTTCACTATAGGAAAAGCAGATGCTGTTTTAGCTGCATCCTTATTTCACTATAAGGAACTAGAAATTAATGATTTAAAAAAATACCTAAGATCGAAAGAAGTAAGCGTAAGATTAGAAGACAGGAGTTGTTAGAATGTCAATGATACAAAACGATTGGTTAGACTCTATCGGGGAGGAGTTTCATAAACCATATTACAAGCAATTATACAATTTTATAAGAGAAGAGTATAACCAGACTACAATTTATCCGCCAGCAGAGGATATCTTTAATGCTTTTCATTTTACCCCATTAAGTAAGGTAAAAGTGCTGTTACTGGGACAGGACCCATATCATAATGTCAATCAAGCACATGGGCTTAGTTTTTCGGTATTACCGGAGCAAAAGGATATTCCTCCTTCCTTACAGAATATTTACAAAGAATTGCAAGCTGATTTGGGGTGTTATATACCAAACAATGGATACCTTAAGAAGTGGGCAGATCAAGGAGTTTTACTATTGAATACGGTACTAACGGTAAGAGCACATCAGGCAAACTCGCATCAAGGGAGAGGCTGGGAGCAGTTTACTGACGCCATTATTCAAGCTGTTAATGCGCAAGATAGGCCAATCGTATATCTTCTTTGGGGAAAGCCAGCACAAAGTAAGATACCAATGCTAACGAATCCAAAGCATCTTATTTTAAAAGCTCCACACCCTAGTCCATTGTCTGCTTATCGAGGATTTTTTGGTAGTAAACCATTTAGCCAGACTAATGAATATTTTAAAGCAAACGGTATGGAACCAATCGATTGGCAGATTGAAAATATTTAATTTAAGATAAAAGAATTCCTTATGCTATATAATGTTTATAAACAATATCATATGCGTTAGGGATTTTTTTGTATCTTTAAGCAATGGTTATATATGGTTTAATTTGCTATATATCTAAAAATACAAGTGGGATTTTAACTTGAGAGGATATAAGGGGAAAGGGGAGGATCAACGATTGAAGTTACATAAAGGGGGAGAATGTAAGGAGAAAAAGTAATATTTCTTACATTTTAGAGACTATGCAATAAGGGAGAATGAGAGTTTATGTATCACCTATAGTAATGGAAGATTTCGACTATGCATATCGTATTGGAGATGGGATACACTTTATCGTTGCGAAAGATAACAGGGTGCATCATATCAGATTGATTGGATACGCAAGCAGTGAGCAGGAAGAAATAGAAACTAGATTATTTGTTGCTTTATCAAAGAACTTTCGATAATCTTTCACGTCCCTATCGGGAACATGCAGGTATCCGTACAGGAAGGAGATATTGTTGATGATGTGTCAAATTAAGAAATCAGAATTGGAAGTGAGAGAAGAAAAAGTCCGTGGGAAGAAATTAGCTTGTCTGATTATGAGAATCATATGAAATTGGATTCTGTTATGCAGCTTCAAACTATGAAATGGTTCTTCCTCATGTTGATTTGGTGGTAGCTAATTTGTTAATTGAATATATCGGATAAACTTTTCTTTGTCATGATTTATTAAAAAAACTGCTAAGAGTATGGAACTCTTAGCAGTTTGTCATTTATAATTCATCAGACCGCTACATTCGGTATCTTATAGTGGTGGTATCATGAATACTCTTTTATAAAATTAGTAAAGGAGGATATCGCATTTTGATACTCTGCCTTAAAGGATGGGTATAGTTCTTCAATCCCACTGAAAGATTGTTTGTGTCCGTATTTTTCTAACTCACAAGCGATACGGGAAAGCTCGATTGCGCCAAGCGTTTTAGCTGCTGACTTTATTCCATGAACTATTGTAGTAAACAGTAGAATATCCTCAAGGTCTTTTGCATTTGATAACTGCTCTGTTGTAGCTCTTGCATCATGTAGGAACTGTTTTACTGCGGTGATATAAATCTCAGTCTGGTTTGCACAGTTTACTAGACCGCTTTGATAATCAATGTTACCAAAATCCGCAACCTCTTGATACAATGGCTCACTAACCTCGGACTTTTGTAATTTTAGAAACGAGGATGGCAACCATCGTTTCAATAGAGCTTCCAAGTGGCTGATTGCAATTGGCTTACTTAAGTAATCATTAAATCCATTTGCAAGAAACATCTCTTTGATACCAGAAACAGCATTTGCTGTCAATGCGATGATCGGAACATTCTGGTGATACTGGGATGGAAGAGAACGAATTTCTTTGAGTGTTTCCAAACCATCCATTTGTGGCATCATGTGATCAAGAAAAATAATATGATAAGCTTCCTTTTGAATTAGTTTTAGACACTCAGTTCCGCTTAATGCAACGGTTACTGAGAGATCAAATAACTTTAGTAGACCACTTGCTACTTTTAGATTCAAACGATTATCATCCACTACAAGTACTTTAACTTCAGGTGCGGTAAATGGTGGTGAAATCTTATAGATAGCACCTGGCTTTAAGGTAGAAGCAGAGTTTTTTTGATGCTCTTGCGAATATACTTTTTGAGGCAAGGTGAATGAAAAATCACTACCTACCCCAAGGTCGGATTCTACCTGTATGGTTCCTCCTGCAGATTCTATAATTCTTTTACATATTGTTAAACCAAGGCCGGACCCCTCCACCAAAACTTCGTTACCTACAGATCCTTGTTCAAAACTGTGAAAGATACGCTTTTGATCTTCTTTTGCAATACCAAGACCGGTGTCTTTTACATGAAATAACAGTAGAGCAGTCTGGGTATCAAGATCATAACTCGTTAGTTCCACTTGGAGAGAAATAGTCCCTTTTTCCGTGAACTTTGCAGCATTATTCATGAGATTTATGAGAATTTGACGAAGTCGTAGCTCATCTCCATAGAAGTACTTCGGTAACTGATCAGAAATTGAAACCTGTAAGGAAATTGGTTTTGACATTAATTTTACACCAATAATATTGATTACTTCATGGATAACACTAGTTAGTTTATATGGTTCATCTACTAAGCTAAGTTTACCGGACTCTATTTTAGTTATGTCAAGAACATCATTAATCAGACTTAGGAGCGTTCCGCCTGCATGCTTAATATTAAGAATATCATTATGTAATTCATAATCAGTATCTTTATGAAGAAGGATATCCGTAAGACCAATAATGGCATTTAATGGAGTACGTATTTCATGCGACATATGGGCTAAAAATAAACTTTTTGCAGAGTTTGCTTTTTCTGCTTGCTCTCTCATATCAATCAGGTTCTTCATATAGTTTTTACTTTCTGTAATATCGAATATCCATGCAGAATATCCAACCAACTCATCATTATAACAAATTTTATTTATATGTGCGTTGTATATGCGTATCTCTTTTTGAAACTCATAAACCTGGTTTTGATGAAATAAACAGTCCAATTCTTTGGAAAGTTTGTGTAGGGGACTATTTAATTCAGATTTTTTTAATTCCGGAAATAATTTTTTAGCAGCAGGATTATAGTCAAGGAGATGAAAGTCGGCATCAACAACAACTAATGCCTCATCCATAACTTCGATAACGCGGTCTCTTGCGGTATGTATGATATCAAATAACTGATGGCGATAAATTGCTATTAATACTAAAACACCAGAGATTACAAAACTTGCAGAAGAAGGATCATATTCACGGAAGAAACTCATAAAATAGGAGGCGCAAGTAACACTAGGGAATAAACATGCACCAACGAAATTAAGTTCTTGCTTTCTTCTTTTTTTCCCTTGGCGAAAGTAATAATAAATTACGATAAAGAATATAATAAAATTTATTACTAAAACTTCAGCTTTAAATAAATTATAAAGAATTCCCTTGGTAAATACAACGTGGGGGAAAGAACCTTCTTGTACAAACTGAATGGAAGAGTAGTAATATGGATGATACTCACATGTGACTACTGCAAAGAGAATGAATGTATTAAACAAAAAGGGGCTGTGAAAAAAGCCCCTAACACAGAGACGTCGGTTTAACCGACGTCTCTAGTTGTTTTTAATCTAAATCAACACTCTAAAAAAGAGCATAAATCCCCCTACCCCATAGAATCAGCATTTTGGATTTTATGCTGATTTTTGAAGTCGCATCTTTTTATTATGATATTTATATAGATTTTGTCCGATAGAAACTAAAAAAATCTCTAATCGTACAGAATTGATTCCTCTTCTGACAATTCTTTTATAGTTTCGATCATTTTTCATGATTCCAAATGTTCCTTCTGCTTGAATGGATCGATTCATTCTTAAAAGTGCACCATGTATACTTTCAAGATTTTCAATCACTTCCTGATGCATCGCTGTCAGTTCTTGATTGATTCTTATAGTACGATTATTCTCTGTTTTCTTGCATTGAGCTGTATATGGACAGTTGCTGCAGTCTTCGCAGACATAGATTTCTTCCTGACGTCCGTATTCATTTCCACGTACTGCTCTTCGGTGAGAAAAAATAAATCTCTTTTCATTTGGACATATCATGTATCCTTCCGAATTAAATCTGAAATTGACAGCTCTGAACGGATCATTATGGTATTTTTTATCTTCGGTTTCCTTCTTGAACATAGTGAATTTCATGTATTTTTCCATATCATGCTGTTCACAGTAAATATAGTTATTATATGAACCATATCCGGCATCCGCAGTTGGATATTTCGGGTAAAATCCATATGTCTTTTTGAATTGCTCCATGAGTGGTACAAAACAGTCCATGTCTGAACGATACTGGTTAACGTCAACAACTGCTATATATTCATCAGCTACCCCAACCTGTACATTGTATGCCGGAAGTAACTGATCATTTCCCATGTAATCCGTTTTTATCCTCATAAATGTGGCGGAATGATCTGTTTTGGAATAACTGTTACGTGCAGGGCCACAGATATTCACCTTTTCTATGTATTCCTCCAGCTTTGAGGCATACTCTAAAAGCTTCTCATACTGCCTCTGCTGACAGGTTTTTCGATGTCCCTTTCCATAAACAAAATCGGATCTATCAACGTTCCAAACCTTGGCATACTGATCAGCTATTTCACGTAGCTGTTCAGGTGCATACTCTACGTTTGCTTCTATT
This sequence comes from Lachnoclostridium phytofermentans, assembly GCF_000733755.1. Taxonomy (GTDB): domain Bacteria; phylum Bacillota; class Clostridia; order Lachnospirales; family Lachnospiraceae; genus Lachnoclostridium; species Lachnoclostridium phytofermentans_A. The sequence continues at coordinate 603,195 of NZ_JPOF01000002.1, read as the reverse complement.
TTAAGCCCTGACCATTCAAGGTCTGTATTGATTTCATGAAAAAGGGCAGTTATCTTTTCAAACAGTCGGTATCTGGATTTCTCAGTAGCTTTTTTCCATACCCAGCTGTACTTATTCGCATTTGCTTCAAATTTTGAACCGTCTATGTAAAGGTGGTTGAGGTCTACATTTTCCTGTTCAAAAATCTTTTTATTGATATCGTTGAAAATATCTTCAATGGAGTCACCTAAAACATCATTGATGAAATAGGAAAAAGTCCTGTAGGAAGGTCTTTCGTTATCAATTAAATACATGAATCTGATATTTACTCTGCAGTTATCTTCCAGTTCTCTTAGTGACATGTAGCCCTGGGTCATAAATCCAAAAAGCACCGTTTTCAGCATGTTGACGGGATTATATCTGATGCGCCCAGTTTCATGTTCTGGTATGTTTCTCAGATACTTAGCTAAGTCAATTCCCTCCATGAATTCGTCAAATGTCAAAACCGGATCACAAATATCAAGAAAATCTGAAATAAACATTGGCAAAATGCCTTGTTTTGATTTAGAATAAGTTGTGGTTTGATTTTTCATTGCAGATAAATTTTACCACAAAAAGAGGATTTTTAACTCACTAACGTGAATTAAAAATCCTCTTTTCTAGTTAGGTGCTTTTTTCACAGCCCCTTTTTGATTTTGCAATAATCTAACAAGAAGGATAAAAACAGAATATTCACATAAGCACTTCCAAGGTACTGGATTTTAATAGAAACCATCGCAGCATCCAAAGAAGTACTTGTAATCTCAAGTGTATAACCAAAACATTGAACCAGTACAGCTAGGCACAGTGCTAAAAAGATAGCTTGTCCACGAAATGGTTTCTTAATCAACAACACAAGGATAACTGTGAAGTTGGTTAAGAGAGCTATTATCTGGATTGTAAGCATCAGTGAATACATAATAATCTCCATTCTGGCGCATGTTCTTTGCGCATACAAAATTTGTACTGAGGATTACGCAAGCAGAAATTTTAGTGTGAAAAAACTAGATTTTTCACACTTGAAACCATGCCCGCTTAGTAGTAGGCCGGAAGTTTGTGCCGAGGACGACGCAGGCACAAACTTCTGTGTGAAAGAAATCGAAGATTTCTTTCACACTAACTCCGTCAGTAAGATATCGCTATTCTAGGTTTTTAACAGCGGTTGCTAACATAAGTTTGATTCGATTTAATTGGTTTACTTCGCTGGCTCCTGGATCATAGTCAACAGCAACTATGTTAGAGGATGGATAACGATTCCGAAGCTCTTTAATAACACCCTTACCGACAATATGGTTTGGTAGGCAGGCAAAAGGTTGCGCACAAACAATATTTGGAACACCAGTGTGAATTAATTCTACCATTTCACTAGTTAGGAACCAACCTTCACCAGTCTGGTTACCGATCGATACAATCGGCTCAGCCATTTTGGCTAATTCATGGATGTACTTTGGTGGATTGAAACGTTTACTTTCCTCTAATGCCTTTCTTGCTTCTTTTCTGGCGAATTCAAGAAAACGTATAATCAAATTATTATAAAAGGCATCTATTTTCTTTTTACCAAGGTATTGTGCTTTATAATTTGCATCATAAGAGCAGTATAAGAAGAAATCAATCATATCAGGCATTACAGCTTCAGCACCTTCAGCTTCTAACAAATCAACCAAGTAATTGTTAGCAGCAGGTAGGAACTTAACCAAGATTTCACCAACGATACCAACCCTTGGCTTTTTGATACTTTCATCTAATGGAAGTGTATCAAATGCTTCAATAATACCACGACAGTTATTACGGAATTCTTTCCATTTACCGTTCTGAACAGATTTAACACAGACATCTCTCCAGTGTGCATGTAGGGCATTAGCAGAACCAGGTTCTTTCTCATATGGTCTCGTACGATAGAGGACTCTCATAAAGATATCTCCATATACAAGTGCCTGTACTGCACGGACTACCATATTGTAGTTGATTTCAAAGCCCGGATTTTTTTCCAGACCAGAAGTACTGATTGATACAACTGGTATCTGCTCAAAACCTGCTTTCTTTAACGCTCTTCGAATAAAACCGATGTAATTGGTTGCGCGACAACCTCCTCCGGTTTGGGTGATCATAACAGCAACCTTATTTAGGTCGTATTTTCCGGAAAGAAGAGCATCCATAATTTGTCCTACAACCATTAAGGATGGATAACAGGCATCGTTATTTACATACTTAAGTCCAGCATCCACTGCAGCCTTGTTGTCATTATTTAATACTTCAAGGTGATAACCACAGGATTTAAAAGCAGGCTCAAGGAAGTCAAAATGGATTGGTGACATCTGAGGAGCCAATAAAGTATAGTCTTCTCGCATTTCTTTCGTGAAAACTACTCGGTGATAAGCAGGAGATTCTACTTTTATTCCAATGTGTTTACGATTACGATCGTTTACTGCGGAAAGAAGTGATCTGATTCTGATTCTTGCTGCACCTAGATTATTAACTTCATCTATCTTAAGTACAGTATAGATTTTTCCTGCACTTGTGAGGATATCACTAACGCCGTCAGTGGTAACAGCGTCAAGCCCACAGCCAAAGGAGTTTAATTGTATCAGTTGCAGGTTTGGTTGATTTCTAACATAAGAGGCAGCAGCATATAAGCGGCTATGGTACATCCATTGGTCTACAACAATCATTGGACGTTCCACAGTTCCAAGGTGAGAAACGCTATCTTCTGTAAGAACAGCAACCCCATAAGAGTTAATTAATTCTGGAATACCATGATTTATCTCAGGGTCCACATGATAAGGACGTCCAGCGAGAACAATACCCATACGACCAGTTTTTCTTAAATACTCCATAGTCTGCTCGCCTTGCTTTTTCATATCTTCTCTGGCTTCTTCTAATTCAGCCCATGCTAGGGAAGCAGCAGCCCGTATTTCTGCTTCTGTAATTTTACTGTTAGAAAAGTTATTCGTACATGCAAATTCACTTGTGTAATCCAATGAAGATTGGGAAGCCATACGTTGCTCCGAGAGAAGATATTCGACCAAACGGTTCGTGAGTATCTCCTGATTCTCAAAGGAGAGGAAAGGATTTTGATAACAGATGTGCTCAGATTTTAGTTCCTCCACATTGTTCTTTATGTTCTCCCCGTATGAAGTTACAATAGGACAATTGTAATGATTACCCGTACCCGATATTTCTTTTCTTTCATAAGGTACACAAGGATAGAATATATAAGGGATTCCTTGCTTAATTAGCCACATAATGTGTCCGTGTACGATCTTTGCTGGATAACATTCTGACTCACTTGGAATCGACTCAATACCTAGCTCATAGATACCTCTGGTAGAATCCGGGGATAGAATTACCCGATAACCTAGCTTTGTGAAGAAGGTGAACCAGAATGGATAATTCTCGTACATATTTAAGACACGAGGAATACCGACTACACCACGAGGAGCGAGGTCTTTCGCAAGTGGCTCATAATCCATATAGCGATGAAGTTTATATTCATAAAGGTTAGGAATATTATCTTTATTCTTTTCTTTTCCGATCCCTTTTTCACAACGATTACCAGAGATAAACTGTCTTCCACCTGTAAACTTATTAATTGTGAGCAGACAGCTGTTCGTACATCCTTTACAGCGAGCCATACTCGATTCAAATTTAAGTTCGTTAATACGCTCAATAGGAAGCATAGTAGTTTCTTCCTGATTGTAGTGTTCTCTAGCAATTAAGGCGGCACCAAAAGCTCCCATGATACCTGCGATATCTGGGCGTACTGCTTCGCAACCAGAGATTCGTTCAAAACTTCTTAAGACAGCATCATTGTAGAAAGTGCCACCCTGAACTACAATATGTGATCCCAGGTCTTTTGGGTCTGCTATTTTAATAACCTTATAAAGTGCATTTTTAATAACAGAATAAGCGAGTCCAGCGCTGATGTCAGCAACAGTCGCCCCCTCTTTTTGAGCTTGCTTTACTTTAGAATTCATGAAAACAGTACAACGGGAGCCTAGATCAATCGGATTTTTTGCAAATAATGCAATTTTAGCAAAATCAGCAACCTCATAATTTAAGGACTTCGCAAATGTTTCAATAAAAGAACCACAACCAGAGGAACAAGCCTCATTTAATTGTACGCTGTCGACAGTACCATTTTTTATCTTTATACATTTCATATCCTGACCACCAATGTCAAGGATACAATCCACCTTTGGATCAAAGAAGGCAGCAGCATAATAGTGTGCTACAGTTTCAACTTCACCTTCATCTAGCATCAGGGCAGATTTAATAAGGGCTTCTCCGTACCCAGTGGAGCAGCTTCGAACTATGTTAGCTTCCTTTGGTAATAACGTATAGATCTCTTTTATTGCTTTGATTGTAGTTTTTAAAGGACTACCATTGTTATTACTATAGAAAGAATATAAAAGGGAACCATCCTCACCAACAAGGGCTGCTTTCGTTGTCGTAGAACCAGCATCAATTCCAAGATAACAATTTCCCTGATAGGTGGTTAAATCACCTTTTCTAACTGCATGAGTGTTGTGTCTATGTAAAAACATCTCATAAGATTCTTCGTTATCAAAGAGTGGGTCCATTCGATTAACTTCAAAATCAAGAGTAATACCAGTTGTTAGATGGTCAATAAATGTTTGAAGGGAAGTGGTCACTTTTGGATTATGATTCATTGCAGATCCGATTGCTGCAAACAAATGAGAATGATCTGGTGCAATCGTCTGTTCTTTTGTTAGATTTAGTGTTCGTACAAATGCATTTTTCAGTTCAGATAAGAAGTGTAAAGGCCCACCAAGGAAGGCTACATTACCACGAATTGGCTTGCCACATGCAAGACCACTTATCGTCTGATTTACGACCGCTTGAAAAATAGATGCTGCAAGATCAGGTTTTGTTGCACCTTCGTTAATTAAAGGTTGGATATCTGATTTTGCAAATACACCGCATCGTGCGGCAATTGGATAGATAGCTTGATAATTTTTTGCGTAATCATTTAAGCCGGCAGCATCTGTTTTTAAAAGAGTTGCCATCTGATCAATAAAAGAACCGGTTCCTCCAGCACAGATACCATTCATTCTTTGTTCGATACCATTCGTAAAGTAAATTATTTTGGCATCTTCTCCACCGAGTTCAATGGCGACATCTGTATCAGGAGCATAATCTTTCAAAGAGGTTGCCACTGCAACAACTTCTTGTACAAAAGGTACATTAAGATGCTTGGAAATCGCCAATCCGCCGGAACCGGTTATTACAGGTGCTACTGTAAGGTCAGAAAGTGCAGATTTTGCACGAGTCATTAAGTCCGCAAGAGTACCTTGTATGTTGGCAAAATGACGCTCATAATCAGAAAATATCATCTGATTGTTGATGTCTAATACAGCGATTTTTACCGTCGTGGAACCGATGTCGATTCCTAAGGAATAGTTGGATTTTAACATAATAAACCTCTCGTTCTAAAACCATGGATAAGCTATCGATGATTTTTTACATTTTAAGCCATAAATTGGTGATAATCATAATATACCAGTTACTTATTATACGACACCCAGAACTTTAGTTCAACCAAATAATCCTCAATTTGTAAAAGTTAATGAAATTATAACGGAATCCTTGCTAATTACTTACTTGACAAAATTTAAGAATGTAGATACATATCATCACATTATCGAGGTAAATTTCATATATTATCTTGATACTATTTCTTCAAGGACTGCTATGGATCAAAAATCATGTAATGGAATTATTCATACGATTAAGTCCGGTGATACGCTATACAAATTAAGTGGATATTATAAGGTTCCACTGGCAGAAATTCTTCAAGCTAATCCATATGTGGATGTATACAACCTTCAAATCGGGGAGCGTATCTGTATTCCTAATGTAATCACTGGAACACCAACAATGCCGGCGACACCAATGCCACCAACTACATCAATGCCAACAACACCGGTAACTCCGATGCCACCAACTACATCAATGCCAACAACGCCGGTGACACCAATGCCACCAACTACATCAATGCCAACAATGCCGGTAACACCAATGTCACCTACTACATCTAATTCTACAGCTTCAGGAAAGCCAGTTCCTCCTATGATGCCGTCAAGTCCAAAGCCATCGAAGCCAAGTAAGCCAATGGAGAGACCACTTACCTGTGATGGAATGTTTCATGTGATTCGGTCTGGGGACACATTTTATAAGCTAAGTTTACAATACAATGTTCCACTGGATGCAATTATCCGTGCAAATCCTTATGAAGACCCATATAATCTTCAAATTGGACAGCGTGTATGTATTCCGGGTGTGTCAGGTGGAATGCCAGTACCGCCAGTGATGCCACCAGTGAAACCAATGCCACCAGTGATGCCACCAGTGAAACCAGTACCGCCAGTGATGCCACCGGTGAAGCCAGTACCACCAGTGATGCCGCCAGTGAAACCAGTACCGCCAGTGATGCCACCGGTGAAGCCAGTACCACCAGTGATGCCGCCAGTGAAACCAGTACCGCCAGTGATGCCACCGGTGATGCCAGTACCACCAGTGATGCCGGTGCCACCAAAACCAGTACCACCAAAACCAGTACCACCAAAACCAGTGCCACCAAAACCGGTGCCACCAAAACCAGTGCCACCAAAACCGGTGCCACCAAAACCAGCACCACCAGTTATGCCTCCAACTCCACCATGTGAAGATGGTATGTTGTATACAATAAAAGCAGGGGACACTCTTTATAAGTTAAGTTTAGAGTATAATGTTCCACTTGCTCTCATTATGCGAGCTAACCCTAATGTTGATGTTTATAATTTACAGATTGGTCAGCAAATCTGTATTCCTAGATTGCCTGAAGAGGTACCAGTACCACCAACAGCTCCAATGCCACCAGTAATGCCTCCGGTGCAACCGTTACCACCAGTATCACCAGCACCACCGGTAATGCCACCAGTGAGACCAGTACCACCACCACCACCTCAGATGCCTATACCAAAACCACCAATACCAATAATACCACCGATACCAGTACCACCAAGACCAGTTCCAAAACCTGAAATACCTCAATTAAGACCAATTCCACAAAGACCTCCGGTAACTCCGAAACCTGAAAAACCACAAAGACCTCCACTAAGACCTATTTTCCCAATATTACCGGAAGAGAAGGAAATCGTAATAATTCCAATTATACCGGTGATACCAGAGATTCCAACCTGTCCAATGGAGCCAGAATGTGAAGTTATGCCAGTCTGCCCAGTGGAGCCAGAATGTGAAATAACACCAATCTGTCCAGTAGAGCCAGAATGTGAACCAGTACCGATTTGTCCATTGTGTCCAGAAGAACCAGTTTGTAAAGTTCCGAGAAGAAATACCATGATTCATACCGTGAGAGAATGCGAATCACTTGGTGATATTCTTCACAATTGTGATATGACATTAGATGAATTTTTCATGATCAATGATCCATGTGATGTTTGTCTAAAACCATGTTCCGAAGTGAAAGTATTTCAAAAAGAACGAGGACCAAGGAGAAGGTTTTACTAGTTATTAAAAATTTGTTCACAGAACTAGGGGTTCCCAAAATAAGATATTGGGAACCCTTTTTCTAGGTCTAACGAATTATGAAAAAATTTTTCAACGAACTTGTTAGAAATTACTAAATATGCTATAATTTTATAATGTTCGACATAATATATTAAGATATGTGAAAGAGAAAAGAAAATAGAATAGCATATTAATGGGATTGTAATAAGAAAGAAGAAAACGAGAGCGATTTCGTAGTATGGTAGGTGCATGACTTACGAAGGAGGTGCTAATGACCTATAACAAGGATGTGTTAGGAACGCAGTTTACCCTAGAATTATCGAGCTATGCCTTGGAACTTATAAGTAGAGTAAATGATGTATCGGAAGCTATTTCCCTTCTTTTAGCAAAGGTAGGGAAGCAATTTTCATTAAGTCATATTACAGTGCTAGAAAAGCAACGCAATTTGCCATGTTTTATGGCAACTTATGAATGGCATACCGCTGAAAATGAGCCAATGCGAAATCATATTATAACCTATACTGAGGAATTAAAAGAGGTATTTTTCGAACGAAGGGATCAGTCGGAAGAGCTTTTTACTTTGCAAGAACTAAAAGGTATGAAAGAAGCAAAGAATATTATTCCTATTATTGAACAAAACAAAGCAGATAATGTGATATTGTGTGCATTAAAACAAAAAGAGAAATTTATTGGATTTTTGAATATTGAGACAAGGAATGGAATTGATAAGTTTTCTGAGGAGGAAATAAGCGCTTTCTTGCAAACAAAACGAATTCTTGAGAACTTTTTTCTGGTATGTAGAGCAAATCAGGAGGCTCAAAGACGTATTGAGCAAGTTACCTTATTTGATCCTGTTACGGGGCTAATTAAATACGATTCCTTTTTAGAGCAAGCAGAATTAATATATAAAAATGATTTAAATAATCAGTACATATTGTTTTATGCAGATATCAATAATTTCAAGTACTTTAATGAAACCTATGGATATGCAGCAGGGGATGAGGTATTGCGATTATTTGAACAACATTTTATGTCACAAAGTTCGCGATATATGATAGGTAGCCGTATTTTTTCTGATTATTTTATTGGAATGACTTCGTTAAGGGGGCCAATAATTGAACGAAAACTGATTCAAGAAACACAGATGTTAAGTTATAGCTTTCAAAAGAAGATACAAAGTATCTACCCAGAATCCTCGATTCATATTGCTGCAGGAGTGATATTGATTGATAATAAAAATTTAGATCTTCAAACCTATATAGATAATGCGAATCAAGCTAGAAAAATCGCAAAATTTAATCGAATCAACTGTGTTCTCTTTGATAAGGATATGGAAGCGGAAAGAAAAAAATATTACCGCATCACAAGTATTGCTGAGGAAGCTTTAAAGAATAACGAATTTTATTTTGAGCTACAGCCAAAGATTGATTTGAGAACAAAGAGGATTGTGGGTGCAGAAGCATTGGCTCGCTGGGCGCGCCCAGATGGAACTGTTGTCTATCCAAATGAATTTATACCGATTTTTGAGCAGAATGGCTTTATTACAAAGTTAGATTTTTATGTCTATGGAAAAGTATGTGAGTACTTATTAAATAGAATTAGGAACGGGATGGAGATTGTTCCTATCTCAGTGAATGTTTCAAGGGTACATCTGAAACAAGATAACTTTGCAAAAAAGGTAATCCGCTTAGTGGAACAATATAGGATTCCGCCAAAGTATCTTGAGTTTGAACTGACAGAGAATATCTTCTTAGAAAACTCGGAACAAGCGAAAAAAACATTAATGGAATTAAAAAAATATGATTTTAAAGTATCGATGGATGATTTTGGATCGGGATTTTCTTCTTTAAATCTCTTAATGAACTTAGAGTTTGATATCTTAAAATTGGACAAGGACTTCCTTACAGATAATATAATTACAAAAAAAGAAGAAGTAGTTATAAAAAGTATTATACGAATGGCAAAACTCATGAAAATGACTGTTCTTTGTGAAGGTGTTGAGACAAAAGAGCAGGTTGATTTTCTCGAACGTATGCAGTGCGATATGGTGCAAGGTTATTATTTTGGAAAGCCAATGAAAACGGAACTGTTTGAAATTTGCATGAGCTCTTAACTTAAATATGAAGAATGTATTCTATTGAAACGAAGATGTAGCTTAGATTCCCTCAGATATTAAGGAGATTAACTTAAAATCTGGGGGGATCTTGTTTTTATGCTATTTTGTATAAGAACTAAATGGCTATAATTTTACATAGATTTCACATAACTTATACAATAGTGTGATAGTTCACGCTTTTTTTTTATGTTAAATTAAGAGTGTCAAAAGGAAATGAAAGAAAAATAAAACTCATGGGAAAAGGAGAGTAAGTATGATGATAAGTAAATTTATGAAGAAGGCAGCAGTTATGGCTTGTTGCGTAGCATTAATCGGAGGAGTGCTTACCGGTTGTGGAAAGAGTGATGATAGCAAAGATGCAAACAATTCAAATACAGGGAATCCAGGTGTAACAAATGAACCTACAAAATCAGAAGATAATAAACAAGAAGATAATAAACAAGAAGATAAAAAATTAAGCGGAACAATTACTTTAATCGGCTCCACCTCAATGGAGAAGTTAAGCAATGCAGTAGCAGAAGATTTTATGAATAAAAATGGCAATGTAACAGTAACACCTGAATTCGTTGGTTCTGGCGCAGGTATTGAAGCAGTATTAAATGGAACAGCAGACATCGGTAACTCTTCGAGAAACTTAAAAGATGCAGAGAAAGAAGCGGGAGCAGTTGAAAATATTGTAGCTATCGATGGTATTGCAGTAGTTCTTGATAAATCTAACACGGTAACAAACTTAACCAAAGATCAGTTAATCGGTATCTATACCGGCACTATTCGTAACTGGAGTGAATTAGGCGGCAATGATCAGCCAATCGTTGTTATCGGTAGAGAAGCTGGATCTGGTACAAGAGGTGCATTTGAAGAAATCTTAAAAGTAGAAGATCAGTGTGTCTATGCAAATGAATTAGACAATACAGGTGCGGTAATGGCAAAGGTTGCTTCTACTGCAGGTGCAATCGGATATGTATCACTTGATGTTGTTGATGATAGTGTAATTGTAGCTGATTTAGACGGTGTAGCTGCAACAGCAGAGAATATCAAAGCTGGTAATTACTTTTTAAGCAGACCATTTGTAATGGCTACCAAAGGCGAAATCAGCGAGCAGAGTGAATTAATTCAAGCTTTCTTTGAATATATGAAATCAGAAGATGGAAAAGCAATCATTGAAGCAGTAGGTTTAATAACTGTAGATTAAGATGCGAACTAATTGACGAAAATTAGAAGAAGAAAATGGTTGCATAGGAGTTTTCTCCTATGCAACTAAGTACTTAGGTATAGAATGCTATAGAAAGAGGAAGGCAGTGTATGAAAAATAAGAAAGAGGAAAAAGCGATGCCAGTAAGTAGCACAATACATGGCGGGATGAATCATAAGGCTGCTGATAAAGTAGAGAAAATTGCGCATGGTATTTTTATTACCTGCGCTTTTGTTGCTGTCCTTGCGGTAGTATCTATCTCACTCTACATGATTATCAACGGTGTGCCAGCGATATTTAAAGTAGGACTAAAAGAAATTCTGTTTAGTACCGTATGGAAACCTACGGCGACAGAGCCTAGCTTTGGTATTGCTTATGTTATTCTAACCTCCATTGTTGGTACGTTTGCAGCAATTTTAATCGGTGTACCAATCGGTGTTGGTACTGCTGTATTTTTAACAGAAATCGCAAATAAAAAAGTAGCAGCAATCATAACTCCTGCAGTAGAATTACTGGCGGGAATCCCGTCCGTAGTATATGGTTTACTTGGTTTATTAATCTTAAATCCACTCATGTACAAATTAGAGATGTATTTGTTCAAGGATTCACCAACACATATTTTCACTGGTGGTGCAAATTTAATTTCTGCGGTACTAGTACTTGCAATTATGATTTTACCGACAGTAATCAGTATCAGTTCTTCTGCACTTCGTGCAGTTCCTGCTTCATTAAAAAACGCCTCTTTAGCAGTAGGAGCAACTAAAATTCAAACGATAACAAAAGTGTTACTTCCAGCTGCGAAATCTGGTATTGTAACCGCGATTATTTTAGGTATCGGTCGTGCGATTGGAGAAGCGATGGCGATAAGTTTAGTAAGTGGTAGTGTTGTTAATATTCCACTTCCATTTAATTCAGTACGTTTCTTAACAACTGCGATTGTTAGTGAGATGTCGTATTCTCAGGGAACCCATCGTCAGGTACTCTTCACAATCGGATTGGTATTGTTTGTATTTATTATGATAATAAACCTTTCCTTAAATAAAATCCTAAAGAAGGGAGGGAAGGTTGAAAGATAAAACATTCTTTCAATCGAAGTAAAGATGGATAGAAAAATTAGTATCTATGAAAAAAGAAGAAGGCCAAAAGATAAGATTCTAATCGGTTTTACTATTCTTTGCGCAGGAATTTCCATTGCTTTGTTCGTTGGTATCGTATCTTATGTTTTCATAAGGGGAATTAGGAGTGTTAACTGGGAGTTTTTAACGACTGCCCCAAGTGCTATTAAGGGTACGTTTGGTATTGCAGGAAATATTATTAATACTTTGTACATTGTCATCTTAACTTTATTATTAGTAACCCCAATTGGTATTGGTGCAGCGATTTATCTGAATGAATATGCAAAACCAGGAAAGGTAGTTCGATTGATTGAGTTCACGACAGAGACGTTAAGTGGTATTCCATCGATTATCTTTGGTTTATTTGGTATGGTGTTTTTCGGAACGACCCTTGGATTATCCTACTCCTTATTAACTGGTGCCCTAACCTTAAGTTTGATGGTGCTTCCCCTCATTACAAGAAATACCCAGGAAGCATTGAAGACAGTTCCAAAAAGCTATCGTGATGGTGCACTCGGTATGGGTTCTACCAAATGGCATATGATTAGAACAATACTGTTACCTTCTGCGATGCCTGGAATTATAACCGGTATTATTCTTGCCATAGGCAGAATTGTCGGTGAGTCAGCAGCTCTTTTATTTACTGCAGGTAGCGGTTATTTACTTCCGAAACTTGGAGAATATGGAGAAGGCTTAATCACAAAGGTAACCCAGCCAGGTGGTACATTGACCATTCAGCTTTATCTTAGTATGACAAAGGCAAAATACGATGATGCTTTTGGTATCGCGGTTGTTTTGTTAACGATAGTTTTAGGTATTAATATTCTAACAAAAGTGTTAGCACGTAAATTTGACGTGAATCGGAGGTAATAAAGTGAGCAAGGATAAGATTATAACAAGAGATTTGCAATTATATTATGGAACAAATCATGCACTCAAAGGGATTAACATGGACATTAAAGAAAAGTCCATCACAGCTTTTATAGGGCCTTCCGGATGTGGTAAGTCAACCTTTCTTAAGACATTAAACCGTATGAATGATTATGTAGATGGAGTTAAGATCACCGGACAGATACTTCTTGATGGGGAGGATATCTATGGAGAGAGGGTAGATACCACCTTACTAAGAAAAAAGGTGGGTATGGTATTTCAGCAACCCAATCCATTTCCTATGAGTATTTATGATAATATAGCGTATGGACCAAGAATCCATGGAATAAAAGCGAAAGCAGAGTTAGATGAAATTGTTGAGAAATCTTTACGTGGTGCAGCATTGTTTGAAGAGGTAAAAGACCGTTTAAAGAAATCTGCGCTTGGTTTATCCGGTGGGCAGCAGCAAAGATTATGTATTGCCAGAGCTCTTGCGGTAGAGCCAGAAGTATTACTAATGGATGAACCAACTTCAGCACTTGACCCAATCTCAACATTAAAGATAGAAGACTTAATGAGTGACTTGAAAGAAAAGTACACAGTTGCGATTGTTACTCATAATATGCAACAGGCAGCTCGTATTTCGGATTATACTGCATTTTTCTTAGTAGGAGATATGGTTGAATTTGCGGAAACAGAAACGTTATTTACAAGACCAACCGATAAGAGAACAGAAGATTATATTACAGGTAGATTTGGATGATAAAAAGTATATGGGTTAGGTTGAAAAATATTTTCAATCTGCATATTGTGATAGCGTACAAATATGCTATCATAATTAGTAGGCGTAAAAGCCCTGAATGGAGGATAATATGGCACCAAGAGTAAGTTTTGAATACGAGTTAACAATATTAAACAATAATTTAAGAGATATGGGTACCTTAATAGAATCAGCCATTGATAAAGTTATCAAGGCATTTGAAAATGAAGATGGAACGTTAGCCACAGAGATTATTCAAGGAGACCGTACCATTAATGATATGGAACGAGTGATTGAATCCAGATGTCTATCTTTAATACTACGCCAGCAGCCGGTTGCAAAAGACCTTAGGATTGTGACTACTGCACTTAAGGTTGTAACTGATATGGAGCGTATTGGGGATCACGCAGCAGATATTTCAGAGTTAATTCTTCGTAATATCAAGCAAAATACGTATACTATCGTAAAAGCAATACCAAAGATGGCACAAGTTGCAAAAGAAATGGTGCATGATGCAGTTGAGGCATTTATTTCTTGTGATACAGAGGCAGCAAGAGTAACAATAAAAAAAGATGATATTGTCGATGATTTATTCAATGAAGTGAAAAGTACTGTCATTGAGGCAATGAAAAATAGCGGTGAGAATGCAGATAGTTATATCGATATCTTAATGATAGCGAAGTATATGGAGCGAATTGGCGATCATGCAGTGAATATTTGTGAATGGACTGAGTTCCATGAAACTGGTTCTCTTAATAATGTACGGATTTTATAAGTGGTAAAGGGATGGTAAGCTATGAGAAGAGCGATTATGAAACGATTTATTCTAGTGCTGGTAGGGGCTATGGTGTTCAGTGGTATCTTATTTTATACAACAGTAAGTAATACTATGCACAAGAATACGAAGGAAGATATGAGACTAAGTCTGATTACGCTTGATAATTCGCTTGACTATACCGAATCTTTAATGAATCAGATAAAAATATTATCAACGACACTAGACCAGAAAAAAGCACGGTATACCATACTTAATGATAAGGGAGACGTTGTCGCAGATACTGGTACCAAGGATATTGAACGCTTAGAGAATCACTTAGAACGTGAGGAAGTGAAAGAAGCATTAAAGGATGGGCTTGGTTATGCGAAGCGATATTCTACTACAATGGAAACACAGATGCTTTATACCGCTATTTCTTCCAATAAGTCAGACTATATCCTAAGAATTGCGATTCCATATTCCGGTAACTCGGAATACTTGTTATGGTTACTTCCCTCCATCGTGATCAGTATTACTGTATCAGCATTATTAGCTGTTGTGATGTCAGACACCTTGACAAAATCAATTACAAGGCCGTTATATCAAATTGCATCCATTATGGATAATTATAAAGAGGAAAATCCAGAACTTTCCCTGCCGAGTACACCCTATGAAGAGTTAAACATCATTGCGCAATCAGCAAAGAAGATGGCTGATTCTGTTAAGAAGTATACGGAAGGAATTGAATTTGAGCGAATGGTGCGTCAGGAATTCTTTTCGAATGCGTCACATGAATTAAAAACGCCAATCACTTCTATTCGTGGTTATACCGAATTATTACTGGGCGGATTTACATCTGATAAAGCAACCAGTGAAGATTTTATGAAGCGAATACTAACGGAAACAGAGAATATGACGAATCTCATTAATGATATTCTTATGATTTCAAGACTTGAAACAAGGGACTATGAGATTGAAACGACTGAAATTCGCATGGCGATATTATTACAGGATGTCATTAACACGCTTCAACCAATCGCTGTAAAGCAAGGAGTTCATCTACAAACCGAATGTAAGCCAGCCATTATCAATGCAAATAGACAGCATATGAGAGAATTATTGAACAATCTAATTGGGAATGCGATTAAATACAATAAGCCAAATGGTATGGTTTATGTAACAATAAACACCTTAGGAAGAGATTTGATGATTGTTGTTAAGGATACAGGAGTTGGAATTCCAAAGGATTCGATGGCAAGAGTTTTCGAACGGTTCTACCGAGTGGACAAAGGAAGAAGCCGCAAGGTTGATGGAACTGGTCTTGGCCTATCCATTGTAAAACATATTGTAAATTATTATGGTGGTAATATAACATTAGAAAGTGAGCTAAATGTGGGCTCTACTTTTACAGTACGTTTACCCGAGGTGAAGGCAAATAGCTAGAAATCATAGATTTTATAAAAGGTTGTGTAAAAAGAAAGTGTAATGTTATAATGAAATTATAAACTTTAGCAATACTATATACAAAAATATGTTTTGCACACTGTGAGAAAGTACACACAATGCAACTGGATGGAGGTCTTAAGTGATAACATTTGCAGAGTTAGAGAAAAATGAAGCGGTAAATACGTATATTAGAAAAGCAGATGAAACATTAATCGCTCTTGGATATACAGAACATAGTTTTGCACATGTAAGAAAGGTAGCATTTACAGCAAGGAATATTTTATTGACTCTTGGTTACTCAGAACGGGAGGCAGAACTTGCCCAGATTGCAGGATATCTGCATGACATCGGGAATGTAATCAATCGAATTGATCATGCACAAAGCGGTGCTGTTATGGCATTTCGTATCCTTGATAAGCTAGGTGCTGATCCAGAGGATATTGCAACGATTATTACAGCAATCGGAAATCATGATGAATCGACAGCGTTTCCAGTCAATCCAGTTTCTGCAGCCCTGATATTAGCAGATAAAACTGATGTTAGGGATACAAGAGTGCGGAATCAAGATATTGCTAGTTTTGATATTCATGACCGTGTCAATTACTCTGTGAAAAAGTCTGAGATTACAATTAATACAGAGAAGACAATCATTGAATTAAAATTACATGTCGACACTTCTGTTTGTGCAGTAATGGATTATTTTGAAATATTTATGGGACGAATGCTTTTATGTAGAAGGGCGGCTGAAAAGTTAAACTTAAAGTTTCAGCTTGTCATAAACGAGCAAAAACTTATGTAGTAGGGGGATAAAAAATGGCTACGGAGGAAAAAGCATTGATCTATATTGTGGAAGATGATAGAAATATTCGTGAAATTGAAGGGTATGCATTAAAAAATAGTGGATTTGAAGTGGAAGTTTTTGAAACGGGAGAAGAACTATATAGAGCTTTGGACCAAGAAGTTCCAGAATTAATTTTACTAGATGTTATGCTGCCGATGGAAGATGGACTGAGTATTCTTTCTAATGTTAGAAAGAATCCAAAAACAGCGAATATTCCTATCATGATGGTTACAGCAAAAACCACGGAGATGGATAAGGTTAAGGGATTAGACCTTGGTGCCGATGATTATATTACGAAACCATTTGGGATTATGGAATTAGTCTCTCGCGTGAAAGCATTATTACGTCGAGCTGGAGGAAATGGTCAAAACTCTGGTTCTCTAAGCTTTCATAATGTGTCCTTACACGTTGAAAAACATAGTGTAACTGTGGAAGGTGAAAGCTGTGAACTTACGTATAAGGAGTTTGAACTACTTCGCTATCTTTTAGAGAACCAGGGAATTGTTTTATCCAGGGATCGCATCATGGAACGTGTATGGGGCTTTGATTACGAGGGAGAAAGTAGAACCGTAGATATGCACATAAAAACGTTGCGCCAGAAGTTAGGTGTTGGTGGTGATATCATAAAAACCGTCCGTAACGTAGGGTATAAAGTCGGGGACTAACAAATAGGAGGAAGTCCTATGAGTATGAAAAAAAGGATAACGGTACAGTTATGTGTAGTAGGTGGCATTGCCATTGTGGTTACCACGATGCTTTCAATGTTCGTCTACTATATGATGTTTCAAAGGCAAATCTTTAGTGATCTTGAAACAAACCTTGAGGTGATAGAGGTCTTGTTCGGAGATGGAACTATTGAAAATGGTTGCCAGATACCTTCGGAAGATGTGCTTCGCGTGACTCTAATTGATCAAGAGGGAGCGGTATTATACGATAGTGATGCTAATTCTTTTAGTATGGAGAATCATAAAGAGCGACCAGAGATTAAAGAGGCGCTAAAAGAAGGAATAGGTAAGGACATTCGAGTATCCAATACGATAGGACAGAACACCTATTACTATGCGAAGCAAATAGGAAATAATTATGTTTTACGTGTTGCCAAAGAAGCGAATGGTATGCTTGCTTTATTTTATGAAGCTCTTCCAATTATCATAGTGGTTGCAATCCTATTATTGCTTATTTGCTCGTTATTAGCGAAATATCTTACAAAGCGAATTGTTCGTCCAATCGAGAATATGGCACAAGAATTGTCACTTATTACGGAGTTTGAAGAGATAGTTCCTTATGAGGAGTTGATTCCATTTGCTACGATGATTAAGGATCAGCATAGTAATATACATAAGCAGCTAAGAGATTTGGAACACAGTGAAAAAATTCGTCAGGAATTTACTGCAAATGTATCTCATGAGTTAAAGACTCCATTAACCGCGATTACTGGATATTCTGAGCTGATTGAGGAAGGGATAGCCTCGCAAGGGGATACGATACGATTTGCAAAAGAAATAAGGAAGAATGCAACAAGGTTACTTCATCTTATCAATGATATCATTGAATTATCTGAACTTGATATTGCAGAAGAAGAGGTAAAGAAGGAAGAGTTAGATTTATATGAGATAGCTAAAAATTGCACGGATACTTTGAAAATAACTGCAAAAAATCATGAGGTAGAGTTAAAACTAATTGGAAATAAAGTAATGCTTTATGCGAATAAAAATATGATGGAGGAGTTAATCACAAATCTTTGTGATAATGCAATTCGATATAATAAAAAGGGTGGTATTGTAAAGGTTGTTCTCTATTCAAAGGATGAGAATGTGATACTTACAGTAGAGGATACTGGTATAGGGATTCCCAAGGAGCATTTTGCACGAGTATTTGAACGTTTTTATCGTGTGGATAAAAGTCGTTCCAAGCAAACTGGTGGTACCGGACTTGGACTTGCGATTGTAAAACATATCGTAGCGAAGCACGGTGCTAAGATTACATTAAAAAGTGAAGTAATGATAGGAACAACGGTTACCATAGAGTTCCCATCGCAGAATAAAGTAGAAAAAAAGTAAGGTGCTGCTTAACTAATAGCACCTTACTTTTTTATTCATGACAAGGAAAGGTTCGCAAAGCGAGCTTTTTCTTGTTTATACAATATAAACTCCGCAATGCGTGTTTTTCTTGTCTTACATTTGCAAGAAAGCTTGTTGATTTATCTTGTGATGCTGTTAATCATTTTGATATTTCTGTATCATCAGGAGAAAAAATAATGACACTACTCGTTAGTTATCTCTGGTAGAGCATATTTTTTCTTATTTGCTTCAAATTGTTCTGTAAAAGAACGATCACCAGTGTATTTTACATCATGAAGATATTCATGAGTATCAAAGCTGTTTTCACTTAACTGTAGCATGCTTACAGCAATGTTAGAACAGTGATCCGACACACGTTCATAGTTTGTTAAAATATCAGTATAGACAAAACCAAGTTCTGTTGTGCACTGTCCTTTTTGTAATCGTTTAATATGTCGATCTTTTAACTCTTTTCTTAAGTGGTCAATTACTTCTTCCAGTGGTTCGATTCTTTTTGCTAATTCTAAGTCATCAGTAACAAATGCTTTTATTGTCATATTTAATATATCGGTTACAGCGCTTGTCATAACATCTAGTCCATCTTGTGCTTCTTTCGAGAAGTTAATCGATTTTTGATGAATCTCCTTAGCAAGATCTAATAGATTAACTGCATGGTCACTGATACGT
This sequence comes from Lachnoclostridium phytofermentans, assembly GCF_000733755.1. Lineage (GTDB taxonomy): Bacteria > Bacillota > Clostridia > Lachnospirales > Lachnospiraceae > Lachnoclostridium > Lachnoclostridium phytofermentans_A. Next base: position 583,803 of record NZ_JPOF01000002.1, on the reverse strand, counting down.
TCTAGATCACCAATGCTGTGCAAATACATAGAAACTGAGTTACTATCAGTGATTGACAAATTCTTGGTACTTAATTTAACAAGGTAGGTCCCAAGCATGTCCTCATATTTATCAACCTTATCTTCATTTACCATAATGGATGCGCCTACTTTATCATCAAATTCTGTAAGCAGACGAATAGAAGTTAAGATTGTTTCTTTTGATAACTCAGCCATTTGTTTGGTGGCTTCACTACACTGATCTACTGCATAACCTGGGGATGCTAGAAAACGCTCGTCAATTCCGGTGATTTTATCTTCTGAAACCTTAGAATCCTCACCATCCTTTATTGTAATACAAGCCAGTTTCTCAAGGCCTCTTGTAAATGGAAGTAATAATGCAGTAGCTAATAAGTTAAAGGTTGTATGAACCGCAGCGATAGAAACAGCATCTACGGAATCATTAATAAACGGAAATCCTATGGTATATTGAATCGTGTAAAAAATTAATAAGAATATGATTGTACCAATCATGTTAAAGTAAAGGTGAACTAATGCAGCACGTTTTGCATTCTTGTTGGCACCGATACTAGAAATTAATGCAGTTATACAAGTTCCTATATTCTGACCCATGATAATTGGGATAGCTGAGCCAAATGTGATACCACCAGTCATAGAAAGTGCCTGTAGGATACCTACTGAAGCAGAGGAACTTTGGATGACTGCTGTTAAGATTGCACCTGTTAATACGCCAAGGACTGGATTTGAAAACATCGTAAGAATATTTCTGAACTCTGGGATATCTGCTAAAGGTTTCACAGCACCGCTCATTGTATCCATACCAAACATAAGGATGGCAAATCCAATTAGGATGCTTCCGACATCTTTTTTCTTATCTTTCTTTGCAGCCATAACTAAGATAATTCCAATGAACGCAAGAATTGGCGCAAAAGAAGAAGGCTTTAAGATTTTTACGAGAAAACTGTCACCTTCTAATCCGGAAAGGCTTAGAATCCACGCAGTCGCAGTGGTACCAAGATTAGCACCCATAATGATGCCGATTGCTTGTCTTAATTTCATGATACCAGAGTTTACAAATCCAACTACCATAACAGTAGTAGCAGAAGAAGATTGAATGACAGCTGTAACAAGAGCACCAAGTGCCACCGATTTAATTGGATTTGAGGTTAATTTTTCTAATAGTCGTTCTAATCGACCGCCAGCCACCTTATCCAAACCTGCGCCCATAACATTCATTCCGTAAAGAAAAAATGCTAATCCTCCTAACAGGGTAAATAACGAAAAAATATCCATAGGGATTCTCCTTTTTATCAAGTTATCATTTGTCTTCCTAGACCAATTGCCTTTTTAGGATAGAAGATAAATGTAAAATGAAATAGGTGTATTTGTAAAATCTGTGTAAAATTTATAATGTTGCTTTATTTTTATATTAAACTAAAATACGATATAGTATTAGTTTTTCACTATATTATGAAAATATGACATAAAAAATAAAAAAATTGATCAAAAGCTATGAAATGAATAGAAAAAAATTGATAAAATATAGAAGAATAGGAACTAGTGAGAAGAAAAGATTATAAAATAGATCATCAATTAAAATAGCTAAAAAGATTATTCATAGAATTAATACGAAAGAAGTGGAAATGAAGAGAAAGAATAAAGAAAGATGAAGAAAGAATAGAAAAAGAACAGAGAAAGAATAAAGAAAGAACAGAGAAAGAATAAAGAAAGAACAGAGAAAGAATAAAGAAAGAATAGAGAAAGAATAGAGAAAGAATAGAGAAAGAATAGAGAAAGAATAGAAAAAGAATAGAGAAAGAAGTAGAGAAGAAGCAGAAAAAGAATAGAAAAAGAATAGAAAAAGATGTAGAAAAGAAGCAGAAGAAGTAGAGAATGGAGTTAAGAAACATAAAAGTGCCCAGAACATTAGTTGAGTGTTCTGAAACTAATGTTCTGAGCATTAGAAACGGAGGTATGGTTGTTCTTTTAAAAAAGTTATTGTGGACTTTTGTTAATAGCTTAATTTAATGGAATAGTTTATTATTCTCGTAGGTTGGTTCAGAGGTTAAGTGCACACCTAGCTTTTTAAATACTTTTCGGTCAACCTCAGATAAAATAACGCTGGTATGAACTTCACAACCTTTTAATTGTGGAAGCTGTTCCATTGCCTTTCTGGCATACTCATCTTCTTTCGCACTGATGGAAAGAGCAATCAGGACTTCATCCGTATGAAGTCTTGGATTAGAACTTCCGAGATACTGAGTTTTTAATTGCTGTATAGGTCCGATAGCAAGTGGTGAGATGACATGAGTCTTATGAGGAATTCCAGCAAGAGCTTTTAACGCATTTAATAACACAGCTGCTGATGCGCCTAGTAATTCACTTGTTTTACCGGTAATTATGCTTCCGTCTGCTAATTGCATAGCAACTGCTGGAGATTTACGAAGGTCTGCTAAGTCATTTGCAGCTTTTATAACAGGACGATCCTCTACGGATACACCTACCTGATTTAGGAGAAGCTCCAGCTTATATACTTCATCACTATCACTTACACCTGTTATAACATTGCAGAGTGTCTGGTAGTATCTTCGCAGAATTTCTTGTTTGGAGGCATCTCGACAGGCCTGATCGTCTATGATACAATTCCCAGCCATATTAACTCCCATGTCGGTTGGTGATTTGTATGGACAATGTTCATCAATCCTTAAGAAAATTGCTTTTAGTACTGGGAAGATCTCAACATCTCGATTGTAATTAACCGTTGTTACACCATAGGCTTCCAGATGGAACGGATCAATCATATTAACATCATTAAGATCAGCAGTTGCTGCTTCATAAGCTACATTCACTGGATGCTTTAAAGAAAGATTCCAAATTGGGAAAGTCTCGAATTTAGCGTAACCTGCGCGTACGCCACGTTTATGCTCATGATAGAGCTGAGAAAGACAAGTTGCCATTTTACCGCTACCAGGGCCAGGAGCAGTAATTACAACAAGTGGTCTGCTAGTTTGGATAAATTCATTTTTTCCATAACCATCGTCACTTAAAATCAATGAGATATTATTTGGATAACCTGGAATAATATAATGAAGGTATACTTTCACTCCTAATGCTTCTAGTTTTGATTTAAAAAGATCAGCACTGCTTTGACCTGAATACTGGGTGATAGTAACACTACCAACATATAACCCCTTACTCTGGAAAGCATCGATAAGTCGGAGTACATCCAAATCGTAAGTAATTCCTAAATCCCCACGAACTTTACTCTTTTCTATATCAATGGCACTAATTACGATTACAATCTCCGCTTGATCTTTTAGTTCCAGAAGCATCTTTAATTTACTATCTGGTTCAAATCCTGGTAATACACGGGATGCGTGATAATCATCAAATAATTTACCTCCAAACTCTAGATAAAGTTTGTTATCAAACTTACTGATTCTTTCCCGTATATGCTCCGATTGCATCTTTAAATACTTTTGATTGTCAAATCCGACTTTCATGTGGTACCGTCCCTTCTTTATTTATCCTATTACATTTTTATTTTGATAAGAGAGGTCAACTCAACCTCTGTTTTGACTACCAATTAGGGTATTACTATAAAATACAACAATATGGGTCAATAGATCTCAAACACGACTATTATAGCACAGGAAAATACAGTACTCAACCCAAAAGAGTTATCATTTTTGTGACTAAATATTCGTTTTTGGTATATTAGTATAATCTAATAGAATAAATGTATTCTATTTTCTATAATTTTCAATATTGATAATCATTGCTATTTCTTATATAATGATGCTAAGAACTTGGAATAGATTTTTTTACAATATATTGTCTATTTTTTAACAACTCATCAATATGTTGTGGTTTACTGGTCAAGCTTTTCGTAATAATAAGCTTGCTCCCGAGTTCATTCCACACAGCTGCAACAGCGTAAGGAGGATAATGATGACTTCAGTTATGAAACAGGAATGGGAAGGTTTTAAGCAAGGAAGATGGTGCACCACAGTAAATGTTCGAGATTTTATCCAGAACAATTATACAATGTATGATGGTGATGAATCCTTTTTAGCAGGACCAACCGAAGCCACCAATAAACTTTGGGCTCAGGTTATGGAGCTTTCTAAGAAAGAATTAGAAAAGGGCGGAGTCCTTGATATGGATACTAAAGTAGTATCTACTATCGTTTCTCACGGTCCTGGTTATTTAGATAAAGATCTTGAAACAATTGTTGGTTTTCAAACCGATAAACCTTTTAAGAGATCCCTACATGTATTTGGCGGTATTCGTATGGCACAGAATGCATGCCATGAAAATGGATACGAGGTAGATGATGAGGTAGTGCGTATTTTTACGGATTACCGTAAGACACATAATCAAGGTGTATTTGATGCGTACACGGATGAAATGAAACTCGCCAGAAAATCAGCAATCATTACTGGTTTGCCAGATGCCTATGGTAGAGGTAGAATTATTGGAGATTACCGTAGAGTAGCACTTTATGGTACAGATTTCCTTATAGAAGACAAAAAAGAACAACTTGCAACATCTCTAAAGAGAATGACAAGTAAGAATATACGTTTAAGAGAAGAATTAGCAGAGCAAATTCGTGCATTAAAGGAACTAGCGAAGCTAGGTTCAATCTATGGATATGATATTACTAAGCCAGCTACCAATGCAAAAGAAGCAATTCAGTGGCTCTATTTCGGATATCTTGCAGCGGTTAAGGAGCAAAACGGTGCGGCTATGAGCTTAGGCCGTACATCTACCTTCCTTGACATTTATATCCAGAGAGATTTAGACAATGGTGTTATTACAGAAAAACAAGCACAAGAATATATCGATCATTTTATTATGAAACTTCGTCTTGTGAAGTTTGCAAGAACACCTGAATACAATGCCCTATTCTCCGGTGACCCTACTTGGGTAACAGAGAGTATCGCAGGTATTGGGACTGATGGACGTCATATGGTAACAAAGACTTCCTTCCGTTACCTTCATACTCTTGATAACCTTGGTACTGCTCCAGAACCAAACATGACAGTGCTATGGTCTACTAGACTTCCAAGATATTTTAAGGAATACTGTGCGAAGATGTCAATTAAGTCATCCTCCATTCAGTATGAAAATGACGATATCATGCGTCCAACTCATGGTGATGATTATGCAATCGCTTGTTGTGTATCCTCTATGAGAATTGGTAAAGAGATGCAGTTCTTTGGAGCTCGTGCAAATCTTGCAAAATGTCTTCTTTACGCTATCAATGGTGGTGTGGATGAAGTCCTTAAGATTCAGGTAGGACCAAAATACCGTCCAGTTGAGGGTGAGTACCTAAATTATGATGATGTTATGGCAAAATACAAAGATATGATGGAGTGGCTTGCAGAGCTTTATGTGAATACATTAAATGTAATCCACTACATGCATGACAAATACAGCTATGAGAGAATTCAGATGGCACTTCATGACCGTGATGTAAAGCGTTACTTTGCAACTGGTATTGCTGGACTTTCTGTTGTAGCAGACTCTCTAAGCGCAATTAAGTATGCTAAAGTAAAAGTAATTCGTGATGAGAATGGCATTGTAACAGATTACGAAATCGAAGGGGATTATCCAAAGTACGGTAACAATGATGACCGTGTTGACGATATCGCGGTACAATTAGTTCACGACTTCATGAATATGATTCGTAAACACCACACTTATCGTGATGGATACCCAACTATGTCAATTTTAACTATTACTTCTAATGTAGTTTATGGTAAGAAGACTGGTAATACTCCAGACGGACGTAAGAAAGGTGAGCCTTTAGCACCTGGTGCTAATCCAATGCATCGCCGTGATACTCATGGTGCAGCAGCCTCACTTGCATCTGTTGCAAAACTTCCATTCCGCGATGCTCAGGATGGTATTTCCAATACCTTCTCCATTGTACCAGGAGCATTGGGTAAGAATGATGTATTATTTGCTGGAGACTTAGACTTAGATCTTATGGCTGACGACTAAGAAAGGATGGGTCCGATATGACTGAACAAGAAAGAATTAATGAACTGGTTGCTATGCTTGACCAATTTGTCGAAGGCGGTGGCGGGCATATGAATATAACAGTAGAGGATTCTAATTTTATGGCAGCGGACCGGATAGATAAGAAGTCCATCAGTGCAGATTGTAGGGGTGGCAACGTTGCATGCCAGGTTCCGACATTGCATAAAGGTTTTGATGACATGTAAGAAGGGTCCTAGAAAAATAAGTTAGAAAATTTGTTGTTTTTCTATTATCTTAGTTATAAAAAATTCCATAGCATAAGACTAAGATTAGTTAAAAACAGCATACCAAGATAATCTAAAGTTAAGTCCTTTTGGATTTTATCATAGATTTTTATATTTATATACTATATAACGGTATATCGCTCTAAGGTGTGCCGACATGTGGCAGAAGGAGGTTAGTATGTCGAATCAACAGGTAGAAAACTTAGTATCTTTATTAGATGGTTATGTTGAAAAAGGTGGCCATCACTTAAATGTTAATGTGTTCACAAAAGAAACTTTATTAGATGCACAGGCTCATCCAGAAAATTACCCACAGCTAACAGTACGTGTTTCTGGTTATGCAGTAAACTTTACAAAACTTACAAAAGAGCAGCAGGATGATGTTATCTCAAGAACATTTCATCAGTCTATGTAAGTAATTATTTTGTGAGTAAAAGTGAACTCCAATCACTTTTAGGAAAATAAAATATGAAGTGAAGTCGATAGGAGTTTGCTACCGTTTTATTCATGACAAGTGAGACAGCTTGCTGGCTCAACTTAGGCATGGTGGTAGTGGGCTCCTATTGTTTCTATTATATGGTGTTATATAGAAAAGTTAAAATTATGGAGAGGCGTTTTAACTCGAAAAATAGCGATGAGATGTATATTTAGTCATTGACTTGAATTCCAATATTTGGTATATTATAGCTAGTCCAATATTACTAGTTTTGCATAAAAAAGGAGTAATATTGCCTTGCATTTTCTTGGTTTGTGTTGTAATTTCCTTGTAAAATGCGTTTCGACCAGTGATTTAGTTTTTTTTGCTGGCGAATCTTATGGGATTGGACTGACAGATTTTGTACCAAGGAAGTGTGACAAGAAATTCAAAGGTATTGATTGCAACCTATGAATTTCTACGGAGCGAAAAAGCTCCTATCCACACCGGAAGAAACGGAGGAAGTATGTTAGGAAAAGTCCATTCAACAGAATCATTTGGAACAGTAGACGGACCAGGAATACGTTTTGTCGTATTTTTGCAGGGATGTCCGATGAGGTGTAAGTACTGTCATAACCCGGATACTTGGGAAGTAAATGGAGGTACACTTCGTTCAGTAGATGATATTCTAAAGGAATATGATTCTTACAAGGAATTTTTAAAAGGCGGCGGGATTACAGTCACAGGTGGAGAGCCTTTACTACAGCTAGAGTTTGTTACTGAATTGTTTGAAGCGGCGAAGAAAAAGGGAATTCATACCTGTCTTGATACATCAGGGATTACATTTCGACCAGCGGATAAGGAAAAGTTTCAACCGTTATTAAAAGTAACAGACTTAGTTATGTTAGATATAAAACAGATAGATTCTATAAAGCATAAAGAGTTAACAGGACATGAGAATTCTAACATCTTAGAGTTTGCACGATTTCTGTCAGAGCAAAAGGTTACATTATGGATACGATTTGTCGCAGTACCAGGGCTAACCGATGAGCCTGCAGAATTAAGACAATTAGGAGAGTTTTTAGCAGAATTAACGTCCTTAAAAGCCTTAGATGTACTTCCTTATCATACGATGGGAAAAAGTAAGTATGAGGCAATGAATATGACATATCCCTTAGAGGGAGTACCAGATATGAACGTGGATGACGCAGTTAATATTCGAAATATTATCCTTAAGGCAAGAAAGGAAGCAATAAATAAGCAGAGGTCTACCTTAAGTTAGATGGGGAAGGATAGCTTTGGTAAAGCATACTACAACACAAGGGTTACTACACCGAAAAAGACGTTTAGGAGATTTGTTAATGGAGGAGGGAATCATTAACAACAAACAGCTTGAAAAAGCCTTGGAACGTCAGAAAAAGGAACAAAAGAAGTTAGGGACCATTTTAGTAGACATGGGTTTTACCACGGAGAGTGAGATAGCAAATGCCCTGGTAAAGCAGTTAGGTTTGGAACGAATTGAATTAGCTTCGATTCGTATAAAAGAAGAGGTATTAAACCTTATAACCGAGCCATCCATTTTAAAAAAGTATGTAATGCTGCCCTTTGCATTCGCAGAGGGCAGTGTCACGAAGCTGTTGGTTGCGATGGAGAATCCTTTGGATATGATAGCAATCGATGATTTATCGATTGTTACCAATACCCAGATTATCCCGGTTATTGCGACGAATCAGGAGATTATGGCTGCAATTGACCGCTATTATGGCAATGCAGAGGTACAGGCTGTCGCGAAACAATTTACAAAAGAAAAAGAAAGCCTGTATAAAGAACTAGAGAATGAGTTAAATACCAGTGTTAATAATGCACCGATTGTTATATTAGTCAGAACAATCATTGAACAAGCGGTAAGACAGCGAGCCAGTGATATACATATTGAACCACTGGAGGGGCATATTCGGGTACGTTACCGAGTGGATGGAGCCCTTCAGGAAGTGGGGGAATATCCAGATACCATGTTATCAGCAATAATAGCAAGGATAAAAATTATTGGAGGAATGGATATTTCAGAAAAGCGTAAACCTCAGGATGGACGTATTACGCAGGATGTAGATAAGGTGGAATATGATATCAGAGTTTCTATTCTGCCAACCGTTTATGGAGAAAAAATAGTAATGCGTTTGACTGCTAAGAACGCCCTTACAAGGGACAAGAGTCATCTTGGATTTACCAAAGATGAGTTACATAAGTTTAATAAGCTACTGGAAAACCCTCACGGAATGCTTCTCGTGACCGGACCGACCGGAAGCGGTAAATCAACCACGCTTTATACAGCTCTTAGCGAGCTCAATAAAGAAGATGTAAACATTATCACAGTAGAGGATCCTGTTGAGGCGAACATAAATGGTATAAATCAAGTACAAGTAAACACAAAGGCTGATTTAACCTTTGCAAGTGCATTGAGGTCAATTTTAAGACAAGATCCGGATATTATTATGATTGGAGAAATCAGGGATCAAGAAACAGCCTCGATAGCAGTGACAGCTTCCATAACAGGGCACCTCGTAGTTAGTACCTTACATACAAACTCTGCGGCAAGCTCGATTACACGACTTGTTGATATGGGCATCGAACCATATCTGCTAGCAGATGCAACGATTGGCGTAATTGCACAACGTTTAGTGAGACGCTTATGCAAATGTAAACGCCTAAGGAATCTATCCTCAACAGATTATCAACTTCTGGAACAAAAAGAAGGGGAGAAGTTTTCTGTTTTTGAATCATGTGGTTGTCCAAGCTGTAACGAAACTGGTTATTTAGGACGAATAGGCGTTTATGAAATCATGCCAATATCAAGTCGTATTAAGGCAATGATATCGAAAAACTGTACTGCAAAGGAATTACAGGAGGAAGCGCAAAAAGAAGGGATGTGTACTTTAAAGCAAAGTGTAAAACACTTGGTTCTTGAAGGTGTCACTTCACTTGAGGAGATGAGGCGGATTGCTTATAGCAATGACGAGGATTCCTAGTAAATAAGTTTACATAGATTAGTTTATCAATTGAGAGGTGATGATAACCATGGTAACCATTGATGAATTGTTACGACAATCCAAGGACAAAGGTGCCTCTGATTTACATATTACCGTAGGAATACCACCTAAGATACGGGTGCATGGGGAACTAAGAAATTTAGACTATCCGCGGATGCAGCCGATTGACACTGAAAATTTAGTAAAACCGCTCCTTAATGAACGAGTAAGGCAAGTGATGGAGGAGAAGGGGGAAGTTGATTTCGCTTATGCAATGCCTGGTGTTGGGAGATTTCGTGTTAATATCTTTCGGCAGAGAGGCTCCTATGCTTTGGTAATACGTCTGGTAGGAACTATCATTCCCAGTGCAGAAGAATTAGGTATTCCAAGTTCGGTGATTGAACTCACGGAAAAAAAGAGAGGGCTAATATTAGTGACTGGACCAACCGGGAGCGGTAAATCAACCACGTTAGCATCCTTAATCGATATTATCAATTCATCTTATAATACACACATCATAACTCTAGAAGACCCTATCGAATATCTACATAATCATAAAAAAGCAGTTGTGAATCAACGAGAAATTGGTCTTGATACCACAGGTTATGCACAAGCATTACGAGCTGCTCTCAGAGAAGATCCTGACGTAATTTTAGTTGGTGAGATGAGAGATTTAGATACCATCTCAATCGCTATCACTGCGGCAGAAACAGGACATCTTGTATTTTCCACATTACACACGACAGGTGCAGCAAATACCATCGATCGTATTATCGATGTATTTTCGCCACACCAACAACAGCAGATAAGAATTCAGCTAGCCTCGGTACTGGAATCGGTAATATCACAGCAATTAATTCCGAATCAGGAACAGACAGGGAGAGTTGCGGCCTTTGAGGTCATGCATGCCAATTCTTCGATAAAGAATTTGATTCGTGAAGCAAAAACACACCAGATTGATTCTATGATACAGACAAATAAAAAATATGGGATGCAAACAATGGACGATGCAATATATGATCTTTATTTGCACCGAAAAGTTGATGCAGAACATGCAATCCGTTATGCGTTAGATCCAAGGGCGCTGGAGAGAAAGTTATTTTAAGAAGTGGGAATTTATTGATTTAGTGTTTTAGTAGAAGATTACCATGGATCTTAGTAGCGAATTCATATCCATTAGTAAGGTAGGGGCTATCGAATAATATGTGATGGTAGAGATTTATTACTGATTTGAATAATAGGACTCCTATCAATTTAAATAATAGTATCCTTAATTACTCGCTATTATTTTAGTTATACGTAATTATTGATTGACTATTTTAAATATTAAAGAGTCAGGGTTAATAAAGAACCTCGAGTAGTTTTTTGAAGTTCTTTATATTAATCAGTGTTGTAGTTTAATAACACTAAGGAGGATAAGAATGTCAGAATTCTCTTATGTTGCTATTACTAAAGAAGGGAAAGAAAAAAAGGGGAAACTGGAAGCCTCAGATGAGACAAAGGTTCGTGTATCTCTTCGAGGAGAAGGACTTATTCCAATCACAGTAACAGAGTTAAACCTTTTAAATAAAGATATCAATATCACTATCGGGAGCCCGGTAAAGGTAAGGGAACTATCCGTATTTTGCAGGCAGTTTCAAAGTATTTTAAATGCCGGTGTAACGGTTGTGAATGCCTTAGATATGCTATCGACACAGACAGGAAACAAGATATTTCAAAGTGCCATTAAGGAAACAAAACAGTCTGTGGAACGGGGAGAAACTTTGGCAGAGGCGATGAGAAAATCTCCAAAAGTATTCCCGTCGCTATTAGTCAATATGGTAGAGGCTGGTGAAGCCTCAGGCAGTCTTGATAAAGCTTTCGGGCGAATGGCCTTACAATTCGAAAAAACAGCTAAATTAAAAGCACTGATGAAAAAAGCTATGATATATCCAGTAATGCTATTGTTCGTGGCAACCGCAGTATTAATTATCATGTCCGTGGTTGTTGTACCTCAATTTGCAAAGATGTTTACGGAGATGGGAAGTGAGCTTCCTTTTATTACAAAGTTTGTTATGAAGCTTAGTGATATGATCCGTTTTCGCTGGTATTTCATAGCTTTTATTATACTTATTGTAGTGGTGGGTGTGAAGGTATTTAATACATCGGAGGAGGGAAAGTTATTATTTGGTAAACTAAAGTTAAAGATACCGATTCTTGGTAGATTGCATGTAAAGAGTGCCAGCGCTAACTTTGCACGCACCTTAAGTACCTTAATTGGATCGGGGATATCGGTAACACAAGCATTGGAGATAACATCACGTTCCATGACTAACGTGTTATTTCAAAAGGTGCTTGAAAAAACCAAAGAAGAGGCAGAACGGGGTGTTTCCCTATCTGCTCCAATCGCCGCAAGCGGTTTATTTCCCCTGATGGTTTCACAGATGCTACGCATTGGAGAAGAAACCGGTAATATCGAAGGAATGTTAGATAAGGTAGCAGAGTATTACGAAGATGAAGTGGAGATAGCCACACAATCACTATCCACTTCCTTAGAACCAATTATCATCATTGTGATGGCGGTCATAATTGGTGTCATCGTAATGGCGATTTATATGCCAATGGTTAGCATGTATCAAGGGCTTGATAAGTTGTAGGGGAGAGATGGAAATTGAGGTTAAGAAGTGAATTTAAGAGAAGTAAAGTAAGTGGAGGTGAAGTAAAGAAATTAATTAAAGGGATGTTAATTAAAGGAAAGGGAATCGTTATACTTATGAGAATAAGGCTAGTTTGTGATTGACTGGGATCATACGAAGTGAGCATTACATAAGAGAAAAAATGGGATAAAGAAGAATGTTTAGCATGTTCGAAGAACAGAAGGACAATGGAATCTTCATGTACGAACAGCGGAAAATTGAAGAAAGAATGAAGGAGGATTTACCATGAAGTTGGTAAGTAAGAAGAGAAAGAATAATAAGGGATTTTCTTTGGTAGAATTAATTGTTGTAGTTTTAATTATTGCGATAATTGCAGTTGCGTTGGCTCCGCAGGTTATGAAGTGGGTGGGGACGGCAAGGGAAAATGTGGATGATAATAATATTGCGAATATAAAATCATCAGTTCAGATAGCGTTAGCAGACTTCGAAGTGCAGGGTGGGAAACTCGAGGAAATTGGGAATGTAACAATTACTTTTGATAAAACAGAGGGTACTGGGAATATTGAACCAATCATTGTAGCAACTAATAATGATATACCAGGTAGAGTTGACGATAAGATTAAGAATTTAAAAGAAATTATTATGGAGATTTTTGGAGGAAATTATCCAACTCCTAGCGATACGACTAAGAAGTATGAAATAAAAATTATACTTAAAATAAATAGTTCAGATACTGTAATATTAGATGGAATCAATGTAGTGGCTATCAATAAGTAAAAGAATAGTTGGTGTAAATGATGATAACCTACATCCTAATATTCCTCTACGGTATCAGCATCGGTAGCTTTCTCAATGTCTGCATCTACCGAATTCCAAGAAGAGAAAACATCGTAATCTCCAGATCTCACTGTAGAAAGTGTAATACCACACTAAAAGCAAGAGATTTAGTGCCGGTGTTTTCCTATCTCTTCTTAGGAGGTAAGTGCAGATATTGCAAGGAAAGAGTATCAATACAATACCCACTGGTAGAGCTTCTCAATGGAAGCTTGTGGGTGTTGACGTTTTTTTTAGTAGGGGACCCTATCAAAAGCATCATATATTGCCTGATGATTTCAGGGCTACTTGTCCTTAGTGTAATAGATTGGAGAACCTTTGAAATACCGTTTGGGATTAATGTTTATTTGTTTGTACTTGGAATAATTCGTGAGGTGGTGGAGGGAATTTCTATTTCCATCTTACTTGATTTTCTATTGGTCAGTGGTTTTCTTCTGTTTCTCTTTCTGATTACGAGAGGGAGAGGAATAGGAGGGGGCGATATTAAATTAATGGCAGCAGTAGGCCTAATCCTTGGATGGAAGCTTACGTTAGTGGCATTCTTTTTTGGCTGTTTGTATGGTTCGGTAATTCATATAATACGAATGAAAGTTAGTAAAGCAGAACATGTTCTTGCGATGGGACCATATTTATCAGCTGGTATTATTACTGCTGCATGGTTTGGAACAAAAATACTGGAGTGGTATACGGCGGGGTGGAACTGAATTTGACTTGCAGGAGGGGATTAGATTTGAGTAAAGTACTATGCATTGAGATTGGAAATACTTCTATTAAGGTATGTGAAACAGACCACAAAAAGAAACATCCCAAACTATATCAAACCTCGATTTGGGAAACTCCGGAGAAAATGTTTGAGGACGGATACATTCGGGACAAAAATGGATTTGCAGAGTTTGTAAAAGAACAAATGGCTAAGGAAGGATATCGACAAAAGAACATCATTTTTACAATCCAGTCCAATAAGATATTAACAAGAGAAGTAACGATACCGTTAGTGAAAGAAAATCGAATTGCTGCGGTTATGGCTGCGCAGGCGAATGAGTATTTTCCTAAAGATATCAAGGAATATATTGTTACCTATGTAATCCTAAATAAGAACCCAGAGAAAAAAGAAATCTCTTTGATGGCGTATGCTGCACCATCTAGTTTAATTAAGCATTATTATAGTCTTGCTGAATTAATGGGATTAAATATCATCGGGATAGACTTTATCGGTAACTCGAGTTATCAATGGTTTAAGAAGAAAGCAAACACAGACACAGAATTTGTGCTACAGATAAAAGAGGACGTTTCTTTCGTAACTATCATGCAAAATGGTATCCTTATGTTACAGCGTACGATTCCCTATGGTGGTAATGTGTTGTATCAACAGCTTCAGAATGTTAATAGCTATCGTTTTGACCAAAGTAAAGCAGCGGCTACCGTAATCCCTTTCTATAGCATGACAACCGATAGTGAGGGCATAGAAAAGGAGCCTGATCATATTGATATAGATGGCGATGATTTGTTGGAACATGCAATTGAAACACTAAGTTTATTTATTAATCAAGTAGAGCGTATCCTCGAGTATTATACTTCAAGATTGTCGCAAAGCCAAAAGCAGGAGAAAATAAAAAAAATATCACTGCTTGGTGGTGGTGCTGTAAAGTCAAAGATCAAGGAGTTTATAGAAAAAGAATTGCAGATTCCTGTTGTCTATTATGGAACTGAGATATCTATGAATGTTCATCAAGAGGTTATTACAGAACAGATGGAAACGTTTCTCGGATGTATTGGTGCTTCCTATGGGGCGATTAACTTTGTTCCGAAAGACTACATAGAATTGGCACAAAAGCGAGAGTTCTGGAAACTTTATTTGGGACTCTTACTGGCAGCTATATTAGCTGGCGGTGTTTTAGTGAATAGTGGTTATCTAAATTATCAAAAAGAGCGAAGCATAAAGAAAGAACTTGAAGTAAAAATAGCTCTATTAAGTGGATTGGAACCATTGCTACAAGAGAGAAATACCTTAAAGGAGGCAGAAGAAGCATTAGAAATCATGGATGCTTCCACCTATCGATCGAATGAAGAGTTAAATGATTTAATTCACTATCTAGAAGACAAGCTCCCAAGTAGTGCTGTCATTCAATCTTTCACATCAACGACCGAAGGGATTACTGCTAGTATAACCACGGATTCTAAGGAATCTGCTGCCAAGCTATTATTACAACTTCAAACGATACCTTATATTGCAGATGTAAAAATTGCAGGTATTACAGAAGTGACGAACGAGGAATTTGGCACGAAAGTTATTACATTTTCTGTTACTTGCATTTACCAAAATGTGAAAATAGGAGGTAGCACCAATGAATAAAATTTCAGAAAAACAGATTCGATTACTGATTCTTCTTGCCATTGTTTTAATTATATTCGGCTGCTATCGGTTTGGTTATTTAAGATATGAGGAACAAGCGGACTCTATAAGAGGAGAAAATGAGATTTTAAGTGAACGTGTAGACCAACTTACAGTGCTTGAGAGAAAAAAGGAGGACTATAAGAAGGATATAGAAACGTCCTTAGAAAATATAAAGAATATTACAAAGAGGTATGGTCCAAGGAATACACCAGAGAAAAGCCTTATATTTCTTGTTGACCTTGAGCAGAATGCAGGACTTGAAATTCCTAGTGTATCTTTTGGAGTGGATACAGAAATTTTCTACTCTACCGCGGTACCTTCCACAGATGGGTTAGGAGTATCTGTACTTAGTTGCCCCCTTAGTATCACTTACCGCACTACCTATGAAGGTTTCAAAGAATGCATGGATTATATCAATCAATACGAGGAACGCATGAATGTTGAGAATATAACAGCATCTTATGATGCAACAACGGGGAATCTAACGGGTACGATGGTGATTAACCTCTTTGCAATGAGCGGTACTGACAACCAATATCAAAAACCTGAAGTTTCTGGAATTACCATTGGAACAGACAATATATTTGGAACAGCGGAGATACCTATGTTACCAAGAAATTAATAAAGAATAAATTATTAGTAAGCTATAGGTACTATTTCTAGTAACGAAGAAGAAGCCACAAGGAGGACAGGCTTTCTTTGGAATGATTACATTCTTTGAGAGAATTAGGTTCTTTGAGATGATAAGATCCTTTAGATGATAAGGTTCTCTGATATGATAAGGTTCCTTAAGATGATAAGATTCCTTAAGATGATTAGATTCTTCTAGATGATAAGCTTCTTCTAGATGATAAGCTTCTTTGAGATAATAAGTTTATGCTTCAGAGTGGGGATAAGATGAGAAAATTAAGAAAAAACAATCGAGGATTTTCCCTGGTGGAAGTGATCGTTAGCATGGTAATTCTAGCGATTATTCTTATTCCTCTGTTAAGTCAATGGATTCTTTCTGCCAGAGTAAATCAAAAGACAAAGTATCGACAGTACGCGACTACTTTAGGGAAGAATATTATGGAGGGTATCAAAGCTTACTCCTTTGAAGAAGTGGCATTTCAGTTTCATGCGGTCAATGGCAGAGAATTTTGTATAGTGCCAACTGAAAATCTAGTTAATCAAGTATCTGGTATTGGATTTTCACAAACGGATCAAGATTACCAGGTTTTATCACGAAATAACCCCTCACAACTTGATGAGTTAACAATTTGTGATGAAAATGGCGATGGTTCTTATGAAGTGCAAAACCTTGCTGGGAAAAAATATTATTATCTTATCAAAGGCGTAAAAGAAGGAAGTGCCGTATTTGACGTTAGAATTTCCTATGATGCCAATGGATACCAAGGAAATTCTTCCGAAATAAGTGAGGGAGAGTTTTTAGTAGAGCAAAACCAATTCAAGGCTCCTAATTTAACAGAGCTAGATCATACTAAAACAGCATTAATCAATCCGTTAGGTGCTACTGTGCAATATGTGACTACTCCGGAGGGTGGGTATCAATATGATACAGTGACAGATAGTTATGGTATAAAGGAAAATATTACGTATGATCAAAGAGTTGTACATACGTTTTTTGAGAGACATAAAGAATATATTGAAACAAAGTGGCTGGAGGAATGTGAGAGAATCGGACAAGAGAATCGTAAGTTAAATGAGGAAGCCAAAAAGAATGGATTACCAACTCCAGTACCAGTTGCTACACCAGTTCTCCCTAATCCAATTGCGCAAGAGCAAATAAAGCAAAAGATATCGAGAACCACAATTATACAAGTTAAAAAACAGGGAGAAGCAGAAAGTGTAACCTGCTATTATGAGTACACTTTTCATGATGCTATAGGGATACTGCGTGATTCTTTTGATGACGCTACCATAGATAAGAAACGCTATACTGGATTTTTTCCGGAGATTTCATTTGATCAGTTAGATAGCATTTACTTGTTTCATATCCCCTTAATACAAGGAGAATGGTATTCGGAACTATCAGATTGTGTAGTGGTTGAGATAGACCCATTACTGACCCTACGTGATAAATTAAAAGTTTTTATTGCAGAACAAGCTTTAGAAAATCGATTTCTTCCTACCGAGCAAATTAAGGTGGCGGTCGAAGGCTCTTCCTGGGTAGATTTTTATTATAAAAATGATTTTGATACAACGAAGACATTAACATCGTTTCAATCCTATCCTTTCTTAGATGAAAATAACATTTCATCGTTAGTAGAGTATGAGAAGGAAAAGGAGAGGATTTATTCGATTACGATACAGGTTTTAGAAAAGGATAGCGAGGAAGTATTATACACTTTAAGTTCTACAAGCGCGAATCCTTAAGTCAACAAGGTAGGTTATATATTAATTATATAGTATGGTACTGGCAGATCAAATACTGTATAGCTACTAGGATATTCTATAGAATGTTATAAAACAGCAGTTGCATACTACTTAAATTAGTTGAAATACTCGGAGGGGATAGGGTGCAGTCAAGAAAAGGTAGGAAAAATAAGAATCACAGTTTTAGACTTAGAAGGAATCAGCAGGGAGCTTCGCTGATTCTTGTTCTTCTATGTATGACATTTCTTGGTATCTTGGCGACCATTTTGCTAACGGCAACGATGACAAATTATAGAATGAAATTAGTGGACGCTAAGACAAAGGGTAATTTCTACACTGCAGAAAGTGCAGTGGATGAATTAAAGATTGGATTAGAAGAGCTATCAGAACATAGTCTACAGAAGGCCTATGCTTATATGTTGCAAAAATATTCGGTGACACCGGAATCAGAGCGACCGAATCTATTGCTTCGTAAATTCGTAGCTAATCTTTATGAAGAACTAGCAGAAGATACCAAGGAAAATCAATCAAAACTAAAAGAGTTGGGAATTCTTCAAAGGTATCTTATCAGTAATACGATGGATAAGGTTACTTTTCTAAATTCAGAAGATATTATAGTGGTTCGTAACTACTCGGATTATTCGGTTACGCTTAAGGGGGTATCCCTTTGCTATAAGAATGGAGAAGGATTTGAATCAATAATAACTACAGATTTAAGAATTACTTCCACCTATCCGATTCGCTTGATTGGTGCAGTTAACTATAACGGAATTTATTATACGGATTATGGAATTATAGCAGATGGCTTTCTTAAAAAAGAGGAAAGCGGAGAGGCGATTCTACTTGGAAATGTTTATGCCGGTGAGGGAATTACCGTTAAAAATAGCGAAGCAGTGTTACGCTTACAATCCAATCGAATTATTAGCAGAGGGAATCTTACTGTACTCGATCGGGGAAAGATGATTGTATCTCCTCTGATTGGAGATGATGGAGAGTTTCAAAATTCCATTTGGGCAAAGAACCTAATCACGATGAATACGATGGATTATACTGCAAGTACATATGAACCTACAACATATTTTGACGTATCCGCCAATGTTTATGTTTTGGACGACCTTACGATGAATGCAAGAAAAGGTAATGTCATGTTAAAGGGTACCTACTACGGATTCCACACTAATAATGCAACACTTACGGAAACAAAAGGAACGCCGGGAGGTAGTAGCTCCATTAGTGTGAATGCTTCGGAAGCATCTCTTGATATGCGAGAGGTGTCTAAGGTATGGATTGCTGGTAAGTCTTACTTATCCATACCGAAAACCTATGGATTTACTTCAGATGCTGGAGGAATGACACCAGTATTGTCAGGTGAATCCATATCTTTCAAAGGAAATCAAATTGCTTATTTGGTTCCAGGAGATTGTATTCTTGGAATTGGACATAATCCGATGACAGAAACAGAGTATGGGAACCTAAAGCTTAATAAACCTGGGTTTGGAGTGGATATGTCTGTCAATGGTAAAAAAGGTGGAATTTTATTAGAAGATTATCTTGATTCTAGTATGCCTTACCAGTCAATTGTAGTGCAGTACCAAAATTCTAGCGGGGTTACTCATCACATGGTATACCTATATCTGAATTTTCGAAACTCCAATGCTGCAAGTGATTATTTTGCAAAATATATAGAGAAAAATCAAGCAAAGTTAGAAAATCTTGCATCTTCAATGAAGTTAGGAAGTATGAGCCTTAAAAAGGGTGGTGAATTTTTAGGGATAAGAAATACTGGTAATGTATTGTCCTATGATACTGGTACTCTATCGAATAAAGCCCGTTCTGATGAACTGGGATATCAGATTGATTCCAAAGATGAGTATCTAGAAAGGTATGAAGACATCTATAGTGGTAAATATAATGGACTAATCAGTTGCCTTGATGAGAACAACAATACAGTAACCGTTACAGATTCCTTAGCAGAGCGCTTAATCTACTATAAATCAGATGATGGGAAGGGCATCCTTGGGATTGAGGAAATGGCACGGGAGCTTGGAGTAGATAAGGTATATGAAAAAGAATCAGTTGGAGCAAAAACAGATTACATCTTAGTAACCAATAGCTCTGGTGAAACCGTTATTTCCGGTTATGACCATCAAGGGATCATAGTAGCCTCTGGAGATGTGAGAATACAAAACGCTACATTTACGGGGATGATTATAACAAAAGGTAATGTAATCCTTGGACCGGGTGGGCATGTTACTGCTAATTTAGAATATAGTAAGAATTTAATAGAACAAGACGAACAGCTTCGTTACTTTTTTAAAGATTATAGTAATGAGGAGGGCATAACAGGAACGTTTGGAAAGACTATTTTAATTGAACTTAAGAACTGGAAGAAGGAATAGAGAAGAAAGATTTTTTATAGCTTGAGTAGAGTTTATAGGTAATAATTACTACAGTATTTAACATCAAAAAATGAAGTATGATGAAATAACAACGATATAATGTGGGAAAGGATGCCTAAGTACAATGATTACCATAACAAAGTGTGGTACAAGAAAAAGAACAAGAAACCTGCATGGAAACAGTATTATAGGGAATCAGGCATTTACGCTAATAGAAGTACTTGTGACTGTCATTATCATTGGTATTGTAGCAGGTATTTCTTTACTCGGGTTTCATTATATGAATAATATCAATGCTTTCAAATGTGCGAAACAGCTCTCGGTCATTCTTGACAAAACGCGGATGGAATCCATGGGTATGGTGAAGGACTCCATATTCTTGCGTGTTGTAAAAGATGATAATTCTTATTACTCTATCACTTATCGTACTGTGACAGAAGGTGAGATTACCACAGAGATAGAACTTGATAAAGTTAAGTTGGGCAGCGATGCACTTACTATTTGTTATATCAAGGACGGGATGGAGGAGGTAGTTACGAAAGGGCAACCGCTTACCATTCAATTTACGAAGGATTCTGGTTCTATCAAAGGGGAAATATCTGAGATAAAAATAGTTGGAAGAAAGACAAGCAAAATCTTATTGGTGAAGGAAACTGGGCGAAATTATCTGAAGCAGGAGGGATAGGATGCATGATGTGATATCAGATCATCGAGGATTAACACTAATTGAAGTAATTGTTTCACTACTGATAGCTTCTCTTGTCCTTCTTGCAGTGACCGGTTTTCTTATGGTAAGTACTAGAACCTATCGTACCAATAGTATGGAAACCTCCTTACAGATGGAGTCACAGATTGCACTCAATCAGATTGACGACCTTCTCATGAAAGCAAGTTTCTATGAATGGGTTAACGATATAGTAATAGATGGAGTAGCATATCCTGTACTTGGGATGAAAGCTATGGAGGAAACAAAGGGTGGAGCGATAGAGTATTATTATGCAGTGATTCATGATACGGTACATAAACAATTAAGATTTCGCAAGGTGAAGAAGGAGGAGGTAGGCGAGAGCAGTTTCCAACAGTCTCTAAAGCATATCGTAGAAGAGGAACTAAAAGGGACTCCGTCCTTGTTAGCCAATTATGTGAGTAGTCTATGGGTGTCTCCAGCTACAAACAAGAAGGAGAATCTTGTGACAGTTTCGATATTATTAGAACTTGATGGTAGGACCTTTTCCAGCTTTTCAAGCATAAGCATGCGCAATCGTAATTAGAGCGAACTGTCAGATATCTTAATTAAGAAAGGAGGGAAGAAGGTGAAAAATAAAATACTAATTGTCAGCATTCTCATAGGAATCATTGCTGTCCTATTCCTTGGCAGCAGGTTTGGAAAAGAGAAGAAGAGTACTGCCGCGGTTGTTTCAGACGATGGGAAAATTGAGATACCGGTAAGGAATTCGGATAGCCCGCTCGGAGCAGAAGACAATCCTTTTATAATACTTGAGATTGTCCCCTATGAAGGGTATGCAGAAATAGGCTATCTTATTGGTGGACAGGAACCAGTGAATATAAAAAGAGTAGGTTTCGGGCCTTTTGGCGGAACAATAGGGTCAACGAATGCTATTACTGGGGTTGGCCAGAATGTAGAAACCTTTTTTCCATCCAAAGATATGATAGAGATTGCAAAACCATCACATTATACGAAAGATCAATATGGATATTATGAAAGAGTTGGGAAAGGAAAGGGTGACTATAAGCAAGTCGATGTAACTTACGATAAGGCCGGAAAAATTCTTACAGCAAATTATCAAAAAGTTGAGAATGGCTTAGGAGATTATCTATGGGTTGGTTATGAAAATGGAATTACTCACTCTGAAACCACGAATCACAATGCGGATAAGGTATTCACAACGAAAAAGAGCGAATTATATCAGGCTTATGTATATACCTATACGAATCGTAATGTCTTTTTAAAGCAATGCCTATTATTAACTGAGGAACAGATACCAGATTACCATATTAAAGTTATTACAGTAACAGCAGCTCAAATCAATAATAATCTATCCTTGATCGATAGAGCAGATTTAATCTATATCACAGATAAGAACCACAATGGTTATGGCTTTATTCATATGTGGAATAGTATAGAATATCGAAGAAACGACATGTTTTCCTATGGTGAAGTGTTACCAGATAATTTGGAATATAATAATCAGATAAGGTTTTTATCCCCAGGTAGGGATTTCTCTTGGGAGGCAGTTGTTCGGATACTAAAAAAGAAACTGGGAGTGGATTTGCCAGAAGGAGAATACTCCTGCCCGGTTATCTATGATACCAGTAGTCTAACCAGTAATATAACTACAGAACCTGTCACCATAGAGAAGAAAATGAAGGATCAAAAGACAACCTATCTGGTAAATAATGTACAGGGAAGCAGCAACAATGCATACAAATTAGGATTAATGCTACGCCAAATGGATACATATGATTTATACGAGCTTTATTTTAAAACGGGAATGATAACAACAACTACCAGAGACGATGGAATGACGACAGGCAAATTTAATGAGTTGATTATTCCAAATGGAGCCAAAAAGGATTTTGATGGTGACCCTTACCCGACCCTCTTCTGGGCAGCAGACACCTTATATCCTTATCATCTTGTTAACTATGACCATAATGTGAATCATCTTTTGGAAGATCTAAACGAGCTTGGTTATCGATGGAATGATTTTGGTGGTAACAATACGGAAGTAGAGGATAATACCTATATATACAATGGGGATACTAGCCTTAATATGAGCTTTACAACAGCGAGTGTCTCTTATGAAACTCACACGAAAGAAGCTTTTGATTACTTTTTCCCGACGCTGTCAATAGAGCAAAAGAAAACAAAGACCTTAACCCCAGCCCAGATTGTACAGTTTCTATTGGTTCGCAATACGATAGGGAGAGAGTTTGACCGTGATATTAGGATATTAGAGATAGAACCATGTAACGATTTTAAATCGGACTTGCAATGGGAAAGTTATATTTATGGTCTATTACCTGGTTTTAAACATCAAGTTATTGTTGATAAGCAAACCACCAAAGAATTTATTGGAAAAGTAGAAGATTTGAATGGTACTTATGACCTGATTTATCTTGGGTTGCGTGATGCTGCGTTAGGGCAAGCTTCTTTTCGTGATACCACCATGCGTAATTTAATATACATGCATGTAGGGGACTTGGTTATGTTAAAACAGGTGGCGGAGGGGCATAATTTGGTGAGTTGGGACACCACCGTAAAGGATAACCCATTTCCTGTTCATCTTGCCGGTAACGATATTACGAAGAGACGTAAAGAAGAGCTTCTTTCCTATGCAAGAGCTGGTTATCCAATTATTCTGCAGGATGCTTTTTTCAGCAATATAAATGAAGTAAATAAAACGACAGTGGACACAGCCTCTTTTATGTATCAGCTTGTAGATACCCTTAAGAAGGATTCAAGATATAATCTTTCACTTTTCCTGGAAGATAAGGTCAGTGTCACTGCCTTTGAAGCAAAATTACGAAAGAACTTTATTACAATAGCTATGAGTAAACAACCGATTACATACAAGGATAAGATAACAAAAGCGGAGCAAGGAGATATTATCAGCGACGCAGAGATTTATGTAAATGGTGCAGATAGAACAAATAAAACGTTAACT
This sequence comes from Lachnoclostridium phytofermentans, assembly GCF_000733755.1. Taxonomy (GTDB): domain Bacteria; phylum Bacillota; class Clostridia; order Lachnospirales; family Lachnospiraceae; genus Lachnoclostridium; species Lachnoclostridium phytofermentans_A. The sequence continues at coordinate 559,762 of NZ_JPOF01000002.1, read as the reverse complement.
TATGAATTTATAATACGGGATATGAGTGTGGGGGAACGATACGGACTTTCATTCTATCTGGATTTAAATTCAGACGGATATTTTGATCCGGCAATCGAACGTCAGCAGATCGAAAATATTATCAGCAAGGAGGATAATAGATTAGTTAAGGCAAACGCATTAAAGGAAAACACAAGTTATGTGTTAAGTCTTGATGTCTCCACGTTTCAGGGAGTATTACCTTGGAAGCTTAGCATTGAGCGTTTAGAAAGTGATTTGTCATACTCTGGGATACGAAGAGATATCACAGGTATGGCGGCTATAAAGAATACGAACGAAAAAAAGGTGGAGTTAAAGATACTGCAATTATATAGCAAGAATCGTCTTAGTATAGCACTGCCGACGGAGGAAGATATTAATAAATCGGGAGCAGATAGCTTTCATACAGAGGAAGAAACTAAGGAAATAGGAGTAGAGGGCTTAAAGAAAAAGATTATTAATTCCTTTGTCGGTAATGTCACGATAGATGACCTAACCTTTTCTGAAAAAAATAATAATGCGAATCTAGCGAGAGCAACCGGATTATTCTATTACTACACAAAGGATTTAGAGGATTATCAGATTACTTTTGAGAGGATTTCAGTAGAAAGATTTGTTGAGCTTTGTAATCAAGATTCAAGTGCTATTGATATCAGTGGTTATGATATGTTGATTATTGGCTTTGCAGATATGTGTACTGATTTATCAGGGGATACCGCTACGAATAAGATAAAGGATTTTGCAAATCAAAGGAAAACCATTCTCTTTACCCATGATACTACCTTTGTTACCTCAACGCATAAAACTACAAGTGCATTTAAAGAGATATTAGGTATGGATCGCTTTGGTATGATGTTAAAAAGAGATGGGATGGCAATCGAAGATATTGTTGTAAATAAAGACTTACCTTATATTCCGAATAAACAGCAAATTGCTAATGGCAGCAATGTCTTTTTTAAGCAGTTATATGGGTATACCGATCAGACTGCACTTCGTTTTGCTTCAGCAAATCCAATTGATTTAAGAGAGTTAACGACAAAATATGTAACCAAAGTAAATGATGGTCAGATTACTTCTTATCCATATGCGATTGATGAAACTGTAATGGTTGCACCAACGCACCATCAGTATTTTCAATTGGATATGGAAAACCCGGATATTGTTGTATGGTATTGCTTAAAAACAGATTTAAACAATACCTCAAGAGAAGCTTATGAAAAGAATGATGTAAGGAATGGATATTATATCTACAGTAAGGGCAATATTACTTATTCGGGTGCAGGACATATGTTAACCGCTGCTTTATTTGGCGAAATGCCAGATATGGAGGTCAAATTATTTGTAAATACTATCGTAGCTGCCTATCGGTCAACTCCGGCTGTTTCCAAGATTATCATTAATAACGAAGACAAGACAAGTTCGGATGGAATTGTTGATTATCTGTATGTGGATTATGATACCAGTAATACCGAAAATGCGATAGGTAATGGAATAGAAGTAAAAGAAGGAAAACAGACAAAACGGCTTTTGTTCACCTTACTAGATGACAGTGTGTTCACGAATAAGAAAACGATACTTACCTATACCTTGATGCAGTTTGATAATAAAGAGGAAGTCATTGAAAGTCAGACGCTACCACTTGTTACAAGAGAAGTAAGTACGGATAGGCAAGTTGAACAGAATGCAGTAGTTGCGAATACTCCTTATTACATCAATGTACCGTTGGATTTTTTAAAGAGTGGTAAGGGTGGGTACATGGGGGTTAAGATTGATTTGACTTTAAACTATGGCTCAAATTCTGAGTACACGTTGAAAAATAGCAAAGATGTTATCTTCCTTCGAAGAGCATTGTTTGACTTGGATTAAGGGTATAATCATAGCGTAATGAAAAGAAAACCGAAGTGATGATTAGTGGCATCACTTCGGTTTTTAGCACATGAAAACATGCCAGCTTATTACTCCAGAAGTTTGTGCCGAGGATGACGCAAGCACAAACTTCTATGAGATAGAAATCTACGATTTCTATCTCACTTATTCCATTGGTTGGAATCCAAAATAATTCAAGATACCAAGGTAAATTCCATAAGCAAAAGTATACTGTTCATTTTGAAGAAGCAGATTATCCTCGTAATTAGTGATATAAGCTAGTTCCACAAGAATAGATGGCATCTGTGTACGACGTAACACGTATAAGGATGGATTTGCTCTTACTCCATTGTATTTTGTCCCTACAGTTTCTACCATAAATTCAAGTACCGATTCTGCAAAATTTGCAGCTTCCGTGTAAAGGGCATAGACATAAACCTCGGAACCGTTTATTGCTGGATTAACGTTCGCATTGCAATGGATACTGATAAAATAATCTGCAGGCCAAGAGTTTGCCATTTGTACTCTTGTTCTTAAACTTGTTGCATTACTAGTTCCAAGAATTTCGTCAATCGTTTGGCGTGAGGTACGAGCATCAAATCTGGGATCATCATTTAGTAGGTCTCTCAAATAAATTCCTACATTAAAGGTAATATCCTGTTCATTGACTCCAAAACCGGTTGCTCCGCCGTTGATACCACCCGGATTGTGGCCTTGATCGATAAATATTTTAATAGCCATAAGAACTCACAGTTTGCGTTTTACTATATCATATTCAATTAAGGACGAATTGATATACAAAATTTAAAATATACTACAAAGTTGAAGGCATTTGGTACTATAAAGTGAAAGAAGTTAATGAAAGGAAGTAAATATAGATGAACTTGATTATTTTATGAAAAAGTATACAATAGAAGTAACATGATACATGTAATTAATAGGTAAAAAACATAATCAGGAGGCATTATGAAGCACTTTTATGAGAAAAAAGAAGTAAGAGGGTACCAAACTATTGTAGATGAAGATGCGGGTTTAGATATCATAGGATTTGATAGAATAAATTTACTCCCGGGGGAAACTATCACTGTTGATTCCGGTGAATACGAATTAGGTCTTGTCATTCTTGCTGGAACTTGTGATATTATTGCGGAAGATTTTAAGGCTTTTGATAAGGGAAGTAGAAATAATGTTTTTGCTGGAAAACCTACTACCATCTACATTGGCAGAGATACCACGTATTCTGTGAGTGCAAAAGGATATTTGGCATTAGAAATCGGAGTATGTAAGGTAAAAGCGGACAAGAAATATGAGCCATTTGTGATAGAGGCAGACGAGGTAGTTACTGAACATCGTGGAAAACTTAACTGGCAGAGAGATGTAAATGACATTATTACCTCAAAATATGAAGGAAGAGTAGATAAAATTGTTTTAGGAGAAACTTATGGCTGCCCAGGACAGTGGTCTTCCTATCCTTCCCATAAGCATGATACTGATAATTTTCCATTTGAAGTGAATATGGAAGAGATATATCATTTTAAAGTGAATCCTTCCCAAGGGTTTGGAATTCAAGTTATGTATAACGATGATTTTTCACTAAATGAAAGCTATCTTGTACGAAACGATGATACGATTGCGATTAAGGAGGGATATCATCCAGTTGCAGCAGCGCCTGGTTATTCTATCTACTATTTATGGGTAATGGCAGGAAGAAGCGGTAGAAAACTGACTCCATGTGATGATCCGAAACATGCATGGGTAAAAGCCGTGGAGGCAATGGTATAAGATGAGAGGAATTCCAGATGAAAAAAGTAATCTTTCATGTTGATGAAAATAGTAAATTTGACCTATCATATGCTAACATTAAAAATATGCTGGCATATTATAAAGAATTACAGATGCCTGTTACGATTGAGCTTCTACTAAATGCTGAAGCAGTTAATCTCGTAACTATTAATTCAGACAAAAAAGAGTTATTAAAAGAATTGTTATCGGGGCAAGTTATTGTTGCCGTATGTAATAATGCATTAAAAAAATATAGATTATCATCAGATAATTTAGAACAAGGTGTAACAATTGTTCCTGCGGGTGTTGTTGAACTTGCAGAAAAGCAATTCAATGGATATGCTTATATTAAACCTTGATTTTATAGTTAAAGGAAGGTAGAGGAATTTGAATTACTCTACCTTCTTTTTTATAGTAATTGACTAATCCACTAAGAGTATCCCCCTGCCTAAATCGATATGGATGCTATTATCGATATGAATATAAGCAGTTACTGCGGTGATATTCTTATTAAAGAAGTGAAAATATCTCTCAAAGATTGAAGCAATAAAAAAGGCTCACCTTATTAGGTGAGCCGAAGGAATCTAATATCTGATTAGTTACAAGAACTGAAACCGCAATACTTTAATAATTGTTTACATAATTCACTAAAATTGCAAGAACTAAAATCGAAATTGAAACACATAATTCATATCCTCCTTTTGAGTTACTGTTTTTAGGAACAATTAAATAGTAACACATATGTAACAAATATGTAATATTTAAAAAGAGGAAGTTAAGAGATAACATGGGAATAAAGGAACTAATAATAGATTGACAAATAAAAGTAAGGAGTTCCAGGATAGAAAAATCGATTGATTTGGAATATATTTGTTTCTCATTAGTAGCGCAAATCTAACATTGGCATATATTAAAGTATAATAAATGTTAATTAACATGGTATTAGGAGTATTATGGATAATTTTAAAGATTTTGATTTAGCGATTGAACGTGACGATAGGAGAGAAAATTTTGACGGAAGAAGAGATTTTGATAGAAGAAGAGAAGACAGAAGAGAAGAAAGACGAGAAGACAGAAGAGAAGAAAGACGAGAAGACAGAAGAAATGATATGGACATGAGAGATGAATTCCATAGAAGAATGGACTTTGATCGAAGACATGATATGGAAAGAAGAGAAGAGTTTGACAGAAGACATGATTTTGATAGAAGATTTCCATTTTGGTGGTTGCTTTTCCGCTAAGTGAATAATGGTATACAACTACCAACCATAAGTGAATTCAGTTCATAAGACTTCTTGTCCAATAATAGGGGGGCATTTTACAGTTGGTAGTTTTTAATTCATGACAAGGAAAAGTTCGCAAAGCGTGCTTTTTCTTGTTTACAACAAGGGAAAAAATTCCAATCATACTTTTCTTGTTGAATAGCTTAGTATAAAAACTTATGATGTTAGTGATATGAAAAACAGCCCTATGGGTGGAGGGTGAGAAATGTAATCTGTTAGAGTCTCAATAGAGAGGCTCTTTTTTTGTAATAGAAGAGGAAATATAAAATGGAGGAGAAATGAAAAAAGAACCTCTCAACTTCAATAAAATTAGAAGTTGTTAAGTTCTTAAGTTTACTGCATCAGGTGGGATTTGAACCCACACGAGGTTGCCCCCGACGGATTTTGAGTCCGTTGCGTCTGCCGTTCCGCCACTAATGCAAACTATTGAATTGAAGTTCAATCACTCTAAGTCACCGACTTAGCGAAGATTATTCTATCACATTGCTGGGTAGAATGCAAGTATAAATTGAATAAATTGTTGTAAAAAATGAAAAATCTAGAGGAAAACTACAAGAGATGGGGCTGTTTTGTTTCTAACGTGTGTAGTAATCTGCAGTAACCACCCTAGGTTAAAGTTTGCATTTTACGAAAAATCAGTGTAGAATAGGAATATATTTTTAGGAAGCAGTTGGCATTCTAAAAGAGCTTAGTAATGTAGAGAGAGGAGATAAGGTCATGGATTGCCTGAATGCGCAAAGATTAATAACACCATTCATAAAAGATGAGCTTAGCATGACCGAATTAGAAGGATTCCTTGCTCATGTAAAAGAATGTCCGGAGTGTAGAGAAGAATTAGAGGTATACTACGCCTTATTGACCGCAATTAAACTATTAGATGAAGATAAGGAAATGTCGAATAATTTTACGGAGGATTTGAATCTTAAAATCCGTAATTGTGAAGAACATATTCGAAGAAATAAGTTAAATAAAGTAAAACGGAGAATTGAATTTGTGTTTGTCATGATTGGAGTAATCATTGTCTCTAGTTTATCGATTCGTAAACTGTCAGAAATTCCTGTGGCTCCGACAAAACCTCCATATGTACTGAGATACTCAGGAATTCCAAGAAGATATGACCCGATGTTTCGAATTCGTACGGAGTATGATACGATGGCGAAAGAATACGTAAAGAAAGTAAAAGCAGGTAGACTTGAATTTTATCGGAAGAATCGAGAAGAATACGAGGTAGTACGTCCGATATTTGTACGTCAGCGTGAGCAAAAAGAATTAGAGGATAAAGAGAGTTCTCACTAGAGTATCATAAGGATTAGTAGGGCGCGAAAGCGCTAGAATAGAGGTTAATATGAGTGAAATAATAAACAACAATATGGATAAAAAGCAGGATGATTACTTATTGATAATCGATGGTTCCAGCCTTCTATCTACCCAGTTTTTTGGGAATCTACCAAAGGAAATTATGTTTGCAAAAACGACAGAGGAAAAAGAAAAGTATTTTCCAAAGATAATGCAGACATCGACAGGGATCTATACAAATGCAGTATATGGTTTCTTAAGAGCCTTGTTAAAGATTATGAAAGAGCAAAAGCCAACCTATTTGGCGGTGACTTGGGATATTAGTCGTAATACATTTCGAAGAGAGATATATCCAGATTACAAAGGAAATCGTGGTGAAACATTAGAGCCGTTAAAGGATCAATTCAAACTTTGTCAACAAGTTTTAGATGAAATGGGAGTTGTTCAGTTCATGGATGAACGATATGAGGCAGATGATTTTAGTGGAACCTTATGTCAAATGTTTGAAGAGGAAGTTCCAATTCGTGTCATGACAAAGGATAATGATTACCTGCAATTGATTACCGAGCGGACAAACCTTTGGCTAATTCACAGTACTGCAAAAAAAACGGATGAATTATATGAAAAATACGGTTTAAGCAAGAAAGAAGTGAACGCTCCAGATCGTACATTTGTGTTTACACCAGAGTTAGTCGAGAAGGAATTCGGAATTTTACCATCTTCGGTTCCATCGCTAAAAGGAATTCAAGGGGATAGCTCTGATAACATAAAGGGTGTACCAGGAGTAGGAGAAGCTACTGCGGTTGCTTTAATTAAAGAATATAAGACGGTGGAGCATCTTTATGAGGTGCTTAATCAGTTAGATGAAGCAGGTAAAAAAGAGATCAATGAGTATTGGAAAACACTTGGAATCAAGAGGTCACCAATCAATGCGTTATTAAAGATAAGTGATACTGAGCTTGTGGGAGAAAAGGCTGCTATGCTTAGTAAAACATTAGCCACCATAAAGAAAGATATTGAGTTAAAGGATCTTAATCTAGAACAGTTAAGAATTCAAATCAATACAGAAAAAGCACAGAAGTGCTTTAATGAATTAGAATTTAAGACGTTAAAAATGGTAAACACAGCGGATGAAGCACAACCAAGTGATACACTAAGTTTTGAGGAAGAGAAGATTAAAATCACTTCTGATTTAGAAGAAGCAGAAGCATTATTTCAAAAATTGATTAAATTATGGGAGAAGAACCAGAAGAAGTCAAAGAAATCAAAGACAAATAAAAATGATAATCAAGAAGGTAGTAATATTACTATCTCAGAGGTTAAGAAACCAGAATATAATTCGAATGATGCAGTTGGAGTTAAGCTACTAATAGAGGATAAGACTCTCGTTGGTGTATCTATTTATTATGGGCAAGAAGCTTCTTTTATCATTCCATGTGAAGGGTTTATCACTTCAGATTTTATAAGTACAAAGCTTAAGGAACTTCTTGAAAAAAAGATAACACTTGCAATCTTTGACGTTAAAAAATACCTGCCATATCTAAAAGCAAAAGAGGAAAGTACTTGTTTTGATGTAAGCATAGCTGGATATTTATTAGAGCCAGACGCAAGCACTTATGAATATCAAACGATGGCAGAGAAATATCTAGAACTTGAGCTGCCAAGCGAGAAAGAGGTAGCCGGTGGACAAACCTATGTTTCGCTATTCTTACTAGATCAAGAGCAGTATAAAAAAGCAGCATGCTACGAGAGTTTTGTAGCGCATCATGCATATCCTGCTTTAATAAATCAATTAACTAAACGAGGGCTGCTTCCATTATTTGAGGGGATTGAGATGCCACTTGTTTATACATTATATGATATGGAACAAAGAGGGATTCGTGTTGATACGAAAGGGCTAGCGGTTTATGGAGATCAGCTTGGAGTTAGTATCATAGAGCTTGAAAAACAAATTTATGAAATGGTGGGTGGTGAATTTAATATTAATTCACCAAAACAATTAGGAGAAATCTTATTTGAGCGATTAGGTTTACCATATGGGAAAAAAACTAAGACTGGTTATTCTACTTCTGCTGAGGTGTTAGAAAAGTTAAGTAGTGAGCATCCTGTAATCAAATTAATCTTACAGTATCGTCAACTAACAAAATTAAAATCGACTTATGCAGATGGGCTTGCAACGTATGTAGAAGGGGATGGCAGAATTCATGGTACTTTTAATCAAACCATTGCAGCGACTGGAAGATTAAGTAGTACAGAACCGAATCTTCAAAATATACCAATTCGTATGGAGCTTGGTAGAAAAATTAGAAAGGTATTTATCCCAGAGGATGGTTATTTATTCTTAGATGCAGACTATTCCCAGATTGAACTACGTTTGCTTGCTCATATGTCAAACGATGAACGACTTATTGATGCATATCGTCAAGCTCAGGATATTCATCGTTTAACAGCTTCTGAGGTTTTCCATACCCCGTTTGATGAGGTGACAAGTGCACAAAGAAGTAATGCGAAAGCAGTAAACTTTGGTATTGTATATGGTATCAGCTCCTTTAGCTTGGGACAAGACTTAGATATTACCAGGAAAGAAGCGGAAGAATATATTAGTAAGTATTTTATGACCTATCCAAGAGTAAAAACATATCTGGATGGCTTGATTGAGGAAGGAAAGGAAACAGGGGTTGTAAAGACCTTATACGGAAGAATTCGTCCAGTACCAAACCTTAATAATACTAACTTTATGAAACGCTCAGCCGAAGAGAGAATAGCAATGAATTCGCCAATTCAAGGAACTGCTGCAGACATCATGAAGCTTGCTATGATTCATGTAAATCAAGCACTTAAAGAACGAAACTTAAAATCAAGATTGTTGCTACAAATCCATGATGAATTGCTTGTAGAAACTCATGAATCGGAAGTAGAGGAAGTCGCAATGATTATGAAAGAGGAAATGCAACAAGCTGCACGTCTTTCTGTTCCTCTAGAAGTCTCGGTAACAAAAGGAACTAACTGGTACGAGGCAAAATAAATAAATACAAATAAAAGGTTAAAAACCAAGTTTTTAACCTTTTATTAACCGACGTTACAGCGTCAGAATAGAGGATTATGATGAAAGTGATAGGACTTACCGGTGGCATTGGCAGTGGAAAATCAAGAGTTGCGGATCTTCTTCAAAAGGAATTCTTGGCGTATATTATTTACACGGATGATATTGCAAGAGACCAGATGAAAAAAGGTGGTTGTTCCTATGAGCAGGTTGTGAAGCAGTTCGGTACTCAGATTTTAGATGAGAATGAAGAGATTAATCGAGCAGAACTTGCAAGAATAATCTTTCAACAGGAAGAACTTGTGAAGCTATTAAATTCATTAACACATCCTAATGTTCATCAAGAGGTATTACATCAGATTAATGTTGTGAAGGGTAAGGAGAAACAATATTCTGCCATAATCGTGGAGACTGCGCTTTTGTTTGAGGCAGGTTATCAAGATTTTTGCGATGAAATCTGGTATGTACATGCTCCTAGATTAGATCGAATTAAGAGACTAAAAGAATCAAGGGGATATTCTGAGGAGAAAATAGAGTCTATTATGAAAAAACAAAAATCGGAGGACTATTTTCTAAGGAATAGCACTGTGATTATTGAGAATGGGAATGATATTTCGCCTGAAGAATTAAAGATTCAATGTGAAGGCTATTTAAAGAAGAATATAAAAGACGATAAGTAACACAAAGATGAATCGAAAGGCGAAAAGTAAAATAAAGATGAATTAAGATGACCAAATGGAAGAGATTGCTAGAGAATAGTTCTTCATGGAAGAGACTGCTAGTGAAAAGTTCTTCATTTGGTCATTTTTATTCATGTCAAGGAAAATTTCGCAAAGCGTGCTTTTCTTGTTTAGAAATATAAATAACCTCCATACAGATCACCCTTTTCTTTCAATAGGGGACTTCCACGCTAAATCAACATGACTTGGAAATCTTTAGATTTTTCTATGAAATCGCCCAAACCTTATTGGCAAAAAAACACTAGCTGTGATATAATATAGGTAAGAAGTATCATTTTAGGTAGATAGTGTATTCTAAAACAGAAATTGCTTGGCAACTTCTGTTTTAAATATGCTTAAAATCAAGAAAATAGGACATTGTACCTAATTTATAATAGATTATATGAGGGGGAATCACAACATGGACGCGATTACATATCCTGAAAATATGGTATTCGGTCTTGATATCGGGACAAGAAGTATTGTCGGTACCGTTGGGTATAAGCAAAATGAGCATGATTTTATCGTTGTCTCGCAGTCTATCAGATATCATGAGACCAGAGCCATGTTGGATGGTCAGATACACGATATCAATAAAGTTGCGGAAACCATACGAGAAGTAAAAAAAGATTTAGAAAAGCAACTTGGTAGAAAATTAAAGGAAGTATGTATTGCAGCGGCGGGGCGTGTGCTTAAAACAGTTACCGTAAAGGCAGAGTATAACCTTATCAATGAAGGAAGAATTTCAGAAGAACAGATACGAACACTAGAACTAAACGGAGTAGAAAAAGCATACGAAGAACTTCGCAAGGAAATTAATTCAGGGGAGGGAAATTTTTACTGTGTTGGTTACAGCGTAGTGAGATATTATCTCAATGATTATGTTATGACAAGCCTGGAGGATCATAAAGGAACCAAAATCGGAGCAGATTTACTTGCGACCTTTTTGCCGGATGAAGTAATTGAAGGTTTGTATGCTGCAGTGGAGAAAGCTGGGCTTGAAGTAGTAAATTTAACCCTAGAGCCGATTGCCGCGATTAATGTTGCAATCCCAGAAAAGTTTCGTTTATTAAACATTGCATTAATCGATGTTGGTGCTGGGACAAGCGATATCTGTATTACAAAGGATGGTAGTATTATAGCTTATGGAATGATTCCAATGGCTGGGGATGCATTAACCAATACTTTAATGCAACGCTATTTGGTTGATTTTAAAACGGCAGAGACGATGAAAACTTCTGCTCTTAAGAAAAAGACCGTTTCCTATAAAGATATCATGGGGCTTTCGAATAAAGTTACCAGAGAAGAAATCTACGAGGCAGCCAGAGAAGAAATTGATCATATTACTGCTCAGATCGCAGATCAGATATTATATCTGAATGGAGGAAAATCTGTGAGTGCTGTTTTTGTGGTTGGCGGAGGTGGTAAACTTCCTTATTTCGTAGAGGCATTATCGTCAAAGCTTAAATTGCCGAAAGAAAGAGTTGCTCTTCGCGGAGAAGAAGTTCTTAATATGGTTCAGTTCGTACAAAAAGAGATTAAGAAGGATCCTTTGTTAGTAACTCCTATCGGTATTTGTTTAAACTACTATGAGAACCGTAACAACTTTATTTATGTCATGGTAAATGGTGAGCGGGTTAAATTATATGATAATACACATTTGACTATTGTAGATGCTGCACTTGCCATTGGCTTTCCGAATGAATCTTTATTCCCTCGGAGAGGAAAAGCTCTACACTATACCATTAACGGAAGTGAACGTCTCGCACGTGGGGAAGCGGGAGAAGGCGCAATCATAATTTTAAATGGTAAGCAAGTTAGTTTGAATGCTTCCATTACTCAAAATGATATTATTCAAATCACGGAATCAACATCAGGTGCAGATGCAACACTTATCGTAGCTAAGCTTCCTGAATATAAAAGTACAATAACATTTGCAGTCAATCATAAAGAAGTCATATGTCCGAAATATGTACTTGCAAATGGGATATTGGTATCAGATACCTACCAGATTACGGATGGAGACCGATTGGAACTCATTAATCATTATACATTAGAACAGTTATTGGAATTTATGGACCTACCTTATCGTGAGGGAATTAAGATTAATCATCAGTCTGCCAAGCCACAAGACCGTGTTTATGAAAATTTCACTATTTATTATCCACTACATGAGGATATAGCCTCTTCTTATGAAGAAGTTGCAGCTATGGTATCAGAGGAGGAAATCAAAGAATTTTCTTCCATGGAGGATGATTCTTTGTATGAAGTACCTTTGGAAGAAGAAGTCACTACTTCTTCTGGTAAGAAAGAAAAAGTGGAAGAGATAAAAGTTGAGAATGCTTTTAACATGATAGTCTATGTCAATGGTTCATCAATTACATTAAGCGGAAAGGAAAAATATATACTAGTAGATATCTTAGATGTCTACTCCTTTGATTTGACTACAGCTAGGGGAAGCAAAGTGGTACTAAAAATCAATGGTGATGAGGCGGAATTTATAAGTCCATTAAAAGAACAGGATGTAATAGAAATGTACTGGGAAAAGTAAGCTATCACAGATGTCCGGAAGGAGAAGGAACGGATGAGCGACGATCTACTTGTATTTCGGAAGAAATTTTCCAGAGGCCTTGTGTTAGTTACCTTGGTCTTCTGGTTATTTACATTAATTCAATTGATTGGTGATTCATCAGAGCATGGAAGATGGGTATTATTCATAACCTCAGTTGCTCTTATTATAGACATCTTAGCAGAGCATACGAAACTATTTAAAGAAAAGATCCCATGGATAATTCTTCGATTAATCGAGTTGGTATCATTTTCAATCTGTTTTTTTGTTACCCTTGGCTCGGTAAATTCAATGTTTTTTGGAATAGAGCTTATTTCTGTAATGTTACAGTTACTGATGTTAACTGACTTTTTAGATGTTTACTCTAGGGCCATTTCATTAACAACCATGACATTACCAGCAATTATTTACTTAATCTTAATGTTACTGATAGATCCTGGAGAGCAAGCAGAGTTTTTTGGTATGGTTTGTGCCTACCTTTCCCTTATCTTTTTGGTAATGCTGATTTCCGCTTTAATTAGTGAGGTCCTAATTGCTACAGATAAGCGAATTTTTGAATTACGCCGCTTCTCAGAGCAGACAAAAGAGGCGAATGAAGCACTTAGAAACCAGCAGGAGAAATTCCGTAAAGCAAATGAAGAATTAGGTTTTCAAAAGATTAAACTAGAAACTGCTTATCATAAAATTAATAGTGCTAATACAGAAACCCAGACTTTATACCAGATCATTCGATACATCTCAACAGAGCTAGAGATTGGGAATCTGATGAAGCTCATTACAGAAGCTATTTTTGAAGCAATGGGGCTAGATGTATGCACTATTATTATAGAACCTGAGATTGCGGGTAATGAGCAGGTTACCTATGAAATACATACCAGACTTGGAAAAGATTTTTATGAACGGATGAGCGACCGCATTGAGCAAGGATGCATCGAAGAATATATGAAGGCAGAAGGCAGTTATATTGATAATGAGGTGCAGCCTGGAGCTTACTCTTTTCTTATGGATCACAAGGTGAATTCCTTACTTATTGTACCATTAGTTCGAGAGAAAAAGGTGATTGGAGCTTTATTATGTGGACATTCTCAGTTTGAGTACTTTCATGAGAATATCATGTTCTTTGAAACGGTAGTGGTTCAGCTTTTGGTTGCTATCCATAATGCGAGCCTTTATAGCAAGATGCAACAGATGGCAATCCGTGATAGTTTAACTGGAATCTATAACCGAGGACAGTTAAATGTTATTCTGGAACAGTATACAAAATGTGCGAGAGAACAGAAAAAATCATTATCGGTTGCCTTACTTGATATTGATTTCTTTAAGAAAATCAATGATACATATGGGCATCTTTTTGGCGATGAAGTAATAAAAATGGTTGCGTCGAAGATGTCGGAGGTAGCAGCTTATTATCATGGTATCGCAGCAAGATACGGTGGAGAAGAATTTGTTATAGTGATACCAGATATAGAAATATCAGACTTCTACCATATTATAATCTCATTAAAGGAAGCAATTGATTCTACAGTCCTTTATTTTAATGAGGATGAGATCAATGTGAAAGTTAGTGTTGGTATAAGTTCTTATCCGGAGACGAGTAGAAGTTGTCAGCAACTTTTAAACCGAGCAGACGGAGCAATGTATTATTCCAAGCAAAATGGTCGTAATAGTATCACGGTAGATAATGACATTGTGCAAGATTATGTAAGAAAGAATAAGGAAACGAGTGGGAGTTGTGACTAGATTCTAAAAAATCAAGTTGCACTTCCCTTTTTCTTGCTATTTCCCGAAAATTGATATATACTAAACAACAATTGAAAGGCGTTATTGGTTACGACAGGAAGGATGAATACTATGAAGATGTGTAGCATTGCCAGTGGAAGCAGTGGCAATTGTATTTATATAGGCAGCAATGAGACAAACCTTTTGGTGGATGCAGGAGTTAGCGGTAAGAGAATTGAAAGTGGTCTATTATCTGCCGGTGTGGATCCTAATTCTTTAAACGGCATCTTAATCACCCACGAACATACCGATCATATCCAAGGTATTGGTGTTTTAGCAAGAAGATATAAACTACCAATCTATGGTACAGTAGAGACAATCAATGCAATGCTTCGATTAAGTAGTGTGGGTAGAATTGAGGAGGGTCAGCTTCATTTTGTGAAACCGGATGAGGAGTTTTTAATTGGTGATATTTTAGTGGAGCCGTTCTCAATATCTCATGATGCAAGTAATCCAGTATGTTATACTTTTACCAACGGTGGTCATAAGATAGGTATGGCTACCGATCTTGGAACCTATGACAGTTATACCATATCAAAGCTATGTGGGGCGGAAGTACTTTATCTAGAAGCAAACCACGATGTTAATATGTTAATGGTGGGAAGTTATCCATATCATTTAAAACAACGTATTCTTGGAGAACGAGGGCATCTATCCAATGAGACTTCGGCTAAACTTATCTGTGAATTACTTCATGATGACCTACAACATGTGTTACTAGCGCATATGAGTAAAGAGAATAATTACGCGGAGCTAGCGTATGAAACCGTACGTTGTGAAGTAGAACAAAGTGTTACAAATCAAAGTAAGATGCCAGTAATCACAGTGGCAAATCGCGATATTCCATCAGAGATGGTTATTATATAAACTAAGAATTTGCAAAGCAAATTCTTAGGTGCGTTTTATGCACCATTAATTTGATTATCGAAACATGTTTTTGGGTTTCAATAATATATGGTTAGAGGAGGATTTACTATGAAAAAAACGATTATTACAGTAGTAGGACATGACTGCGTTGGTATTATTGCAAAGGTATGTACATATCTTGCGGATAACAAGATTAATATTTTGGACATCTCGCAAACCATTGTGTCCGGTTTTTTTAACATGATGATGATAGTAGATACTAACGAGTCTAGTAAAGATTTTAGTCAGTTAGCGGATGAATTAGAGCAAATTGGAAAAGAAATTGGTGTAGTAATTAAGGCACAAAGAGAAGATATTTTCGATATGATGCACCACCTATAAGAAAGGAACTCATTCGCCATGATAAATTTTAATGAAGTATTAGAAACGAATAAGATGATTGAAAAGGAAAATCTCGATGTTCGAACAATAACACTCGGAATTAGCCTTTTGGATTGTATTAGTAGTAATTTAGAGGAATTAAATCAGAATATCTATGACAAAATAACAATGGTAGCAAAAGATTTGGTTGCGACCGGTAAAAAAATAGAAAGACAATTTGGAATTCCAGTGGTGAATAAGCGAATCTCGGTAACTCCGATCGCAATGATTGGTGCTTCTGCCTGCAAGACACCAAAGGATTTTGTGACTATCGCACAAACACTGGATAAAGCTGCGCATACCGTTGGTGTAAATTTTATTGGAGGTTATTCTGCTCTTGTATCAAAAGGTATGACTTCTTCAGAACGTCTTCTTATCGAATCAATTCCAGAAGCTCTAGCTGTTACAGAAAGAGTATGTAGTTCTGTAAATGTTGGTTCAACAAAAACTGGAATTAATATGGATGCAGTTAAGTTATTAGGTCAGATTGTGTTAGATACCGCAGAATATACGAAGGAAAGAGATTCCCTTGGTTGTGCAAAGCTAGTTATTTTCTGTAATGCACCGGATGACAATCCATTCATGGCGGGAGCTTTTCATGGGGTAACCGAAGCAGATGCAATTATCAATGTCGGCGTCAGCGGTCCTGGTGTAGTAAAGACGGCATTAGAAAATGTTCGCGGAGAGGAATTTGGTGTTCTTTGTGAAACCATTAAAAAGACAGCATTTAAGATTACCCGTGTGGGACAGTTAGTTGCGATGGAGGCATCCAAGATGCTTAATATCCCATTTGGTATCGTAGATTTATCACTCGCACCAACTCCTGCAGTAGGTGATAGCGTAGCAGAAATCCTTCAAGAGATCGGTTTAGAATATCCGGGTGCTCCAGGAACTACAGCAGCACTTGCTTTATTAAACGACTCAGTGAAAAAGGGTGGTGTTATGGCTTCTAGTTATGTTGGTGGATTAAGTGGTGCTTTTATTCCTGTCAGCGAAGATCAAGGTATGATCGATGCAGTTAGAGCTGGTTGCCTTACTTTAGAAAAATTAGAAGCAATGACTTGTGTTTGTTCCGTGGGTCTTGATATGATTGCAATTCCAGGTGATACGTTGGCAACAACCATTTCAGGAATTATTGCAGATGAGATGGCTATTGGTATGATTAATCAAAAAACAACTGCTGTTCGTCTGATACCGGTCATCGGCAAGAAGGTAGGCGACGTTGCAGAATTCGGAGGATTACTTGGATATGCGCCAATTATGCCAGTGAATAACTTCTCTTGCGATAATTTTGTAAATCGTGGTGGTCGTATACCAGCTCCAATCCATAGTTTTAAAAATTAGTTTTAAGAATCAAATATTAGAAAGAATAGGTAAGTTAGAAGTTTTACCTGAAACTACAGGTGATAAACTTCTTTAAGAAATGGAGGTTATGATGGAAGGCGTTTATCAACAGTTATCCAGTATGGATTATAAAAATGTGTTAAAATACTTCGTAGAACTCTCAGCAGTACCAAGAGGATCGGGACACAATGAGAAAATCAGTGAGTATCTTGTGAATTTTGCAAAAGAACATAACTTAGCGTATGTTCAAGATGAAACATTAAATGTAATTATCTATAAAGAAGCGACAAAAGGATATGAAAATCATACCCCAGTTGTGATTCAAGGACATATGGATATGGTTTGTGTAAAAGCAGAAGATAGTAATCATGACTTTTTAACGGAGGGGTTAGAGCTTATCGTCGAAGGTAACAGTATACGAGCGAATAAGACGACACTTGGTGGAGATGATGGAATAGCGATAGCATATGGTCTTTCGCTATTATCCGATGAATCTTTAGAGCATCCAGCGTTAGAAGTTCTAATTACAACCGATGAAGAAACTGGAATGGATGGTGCGAAAGCACTTAACCCTGATCATTTAAAAGGCCGTTATATGATTAATGTAGATTCTGAAGAAGAAGGTACTGTATTGGTTGGCTGTGCCGGTGGACTTAGATTTTATGCTGAACTTCCTCTTAATTACACAGAGAAGGAAGGAAAGAAGGTTAAGTTTGTAGTACGCGGCTTAAAAGGTGGTCACTCTGGAGCAGAAATTCATAACAACCGTACGAATGCAACCATACTGTTAGCAAGAGCAGTGATGGAATTAAAAGAGAAATTCGATTTCCTTTTATGTGATATAAAAGGCGGTGACAAAGACAATGCAATTCCTAGCTTCGCACAGGCAGAAGCAATTGTTTCTCTAGAAGATGCAGATGCATTAGCAGCATATGCAAAAGAACTAGAGGGAAAATACCAGAAGGAATTACAAGCATCAGAGCCAAATGTTAAGTTTGAATGTCAGATAATTGGTGAAGAAAAAGCGAAGGTAATACATCCAAGCTCTATGATGAAAGTATTATTTGCCCTTTTACAAGCGCCGAATGGTGTTCAAGTAATGAGCTCTGAGATAGCCGGACTAGTAGAAAGTTCTCTAAACCTTGGAATCTTTGCGATAGAAGAGGAGATGGCAATTTTCCACTATTCTGTTCGTAGTGGAAAGAGTAGTTATAAATACTTTATTACGGATAAACTAAGCTTTTTATTTGGATTCTTAGGAGCTGAATATGAAAGTGGTTCGGAGTATCCAGCATGGGAGTATAAAAAGGATTCCAAACTTAGAGATTTGTATTTAAAGGTATACAAGGAACTATTTCATGAGGATGCCAAGGTAATGTCCATACATGCTGGCCTAGAATGTGGATTAATTAGTGAAAAGATACCGGATATGGATATTATATCAATCGGACCTAATATGAAAGATATTCATACTCCAATGGAACAACTGGATATTCCATCAACGATCCGTGTTTATCAGACAATAGAAAAATTATTACAACACATGAATTAAAAATAAGAAAACACCAGAAAATATGCATCGGTGAAGCTGCTTTCCCCGCTTAAAAAAAGGATTTTCATTCTGTTTTTTAGGCAGGGAGCAGCTTTTTGATTGGGAAATTAGCATAGGGGATAAGGCTTACGATTTGATACTTTAGGTGATCTAGTTCAGAGATAATTAATATTTGCCATAAAATCTTAACTTTACATTTTAAAATAAATGTCGTATTATGTGTAAGCTATCATTTTTTTAAAAGAAATTATTAATTAGAAAAATAAGATAAAAAATTGACATAATAAGTATTACAAAGATAACATTCGTTGATTGAAAGGGAACAGGGGAATGAAATGAAAGACGAGGATGTTAAAGTAAGAGGTCAACATAATAGAAATGATTCGGAGGATGATTTTTTTCCGGATCGCATTGAGATGCCTGAGGAACTGGAGTCACAAGATGATTTTTTGAGTGAAATCAGTGAATCGTTAAAGCAACAGGTGAACGAGGAACTGATGCAAGAGGCAGGGGGAACGACGGAAGAGATGAGTAATAATAAAACTAAAAAAAAGGGCAAGAAAAAAGCACTAACTATAACATTATCAATCTTAGGTGTATTACTGCTCACAGTTGGCCTTATTGTTGGAACACCAGCTGGACGTAATTTAATATATAATGCAGTGGGTGGTTATGTATCTGGGCGTATTGATAATGAGGAAGCTGAGAATAAAAAACCAAGTAATATTTTTGGAGACCATGATGAAGGGGATCTTGAAAATACGGATCCTAATCTTAGAAAAGAAAAATATGTCGCGAACTTTTTAATTGCGGGTGTTGAAGAAATAGGCGGTGGTGGACGTACTGACTCCATTATGATAGCATCTGTAAATAAGAAGGATAATACAATAAAATTAACCTCTATCATGCGAGATTGTTACGTTGAGATACCTGGTAAAAATTCAAACAAGATAAACGCAGCCTATGCCTTTGGTGGAATGGACCTATTGGTAGAAACAGTAGAACAAAACTTCAAGATAAAGATTGATGGTTATGCAACTGTGAATTTTGATTCCTTTGAAAGCATTGTCGATATTTTAGGTGGAGTTGATATTGAACTTGGTGCAGAAGAAGCAAGATATTTAAATACAACCAACTATATTTCAAACCCAGCATATCGTAATGTTAAGGCTGGTATGAACCACTTAAATGGTAATCAGGCACTTGGATACTCTCGTGTAAGAAAAGTTGTAACACTCGGAGGAGCAAACAATGACTTTGGTAGAACTCTTCGTCAGCGTCGAGTATTGAATGCTATTTTTGAAGAGTATAAGTCAAAGAATTTATTTGAATTAATGTCAATTATGGATCAGATTTTACCATTGATTAAAACAGATTTAACTGGTTCAGAAATATCTTCGGTATTACAGGCAATTGTAGAGAACAGAATATTTACAATTGAAAACCATCGTATTCCTGCAGAGGGAATGTATAGTGCTGGAAGAAATGAAGTTGGTTCTGTATTATTGTTGGATTTTGAAGCTAATGTTAAAGAATTGTACCGTATCATCTTTTTAGATGAGGAAGTAACACCTACACCAGAAGTCCTCATTGATACTCCAAACTAAACTACAAGTAGAAATTAGTGGAATTAATAAATACAGAATTTAGATTCGGTATAAGAAGATAGGCAAATCACAGAAAAGTGAGGTAGCTAGACGAGAGTTTAGTTACCCCGCTTTTTTTAGGGATTATGGAAAGTTTTCATAGAAAATATTATTATAATTGGGAAAAATGTATATAAAGATATTTCATATTTCGAAAAAAAAGGGACAAATGAATGGAAATATGGTATACTAATTACATATTTAAAGCTGAAAAAACGAAGGATGATATTCCAATCTATAGGAGTGAAAATATTGTGTTGGCGCCCAAATCGCAGGTTGGTGCCATAATGGGAGACTTTTATGAAAAGAAAAACGGACATACCCTGGGAAGAGTTTGACCCATCCAATGATGAGGAGTTTCAAAGAAACCTAGAGAACGCTTTTTTAGAGGACGAACCAGAAGAGCAGATTGAGCTGAACCATAACGAGGATATACAGTGGATCGACATAGAGGCATCCGTAAGGGAAAAAGATTTAAAACAAAGCACGTATGATAATATTAAAACATTTCATGAAAATGCAATTGAATTTGTGGAAAGCAATGAGAAAGAAAATGATAATTTTGAGCTTTATGAAAAAGCAGTACATAGCATAGTCAATCAAGAATTGATGGATGCGAAGGAAGAGGTGACGCTGACTGACAAGTTAAGTAGGGAAGAGGAAGAGATTATTTCAGAGATTACAAGATCATTAGCAAAACAGATCGATCCAGAATTAGCAGTAGAAAAAACGATGGAATCACCTTTAGAGGAACAGAGCCCAAAGGTATCGAAGAGACGAATTCAATTTATAAAGATAGGGATACCAATCTTAATTTCCCTTGGAGTACTTTTGTTTTCTGGATGTATCTTATTGTTTACAAAAACAGGACAGAATTTATTAATTCGTCTTGGAGCAAATTTTGCAGCTACTAAGTTTAATTATGACGATGGCAGTGGACATAAGGTGGAGATTATTCCAGATATTACGGATGCTCCAACGGATGATGATATAGAGAAAAATAAAGAAGATGTACAATTAAATGCAAATGACGGAACGATAAGACATGAGGATTATGCTGTTAACATTCTGCTTCTTGGAGAAGAAGCAATTTTTTCTGGAAATTCCAGAGGACGTACGGATGTTATGATGATTGCAACGCTAAATTCAAAAGAAAAATCCATTAAATTAACATCATTAATGAGAGATATGTATGTTCAAATACCGGGCTTTCAGGATGATAAGTTAAATTCTGCGTATGCTGTCGGTGGAATACCGATGTTATTTGACACGATTGAGTTAAACTTTGATATAAAATTAGATGGATATTGCCTTGTAGGATTTGATGATTTTGAAAAGATTATTGATAAGCTAGGTGGGATTGATATTACATTAACCTCTACGGAGGCAAATTGGTTAAATACTACCAATTATATATCAAATCCTAAGTATCGAACTGTAACAGCTGGACTTAATCATATGAATGGGAATCAAGCACTTGGTTTTTGTCGAATTAGAGATGTTGCCAGCGGAACGAAAGAATTTAATGATTTTGGAAGAACTTCTAGGCATCGTACTGTTTTAGATGCTATTTTCAATAAATATAAGTCACTAAATTATTGGGACTTAGCTACGCTTATGTATAGTTGCTTACCAATGGTGACGACGGATTTGGATGCGAAAGAGCTTGAGACTTATATACAGCTAGCACTAGACATCGGATTAACGGAGCTAGGTCAGCTTCGTATCCCAATCAATGGAGCATTTGAAGATGCGTATATAAGTAAAAAAAGTGTTATTATACCGAATTTGCAAAAAAATGTAGAAGCGCTGCACACTTTTATTTTTGGTGCTGAGTAATTAGGTATAGGGGGGTACACTATGGAAATACAATTATGGAGAGAGATACTGGAACCATATGCTCTTGCTGTTGACGAGCTTACGGTGAAATTTAATCATATTATTGAGGCATATCGAAAAGCAGGTATGTACTCTCCAATTGAGCAGGTTACTGGAAGGGTAAAGACGATCTCAAGTATCCTTGAGAAAGCTCAGAAAAAGTCAATTGAATTAGATCATATCGAAGAAAAGATTGAAGATATTGCTGGAATTCGAATTATTTGTCAATTTGTGGATGATATTTATAAAGTAGTGGAATTAATAAAAAATCGTTCTGATATGTCAGTTGTCAGTGAAAAAGACTATATTACCCATAAAAAAGATAGTGGATATCGAAGTTTCCATATGATAATTTCTTATCGTGTTGAAACACTCTATGGACCAAAAGAAATTCATGCTGAAATTCAGATAAGAACATTAGCAATGAATTTTTGGGCTACCGTAGAACATTCCTTACAATATAAGTACAAGCAAAATATGCCAGACAATTTACGTCAGAGACTACACAAAGCTGCAGAAGCAATCGTGACTTTAGATGCAGAGATGTCCTCTGTACGCGGTGAAATTATGGATGCTCAGAACTCTTTTAACATCCGTGCGAATATTGTAGCTGATATTTTGACTAACATACAGAATCTTTATAAAGTAGCAAACAAAAGAGAAGTTGTAAAGATTCAAGATGAATTTTTTCGTATCTATGAAAGTGAAGACTTAAAACAGTTGGAACGATTTAATAAGGAGCTTGATATTATCTCCGAAGGTTATCGGGCCCAGAGCCTTAGATAAGAAGATTTAAGGAGCCTTTGGCATTTTTATTCAAACAAGGAAAAGTGCGCGAAGCGTACTTTTTCTTATTCATGACAATAAAAAGTTCGCAAGCGTACCTTTTATTATAGTTATAGTGGCACGTCATATTACTAAGATATAAGAATAGAAAGGTTACAATACATGAATATAAGATTACCGGAAGAGTTTAAAAAAAGAATGCAGGAGATGCTTTCTGACGAATATGAAGCATATGAAAAATGCTATGAGGAAAAACACCGAGGTGGACTTCGCATTAATACACTAAAATTAAACAATGAGGAATTTGAAAAAATAAGTCCCTATGAGATAAAACGTGTTCCCTTTATTCCGAATGGCTATTATTATCCAGAGAAAGAACAGCCAGCAAGACATCCTTATTATTTTGGTGGATTATACTATATACAAGAACCAAGTGCTATGACTCCAGCAAGCTTACTTCCGGTAGAACCAGGGGATAAAGTACTTGATTTATGTGCAGCTCCTGGTGGTAAGAGTACAGAATTAGCTGCGAAGTTACAAGGAGAGGGCGTTTTAGTTGCCAATGACATCAGTAATTCCAGAGCAAAAGCACTATTAAAAAATATAGAACTATTTGGAGTTAGAAATCCAGTAGTAGTGAGTGAAGCACCAGCAAAACTAGTCAATACCTTTACAGGATATTTTGATAAAATATTAGTAGATGCTCCGTGTTCTGGAGAAGGTATGTTTCGAAAGAGCCCAGCCATTATGAAGAACTGGGAACAGTACGGCGTGGATTATTATAATAAACTACAAAAAGAGATTATACTATTGGCTGCAAAGATGCTTAAGCCAGGGGGATATCTGCTTTATTCCACATGTACCTTCTCAAAAGAAGAGAATGAAGGCACAGTTAAATTTTTACTCGAAGAAGAACCAGAGATGGAGATAGTTCCAGCAATCTGGAATTCCTTAGAGAATCAGCCAGAGTATCCGCTTCGAGAAGAAGATAGGGTTCGCTTGGAGAACATGAAAGAACGGAATCATGTTTCTTATGAGGGATTTGATTTTGGTAAACCAGAATGGGTAGAAGGACCAAAGGAATTGGTTCATACCCTGCGTCTATGGCCACAGAGAATTGAAGGGGAGGGGCACTATGTGGCTCTGCTTCGTAAGAAGGAAACTGCTTCTAGTAGCCACCATGAGCCATACCGTGTACCAGCAAAGGAAACAAAACAGATATCGGAAGAAGCAAAGGAATTTTTTCAAAAACTTCGCTTACCAATTGACCTCAATCGAATAACAGTAAAAGAAGATCGTCTCTATCTTTTACCAGAAGACTTGGTAGATTTAAAAGGACTGCGAATTCTACGTTCTGGATTATTATTAGGAGAGATGAAAAAGAATCGATTTGAACCAAGTCAGGCATTAGCTTGTGCACTAAAAGCTTCAGAATATGATAATATCTATAATCTCTCCTCCAAGGATGAGGATGTGATACGTTATCTTAAATGTGAATCAATTGAGATTAAAAAGGAATGTAAAGATGGATGGATTTTAGTTTGTGTCGATGGGTATCCGCTTGGGTTTGGTAAGTATAATAAAGGAAGTTTTAAGAATAAGTATTTACCGGGCTGGCGTTGGATGTAGTATGAAATTCGAATAGAATGTATGTAGAAGATGACATATGATGTGATATATTAATATAATTACGTACGAGACGGGAGGCAGGGATGAGTAAATCAAATTCGATGTTAAGACTAGATAAATACCTTGCAGATTTATCAGTTGGAACTAGAACAGAGGTAAAGCAGCTGATTCGAAAGGGAAGAGTAATGGTCAACGGGAATACCATCATTGTGCCAGAAACTAAGGTAAATAGTAATCAAGATAGAATCTCCGTGGATGGCAGAGAGCTATCCTACGTTCATCTAGAGTATTATATGTTAAATAAGCCCGCTGGAGTTGTGTCTGCATCCAATGATAAGAAACAGACAACCGTTGTTGATTTAATAGAGGAAGCAAAGAGAAAAGATCTTTTCCCTGTAGGACGCTTAGACAAGGATACCGAGGGACTTTTAATTATAACAAATGATGGCGATTTAGCGCATCAGCTTTTAAGTCCGAAAAAACATGTAGATAAAGTTTATTTTGCAAGACTTCGTGATCCTCTTAAAAAAGAAGATGAAGAAGCATTTGCATCTGGACTTACCATTGATGAGGAATTTACTGCCTTACCAGCTGTTTTAAAACGTGTCTCAGAGCGAGAAGCTTATGTGACCATTCGAGAAGGAAAATTTCATCAAATTAAGCGAATGTTTGAAGCGGTTAAGAATGAAGTGGTATACTTAAAACGTATATCTATGGGGAGTCTTAACCTTGATGAGAATCTTTCACTCGGGGAATATCGCGAGCTTACGGAAGATGAAATCAAGGCATTACGAAGTAGCAAATAAATTTGAACATGTGTAATTACTACTTTGCTTGGTTAAGGGTAGTATGAGATAAGAATGAAAATATAAACAGGTGCATTCCCTGTTTTAATCTAAGAAAGTACTAAGGTAAGCAGAAATTTAGATTATTGAAATAGGTACGCATGCTAAAGTTATATAGAGGGAGTTATCATGTTAAAGAATATAAATGCGGTTATTTTTGATTTAGATGGTACTTTAGTTGACTCCATGTGGATGTGGAAGGCAATCGATGTGGAATACTTAAGTAGATTTGGAATTGATTTGCCCGAAAATCTACAACGAGAAATTGAAGGAATGAGTTTTTCTGAAACTGCGGTATATTTTAAAGAACGGTTTCAGTTAGAACCTTCCGTGGAAGAAATTAAAGATGCTTGGAATGAGATGGCATATGAAAAATATACAAATGAAGTTCCATTGAAACAAGGAGCACTTAAGTTTTTACAATACCTAAAAGAAAATAATATAAAAACGGGAATTGCAACCAGCAATTCTAGGGAGCTTGCCAGTGCGGTGCTAAAAGGGCTTGATGTGGAACAGTATTTTGATGCCGTTCATACTTCTTGTGAGGTAGCCAAGGGAAAACCGTCACCAGATATTTACCTATATGTTGCAAAGAAGCTTTCCGTTGAGCCAGAAAACTGTCTGGTGTTTGAAGATATTCCTCAAGGAATCTTAGCAGGAAAAAATGCTAATATGAAGGTTTGTGCTGTTTGGGATGAGTTCTCCGTACCAATTGAGGAGGAAAAGAAGAGATTAGCGGATTACTTTATAAAATCATTTGATGAGGTATCGAAAGAATAGAGGTACTCCGTGCTAGATTATCTAGTTATGCTAGTTTGTATTCATGTTTGGGAATCTACGATATTAGAGCTAACAATAAATGTACGGAAGAATGGAGATACGGATGAATAAAATCAAAAAGGGAGAACACGGCTATATTAGGTATCGTAAAAAAGTTCAGTTTATAAAGTCACTGACTATGTTTTTGGTAGCTGCAGCTATCTTTATCCTAGGTTTAGCTCTTAATAAGTGGGAGAAAACCAACATATTTACAATTCTAGCAGTTCTTTGTGTATTACCAGCTGCAAAGCAGTTAGTTGGTTTTATCATCATTGCACCGTATACTTCTGTTCCCGATGAGATTTATCAGAGAATAGAGGGGCAATTAAGTAGGAAAGAATGCCTCTATACGGATGTTGTATTTACTTCACCAGATAAGGTAATGAATCTGGATTTTCTTACGGTTGTTGGAAATCAGGTATATGGACTCATTAGGAAAGAGAAAGTAAAGAAAGATTACATGGAAAAATATTTGATAGAGAGCTTTAAAAAGCAAGGTTTACCAGTGAAGGTTACAATATTAAAGGATGAGAATAAATTTATCCAGCGTGTTAATCAGGGGAATGTGATTGCACTGAAAGAAGAGGAAGAAAAGGCACTGACCAACTTATTGCTGTCCTTCATGGTTTAATATAGTTTTACCATTTTTCGTGTTCAAAATTCTTTTCTGAGATATAGATGATTTTATGCGTATGTAAGAAGTAACAATCTTATGATGCTTGTTGATAGATTAATAGTAAAGGATGTTAAAAAAAGTGAGAGAAATCACTATTGTAAAAAATGAAGCAGGTCAAAGACTTGATAAGTTTCTAGTAAAATACCTTAACAAGGCTCCCAAAAGTTTTTTTTATAAAATGCTTCGAAAGAAAAACATCACCTTAAATGGGAAGAAGGCAGAGGGGGCAGAAAAGCTCACGGAGGGAGATATTGTTCGTCTTTTTTTATCGGAGGAGACAATAGAAGGATTCAAAGAATCATATCAACTGGATGCGAAGGTGAATCAAAGCGCTGAGAAACTAGAGGTTCTATATGAAGATTCTCATGTGGTTATTATTAATAAACCAATTGGTATGTTATCACAGCGTGCAAAAGAGACAGACGTTTCTTTAGTTGAGTTATTAATTGCTTATCTTTTAGAGACGGGAAGCTTAACAAAAGAGGAATTATCGACCTTTAAGCCTTCGGTATGTAATCGGCTGGACCGAAATACGAGTGGGATTGTAATTGCCGGAAAAAGCTTATTCGGACTTCAGGAAATGTCAGCTAGGTTGCAGGATCGAAGCCTTCATAAATATTACCGCTGTATTGTCAAAGGAATGATGACAAAGGGAGCGCGAATTGAAGGATATCTTGCAAAAGATGAGAAAACAAATAAAGTATCCATTTATGCGAAAGACCTGAAAGATGGCGAGAGTTCTTTTATTGAAACTGAATATAAACCAATTATTAGTAAAAATGGATATACATTATTAGAGGTGTTATTAATTACTGGGAAGACTCATCAGATTCGTGCTCACTTAAGTAGTATTGGGCATCCGATTATTGGTGATATGAAATATGGAGAGGAAGCATTGAATAAAAAATTACAAAAGCAATATGGATTAAAACACCAGTTACTTCACTCCTATCGATTAGAATTTCCTAATCTTCCTAAAGAACTAGATAAACTAAGTAATCAAAAGATAATAGCACCACCTCCTAAGTTATTTCAAAACATAGAAAAAAAATTATTTATCTAGAAAAAAGTTTATTTCGCAGTTAGATAAAGTATGGAATTTTGCAAAAGATAGTGAAAAGGAGGGGAATCAATGCCATCATGGAATTCAAGAGGGCTTCGTGGATCAGCCTTAGAAGAGTTAATAAATTTAACATTAGAGAAGTATAGGGAAAACCGATTAGCATTAATTCAAAAGGTACCAACTCCGATTACACCAATTCAGATCGACAAAGAAAAACGTCATATTACACTAGCTTATTTTGAACAAAAAAGTACAGTTGATTATATTGGAGCGGTTCAGGGGATACCGGTTTGTTTTGATGCAAAGGAATGTGCTGTGGATACCTTTTCCCTGCAAAATATCCATGAACATCAGGTAAAGTTTATGGAGGACTTTGAAGAGCAGGGTGGAATATCCTTTATTATAATTTATTTTTCAAAGAAGGATGAGTTCTATTACTTACGATTTCAAGAACTCATGCAATTTTGGAATCGAAAGTTATCTGGAGGAAGGAAGAGTTTCCGTAAAGAGGAGCTTTGCGAGGATTTTTATGTAAGAAGGCATAGTGGAGTATTTGTTCCATTTTTAGAGCTGTTACAAAAGGACTTATTGGCGAGAGAGGATTAATACTCCTCGCCAAAGTCTGTCTGTGACAGCTCTTTTTGCAAGAAAAGGAATATTTTTAACGGCGTTTATTCCCTTGACACAGAAAAACATTTGCATTATAATAAGTTAACTTCGTATGGTAGCGAATTATCACGTTACCTTAATAAAGTGTGATAAATCTACTTAAAACATCTTTTTGGTGAGTGACTTCATCTTCTTAATCAAGAAGTGCAGAAATATAAGTACTCTTTTACAAGAATTGTCGTAATACAGTTACTATTTCAGTGTAGATATACAGATACCACTTTTGTGAGAATACTCGAAATGCAAATACTTCTTTATTAAGAATATTAAATGAATATAAGTATTAAAGTAAAAGAATAGAAATACGTAGCTAGTTTTTAAAGTGATAGGAATGTATAAACTCCAAAAGCATATCAATAGGAGCATAAGTAAAACCTGAAGATGTAAATACTTATAACGCTATGATTTAATTATAGTAGATTTCATAAAGGAAGGATATTTATGGATAAATTATTACATACCCCAGAGGGTGTTCGTGACATTTATAATTCTGAATTTGCAAAGAAAAAGACGCTAGAGCAAGAACTGAGTAAGCGTTTGGCACTGCATGGATTTCATGAGATACAAACTCCAATGTTTGAGTTTTTTGATATCTTTAGCAAAGAACGAGGAAGTGTTAGTAGTAAGGAGATGTATAAATTTTTTGATAGAGAGGGGAATACCTTGGTTCTTCGACCGGATATCACTCCATCCATAGCACGCTGTGTTGCTAAATATTATAAAACAGAACAGATGCCAATTCGATTAAGTTATTGTGGCAGCACATTTATTAATAGTAGCAGTTATCAGGGAAAATTAAAGGAAGCTACTCAGTTAGGAGCGGAATTAATTAATGATGCAAGCATTGAAGCGGATGCAGAGATGATTGCTTTGACTGTAGAATGCTTACAATGTGCAGGTTTAAAAGAGTTTCAAGTAGAAATTGGTCAGGCAGACTTCTTCCTTGGTATTGTTGAAGAGGCAGGATTTGATGAGGAAGAAACAGAGCAGTTACGTATTCTCATTGAAAACAAGAATTTATTTGGTGTGGAAGAGTTATTACGAGGAAAGAACTTAGAAAAGCCTGTACAAAGTGTGATCTTGCAGTTGACTGATCTATTTGGAACGTTAAATAAGGTACTTAGTGTGAAGGATTCCATACATAATGAACGTGCAAGAAAAGCATTGGAACGTATGGAAAAACTGTATGAACTGTTAACACTATATGGATATGAACAGTATATCACTTTTGATTTGGGAATGCTTAGTAAATACAATTATTATACTGGAATTATCTTCAGGGCTTACACCTATGGGACAGGTGATGCTGTGATCACAGGTGGACGCTATGACTCTTTAGTAGGACAGTTTGGAAAGCAAGCACCCGCAATTGGTATGGCTGTTTTAGTTGACCAGCTAATGATTGCACTGAGCAGACAAAAACTTATGGAAGAACCGGAGTTAGAGAATACCTTAATTGTTTATGACTCGTCTTTTATTGAAAGTGCAGTCGCATTAGCAAATCACTTCCGTGAACAGGAGATGAAGATAGAGCTGCTAGCCCATAAGGAAGATAGAACAAGAGAAGAGTACGTCGCTTATGCAAAACGTATGGGGATTGGTGGTATTCTTGCTTTATTTACCGAAGAGGAAGTAGAAGTGATTCATGCAATCGATGGAACAGTACAAAAGGTACCACTAAAAGGAATGTTATCCTAAGACGCGAAGATATGGAGGTTATAGTGAAATATATTACAATTGCATTAGCCAAAGGTCGCCTTGCGAAAAAGGCGCTTGAGATGTTAGAACAAGTTGGAATTACCTGTGAAGAAATGAAGGATCCAAACTCTAGAAAATTAATCTTTACAAATGAGGAATTAAAACTACGTTTCTTCTTAGCAAAGGCGAATGATGTTCCAACCTATGTAGAATATGGTGCTGCGGATATTGGAGTGGTGGGGAAAGATACCATTCTTGAAGAAGGACGAAAGATGTATGAAGTCTTGGATTTAAACTTAGGAAAATGTCGAATGTGCGTTGCTGGACCAGCAAGTGCAAAAGAGCTATTACATCATGGTGAACTGATTCGTGTTGCAACGAAATATCCGAATATCGCAAAAGATTATTTTTATAACAAAAAGCATCAAACGGTTGAAATTATTAAATTAAATGGATCGATCGAGTTAGCACCGATTGTTGGTTTAGCAGAAGTAATTGTTGATATCGTTGAAACTGGTTCTACCTTAAGAGAAAACGGATTGGAAGTGTTAGAAGAGATTTGTCCGCTATCTGCTCGTGTTGTAGTCAATCAGGTAAGTATGAAGATGGAGCATGAAAGAATTACTAAGATGATAAATGACTTACGAGAGGTTCTAAATAATTTAATTTATTAGGAAAATGAGGAGCTGAATATAATAGCTTCTAAAACTATAGAGATGAATGAGGAGCTGAATATAATAGCTTCTAAAATTATAGAGATGAATGAGGAGCTGAATATAATAGCTTCTAATACTATAGAAAATAATGAGAAACTGAATAAAGTTGCTTCTAAACCTATAGAAAATAATGAGAAGCTAAATATAGTGGAAACTCAAACCTATATAAATTAATTATATGAAATAAAGCTACCTTATAACCAAAGCATATGCTAAAATATTCATAGAAAGGCAGATTCGCTATGAGAATAATTGAATTAAATGATGTTACAAAAAATAATATATTAGAAAACTTACTAAAACGTAGTCCAAATCAATACAGAGAATATGAAGATAAAGTTGCAGATATTATTGGAGATGTAAAAAAACGTGGCGATGAGGCTTTATTTGACTATAGTTTACGGTTTGATAAAGCGGCCATCACGAAGGAAACCATACAGGTAACGGAAGAAGAGATTGCAAAGGCTTACGAACAAATACCTGCGTCTACACTAGAGGTTATCCGTAAATCTATACATAACATAGAGGCTTATCACCAAAAGCAAAAACAATATAGCTGGTTTGACAGCGAACCAAGCGGCATAATTCTTGGACAGAAGGTAACAGCAATTGATGCAGTAGGTGTTTATGTACCAGGAGGAAAGGCAGCGTATCCATCCTCCGTATTGATGAATGTGTTACCTGCCAAAGTTGCTGGTGTTAGAAGAATTGCTATGACAACACCACCGGGAGCCGATGGTAATGTAAATCCAGGTACTTTAGTCGCTGCAAAAGAAGCAGGAGTCACGGAAATCTATAAAGTAGGTGGAGCACAAGCAATCGCTGCACTTGCGTATGGAACTGAGTCAATAAGAAAAGTTGATAAGATTGTAGGACCTGGTAACATCTACGTAGCGCTTGCGAAAAAAGCTGTCTATGGAAATGTAAGCATTGATTCCATTGCAGGTCCAAGTGAAATTCTAGTAATTGCTGATGAGACTGCCAATCCTAGATTTGTTGCAGCAGACCTTCTATCACAAGCAGAGCATGATGAATTAGCTTCTTCTATTCTGATTACGACGAGCGAAGCTCTTGCTAAACAGGTTTCGGAGGAAGTAGATGACTTTTTAAAAGTTCTAAGTCGAACTGAAATTATACGTGCATCTTTAGATAATTATGGATATATACTAGTTGCAAAAAACTTAAATGAAGCAATTGATACTGCAAATGAGATTGCATCCGAGCACCTTGAGATTATGACAAAGAATGCTTTTGAAGTAATGACAAAGATTAAGAACGCTGGTGCAATCTTTATTGGTGAGTATTCTTCAGAACCTCTAGGGGATTATTTTGCAGGACCGAATCATGTACTCCCTACGAATGGAACCGCAAAATTCTTCTCACCACTGAGCGTGGATGATTTTATCAAAAAGTCCAGTATTATCTCATATTCAAGAGAAGCTCTACAGCCAGTATATCAAGACATTGTAACCTTTGCTCAGGCAGAAGGACTTACAGCACATGCTAATTCCATATCAGTACGATTTGAAAACGAAGAGGAATTAAGTTAAAAGAAATAAGTCTTAACTTAATACCCATAACCAGGATTCTAAATTATCTTACGGAACAAGTTTGTGTTTGTGCTGTCATCACAAACGTAGGAATAGAAAATATCAGCGCAGAAATGAGGGTTAATGTGAATCGAACAGCAAAAATTACTAGAAAAACGAAAGAAACCGATATAACCTTAGAGCTAAATCTGGATGGAACAGGGATAGCAGAAATAGAAACCGGAATTGGATTCTTTGATCATATGTTACAAAGCTTTGCAAAACATGGATTTTTTGATTTAAAGGTTAATGTAAAGGGAGATCTTTATGTAGATACCCATCATACCGTCGAGGATACCGGAATTGTTTTAGGGCAAGCAATTAGGCAAGCATTGATGGAGAAAACCGGGATTCGTCGGTATGGTTCCTTTTTGCTTCCAATGGACGAAACCTTGGTATTATGTGCGATTGATTTATCCGGACGTCCTTATTTGAACTATCAGGCACAATTGACTTGTGAAAAGTTAGGATATATGGATGCAGAACTAGTAAAGGAGTTCTTCTATGCCATCTCATATAGTGCAGGTATGAATCTTCATCTAAAACAAATGGATGGTAGTAACAATCATCACATAGTAGAAGCTATGTTTAAAGCATTCGCAAAGGCACTTGATGAAGCATGCGGTATTGATTCTAGGATACAAGGAGTGTTATCCACCAAAGGAACTGTAGAATAATATGGTTGGCCAAAGACGGCAGATAGGAGAAGACAATGAGATTATATCCAGCAATTGATATTCGAAATGGGCAGTGCGTTAGATTAAGACAAGGGCAATTTCATGATGTAGAAGTGTATTCTCATGTTCCCGCTAACATAGCGATGCAGTGGGAACGCCAAGGAGCAAGCTACATACATATTGTAGATTTAGATGGAGCCTTGGCTGGCCATAGCATGAACGATGAAGTGATTAAAGAGATCGTTTCGAATGTTTCGATACCGATTCAGGTTGGCGGAGGTATCCGTACTATTCAGGATATAGAGCATAAGTTAAATCTCGGTGTTAGCCGTGTTATTATAGGTACAAAAGCAGTGGAAAATCCTCAGTTTGTAAGAGAAATTATTTCAACTTTTGGAGCAGATAAAATAGTAATTGGGATTGATGCAAAAAATGGTATGGTTGCTATTGAAGGATGGGAAAAGGTTAGCAATTATAATGCGGTTTCCCTTGCTCTTGAAATGAAAGAGATAGGGGTAACCACAATAGTTTATACAGATATTTCCAAAGATGGTATGTTACAAGGACCTAATATAGAACACACGAAAGAGATGGTTGATTCGACTGGACTTAATATTATTGCTTCAGGCGGAGTATCCTCGATGAAAGATTTAGAAGCACTGGATGAGATTAATGTATCTGGAGTTATTATTGGAAAAGCATTATACGAACGAAGAATTGAGTTAGAGAAAGCGACTAGACTATTCGAGCAGTAGCTAATTCATAAGAAGGAAAAGCTAACAAAGCGTACCTAAACTTATACATGACAAGGAAAAGTTCGTGATGTGTTGTTACCTTGTATGGCAGAAGAAAGAGAGATTAGTTATGTATAAAAAAATTATTGCATATATTAATGCGGAAAATGAGTTAGAGGACAGCATAATAAAGCGAGCTCTAGCTTACGAGCAAAACGGTGCAGACGAAATATTGATTTATAATTACTCTATCCTAGAAAAGGAGAGAGAGGAATTTTTATTAACAGTGAAAACCATTGTGAAGAAGGTAGAAATACCTGTCATGATTGGATACCTTGCTAAACGTTTCGAAGATATTAAAAAAGCATTCTATACTGGAGCTGCTAAGGTGGTACTACCTTTTTGTAAACTAACTGATATGGCTATCCTAAAGGAAGGCTCTGATCGTTTTGGTAAAGATAAAATTATCTTAGAGTTTGATGCGAGTGCTGATAAAAATGATGGTATTTTACAGAGAGAAGACTTAATTAAGGATATTCTTCCATTAGGCATCGATTCGGCGCTTATTAAACATGTCTATATGACAGAGAGCATCTTAGAAAAAATCGAAGCTTCTCCGTTTCCTAT
Organism: Lachnoclostridium phytofermentans; assembly: GCF_000733755.1. Taxonomy (GTDB): domain Bacteria; phylum Bacillota; class Clostridia; order Lachnospirales; family Lachnospiraceae; genus Lachnoclostridium; species Lachnoclostridium phytofermentans_A. The sequence goes on along the minus strand of NZ_JPOF01000002.1, from coordinate 525,172 downwards.
CTATATCAGAGATAGTTTATTACGAAATGACATGGAGACTTTAATAAAAACAAAAAATGTTCTTGGTGTCGCAACAGATTATTACGAAAATAAGGACATTTATAAAATTAAGAGATTATTAGAAGAAGCGGGAATAGAAATGAATTCATTTCGAAGCAACCTGCCATTTTCTGAATTTAAGTTAAATGAGCAAGGATTAATTCCTGTTGTAACTCAGGATTATAAGACGAAAGAAGTTCTTATGGTCGCTTACATGAATGAAGAGGCCTATGAAAAAACGTTAGAAACTGGACGTATGACATATTATTCTAGAAGCAGACAAAGTCTATGGATAAAGGGTGAAACTTCAGGGAATTATCAATACGTAAGATCCTTAACAATCGACTGTGATAAGGACACGATATTAGCAATGGTTCAGCCACAAGGACCGGCATGTCATACAGGAAATACAACCTGTTTCTTTCAAAATTTAGTGAAAAAGGAATATGAAGAATCAAATCCTTTATTAGTTTTACAGGATGTATATCAAGTAATCTTGGATCGCAAAAGGAATCCAAAGGAAGGTTCTTATACGAATTATCTGTTTGATAAGGGAATTGATAAGATTCTTAAAAAATGTGGAGAAGAGGCTACAGAAATCGTGATTGCAGCCAAAAATCCGAATCCCGAAGAATTAAAATACGAAATCTCGGATTTCCTTTATCATATGATGGTGCTAATGGCAGAACGTGGTGTCGACTGGGATGATATTATTGAAGAGCTCTCTCACCGAAGATAATAATTGCTGTAGATGAGAACAGGAAGATAACTTTTTCTATTTCTAATACGAAAGATTCTTTATTTTTTGAATTTGCATCTTCTATCAATTTATTGTATAATAAATTTAGTTTTGGTTAACGTAAGATTAATTGAAGGAGGTAGAGCGATGGAAGATTTTATAGTTGAATTATTACGAACCTCATTTAAGTTTATATTCCTAGCATTGGTTGCAACAGGTGGTGTATTTGCTGGTAAAGCTCTTCGAATCAATAAGAATAAAAAAGAGGCATCGGTGTCTATAGAGAAGGAATAATTCTTAAGTTATAGTAAGAAAAAATGTAAGAGATAATGGCTTTATGGTAAGTATGGAGAATTCTTAGAATTCATAATACTTGACATAGAGCTATTTTTGTATTTCTATTTAAGTCCTTTCTTTTATATAAAGCATGATAGCGGGCTTATCTATCTCTAAAAAAATATTTTCTATTGAGTTTCTATTTCAGAAATTAATTTGAAAGGTGCAAAAAATCTGTAAAATCAACCTGATAGAACAAGAATATTGCAGTACAATAAAGAATTATTGTGATATAATGCAAATAACAATAAAAAACGATAGCACTTGTATCGGTTTTTTACAAAAGAAAACATAGAATGGTCCGAGTTTGAAAGATAAGTATTCTATAGGAGGACAGTCGATGTTTCCTGTTTGGAAGGGAGAAGGAAATACGCATGATTACATTAACCTTTGAAAAGATATACCTAAAAGAACGTAAGATGGAGCCTTGTAGTGTTGCGATTCCAGTTAAAAAAGGAACGTTAAAGAGTACGAAAGGCATTGTTGTAGCTAAAGATGGGCTAGAAACAGTATCACAGACGAAGGCTACAAGCTATTGGGAGGATGGATCGATTCGCTGGATTTTTGTACGTTTCTTAGCAAATTTACCAGGGAATAAGGGGACTTCTTATGAACTATATCTCAATAGAGAAGAGTTTTTGGAGGACAGAAAAACAAGAAACTTAGAACACTTAACAAAAACAAAGGATAATTTGAATACGAATAATGACGTATTAGAGGACATACCTGCACTTACTGTGAGAAAGGAATCAGAGAATTATACCATTCAAACAGGAGGATTCGAGTTTACTACTAATACTGGTAAGGGTGGGTTCTTTAAAGAAGTAATCTTTGGTGATACAAAATATCACGAAAGTCAATTTAAGGCTCCTCTTCTTAAAATTGATAAAAAAGGTCTCTGTGAGTTTAACCTCCATCAATTTCGTATTGTGGAAGAAGGTCCAGTATGTGTAATCTTAGAAGGTGTCGGAGAACATACTATAGAAGAACAATCTTATAAGGTGACGATACAATTAACTGCCTATGCGGGTAAACCATGGATTGAGGTGGCATATCGCTTGTTTAACACCTCGAATCAAGCCTTGCCTATAGAGTATCTTAACTATGAAATCTTGGCTAAAAATCAAATAGATGCTAAAAATGAAAAGAATGTAGAGGTAACACGCACCTGTGTAGCAACTTCGAATTACCGCACGAGTTACTTGGTAAGTGAAGAAGGAGAAACCGTTTCTAAAAAAGTAGATGCAGAGGATTTATTATACGAAGCGAACGAGCATATTGCCGAAGTGTTCTACGGAACCATGTTTGCAGATTATAATACAGTAGAAGGTGGTGTTTGTGCAACGATTTATCAGGCACAGCAAAACTACCCTAAGGCAGTGGAAGCCTCAAAGCAGGGCATCAAGATTAGTCTAGTTCCTGAAAATGCAACGAAGATTATAATGCAATCTGGCATGGCAAGAGAACAAAAATTATTACTTCATTTCCACTCTGCTGATGAAGATTTAAAAGAATTAAACAACCGCAGTTTAATTTATCAGATGCCAGATCGTCCGCAATTAGACAGTAAAGTTTATAGTGATTCAAAAACCTTCCATGATGTCTTTGTTGATAAGAAAATACAAAAAGTAGAACTCTCATTAATTGCAAAAGCGGATAGTCATTCTAGATGCTATGGTATGTTAAATTGGGGAGACTCCCCTGATCCTGGTTATACTACGCAAGGACGTGGGGGCGGATTACCAGTTTGGACGAACAATGAATATGATTTTCCTCATGCATGTGCACTCATGTATGTAAGGACTGGTACAAGACGATTCTTAGATTATTTATTAGTAGCAGGTAGACATTGGATGGATGTAGATGTATGCCACTATAGCGACAATCCATTATATTTTGGTGGTCAATGGGAACATACGAACAATCATGTATTAAACAGTGAGATTGTATGTAGTCATCAATGGGTCGAAGGCTTAATTGATTACTATCATTTTACAGGGGATGAAGAAAGCTATAAAACAGCCATCGGAATCGGAGAAAATATCTTACGTTTACTAGAAACACCAATGTTTCAACAAAAGGGAGAGATTAATGCGAGAGAAACTGGCTGGGCGATGCGAAGCTTAGTGGCCTTATATAAAGAAACTCACGAGGAACGTTGGCTAGTAAAGTGTGATTGGATTGTAGGGCATTTTGAGGATTGGGAGAAGGAATATGGGTACTGGCTATCTCCTTATACTGATAATACCGCAATTCGTGTAGTATTTATGATTTCTATTGCGGTTGGAAGCCTTATGAGATACCATCGTATTAGACCAAGCGAAAATATAAAAAGTATGATACTCCGAGCAGTGGATGACTTAATAGAAAACTGCTATATGGACAATGGTCTGTTCTACTACAAAGAGTTACCTAGCCTTAAGCGTCTTGGCAATAACACAATTATCCTAGAAGCATTAACGATATGTTATGAGTTAACGGGAGATGAGAAATATCTTACTTATGGATTAATGACGTTTGAGCTAGCTACACGGGATCAAAATGCTAGTATGGGTGGCAGTAAAAAGATTATAGAAGATAGCGTCATAGGACCGGGTCCGGGAACCAAAAACTTTGCTCAAAGTTTTCTACCGTTAGTTACTTATTATAAAGCAGCTACTGATACGGGAATTTTATCGTAATGAAAGCATCTACTTTTAGATAACTAGAGCGCTATCTAAATTCAATAAAATACAATGTATAGTAATTTAATAATAACCTTCTGTTTTTTCGGCAATACTTTTAAAAGAGTATGGAATACAGGAGGTTATTTTATGTCTATTGAATTTAAAGATAGTGAAACCAAAGAGAATTTAATGAGAGCTTTTGCAGGAGAGAGTCAGGCTAGAAATCGATACACCTTTTCAGGAAAACAAGCTAGAAAGCAAGGATATTATGTGATTGAGCAAATATTTAATTTTACTGCGGATCAAGAGTATGCTCATGCAAAATTATTTTATGAACACTTAAAACCTTTTACCGGAGAAACAATTACAGTAGATGGCGGTTATCCTGTGGATTTACATGATGACTTAGAAAAACTACTTCGTGCAGCAGCTCATAATGAGTTTGAGGAGCATGATGATGTCTATAAGAAATTTAGCGAGAAAGCTAAAGAAGAAGGCTTTCCTCAAATAGCAGCACAATTTCATATGATAGCAAGTGTTGAAAAGATTCATGGCGATCGATTTACTATGATAGCTGACATGATTCGTGACAATAAGCTATTTGTCTCAGAGGTGGAAACTGAGTGGATGTGTCTTTATTGTGGTTATGTTCTTGAAGGAAAAGAAGCTCCTGAGGTTTGTCCGAACTGTCTTCATGGTCGTGGATTCTTTGTGCGTATCACTTTAGCTCCTTATACAAAGGCAAGTAACGAGAAATAACTATATTATTATTCATCGTATCTCTTCTTAAAATATAAGCTCTATCCTAGGAACATTTACTAGAAAAATCGCATCTGGTAGTTGAATCCTTTCTATAAAATCGCTATAATTAATGTTATTAAAAAGAGGGCGACTCTTACTACCGAGGTGAAATGAGGGATTGAATGTCTGTAAAACAAGAGGTACTTAAAACATTAGAAGAAAATCGCGGTGAATTTTTTTCTGGAGAAGAGCTGGCAGGAAGAATAAAAGTGTCAAGAGCTGCGGTTTGGAAAGCAATCAAAGCACTAGAAGCAATGGGATATTTAATTCATGCAGTACCAAACAGAGGTTATTGTCTGGCTACAACGAATGATGTTTTATCTGTAGAAGGAATTAGAACCTTTCTTAGCAAAGAGCACGAAGGATTGCATATAGAAGTAAAAGAAATTACTGGTTCTACGAATCAAGATGCAAAAATGGCCGCTGCAAACGGAGTTCCTCATGGTAATGTGTTTGTTGCAAATGAGCAGACAGCAGGTCGAGGTAGACGAGGAAGAAACTTTATATCGATGCAGGGTAGCGGTATCTATATGAGTATTATATTAAAACCACTACTTACGGCTTCGGATGCTATTTATATGACAACAGCTGCTTCGGTTGCTGTTTATCGAGCGATTAAAAAGGTGACACAAAAGGAAACGCAGATTAAGTGGGTCAATGATTTATATTATGAAGGGAAAAAAGTCTGCGGTATCTTAACAGAAGCTGTCACAGATTGTGAAACAGGACTTATTGATAGTATCATTCTTGGAATAGGTATTAACTTTAATATTAAGCTAGAACAAATTCCTTCTGATTTAAAGGAGACGGCTGGAGCACTTTATCATGGAGATACCCATGGAGTAAACAGAAATCAGTTAATCGCTGAAATACTATATCAAGTGCTACAGGTATGTATGGATTCTGATAGTAGAGAGTTTTTAAAGGATTACCGAGAAAACTCGATGGTACTAGGAAGGGAAATTAACATCTTAGGTTTCAATGAACCAAAGAAAGCAATCGCTGTTGGAATTGAAGACAATGGAGGGTTGATTGTTGAATACGAAGACAAGAAGAGGGAAACCATTCATACAGGAGAAGTCAGCATCCGCCTAGCCTAACAGTTCTGAAATAGTCCTTGCAATAATTTGGAATGAATGATATAATGTACATGATGCAATGATATGATTATGACAGGAGTGGGCGAAAGTCCACTCTTACTTTTTGCTGTGGGGTCCTGTGAAGCCGGACCACATACAGACCAGCACCAAGTCAGCACATCATTTGTCATGAAGAAGTAGCATTTTGGTAATAATAGAAAAGGAGGTGTCTTTATGACAAAGAGAGAAGAATATGAATTAAAAACAGAACGACTACTAACACCGATTATGGAGGAATGTAATTTCGAGTTGGTGGATGTAGAGTATGTAAAAGAAGCTGGCAACTGGTATTTACGTGCTTACATTGATAAGGAAGGCGGTATTACGGTAGACGATTGCGAGGTAGTCAGCAGACGCTTAAGTGATTTGCTTGATGAGAAAGATTATATTCCAGATGCCTATATTCTCGAGGTAAGTTCACCAGGACTTGGAAGACAACTTAAAAAAGACAAGGATTTTAAACGCAGCCTTGGTGAAGAAGTTGAAATAAAGCTATATAAGGCAATTAATAAGCAAAAAGATTTTGAGGGTACTTTAACGGATTTTGATCAGGAGAAGCTGATACTAAAGCAGGCAGATGGAACTACTATGGAGTTTGCGCGAGCAGACATCGCTATGGTAAGATTAGCGCTTGACTTTTAATTTAAAGGAGGAATCGTAGAACATGGAAGGGAACAAGGAACTAATTGAAGCTTTGAACCAAATTGAAAAAGAAAAGGACATCAGCAAAGAAGTCTTATTAGAGGCGATGGAGAATTCTTTAGTAGCAGCGTGCAAAAATCATTTTGGAAAAGCTGATAATATTAAGGTTTATATTGACCGTAAGACAGGAGCTGTCAGTGTTTTTGCAGAGCGAGTTGTAGTAGAACAGGTGCAGGATCCAGTAATGGAAATTAGTCTTTCTGAAGCTACAATGAAATTTCCAAAAGGAAAGTATGAATTAGGTGATATCGTTCAAGTGGAAGTTACACCAAAGAACTTTGGACGTATTGCTGCTCAAAAAGCAAAGCAGGTAGTAGTTCAAAAAATCCGTGAGGAAGAGCGTAAAGTTTTATTTAATCAATATTATGGAAGAGAAAAAGATATCGTAACAGGTATCGTACAGCGTTATGTTGGAAATAACGTAAGCATTAACCTTGGTAAAGTGGATGCTGTGCTTATGGAAAATGAACAGATCAAAGGAGAGCGCTTTCGCCCAACAGACCGTGTAAAACTTTATGTGCTTGAAGTAAAAGATACTACCAAAGGACCTAAGATTACAGTTTCTAGAACCCATCCAGAACTTGTGAAAAGACTATTTGAAGCTGAAGTTACAGAGGTAAAAGAAGGAATTGTTGAAATTAAGAGCATTTCTCGTGAAGCCGGAGATAGAACAAAGATGGCAGTATACAGTAACGAACCTAATGTTGATCCAGTTGGAGCATGCGTTGGTCTAAATGGCGCTAGAGTAAATGCCATTGTGAATGAACTTGGTGGTGAAAAAATTGATATTGTTAACTGGAGTAATGATCCAGCGGAATTAATCGAGAATGCATTAAGTCCTGCTAAGGTTGTTTCTGTTGATGTGAATGAAGAGGAAATGAGTGCAAAGGTTATTGTACCAGACTATCAACTATCTTTAGCGATTGGAAGACAGGGACAGAATGCAAGACTTGCTGCAAGATTAACTGGATATAAGATCGATATCAAGAGTGAATCACAGGTATATGGTAGTTACTACGAGGAATAGGGTTTCCGAAAGAGGTAGATGACGATATGAATACAAGAAAAATTCCATTACGTAAATGTACCGGTTGCGGAGAGATGAAGAGTAAAAAAGAAATGGTGCGAGTATTAAAAACACCGGAAGATACGATTGTACTTGATGCAACTGGAAAGAAAAACGGTAGAGGAGCATACATATGCAACTCATTGGAATGTCTTAGAAAAGCCATCAAAAGTAAGGGGCTTGAGAGATCCTTAAAAACTGCGATTCCAAAAGAGGTATATGAACAATTGGAAAGTGAGTTGAATGAGATTGCAGATGAATGACGAAATGTTGCTTAAGGCAGAAACCACGAAGAAACGAGTAATGTCGTTACTGGGATTGGCAACCAAAGCAGGATATGTGGCAAGTGGAGAATTTTCTACCGAAAAGTCGGTAAAAGAGGGAAAGGCGTGCGTGGTCATAGTAGCGGAAGATGCTTCAGAGAATACAAAGAAAATGTTTCGCAATATGTGTACCTTCTACGATGTACCGATCTATAACTTCGGTGAAAAGACCGATCTTGGACACGCGATAGGAAAAGAATTTCGCGCATCCTTAAGTATTAATGACAAAGGAATGGCAAGGAGCATAGAAAAATATTTGAATCAGGAGAGTTCGAAATGATGAAGAGAGATTGTTGAGAACCTACTAAGCGGAGGTAGTAATATATGGCAAAAATGAAAATCCATGAATTAGCCAAAGAGTTAGGAGTAGACAACAATGAGATTGTTAACTATTTACAGTCAAAAGGATCTGAGGTAAAAAGTTATCGCAATAGCATTGAAGAAAAAGAAATTGATTTAGTCCGAGGAAAATTTAAAGGTTCAGTTAGTAAATCAGAGCCAAAATCTATAGATAGTGGAAAGGCATCAAGAGTGGAAAAACCAGAAAAAACAAACAGCGTTACGGCAAAGGCAGAGCAGACTCCTTCAGAGCCAGTGGTGCAAAAACAACGACCAATGACAGGACAGGGAGAGAGAAAAAATATGAGTGAACAACAAACAACAGGAAACACCGAAAGTGGCGATAACAAACAAACCTTTGGTGATAAAAAGTACCAACATACAGATAGAAGACCACAAGGAAACGATGGAGAAGGAACACAGACTTCAATAAATTCTGGTGATAGAAGACCACAGGCTCAGGGAAGTTATGGAGATAAAAGACATCAGGGTCAGAATTCAGCAGATAGAAGACCACAGGGCCAGGGAAACTATGGAGACAGAAGACCAAACAATGGCGACAGACCACAAGGTCAAGGAAACTATGGAGATAGAAGACCACAGGGCCAGGGAAACTATGGAGACAGAAGACCAAGCAATGGTGATAGACCACAGGGTCAAGGAAACTATGGAGATAGAAGACCACAGGGCCAGGGAAACTATGGAGACAGAAGACCAAACAATGGTGACAGACCACAGGGCCAAGGAAACTATGGAGATAGAAGACCACAGGGTCAAGGAAACTACGGAGATAGAAGACCACAGGGTCAAGGAAGCTATGGCGATAGACCACAGGGTCAAAGTAATTATGGAGATAGAAGACCACAGGGCCAAGGAAACTACGGAGATAGAAGACCACAGGGCCAGGGAAGCTACGGAGACAGACCACAGGGTCAAGGTAATTACGGAGATAGAAGACCACAGGGTCAAGGAAGTTACGGAGATAGAAGACCACAGGGTCAAGGAAGTTATGGAGATAGAAGACCACAGGGTCAGGGAAGCTATGGCGATAGACCACAGGGTCAAGGAAGTTATGGAGATAGAAGACCACAGGGCCAGGGAAGCTATGGCGACAGACCACAAGGTCAAGGAAGTTACGGAGATAGAAGACCACAGGGCCAAGGTGGCTATGGAGATAGAAGACCACAGGGTCAAGGTGGCTATGGAGATAGAAGACCTGGTGGCCAAGGCGGATACGCTGGTAGAAATCAGGGGCAGGGATCTTATGGCGGATTTGACAAGGATAAAGATGCTGGCTACACAAGAACCTTTGATAAAAAGCGTACAGATCCAAAAAGCAGTGAGAAGTCTAGTATCAAATCGGATCTTGCAAATGAATTAACAAAAGAACAAAGAGCAGCAGCATTTAACGACAAGAGTCGTGATCGTAATCGTGATCGTGACCGTGGTCGCAACAGTGGTGAAGAGGGCGATATTAAGCTAGTGAAAGGCAAAAAAGATCCTAATCGTAAGGGAGCGTTTATTATGCCTAAGCCACAGCAAGTTCAAGAAAAACAGGACGAAATTAAAACAATCACTCTTCCTGAAATTCTGACAATCAAAGAATTAGCTGATAAGATGAAGATTGTACCTTCTGCAGTAGTGAAGAAGTTATTCCTTGCGGGTAAGATGGTTTCTATTAACTCAGAGATTACCTATGAAGAAGCAGAAGAAATTGCTTTAGAATATGAAATTATCGCAGAAAAAGAAGTTGTTGTTAATAAAGTAGAAGAGTTATTAAAAGAAGAGGACGAAGATGATAGTCTTATGGTAAAACGTCCACCAGTAGTTTGTGTTATGGGGCACGTAGACCATGGTAAAACTTCTCTTCTTGATGCGATTCGTGAATCCAATGTTACTTCACGTGAGGCTGGTGGTATTACGCAGCACATTGGTGCTTACGTAGTTGAGATTAATGGAGAGAAGATTACTTTCCTTGATACTCCAGGACACGAAGCTTTTACTTCTATGAGAATGCGTGGTGCAAAATCCACTGATATCGCTATTTTAGTAGTTGCTGCAGATGATGGTGTTATGCCTCAGACAGTTGAGGCTATCAGCCATGCAAAGGCAGCAGGTGTTCAAATTATTGTAGCTATCAACAAGATTGATAAGCCAAGTGCAAACATCGAAAGAGTAAAACAAGAGCTTACCGAGCATGAGTTAATTGCAGAGGATTGGGGTGGTGACACCATCTTCGTTCCAGTTTCTGCCCATACCAAAGAGGGTATTGATCAGTTATTAGAGATGATTCTCTTAACTGCAGAAATGGGTGAGTTAAAGGCTAATCCAGACCGTATGGCAAGAGGTATAGTAATTGAAGCAGAGCTTGATAAGGGAAGAGGTACTGTTGCAACTATCTTAGTACAAAAAGGTACCCTTCATGTCGGAGACAATATTGTAATTGGTGCTTCTTATGGTAAAGTGCGTGCGATGATGGATGATAAGGGTAGAAGAGTAAAAGAAGCTACACCATCTACTCCAGTTGAGATCCTTGGCTTAAATGCGGTTCCAAATGCAGGTGAAATTTTCATGGCAACAGAAAATGAGAAGGAAGCACGTAATATTGCGGATGCCTTTATTTCTCAGGGTAAAGAACGTCTTCTTGCAGATACTAAAGCAAAATTATCTTTAGATGGCCTATTCTCACAGATTCAGGCGGGTAATATTAAAGAATTAAACTTAATTGTGAAAGCAGATGTTCAAGGTTCTGTAGAAGCTGTGAAACAAAGCTTGGTAAAACTGAGCAATGAAGAAGTTGCTGTACGAATCATTCATGGTGGCGTTGGTGCAATCAATGAGTCTGACGTTATGCTAGCAAGTACTTCAAACGCAATTATCATTGGATTTAATGTTCGTCCAGATAACACAGCTCGTGAAATAGCAGAACGTGAGAAAGTAGACTTAAGATTATATCGCGTTATTTACAGTGCGATTGAAGATGTTGAAGCAGCAATGAAGGGTATGTTAGACCCAACCTTTGAAGAAAAAGTAATTGGTCATGCAGAAGTTCGTCAGGTATTTAAGGCATCTGGCCTTGGTACGATTGCAGGTTCCTATGTATTAGACGGAAAGATTGTTAGGGGTTGTTCTGCACGTATTACAAGAGAAGGAACTCAGATCTTCGAGGGTGCATTGGCTTCCTTAAAGAGATTCAAGGATGACGTGAAGGAAGTAAATACAGGATACGAATGTGGTCTTGTATTTGAAAAGTTCAATGACATTCAAGAATATGACTTAGTTGAATTATATATGATGGTTGAGGTACCAAGATAGGAATAGGTACTTAATGTGTACAGTTGTACAAATTTGCAATCGTTATGAAACGGCATTATAAGTGCCAGAATGGAAGTTAGAATGAGAAAGAACAGTATTAAGAACACTAGAATAAATCAAGAGGTTCAAAAAGAACTTAGTATGCTCATATCAAGAGAACTGAAGGACCCTAGAATTAATCCAATGACAAGTATAGTTGCAGTAGAAGTTGCACCAGACTTAAAAACTGCAAAAGTGTATATTAGTGTCTTAGGTGATGAACAATCACAAAAGGATACTCTTGCCGGACTAAAGAGCGCTGCTCCGTACTTACGCGGACAGCTTGCTCGTGGTATTAATTTAAGAAATACACCAGAACTTCTATTTGTTGTGGATCAATCAATTGAGTATGGCGTTTCCATGTCAAAATTAATTAATGAATTAAATGCAGGTAATCAGAAAGCGTCAGACGAAGAAAATTTAGAGGAATCCTTAGAGTCCGAAGATGAGACAATGAATGAGGATGAGTAGTAAGGAGGCTTTTCATGAAACGTTTTGAAGAAGACATTCGAAAAGCAAATAGAATTGGAATCACAGGACATCTTCGTCCGGATGGGGATTGCACAGGTTCTTGTTTGGCATTATATAACTATTTAGAAGAAAATTATAATGCAGAGGGAACTAAAAAAATTGACCTTCATTTAGAGCCAATAGCAGAGCCCTTCCGCTTCTTAACTTCCTCGAATTGTATCCAATCAGAATACAAAGAAGAGGAGCCTTACGATTTGTTTTTTGCATTGGATTGCGGTAGCTTAGACCGTTTGGGAGCTGCGAAAGATTACGCAATCCAGGCAAAAAAATCAGTGAATATCGATCACCATATAAGTAACACCGGTTTTGCTGGTGTTACTTTGGTGGTTGCAGATTCTAGCTCCACTTGTGAAGTTCTATTTGATTTGTTTGAGTTTGATAAGATTAGCAAAGCGACAGCAGAAGCTTTGTATCTTGGCATTGTACATGATACAGGAGTTTTTAAGCATTCCAATACGACTGAAAAAACGATGTCGATTGCTGGAAAATTGATTACGCTTGGAGCTACTCCAAACAAAATAATAGATGAAACTTTTTATCAAAAGACATATGTTCAAAATCAAATATTAGGACGTTGTTTGATGGAAAGTATCTTATTATTAGATGGCAAAATTATTGTTTCTAGTATTAGCAAGAGAGCACAGAATTTTTATAATGTTGTACCCTCGGATATGGATGGTGTCATTGATCAACTTCGAATTACCAAAGGAGTTGAGGTAGCTATCTTTCTACGTGAGGACGATGTGCAGGAATATAAAGTAAGTATGCGTTCTAATGGAATAGTTGATGTAAGTAAGATTGCTGTTTTCTTTGGAGGCGGTGGTCATAAAATGGCGGCCGGTTGCAGTATGAAGGGATCGTTACACGACGTAATTAATAATCTTACGTTAGGAATTGAACATCAGTTAAAAACCGCAGGGGCAGTGTGAAATATGTAGATTCAATTTTTTATACAATTTACTAAGGTTAGCTAATGGGGGTATTATGAACGGTATCATAAATGTATATAAGGAAAAAGGTTTTACCTCCTTTGATGTCTGTGCTAAACTAAGGGGTATATTAAAGCAGAAGAAAATTGGCCATACAGGTACACTCGATCCAGATGCAGAAGGAGTGCTTCCTGTATGCGTTGGAAATGCCACAAAGCTTTGCGATATGTTAACGGACAAGGATAAAGTTTATGAAGCGGTTTTAACCTTGGGAATTACAACAGACACGGAAGATATGACGGGAGAGGTACTAGAAAGAAGACCAGTAACCGCAACGTATGACAGGGTGTTAGAAGTGATAGAGCAGTTTATTGGAACATACGATCAGATACCACCAATGTATTCTGCATTAAAGGTCAATGGACAGAAATTATATGAGCTTGCTCGTCAAGGTAAAGTGATAGAACGAAAACCAAGAACTGTTACAATACATGCAATTGAGATACTTGAAGTGACTCCATCTTATGATTGTTCGGATGTGGTGCAAGAAGTAAGAATGAGAGTTTCTTGTTCCAAAGGTACTTACATTCGTTCCTTATGCAGAGATATTGGTGAAGCACTTCAATGTGGCGGATGCATGAAATCATTGATTCGAACCAAAGTAAGTATTTTTACACTAGAAAATGCCTTAAGACTTGCGGAAATTGAAGAATGTGTAAAGACACAAACACTTGATCAGGTGATGTTACCAGTTGATCAGTTATTTTTATCAATGCCAAAAGTTGTAGTAAAAAAGGAAGCTTGTAAACTTCTTTATAATGGAAATCAACTAAAGGAAGAAAATATAACCTGGGAAAATGATAGTAATCATAATAATATAGATAAGATTCGGGTTTATGACAGCGAAGATGTCTTTACTGGTATTTATGAATACGATAAAAGGAAGAATTGCTATCAACCGGTGAAAATGTTTTTATAGTTGTTAGAAAGTGGGAGCAAAATAACATGGAATACATCTACGGAAGTACAGAATTTAAATATCATAATACATGTGTCACACTTGGTAAATTTGATGGTTTGCATCGTGGGCATCAATACTTACTTTCTGAACTAGCAAAATTTGAACAACAGGGGTTAACATCCGTGATGTTTACTTTCGATTATCATCCAGGTAATCTGTTCTCCGAAAAAGAGATTGACTTAATCTATACAGAAGAAGAAAAAAAGGAACTGTTATCGAGGTTAGGACCAAAAGTATTGATATCTTATCCATTTACAGAAGAGACTGCTTCTATGGAACCTGAGGACTTTATTAAAGAAGTTCTGATTGGTAAACTAGATGCGAAGGCTATTGTTATTGGTACAGATTATCGTTTTGGTAGGAAACGAAAAGGCGATGCAGCGATGCTTAAAGAGTACTCTGATCTTTATGGGTACAAGCTTGTGATTTGTGAAAAACTAACTTATCATGATAAGGTGATTAGCAGTACCAGAATACGAGAAGAGCTTAAAAATGGACAGATGGAATCTGTGAATGAGATGTTAGGACATCCATATACCATTATGGGAACCGTTGTTACTGGTAATAAAATCGGTAGAACAATTGGAGTTCCAACGGTAAATCTACTTCCAGCAACCCATAAATTGCTCCCGCCAAATGGTGTTTATGCATCTAGCATCAAATTCCAAGGCAATACTTATTTCGGTGTGACAAATATAGGATATAAGCCGACAGTCGGTGCAGGGCAATCGCTTGGCGTCGAAACACATATCTTTGGGTTTACTGGTGACCTCTATGGTAAATCAATAGAAGTTGAGCTCTACCGCTATGAACGTCCGGAGACTAAATTCAACTCAGTAGAAGAACTTAAACAAAAAGTGCAACAAGATATTGAAAATGTAAAAGATTTTTTTGCTAACCAAAAGGGACTTATGTAGGAAATCAGTGAAGATGAAGTGAATTCAAAAGTAATTTATTTCTGTATTTTAATAGCAAGCTTTTGCGCAAACTATGTGCAGGAATCGAGGTAATCATGCTGATAATTCCACTCAATTTAGGTAGTAAAATACCCTTATATGAACAAATTTATGAATATATAAAAAGAGAGATAAAAACAGGCAAGTTACCTGTGGCTACAAAATTGCCGTCTTCGCGTAATTTAGCGCAAAGTCTGCAAATTAGTAGGAGCACAGTGGAGCTTGCCTATCAGCAGTTAATCTCGGAAGGGTATATTGAATCTGTACCAAAGAGCGGGTATTATGTTCAAGGAATTGCTGATTTAATTCGAATTACTGAGAGAAAACAATCTCATAGTAAAGAAAAAGTGGAGAAAGTGGAACGATTAATCTATGATTTTTCGCCATTTGCAGTGGATCTCTCAGAATTTCCGTTTTCTACCTGGAGAAAGCTCAGTAATCAATGTATGAACGATATGAATCAATCCCTGTTCCTACTTGGGGAGAATCAAGGTGATCTTTCCCTGAGAGAAGCAATTGGGGCATATCTTCATAGCTCCCGTGGTGTGAAAGTCGATGCATCCCAAATTATTGTTGGAGCAGGTGCAGATTATCTATTGGTTTTATTATCTCAGATCCTTGGTAATGAGCAAATTATCGCTATGGAAAATCCGGTATATAAACGTGCTTATCGCATCTTTCAAGGAGTACCTTATCCAATTCGACCAATCACTGTGAATTCAGATGGAATAAGTATTGAAGAATTAATGGAAACGGATGCTACGATTGTTTATGTTACTCCATCCCATCAGTATCCATTAGGAGCTGTTATGCCAATTAAGCGTAGGCTTGAGCTATTGAGGTGGGCAGCGAAAGGGAATGATCGATATATTATTGAAGATGATCATGATTCGGAGTTTCGTTATAAAGGAAAACCGATTCCTTCCTTACAAGGAATTGATGAAAATGATCGAGTAATTTATCTTGGAACCTTTTCTCGTGCGATAGCTCCTGCCATTCGTATGGGATATATGGTATTGCCACAGAGGCTATATCAGATTTATAAAGAAAAGTATTCTTTTTATGCTTCTACGGTATCAAGAATTGATCAGGCGATTGTTTGTGAATTCCTAAATGGAGGGTATTTTGAGCGACACGTCAACAAGATGAGAAAACGCTACAAAATGAAGCATGATTTGCTACTTCGTGAGCTAAAACTATATGAAGATAGAATTTCTATTACAGGTGAGAATGCTGGTCTTCATATTGTAGTAAGTTTTCATACTTCATTAACAGAACAAGAAATTATTAACAAAGCACGTAAGCAACAAATAGAATTGTATCCATTAAGTAAGCATTATATTACAGATTATCAACCAGACGAACCAGCTTTTTTGCTTGGATTTGCCAACCTTTCGGAGAAACTTATCGTAGCAGGGGTGAAGTTGCTAATGAAGGAGCTTTTTAAAAGCACAATAGATAAAGTTAGTAGACTGTTGTAATTATATGACAGTCTTTATTCATGAATGGCTAACATGGAGTAATGTGGAAGAGAATAAGTCACTCTAAAATAATAAAATCGTGATTATATGTAAAATATAGATATAAATTGAGTAAAAACAATGTAAATTGACGAACTTTAAAATTATACTTGTAACTTGTTAGAGGTTATATTAAAGTTAAGAAGTGAGAGTTTAAAAGACACATTTATTTCAAAGGAGAAGACGTCACATGAAAATGGAGAGTATACTAGCGCTTATCGCTGGTCTTGGCCTATTTTTATACGGTATGAAACTTATGAGTGATGGCCTAGAAAAGGCTGCAGGAGCTAGACTTCGAAGTATACTAGAGATGTGTACAAAAAACCAGTTTGTTGGAATGGTAGTCGGTATTTTATTTACCGCGGTAGTACAATCCTCTAGTGCCACCACTGTATTGGTTGTCAGTTTTGTAAATGCCGGTTTGTTAAACCTAATGCAAGCAACAGGAGTAATTCTTGGTGCGAATATCGGAACAACGGTCACAGCACAATTAATTGCATTCAATTTATCAGCTGTTGCACCAGTATTCTTAATGCTAGGTGTATGTATGGTAATGTTTATTAAGAAGCCGATGGTAAAAAGAATCGGCGAAGTTGTCTTAGGATTTGGCATGTTATTCTTTGGCATGAGTATTATGTCTGGAAGTATGGATTCCCTTCGTTCTTCCGAGCAAGTTATGCATTTGATTGCTTCTATGGATAATCCATTCCTAGCTGTTTTAGTTGGCTTCGTGATTACAGCAATTATACAGAGTTCTTCAGCAACAGTAGGTATCGTATTAGTTATGGCTTCTCAGGGGTTAATTCCTTTAAATATATGTTTTTATATAATCCTTGGTTGTAATATGGGCTCTTGTGTATCTGCGTTACTTGCAAGTATTGGTAGTAAAAAAACTGCAAAAAGAGCTGCATGGATTCATTTGTTAGTAAATATTTTTGGATCCTTCATAATATTCGTTATTTTACTATTCTTTGAAGGACAGGTGAAAGACTTTATCGTTGCAATATCTGGTGGGAACCCACAGGAAATCGTAGACGGGGTTAGTCATACGATAGCGAGAGAAGTTGCAAATACACACTTGATTTTTAAGGTATTCCAGGTAGTGATTTGTTTCCCATTTACGAAATTTATTGTTAAAATGGCTACTTTGATCGTGCCTGGCGAAGATAAGAAAGTTGATAATATGCATTTAGAATATATTACTGATCATGGTAGTTTTCAAACATCTGCAGCGGTGCCAAATGCAATCAACGAAATTGTTCGTATGGCTCAAATAACCTTTTTAAATATGTCAACAGCACTTTCTGGGCTATTAACTAGAGATGAAAAACAAATCTCTGAGGTATATGAAACAGAGAAAGCTATTAATTATTTAAATCGAGAGATTACAAATTATTTGGTAAGTGCCAATCAACATTCTTTACCAATTGATGACCGTAAGGCATTAGCTAGTCTTTTCCATGTTGTAAATGATATTGAGAGAATCGGTGATCATGCTGAAAATGTTGCTGACTTTGCAAGACAATCAATAGAAGATAATTTGCAATTTAGCAAAGAAGCAGTGGATGAAATTAATCAAATGTCATTGGTGGTACAGAAGTTATTATCCTATTCCATTGAAATGTTTGAAAAAAGGACGAGAGAACATTTGGAAGAAATATTAGAATTAGAGAATACTGTCGATAGTATGGAACGACGTTTCCAACAAAACCACGTCGCTCGTCTTACGAAAAATGCATGTGATGCAGAGACTGGTATGGTATTTTCTGATTTATTATCTAATATGGAACGTGTTGCAGATCATGGAACGAATATTGCATTTTCCATCTTGGATCAAGATCCAGAAGAAGTTGGAGAGGAAAACTTATTGGCAAATTCGTAAGTTGCCCCTTTACAAGTAGGAATTGCTATGGTATTATTTTTGATGTGTAATACAGCCTATACTCAGAATTTGGACACTCCGACCAATCTCTTAGTATATGGCGATTATAATTATAAGGAGGACTAATCCATGATTAGCAGCGAAAAAAAGCAAGAGATTATTAACGCATATGGTAGAAATGCGAATGACACAGGTTCACCTGAGGTTCAGATTGCACTTTTAACTGAGAGAATTGCTGAGTTAACAGAGCATTTAAAGAACAACAAAAAGGATCATCATTCTAGAAGAGGTCTTCTTAAGATGGTAGGCCAGAGAAAAGGTTTACTTGAGTACCTTAAGAAAACTAATGTTGAGGGATATCGTGAGTTAATCGCTCGCTTAGGCTTAAGAAAGTAATAATTAAGCAATCTGGAGACTGTACTTTGGTACAGTCTCTTTTTGAATTTTGATAAGGTAAAGTTTGCGAAGCATCTTTTTGTTGTTGATAGGATATTGTAAATAAGGCCATCAAAACACCAAATATTAATTAAATGGAGAAAAATATGAAATTAATACACGAAATGAAGCAGGATAAAGCTTTTCTTAAAAAGACAGCAATGATAGCAATACCAATAGCATTACAAGGGCTTCTAAACAATGTTCTAAATTTTGTTGACACCCTTATGATTAGCCGTCTTGATACGACGACAGTAGCAGCAGTAGGTATTGCAAATAAGATATTTTTCGTAGTGAGCCTATTATTATTTGGAATTTGCAGTGGGTCTTGCATCTTGACATCTCAGTATTGGGGGATGAGAGATATAAAAAACATCAAGCGAGTGGTTGGGTTATCTATGCTGATTGGTGTTGTGAGTGCTTTCTTATTTAGCCTTGTCTCGTTACTTAAGCCTCATTTTGTAATGAGTATCTTTACGAACAGTGAACCAACAATACTAATTGGTGCAAAATACTTAAAGATAGTATGTATTAGTTATGTGCTAACAGCAATTACCCAGGTTTTTATGTCTGCACTTCGAAGTGTGAATCGGGTAAAACTACCAGTCGTGATTAGCTGTATCGCAATAGTGACTAATGTTATCTTAAACTATGCTCTGATTTTTGGTAAGCTTGGTTTTCCAGAGTTAGGTGTAGAAGGAGCGGCGTTAGCTACCCTGATTGCAAGAATCGTAGAAGTTGTTGCAATGATATTACTTGTTTATATTAAAAAAAGTCCAGTTTCAATTCGATTATCACACCTTTTCTTTTATGAGAAAAATTTATATTCCATCTATTTTAAAAATGTGTCTCCGGTTATTATGAATGAGTTTATGTGGGGGCTTGGAATTACAATGTATTCCCTTGCCTATGGTAGAATGGGCGATAATGCAATGGCTGCCATTACAATCACTCAAAATATTGAACAGATATTACAGGTTGTTTTTTTAGGAATCAGTAATGCGACAGCAGTAATACTTGGGAATGAACTTGGTGCAGGAAAATTAAAGGAAGCAGAGCATCATGCAAAATACATCTTAATACTGCAAGCGATGTTAACGGTAGCAATTATTACACTCGGTTTAGTTTTCATGAATCCTCTGATTGCGGTATTTCAAATGGAAGAAGTTGTTTCTGCATCAATTCGAAGGTGTCTTTTGGTGTTCCTTGCTTATTTATTTTTCAAAGTATTTAATACGGTTAATATCGTTGGTATCTTACGAAGTGGCGGAGATACCAAAGCTGCACTCTTTCTTGATGTCACTGGCGTTTGGTTTATAGGAATTCCGATGGCATTTCTAGGAGGCTTAGTATTTCACCTTCCAATCGAAGCGGTGTATGCAATGGTATTATCGGAAGAGATCTATAAAATGGCACTTGGGGTTCCAAGATATCGCAAGAAGAAATGGTTAAGGAATATCGTTGCTTAGGAATATATTTCATACAAAGTTTTCGTTTTATCTTCGTAAAAATTGTGTAATTTACTAATAGTATTCTAGAAAAGGCTATGATAGAATTACTTTGTCGATGAGCAAATATTGTTGCAGAGTAGGATTTTGTGCGTTAAGTGTCAGGCAGACGGGGAGTTGCTGCGTGAACGAAAAGTATAACTTGCGGTACAAAATTCGCATCCCGCTGCTACAAAAAAAGATCTCCTTTTGTTGTAGCAAAACATGGATTCTTTTTTAGAATGCATGTAATAGGTTGCGAGACAAATATAGCTATTTGATAGTTAGTTATGAAATAGTAATGCTTTAAGCATAGCTATGGAATAGCATGACGAAAGGTGGCTAGGAAAGGAGGTGCTTTATGCTGAATCAAGACAAAAATAGTAAATTAGACAAATTCAAAAATGGAAAAAAGTTATTTACAGTACAAACTATGTTAATACTTGCCTTATTGGTAGCCATTAAGGTTGTTTTTGCTAGATTTTTATCATTACAGCAATGGAACATACGATTTTCCTTTGGATTTATCCCGGTAGTGATTGCAGCAATATTATATGGACCAATCGCCAGTGCAACAGTTGCAGCCTGCGCCGATTTTGTAGGTGCGATAGCATTCCCGATAGGAGCATATTTTCCAGGGTTCACCCTTACTGCATTGATTAGCGGTTTCCTCTATGGATTATTTCTTCATAAGAAGCAAAGTTTACCGAACATTGTTGGTGCGGCGGTTGTTACACAGTTTGTTTGTGGTTTACTGCTTAACTCTTATTGGCTTTCGATTATATCAAGTAAGTCAACCTTCTGGGGATTAATCTCAGTAAGATCCATTCAATCTGTAGTAATGTCAATTGTTATCATTAGTGTGACTTATGTTTTAAGTAAAACACTTGTTCCAATCATTAAGAAAGTAATTGTGATTATGTAATTTTTATTCAAAACAAGGAGTGGACTAGTTTCTTTTTTCCTTGTTAGAACAATAGAACGTCCGGATGATGGACTGATATTGTTGATACGGATGTCATAGGCTGTGGCGCAGTCTTTTGAAAATCAACTGCTAGCAAAGTAGGATATCTCAAAAGACGGCTGCAGCTTTTTTTGTTGCATGATATGTAAAATGCTAAGGAATGATATTCCAATGTTTTCTGCTACAAAAGAAAGTCTTCAGGCATTATAATGACTGAAAGGGTGGTCAACTGGCGATTTCCTTATTAGGGATAAGGATTGCGAAGGAAGCGAGGAACGGATATGAATTATCAAGAAGCAATTAGATATCTGAGAAGTTACAAGAGAAATACTGGAGAACTGTCACTTAAAAACTTAGACAAACTATTAGATTACATGAATCATCCAGAAAAGAAATTAAAATTTATACACGTTGCAGGTACGAATGGTAAGGGATCCACTTGTAAGATGTTATCCTCCATCCTACGCAGTGCTGGGTATAAAGTGGGACTATTTACTTCACCTTTTTTAGAGACAGAAAATGAACAGATTCAAATCAATGGACAGGTAATAAGTAACGAAGACTTTGCTAAAGTTTGTAAGAAGGTGAAAGATTTTTCCTCATACTTAATGCTAGATGAGATACCTACAGAATTTGAGCTTACTACCGCGATGGCATTTCAGTATTTTTACGAAACTAATTGTGACTTGGTAGTATTAGAGGTTGGTTTAGGTGGCGAACTTGATGCTACGAATGTGATAGAAACCCCTTTAGTATCGGTATTCACTAATATTGGTATTGATCATGTCGATTATTTAGGAAAAACAATCAAAGAAATTGCCTGTAAGAAGGCTGGTATTATAAAAGAAAATGGAATTGTTATAAGCTATGAGCAGACCAAAGAAGTAGAAGAAGTAATAAAAATCCGATGCGAAGAAAGACATAGTAGGCTGATCGTTGCAGATTTTTCTAATTTAAAACTTCATCAGGAGAATCTATCTGGACAAAAATTTTCTTATAAACAAAACACAAACCTTTCCTTATCTTTGATTGGAGAGCATCAAAGGAAGAATGCAGCCGTAGTCCTTGAGGTCATATCACAGTTGCAAATGTTAGGATATAAAGTTTCACCAAATGCTATCACGGAAGGCATATCTTATGTTACTTGGCCAGGAAGATTTGAGGTTTTGTGTAAAAAACCTTTAGTTATCTTAGATGGTGGCCATAATGTGCAATGTGTTGAAGCATTCGCTGAAGTATTAAAACAATTCATTCAAGGGAAAAAAGCAACTGTGATTCTTGGTGTTTTGGCTGATAAAGATTATCAAGGGATGATTCCATATCTGGTTCCTCTTACGAAACGATTTATTACTGTGACTCCAAAAAATTCAAGAGCGTTGCCATCAATTCAACTGGCAGAAGAGTTATCGAAGTACCACCCACTTGTTTCTTCCTATACATCACCAGTAGAAGGTATTATGGCAGCGTTAAGAGATGCTAGAGAAGATGACATTATCTGTGCCATTGGGTCGTTATATATGGCAGCTGAGATAAGAGATTGTTTTATTCATGAGTAAGTAGGATCAAAAGGGAGAAAACTATTACTATAGATCTATGATAGCGTGATATTATATGAATAATGTGTACGGATACGGTAGGAGATAGTCATTTTCTTTGTAAAATAATAATAGATAATTGATATATTTCATATAGAAAAATATGAGAATGATATTATTATCGAAAATTTAGTAGCATTTTCATGGGGGGAGTGTTATAATTATGAGAAGTGGGTTATCCTATGGATAAATATGGGCTAATAATGACCCATGAGTAGAGTAACGTGGAGATATTTCCCGAGACTTCTGAAAAAACCATTACTCCTTAAGGATAGGGTGTAGTAGTGAGGTTTTCAGTTGTTTCGGAATCTCCACAAGAGGACAAAAGTTCTCATATATTAATTAAAGGAGATTACAATATGTACAAAAGTTTTTCCATGGAACTTGCTGGCAGAACATTAAGTGTTGATGTTGGCAGGGTAGCAGCGCAGGCAAATGGTGCTGCATTTATGCATTATGGCGATACTGTAGTATTATCTACAGCTACAGCATCTGATAAGCCAAGAGAGGGAATTGATTTCTTCCCATTAAGCGTTGAATATGAAGAAAAGTTATACGCAGTAGGTAAGGTACCAGGAGGCTTTAATAAGAGAGAAGGTAAAGCAAGTGAAAATGCAATTTTAACTTCTCGTGTGATTGACCGTCCGATGAGACCGTTGTTCCCAAAAGATTATCGTAATGACGTTACATTAAACAATCTCGTTATGTCTGTAGACCCAGATTGTAGTCCAGAGTTAACTGCAATGCTTGGTTCTGCTATTTCTGTAGCAATTTCTGATATTCCATTTGATGGACCATGCGCAACGACTCAAGTTGGTCTTGTAGATGGAGAACTCGTATTTAATCCAACTGCTGCACAAAAGGCAGTATCTGATCTTGCGTTAACAGTAGCATCCACGAGAGATAAAGTTATCATGATTGAAGCAGGTGCTAATGAAGTACCAGAAGATAAGATGATTGAAGCTATCTTTGCTGCTCATGAGGTTAATCAAGAAGTAATTCAGTTTATCGATAAGATCGTGGCTGAATGCGGTAAAGAAAAACATGGCTATATTAGCTGTGAAATTCCAGAAGAGATGTTTGAGGCTATGAAAGCAATAGTTACTCCAGAACAGATGGAAGAAGCAGTATTTACCGATGTGAAGCAGGTTAGAGAAGAAAATATTCGTGCAATTAAAGATAAGTTAGCGGAAAGTTTTGAAGAAAGCAATCCAGACTGGCTTCCATTAATTGATGAAGCAGTTTATAAATATCAGAAGAAGACAGTTCGTAAGATGATACTAAAAGATCATAAACGTCCAGATGGTAGAGCAATCCACCAGATTCGTCCGCTTGCAGCAGAGGTAGATCTTCTTCCAAGAGTTCATGGTAGCGGTATGTTTACTCGTGGACAAACTCAGATATTAACGGTAACTACATTAGCTCCTTTATCAGAGGCACAGAAATTAGATGGTCTTGATGAAGCTGAAACAAGTAAGAGATATATGCACCACTACAACTTCCCATCCTATTCGGTTGGTGAGACAAAGCCAAGTAGAGGACCAGGACGTCGTGAGATTGGTCATGGAGCATTAGCAGAGAGAGCTTTAGTACCTGTTCTTCCAAGTGAAGCAGAGTTCCCATATGCAATTCGTACCGTATCTGAGACAATGGAATCGAACGGTTCTACTTCTCAGGCGAGTGTTTGTGCTTCCACCTTATCTTTAATGGCAGCTGGTGTTCCTATTAAGAAACAGGTTGCTGGTATTTCCTGTGGTTTAGTTACTGGTGATACTGATGATGATTATTTAGTATTAACAGATATTCAGGGACTTGAAGATTTCTTCGGTGATATGGACTTTAAGGTTGCTGGTACTCATGATGGTATCACTGCAATTCAGATGGATATTAAGATTCATGGTTTAACAAGAGCAATCATTGAAGAAGCGATTAGGAGAACCAAGGAAGCTAGAGAATATATTATCAATGACATCATGACTCCAGTAATTGCAGAGCCAAGAACTGAAGTTGGTAAATATGCTCCTAAGATTGTACAGATTCAGATTGATCCTCAGAAGATCGGTGATGTTGTAGGTCAGAGAGGTAAAACAATCAATGCAATTATCGATCAGACCGGAGTTAAGATAGACATTAATGATGAAGGTGCTGTATCTGTATGTGGAACAGACAAGGATATGATGGATAAGGCAATCAATATGATTCGTACCATCGTAACTGATTTTGAAGAAGGTCAGGTATTCGAAGGTAAAGTTATCAGCATCAAAGAATTTGGTGCATTCCTAGAGTTTGCTCCTGGCAAAGAAGGTATGGTTCATATCTCTAAGATTAGTAAAGAAAGAATCAACCACGTAGAAGACGTGTTAACCTTAGGAGATATGGTAAAAGTTGTATGCCTTGGTAAGGATAAGATGGGTCGTATCAGCTTTAGCATCAAGGATTACAAAGAGAATTAAATTTTCGCGTTTAGTTACGCGTTTTATAAGCGCATAAAAAAGAATCAGCTTGCTGATTCCTCAGACTGTAGACAAAATGGCATTAGGATTAGCATCCTAGTGCCATTTTCTTCTGAGTTTTGAATAATCGTAAAAATAGATGAATTTTATTTCCATAAATTTATCTTGAAGCATGGCACGAAGGTTGAGATTAAGGAATATTAAAAAAAGCATTAAATTAGAATTTTGTAGAGAGGTAAATGGAATGAAAATATTACTTTTATGTTTAAATGCATTTGAAACAATGGAATTTAGTCCATTTATTGATGTATAAGAGAGATGAACTTGCGAATTTTGGGATTGCGCTTGGAGATGAATGGCTTGTCGTTGATGATAATATTATAACTTCCTCGTGCCCAAAGACAGCGCCAGACGTGGCTTTTCAATTATTACAAATGCTGACTTCCACCGAGAAAGCTTTAGAAGTAAAAGAAGCGATGGGATATTAACAAAGTTCAGTTTAATGTTCTAATAATGGTGGGGTTATCACAGTTGAAATAGAAAATTGAACCTACCCCATACTACCCACAATACATACTTTTGTTTCAATTCCATTATTGCTTTGAATAGAAAATGAATCAATGAATCAATAAGCTATTATTTGTATGAAATACCATAAAAATGGAATACTATTGCCATACGCTCTTAAAACTGTAGTGATATGAAATTGTATATTAATATATTTTCTGGAGGTTATTATGACACAGTATGATTATATAGCGATATGGGTCGGTGGTATTTCTCTTGCAGTATTGGTTTTTATGGTAATTGCTTTTTTAGTTTTTAGAAAACGACATGGTACTCATTATAACAAGAAGGAACGAAAGAGCAAGAAAATGAGGGATCTACCAGCAAACAAAAAGCCGACGAAGGTTGCCCAAGGAGGCGAAAATCAGGCGAAAAAAGTAACATCGGTAGCTGGAGGTACGATAGAAACGGCAGATAAATCAACGGGAAATCAGCGATTAGATGGTGCAAGGGTATCTCATCGACGTAATCATCCAGACCGAGTGGCAGAAGAGACGATGTGGCAAGAAAAAAAACAACAGGAAGCGGACGAAATACTTAAGAAAATGGAAAACGAAAGAAAGAATAAGATGTTTATGATATTTTCCCCATGCAATGGAGAAATGGGTGTAGCAGCAGAAAATGAGATTGATGCCAAAGAGAATGGATTAGATTATCCAGGAGTTATTATAGCACCTGCTGATGACAAGGTATATGCTCCTATGAATGGACGAATTACATGGCAAGCAGAAAATCCTAATATGGTTTTTATCCAATCAGATACTGGAGTAGAAGTTCTTTTATCGGTATTAAAAGAAGATGAAGTCTTACAAACGGAAGTATTCACTATGAAGTCTGCACAAGGAGCTTACATCGGAATTGGTGAGCAACTATGTCAATTTACACAAGGACTAATACGGAAAGGAAACCGTACTTATCATTTAAAGATGGAGTTATCCTCTTATCAGGAAGGACAACTATTATTAGTGAAGCGATTTAGTTATGTATCTCATGGAGATAAACTAATGACACTTAAAACAGATCGAAATGCGGTTATTACTGCGTAAATCATAAGGAATTATCTTGTCATTTTCAAGTGGATTTGTTACACTACATTTATGTGTGCAACAGATTGCAACTATCCTGATAAATTCTTTCACTTAGGAAGTTTATGCTTGGCGCAATCCTTAGCATAAACTTCTAGTGCGTAAAAGATGCGTAGGAATGGGGTTAATTAACTATGGTTAAAGTAAAAGTATTACAAAATGGAATAAAGGTAGTCACCGAGGAGCTTTCCTATCTAAGGACGGTCTCCTTTGGTGTATGGATTCGGGTTGGTTCTGCGAAAGAGAACAAAGAAAACAACGGAATCTCTCATATGATTGAACATATGCTGTTTAAAGGTACAAAATCAAAATCGGCAAAAGAGATAGCAGATATTATTGCTTCAATCGGCGATGATGTGAATGCTTTTACAAGTAAGGAGCAAACCTGTTATTATGGTACAACGATAACAGAAAGCTTACCAACCTTAGTCGAACTAATTGCAGATATGTTATGCAATTCCTTGTTATTAGAAGAGGATTTAAGAAAAGAAAAAAGGATTATCTATGAAGAGATTGATATGTATGAGGATTCTGCAGATGATATGGTACATGAGATACTGCAGCAGAATGTTTTTAAAGATCATCCTCTTGGTTATATCATTTCGGGAACAAAGAAAAATGTTCGCTCTTTTACTAGAATGCAGCTCGTTGATTTTATGGAAAAACACTATATCGCTGAGAACATAGTAATTTCAGTAGCAGGTAATTTTTCAGAAAACGAGCTAATGGAGCAGTTAGAAAAGTGTTTTGGTGGCATACGTGGTACGAATCCGAAAGCATCTAACTCCCTAACTCTACTAAAGAAAAAAAAGCAGGAGCTCTTACTAGCTCCCTATGAAGAAAAATATCAAAAGAATCAAGATGAAATACCAAGTTATCATACTTGTTTTTGTCAAAGGCACAAAGATAATGAGCAATTACATATCAACCTTGCGTTTCCATCGATACCTCTTGGTTCGGAGGAGTCCGTTGTATTTGCAGTTGTAAATTCTATGTTAGGTGGAAGTAATAATTCTAGATTATTTCAACGTATTCGTGAAGAGTTATCTTTAGTATATTCTATCTATTCTTATGGAAGCTCTTTTGAAAAAACAGGTCTGTTTCATTTGGATATCACAGTAAATCCACAGCAGGCTTCACGTGTACTACGTGAAACAAAACTTGTAATGGAAGATTTTTTAACAACACCAATTACGAAAGAAGAACTAGATACTCACAAAGCACAAGTAAAGACCGAATATATTTTAGGCAGTGAAAGCGCAAAAGCCCGCATGAATTCCAATGCAAAAAGTATTTTGGTTCGAGGGTATGTAAAAACTTTGGATGAGGTTATCGAGGAATTAAATCGATTATCCACTGACGATATTAATCGATTTGCGCATAAAGTTTGGGGAGATAGTTCTGCGAGTTTATGTGTGATCGGTTCAGAGAATGGAATCCGTTTCTCTACGTTAAAAAGGGAATATCAGAAATTGTTTCTCATAAAACCTAATACAAAGACTTAGTCCGATGATAATTTTAAGTGTTACTATGAAAATGGTGGAATAAAAATACAAAGAAAGAGAAAGGATCGGGACAGTAAAAAAGCTGTGAGGATAAGCTGATACCTTACAATACGATTCCTTTTAATACAGAAGGAATTACTATTTTAAGGTCCCGTCTTACATATAGGAGGAATAGAATATGGAGTATAATAAGTTATCAACGATATGTGTACAAGCAGGATACACACCAAAGAATGGCGAACCAAGAGTTCTTCCAATCTGTCAAAGCACAACGTTTAAATACGATTCTGCTGATACTGTAGGAAAACTCTTTGATTTACAAGAGAATGGGTTTTTCTATACTAGACTTGCAAATCCAACCGTTGATTGTGTGGAAAAGAAAATCGCAGCGTTAGAAGGCGGCGTTGGAGCAATGTGTACCTCTTCTGGCCAATCTGCTACATTACTAGCAATACTAAATATCTGTAGTTCTGGAGATCACATTGTATCATCCGCTGCTATCTATGGTGGTACTACAAATCTTCTTGCTGTTACCTTAAAGAGATTAGGAATTGATGTAACTTTTGTAAATCCAGACGCTACGAAAGAAGAGTTGCAGGCTGCTTGTAAGGAGAATACAAAACTATACTTTGCAGAGACTTTGGCGAATCCATCCTTAGTTGTAATCGACTTGAAAAGATGGGCAGAGGTAGCACATCAAAATGGGGTGCCACTATTCATTGACAACACGTTTGCAACGCCAATCAATTGTCGCCCATTTGAATTCGGAGCTAATATTGTTCTTCATTCTACTTCGAAATATATGGATGGACATGCGACTGCTTTGGGCGGGGTTATCGTTGATGGTGGTAACTTTGATTGGAATAATGGAAAGTTCTTAGGCTTAACAACTCCAGATGAATCCTATCATGGAGTGATTTATACAGAATTTGCGGGTAAAGCTGCTTTTATTACGAAAGCAAGGACTCAGTTAATGAGAGATATGGGTGCAATGCCTTCTCCAAACAATGCATTTTTATTAAATCTTGGGTTAGAAACCTTACATCTTCGAGTAAAACGTCATTGTGAAAACGCCTTTGCGGTAGCAAAATGGCTTTCTGAGAATGATAAGATAACTTGGGTAAACTATCCTTCCCTAGAGGGAAATAAATATTATTCTCTAGCAAAAGAGTATATGCCAAATGGTACGAGTGGAGTCATATCTTTTGGTGTACGTGGTGGAAGAGAAGCGGCAATGAAGTTTATGGATCAGCTTAAATTAGCTGCTATCGTTGTTCATGTTGCGGATGCAAGAACTTCTGTCCTTCATCCTGCAAGTACTACACACCGCCAATTATCTGATGAACAGTTAATTTCAGCCGGTGTTAGTGCTGATCTGATACGTATGAGTATTGGAATTGAAGATGTGGAAGACATTATTTCAGATATCAAGCAAGCTCTAGATTGTGTGGAATAATAGGCATTAGTATACTTACACTATAATTTTTTATATATTTTAAGCTCTATATCAAGTGTTGATACGGAATTTTTATTTTCGTTCATTCTAGGTATAGAGCTATTTTTATTAAGGATAATTTATATTCATGAAGCTATTTATGTTACTAATGTTATGAGAGTTTTGATAATCGAAAGTTTTCTTATTCTGTTTACGGTGTATAGAAAGGTTCAAATCACCAAACAATATTTAAGAAATGCATTTTTGAAAGAGGTGTACTTAAATGAGTGAAGTGAATTTTATCTTATATGACAGTGAACAACAGATTCAACCAGAGAATAGTGAGTCTGTCAAAGATACGGTTAATATGAATTCTTTAAAAGAGAGTTCGATAGATACGGTACGGCAAGAGAAACAAAAGGATGAGAAAGTAGTAGAGAAAGAGACAGATAAAATAATAGATAAGGCAACAGATAAAATAACAGATAAAGCAACAGATAAAGCAAATGATAAAGAGACGATAAAAGTAGACGATGCAAAGAATACACAAAAAAATTCAAATGTTAAGCAAGAGAAGGGGAATATTAAGAAAGAAAGATTAGACGAAGATAATACGAAGAAGGAAAATGAAAAATTAAAAGATCAAAAAATTCAAGACTATGGTCAGACTACCTTAGAGGATAATGGGAAAAATCATAAGATTCATTTACTTTCTATTATAGGGGAAATCGAGGGACATGAATGTTTATCTCAAAATACAAAAACCACCAAATACGAGCATCTATTACCCCAATTAGCTACCATTGAAGATGATACAGAGACAGACGGATTATTAATCTTAATTAATACGGTTGGTGGAGATGTATCCTGCGGATTAGCACTTGCGGAAATGATAGCTTCTTTAAGTAAGCCAACCGTTTCCCTCGTGATAGGCGATAGTCATTCAATTGGGGTACCACTTGCTGTTGCAACCGAGTACTCTTTTATCGTTCCGACCGGTACGATGATTGTACATCCGGTTAGAATGTCAGGTATGGTAATTGGAGCACCTCAGACCTATGATTACTTTAAGTTGATCCAAGATAGAATTGTAGGTTTTGTTTCCAGTCATTCCAGGATTAAAAAAGAGCGTCTGGAAGAGCTGATGTTAAATACCGGTATGTTATCAAAAGACCTAGGGACAATTCTTGTAGGCGATAAAGCAGTAGCAGAAGGTATAATCAATGAAGTTGGTGGTATTCGGCAGGCGGTAGATAAACTTCATCAAATGATAGAGGAAAGAAAACAATAATGTAAGATTCTGATAATGTAGAAGATGCAGTGCTGCTGAGGTGTGCTAGTTACTAGGGTAACAATAACAACAATGGTGTGGTAAAACAGCAGTAAAAATCATAACTGACAATAGGAAGTATTAACGACTCTTATTGTCAGTTTTTTATGATTTCTTTTCTTTCCTGTCAGATTATAGAAAAGCTAAACAACAGGTTTTTCTTAAAATAGATAATCTTTCTTGTTTTGCATCATCCGATATGTTAGAATATCATAGATTAAGTAATCAGATTGGAGAAGAACGATGGATTTTATTGAATTGTTAAAAGTCATATTTCTTGGCATTGTCGAAGGAATCACGGAATGGCTACCGATTAGTAGTACAGGCCATTTATTATTAGTGGATGAATTTCTTAATGTAAATTTAAGTGAAAAATTTATGTCAATGTTTAATGTTGTAATTCAATTAGGTGCTATCCTTGCTGTAGTAGTATTGTTTTTTAAGAAACTATGGCCATTTTCAAAGCAGGAGAAAAATTATATTAAAAAGGACACTTTTTCTCTATGGTTTAAAATAGTGGTGGCTTGTATTCCGGGAATTGTTATTGGGATACCATTTGAAGAGAAGATTGAAGAATTATTCTTTAACCCTCAGACGATAGCTGCAACATTAATTATATATGGTATCTTATTCATTGTAATTGAAAATCGTAATGCAGGAAGAAAACCTAAGATTGCGAAGTTATCCGATATTACATATCAGATGGCATTATTTATTGGTATCTTCCAACTACTCGCAATGATTCCGGGTACATCAAGATCTGGTGCTACTATTATTGGGGCAATGTTGTTTGGGGCATCCCGTTACGTAGCTGCTGAATTCACCTTTTTCTTAGCAATTCCAGTTATGTTTGGTGCAAGCTTTATTAAATTATTGAAATTTGGATTTACATTCACTAGTGCTGAAATAGTTGCTTTAATAACCGGTATGTTTACTGCATTTATCGTATCCATTATTGCGATTAAGTTTTTAATGGGTTATATCAAAAAGAACAACTTCAAGGTATTTGGCTGGTACAGAATTGTCCTTGGTGCTATCGTAGCAGGGTATTTCTTACTTGCAAGATAAAGTAATTAAAGTTATAATATTTTTAGGAGTGTATTGAACAATCCTAGGAAGAGCAATAGGGCGCTCGTGTTTCGTGCGGTCTATTGTTTTTTATGGAATTAGAATTTTATCTAGTAATGTTCTATAACCAGATAGTAAAAAAATAATATGTAGATTAAAAATAAGAAAAAAGGAGGAGTAACATGGCTTCAAAACAAACAGGGACTCGTTCTAAACAGCCACAAAGAAAAGCATCGTCAAAAACAAAGACGAGTAAATCGAATCGAACGAATCAGATGAAGGGAAAGCAAACAGGGAGCCGATCCTCAAACAACCAAAGAAGTAGACAGGAACAAGAATATCAAAAAGAAAATGAAACGATTCGTGACGAAGTTGTTTTAATCGTCACAGCGTTAACATCACTTTTACTTTTGTTAAGTAATTTTGACTTGTGTGGCCCAGTTGGTAAGAAGATTAAGTACTTTTTCTTTGGAATGCTAGGTCATTTTACATATGTCTTCCCGTTTGCATTATTCTTCTTTATTGCTTTTGCTATCTCGAATCGTGGTAGCGCAATTGCGAAAAGAAAAATAGTTGGCAGTATTGTTTTAATTTTTGCATTAACCTCTTTAATCCAAATGATTGAAGGATATAAAGAAGGAACGAAGTTCTTTGATTATTTTATTCAAAGTGCTAATAATTTTAACGGTGGTGGTCTGATCGGAGGAACACTAGTCTCGATCTTATGTCCACTGTTTGGTACGATAGCATCTGTCATCATTCTTATTGTGATACTTCTTTTATGCTTTATATTTATTACAGGAAAAGCATTATTAACTTTAATGAGGGAAAAGGGAGAGCAAAAGATAAATAATCATCGTGAGATGAGAGACAGCTATGCAAAAGAATATAAACAGCTTGATTTGGAGGATGAAACTTATGGCGAAGAGCGTAGAAAACCAAGAATTGTCACTCTACAGAAGCAGGCTAGTGAGAAAGTAAAATCCTTTTTTGAAGAGGATGACGACGAGGATAATATTGGGGACGATGAGATAGATAATGGTTCTGCTAGCTTTTTAGAAGAACTAAAACGGAGAGGTAAAGATAAAAAGCAAAATCAGAAGAAAGAAAGAGAAGAAGAACCGGTTTCTATGTTTGAGATGACCGAAATCAAGTCAGAACAGAAAGATAGAGTTATTCCAGACGTAAATTTTTCTCCATCGGAAGATATGCTAAAGGAAGTTAATTCAATCTATGAGGAAGAATTAAATCGAAAGTTTGGACAGAATGAAGATATTGAAGGTATTAATCCGATAGAGAATAACATTTCCTATGAAGCGAAAAGTATAAAGCCACGTAACGCACAAACAGAATTTCACAAGGAAGAAGGTAACAAGGAACCAAAAGATCAGAATGATTCGATATCTGGATCAAATCGTTTCGAAACATCCACTGATTCAACTTCCCCTATGGCTGAGGGTAATCCTACGGAAAAGGAAGTAAAGCCTAAGGCAGAAAAGACTGAGGGTGGTTTAGATGAAGTATTATCCGTTGATCAAAAGGTAGAACAAGAAAAGAAGTATGAATTTCCTCCAATTGATTTGTTGGGGAAACCGAAAGTAAATCAGAGGGGAATGACAGATAAAGACTTAAAAGAAACCGCTATGAAGTTACAAAAAACGTTAGAGAGCTTTGGTGTTCGTGTAACCATTACGAATATAAGTTGTGGTCCTGCAGTAACCAGATATGAGTTGCAGCCAGAGCAGGGGGTTAAGGTTAGTAAGATTACTGGTTTAGCCGATGATATTAAACTAAACTTAGCAGCTGCAGATGTACGAATTGAAGCTCCAATTCCAGGGAAAGCAGCCGTTGGTATTGAAGTTCCTAACAAAGAGAATTCCGCGGTTATGTTACGAGAGCTTCTTGAAACAAAAGAATTTAACAGCCACCCTTCGGACATTGCGTTCGCTGTTGGTAAGGATATCGGTGGTCAGGCTGTTGTTACAGATATTGCAAAGATGCCTCATCTTTTGATTGCAGGTGCGACAGGTTCTGGTAAATCGGTTTGTATTAATACACTCATTATGAGTATCTTATATAAAGCGAATCCAGCGGATGTAAGATTAATTATGGTTGATCCAAAGGTCGTAGAGCTTAGTGTATATAACGGTATTCCGCACTTATTAATCCCTGTTGTAACAGATCCTAAGAAAGCCTCCGCAGCACTTAATTGGGCTGTTATGGAGATGACAGACAGATACAAGAAGTTTGCGGAATATGGTGTTAGGGATTTAAAGGGATATAATGAAAAGGTTGCAGAGATTGCACATCTTAATGATCCAGCATTTACGAAGTTACCACAGATAGTTATTATTGTAGACGAGCTTGCAGACCTAATGATGGTTGCTCCTGGAGAAGTAGAGGATGCAATCTGTCGTTTGGCTCAGATGGCAAGAGCAGCAGGACTTCATCTAATCATTGCGACGCAACGACCATCGGTTAACGTTATTACCGGCTTAATCAAGGCAAATGTACCTTCAAGAATCGCCTTCTCAGTTTCCTCTGCAATCGACTCTAGAACAATATTGGATGGATCTGGAGCAGAAAAACTTCTTGGTAAAGGTGACATGCTATTCTTCCCATCCGGTTATCCAAAACCAGTGCGTGTGCAAGGTGCATTTGTATCAGATAAGGAAGTAAGTGCAGTTGTTGAATTCCTAAAGGGTCAGAATCACCAAATCACCTATAATGAGGAAGTCAATGATAAAATTAAGAATGCTCAGGTTTCATCTGCTACGGGCAGCGCAAGTGGTGGTAATGATAGGGATGAGTATTTTGTAGAAGCTGGTAAGTTTATTATTGAAAAAGATAAAGCCTCCATTGGTATGCTTCAACGTGTATACAAGATTGGATTCAATCGTGCAGCAAGAATTATGGAGCAGTTATCCGATGCTGGCGTAGTTGGTCCAGAAGAGGGGACGAAACCAAGAAAGATCTTGATGTCGATGGAAGAATTCGAACAATACGTGGATGAGTATGTGTAAAAGTAAGTTAATACTGAGATTTTAGGATGACTAAAATTATAGGATGGTTAAATTATAGGATGACTAAAATTATAGAATGACTAAAATCTACTATCAAGTGCTAGATGTTTATGAGCAAATCACAAAAAAAGCGTTTTAAAATAACATATCATATTCAACCTTAAATCAAACAAAGGAGCATGATTCCAAGAGTCATACTCCTTTGTTTCTTATTGAAGCTTAATTAAAGGTTGACCAATAATTCATATAGAACTTTTAGATCATTTCTTTTTATATCAAACGTTCATTCCAAGTTTTCAATGGTGTCTGGCGATATTTGATATATGTACTAAACTCCATCCATGTATATTGCAATGTTTTTTTATCATTCTTATCAGATAAATAGATGTTCCTTTTTCTTGAAAGGAAGCATCGAAGTGAATAAATAATACTAATTATTAATCGCATAAATACTAAATTTATACTTTGTTCCGACTAATTGATTGAGCCAAAATTGGCCATTACCGACCATGATACCTTGATAGTTTACAAAGAAGTCTTCTAGCTTTTGATTTAAGAAAATATGTTTCATATCTTCATTCATGATTTCATCAAAGTTTTTCAGGAACACCTCTTTATTTTTTATCTCCGTTTTTTTACCATTGATAATAACATTGATAGGATAAGCAATATGATCTGCAAAGGTATCCTTATCATTATCTGATAAAGCAGCTCTAAGAAGTTCATAGGTTTCATCAAATTCATCCGCATCATCAATACCAGCTACTTGGTATCGATTTGGATCTTTTGATGTTTCATTATCTTCATAAAGGATACTGTTTGTATTTGCTTTTCTAAAACGATCCACTTCCTCAGTTAGCTCATAATCATTTTTTTCAACTAGTGTCATAAATTCATCTAATAATTTCAGGAATTTACTATCCTTACTTTGAGTTAATGAGGTTGCATATGCTTTCTTCGCATCTTCACTCATTTTATTATCAAATAATGGGGGAATATTTAAGCCGTATAATGAGATAAATACGTAATTGTCATATTTCAGTTTCATGTAGTCTGCTTTATCAGATTCCGGATATTGATTTAGAAACTTTTCCATTAAAATAATACGGTTAACTACTTCATCCCAACCAATCATTAAAATCTCAGCTTTCGCAAATGCGTAATCAGATTCTACTTCCATAATGTTGATATAATCTTTTATTTCAGGCGTTGCATAAGAACTAAATTGTTGGTAAAAAGAATAATCGATTATCGGAAAATAATACCCTTCCACTGTCTCTATTTTATAGCCATTTTCTTTTGATTCTATAACTAATTTCTTAATCGCTTCGTCTTTTATAGAATCTACTTGATTGATATCAATTCCTGTTCTATCTATAGCATCGAATCCTTTTTGTACTGCTTCAGCTAAATATTTCTCCTCTTCTTTTTCTCTTCGGTTGGTGTGTAACTCTTCTAATTTGAGAATCATTTCTGAAACTTCTTCCCCAGTCGCAACAGCAATATTCTTATGTATATAAGCAGCAATTTCTTTTATACTAGTTCCATCAGAGATAAGAGCATGAAACTCATCCATAATACTCAATGTATCTGTTTGATCCTCATTGATGTTAGAATCTTGGTCTTTCGGTTGGCTTATAGTTGTATCTTCCTTCTTAGTTGAACATGCTGTGATACATGTTAAAGCTAAACCCAAAATTATACCGTATATATATCTCTTCTTTTTCATACTGCTGTCTCCATTTCATAAATGATCACTATGATTTATCATTATATTCTCACAGTTAAACCTATAGGGTTATTCTTACTTAAGAGTATACCACGATATCAAAATAGTGGTTTAAGATATTATGAAATCTTTATTACAATTCAACTTTTTTCATAATCAATATAAGTTTCTATGGGTTCCCTTATCCACAGTAGGGTTTGATCATAAAATGAAAACTGCAAAGAATAATATTGCTTTCTTAATATAATATGTTATAACTTAAATGAATACCCTTTTTATATTAGTAAATAGTGAATAACATTATAGTAATATAGAAAAGTGTGAGAAAGACTTCTAAAGTACTTAAATGTG
This sequence comes from Lachnoclostridium phytofermentans, assembly GCF_000733755.1. GTDB lineage: Bacteria > Bacillota > Clostridia > Lachnospirales > Lachnospiraceae > Lachnoclostridium > Lachnoclostridium phytofermentans_A. The sequence continues at coordinate 487,802 of NZ_JPOF01000002.1, read as the reverse complement.
GTATTAAGAAGGAATGGAGGATATTATGAAAGCATGGTTAATTGCCAATCAATTTCTTATGAATAATAAATTTAGTGAACTGACTAACTGGTTGTTTCAAGCAGCAAAAGCTGCAAACATAGAGATGGAACTTAGGACAAATGCAGAGTGTCTCGCTATCTTAGGAAGAGGAGGAGTGGATGCATTTAAACAATATCATGAAACACTTCCTGAGTTTGTTCTTTTTTGGGATAAGGATGTAAGGCTAGCTACTTACCTCGAATCCCTTGGAATACCTGTTTACAATTCTTCACAGTCTATTGCACTCTGTGATGATAAATCAATGACACATCTTACCCTAGGGCAGTATGGGATACCGATGCCAAAGACAATATTAGCACCGATGACCTATGAAAATATAGGATATACTGATTATGATTTTTTAAAGGGGGTCGGGAAGGAACTTCACTATCCGTTGGTAATAAAGGAATGTTTTGGTTCTTTTGGTGCTCAAGTTTATCTTGCAAAAGATGAGGAAGATTTGCTAGGAAAAGTGAAACAAATAGGCACAAAGCCAATGCTGTTTCAAGAATTTATCAAAAGTAGTGAAGGTAGAGATATTCGGTTACAAGTAGTTGGAGACCAGGTAGTAGCTGCAATGTATCGTTATTCTGAAGTTGATTTTCGAGCAAATATTTCAAATGGTGGTAAGATGAGAGCTTATCAGCCAACGGATAGGCAAATCAATCTTGCTATTGAATGTACGAAGATATTAGGATTAACCTTTGCAGGAGTTGATTTATTATTTGGTGAAAATGAGGAACCAATCGTTTGCGAAGTAAACTCCAATGCTCATTTTAAAAACATTTTTGACTGTACAGGGGTAGATACTGCAAAGCAGATAATAGACTATATTCTTATGGAGAAGGGGAACAAAAGATGACAATTTGGATGATCTATCAGGAAGCAGATGCTAAGAAAAATGAATGGTATATCAAGGAACATCAAGAGCTAGGGAAGGCGATGGGGCTCGATATCCAGTTAAAACTTGTTGAAAATTTAGAAATTGGTGTGAAAGAAGGAAATCTTATTATTTCTGAACATAAGAAAATACTAGAACCGCCGAAAGCAGCTATTGTGCGCACTATATGGCCATTGTTAAGTGAGCACTTAGAAGCTTTAGGAACAAGAGTTTTTAATCCAGCATCGATTGCATACCTATGTAATGATAAAGCAAGGACCTATCGTGAAATATTAAAACTTAATATAAAAGTGATATCAACAGAGTTTGTAAAGAAAGAAAATTTATTAAAGAAGTTAGCCATAGAAACAAAACCATGTATCGTAAAATCAGTGGATGGCCATGGTGGAAGTGAAGTTTTTCTAATTACAACCGAAGATGATCAAGCTGTGTTAACGCAGATTTTAAGCCTGAAAGCAAATGATTTTGTCATACAGCCATATATCAAGGGGAGAAAACAAGACTTACGTGTCTACGTCCTTGGAAAAAAGATTCTAGGGTGCATTCTTAGAACAGCGAATCAAGGGTTTAAATCTAATTTTTCTTTGGGAGGTACGGTCTGCGAGTACCAGTTAACGCTAAAAGAGCATGAGATGGTCCAAAGAATAGTTAACGCATACCCATTTGATTTGGTAGGAGTTGATTTTCTAGTGACTGAGGAAGGAGAACTAGTCTTTAACGAAATTGAGGATGTGGTTGGAGCTCGTATGTTATATCAATGTACGAATGTAAACTTGGTAAAAGAGTATTTAAGCTATATAAAACATGAATTAAAGTTATAACAGTTCATATTTTGCCACAAAATCAGTGAAAATATAGCATATTCTACCAAAAAATACTTTGAAAATTTATATAACTATGATAAAATATTATCGATGTTTCAATAGAAGCAGTTCTGATACCATATAGCGGCAAAGGAGAAATAATCAAATGACCTATATGGTATTTCTTTTATAATTTAAATGTAAAAATTGTCCTATTACATATTAGCTACAAAGAGTTTGTATCTTATTTTGCAAAAAACTTCTAACAAACATCTGAAATGGAGGTTGAGTATGGGCTATGCAGATATAACAAAGTTAATTGATAAAATAGAACATACTCGACTAAATGAGATTGAGTATAAGAAAAAGCTATGCTATCAATTAATAGAGAACTCGATTCAAAAACATAACAAAAATGGGATTGCTTGTGCGATGTATATCCTTGCAAGGATTAACTATCAGCAGGGAAAGTTTAAGCAGAGTTTAGAATTTTTGTTACGTGGCGAGGCTTACGTAAAACGAGGAGAAAAGTATACCCTTAAAATAGATTACAACACTCTTTTTGGAATTCTATATTCGAGATTAGGAAACGAACAGCAATCATTTAGTTATTTCCTAAAAGGTATTAAGTTAGCGAAGTTAAAGAGAGAAGGAAAAAGATTAAGAATTCTTTATCGTTCTATTGCTCATGCATATCAGATATTTGGTGATTATGAAGATGCGCTTGAATATTATAAGAAAGAAAAGTTAAGTTATCGGCTACGGTCTGTAAAGGAAGAAAAACAAGTGCTTTCTTATGATTTATTTTTGTTGGAATGTCATCTGGGAACTTGCTATTTAAGCCTTGATGAGTTAAAAAAAGCAGAGGACATATTAGAGAATATAAAGAATTATTTATCTATGTATACGAATGAACAAAGATTACCATATTATTATTTTTATTGTAGGTTGTTATTTGCAAAAGGATTTTATGAGGATGCCAAGGAAACACTTGATCTTTTTATCAACACCGTACAAGAGATGGAATTTTATGTAGATTATTTTGATGCCTGCATTGAAATGGTACAGGTATTAATGGATACAAATCTTAAGGAAGAAGCTTATCAGTATGTTGTAGCAATTGGTAAGATGAGTACAAAAGCTATGTCAGAGGAATATCGGCTTAAGTATTTTGATGCAAAGATACGTTTTGGACTTATTTTTCATCCCTCTGAAAACATGGAGGAGGATTTTGAAGAGTTCCTTAAATTAAGTGAAAGGATGGAGGAGGTCTTTCGCCAGGCAAAACATGCGAATCTTAAAAATAGAAAGCGTTTTGATGATACCGTTTATTATAATACTTCTATGATGAGTAACTTGCATTATTTAAAAGAGCGATCTGAGCATGATGCATTAACTAAGCTTGCAAATCGTTATTGTCTGAATGAATATTTGGAGAAAAACTTTAAGAAAGCAAGAGAGAAGGGTTACACCATTGGTATTGACGTTTTGGATGTCGATTACTTTAAACAATATAATGATACATTTGGGCATCTTTTTGGTGATCAGTGCTTAGTGGAGATTGCGGATACTATGAGAGAGGTAGCTCCTGATTATTTTTTGGCTAGATTTGGAGGAGATGAATTCTTTATAGTATTTCTTAATGCAGATACGGCAAGAGTATTGGAAATAGCAAATCGACTTAAGGAAGTTTTAATATCAAAAGCGATAAGTCAAGCCCAGGAAATTCCTTACCAATGCCTTACGATCAGCCAAGGGCTAGTGAATGCAGTACCAAAGATGGGGCAGACAGTATCAGATTTCATTCATTGCGCTGATATGGCCTTATACAAGGGGAAAAAATTAACGAAAAACTCCATCTTTCTTGGTGAGATTACATAATGAAAGGCGAAGGATTATGGAACAGGAACAGTGTTCAAGTAAGTTAGAGCAGCGTTATATCGATTTAAAAAATGTACAGTATACTGACATTACGTTATGGAGATTGACAGCACTAGAGTTACTATCTCTCGCTACCTTAGAAAAAAGTCCCAGAAAGAGAGCATTAGCGCTTCAGTCATTAGCAGAACATTCTTTTTATGTAAGTAACTTAGAAGATAGTCTTGACTATTGTTTGGAGTTAATCAATCTATGCGAGATAAATGGATATAAGAACAGTTTAGCACAAGCGAATAACATCATTGGAGCAATCTTGGTGAAACAAAATAATGAAGTGAAAGCGCTGGAATACTTTTTACTTGCCTTAGAATATCTTGAGGGTAGTCATAACTATCTTTTACGTTCTTCTATTTATGTGAATATAGCAGATTTGCATTCTATTTTAAAAGACTATCAAGAAGCTATAGCTTGCTATGAGATTGCGGAAAAAAATTTATTAGAAGAATTTGCGATGCGTGGACGGAATCAACGAAATATCGAGCAGCAAATCTTCGAAATCCATTATCTATCAAAACGGTGTTTTACTTATTGTGCCATGGGTGAAGTGATGAAAGCAATCCAGTTGCGAGATCAATTGTTAGGTATGGAACAAAATGAGTTACCATTGATAAAAGAATTATTAACTATCATCCAATCAAAACTAGGTTATCAATTAGGAGAGTTTGAACAGTTTAATCGAGATATCGATGATGTGATGCAAGGTGCTAGGAATACTCAGATTTTCGGTTTACTTTATGAAGAGTATCTGGATTTGCTTGAAAAATTAATTACTAGAGCGGACTATGCTCGTGTTGAGAGGATGCTTGAGATAGTGAAACCGACACAAGTCATTGTTAAATCAATCTCGTTAATGCTTCACTATTATCAAGTAATTATACCTTATTATCGTATTACAAAAAAAGAGGAATTAAATGAAGTATATCATAACTTCTATCACCTAATGAAACAGCGTGAACTTAAAATCAACGAATCACGCATCTTGAATATAAAATCGAAAATATCGTTGGAAAAGGAAGTTGAAAAGCAATTAAAAAATGAGAAAGAAATACATAGGCTTAAGTTATTGTCTGAGCATGATGCGCTTACAGGTCTGGCAAATCGGTATCTTTTGAATGAGTATTGCGAGCAGCTGTTTGAAGAGAATAAAAGAAAGAAAACAGAATTCGGTATCATCGTTGTAGATATTGATTTCTTCAAACATTTCAATGATTATTTTGGGCATCTTGAGGGAGACCGTTGTATCAAAGAAATTGCAGAGGTGGTACAAAGAGAAAGTAAAGAACAATTTTGCGCACGATTTGGTGGTGACGAATTTTTCGTTATTACAAGTGGTTTAAAAGAAGAGGAACTTTATCATATGAGCGATGCAATCAGAGAAGGAACTCTAGATTTAAAATTCTCACAAGCAAAAGAGGTTGAAATGCGTTACGTGACTGTAAGTCAAGGAATTTGTTCTTCCATTCCCATGAACGAGCAGACTTATTCTGATTTTATTCATTCTGCTGATATGGCCTTATATCGAGGGAAAAAAACTGAGAGAAACTCTATCTTTATCGGAAGTTTGAGCTAAGTATACCATGGAAGCATTACCAACAATTATGCAATGAAATTAGTTCATAATATGATATAATAGATATGTTCCAATAATGATGGCGAAAATTGCGCGCACACCGGCAAGCTTTCGTCTGATACCAAAGAGAAGAAGAGTAAGATACCAGAGTCAGCACATTATTACTGGCATAATAATCGGGTTGATGCTGTAAAATATTAAGTTACGACAGAAATGAAGGTAAAAAAGTTAATAGCATGCGAAACTTTAAGCTGCAAAGGAAAAAAGAAACTGTGTTAAGCCGGTCTATGGAAACAAAGAAGGGTTAACACAGTTTTTGACATTTAAAAATAAAGAATACATATGAAATAATAAACATAATTACTATAGTTACTTTTGATAGATAAGTAACAGCTTTTGGAATAATAAAAAACGGAATATTAGTCCCTATTATAAGTCAGATACAAATAAATAATAATGAAATCCCTTTTTTTCTGAAAATAATTTGTTATAATGAAAGCTAAGGAATATAGAAGGTAGGAGGAGCTAGACATGAAGTCTGATATAGAAATTGCTCAGGAAGCAAAAATGATACACATTCGTGAGGTTGCCAAGTCACTCGGTATCACTGAAGATGATATGGATTATTATGGTAAGTATAAAGCGAAGTTCACGGATGAGCTCTGGAATGAAATTAAGGACCGAGAGGATGGAAAGCTGATCCTTGTTACGGCAATTAATCCAACACCTGCCGGAGAAGGAAAGACAACAACAACGGTAGGGCTTGGTCAAGCGTTTGGAAGACTGAAAAAGAATGCTGTAATTGCGCTAAGAGAGCCATCCCTAGGTCCATGTTTTGGGATTAAGGGTGGTGCTGCTGGTGGTGGTTATGCTCAAGTTGTACCAATGGAGGATTTAAATCTTCATTTTACTGGAGATTTTCATGCTATCACATCAGCAAATAATCTACTGGCAGCAATGCTTGACAATCATATTCAGCAGGGAAATGCCTTAAGCATTGATACGAATCAAATTGTATGGAAGCGCTGCGTGGATATGAATGACCGCGTACTTCGTAATATTGTTGTTGGACTCGGTAGAAAAGCAGATGGTGTGGTTAGAGAGGACCATTTTATTATAACCGTTGCTTCAGAAATCATGGCAATTCTCTGCCTGGCAAGTGATATGCATGATTTAAAGGAAAGATTAAGTAGGATAATCGTTGCATATACTTATGAGGGTAAGCCGGTGACTGCAAAAGATTTGAATGCAGTAGGTTCTATGGCTGCTTTATTAAAAGATGCTATTAGGCCGAATTTAATACAGACTACTGAGAATACACCTGCCATCATACATGGTGGACCATTTGCTAATATCGCACATGGATGTAACTCGGTTAGAGCAACAAAGACAGCGCTTAAGTTAGCCGATTATGTGATCACTGAAGCAGGTTTTGGAGCAGATTTAGGAGCAGAAAAATTCTTAGATATCAAATGTCGTATTGCTAAATTAAAACCGGCAGCAGTCGTGTTAGTGGCTACTGTTCGAGCACTTAAATATAATGGTGGTGTAGCTAAGACTGATTTATCTGCTGAGAATTTAGAAGCTTTACAAAAAGGTATTGTAAATCTTGAAAAACATATCGAAAACATTCAAAAATATGGTGTGCCAGTCGTAGTTACTTTAAATAAATTCTCTACAGATACCGCAAATGAATTATCGTATGTGAAACAGTTTTGTGAGGAGAGAGGTTGTGAATTTTCTTTATCCGAAGTTTGGGAAAAAGGTGGTGAAGGTGGAATTGACTTAGCAAATAAAGTAATTAAGACCATTGAAACCAAAGAGAGTAACTATCATGCCTTATATCCAGATGAGATGTCTTTAAAGGATAAGATGGCGACTATCGCAAAAGAGATCTATGGAGCAGACGGAGTAACCTTTGATCAAGCTGCCTCAAAAGAAATAGATCGCTTAACTGAATTGGGATTTGGAAATCTACCAGTTTGTATGGCGAAAAATCAATACAGCTTATCTGATGATCCGAACAAACTCGGAAGACCAACCAACTTTACGGTGAATATACGAGAAGTTTATGTTTCTGCAGGGGCTGGTTTTGTTGTTGCAATTACAGGGACTGTCATGACAATGCCAGGATTACCAAAGGTTCCGGCAGCGGAGCGAATTGATGTAAACGAAGAGGGTGTTATTACCGGACTTTTTTAGGCATTATAGTGAGTTCAATGAATCCTTTATGAGTTGAGTAGGAATAGATAGAGAAAGAATTTTAGCGATATAACATAAACATAATCCTCCATTAAGCAAGTGGCTTACAGGAGGATTATGTTGCTTTTATTAATATTAATTAATACTTATCAGTTTAGTCATTTATCAATTTCTAAAAGCTTGTTCACAATAGATGCAGCGATATACACCTTTGTTTGGGTCTGTTAATTTGAAACGATGAGGAAGCTCTTGTTCAATTGAGGTAATGCATCTTGGATTTTTACAACGTATAATTCCGGTTACTATTTCCGGAAGATGTAAATGACGTTTCTCGATAATTACTCCATCTTCTATAATATTTACAGTAAGAGTTGGATCTAAGACACCCAACCTATCAAGATCAACCACAAGAGGACCTTCGATTTTTATAATATCTTTTTTACCCATTTTATTACTTTTTGCATTTTTTATAATAGCAACGCTACAATCTAATTTTTCAAGATGCAGGTATTCATAAATCTTCATGGCGCATCCAGCTTGGATATGATCTATTACAACTCCTTGAGTTAGCCCACCAATGTTTAACATAGGTTCTCCCTTCCGATATGAAATTTAATGATATGTTAACTTATTTAATTTTAATATGGGTAGCACAATGCTATTCTAGTGGTATTACATTAAGTAAGGACATGATTAATGCCATACGTGCATAAACACCAAATTCAGCTTGTTTAAAATATACCGCGCGAGGATCATTATCGACCTCGGTAGCAATTTCATTGACACGTGGAAGTGGATGAAGTACAAGCATGTCATCTTTGGCGCCTGCCATCTTCTTGGCATCTAAGATAAAGCTATCTTTTAAGCGGATGTAATCTTCTTCATTGAAGAAACGTTCTTTTTGCACTCTTGTCATGTAGAGAATATCAAGATCTGGCATAACTGCTTCGAGATTTTTTACTTCTTCATATGGAATATTTCCACGATCTAGAACTTCTTCTCTTAAATAAGTAGGAATCTTCAATTCATCTGGTGAAATCAACACGAATTTAATTCCCTCATATCGAACCATTGCATTAATTAAGGAATGTACTGTACGACCGAATTTTAAGTCACCACAAAAACCAATGGTTAAGTTATTTAAACGGCCTTTTAAATTTTTAATGGTTAATAAATCAGTGAGAGTTTGGGTCGGATGATTATGACCACCGTCACCGGCATTGATTACCGGAATAGAAGAATAGGTAGAAGCGACTAACGGAGCACCCTCTTTTGGATGACGCATCGCACAGATATCAGCATAACTAGAAACAACACGAATTGTATCAGCAACACTTTCACCTTTCGCAGCGGAGGAGGAATCAGCAGAAGAAAATCCTAAGATACTACCTCCAAGATTAAGCATCGCAGCTTCAAAGCTTAGTCTTGTTCTTGTACTTGGTTCGTAGAAGAGAGTAGCAAGTTTTTTTCCACGGCAACATTCGGAATATTGTTTCGGATTGGCGATGATTTTTTCAGCTAAATTAAGAACATCCGATAACTCCGAAAGTGATAAATCTAATGGACTGATAATATGTTTCATAAGCACCTCCAATGTTTTTTCAACTACTCATTGTACTATATTCATATCTTAATTACAAGAAGTTTTTTTAGAATTCAAAGCAGAAGATTTTAGAATTCAAAGCAGAAGTTTTTAAATCAAAGTAGATGTGTACTTTTGAATTCAAGGATACATGAAATGGAGTGTCGAAAGATATCTGATGAAAACTAGACTTGAAGAATTTTACATTGAGTATATAATATAGATATCATTAGTTAAAGGGAGACAATATGCTGAAAATTGAAATAATAAATGGTGAAGTTATTAAACAAAGTGAAGAAAAAGAAAAGGAAAAGGAAGTTCATTTGGTCTATAATAACGAATATGCGGAAGGTGATGCCATTAGGATTACGGTAGACAAGCCTAATGGTTTTTATGTGATTCAATTGGATGATGCTATTAGAGAAAACTTCGTTTATTTAACAGACAATACTTTTACATATGAAGTGCCATTTGGCGAAAAGAAAATCAGTCATTCACCAAAGTGTTTTTATGGTAAATGCCATGTTCTTTTTCTGAGATATGCAACCACAGAGGAAATTGAACAGTACAAAAATTTATGCCTTAATAAGTATGATATTAACTACAAAGAATCCGCTTGTCATCCTCATGCAGATGCCAATGTGGAAACGAGAGGAGAATCTGTATTTGCAGCAAAAAATGCGATTAACGGAAATCGTGTCAACACATCTCACGGAGCATGGCCTTATGAGTCATGGGGAATCAACCGTGATGATAATGCTAAGATAAAAGTGGATTTTGGAAGGGATGTACTTGCAGATAAAATTGTTATGTATACAAGAGCAGATTTTCCACATGACAATTGGTGGAGTCAAGTTACGGTGACATTTTCTGATAATAGCCAAATTGTATGGGATTTAGAAAAAGGTGACAATCCACACGTTTTTTATTTTGATAAAAAGGTAATCAGATGGGTAGAGCTTAGCAATTTAATAAAGTCGGACGATCCATCCCCATTCCCTGCCTTAACTCAATTAGAGGTGTATGGAGTGGAGGCTATGTAATATTTTTAAGACATAGGGCCTTTAGAGATCTCTATGAGGGAGTAAGAAACATAGAAAAGACATCTGATTCCATTCGAAACGGAAAGCAGATGTCTTTTTATATAGGGAATTACTCTAGCTTTCTATTAGATTGATTAGAAACCAAAGTATCTCTTCGTATTATTGTAGGAGATATCCTGAACCATCTGTCCAAGGAACTCGATATCGTTTGGATACTCACCATTCTCTACCCAGGTTCCGATTAAGTCACAGAGGATTCTTCTAAAGTACTCATGACGAGTATAGGATAAGAAGCTTCTGGAGTCAGTTAACATACCAACAAAGTTAGCAAGTAGACCTAAGTTAGCTAAAGAAGTCATTTGCTCAGTCATACCAACCTTGTGATCATTAAACCACCATGCAGAACCTTGTTGAATCTTACCAACTGCAGTAGCGTCTTGGAAACAACCAAGTACAGTACCAATAGCAGCGTTATCGGTAGGATTTAAGGAGTAAATGATTGTCTTTGGTAATTCATCAGAGGAATTTAACGCATTTAAGAAGTTTGCTAATTCCGCAGAGGAACCTTCGGTGTTGATACAGTCAAAACCGGTATCTGCACCCAACTGATTATAACGGAATACGTTATTATCACGCTTTGTGCCATAATGTAACTGCATAACCCAACCAAGACGGTTATATTCCTTGCCTACGAATACCATGAATGCAGTCTTAAACTGTAATTCTTCCATATCGGAGATAGAACCACCAGCTAATCTTTTTGCAAAGATTGCTTCGATTTCTTCTTCTGTTGCTGGTTTGTACATTACATAGTTAAGAGCATGATCAGATACCTTACATCCCATGGAATGAAAGAACTCAAGACGAATCTTTAATGCTTCTTTTAAATCAGCAAAACTTGCAATTTTAACACCACTAACGGATTCTAACTTAGCTAAGTAATCAAGATATTCTGGCTTCTCTAAGTTCATAGCCTTATCTGGTCTCCATGCAGGTAATACTTTAACATCAAAAGAAGAATCTTCTGCAATTGCTTTATGCCATTCAAGAGAATCGATTGGATCGTCTGTAGTACAAATAGTTTCCACGTTGGATTGCTTGATTAATCCGCGAACGCTCATCTCTGGCTGGCTTAACTTTTCGTTACAAAGTTTAAAAACTTCTTCTGCATTCTTAGCACCTAAGGTACCGAAGTAATCAAAGTATCTCTGTAACTCGAGATGACTCCAATGATAAAGTGGGTTACCAATTGCTTTTTGAAGAGTCTCGGCCCATTTTTCGAATTTTTCAATATCACTAGCATCCCCTGTGATATATTTTTCATCGATACCGTTGGATCTCATTTGGCGCCACTTGTAGTGATCGCCACCTAGCCAAACCTGTGTAATGGTATCAAAGCTGCGGTCTTTTGCAATTTCCTCTGGATTAATGTGACAGTGATAATCGATGATTGGCATTTTTGCAGCGTAATCATGATATAAAATTTTGGCGGTTTCTGTTGATAATAAGAAATCCTTGTCCATAAATGGTTTCATAGTAGTCCTCCTTGTGTCTGTTGTTATTATGATAAAAAAACCATTGATCGATGCAAGTAACTAATTATTTTAAAAATTGGTAGTTTTTCGTACGATCAAATCGTTTGATATCGTCGTTTTATTTGGTACATCATTTCCATTCAATACACGCATTAAGGTTGAGATTGTGCTAATGCAAAGAGTTTCAACGTGATTATCAATGGAAGTTAATTCAGGATCACAGCAGGTGGTTAATAGGGAATTGTTATAACCAATAATGCTTACATCCTCAGGTATCATACTGCCGGAATCTTTAATGAACTTTATAGTCCCAATTGCTAGTAAATCTTCAGCGGTTACGGCAGCATCGTAGTGTAAACCTTGTTTTGCTAAAGAACTCAATAAATTCTTAGTGTCAGCTAAATTGTTAGGACACATCTGCATTAAATTCTCATCGAGCGGTAATTCATGAGCAGCTATAGCAGCTTTATAACCACTTAATTTTTGTAAACCGCTATATGATTTTGAATTATACAAATACAGAATTCTTTTTCTTCCCTGAGTAATAAGCTTACTAACTGCATCATAAACGGCTTGATGATCATCACACAAAGTACAAAAAATTCTTGGATGACTTAGATATCCATTAATTAACATAATAGGTACTTCGTCAGCTGCTTCCATGATATAAGCATTGTCCTTCTTATTTGCTTCAAGAAAGCTAGAACCTACCATGACAATTGCGTCTACACGTTTCGAAAGTAGGAGTTTTAAGTATTTCTGCTTTGTATGTAGTTCATAACCGGTACAACATAGGAATGAATCGTAACCATTTTTCCGTAGGTTTTGTTCTAAATGATAAACTGCATTAGCGAGAAACGTATCAGAGGAATCGGAACACATGATACCGATTGTCTTCATCGTATTTAAACCAAGGCCTCGGGCAAAAACATTCGGAGTATAACCAATCTCTTTCATAACATCAAGTACTTTTTGCTTTGTTTTCTCACTTACATTGGGATTTCCATTAATAACACGGGAAACCGTGGCAATGGAGACGCCAGCTTTTTGTGAAACATCATAGATATTCATTTGCGATTTGACTCCTCCTTTAGTTTTTTATCCTTCCCTTATATAATTCCCCATGCTTCAACATGACTACCAATATAATAAGCCAGAATATTTCTTGTCAAGTTCTGGTAGATTATTTCGAGGCAATGTAAGCGCTTTTATTAGAGAAGTTATGTAAGCGCTTTTATAGAATGATTTGTAAGCGCTTACAGTTTGAACATATAACTTGTCAAAATTCAACTCTTATTATACTATACCCCTAAAATACTGACAAGAGCAAATTGTTAAAAGTTTTTCGTTTATTTTTAGTCATTTTATATAGATAAAAAAAAACGATGAAAAAGCATTGACATACGATGTAAATACGGGTAGAATTGGAGATGTAAACGCTTACATTAATGAACGAAAATTTTCATGAATGATAAAAAAAATAAAGAAAATACTATGTAAGAAATGTAAGCCTAAAGAAATATCGCCTTTTATCGGAAGTAGAAAGATAGCTTACGATAAGCATATAAAAATGATAATAAAGGAGAATCAGCAATGAACATTCTTAACAAATCAATTTCAAAAGCAAAAGAAAGACCGGTTAAGGTTCTTCAGTTTGGTGAAGGTAACTTCCTTCGTGGATTTGTGGATTACATGATCGATGTTGCAAATGAGAAGGAGGTATTTGACGGTAGTGTAGTTGTCGTAAAGCCAATCGCTTTCGGTAACCTTGCTATGTTCCACGAACAGGAATGTCAGTATACATTATCTCTTCGTGGTAAGGAAGAAGGTCAGACTAAAGTCTCCAATCGTATTATCACATGTATTTCCGATGCAGTAGATACCATCAATGAATTTGATAAATATGAGGCATTTGCAAAATGCGATACCTTACGTTTCATTGTTTCTAACACAACAGAAGCTGGTATTGTATATGATGAGACAGACGAGTTTAATGCATGCCCACCTAAGACATACCCAGGTAAACTTACTAAGTTTATGTTCGATAGATTTACTTATTATAATGGTGACGAGAGCAAAGGTCTTATCGTAATTCCATGTGAGTTAATTGAAAACAATGGTCCTGAGTTAAAGAAATGCGTACTTCAGTTTGCAAAGCTTTGGAATCTCTCAGATGAGTTCGTAGCTTGGGTTGAAAATGCTTGTATTTTCTGCTCTACCCTTGTTGATCGTATTGTAACTGGTTACCCAAGAGAAGAAGCTGAAGAAATGTGCAATGAGTTTGGTTATAAAGATAACTTAATTTGTACAGGTGAATTATTTGCTCTTTGGGTAATTGAAAGTGATAAAGATATTTCTAAGGAGTTACCACTTGATAAAGCTGGTCTTCCTGTTATCTTTACGGATAACCAGAAGCCATACAGAGAAAGAAAGGTTCGTATCTTAAATGGTGCTCATACTTCTTTCGTACTTGCTTCATTCCTTGCTGGAAATGATTTTGTGAAAGAATCTATGGAAGATGAAACAGTTCGCAAATTTATGATGAGCACAGTGTTTGATGAGATCATTCCAACTCTTTCCTTACCAAAGGCTGAGTGTGAGGAATTCGCAAATGCAGTAATCGAGCGTTTTGAAAATCCTTTCATTAAACATGCATTATTATCTATTTCCTTAAATTCTGTATCCAAATGGAAATCACGTTGTATGCCAAGCTTAAAGGGATACGTAGAGAAGTTTAATACACTTCCTAAGCATTTATGCTTCTCCCTTGCAGCATTAATGAGTTTCTATACAGGATCAGAGATGAAAGACAATGCTTTAATCGGACATAGAGGAGAAGAAGAGTATAAGATTTTAGACGATGCATTCGCGCTAGAATTCTTTGCTGCAAATAGCGGAAAATCTTCTAAGGAATTTACAGAGGCTTACCTTAGCAATGAAAAATTCTTTGGAGAAGACTTAACTAAGATTGAAGGTCTTGTAGATGCTGTAGCTTCTTATGTAGATGATATTCGTGCTAACGGTATGAGAAAGGCGATGGAAAATCTATAATCGAAAAGCATTCATTTGAAACTTAGAGACATTTTTCAAATGACGGCAGAAGGAGGATTTTTATGCAAGAGTTCGTAAAAATAAATAGTAAAGATAATGTAGCAGTTGCCCTTAATGACTTAACTAAGGGCATGACCTTAGAGGTTGATGGGGCAGCAGTTACTTTAACCGAAGACATTCCTCGTGGACATAAATTCACTTTAACTAACTTAAAGGAAGGCGAGAATGTTATTAAATATGGTTTCCCAATAGGACATTTAACAAAAGAAGTAGAAACAGGTTCATGGGTTCATACTCAGAATATTAAGACTAATTTAGGTGAATTATTAACCTATAATTATGAACCTGATGTTACCCAATTAGAACCTCGCGAAAAAGCTACTTTTATGGGATACCGAAGAGACAACGGTAAAGTTGGTATTCGTAATGAGATTTGGATTATACCAACCGTAGGCTGTGTAAACAAAATTGCAGAAGCAATGGAAAAACAGTTTAAAGATAAACTTACTGGTAGCGTAGAAGATATTATTGCATTTCCACATCCATATGGATGCTCTCAGATGGGAGATGATCAGGAAAATACAAGAATTATCTTAGCGGACCTTATCAATCATCCAAATGCAGCAGGAGTATTAGTACTTGGTCTTGGTTGTGAGAACTCGAGTATCGCTGAACTAAAGAAATACATTGGGGAATACGATGAGGACAGAGTTAAATTCCTACAATGTCAAGATGTTGAGGACGAAATGGAAGTTGCAGAAGGGCTTATTAGTCAGTTAATATCTTATGCAGCAAAGTATGAGCGTGAGCCAATTAGTGCAGATGAATTAGTGATTGGTATGAAGTGCGGTGGTTCCGATGGTATGTCTGGTATTACTGCAAATCCAACGGTAGGTGTTTTCTCTGATATTTTAGTAGCTCAAGGCGGAACAACATTATTGACCGAAGTTCCTGAGATGTTTGGTGCAGAAACACTACTTATGGCTCGTTGTGAAAATGAAGAGTTATTTGAGAAAACTGTGGAAATGGTAAATGACTTCAAAAACTACTTCAAGAGTCATAATCAAACAATTTATGAAAATCCTAGTCCTGGAAACAAAAAAGGTGGTATCTCTACTTTAGAAGATAAGTCATTAGGATGTACTCAAAAGTCTGGTTCTGCTCCAATTAAGGATGTCTTAAAATATGGTGAAATTGTTAAGACAAAAGGATTAAATTTATTAAGTGCTCCTGGTAATGATTTAGTTGCAGCTACTGCTCTAGCAGCATCTGGTGCACATATGGTACTTTTTACAACTGGTAGAGGAACACCATTTGCTTGTCCGGTACCAACGATGAAGATATCTACCAATACACCGTTAGCGATGAAGAAAAATAACTGGATTGATTTTAACTGCGGCACCTTAGTGGAAGGTAAAACACTTGACGTCTTAGGTGAAGAGCTATTCCAGTATGTTCTTGCAATTGCTTCTGGTAACAAAGTGAAGTCTGAAGAAGCAGGATTTCATGATATGGCTATTTTCAAAACAGGTGTAACACTTTAGAAAATAGCAGATTTTTACACATGGTTTTATTGCCAAAGATGTGGTAAAATTATATAGTCTTTAACGCTCAATTTACAATTACCAATGTGGTTAATTGTTTGAGAAATCTAGGATAGATGTAAAAAATGCGAACAAACTATTCTAGAAGGGTTGCACTTACTTTAAGTACAGGTTACAATATAAAAGGTAAGTTAGCAATGCGCAAAGCCTGCGCAAAATAGAGAAAACTATGGAAGATAAAGGAGATATAAGACAATGGCAAAAGTAGTAACAATGGGCGAAATTATGTTAAGATTATCCACACCAGGATTTGAAAAATTTATTCAGGCAGACAGCTTTGATGTTTGCTACGGTGGTGGAGAAGCAAACGTAGCAGTATCTTTAGCAAATTACGGACATGATGCTTCTTTCGTGACTAGAGTTCCAAAGAACGAAATCGGTGATTGTGCAGTAGCAGCTTTAAATAAGATGGGTGTTGATACAAAGAATGTAGCACACGGTGGTGATAGACTTGGTATCTACTTCCTTGAGACTGGTGCTGCTATGAGACCATCTAAGGTAGTTTATGACCGTGCTCACTCTGCAATTGCAGAAGCTTCAGTTTCTGATTTCGATTTTGATAAAATCTTTGAAGGTGCTGATTGGTTCCACTTTACTGGTATTACACCAGCAGTTTCTGATAAGGCAGCTGAGGTAACTGAGGCAGCTCTTAAGGCAGCAAAAGCTAAGGGAATCACTGTTTCTGTTGACTTAAATTTCCGTAAAAAGTTATGGTCCTCTGAGAAAGCTCAGAAGGTTATGACAAACTTAATGCAGTACGTTGATGTATGTATTGGTAACGAAGAAGATGCAGAAAAGGTTCTTGGCTTTAAGCCAGGTAACACAGATGTAACAAGTGGTGACTTAGAGTTAGCTGGTTACGAAGATATCTTCAAGCAAATGGTTGCTAAATTCAACTTCAAATATGTAGTTTCTTCCTTAAGAGAAAGCTACTCTGCATCTGATAATGGTTGGTCTGCTTGTATCTACAATGGTGAGACTGGTGAGTTCTATCATTCTAGAAAGTATAGAGTAACACCTATTGTTGACCGTGTTGGTGGTGGTGACTCTTTCGCAGCTGGTGTAATCTGTGGATTTGTTGATGGTAAGGACTTTAAGTCTGCTCTTGAATATGGTGTAGCAGCTTCTGCATTAAAGCATACAATTCCTGGAGATTTCAACCTTGTAACTCGTTCCGAAGTTGATGCTTTAGTAGGCGGAGACGGTTCAGGTCGTGTACAAAGATAATAGAAATGCAAAAATAATGTAATAGCTATGGGTATTGTGTCAATAAGAACAATACCCATATGTGATATTCGGAAACAGGTGAAATAATTACTTTTTTTACTTTTAAATATATAAAAGAAGTAGTTATATTCCAAAGATACTATAGAAACATATGACCAATCACTCTGTGGCAAATCTATTACATACTGGTTTGTTTTTAAAATGGAGAGTGAACTGCAAGTTGAAGCGAGCGCTGTAGCTTAACATGCGTGTGGTAGCGATTTTTCATGACAAGGAAAAGTTCTAAAAGCGTGCTTTTTCTTGTTTATCGAATTTTAGAAAAGCAGCGCAGAAAGAAGGTAAACATGGAACTTAGAACAGCAGCATCCCCAAAGGATGTGAAACATTATACAACAGATCGTCTTCGTGAAGAGTTTTTAATTGATGATTTATTCAAGGTAAATGAAATTAAACTTGTTTACAGTCATATTGACCGTATTATTACAGGCTCCGCTGTACCAGTGAACCAGGTATTAAAATTAACTGCTGGGGATGAATTACGTGCAGAATATTTCCTTCAAAGAAGAGAAATGGGAATTATTAATATCGGTGGAAAAGGAACTATTACAATTGATGGTACCGTTTATGAGTTAGAGTATAAAGATGGTATGTACATTGGTATGGGAGCAAAAGATATTTCTTTTGCAAGTGTGGATGCTACAAATCCTGCCAAATTCTATATCAACAGTGCGCCAGCTCATACCTCTTATCCAACCGTATTAATTAAACCAGAAAATTGTGTTAATGTGGAACTTGGATCCTTAGAAGGCTCCAATCACCGTGTAATCTGTAAGTACATTCTTCCAGGTCAGGTAGAGAGTTGTCAGCTTGTCATGGGTATGACACAGTTAAAGCCAGGTAGTGTATGGAATACAATGCCTTGCCACACTCATGATCGTAGAATGGAAGTTTATTTGTATTTTGACATGCAAGAAAATGATATGGTATTCCATTACATGGGTGAGCCAACAGAAACAAGACATATCATTATGAGAAACGAACAAGCAGTTATTTCTCCAAGCTGGTCCATCCATTCAGGATGTGGAACAAAAGCCTATACGTTTATCTGGGGTATGGTTGGTGAAAATCAAGACTTTGATGATATGGATGCATGTGAGTTAAAAGAATTAAGATAAGACGAATGTAATATAGTTTGTAACGCCTGCGGTTTTAGGCAGTTGTCTATGATCGCAGGCGTTTTTTAGAAAAGTTTACAGGATCAAATCGAAAGTATTAGAATGAGACACATGTCCGAATGGAAAGTATAAAATAAGATACATGATTAATCTTCATAGTAACTAGGGATTAGAAGGTCCCATTCTTAGTTACAAAAGGGAAAGGCACCGGTAACATATATGAATTTGGATCAATTCTTTCAGGATTATTTAGCAGAGTTTCAAAGTGATAAGGGAAGTCTTAAGGGCTACGAAGTAAGTCTATTCTTACAAGGATGTATGGGCTTGTATCAAAAGACAAAGGAAGAGTGCTATCTCGAGCTTTTGAAAACTTATGCAAAACAACGTATTACAGAAGAGGGAACTCTAATAGAAGAATTTAAAAATGATGAGATGCTAGAGAATTACCATCTTGGAATACTTCTATACTTCCTATGGAACCAAACAAAAGAAACTTTTTATGAGAAAGCATTAAAGGAGCTAGGTAGTACATTTTCCTCAAAATATCAGGGGAAAAATCCAATGTTTGCAAAGGAAGTTAAAAACATAAAAGATATTTACATGGTTCAACCTTTTTACACACTTTATGATACTATATATAATAAGAAGGAACACTACCTCGAGATTATGGAGCAATTTCATACCATTAATCAGTTCCCGAATGATTGTAAAAAAGCTGTCCTTTACGTAGATTGTTTTTCTGGTATGTCAGAAGAGATTTATGAACATTATCTTACCTTATTAAATCTAACGAAAGCTACAATCAAAGATATTTTAGGACATGCAAGGGAGAATAAGTTATTCCTTAATGATGGTGTAGCTGACGGCAGTGAATCGGTAGAGAATACAATATTCACCTCCTATGCAGTATTAAAATCATGCCATTATAAGATTTTGCTTGCAGAAAAGTATGAATCTACAGGAGCTTACCTTTTTCATGCAGCAATGGAGCAGTATGTTTCTCATCAAAAACAGATGGAAGCAAAATCAGGACAAGCATATTTAGATAAGATAAAAATGATGGGCATCTTTATGATGGCATATTCCTATCTTCCAAGCAATTTCTAGATTAGAGGATATATTTTTATTCCCCATTACAAGTTAAGATAAGCAGGAAATAAGATGAGTTAGAAGATTGACTCACTTTTTATAGGTTGAGGTTGAAACATAAGAGCAACCAAGCCAGAATTGAGGTTAATATGAAGTTTAACGTGATATTAAAAACTGCGAGAAAAGCAGTGATAGAATTAATAGGACAAGGATTTTATTATACCGATAAAGAGTATGAAATCTATATCAATAATACATTATATACAAAGAGCACGAAAGTTGTTCAGTCAATTCATAATCTAAAACCAAATACAGAGTATAGCATTTACGTAAAAAATGATACTGAAACTTCCGAAGTAGTAGTTATAAAAACAGAATATGAGTTTGTTACGCTCAATGTAAAAGAGTTTGGTGCTAAAGGCGATGGTGTTCATGATGACACCACAATGATACAATGTGCTATTAATTCTTGTCCGAAGGATGGACGGGTGTTAATCCCAGAAGGGTGTTATAAGATTTCTACGCTCTTTTTAAAAAGTGACTTACGCCTTGAATTAGCAAAGGGTGCAGTGTTATCAGCGTTTACAGATCGTTCCAAATTCCCAATTCTTCCAGGTAGAATTGAAAGTTTCGATGAGACAGATGAGTATAATTTAGGAAGCTGGGAGGGGAATCCACTCGACTCCTTTGCTGGTATTATTACTGGTATCAATGTCTCTAACGTTGAAATTACTGGTGAAGGTACTATAGATGGTTGTGCCGATGCTACCAATTGGTGGAATAATCCAAAAGTAAGAAATATTGCTTGGAGACCAAGATTAATCTTCTTAAATCATTGTAATAACGTAACAGTACAAGGGATAACGGTAAAGAATAGTCCATGCTGGAATATCCATCCATACTTTTCAGATGATCTTTCGTTTGTTGACCTTACCATACTTAATCCAAAGGATTCTCCAAATACCGATGGACTTGATCCAGAGTCTTGTAAGAATGTCTTAATTGTCGGAGTATACTTCTCTTTAGGGGATGATTGTATTGCGATTAAATCGGGTAAGATTTATATGGGAGCGAAGCATAAGCGTCCTTCTGAAAATTTAGAAATCCGTCAGTGCTGTATGCGAGATGGACATGGTTCCATCACAATAGGAAGTGAGATGGCTGGAGGGGTTAAGAATCTGACAGTTCGTGAATGTCTCTTTATCGATACCGATAGAGGACTTCGTATCAAAACAAGACGTGGTCGTGGTAAAGATGCAATTATAGATGGTGTTTTATTTGAAAACATTCGCATGGATCATGTAATGACTCCAGTTGTTATTAATTGTTTTTATTTTTGTGATCCAGATGGTCATTCTGAATATGTACAAAGTAAAAATCCTTATGCAGTAGATGACAGAACGCCTTTCATCGGTGAACTAACCTTCCGTAATTTAGATTGTACAAACTGTCATGCAGCAGCATCCTATATGTATGGCTTACCTGAGCAAAAAATAGAGAAAGTAACCTTTGAAAATGTTTCGATATCCTTTGCCGAAAATGCTATAAAAGCAGTTCCAGCGATGATGGATGGTGCAGATGAAACTAGTTTACTCGGCTTATACGCAAACAATTTAAAAACATTAGAACTAAAGAATGTAAGAGTAGAGGGTTGTGAAGGTGAGAAATTCTTGTTAAGTAACATTGATAACTTGATACAAGAATAATCACGAGAAATAAAATGAGTATGAAGTTCTTAAAGTTTTAAAGTTTAAGCGATTGGTACAAGTAAAAAAGCTTTTTGTCATTCACTTATCAGATATTATATCTAGTAAGAAGGAATGGCAAAAAGCTTCTTTAAATTGATAAGAAATTATTGAGATTCAATTGTATTAATATCTTATAATTTCTTATCAATTTATATAATGGCATAAGATTCTCGTGTATTGATAGGATATGAGTTAGTCAACCAATAACGAAGCATCTTCTTTCTCTCCATCCGTTGGGAGTAAAAGATCAGCATATCTACCTCCAAGTTTTCTTAATTCCTCTGCGATGATACCGGCAAAAGTTACGGCACCATCGTATCTAAGATGAGTATTATCCATTTTTCCTTCTGGATAATTTGGATACTCCATAGGTTCTAAGTGCATAAACCACTTTTTCGATTTCTCATCGCCCGTTTTTTGAATTAATTCCTTGCTTATTGCGCACAAGTCGATGACAGGTATCGTTAGCTCTTTTCCAAGTTCTATCATTGCATCGGGGTAATTAAGATGTGTATCTTCAACCAAACTTCCATCCTCCTTAAAGAGTCGTCGGTAGAGTGGAGTAATAAGGACTGGATGAGCCTTATGATCGATTGCCACTTTGATATATTGTTTTAGGTTCTCTTTAAAAGTAGTGAATGGCTCGGTATGACGTTCTTCATCAGGCTTCTCATCATTATGTCCAAATTGTATCAATAAAAAATCATCTTCTTTAATTAATTTCTCGATTGCTTGCAGACGACCTTCTGTAATAAAGCTTTTGGTGCTTCTACCATTTTGAGCAAAGTTTCTAATTTGAACCTCTCTTTTTAGGTAGAGAGGAAGTCCTTGACCAATTCCTGTCTGAGGGAAACTCGTAAAGTCATTTTGCTTTACTGTGGAGTCACCAGCCCAAAATATTGTGTGTATCATATGAATTCTCCTTTGTTATAAATTTGTGAAAGAGAATGAAATCAAATATTGGCTTAATTCTCTTAATTAAAAATACAATAATAATATAATTCTACTAGATATTATGGTTTGTCATTGTGTCACGAATGGTCTTTGGAGCAACTCCATGAACCTTTTTAAATGCTCTACGGAAGGAGTTGGCATTGTTATAACCAGTTTCTAAATATAAATCGCTGACATTGATATCTGTTGTCTTTAATAAGTGCATCGCTTGTGTCATACGAATTAATTCCAAATATTCTGAAAAGTTTTGTTTGGTTTCTGCCTTAAATAAATAAGAGAAGTAGCTTTCAGATATATCAAATTCATCGGAAATCTTCTTTAGACTTAAGGAAGAATCCTTATAATTTTCCTTAATATATGCTTTGATTGTATTAATTAGCTTATTTCCATCTGCTTTTGGTTCAAATAAGCTACATAAGCGTAATGCAATATCTTCTAAAATAGATATCGTTTTATTTTCCTGAAAAGCTATGTCGATGGATTCTATAACTTCGTGGTTCGTTTCTGTAATACTAATCTGAAATCGAACCTTTAACAAGGTATTTCTTATATCAGAAAACAGCCACTTCACAACAGATATTGGTAGCGATCTGCATTCGAAGTTTTCCCACCGAATCAAATTAAAGAGCTCCTGAACTTGTTTTGTGTTACCAGAGACAATAAAGTTTGATAGTTGTTGAGCCATCTCAAAAGGATAATAATAAGATGCTTTATCCGGCTTAATCTGATAATAACTTTGAAATACATTTCCTTCACGAACAAAAGAGGCAGCTTGAATTGCTTGTTGGTAAGACTTCCAAAAATAAGGAATGTAAGAATAACACTTACCAAGTCCACCATAGATCCAAATGGAGTGTTCTTCCATCAAATTATCATGAAGCTCTAAAAAAGAACTCTCGATATTGGCTATGCTTTCCGCGATTGGTTCGTCCATTGGGGATGGAATCATGATAGCAAATGAATTAACCTCAGCTTCATAGATTAAAACATCATCACCAAAGTACTCATAGAAAAACTTTCGAATTAACTCTTTATAATTTTTTTGTTTCAGTTCAGCATCAGAATTACTTGATGGTTCCTCCAGATAAAACTCTAGTTGATCCTGGTAGATACAGGCATAAAGCACACAATATTGATTTTCGTTAACATTTAAACCTAAGAATTTAGAAATCCTATTATACTCTTCTTGATTTGAGATAAGGCCTTTTATTATTCTAGCCATATAAGAGTTGTAAATGATTGGTTTTTGTTCTTCTAATTCCTGCTTTAGGTTTCCTTTTTCCTTTAGTGAATCTTGTAATTCGGTATCTATTTCAATAATAGGTTTAATATTTCTTTTCGATAAGATGAAAATCATAATTAAACAGAATAGTAATGTTAATATAATAATGAAGACATACGTATTCTGGTAGGATCCTAAATCATGGAAGACAAGATCAGCAGGTTGAATTAAATAATATCTCCATTGATTAAAGTTGGAGACAGAAGTTGTGATGACAATAGATTCTTTACCTAAATTAATTTCCCTATACTCCTGTTCTTGATCTTCTACCATGGAAGTGACTATGGTGTTAAGTAAATCATCTGTTAGTTCTGGACTTTGATCTGCTGTGATACGAAATACTTCCTTATTATTAGTATCAGTTACATATAAAAAACCGCTTTTGAAAAAATCTAAATTTGAAAAGATATTATTTAAACGATTTCGATTAATCTCAAAACATACGATACCTAAGGGCTTATTTGTTAATAAAGCTGTTTGTACCGGTGCTTTATAGAGATAGGAAGAGTAACCATTTTTACCATAGACTGAATTCGGCAAAAATTGATAAGAATTATTATAAGAAGACAACGTTTCCTTCCATGAGTCATAGTAGGATATGTCGTATGCTTTATAATGCTGGTAATAATACCTGGTATCCGTTAACATACTAGACGACATTAAATAGTCGGTTTTGGGAAGATAAATGTAAAATTCGTCTAAAGGTAGTGTGATTTCTAGTGGTATAAAGTCGGTTAAGAAACTCATAGCATCTTTTGCATCAAGATAGAACTCCATGGATCTAGAATCATAACGAAGTACTTTCCTTATATTGGAATCATTCGCTATCTGAGTAGATAGAGTAGATAATAGCAATAAGGAAGTATCCATATCTGATACAGAATTATCTAAAACAGCTTTGTTCTGTTTATGAAGGTTATTAGTTGCATCCGCTATTCCGTATTGATACAAAAACATGCCCATAATAAGAACAAATATCAGCAATATGCTGTAAGAGGTTACAAATCGTATCAAGAATCTTCTATTTTTATTTGTATTATTTTTCTTAAAGTTAATTTTCATTTAATATTCCTTCTAACAATTAGTAAAAGCAAACAAAACTTTGTTTAAAAATTATAACAAAGTGGTGCATTATTTGCAAGCGATATGAGCAAATTTTTAGTTTGGGAAAAAATGAAAGCGCATACAAGTAATAAAAAATTACGAATGATTCTTTAGAAATATAGCAAAATCAAGGGTTTGAGAGTCATCGTAAAAATTGCACATCAATAATAAATATTGCTTCTTGTTAAAAAAGTACAAAGCATGTTAGTATGTACTTGTCAAATCGAATAAAACTAAACAACTGATTACGAAAAGTAAAATGATGTTTTTCAAAATCTAACATTAGTTTTTGCAGATTGACATGAAGTACAATTATTTGTAGTAAAGTTACATATAAATTATGGAGACTACAAATTTTGAGTACTTTCTACAATATTATAATTGATCCAATAAAAGGAGGGTATTTCGATGAGAAAATCTACACAGAAATTCTTATCACTTGGCTTAAGTCTTGCTCTTGTATTCAGCTTAACAGCTTGTGGAAGCAAAGATGAGCCTAAGGCAGATCCAACACCAGCACCAACACAGGGCGCTACAGATAACAATGGTGGCGATGCAACAGCTACTCCAGAAGCTCCAGTTTCTGAAGTTGAGAAACCTTCTGTTATTACAGTAATGATTGATGGTACTGTATTTACAGAGCCTAACGGACGTGCTCAGTTTGAAACAGCTCTTGAAGCTGAACTTGGACTTGATGTTCAGTTTACACAGCCTGACCACTCTGGTTACTATGATGCTGTTGGTCTTACATTTGCAGGTAGCAACTGGCCAGATGTTGTTATTTTAGGTGGTTCTTACTATACTAACTATGCAAGTGCAGGTCTTTTAGCTGATATTACAGAGTACTGGGATAATTCTGAATTAAAAGCATCTGGAAGAATCACTAACGTAGATGCAATGGAAGCTATCAAAGTTGATGGAAAGCTTTACGGCTTTACTCCAGCAAGAGGTAACGGATGTGTTACTTATGTTAAAAAAGCTTGGTTAGATAAAGCAGGTTTATCTGTTCCTACAAATTATGATGAGTACCTTAACATGTTAAAGGTATTTACAGAATCTGATATGAACGATAGTGGTGATCCATCTAACACATACGGAGTTTCTGCAGCAGGTCTTGTCGGAACTGAAGCTCCTTATATCAACTATTTACCAGAATTCTATCAGGATGCATATCCAGATTTCACTCAGGATGAGAGTGGTAAGTGGATCGATGGTTTCTCTACAGATGCTATGAAAGCAGCTCTTCAGAGATTAAAGGATGCTTACTCTGCAGGTTATATTGATAAAGAGACTATTACAAATGGTACAAAAGACTGTCGTACAAAGTTCTTTGATGATAAGTTCGGTGTATTCACATACTGGGCTGGAACATGGGCATTTAACTTAAAGAACAACCTTGAAAGCAATGGTAAGGATGGCGAGTTAGTTGTTCTTCCTCCAATCGCTGAAATGGGCTCTTATGTTGAGAGACAGGCACCAGCTTGGTGTATTACAGCTAAGGCAGAAAATCCAGAAGGTATCTTCAAATACTTCCTTGAGCCAATGTTAGATGGTGGCGCAGTTCAGACACTTTGGACATATGGTGTTAAGGGCGTTCATTGGGATGACAAGGCTGAGACAATTAAGTTAACAGAGGATAAAGAGCTTACATTTACAGAAGGTCAATTCCACTTCTTACCTTCTTTAGAGAAGCCAGATACTTTATTAACAAAGCATCACCTTGATCCTATGTTAAGCTTTGCAACATACGTTGACAATGCTGACCCTGGTATTTCTTCTGTAAATCCAGTTGCTAAGGACTCTTCTGAGAAATTCAATGAATGGGCAGTTCCAGCTAAAATGGTAGTAAGTAATGATACTATTAATGAGTACAATGCAGATCTTTGGGATCTTCGTACTCAGATTATAACTAAGGTTGTAACTGGCGATATGAGCGTTGAGGACGGTATGAATGAATACACTAGTCAGTCTGCTGATATGGTACAGGAGATTTTAGATTCTTTAAATAACTAATTGTATTAGTTTATAAAGAGGGGTTTGAACAAAAGATAGATAAGGTTCAGCCCCTCCTTATCACGAGAGATGCTCGTGAGAGGAAATTCTAATTTGTGAAAGGAAGTGCTTCGATGAGCATTAAACGAGGTCAAAAAGTACCAGGTAGCAAAAAACCGTTAGGCTTAAGAATTTACAACCATAGATGGTTTTATGTAATGTTTGCACCTGTATTAGTATTCATTACGTTATTTAATTACTTACCAATGTTTTTTATTAGGTATGCATTCTATGATTATAAGATGGCACAGGAACCTGTGTTTGTTGGATTAAAACATTTTGAAAAATTATTAAAAAAGCAAGATTTCATTCGTGCATTTGTCAATACCTTTGAGTTAAGTATAGTTAAGTTGTTATTAAATACATTTATGGCAGTTATTATCTCTCTGTTATTAAATGAAATTAAGAATTTGAAAGCAAAGAAGGCTGTTCAGACGCTTATCTACTTACCACACTTTATGTCATGGGTAGTTACGGCTTCTGTATTCCGCTTAATTCTATCTCCTACCAACGAAGGTCTTGTAAACTCATTTTTAGTTAATCTTGGTGTTATAAACAAAGACCAAATGATATACTTCCTGGCGGAAGAAAAATGGTGGCGGCCAGTTTATTATATTGTTAACATATGGAAAGATACCGGTTGGGGTACTATCATCTATCTTGCTACATTATCAGGTATTAGCCCAGAGCTATACGAAGCAGCTCAGATCGATGGTGCAAATCGTTGGAATCAGATGCGTTTCATTACATTACCAAGTTTAGCAAACACAATTATTACGGTATTAATTCTTAACTTAGCAAAGATTATGAATCTCTTTGAATCAGTTTTCGTTATGTATAACTCAGCAGTCTATGCGGTATCCGACGTTATACAGACCTATGTATATCGTCAGACATTCGGTGGAGGTATTCCAAACTACGGTTATACAACAGCGGTAGGTTTGATGAGTTCAATTGTAGGTTGTGTTCTTGTATTAATTTGTAATTACGCAAGTAAAAAAGTCCGCGGACGCGGTATCGTATAGGAGGGGTAGACGATGAATTCTAAGAAAAAAGCACGTAAAAAAATCAAACTCTTTCCTATTTTTAATGGTTTACTCTTTGTTTTAGTATCTTTATTTATTCTTGTACCACTATGGAAAGTGTTAGTAGACTCACTTGATATGCAAACGAGTTATGGTATGCGATTATGGCCAAAAGAGTTTGGTTTAGCAGGTTATAAAGTTATCTTTACTTATGAATCCTTATATAAACCATTCTTAATCTCTTGTATAACAACAATTGCAGGTACTTTCCTCGGATTAACACTTTCTACTTTAGGTGCTTATGTATTAATCCAGTATGAAATGCCAGGTAGAAACGTATTCGCTTTCCTTTTATTATTTACCATGATTTTTAATGGTGGTATGGTACCTTCTTTCTTAGTTATGTCTAAGTTAGGTTTAATTGATACTTTAGGGGCGGTTATCTTACCTTTAGGTATTAATGTTTATAACCTTGTATTAATGCGTAACTTCTTTGAGGGTATTCCAAGAGGATTGTTTGAAGCTGCATCCATTGACGGATGTTCACCAATTGGTACATTCTTTAAGATTGTACTTCCGCTTTCCAAAGCAGCGTTAGCATCCATCGGTTTGATGTTCTCCGTTACTTTTTGGAATGATTATACACACTTTAAAATTTACATTCAAAAGAGTAGTTTATATAACTTCCAGCAGAAATTACGTAACTTAATCATGGATGGTGATACTCCAAACACAACTGAGAACATATCTCAGAACACAATGTTTAGTGCTGCTGTTATCGTAGCGATTTTACCTTTCATGATTGTATATCCTTTCTGTCAGAAGTACTTTGTAAAGGGTGTTAATATTGGTGCGATTAAAGAGTAGTGAATTATATATTTAATAGGAAAAATGAAAGCTGTTGCTGAAAGAATCAGGCGACAAGGAACCTAATCATCTAGGTTAGAGTTCCTTCTCAGGGTTCTTTGGTAACGGCTTTTTCACTTTTTGATATTGTAAAATAATTTAGATGATGATATGATAAATTACATACATACTACATAGGAGGGCTGATAATGAATAAAGTATATACCTGTTTTCCTGGCGGAAAACATAAAGTAATAACTATGAGCTATGATGATGGAAAACAAGAGGATAGGAGATTAGTAGCTATCTTCAATAAATATGGAATTAAGGGTACTTTTCATCTTAATTACGGACTGATGGATCAGCCAGAGCGTATAAATAGAGAAGAGATTAAAGAATTATATAAAGGACATGAAGTTTCTGCCCATACATTTACTCATCCAACGATATCGAGATGTCCATCTTCTATGATTATTGAGCAAATTTATGAAGATCGTAAAGGGCTCGAAAGTTTGGTTGAATATCCAGTGAGAGGGTTATCTTATCCGAATGGCTCTTATGATAAACGCATTAAAGATTTGTTGCCTGGACTTGGAATTAGGTATTCAAGAATTGTTGGAAATAGTGATAATTTTAGTATGCCTTCCGATTTTTATGAATGGAAGGCGACCTGTCACCATAACCATAATCTCCTGACGCTAGGGGAAGAATTTGTTAGCCTAACGAAGAAGCAATACCTATATATGATGTATGTATGGGGGCATAGCTATGAATTTACCAATAACAATAACTGGGAGGTTATGGAGGAATTCTGTAAGCTAGTCTCGCATCGCGATGATATCTGGTATGCGACAAACATTGAGATAGTAGATTATTTAGAAGCAGCAGAAAGGCTCCACTTCACTGCTACAGGTAATCTAGTTTATAATCCATCAGCGAAATCTGTATGGGTATCTGTAAATGATGCCACGGCAATAGAGATAAAAGCCGGTGAAACGGTTAGATTATGGGATTAACAATACTATCATAATAAATAGGCGTTAAACTGCCAGAATAGAGGTTAATATGTTAAGACTTGGTGTACGAGGCCATGATATGGAAAAGGCTCCATTTGACAACTTAGTAGAAAATATAGCGAACAAAGGATTTTGCTGTACACAGCTAGCGCTAAAAAAGGCAATCGATACTTTTAACGTAAATAGAGAAGCAATGACTTCTGGTATGGCCTTATATATGAAAGAAGTTTTTGAAAAAAATCATGTACAAGTAGCTGTATTAGGATGCTACTTAAATCTTGGACATCCAGATGAGGTAGCGCTTCGTGAAATTCAAAAGAATTACGAAGCACATATCCGTTTTGCTTCCTTACTTGGTTGTGGTATGGTAGGAACTGAAACTGGTGCAGTAAATAAAGAGTATGCCTATGAGCCTGCAAACCACTCAGATGAAGCGTTAGAGATCTTTATTCATAATTTACGACCTGTAGTAGAATATGCAGAAAAGATGGGTGTAATCGTTGGAATAGAGCCTGTATATAAGCACATTATGAGTGATATAAAAAGAACGAGAAAGGTGTTAGATGCAATTAATTCACCAAATCTACGTGTCATCTTCGATGCTGTTAATGTTATGTCAATTGATAATTATAGGAATCAAGATGATATGATCAAGGAAGCTTTTGACTTGATTGGTGAAGAAATTGATGTACTCCATATCAAAGATTTTGTTGTGAAAGATGGAAATATTGTATCTAGACAAATCGCAGTTGGAGAAGGTCTATTAAATCTGCCACTACTTATGAAACTTGCGAAAGAAAAGAAACCGATGATTCATATGCTAATAGAGGATTCTGTACCAGAGAATGTACTTGTATCATCGGCTTATATTAAGAAATGTTATGAAGAGGCGTAATTTGTACTGTGGCTAAATAAATATAATTAATACGAAATGTTCAAATCAATTAAATATTCACATTGAATATATACCAAGGAATCAACAGAAAAGAATGGTGACTATAATTTTAAATATAGTCACCATTCTTTTCATACTTAGTATTGAGAACTATTCAATTATACAAATATTTTTCTATGAGTAATCCAATAGCATAAATAATCCATAGCATAAATAATTTAATAACATTAATAATCCAATAATAATATCACTTAGTATACAAATGAAAATTCATCTGTTTTTCATCTTCACTTA
Source organism: Lachnoclostridium phytofermentans (assembly GCF_000733755.1). Taxonomy (GTDB): domain Bacteria; phylum Bacillota; class Clostridia; order Lachnospirales; family Lachnospiraceae; genus Lachnoclostridium; species Lachnoclostridium phytofermentans_A. The sequence continues at coordinate 456,806 of NZ_JPOF01000002.1, read as the reverse complement.
AGGTATAGGCAAATTGAAAACACTTATTCTTCTTAAAGCTTAATTCAAGTCAGTTAGTGCGCTAGGTAGTTTTATTTCGAAACAATACGGTTGATATTTTTTATTAAGACAGAAATGGTACCGTCAGGATTGGTAATAAACTCAACATTTTGCTTATTATTATACTCCTCCATCGGAATATTTATTTCTATTCCAGAATCTGTGGTTAAATACTGTTTTTCAAATTTTTTTACAGTTTGTACACTTTTTGGCTTTACTTCTTCGGTAGCCATATTATACTTTTCTAGTTTTTCTGTAAATTCTTCTCTGATTTCAGGAATATCACCATACAATTTTTCTCCAATGGTTTCTGGAGTAATTAAACCTTGCTCTATGATATCATTATGAATGATGCTCTTAGCTTCCATTTGCTTATTAAAGTCTTCTTCGTAGTACTTTTTGTTGATTTGTTCTACCGCTTTGGTAACGATATTAAGTTTTGCTTTTTGAGACATCCTAGTACTACAACATAAAAAAAGTTCAGAAAAGTAAAAAACTTTTTCACCATTGATGTCGTATTTTCTTTCTACAACCTGCATTGACATATCACTAAGATGAATTACACATGCTTCGGATAGCTTAGTACCTGTACCTGGTAGTGCAGCAGTCTGTTTGATAATATCATTACGATTTCCAAGGTCAGAGTTTTCTGTATAGTGAACATAATATTCTTTATAATTCATTTTTAGTAATGCGAGATGCATTTCACTTGCGTACTGATATGTGACTACAAACAAATCCGCAGCTGGTATATCGATATTTTGGTTCATAATCGTATATAAATGAGAAGCAATTGATTGACTCGCCTGTACTAATTTGTCTTCCTCAAATTTAGCCAAACATTGTGCTATGTGGGATTCTTCTGTGTGAAAAGTACACAGTTTACTATCATCACCAGAAACAATCTTAAAGATATGATCACGTAAGAAATCATTCATATCTGGACTTAATTCTAAGAGTTCTTCTGAAAGTACAGGCATACCTACAGCAGAATCAAGAATATGTAGGATTGCTTTCCTTATAATAATTTCATCTTTTTCCATGCTAGTGAAAGGGGAATTTCTCTCGTAAAAATAATACGTTTGAGAGAAGAAATACCCCTAAGTCCTTTCTTAATTTTTTCCTAATTTATGTTTACAGATGGTATCTTCTTTTAAAAAACTTGCTCTTTTAACAGAATCAATTCCATACTTATTACGAATAGAATCAATAGCAGAATCTAGCTTCTTAAACTTCTCTGATTGTTTGTTATCAAAAAGACTAATCTGTGAAAATTCAGTATCGTCTAACTTGGTTGTTCGAATTCCGAGTAAGCGGATGGGAGAGTTGTCCCAGAACTCGTCAAATAAACGACAGGCTGCCTCATAGATAGTTGCTGTCGTATTCGTTTGACATGGAAGTACTGCTTGATGTGTGCATGTTTGGAAATTAGCATACTTTATTTCAACCGTGATACAGCTGCATGAAACATTAGCTGATCGTAACCTTGCTCCTACCGTTTCGCTAAGTGCAAGTAAAACTTGCTTTGCCATAGACCTGTCAATAACATCCTGTCCTAAGGTTATACTGTTTCCACAACCTTTTGCTCTTGTATCAGTAACCTCAATTGGTTCTTCATCAATACCATTTGCATAATCATGAATTAGGGTACTATATTTACTTCCTAGATGCGTTTTTAGGATACTTACATCCGTATGTGCTAAATCATAAATAGTGTGAATCCCTAAGATGTTGAATTTGGATTTCGCAGACTTTCCTACAAAAAACAATTCCTCAACAGGTAGGGGCCACATCTTCTCTGGAATTTCAGATGGAAATAAGGAGTGACAAAGATTTGGTTTTTTAAAGTCGGAAGCCATCTTAGCAAGAAGTTTATTAGTTGAAATTCCAATGTTTACAGTAAAACCCAATTCTTTAGAAACTCGTTCTCTAATTTGATTAGCGATATCCATAGGAGCACCAAAAAGATGATAAGTATCCGTCATATCAAGAAAAGCCTCATCAATACTAAATTGGTTAAGGGTTGGTGTATACTCGGATAAGAGTTTCATTAATCGTTCGGAATAGCTTGTATAGACCTCAAAGTTTGGTGGGACTACCACCAAAGAAGGACATTTTTGAATTGCGTGTGTTAGAGGTTCCCCTGTTACAATTCCGTATGTTTTTGCTTTCGTGGATTTCGCTAAAACGATACCATGTCTACTTTGCTTGTCACCGCCTACCGCTGAAGGAATGGTACGTAAATCAATTGTCTCGGAATCAGTTGCTAAACGATGTACAGATTCCCAGCTTAAGAAGGCACTATTTACATCCACATGAAATACCAGTCGTTCTTTTTTAATCATATCTCTCATTTCCTTATTAATATATACAAATTAAATATCGTTGCAATGATACTAATTGTAAAAATTATTGTTACAGATATTCGTTTGTACGCTTAAATAAAAGGTGCTGTCTTATGCAATCAATCTGACTATAAGAATCTGCTTCGCATCTTCTTATAATTTATACTATAGGAACAAAAACCGTGTTCCTATAATCCATGAAGGTGCAAAAGGTGTATCTTTTTATAACTTATATTATAGGAAACATAAGTTCGAATGTAAAGAGGGGATTTTTGTTTCGTCTTCTATGCCCCGCACTTCTTAAAACATTCAGAGGTATCAATATCAACTAGAATGACGTCAGGGCCTACTTGACAAATGCAAGACCAAGGTATGATATACTCATGATCTCTTCCTAAAAGTCCCCATATCTTAGGAGGGCCTGGGACGATAAGAGCTTCAATACATCCAGTGATAGCATCAAAAATGATATCACAAACGAATCCTAGCCGCTGACAATCTCTACAATTAATGACTTCTTTATTACGCATTTCGAATAATCGCATAAGACAGAACCTCCCTTTTTATTATCATATGAAAAAAATATAAAAACATGAGTAACTATGTGCTTGACCTATGGGAATTTATTCAATATAATGAAAGTAGTGATAACGGATAGCGTGTGCGGGTTAATATTATAGTGGGAGGTACCGTATGAAGTGTCCATTTTGTGGAAAAGAAAATACAAGAGTAATTGACTCAAGGCCAGCAGATGACTGCAGTTCCATACGACGCAGAAGACAGTGTGATGAATGTTCTAAACGTTTTACTACTTACGAAAAAGTAGAGACGATACCTTTGGTAGTAATTAAGAAAGATAATAATCGTGAACCTTACGATCGTTCCAAAATTGAAGCAGGTGTATTTCGTTCCTGCCATAAACGCCCAATTTCCGTAGATCAGATTAATGCAGTTGTTGATGAAGTGGAAAACATCATTTTTAATTTGGAAGAAAAAGAAGTACCAAGTTATAAAATAGGCGAAATCGTCATGGATAAGTTAAAGAACTTAGATGCAGTCGCTTATGTACGTTTTGCTTCAGTATATCGTGAATTTAAGGATGTCAATACCTTTATGAACGAGTTAAAGAAAATACTCGATCATGAACATGTTTAGAAGGTAATAAAGATAAAAACCTCCAAAAGGGTAGAACCGTTTGGAGGTTTTTTCGTATGAGATAGGAAAAGAAAAGATAGAGGAGAACTAACTACGTATTGTTATAAAACTATGATTAAAGTATGTAGAAGATTTCCTAATTTGTGAATATGATGAAGCTATGGGTTATATACATTAAGAAATTCATTGTAACTATGTAGTTTGTCTGATATAATATCTTAAAGGTAATCGCTTTCCTTGGAGAGAGGAAAGGAATCTTTATGTTTAGTAAATCATTTAGTGCAGCAATTGATGGGATTGAAGCTTTTGTTGTGAATGTAGAAGCAGATGTAAGTGACGGTCTACCTAGTTTTGATCTGGTTGGATTTCTAGGTTCTGAAGTAAAGGAAGCGAAAGAGCGAGTAAAAACCGCTATTCGAAATTCGGGTTATACGTTGCCACCAAAGCATATTACCATCAATTTATCACCTGCAGATGTTAAAAAAGAAGGAACAGCCTTCGATCTGGCAATAGCCATTGCAATTCTAACCGCATCCGGTTATATTCCCACGGATTATTTGAAACAAACATTATTTATAGGAGAGCTTAGTTTAGATGGAAAGATTCAGCGCGTAAATGGTATCCTTCCGCTTATTTGTGCTGCACAAAAGCAAGGACTGAAACGCTGTATCATCCCGAAAGATAATGCAAAAGAAGGAGCAGTAGTCAGCGACGTAGATATTATAGGAGTAGAAAGTCTTAGTCAGACAGTGGAGTACTTATCAGACATGATTGTGTTGCAGCCTGAGTTTGTAGATGTTTCCGGTTTATTTTTACAGCAAGAGGAACGAAATACTTTGGATTTTTCTGATATTGTCGGACAGGTGTCAGCAAAAAGAGCAATTGAGGTTTCTGTTGCCGGTCAACATAATATTATGATGATTGGTACACCAGGGTCAGGAAAAACCATGCTTGCGAAAAGAATCCCCTCTATTATGCCGGAGTTAAGTTTTGAGGAAAGTCTTGAAATTTCTAAGATTTATAGTGTATCCGGCAGGCTTGATAATAATCGTGTTTTGATACTGGAGAGACCATTTCGATCCCCTCACCACACAATTACTCAATCAGCACTGGTTGGTGGGGGACGGTGCCCAAGGCCTGGGGAAATCAGTTTAGCAGCCCATGGTGTGTTATTTTTAGATGAATTAACCGAGTTTGATAATCGAACGTTAGAAGTACTAAGACAACCATTAGAGGAAAAGGTGGTTACGATATCAAGGCTTTATGCTACGTACACTTATCCAGCAAATTTTATGCTAGTTGCAGCTCTTAATCCTTGCAAATGTGGCTATTATCCAGACCGCAGTAAGTGTAATTGCTCCTTACAGCAAATCAAACAATATATAGGAAAGATTTCAAGACCTCTCCTAGATCGGATAGATATTTGCGTTGAAACAATTCCAATTGCGTATAAGGAATTAACTTATGGAAAGAGTCAGGAATCTTCCTCTGTTATTAGAGAGAGAATAAAAGAAGCTAGAAAACATCAATTAAACCGTTATCAAAAAAGCGGAAAGTATTTTAATTCTCAGTTATCACCATCGGAAGTGAAGAAATACTGTTCTCTTGGAGAGAAAGAGCAAAAGATATTAGAACAAGCATTTACTGCAATGAATCTTAGCGCAAGAGCTTATCATCGTATCTTAAAAGTTGCTCGTACCATTGCTGATTTAGAGGGGAAGGAATGCATTGAAAAGCATCATTTAATAGAAGCAATCGGTTATCGGGGAGTGGATAGAAAGTATTGGGGGGATGCATAGGTGGAAAGTGTAAAAAAGAATCGAATACAGTGGTATTGGATATCAAAAGAGGAAGGGATTGGACATAAGACGATTGCTTTGTTGCTTACGACTTTTCATTCCATAGAAGGAGTCTATAAAGCAAAAAAAGAGGTAGTATTAAATCTTAATTTAAAAGAAGAGGTAGTAGAATATCTCAGTAATAAAAAATCCTTAGAAGAATTGGAAAAAGAATATGATAAAATGATAGATCAGGGGATTTACTTTATCAGTATAGAGGATAAGGAATACCCAGAAAAGTTGAAAAAGCTCTTTGATGCGCCATGGTTTTTGTATTATCGCGGAGAACTACCCAAAGATGATCTTCCCTCGATTGCTGTCATTGGAGCCAGAAACTGTAGTGCCTATGGTAGCGATGTTGCTTATTATTTTTCCAAAGAGTTAAGTAAACTTGGGATTCAAATTATTAGCGGACTAGCAAGAGGTGTGGATGGAATGGCTCATAAGGGAGCACTAAGCAGTGGTGGCAAAACTTATGGTGTGGTTGGTAATGGGCTTGATTTATGCTATCCTAGGGAAAATTATGAGCTTTATCAGGAACTCAATTCTAAGGGAGGAATTCTTTCGGAATATCCGTTGGGTTCTAAAGCATTACCGTATCATTTTCCATTAAGAAATCGTATTATAGCTGCACTTTCTGATGGAATTTTAGTCGTAGAAGCTAGAGAAAAAAGTGGTACTTTAATTACGGTAGATAGTGGACTGGAGCAAGGGAAAGATATTTTTGCGGTACCTGGAAAACTTACCGATGAGTTGTCGAAAGGATGTAACAACTTAATTCAAAGTGGAGCAAAACTAATCCTAGATCCAGAGGATATTTTGATAGAACTTAGAAATCAATATTCCTCATTGCTTGGGAGGAAAACAAAAGTGATAGAGTCATCGAGAGAAGATTTAAGCGAGATAGAACAACAGCTTTACTCTTTGTTATCACATCAGGCAATTCATGTTGAAGAGTTATTGCTAAAATCAAATATGAATCAAGGGCAAGTACTTGAAACTTTGTTTGAACTTGAGTGCAAACGGTACGTGAAAAAGATTACTGGTCAGCAGTATGTCAAGGTGTTATAGTAAATGTTACATTTTACTTTTATGTATTCCTAAATAAAATACATACCAGATGCATACATCTTGGATAAAAAAGATTGACATTTGTCAGTCTTTTTTTATTTCATTTATCATATGTGTTGAAAACAGGAGTAAAATGCTATATGATAGCATCTACAGGCATGTGAACCATGCATACTTCATAGTTTCCTTTTATAATAGTAAGGAATAATTTAAACATATCGAGAGAATATATGAAAACCAATAATAAAAAGACAAGATAGTTCATATACTTGTAACGAAAAAATAGACAAGAATCTCTTAGAGAAATGTTGTTTTACTACGAGATATAGGATATATTATCGGAATGTGTAATACTATCATTTACAAATTTAATAAAATTTTACTTGAAAGCAAATTAGAAATAGTATATGATTATTTGAGTTTAGAGCCAAAGAATTGGAAATAAATGAAAAAGTTAAATAAAATAGAAAATTAGGTTAGACAATTAAGCTAAGTAACATGTTATGAGTTAATTGCCTAATGATATAGATGAGGGGAGTTAGACAATGCCAAAATATTTAGTAATTGTGGAGTCACCTGCTAAGGCAAAAACAATAAAAAAGTTTTTAGGAAATAATTATGAAGTTCTTGCTTCTAATGGTCATGTAAGAGATTTACCAAAAAGCCAAATGGGAATCGATGTAGAGAATGGATTTGAACCAAAGTACATTACGATTCGAGGAAAAGGAGATTTACTTGCAAAGCTTCGTAAAGAAGTAAAAAAAGCAGATAAAGTATATCTCGCGACTGACCCTGACCGTGAGGGAGAAGCAATATCCTGGCATTTATCACAAACGTTAAAGCTTGATGATAAAAGTACAAGCCGAATTACTTTCAATGAAATTACAAAAAACGCAATTAAGAACTCGATCAAAGAAGCCCGTGAGATTGATATGAATCTTGTAGATTCCCAGCAAGCAAGAAGAATGTTAGACCGAATGGTAGGTTATAAAATAAGTCCACTTCTTTGGGCTAAGGTAAAGAGGGGCCTAAGTGCAGGTAGAGTACAGTCTGTAGCACTTCGAATCATATGTGACCGTGAAGAAGAAATCAACGATTTTGTTCCAAAGGAATATTGGAACTTAGATGCTTCATTTAAAGTAAAAGGTGAAAAAAAGCCATTAATTGCTAAATTCTATGGAGATACGAAAAAGAAACTCACCATAGAATCCAAAGAAGAGATGGATAAAATATTAGAAGATTTAAAGGATGCTCAGTTTAAAATTACGGAAGTAAAACGTGGAGAACGCCAAAAAAAAGCTCCGTTGCCATTTACCACTAGTACATTACAACAAGAGGCAGCAAAGTTATTAAACTTTTCTACTCAAAAGACCATGAGAATCGCCCAACAATTATATGAAGGTGTGGATGTAAAAGGACATGGAACCATCGGTTTGATTTCCTATCTTCGTACAGACTCTATTCGAGTGTCGGAGGAAGCAGATACAGCAGCAAGAGAATTTATAAAAACTCAGTACAAACCAGAGTATGTGAATAGTCAAGACGTTAACAAAGCAACTGGAAAAAAAATCCAAGATGCTCATGAAGCAATAAGACCAACCTATGTAGAGTTAACACCGGTAATTATAAAAGAGTCTTTAAGCAGAGAGCAATTTCGCCTATATCAGTTAATTTGGAAGAGATTTATTGCAAGTCGTATGCAACCAGCGAAATATGAGACTGCAACAGCGAAAATTGATGCGAATGGTTATCGATTTACTGTGTCCTCTTCAAAGCTGATCTTTGATGGTTTTATGGCTGTTTATGTAAGTGAGGATGAGGAGGAAGAAAAAACAACCTCCAATATGATGTCCTTGTCTGAAGAAACACAATTGACATTTGAGGAATTTAACTCTAGCCAACATTTTACACAGGCACCACCACATTATACGGAAGCTGCATTAGTAAAGACGCTAGAAGAATTAGGAATTGGTAGACCAAGTACTTATGCACCTACGATAACCACCATTATAGCAAGACGTTATGTCATTAAAGAAAATAAGAATCTTTATGTAACAGAGCTTGGTGAAGCTGTGAATAAAATTATGAAACAGGCTTTTCCAACGATTGTTGATGTGAATTTTACAGTAAATCTTGAAGCATTATTAGACGGTGTCGAAGATGGTGTTGTTAACTGGAAGACAGTGGTAAGTAATTTCTATCCAGACTTAGAAAGTGCAGTACAAAATGCGCAAAAAGAATTGGAGCAGATTACAATTGAGGATGAAACGACAGATGTAATTTGTTCGGAATGTGGAAGAAATATGGTAATTAAATATGGGCCACATGGAAAATTCTTAGCATGTCCTGGATTTCCGGATTGTAGAAATACAAAACCTTACTTTGAAAAAATTGGAGTTGCTTGCCCGCTCTGTGGTAGCGATATTATAATTAAGAAAACAAAAAAAGGCCGTAGATTCTATGGTTGTGAGAATAATCCGGAATGTGATTTTATGTCATGGCAAAAACCATCTAGTAAACTATGTCCAAACTGCAATGGCATTATGGTAGAAAAGGGGCAAAAACTTGTTTGTGTAAATGAAAGCTGCGGACATGTAGAAAATGATGCGAAAGAAGAATGAAACAGTAAAAAGATTTGAAATAGTAGGTAAAAGAGAGATAACTCTGAACTTTTATTGAAACTTTCACTTGCCTAATAGTTTATAATGAGATTGTATGAGAACTAGATACAATCTCATTTTTTTTCAAAAAGTCTCAACTTTTTAAAAAAACAGAAACAAAGTTGTGAAATGTGTGTCAAAATAACAAATTTACTATTGTTTTTTAAAAAAGAATGTGATAGAATGTTATATAAACGAAAAGGTATATTATACCACATGTGTTATGTATGTTATGAATTAGGCCAAAATAAGGTCACGGGGGTTCTTACATGAGCGTACAGTTGTTGGATAAAACCAGAAAAATTAATAAGTTATTACACAATAATAACTCGCACAAGGTAGTATTTAATGATATTTGTTCCGTACTCAGTGATATACTTGAGTCCAATATTCTTGTGATAAGCAAGAAGGGAAAAGTATTAGGAATTAAAAACAGAGCAGATATTGCTCCGATTAATGAATTAATTAAAGATGCAGTAGGTGGTTACATCGACGGAATGTTGAATGAACGTCTACTAAACATTTTATCAACAAAAGAAAATGTGAATTTAGCAACCTTAGGTTTTGAATTTGACGGTGTAAATGATTATCAGGCAATTATTACTCCAATCGACATCGCCGGTGAGAGACTAGGTACCTTGTTCTTATATAAGAACAAAGACCAATATTCAATTGACGACATAATTTTAAGTGAGTATGGTACTACCGTAGTAGGACTTGAAATGATGCGTTCCGTGAATGAAGAAAATGCCGAAGAAAACAGAAAGGTACATATTGTACGTTCTGCAATCAGCACACTATCATTTTCTGAATTAGAAGCAATCACTCACATATTTGATGAACTGGAAGGAAACGAAGGAATCTTAGTTGCTAGCAAGATAGCAGACCGCGTAGGGATTACAAGATCTGTTATTGTAAATGCTCTTAGAAAATTTGAGAGTGCCGGTGTTATTGAGTCAAGATCTTCTGGTATGAAGGGGACTTACATTAAAGTTCTCAATGATGTGGTTTTTGAAGAATTAAAAAAGATGCAATAAATCATAACAGACTTATAAGTCAATCTTATGAGTCTGTTTTTTTATGTTTAATGTTTCCTAATTCTTATTTAGGTAATAAGATAGGAACAAAACAAGGGGGATTTATAGTAATGGTTTGTTTAAAATTTTAGGCAAATGATAAAAAAGCGCTTAATAAACAAATTGTATGGAATAGTTTATTCAATTTCATAGGAAAAAAGTAATCGTTGATATTTATGCAAAATTATGAAACAGTATCGTTTACTCACTTTTCATCGTAATAATATTGTAAGAAAATTTTAATAGTACATATTACTTATTTTTAAAAGTTGTCAGAAATTATATAATTCATTTATACGACAAGAAGATCCATTTATTTTCCAAAAAATACAAATTCTAGTATAATTCATCATTTTTTTTAAATATATCTTGTGTTTTATTTGGCATTTATTTATAATAGTAATCAAGATTATTGATTAAAAATGTCAGACAATCACAACAATGGAAAAATATCTATGAGATAGTTTATTTAAGTGTAAATAAATGCAAAAAGTTTACTAGGTAATTACTATCTAGTTAGAAAGAGGGAGAAGAAAAATGATTGGTTCGAACGCATTCAATTATGTTAACGTGTTGGATAAAGCTGCGGATGCTACTGTGATTCGCCAGGAATTGTTAGCAAATAACTTAGCCAACAATGATACGCCGAACTACAAACGTAAAGATTTAAACTTTGAATCATATTTACAAAAGGAATTAAAGGGAAATGAGGATTTGGATAAGCGAGTTGCGAAAGCCAATCTATCAAAGCTCAATGGATCGATTTACACCGACAGAGAAGAGCTTAGCTATCGTTACGATGAAAATAACGTGGATATCGATGTAGAAGAAGGATATTTAGCAGATAATCAAATTCGTTATTATACTTTATTACAAACTATGACTCAGGAATTCCAACGTCTAAGAACGGTATTATCAAGATAGATAGGGAGGTAATGAAATGTCTTATTTTAATGGCATGAATATAAGTGCAAGTGGTATGTCGGCTCAGCGGCTTAGAATGGATATTATCTCTCAGAATATTGCGAATGTTGAAACTACAAGAGATGAGAATGGTAACCCATATCGCAGAAAAACCGTTGTATTTTCGGAAAGAGAGGCAGATGGCTTTGGAACAGTGCTAGCACAAACAGCTGCAGGTAGAGCTTCTGACAAGCAGGGGAATGGGGTTAAGGTTACCGCAATAGTAGAAGATCACGTAACAGCAATGAAACGAGTATACAATCCATCCCACCCAGATGCAGATCAAGACGGATATGTAACAATGCCTAATGTAAACACGGTGACTGAAATGACAAACTTAATCAGTGCAACTCGTTCTTATGAAGCTAATGTTACAGCTTTTAACGCTACAAAAAATATGCTTTTAAAAGGTCTTGAAGTAGGCAAGTAAATTAGGGAAAGGGGATTTCAATGGATATCACTAGTATTTCATCTGTTCAAGGACTTGGTTCTCTTAAGAATGGTAGTATAAATGGTTCTGAGAGTACAACAAAAAATCGTAATCAAGCATTTGAGACCATGTTTCAGTCTGCACTTGATATGATAAAAGAAACGCAAACATATACAGATCAAGCAGAACAGGCAGCAATGGATTATGCGATGGGATTGACAAATAGCACTCATGACTTGCAGATAGCACAGACAAAAGCAAGTATTTCCTTGCAGTATACCGTAGCAGTGCGCAACGCGGTTTTGGACGCATACAAGGAGATTATGCAACTACAATTTTAGCATACGAGGGTTAAATAATGTAGGAACGAATAAAACAGATACCTGTTCGCTTATTAGAAATATGGAAGAAATATAGTAAAAAACAAAAAGTAATTATTATCAGTGCAGTAAGTTCCGTCATCTGCGCTTTATTACTTCTTATCTTTCTACTTGGTAGAACGGAATATGTAGAGCTCATAAAATTAGAGGATACCAAAACTGCGAAACAAGCAATTGATATTCTGAAAGAGAACGGCATCGCTTATCAGTTGAAAGACGATGGTGTAACAGTCTTAGTAGATGAAACAAAGAAGACAGAGGCTAAGCTATTAATTGCAGATAGTGAGATTGCTTCGAAAGCAAAGCTAAGCTTAGAACAGTTGCTAGACAATGATATGTCTACCACAAACTATGATAAGCAAACAAAGCTTCATTTATATTTTCAAGGTGATTTAGAAGAATTATTAAAGAATCAGGAAGGAATTGATGATGCGAGAATCAGTTATTTGCCTTCCGATAATAGAACAAGTATCCTAGAGACAGAAAAAGAAGTTAGTTGCAGTATTTTTCTTACAATCAATGATAAATTTAAGAAATCTTCTGCAGAGGCTATTGCAATTACAGTTGCAAATAGTTTGGGAAATGAAACTACGAATAAGGTTAAAGTAATCGATCAGTATGGTAATTTACTATACAATGGACCAGAAGATGAAGAAAGCGACTACACAAATAAGAGTTTAGAGTTTCGTCAAGCGGTATTGGATGATTATACCGAACGAGTAGTACGTTTTGGATTAATGAATGGATTCGACTATGTAGAACCAAGTTTCGCACTTGATATAAATTTTGATAAAACAACAGAAGAAATTCGTGAGTATTTTGCAGCGGAAGGATTAGAGCAAGGGTTATATCAAACATATCAAAAGATTTCATCGGAAAACAAAGGATCTAGTGGAGACATACCAGGAACTGACTCGAATACAGATACCGATTACTACATACAAACTGAGGAATCTGGTAAAAGCAGTTATGATGAATTAAATATTAGTTATCTTCCTAGTGAAAAACTTACAAAGACACTAAAAGGATGGGGAATTGTAAACAATGACACATCCAAGGTTGCTATTGCGTTAAAACGTGTGAAGGACATCAAAGAGGAAGATTTAGAACTCATGGGTCTTTTAGAAGACACATCGTTTGAAGAATATGTGCTAAATAATAGTGAACCAACACAATTAGAAGTAAACGAAGAATATTACACATTATTTGCTAATGCAACTGGTATTAATGAGAATAATATCTCTCTAATTATGTGGGAGGTTCCGAATTTTATACCTGCACCAAAGTCTGATGTAAACTGGCAGTTAATATTAGAAATTATTCTAGCTGCTTTAATTTTAGGTCTTTTAATCTTTGTAGTATTCCGTGGTATGGCACCAGTAGAGGTGACAGAAATCGAGCCAGAATTATCGGTAGAACAATTGTTGGCTACTACAAAAGAAAATCAATCCTTAGATGATATTGAATTTAGTGAAAAATCAGAGACCAGACGGATGATTGAAAAATTTGTAGATGAAAATCCAGAAGCGGTTGCAAATCTGCTTCGTAATTGGTTATCAGACGGTTGGGGTTGATTAAGGAGGCAAGATATGGCTTTAAAGCAAGTATCATCAGAACTAACTGGTGTTCAAAAATCTGCAATCCTTCTGATTGCATTAGGACCGGAACGTTCGGCAAATATATTTAAACATTTAAAGGAAGATGAAATAGAACAACTCACCTTAGAGATAGCAAATACAAGAAGCATCGCTCCTTCTACAAAGGAAGCAATTCTTGATGAATTCTATCAGGTATGTCTTGCTCAGCAGTATATTGCTGAGGGTGGCATTACTTATGCGAAAGACTTACTAGAAAAAGCGTTGGGACCAGAAAAAGCAAAAGAAGTGCTTGGAAAACTTACTGCTTCTTTACAAGTTCGTCCATTCGAGTTTGTTAGAAAAACAGATGCAAATCAGTTATTAAACTTTATTCAGGATGAGCATCCACAAACCATAGCACTTATATTATCTTATCTATCTGCAGGACAGGCTGCTACGATAATTTCTTCCTTAACGCCCGATAAGCAGGCAGATGTTGCGAAACGTATTGCACAGATGGATCGTACTTCACCTGACGTAATTAAAGAAGTGGAGCGAGTGTTAGAAAGAAAGTTATCTTCTTTAGTAAATCAGGATTACACAATCGCAGGTGGTGTTGATGCCATTGTCGATATCTTAAATACGGTAGACCGTGGAACTGAGCGACATATTCTGGAGAATCTGGAACTTGAAGAACCAGAACTTGCAGACGAAATTCGAAAGAAAATGTTTGTCTTCGAAGATATTATTACACTGGACGACAAATCCATACAGCGTGTGCTTCGTGAAGTGGATAACAACGAACTTGCAGTTGCTCTTAAGAGTACAACAGAAGAAGTACAGAGTATTATTTTCAATAACTTGAGTAAGCGTCTTTCTGCTATGATTAAGGAAGATATGGAATTTATGGGACCTGTACGTCTGAAGGATGTTGAAGAAGCTCAACAGAAGATTGTTAATATAATCAGAAAACTGGAAGACTCTGCTGAAATCATCATTTCCAGAGGTGGAGGTGACGAGATCGTTGTCTAATGTGATAAAGGCGTATTCGATCCGGTATGAAGAAGAAAAAAAGGTGATTGACACTAACACCTTATCGGAAGAACACATTCAGAGGTTTTTGGACAGTAGATATAAAAGTGCTGAAATCACAGGTGAGCATGCGTCTAGTGAGGAAGGCAATGATGGGTTTATTAAAGGAATATCGGCGATAAAAATCGAGGCATTATCGGAAGAAGAAAAGCCAAGTGAAGAGGAACTGATACGACAAACGGAAGAGCAAATGCTTGAAAATAATCGTAAGTTGATGGAACAATCACAGCAAATTATTGAGCAAGCAAAAGCTGAAGTTGTTCGTATGATAAATCAGGCAAAACTTGATGCAGAGAAGATAAAAATTGATATCATGCAGAAAGCAAAGCAAGAAGGATATGAAAAAGGCAAGCAAGAAGCGTTCATTGAACATCAAAATAAGCTTTCTGAGTTAAATGAGCAGAAGAATCGTTTAAAAGAAGAGTATGAGCAAAAGATACGAGAATTAGAGCCTTCTTTTGTAGAACTGTTTCTAGGTTTTATGGAGCATTTTACTGGTGTTTTATTAGAGGATAAGAAAGAAATCGTGTACCACTTAATCGAAAGGGAGTTTCTTACGATTGAAAATAGTAGCTCCTACCTTATCCGTGTTTCAAATGATGAGTTTGATATAGTTTGTTCCAAAAAGGAAGAAATCCTATGTAAACTAAGAGAAAATACGGAACTTGAAATTGTGGAGGATCGACTTCTTAAAAAGGGACAGTGTCTCATAGAGACAGATAGCCGTATCATAGATTGTAGCTTAGATGTCCAATTAAAGAATTTAGCGACTGATATGAAATTATTAGCAGGGAAATAGGAAAACAAAGAAAAGTAATAATGCAAAAGAATGTACGGGAATAGGGGTAGGAATGATAGATTTTAACAAGTATGAAGAACTTCTAATGAAATCATATGCAAACCGTTTGGGTAAGGTGACAAAGGTAGTTGGACTTACGGTGGAATCTATCGGCCCTGAAGCCAACGTGAATGACGTTTGTGAAATTATTTCACAAGACAGTAATATAGCAGTGAAAGCAGAAGTTATCGGATTTAAAGACGACAGACTTCTGCTTATGCCATACGATGATATCACAGGAATTGGGGTAGGAAGTATGGTATTAAACCGTAAAGAGCCATTGTTGGTTAAAGTTGGAGATGAACTGCTAGGTCAAGCGTTAGATGGCTTAGGTAATCCAATGGATATGAGCACTCTTTCGTTAAGTGATAGTTATCCTGTTGATGCAAAAGCTCCAGATCCAATGGATAGAGAATTGATTGGAGAAGTCTTATCACTTGGTGTACGAGCCGTCGATGGCTTGTTGACGATAGGAAAAGGGCAGCGTATCGGTATCTTTGCCGGTAGTGGTGTAGGAAAAAGTACTTTACTTGGTATGTTTGCAAGGAATACGAAAGCTGATATTAATGTAATTGCACTCATAGGAGAGCGTGGTAGGGAAGTAAAAGAATTTATTGAAAGAGATTTGGGACCAGAAGGTGTAAAGCGTTCTGTGTTAGTAATCGCTACTTCAGATAAACCAGCACTCATACGTAAAAAAGCAGCAAAGACTGCAACGGCGATTGCAGAGTATTTTAGAGATAAAGGAAAAGATGTTTTGTTAATGATGGACTCTTTAACAAGATTTTCTATGGCTCAAAGAGAAATCGGACTAGCTAGTGGAGAACCGCCGGTATCGAGAGGATATCCTCCAAGTGTTTACGCTGAGATGCCGAAACTTTTAGAAAGAGCTGGCAATAGCGACAAAGGATCTATAACGGGGCTTTATACTGTTTTAGTAGATGGTGATGATTTTAATGAGCCAATTACTGATACTGCAAGGGGTATCCTTGATGGCCATATTATGCTATCGAGAAAACTGGCCCAAAAGAATCATTATCCCGCAATCGATGTTTTAGCAAGTATATCTCGTGTAATGAGCGCTATTGCGACTTCGGAACACAAACAGCTTGCTGGTAAATTAAAGATGGTATTAGCAACGTATCAGGACGCTGAGGATTTAATTAATATTGGAGCTTACAAATCTGGTACAAATAAAAACATTGATTATGCTATAAAAAAGATTGAACAGGTAAATGATTTTCTATGTCAACAAGTGGAAGAGAAAGCAGACTTTGATGATACCATACACAGATTAGAAAGCATATTTGAAGATTAAAATAGTCGCAGCATGGAGGCTAAATATGAAGAAGTTCGTCTATCCAATGCAAAGTATATTAAATATAAAAAATAAGCTAGAAGAGCAAGAAAAAAATGATTATGGCATTGCAAAAGCAAAATTAATGGACGAAGAGCATAAGCTCATGGAACTAATAGAGAGAAAGGATTCCTATGAATTTCAGCTAACGGAAGCAATGTCTTCAACTCTAAACTTAGTGAAAATCCGAAGATTAGAAGATGCGATAGAGTCAATGAAACAGTTGATTAAGCAACAGAGAAAAGCTGTAGTAAAGGCAGAGCAAGCAGTAGAACTGGCGATGCAACGACTGAAAATTGCAATGATTGAACGAAAAACCCATGATAAACTTAGAGAAAGCGCTTTTGATGGGTATCTCAAAGAATATGCAGGGGAAGAAATGAAGGAGATTGACGAATTAGTCAGCTTCCAATATGGCAAGAAAGCAAAGGAGAACGTGTAATGGCAAGGAAGAAACGTGATGATATGGATAAGAAGAAAAAATCAGGTGGTACACTGGCAACAGTTCTTGTAGTTGGGGGTATTATGTTGATATGGCTTCTTCTCTTAGGAGTATTGTTACGCTTGGATGTAGGTGGCATCGGTACTTCATTACGTCCGTCATTAAAAAATGTTCCTATTATGAAATATTTATTGCCACCAGTTTCGGAAGACCAGTTGATATGGGAGGAAAACTATCCTTTTGAAAGTATTACAGATGCTGTTAACCGAATTAAAGAATTGGAGGTGGAGTTAGATGCTGCAACACAGTCTAACAAAACCTATACCGATAGGATAGCCCAATTAGAAGCTGAAGTTGCAAGGTTAAAAGTATTCGAAGATAATGTACTTGCATTTGAGGAACGAGTAAAAGCGTTTGATAAGAACGTTGTATTTAATGATAAAGCTCCAAGTATTGAAGAATATAAAAAATACTATGAAGAGATCAATCCAACAACAGCAGAAGAAATATATCGTTTGGTGTTAGAACAATTACAATATGATGAAAGCATTAAAGAGAAAGCAAAAATTATTAAGACAATGAAGCCATCTCAAGCTGCTCAAGTGATAGAGGAGATGACAGCTGATATCGAATGGACCGCAAAAGTATTACTCAGTATGAAAGCAGATGAAAGTGCAGCGATTTTTGATAGGATGGATCAGCTCTATGCAGCAAAAATATTTAAGAAAATGGCTGATATGGATGAAGATAAGTTAAATAGTATTAAGGCAAGTTTGACAAATTAAACATAAAAGCTAAACATAGATGCTACAAAGTCTTTTGCTGAATATTAAGGTATGCAAAGCTTTATAAGCTTTACATAAATTATGATGAAAGAAAGGAGGAACGCGTGTGCAGATGCAATCCGTTGGCAAAGGTGCAGTAGATACTGCAAATTTCCTAAGCTCAATTGCTTTTGAAAGTAAGACTACGAATAGTAATAAATCATTATCCTTTGAAAAGATGCTACAAGGAAACTCTGAAATTAAGTCAAAGCCTGAAAAAGAGAACGCCTCGTATCAAGATAAGAATAAGGATGCTACTACGAAAGTATCGAATGATAATATTACATCCTCGAATCAAGATTCTACAAAGAATCCTGTAACGAATGAGAATAAAACTCCCGATGCAAAGCCGGTATCTAGTGAAACAGAGAAACAAGACTTAAGTAGTCAAGCGGACAGTATTACGAAAGCTGTGGAGGAAATAAAAGAAACAATTTTAAAGACTCTTTCCATTACGGAGGAAGAGCTAACAGAATTTATGAGTATTCTCGGGCTTTCCATGCTTGATTTACTAAATCCAGAGAGTCTAAAGCAATTAACACTTGCGAGTGCTGGTACAGAAGATATCACGATGTTATTGACCGATGAAAGTTTAAATCAATCATTAAATCAGTTATTAGAATCTCTGAATCAAATCATGGATCAATCTGGTATTGGGCAAGAGGATGTTTTAGCATTACAAGACCTGGAGAAAGATTTTGCATCTCTTCTTAAGCAATCGGAAGATGAATTGAATACCGAGGAACCTATTGATAGTGTTAGTAATAACAACATCAAAGCCGGGGAAGTAAATAATGATACCGATACGGTGGAAGAAAGTGCCGTCGACTTTAAGTTTGAAGCTGTAAAACAGACAAAAGATGGTACTTCAAATCAATCTATGGATAGTCAAGAGAAGGATCAAACATCAGAGAAGCAATTAACGCCAGGAGAACAGTTTTTAAATCATTTAACTCAGACAGTAACGACAACAAGAACTGATTTTTCTGATGGGTTAACAACAATTCAAGAATTGCGTAATATTACGAATCAGATTGTTGAACAGATAAAAGTAGTGATAAAACCTTCACAAACTTCGATGGATATGATGTTAAATCCAGAACACCTTGGAAGAGTACAGCTGAACATAAGCTCCAAAGAAGGCGTTTTAACAGCTTCTTTTATTACCCAGACTCAAGTTGCGAAAGAAGCAATCGAAAGTCAGATTCAAGTACTAAAAGAAAACCTTGAGGCACAAGGATTAAAAGTAGAAGAAATTGAAGTTACTGTTGCTAACTTTTCTTTTAATCAAAGTAGTCAAATGGATGGACAAAATAGTAATAGCGAGCAAGGAAAGGCAAAAACGAATAAAATTCTTCAAGTAGATGGTTTAGAAGATATTACTATCGAAGAAGAGGAAAAAGAGAACTTAGATGTTTTAACTGGTTCAAATTTTGACACTTCGGCTTAACTTGTAAAATGGAGTAAGTTGAGAAAACAGAGTTTTTTCAACAGGAAGTTTCGTGCCTTTGAGATCCTCGGCACAAACTTCGGATGCGCAGAAAACATGCGCAGGAAAGGAGGGTAATATGGCAGAGATTATAGGTAGTGTCAAAGAAGGAATATTAGAACAAGCAAATAGTGCCATTACAACGACAAATAAAACGAAAGTTGGAACTTCAGAGCTTGGTAAAGACGCATTTTTACAATTACTGGTTTGTCAGATGCAGAATCAGGATCCGTTGAATCCAAGTACAGATACCGAGTTTGTATCTCAGTTAGCAACGTTTTCTCAGTTAGAAGAATTACAAAACTTAACTGCGGCAACGGATAAATCTCAAGCCTTTAACTTGGTAGGAAAAGATGTTATCTTAACCACAACAGATAGCAATGGAAAAACTACTTATGTCAGTGGAACAGTTGATTTTGTAAATATGTCAAAGTTAAAAGCTAAACTTTCTGTAAATGGCGATCTTTATGATTTGGATCAGCTATATACTGTGGTTGATAATAACTACATTATTGAACAAGGTAGACCTAAGGTTCCAAATAAAGTGAATTTCGAATTTGATGCAGACAAACCAAGTGACCTTACCTTTGAAGTAAATCTTGGGGAAGGCGAAACCGTAGCTAATCAAGTAGCTGTCATCATTAACAACCTCATATTAGATTCAAAGCATGTAACACTGGATGGTAATAAGGTGACGATTAGTAAAGATATCTTATCTTCTTTACCAAACGGAGAATATAAACCTGCTGTTGTATTTAATGATTCATTATATACCACAATATCAGATCAGGTTCATGTTAAAGTTGTTAATTCTGAAGCAACTAGTATGCCTTCTGGAGATGGGAACACAGAATCCGGAGGAGATAATGGCAGTGGCGATAATGATAATTCAAATCCCACAGAAGACGCATTAGTTTAAGAGAAACAAAGGTTTGTTTTCGTAATCGACAGGAGTAGTGATAAGTATGAATCAAATAAATAAAAACTTTACCTCCATCGAACAGGCAGCAAGTAGATATCTGCCGAATAGTAATAAGCAAACGACATCCTCCATAAACCTAAGTGGAAAGAGCTTTAGTGAAATCTTATTGGAGCAGCAATCGACTGCAAGGGTTACGGAGCTTAAATTCTCAAAACACGCAAATGAGCGCCTATTAAGTAGAAATATTGATTTGACTAGTTCTCAATTAGAACGGTTACAATCAGGAGCGAGAAGGGCAAGTGAGAAAGGAATCAAAGAGTCGTTAGTCATGGTGGACAATCTCGCATTTATAGTAAATATTAAAAATAATACCGTAGTTACTGCAGTGAATGATGGAGAGGATAAAGTATTTACAAACATTGACGGTGCAGTAATAATGTAAAGATGTGAATGAAACGCTGGACCTTCGGGAAGCGATATTAGTGGATTGACAGAAGCTAATCACATTCACCTAGTAGGAGGTTTTTTCTTATGATGAGATCATTATATTCTGGTGTTTCCGGACTTAGAGTTCACCAGACCAAGATGGACGTTATTGGTAATAACATATCTAACGTCAACACAGTAGGTTTTAAAGCAAGTTCAGCAACATTTTCTGATATTTTATATCAAACAACAAAAAGTGCTTCTGGTCCTAATGCAAAAACAGGAACTGCCGGTACTAACGCAATGCAGGTTGGTCTTGGTGCAAATCTTGCATCAATTACAACAAGCATTACAAAAACCGGTGGATCTCAAAGAACTGATAATCCTTTCGATTTGATGATTGAGGGAGATGGTTTCTTTGTTGTAAATAATGGCGTAGGCAACTTTTTTACCAAAGCAGGTTCTTTTAATGTAGATGCAGCAGGTACCTTATGTACCCCAACTGGTGCTACCGTAATGGGATGGGAGCCGAGTCAAGAAGATCCGACTAAGACCGTATCTGGCACAGTGAAACCACTTCGTGTTATGTCACCTGATAATCTTTATTCTGCTCCAGAAGCGACTACTGATATCTATCTTCATGGAAACATCGATAGTATGGATACGAACCTTACATCACAAGCAGGTCGTATCGTGAATATGTCTTTCTTTGATAATTTAGGTAACAGCTATACCGCTGAGATGAAAATTAAACAAAGTGAAGATTCCACGAGTGATTATAAGGTTACCATTCAAAACATCTATGATAAGAATGGGGATTCTATCTTCGTAAAGGAAATAGTTGATCCAGACACTGGTGATATTACATACGAAGCTTCCAATATTACGGATTTTAATTTTGGAAGTGGTAGTGGTTCTGTTACCGTAAATGAAGATGGTACTTTAGAAGTTGAGTGTGATGAAATCGATCTTAAATTTAATGGAGCAAATGGTAACTTTGTTAGTGTAGGGGATGATGCTGAGGATGCATCTAGCATTAAGTTCAAAATTAATGCGGATCCTGATCCATTTAAAGAAGTAAAAATTGATTTCTCTTCCATTACTATGTATAACAACAGTGGTACAACAACAGTGGAATCCACAAAGGGAACCAAAGATGATGGATCAGGTGCAGGTAAAGCAGCCGGTAATATGTCTGGTATATCCGTTGATCAGCAAGGTATGATTTTTGGTACTTACGACAATGGAGACCGTAAATTGCTTGGACAGGTTGTCGTTGCTACGTTCTCAAATCCAGCCGGATTAGAAGCGATTGGAAACAATATGTTTGCAGCAACACCTAACTCTGGGGAGTTTAACGGTGTTGGTGAGGACATCACATCATCTGGTGGAAAATTTATAACAGGTGTACTTGAAATGTCGAATGTTGATCTTTCACAGCAGTTTACTGAAATGATAACAACACAAAGAGGATTCCAGGCAAATTCAAGAATAATAACAACCTCAGATACCCTTCTTGAGGAGTTAATTAATCTGAAGAGATAAGAGTGAAGAGAATTTCTAAGGCGTCAATAAACGCCGCCTAACTTCCTGTGTCTGATGCAACGGCTTTGGATGCAGGAAGTTCTAACGAGGGAAGGGAGGATATCATGATTAATCTTACTAGGTTAAATGATATACCATTTACACTAAATTGTGATTTAATTGAAATCATAGAAGAGGTTCCAGATACAGTAATTACCTTAGTGAATGGAAAAAAAATATTCGTAAAAGAAAGTAGACAAAATGTAGTAAGTCTAGTAAAATTATATAAAAAAGAAGTTTTCTGTCAGACAATATCGCAAAATGATGAATAATATCGAAAATGGTAATTTTGAAAAAGAAGCACAAATAAGTGCTAAAGATATAAAAAATACAGAGACAATAGATAAGATACATAGTTTCTGTTGCTAAATTAGAAAGTGAATATTTGACGATAGGTGGGTGGTTTTTTTGGATTTGGCATCCGTGGTTGGTTTAGTGCTAACACTGGTTCTTGTTATCTTTGGTATCACGATACAGGATGGTTTTGGTGCGCTTATGGGTTTCATTGATCGAGACTCAGTCTTAATTACCTTTGGTGGTGCATTCTTTTCGGCTTTAGCAATGAGTCCTAGTTTTTCAACATATTTGAATAGTTTAAAGAGTTTTGCTTTGATATTAAAACCACTTCCTTCGAATGAGAAGGAAACAATTGATAGCATTATTACTTTATCTAACGTTGCTAGAAAAGAAGGATTATTAGCGCTTGAAGAGGCAGCAAATAGTATTGAAGATGAATTTATGAAAAAGGGAGTTCTTCTCATCGTTGATGGAACAGATCCTGAATTGGTAAGAAGCATCTTGGAAACAGAACTAGGGTGTATTGAAGAAAGGCATAAATCTATCATAGGTTTTTGGGATAACCTTGGTGCAGCGGGTCCTGCTTGGGGTATGATTGGTACATTGATCGGTTTGATTAACATGCTTAGTAAAATGCAGGATGTAAATTCTGTTGGACCTAATATGGCGGTAGCGTTAGTTACCACATTTTATGGTTCCATGTTAGCTAACTGGATTTGTATCCCTGTATCGAATAAATTAAAAGCAAACAATGCGAGTGAAATCATGATGAAGGAAGTTATGGTGGAAGGCTTACTGTCAATTCAGGCTGGTGAGAACCCTCGAGTAATTGAAGAAAAATTAAAGTCCTTCCTGTCCCCTACAAAACGTAATGAGTTAGTAGGACAAGAAGGTGGTGAAGCGATTGGCTAGAAGAAAATCGGTAGATGAAGCAAAGCCAGCAGCATTATGGATGAATACGTTCGCAGACCTGATGAACCTACTTCTCTGCTTTTTCGTATTACTCTTTGCAATGTCTAATGTAGATGAAGAGAAATTTAATCAGATTGCTGCTTCTTTATCCAGTAGCTTTAGTATTTTTAATGGGGGGCAATCCTCCATAGGAGATGGACAGTTAATTAACATGGGAGTTGCACAATTAAATGAGTTTGAACAGTATTTCTCTAATATGGGAAAAACAACAGAGGATACAGAAGGAGAAGAAATTGAGGAACTGAAGCAGTTTTTGACAGAAGCAAACAAAGTCGAGACTGATAAGATGTATGATAATATTTCTGAGATGAGCACTCAATATAATCTAGATAATTATCTAGATATTGAGACAGACCAAACAGGAGGTCAATATGTTCTGATCAATATAAGTGGTTCTTTACTTTATGATTCTGGTAAAGCTCAGCTTAAGAGTGAGGCTATTCCAATCTTCTCAAAAGTCGGTGATATCTTAAAAACCTATAAAGGATATCGAATCTCGGTCATTGGACACACCGATAATGTACCGGTTGTTTCTGGAGTCTATCGTAGTAATAAAGAATTATCTGCTGCGAGAGCAATCAATGCTGCAGAGTATTTAATCGATGTAAAAGGTATTAATCCAGCGAACATCGAATGGATTGGTCGAGGAGAATATGATCCAATCGCAGACAATAGTACGGAAGCAGGAAGGTCCAAAAACAGACGTATCGAGATTAGAATATATAATTCTCTTAATACAAACTAAGTAAGCCTTTGAATTAACTAGGCAGATGAAAGAAATTTGAAAGGCAAGGTATTTCCTATGAAAAAGAATATCTTAACGGTAATTATACTTGCTACTACATTAATTAATATGACATTAATGATAGTCATGCTGTTTGTATTTCTACCGAATGTAAAACAGACGAACAGATTAATCACGAAGGTGGCACAAACAGTTGATCTTGAACTTGAGAATGTGGTTGTGAAGGAAGAGAAACTTTCCATCTCTGATATCGACACTTATAAACCTACCGATATTACTGGTTTAACTGCTAACCTTAAAAAAGAACAGGGTGATTCTAAAACACATTATGCTGTAGTTAAGTGGTCACTTGTGATGAATAAGAATCATAAGGATTATAGTAAAATGGAACCTTTAGTGGAAGCCAATGAGGGCAGAATTAAAGAAGTGATTCGTACTGAAGTTGAGAAGTATACAATTAATAACGTGCAAGAGAACAAAGAGAATATCAAAGCCGATGTATTAAAAGTACTTCAAGATGATGTTTTTGGTTCTGATTTTATTATTAGTGTATCATTTAGTGACTTCGTTACTGAATAGAACAGATTTCTTGAGGTTGGGAGGCTAAACAATGGGAGATGTATTATCCCAAAGCGAAATAGACAATCTGTTGGCTGCACTTAGCAGTGGTGAACTTGATGCAGATGAATTCAAGGATACAGGTGAGAAACAAATAAAGAATTATGATTTCCACCGTCCTTCAAAGTTTTCGAAGGAACACCTTAGAACACTTGATATTATATTCGAACATTATGGCAGATTGTTGTCAACTCATCTGCCGGCATATCTTAGAAAGAATGTACAAGTCGAGGTTATTAACTCCGAAGCAGTTGTGTATCAGGAATTTACCAATGCGCTGTCCAACCCTGTTTTGCTTGGTATCATAGATTTCTCTCCGCTGGAGGGAAATATTATAATTGAATTAGCAGAAAATGTTGGCTATGCAATAGTCGACCGAATGCTTGGAGGTAGTGGTAATCCACTTGAAAAATCCAGAGATTTTTCTGAAATTGAGTTGGTTATTATCGAGAGAATTTTTACGGTTATGACAAATATTTTGTCAGAACCTTGGGCAAATGTTGTAAAACTAAATCCTAGATTGATTCGTATCGAGACAAACTCACAATTTGCGCAGATTATATCACCAAGTGACATGGCCTCAATCGTAACATTGAATATAAAGATTGGAAATATTGAGGGTATGATGAATGTTTGCCTTCCTTATGCCTGCTTGGAAGTAATTATTGACAAGTTAAATACGAAATATTGGTATTCAACAATGCAGGAAAAAGGGGATTCCAATTACCAAGAGTTCATTGAAACTGCAATTGCGAAAGCTAGAATACCAGTGAAAGCAGTACTTGGAAAAAGTAGTATTTCGTTAAATGAGTTAATTCAAATGCAAAAAGGTGATATTATTAAACTGGATCGAAAGATTGACGATGAACTCAGTGTTTATGTGGGTAATATTAAAAAATTCACAGCCATGCCTGGCGCGTCATCGGATTCTTATGCAGTAAAAATCTCAACTATAATAAGAGAGGAGTAGCAAATCGATGGATGGTATGTTATCTCAAGAAGAGATTAACGCTCTATTAAATGGCATGGGTACCGAAAATATAGAAACCGCTGCTGATCTCGAATCACTCACGGATTCTGAAATTGATGCTCTAGGAGAAATGTCAAATATCAGTATGGGAACTGCAGCAACAACGCTTTCTTCCTTGGTAAATCAAAAAGTTACTATTACAACTCCAATGGTATCCTATGCTAAGTGGGAAGATTTATTGTCAGCGTACGATCGCCCATGTGTTTTTATTCAAATTTACTATAAGGATGGCTTAGATGGAAATAACATCTTGGTCTTAAAAGAAAAAGATGTAAAAATCATCACTGACTTAATGATGGGTGGTGATGGTAAAAATAGTGAGGGAGAGTTATCGGAACTACATTTAAGTGCTATTGGTGAAGCAATGAATCAAATGATGGGTTCTGCCTCTACTTCTTTATCGTCTATGTTAGAAAAGAAAGTGGATATTTCTCCTCCAGTAGCTAGTCTTGTGGATATCCCAGAGGTCATTGATGGTGGAGATATCGCTGAATTTTTAAAAGGTCGTTTTGTGAAAGTATCCTTCCGTATGGTAATAGGTGATCTAGTGGATAGTGAGCTAATGCAATTATATCCATTTGATTTTGCTAGAGATCTATATGAACAGTTCATGAGATACACTGAAACGGAAACAAACGCAGCCACTGGATATTCTCAACAGCCAATAAAAGAAGAGCAAGTGACATCTGCTCCGGTACAAGCTACTAATAACACTTCATTTACACAAGACATGGGAAATGCTATGAATATGCAAGCACCACAAAATCAACCACAGATGAAACAAATGCAGGGGATGCCACTTCAGGGAATGGCTATGCAAGGGGTATCTTTACAAGGTATGGGAATGCAACAAGCACCTCAAGGGATGGTGCAAAATGTAAATATCGCACCCGCACAGTTTCAACCGTTTGTTAATACAGGAAGTCCTCTGTTACAGACAGAGAATATTGATTTGTTATTGGATGTGCCTTTGGAGGTTACAGTAGAACTTGGTAGAACTAGTAAATCTATCCGAGAAATACTTGATTTTGCACCAGGTACTATTGTAGAATTAAATCGACTCGCTGGTGAACCAATTGATGTTTTGGTAAATGGAAAGTACGTCGCCAAAGGTGAAGTAGTTGTAATCGAAGAAGCATTTGGTATTCGAGTTACAGATATTATTAAATAAGTAAAACAATTTTTTACCGCAGGAATAAAAAATTGCTTACAACTATTACAGATCAAAGAATAGGAGAAACAAAGTTATGGCAAAAAGTATTTTAATTTGTGATGATGCAGCTTTCATGAGAATGATGATCAAAGATATTCTTACAAAGAATGGTTATTCCATCGCGGGAGAAGCAGAGAATGGATTAAAAGCTGTAGATAAGTACAATGAGACAAAGCCTGATTTGGTAATGATGGATATCACTATGCCAGAGATGGATGGTATTCAAGCATTAAAGAAGATAAAGGCAGCGGATCCAACAGCTACAGTTATTATGTGTTCAGCGATGGGACAACAAGCAATGGTGATAGAATCCATTCAATCCGGAGCGAAAGATTTTATCGTAAAACCTTTCCAAGCGGACCGTGTACTTGAGGCGGTTAAGAAGGCGATAGGCTAATGTATTCCCTCGTTCAGATTTTTCTTGCAACAGAGGCAAATTCGCCTCTTCCAGGCTATGATCCTATCAAGAGTTGGTTTGAGTTGTTTGGATTGCTTCTGTTGTTTATTTTCATAGTTGTTGGTTGTTATTTTACAACGAAATTAGTTGCAAATAAGCAATTAAAACAATTAAAACATAGTAATTTTAAAGTGATTGATACTTACCGGATTACGCAGAATAAGTTTTTACAGATTATTCAGATAGGGACACGCTATGTCGTGATATCAATTACGAAAGATAATATTACCTTCATCACTGAACTTTCCGAAGAGGAACTCTTATACAAAGGAGAGGCCGAGGTGAAGAAAGAAATTAACTTTAAGCAGATCTTGTCAGAAATGACAGGAAAAAATAAAACAAATGGAAAAGGTTGATATATGCTATGACGTCTAAATGTAATCTTATCGATAAGAAGACTTTCCTTACTGGGCTTTTCGTCATTATGGTGTTTGTATTAACCTTTTTTTGTGCTGCTCCAAAAAAAGTATACGCTTCTGAGGTGAATGGAACAACAAACGAATCTACAACGAACACAGAGGATGATAAGGCAGTAAATAATAATGATTTAACCTTTTATTTTAACTCTGGAGAAGGGAGTGGTACGCTATCCGCTACACTTCAGATGCTCCTAATCCTAACTGTGATTACATTAGCACCTTCGATATTAATTATGTTAACCTCGTTTATTCGAATTATCGTAGTGCTTCACTTTGTTCGTTCTGCCTTAGGTACACAGACAACACCTCCAAATCAGGTTTTGATTGGATTGGCGTTGTTTTTGACGTTGTTTATTATGTCACCAATACTGACAAGCATTAATACCAATGCAATTCAGCCGCTGTCAAAAGGTGAAATCACACAAGAACAAGCCTTTACACAAGGTATGGAGCCACTGAGAGATTTTATGTTTGATCAGACTAATGAAAAGGATATGCAATTGTTTCTTGATATCGCAGGAGTTACAGAGGTAGAAAGCAGGGCAGATGTTCCATCTACTGCGTTAATTCCAGCGTTTATCATCAGTGAACTAAAAGCAGCATTCATTATTGGTTTCTTGATTTACATACCATTTCTAGTAATTGATATGGTTGTGGCATCTACTTTAATGTCTATGGGTATGATGATGCTCCCACCTACGACGATTTCGATGCCGTTTAAAATATTATTGTTTATTATGGCAGACGGATGGAATTTAGTCATCGGTTCAGTGATAAAAACCTTTTACTGAAAGGAGGGATAGTATATGGATGAAAACTTATTGGTGGAACTACTACGCCAAACATTATTCTTAATTATCAAAGTATCTTCTCCGATGTTGATTACTTCACTTGTCATTGGACTTGTGGTAAGCGTCTTACAGACAGTAACTTCAGTTCAAGAACAAACCCTCACTTTTGTTCCAAAGTTAATTGGAGTATTTCTAGTACTTATGCTTTGTGGTAATTGGATTATGAAAAATATAACGGAATATTTTTGGTACCTGGCAGATAACTTCCGTTACTTTATACAGTGACAGGTGATGCTATGGTAATACCTGTAGATCAGTTAGTTTTTTTCTTTGTGATACTGGTGAGGATATCCGCATTTATTTATACAGGTCCATTTTTTAGTTTAAAGAATGTTCCGCAGAAAGTGAAAGTAGGCATATCTATAGCGATAGCCGTTGTATTAAGCCAAACAATTCCTTATTCGGAATTAGCTTATGAAGGTGTGATTGGATTTGCAATACTTATCGTAGGAGAAGCTTTAGCTGGTGCCATCATGGGTTTCTTTTCTAATATCTGTTTTCATATACTTTCCCTCGCGGGACAGTTGATGGATATGGAAATTGGATTTTCGATGGTGAATGAGTTTGACCCAATTTCAAATGCTCAAGTTACGATTACTGCAAATTTCTATCACTATGCAGTAATGTTATTCTTATTAATAACAAATATGCATCACTATATCATAAAAGCACTTGTTGACTCCTATCAGGTAATCCCAGTAGGTGGGACTAAACTAAACCCTCTTATTTATACGGTGATGTTACAATTTGTGGTGGATTTTTTTGTAATAGCTTTTCGTATTATATTGCCAATCTTTGCAGCGATGTTAATCGTTAATGTGGTGTTAGCTATCTTAGCTAAAGTTGCACCACAGATGAATATGTTTGTCATTGGTTTGCAATTAAAAGTATTTGTTGGACTCATTGTTTTGCTATTTATGGTTATGATGATTCCGTCAGTTGCAGATTTTATCTTCACAGAAATGATGGACATGTTAAAGAGTGCAGTCTCCTTTTTAAAATGATGAAAGGTAAGGGAATGCGTTGGTGATTCCAGAGAACAACAAATTTTATGTTGCTTATCGTCTCCAGTTTTTCGCAAAAGAAGGGCCTGGAGGCGAAAAAACAGAAGAAGCGACGACGAAGAAACTTGATGATGCAAGAAAAGAAGGTCAGGTTGCCAGAAGCCAAGAATTAATCACAGCCGCAGGATTATTAGCACTATTTTTGGTTGTAAAAACCTTCGCTGGTTATATGGCAAGTGGGTTTCTTGATTCTTTTTCTGAATCTTATAAGGAGATTGAAACACTAGCGAAAGAAGAAATTACCTATCAAATAGGTTCAAAACTACTGAATCAGATGGGGATTACTATTCTACAAATCTGTTTTCCTGTTTTTATAGCAGGTGTTTTGGTAGCTTTCGTAGTCAATATATTTCAGGTGAAGTGGAAGATAACAGGAAAACCACTACAACCCAAGTTTAATAAAATAAACCCACTCAGTGGTTTCAAGAAGATGCTATCCATGGACAAAGTCATGGAATTAGTGAAGTCTATTATAAAAGTTGGTATCATCATTTATATTGTTTATGATGCATTAAAGGATCAATTAGGAAATCTATATCTATTGTATGAGATGGGAAACCTTGACGCAATCATTGTCTTTATTGGTGATATCGTACTTGATTTAGGAATTAAAATTAGTGTCTTATTTCTTATTGTAGGTTTCGCAGACTTTATTTATCAAAAGTTGAAATTTAAGAAAGATATGCGAATGACAAAACAAGAAATAAAGGATGAATATAAGCAACAGGAAGGGGACCCTCAGGTTAAGAGTAAGATTAAACAGAAAATGAGGCAAGCTTCCCAAAGGCGTATGATGCAAAGACTACCGGAAGCTGATGTTGTAATCACGAACCCTACACATTTTGCATGCGCACTTAAATATGATAAAGAAGTATCCGATGCTCCAATACTGATAGCAAAAGGTGCAGATTTACTTGCTGCTAAAATTAAAGAAGTTGCTAAGGAGAACAAGATACCAATTGTTGAGAATAAGCCTTTAGCAAGAATGCTCTATTATAATGTTGATATTGAATCCGAGGTTCCACAGGAACTTTACCAGATGGTAGCGGAAGTATTGGCTTATGTATATTCGTTAAAAACATAGAAAGGAAAGGGGGCAGTAAAGATGAAGAAAACAGACTTAGGTGTTGGCTTATTTATTATTTCATCCATCATCTTCTTAATCGTACCAATGCCTGCCACACTGCTCGATTTTCTTTTGGCATTGAATATTTCGATTTCGATGATTATTTTATTTAATGCACTTTTTTCACAAGAAGTGCTTAATATGTCAACCTTCCCAACGATTTTACTTTTTACAACGGTCTTCCGTATTTCATTAAATGTATCCTCCACTAAATTAATACTAACAGATGGAGATCCAGGTGCCGTTGTTACTCAATTTGGTAAATTCGTAGGACAGGGCGATGTTGTCATCGGTGTAATCGTTTTTATAATATTAATTATTGTACAGTTTATTGTTATCAATAAAGGTTCGGAACGTGTATCTGAAGTAACTGCTCGTTTTACTCTTGATGCGATGCCTGGTAAGCAGATGGCCATCGATGCGGACTTAAACACCGGAGCGATTACGGATGCACAAGCAAGAGAGAGAAGAGAAAAAATCCAAGAAGAATCCAATTTCTTTGGAGCCATGGATGGTGCAACTAAGTACGTTAAGGGAGATGCGGTTGCGGGTTTAATCATTACCATAATTAATATGGCGGGTGGTACTATCATGGGTATGATGAAGGCTGGATTACCTGCAGGGGAAGCTTTTAGTAAGTATGCAATCCTAACGATCGGTGACGGTTTAGTAAGCCAGATACCTTCCTTAATGATATCCTTAGCCACAGGTATCGTTGTTACTAAGGTAAGTAAAGAAGCTGATATTGGTGATCTTTTAATGAAACAGCTCTTTTCTATACCAAAAGTATTATATATGGTAGGCGGAGCATTAGCGTTTTTAGGTATCGTAACTCCATTACCATTCTTGGTATTTACAAGTTACGGTGCATTATTTATCTTCTGTGGTACCGTAATTGATAAGAAAATTAAAATTGCTAATATCGAAGAAGAGGCTTCCACGGAAGAACAATCAGGAGAAGAGATTAGAAGACCAGAAAATGTGGTTTCCTTACTTCAAGTAGACCAAATCGAATTAGAATTTGGTTACGGTATTATACCGCTTGCTGACGTAAATCAAGGTGGTGACCTTTTAGACCGAGTTGTTTTAATTAGAAGGCAGATTGCGCTGGAATTAGGTTGTGTTGTACCAACGATACGTCTAAGAGATAACATACAATTAAATCCAAACCAATACGTAATCAAGATTAAAGGAATTCCAGTTAGTGAAGGGGAAATATTATTTGATCATTATATGGCGATGAATCCAGGATATGTAGAAGAAGAAATTACTGGTATTCCTACTTTTGAACCATCCTTCCACTTGCCAGCATTATGGATTACGGAAAGCCAGAGAGAAAGAGCAGAATCCTTTGGTTATACTGTTGTCGATCCGCCTTCTATTATTGCAACTCATTTGACGGAAGTTATTCGTAGTCACTTAGATGAGCTTCTCACAAGGCAGGATGTACAAAATCTTATCAACAATATAACCGAAGCGAATCATACGTTAGTTTCGGAACTTGTTCCAAAATTACTTGGTGTTGGTGAGATTCAAAAGGTATTACAGAATTTATTAAAAGAAGGAATTTCAATTCGTGATTTGGTGACCATATTTGAAACTTTAGCGGATTATGCACCTACAACCAGAGATACGGATGTTTTAACAGAATATGTACGCCAGAGTTTAAAACGTGCGATATCCAATAAGTTCTTCCAATCGAATGAGATGACTTCTGTAGTAACTCTTGATCCAAAGATAGAGCAAGAAATTATGAATAGTGTGAAGCAGACAGAACAAGGAGCTTTTCTTGCGTTAGACCCTGAGAAAACAGGTAGTATTATGAAATCAGTAAAAGAAGAGGTGGAGAAGTTAGAAAATCTGGGGAAAAACCCGATTATTATTACTTCACCAATTGTTCGTATGTATTTTAAAAAGCTAACGAAAGAATATTTTAATGATTTAATTGTCATTTCTTATAATGAAATTGAATCCAATGTGGAATTACAATCAGTTGGGATGGTGACTGTATAATGAATATAAAAAAGTTCCAGGCAACTTCAGAAACAGAGGCTATTCTGTTAGCAAAGGAAGAATTAGGGAAAAATGCTATTGTAATGAATATTAAAACGATATCTCCTAAGGGAATATTTAAACTTTTTCGTAAACCTCTGGTGGAAGTAACCGCTGCTGTTGATGAAATGCAGGTACAAAATGAAGGAGTAAAGCATCCAAACGATATCAATAAGAATAAGCCACCGTTTGAAAGCACGTTTAATAAAGGATTTCGAGTATCTCAAATGAAAGAAGACTACTCCGTAGGGCTGGAATCTTCGGCAATAGAAGAGAAGTTAAATCACCTTCAGAGTATGTTAGCGGAGCAGTTGATAAAAACGAGCAAGCAAGAGGAAAAGATAGAGGTAAAAGAAAAGAAGAAGGATGAAGAAGCAAATCCCAATTATGCTTGTGTTCAGTTAGTGTACAATCAATTGATCTCTCATGATGTAGATGAAAAATATGCAAATCAGATTATTACTGAGATTGAAACAACGTTAAAGAAAGATACAACGATTGATACTATTTTGGGAAGCTTTTATCAAAAAATCATCTTAAAGCTTGGACAGCCTAAAACCATAGAATATTCGCAAGATAAAACGAAGTATATTTACTTTATCGGGCCAACTGGTGTAGGAAAAACAACTACGATTGCTAAAATAGCGTCTTCTTATAAGGTTGGTAAGCAAGCAAAAATTGCTTTAATTACTTCGGATACCTACCGTATTGCAGCAGTAGAGCAACTAAGAACCTATGCCAATATTTTAGATGTACCACTTCGCGTTATTTACTCTGAGACAGAGATGCAAGAGGCAATGGAAGATTTTAAAGATTATGATCTTGTGTTAATTGATACAGCAGGAAGATCTCATAAGAGTAGAGAGCAAAGAGATGATATTGATAAATTAGTTCATATTGTCCCTGAAGAGGATAGAGAAGTATATCTTGTGTTAAGTGCAACAACAAAGTACAAAGATTTAATCCGTATTGCCGAAACATATTCGGATATTGTTAACTATCGATTGATTTTTACTAAACTCGATGAGACAACAGGCATTGGTAATATTTTTAACATTCGTATGTATACCAATGCACCATTGTCTTATGCGGCATTTGGACAAAACGTTCCAGATGATATTGAAAAAATTGACGCTCAAAGTATTGCACGGCAGTTATTGGGAGGCAATGAATAGATGGATCAAGCAGAACAGTTAAGGAGATTAGTGAATAGGCAGCCGCGTCCGAAAGGTACAGCCAGAGTTATTACTGTTACAAGTGGTAAAGGTGGCGTCGGAAAATCAAGTACATCACTAAATCTGGCAATTGGACTTAGTCGATTAGGGAATCGTGTCTTAATTTTAGATGCTGACTTTGGACTTGCCAATATTGAAGTTATGTTGGGCATTCGTCCCAAATTCAATCTTTCTGATTTAATGTTTCGAGGGAAAGAATTGCAAGACATCATAACAGAAGGACCGCAAAATGTTGGTTTTATCTCTGGAGGTTCTGGAATTGCAGAACTAACCAGACTAAAGAAAGAACAGATAATGTATCTTATTCAGAAGATGGACTATCTGGATGAATTAGCTGATATCATCATTGTGGATACTGGTGCAGGGATATCTGACCTCGTTATGGAATTTGTTTCGGTAAGCTCAGAAGTATTATTAGTTACTACTCCGGAGCCAACGTCGATCACTGATGCATATGCTGTTTTAAAAGCACTTCATCGCAGAGATAATTTTAATAAAGAGGAAACTAAAATAAAGATGATATCCAATCGAATTTATTCCGAAGAGGAAGGAAATGAGATTTATAATAAGTTAAATACAGTGGTTAAGAAATTTCTTGATATTGAGATGGAGTATTTAGGAGGTATACCACAGGATAGAGCAGTTTCACAAGCAATTATGCAACAAAAACCTGTAATTATGGCATATCCAAATTCAACGGCAGCAAAGGCTATGCTTTCTTTAGCAGAACGTATTTGTCATGATAATATGGGGATACCGAATGAAACTAGGGGAATTAAACGAATCTTTGCTAATCTAATACGTAGAAGAATGACAACCAATCGATAAAGAGTACAGGGAGGGAGCTAATGTTTAAAGATATAGCCTCAGTTGGTGATAAGCTGGAAATGGTAAAAATCAACAATCAGGGGGATATAGTGAATGAATCAAAGAGGCATCTAAGTGTGGTATATGAGTTAGATGAGACTGACTATGTATCTATTGCCATCCCAATTGAAAATAGCAGGTTAGTCCCTTTGGAAATCGGAACATACTACATTATCTACGTCTATAGTAAGACTGGTTTATTCCAATGTAAGGCGAAAGTAATTAGTAAGTTCCGTATTCAGAGTGCGTATGCTGCACAGATTCAAATTATCTCTGATTTAGAAAAGCAACAAAGAAGACAGTTTTTTCGACTAGATATGGTGCAAGATATGTCTTTCCGTATTTTAATGGAAGATGAATGGGATGAAATTAAAAAGTTGTATGACAGCTTTATAGATAAAACAAGTATACAAGAAAGTATCGAGCAGCTTCAGACAAAGAATATGTATAGTTGGCAAGAAGGAGTTATGGTTGATATTAGTGGTGGTGGTATGAAATTTAACTCCAAAGAAATTTGCAAAGAGGACGATATACTTCAGGTCAAATTCCTATTGGAAACAGAAAGTGGTCCGAAGAAACTTCTTTTATATGCTAGGGTTATTAATTGTTCAGAAGCTAAGAATCTTCCAAAAGTATATTCAAAACGTGTCGCTTTCTTAAAAATGAAAAGTGACGAGAGAGAAGCAATTATACGTTATATCTTCGAGAAAGAACGAAAACGCCGAAATAAAGAAAATAGGTTAAGTTAGTGTATCGTCGTATAAATAAATATATAAATTAATTAATAGACGATACACTTGTATCGTCGTATAAATAAATATATAAATTAATTAATAGACGATACATTGATAGATACTTCCAAAGGTATAGGGAAATTAGATTGTTGACTGGCCTATCAATAGAATGGAGTACGATATGATGAAAAATATTTTAGTGATTGATGACTCTGCACTTATGAGAAGGCTCATATCTGATATAATTAGAAGTGACAAGAGATTCAGCATAAGTGATGTTGCAACAAATGGTTTGGAAGGCTTTGATCTTATTACATTAAATCCGACAAAATATGATGCAATTCTTCTTGACATTAATATGCCAAAGATGAATGGAATTCAACTGTTGGAACAACTAAATAAGACACGATTAAAGCTAAAGATCATTATGGTTAGTACACTTGCAAAAGAGGGAGCCAAAGAGACCATTCGTTGTCTTGAACTAGGAGCCTTTGATTTTGTAACAAAACCAGAAAGTTACATAGAAGCAAAGGATGGTGCGTTTAAAGAAAAGATATTAACTGCACTAGAATATGCAACAGAGTTAGTACCAACGACTCAAAGTATGGTGGTTGATAAGGCAAGACCGGTATTACCAACATCGAGTAACAAAATCAAGGTTGACATTACAAAACCTATCGGTTTGCTTGATCGAAAAGCGCATGTTAAGGTTTTAAACAATGCGAAGAAAATAGTAGCTTTGGCTTGTTCTACCGGTGGCCCGAAAGCACTCCATCAAGTAATCCCAAAACTTCCTGCAAATTTAGATGCACCGATGATTATAGTTCAACATATGCCAGAGGGATTTACCAATTCGCTTGCTTCTCGACTGAATGAATTAAGTGCTCTTACAGTAAAGGAAGCAGAGCATGGAGAACTAGTGCAAAAGGGATATGTTTATGTAGCTAAGGGTGGATCACAGCTAAGGATAGTAAAATCAAGAGATGGCTATACCTTATCTGTCACTATGGAACCAGCACGAAATGGATTAAAGCCATGTGCAGACATCATGTATGAATCCTTGAAGGATACAGATTATGAAGATATTACCTGTGTAGTCCTTACCGGAATGGGTGGAGATGGAACACAGGGGATTAAACAACTAAATGAAAAAAATAATATTTACGTTATAGCACAAGATGAAGCGACCAGTACTGTTTATGGAATGCCCAAAGTTGTTTACGAGGCAGGACTTGTTGATGAAGTAGTATCGATTGAAATGGTTGCCGAGGCTATAACGAAGAATGTGGGGGTGCAATGAGATGGATGTAAGTCAATATTTAGAGATTTTCATCGATGAAACAAAGGAACATCTTCAAAGTTTAAATGAGCAATTGTTGATACTGGAAAAAGAACCTGAGAATGAAGATACGATAAATGAGATATTTCGTTCTGCACATTCCTTAAAAGGAATGGCTGGAACCATGGGTTATAAGAGAATGCAACGACTTACCCATGATATGGAAAATGTATTATCTGAAATTCGTGCTGGAAAGATGAAAGTGAAAGCGGAATTGGTTGATGTATTATTCAAAGGTTTGGATGCGCTAGAATCTTATCTAAATTCTATTGTTACTTCCGCTGATGAAGGTACGGAAGACAATGAGGATATCATTAAAAACTTAAATCGTATTCTTGATGAAGGAGTAAAGGCATTTACACAAGATGCTTCTGAGGCGAAGGAAGAGACAAGTAAACCAGTAGTTAGTGCAGCTGCAATCGCAACAGCAACCGCGAAAGAATCAGCACAAGCTGATATTGCACTTGCGGATCATGAATTACGTGCTGTGGAAAAGATGACACAAGAGGGCGGTCATGCATATTCTTTAACGGTATACATACAAGAGTCCTGTATCTTAAAAGCAGCAAGAGCATTTTTAGTATTCAAAGCATTAGAAGAATTAGGTGACATCATAAAGAGTAAGCCAGAAGTACAAGATATTGAAGATGAAAGATTTGATTTAGATTTTTCAGTAGTATTATTAACGAAAGAATCAATTAGTAAAGTTCAAAAGGTTGTTACTGGAGTATCTGAAATCAAGGATGTTGACATCTCAGAAATCATTGTGCCACAGCGTGAGCATAAAGATGAAACTGCGAGCGAAACAGAGAAGCAAGAGCAAAAGTCCCTTTCAAAAGATTCTTATAATGCAAAGAGTGCTGCAGCTGCAGCAAAGCAAAAAGAAACAGCAAAACCAGTTGTTAACCGCTCTGTTCGTGTTGATATTGAAAAGCTAGATGATTTAATGAACCTTGTGAGTGAGCTTATTATCGCTAAAAACGGTTTGGTTTCTATGAATAGTACTGAAACGAAATCAGATTCTATGGGTGGCTTCAATGAGCAAATTGAGTACTTAGAAAGAATTACAACAAATCTTCATCAGTCTGTTATGAAGGTTCGAATGGTGCCAATTGAAAGCGTAGTAAATCGTTTCCCACGTATGATTCGTGACTTATCTAAAAAACTTGATAAAAAAATGGAATTGTATATGACTGGTGAAGATACAGAGTTAGATCGTACTGTAATTGATGAAATCGGCGATCCATTAATGCATCTTCTTCGTAATGCAGCAGATCATGGTCTAGAAAGTAACGAAGAGAGAATGAAGCTTGGGAAACCTGAGGTCGGTTCCATCTTCTTAGATGCTTACCAGGAAGGTAATAATGTAGTAATAGAAGTCAGGGATGATGGTTCTGGTATTAATGTAGAAAAGATTAAGAGAAAAGCAATCGATAAAGGTACGATAACGGAAGAGCAAGCAGCTGCGATGACAGATAAAGAAATTATTGATTTGTTATTCCGTCCAAGTTTCTCAACTGCTGAAGTTATCTCTGATGTATCTGGTCGAGGTGTAGGCCTTGATGTTGTAAAAACTAAAATAGAGACTCTAGGTGGAAGCATTGAAACTAAGACAGTTCTTTCGAAAGGAAGCAATTTTATCATTCGCTTACCTCTAACTCTTGCAATCATACAGGCATTGATGGTGGAACTTGGATCAGAAAAATATGCGATTCCACTT
The DNA here is from genome assembly GCF_000733755.1 of Lachnoclostridium phytofermentans. Taxonomy (GTDB): domain Bacteria; phylum Bacillota; class Clostridia; order Lachnospirales; family Lachnospiraceae; genus Lachnoclostridium; species Lachnoclostridium phytofermentans_A. The sequence goes on along the minus strand of NZ_JPOF01000002.1, from coordinate 417,559 downwards.
GGTAGCATTGAAACGATTGAAAATGTTGCAACTAAGGAAATTAAGTACGTACAGTCTAAAGAAGTAATTCACCTTCGTGGTAATGTTATTCCTTTAATTCGTCTAAATAAGATTCTAGATGTAACTGAAAACACAAAGGAAACTGATGATTTAACGATTGTTATCGTTAAGAAGGGCGACAAACTTGCTGGACTTGTTGTAGATAATTTAATTGGACAGCTTGAAATTGTAATCAAATCGATCGGTAAATATATCAATAACAGCAAGATGATAAGTGGTGCAACTATCTTAGGTGATGGTGAAATCGCATTAATTCTTGATGTAAATTCTTTGGTATAAGGGGGGACGCAGTATGGAAACGAATAAAGTGACAGGGAATGATTCAAAACAATACATTGTTGTTACCCTAGGAAATGAACAGTTTGGTATCAATATTCAATATGTAGATAATATTGTAAGAATGCAACGTATCACAAGAGTACCAAAAGCGCAATCATATTTTAAAGGTGTTATCAATATTCGAGGTGAAATTATCCCAGTGATGAGCCTACGATTAAAATTTGGTCTAGAGCCAGATGAAATCAACAATGCTACCCGTATTCTAATCATTAAGCTAGAACCTCAGGCAGCAATTGGTATTATTGTGGATGAGGTAAAAGAAGTAGTTACCATTAGTGATGACAACGTGGATAAGATTGCTAGCAGTGCGAACGATGAAAAAGCGTCTTATCTTGCGGGAGTTGGGAAACATGGAGATGGTTTAATCTCTTTATTAAATCTCTCAGCAGTTATCATTGAAAAAGAAGTAGATGGTAAGTAGGCGTTAAAGCGCCAGAATTGAGGTTACTATGTCTGATAAAGATTTTGACACTATGGATTCCATGCAGTTTGACGTATTAAAAGAGATTGGTAATATCGGTGCTGGTAATGCAACAACAGCATTATCCAAATTGCTAAATGCTAAGGTTGATATGAAAGTTCCAAAGATTGAGCTTCTAGAGTTTAAAGATCTATCGGATGTTATAGGAGGTGCCGAAAATGTTGTGGTTGGCATCCTCCTAACACTAGATGGGGATATTGATGGAATGATTATGTTTATACTCGAGCAAGAACCTGCGAGAGCAATTGTTCGTATGTTAATGCAGGGAATGTGTGAAGTAGGAGAAGAATTTACAGAGATTGAGTTATCAGCTTTACAAGAGATTGGAAATATCATAGCTGGAGCATACCTATCTTCTCTCTCAACATTAACGAACATGACCATAACTTCCAGTATACCTTACTTAGCGATTGACATGGCAGGAGCGATTCTTAGTGTACCAGCAATTGAGTTTGGCAAGATAAGTGATAAAGCACTATTAATTGAAACAGAATTTGGTGATAAGAATCTGGAAGTAAATGGATATTTTGTACTAATACCAACACTGGATTCCTATAACGCAATATTAACATCATTAGGAATGTAGGTGTAACTATGGGGGAAATGATAAAAGTTGGTATGGCAGACATGAATGTTTGTAAACCTCCAGATAGTATAACCACGTTAGGACTTGGGTCTTGTGTTGGAATTGTATTGTATGACCCTGGTAGAAAAGTATCTGGTATGGTACATATTATGCTACCTGATAGTACCAAAATAAAAAACAATGAGAATATCGCAAAATTTGCAGACACAGGTATCGATGAACTGATAAGACGTTTGTTAGCACTGGGAGCTAGTCGTACTGCTTTAATTGCTAAAATTGCTGGTGGAGCACAAATGTTTGCCTTTAGTAGTAACAATGATATGCTACGAGTTGGTGAGCGGAATGTGGAGGCAACAAAAGAAAAGTTAAATTCATTACGGATTCCGATTCTAGCTCAGGATACAGGCGCAAACTACGGTAGAACTATAGAATTTAATCCTGAGTCTGGAGAATTATTAATTAAGTCGGTAGGAAAGCCACTGAAAAAGATTTAATTTTAAAAAAGGCACTGACACGCCGGAATTGAGGTAATTATGAAGAATAAGAACATACCTGCGGTTGTTACGTTATGTGCAGGAGCCATCGCAAGCATCACCTGTATAGTAAATCGATATAATCTGGTTTCTACACTTTTTATCGTATTGTGTGTGCTCATTGTCTTTTATATCGTTGGAATAATTGTAGGTAAAATCATTATTAAAATAAACAAAGCTGCTAATGATGCATATATCGAGCAGGAACGAAAGAAGATGAAAGCTGCAAAAGTAGAAGAGGCAGCATCTGAGGATGAAATGATGGCAGAGTCGTTAGAAGAAGTGAAAGACGAAGCAGTGGTTACATTAGAAGAGAAGGTTGATTAAAACAGGGGAGAGATAGCCTATGAGTGCTGATATAAAGCAAAAATTATGGGATGAATACAGTAAGAAGAGAACTCCTGACCTCAGAGAAAAAATCATAATCGAGTATGCGAATCTTGTAAAGATTGTAGCAGGAAGACTCAGCATTTATTTAGGATATAATGTGGAATATGACGATTTGGTTGGTTATGGGACCTTCGGTTTAATCGATGCAATAGACAAATTTGACTGCGAAAAGGGAGCCAAATTTGAAACATATGCATCGCTTCGTATTCGTGGTGCAATCTTAGATCAAATTCGAAAGATGGATTGGATACCAAGAACATTAAGACAGAAGCAAAAAAGGTTAGATGCGGCATATCAAAAGTTAGAAACTGTGTATGGTAGGCAGGCAACCGATGAAGAAGTGGCGAACGAGCTTGAAATTACAACAGATGAACTAGAAACTTGGCAGAATCAAACGAAGATATCGAACCTAGTATCCTTGGATGAATATATGGAACAAGGAGAAGGAATGATAGAAAATGTTACCAGTGAGGATTATGTTCAGCCAGAAAAGGTAATGGAGAAGCAAGAACTAAAAGAGATGTTAGTAAAGGCATTGGAGTATCTAACAGAAAAGGAAAAGAAAGTGATAGTCCTGTATTATTATGAGGATTTGACTTTAAAAGAAATCAGTGCAGTATTAGAAGTGTCTGAATCCAGAATATCACAGCTGCATACAAAAGCGTTACAAAAGATGAGGCAGAAGTTAGGCAGTAACCTTAATATTTTTATGGGGCAGTAAGTGAATAAACTCTTGAGACAGCATAAATGACTGCAAGAAACTAATGGAACTTGTAGAGTATGAATGTATAGGGAGAGGGTATAAATGGCAAAAGATAATGCAATATTTCAATTGATAACGAATAACGATGGCACTTACCTTCAATTAATTCCAGCGAAAGGATTAGGGAAAATATTTTTATTTAGTGAACTGGATGAATATTTGACTAAACGAAGAATTGATTATGACAAAATAATAGTGAATGATGCTTTACTTAGATTAACAGAAACTAAGATTATAAAGCTTAATAACACTGTTCGCATGCCAGAAAGTGAAGGAATTAAAGTAACAATTTCAGATGATCGTATGGAGGCTATTGCAAGATTTTATCCGCCATCTCCAAATGGAAGTACAATGAATTCTACCGAAATAGTTAATGACCTTGTAAAAGCAGGAATTAAATATGGTGTCGTGGAAGAGAATGTAAAAGCATTCTTAAAGGAACGAAATTATTTAGAGGATATTGTATTAGCACGTGGAACCGCTCCGGTCAAGGGGAAAAATGCTGTCATAACATACTATTTTAATACAGATTTAACAAGAAAACCAAAAGAGAATGAAGATGGAACGGTTGATTTCCATCAATTAAATACGATTAGTAAAGTAAGTAAAGGGGAATTGCTAGCAAAATTAGAGCCTGCGATTCAGGGAAAACCGGGGATTAACGTGGTAGGTAATGCTATCCAACCGGATAGAGTAGAACATAAAATTTTAAGAGCCGGAACAAAAACCAAATTATCAGAAGATGGATGTTCTTTATATTCTTTAGTTGATGGGCATGTATTATTGATTGGTGAAAAGATTAATGTCTCTGATTCCTACGAAATTAAAGGAGATGTTGATGCTTCTACAGGTGATGTCGAATACGATGGTAATGTTACTATTAAAGGTAGTGTACGTACCGGCTATAAGGTTATTGCTAACGGGGATATCATTGTAGAAGGTGTTGTAGAAGGTGCACTGCTACAGGCAGGAGGCCAGATTATTTTAAAGCGCGGTATTCAGGGGATGAACAAGGGAACCCTTATCGCAGCGGGTAATGTAGTTAGTAAATTTATAGAGAATGCAGAGGTTCGAACAGGTGGCTATTTATCATCAGAAGCATTACTACACAGTCGTGTTTCATCAAGAGGTGATGTTATTGTTGGAGGTAAGAAGGGATTCATTACAGGAGGTGAAATCCGTTCTGGCACAATGATTAAAGCCAAAACAGCTGGTTCCACGATGGGAACGAATACTTTACTTGAGGTAGGAGTAGATCCAACCATTATTGAAGAGTATCGTCGTATTGAAAAAGAGCTACCAAACATGAATAAGGAGTTGGAACAACTTACTCAGAACCTTTTATTATATTTAAAGAAACTAAAAGGCGGAGAAAAATTACCGACGGATAAGATGTTAATGATCAAATCAATGTCGGTAAATAAAGATGCACTTGAGAAAAAGAAAGCAGAAGCCATTGCACGTATGGAAGAACTTCAGACATTTATGGATGATAATGAGAGTGGTTGTATTAAGATAAGCGATACGATATATCCAGGATGCAAGGTTGTAATCTCGAATGTGGTATATTATGTGCGTAAAGAAACTGTTCACTGCAGTCTGGTAAGAGATCGTGCTGATATCAAGGTAGGTCCTTACTAAGCCCATTTTCTTTGAAGGGGGAGTCATTATGCCAATAACACCGATTGAAATGATATCGATACCAACGAAGTCACAAGAAGCATCATTAATAAAAAGTGCTGAGAATCAAAGACCAACGAACGAACAAATGACGTTTGGGGCAAAGTTTCAAGAGCAAATTAAACACCAGAGTGAACAAACGGTAGCTACAAATAAAAGCGATAATCCGGAATATCGGTATGATGCAAAAGAAAAAGGAAATAATTCATTCTTTGGACAGCAAAAAAAGCAAAAGAAAAAGAAAAAGCAAGAGAATGATACTTCAGAGAAGAATGGAAATGAACCACATAGAGGATTTGATATCAGAATATAAAGGGGATCATAAGTTACTATGAGTACACCACAAATAATACTATTGATTTTCGCCTTAGTACTTATTTTACTCAGCTTTTTACTTGTTGATCGACAAAGAACAGGTAAATCTCAACCGATAGATAATATGAATTATGAATTGACCGAGGAAGAGAAGAAGAGAATAAGACTACAGGTGCAAAACGTTATTGAACAAGAAATGAGCAATCGATTAATTGATGCAGAGGATAAGTTAAATCAATTATCTAACGAAAAAATTATGGAGTTTAATGAGTTTTCAACTGGGGTTCTTGAAAAAATAGAAATAAACAACAGTGAAGTTGTCTTCTTGTTTCAGATGTTAAAGGAGAAAGAAGAAGAACTGAAAGCAACCTTCTCTAAGATGGAAACAGTGCGTAGAGATGTGAAGGATTTGCTTGATAAGCTCTCTAAACTCATGGCTGCAAGGAACAAGACAACATTGGTACCTACAAAATCTGAGGAGCACATTGAGAGTACAGAAGAAAAGCTAAAAGCTCTTGAAGAAGCAGAAGCAATGGAATTCATTCATAAGGAGAAGGGCGAGGAGAATCCAAATGCAGATTCTACTCAATTAGTAGCAAAGCATAAGGAAGAAATTATCAACCTCTATAAAAATCAGTATTCTATTCGTGATATATCAAAACAATTAGGACTAGGGCAAGGGGAAGTGAAACTTGTATTAGATTTGTATGCAGAGTAAAAATTAAAAGATATTGTTTCTATATAATAGATCCATAGTATATTAAATTATTTATCAATTAGTTTTTTTATGTTTCATGTTATTGCTTTTCTTAAATGTATATAATTTGATTCGTATATTTATGACTTATTATGAAGAGAATACATGCCTAGAAATGGAGACAAAATGAAGTTAAAATATTATATGAGGGGAATAGGAGTAGGCATCTTATTTTCAATAATGGTATTTTTAATAGTGGGTGAAGAAGATCCACAAATGACAGATGAACAAATCATTGCAGCAGCAAAAGAACTTGGTATGGAAGAAAAGAAAACGATAGATCTATCTGGATTAAATCCTACTCCGGTCGCTTCGATTGATGATAAAGGAGATAACTTAAAAGATCCTAATAATTTGTCTAATGAAGAAAAAGGGGATACAGATAAAAAGGAAAACAATCCATCGATCACTCCAGATTCTGATGCAAGCGAGGTAGATAGTTCCAATTCAATTGATGATCAAAAGAACGAAGATGATACATCTGTGAATTCTGATGATAAAAAGAACGGAGATGATACATCTGTGAATTCTGATGATAAAATGAATAAAGATGATGCAGCTTCGAATCCTGATGAATCAAAAAACGCAGATGAATTAGAGAAGGATAATAACACTTCTGTAGATAACAACAGCACTTCTGATAAGGGCGAAATAAATGAATCAGATGAAATCAAAACATTAGTTATTTCAAAAGGAATGTATTCTCATGATGTTGCAGATTTATGTGAATCGATTGGACTTGTTAAGAATGCAAAAGAGTTTGATAGTTATCTAATTCAGAATGGTTATGCAAGCAATATTCGTATCAATCGTTACGAGATACAGGTTGGAGCAAGTTATGAAGAGATTGCTCGCCTTATTACAAAAAGACCACAGTATTAATTAAAAAGTTCCTTTTAATAAGTTCCTTTCATGAAGTTCCTTTCAAGAGAGATGCAAAATCTTATTCTGAGGAACTTTTTTAATAAAAATGCGAGTACTTTTTGAAAAGCACTTGATTTATATATCTTCTCATGATATAATGTTAGAGGCAAAAATCACGTACAAGTTCGAGGCATGGTGCCTAATTTTATGATTAGGTCTGCTAAGAAAATAGCTTGTGCGGAAGCAAAAACCAAAATGGAGGAAAAAACATGAGCGTTATTTCAATGAAACAATTACTTGAAGCAGGTGTTCACTTTGGACATCAAACAAGAAGATGGAACCCTAAGATGGCAGAGTACATCTACACAGAAAGAAATGGTATCTACATCATCGACTTACAGAAATCTGTAGGTAAGGTTGACGAAGCTTACTATGCAATCAAAGACGTAGTAGCAAATGGTGGTAAGGTACTTTTCGTTGGTACTAAGAAGCAAGCACAGGATTCAGTGAAATCTGAAGCTGAGCGTTGTGGAATGTACTATGTAAACGAGAGATGGTTAGGTGGTATGCTTACTAACTTCAAAACTATCCAGTCCAGAATCAAGAGATTAAAAGAGATCGAGACAATGGCTAATGATGGTACATTCGAAGTTCTTCCTAAGAAGGAAGTTATCGAATTAAAGAAGGAATGGGAGAAGCTTGAGAAAAACCTTGGTGGTATCAAGGATATGAAGGAAATCCCAGAAGCAATCTTCGTTGTTGACCCTAAGAAGGAAAGAATCTGTATTCAGGAAGCACATACACTTGGTATCAAGTTAATCGGTATTGCTGATACTAACTGTGATCCAGAAGAACTTGATTATGTAATCCCAGGTAATGACGATGCAATCAGAGCTGTTAAATTAATCGTAGCTAAGATGGCAGACGCTGTTATTGAAGCAAACCAGGGCGTACAGTTAACAGATTCTACAGATGTAGCTGAAGAAGCAACTGAAACTGTAGAGGCATAAGAAAGCGCTGTTGCAAAGTAAATCACCTATGTTTGTATTTAATACAATGATGTGAATAAGTGCTTCAGCCTGACCGCAAATGTTAGGCTGGGGCATTTTTAAGTAAATCATAGATTATTGTGACTACTATTTGTCTACAATAATTATTAATACGTGATATAGTTTTACTAAAATAATGAATGAACATGGAGGACAACAAAATGGCTATTACAGCTGGAATGGTTAAAGATTTAAGAGAAATGACCGGTGCAGGTATGATGGACTGCAAAAAAGCATTATCTGCAACTGATGGCGATATGGACAAGGCAGTAGAGTTCTTAAGAGAAAAAGGACTTGCAGCTGCTGAGAAAAAGGCAGGAAGAATCGCTGCAGAAGGTATCTGTGCTACTAACGTAAGTGCTGATGGAAAGGTTGCTGCTATCGTAGAAGTTAACTCCGAAACAGACTTCGTTGCTAAAAACGATACATTCAGATCTTTCGTTGACGCTGTAGCTGCTCAGGCTGCTACAACTAATGTAACAGATATTGATGCATTCTTAGCTGAGCCTTGGAGTCTTGATGCTTCTAAGACTGTAAAAGAAGAGTTAGCATCTCAGATCGCTGTTATCGGTGAGAATATGAACATCAGAAGATTCGAGAAGATTGTTACTGAAAATGGTTTTGTAGAGTCCTACATCCACAGCGGCGGAAGAATTGGTATCTTAGTTGAGATGGAAGCTTCTGTAGTAAATGATGCTGCAAAAGAATGTGCTAAGAACGTAGCTATGCAGGTTGCAGCTATGAACCCTAAGTATGTAGATCAGTCTGAAGTTCCTGCTGAATACATTGAGCATGAGAGAGAAATCTTAAAAGTTCAGGCTATGAACGATCCTGCAAATGCAAGCAAGCCAGAGAATATTATCGATAAGATGTTAGTTGGTCGTTTAAATAAGCAATTAAAAGAAATCTGCTTAGTAGATCAGGCATACGTAAAAGACGGTGACTTAACTGTTGGTAAGTATGTTGAGAGCGTAGCAAAAGAATTAGGTGCTACACTTAAAGTTAAGAGATTCGTTCGTTTTGAGACTGGTGAAGGTATTGAGAAGAAGAGCGAAGACTTTGCTGCTGAAGTTGCAAAGCAGATGGGTCAGTAAGACTAATTTAGCATAATTTTATAATGACTTTATAAGAGGCTCTAAAATCCTGTAACGACGGCATATATGCGGTTTACGGGATTTTAGAGCCTCTATTATATTGATTTTGGAACCTCGTAAAACCTTGTGAATCGATATGGAAACTTAACTCGATTTGCGTAAAATTTGCATATACGCAAAACAGAATAACTAAATTAACGCCCGAAGAGAGCTTTCTCTCTATCGGGCGTTTTGTTTTCTATATTCAGATGGACTAATATTATACCATTTACGGAAAATTTCAGAAAAATAGTAGAATTGTTATAATATCAAATAAGATATCGATTGTTATTAGTATTTACGTGCAGTATAATTATACCATATTGGAGTCATAAGATCAAAGAAATCTTCGAGATATGAAAGGAAGAAATACAATGAAACAAACACAAGGATCGGAGCAGATGCTGAACCGGCCAATACCGTCTCTTCTGTGGTCCACTTGTAGCCAAACTGTTATGTCTGTGATGATGTACAGCCTTTATTCCTTGGCAGATACTTTTTTCGTAGCTCGGGGTGTAGGTGCTATTGCCGCCGGGGCTGTCTCTCTGGCAGGACCACTCCTAACTATCATTGGTGCTTTTGCAAGCATGGTAGGAGCTGGCGGTGCATCACTTATTTCCCGTACGTTAGGCAGGGGGGACAAAGAGGAGACTGCCAACGTCGCGGCAAATACTTTTTTGATTTTTTATATAGTGACTGTTCTTTTTACAATCCTAGGATTATGGCAACTGGATCGTATTGTTATTTTCCTCGGTGCCGATGAAGCACTCATGGATTACACCCGTTCTTATGCACGAATCATTATAGCCGGTACGGTTACCTCGACCGGTTTCTCATCATTGATGCGAGCCGAGGGGAACATCCGGCAATCCATTTACCAGTGGATGATTCCGTCTCTGGTGAATCTGTTACTGGACCCGGTTTTCATCTTTCTGTTTAACTGGGGGGTGGAAGGTGCCGCTTATTCCACCGTTTTCTCTCAGGTTGTCTCCATGTGCCTGAGCTGGTGGTATTTCCTTTTCTCCGGAAAGAATACCTATCTCATTCGGTGGAAAAACTTTCGTCCGCAGCCACGGATTATGGGCGAAGTCATAGCTATCGGATTGCCGTCTCTGCTATCCCAGATTTGCTACAGCGGATATATGACTTTTGTAAACCGTCAATTTACTGCACTGGGTGGTGCAGTGGCTATCAGTGCCTTTGGTATCATCGGACGCTTGAAATCTTTTCTATTCATGCCGATTGCCGGCATCGCTCAGGGATTACAGCCGATCTTCGGATTTAATCATGCTGCCGGAAAGAATGAACGTGTGCGTCAGGCTGTCCGGATTACTGCGGGATTTACTATTATTTACGGTCTGGTTCTTACACTCATTTGTCAGCTGTTACCGGCATGGCTGATGAAGATGTTTGTCTCAGAAAATGATGTGATAACCCAGGGTACATCCATGCTTCGTATCATATCTATTAGCCTGTCATTGACCGGAGTTGGCAGCATTGCTACTGTTTACTATCAGTCTACTGGCAAAAAGCTTACCGCTTATTTTCTGCCAATTGCCAGCAACCTGCTACTTGCACTGCCTGTTCTGTTTGTGATGTCGCATTTTTACGGATTTCATGGTGCCATGGCATCCTTCCCGGTGTCTGACACAGTAGCCTTTTTACTGAACGGAATCTTATTGTACTATAGTTTAAAAAAGAGAAAACAAAAGGAGAAATACCATTATGAACAGTACCACTAAGACGATTTTAAGCAAAGAAATTATTCAGAAAATCATGGAAAAGCACTTTGGCGATGTTCAGGTACAGAATGTGAGCGAGTTAACGGAAGGCTGGTTCAACGCCATCTACATAGTGGATTATACGAAAGACGGCGAGGCATTTTCCGTGGTTCTGAAAACCGGTGTGGAAGAGGGAAAATATGTCCTTTCCTATGAAAAAGATTTGGTTCGGGCAGAGCTTCAGGTGTACGATTTGTTAAAGGGCACTATTATTCCAACTGCAGAAATTTTAGCCAAAGACTTCAGTTGGGACCTAATTAACTGTGACTATTTTATCATGGAACGGATGATGGGTGACAACTGGGGCCGTCTGACAGACCAATTAACACCGGAAAATAAGGATATACTTGTAGCAGAGCTGGCACAGTATACCGCAGCCCTGCATCAGATTAAGGGCCCTTGGTACGGCTATTTAAAGAATGATACTTTCTATCAGCATCCAACTTGGAAGGACGCATTTCGAGGTATGATTCAAATGCTGATGGATGACGGCAAGGAACAGAAACTGGATTTGCCTTACGATGAACTGCTGGAAATTCTGGAGCCATACTGGTATCTGTTAGATGACATCAAAGAACCTTGCCTGGTTAATTTTGATATGTGGACAAAAAACATCATGCTGAAAAAAGAAGAGGATGGTTTCTATCATATTGATGCCATCATTGATTTGGAGCGTGCGTTTTATGGGGACCCATATGCAGACTTTCTCTCTAGCAATACTGTGGTTGGAGACGTCAGCACCTGCCAGATTTTCATGGATAATTACAGCAAGATTAACGGCAGGGAATTCACTTTCACCAACCGGGATCGTGTCCGTTTAATTATGTATTTTATCTACATCATAATGATGATGGGAGTAGAGGATTATCGTAAAACAGATGAACAGGCAAAGGCAGAGGCGCTGAAAGAATGCCGTGAGGGGCTAAAATTCTTTGCGAAGCGGTTGAAGGAGGCGGCGGAAGCTTTGTAGAGAGCTATTGAAATGTAAATGTCTTTCAAGTTTGCGAAAGAAAAACTTGATTAGAGTCATTCAAGTAGAAAATCTACGCAAAATACTTGCGTAAAAACGAGAACGATATATATTGTAGATGTTTGGAAAGCTAATATTTAAGGCACTTTAAGAAGGTTATATCCCAAAACTTAGCATAGCAGATGGGTCAGTAATCTGATTTAGCAATAGTTTTATATAACATTCAAAGGCTTTGAGATACCTTATGGTTATTGGTTTTTCCAGTAACGGCAGGGATGTCAAAGCCTTTTTAATTTAAGCATTATTAGATTCACAACACTTAGGTTCACTAAAGATTAGTGTCAGAGCATTCAATCTTACTTAGATTGTAATTCTGGGATAAAGTAATGTGATATTATAGAGATCTTACTATGGCAACATCTCCTCTAACGTATGCCACCCAAGAACCGCACATTTTACCCTAGCTGGCATATGTGCAATGTCTTTTAAAGCAGTAGCATCTTCTAGGAGTTCGATGTCATCCTCTTCGGTTAATTCATTTCGAATCATACGCATAAAGAGAGAGATTAACTTCCGAGCTTCATGAATGTCCTTGCCCTCAATGATATCAATCATCATATCTGCGGAAGCTTGAGAGATAGCGCAGCCATAACCTGTAAACGCAGCTTCCATGATAACATTATCTTTTATTTTAAGTTCCAGTGTGATTTGATCACCACAGCTTGGATTAACCCCTTCTTTTGAATCGGTTGGTGCCTTTAGATGATGTTTGTGATAACCATTTCCATTATGTTCCTTAATGATTTGTGTATATACTTGTCTGAGATCCATAGCCAAGCCACCTCCTAACTTGTTTGATACTATTTAAAAAGAAATCGATCTCCTCTTTGGTATTATAAAAGGAAATACTAACTCTGTTGGTTGCATGTAACCTTAAGAATTCCATGAGTGGCTGCGCACAATGATGGCCAGCACGGATGGCGATTCCATCTTCGTTTAATATGGTGGCAACATCGTGAGGATGCACGTCTTTTACTTGAAAGGAAAGCACGCCATGGTGCAATTTTGCATCCGCAGGACCATATATCGTTACTTCGGGAATCTGCTTTATTCCATCCATTAGATACTGCATTAAATCTACTTCCGTTTGAATGATTTGCTCATAACCGATTTCAGAAACGTAGGAGAGAGCGCTTGCTAATCCAATTGCACCAGCTGCATTTTGCGTGCCTGCCTCAAAACGTTGTGGAACTTCTGCAAATTCAACACTGTCTTCATGAACAGAAGAAATCATTTCACCACCAGTAAGAAATGGGGGCATTGTGTTTAATAATTCATATTTCCCATAAAGAACGCCAATTCCCATTGGTCCATAGATTTTATGACCTGAAAATACTGCAAAATCGACATTCCATTTTTTCACATCAATCGGAGTATGTGCAATACTTTGAGCGAGGTCAAGTAAAACAACAGCGCCTTTTTCATGCGCCCTTTCAATAATAGCTTCCACTGGTGTCATAACTCCTAAAACATTAGATACATGAGTAATGGCAACAAGTTTAGTTTTATCAGTTAATTTTTGATTGATTTCCTCTTCGGATAGGATACCTTCGGAATCTGTATATAAATAACGTAGTGTTGCCCCTGTATATTTTGCAGCTAATTGCCAGGGTATTAAATTGCTATGATGTTCTAAGATAGAAATTAGAATCTCATCTCCCGGTTTAAGTACCTGCAGGGCATAACTATACATCACTAAATTAATGGATTCTGTTGTGTTTCTTGTAAATATAATTTCATTGTCCTTTGCATGAAGAAAGGAAGCTACGGTATGGCGTGCCATTTCATAGCTTTCTGTGGCAGCAATTCCAAGGTTATAAAAACCGCGCAAAGGATTGGCGTTACTTGTTTTATAATAATCTTCTTCCGCTTTTAGTACTTGTAAAGGTTTTTGCGTTGTTGCCGCATTGTCAAGATAAACTAAAGGTTTCTCATTCACTGTATAAGATGCTAAAAGTGGGAAGTCGTTTCTGTCAATTGTTTTCATATAGGAACCTCCAGGTGGGAAGTTGGAAAAAATCGAATTAATTGTTGCTTTTATATATTTTCAGCCAATATATAGTTAGAAGACATATCGAAAGGTAAATAAAAGTCTATCTTATAACCTATCAGAACTTCTATCATCAATCATAGAGTCTATGAAAGGCTTTATCTAAGAGCATATAAAAACATATACTAATTTTTTATCCAACATCCCATAAATTTATAGTTAAAATTCTAGCTAAAACTTAGATTTCCGATTTATTGGAAATCATAGATGGAGTTAATTTATCTGATATATAACTCTCAATTTTTTCTTTTAATAATTCATTCGGGATATGCGAATAGATGCTCTCAAACCTAGAACGAATCAAAAGCTGTTTGGATTCTTCTTCGGTTAAACCACGACTCATCAGATAAAACATTTGACTTTCCTTCAGATTTCCGATATTAGCAGCATGAGCACCAGAAACATTATCTTCCTCGCATAAAATCAAAGGTACCGATTTGTTCTTTATATTGGGACTAAGCAAAAGTGTTTCTTCCAATTCTTCCCCAGTCGCATAACTGCATCCTCGTTTAAAATCAATCGTAGCACGAAAAATCTTCCTACTCTCATCATCAAGACTTCCCTTTGCAATCATTTTACTTTTGCTATGTTTACCTAGATGTTTCGCCAAGTAGTTCATATCAATTTCTTGTTTCCCTGTACCAAGATAAATCGTCTGATTTTCATAAGAGGAAGAATCACTGCCTAAGATGACTTCACTACCAACAAAATTCTTGTTCGCACCTAATTCAATCTGAGTCACATCAATGCTTGCACCCTCATCAACATACCCAACAATCTGATTAAAATGTAAACTTTGATCGTTAAGAAGTTGTACCTGAATCAAATGAATCCTCGAGTTCTTCTTTGCGTATATATTAGTAATACTTCCATGAACACCAGCCACATCACTTGTGGATTGATAGTCTAATAAGATAGTGATTTCACTGTCTTCTTCCGTTAAAATATTCGTCTCATCCAATAAATAAGGATTGGTTTCATCTATGTTATAACCCAGATGAATTGGAGATGATATGATCTCCCCTGGTTTTGTATGAACCGAGAGAGTAGCATTCGCAGTTTGATTCATGAAATCAATAAGTTCTTTCGCATTCTTTCCATAAAAAGAACTACTTTGCATTTTAAATTCATAAAGCTCTTCACCTTTTAGATACAATTGATCAGGAATCGGAGTCTGTGTAAATGGAGTTACTGGTAACAAGGTTTTTGGAAGTGTAAGTTCTAGTGTACTTTGATTTACATTTAAGTGATTCCAGGTATTCACTGGAAGTTGATTTTTATAATTCATAACAGTTTTCATAAGACTCCTTTCTAGCCGATGGTTCCTTCCATTTCAAGAGATATGAGGTGATTCATTTCAACAGCATATTCGAGTGGAAGCTCTTTTGCAATTGGGTTTGCAAAGCCATTTACAATTAGAGCTCTTGCATCAGCTTCTCTTAGACCACGGCTCATTAGATAAAAGATTGCCTGGTCGCTAATTCGACCAATCTTTGCCTCGTGTCCAATATCAACTTGGTCCGTTTGGACATCGATTACTGGAATTGTGTCCGAACGAGAGATATCATCAAGCATAAGCGATTCGCAAGAAACTGAGGATTTACAGCCAGTAGCTTTTGGAAGGACGCGAACGGAACTACGGAAAGTACTTGCACCTCCATTTTTGGAAATCGATTTGGAACTAATGTTTGAGTAGGTATTTGGTGCACTATGCACGATTTTTACACCAGTATCTAGGGATTGACCTTCCCCTGCAAACGTAATTCCAGTAAACTCAGCACTTGCCTTTTCACCAGCCAAGATACTCATCGGATATAAGCAGGAGACATGGGAGCCAAAAGAACCGGACACCCATTCAATGTGACCGCCACGTTTTACGTGAGCACGTTTGGTATTTAAATTGTACATATTTTTGGACCAGTTCTCGATGGTTGAATATCGTAGTTTGGCATCTTCTTCAACAAACAGTTCCACGACACCGGCATGTAGACTCGCTACATTATATTTTGGAGCAGAACAGCCTTCGATAAAATGAAGGTCAGCCCCTTTATCAACAATAATTAAAGTATGCTCAAACTGGCCAGCACCAGCGGCATTCAATCGAAAGTAAGATTGAAGTGGTATGTCAACCTTAACACCAGGTGGTACGTATACAAAGGATCCACCTGACCATACCGCACCATGAAGAGCAGCAAATTTATGATCACGAGGAGTAATTAATTTCATAAAATGTTGTTTTATCATTTCACTGTAAGGACCATGAAGAGCACTTTCAATATCGGTATAGATAACACCCAACGCAGCTACTTCTTCACGGACATTGTGATAAACTACTTCGGAATCGTATTGAGCACCTACACCAGCAAGAGAAGTTCTCTCCGCTTGTGGAATGCCAAGACGTTCAAAGGTATTTTTTATACCATCCGGTACTTCCTCCCAAGAATCGCTCATCTTCGTGTTTGGTCGAACATAAGTAACGATGTTTTCCATGGATAATCCATCTAGAGAAGGACCCCAATTCGGTACGTTTAGTTTATTATATAGTTCAAGGGACGCCAATCGATGTAAAAGCATCCAGTCTGGATCATTCTTTTCTTTCGAAATCTGTTCCACAATATCAGCAGTAAGACCAGCATTTACTGTAAAATCAGGTTCTAAATTACAGGTTTCATCATAGATACTTCGTTTCACGTCATCTACATATGTCTTTTTCTTTTCCTTCATGCTTACACCTCCTCAAATGGATGGAAGCCTTCGGTATTCACTTTCGTAATTAGCTCAGGGCCACCAGTTGCGACAATTCTACCTCCGACCATAATATGCACGAAATCTACTGGTAACTCTTCAAGAATTTTCGTGTTGTGTGTAATGATAAGTAGGGAATTATCCTTGTTTAAATAATTCTTCACACCACTTGACACAGTCTTTACAGCATCAACATCAAGTCCAGAATCTGTTTCATCTAAGATTGCTAGCTTAGGATTTAGCATTAGCATCTGAAGAATCTCGGACTTCTTTTTTTCACCACCAGAAAATCCAACATTTAATTCACGAGAAGTATAAGCTTGATCCATATTCAATAGATTCATGTTTTCTTTTAGACGTTTCTGGAAGGCGAGAAGACGTTCCGAACTTTCACTCACAGCACTTGTGCTGGTACGAACAAAGCTAGAAAGTTCAACGCCAGGTACTTCTTCGGGTGCTTGAAAGGATAAAAAGATCCCTTTTCTAGCGCGAGTGTCTGGACTTTGTGTTTGTATGTCCTCCTCTTCAAATAGAAGAGAGCCTTCGGTCACTTCATATCTAGGATTTCCCATGATGGTATAGCCAAGGGTTGATTTACCTGCACCATTTGGTCCTAGTAAAACATGTACTTCGCCTTTATTTATACTAAGAGTAATTTGATGTAATATCTGAGTTTCATCAATAGAAACGGAAATCTTATGCATCCTTAATAAATTTTTTGTCATATCTATTACCTCCAATTAAGTGATATCTGAAATTTTTATAGAAGTGATTTCTATGCGAAATAATTATTTTCTTCCTTGCATAGTTAAATTTCTATAGGTTGTTTAATTCCTACAAAACTACTATGAATATACATTATAGTCCTATTTATTTAAAAA
Organism: Lachnoclostridium phytofermentans; assembly: GCF_000733755.1. Taxonomy (GTDB): domain Bacteria; phylum Bacillota; class Clostridia; order Lachnospirales; family Lachnospiraceae; genus Lachnoclostridium; species Lachnoclostridium phytofermentans_A. The sequence continues at coordinate 400,122 of NZ_JPOF01000002.1, read as the reverse complement.
AACAATAGCAAATGATAATAAGAATCATTTACAGAAGATATAAGATTCCCCTTCTTTCGAACATGATTTGAGTGTCAAATTATCTAGTGAATGAGAAAGAGCTTGAACGAAGGGGTTAGTGCGGGTAATGCGACGGTATCTATATCCTCGTAAAGGGTTAATCATGCGAAGCTACGCGTATAGATCAAAATGTGTGCATAAAAGTATTTGCCCGGAAGTATAAAAAGCAAACTTTTATTCTTCTTTGAATGCTTGAACAACGGAATGAACCATATATTTAAAAAGCGGTAAAAAGTATTATCATATATAAATAATAATAATTATCATTTTCAGTATTGCATTATTTGGAATATGGTGATATACTATAGAAAAGTTAGTTATAGCTAACCAATAGATAAAAAATGAAAACTATAACAAACGAATATAAAGCCCTTGTGATAAATGATTTTGAAATGTGAAAAAGATAGGTTTAGTTAACGAGAGTAATATCAAATATCAAATAAGAAAAGCGAATAGAACAAACATCATCAAAGGCTATTATATAATATTTTTAATTTCAATTAGACAAACATGAATAATAAATATTATTTTAACAGGAGGAATTTATTATGAAAAATCAAAATTACCCGTTTCAATTAGAAGCTTTACCATATGCGTACGATGCATTAGAACCTTACGTAGATGCACTTACTGTGCAAATTCACCATGATAAACATGTGCAAGCTTATACAGATAATTTAAATAAAGCATTAGAAGGAAGTAAAGAATATCATTCCTGGTCCCTACTAGACTTACTTAGCCGCTTGGATGAGCTACCAGAGAATATTAGAGGTGCTGTTCGAAATAATGGCGGTGGTGTCTACAATCACGGACTATACTTTGAAGGAATGAGTAGCAGTGGTGGCGGTGAACCAGTGGAGGAATTAAAGGCAGCAATAAATAAAAAATTTGGTTCCTACGAGGAATTTAAAAAGAATTTTAAGGCTGCTGGACTTGGCCGATTCGGATCTGGTTGGGCATGGTTAGCTGTTGATAAGAGCAACGAACTAGTGATTGTCTCTACTCCAAATCAAGACAGTATCTTACAGGAGGAACTAAAGCCAATCTTAGCAATGGATGTGTGGGAACATGCTTATTATCTAAAATATCAAAATAGAAGAGCAGATTACATTGACAATTGGTTCTCAGTTGTAGATTGGAATCTTGCGAATGGGTTATATAAAAAGGCTATAGCATAAATAATAGACATAAACTAAGGGATTTGGTTAAACCAAATCCCTTAGTTTTCTATTATAAGGAGAAAAAGGATAGTTTCTAAATTACCACGTATTTTTATTAAGATACTGTTGAGCTTGACAATCTAAAAAAATAGATTATAATATAAAATTAGAACAATCCAAAAGGAGTGCCTATGGAAATTACAAAATTAATTATGAATCCAGCCAGATTACGTATTATCCAGTTTATTTCAGCTCGTTCCAGAGTTCGAATATCAGAGGTTATTGATTATTTAGAAGATATTCCAAGAGCTACAGTATATCATCATATGAAAATACTGGAAGAGAACAATATGATTGAAGTGGTTGAGGAAAACCGTATTCGTGGTACTGTTGAGAAGGTTTATACATTAAAACAACCAGAACTGATGTTAGAAAACGAAAACCCAATTGCATTATCAACAGCGTTTCATTTAGGACTTATGCAGGAGATGAATCAATATTTTAGTAAAGAAGATCGAGATCATAAAAAGGACAATGTCTTTTTTACCACTTCTTACTTGAATGTAACAGAGGAAGAATACAGTTATATTACAGGTGAAATTTTTAAGCTGATTACACCGTATATTACCAAATCTAAAACGAAAGACTGCAAAGTACGAAAACTGTCCATCGTATCTTCTCCACCAGAAGAGCAGGAAGGATAAAGTGAAATATAGATAGAGCAGGAAATGCACTAGCTGAAAGCTAGAAAGGAGAGATATGAAATTTCATGAACTAGGAAAAAAAGAAAACCCTGCTATTATGATGATTCACGGAGGAGGAGTTGCATGGTGGACATATCTGCGTCAAGCTAGAGTGTTAGCTGATAGATATTATGTGCTTCTCCCTACGTTGGATGGTCATGGGGAAGAATTTGCGACGGAGTATATCTCTACAGAAGATACGGCTGATAAATTGATGGATTATATCAACAGGAACTGCAATGGGCATTTATATGCATTATGTGGGGTATCTCTAGGCGGGCAGATTGTTATGGAACTACTTTCTAGAAAAGCGGACTTAGCAGAGAGGGCAATAATTGATGGAAGTATATGCTATCCGAATCCAGGGATGGCGAGATTTTCTATATTAATAGTCAAGGTATTTGGCTGGTTCCTCTTTGGAGAGAAAGCCTGCCGCCGCCAAATGTTATGGATGCCAAAAATGGTACCAGAAAAAATGTGGTATCCAGAGGAAATAAAAACATATTATATGCAAGATATGCCTAAAGTGAGAAAAGTTACACTCTGTAATATGTATTGCACCTATATGATGAGATATACCTTGAAAGAGGATATCAAAAATAGTACAGCACAGATTATGTACTGGTATGGGGAGAAAGAAGTAAGAAGCGTGAAAAAATCTGCACGGTTATTAAAGACTAAGGTACCTTCTTGTAAGATTTATGAAGCAAAAGGATTTGGTCATGGATACCTAGCATTATATCTTCCGGAAGAATGGTTAGCCATTGCAGAGCCATTTTTGAAAGAAGAAATTTTTTTAAGCTAATAATCTAAAAAAATATAATAATACAAAAAAATAGAATAAAAATATAATTTAATAAGATTAAGGTGAGGATATGACAAAACGTAGTAAGTGTTGGCTAAATGATAGGCTTCCAGATAGTTCTTTTGCTTAAAGAGTAAAAGAAAATATGGAGGTTCCGTATGAAGAAGCAAAACGAAAAAAAGTTTAAGAAGTCAGGGAATGACTGGACAAATAAAGAATTATTGAAAAAGAAAAAAGATACCTTTATCAAAGGAAAAGTCAATACAAAGGGTTTTCAATCGGGGTATAAATAGAAAAGAGAACAAGGAGTAAAGTAATATGAGTAAGTTAAATAATAAGTTATTTCGGAGTGTAGCTGCATTGACATTAGCATTGATACTTTTGGTAGCACTAAGGTGGTGGAACTTTTTTTCAGTGTCAAAGTGGGCTTGGATCGGCTTCCATATTCTGATGATGATCTTAATAGGAACTTTTGCGTTTAAGACAGTGTATTATGCAGCTATTATGATAAATAACAAGAAAATGGGCAGTCAATAGAAACAGTCTAGTAAATAAAGCATGATAGATAAAAATATGGAAAGCAGTGAGGTATTGACAAATGTTTCATCTAATATTATAGTAAACATATCAACATAGTATGAATACTATGAATTAAAAGGATAAGGAGAAATGAGATGAAAATGTACCACACAAATAATGAAAATCAGAATATTGGGTGTTGCTGTTGCTGTATGTGCCAAACTACAGCTTATTTGTGTGCACGCAATGGTATCTGAATTTCTATTCTTAGGTAGATAAGAGAAAGAGGAAAGAAACAGGTAACGAGTGTACTTGTTTCTTTTTTTTATGAGTAAATTGTATTATTTGGGAATAAAAATATTAGTTATGATAGGAGCAAAGCGCAAAATGGAATGTTTTATTGAAATGGAGAATAAGTTGATAAAACAAAGTTTTTCAACTGACAATTTGTGCAGTTGCATCTACTTAGCGGATGTTATTTATCAGAAGTTAGAAGGGGATTTTAACTATGGATTTTGAGTTTATACAAAGTTATATACCGCTTTATGTTGAGGCGGCAAAAATGACGATGAAAATATCACTATTTGGGATTGCACTAGCAACTTTGATTGGACTTCTCTGTAGTCTCATTAAGACATTGAAGATACCTATTCTTAAGTCAATAGTGATTATCTATATTGAGCTATCGAGAAATACGCCATTACTAATTCAGCTGTTCTTTTTATATTTTGGACTCCCCAAAATCGGTATCGTGCTTAGTTCAGAAAGTTGTGCGATCATCGGTCTCGCATTTCAGGGAGGAAGTTATATGGCAGAAGCGTTTCGAACAGGAATCGACAATGTGGCACCAATTCAATCAGAATCTGGGTTAAGCCTTGGATTCACAAAAAAACAAGTTTTTTTACACATAGTCCTTCCACAAGCAATTGCAACCTCCATTCCAGTTTTCTGCGCAAATATCATTTTTTTAATAAAAGAAACCTCGGTATTTAGTGCAGTAGCATTAGCGGACTTAATGTTTGTTGCGAAGGATTTGATTGGAATATACTACAAAACAGATGAAGCTCTTTTTATGTTGGTAATCGCATATTTAATCATATTATTACCGATATCTCTCATCTGTACATGGATTGAAAGGAGGGTCCGTTATGCAGGATTCGGGAATACAAGTCCTGTTTCAGGGAACTAACTTTTTGAGGTTATTAGAGGGGTTATTGGTATCACTCCGGATTTCTATTATCGCGATGGGGTTGTCAGTTGTTCTTGGAATCCCATTTGGAGTAATAATGACGAGCAAGAATATGATCATCCGATTTATTTCTAGAATATATCTTGAAACTGTCCGGATCATGCCCCAGCTAGTGTTATTATTTCTAGTCTACTTTGGAGCGGCGAAGCATGTCGGTGTAAACTTTTCCGGTGGAATGGCAGCAGTAATAGTATTTACGTTTTGGGGAACAGCAGAGATGGGAGATCTGGTACGAAGTGCTTTAATCTCTATTCCGGTACATCAGTATGAAAGTGGTTTTGCACTCGGGATGACCAAAATCCAAGTGCATTGGTATCTTATTATACCGCAGACAGTGAGAAGACTACTTCCATCACTAATGAACTTGTTAACAAGAATGATTAAAACAACATCCCTGGTTGTACTAATTGGAGTTGTTGAAGTGGTGAAAGTCGGAAAGCAGATTATCGATGCATCTAGGTATACAACACCTACAGCAGCCCTATGGGTGTATGGTGCTATCTTTCTAATGTATTTTGCCATTTGTTATCCATTTTCCATGGCATCTGCCTTATTAGAAAAAAAGTTAAAGGATTGAGGATATGATGAAACAAGAACAGATATTAAAGGTAGAACAATTAGTAAAATCTTATGATAAAAACAAACCGGTTTTAAAGGATATTTCATTTTGTCTAAAGAAAGGAGAAGTGGTGGTCATTGTTGGACCTTCCGGATGTGGAAAGAGCACCTTCTTAAGATGTATAAATATGTTAGAACCAATTGACTCAGGTACGATTTATTTTAAGGATCAAGTCATACGTAGAGAAGAAAAAAATGTCCATGAAATTAGACAAAAAATCGGAATGGTCTTCCAAAGTTATGATCTCTTCCCGCATAAGAATATTATTGGAAACATCCTATTGGCACCCTTAAAGGTGCAAAAGCGAACAAAAAAAGAAGTAGAATTTGAGGCAGAAGTATTGCTTGATAGAGTCGGTTTGTTGGATAAAAAAGAAGCTTATCCAAGACAGCTATCTGGTGGTCAAAAGCAAAGAGTTGCAATTGTACGTTCACTTATGATGCACCCAGAAATTCTACTTTTAGATGAAATCACAGCTGCGCTTGATCCAGAGATGGTAAGAGAGGTATTACAGGTAGTTCTAGAGCTAGCGAAAGAGGGAAATACCATGGTGATTGTAACCCATGAGATGGAATTTGCCAAGGCAGTGGCAGACAGAGTTTTGTTTATGGATGAGGGAGTAATCGTAGAAGAAAGCACCCCACAGGAGTTTTTTCATAGTCCCAAAACAGAGCGTGCTAAGCAGTTTTTAAATACATTTCATTATGAAGCGATATAACTAAACTTCTTCAGATAGGAAGAGATAGATAGAATGCTATAAAATTTGAAGTGATAAGGGAAATAAATTTCAACTTTAAAAGTAGTCATAATTAGTGCAAGAGCGCATAGTTACTATCAATAAAAAAGACGCTAAAGCGTCAGAAAAGAGGATTTTATGAAAAAGAAGATTATGGGAGCGATTTTAACACTAACACTGGTAGCAGGTATCCTTACTGGTTGTGGTCAGGCAAAAGAAACAACGACTAGTGCAACTGCTAAAGCAAGAACATTAGAAGATATTAAAAAAGACGGAACCATAAAAATTGGTGTGTTCAGTGATAAAAATCCATTTGGGTATGTGGATTCTAATGGTAATATTCAAGGCTATGATGTTTATTTTGCAAAACGTATCGGAAAGGATTTATTAGGAAGTGAGGATAAAGTTGAGTTTGTTTATGTGGAAGCAGCAAACCGTGTAGAATATTTAAAGTCTGCAAAAGTAGATGTTATCCTAGCGAATTTTACTGTAACAAAGGATCGTAGTGAGCAGGTAGACTTTGCACTTCCGTATATGAAAGTCGCACTTGGTGTTGTTTCACCGGATAATGCTTTAATCACTGATGTAGAACAGCTTAAGGATAAGACTCTAATCGTAGTAAAAGGGACCACAGCAGAAACCTATTTCATGGAAAATCATGCTGATATTAAGCTATTAAAGTTTGATGAATACCAAGAAGCATACGATGCACTGTTAGATGGAAGAGGGGATGCTTTCTCAACCGATAACACGGAAGTTCTTGCATGGGCATTACAAAACAAAGGATTTTCTGTTGGGATAGAGTCCATTGGAAGTATAGATACCATTGCACCTGCGGTTCAAAAAAGGAACACAGAATTATTAGAGTGGATCAACAGTGAGATTAAGGCGTTGGCAGAGGAACAGTTCTTCCACAAGAATTTTGAAGAAACCTTAAAGCCTGTATATGGTGATAATATAGATCCTGAAAACCTTGTAGTAGAAGGTGGAGAATTATAGTTATGTGGGCGAAAGCGTTGAAAGCTTTCGCCCACTTGACTATGCTGGCAATAAAAATAAACTCAAACTGGTGGTCTTGATTGTATCTAGGTATAATAAAGCCACTAACAATAGCTCATGATTTTAGACAGGTTTTTTCGCAATCAAAAGGTATCTGTGTAGAGGCTTCAATAACACCCTTTTCAACTAAAATCTGTTGCGCTTTCCATAGATTTTGAAAGCAAGTTTCCACAGAAAAATAAGGAAACTCCCACTTAATAATTCGCGTAAACTACACTAGTGCGCCTACATTGCTACTTGTTTGCCTACTGCATTCTAGATAAACTTCTATCTTTTCATTAGAAATTTGCACAAATAACGTGAGTGAAGATTGCGATAAAATAAATAAAAATTGTTTATAAATAAAAAATAGCTTACATAATCATAAAATTTCTGATAAAATAAAGATAGAAAGATTCATATTGAAGAGCTTGACTAATGAAAACGATAGCGATGTAAAGGAGGATATCATATGTTTCAAATAGGTGACATTATTATATACGGTACAAGTGGTGTTTGCATCATTGATAATATTGGTCCTATCGATTCACCAAGTGCATCGAAAGGACGAACTTATTATACTCTTCATCCTTATTATTCTGAGAGAAATACGATTTTTACACCAACAGATAATAAGAAAGTCCAAATGCGTTCCATTCTATCCAAAGAGGAAGCAACTTCTCTTATTAATAATATACAGGAAATTAAATGTGTATGGGCAAACGATGAAAGAGGAAGAGAAGTGGAGTATAAAGAAGCAATCAAACAATGTGATTGTAAGCAATTATTAAAGATCGTGAAGTCAATTTACTTTAGTAGAAAAGAAAAAATTGCAGAAGGGAAGAAAGTTCCAGCAAGAGATGAGAAGTATTATCATATGGCAGAAGAATCGTTATATGGTGAACTAGCGTTATCTCTTGGACTAGAGATAGATCAGGTAGAGGAATTAGTACATTCAAAGTTGGAAGAGACTTAATATAACCTCATCAGGGAAGTCCTTACCCCTCGCTTTTGTAAGCCGAGGGATAAGGACTTCCCTGTTTTATAATGCCACGTAGTGGCAATGAGGTAGGGCTGGCAGCGTTATCGAATGCGAATATCTGCTTTTACTAGGAACTTAACTTAAACTACCCTTACGAAATTGTAGAGGAGTTTTACCATAAACTTTTTTAAAGCTCTTTGCAAAATTCCCACAATAATGATAACCGACTTGTTTTGCTATTTCCTCTACAGATAAATCAGTGGTAGATAATAAGTTTGCAGCCATAGTCATACGAAGAGAAGTCGCATATTCACCGATTGTCATATGATAAAGCAATAGAAAACCAGCTTTTAGTTTTTGTTCGTTCAATATTACCATCTTACTTAAAGCAGCTATAGTTGGAGGGTTGGTTGCTGCTTCTGTCAGTATATCATGGGCTTTTTGAATCGCTCGGATATCATAGGAGGTCAGTCGGATACGACGATGATTTCCTATGCATATCTCTCTAAATTGCAACTGATTTGTGAAAGCATTCTCGGTTTCCTTCGACACTTCATTACCAAGTACAGCGATGCACTCCAGTAACTTACTCTCTAGATAGATTGGAGTAAGCATATTTTTTTGTGAAAGACTTTGAAGTTGTTGAATGATGGTAACGATATCGAGAGGGAGATAGCGATATGTGTGATTCACTAAAATATCTTCTATATGGATGCAGTCCGGGTAATTTGGTTGTATGACCTCTTTAAAATACTTTTCATGAATTGTTATTTCAGCACCATGATAATGTTGCCCTCGCTTCCATTCCTGTTGTCCCCGTAAAGATTGTTCTACTACAAAAAAAGAGGATGGAGTAAAGGAAGAAACAGGATTGTCATCCAGATAAAATTTTGTTTCACCTGCATAAACTGTACCAAATCGCATCATTTTATTTGTATTATAAAAAGAAATTTTAAAATCTTTTGGTATGGTATAATCTGCAATACCAAATTCATAGTAGTCCTTATGGCTGTACTTTATAAAGAAACCATGCTCGGGATGTTTTGGGTTAGTGTACAAGATATAGTTTTTTTGTGGAAACGGTTGAAATTGTAGTTGCCTTAGGACTTCAGATTGAAATTCTTGCATTGTTTTAGCGAGCATAGTGAAGTAATCTCCTTTATATGAAAATCATTCTCATTTTAAGCTATGCTTATAGTATATGGGATAATCTATGAATTTACAAGCAAATTGCAGGTATAGGTAATAGAATATCATGAGAAATGGTGTATAAATTATGATTATAGGTGCATCTATTGAAATGAGAATGAATCTCATATACAATTACGGCATTGGTTAGTTAAAGCTAACGAACTCAAGATTAGAAGGAGATAATATACATGAAAAAATTAAGCTTAATAAAAAAGACAGCTGTTCTTGCTCTAGTTGCAGCAATGGTGTTAACTGGCTGTGGTAAAAAGACAGAGGGAGATAATAATAACACAAATAACAATCAAACTCAAAATCAAGATCAAAACCAGAACCAAGACCAGAACAGTGATCAAGACAAGAATAATACTCAGGGAGAAAAGGAATCTAATGATACTATTACAATTACGGATGCCAAAGGAGAAGTTGAGATTCCAGCGAATCCTCAAAGAATTGTCGATGTAAGCGGTAATAGTGATATCTTATCTATTCTAGGATATTCTGTGATTGGTACAGCGAATTCAGATGCTTATGACTATACCAAGTTTCCAACCTATTTAGAAGAAGTATTAGAGGGAGCAGAAATACTTGGATATAGTATGCAAGACACGATGGATATCGAATCTATTATTGCGTTAGAGCCTGATTTAATAATTATTTCAGCAGTACAAGAAAAGATGTATGAGCAGTTGTCAGAGATAGCTCCGACTGTTATGTTAAAGCTTGCGCAAACGGATTGGAAAGAGGACGTAAATTCAGTAGCTAAGGTTATGAATAAGACTGAAGAAGCTGATCAATGGATGGAACAATACCTAGAAAAGGCAAAAAGTGTAGGGGAAACAATGAAAGCAACCTACGGTGAAGATACCACTTATCTTACTTTCTTAGCCAGTGGTGGACAGATTTTTATTTTTGATAAAGCAGGAATTGGCAGTATCTTTTATGAAGATATGGGGCTAGCTCGTCCGGAGGGTTTACCAGAGCAGGATAACATTAGTTTGCCAGTGGTAACATATGAAGGATTAGCAGCTATTGATGCTGATTATATCTTTGCAATTGGAACTGAAGAGGATATGGCATTATTGAAAGATAGTCCAATTTATCAGAGTATGGAAGCTGTAAAGAATGGCAATGTAATAGAATTACCATCCAGTCCTTACTTCAATATAGGATATAGTTCGATTGGTCGTCTCTTATTCTTAGATGAAGTGATTGATCTTATGGAGAAATAATTACATGAAGAGAAAACTCATACTTATGATATGTATAGGTTTTACATTGGTGGCAACCGGTCTTATGGTTGCCACTTGTGTTGGCGCAAAAAATATATCACTGAAAACGGTATTTGATAGCATCTTCGCCTTTGAAGACGTGTTAGATATGCAGTTAGTGCGAAATGGACGTCTTCCAAGAGCTCTTAGTACTGCTCTTGTCGGAGGTATTCTTTCGATTGCTGGTGCAATGATGCAAGGGGTAACTAGGAACCCGATTGCAGAGCCTTCGATGATGGGAATGACACAAGGTGCAACTCTTGTGGTAGCAATTGCTACAGTAAGCAGTTCTGTCTTTGGGCTAACTGGTAATACATTTGCTGCATTAATAGGAGCGTTTGCCTCTGGAATTATGGTGCTTCTTTTTAGTATGCAAAAGGCAGCTAACATGAGTATCTCTCGATTATTATTAGCGGGAACTGCACTAAGTACCTTTTTTCTTTCCATGGCATCTGTTATTGCGCTCCTAGGAAATCGTTCGCAAGAACTGGCATTTTGGATTTCTGGCGGATTCCGAACTGCCACTTGGAAGAATGTAATGATGTTACTTATTGTAGGAGGCATCTGTACACTAATCGCACTTACCATGTCAAAGAAAATCAATATCGTTAGTCTTGGTGAGGAAGTTTCCATAGGGCTTGGAGTTCATCCAACCAAGGTACGAATCACTACGATTCTTTTATTAATACCGATGTGTGCTGTTTGTGTTGCAACTGCAGGGAATATTGGATTTGTGGGTCTTGTGATCCCTCATATCTTACGTAAGATTGTTGGTAATGATTATCGTAGGCTTATGCCATTATCCTTTCTTTTCGGAAGTGCATTACTTATCTGGGCAGATATCGCAGCACGTATGGTGAACCTTCCTTATGAGACACCAATTGGTTTATTTACCGCATTACTTGGTGTGCCAATGTTTCTATATTTGGTACGGAAGGAGAATAGCTAATGAAAAATCGAATAAAATATGTTTTCTTCTTTAGTTTTGCTGTACTTATCTTATCAGCGCTGATTGCACTAATGTCAGGTTCTTATGCAATGACAATTGGCGAGGTGGTAAATACTCTGTTTGGAAATGGCTCAAAAGCTCAAAATGTTGTAATTTTTGATCTTCGCTTACCTAGAATCTGTGTAGCCATCTTTGTTGGAATCGCTCTCTCTACCGCAGGCTGTATCCTACAAGGTGTTACAAAAAATCCTTTGGCAGAGCCTGGGATGATTGGTATTAATGCTGGTGCAGCACTTGCAGTTGTCATGTTAATTTCCTCAAGAAGTACAGCTTATTATAATGCGATATCGATGAGTACGATATACCTCATGCCACTGGTTTCATTTCTTGGAGCATTCCTTGTGAGTTTACTCATTTATTTTTTATCGTATAAAAAGGGGGTAAAACCTACGAGACTTATTTTAGTGGGAATCGGCGTGAATTCTGGTGTCAATGCAATCATAACCCTGTATCAGTTAAATATGTCAAAGGGCGATTATAATCAAGCAATGACATGGATAAGTGGCAGTTTGTGGGGGAGTAGCTGGGTTTACTTTAAGATTGTAGCACCAGTAGTAATTCTATTATTTGCTATCGTATATTATAAGTCAAAGACTCTTGATGTGTTAGCACTTGGCGATGAGCTCGCAACAGGACTAGGAATCTCGGTAGCTAAAGAGACCAGGGTATTTTTAGTATTAGCAGTTGCACTATCTGCAATCGCAACCTCGGTTGCTGGAAATATTGCATTTTTAGGTCTTTTAGGACCTCACATTGGAAAACGACTTGTTGGTCCCAAACATCGTAGATTAATTCCGATTGCAGCTTTGATCAGCAGCTGTCTTATTTTAATTGCTGACACTGCATCGAGAAATCTATTTACCCCTTTAGAAATACCTGTTGGAATCACATTATCCGTTATCGGTGTACCATACTTTATATATTTGATGATGAAAGAAAAATAGAGGTGAGAATCAATGAAACAACCGACTGAAAAACAAGATATCAAGATTAAAGACTTAAAGGTCTGTTATGACCATACGGTGGTGATACCTTCTATGAATCTTTCCATACCAAAAGATAAAATCACTATGATTATCGGTTCCAATGGTTGTGGCAAATCTACTCTTTTAAAATCCATAGCTCGGATATTAAAACCAAGTCAAGGAGAAATCCTCATCAATGGTACGGAGATTAAGAAGCAGGCACCGAAAGAACTTGCTAAAAAAATGGCAGTATTACCGCAAAGTCCGACGGTTCCTACTGGGCTTTTAGTGAAGGAATTAGTTGCATATGGAAGATTTCCATATCAAAGTCCACTGGGTGGATTGAAAGCTCATGACTTAGAAGTGATTGACTGGGCGATGGAGTCTACTGGCATTATGGATCTAAAGGACCGTTTTGTAGACTCTTTATCCGGTGGACAGCGTCAGCGTGCATGGATTGCGATGGCTTTGGCACAGGAGACGGAGATCCTTGTTTTAGATGAACCAACCACGTACCTTGATATGTCGCATCAATTAGAGATACTTCAGTTATTACAGAAATTAAATCAGGAAAATAAAACAACGATTGTAATCGTCCTTCATGAATTAAATAACGCCGCAAAATTTGCAGATCATATCATTGGAATGAAGGATGGAAAGTTAGTATTTGAAGGTGCACCAAAAGATGTTATTACAGCAGAAAACCTTCGTGTTTTATATGAGATAGAAGCAGTACTTCAGATAAGTGAGAATGGTGAGTATCCAATTTGTACGGATTTTGAGTTATTGAAGTAAAAGTGAGTATGAAAAAACAAAGGAATCATCATGAAAAATAAAAATTTTATCATCATAATTATAGGACAAATTATCTCTTTGTTCGGTAGTGCAATTCAGCGATTTAGTTTGTCCTTGTATTTATTAGAGGTAACAGGAAGCGCGGGGACATTTGCAAATATATTGGCGTTTTCCATGTTACCATACGTAATCTGTGCACCTATCGCAGGAGTACTCGCTGATCGCATCAATCGAAAAAAGATCATGGTTTACCTTGATTTTATAAGTAGTGGAATCATAGGAGGGTATGCGTTTTTACTTCTTACGAGAAAGGATTCAACAGCGTTAATCGCAGTCGTTATGTTCTTACTCTCTGTTACCTACACGCTATATGCACCTTCTGTATCTGCTGTATTACCACAAGTTGTATCTGAAGATAACTTAATGCGTGCCAATGCTGTGGTTTCTCAGGTTTCGTCATTGGCAAACTTTTTAGGTCCAATACTTGCAGGAATTTTATATGGAGTATTTGGAATCACTTTTATTGTAATTATCAATGGAATCAGTTTTTTTCTTTCTGGTATTTTAGAACTTTTCTTAGATGTTCCAGATATTGCGATGAAAAACAAATACCGTTTTTCCTATTGGAACTCAGTGAAGGAAATGGGACAAACGTTTCAATATCTTAAAAAGGAGAAAAAAGTGGTACTTGCTACGATAGGTTCTTATGGATTATCGAATATCAGTTTTTCGCCAGCGTTCACAATTGTGGCACCATTTGTAATCAATGTTTCATTAGCAATGCCCTCCAGTGTCTATGGAGCGATGGAAGGCTTCATTGTTCTTGGAATGATTCTAGGTGGACTTATGATAACTATGAAGCCAAAATACTTCTCTATGAAACGTCTACATCATACGTTAATACCGATGGTACCTTGCTTTCTTCTCATGGCTGTTATGACACTTTTTATAGAACATAAATGGCTGGTAGTAGTTATATTTGCTCTCTGTGGTATGATTACTTTCTTTTCCCTTGGGATTTCTAATGTCATTTCTTTATCTTACATTCAGCAAGTGATATCACAGGATAAGTTAGGTAAAGTTAGTGCATTTTCTACAGCAGTCGCTACAATTAGCGTAGCACCAGGGCAGTTACTATATGGACAATTGCTGGAACGAGGAATGTCATTAGGCGCAATTTTATTGTTAACTGCAATATTGAATTTTAGTGTTCTATTATTTGTTCGATGGAATGTAAAAAGAATCTAAGGTGTAAAAAAAGTCTTCTTAATAAGGTCTTAGTAATAAAGTTTTAATAAAAAAGCTATAGAAATAAAGCCTTTTGATACTATTAAGTCTTTTGCAATAATGCCTTAGTAATAAAGCTATCTGATAATGAAAAGTTTTCTTGACATATCTAAGCTGCATCATTATAATAACTTCAATAGCATAAGAAAAGCATTGACGGAAAGAGTAGTTTATCGGAAACATACAGAGAGAAAAACATTAGGTGGAAGTTTTTTATGAAGGAAGATAGACGAAAACCATTCCAGAGCTGTAGCGCTGAAACAGAGTAAGTGCTACCGTATGCCTGCGTTAAAGGATAGGATTTGTTAGAATCTGAAGTGAAAAGTTAAGGTGGAACCGTGCAGTAAGATTATTTGCACCCTTAAGAGTAGATGAAATATCATGCTCTTTTGGGTGCTTTTCTTATGCTTTTATTTCAAATTTGAAAGGAGAGCATTAAAAATGAAAGTAATTCGAAAGGATGGTTCCATTGTGGAACGAAAGTTTGAGGAGGTAGAAGGAAAAGAGGCATTCTGGCATACGAGTGCGCATGTATTAGCACAAGCGATAAAGCGGTTGTATCCTACAACGAAATGTGGTATAGGGCCATCGATTGAACACGGGTTTTACTATGATTTTGATTTTGACTTTAATTTCACAGAAGAACATCTTCAAAAAGTTGAGGATATGATGAAGTCTATCATCGAAGAATCACTTGTTCTTCAACAGTTTATCTTGACTCGTGATGAAGCAACTCACTACCTAAAGGAGAGGAAGGAGCCATATAAGTTAGAACTACTGAAGGAGTTACCTTGTAAGGTAGAAATTAGTTTTTTTGAGCAGGGTGAGTTTGCTGACCTTTGTTCGGGTCCTCATCTTAGGAATGTCAGTTATATTAAAGCGATTAAGCTAACACAAATTGCTGGTGCTTATTGGAGAGGTAAAGAAGATAATAAAATGCTTACAAGAATTTATGGAATTTCTTTTCCTAGGAGATGTGATCTTGAGAATTATCTAAATCAATTAGAGGAAGCGAGACTTAGAGATCATCGAAAACTCGGTAAAGAACTTGAATTATTTACATTTGTGGAGGAAGGGCCTGGATTCCCATTTTTCTTACCAAAAGGAATGGTGGTAAAGAATCTCTTACTGGATTATTGGAGGAAGCTTCATGAGAGAGAAGAACATGGCAATGCGGCAGTATCCAGTTAGATTTCCAATTGCCACTTCGATTTGGAGTGAAGTATATCGGTGCGGATGGAGAAGCACATCGTCCTATCATGATTCATCGTGTTATCTTTGGTTCTATCGAGCGTTTTCTTGGAATTTTAATTGAACACTATGCAGGTAAATT
Organism: Lachnoclostridium phytofermentans; assembly: GCF_000733755.1. Classification (GTDB taxonomy): domain Bacteria; phylum Bacillota; class Clostridia; order Lachnospirales; family Lachnospiraceae; genus Lachnoclostridium; species Lachnoclostridium phytofermentans_A. The sequence goes on along the minus strand of NZ_JPOF01000002.1, from coordinate 384,363 downwards.
TCCAACATGGTTAGCACCAGTTCAGGTTAAGGTATTAACAGTGTCGGAACAGTTTGATGATTATGCTCATATGATCCTTGAGGAATTAAAACAACAAGGAATCCGCGTGAATCTAGATAACCGTAGTGAAAAGCTTGGATATAAAATAAGAGAAGCAAGACTTGATAAGGTACCATATGTTTTAATAATCGGGCAGAAGGAAATGGTAAGTGAGCAAGTATCTGTGTGGAGTCGAGAGGAAGGAGACTTGGGAGAATATTTGATTGAGGATTTTATGAACCTAATTAAGAATGAAATATTATTTTAGTATCAATTAATATATCTTAAATTGAAGTAAAGGGAATTCAAAGTAGAAATATCTATTTTGTGATTCCCTTTCATAATTTAGAAGCTTATATAAGGAAGGTTTGATTCAAGGTACATAAAATATGTAGAAGCTTGATAAAAAAATAAACAAAGTAGTACGTAAAGTATTTACATATATTAGATACACTAGAAAGGATAATAAATAAGTCAGTTCTGCAAAATGCATAAGCTGTACATAAATAAGCAACAATTTATTAAAAAGACGAAAGTAACAAATATGAAACCATATTGTGGTAACAAAAATAACTATTTGCCTAAATGAATTGTATAATATAAGATTAAATATGGTTAATAACACAGTACAGTTTACAGAAAATTACAACACATTGTGCTAATTGAATAACAAAACAGGACTATTGAACTATAGAAAATGGTCGTTTTATATTATATATTGTATTATGTTAACTAGATATGTAAGCGCTTACATAATTTAGATAATAAAAAAAAACGAAGGAGATTTTTATGAGGATTACTAAAAAAGGGGTATCAAAAGCAATTGCATGCCTGCTTGTAGCGTCTACGGTATTTTACACACAAGTAAGTAACAGTGCATTTGCAGCAGTAACAGAAAACAGTAGTCAAGTTGTTTTAAATGAAGCTGGTGGATGGATGGAATCCGCTTATGTTGAGTGGGCACCAATCGCATCAGCAAGTGGGTATAACGTTTATTACAAAGCTGCTGGTGAGTCAGATTCTATGTATCAGCAAGTTGACAATGAATTAATTCGTCAATATTCTACTTATTGTAGAGCAGAAGTATTAGGATTGAAAAAGGGAAACTATGAAATTAAAGTAGTACCTCTCTTTGACAATAAAGAAACATCTTCTAAGGCTGTAACACAGATATTAACTGTTTCAGAGCATGTCAGAGAAGGATTTGCGTTTGCAGATCAGTCACCAATGGGAACTGGTTCTGGTGGATATAATGATGATGGAACAGTCCCTAGTAATGCACAGATTATTTATGTGACAAAAGATACAGTGAATACACTTACCTTAGATGTGGTAACAAGTAGCAGTGGTAGCATTACAAAAGCAACCGGATTAACTAATGTTTTGTCATTAAGACAAAAGGGATATGATAAGAGACCATTAATCATCCGTTTTATTGGCAAAATTACTGCAAGTGATATCACAGGACTTAATAGCAGTGGTTATCTTCAGATTAAAGGTTGTTACAATGTTACATTTGAAGGTGTTGGAGAAGACGCAACCTGTTATGGTTGGGGAATGTTAGTCCGCGAAGCTCATAATGTAGAGATTAGAAATCTCGGATTTATGCTTTTCCCAGACGATGGAATTTCTCTTGACACGAACAATGAAAATATCTGGGTACATAATAATGACATACTCTATGGTTCTGCAGGAAGTGATGCAGATCAAGCAAAAGGAGATGGTTCCTGTGATGTGAAGGGATTCTCTAATTATATTACAGTAGCATACAATCACTTTTTTGATTCAGGAAAATCCTCTTTATGTGGTATGAGTGATACTAAAGAATTTTTCGTTACCTATCATCACAACTGGTACGATCACTCAGATTCTCGTCATCCTCGTATCCGAGTAGGAACAATACATATCTACAATAATTATTTCGATGGTAATTCAAAGTACGGTGTTGGTGTTACAAAAGGCTCCTCAGCATTCGTAGAAGCGAATTATTTTAGAAATTGCAAATATCCTATGTTAATCTCTCTTCAAGGTACTGATGTATTTGGAACGAATGAAGGTACATTCTCTGGCGAACCAGGTGGTATGATTAAGGCATACAACAATACTGTAATTGGAGCGTCTAGACTAGTTTATACAGGGGAAGATGCAACACAATTTGATGCATATCTCGCAACAAGTAGAGATGAAAAAGTTGCAAGTTCTTACAAGACCGTAAGTGGTGAAAACACTTACAATAATTTTGATACAAATTCTTCTATCATGTATCAATATACACCAGATGCTCCAGAAGATGTCGTAGCAGAAGTTACAACTTATGCTGGAAGAACGAATGGTGGAGATTTTAAGTTTACTTTTAATAATGAAGTTGACGATACTTTATATAATGTAAATACAGAGCTTATGAGTGCAATCAGAAATTATAGTTCTGATTTAGTAAAGGTTGGAGGCAATTCCATTGTTGTAGAAAATCCAACAGAGACACCAGCACCAACTGCAACACCAAAGCCTACAACAGCTCCAACCGTAACACCAAAGCCTACAACAGCTCCAACGGTGACTCCAGTTCCAACTACGACACCTACGGTGACTGTTGCACCAACTGCAACACCAATTCCAGGGGTTACAGAAACTCCAGAATTAACTGGTTCTGCTGGTATGAGTACCAACTTATATAATATAGAAGATTCTGTTTTTACTGATGCAATCTATGTATCACCAACAGGAACTAGTACAGCAGATGGAACTTATAGCAATCCAGTTAACCTTGAGACAGCTATAGAACGTGCTACTAGCAAAGAAGGTGCAGCCATTTTATTAAAAGGCGGTACTTATGCCTTTGATCACCAGATAACCATTGATGTTACGAACTCTGGTACCTCAAGTGCTTATAAAGTTCTAAAAGCATGCAAAGGAGAAAAGGTTACTTTAGATTTCTCTTCACAAAGTTATGCTACTGATACTGCATTAAATGCAAGAGGATTGCAGTTAAATGGTCATTATTGGTACGTTGGAGGAATCACAATTTATGGTGCTGCAGATAATGGAATGATGCTTTCTGGCAGCAATAATATCATAGAGAATTGTGTATTTGATTCCAATCGTGATACAGGCTTACAAATCAGCCGTTCGAGCTCATCAGTTACTAACTTTAGCGAATGGCCAAGTAATAATACAATAATTAATTGTACCTCTAAAAATAACTGTGATCCTGCAACCTATGAAAATGCAGACGGATTTGCGTCGAAGTTAACCTGTGGTGAAGGAAACGTATTTGATGGTTGTATTGCATACAACAACAGTGATGATGGTTGGGACTTATATGCGAAAACTGAAACTGGACCAATTGGTGTTGTAACCATTAGAAATTGTATCGCTATGAGAAATGGTGGTACTGAAAATGGAACAACAAATCCAAATTGTGATGGAAATGGTTTTAAGCTAGGTGGTTCTGGAGTTGGTACACCACACAAGGTAATCAATTGTATTGCAATTGAAAACTTACATCATGGTTTCACCGATAACAATAATCCTAGTGCTATCCAAGTTGTGAATTCTACCGCATTTAATAATAACCTTGGCGGTTCTAAAAACAACTTCAGTTTATATCGTTGTAATAATGCTTATGTAGCAAATACAATCTCTTATACAACGAATGGAACATCCGATAAGTACGTGAACTTAAGTGGTGAATATGTGGTATTAAGTAACAGCAGCAAATGGTATAAAGTTACTTCACTACAGGCAATTGATACAGGATCTTCTTCCTCGAGAGGAGAAGTATTATCAACAGGAACAACAGCAAGTGATTTCATAAGTATAACAGTTCCAACCATAGGAACGGATTTCCATAAGGCATGGAGAAACTCGGATGGAACAATCAATACCAGAGGTGTAGCTTTGATATCCTCTAATAGCCAATTTGGTACATTTTCTACTGATGGTGGTACAATAGGCGCTAGATTTTCTGATGATAACAATACCGTAGAGAAGATAGTTAATATCTTATCTAATGGAGGAACTGGCGGTGGAGAAACCGGTGGTGGAGAAACCGGTGGTGGAGAAACCGGTGGTGGAGAAACCGGTGGTGGAGAAACTGGCGGTGGAGAAACTGGTGAGAAAACAGTCATTTCACATAACTTTACGGTAGATGGACTGACTAGCAACTACTATACAGTTCAAGGTAATTTATCTACTACAAAGGGTACTGTACAATATGATAACCTTACTTTAACAACATGTTTAAAGATGGAATCCTCAACAAAAGTTTCCTTTATAACCGATGCTTCTTCTATATTAAAACTAGTATTCAATTCTGGATGCAATTTAGTGATTACAGTAGATGGAATCGATTATACAATTCAAAATGGCGTCCTTGAACTTAATTTATCCGAAGGTACACATACGATAACCAAAAAAGATACTAATGTAAATATTTTTTATATGAGTGTATCAAAATAAAATAAATAATGTCATAAATGATAAGAAAAAGCTGTCTTAATTAACAAGACAGCTTTTTCTTGTGGTTTTATATTTTATAGGTTTACAAGAAATACTAGAAATTCAAGAAATAATCATATTATTTAGTGCTTTTGCACTATGGAAAGTTGACATTTAGTGGTATATATTTGAAATAGTTGGTGATATATGTAAGCGCTTACATATATTTAGTCAACAAATATAAAAAAGGAGTTTTGTTATGTGGTTTGCAAAAAAAGGGGTTTCAAAAGCAATTGTATGTTTACTTGTAGCGTCTACGTTATTTTATACGCAAGTAGATCGGAATGCAACCAAAGCTGCAAGTGTGAGCAGTAGTCAGTTAGTTTTAACGGAGTCAGGGGGATGGCAGGAATCTGCTTATGTTGAATGGACACCAGTTTCCCAAGCAAGCGGTTATAATGTGTATTACAAAGCCTCGGGTGACTCTGACTCTGCGTATAAGCAAGTGGATAACGAGCTAATACGTCAATATTCTTCCTACTGTAGGGCAGAAGTATTAGGACTTAAAAAAGGTAATTATGTAATGAAAGTTGTTCCTCTCTTTGATAATAAGGAAACAACGACTATGGCAGTAACACAAACACTTTCTGTTTCAGAGCATATCCGTGAAGGATTTGCATTTTCATCACAATCACCAATGGGAACGGGATCCGGCGGTTATAACAATGATGGAACAGTACCTAGTAATGCACAAATCATCTATGTCACAAAGGATACGGTGAATACGCTTACATTAGATGTGATTTCAAGCAGTAATGGAAGCACAACAAAAGCAACAGGTTTAGTTAATGTTTTAACTTTAAGGCAGAAGGGATATGACAAGCGACCATTAATCATTCGTTTTATCGGTAAGATTACTTCAAGTGATATCACGGGACTAAACAGCAATGGTTATCTTCAAATTAAGGGATGTTACAATGTAACTCTAGAAGGTGTCGGTGAGGACGCAACCTGTTATGGTTGGGGACTCTTATTAAGGGAGGCACACAATGTTGAAGTTAGAAACTTAGGATTAATGTTGTTCCCAGACGATGGTATTTCACTTGATACGAACAACGAAAATATCTGGGTACATAATAATGATATCTTTTATGGTTCTGCAGGGAGCGATGCAGATCAGGTAAAAGGGGATGGCTCCTGTGATGTTAAGGGATTTTCTAATTACGTTACAATTGCATATAACCACTTTTTCGATTCTGGAAAAGCATCTTTATGTGGAATGAGTGATACAAAAGAATTTTTCGTTACTTATCACCACAATTGGTATGACCATTCGGATTCTCGCCATCCACGTATTCGTGTAGGAACAATACATATCTATAACAACTATTTTGATGGAAATTCTAAATATGGTGTCGGTGTTACGAAGGGTTCTTCCGCATTTGTAGAAGCAAACTATTTCAGAAATTGCAAATATCCGATGTTAATTTCACTTCAGGGGACAGATGTATACGGTACGAATGAGGGGACTTTCTCTGGTGAACCAGGTGGTATGATTAAAGCTTACAACAATACTGTGATAGGAGCCACTAGATTAGTGTATGCTCAGGAAAATACAACAGAATTTGATGCATACCTCGCATCGGGTAGAAATGAAACGGTAGCTAGTACTTACAAGACAGTAAGTGGTGGTAATACTTATAACAATTTTGATACCAATTCTTCTATCATGTATAGTTATACGCCAGATGCACCCGAGAATGTAGTAGCAAAAGTTACAAAATATGCAGGTAGAACCAATGGTGGTGATTTTAAGTTTACCTTTAATAATTCAGTAGATGATACCTTAGACAGTGTGAATACGGTATTGATGAATGCAATCAAAAGTTATAGATCTGATTTAGTAAAAGTTGGAGGTGACTCGATTGTGGTTACAAATCCATCGGTAACACCGGTGCCAACAGCAACGCCTACGGTAACACCGGTGCCAACAGCAACGCCTACGGTAACACCAAAGCCAACCGCAGTACCAACAGTAACACCAATGCCAACACAAACACCAACAGTAACACCAAAGCCAACTGCAGTACCAACAGTAACTCCTGTACCAACGACAACACCAGCACCGCAAACTTCCTATGTTCATAACTTTACTACAGATGCATTAGTAAGTAATTTCTACAACATTACAGGAAATCTGTCAACATCAAAAGGTTCTGTTGTTTATAATAATCTTTCGTTAACTACTTGTTTAAAGATGGAATCCTCAACAAAAATAACTTATACAACAGATTCTACTTCTGTCTTAAAACTTATTTTTAATACAGATTGTAACCTAATGATTACAGTAGATGGTAAAGACTATACGATAAGTAAAGGTATTCTTGAACTTAACTTGTCTTCTGGTACCCATACGATTACGAAGAAGGATACCAATGTGAACGTCTTTTATATGAGTGTTTCAAAATAAACTATATTAAATAGTAAAGAGCTGTCGTTTATTCGACAGCTCTTTATATAACAGGAAAATTAGTCTTACTGTCAAATGATTGGGCTAATGTTGCTGATACAATGTGGCAATTGACTAAAATTTGTAATCAGGAATTTTAAATGATCCACCTCGATGAGAAATCAGTCGCTGGAATTGCTCCAGTTGTCAGGTTGAAATAGATGTAAATCATCTGTTTTAATCTGACTTTTTATGTTATCATATGATTGAAAGTATTAGTATAATTTGGAAGAACGATAGTATGGAATTTATCTGAGTAATTAATTAAGTTTAAACGGAGGAAATATGGAAAACAAGGGGACGAAACTACTTGAGACAGAAAAGTTGTTATTAAGAAGATTTGTTATTGAAGATGGTGAAGCTATGTATAATAACTGGGCTTCGGATCCAGAGGTAACAAAATTTTTAACATGGCAGCCACATTCAAGCATTGATGTTACAAAAGCGTTGCTTATAGATTGGATTGCAAGGTATGAAGATTTAGCATATTATAATTGGGTTATTGAACTGAAAGCAACACATGAGATAGTAGGAAATATATCTATTGTCGATCTTAAGGAGAAAGCAGAGTCGGCATCCATTGGATACTGCATGAGCAAAGCCTGGTGGGGGAATGGAATTATGTCTGAAGCACTCAGAAGGGTTATTGTTTATCTGATTGAAGAAGTGGGCGTAAATCGTGTCTGCGCTTGTCATGATTCGAACAATCCAAAATCAGGGAGAGTTATGGATAAAGCCGGCATGAAATTAGAAGGAATTTTGAGGTCTGCAGGGTATAGTGATAATGTGGGTATCCAAGACATCGTATGGCATTCTATACTAAGAAGTGAATTGTAAAATATCATTTTGCGCAGGAAAAGAACGTTTTACATGAAGCTGATATATCTCGCAGAAGGAAGCTTTTGCAATATTATTACTCCCGACATTTTCGAATATACTGACTTTTATGTTAGTAAATAATTGAGATAATATAATACAGTTCTAAAAAAACTCTTGACAAGTAAAATTTAATTGTGTACAATCAAAACATAAAGATTGCATACAATATAATTATAAGCAATGTGAATGGAGGATATTGTTTGAGCATCTACGATTACAAAGTAATTGATGGAAAAGGAAATCAAGTTTCCTTAGAGGAATATCGAGGTAAAGTACTATTAATTGTGAATACAGCTACTGGGTGTGGTTTTACTCCACAATATGAAGGACTTCAAACTTTATATGAAAAGTATCAGTGGCAGGAATTTGAAATACTTGATTTTCCATGCAATCAGTTTGGAAATCAAGCTCCAGGAACTAATGAAGAAATAGCAAGTTTCTGTGAATTAAAATACAATACTACATTTCATCAATTTGCAAAGGTTGAGGTCAATGGGACAAATGAGGAACCAGTTTTCACTTATTTAAAATCACAATCAAGTGGAGTATTAGGAAAAAAAATAAAATGGAATTTTACAAAATTCCTAGTGGATAAGGATGGAAATGTAGTGGATCGATTTGCACCAACGACTACACCAGAAAAATTGGAAGAGAAAATTAAATTGTTATTGTAAATATTTAAGTACTATGCACACTTTAGTGCTTTAACAAGATTAAGACGAGACGGTTTCACAAAATATGAGAGAATCGATAATAATCGATAGATAGGAGAAAATTATGAGTATATATGATTTTGAAGTTCGTACAGTAGAAGGAAATAAAATATCGTTAGAGGAATTTAAGGGCAAGGTACTCCTGATTATTAATAGTGCCACACAATGTGGATTTACACCACAGTATGATAGTTTACAGGATATGTATGAAAAATATGCGAAAGAAGGTTTCGTTATTCTAGATTTCCCATGTAATCAGTTCGGAAATCAGGCTCCTGGAAGTGATGAAGAAATTGCAAGCTTCTGTGATGCTAAATTTGGCGTTACCTTTCCACAGTTTTCTAAAATTGATGTCAATGGAGAGAATGCTATACCACTATATCAATACCTAGTAAAGCAGAAGGGATTTCAAGGTTTTAATCCAGACAATGAAATGACTTCCATCCTTGATGGAGTTATAAAAAGAACCAATCCAAATTACAAGAATGAACCTGATATTAAGTGGAATTTTACAAAGTTTTTAATTGACCGAGACGGAACAGTAAGAGAGCGATTTGAACCGACGGAATTCATGGATGTTGTAGAAGATAAAGTGAGAGAGTTATTATAAATAATTTCATTTCGTAAGGAAAGAAACGGTGATTAGGAATTGAACAAGTGCTAAAAAAGTGGTAAATTAAATTGTGTATGATAAATTATAAGGGAGCTAAGCCATGTTAGAGGAATATAATGCATTAAAATTAGAAAATCAATTGTGCTTTCCACTTTATGCGTGTTCAAAAGAGGTGATTAAACTATATAAACCATTTTTAGATGACATTGATCTTACTTATACTCAGTATATCACTATGATGGTGATGTGGGAGAAAAAGGAGTTGAATGTGAAAGAACTAGGGGAATGCCTGTATCTTGATTCTGGTACTCTGACCCCTGTATTAAAGAAACTAGAGTCAAAAGGGTATATCTCGAGGATGAGATCCAAAGAGGATGAGAGAACCTTACTTGTTTCATTAACCCAACAAGGAGAAGAGTTAAAAAGACAAGCGGCAAAGATTCCAGTGCAAATGGGACAGTGCATTAAATTAGAACCGGAAGAAGCAAAAGAGCTGTATCGACTTCTATATAAGGTTCTAGATGGAATGACAAAATAATATAGTTTGATAAATTGGATTATGTTTTTTATAATTATATGGGGCTGCCACAATTTATATTGTGACAGCCCTATTTTTGATGATAAAGAAGCATTCAGAGCACGTTAAAGTTCTCTAGATATCTTTTGGTATTATAACCATCTTTATAGTTCCTTCTCTTTCCTCCTGTGGTTTTAAGCAGATTAGACTGGATTCTTCTTTGAACCCTTTTTGGTACATATTAATAGCATCAGTAGAACAAGTTTGATTCTCTAAGCAAAAGAATGGACTGTCTTGTGGAGTATAGACAACTAGTTTTTTAAATTCATCACTGGTTTGTAGTGTTACAGTTTTATCTGAATATTCGATAACTGCACATGGTTGCTTCTTAATATTAGTATAGACATGATCAAGTTGTAATGAATTTACCTGAGTTGGTTTCGTTAAATCATATTCACCGATTGCAGGAAGCAGTGTTCCAGTTGGTAAATGATTTGGGTCATTTTCCATATAGGAGTCAGCAAATACTTGAATTCTCACATCATCATCTTGCTTTTCAAAGAACGGATGAATTGCTAATCCATATGGAAGTGTTTTGTTATCAAGATTACATACGCTGTATTGATAAGTAATCGTAGTACTATCTAAGGTAATTTGCAATGTAAGGATACAGGCAAACGGAAATGCTTGATAATACTTATTGTCGTTCTCTGGTGATATTACTAGTTTTGCTTCAATAGTACCACCGTACTTAGTTTCGGATAGTTTTGTGACTTCGAAAGTGGCATGTTTTACAATACCATGATTTTTTCCTTGATATTTCTTTCCATCAAAGATAAATACACCATCACGGATACGATTCGGTGTTGGAAATAAAGTCATAACACTACAAGTTCTATCCTCAAATAAGCGGTCCTCATAGAACTTAACTAGTGATTTTCCTTGATATAGGATTTCATATAAATTCATTCCATCGGATGGATTTAACCAAATGGAAATATTGTCGTTTGATAAGTGGTAAGTTGTTTGATTATTCCATATTGTTTGTTTTATCATAAGAGATTCCTTTGCAACGTTGATATTATAAAATGCTGTAACCTGGTATTTCGATACAAATACTTACGTATGCTACCATTATAACCTGATATACAATTTCGAATTTAAGTATGAAATTTAATATAGCACAAAAAGGTTCGATATTATACCGTTTTTTTTCTTTTCTACATGAAAACCTTAAAGTTTTTGTGTTATTAGGTAGAGTTCAAGTATAAATCATACAAATCATTTCATAGAAAAGTTATCACTTTTAGCTTGATGCATACGGTAGGGAAATTTCGTGGGAGAAATTTTATTGCAGGAAATAAATTAATCTGTTACAATTTTACATGGTATTTTTCATTAGTGTTTATGGTCATACTAAAGTTAAATTGAAAAAATAAACCAGTCAGAGATTAGCAAAAGATAGGTAAGGTTACTTGCGTACTTTTGTCAAACAAGAAAAAGCACGCTTCGCGAACTTTTCCTTGTCATGCATTAAAAGATACGAAAGGAGAGAAAGATTTGTCAATAAGAGTAGGAATTATAGGATATGGAAATTTAGGACGTGGGGTAGAATGCGCAATCAAGCAAAATAACGATATGGAGTTGGTTGCCGTGTTCACTCGTCGTCCACCGCATGAAGTAAACATTCTAACAGAATCAGCCAAGGTTTATCATGTGGATGAGGTAGTTAAGATGAAGGATAGAATGGATGTTGTTATTCTATGTGGAGGTAGTGCGACTGATTTACCAAAACAAACACCGGAATATGCGAAGTATTTTAATGTAGTAGATAGCTTTGATACCCATGCAAATATTCCAGTACATTTTGATTCCGTAGATAAGGTCGCAGCGGAACACGGGAATGTAGCAATTATATCTGTTGGCTGGGATCCAGGAATGTTCTCCTTAAATCGTTTGTATGCAAATGCAATTTTACCAACTGGTTCTGATTATACCTTCTGGGGTAAGGGAGTTAGTCAAGGTCATTCCGATGCAATCCGTCGCGTTGCAGGTGTGAAGAATGGTAAGCAATATACCATACCAGTTGAGGCTGCACTAGAGTCAGTTAGAAAAGGTGATAATCCTAAGTTAAATACGAGAGAAAAACATATAAGAGAGTGCTTTGTAGTAGCGGAAGAAGGAGCAGACTTGGCTAAGATTGAGCAGGATATTAAAACGATGCCAAATTACTTTGCTGATTATGATACAACAGTTCACTTTATTAGTGAAGAGGAACTAAAGAAAGATCATAGTGGAATTCCTCATGGAGGCTTTGTTATTCGTAGTGGGAAGACTGGATGGGAGGAAGAACATTCTCATATCATAGAATATTCTCTTAAACTTGATTCCAATCCAGAGTTTACCTCCTGTGTATTAGTGGCATATGCCAGAGCGGCATATCGCTTAAATAAAGAGGGACAAAAGGGATGCAAGACAGTTTTTGATATTGCACCAGCTTATCTTAGTTCGAAGAGCTCCGAAGAATTAAGAAAAGAAATGCTTTAAAATAATATAATGTAAAGAGGCTATTGCAACATAGGACGTTGCAATAGCCTCTTTCGATTAAGGAATACAATTAAGATGATGCTTGCAATGGAATTAGGAAGGAGGAAGCTGGTAAGCCTTCTACGTTGTATAGATTTGCTCCCTCGGGATTATTTTCAAAAGCATAGCGAACAAAGTGTGGCAAGTTCGATGCAATCGGTATACGAAGTTTATTATTTAGCGTGGTAGCAGAGGCTTTTTCCCAAGTAGAACCATCCATACTAAGTTCGAGTGTTTGTATCTGATCTCCGATGATATGAAGGCCATTCTCTGCAAATGAAAAAAACAGGTCTAAATATGATTTGTTTTCCTGGAATACAAAATTATAATCAAAAATTAGTGGACCTTGATAGATGATATCCTCACCATAAACCAGTGCTCTTACAGCGAGAGCCAAACGCTTGCCAACTGCTTCTTTATTCTGAGGATGTAAGTCATTGTATTCTCCGACATCTAAGGTTACAGCCATTGCAGTATTCGGTACATTAAGTATGTGACGCTGAGCTTCTCTTAAATAAGCCCAATTCGTACCAGAATGATACCTCATATGGTTACCAAAATTGGATAACTGTACATAGAAAAATGGCAAAGTTTGATTATGAAAAAGAACCCGCCAGTCTTTAATCATCGCTTTAAAAAGTTCTTCATACCACTCAGGATGAGAGTCATTGGATTCTCCCTGATAAAAAAGAACTCCCTTTATTTCATAATTTTTAAGTGGGAAGATCATCCCTTGATATAAACTTGTTGGCATATTCGTAAAGAAGGTTTGATGAGGTAGTGTCTCGCACGTTGCGCCGATTCGATACTGCCAAGTTCCAGATAAATCAAAGAAATTTAAACCATATTTTATGCCATAAGGTTTATCTGGTACAAAGCCTCCAGGATTTGTGCTACTAATGACACGAATCGCAATGGTATTCCTTCCTTTTTTTAATAATCCAGTAGGAATAGGGTAGCAACGAGGAGGGTATTTGTATTCTGTCCGTCCTATTAATGTACCATTTAAATATACTTGATCAGAGTCTATAATACTTCCAAAGTATAGAATGGAATCCTCATCCTGATAGTCTTCTGGCATGGTAAAAGTTTTTCGAAACCAAAAGCTTCCGCGAATTGTTCCGAGTATATTATCACGAAAAAGTGCAGGAATAAGTTGCGGGGAAAAACCTTCTTCTATATAATCTGGCTGATACCATTCGGGCTGCTTTAATCCAAGATCCAAGTTATCAAGCGTTTGAAACCAGCGTTGCATACGATAATTTTCTTCCTCTATTACACCATCGACATAAGCTTCTTGTTTATTCTGTTTAATAATCGAATCGTAACGGCCAAATTGATGAAGTGTTTCTTCGCTTATAAATGCTTCAATTGGTGCACCACCAACTGCGGCTTCGATAAGACCGACCGGAACATGATAGCGATCATAGATCTCTTTTGCAAAGTAATATCCAACAGCACTCATTGGTAAAATAGATTCAGGAGTAACACTCTTCCAGCTTCCTTCTTCTAAATTGTTAGAAGGGGCATCAAATTGATAATGTTTGGGAACTGTAAAATACCTAATTTGTTTTTCATTTGCATGGCTGATTTCTTCAGCGTTATAATTTAATGTTCTACGAATTGGGAGTTCCATGTTGGATTGTCCACTTAGTAAATAGACATCTCCAAAATAAATGTCCTGTATTGTAATTGTTTCATCACCGATTAAAGTAATTTCGTAAGGTCCCCCAGCTGGCATCTTTGGTAAAGTTATGGTGAAATTACCTTTAGAATCAGAGAAGGTATGATAAGTATGTGATAGAAAGTTAAGGGTTACATCCCTATAGGGAGTTGTTTGACCGAGAAGATTTTGTTCTTGCCCCCTTAAAAGAACCATTCCGTCACAAAATAGTGGTGATAGTTTCATGGGAAGTTTCCTCCTTCTAGTATTAGAAACATGAAACAAAGGTTTTGTAGCTTTTAAACACTATAAAAATAATTAACTATTAGCTTAGGATAACTATAACATAGGGAGGTGTAAAGTGCATATCAAATAATGCCATAAATTCATCAAATTTGAAGTTAAGACTGTAAAAAGTGCTTGACTTTGAGTTAACTCTAAGGTTTAGACTATGGGTAAGAAATAAAAAGAAAGGGATGTAAATAGAATTACATTTCATACATAAGAATGGTTTTCTATTTTTTTTATTAGAAAGGAAGGTAAAAAATATGAGTTACATAGCAAATGAATACCGATATGACCGTATGGAGTACTTTCGTTGTGGAAAGAGTGGATTAAAGCTTCCAGCTGTTTCTCTTGGTTTATGGCATAATTTTGGAAGCAACGGAAATTTTGATAATATGAAGGAGATGTGTAAAACAGCTTTTGATTATGGAATTACACATTTTGATTTGGCTAATAATTATGGGCCAGTAGCAGGAAGTGCAGAAGAGAATTTTGGTCGAATTCTGGCAACTGATTTTAAGCCATATCGTGATGAGTTAGTGATATCCACAAAAGCAGGTTACTATATGTGGCCAGGACCATATGGTGAATGGGGATCAAGAAAATATTTAATTTCAAGCTTGGATCAGAGCTTAAAACGCATGGGACTAGAATATGTAGATATCTTTTATCATCATAGGCCAGATCCTGAGACTCCATTAGAAGAAACAATGCTTGCGTTAGATGCGATTGTAAAAAGTGGAAAAGCATTATATGTTGGAATTTCCAATTATAATAAAGAGCAAACAAAAGAAGCGGCAGCAATTCTTCGTGATCTTAAGTGTCCGTTTATCATTAATCAACGCAAATATTCTCTTTTTGATCGTACCATCGAGGAGGATGGATTAAAACCTTATGCAGCGAAAGATGGAATTGGAGTAATTGCATTTTGCCCATTAGCACAGGGATTATTAACGGATCGATACTTACATGGAATACCTAAGGACAGTAGGGTGATTACGGATGGCAGATTTCTTAAGGAAGGTGACATCACCGAAGAGAGACTATACCAAATCAAAGCATTACAAAATATAGCAAAAGAGCGAGGTCAAAGTCTTGCTCAGATGGCACTTTCCTGGATCTTACGTGATGGTGAAGTAACCAGTGTTTTAATTGGAGCATCAAGACCATCACAGATTGAAGAAAATGTGAAGATTGTCGGGAATATTAAGTTCTCGCAAGAGGAATTAAAGCAGATTGAGAGAATCTTAAAATCTGAATAAATATCAGGATGAGATAAAAAGTAATAAAAAATGATTTTAAGTACAAATAATTCAAAATATATTTTAGGAAAGCACTGGGTATTCCATTTTGGTCTACCTGGTGCTTTACTATTCATGACAGGAAAAGTTCGCGAAGTGTGTTTATCTTTTTAACTTTTAATATTGATAACGAAAATTTCGAAATAGACTAGCTTTTTCCTTATGCTAGATCAATTTTACCACCGCCAAGAGTTCCTTGAAAATCATTCAGTACTGCTATTTTTTTCATAATATTTCTACCGTTTAAAAGTCAACCCTAAATTACACATTATTTCATAAATATGATACAGTTCTCCAGTTACACTTCAACTTCACTTTGTTATCTATGCATTGGATATGAGACAAGTGCATCATTAAATCACACTTATTTGAGGTTATAAGACGTCTCTTACCTTTTCCGCCATAAAGAAACCATTATATAAAATGCACAAAAATAATAATAAAACATCTAGAAATATAGAAATATGGATAGATAATAAACAAATATTTCTAAATTAATTTAACATAATAACCAAAAATAAAGAAGTTTATTTTAAAAAATAGCAATATATGAATATTGAAAAGCAAAATATGGTAAGCATGTTTTAAAAAAAATACATATAATGGAATCATATACAAAGGATATTGAATTAACAATTGGGAGGAGAAATGTTTTATGAAAAAAGAGCAAACATTAAAGTCCAAAAAGGCAAAACAAGAACCGCTCTTAAGGCATATAAAGCGAAATTGGCATCTATATGCATTTCTAGTGATACCGATTGTGTACTATGTGATTTTTCGCTATATTCCAATGTTTGGTAACATCATAGCGTTTCGTAAGTACCGAGCAGGAAGTAGTATTTTCGGAGATGAGTGGAGTGGATTAAAGTATTTTAAACAGTTTATGGCGGACCAAAGCTTCTGGCGTGCATTTAAAAATACTTTATTCTTAAATGTTTCTTATTTACTAATACGTTTTCCTGCAACCTTAATCTTTGCGTTACTCCTTAATGAGATACGGTGCCTGCCATGGAAAAAATTTGTTCAGACAGTTTCTTACCTACCGCACTTTATCTCCATGGTAATCGTAGCTGGAATGGTAAAAGAATTACTTTCTACGAATGGACCAATCAATTCTCTCTTGGCGGCCATGGGGAAAGATACAATTCCGTTCATTTCCATACCAGAATGGTTTCCAACCATCTTTGTTGGATCAGGAATTTGGCAAGGACTGGGATGGGGAACCATATTGTACTTAGCTGCAATCGCAGGAATTAGCCCGAGTCTTTATGAAGCGGCTACGGTGGATGGGGCGAATCGATTTAAACGTGTGTGGCATATCACATTACCTTGTATCCTTCCAACAATAACAACCTTGTTGATATTAGATATCGGTGGATTAGTTGGTTCAGGTGGTGCTTTTGAAAAAGTATTTTTGCTATATAACCCAATGACATATGAAACTTCTGATATTGTCTCTACCTATGTTTATCGAATGGGTGTTGGTTCTGGTAACTATAGTTATGCTACAGCAGTTGGTTTGTTTGAGGGTATCATTAATTTGGCACTTCTTATGACAGCAAATATCATTTCAAGGAAAACCACTGAAAGCGGACTGTGGTAATAGGAGGTAGCGAGATGTCAGTAGCAGTTAGTTCAAAAAATAAAGGGAATTACGTTCCTTCTAAAATAAAAGAATCCACAAGCTATAAGGTATTTAAAGTTTTTAACGCTATCCTTTTAACTATCATATGTATAGCAACCTTATATCCTTTTCTATATTTGGTTGCGCAATCGTTTTCGTCAGAATCAGCGATTATAAAAGGGCAAGTTAGCATATTTCCAGTGGATTTTAATATTGTTACATATAAGTCAGTATTTGCGAAAGGAGATTTTCAGCGATACTACTTAAATACAGTAATCTATGCAGTGATAGGAACAATAGGATCACTCTTTACTTCCTCTATACTAGCATATCCTTTATCGAAACCTCATCTTAGATTAAACAAGTTTTTTGGTCCATTTATTATCTTTACCATGTATTTTGGTGGAGGTATGATCCCGAACTACGTGTTGATTAATAAGCTTGGGATACGAAATACGATGGCTGCATTTATCTTACCTGGATTAATTGGTACTTATTATGTTCTACTTATGCGATCTTTTTTTGCTAATGTACCAACAGAACTAGAAGAAGCTGGTGAAATCGATGGATTATCTAAATTTGGTGTGTTCTTTAAAATTGTTCTACCACTTTCAAAGCCAATAATGGCTACCATGACATTGTTCTATATGTCTGGCTATTGGAGTAATTGGTTTACTGCATTTTTATATTTAGATGATAGAGAGAAATGGCCAGTTGCATATTATTTAAGACAAATTATTATTGGTACTTCAACTTCAGCGAATCCTGGTGCAGCAAATGCAGAGACCATGCAAATTGCAGCCAATATTAAATCTTGCTGTATGGTATTGATGGCAGTACCTATCATTTGTGTATATCCGTTTATACAGAAGTACTTTGTACAAGGAATGATGCTCGGTGGCGTTAAGGAATAGACAATAAAATCGAGGCCTTTCACGAGATACTTTCTTTCGATGGAAAGTTAGTATAGAAATCAACAAATCTTTTATGGGAGGGAAAATATGAAGAAAAAGGTTCTAAGTTTAGTTTTATGTGTAGCCATGGTAGTATCATTAGCTGCGTGTGGTAACAAGGGTAAAGAGTCTAATAACAATAACAATATTACAAATGAACCGACTGCTACAAAAGTACCAGAGGCAACACAAGCACCGGTAGAAGAAAAATTAGGTTATGAGTTTGGCTTAAATACATTTCATTCGGATGAGCCAGTTACATATTCCATGTTCTTTAGTGATGCCAGCTGGTATCCAATGGTAGAGAGATGGGAAACAGAAGGTTTATTTGCTAAGATTAAAGAATTAACGAATGTTACATTGGAAGTAACAAAAATTGATAGTGGTGACTATGATAACAAAAAAGCTCTTATGATTAATGGTGGAGAATCGGCTTATATCATTCCAAAAACTTACGATGAATCAGCATTTGTGGATGGTGGTGCGGTAGTGGCAGTATCTGATTGGGTACAATATATGCCAAACTATCAAGATTTCTACACAAAATACAACATGGAAGCTGATGTTAAGACAATTGTTCGTGCAGATGGCAAGTACTATCGTCTTCCAGGTATGAAGGAAAGTGCATTACAAGATTATACCTTTTTAATTCGCGATGATATCTTTAAGGCAGCTGGATATGATGTTTCAACATTAGAAAATGATTGGACTTGGGATGAATTGTACGATGTCTTAGTTGGTGTTAAGGCATATATGGTAAGTAAAGGTATGTGTAAGGAAAGTGACTACATCTGGTCTGATTTATGGTGTGGTACGGAATCCGGTCAAGGGAATGGCGGTAACCTTCTTAAGTTAATAGCTGCATCCTATGATGTACCTTCTGGATGGGCAATTGGTAATGGTATGCAATATGATGCTGAAACTGATCAGTGGTATTTTGCATCAACATCAGATGATTACAAAGAGTTTGTAACGGTTGCAAATAAATATATCGCTGGAGGTATCTTAGATCCTGAAACATTTACCCAAGATGATGTAACAGCAAACAATAAATTCTATCGTGGTGAGACAGTAATTATCAGTGTTAATCGTTCTCAGTACACAGCATGGTTACAGGGATTGGATGAAGGTTTAGGAGCAGGAAACTACGCTACCTATTTAACGGTATATCCAAGAGGAAAAAATGAGTACACATCTGAGAACTCTCGTCTTGAGAATGGTGTCATGATTGCTAGTAAGGCTTTGAAGGAACTTGGAGAAGATGATTTTATTAAGATGCTTCGTTTTGTTGACTGGTTATGGTACTCCGATGCTGGTAAGACACTTGCTAAATGGGGGGTTGAGGGAGAACATTGGAATTATGTAACCGATGAAGCAACTGGACTCAAAGTAAAAGCATTAACAGAAAACTGGTTCTGTGGTGGTCTTGGTATCGCTGCAACCGATGAAACAAAGCAAAAAGATTTACGACTTGAACTTGGATATGCAGGTGGTAACTTCTGGTATGGTGGTAACAATGAGCAATTAACAGATAACTTTACACCTGTTATGCAGGATTACTATGCAAGAGTTGCAGAATACAGAGCAATTAGACCTTTAAATCCTTCCTTCTCATCGACAGAAGATGAAAATGAACAGATTAATCTTTGGAAGACTCCTTTGATTGACAATGTTAATGCTTGGACTCTTAAGTTTGTAACTGGTCAGATGAGTATCACGAATGATTGGGATGCTTATGTAGCAAGTTGTCAGAATTTGAACAGCCAGAATTTAGTAGACTTATATAATGAGATGTATAATCGTTCTAAATAAGTTCATAAGAATAACTAGTTAATCAGAAACTAAATGGTTAGTAGGAAATAAATGAATATTATTAAATCAGTTACTTTTATATTTTTGTAAAAAATAAGTAAATCATCATAAACATCTAAAAGATAGACCTTGTAACTAAATAAGTTCAAAGAGAAATTGCTCTTTAACTTATCTTAATTACAGGGTCTTTCTATTTTGTTTGATGGATGCATTCCATCACTACAAAAATCACGAGGTGTAGATTGAGAACAGTTTTTAACGAATAAAAGTACGATTGAAAGTACATAAAAATTAAAATACTCCAATAGCAACATTGCGATAAGAATGGTCTATCAAAGAGTAGGAAACTATAAGGTATAATAAAATACCTTAAAAAAATCAGATATTAAAGATAATAGATTAGCAGTATAATAAAATAGAGTATTGTAGTATTTGAGGTAAAGATACAGAGTAAATCAAATTGGATATTTAATTTTTATCTTTTAAGGAGGATGATAAATATGAAATTAGTATTGTTAAGACATGGAGAAAGTGAATGGAATAAAGAAAATTTATTTACTGGTTGGACAGATGTTGATTTGTCTGATACGGGGAAAAAGGAAGCAGCAATGGCGGGCATTACCCTAAAGGAAAATGGATATGATTTCGATGTTTGCTATACGTCTTACTTAAAGCGCGCAATACATACCTTGAATCTAGCACTGGATGAAATGGATAGAGCCTGGTTACCTGTGGTGAAAAGCTGGAAACTCAATGAGAGGCACTATGGAACGTTACAGGGATTAAATAAATCGGAAACAGCTGAAAAATATGGAGAAGAACAAGTAAAGATATGGAGACGCAGTTATGATATAGCTCCACCTTTACTTAAGGAGGATGATGAGCGTAATCCAAAATATCAAGAGCAGTATAGAAACGAAAGTAGTGAGGTACTTCCTTTCGGAGAGAGCTTAAAAGATACTATCGCGAGAGTAGTACCTTATTATAATGAGGTCATATTAAAAGATATGATGGCAGGTAAAAGAGTCTTAATAGCAGCACATGGTAATTCCTTACGTGCACTGGTAAAATATATTGAAGATATGTCACCAGAAGAGATATTAAATGTTAACATTCCCACTGGAATACCTTTGGTCTATGAATTGGATGAGAAGGGAAAATTCCTTTATAAAGCATATCTTGGTGATCCGGAGAGGGTAAAGGCTAAGATTGAAAAGGTGTCTGCTCAGGGAAAAGCTACAATTGAATAGTAGATTGTAAAACAAAAAGATACAAAATTCTGATTGGAATTTTGTATCTTTTTTGTTTTTCTTGTAGTTTATTCCTGCCTTAAAGTCTCTTTTATCAAAGACTTTTATATATGAAGTATAGTAATGTTAAAAATACATACTATATTTGGGTAACTGTGGAACTTAAAAAAGGTGATGACAAATGAACACATTCGAATTGAAGACGAAAGTCGTATTTGGACAGGAAGCTTTGCAATATTTGCAATCCCTGAGACAAAAGAAAATATTTATCGTAACCGACCCATTTATGGTGAAGTCCGGAATGATTGACTCCATCACCAAGTATTTGGCTGAAGGGTCTTATAAAGTTTTTAGTGACATTGTACCAGATCCACCGATGGAATTAGTGGTGAAAGGTGTAGGAGAAGTCACAGCTTTTAAACCTGACGCCGTAGTTGCGGTTGGTGGAGGTTCTGCAATTGATGCAGCGAAGGCAATTATGCATTTTTCAAAGGAGATTGGAAAACTAGAGGACATGCAATTTATTGCGATTCCAACGACAAGTGGGACGGGGTCTGAAGTAACCTCCTTTGCTGTAATTACAGATACAGAGAAAGGAATCAAGTATCCTTTGGTATCGGAGGCTTTGATACCAGATATCGCGATATTGGAGCCGAATCTTGTGAAATCTGTTCCACCTGCAATTGTTGCAGATACGGGGATGGATGTTTTAACACATGCGATAGAAGCTTATGTTTCTACAAAGGCAACTGATTTTTCAGATGCATTCGCTGAAAAAGCTATCTCTTTAGTATTTCAATATCTTTTACGGTCTTATGAAAGTTCAGAAGATATGGAAGCAAAGGAAAGAATGCATAATGCATCGTGTCTTGCTGGTATCTCTTTTAATCTGGCATCTCTTGGTTTAAATCATGCGATTGCACACAACATAGGTGGTAAGCTACATGTACCTCATGGAAGAACGAATGCTATTTTACTTGCGCATGTCATTGAATTTAACAGTAATATTACAGGATTCACACCAAAGGATTATTCAGAAGCGGCGATGAAATATGCAAAAATAGCAAAACTCATCGGTATCTCAGGTAGCACAGTTAGATTAAGTGTGAAAAACTTAATTAGCGAGATTTCTAAATTGATGCTTCGAATGAAAATGCCAACAAAACTAACGGAATGTCAGATTAATAAGGAAGATATTCTAAAAGAAAAGAAGGCAATTGCAGAAGGTGCGTTAAATGACGCTTGTATTATAACTAATCCGCGCGTAGCTAGCATTTCAGATATTACTGAAATCATTCATAAGATTTCATAAAGCAGGAAACGGTGGTGAGGACTTGTGATACAAATCGATGAAAAGCAAAGAATTATTCAGGAATTCGTACCTGGTAAACAGATTACACTCGCCCATATTATTGCGAACCCTACAGAGGAGATTTATCAAAAACTCGGACTGATCTCAGAGGAAATTAATGCAATTGGGATTATGACAATAACGCCTAGTGAAGGGGCTATCATTGCTGCAGATGTTGCTAACAAAGCTTCGGATGTTAGGCTTGGGTTTATTGACCGCTTTAGTGGAGCACTAGTAATTACAGGAGATGTCAGTTCTGTCGAATCAGCAATTCGAGATGTAGTGTCGGTACTATCTAATAATCTTTATTTTACTCCAGCTGCAATTACAAGGACGTAATGTCCAAACAAGAGAAGTAAGGATAACAGATTTTTTCAACTTATGAATATGGATTTTAATCGATTTTGGGTTAAGTTGAAAATCGATCTAACAGTTCAACTTCTTGATTTGTATATGTGCTTAAGCACGCAGATAGGAGTATAGATGGGTAGTGGAAAAATAATTTTTATGGGTAGGACCGGAAGTGGGAAAACAACACTGTGTCAGAAGCTAGATGCGCTGGAATTAAAGTATAAAAAGACACAATCAGTGGAGCTCTATGACAATGCGATTGATACCCCAGGGGAATATATGGAGAATCGAAATTTCTATCGAGCTCTTATTATGACTGCAGTGGACGCAAAACTAATCGCAATTTTAGGTGACCCTACGGTAAGGGATAACTATATACCTCCCGCATTCGCGGGTACTTTTGCAAAAGAAATCATTGGAATTGTAACGAAGGTTGCTATAGCAGATTCCGAAGAGGATATTAAGCGAGTGGAAATGGAGCTAAGGCAAGCTGGTGCGCGAAACATCTTTCGTGTAGATACTGTAGAAGAGATTGGTATTGAAGAATTGTTTCATTATATTCATGAGCGTATTGATAGTTAGAAAAATTAAAGTTAATGCAAGCAGATGGGAGAAAGCATGAGAGAAGAACTATTAAGTGTGGGTATCGATATCGGAACCAGTACAACGCAACTGGTTTTTTCAAAATTAATGATTGAAAATATAGCCTCCAACTTCTCTGTTCCCAAAGTGGTAATAGTAGACAAGGAAATTATTTATCGTAGTGAAATTTATTTTACGCCACTACGTTCTCCGACTGAAATCGATGGAACGAAGGTTAAGGAAATTATAGAAGGTGAATATAACAAAGCAGGCATCGAAAAAGCGAGTATTAATACGGGAGCAGTAATTATTACCGGTGAGACAGCCAGAAAGGAAAATGCGAAGGAAGTACTAGCAACTTTAAGCGGATTTGCAGGGGATTTTGTTGTGGCAACCGCTGGACCGGATTTAGAGAGTATTATTTCTGGAAAAGGTGCAGGTGCACATGTATTTTCCAAAGAACATCATACTGGTGTTGTAAATATTGATATTGGTGGAGGAACAAGCAATCTTGCTTTGTTTTTACATGGGGATGTCAAAGATACAGGGTGCCTTGATGTGGGTGGACGTCTGATTAAGATAGATAAGAACACGAGAGAAATTACCTATTTATCTGAGAAGGTGAAAGAGTTAATTAAGAGAAAAAATCTATCTTTATCCATTGGGATAAAAGCAACAAAAGAGAATTTACAACCAATCCTAGAAGCCATGGTTTACGCCTTAATGCAGAGTGTTGGGATTAGGCCAATGAACGATGATTTTTCATTATTTATTACACACAAAGAGGGAGAGGAGGTTACGAAGTTTACTTGCCATGAAACAATAGAGAGAGGATGCCCAATCACTAGTATTACTTTTTCTGGTGGTGTAGCAGATTATATTTATCGAAAAGAAGAAGTAACAGATGATTTTGCTTATGGCGATATCGGAATTTTATTAGGACAAGCCATTAAAGAATCCCCATTATGCAAAGAACTCACGGTGCTTAAAAGTGTTGAGACAATACGGGCAACCGTAGTCGGAGCTGGCACTCATACAATGGAAATCAGTGGTAGTACAATAACATATACTACAAACGCCTTTCCAATTAAAAATCTACCAATTCTTAAGTTATCAAAAGATGAAGAAGAGTCCGCAATTAGTATGGAACAGGCAATTTCAACGAAACTAAATTGGTTTAAGTTAGAAGGTAATCTCCAAAAAGTTGCGATTGCTTTTGAGGGAAGTAAAACCCCCTCCTTTTTGCAGGTGACTGACTATGCAAAAGGTCTTATAGGAGGAATGAAAGAATTAATGGAGAATGATCTTCCCTATATTATCTTAGTTGAAAGTGATATGGCAAAAGTTTTGGGGCAGTCAATGTATCGAATGCTTGAATATAAAAAAGATATTATATGTCTGGATAGCATCCATGTGGAGAATGGGGACTATGTTGATATTGGGAAACCGGTAGCAGAAGGTACCGTGTTACCTGTAGTTGTAAAAACTTTGGTATTTAATAAATAGAAAGTTGCATTTTGGTAATCCTAAATGCAGGTAAGTTGAAGAAAGAATTCTAATGGGAGATGAAATGCCTTTGTCCTTGGCATAAACTTCATTAGCGCGAAAGTGTTAAGATTCATTTATTTAAATTACGAAATGATACGCGTGTCTCGGAATAGTTTCGTTATTTTTAAACTATTAGCACGCAGATAGGAGTGGACTATGATTTTAAAAGCACAATTGTTCGGACATACCTATGAGTTTAAATCACTTATGGATGTCATGGCAAAGGCAAATGAGGAAAAATCGGGTGATACCCTTGCTGGAGTTGCTGCAGAGTCTGCAGAAGAACGTGTGGCAGCGAAGATTGTACTTGCGAACATAACCTTAGAGCAGCTTCGCAATAATCCTGCGGTTCCTTATGAAATCGATGAGGTAACCAGAATCATTCAGGATGATGTGAATGAAAAAATCTACAATGAAATCAAACATTGGACCGTTGCTGAGTTCCGGGAATGGATTTTAGATGAGAATACAACTGGTGCTGATATCAGAAGAATTAGTCGCGGTATTACTTCTGAAATGGTGGCTGCGGTTGCAAAGTTAATGTCAAATATGGACTTAGTATATGGTGCTAGAAAAATACGTGTTACAGCTCATTGTAATACAACGATTGGAGAACCAGGGACATTAAGCTGTCGTCTTCAACCAAACCACCCAACGGATGATCCTGACGGTATCATGGCTTCATTATTAGAAGGACTAACCTTTGGAGCAGGAGATGCACTTCTTGGATTAAACCCAGTAGATGACTCAACAGAAAGCGTAGTTCGTGTCTTAAAGAGATTTGAAGACATCAAACAAAAATATAAGATTCCAACTCAGACCTGTGTACTTGCCCATGTTACTACACAGATGGATGCTATCAGAAAAGGTGCACCATCGGATTTAATCTTCCAATCCATCGCAGGATCTGAAAAAGGAAATGAAGCCTTCGGATTCACTGCTGCGATTATCGAAGAAGCAAGGCAGTTAGCTTTATCAGAAGGAACTGCAGAAGGTCCAAACGTCATGTATTTTGAAACTGGACAAGGTTCTGAATTATCCTCAGAAGCACACCATGGTGTTGATCAAGTGACTATGGAAGCACGCTGCTATGGTTTTGCAAAACACTTTAATCCATTTGTTGTAAATACTGTGGTTGGTTTCATCGGTCCGGAATACCTCTATGATGGGCGCCAAGTAAACCGTGCAGGACTTGAAGATCACTTTATGGGTAAGCTAACTGGTATCTCGATGGGGTGTGATGCTTGCTATACGAACCATATGAAAGCAGATCAGAACACGATTGAAGACCTATCGGTACTGTTAACCACCGCAGGCTGCAATTACTTTATGGGAATACCTCATGGTGATGATGTCATGCTCAACTATCAGACCACTGGTTATCATGAAACTGCTGCGCTTCGTGAAATGTTTGGTTTAACAGCCATCAAACCATTCCATGAATGGATGATTCGTATGGGCTTTATTGACGAAAAAGGCAAGCTGACAAAATTAGCCGGTGATGCTTCCGTCTTATTCTAGTAATGGGAAGTGTGAAGTATAGCGATACGCACAAGTCTTCAGATTATGAAAGGAGATTTCATGTATGGATGAACAAAATTTAAGAAAAATGGTGGAGCAGATGGTGGAGCAGATGATTAGTGGAGGTGGTGCTGTTATCAATAACAAACCATCCAAAAGCTCAGTTAGCCAAGGAACAGCTACTGCTGTATCATCGGAATGCTTACCTGATATAACTAAAATAGATTTAAAGTCCTGGTTTTTATTAGATCATGCTAAGAATAAAGAAGAATATCTTCATATGAAGAGTAAGACACCGGCAAGACTTGGTGTTGGCAGAGCAGGAGCACGTTATAAAACCATGTCAATGCTTCGTGTGAGAGCGGACCATGCAGCTGCTCAAGATGCGGTATTCTCTGATGTCTCAGAGGAGTTTGTAAAGAAAAACAATTTTGTATTTGTAAAAACGCTTTGTAAAGATAAAGACGAGTATTTAACAAGACCTGATCTTGGACGTAGATTTGGTAAAGAAGAACTGGAGCTAATCAAAAAAACATGTGGGCAAAGTCCAAAGGTTCTTATCATTGTTGGCGATGGCCTATCCTCCTCTGCGATTGAAGCAAACGTAGAGGATATGATTCCAGCATTAAAACAAGGTCTTAGCATGTATCAGATTAATGTGCCACCAATCCTTTTTATCAAATACGCGAGAGTAGGTGCGATGGACGATATCGGTCAAGCAACAGATGCAGATGTTATTTGTATGTTGGTTGGAGAGCGTCCTGGTTTAGTTACCGCAGAATCTATGTCTGCTTATATTTGTTACAAACCAAAACATGGAGTTCCAGAATCAAAAAGAACCGTAATATCGAATATTCATCGAGGTGGTACAACGCCAGTTGAGGCAGGTGCTCATGCCGCAGAATTAATTAAAAAGATGTTAGATAAAAAAGTATCCGGTATTGAATTAAAGGGTTAATGGATATGAAGTTAGTGTGAAAAATTAAGACTTTTTACACTATTGCGAAGAATGGAGGTTATTATGAAGAATGATAAATTACACCCAAATATTTTAGCGGTGCGGATTATCTCTAATGTAAGTCCGGATTTAGCTGAAAAACTTTCACTTGGTGAGCGGCATAAGAGTCTTGGAATAATTACAGCAGATAGTGATGATGTGACTTATACCGGTTTGGATGAAGCAACAAAAGCTGCTGATGTTGAAGTGGTTTATGCTAGATCCTTCTATGGCGGTGCTGCGAATGCAAATACAAAACTTGCAGGTGAAGTAATTGGTATCCTTGCAGGTCCAAGTCCTGCTGAGGTTCGTAGTGGTCTCAATGCCTGCATTACATTTATGGAAAATGATGCTTACTTCATTAGTGCGAATGAGGATGATTCTATCGTATATTATGCTCATACTGTTTCAAGAACAGGATCTTATCTCTCGAAGGTTGCTGGGATAACGGAAGGAGAAGCGCTTGCTTATGTCATTGCCCCTCCTCTAGAAGCAATTTACGCTCTTGATGCAGCCATGAAGGCAGCGGATGTAAGATTATGCGAGTTTTACGGACCTCCAAGTGAGACAAACTTCGGTGGTGGATTATTAACAGGTTCTCAATCTGCTTGCTATGCGGCCTGCAATGCATTTGCAGAAGCAGTAAGAAGTGTAGCGGAACGGCCAAAGGAATATCAATAAGATGCAAGCATTAGGAATGATTGAGGTGATTGGTTTACCACCCGCAATTGAAGCGGCGGATTCTGCCCTTAAAGCGGCAAACGTTACGTTACTAGCAATAGCAAAAGCGGATGCTGGTATTCTAACAGTCGAAATCACCGGAGATGTAGGAGCAGTTACCGCTGCTGTAGATGCAGGCGCCGCAGCAGCAGGGCGTGTTGGTACACTAAGGGCAAAACATGTCATACCACATGTGGATGAGAGTCTTGCTGGTAAGATGTTAATGAAGGGAACTACGCTTTTTCAGCCCAAAACCAAGCCTATAAAATCTGTCGATAACAGCATGGATGCTAGTTTTACTAATTCGCAGGCAGATGGGGCCATGAAAGTGAAAGAGATCTCCGATACTAGCATTTTTTCAATAGATTCTAGTAAGAATGTTGATCGTGTTCAAACGGAAGAAACTAATAATAGAGAAGAAAACACATTGAAAATAGAGAGCTCTTCAAAGGAAGTTGATGCATCAAAGGAAATTGATGCTTCTGATGAAGTTACTACATCTACTAAGGATTCTAACATCTTACGTAATGATACAGCCAATATAGTTTCTCCGAATGATATTAACATCGGAAGAGATGATATCTTTGGAGAAAGTACAATCGACAGTATAAAAGATGAAAATCAGATTTATACCGTTACTGATTTAAAGAAAAAGAGCAATGATACGCTTCGTGCAATCTTACAAAGTCAAGGTGTGGAATTAACAGAAATTCATAAGAGTGCAAAGAAACAGGAATTAATTCAACTTATTATAGCGCAGCAAAATCGTAGATAAGAAGGAGACGGCGGATGGAGTTACAAGAGAAAGATTTAATGTCAATACAAGAAGTCCGTTTGCTTTTAAAAACAGCAAAGGAAGCCCACAAGATATTAGTAACCTTCAATCAGGAACAAATCGATCGTATTGTTAAGGCAATTACAGAAGCCTCTTTAAAGCATGCAGAACGTCTTGCAAAGATGGCAAATGAAGAAACCGGATTTGGTATCTGGCAGGATAAAGTAATAAAAAATGTGTTTGGATCCATGGGAATCTACGAAGCAATCAAGGATCAAAAAACAATTGGTATCCTTAAGGAGGATAAGAAGAACGGAACCATGGAAATTGGTGTACCGGTAGGCATTGTTGCAGGAATTATACCATCAACAAATCCGACGTCTACCGTTATGTATAAAACACTAATCTCAATTAAGGCGGGTAACTGTATTGTATTTTCACCACATCCTGGTGCGAAGAATTGTATCTTGGAAACGGTTAAGGTTGTTAGTGAGGCAGCAGAAGCAGCAGGATGTCCAAAAGGTGCGATATCCTGTATCTCCATTCCTACCCTTCAAGCAACGAATGAGCTGATGAAGCATCCAAATACGAATCTTATCTTAGCAACCGGTGGCTATGCAATGGTGAAGTCTGCTTACTCTTCCGGAACACCAGCGATTGGTGTTGGAGCAGGCAACGGGCCTTCGTTTATTGATAAAACAGCAAATGTGAAACTAGCGGTAAAACGTATTATGGATTCTAAAACTTTTGACAACGGTACAATATGTGCTTCTGAACAATCCGTTATTGTGGAACGCTGCATGGAACAGACTGTTAGAGAAGAACTTACGGCTCAGGGTGGTTACTTCTTAAATGAAGCGGATTCAGAAAAATTAGCACGTTTTATCCTACGCGCCAATGGTACGATGAATCCACAAATCGTTGGTAAATCGGTAGCTCATATTAGCAAACTTGCTGGTTTAACAAACGTACCACCTAGTGCAAGAGTGTTAATCGCAAAGGAAACAAGAGTTGGTGATGAAGCTCCATATTCAAGAGAAAAATTAGCTCCAATTTTAGCATTCTTCGTAGAAAATACGATAGATGATGTCATTAATAAAGTGGTGGAGATATTAAACTTTGAGGGAATGGGACATACCTTTACCCTTCATAGTACTAACGATGAATTAATAAAACGTTTTGCTTTACGTGTACCTGCTTCCAGAATCTTAGTAAATACAATGGGTTCACTAGGTGGTGTTGGAGCATCTACGAATCTATTCCCTGCCTTAACACTTGGTTGTGGTGCGGTTGGTGGAAGTTCATCTTCTAATAATATTGGTCCAATGGATTTAATTAATATAAAGCGAGTAGCGACAGGAATAAAAGAATTAGAAGAAATTAAAAAAGATGCAACTAATAGCCTCGGTAATAACAATTCCTCTTGTTACAGTGCATGCGGTAATGTGAATTCAGAGCTGGTAGAGGATATTGTAAAAAGAATTATGAAACAACTAATATAAACAACAAAATGAAGAATAATAGTATATGAGCACGTAACTGTTCTCTGAATAATAGGAGGAAATGAATATGTCTAATACAAATGCACTTGGAATGATTGAAACGAAAGGTTTAGTTGGTGCTATCGAAGCAGCAGATGCTATGGTAAAAGCAGCCAATGTAGCTTTAATCGGCAAGGAACAGGTAGGTGGAGGCTTGGTAACTGTTATGGTACGTGGTGATGTTGGTGCGGTGAAGGCAGCAACTGATGCAGGTGCAGCGGCAGCAGAACGTGTCGGTGAATTAATTTCCGTACATGTAATCCCTAGACCTCATTCAGAGGTAGATGTGATTCTTCCTCATTCGCATACACAGGCATAACTATTATCTTAGAAATAGAAGCAAAAGTAACTTCTTTAGTGATGTGTCTTACTAGTGCCGGGATGCACCCGGCACAATAAAAAAGGCATATCTCTTCAGTATCACATCAAAAAGAAAATGTGATATATCAAGAATGTAAGATAATGGCGAGGTTTTAGAATGGCGTTAATTACGGAACAAGATATTCGAAAATTGATAAGTGATGGTCTTCTAAAGGAAAAAGGTGAATTTCATATGGGAAAGGACACGATATTAACTCCTTCTGCCAGGGCCTATCTTTTAGAAAAGAACATCACATTAACAGGTCGGGATTCTCATGGTTTTAATCACTCAAATCAAGGAAAATTAACTGATTCGGAAGATAAAACGGAGAATAATAAGAGGGATCCCTTAGAAGTATCTGTAGGCTTTGATACAGTATTTGGTGTTCATCTAGAAGAAAAACCGGAGCATATGACACATCTTCGTGGAAATCTATTGGTGTTTAAAGATCATAAGCGAATTATTCTTCGAGGTGCAATTGATTATCTTGAATCAGAGATTATCCTTGCACAAATAGTTTCTGAACGTATAAAAAAGCCAAAACTAACAAAAGAGTTAGAGGAAGTAATACGCTTCATCCGAAAGCTACTGCAATATGAAATTACAGGAGAAGCGGTTGGTGATTTTATGTTGGCTGGCTTAAATGAAAAAGATCTGCGAGAACAATCGTATCATCCAAGTCAGTATTTTGGAATGAAACATTTTCTTCCTACCTATCAGCATGGTGAGATGACCGCATATTTAAATAAATTAAGAACACTTGCAAGAAAGACAGAAATTGTAGCATTTAAAGCATTTAAAGCGGAAGATGGAACGGTAACTAGAGAAGATATTATCAGAGCTTTTAATCGATTATCTTCCTTCTTTTGGATTATGATGTTTAAATATTTAACTGGAAAATATGACGAGTAAGTGTGAAAGAAATCTTCGATTTCTTTCACACAGAAGTTTGTGCCTGCGTCGTCCTCGGCACAAACTTCCTGCCTACTAAGAGGCAAGTTTTCAAGAGTGAATGATAGATCTTTTACTCAGAAAATTTGACAACACCAAACTTGAACCTTTAGTAACTCCTAAAAAACAGTCGTAGCATGGAGGCTAGTATGTTAGCACAAACAAACATTAATATAGAAGCAATTATTGATACAGTGATAAAGGAACTAAAAGAGCAGTTATTTATTCTAGTTGAAGCATCCGGCAGACATGTTCATTTAAGCAGAGAAGATGTTAACACATTATTTGGATCTGGTTATCAGCTTACTCCTATTAAAAAATTATCACAGCCAGGACAATTCGCCTGTGAAGAAAGGGTAACGATTACAGGTCCGAAAAACTCAATTCAAAATGTTGTGGTGTTAGGGCCAGAGAGAAGCAAATCTCAGGTTGAAATATCGTTAACAGATGCACTAACCCTTGGGACTAAGGCTCCGGTAAGACTTAGTGGTGATATTAAGGGTACACCTGGAATAAAAATAACCAATCCTAAAAATGGTGCATCGATAGAGTTAAAAGAAGGACTTATCGTTGCAAAACGTCATATTCATATGACACCAGAGGATGCAAATCGTTTTCATGTATCGAACGGTGATTCCGTGAAAGTTAAGGTTTTTGGTGAACGTCCAGTGATTCTTGAGGACGTTGATATAAGAGTTGATAAAAATTTCAGTACCGCAATGCATATTGACTATGACGAAGCGAATGCTTGTGGTTACACGAAAGAAACGAAAGGAATGATTATTGTGGAAGAGTAGGTTGTTCGCTAAGTTCTTTCGAATATATCTTGATTATTTAAGTTGGAATGAACGATTCGTATATCACTAGAAATAGTATTGTTACCTATGAATTATTCCTAAGATAATAAAAATCGAAGGTATATCTTGAAATAAGAAAAGAGTTGAGTTTATGTACGAAGATTTTATTGAAGAAGTTATAACTGAAGTTCTTCGCCTTCTGTCGGAGTATGAAAATACTTGCACACACAAAAAAACATTGTTAGTACTATCAGACGAGCCTTATCCACTTTCGGAGTCGATCACAAAAGAATTTAATTTGCTGACTCCAGATATCGGGGGTAACCAAAAGGTAGTCGAACTTCATACAATGGTTTCCTGTGCAGAGGTAATTTTAATTACATCTGTTACAGCAAAACAATTAGCTAATCTTACTCTATTATGTGGAGATGGGTATTTGGAAGAAGCGATACGATACGCACTTTTGCTTGGAAAAACAATCTTCGTGCTTGAAGAAGGACTAGAATACCGCTCCTACAAGGCAACTGCACATAAAACATTCTATCGTAGGTTGTTAGAGTATGAGGAGTGCTTAAAACAATATGGTATTTTCTTTACGACAGAAAGTGAATTTCCATCGATTGAAAAACAGATAAATCAAACAGTTCTACGAAAACAATCTAGTGAAAGAGTAATCAAACAAACAGTAATACACAATCAATCAATAGATAATAAAAGTATTTCCTATTTTCCGAAGGGAACTAACGAAGCAACGGAAGTGCGGATAGAGCTAAAGAAAAAACTGATTTTAGAAAAAGATTTAATGGATTTAAATGTGAAATCGCAAGTAGTGATATGCATTGAAAAAGGCAGTATTGTAACACCTAGTGCTCTAGATTATGCAAGAGCACATCGAATGAGGTTTATTAAAATCTGATGGAGGCGCAAAAAAGTTGGAGCTTGGCAAAGTAATCGGGAGTGTTTGGGCAACCAAAAAAGATGAAAAATTGAATGGACATAAGCTACTGGTAGTACAGCTTACAGATGCTTACGAGAAGCCAAGTACAAGGTTAGTAGTTGCTGCGGATATGGTAGGTGCAGGAGCAGGAGATCAGGTGCTTATAGTACGAGGAGGTTCAGCACGGTATGCACTATCATCATCAGGTTCCCCAGTAGATGCAGCGATCGTAGGAATTGTTGATTCTGTGGTGGTAGATAAGTATGAATAAAAGCATCGGTGCACTGGAGTTTATCAGTATCAGCCGGGGAATGTATGTAGCTGATGCTATTGTAAAGAAGGCAGAGGTAGAAATTATATATTTTAAAACAATTTGTCCAGGAAAATTTCTTATCATAGTTTCAGGAGATGAAGGAGAAGTAGATACTGCGATTGATTATGGGGTTAGTATCGCTGGAAAAACATTATTCGACAGTTTTAAAGTTCATGCAGTATCCCCGGCAATCATTGAAGGGATACGATCAAGATATGATCCTGTAGAAAAATTGGATGCAGTAGGTATCGTTGAGACTAGAAAGGTATGTACTGGTATCAGAGCTTTAGATATCGTGTTAAAGGCAGCAGATGTTAAAATATTACGAATCTATCTAGCATTTTTTATTGGAGGGAAACTAGTATTTGCAGTAACAGGTTCGGTAAGTAGTATCGAACATGGGATATCAGAATGTAAGCAGCTATTAAGTGAGGGTGAGCGGGAAAATATTGCGATTATTCCTTCTCCAAGTCGAGATATCCTTGAGAATTTATTAAAACGATAAGGAGGTGTTTTCATGAGTGTAAATGAGATAATTGTTTATATCATGGTTGTATTTGCGGTACTTGGCGCAATCGACCGAATTATTGGTAATAAATTCGGTCTTGGAGAAAAATTCGAAGAAGGTATTCTTGCGATTGGATCCTTAGCGATCTCCATGGTTGGTATTATCGCTCTTGCACCTGTACTAGCGGATATTTTAAAGCCGGTCATTGTTCCAGTATTTAGCTTTTTGGGTGCTGACCCAGCGATGTTTGCAGGTACAATATTAGCAAATGATATGGGTGGTGCACCACTGGCACAAGCATTGGCAGAAACTAAAGAAGCAGGATTATTTGGAGGTTTAATTGTTGGTGCGATGCTTGGACCTACCATCGTGTTTACGATACCGGTTGGTCTTGGAATCATTCGTGAAGAGGATAGAAGATTTTTAGCAACTGGTGTTTTAGCGGGTGTAATTACGATTCCTATTGGATCCTTTGTTGGTGGTTTGGTTGCTGGTTTCCCAATCATGATGGTAATTCGAAACTTAATTCCTATCATTATTATTGCAATCTTAATTGCCCTGGGTCTTTGGAAGTTTCAAAATGGAATGATCAAAGGTTTCACTATATTTGGAAAGCTGGTTGTTGCGGTAATCACATTTGGCTTAGCGGTTGGTATCGTGCAGCAATTAACGGGCATAACAATCATAAAAGGTATGGCTCCGATTAGTGAAGGGTTTACAATCGTTGCTGATATTTGTATCGTTCTTGCGGGTGCCTTTCCACTGGTATTTGTAATTACAAAAGTATTTAAGAAACCTTTAATGGGACTTGGTAAATTACTTGGTATGAATGATGTTGCAGCGGCTGGTTTGGTAGCTTCCTTAGCAAACAGTATTCCTATGTTTGATATGATGAAGGACATGGATAACCGTGGTAAAATCCTTAACGTAGCATTTGCAGTGTCCGCTGCCTTTGTTTTCGGTGATCACCTTGGTTTTACTGCTGGTTTTAATTCTACGATGATTTTACCAATGATTGTTGGTAAGATTGTTGGTGGTATTACTGCTTTATTTGTTGCAATCTTTATTGCGAATAAGACGTTAAAACATGATAATGTGAAATAGGATTTCTTTAAGTGAAAATGAACTTACAGTAGCCTATTGAAAAAAGCATTTTTTAACCGAATCAAGTAGCGAAGCGGATTGCGAATATCCGCTTTGACTTATAGATAAGAGACAGGAACATTGTGAATAACGAAAGGAATAGGCACATGGAAGTAAATCGTTCAACAATTGAGACCATGATACGTGATATCTTAATGGAGAAACTTGGTAGCGGGACGGCAGACTTAAGTAGAAATAAATTAAAAGAAGGAGTTATTTCTGTTAAGGTCCCAACCATTCGCGTATCCGAAGATGACTTAATGAATACTGGAAAACCAGGAGACATTGTATATACAAAAGACTTGTTTTCATTAGAAGAGAGTCCAAGGTTAGGTTGCGGTATCATGGAGATGAAAGAAACTACGTTTGATTGGACACTGAATTATGATGAAATAGATTATGTGATTGAAGGAACTTTAAATATTGTGATGAATGGTAAGACAGCAACTGCGAATGCAGGAGAGCTGGTTTTAATTCCGAAAGGATCTTCCATTAAGTTTTCCGTACCGAATTATGCAAGATTTATTTATGTGACGTATCCGGCGGATTGGGCGAACCAAGGGTGATTTACTAGCTTATGGTTACTAAACTTTGACGGACTGGGGTGGCATATAGGTAATCCTCCGAAAGCTAACACGCTTTCTTCGGAATACCTATATGCCACCCCAGTCCTGTGATATCAGGTTTCAGGTTCTTAAGGCATTAAGTGCTCTTTAAAACTTATGAAAACATTTCATGTTAAAATATTTTATTTAAATACATAAATATCTTATATATTCTGATAAGAGATTTAAAAAGGTTTTATATTTAGTCAAATATTAGAGATTAAAGTAAAATGTATATTATATGGTACATTCGTTCTGTTTACATATAATGTAAAAAATATAGAATTATGAAATAAGAAAGGAGAAAAAAACTAAAAAACTAAAAGAAACTAATTTTTTTTTGGTATGGACAGTAGGAACAAATCCCTTAGTTTATGATACCGATAACGATGGATTTCCAGATGGGTATGAGGTTAATGTACTAAATACAAACCCATTGGAATACACAAAAGACTCTGATTTTGACAACGATGGTGTATCAAATCTTGAAGAGTTTATAAGAGGTTCCCATCCTTACCTTTATGATAGTGATTTTGATGGAATATCTGATATTAATGATACCAAACCGTTATTAACAGATTTAGATGCTAATACGAAGATTGATTATGATGTTAAAGTTCCGCTAGGTACATATGATAAAAAGTACAACTTTAAAAACGCTGATGGTGAGAAGTGTACTATGATATTTAATACACTTAACAAAAATATGAAGTACATAAACATTGGAAAAAAGTAGAATCAAAACTATTCTACAATGCCGATAATCTATTGGTTGCACAAGTGAATAGTAATTATAGTAAGAGCTATGCAGATACTTTTACTTATGATGATAATAATCTGTCTTTTATTGGACATAAAGGAGTAGGTTACTATTTTGATTATAGCGAGCATGGCGAATTAACAGAGACGCGTGTTGGAAATCAAGTCATTAGTAAACATTCCTATGATGAAAACAGTTCAACTGTAGGAACAATATTTGGTAACAATCAATCAATCGAATATCTTTATGATGAGAATAATAACATATCAGATATAAAGATTAATGGTATTACATATTTTGACAATATGTTTAACGAAAATGGGCAAATTGTATCACAAAAAGATGTAATGAATCAAGTTAATTATAATTATGCTTATGATGAATACAGTAATTCAATTAATGTTTACTATTATATTAAAAATCTACAACAGGATATCGTCGGTATTGTGAATGATAAGGGAGAAGAGGTTGTTCGCTATACTTATGATGATTGGGGGAATCTGTTAACTATTAACGGAGATAGAGAGCTTGGAAATTTGAACAAATTCCGTTACCGTTCTTACTATTATGACAAGGAAAGCGATTTTTATTACCTTAAAGTCGTTATTATGACAGTGACACAGGCAGATTTTTAAATGCAGATGAAATATTGGCAACTTATAATGCTTTTTCCTACTGTAATAACAATCCGATAAACTATCTGGATTATACCGGACATGAAGCAGGCACAGCTATCACGTATATATGTTTGGCTTTGATCTTTATAGGGTTTCTAGCACTCTATGCCTTTTTTATCAGCTCGGATTTCTTTCCAAAATGGCAGGCGTT
Organism: Lachnoclostridium phytofermentans; assembly: GCF_000733755.1. GTDB lineage: Bacteria > Bacillota > Clostridia > Lachnospirales > Lachnospiraceae > Lachnoclostridium > Lachnoclostridium phytofermentans_A. Next base: position 346,593 of record NZ_JPOF01000002.1, on the reverse strand, counting down.
TCTTAGTTCAAGCATAGATAGATTTGGTAATGCATTATTTGCTTTAGGGACCTATATAACCAATTATATTGTTATCAATGTTAAGGAGAGTGCTAGAAGAGTTTCTCTTTATATTGCTGAACGAATCGCTGAAAAAACAGTTGCTCCACAATATCCATCTTCGCACGAGGTACATCATATTGTGGCACAAACTGCCGGTGCAGCAAAACCGGCAAGAGACATATTAGAGAAGGGTGATGTTAATATCAGTGTGAATGCGGATACTAACTTAGTACCGTTAAAAACCGGTGTTCATAAGCATCTACACACTACAATTTATTACGAAATGGTGAACTACTATATTATAAATTCGTATATGGCTGTCACTGCGAATGAGTCTGCACGTGTTGCGATAAATCGTTCCTTAACGGAGATAAAGGCTATCTTATTAGCAATCAGTAATGCTTCTCCGTTCTAAATTCTGTGCCTGTGCCACAAACAGCACAGGCACGACACCAAATAAGTATATACGGATAGAATCTGCCTACTGATTTGGTGGGCAGCAGTATTAGTGTTAATTATAGGTTTTTACAAAATATAAGGAAGAGAGAACAAGAAAATGATGTCAGATATGGGTTACGAATATACTTCACCATGGCATAGGGAAATAGCAGAAGATATCAGAAACGGTAATTTAGAAAACCTAGAAAAAGCATATGCGGCAGGCTGGAATGTCAACGAACCGATAGAAAGGTTTGAACCAACGGAGTGGTTTCATTATCCGCTTATCTATGCGATTGAGTATAAGGTAGATTCCTCGATAAGATGGCTTATTGAACATAAGGCTAAATTAGAATGCTTTTTTATATGCAGTTAAACATTTAGAGAAAGAAATGATTGAGTATATTATTGAAAAAGGAGCAAAGATTGTTGTATGTAACGGAAGTATTACGGCATTTGATTATCTCGAATCTGGAAAGAGAATGCATCTAGTACCCTATATCTTAAGCCTTGGATATCCTATAGAATATGCTACTGATGCAGCTCAAAGTGCAGTACGTAATAGTGATTATGAAACACTTGCCATACTTTTAGATAACGGATTTGATATTAACAACAGAAAAAAAACAGTTGTTAATGCTACCGGTGATACTTTGATAGCAGAGGCAGGTATGTTTAGTGATGAAAAGATGATTCATTATTTATTAGAGAGAGGGGCAGATCCTAATATTCCGAGCTTAACGAAAAAACTACCTTTTGAGATGGCTTTGAAATTAGGAAAGCCAAAGAATGCACTCCTACTGAGAGGAGAACGGTGAGATACGGATAAGATTTTAAAAAAACTTCCGGCAGAGATAAAAAAATTTTTATTAAAGGGAGAGCTAAGACTGGATTTCTCAAAGAAAAATGCAATTCAATATATAATTTTTTTGCCATTAGAAGATCTGATAGACAGTCATTTTGGTATGCGTAAGGGAATATTACTGACACAAGCGGTTGGAGATTATCCGGGAATTAGTTTATTTTGGAATACTAAGAAAAAATGCCTTTCCTACTTTGAGGATGAGCATGACTGGTATGGAGAATTTCCAGTATCCTTTTCTGAATTTATGAAGCAGCCGGAGAGGTATCTGGATGCCATTTTTACGGATGAATTTTTGAGTACATACTGATTTGATAAAAATAAGATACAAGAAAGAATCTGGTGTAGCGTGAAAGATATCTCTTTCACGCTACAAATTTGAATATTGGCTACAACCACAAACTTATGTATGTAAATATACCCATATATCTGATTATAACAAGTATATGATATGGATTGCTTATTATTAAGTAAATACCACTTGACAAAGGGGCAATTCGTAATAAAATGAAAAAAGATAGTTATATGCTGTTAACTTGCGAAGGTAGTTTCCGTCATATTTAAAGGTGGAAACACTTACTAGTTAAGAAATGTGCATTTACCCATTCAGATAATAAGGAAGCTTTATTAGTAGGTTATGAATAGGTAGTAACACGAAATACATAATTAAGTTATAGTGAGAAAGCAAATCATATCTGGCGAAAATGTGTTCGATGGAAACGGCTATCGTGTAGAAATACAAAAATAGGAATCTGTATGAAAGGAAGCGTAACTCAAAGATGAAAACAAATGCAAAGACGCTTGTAATGTATTACTCATTTACCGGACATACGAAAGAGATGGCTGAGAAACAAGCCAAAAAGAACAATGCTGATTCAGTGGAAATAAAGGAATCTAAGAAAAGATCCAAATGGAATGCTTACTTAAAAGGGTGTGTACAAGCAAGAAAACAAAGTAGTACTAAGATTGATGAGGTTAATATCGACTTTACAAAATACGAACGTATCTTGATTGGAGCACCAATTTGGGCAGGATATCCTGCACCAGCATTTAATAGTATGATTGATATGATACCGTCTGGAAAAGAAGTGGAATTATTTTTCCTCTCAGGGAGCGGAAGTACTGCGAAAACAAGAAATAAAATTAAAAAGTATTTATCCGACCATCATATCAAAGTATCAAAATATATGGATTTAAAAAGTTAGATAGATATATTAGGGCTTATGTTTTTCGCTGCCTGTAGACAGTGAGTAGCAGAAGCTCTTTTTAATAGATAGGAAATTGCAACGCAATTTCCTATCTATTAAAAACTCTCCGAGGGATGCGCACTCACCCTATGGGTTCGGCGCGACAAAGTACCTTCGCTTCTAAGTATAAGACTTGATAAGCCTAAGTGGCGAAGCCACTTTGTTCTATGAGAATTTAGAACATCAAATATAAGTTTCGCTGAAAATAATTCACAGTTACTAAAGGGTGTAGACAAGTCACATTTTTACTGTACAATACTACTAATTTTTTATGATTCTATCAAATATTTGCAACAACTATAGAAAATTTAACTACAATAGTGTAATATAGTATAGTGAGTAAATTAATTATACGTAAGCAACTATGGAGGACTTTTATGTGGATAGCAGATTTAGAAAATGGTAACTATAGGAATCCAATCCTTTATGCGGATTATTCTGATCCAGATGCAATTAGAGTAGGGGACGATTATTTTATGATAGCGTCGAGTTTTTGTAATGCGCCAGCGTTACCCTTACTGCATTCTAAGGATCTCGTGAATTGGAAAGTTGTGAATTATGTATTAGATAAAGTTCCAGAGTTCAGGTACAGAAATCCAATGCATGGATGTGGTGTGTGGGCACCAGCAATCAGATATCATGAAGGTACTTATTATGTGTGTTTTCCAATGCCAGATGAAGGTATCTACATGACAACAACAAAAGACCCATTTGGAAAGTGGAGCGAGCCTGTGAATATCAGACCAGGTGCAGGTTGGATTGATCCATGTCCATTCTGGGATGAAGATGGTAAAGCATATCTTGTTGCAGGTGTTGCAAAGAGTCGTATTGGATATAAGAGTGTTCTTCATATGGTGGAAATGCAACCGGATGGTATGGGGCTTATCGGAGAAGAAGTTAGAATTTTCGATGGTGATACCAATGGTAATGTTACTACCGAAGGTCCTAAAATGTATAAGAAAAATGGTTGGTATTATATATTTGCACCAGCAGGTGGTGTAAAGACGGGTTGGCAGTTAGTTCTTCGCTCCAAGAATGTATTTGGCCCTTATGAACATAAGATTGTGATGAGACAAGGAGATACTCTTGTGAATGGACCTCACCAAGGAGCTTGGGTGGATACAGTAACAGGAGAGGATTGGTTCTTACATTTTCAAGATGTTTATGCAGCAGGGAGAATCGTTCACCTTCAACCTATGCATTGGGAGAATGAATGGCCAATCATTGGTGTAAATAAAGAAGAAAATGACTACGGAGAACCAGTCATGGAATATAAGAAACCGAATATCGGAAAGACAGAGGAAGAGCTGAAAAACAATCCACTATATCCAGTATGCGAACCAGATACTACGGATGAATTTGAAGGCAGTAGTCTTGGCTTACAGTGGCAGTGGAATGCTAATCCTGAAAACGGTTGGTATGAATTAGGCAATTCAAAGATTAAATTGAATGCGGTATCTTCTGTACCATTACGTCCGGTCTGTGATTATCGCAACCTTCTGTTACAGAAGTGGCCAGCACCTGAATTTTCTTGTATCACTAAGATGAGTTTTGCAGGATTACAGGATGGAGATACTGCAGGTATTGTATCCTTAGGTATGGAATATAGTGCCATGGCAGTCAGTAAAAAGAATGGTTCCTATGCGATCGAGAAAATTACAGGAGTTCAGAACTTTGATTGTGATGTTTCCTATGCAGATCAGAACAAAGTAAGTATTCCATTAGCAGAAAGCGATTTTAAAGATAAGGAAAAGATTGTATTCTTTAAATATGAAGTGAAGTGCGTTGGTTATTTAGATAATATGGAAATGGATATTCCAGTAAAGCATGTTCCTCAGGAGACAATCACAATGTCTTATAGTCTTGATGGAGAGGAATATAAGGAAGCGTTTACCATCCATGCAAAAGCAGGAAGATGGGTAGGCGTTAAGAATGGTGTCTTTAGTAATCATGACAATACAGTGAATGGCGGAGGCTATGTGGAAGTAGACTACGTTAGATATGAGTAAATACTAAGAAAACGAGATAAAACACAATTTAAACTGAATATTTAATGAAAAGAGACTATGGTAAAATAGACCCTATAAGAAAGACAGTTAAAAAAAGAGGATATTCCTCAAATTTAACTGACTCTATCTTATAGGGTCCATTTTTGATATGTTTTAAGTTATATTTAGCGTCGGTGTCGATTGGCTAGATTAACATTTTATGACATTAACGGGCTAATAGATTAGATATAAGACTAAATAAACCAAATTCATTTGACTTCATTTAAATGAGTGCGGTATCGTTGAACATAACAATACTTTGAGATTACCTTACTTTTTCGTATTGTATTTCATTTATAGACTATGTTATTGTATAAATAGATGATAAGAGGGAAAGTTACTCAATTAGAAACCTAATTTATGAAAGAATACAAATAGTTTCTCAATATAACTGAAAAAAGTTTGCTTTTAAATGAGAGTCTCTAATAGTCTAAAGAAAGGGTGGAACTAGATGCTAGCTCATATTGGTATTTATACAAAAGACTTGGAACGTTTGCGGGCATTTTATGAGAGCTACTTTGGTATGACAAGTAATGAGAAATACCAAAGCAAGCGAAACCTAGGATTTGAGAGTTATTTTCTATCCTTTGGAGAAGGAACGAGAATTGAACTTATGACGTTAGATGAGTTAGCAGAATCGAATGATTTGTTAGCTAATGGTATACATCACATTGCTATTTCTGTTGGAAATCGTAAGAAGGTGGATGAACTTGTCTTAAGATTAAGAGGAGATGGTTATTCTATTATGTCAGAGCCAAGAGTGACTGGGGATCATTACTATGAGGCGGTTGTGAAAGATCCAGATGGAAATCTGATAGAAATCACAGAATAATAAGGAAGAATCTGCGAAAGCATACAGAGGAAGGATTTTATCATTACAGCATAAAACAATGAAATAAATAAGGATGCTACATAAAATTAAAAAGGAGAAAAGCAGGAATTTAACCTAATTGCCATGAAGTAGTAATTAAGTTATGAGAAAGTAGCGTAAGTGGATTGCGAATATCCGCTTTAACAACTGCTAGGATAAGAAGATGGATATTATTGATTTAAGAGAAGTTATGAAAGCATATACGGCACTGGATGAAGAGACAACATCCGATCAACAGCAAGGTTTACCACAACCAGCGTTGGATAAGGCTTATGTCAGCGCAAAGTCAATTAGTTTACCTAAAGATTTTGAAGATGTGGTTATCAACAATAGCTTTTTAGATATTATGAATCAAAGAACTAGCAGAAGACTTTACAATAAGCAACCGATAACATTGAAGGAGCTTTCATTTTTGCTTTGGACAACACAAGGTGTTAAAACTGTCATAGGAAAAAAGAATAAAGCTACTCTTCGTACGGTTCCATCCGCTGGAGCAAGACATCCATTTGAAACGTATCTCTTTGTAAATAATGTGGAGGGGCTAGAACCTGGCAGATATCATTATGTAGCGACTGAACATAGGTTGGAATTCTTAGGTTCTCTTGAAAATCAAATGGATAGGGTGTCAGAGGCGTGCTGTGGACAAACTTTTGTGGGAACCTGCGCAGTTACTTTTGTATGGACCGTAATCCCTTATCGTAGTGAGTGGCGTTATACAAACAAGGCTCAAAAATATTGTTTAATCGATATAGGACACGTAGGACAAAATTTATACTTGGCTTGTACGGCAATTGGCTGTGGTACTTGTGGTATTGGCGCGTATGATCAAGCATTGGCAGATGCTTTGTTAGGATTAGATACAGATCCGTCGAATGAGAAAGAAAATGAATTTGTTGTATATATGGGTTCTGTTGGGAAATATGATGCGAAAGAAGAGCAATAGTAATAAGGTATAGATTCATAGATGCCATAAATTAAGGACAAATAAAGGAATTTCGGTTCTTTTGTTTGTCTTTTTTTATGAGAGGTTACTAAATTGATAAGATACATTTGGAAATAAAGTTAGTAGAAAAGGTGTTAATACATAATTTATTACAAAAAACTAAATAGATGAATATAAAATCAAATTGACTAAATATAATTATATTGATATAATCAAAGAAAACATATTTTAAGGAGGAACTACAATGACAATAAAGGAATTAACACTACAATATTGTGGATTTATTGAAGATAAAAAGAAACAATGTACAGAACAATATGAAAACTTAAAAAAAGATAATCGTAAGGACGAAGCAGATCATGAAAAAATAAAAGAGAACATTTGCGACATATTTGAGGTATTATTTAAAGCCCATGTGAATCAACTTGAAAAATTATCTGTATCAGAAGAGGAGAAACTACTGAGATTAAAAGCGGACTTTACAAATCGTTTCGAAACTATTCCAAAGAATTGGATAGCTCGCCTTGAACTTGCCAAGAGGCATAATGATGTTGCAAATATAGTGATCGAAGAGTTAAAATTACAGGTAGCAAAGGAATTAGAAGAACAGTTTATAGCACTGTATTAATCTGGTAGCTGAGTTTAATATAGGATAAAGAAATTATCAGTAGAATTTAAATAAGAAATTAGTAAGGAAATAGTGAAGTAGATAAAAAATATAGTAAATAAGAAATAGCCAATATAGGAAATAAGAATATAGAAATAAGAAATAAGAAATAGAAGATAGGATTCTAAAGGAGCATATATGACAGAAAATGATGCAATTAAATTATTCAAATCATTGGCAGATAAATCCAGATTGATGATACTAAAATCTTTGGCGGAGCAGCCAATGTATGTGGAGCTTTTGGCCAAGCGTCTTAATCTGACACCACCAACAATATCATTCCATTTAAAAAAATTAGAAGATGCAGGTGTAGTAAATTCTAAGAAAGATCAATATTATACGATATATTCATTAAAAGAAAACATCTTAAACGCAAAAACACTAGATATTATAAAAGAAGAATCTAGTGAGAAAGAAGTTCAAGAAGAACGAGAAGAGCAATATCGTAAGAAGGTGATTGAAAGTTTCTTTGAGTATGGAAAATTAAAGTCAATTCCTGTTCAGAGGAAGAAAGAACGAATTATTTTAGAAGAGATAGCAAAGGCATTTGAACCAGGGAAGCTTTATACGGAGAGAGAAGTAAATATTACCATTGCGGATTATCATGATGATTTTTGTACGTTAAGAAGAGATATGATATCCGAAAAAATCTTATCTCGAGACGAGAAGGGATATCAATTAATAACAAAAGAGTAGAATAAGAAACAGGAATGGATAATTTATACTATTCCTGTTATTTTGTGAGAAATTATCTAATTTTTACTCAATTTTATGAGGTATATTGTAGAACTTTCATTAGGATAGGACTCCAATTTTTCAGATTCTACTTTACAAATTTCTCGAAGTTGATTAATATAGAATAAGATGTATTTGGTAGAATTCTGTGCTGTAATGTAAAAAACGGAAGAAGGCAGAGAACGAATGAAACATAATGGAGGTCGTGTAAGAATGGGTTTCTTTAAAGATTTCAATAAGGACCGCAAAAAGTCTAGTAGTGAATCGGATAAGGAAAAGCAAGAGGAAATCTTCGATAGGCTAAATATCGAGGAGGAAACTCCTGTTGTCACAGAAGATGTCTTAGTGGAAGATCCTGTAGAAGAGAAGTCAAATGACTTTATCTTAGAGGAATCTAATCTAGAACTATCGGAAGATGAGATATATCAGGAAATCATGAATGCGACAGAAGAATTGCTAAATTCAGAAGCTGCTTTATTAGGAGAAGAACCGTTAGGCGTACATATGGAAAACCAAAATGAGCAAACACAAAATGTAGAACGTGAATCCTCTGACAAAGAGAAGGAAAAAGAGGAAGAAATAAAGGTAGAAAAAGAGGAAGAAATAAAGGAAGAAATAAAGGAAGAAATAAAGGAATTGAAAGAAACTGGAGATGGAGAGAATACCATGGTAGATTTTGAAGAGAGCGTTGTTGATGAAGAATTATTGGACACGTTATTGAATGAAGAAGAAAAAGCACCGACGGAGAAAGATGGAAATACCATGCAACCTAAGAGAGAGTTATCCCCAAATGATAAGGATGCAGTTACGATTATTTCGAAAGGTACAACGATTAATGGTAGTATAGTCTCAGATTGCTCCTTAGATATAATGGGTACGGTAATTGGTGATATTGAATGCCAAGGGAAATTATCGATTACTGGACGAATCATTGGTAACTCTATTGCTTCTGAGATTGAAATCAATTCCAAACGATTAGAAGGTAGTGTAAGTAGTGAAGGAAATATTAAAATAGAACCGGGTACTGTAGTGATTGGCGATGTAACTGCTAGTTCTGGTCAGATTGCAGGTGCTGTTAAAGGAGAGGTTGATATTAATGGACCAGTTCTACTAGATGCAACAGCAGTAGTAAAAGGGAATGTGAAAGCTAGATCCATGCAGATGAATAATGGTGCTGTTTTGGAAGGATTCATTTCCTTAGCTTATGCTTCTATGGATGTCGAAGACGTATTTAAAGAAAAATAAGGTTTCTCCATAGAACAGGGTAGAAATCTACTCTCAAATATGGTAAAATTGCTGTGACTGTTTGGGAACAGTAGAAAATCGCATGCGAAATCATCGATGTGTATAACAAAGACATGAGAGGTAGCATAATATGAAATCCTATAATAGAGTATTATTAAAGCTCAGTGGGGAAGCACTTGCTGGGGATAAGAAGACAGGCTTTGATGAAGCAACCTGTATTGGTGTAGCAAAGCAGGTGAAGCAATTAGTTGACGATGGTATTGAAGTGGCAATCGTGATCGGAGGAGGAAACTTCTGGCGTGGACGTAGCAGCGAGACCATTGACCGTACGAAAGCTGATCAAATTGGAATGCTTGCAACGGTAATGAACTGTATTTATGTATCGGATATTTTCCGCTATGTGGGTATGGAAACAAAAGTATTTACACCATTTCAGTGTGGAAGTATGACAGAGCTGTTTAGTAAGGATAAAGCAGTGGAATGCTTAGAAAAGAATCAGGTTATCTTCCTTGCTGGTGGAACAGGTCATCCGTATTTTTCAACAGATACTGCAACAGCACTTCGTGCAATCGAATTAGAGACAGATGTCATCTTAATGGCTAGAGCAGTGGATGGAGTTTATGATAGTGATCCAAAAGCAAATCCGAATGCAAAGAAATACGATACGGTTTCCTATCAGGTATTACTTGATAAAAAACTGGCAATCATGGATTTAACAGCTACTGTTATGTGTATGGAAAATAAGAAGTCATTACTTGTATTTTCTCTTAATGAGGAGAACAGTATTGTCAATAATGTAAAGGGAAATTGTACAGGAACTGTGGTAACAGTAGAATAAATTTTGGTACAATGGATTGAAAATAGTAGGAGGTCTTTTTTATGAATGAAAAAATTAAACCTTTTGAAGGTAAGATGCAGAAGTCTTTAGATACGCTAAAGGAAGAGTATGTAGCAATTAGAGCTGGTAGAGCAAATCCACATTTACTTGATAAGTTAAGAGTAGATTATTATGGAACACCATCCGCAATTCAAGCAGTAGCAAATGTTTCTGTTCCTGAAGCGAGAATCATTCAGATTCAGCCATGGGAATCAAAGTTAATTAAGGAAATAGAAAAAGCTATTTTAGCTTCTGACCTTGGGTTAACACCAAGCAATGATGGAAAAGTAATTCGTCTTGTTTTTCCAGAATTAACTGAGGAACGCAGAAAAGACCTTGTTAAGGATGTTAAGAAAAAGGCTGAGAATACTAAAGTTGCAATTCGTAATGTTCGTCGTGATGCGAATGACGCAATTAAGAAGCTTGCAAAAGCAAATGAAATCTCTGAAGATGAGCAAAAGCAAATCGAAGATGAAATTCAAAAGATTACAGATAAGTTCGTTGCTGAGGTTGACAAGGCAATGGAAGATAAGTCGAAAGAGATTCTTACTGTTTAATCATATTCGGATTTACGGTGCAATCAGTGCCCGGAATCTGCAATAGATTTCGATAAGCTATCATATAGGACGTATAAGACTTTTTAAGGTCCATACGTCCTATTTTATATTGTAATTCCAATACAACGATAGCTTTTATTTATGAGCATATATGCCAAAAATAAAAAAATCAAGATGACTGCAAGTAATTTGCTGCAATCGAAAGGAAGGTAGGCATAGGGGTTAATGAATACAGAATTAAAAGGATTAAAGATTCCAAATCATATAGCCATCATTATGGATGGGAATGGCCGTTGGGCGAAAAAAAGAATGATGCCACGTAATTATGGGCATAAGCAAGGAAGTAAAATTGTAGAGGAGATATGTAGAGAGTCTTATAACCTTGGTGTTAAGTACGTAACGGTATATGCTTTTTCTACAGAAAATTGGTCAAGACCACAATCAGAAATAGATACTCTAATGAAATTACTAAAAGACTTTTTATCTGAGTGTTTAAGTAAAAGCAAAAAGAATAATATGAGAGTACATGTCATCGGTGATATAACTAGATTAGAGCAATCCTTACAGGATACGATTGTAAAGCTTGAGGAAGTTAGTGCGAGCAATACGGGATTGTGTTTTCAAGTTGCCTTAAATTATGGTGGACAGGATGAAATCTTACGTACAACGAGAAAAATAGCACAGGATGTAAAAGATGGAAAATTATCCATTGAGGATTTAAATACAGAAGTATATGAGAATTATTTGGATACCAAAGGAATTCCTGCACCGGATTTATTAATTCGCACCAGTGGTGAGCAGCGTTTGTCTAATTTTTTATTATGGCAACTTGCTTATTCTGAGTTTTATTTTACTGATGTCTTATGGCCAGATTTTAATAAGGCAGAGCTTATGAAAGCAATAGAGTTCTATAATGGCAGAGAACGTAGATACGGTGGAGTGGGCTGAAATAGGAGTTTTTACGAGATAAATTAATGAGGTATAAAAAAGTACTTACAATACTAAAAGGTGCGAAAGCGCTAGAATAGAGGTTATAATGAAGGATCAATCTTTTTTGATACGATTTCGTAGTTCCTGTATCTTAATGTTGATTACGGTAGCAGCGATGGTTATAGGTGGAGAAGTATTGTTTGCATTACTTCTTGCGATATCATTAATAGGCATGATGGAGTTATACCGAGTGCTTAAGATGAATAAGAGTATTTTGGCTTTCACAGGATATATTTTTTGTATACTCTTTTATATGGTAGTGTATTTTAATAAAACAGAATTAATTTTTCCTTTACTCATTGGATTCTTGTTGGTGTTAATGGGTGTATATGTATTCTCCTTTCCTAAGTTTCATTCAGACCAGGTAACTTTAGTATATTTTGGTCTCATCTATGTTGGCATCATGCTATCTTTTATATACAGGGTTAGAATATTAGAGAATGGTTTTCTACTTGTATGGATGATCTTTATTGGAGCTTGGGGTGCAGATACATGTGCGTACCTTGTAGGTAGAAAGATTGGAAAGCATAAGATGGCTCCAGTCTTAAGCCCAAAGAAATCGGTAGAAGGATTATTTGGTGGTATTCTCGGAGCCGCTTTGATTGGTTTTTTATTTGCAACCATTTTAAAAGGGGAACTAACCTCGATTAAAAATCCTCAATTAAGTTTCGCAATTATTGGTGGGTGTTCCGCAGTGATATCTACGATAGGTGATTTAGCAGCTTCTGCTATAAAACGTAACCATGAAGTAAAAGATTATGGAAAATTAATCCCTGGGCATGGTGGAATATTGGACCGATTTGACAGTATTATTTTTACTGCACCGATTGTATATTACCTACTTCAAGTGTTATAATGATAAAACGCAAGATTCTATAGGTATCAGTTTCTATACTTAGGATCTAAGGTGATGGAAAACTTTCAGCATCTTGATAAGTATGTGCACTATGGTGCATAGTTAGGAGTTACTATGAAAATTATATCAGTTTTGGGATCTACCGGTTCTATTGGCACACAGACCTTAGAGGTGGTACGAAATAATAAGGACTTGCAAGTATCTGCACTTGCCGCGTCTTCTAATATCACATTATTAGAAGAACAAATCAGAGAGTTCCATCCGAAACTTGTTTGCGTATATGATAGGGAGAAAGCACAAGAACTAAAGAACAGGATTTCTGACTTAGATGTTATTGTGGAAGCAGGAATGGAAGGTCTTATCGCTTGCGCTACGGAAGATAGTGCTGATATGATAGTAAGCGCTGTTGTTGGTATGATAGGAATCAAACCAGTAATGGAGGCAATCTTAAAGGGAAAAGATATTGCCTTTGCAAATAAAGAAACGTTGGTAACCGCAGGGCATTTAATAATGCCTTTGGTAAAGAAGCATAATGTAAATTTATTACCTGTAGATAGTGAACATTCCGCTATCTTTCAATGTCTTCAGGGCAATGAATCATCAACTGTCAGTCGAATTATATTAACTGCTTCTGGTGGACCATTTCGTGGGAAAACCCTTGAGGAGCTTAAATATGTGAAGGTGGAAGATGCACTGAAACATCCAAACTGGGAAATGGGCAGAAAAATTACGATAGATTCAGCGACTATGGTAAATAAAGGTCTTGAAGTGATGGAGGCACACTGGCTATTTCACGAGCCACTGGATAAAATTGAAGTTGTAATCCAGCCACAAAGTATTATTCATTCTGCTGTGGAGTATGAAGATGGAGGAATTATAGCGCAACTTGGTACTCCGGATATGAAATTACCGATACAGTATGCACTTTATTATCCTGATAAGAGAAGATATCTTCCGGGGAAACGTTTGGATTTTTTTGATATTGGCCAGATAACTTTTGAAAAGCCAAATATCAATCACCTGCCTGGCTTACGTTTGGCATATGAAGCGATGAAGGAAGGGCATAGTGTCCCAACTGTATTTAATGCAGCCAATGAGCTTGCGGTTGCAAAATTTTTAAAACGTGAAATATCTTTCCTTTCGATTACTGCATTGATAGAAAAAGCAATGGAGAATGTGTCGATAGTGAAGGAACCTTCCTTAGATGAAATTCTGAATGTGGAACAGGAAACATATGATTTTATAGAAAGAGAGTGTGTGAAGGCTAATTATCAGATCTGACAGGTTGCCCACATGCTAAAGAAAGGAAATTTACTGGATGAAAATAATTGTAGCATTATTAATATTCGGAGTCATCATAACGTTCCATGAACTGGGACACTTTTTGTTGGCGAAGAAGAATGGTATTGTGGTGACGGAGTTTTCCCTGGGTATGGGACCTCGTCTTTTTAGCAAAGTGTATCATGGAACAAGGTATTCGTTAAAGCTGTTTCCAATCGGTGGCTCTTGTATGATGCTTGGAGAGGATGAACTAAACGATAATGAAGGAGCGTTCAATAATAAAAGTGTTTGGGCGCGTATCTCAACGATATTTGCAGGACCGTTATTTAACTTTATCTTAGCGTTTTTCCTTGCATTATTTGTAGTTGGAATGGTAGGATATGATCCAGCTCGTGTTGTTGATGTTCCTGAGGGCAGTGCTGGTGCTAATGCAGGTCTTTTAGTTGGTGATATCATTACCGAAATTGATGGTGAAAATGTTGTATTTGCAAGGGATATTACAACGCATTTTGATTTTAATCCTCTTAAGACACAGAGTCCAATCACTGTTAAATTTAAGAGAAATGGGGAAAAGTTATCGACTACTTTAGTTCCAGACGTTGATAAACGCTATATGTTGGGTATATCTTATTCGCCAGACTCTCAAGGGGAAGCTCAGATTACTTTGTTAAATGATTCTGCATTTAAAGATGCAGGGATTAAGAATGGTGACATCATAACAGCGGTGAATGGAACAGAGATTAAGACAAGTGCTGATCTAAGTTCTTATCTGGAAAGTCATCCACTGGATGGAACCCCGCTTACAGTTACTTATACACACAACGGAAATTCAGATACCGTTGAGGTTACCCCACGTATGACAGAGTGGTATACCATAGGATTTAACTATAATCAAGGATATGAAAAGACAGGCGTTTTTGGAGTTGTCCGCTATAGTATTTCAGAAGTTCGTTACTGGATCGAAACGACAGTAAAAAGTCTTGGTCAGCTAATTACTGGTAAAGTAGGAGCAGATGAACTGGGAGGACCGGTTCGTATTGTCAGCGAGCTTGGTAATGTAGTAGAAGCAAAAGAAGACATCGGTATTAAGAATGTAATTATCTTACTATTTAACTGGGGGATCTTATTAAGTGCAAACCTTGGAGTAATGAATCTCCTCCCTATTCCAGCGCTGGATGGAGGTAGATTGATATTCTTAATCATTGAGGCAGTTCGTGGAAAGCCACTGGACAGAGAAAAAGAAGGCTTTGTTCACATGCTAGGTTTTGTTGCTTTGATGATATTAATGGTGTTCTTATTCTTTAATGATATTAAGAATGTTTTTTTCTAGGATTTGAGTAGACAATAATATTATTACTATGATTTCTTAAGTTGTTTTAATTGCATTAATGATATAGGGTAAGGTTCAAAATTATTCTATATAGATTTACATTGATAAGGTTCTTTAGGAAATATGAAATGTGAATGTAGTTGTGATTCGAGGTCTTAGTTAGAAAAGAGGATATTATGTATCGCGATAAAACAAAAGTAATTACAATTGGAAATCGACAGATTGGAGGAGGAAATCCTGTCTTAATTCAATCTATGACAAATACGAAAACAGAGGATATTGCCTCAACGGTAAATCAGATCTTAGAACTTGAGGAAGCAGGTTGCGATATCATTCGCTGTGCTGTTCCAACGATGGAAGCAGCAGGAGCACTGAGGGAAATTAAGAAAAAGATTCATATTCCTTTGGTTGCGGACATTCATTTTGATTATCGTTTAGCGATTGCTGCCATGGAGAGTGGAGCAGATAAGATTCGTATTAATCCTGGAAACATTGGAGATATAGAACGAGTAAAGGCAGTGATTGATGTAGCGAAGGAACGTAATATTCCAATCCGTGTTGGAGTAAACTCTGGTTCCTTAGAAAAACATATTGTAGAAAAGTATGGACATGTAACGGCAGAAGGATTAGTAGAGAGTGCGCTTGATAAAGTTCATCTTATTGAAAAATTAGGTTATGATAACTTGGTAATTAGTATAAAGTCCTCTGATGTGCTTATGTGTGTAAAAGCGCATGAATTAATTGCTCAAAAGACAAATTATCCATTGCATGTTGGAATTACTGAGTCAGGTTCTATCGTAGCAGGAAACATCAAATCAGCAATAGGCCTTGGTTTGATTCTCAATCAAGGAATTGGTGACACCATACGAGTTTCCTTAACAGATCAACCACTCGAAGAGGTTCGGTCAGCAAAGATTATATTAAAAACATTAGGGTTGCGACAAGGCGGTATAGAAGTTGTTTCATGCCCGACCTGCGGACGTACTCAAATTGATTTGATTGGTCTTGCAAAACAAGTGGAAGATTTAGTAAGCAGTTATGATTTGGATATTAAGGTTGCAGTCATGGGATGCGCTGTGAATGGACCAGGAGAGGCAAAAGAAGCGGATCTCGGTGTAGCAGGCGGCAAAGGTGTTGGTTGCATTATTAAAAAAGGAGAAGTTATTCGTACAGTGCCAGAGGAATCTTTGTTAGAAGAGCTTAAGAAGGAATTGGATAGCTTTCTATAATCAATAGAAATATGTGTAGAAGTTGGTTGGCTTTATCTTCTCAATAGAAATAAGTGGGGGATATTGGTTGGCTTTATCTTCTCAATAAAAAGTAGAGGAAATTGGTTAACTTATTCCCCATATAGTTAATGACAAGAAAAAGTTCGCTAAGCGTGCTTTTTCTTGTTTATAGCTTATTGACGAACAGTTTAATATTCAGAATGAGGATAGTGAATAAGACGCAGAACGCTAAATGGATGTTAGTTTTGATTATACAACTATTTTTTCAACATCCTTATTTGTATGCGTGCTAAGGCGCGTAGACGGGAGTAATTATGTTATTTTTTGAAGTGTTTGATACACTGAATGTAGAAAAAGAATTGTATGAGTTATTCTCTGATATCAGCGTATTAAAAGCGTTGGTATCAAAGAATAATGGAAATGTTCATATCTACATACAGAGTACACATCTGATTAGTAGGAAACAAATAAAAATGATGGAAGCGAAGCTGCAAAAGCAGCTTTTTTCATCGACCAAAAGCCGAGTGAAGTTGATAGAAAACTATCAACTTTCTTCACAATATAATCCAGAATCTTTATGGAATATGCACTGCGATAGTATTTTGGAAGAACTAAATGACAGTAGTATCATGAATTATAACATACTACGTATGGCAGAGATATCTTTTGATGCTAACAAAATGATAATAAAGCTTCCAGATACCTTCTTGAATCAAAAAAAATCGGAAGAAATTAAAGTGTTTTTAGAGCCTTTATTTGAAGAACGATTTTGTATCCCATCGGTGATCCAATTTGAGTTTTATGAACTGATAGAGGATGATAAAGAAGAGGAGTACCCACAGATACGAAGAGAGAGCATAAAGCAAAATGTGAGTGTATCGATGGAAACAAGCCAAGAAGTAAACGATGAGATACGTGCTGAGGTACCATTTGAGTTGTCTTCTTCAAACCCAAGTCATAATCAAACTGGTAAGGATGGTTCAGGAAGTAACTCAGAAACGAAAGCATTTGAGAAGAAGGAAGAAAAGAAAACAAAAGAAGATAAATTCTCACCATCGGAAAGGAAAAATACTGCTTACGATAAGGCAAAAGGTTACAAGAAAAAGCTTCCGGATGATCCTGATATTATTTATGGTAGACCGTTTGAAGGAGATTCTATACCAATTAAGGATATTCAAGAGGAAATCGGAGAAGTTGTAGTCCGTGGAAAGATTCTGTCCACAGAAGAAAGAGAGCTGCGAAATGAGAAGTTCTTACTTTCCTTTAATGTTACTGATTTCACTGATACAATTTCAGCTAAAATATTCGTTCGAGCTGATGAGATCGAAGACGTTCGTAGTCAAGTTAAAAAAGGTATATTCATTCGAATAAAAGGGATGGCACTTTATGATACGTATAGTCGTGAAATTACATTAAATTCGATTATTGGAATCAAAAAAATACCTAGTTTTATAGAAAAGAGAGTTGACCGTTCAGAAAATAAACGTGTAGAATTACATGCTCATACGATGATGAGTGATATGGATGCAGTAGTAGATCCAAAAGATCTTGTTAAAACGGCCTTCGAATGGGGGCATAAAGCAGTTGCGATTACCGATCACGGAGTGGTTCAGGCTTTCCCGGAAGCTTCTCATGCAATTAACCCGAAAGACTATAAGGATGATGAAGAGAAGATGCAGCGTGCAAAGGACTTCAAAATTATCTATGGAATGGAAGCCTATGTCGTAGATGATATGAAGGATATTGTACAGGGAGATCAAGGACAAAGTATGAAAGATACTTGTGTAGTTTTTGATATTGAGACTACTGGTTTTAGTTCGGTAAAAGATAAGATCATTGAGATAGGTGCTGTAAAAATACAAAACGGTGTCATTGTTGATAGATTCTCCACATTTATTAATCCTGAAGTACCGATTCCATACGAGATACAGAAGTTAACAAGCATTACAGATGAGATGGTAATCGGTTCTAGAACCATCGAAGAGATACTTCCAGAATTTATAAAGTTTTGTGAGGGTTGTTATTTAGTGGCGCACAATGCCTCTTTTGATATTGGCTTTATTACAAAGAAAGCAGAATTTTTAAATTCACCAATAAAAGTAACTTCGGTGGATACGGTGGGATTAGCTAGAATCTTGTTAAAACATTTAAAAAATTTCAAATTGGATACCGTAGCAAAGGAATTCAATATCTCCTTAGAAAATCACCATCGTGCGGTAGATGATGCGGAATGTACTGCAGAAATCTATATAAAGTTTTTGGAAATGCTTCGTGAACGTGGCATAGAAACTTTAGCCCAGATGAATAAAGCCGAAGAGGTTACTGCAGATGTCATTAAGAAGATGCCTACCTACCATGCAATCATCCTGTGTCAAAATGATATTGGACGAGTAAACCTATATCGAATGGTTAGCTATTCACACATCGATTATTTTCAACGCCGCCCAAGGATACCAAAGTCGGTGCTTACGAAATATAGAGAAGGTTTATTAATTGGCTCTGCGTGTGAGGCAGGTGAACTTTACCAAGCCTTTCTAAGAAACTCTTCCGAAGGAGAAATCATTAGGCTTGCTAAGTTCTATGATTATTATGAGATACAGCCTCTTGGTAACAATCAATTCATGATTGAGAGCGAAAAAATAGACATTAGCTCAGAAGAGGAGTTAAAAGAGATTAATCGTAAAATCATAGCCTTAGGGGAGGAATACAATAAACCAGTAGTAGCGACTTGTGACGTACATTTTCTAAATCCTGAGGATGAGGTTTATAGACGTATTATTATGGCGGCCAAAGGATTTTCTGATGCAGATAATCAAGCACCATTATATTTTAGGACAACCGAAGAGATGCTTGAAGAATTTAGCTATCTTGGAAAAGAGAAAGCAGAAGAGGTTGTTATTACAAATACAAATAAAATCTGTGATATGATTGAAAAAATATCACCGGTACGTCCCGACAAATGTCCACCTGTTATCGAAGATTCCGATAAGACACTACGAAATATCTGCTATGAAAAAGCGCATTCCATGTATGGTCCTAATCTTCCCAAAATCGTAGCGGATCGATTGGAGCATGAGTTAAAATCAATTATCAATAATGGTTTCGCCGTTATGTATATCATTGCGCAAAAACTTGTTTGGAAGTCGAATGAAGATGGTTACCTTGTTGGCTCCCGTGGTTCCGTTGGTTCTTCTTTCGCAGCGACAATGTCTGGTATTACAGAGGTAAATCCGCTTCCTGCTCATTATTACTGTCCAAATTGTCATTTCTCTGATTTTGATTCAGAGGAAGTAAAAGCGTTTGGTTCGAGTTCAGGTTGTGATATGCCAGACCGTGACTGTCCGGTCTGCGGTCAACCATTAGCGAAAGACGGTCATAATATACCATTCGAAACGTTCCTTGGATTTAACGGAGATAAGGAACCAGATATCGACCTTAACTTCTCTGGAGAGTATCAGAGTAAAGCACATGATTATACCGAAGTTATTTTTGGTAAAGGGCAGACCTTCCGTGCTGGTACGATTGGTACGCTGGCGGATAAGACGGCATTTGGATACATTAAGAAGTATTATGAAGAGAAGAGTGTGCATAAGAGGGTTGCAGAAATTAATCGTCTGGTGGAAGGTTGTGTCGGTGTACGAAGAACGACAGGGCAGCATCCTGGTGGTATTATCGTTCTACCATTAGGAGAAGAAATCTATTCATTTACTCCAGTACAACGTCCAGCGAATGATATGACAACGAAGACGGTAACGACTCACTTTGACTATCACTCCATTGACCATAACTTACTAAAACTAGATATTCTCGGGCACGATGATCCGACCATGATTCGTATGCTTGAGGATTTGACAGGGATTGATGCGAAGACAATTCGCATGGATGATCAGAAGGTTATATCATTATTTAAGTCTACCGAAGCTTTAGGAATAAAACCAGAAGATATCGGGGGCTGTGACCTTGGTAGTCTTGGTCTTCCAGAGCTTGGAACTGATTTTGTTATGCAGATGCTTCGTGATACGAAACCGCAGAGCTTTTCTGACATGATTCGTATTTCTGGTCTATCCCACGGTACAGACGTATGGTTAAATAATACTCAGACTTTGATTGCAGAGGGAAAATGTACTCTATCAACAGCGATTTGTACTCGTGACGATATTATGACATATCTGATTAGTCAGGGTGTTGAGAATGGACTAGCATTTAAAATCATGGAAAGTGTTCGTAAAGGAAAAGGGCTTACTCCGGATATGGAGGAAGCGATGATTGCGAAGGGGGTACCGGATTGGTATATCTGGTCTTGTAAACGAATTAAGTACATGTTCCCAAAGGCGCATGCTTGTGCTTATGTTATGATGGCGTTTCGTATTGCTTATTTTAAAGTGTATTATCCGCTTGCTTATTATGCTGCTTATTTTAGTATCCGTGCCACTGCATTTAACTATGAATTAATGTGTCTTGGTAAGGAACGGCTGGAGTATCATATGGCAGATTATAAGCGCCGTATGGGGTCAAATGATCCTGCGCAAAAGTTGACGAAGAAGGAAGAAGATACCTTAAAGGATATGAAGGTAGTGCAGGAGATGTATGCAAGAGGTTTTGACTTCATTCCAATCGATATCTATACTGCAAAAGCACATCATTTTCAGATTATAGATGGTAAATTAATGCCAGCGTTAAGCACCATTGATGGACTTGGAGATAAGGCGGCAGATCAGGTAGTAGAAGCAGTAAAGGATGGAAAATTCCTCTCAAGAGATGATTTTAAAACAAGATGTAAAATCAGTGGTACAGTAGTGGATCTTATGGGGGATTTGGGGTTATTGGGGGATTTACCAATGACGAATCAGATTTCTTTGATGGATTTTATGCTATAAAATAAGATTATCGATATGCTTGCCTTAGAGTTGTGAACATTACTTTATGCAGCTTGCCTGTGGTTTACAGCTGTTATGGTAAAGAATCGATACCATCTATCGGACTGATATGGTTCTGGCTGATATAGATCCCGCCTAATCTGGCGCTTTCGGTGAGTAAGATAAAGAGGACTCCCATTACGATTGGAGCCCTCTTTTTATCTCTAAGGGGAAATACCAGGGATTAGAGAATTCTGTGTTTTGTCAATGTATAATTACTACTAAGAAAAGTTTTCTCTTTCTGTTATAAACGAAATAGCATCAAGAGTCCTTTAATTTAATTCCTGCGAATTTAATTTCTACATCAGCATTATATTTTAATCTGTACATAAGTTCCCCTCGATTTATTGCATTATGAATCTCTTTTATCTCATTTAATACATCTTCTTCATTACGATACCATCCTAATGTTGTATTGTGCTCTAAAATTTTATTATGTTAAAATAAAGGAAAGTAGTTGATATTTTGGTATTTTACACAAATTGTATATTATGACACCATAATGTACAAAAAATTAAAAAAAATCAAAAAATTCAAAAAAAGGACTTGCATTTTCTGTTTCCATGTAGTAATATAATTAACGTAGCAAGGCTCGTTGGTCAAGCGGTTAAGACGCCGCCCTCTAACGGCGGAAACAGGGGTTCGATTCCCCTACGAGCTGTTAAATCAAAAAGTTGAAAAACTACTTGATTTTTTAAAAATTATATAGTACAATTTAAAATGTTGTAAGGCTCGTTGGTCAAGCGGTTAAGACGCCGCCCTCTCACGGCGGAAACAGGGGTTCGATTCCCCTACGAGCTGCTATTTTAAAACGAAATTGAATAGAGATAAATTAGGAGTGCTTATTTTAAAGACTTTATAAAGTCGCAAAAATATAGCATTTTTTTTTATTCTATTTCACTTGATTCATCTGCCAGACGTTTTATCAGGGTAGAGTTTATGGAATGATTATTAAAATTATTTTCGATTTCTTTTGTGGAGTGTGGGACGATACATATCAAGCATTTTACTTGCCATAGCTGGGGGACAATGAATTGTATCATAGTTTACTTTTGTTGGCAAGAAAGTTGACTTTTTGAGGGGATTCTTGTATCGACAAAAAAAGAAGTAAGAAATAAGAGTTAAAAGTGTTTACAAATTATCCCATCTTTATTATACTTAATATTGTTAGAAAGGAGACATACCCATGTTAAAAGTATACATCTGTCCAATCTGTTACAATTTTAGACTGGTATCCAAACGGAGCAAGGCGTATTGTCTTCATTGTAATCATAGCCTCTTGCCATGTAACATTACTTATGTAGCGTACTCGAATCTTTCAGAAGAAGAAAGGGGCAAGTACAAAGCATATTGGATCATGAGAAAAAAGCAAACAGGTAGCTGTGAAAAATAATTAATCTTTAGAATATAGTCTAATTGGCACATGAGAGTACCCTGCGATAGACATAGTCAGGCTATTTCTTATCGTGCCTTTTTTATTGCATGAATAATTAATAGACTATTAGGTTATTCCCTATATACAGGGGGATTTCAAGTTGACAAAAGACGGTATAATCTTTATAATTAATCATTGGTGTATGTTTAGAAGTTGTTGAAATAACAACCTTTATAACGAAAGAAATAAGAATGTGTATCCTCACCAAAATGTTATGAAGGATCATTGGGATTCATAACAGTGATGGTAAGTCACAATAAAAAGAAGTCATTACGAAATGATTCTTAAAAACGATAGAAACTAGCAGGAGGACAAACCATGAAAGCATATGGTGTGAATGAGCTAAGAAAGATGTACCTTGACTTCTTTGAAAGCAAGGGACATTTAAAGCTGAATAGTTTTTCTTTAGTACCACAAAACGATAAGAGCTTATTATTAATTAACTCCGGTATGGCACCGTTAAAGCCTTATTTTACAGGACAGGAGATTCCACCAAGAAAGCGTGTAACGACTTGCCAAAAATGTATCCGTACTGGTGATATCGAAAATATCGGTAAAACGGCAAGACATGGTACTTTCTTTGAGATGCTTGGTAACTTCTCTTTTGGTGATTATTTTAAGCAGGAAGCAATCGCTTGGTCCTGGGAATTCTTAACTGAGGTTGTTGGTCTTAGTGGAGACCGTTTATATCCTTCTATTTATTTAGAAGATGATGAAGCATTTGATATCTGGAATAAAGAAGTTGGAATAGCTCCAGAAAGAATTTTCCGTATGGGTAAAGCAGATAACTTCTGGGAGCATGGTGCAGGTCCTTGTGGTCCATGTTCTGAGATTTACTATGATCGTGGTGAAAAATACGGTTGTGGTAGTCCGGATTGTACCGTAGGATGTGAATGTGACCGTTACATCGAAGTATGGAACAATGTATTTACTCAGTTCAATAGCGATGGTAATGGCAACTATGAAGAATTAGAGAATAAAAATATCGATACTGGAATGGGTCTTGAGCGTTTAGCAGTTGTAGTTCAGGATGTTGATACATTATTTGATATCGATACGATGAAAGCAATTCGTGACCATGTATGTAAGATGGCAAACGCAGAGTATAAAGTGGATCCAAAGAAGGATATGTCTATCCGCTTAATTACAGATCATATCCGTTCTGTAACTTTTATGACCTCAGATGGTATTATTCCATCCAACGAAGGAAGAGGATACGTTTTACGTCGTTTACTTCGTAGAGCAGCAAGACATGGCAGATTATTAGGTATTGAGGGCAAGTTCCTTGCAGAGCTTAGTAAGACTGTAATTGCAGAATCAAAAGACGGGTATCCAGAATTAGAAGAGAAGAAGGAATATATCCTTAAGGTATTGACAATAGAGGAAGAGAAATTCAATAAGACAATTGACCAAGGTCTTAGCATCTTAGCTGAGATGGAAGAAGCATTAGTTTCTAATGGGACTAAGACTTTAAATGGAGAGGATGCATTTAAATTATATGATACCTATGGATTTCCATTAGATTTAACAAAAGAAATCTTAGAGGAAAAAGGCTTTAGTATTGATGAAGAAGGCTTTAAGAAAGCAATGCAAGTTCAGCGTGAAACAGCTAGAAGTGCGCGTGCAGTGACAAACTACATGGGTGCCGATGCAAGTATTTATGATGAAATTGATCCTGCAATTACTTCTAACTTTGTTGGTTATGATAGAATAAGCCACACTTCTAAGATTACGGTTCTTACTACTGAAACTGAGTTAACCGATGAAGTTGTAGGTGGACAGACAGCTACTATTATTGTAGATGAAACACCATTCTATGCAACAATGGGTGGTCAGACAGCAGATGTTGGTCTTATTACAACAAAGGATGCTGAATTTGAAGTAGAAGATACCATTAAGCTAAAAGGTGGTAAGGTAGGTCATGTTGGTACTGTAACCAAGGGTAGCTTTAAAATTGGTGAGACAGTAACACTTACCATTGATTCTGAGAGAAGAAAAGCAATTGGTAAGAACCATAGTGCAACTCACCTTCTTCAGAAAGCACTTCGTAATGTGCTTGGTTCTCACGTAGAGCAGGCTGGATCTTATGTGACAAGTGAAAGACTTCGCTTTGACTTTACACATTTCTCTGCTTTAACAAAAGAAGAGATTGCAAAAGTGGAAGCTATGGTAAATGATGAAATCGCAAAGAATGTACCAGTTATTACAGAAGTAATGAGCGTAGAAGATGCTAAGAAGAGTGGTGCGATGGCATTATTTGGTGAGAAGTATGGCGATAGCGTTCGTGTAGTAAGCATGGGTGATTTTAGTAAGGAATTATGTGGAGGCACTCATGTAGCTAACACGGGTTCTATTACTGTATTTAAGATTTTATCAGAAGCAGGTATTGCAGCAGGAGTACGTCGTATTGAGGCAATTACATCGAATGCAGTATTTGAATACTATAAAACAATGGAAGAAGAACTTCATGAGGCTGCCAAGGTAGCAAAAACTGAGCCATCTTCCTTAATAAAGAGAATTGAAAGCTTACAAGAAGAGTTAAAGGCTGCGTTATCTGAAAATGAAAAGTTAAAGGCTAAGCTTGCTAATAATTCTTTAGGCGATGTAATGAATCAGGTTGTAGAAGTAAAGGGTGTGAAACTCTTAGCTTCCAAAGTAACAGATGTTGATATGAACGGACTTCGTAACCTTGGAGATCAGTTAAAAGAAAAACTAGGGGAATGTGTTATTCTTTTAGCTTCTGCGAGTGGAGATAAAGTTAACCTAATTGCAATGGCTACTGATGGAGCTATGGCAAAGGGCGCGCATGCTGGTAACTTAATTAAAGAAGTTGCTGTTTTAGTTGGCGGTGGCGGCGGTGGACGTCCAAATATGGCACAGGCAGGTGGTAAGAATCCTGCTGGAATTGATGCTGCAATAGAAAAAGCGGTATCTGTTGTGGAAGGTCAGATTAAATAATGCCATAAAGTCCTCTGTTTAAAGCTATTTTAATAGTTTAAAGTAAAACTGCGAAATGGAACAAAATTCGTAAAAAGTGCTTATTATAACAACGTAAAAGTGGTACTGCAAGGTGCTAATAATTGAAAAACTTGCGGAATAATAGCAAAAAGGTATTGACATTTAAGCTGTCTACCTTTATAATCTTTGTAGTGCTATTCAAAAAATACCCAAACAGTTGTAAAAGCACAATTCACAACTGGAGGGAGGTTAGGTGTGAGTCTATGTCAAATGTAATCGTAAAAGAGAACGAATCCTTAGACAGCGCTCTCCGCAGATTCAAGAGAAACTGTGCGAAGGCCGGAATCCAGCAGGAGATTCGTAAGAGAGAACATTACGAGAAACCAAGCGTAAAGCGTAAGAAAAAGTCTGAAGCTGCTCGTAAGCGTAAGTTTAAATAATATGTGCAAGAATCCCCAGTCTAACGACTGGGGTATTTTTTTGGCTTTAAGCATCCATTATATGGATACTTGTCTTTTCTTAACGGAATATTAACACGAATTTGTTATTTTTTTCTTTCGGTGTATATCTAATTATGATAAAATTAAATTAGAGTTCATATAGTTTATATAAGCATATAGAGACATAAATTGCCTTGCATATGGTGATAATAAGCCCCCTAGCAGTCTTAACTGGATTGTTAGGAGGCTTACCTGTTATTTATGAGCTCAAAATTCATGAAAGGAAGTGAAAGACTATTGAATGCGCTAGTTGAAAAAATGAGGGAGGCATTGTTCTCGGTTCTACCAATTACACTAATTGTATTATTACTCAATTTCACATTGACACCTCTTGAACCAATGGTAATCGGAAGATTTTTGTTAGGAGGGCTGCTTATTATAATAGGATTGGCAGTACTGTTAGTGGGGGTGGATATCGGAATAACACCAATAGGCTCTCTAATGGGACCAACAATCGTAAAAAGTAAGAAGATATGGATAGTAGCAGTAGCTGGTATACTTCTTGGATTTTTTATATCAGTAGCGGAACCGGATCTACATATATTGGCTGGTCAGGTAGAGTTTGTTACTTCAGGTGTTATATCAAAATCGATAATTCTTATCGTTGTGTCCATAGGAATCGCTGTTATGCTTGCCCTCGGGTTGATACGTATTGTATATAACATTCCGTTATATAAGATTTTAATTACAATATATATGGTTATCTTAGGCTTATCATTCTTTACTTCTGCTGAATTCTTGGCAATCTCTTTTGATGCGTCAGGTGCGACTACCGGAGCATTAACAGTTCCTTTTATATTAGCTTTAGCTATTGGTGTTTCTGCTTTAAAGAAAGATAGTAAAGCATCAGAAAAAGATAGTTTCGGCTTGGTAGCAATTGCATCTAGCGGAGCTATATTATCCGTTATGATTATGAGTATTTTATTAAAGACAGATAAAATAACTGCAAGCCTTCCTAGTGAGGAAGTTGTTAATAATAGCTTCCTAGGTCCTTTTCTAGATATCTTTCCAATATTAGCAAAGGAAGTAATGATTGCGCTTCTACCAATTATAATAATATTTATTGTATTTCAATTTATTTCTTTTAAATTACCAAGAAGATCGCTACATAAGATTTTTAAAGGAATCATTTATACCTTTTTAGGGTTAGTTATTTTCTTGGTGGGTGTAAATGCAGGTTTTATGGAAGTCGGTACAGTGATAGGATACAAGCTTGCGTCTTTAGAGAATAAGAGCATTATTGTCATAGTAGGATTTGTTTTAGGTTTAGTCACGATCTTAGCAGAGCCTGCGGTATATGTATTAAATCGTCAGATAGAAACCGTTACGAGTGGTTTCGTTAAAAGAAAGACTGTGTTATTGTTCTTATGTATCGGTGTTGGTGGTGCGGTTGCACTCTCTGTTATTCGAATTTTAACACCAGAAATAAAGTTGTGGCATTATTTGTTGCCAGGATATATAATAGCTTGTGCTATGACATTTTTTACCCCTAAACTATTTGTTGGTATCGCATTTGACTCAGGTGGTGTTGCCTCTGGTCCAATGACAGCAACATTTATCTTGGCCTTTACGCAAGGTGCTGCAGATGCGATTGAACAGGCAGATGTATTAATTGATGGATTCGGAGTTATTGCAATGGTTGCATTAACACCTTTAATTGCATTACAAATCTTGGGTATTTTATATCGGATAAATTCAAAAAAGAAAGGAATTAATGCAGATGGATGATGCAAATTTAAATAGACATTACGAACTCCTTTGTATGATTGTGAATCATGGTCATGCAGGAAAAGTAATGAAAGTTGCAAAGCAACATGGTATCACAGGTTGCACCGTTTTTCTTGGAAATGGAACAATTAAAAACCGTATCTTAGAGTTTTTAGAGATAAATGATATTAGGAAGGAAATCATCCTTACAATTGCTGAAAAATCAGTGATACGAAATGCGGCTGATATTATCAATAAGGAATTTGAGTTTCATAAACCACGTCATGGTATTGCTTTTATTATTGATGTTGCTAATTTTATAGGTGCGAGAGGCTGTATCTACAATAAAGATAGAGAAAGAGTAGGTGTAGAAAAAACAATGTATAATTCTATATTCACAGTGGTTGAAAAAGGCAAAGCAGAAGAAGTGATTGAGGCAGCCCAAAAAGCGGGTTCTAAGGGTGGAACCGTTATCAATGCTAGAGGTTCAGGAGTACATGAGACTCAAAAATTATTCCATATGGATATTGAACCTGAAAAAGAAATTGTACTTATTCTATCAGAAGAAAGTGTAACCGATGCAATTGTGGAATCAATCAGTGAATGCTTAGAGATAGAGAAACCAGGAAATGGTGTATTATTTGTTTTAAATGTAGCGCAAACGTTTGGGTTATATTAAGATAAATGTATTGTTTTCTTTGAAATCTTATGGAGTAGTGATTGAAAAATAGTAAGCTAAATGATATAAAGCAAAGTTGGTCAAGTATATAATTCAGATGATTCTTAATTTAATTTATGTTTTTCAATATGTTATAATCATCAAAACCGTTCCTAGGAGCGGTTTTGATGATTATAACTTCTTTATGTGAATTTTTATATTAAAATCTCCAAATTGAAAGATTAAATTCAAATCTCCAATTCAACTCGCATTATAAGAGCTGATAATATGTCCTCTGTATCTATAATATGGCAATACTGTATCCATGTCGTTGCTCTACCTATCTACTCCTCTAGTTACATCCCGTTATCCATTCTCGAGATACATATCCAATGAACCATCCGACGAGAGCTTAATTTTCTTAAAGAGTACCCAAAATCGTCCCAAACGTAACGAATACTAACAAGCAGCATATTCATATCTTATAGTGAAAGTATGTGTTGATTGTTTGGGAGGTATAGCATGTTTTTTAAAGAAAAACCCGTGAAATCAAATCATGATAAATATAAAGGCAAAGCAAATAAAGAATTCTATGATTTATGCAAACAAAAAGAGAAAGACCGAAAAGCAGAGCGTATTAGCTATCTGGAAATTATATCG
Organism: Lachnoclostridium phytofermentans; assembly: GCF_000733755.1. Classification (GTDB taxonomy): domain Bacteria; phylum Bacillota; class Clostridia; order Lachnospirales; family Lachnospiraceae; genus Lachnoclostridium; species Lachnoclostridium phytofermentans_A. Next base: position 317,541 of record NZ_JPOF01000002.1, on the reverse strand, counting down.
CAGAACTTGATGCTACCTCCGGATATCATTGCAGGAGCACCGATTGTAACGATTAATGGAAGAAACTCTATCAGTATAGAAAATCATAAAAAGATTATGGAGTATACAGGAGAGAAGATTAAGATATCTACGAAAATATGCAATCTATGCATTGAGGGAAAAAATCTAAAGATTACATATTATACGAAGGAAGAATTAAAAGTAACTGGCATCATTCATAGCGTATATTACCAACAAGGTGCATAAACTTAAGTAGTACGGTAGGAAAGGTTTGGTGATCTGGTTGCTGAAACGATTGATTTGCTGGATAAGAGGATATTTATATATTATGATGGTGGGGGGATCCCCGGAGCATTTGATAAATCTATGTAGCGGTAAGGGCATTGTTTTATGGGGATTAAGTTACGGGTTAGACAAAAATAAAAAACAATTAGGTGATGAAGATGTCATCTATGGATATATCCTCTTAAAGGACTATCGTCAGTTAAGGCCTTTGGTACGAAAGGCAAAAGCAGTGCCCTACATAAAGGAACGACATGGTTTTCCTTTCTTTTTAAGACATGTTATTCGACGCAAAGTATACTATATCGGTATACTACTTTTTTGCGCTTTGGTATATACCATGTCTCTTTATATTTGGGATATCAGTATTGAAGGAGGCTATAAGCATACAGAAGAACAATTGATGGAGTATTTACAGACTACTGGGGTATATAGTGGTGTTAAGATTAATTCCATCGATTGCCCGAATATAGAAGAGAATATTCGTAGGGATTTTACGGATATTGGTTGGGTGTCAGTAGAGATTAAGGGAACTAGACTGATTGTTCGTATCGTAGAAACAGTGATTCCTAAATTAAACGCAGAAACAAAAAAAACGACGTTACGTACAGCACATTTGGTGGCTACGAAAGATGGAATTGTAAATTATATTATTGTACGAAGTGGGACACCGAAAGTGGAACTTGGTAGTGTTGTAAAGAAAGGTGATGTCCTAATCTCTGGTGTTGTACCAGTGGTTGCAGATGGAGAAACTTTAGTAGAAAATAAAATAGTGTTAGCGGATGGAGATATTAAGCTACGTACCTATTTTGATTATGAAGATTCATTTTCTTTAAAACATAATTATCCGGTGTATACGAGTCGTAAAAAAACAGGTTATTCCTTTTCCTTGTTCGGTAAGAAAATTTTTTCCCATATGCCTAGAAATTCCTATGCTAATTATGATATAATTACGGAAGCTAGTACCTTAAAATTAGTACGAAATTTTTATCTTCCAATTAGTTTTATGAAAACCACTGTTTCTGAGTACAATATAGAAGAAGCAACCTATACGGAAATAGAAGCGACTACATTAGCAAATGAGCGACTGCTTCGTTACTTGGAAAAATTAACAAGTCAAGGAATTACAATCTTAGAACAGAGAGTAGAAGTTAAAGTGGAAAATGGTACATGCAAAAGTGCAGGAAAGATCATTGTTGAAGAGCCTGCATGGGATTATAGCCCAATCAATGACAGCGAGTGGAGGGTGTTAGAAACGGATGAGCATAGTGGAGACAATAATTAATATACCGATGGAGCATACACAGAATATCTTTGGTCAATTCGATGCTTATGCAAAAATTATCGAAAGAACATTAAATGTGACCATAATCACCAGGAATAACGAGCTAAAGGTCATTGGTGATAATGATAGTGTAAATAAAGCAAAAAGTGTATTTCTAAAATTACTGGAACTTTCCAAAAGAGGAAATACAATTACAGAACAAAATGTTAACTATGCACTCTCCTTGGGATTTGAGAATAAAGAAGATGTGCTAGTTGAAATTGATAAAGATTTAATTTGCCATACGATTAATGGAAAACCAATTAAACCTAAAACCTTGGGCCAAAAAGCATACGTAGATCAGATTCGCAAAAAGATGATTGTTTTTGGTATTGGCCCGGCAGGTACAGGTAAGACTTATCTAGCTATGGCAATGGGTATTAATGCATTTAAAAATGATGAGGTTAGTAAGATTATTTTAACTAGACCTGCAATTGAAGCAGGAGAAAAATTAGGATTCTTACCAGGGGATTTACAAAGTAAAGTTGACCCTTATCTTAGACCATTGTATGATGCCTTGTATCAGATTATGGGACCAGAAAGCTATCTAAGAAATACGGAAAAAGGTTTAATTGAAGTAGCTCCATTAGCCTATATGAGAGGACGTACGTTAGATAATGCCTTTATTATCTTAGATGAGGCGCAAAATACGACTCCAGCTCAGATGAAAATGTTCTTAACAAGAATTGGATTTGGATCAAAAGTTATTATAACTGGTGACCTGACACAAAAGGATTTACCATCAGGGCAGGCATCCGGTCTTGACGTAGCTATGAAAGTGCTTGGAAAGATTGATGATATTGGATTTTCTTATTTAACCAGTCAGGATGTTGTACGCCATCCACTAGTACAAAAAATTGTAAAAGCATATGATGAATTTGAGAAAAGAAATGAAAATCGGAGCGTTGTAAAATCAACTGAGGTAGATAAGAAAAAGCGTACAAAGAATGTTGTAATCAGGAAAAAATGATAGGTGTGTACAGAAGGGGAGGATAGCATGGGGACGAAAGAATTAGATACGACAACAGAGAGGGTACCTTCCTTTCGATTGATATTAACAGCATTAACCTTGCTTTTTACCTCCCTAGTGTTAACGATTGGATTTGGAGTTTTATTAAAAATCAATCTAATTCAACTGATGAAGTATGTAATTTACACAATCGTCGCGAACTTTATCATAGGATTCTATCTCTATCAAAATCAAAAGGATGTACTACGAAAAAAATATTCTTGGTGGCTCATTAGCTTTTGTTATTTGATTACAGTAGGAAGCGTTATTTTACTAAAGCTACCTAATTTTTTAGTTTTCAATAATAGAATTGACATTCTAGACTTTCCGGTTTGGCTTTTGGGAATTGCGATACTAGCACTTTTTATTGATACGAATCTTGCTATTTTTTTATCCTTTGGCATGGCTATGTTTACTTATGCTGGAAATACTACATATGAGGTATTACTGATAACTTTGATACTTTCTTTGGTTCTTTGTATCTTAGCAAAATACTTAACAAGGTGGATTTCTTTTCTTTATGCAGTCTTAGTAACGTTGTCATTATATATTACCATGTTAGTAACAAAGAATGATTTTAGCTTGAATGAGTTGTTTACAGAAAAAAACATTGGTTATTATACTTGTGTTTTTGTGATACTTTTGTTAAGCTTTGTATCTGGCAGTATAGTGAATTATATTTCTAATAAAAAGGTAAGAAAAGAGATTCATTTCATTGATAATAATTCAGAGTTTGCTACAAGTTTAGAACAAAGTAATGAGGCTACTACTAGGGAAGTTCACATGGATTTAAGTTCCATAGCATTAGATACTAAAGAATTAGAAGAGGGATTCTTACAGCAGGCAGGATTGCAAGAAGTTAAGAATACTTTTACGATACAAGAAGTTGCAAATTTACGATTCCCTTTAATGAAACGGTTAGAGGAAGAATCTCCAAAATTATATATTCATTCCAAATCAATTGCTTATCTATCACAAAAGGCAGCGGAATGCATAGGAGCAAAAGAAGACGTAGCATTTGTAGGAGGCTTGTATCATGAAATAGGTCGACTCCTTGGAGCAGATTATGTGAAAAATGGGGAAGAGCTTGCAATACAGTATAAATTGCCTAAAGAAGTCAGTGATATGATACGCCAACATAATTTTAAAGTAGAACTGCCAAAGACAAAAGAGGCAGCTATTGTTATGCTATCCGATAATATATTGTCTACCATCTTGTATTTAAAGAACTCAGGTGAGACAAGCATCACAGCAGAAAAAGTAATTGAAAATACTTTCTCCATTCGTTTGAATAAAGGGACTTTGGATGAAAGTGGAATCTCCTTGAAAGAGTTTCATAAATTAAAGGAATTCTATATTATGCAGTACGCAGGATAGAATGTAATGAGAAAAGTTGATGAAATTCAATGGGGTATCGCTACCACTACGATTGAAATAATTTTCATTTTATTTATATATTCACATGGAGGGTAACATGACAATTCACATAGAAAAAGAAACAGAAGTAAAATTTGACTTTGAGGAAGAACTATTAATCAAAGAAGTCATTGAGGCAGCTCTTGATTATGAAGAATGCCCATATGAAACTGAAATCAATGTAATTCTGACCGACAACGAAGAAATAAGAGAGATTAATAAGGAATATCGAGAGATTGACGCTCCAACGGATGTTTTATCTTTTCCTATGGTTGAATTTAAAAGTCCTTCTGATTTTGACCATGTGGAAGGGGAACAGGAAGACTGTTTTCATCCTGATACGGGGGAGTTAATGCTTGGTGATATTATTGTATCAGTGGACAAGGTTCGGAGTCAGGCGAAGGAGTTTGGACACAGCGAAAAGAGAGAATTGGGATTTTTAATTGCTCATAGTATGCTTCATCTATGTGGTTATGATCATATGGAGGAAGAAGAGCGTGAGATAATGGAAGCAAGACAACGAACAATCCTTGATCGTATTAAATTAAGCCGTTAAAATATTAAAATCAAAACTTCGTATACAAAGACGTGTCTTAAATGAGAATAGATTGAAAAGTATTTCAATTCATCAATTGTACTGGCACGCAGACTTCGTTATTAAAAAGGCGCAATATCGCCAGAATTGAGGAAGATATGACGAATCATACTGGTATGAATAAAGGAAGAGAGAAGAAAAGAGTAGGATTTCTACTTATTCTTCTTTTTCTGTGTATTTTGGCAACAGGATGCAAGAAATCAAAAAAGGATAATACGCTAATTGTACTACCATCTGTGACACCGACGGTGACTTTAGAGCCTACAGCGACACCTATCATTACACCAGAGGTTAGTAGAGAAGGTCAAGCCATCAGTAAATTAACAGGGCTCTGGGTGGAAGAAGAAATTGCGAATCAGAGGCCTTATGCAGTAATGCTAAATAATATAAAGGTCGCAAATCCACAGAGCGGGATTGGTGATGCTAGCATCTTGTATGAAGCACTTGTTGAAGGTGGGATTACAAGATTAATGGGAATCTTTGAAGGTATCGATAAGACGACAATGACAGCGGAGCGCATTGGAAGTGTAAGAAGTGCAAGACATTATTATGTCAGCTTTGCAGATGAATATGATGCTATCTTTGTTCACTATGGGCAGACTTCTTATGCGATTAAAAAGATGAAAAAACTTGGAATTGATACCATCAATGGTATGGAGGGAATTGGAGCAAATTCCTTTTACCGTGATAAGAGTATAAAAGCACCTCATAATGCATTTTTATCCTTAGAAGGGATTCAAAAGGCTGTTGAGAAAGGTAAACTTCGTACAACTTATGAAGAGGGGTATCAAGGACATTTTCAGTTTTATGAAACAGATACGGATTTAGTAGGCGGAAGCCCTTCTATTAAAGTGACTCTTCCATTCTCTTCCGTAGCTAAGCCATATTTTACGTATGATGAAAGCTCCAAAGAATATTTAAGATTTCAATATGATGAAAAACATATTGATGCCAATACAAACGTGCAACTTTCTTACAAAAACTTGATTGTACAATTTGTAAAAGAGTGGAATATTGATAAAAATGGATATCAAACGATGGATATTGAAGATGCAAGTGGTGAAGGATATTATTTCACCAATGGAAGCTATGTACCAATCCAATGGAAAAAGAACGAAAGCACTCGTTTTATGAGATATTATACTCAAAGTGGAGAAGAATTAACGATAAATCCTGGTACCACGTATATCGCTGTATTTCCAGATAATCGAATCTCAAATGTAGTAATAGAATAGGACTATTGTTTCTATAGCCTTATCAATTCACGAATAAATTTAGAGAAAATCATGGGAGGATAGTTTCATGAGTAATAAACAAAATAAATATTTAGTACAAGGCTCCATTTTGGCGGTATCCTCCATATTAGCCAGACTGATTGGTATGTTGTATCGGATACCCCTAAACCGTATCGTTGGTGATACCGGAATGGGATACTATTCGATGTCCTTTGAGTTATATAATTTAGCTCTCTTACTTTCTTCTTACAGTATTCCATTAGCGGTATCAAAGCTGGTATCTGTCAGAGACCAGAAGAAAGAATACAAGAATTCTTATCGTATCTTCTTATCTGCAATGGCATTATCTGCTTCGGTTGGTTTATTTGCGAGTGCGGTATTGTTTTTTGGAGCAACATTTTGGGCTGGTTTAATTGGAGGAGAGAATGCAGCGGATATTGCAATTCCACTTCGTGTCCTTGCACCAACAATTTTTGTATTCTCTATCATGGGTGTACTTCGTGGTTTGTATCAGGGAAAACGTACCATGGTACCTACTGCAATTTCTCAGTTATTAGAGCAGATTGTCAATGCAATTGTAAGTATTGTTGCAGCTTATTATTTAATGAGGGAGCACAATGCTTCTGTTCAAATTGATGCCTATGGTGCTGCTGGCGGAACGGCAGGAACATTAGCGGGAGCGGTATTTGGATTACTATTTTTATTATTCATCTTTCAGGTATATCATCCAGTTTTAAAGAAAAAATGTAGGAAAGATAAAGCGGAGCATCAAGAGAGCTATAAGGAAGCGATTACTGCGATTGTTTATACCGCATTACCTGTTATTATTAGTCAAACAGTGTTTAATTTAAGTGGTATTATTGATGCAAAATTGTGGACTTGGTTAGCAGGAGAACGTGGAATCTTAAAAGAACAAAGCGCAGCAATATTCGGTATCTATTCTACGAAATACAAATTACTTACTACGGTGCCAATCGCAATTTCAACTGCTCTTGGTACTGCAATTGTTCCGACCCTTGCGATGGCACATCAAAAAGGAGAACAGAAGGAATTGCATAAAAAGATAGCGATGTCTGTGAAATTTAATATGCTCATTGCTTTCCCTTCTGCGATTGGGCTAACTGTGCTAGCAAAACCAATTGTATTGTTATTGTTTGGAGATAATGGCAATGTTGAGTTAAGTGCTGAGTTAATACGTTTAGGATCGATAGCAGTTGTATTTTTTGCTTTATCGACAATCACCAATGGTGTACTTCAAGGGATTGACCGTATGATGGTACCGGTGAAGCACGCTGCAATTTCATTGGTTATTCATATTCCAATTGTTTATTTATTAATCATGGTAGGGAAGTTAGATGCCTACGGGCTTGTCATTGGTAATATATCGTTTGCTTTCGTCGTGTGTATCTTAAACTGGATTTCAGTTGCGAAAGCATTGCATTATAAACAAGAAGTTATGAAGACATTCGGTTTACCGTTTGCAGCTTCCGTTACCATGGGATTTGTTGCTTACTTCTCCTATGAATTTTTCCATCGTATCTTGCATTCCAATGCAATTAGTGTAGTACTTTCCATTGTGATTGCGGTGATCGTTTATGGTATTAGTATTATTTTACTTCGAACCATGGATGAAGAGGAATTATTGGAGATGCCAGCGGGAAGAAGTATTCTAAAATTATGTAAAAAACTGCATATGATGTAAAAACCAGTATATTTGAAGAAAATCAGTCAATACTTCATAGACAAAGGAGTGTGAAAAGTCTATGAAGCGTGTGGTTGGATATTTTTTATGTTTTGTAGGATTATGTGCGGTTTTTACAGCGTGTTATTATATTAGTTTCAGGCGAGCATTAAATCATTATAACGATAAGGCAGTGGAGCGGGATCATCAGATACTGAAATCACTAGAAGAATATAAGAAACAAGAAATATTATTATACTCAAATCAACAACAGATACAGGTGACACCGGAACCAGAAACGTCGACAACGAGTAAAGATCAAGATATTATTTTACCAAATACGAAGTATATATTAGAAACTTATCAGCTAAAAGATAATTCTCTTGTGAGAGAAGAACTTGCACCTACTGCTGATTTGATCGGATTAACACGAAATGAGATCATCTTAAAATTAAGTGAGTATATGAAGGAAATACCGATATCCGAAGAAATGGATGGTTTATACGGATACGAGCTTCTTTCCTTCTCACCAAAAGAAATTGTAATACGGAAAAGTTATAATGCAGATATGCATAAATTCCAATATTATGTTGCGGTAAGAGACGGTAAAGTTATCGTATATTACAGTGATCGAAAGACGGTTTATGACCAAACGGAAATAGATGCAATAAATCTACCGGAGAAGGACCGCAATGATTTAATGAAAGGGATTGAAGTTAGAACAAGAGATGAATTATACTCTCTCTTAGAAAGTTACTCAAGTTAAAGTACTAAAGTTCTTGTTTCTGAAATTTAATGAAGAACTTTTCATAGCACATAAGTGCAAAGATATGGAGGTATAGATGAGATACGATTGTATAGTAATCGGTGGAGGGGCCTCTGGAATGGTAGCTGCAATCTTTGCAGCGAGAAGGGGCCAACGTATCGCAATAATAGAACATCGAGAGCGACTAGGCAAGAAGATTCTTGCCACAGGAAATGGAAAATGTAATTATACAAATCAGGTACAAACACCAGATTGTTACCGTGGAACTCATCCTGAATTTGCAATGGCAGTACTACGTCAGTTTGACGTGGAGCAAACCATTGCTTTTTTTCAGTCTTTGGGTATTTATCCAAAGGTTAGAAATGGATATGTTTATCCTAATTCTGAGCAAGCAGTGGCAGTAGCCGATGTATTAGCAATGGAGCTTAATAATCTGAAGGTGGAAGTATTTTTAAAAGAACATATTCTAAATATAGAAAAAGAGGAACAGGGGTTTTTACTTAAGACAGAAGAGAAGAAGGAATATCGCTGTAATAAGGTAATTGTTGCGACTGGCGGTTTAGCTGCACCAAAGCAAGGGTCGGATGGAAGTGGTCTTAAAATAATGAGAAGACTTGGACATACGATCGTCGAGCCATTCCCAGCCTTGGTTCAGTTAAAAGCAGAGGGCAAATTCTTTAAGCAAGTCTCTGGTGTTAGAATAGAAGCAAAGGGAGAGCTATTCTCCAATCAAAAAAAGGTAACGCAAGAATTTGGAGAATATTTATTTACAGACTATGGAATCTCTGGAATCCCAGTGTTTCAAATGAGTCGATATGCGGTGTCCTCTGTGTTGCAAGGGAAAAAAACACAATTACTGCTTGACTTTTTTCCTCATATGACTGAAAATGAATTTCAAATATTATGGAATGATAGAATGAAGTCTGGAGGATATAAAACCATTGGGGAATTATTCACTGGACTTTTGAATAATAAATTAAGCAACGTATTATTGGCAGAAGCTAAAATCAATCCAGAAAACATTGCAAATAGACTTTCAAATCAAGAATATACAAAACTGCTAAAACTTTTGAAAAGCTTTCCTATTACGATTACAGGAAGCAACGGTTTTGAGAATGCACAAGTGAGTGCAGGTGGAATAAGCACCTTGGAAGTGAATCCAGAAACAATGGAGTCAAAGATCATAAAAGGACTTTATTTAACAGGTGAAATTCTTGACATTGATGGTACCTGTGGTGGTTACAATTTGCAGTGGGCATGGACGACAGGTGCAGTTGCGGGACAGAATATTGGAAAATGAGAGCTAGAATAATTTAGGCTAAAGTAGGCAGATCTAAGATAGTATTTAAGAATAAAAGATGTAAAATAACAATAATTGGCAAAAAAAACGGCAATAGCTGAAAAATATTCTAGTTGGAAAGAAAGCTACATGGAGGAAGCATATGATACGAATTAACCAATTAAAACTCTCCATACATCATACAGAGCAGGAGCTTAAGGATGCAGTGTATAAAAAGCTTCGGGTTTCACCCGAGGTAGTTTACTCCATCTCTATCAGAAAACAATCGATTGACGCAAGAAAGAAAACGGAAATCAAATACATATATGCGATTGACGTTTTGGCAAAAGATGAAAACAAAATAGTAAAACGTGTAAAGGATGCGAATGTAGCTTTGGTTACAGATACTGAGTATACGTTTACTATCCAGGGAAACGATGTTCTAAAAGAGCGACCGATTGTTGTCGGAAGTGGACCCGCAGGTCTTTTCTGTGCTTATTATCTTGCAAAGAATGGATATCAACCGATTCTTATAGAACGTGGAGAGGCAGTAGAAGAGAGAATCAAAACAGTAGATCAGTTCTGGCTTACGGATTGTTTAGACACGGAATCGAATGTTCAATTTGGTGAGGGTGGAGCAGGTACATTTTCAGATGGCAAGTTAAATACGATGGTGAAGGATACGACAGGACGAATCAGAGAAGTTTTAAAAGTATTCGTGGAGCATGGTGCGCCAGAAGAGATTTTGTATAAGAATAAACCTCATATCGGTACGGATGTATTAAGTACTGTGGTAAGAAATATTCGTGAAGATATCAAAGCTTGTGGTGGAAGTATTTACTTTGATACGAAGCTTACGGATATAGAGATAGACAATAGAGTTATCACCGGAATTGAAATAACAAAACGTAACCGCAGGAAGCTAACGGATGGTGTGATAAGTTCAGAAGGTTCTATAGAAAAAATTCCATGCTCTGCTTTAATCCTTGCACTTGGACACAGTGCGAGGGATACGTTTGAGATGCTATATCGTCGTGGACTTACGATGGAGAAGAAAGCATTTGCTGTGGGTGTCAGAATGGAGCATAAGCAAGAGTTGATTAGTAAAAATCAATATGGTGCTGAGTATGTTCATCTTTCTGCAGCAGACTACAAGGTAACACATCAGTGTAAGAATGGAAGAGGGGTATATTCCTTTTGTATGTGCCCTGGTGGCTATGTCGTGAATGCTTCTTCGGAAGAAGGAAGATTGGTAGTCAATGGGATGAGTTATCATGACAGGGCAGGAGAGAATGCAAACTCTGCAATTATCGTAACGGTTGGACCAGAAGATTTCAAAAAGATCCCAGGAGCTGTGGATACACCGCTTGCTGGAATGGAGTTTCAGCGGTATTATGAAGAGTTAGCATATCAGACCGGACGGGGGAAAGTTCCGGTGCAACGGTTTGGTGACTTGTTAAGAAACCAAGAGAGTGATAAAATAGGTCATATTAAGCCAAATATTCGTGGAAATTATAGTTTGGCTAATCTAAGAGAGTGCTTACCAGATTACATGATAGAATCAATTCTTGAAGGTGTACAGGCATTTGATAAGAGTATTCCTGGCTTTGCTGACGAAGATGCAATAATGTCCGGAGTGGAGATGAGAACCTCTTCCCCACTACGAATTATGAGAGATGAGACTTTAGAAAGTAATAGAAAAGGAATCTATCCGTGTGGAGAAGGTGCTGGATATGCAGGTGGAATTGTCTCAGCCGCAGTAGATGGAATAAAAGTATACGAAGCTTTGGCGGCAAAGTATCGTCCATAGGTAGTTAGGAAAAAGTATGAGTTATTAATTCTCTCTGAGGATTAAATACATCGATAAAGGTGCAAAAATTGTGCACAGTTTAAAGGAAAGTGTGGAAAAAAGGGTATTCACACTTATATAGGAAGCTAAGTTACGGCTCCCTGTCAGAAAGGGGATTAGTTTAACATGAGAGAGATGCTAACGCACAAGCAGAGAATAGTTATCAAAATAGGTTCTTCCTCCTTAACACATCAGGAGACCGGCAACCTTAATTTATCAAAGATGGAAAAATTGGTTCGTATCCTTACGGATCTTTCAAACCAAGGGAAAGAGGTAATTCTTGTATCCTCTGGTGCAATTGCTGTTGGTAGGAAATCCATTGGATTGATGGAAAAACCAAATGAATTAGCGCTAAAACAAGCATGTGCGGCGGTAGGTCAAGCACGGCTAATGATGGTATACCAGAAGTTATTTGCAGAATATAATCAGATAACAGCCCAGATACTGATGACAAAGTATACTATGATCAATGATAATAGTAGGGAAAATGCTCAGCGTACCTTTCATGAACTATTAAAGCTTGGTATTGTTCCTATTGTTAATGAAAACGATACAGTTACGACTGACGAAGTGGAATTCGGTGATAATGATACACTATCAGCCGTCGTTGCAGCATTAGTTGACGCTGATTTATTAATTCTTCTCTCAGATATTGATGGGCTATATAGTGATGATCCTAGAAGTAATCCAGATGCTACTTTTATTGATACCGTTGAAGTGATTGACGAGAATATCTTAAAGATGGGAAAAGGAGCTGGTTCTAATGTTGGAACTGGCGGCATGAGTACTAAAATATCAGCAGCACGGATTGCAACAGATGCTGGTGCAGATATGGTAGTAGCAAATGGTGAAGATTTAAGTGTAATCCGTCATATACTGGAAGGAAAGAATGTGGGAACATTATTTAGAGCACATAAAAACCAAGATTTTCATATGATAGATTATCTTTCGACAAACCAATATCCGGCTGGTGAGTAGGAGTTCTAGGGGATTGAGAGTTTATAGCGAAAAATATAAGAGACAGATAATTAAAATTGAGGATTAGCAAATGAAGTTTCAATTTAAAATCAGTAATAGTATTTGTATAATGAATAAAAACAGTAACAAATAAGGAAAAGAATCAGGAGTAAGAATTTATATGGATGATTTAAAAATAGCAAGAATAAATGAGTTATACCACAAATCACAAGCAGAAGGACTGACAGAAGAAGAAAAGGCGGAACAACAAAAACTTCGTCAGGAATATATCGCTGCGATTCGTCAAAATATGCGTGGAACGCTTAACAATATCTCATTATTAAATCCAGATGGAACGGTAACAGACTTAGCAAAGAAGGATAAACATTAAAAATGATAGATAAATACACACTGAGAAAACAGAATAGAGCCAAAAGAGATCAGTTATCAAGGGAAGAGGTTCAGGTAAAGTGTTCGGATATTCTTGAACGATTATTAAGACTTCCCGATTATATGATGGCTGAGGACTTATTTACTTATGTATCCTTTGGTAATGAAGTCGATACCATCGGACTAATAACAAGTGCTCTACTTTCTGGGAAGCGAGTGTATGTACCAAAAGTTATAGATAAAGAATGCATGGAATTTTATCAAATTAATAGTATTGCTGAACTATCACCTGGAACTTTAGGCATTCTAGAACCGGAACCTAGAATCACCGGGCAAATGCAGAATGAACGAAAGCAGATAATGATTGTTCCGGGTCTAGTATTTGATGAAATGGGGAATCGAATTGGATATGGTGGTGGATATTATGATAGATATTTCATCAATCATCCAAATAAAAATCTTAATCGAGTTGCCCTAGCCTATGATTTTCAAGTAGAGGATGTGTTACAAGCTGAACAATTTGATATCCCGGTGCATAGAATTGTTACAGAGAAACGAATGATGGAATGTAAGGCAAAATAAAATGTAAGGTAGATTAGAGTATAAGGTAGACTATAATATAAAGAAATATGGAATGTAAGGTAGATTAGAAGGAGGTATCAGTATGGAGGATTTATTAGTGATTGGTGCTAACGCAAAGGCAGCAGCCAGTGAGCTAAGTCACCTTGGTCAGACGAAAAAAAATGAAGGATTGTTAGCATGTGCAAAAGCGTTGATTACACATCAGAAGGAAATTCTCGCAGCGAATTCGCTTGATATTGAAAATGCGGAGAAGAATCAGATGAAGGAATCCTTAATTGACCGTTTACGTTTGAATTCAAATCGTATAGAGCAAATGGCTGATGGATTACGCCAAGTTGTTTCCTTAAAAGATCCTATCGGTGAAGTTCTATCTTCAGAGATTCGACCTAATGGCCTTCAGATATTAAAACGTCGTGTATCAATCGGGGTTATTGGAATCATTTATGAATCCAGACCTAATGTAACTTCCGATGCATTTGGTCTTTGCTTTAAAGCAGGAAATGCGGTTGTACTAAGAGGAGGAAGTGACGCAATTCATTCCAACCTTTCCATTGTAAAAGTACTAAAGGAAGCTCTTAAGGAAACCGGTATTAATGAAAATGCAGTTCAGTTACTTGAGGATACCAGTAGAGAAACTGCTACAAAGCTAATGAAATTGAATGAGTACATAGATGTACTAATTCCTAGAGGCGGAGCAGGGCTAATAAAGACAGTGATTGAAAATAGTACAGTTCCAGTAATTGAGACTGGAACAGGTAATTGCCATATCTATGTTGATGAGTCAGCAGATTTTACTATGGCACTAGATATTATAGAGAATGCAAAAACTCAGCGTATGGGAGTTTGTAATGCTTGTGAATCTCTTGTGATTCATGAAAAAATAGTAGAAAAGTTTTTACCACAAATTTATCAAAGATTAACTGATAAGCAAATTGTATTTCGTGCAGATGAAAGGTCTAGGGCTATCTGTCCTCAGATGGAAGCAGCAACAGAAGAAGACTTTGCAACGGAGTATTTGGATCCATTGATTTCTGTTAAGGTGGTAAAGAATCTTGAGGAAGCCATTGCTCACATCAATCATTATAATACAGGTCATTCTGAGAGCATTATCACAGCTGACTATAATAATGCAATGAGATTTTTAGAAGAAATAGATGCAGCTGCAGTTTATGTGAATGCATCCACAAGATTTACAGATGGTGAAGTATTTGGGCTTGGTGCAGAAATTGGAATCAGTACACAAAAGCTCCACGCCAGAGGCCCTATGGGCTTAGAAGCCTTAACCTCAACAAAATATGTTGTATTCGGCAATGGGCAAATAAGGCCATAAGAAAAAAAGATATTACGAATTAAGATCTACTAAGTTATTGTGAAAGAAACTGGATATTCCAAGTAGCTTAAGTGCTTACGGAAGGAATATTCAGTTTTTTATGTTCACGATCTTATTTATCATGAGTTGCAATGTTACTGTGAATGATTCTTCCGTTCAATTTTTATGTTTTGTATTTCCACTTGCAAACAAGGAGTATTTCTCGTAAAATACAATGGTACATGAGAATAGAACAAAAGTGATTGGAATGTAGATTTTAGCTAACTTTTGAATATTGAAAACTTTAATTTGTGCGATATCAACATTAGCACAATATTATATTGAATGAAACAGGTATTAGTATGGAGGATAATAATGAGTGAATTAGATAACTTAAACAATGATATAGATTTGATTGACTTGTCTGGTTTAGTTCCAGAGAAGGAACCAGAGCGTCAGTACTATTACATGGCATTATGTAAAGCAGAGGTTAAGAAGGCAGCAGACGAGTTAGGACGTCCTCTTACGTTTAATGTACAGACATTTGGTTGTCAAATGAATGCCAAAGACTCAGAGAAGCTAGCTGGTATCTTAGAAACGATTGGATATGTGGAAACAGATTCTGAAGAGGCTGATTTTGTTGTCTATAACACCTGTACTGTACGTGAAAATGCGAACACTAGAGTATACGGTCGTATTGGTTTTCTAGGAAATTTAAAGAAAAAGAATCCGCACATGAGAATAGCGCTTTGCGGTTGTATGATGCAGGAGTCTCATGTAGTTGAGAAAATAAAGAAGAGCTACCGTTTTGTTGATATCGTCTTCGGTACTCATAATATCTTTAAGTTAGCAGAGCTTATCTATGAGAGACATTCGACAAAGAAGATGGTAATCGACATTTGGAAAGAAACAGATAAGATTGTCGAAGAACTTCCTAGTGAGCAAAAGTATAAGTTCAAAGCTGGTGTCAATATTATGTATGGGTGCAATAATTTTTGTAGCTATTGTATCGTCCCTTATGTACGTGGTAGAGAACGTAGCAGAAATCCAGAAGACATCATTAAAGAGATAAAACAACTTGTATCAAAGGGAGTTGTTGAGGTTATGCTTTTAGGTCAGAATGTAAATTCTTATGGAAAGACACTCGAGAATCAAGTTTCCTTTGCACAGCTACTTCAAATGGTAGAGCAGGTGGAGGGCCTTAAGCGTATTCGTTTTATGACTCCACATCCCAAGGATTTATCAGATGATGTAATTGAAGTGATGAAAAATAGTAAGAAAATCTGTAATCATCTTCATTTACCAGTACAGTCAGGAAGTACAGAGCTCTTAAAGAAGATGAATCGTAAATATACGAAGGAGGACTATCTTAACTTAGTAGACCGTATTAAGAAAGCGATGCCAAACATCTCTTTAACTACGGATATTATTGTAGGATTCCCTGGAGAAACCGAAGAAGATTTTAGGGAAACTTTAGATGTGGTACGTAAAGTTGGTTATGATAGTGCATATACTTTTATCTATAGTAAACGAAGCGGAACTCCGGCAGCAACTATGGAAAACCAGGTTCCGGAAGAAGTAGCAAAAGAACGTTTCCAGCGCCTTTTAGCAACAATTGGGGAGACATCTTCAAAGATTGTCAAAGAAGATGAAGGAAAAATTGCAGAAGTTCTTGTGGAAGAAGTAAATGAGCAGGACAATAGTTTAATGACTGGAAGACTAAGTAACAATGTTCTCGTGCATTTTAAGGGAGCGAAAGAGTTAATTGGCAGTATTGTTAATGTTAAATTAGCAGAGTGCAAAGGTTTTTATTATATGGGTGAAATGATAGAAGGCTAGAAATGTCTTAATTCATTCAAATCAATATAATGTGCTTTATATATGAACAATTTCAACATTTTGCGAAAATATTCAACAAAATGCATAAAATTTTCCAATGTGTACTTGACATAAATATAAAAACAGTATAAAATTTATATGTTGTATACATGTACAATGAAAACTAAATAAAGGAGGTGCTCCTGTGCCAGTAGTTCAAATAGTAATTGCTTGTGTGATTACTGCGGTCATAGTTGCTCTGATTGCTTGGAAATCTGCTATTAGTTACTACAAAAAAGTTGTAGAAGGCAAAATTGGTAGTGCAGAGGAAAAAGCAAGAGAAATCATAGATGAAGCTTTAAAAACGGCGGAAACTAAGAAAAGAGAGGCTCTACTCGAAGCGAAGGAAGAGTCATTAAGGACGAAAAATGAGCTCGAGAGAGAGACGAAAGAACGTAGAGCTGAGTTACAGCGTTATGAAAAACGTGTGTTAACGAAGGAAGAAACACTTGACAGAAAAACGGAAGCACTGGAAAAGAAGGAAGCGAAACTCGTAGCTAAGGAGCAGGAACTTGATAGACTCCGTGTTGAGGTGGAAGAATCCCATCAGAAGCAAGTAGCCGAGTTAGAGAAGATTTCTGGACTGACCTCCGAACAAGCAAAGGAATATCTTATTAAAACTGTCGAAGATGAAGTGAAACATGAAACTGCTGTACTAATTAAAGAATTAGAAAGCAGGGCAAAAGAAGAAGCTGAGAAAAAGGCAAAAGATTATGTTGTTACTGCAATTCAGAAGTGTGCTGCAGACCATGTAGCTGAGACAACGATATCAGTTGTTCAGCTTCCAAATGATGAGATGAAGGGTAGAATCATTGGTAGAGAAGGACGTAATATTCGTACTTTAGAGACCTTAACTGGTGTCGACTTAATCATTGATGATACTCCGGAAGCAGTCATTCTTTCAGGCTTTGATCCAATTCGAAGAGAGGTTGCTAGAATTGCTCTTGAGAAGTTAATAGTAGATGGACGTATTCATCCAGCAAGAATCGAAGAGATGGTAGAAAAAGCTCAAAAAGAAGTGGAAACGATGATTCGTGAAGAAGGTGAGGCAGCAACTTTAGAAGTTGGTGTTCATGGCATTCATCCGGAACTTGTTAGACTTTTAGGTAAGATGAAATTTAGAACAAGCTATGGTCAGAATGCATTGAAGCATTCCATCGAAGTGGCTATTTTATCCGGTTTATTAGCCGGAGAAATCGGTGTTGATGTACGTATAGCAAAGCGTGCAGGTTTATTGCACGATATTGGAAAATCAGTGGATCATGAAATGGAAGGAACGCATGTTCAGATTGGTGTTGATTTATGTAGAAAATATAAAGAATCTCCAATTGTAATCAATGCTGTGGAAGCACATCACGGCGATGTGGAATTCCAGTCCTTAATTGCCTGTATCGTTCAAGCTGCTGATACAATTTCAGCTGCAAGACCTGGTGCTCGTAGAGAAACATTGGAAACATATACTAACCGTTTGAAACAGTTAGAAGATATTACCAACGGCTTTAAAGGGGTCGATAAGTCATTTGCTATTCAAGCAGGACGAGAAGTACGCGTTATGGTGGTACCAGATCAGGTTACCGATGACGATATGGTATTACTCGCTCGTGACTTATCAAAGAAGATTGAGTCCGAATTAGAATATCCGGGCATGATCAAAGTGAACGTAATTCGTGAGTCAAGGGTTACAGATTACGCGAAATAAAAATGTAATGAATATGAGGTTGTGAAAGGTGCTTAAATGCAGTATGTTTAAGCACTTAAGCAGCCTCATTTTTTTATTCATGACAAGGAAAAGTTCGCGAAGCATGCTTTTTCTTGTTTATGAAACACCACGTCCCATACGATAGGTTAACGTATTTTGACATGGTGTTTCATTTAGGAAATTAGGATCCTAGCATTCTTCACCAATAGGATTTTCAATTAAGGTAGCAACTCTGAAATTGTGCTGGTGACAATCGTTTACTGTTGTTACAGATTCTAGAAAATGAACATGCCGATTCCCACCCACAGGAATTGCACCAGATGTTTTTCCACAGAATTCATGAAAATGATCTTCGTAGAAATCAGTTCTAAATTTTACAAGATGAAAATGATCTCTAACAGCCCTGATAACTTGCCCAGAAACAGTAGCAAACCGATGGTTATGTGGGTCTTCTTCTCGCTCTGCTATTATTACGCTACCTTGTACTTCATGATCATGCGTCTGTTTTCTTTGGTGATAGTTGAAATTCTCATTATTGTAACTACTCATAAACTCCACTCCTATATAGATATATTTGGGAAAAAGTAACTTCCATAATTATCGTATGAAATAAGAGGTCCTAATGTGTATTGTAATGTCGAATAATCTGAATTTTAGTTTCATTATCTAACAAAAAGCATCACTCTATTACCTATCCAGCTTATTTCACTCAGTTAAGAATGATACAATAATTTTTAGTATCTTTCGATCGAATGCATATACTACTCTCTATTTGAAGATAGCAGTTAATAGGCAAAAGTTTAACAGTGAAGAGGTAAGTGACGGGAGCTACTAGTTTATGAAATTAAATAGAAGTACTTGAAATATAAAAGATCTCACATATAATAAATATAAATACTACATATGTGAAAGGAGAAATTCTATGGATTTATCTAGTGTGCTATTTGCCTTTTTCCTAACCCTTTTTGCTGGGCTTTCCACTGGAATTGGTAGTGCACTTTCATTACTAACTAAAAAAACAAGTACAAAATTTTTATCAATTGCTTTGGGTTTTTCCGCTGGTGTAATGATCTATGTTTCTTTTGTAGAAATATTTGTTAAGGCTAAGGATGCTTTAATATCTGTTCTGGGGGTAAAAGGAGGCACTTGGGCTACTGTAGGTGGATTCTTTTTTGGTATCTTAGTGATAGCAGTAATTGATAAACTCATACCTTCAACTGAAAATCCTCATGAAATACATACAGTGGAAGAGATGGACGGAAAAAGTGAGGCACATAAATCCAATTTAATGAGAATGGGGCTATTTACCGCCTTAGCTATCGCTATTCATAATTTTCCAGAAGGGCTAGCAACTTTTACCGCTGCGATTAGTGATCCAAGTCTAGGAGTACCAATTGCCCTAGCCATTGCGATACATAACATTCCAGAAGGAATTGCTGTGGCAGTACCAATTTATTATGCAACAGGAAGTAGAAAAAAAGCATTTAAATTATCCTTCTTATCTGGATTATCTGAACCTGTTGGTGCTTTAATCGGTTATCTACTCTTATCCAGATTTTTTAACGATGCTGTATTTGGATTTATCTTTGCTTCTGTTGCCGGTATCATGGTATATATTAGTCTCGATGAATTACTTCCTTCTGCAAGAGAGTATGGAGAGCATCATCTTGCTATTTATGGACTAATTGCTGGGATGGCAGTCATGGCATTCAGTCTTCTTTTGTTTATTTAGAAAATAAGAATATAAGGAAATACTTATAGCATCTTTAGTTTGAAAGGAAATCATTGAATTAGTATTTAATTTTTTTAATATTAGGATAAACCGCTTGAAAAATCACACTCAAGCGGTTTGTTTTTTAGAAAAAAAGAGACCAAATCTTTGCTAATTCAGTTCAAAAAAAGCGGAACCGTAATATCTTAAGTAACTAATCAGAATATCTCAAGTATCTCAACTGAATATCTCAAGCTTCTAATCCGTAATATCTTAAGTATCTAATCCGAATTATCTAAGTATGAAAAATAGAAGTGATAAAACACTTGCAAACAGGAAAATTCTACATTATAATGTATAAAATAATTCGTGTATACAATAAAGCAATATTTTTAGTATAACGAAAATCATGATTCGTAGGAGAGAAGTCTATGGCACTAACATTATCAAGAAAAGCGCAAGCAGTGAAACCGTCCTCTACGCTAGCAATAACAGCAAAAGCGAAGGAATTAAAGGCAAAAGGAATCGATGTGGTAGGATTTGGTGCAGGAGAGCCTGATTTTAACACACCAGATAATATAAATGAAGCAGCAATCAAAGCCATTCAGGAAGGATTTACGAAATACACGGATGCCTCTGGAATTCCAGATTTGAAAAAGGCGATTTGTGATAAATTCAGGAAAGTTAATCATATTACATATGAACCATCCCAGATTGTAGTCAGTAATGGAGGGAAGCACTCACTAACGAATATATTTGAAGCAATTTTAAATCCAGGGGATGAGGTTATCATCCCAGCACCTTATTGGTTAAGTTATCCAGAGATTGTTCGACTAAGTGATGGTGTTCCAGTCTACATAAGAGGAGGAAGAGAACAGGGATATAAAGTCACCGCAAAGCAAATTAAAGATGCCTGTACAAAAAAGACGAAAGCCTTGATTTTGAATTCACCCAACAATCCAACCGGCATGATTTATACCAGAGAGGAATTAGAAGAAATAGCAAAGGTAGTTGTTGAAAAAGACATCTACGTGATTTCAGATGAAATGTATGAAAATCTGGTATATGGCGATAATGAATTTGTCAGTATCGCGAGTTTGGGAGAAGAGATATATCAAAGGACGATTACTTGCAGTGGAGTAGCGAAAAGTTATGCAATGACTGGATGGAGAATCGGTTATACAGCTTCTAGCAAAGAGATTGCTAAGCTTATGAGTAGCATTCAATCCCACCAAACATCGAATCCTAATTCGATTGCGCAAAAAGCAGCATTAGAGGCAATGAAAGGACCACAAGATACAGTGGAAAGAATGCGAAGGGAATTTGACCGCCGCCGTATTTATATGTATGAGAGAGTTCAAAAGATACCTCATCTCCATGCAAATTTACCACAGGGAGCCTTTTATCTGTTTATCGATGTGAGTGATGTTTTAGCATTATCTTATCAGGGGGAAAAAATAGAATCCGTGGCAAGACTTGCATCTATCTTGATCGAGGATTATAATGTAGCGGTAATACCTTGTGCAGATTTTGGATTTGATGACCATATTCGTTTGTCGTATGCAGTTTCAATAGAATTGATAGAAAAGGGATTAGATCGTATAGAATCCTTTATACATGCCCTGGTATAATGAAATAACATGCATTTTTATTCTAAGTTTTGTTCTTATTAATTATTGAAAAAACTAAAAGGAAAATACTATGCGAAAAATTGGAGGATTCTATGGACTATCAGAGAATAAATCGTAGATTAGAGCATAAAGGAAGAATTGTTGATGTTTATACCGATACTATGAAATTACCAGACGGAAGAGAAGCAGAGTGGGATTATATCGATCATAAAGGAGCTTCTGCGATTGTTCCGGTGAATTCAGAAGGTAAGATTATCATGGTTCGTCAATACCGCAATGCTCCAGAACGATATACGTTAGAAATACCTGCAGGTGGCTTAAATCGTGGAGAAGATCGTAAATTAGCTGCGATGAGAGAACTGGAAGAGGAGACGGGATATTGTACTGAAAAAGCGGAGCATCTAATTGATCTTTATACTACAGTAGCATTTTGTAATGAATTAATTAGTATTTATTATACAGAGGAGTTAACACCATCAAAGCAGCATCTTGATGAAGATGAATATGTTGAGGTGGAAGAGTATACCTTAGAGGAACTGGTTGCTATGATATTAGACGGTACGATTCAAGATGCGAAAACGATATCAGCAATCCTAGCTTACAAGGCAAAGAAAAATTTATAGTCTGTTTCTAAAAGTCCAAAATGATAGCTTTTAATGAGTACTTGAAATCTATCTCTTGGAGGTCAGCATGAAACGATGGAGTTTAAGAATAAGGAAAAGAGAACCATTGACAATAGCCATGGTTCTCTTTTTTTTCTGTGCGTATAGCAGGGTACAATTTATAATTTTAATTTGTATATACTTAAAAGCTGTAGTTGAATAACTGATATGAAAAAATTAGGATAAAAGTTTTATCGTTTTAGTTTCATTACTATCTTTTTATAGGAAAGGGGAGATTCAATATGACGAACTGCTTTATGGGCTTCCGATTCTTTTAGAATGTAGAATGTACCGGATGTAATACAACAAAAGTTTGTTACATCGCCATGATAGAAACGTTTGTCATTTTCAGGTTGGTAGATTCCGCTCGGTTGCAAAAAACTTGAATCTGTCCAAGCAACAAACTCACTCCCTTCTATTATAAAATGGACATCATAATAAAGGTCATGTATCTCAAAATCTCCATCCTCGATAGAACTTGTAACACCTTCTTGAATGATGAGGTATCCACCGT
Organism: Lachnoclostridium phytofermentans; assembly: GCF_000733755.1. Taxonomy (GTDB): domain Bacteria; phylum Bacillota; class Clostridia; order Lachnospirales; family Lachnospiraceae; genus Lachnoclostridium; species Lachnoclostridium phytofermentans_A. Next base: position 294,772 of record NZ_JPOF01000002.1, on the reverse strand, counting down.
CAAATTCGTATCTACCGAGTGGGAATTCCTCTAAGTCTTCGATAAGATGTGCCCCGGCTTCAAAGTGTTTATAATAGTTAAAGTAATTTTCAATGTTCTCTATGGAATCGATAATCATATGTTATTCTCCTTAATAAAAAAATATTCCAGTGCTTTTTGAATGGAGCAATCCCAAAACTCCCAGTCATGAATTCCGTGCCATGTTTCAAACTTTATTTGGTACGGAAGAGAAGAAGTATATTGATAGAATTTAAGGTTTTCAGGGTAAAGGTGGTCCTCAAGTCCACAAGTTAGAAATAATTCAGGTTTATGTTTTAGTGTTACATTGTTTTTGGCGAGCAAAAATAAGTCATCTTCTTCATCTGCCTGTAGTTGAGTACCAAAAATGCCACGAAATTCATTCTTTTTAGGGTTCTCCTCCGGGAGCTCTATAAGGTGTTGTGCAATATCTGTAACGCTAGAAAATGCAGCACACCCACAATATCGATTTGGATGGGAAAGTGCTGCTTTTAATGCGCCATAACCACCCATGGAGTAGCCTGCAATGTAAGTATCCTCACGAAGTGAGCTGATTTGAAACATAGATTCACATAAACTTGGTAATTCTTGCGTAAGATACTGGTGGTATCTTACACCATATTCCATATCGGTATAAAAGCTTCGGTTAGCTTCTGGCATAATGATAGCAACATTATATTTCTCAGCATAATATTCAATACGAGTGTAGCGTGTCCATGCCGAATAGTTTTGAGATCTGCCATGTAGTAGATAGAGAGTTTTCAACTGTTTTTTGATAGGATGCTTATCTTGAGGGAGTATAATGTTAACACTGGTATCCATTCGGATCGAGTTAGAATAAAGTTCACAATGTAGTAATGCCATAGGTATCATCCTTTCAATAAATAGACTCTTCCTTCTCTACACCATAATATGGTGGATGTAGAGTGGAAGAGTCTTTCTAGATTAATTATCTGCGTTATATTGTTCTGTATATTCTTTAATCATCTTTTCACCACCAGCTTTTTTCCAAGATTCTATTGCTTGATTCCATCCATCCAAATCAATCTCACCGATGACGTATTTAATCTTTGCATCATTAATTTGTGTTTCAATTTCTCCACCACTTTCTACATAAGTGTCTGAGATGTAAGGAAGAGTCACATTGTGAACGACATATGGGACGTTCTCATTCATCATAGTAGTAATTTTAGTGTTTAATTCAGGAAGGCCTACAGCTTCCAGATGTCTTGTAGTATAGAACGGAGTTATCTGGCGAAAATCATTAAACCTAGAGCCAAATGTATCAGCTTGACTGCTAGATTGTTCTACAGCGTTTCCTACAAGGGTATAGGTTTCGCCTTCGATACCCCAATTGAAAAGGTCTACCATTTCTGGTTCTCCTAGTTTCTCAATGAAATCAAGAATACCTAGTAATTCCTCTTCGGATTTGACAGCAGTTTTTGGAAATGCTAGTGCTCCTGTATAGCCAGTATGTGCAGAGAGATGTTTTTCACCACTTGCGCCATCTGTTAATGTCATGAAAATATCTGTAGTGGCATTAGGGAAAATAGCATTTAGGTCGGTTACTCGAGTTGCTGCATCTTCTACATTACCTAAGAAAAGCATTCCCGCAACACCAGAATTAAAGTTTTGCATCTCATCTTTACATACAGGGAAATCTTGATTAAATAACCCGTCAGCATAAGCGTTTCTAAACCAAGTTAAAGCTTCTGTATAAGTATCGAAATAGAATTCAGGAACCACTTGACCATTAGAATCAATTCCCCAAGTATTTGGTCCACCCATAAACACACTTAACATTGTAGAAAAACGAGGTAAGGCATTGTGCTTTAAGGAAAAACCAATGGTATCATTTTTTCCATTTTGATCAGGATCATCATATGTAAATGCTTTTAGTACTTCATACAATTCATCAATTGTAGTAGGCATTTTCAGCCCTAAGTTATTAAGCCAATCAGTACGAAGGACTGCCCCTTCGCGTGCGACTTCGCGGACACGAGGAATTAGGTATTGTCCACCATCAATTTGAACGTTTCGCAATATGTTATTATCAATGTTTCCGAGATTGTTATAATCACTTAAATAGGATGAAACATCCCAAAACATCCCAGAGCGTGCGGCGTTCACGATGCCAGCTGCCTTCACTTCACGAATTACAGTAATCTGCGGCAATGCTTTGGAGGCTATTAACGTATTTAGCTTCTCGCTATATGCAGATTGTGGTACCCAGATGATTTCTAACTTAGTTCCAGTATATTCTTGAATTTTTTTAATAACTTCGCTATCCTCATTAGGCGCTTCTGCTCCGGTGTAATTGACTAACATAGAAATAGTATCCAGTGGTTCCCGTTTTGAGTCGGAGGCTCCGCCGGCATTCTCTGAACCTGGGGCTGTAGTAGGTGAAACAGGTAAATCTGTTTTACTTGGCTTAGATGAACAGCCTGTGAATGTGAAGATTGCAATAAGTACAGTTGCAATCATTCTTTTGGAAAACTTGTTATTCTTTCGTATCATGCATAATCCTCCCAATCTTTTCTACTTATTAAAAGAACATTATTATAGAGAAACAAAAATCAAATATGAATATTATTAGTAGCTTCTTAACTTGTTGGTAAATTGAGCCATAATCAACATTCATATTAGTTGTGATCACACTTTAATTGTAAAAAATAATTTGCAATAAAGCAATGAACATATTTCTACCTACTGATGATGAAAAGTTTTGTTTAAAATACACTGATACTGGATAATTTCCTGATTTTGAGATTAAAAACAAAACCTATCGAAAAGTAAGAAAGTGTTCATAAAGTGGGAATATATGAATTTTTATCACTTATTTGTGCACAAAACAACTAGAAACATGATTATTGAGTTATTACTCTCAAAGAATTAGACTTATAGTTGTAAGAGGGAACGTCGACAGTACCGAATGAATTTATAATTATAAAGGAGGATGTGATGAATGAAAGAAACAAAGAATGTTATAACGAAAGAGGAGAAGAGAATTGTTCGAACACGAATGCGTAGGCAGATGAAAAGAGATAAGTGGTTATACTTTATGCTTATCCCTGGTGTCCTTTATTATATTATATTTAAATATGGTCCAATGTTTGGCTTAAGCGCAGCGTTTAAAGACTATCAGCCGTTTCTCGGTTTCTTAAACAGTGATTGGGTTGGATTTAAACATTTTATACGTTTTTTTTCGGAAAGTTCCTTCTGGACATTATTATACAATACCTTATTATTGTCTATATTGAATTTGGTATTTTTCTTCCCGGCACCTATTATGCTTGCATTACTGATTAATGAGGTGCGTGTAAAATGGTTTAAAAATACGGTGCAAAGTATAATATATCTACCGCACTTTCTATCCTGGGTTGTAGTTGTTGGTGTTAGCTATACCTTATTTACGACAGAAGGAGGTTTGATAAATGAATTTTTAAAGAGTATAGGTTTGAAGGAGGTTAATTTTCTAGCTAGTACATCAATGTTTCGACCCATGATTATTTTACAAAATATATGGAAGGAAACAGGTTGGGGTACAATAATTTTTTTAGCAGCATTGGCAGGAGTTGATGTATCCATGTATGAGGCTGCAAGACTTGATGGTGCCAGTCGAATAAAACAAATATGGTATATCACGTTACCGGCGATAAAACCAACGGTGATAACGATGTTAATTCTTCGTTTGGGCAATATAATGGAATCCGGATTTGATCAAATTTTCAACATGCAAAATGCGATGAACCGAAGTGTATCAGATGTATTTGATACTTATGTATATCGAATAGGGTTAACTAATGGACAACTAAGCTACTCTACTGCGGTTGGAATGTTCAAATCTCTTGTAGGACTGATTTTAGTCATAGCAGCAGACAGGTTGGCGAAGAAATTAGGCGAAGAAGGAATTTTATAGGAGGAAATAGATGGATGAAGTCAAAAAATAAAATTATCAAATCCCCAGGTGAAAGAGTATTTGATATCGTATTATATACAATCTTAATAATAGTGGCACTTGTTACTATATTTCCAATCTTATATATTGTAGCCGGCTCCTTTGCATCAGTAAAAGAACTGACTATGAATCGCTTCTTGTTGATACCGAAAGCTCCTGTTTTGGATGCTTATAAATATATTTTTTCTACGGATACACTTTCAAGAAGTATGATTGTAACGATAGGTGTTACGATTGTAGGAACATGTGTTAATCTACTTATGACGGTATTAATGGCATATCCATTGTCAAGAACAAATCTGATAGGACGCAAATACTTAATGTATGGCATTACTATTACGTTAGTATTTAGTGGTGGTATGATACCAACCTATCTGATTGTGGATGCGGTAGGCTTAATTGATTCCTATGCTGCCTTGATTATTCCGACTGCTATCAGTAGTTTTAATCTTATCTTAGTGAAAAATTTTTTTCAACAAGTACCGGAGAGTCTTATTGAAGCAGCTAAGATTGATGGTTGTAGTGAAATAAAACTTTTAGCGAATATTATTTTACCACTTTCAAAGCCTGCACTGGCAACATTTACCTTATTCTATGCGGTTGGACACTGGAATACCTTTATGAATGCATTATTATATTTAAATGACTCAAAAAAATGGACAATACAGGTATTACTTCGTCAAATTGTCATTTTATCACAGGGTGGTGTAGGTGATGAATCTTTAATGGGAGCAGAATTTGTAATTCCCACACAAAGCGTAAAGATGGCGGTAATTGTAATAGCAACATTACCAATCGTAATTTGCTATCCATTCATGCAAAAATACTTTGATAAGGGTGTAATGGCAGGATCAATTAAAGGTTAGGATAAGAAAGGATGTATGGTATAATTAAGATAAGTTCATGACTACATATAGTTATCAAATATCTACAGTAAGCAAATGGAGTATAATTTACATGCGGAGGAAAAGTTATGAAATATCATTTTTTTAAGAGCAAATACTATAAAAAAATATTGTTTATGCTTTTAATTATTAGTATTATACCAGTCATTGTACTTTCTTTATCAGTAAAGCGCATACTTGAAATGGAGAAAGAAACAACAAGAAGTATGCAGGAATCTTCCATTACTAATATAAGAAATGAAATTGAGAGTATGTTTAAAAACTTGGAGTATTCCATTAATCGTTCTATTCTTAAATCTACTTTTATTCAATCTCTTGATTTACCTAGAGAATCAAAAAATTTTCAAGAGTTTAATAAGATTAGTGAAGAGTTGAAATTACTGCAATCTCCAGAATTGCAATTAGCTGATATTATATTAGTCAGTAATACTAATAATTGGATAATGTCAATGGACGAGTTCACAACACTTGACCTTTCAAACTCAAATAAATTAGTGAAAGATTTTATGAATATGAAAAAATCTGCATTTTGGTATGATGAAAAGGATGCCATATATTTTGTTAAGCAAATACCAATCAATGTAACTACAGGAAAGGGTATGCTGATTATTAAGATTAATAAAACTACTTTATTTGATAAAATACATAAAAATGATTTGGGTTATTCGATAATTATCACGGATGCTGATAACAGCAAAATTCTTGGAGACGAGAAAGACAATGCCATTTTAACCTATACCAATTCAGTATCAGATAAGAAAAATCAACTATTTCATGGTGAAGTGGTGGAGGTTGTATTCGAAGATGAAAGCTATGCTTTGGCAATGTCTGAATCAGACTATAATGATTGGCGCTATACTTCTATCATTACAACCTCTTATGTCAATAGAGAATATTTACTTATCAAAAGAATGCTTGTTATTAGTGTAATAGGAGCGGTATTATTTGGCATCACATGTTCTATTATTTATTCGAATAAATTGTACTCTCCAATCAATGAAATCAATGAAATCGTTGATATGAATGTGCTTTCAAGTGAAAAAGCTTCCTCAGAACAGAAAAATATTACGAAGAAGCTTCGATATTTATTGTCAGATAATGCACAAATGCGAAAGATAATATCGAGCCAAGCGCAATCAGAGCAAAAGAAATTTTTAACAAACCTTTATTTAGGTGAAATCATTGATATTGATAGAGGAATGTTTACGAACTATGACTTGATTAAGGAGACGGAGAACCACATTACGATGTATGTGATAGGAGTGAAATTTTGTGAACAAATTGAGGATAGGAAAGAGCGAAAACTTTTCCTGTTTGCTCTTGGAAATATTATAGAAGAACTATTAACTACAGAAGATATCTTTCCACCCATTGAAATTGGCGATATTCTTTATGTTACCTATCTTCATAAAACGGTATCAAACGAAGGGATAGAACTTAAATTGAAAAAAAACTGTGAAATGATGATAGAAGCATCTAATCAATATTTGAATCGACAAATCAATGTTGGAGTCAGTATGGAATTTGATGATCTAAATGAGTTCCCAAATGCATTTAATCAGAGCAATCAAATGTTACGCCGAACTATGAATCAATTAGAAAGCTGTATATTTTATGGGAAATATAAGGAAAGTTCTCATAAACCAGTTGAATTCAAGTTAAAACAAAAAAGAATGCTATTATTAAATGCTGTGATTGCAACAGACGAAAGAGAAGCACTTATTAAATTGGATGAGTATTTTCAAAATCTACTGGAACTGGACTATTATCTGTTGAAATTAGAGATCAATAAATTGTTAACGGATATTATGGAGTATTGTAATGATTATTTTGTTGCTTTAGATTATACCAAAATAAAAGAGATTGTGGAGTTTGATATTGGCAGTTCTTTGGACTCTGTGGATGTACTCAAAAATCACATATGGTTACACTTTTTAATGCCACTCTTTCAGCAGATTGAGCAGCCTGAGGATGAAGCCAATATATCTACTCAATTAATTAATTATATCAACAACAATATTGAAAGTGATTTATCTTTGGATGAGTGCGCAATGAAGTTTAATTATAATCCTAATTATTTAAGTCGGATGTTCAAGAAAAATTTTAATAAAACATTTACAGAATATGTTACAGAGAAGAAATTAGAACGATGTAAAGATATGTTATTAACTACGGATATCAGTGTAAATGAGATTGCTTTTTTGATGGGGTACAACAGCTCTCAGAATTTTATCAGGGTATTTAAGAAATACATGCTTATGACACCCGGACAGTTTCGTCTAGTAAACAAGGTACAAAACAATATAAGTTAATAAATAAGTTTATGCTATCAGAAAGGAGCTATTATGAAAAAAATCAGATATGCGCAAGTAGGTATTGGAGGTAGGGCGAGAATGTATTATGAAGCATTGTGTTCTACCTATAAAGAAACATGTGAGTTAGTTGGGTTTTGTGATGTAAGTCAAACAAGAATGAATTATGCAAATCGTATGATTAAAGAAAAATTCGGAAGCGATGCCATTCCAACCTATGGTTATTTGGATTTTCAGGAAATGATTGAAAAAGAGAAACCAGATATCGTAATAGTTACAAGCATCGATAGAACCCATGATGAATATATTATGCGCGCAATGGAACTGGGATGTGATGTAATTACAGAAAAACCAATTACTATCGATGAGAAAAAAGCACAAAGAATAATAGAAGTACAAAAAGCAACGGGGCGAAACATTAGGGTAGCATTTAATTATCGTTATGCACCACATCATACAAAAATAAGAGAACTTATTATGAATGATACCATTGGTGAGGTATACTCGGTCCATTTTGAATGGCTACTTAACACGCAACATGGTGCTGATTATTATAGAAGGTGGCATGGGAATAAATTAAATAGCGGTGGATTATTAGTACATAAAGCTACTCATCATTTTGATTTGGTTAATTTCTGGCTGGGAACAGAACCACAAACAGTATTTGCTTTTGGAGACTTAAACTTCTATGGACGTCACAACGCAGAAAAACGTGGAGTTAAGAATTTCTATTCAAGATGCCATGGTAATGAAGCAGCGAAAGGTGATCCATTTGCAATAGATATGGATAGCAATCCTGTATTAAAGGGGATGTATTTAGATGCAGAAGAAGACAGTGGTTATATTCGTGATCGAAGTGTTTTCGGTGATGACATTAGCATTGAAGATACAATGGCGGTTTTAGTAAGATATAAGAATAATGCGATGCTTTCTTATTCGCTAAATAGTTATATGCCTTGGGAAGGCTTTAATGTAGCTCTCAATGGTTCGAAAGGGAGAATAGAATATACTGCACTTGAAAAACCTTATATCAATGCAGGTGGTAATAAAAACGAAGAAGGTGCAACCAAATATTATAAGGTAAAAGTATTTCCATTATTTGATGAGCCATACGAGGTTATGATTCAGAAGAAAGAGGGGGGGCACGGAGGTGGAGATCCTGTAATGCTGGATGATTTATTCTGTCCAGGAAAGAATCAGGATATTTATAAAAGAGCGGCGAACCATGTAGATGGAATACGTTCCATACTAACTGGAATAGCTGCCAATCAGTCAATCTCTTCTGGATTGCCGGTTAATGTTGATTCTATGGTTAAGTTTTAAGAGGAGGTAGACGGTATGTATAAGAGGCATTCTGATTTTTTGGAATATCGTGAGGTGAGTTCAAAAGAATTAAACGATATGATTCATTCGAGGGTATTACAATTGCAAAGGGTTACGAATCCGATCATCATCGAACGTATCGAATTACTATGCAGTAATGGAGAGTATTTTGTTAGAACTACAGCAACGGATGGTTTGCAGGGAATATCAGTTACGAATGACAGAGTACAATTTATATATCCAATATTGGAAAAACTTATAGCACCCTATTTTATAGGAAAGGATGCTAGAAATTTAGAACAATTATTGGATGAGGTTTATGTTTATAAGAATAACTATAAATTAGCAGGGATTCCTTATTTTTGTTGTATTGCATACCTCGAACTAAGTATCTTAGATATGCTTGCCAAGGCTGCCAATAGTTCAATAGGAGAACTCTTCGGTGAAAGAATCAATAGCAAAGCGGATATTTATGTAGCAAGTGGGAATCGACATACTACACCAGAGGAAGAACTGGAGGTTTTAAGAGCTCGAGTAGAGAGGACAGGAGCGAAAGCAATCAAGTATAAAATTGGTGGTCGTATGAGTAATAATAAGGATTCTATGCAGGGGCGTAGTAAGACTTTAATATATAAGACAAGAGAGTACTTTGGGGAAGATATGATAATTCATGCGGATGGGAATGGATCCTATGATGTAGAAAAAGCAGTAGAATATGGTAAAATACTAGAAGAAATTAATGCATATTTTTATGAAGAACCCTGTCCATTCGATGATTTATGGTCAACAAAGGCTACCAAGGATTCTCTTTGCATACCTTTGGCGTTCGGAGAGCAAGAAACCAGTATGACCAGATTTAAATGGTTAATTGAACAAAATGCTTGCGATGTAATTCAGCCCGACATCCTATATACTGGTGGTTTAATAAAAACGACAAAAATTGCGAGGATGGCAGAATTGGCTGGGAAAACTATCACACCACATGTTTCAACAGGATTTTGTTTTGTCTATATTTTACTGTTATCTTCATATACACCTAACATTGGTAAGTACCAAGAAAGTAAGGATGGACTTGAACTCGCGAAAGAGCTTATGGATGGGGCAATCGAGTTAAAGGATGGCCAATTAAATATACCTGAAGTTATAGGGTTAGGTATCGATTATAAGCATGATAGAATTAAAAAAGCTATTACTATTTTTGAAATTAGATAAGAAAGGAACGAAGAGATGAAATTAGTTATAATAGAACCATTAGGAGTACCACAGGAGCAATTACTACAGATGGCTGAGTCTTCCTTGGCTGATCAAGTAGAAATCGTAGCCTTCAAGAATCGTACAACGGATGTACAAGAACTAATCGAAAGAGGAAAGGACGCGGATATTATAGTAGTTTCTAACTTACCGCTGAATGAAGAGGTTATTAATGGATGTAAGAAGTTAAAGTTAATATCGGTTGCGTTTACTGGAATAGATCATATAGCGATGGATACCTGTAGAAAGAATGGAATAACCGTATGTAACTGTGCAGGATATTCTACAGCTGCAGTAGCGGATTTGGTATTTGGTATGTTAATTACATTATATAGAAACATAATACCGTGTGATAGCGCATGTCGTAAAGAAGGAACCAAAGAGGGGCTAATCGGTTTTGAATTAGAAGGAAAGAAATTTGGTGTGCTAGGTACCGGTGCAATAGGGATGCGCGTTGCCAAAATTGCATTGGCTTTTGGTTGTGAAGTTTATGCGTATAGCAGAACAAAAAAAGAAGTTGAGGGAATTATATTCACAGATCTAAATACACTATTAGAAACATGCGATATCGTATCTCTTCATACACCATTGAATGCTGAGACGAAAGGGCTTATCAATGCGGAAAGAATAGCAAGAATGAAAAACAGTGCAATTCTTATTAATACTTCCAGAGGACCTGTTGTGGATTCTATTGCTTTGGCAGAAGCATTAAATAGTGGGAAAATTGCAGGTGCATGTATTGATGTATTTGAAACTGAGCCACCAGTAAAAGAAGATCACCCTTTACTACATACCCCGAATACAATTGTAACCCCTCATATTGCGTTTGCTTCAAAGGAAGCACTGGTAAAAAGAGCTGTTATTGTATTTGATAATGTAAAGAAGTGGTTGGCAAATGAACCGCAGAATGTTATGTAAGGAGTGAAAGTTAGTTTTACTTTCTATCCATGCCTTAGAAGCAATATAAATTTATAGTCTGTTTCTAAAAGTCCAAGCATATAGTTTTTATTAAGTACTTGAAATCTATGTCTTGGAGGTCAGCATGAAACGATGGAGTTTAAGATTAAGGAAAAGAGAACCGTTGACGATAGCCATGGTTCTCTTTTTCGCAAGTGTTATCTTTGGATGTATTTTCTCTAAAGTAAGCTCAGGGCTATTACTAAATAGTGTGGACAGCCTAAATAGTAGGTATTTTAGTACGATTAGGTCCATGCAAATCGATTATGGGGATTTCTTTCGCTATATTTTTACGGCGAAGTTAAGGCCTTTTTTTCTCTTTTGGGTTCTAAGCTTGACATTTTTAGGTCTGCCTTATGTGGGATGGTATCTTTTAAGTAGAGGGTTTCAGGTAGGGTATCTGATGATGACTTTATGGATGCACTATGGAATGAAGGGGGGATTACTTTACCTCGCTTATCTATTTCCTCAAGAGTTAATCTTTGTACCAGTTGTTTTAATCAGCATTAAAAACTGTTATGCTCTTTACATGGAGGCTAACCATGGTACAACTACAGGGCTTCAAAATGTACTATTATTGAAAAATTACATAAAATTAATTATAATACTCATTGGATGTATTTTAATTGGAACGTGTATGGAAGCATTTATTGGAAGTTACCTGGTGAAAAAGACATTACAATTATTTTAACATCAGTTATCTTTATCATCAAATATTGGATGTGTACTTTGGAGGAAACAGTGGAAAAAGAGATTGAAGATTTTTTAATTTATCAAAAGAATATAAAAAATGCCACGAAGAATACATTAAGTGCCTATCGTACGGATTTGAAAAAATGGAATTCTTTTTTACAAGAAAATGGTGTGAATGAGTCAAAGAAAATAACGGAAACCCAGATAAATTCTTATTTGCTATTACAAGAAAAAGAAGGGAAATCAAAGGCTACTGTAAATCGTAGCCTGGTATCAATCCGAAGTTTTTTACTATATCTGATGAAACAGGGTAAGTTAATTGGTGATCCTACCGAGAGGATAAAACCACCAAAAGTTGAAGTGGCACCACCGAAATATCTTACCAAAGAACAAGTTCTTGCATTATTATCTGCACCTGATTGTAAAACCAAACGGGGAATACGAGACAAAGCGATGCTTGAGCTAATGTATGCGACAGGCATGAAGGTATCAGAAGTCGGAGGGTTAAAAAAAGAAGATATTAATCTAAAATTTGGTTGTGTTACAGTGAGGGAGATTAAGAAAAACAGGGTTGTACCAATTGGACAAGCTGCAAGAGAATCCTTAGAAACTTACTTAGAATCAGAAAAGCAAGGAAACAATGAAAGTCCTTACCTATTTCTAGGTAGACAAGGGGAACCTATGACTAGACAGGGGGTGTGGAAAATCATGAAATACTATGGAAAACTGATAGGGTTAGAAGAGGATTTGACACCACAGGTGATACGGAACTCGTTTGCAATTCATATGATAGAAAATGGTGCGGATTTAAACAGCATGAAGGAGTTAATGGGACACAGCAATATAACAGCAACTCAGCACTATACGAAGCAACGTGTTGGTGAAACTTTTGGAACCTATCAAAAAACTCATCCACGTGCATAGTTATGAAACGATTAGTAACATTAGAAAAGGGAACATCTAAGTTATCCTAAGGTGAAGCATAATAGCTTTATGTTGGATTAACTTATTTGTTCCCTTTTAAAGTATATATCAGGATTTTTAGGTACGATTCGCTAGACTATATGTTATCTGCAATGGTATAAATTAGTTTTTCAGTAGTATCCCATCCAATACAAGCATCGGTAATGGACTTTCCATAGATGTGCTCTTCAACTTTTTGGTTCCCTTCTTCTATGTAGCTTTCTACCATAACACCTTTTACTAACTTTGCAATTTGCTCATTTACCTTACGGGAATGAAGCACCTCTTTTACAATTCTAGGCTGTTCATAATATTGCTTGCTTGAATTTGCATGGTTTGCATCTACTATAGTTGCTTGATTTAAGAGATTTGGTAATTCATTATACATCATGAGCAAACGATTTAAGTCTTCATAATGATAATTTGGGATACATTGACCATGCTTATTTACAGCTCCACGAAGGATCGTATGCGCTAATGGATTACCATCTGTTTGAACTTCCCAAGTACGATAGAGGAATGTGTGAGAAGCCTGTGCTGCAATACAGGAATTTAGCATAACGGATAAATCACCAGAGGTTGGATTTTTCATACCGGCAGGAACATCCATACCACTGATTGTTAATCGGTGTTGTTGGTCCTCAACAGAACGTGCACCAACAGCAACATAAGATAACATATCATCGACATATGGCCAGTTTTCGGAATATAACATCTCATCTGCCGCAGTTAGTCCAGTTTCATTGATCGCACGCAGATGCATTTTTCGCATTGCAATCAAACCTTCTTGAAGATTTGGTTCTTCTTCTGGATTGGGCTGATGACTGATACCTTTATAACCTTCTCCGGTTGTTCGTGGTTTATTGGTATAAATTCTTGGGATGATAATTATCTTATCAGATACCTTATCAGCTAATTTGGTTAAGCGATATAGATAATCAAGTACAGCATCCTCATTATCGGCAGAACACGGTCCAATAATGACAAGGAACTTATCGGAAGCTCCGGTAAAGACATCTTTTATTTGTAAATCGCGTTCTTTTTTTATTCTTGTTGCGTACTCCGACATAGGAAATGCGCTTTTTAACTCTTCCGGGGTCATAACTTTTCTAACATAATTAAAACTCATGTTTTGTACCTTGCCTTTCTTAACAGTCACACAAATACAAATCAATGTATTAACGTGCTACCATTCTAATGCTTTTTTCACTATTCGTCAATGATATTCTATTTTAACACTCTTGGGATGATTCAATTTTAACACTCTTGGGATGATTCACTATTAACATTCTTGGGATTATTCACTATTAACATTCTTGGGATGATATTAAATTTTACATTTATAAATATTTTGTTACAGTTACTAAAGGATTATAAGAATTCTTAGTTTATTATAAAATCGTTAAATTGCTATTGAGTAAGTAAAAGTTATTGGTTATACTGATAATAGTAAAAAACTCAAAAAAGCTTATGATTTATAACAATTTCGATAATCTTAGAGTGTAGAGAGTCGTGAAAGATAACATAATACTATAGTAGCAAAGCCTACAAAAGAAAGCTTGCTTGGAAAGGTAGGTATGAAAAGATGAGAATGTATGACCTAATCAATAAGAAAAAAAATGGAGAGGTATTAACGAAAGAAGAGATTGAATATATTATTTCTGGTTATACCAATGGTACGATTCCAGACTATCAAATGTCAGCTTTCTTAATGGCAGTTTGCTTAAAAGAAATGAATGTCGAAGAAACAGCAGCATTAACGATGGCAATGGCACATAGTGGTGATATGCTTGATTTATCAGCCATAGAAGGAATCAAAGTAGATAAGCACAGTACTGGTGGAGTTGGAGATAAGACATCCCTTGTAATAGGGCCAATGGTCGCTGCACTATCGGTTCCAGTAGCTAAGATGTCGGGAAGAGGACTTGGTCATACAGGAGGTACCATCGATAAACTAGAGAGTTTTCAAGGTTTTTCAACATCTCTTTCTGAGGAGCAATTTGTTGATAATGTAAATCGTATGAAATTAGCAATCATCGGACAGACTGCAAATCTAGCACCAGCGGATAAAAAAATATATGCGCTTCGTGATGTTACAGCAACGGTAGATAATATTTCATTGATTTCTAGCTCTATCATGAGTAAGAAAATAGCAGCAGGCGCTGATGTTATAGTATTGGATGTAAAAACTGGAAGTGGTGCTTTTATGAAGACAATGGAAGGTTCTTTTGAATTAGCACAAACTATGGTAAACATCGGTAATAGTGTTGGACGTACAACCTATGCCGTTATTTCTGATATGAATCAACCATTAGGAATTGCAGTTGGGAATAATCTGGAAGTGATTGAAGCGATAGACACATTATCAGGTCATGGTCCCCAAGATTTGCTGGATGCTAGTTTAACACTGGCTTCTTATATGTTACTAGGTGCAAAGAGAGTAGAAACCATAGAAGAGGCTCGGGAATTACTACTAAATACGATTAAGGATGGTAGTGCCTTAAGGAAATTTGCGGAATTTGTAACCGCGCAAGGTGGGGATGCTAGCCCGGTTTATGATACAAGTCTGTTTCCAAAGGCTTCTTTTATAGAACCTGTTTATCCAGCAAAAGACGGTTATGTTTCAGATATTCACACGGATGAAATCGGTATGACTTCACTAATCCTTGGTGGTGGTCGTGAGACAAAAGAGAGTGAAATCGATTTAACGGTAGGTATGAAGATACATGCAAAAATTGGAGATGAGGTAACAACAAAAACTCCGATTGCTACTTTATACGCAAATGATCAAGAGAAATTAAGCGCAGCAAAGGAACGCTTCTTAAAAGCTTATACGATTTCTAGTGAAAAAGTGAACGCACCAAATCATATTCATGGAATAGTAACAAAGGACGGAGCAACTAAATTCTAAAGAAAACTGCGGCGATTATCTTATTATAAGGTACGCCGCAGTTTCTTTAAAATAACATGAGGAATCATAAGGTATGGTGAGAATAGAATATTTGTGTGTATTCTAACGTATCAAGTGTAAAAAAGCAGATTGAGGATAAGAAGATAGGAGATATAAGAATGTCAGCTTACGTTGAATTAAAGGATGTAAAAAAAACATACCAGATGGGGGATGTCACGATAAAGGCATCGGATGGAGTCTCATTTGAAATAGAAAAAGGAGAGTTTGTTGTAATCGTTGGACCAAGTGGTGCTGGTAAGACCACTGTACTTAATATTTTAGGAGGAATGGATAGCCTGACCAGTGGCGATATTATCGTAGATGGTCAAAACATAAGCAAATTTAATAAGAAAAAGTTAACAACCTATCGTCGGGATGATATTGGTTTCGTATTTCAGTTTTATAATTTAGTACCAAATTTAACTGCCAAGGAAAATGTAGAACTTGCGTTGCAGATATGTAAGGATCCACTAAAAGCAGAGGATGTATTAGCTGACGTTGGGCTTGCCGATCGACTTAACAATTTTCCTGCACAGTTATCTGGAGGGGAGCAGCAGAGAGTTTCAATTGCTAGAGCACTCGCTAAAAATCCAAAATTATTGCTATGCGATGAACCAACAGGTGCCTTAGATTATAATACAGGAAAATCCATCCTAAAATTACTACAGGATATGTGCAGAAAGCGTGGCATGACAGTGATTGTCATTACCCATAATACTGCGATTGCTCCAATGGCAGATCGTCTTATCAGTATTCGTAATGGTAAGGTAAAGGAGATGAAAAAGATAGAAAATCCTGTTGATGTTGAAACGATAGAGTGGTAAACGGAGTGTGGATTGGTGCTACGATTTCGCTATTGCAGTACCACATTTACTCATTTTAGGTGAAAAAACAAGCGATTTAACCAAAGGCTTTGTGCTGTTCTATACTGTCACAAACTTTTGATGTGAAATATAAGTGCACAGGAATGGGGGGTACTATGAAAAAAAAGGCACTGCATAAAGATTTTCGAATCGAATTAAAGAAGACATGGACTAGATTCTTATCGATTTTGCTAATCGTAGCATTAGGAGTAGCTATATTTGCGGGTTTACGTGCTTGTAAAGATGATATGTTGCAGTCAGCAGACGAGTATTATGATGCAACCAATTTAATGGATTTACGTGTGATGTCCACCCTTGGCATAACGGAGGATGACGTAGATGCAATAAGTAAAATAGACGGCGTATCTATGGTGGAGGGGGCATATTCGAAAGATGTTTTGGTTCGTTTAGAGGACTCTGACATTGTGGTTAAGACATATTCTTTCAACGATAAGATAAATCAAGCAAAATTAATAGAAGGACGCTACCCAGAGAATAATAGCGAATGCTTGGTAGATACCTTATTATTAGATAATACCGGTTATCAAGTAGGCGATACCATCACCTTATCCTTACCAGAAGGTGATTTAAAAGATGATTTTGAGGAGACTGAACTAACCATTGTTGGAAGCTGTTCGGACTCTCGTTATATGGCGTTTGGAAGAGGAAATGGTACCCTTGGAAATGGGTCAATTAGTAGCTTCATTATCTTACCAAAAGAAAACTTTAAACAAGAGGTGTTTACGGAACTTTATGTAACGGTAGAGGATGTCAAGGAGTTAAATTCCTATAGTACGAAATACGAAGACCTTGTAAAAACCGTTCAGGACAATATAGAAGAGATTACGGAAGAACGAGGCATCCTTCGATATGAAGAAGTGACAAAAGAGCCTAGAGAAGAATTAGAAAAAGGGGAGCAGGAGTTAACAAAGGCAAAAAAAGATTTAAAACAAAAAGAAGAGGAAACTTTTGCTGAAATCGAAAAAGGAAAATCCTCCTTAGAAGAAGCTAAGACTTTGCTTACCTCGATGAAAAAAGAGCTTAAGGATAAGAAAGACCATTTAAGCGGTACTTACCCGAAAGAAGAGATAGAAAAACTATTCGCTCCAGAGGAAGCAAAATTAAAGGCTTCACAAGAGGAACTAAATATACAGCAAGCTTTGTTAGAGGAGCAAAGTGCTTCTGCAAAGGAACAATTTGCAAAAGCGAAAGAGGAGATTGCAGCGAATGAAGAGGAACTCCAAAAGGGAAGAGAAGAACTTGCTAAAATAGAACATCCTACTTGGTATGTTTTAAATCGTGATTCAATCGAGTCTTTTGTATCTTTTGAGATGGATGCAGAACGTATGGATGCAATCGCAAAGGTTTTTCCAGCAATATTTTTCTTTGTTGCAGCCTTGGTATGTCTTACTACAATGACCAGAATGGTGGATGAGCAGCGTACCCAAATCGGTATATTAAAGGCACTTGGATATGGCAAGATGGCGATTGCAGGTAAATTTATTAAGTATGCTCTTTTTGCAACCGTAAGTGGTAGTATTATTGGTGTCTTGATTGGTCAAAAAGTATTTCCATATGTCGTAATTAATGCATACCGGATTATGTATGGTTCCTTATCGGTAATTTCAACACCGTATCGCCCTTATTATGCAATCATGGCAGGATCTTTAGCTGTGCTTTGTACAATGCTTGCAACCTTCATGGCATGTATGAAGGATTTAAAAGCGGAGCCTGCACAACTAATGCGTCCAGTAGCACCAAAAGCAGGAAGAAGAATTTTATTAGAGAGAATAGGTTTTATTTGGAATCGATTGAATTTTACAAAGAAGTCAACGCTTCGTAATTTATTTCGTTATAAAAAACGTTTCTTTATGACAACAATAGGTATTGCAGGCTGTATGGCGCTATTAATTGTTGGATTTGGTATCAGAGATTCTATTTCTGTCATGTCAGAATTACAGTATACAGAGTTATTCCATCAAGATGCATCGATTTCTTTAACAGATAAGATTACCATGGAAGAAAGAGATACGTTACTTCCAAGAATGCTTGCGGATGAGAGAATTCTTGACGCTACTTTTGCTTTCGATAAATCGATGAAGTTTTCGAATGGTAGTTTGAATCGTTCTGCTTCTTTATTGGTTGTGGAGAGTGGTAGCAATTTTAATGACTTTTATACATTTCGTGATCGTACTACAAAATCTAACTATGAATTAAAAGAGGATGGGGTTATCGTCACAGAAAAGCTTGCAAAACTATTGGAGCTATCCGTAGGAGATAAGATAACAATTGAGATGGACAGCTTTCATAAACAGGAGGCTGTAATAACAGCAATTTCAGAAAATTATATGGGACACTATGTGTTTATGACCTCGGACTTATATCAGTCGTTATATGGGGAAGAACCATCCTATAATCAAGTTTTATTATTAAATCAAAGCAATCAGACAGAGTTTGAAGAAGATCTATTTCGAGATCTCTTAGCGAAAAATAAGGAGATTATGGCAATTTCATCGACAAACTCATTCAATAACAGAATACATGATATGCTTACAAGCCTAAATGTGATTGTCTATGTATTAATCATCTGCGCTGGTATGTTAGCGTTTATTGTTCTGTACAACTTAAGCAATATTAATATCAATGAACGTAAACGTGAGCTTGCTTCCTTAAAAGTTCTTGGTTTCTACGATGGAGAGGTAAATTCTTATGTAATGAAGGAAAATAATCTTCTTACACTCATAGGAATGGTAATTGGTGCAGTAATAGGTATCGTCCTTCATCGATTTGTTATTATCACATGCGAAGTAGATATGGTGATGTTTGGACGATTAGTGAAACCAACGAGCCTAATTTTAAGCGCAGGTATTACAATGATCTTTACCTTGATAATCTGTATTTTTATGTATTTTAAACTTAAGAAGATTGATATGATTGAGTCATTAAAAAGCGTAGAGTAAGAATAAAAAGGATAGAGAAACAAAAAGATAGCAGGTAGTAAAATAATAGGTCATCACTGCACAGATTATGAATATGATAGAATAAATAAGAAAAGGTGGAACAAAGATATTGATTGTTCCACCTTTTTAATAAAGGAGCTTTATTTGAAATCATCAGGAAATCCTTGGCCAATTATTATGCAATTATTAATTGTTTTCATCATATTCTCCATATGTTATAAATTTATTCTTCCCAGAACCTCCATTTATTATCGTTACGTGTTTTATGAACCTAGAATTGGTGTTTATTTAACGGAAAGAGATGTAGTGATGGTAAGTGGTGAAAGCTTTCGCCTAGGGTTAAGAACGGTAAATAAACGGATGACATTTTCTTCTACGGACTTTAAGGTGGCATTTGTGAACAAACTTGGCAAAGTAACCGCTTATCAGCCTGGATTAGCTTTTATTGAGGTTAAAGTGGATGGTGAGGTGTTGCGCTGTCGTGTTCGTGTGATTCAGCTAAACCATACTTCCTTAAGCTTAAAGGTAGGAGAATCTAAGGTTTTGAACATAAAGGGGGTACTGCTATGGGAATCTTATGAGAGCAGCAATTCTTCGGTAGTTGATGTATCTTTTCGTGGGAGGGTTGTTGCAAAGTCGCCTGGCACTGCAACGATTACAGCAAAAGCAAAAGGGAGAAGTATAGAATGTAAAGTTACGGTTATTGATAGAGTGGAAGACGAGTTTGATAAGAAAAAGTGATATTAGGAGAGGAGAAACAGGGACATAGGAAGATTTGGAATTAGAAAACATCTAAGGAAAGAAGGAAACTTGCTCTCTACTTGTCATAAAAATCTAAGAATTGGACTAAAATAGTAGTAATTAATTGGAATGGAATAATCTACTATGAGAGGAATTAAATATCATTGGCACAAGAAAGCAGTTGCTTTCCTTATTGTTATTACGTTCTTTTTTCAAAGTGGTATGGGAGCATTCGCGTCTGATACAAACAAAGAGAATCCGGTGACTGCGAATAAGGAAAAATCAAACGATACGGAAGATGAGAAGACAAAAGATACTGTAAACGATACCAATGTTGTAACAGAGGCAGTCGAGTTTAAAAGTCCACTAGCAGAACAAATTAAGAATGATCTTGATAAGGTAGCAGATATAGTAGGCGATCTTAGCTTAACAAGTGAAGCTGTTGTATTGATGGAAGGCTCCACAGGGCATATTATTTATGCAAAAAACGAAGCGAAAGAATTACGTCCAGCAAGTATTACCAAAATAATGACGTTATTATTAATCTTTGATGCACTAGACAGTGGACAGATTAAGATGACAGATCAAGTCTCAGTCAGCGAGCATGCTGCTTCCATGGGAGGATCTCAGGTGTTCCTTGAACCGTTTGAGACTCAGGATGTTGATACGATGATTAAATGTATTACGATTGCGAGTGCGAATGATGCCTCTGTTGCAATGGCTGAATTTATCGCAGGGTCGGAGGAAGCATTTGTAGCTAAAATGAATGAAAAAGCAAAAGAGCTTGAGATGAATCATACAAATTTTGTGAATTGTTATGGACTTGATACCGACAACCATTTTACTAGTGCACTTGATGTTGCTTTAATGAGCAGAGAACTTATCATGAAACATCCGGAGATAAGTAATTACTCTACCGTATGGATGGATACCTTTGTTCATACAACAAAGCGTGGGCAGATTGAATTTGGTTTGAATAATACCAATAAGCTGATTAAATCTTATCAGGGAATTACCGGATTAAAGACAGGTTCCACTGGATTAGCAAAATATTGCCTCTCAGCAACAGCAAGAAGAGAAGGAATGGACTTAATTGCGGTTATTATGGCTGCTCCAGATACAAAAACTCGTTTTGCAGAAGCTGCTAAATTATTAAATTATGGCTTTGCAAATTGTAGTATCTATACGGATAACGGAGAAGGGCTTGAAATACCGGAAGTAGCGGTTAAGAAAGGAATTAAGGAAACTGTTTCAGGGAAGTTTGACACCAAATTCTCCTATCTTTGTATGAAAGGAACGAATCCTGCAAGTATTACAAAAGAGATTAAAATGCTGGAATCCTTAGAAGCACCGGTTAATTTAACCGATGTGATTGGTGAAATTACATATTATTATGAAGGAAAAGAAATTGGAAAGTTATCAATTACAGCAGCGGTCTCAGTAGATAAGGCTGGCTATGGAGATTATTTTAAAAGATTAGTTAAGAAATATTTTTAGAGAGTTTGCCCTAGGCGGAAACCTTAGTTCATGATATAATAAGACTGCCAAGCCGAAGACTTGTGTGGATCACGATTATGAATTTAGCTCTTAAATTCATAATATAATGAATAATATAATTAGGACTTATGCAAAATAGTTTTGCCTATTAATGTCCAAATGGCAGACTATTTTGCATTACTTTTAGGGTGCAAGAGGAAGAAAAGGAGTTAATTTATGCAATATATCTTTGCAGCTGTTGTTATTGCTGCTCTTTTGGTAGTATACTTATGGATAGAAAACAAAAATATGGTAGTTACCAATTATTTGTTAGAACAGAAGAAAGTCCCAGATAATTTTCATGATATGAGGTTTGTCTGTATTACGGACTTACACTATAATCAGTATGGAAAGGGTAATGCGAGGCTACTAAAGGCCATCCATGAAAGTAAACCAGATGTTATCTTAATTGCAGGTGATCTGGTTGTGACTGCAAAACCAAAAAAGATAGAAGTCGCATACCATTTTTTAAGTGAGCTTACAAAGCGGTATCCTGTTTATTATGCCCCAGGAAACCATGAACTGAAATGGGAACATTCGATAGGATGTGACAAAGAGTTTTATCAAAACTTTTTAGAAAAGCTAAAAAAACTAGGCGTATGTTATTTAAATAATGAATCCTTAACATTAAAAAAAGGTTCGGACACCCTAATCATTAGAGGATTATCCTTGCCACTAAGATTTTTTGTAAAAGGAAAACAAAAGGTAGAAATTAGTGTAGATGAGATAGAATCATTGATAGGTAAAACGAAAGAGGATGCCTATGAAATACTACTTGCTCATATTCCAGACTATTTTGAATCCTATGCTTTGTATGGTGCTGATTTTATATTATCTGGACATGTGCACGGAGGTATTATGAAGCTACCGTTTCTTGGTGGAGTGATTTCACCCAGCTATGAACTATTTCCAAAATACGATTCAGGAATCTTTAAGAAAGGGCGCACGGTGATGTTTTTATCCAGAGGTCTAGGAACACACACGATACCGGTTCGAGTGTTTAACCGTCCAGAACTTCTCTGTGTTGAAATAAGAAAATGTTAAAAGAAAAGCTAATGTTACTTGTAGCCTCATTATGTGCAGGTGTTATTGTAATGGTACTGCATGAATTACCAAAGGCTATCTTATATCGACGATTAAAGCATCGATATGGGAAGGAAGAAGATAAAAAATTTGAGAATCGAATCAATCCGGTTCACTTTGTGGATCCGATTGGTTTGATTTTTTGTGCTATCTATGGAATTGGTTTTTCAAAACCTTATTACTATCGTATGAAGGAAAAGAAATGGAACCAATTGCTTGGAATTACTGGATTTTTATCGTTACTTGTTCAATTTTTTATCGTAGTTGCAATTTTAAGATTTGGATTTCGTATAGAATTTGATTATGTCATTAATACACATTTAACTCTCTGGTTTAGCGGAGGTATTAATTCTAGTATTGTAAATTATCCTATCTTCTATGAATTTCTAATGTACTTCTTTTCAAGCTATGCTATAATAAGTATTGGCATGCTAATAACGAACTTATTTCCTTTGATTTCTTCTGATATGGCGTTATTGGTAGCTGCGAATCAGCCAATGAAGTTTGTAACTCTGCTTCGCAGTGATTATGTCATTAAGATGGTTTGGATGTTTTTATTACTGATGGGTATTATGACATCGATGAGTAGTGCAGTATTCGAGATATTTATGAGGTGAGTTTATGAGTATTCCGGTAAAACTGGAAGCATTTGAAGGTCCATTGGATCTTCTTTTACATTTAATTGATAAAAATAAAGTGAATATCTATGATATCCCAATTGTTACAATTACAGAACAGTATATGGAATATATAAAAGCCATGGAAGAAAAAAACTTAGAGATTATGAGTGAGTTTCTTGTAATGGCTGCAACGTTACTACGAATCAAGTCTCAGATGCTCCTTCCTGTGGAAGCAAAAGAAGAGGAAGAAGCAATTGATCCAAGACAAGAGTTGGTGGAACGCTTATTAGAATATAAGATGTATAAGTATGTTTCCTATGAATTAAAGGACAAGCAGATGGATGCTCAGCTTTTAATGTTTAAGCCAAGTACGATTCCGAATGAGATCGCTGATTATAAAGAGGAGATTAATATTTCAGAGTTATTGTCAGATCTTACCTTAGCAAAGTTGCATTCCATCTTTCAATCCGTTATGAAACGACAAATTGATAAGGTCGATCCAATCCGTAGTAAATTTGGTAAGATCGAGAATGAGGAAATCAATCTTACACAAAAAATTCTAGAGATTCAACAATATGGTTTAGAACATAGAACCTTTAGTTTTAAAAAGCTGTTAGAACGACAGACTGGGAAGATGGAAGTTATCGTAACCTTCCTTGGAATATTAGAATTAATGAAAATGCAACGAATTGAGATATGTCAAAATGAATTATTTGAAGACATTATGATTCATTATCTGGCTAACGATATTGCGCCAGTAGATGACTTTTCAATAGAATAAACAGAAAGGCCGGATACATATGGAAATCAAGAAATTGGAAGCCATGATAGAGGCAATCTTATTTACAATGGGAGAAGCAGTTGAAGTAGACCGAATTGCAAGTGCTTTGGAGCATGATGTTGATACGATTCGCAAAATCATTCACAATATGATGGATCGATATGAGGAGGAAGAGAGAGGAATTAAAATCATCGAGTTAGATAATTCCTTTCAGATGTGTACAAAAGCACAGATGTATGAAGCAATTGTAAAGATAGCTCATGTACCTAAGAAACATATTCTTACTGATGTACTACTTGAAACCTTATCCATAATCGCTTATAAGCAGCCAATCACAAAACAGCAGATTGAAAGTATTCGTGGGGTTAAGAGTGATCATGCGGTGAATAAGCTCGTAGAATACAATTTAGTATGTGAAGTTGGACGAATGGATGCACCGGGTAGACCCATTTTGTTTGGTACTACAGAAGATTTTTTAAGAAACTTTGGCATTGCTTCGTTAGAAGATCTACCAGTAGTAACTCCTGAAAAGGTTGCTGATTTTAAGATGGAAGCGGAAGAAGAAGTTCAGTTACAATTAGAAATTTAACCATTTGGATGTTTATGAAATCTTTTCGATTACATAGACATCTTTTTTATTGCTAAATCAAAAGCTCTCCAAGGGCTGCACACTTATCAGCGGGTTTGGTGTGAATTCTAAGCGATGTACACTATTCTTTAGAAAAACTCTTTGGTAGAATGCATATTCTTCTTGTTCGCAAATAAACTTAAAGTAAGAGCGTACATAAAGGTTGACTATGAATAGTTACTACGAGAAATTAAGAAAGAATAAATCAGTTCAAATATTTTTTATTTGTACTGCCTTAGTGTGCAGTAGTTTCAACTTGATAAAAGAGAAAATGATAGAATCTAAGGATTTGCCATGGTGTCAGATGATAGGGAATGTTACTGAGGAAGAGCTAACCTTACCAGAGGCTGAGGATATTCCACCAGCAATCGATGATAATAGCATTAACTTACAACTTAACGCCCTTTCCGCATGCCTTATGGATGCTTCGAACGGGCGTGTTTTGTATGGGAAGGATGCTTATAAAGAGATGTCTATGGCAAGTACTACGAAAATTATGACATTACTTGTAGTTCTTGAATATGCCAATCTGGATGATGTAGTGACGGTATCTAGCAATGCTGCAAAACAACCAGATGTCCAATTAAATATCAATACTGGGGAGCAATATGTGCTTCGTGACCTTTTGTATTCTTTAATGCTAGAAAGCCATAATGATACAGCGGTAGCGATAGCAGAACATGTGGGAGGAAGCGTAGAAAGTTTTTGTAACATGATGACAGAGAAAGCAAAAGAAATAGGAGCCAATCATACTTCCTTCAAAACGCCAAATGGCTTAGATGCTGACGGACATTATACTACAGCAAGAGATTTATCCCTCATTGCTAGTTATGCAATTAAGAATCCTGAATTTTGTGAAATCGTAGGTACTTCTACTTATCAGTTTAATGAAGTGAATCATAAACGCTCGTTTTCTGTGAATAATCGCAATCGTTTTTTATATATGATGAAGGGAGCAATCGGGATTAAAACAGGATTTACTGGAAAAGCTGGTTATTGCTTTGTAGGAGCTGTGGATATCGATGGGAAAACATTAGTAAGTACTGTATTAGGCTCAGGATGGCCACCTCATAAGAGCTACAAATGGGCTGACACCACGAAATTAATGGAATATGGGCTAAATAGTTTTGAGGTCTACTCGCTCTATGAAAGATTAACACCAGATTCTAAACAGTTAACGATACCTGATAAAATTTCAGTGCGAAATGGTAAGATAACATCTGTAAACCTACAATCTTCCACGGACTTTTTAACAGAAAAGTTGTTACTTCGAGAAGGTGAAGAGGTTACAGTCAAAGTGAATTTACGGGATTATATTACAGCTCCGACGGTAGAAGGTGTGAAAGTCGGTGATATTTGTTACTATATTAATCAAAATTTGTTTCGGAAAGTGCCAATTACAACAGTGGAAGCAACGGAGAAGATAGATTTACCATATCTGTTAAGGGAAATCTTTCAGTTCTGGTAAAAAATATAGAGTATACATAGTAATTATTAATTTCCTTGTTAATATATAAAGTGATTAAAATAAAATTTATATGGAAAGATAAGATGTGAAAACCAACTATCCTAAGAATGATTTAGGATGTTGGTTTTTAAATTTTTTTATTGGGTGTGCTAGATAAGATTACTGAAATTAAGCATGGATGTTGTGCTACCAGTTAATTTTTTTCTATTTCTTTACTCTGGGATGATACATGATATGTAATGGTATAGTTGGTGTTAAGGTTGCAAGTGTGAAAAGTATACTAGAGAATTTACTTCTAGATATTAAATGTTATGTAGTAAGTAATAAAGTTATAGTTGATAAGATAAAAAGCTTATAGTTAGAACTTAAAAATATAAGCAATTTACTAATAACTACTTGAAAACTTAGGATAATAGGTCTAAACTTAATAAGTTGTGTACAACACAAATACGGAAGATAGTAAAGGATGAAAGAAGAATGGAGAAAATGAAACCGAAGATTTTTTCAGTTATGAAAAACTATTCGAAACAACAATTCATGAAAGATATGATGGCAGGTATTATTGTTGCTATTATAGCACTACCATTATCCATCGCATTTGCAATCGGTAGTGGTGTTTCTGCTGAGAAAGGAATTTATTCTGCAATAATATCTAGTATCATTGTTGCACTTCTTGGTGGGAGCAGAGTACAAATAACTGGTCCGACCGGAGCATTTATTATAATTACACAAAGCATTATTACTGGATATGGAATGAATGGTTTAATGATAGCCACCATAATGGCTGGAGTGATGTTGATATTGATGGGAATTTTTAAACTTGGGAAGTTGATCCGTTTCATTCCAGCTCCAATTACGATAGGTTTTACCGGAGGAATTGCGATAACAATATTCACATTAGAAATCAAAGATTTTCTTGGAATTACTGTAGATAAGATGCCTACCAATTTCTTTGCTAAGTGGGCAACCTATTTTAATAGTTTTGCTACAATTAATGTAAGTGCTGTTTTACTAGGTTTATTATGTATCGTTATTTTAGTTGTTTGGCCTAAGGTAAACAAGACAATACCCAATTCTCTAATTGCATTGATTCTTGGAACATCAATTGCTTATGTCGCTAAGTTGGATGTGAAGACACTTGGTATGATACCGAGGACCTTATCGATACCAAGTTTAACTAGAGTATCTTTGGATGAACTTTTTGCATTAGTTTCACCTGCATTTACAATAGCAATCTTAGTAGCCATGCAGGCACTTTTGTCCGCTGTTGTTACAGATGGCATAATTAATAGCAAGCACCGTGCCAACATGGAATTAGTTGCAGAGGGAGTTGCAAATGGTATATTAGGTCTGCTTGGATGTATTCCTGCAACAGGAGGTGTGGCACGATCTATTGCAAATGCAAGGAATGGTGGTAGAACACCTGTTGCAGCAATTTTCCATGGAATAACCCTGTTTTTCTTTTTAATGGTTTGTATGCCACTCATACAATTTGTACCTCTGTGCGTCCTAGCTGCTATATTAATTGTAGTTTCTTACAATATGTTTAATGTGAAAGCATTTCTTAGCTACCGTAAGGCACCAAGAAGTGACATCGCTGTTTTAATCGCTTCTTGTGTGCTAACCTTTGCTTTTGATTTGGTGTTAGCAATTGAAGTAGGAATGGTAATGTCTTGTATATTGTTTATGAAACGAATGTCTGATGTTACTGAAGTGAAAGGTTGGACATACCTAAGAGACATCGATAACCTGGATGAAGATAATGATCCAGATGCTTTAAATTTAAAAGAAGTTCCAGAGCATACTTTGGTATTTGAAGTTTCTGGTCCCATGTTTTTTGGAGCAGCGGATAAATTAATCCAATTAACTAGTCAAGTAACGGAGGATATCAAAGTGGTTATTGTCCGGATGCGTAGCGTTCCAGCCATCGATATTACGGCATTAAACTCGTTAAAAAAAGTGCATCAGCATTTCATAAGAAATAATGTGACTATGGTATTTTCTCACGTTTTAGAACAACCATTAAAAGCTATGCATAAGGCTGGTTTTGTCGATGTGGTAGGAGAGGAAAATATCTGTGAAAGCTTAGATGCTGCCTTAACCAGAGCAGAAGAACTTAGTGCTTAAAAAGGTGAATGAATCGATAGCGGAAAGAGTAAATCGAAAGAAAAAATGATTAGATAAAAAAATAGATTTCTGTGAAAGAGTGAGTAACTTAATGGAATCTTTGAAAGCCAAATGTTAGCTAAGATTCTATGGGTTACTTTCTTTATTTGTAATTTTCTTATTTAAACTGGGTATGATAACTTAGATATGATAGGATGTCTCGGTATTTTATTTTTAATTTGATATAGACTGACTGTAAGAAATTTGAAAGTATTATTCCAAGAAAATCAACAAAAAAGAAAAAACTAACACTACTTTCAACATTATTTCACAAAAAGAGGTACAATTCTATTAAAAACATGGTATAATAGTAAGATACCAAATTGCTTAGGAGGAAGGAAAATATGCTGCGATTATCTAGATCAGGGATACGTAACTTAGCAACAAGTGATCTCGTTTATTCCCGTGGCCTGCAGTATTATAAAAGCAACCGAGTGACAAATGCGACTTTCTCAAAATCCACAAACCAATATAAATTCCTTGTAAAAGGTAGTTACACCTATCAAGTTAGCATCACAGAGAAGGAAGATGGAGCATTTGATTATACCTGTAATTGCCCATCTCATTTGAAAGAAAAAGGAGCCTGCAAGCATGTGGTAGCAGGGCTGTTGTTTTTATTAAAGTATCAGGAAAAGTCAACAATGGAAGAACCAAGAACACCGGAAGAAAAACGTGCTTTTCAAGTTCTTGATTATTTTGCCAATCAAGATGACACTCATGCTGAGGGTGAAATCTTTAGAATAGTTCCAACCATAACCTTACCAACGATGTTACGCCAAGATTCTCAAAATGCACTACTTATGTTGCATGCTGGAAACAATCATATGTATAAGGTTCAATCGATAAAGAAATTTTTAAACGACTATTATACCAATCAAAACATCATTTTAGGTAAAGATTTTAAATTTATTGCTGGAGAAAGTGAGTTTGATAGAACTTCCAAAAAAGTGATGGAGTTTTTAATTGAAATCTTAGAAATACAGGAGCTAGTTGACAAAAGTTCCTATGCAAAACTTTTCTCAAAGCATCAGATGATTCTAACAAAAAATATGCTTTTAAAGTTACTTACATTACTTGGTACAAGCTCTTTTCGATTAGAGCTAAATCAAAAAATCTATGAGGACGTTAAGCATATCAATGCTAATCCTAATATCGCATACGAATTAGATGTCTATGAAGACAGTATACTACTTGACTATAAAGAGAAAGAGCCCGTCATCCCGTTATCCGAGGGTGGAGAGTTAATCTTTTATAATGGGTCTATTTTTACTCCCAACAAGCGTTTTATTAAAAATTATGTACCATTTTATAATACTTTGGGTCGCGAAAAAAAGCCTTTGGTTTTTCTAGGAGACAATAAACAGCGCTTCTTAGAGGAAGTATTACCGAAATTACACGAAACGATGGATATTGAGATACCGGAGAGTCTAAAAAGTAGGTACCTTACGCTACCGATGCAGGCATGTGTTTATCTTGACCGATATCATGGTGGAATTAAGGCGGAACTTAAGTTCCGTTATGGGGATTATGAATTTAACTGTTTTGAAAGCCCAAGAAGTGAGGAATTTATCATTGTTCGTAATAAAGAAGAAGAGTATGAGGTGATGCGTCTTCTGGAACAACTTGATTTTGAATCGCATAGTACATTCTATCATCTAAAGAACGATAATAGTATCTATGAATTCTTAACTGGTCGTATCCATGACTTACAAGCGGTAGCTTCGCTTTATTATTCAGATTCATTTAAAAAGTTAGGAATTAAAAATAGTAGCAGCTTCAAGGTTGGTCTAAGAATTAGCAATGATATCGATTTGCTGGAGATGGACTTAGAATCGGATGATATCCCACAAGAGGAGTTAAAAGCACTCTTTCGATCCTTTCAACTTAAGAAAAAATATTACCGCTTAAAAGATGGTAGTTTTATAAATCTTGAGGATGAGCAAATTGCAAAAATGTCAAATATCTTAGATGATTTGAATGTGTCTGCAAAAATCATTACGAATCAACCCATTAAGTTATCAAAGAATAAAGCCTTTTATTTGGAAGATGCCCTTAATGGCAGTAATCTGTATGTAGAAAAGAATGAGGACTTTACGAAACTTATTGATACCATTTTAAGTCCAGCCAAACGAGAGTATATTGTACCAAAACAGATTGATGCAACTCTAAGACCTTATCAGACTGTAGGTTATCAGTGGTTACGTTCGTTGTCTGATAATAACCTTGGTGGTATCTTAGCAGATGACATGGGACTTGGAAAGACATTACAATCCATTGTTTATATTGCTTCTATTCTGGAAGAAGATAAAAATGGAAATAAAAAATTCCTTATTGTCTGCCCTACTTCTTTGGTTTATAACTGGTTGGATGAATTTGAATCCTTTGCTCCTCACCTAAGAGCGGGAGTTGTTTCTGGAACCCCAGCAGAACGACAAGAAAGAATCGAACAAATAAAAGACTATGATGTATTGGTAACCTCATATCCACTGATACGAAGAGATATCAAGCATTATCAGGCGATTACTTTTCATACAGTGATTATAGATGAAGCACAGTTTATTAAAAACGCTGCTTCCATAAATGCACAATCTGTGAAATTATTAGATTCCTCTCATCGATTTGCACTAACTGGTACACCGATTGAAAATAGCTTATCCGAGTTGTGGTCAATCTTCGATTTTATCATGCCTGGTTATCTTATGACACATTCAAAGTTTGTAAATCAATATGAAAAACAGATTTTAAAAGAAGATACTGAAGCATTAGAGAATTTAAATCGTAGAATTCGTCCTTTTGTTCTGCGACGTATGAAGAAAGATGTACTAAATGATTTACCAGATAAATTAGAAGAGAAGATAGTAACTGAGATGACAGAAGAGCAGAAGAAAGTATATGTCTCTTATCTAGCAGAAATTAGAAATGATATCTATAGTGAGATTGCCACAAAAGGCATTGAAAAAAGTCAGATGAAGATTTTAGCGGCCCTTACAAGACTGCGTCAAATTTGTTGTCATCCATCCACCTTTTTAGAACAATATGATGGTGGAAGCGGTAAACTTGAATTGCTGTTAGAAGTTATTGAGGAAGCATTGGCAAATGATCATCGTATTCTTATATTCTCGCAGTTTACCTCGATGTTAAAGATTATGGAGGAGGAATTAAAGAAGCTTTCGATTCCATATTTTTACCTGGAGGGTAGTACCTCAATTTCAGAGCGTAATGACTATGTAAAGCGGTTTAATGCAGGAGAAGGGTCTATCTTCTTAATCTCTTTGAAAGCTGGTGGTACTGGTCTAAACTTAGTTGGCGCAGATACCGTAATTCATTATGATCCATGGTGGAATCCAGCGGTGGAAGAGCAGGCAACTGATCGTGTATATCGAATCGGACAGAAGAATAATGTACATGTTATTAAGCTGCTTACTAAGAATACCATTGAGGAGAAAATCTTTAAGCTACAGAAAAAGAAAAAGGAATTGTCAGATGCTATTATCCAGTCAAAAGAAGTATTTATCAATACACTAACGAAAGAAGAGCTGGAAGAAATCTTTTCCTAATTCATGATAAGTGAAAAAAATATTGCGAATATTTTAGACATATGCAATAACACAACCCGTAGACGAGATACGTTCCGTATGACGTTTACGGGTTGTGTTGTATGAGTTGTTATTGATTTATTATAATTTTTGTAATGAAAATAGAAATTATTAGAAAAGTAGAGTTTTTTTGATGTAATTTCACATATGTTGAAAAATAAAATATCGTATGATACACTTAGGACGATGAAACGATAGGATTACATAGTTAAATTAGATAGGGTATTAGTAGAAACAAATTTACCGTAGGGATTGAAAACTAGAATGGGGAAAGTAGACAATGATAAAGCGGTTCATGAAACACTGGTACAAGCTATCCATGAAAAAGAAGATGTACACCATAATCAGTGTTATAGGATTGATGATGGTAATTACGATAATACTCAATGTCAAAGTAATGTATGTCTTTGTGGATAATGTCAAGCAATTAATGGATGATAATCTTTCAAGTTATAAATTACAGGAAGCCATGGGAGAAGAAGTAGATGCTTTTTCAGTCCTCGTTCAAAATCGTACGGAAGAGAATGAATCCTTATATCAAATGGCTTGTAGGAATATGAAAAATCGTTTGGAAACTATGAACTATGACTATGAACAGATAGGAGAAGAACGATACGCGATTTTATGGAACATACGGAATTCTTATGAAGTATATGAAAAACAGAGAAATAAGTTTATCATCATGGGTTTTGACGATCCGGATTATATTACGGAGCTATATAAGACCTATCAGATGCAGGAATACCTAGAGATGTATACCAAACGTTTCACTGGTGAAGTTATAGACAGCAGTGCAAATTATTATGAGGAACAGATACCGTTATTGAAATGGATGCCATATGTTTTAAGTGTGATCTCTCTTATGGCAGTAGTCGGATTGTTTTTATTGTTTCGACTTATGACAAAAGCGATTCTGCAAACTTTATCTCAACTAGTTAAGGTATCGAGGGGAATTGAGAAGAATGATTTTACCATGCCGGATGTAGCTTGGAGCTGTCAAGATGAGATAGGGGAACTGGTCTATTCTTTTAATAAAATGAAACATGCCACCAAAGATTATGTGCGTACACTGGAAGAAAAACGAAGTGTTGAGGAAAAACTATACCAGCAAGAACTGGAAAAAGCCAATTTGGAACAACGTTTTTCCTTCGCTCAGCTCCAACTTATTAAAAGTCAGTTAAAACCACATTTTCTATTTAATACGCTAAATATGATTACTCGTATGGCTCAGATGGAAGAAGCACCAGTATCAGAGGAGATGCTAATTGCGTTAAGTAATCTGTTACGATACAGTCTTAGGACTACGGAGCCATTTACTCCGTTAGACCAGGAGATTAAGGTGTTACGAGACTATATGTATATTCAGAAAATGAGATTTGGAGAGCGCATCACATGGGATATTCAATGTGAAGTCACGGCTAGCGAAATAGAAGTGCCAATATTTTTAATTCAGCCGTTGGTGGAAAATTCAATCATTCATGGTTTATCTTCGAAGGAGGATGGAGGTAAAGTTGCTGTTAAGATTACTAGCGATGGTGAAATCATAACGATATTGGTAGAGGACACCGGAGCTGGAATGGAGGAGGATAAATTACAACAGATAAGGGAATCAATGAAAGAGAGAGGAAGAGGAGTTGGAATTGGACTCGGTAATATTTATCGAAGAATTTCAGCTTATTATGAACAGGGAGAGGTAACTGTTGACAGTTTGCCGGGCAGCGGCACCACAGTCAAAGTTAGCTTTGGGAGGAGGAAGTAGTTAAGTCTATGTACCGAATATTAATTGCGGAAGATGAACTCATTGAGCGAACAGTGCTCAAAAAAACACTACAAAAGAAATTTGGTGAAAGCTGTGAGGTATTAGAGGCTGAGAATGGGAGAGAAGCATTACAAATCTTTCATAGTACAGAGATACACGTTGTAATACTTGATATTGAGATGCCAGGAATCAAAGGAATTGAAGTTGCTGAAATTATGAGAAAGGAAAAGAAGGGATTTTGTATCATTTTCTTAACTGCATATGACAAATTTGAATATGCTAAAAGAGCAATTGCGGTTCGTGCCATGGAGTATCTCTTAAAACCATACTCTGATAGAGAACTGATAGGAGTAGTAGAAGAGGCACTTCATTTATTTCATAAACAAGGTGAGAATGAAAAAGAGAATGATACGCAGAGAGAACTAGAAGAAAATTATTTCATGGAGGCCAGTCAGACAATAGAGAATGAGAGTGATGGCTCCTATGCAGAGCCAGAAGAAGGAAATCTAACTAGACTCAGTGTTTTAGTCTCCATGGTAGAGGATTACATAAGAAACAACTATAGAAAAGAAATAACCATGCAGGATGCAGCGCGAGCAATCAATTACTCCGAGCCGTATTTTTGTAAGATGTTCAAGCAACAGTTTGGACAAAACTTTACCGCTTATCTGAAAGAATTCCGTGTAGAGGAAGCAAAAAAATTATTGCACCAGCCAGACGTTAATGTAAAAGAAATCGGGAAACGTGTTGGCTACCCTGACTCCAATTATTTTGCAAGAGTCTTCAGGGGAATCACAGGAGAAAGTCCTACCGAGTATCGAATGCGATTTTTAAAACAGTTATAAAATACAAAAATACCATTTCTATAATGTGAAGTGGTATTTTTTTTGTGCAATTTCCCGAAGAAAAGTAATTATGTACTAAGTATGATAAAATTATGCGCTATGAATCACAAAATTGCACAACTATAATAATATTGTACAAAAGATCACCGAGAAAATTAGTAAAAGAGAAAAAGAACAACAAAAGGAAAGGAGGACGGAATATGGCAGAGGAACTATTTCGCATGGAGGGCATCAGTAAAAGCTTCCCTGGAGTAAAGGCATTGGAAAAGGTATCAATGAACGTATACAAAGGTGAAGTGTTAGGACTTGTTGGTGAAAATGGCGCTGGTAAATCCACACTGATGAAGATTTTGTCCGGTGTATATCGGGCAGACGAAGGAGAAATATTCATAGAGGGAGAAAAGGTGGTCATAGATTCCGTCAGCAAAGCCCATGAACTTGGGGTGAGCATTATTATGCAGGAACTAAACATGTGCGGTCATCTAAGCGTTGCAGATAATATCTTCATCGGACGAACACATAAAAAGGGACTGTTCATTGACGATAAAAAGATGCACCAAGAAGCAAAGAAAATTTTAGATGATCTTGGAATTGATATTTCTACGTATGACTGTGTGGGAAATTTAAGTGTTGCTAAACAACAGATGGTAGAAATCGCAAAAGCAATCAGTTTTAATTCTAAAATTTTGGTACTGGATGAGCCAACAGCAACTCTTACGGAAAGAGAAATCGATCAATTATTCGAGATTATTCAGAGACTTAAGGCAAAAGGGGTTGGAATGGTCTACATATCCCATCGTATGGCAGAGCTGAATAGAATCTGTGAGAGAGTAACTATTATCCGTGATGGTCAGTACATAGGAACTAGAAATCTGAATGAAATTACCATGGATGAATTAGTTAATATGATTGTTGGTCGTTCCCTGGAGGATAAGTATCCAAAACATAAAAGAACAATTGGAGACGTTGTATTAGAGGCGAAAAACGTTCGTCGAGGTACAAAAGTGAATGCAGATCACTTCTTTGTTAGAAAGGGTGAGATTCTTGGGATATCCGGACTGGTAGGTGCAGGACGTACCGAATTGATGCGTTGTATCTTTGGAGCAGATCGTCCAGATAGTATGGAACTGTGGCTGGATGGAAAAGAAGTAAAAATACGTTCGGTTATTCAGGCGATTAAGAATGGGATAGGTTATGCTACCGAGGATAGAAAAAGAGATGGTTTAGCTCTTGGGCTCGATATCAAATACAATACCAATATGGCACACTTGCAGCAGATAAGTAATCTTGGGTTCATTAATGATCGTGCAGGAGAAAAAAATGCACAGAAATATGTTGAGTTATTACGTACCAAAACCCCGGGGATTCATCAGCTATGCCGTAATCTATCCGGTGGTAATCAGCAAAAAGTGGTGTTAGCGAAGTGGCTTTGTAATGATGTCAAGGTATTGATTGTAGATGAACCGACCAGAGGTATTGATGTAGGTGCAAAATATGAGGTATATGAGTTATTTAATAAACTAAGCGATCAAGGGGTAGCTATTATTATGATATCTTCAGAACTACCAGAGATTCTTGGTATGAGTGATAGGATATTGGTAATACATCAGGGAGAAATCAATGGTGAACTAGATGCTAAGACAGCAACTCAAGAACAGATTCTATATCTTGCAGCTGGATATAACAAACTGGAAGGCAAGCCGGCACCAACCTTATCGGCCGCTAACTGATAGAAAGGATGAAGAAAAGATGATGATCGCAAAACAAAAAGAAAGCACAGCAAAAGGATATGCATCATTTAGCAGATTAGGTGCTGCTACAAAGCGTGCAATATACTCCTTAGGTATATTAATCATGCTGTTTATAGTTTTCTCCATATTAAATCCAAATAAATTTTTGGCAGTAGGAAATCTACAGAATCTGCTACAGCAAATAGTAACCTATACCATCATTGGATGTGGACTTACCTTCTGCTTGGTATGTGGTGGAAACGATTTATCTGCGGGTGCTTCCATGGCGTTATCTGGAATTATTATGGTAAGTTTATTAACTGCAGGACTTCCACTTTGGTTATGTATTGTCCTATGTTTGGGTATGGGGCTGTTAACCGGTGTTATGAATGGGTTTTTTATTGAAATTTTAGGAGTGGTACCTTTTGTCGCTACTTTAGCAACCCAATGGGTTTACCGAGGAATGGCAAACGTTATAGTAAATGGTGCTCCATTATATGCAAGAGATATTCCATCCGAGGCAGTAAGAGATCAGTTTTACATACTAGGTGGTGGACGTATTGGTGGAAATGGTCTTCCATACAGTGTAATTATTACATTAACTTATGCAGTAATCCTTGGTATTGTTTTAGCAAAAAGTCGTATTGGTCGTCAGATTTATGCATGTGGCTCTAACCTTGAGGCAGCAAAATTATCCGGTATCAATGCAGTAAAAACACGTATGTTTGCTTATTGTATCTCTGGTTTATCAGCAGCTATTTGTGGTATCTTAGTTGCTTCCAGACTTTCTAGTGCACAGCCAACCGCAGGTAATGGTTATGAGATGGAGGCTATTGCAGCATCCGTACTCGGTGGTATTGCCATTTCTGGTGGAGAAGGTACTATTTTAAATACAATTATTGGTGCACTTATGATGGGCGTTATCCGTAATGGGTTGAATTTAAACGGTGTCAATTCCTTCTGGCAACAGGTGATTGTAGGTTTTATTCTTCTTATTGCGGTAGCATCCCAGACGGCTAACAAGAGTGGTCATCTGGACAATATAAAACGATTTTTCGGTATGAAAAAATAAACCGAAGGGAAAAAGGGAGGTATTATTCAATGAAAAAGGCAACAGCATTATTCATGGCAATGGCATTGATGGTTGCAAGTTTAACTGGGTGTGGCAAGTCCTCAGAACCTACTGGAAACAAGGACGTAGCAACTGCAACAAAAGCACCAGAGGCAGGCTCGGAAACAAACGAGGTAGACAACAGCGGAAAAACTATTTATGTCATTGTTAAAGTTCTTGGAAATCAGTATTGGAGTGTTTTACAGGCAGGCGCAGAGCAAGCCGGCAAGGATCTTGGATGTAACGTTGTAGTAGTAGGTACTGCTCTTGAGTCAGATATCGAAGGACAGTTAACCTTATTACAGAATGCAGTTTCAGCTCAAGCAGATGGTATCGTTATAGCACCACTTGATAGCGTTTCTCTTGACGCACCAATCACAGAGGCTTATAATTCAGGTATACCAGTAGTATTAGTTGATACCGTAATTAGTAGCGATAACTATAGCGCAGCATTTTTAACAAATAATGTAGAAGCAGGAAAAGCTGCAGCAGAAGCTTTAATTGCACA
The DNA here is from genome assembly GCF_000733755.1 of Lachnoclostridium phytofermentans. Taxonomy (GTDB): domain Bacteria; phylum Bacillota; class Clostridia; order Lachnospirales; family Lachnospiraceae; genus Lachnoclostridium; species Lachnoclostridium phytofermentans_A. The sequence goes on along the minus strand of NZ_JPOF01000002.1, from coordinate 257,047 downwards.
AATGAGAAAAGCTGGTGTCTCTGAAACAGAAGAAGCTCAGGTTGCTGTTCAAGTTGGTGCTTCTGGTTCTCAGACAATCAATGACCGAGTAAAAGGTTTTAACGAGTTTTGGAGTGCAAATGCTCCAGCAAGCTGGTCTGTATTAAATGATGATATTAAAGTAAACGAAGGCGATATCAGTAAGGCGGTAGGTTTCTGTCAGGATTTCATTACAACTTATCCAAAGTTAAAGGCAGTTTTTGGCCCTAACAATGGTTCTACCGTAGGATTTGTTACCGGTATCACAGAAGCAAAGAGAACTGATATATCCATGGTTGGTTTTGATTTCTCTGCAGAGATTGAAACTATGATTCGTAGTGGAGAATATAATACAGTTTCTGTAGTACAGCGTCAGTATTTCATGGGATATGACGGTGTGAAAGCAGCACTCGATTTATCCAATGGAAAAGCTGTCGAAGAAAAGAAAGTGGATACTGGTGTAATCATTGTTGACAAAGATAATGTGGATTCTGAGGCAGTATTATCTGTAATTAATCCTTGATGAGAATTTTATCACAATAGATAAGCCATAGGTTTTCTGACTCGAATAGAATGGATGTAAAAGTTATCCAGATACTTCATATAATTGAATTATGAACCAAAACGCCCTCTGGAATACTGGAAGGCGTTTTGGTGATTAAACGGAGGTTGCTTTTTGTTCCTAAGAAAGGTATGGGTGTGTTGCTTAATGAAAAGGAAGAAAGTCCTTGTAGCCTTAGGGGGAATTGTAATTGTCTTAGGAGTTACATGGTTTCTATGCCAGAAAAAAGAAGGTGCGTCAACTATCACTCCAGAATATGTGTTTACATATGCAGAAAATCAGGTAGAAAACTATCCAACGACGCAAGGGGCATATAAATTCGCTGAATTGGTATATGCAAAAACCAATGGAAGAATTAAGATCAAAGTTCATCCTGGAGGAGAATTGGGGGATGAAGTTTCTGTTATCAAGCAAATTCAATATGGTGGAATTGATTTTGCAAGAGTTTCTATCATGACTCTAAGTGAAACAGTTCCAATGTTCAATGTATTACAACTTCCTTATCTATATGACAGCTCGGATGACATGTGGAGAATACTTGATGGTGACATTGGTCAGGAATTTATGGATAGTCTGGAAGATTATAAGATGGAAGCATTATCCTGGTACGATGCTGGTGCCAGACATATTTATACTACCGATAAAAAGATCACCCGTTTGGAGGATATGGCAGGTTTACGCATCCGAATTGCCGAGTCGCAACTTATGGATGCTTTATTAAAAGGCTTGGGAGCAGTACCAGTCCCAATGGCGTATTCGGAAGTTTATTCTGCTTTGGAAACTGGAAAAATTGATGGTGCTGAGAATAATTTACCTTCCTATGAATCTATGAAACATTATAAAGTGGCAAATTATATAACGTTAGATGGGCACAATAGAATTCCTGAACTTCAGGTTGCATCCTTATCAACGTGGAATAAATTATCCGAACAAGACCAAGATATTATTAAGTCCTGTGCCAAAGAATCAGCTGAGTATGAACGGATGTTATGGAAAAATCAAGAAAAAACATCGAAGAGAATTGTAGAAAGTTCAGGTTGTACCATAACAGAATTAAGTGAGGATGAGATCAAACGATTTAGGGAAGCTGTGATGCCAATTTATAAGGAAATATGTGGACCATATACGGACTTGATAGATAAGATACTCACAAGTAAAGAATGATAATTCTCTAGGTTTAGGGAGAATGACTTAAATACTGTTATGACAAGAAAGAAGCAATGCACCATAGCTTAGAATGCTATGGAACATTGCTCCTTTTTTAAAGGAAGAATCGTTATTCATCAAAATGATTATTATAAAATTCTTCTACAAGGTAATCAAGAAATGCAGCATCTATGGTACCAAACTCACTTATAACCATGGATTTAATGCCTTCCATTGTCTTAATAAAGTTTGCTTCCTCACTAAGATTCTTATCCTTCATAGAGAGAATTACGTGCTCTGTTATATTATCTTCTAGGTAGCGATTGATTTTAGTTGTCTTTTCCTCTTCCTCAATTGCTTCTTTCGCGGTCTTTTTTGCTCTTGTTACGGAGTTGGCTCCGATGGCTATAAAGCCCAGGAATAAACAAGTCATAACAATATAAGCAAGTGTTCCATTGATGATACTTATGATACCAGTTACATTTAGAATAACAAGAATGATGCCACCAATACCAAAGGCAAAGAATGTAATCGCAGTGGAACGAAGCTCCTTACTCTTCTCTGATTTTTTCTCATAAGCTCCCCCGTCATACATCATAGAGGTAATCTTTTCTTTTTCTTCTTCCTCTTGTTGTGATTGTAGAAGGGAAGACGTAGGTGAATCTTCCTCGAAGCTTAAAAGATTATCTGTGTCCTCCTCTACCTCTTGTGAAAGATTAGTAAGAGGTACTTCAGTGTCCAAAGTTTTCTTATTTGCATCCTTTTCCAATGATTCTAATTCTACCGTATAGAAAGCATTAAAAGCCTTCTTTGCCTTCTTTAACTCATTTTCATGAACATAAACCGGATAGCAATCCTCCTCATTGGAATATTCATAATAGCTTTCAAAATTAGAGTAAGATAAATACTGTACTAGTTTTTTAGCAACCTCTTCCTTATCGATGGGACAAAGGACTACGTAGTCGGATACTTCTTCTAAGTTTTCAACAAGTTCTTTACCGCAATCACTACATACTGTAATTCCTTCGCGGTATTCTGTTTTACATTCCGGACACCAAGGCATTTAAGACCCCTCCAATTTTAGTTTTTATTCCGCACGGAATAAGTGATAAGCTTTTTTACCTTTCTTTACAAGTAATGCTCCATCGGAGTTAAAATCATTCGATGTGAACTTACGTGCAAAATCAGTTACTTTAACATCATTTACAGAAACTCCGCCTTGTTCAATATTTCTTCTGGCATCAGAACGGGAAGTAGCGAGTTTCGCATCTATCATCATAGTAATTAAGTCAATGCCTTCTTCAAATGCAGTGGCTGGATAGGTAGTAGTTGGCATATGCTCGCTGGTAACACCGCCTGCAAACAGACTCTTAGCAGCTTCCTGTGCTTTCTTTGCTTCTTCCTCACCATGAACAATCTTAGTGATTTCATAAGCAAGTACCTCTTTGGCATGATTAATTTCAGCACCTTCTAATGCACCTAGGCGGCGCACCTCATCCATAGGTAGGAAGGTTAGTAAACCAAGACATTCCTCTACTTTTACATCTTCAATGTTTCTCCAGTATTGATAGAACTCATAAGGTGAAGTCTTCTCAGGATTTAGCCATACGGCACCTTTCATTGTTTTTCCCATTTTAAGTCCTTCACTGGTAGTTAAGAGCTTAAAGGTTAAACCAAAAGCTGGTGCTTGTTCTTTACGACGGATTAAGTCTACACCACCAAGAATATTAGACCACTGATCATTGCCACCTAACTGTAAATTACAGCCGTATTTTTTATAAAGCACCCAGAAGTCATAGGATTGCATTAACATGTAGTTGAATTCGAAGAAGGTTAATCCTTTTTCCATTCTTTGCTTATAACATTCCGCAGTAAGCATTTTGTTTACGGAGAAATGAACTCCGATTTCACGTAAGAACTCTACGTAGTTTAGATTTAGTAACCAATCAGCGTTATTTGCAATAATCGCGTTGTCGTTATTAAAATCAATGAACTTAGATAACTGCTCTTGAAAGCACTGCGCATTGTGATCGATGGTTTCACGTGTCATCATACTACGCATATCTGATTTTCCGGTAGGGTCACCAATCATAGTGGTACCGCCACCAAGTAATGCGATTGGTCTGTGACCAGCACGTTGCATATGCATCATTGCCATAACTGTTAAGAAATGACCTGCTGTTAAACTGTCTGCTGTAGCATCAAAACCAATATAAAAAGTTACTTTTTCCTTTCCAAGTAACTCTTTTATTTCTGCTTCGTGAGTCGCTTGCTCAATAAATCCGCGCTCTAAGAGTACGTCATATACATTTTCTGACATAATCTTTCCTCCTATTTCAGTGATTTGTATTGATTCACACGATTTAAAGTTTGTATCAAGAAAAGTGTATTTTGAGAACATTTTCTTGTCATGAATAAAATTAGGTTGTCCATCCTAAACTTTTCTGTGCAATCTAGTGACATTTTGTCACAAACTACCTAACATTATAAATGATTTATATTTATTTTTCAATGAAATTTGGGATAGGTATATGTTTTATTCAAAGAAAATAATACAAGGAGTATCAAATCTCTTCCCGAGTACGAGTGGAGGTCATATAATTCTTTGTATTCCTGTAAACTTATGGTATACTAAATAAGAAATATATGGGAGTTAGTACTGTTTTTAGTCTTGGTTATTGATTGAATTGTATCGTGTAAATTTTGAATCTTACCAAGAAGATGGGGCTTTAAGATAGGAGGTATCGCTAGATGTTAAAAAAGAAAAAAGGTTCTTTAAAATGTAAAGACATTATTATGTTAGTATTCTTAATTTTAGTTATTAGCATTGTTATCTTATGGAAGCCATTAAGATTTGATCGTTTTTCGTTGATACCAAGTAGAATTGATTGGGTTGATTGTATTAAGATAAACGATAAGAAGTATTATAATAATACATTTCCGAGAGAAGAAATTGATTCATCGGAGGTTGGAGAGAAGCTTGGTAAAGTAAAATTTGTTGTATCTGAAAAAGTGAGTAATTCTAGTTATAAATTTCGGAATTTCGATGCAAGTTATTTAGAAAAGGGTACAAACATTTATAAAGTCTTAAATAATGAGGATTTAATTGCAGTAGAAATTGATGGGAAATATTATAGATATGAATATAAATTGTATAAGTAAGAAGGAATTATGAGAGGGATAAAAGTTTTGAGAAATAAGAGTTTGATGAAAGAAATGATTTTAAATTAGATACCTTAACTATAGAAGACTTAAGTATGTGCACAAGGTTGGAGGTTGCTATATGGTGTGGAAAGAACTTAGAGAAGAGGAAATTGAGCTAAAGTTATTTGAAAATTTTGAACGTTATCAACAAGTAACAAAGTGCTGGAGAAAAATAGAAGGCGAATGGGTTATAAAAGAGATTGCATTTTTGGAACAATGGGGAGAAGAAGAGTATAAAACGCTTGTATCTTGCCTTAGAAATACTGTTTCGACGGGTGGCGTTGTATTTGGAGTATTTATTGATGATTGCCTAAAAGGGTTTGCTTCGGTTGAACATGATTATCTAGGATGTAAGAAAGAATACATGGATTTGTCCTGTATTCATGCATCCGCAGATCAAAGAGGGAAGGGGATAGGAAGACTTTTATTTCATCTTTGTGCGGACTGGGCAAAAAAACATGGTGCGAAAAAATTATATATCTCAGCCCATTCTTCTGTAGAGTCACAGGCATTTTATAAAGCTATGGGATGTAGAGAGGCAGAAGAATATAATAAGGAGCATGTAGAAAAAGAACCATGCGATTGTCAATTGGAGTTTGTATTATAATATAACATTGACAATGCAATAATTTTTTGCTAAGATAAGGAAAATTATAACAGACAAAGGTTATGAAAAGAGGAGTAAGTATTGTTTGACTGTTTCAGAGAGTCTCAGTTTGGTGGAATGAGACACAGCTACAATACCGAAAAAAGACTTGGAACTGCGTACCGACTGCATAAATAATTATGCTGAGACTACGATGGGAGTGCCCATTACAGCACCAGAGTATCGATGAAAATCCGTACTTGTAAAGGCTTATTTTGTAAAGAATAAGTGAATTAAGGTGGTAACACGTGATGTTTAATCTCGTCCTTTTGTGAGGGCGGGATTTTTTTTGTTTATGATAAGGTAAAGTTCACTGACAAGGTAAAGTTCACTGACAAGGTAAAGTTCACTGACAAGGTAAAGACCACGAAGCGTGCTTTTTTTGTATATGGCAAGGTTAAAGTTTGCTAAGCGTGTTTTTATTGATATGCCAAGAAGAGTTTGCAAAGTGTACATTTCTTATTCTAAAAGAAGGATTAAAATCACCAGGAACAACCGTACAACTCGAAGGAATAATCTTTGTTATAAGAAAGGAGTTTATATGGGGATACAAGAATTAGAAGAAGTTAGAAGACAAAAGTTAGAGTTTGTGAGGGAACAACAAAATCCTTATCCAGAGCGTTTTTCTATTACGCATGAATTAATGGAAGCTATTAAGTTAGAAGATGGGACGAAGGAGGTATCTGTTGCTGGAAGAATACTCTCCATTCGAAAGATGGGGAAACTTTGTTTTGTTACCATAAGCGACATTTATGGAAGATTACAGATCGCGATACGAAGAGATGATGTTGGTGATAAGGCATATGAGTTCTTTCGACAGGGCTTTGATATCGGCGATTTTCTTGGTGTGGTTGGTGAAATTTTCACTACGCAGACGGGAGAAAAAACAGTCCGAGCGAAAAACCTCACGTTCCTTGGAAAAGCGTTTAAACCACTACCAGAAAAATTCCACGGTATTACTGACAAAGATAGTTGCTATCGGCAGAGGTATCTTGATCTGATCATGAATGAGGATACCAGAAATCGATTCCTACTCAAGTTTCAAATGATTAAGGAAATCAGAAGATACTTAGAAGATGCCGGATATCTTGAAGTTGAGACACCAATCCTAATCGAGAAACCTTCTGGAGCAACTGCACGTCCGTTCATTTCTCACCATAATGCACTTGATTTGGAGGTATACTTAAGAATTGCACCAGAGACCTATCTAAAGCGTTGTGTTGTGGGAGGAATAACTAAGGTTTTCGAATTTGCGAGATGTTTTCGTAATGAGGGTATGGATGCAACGCATCTTCAAGACTTCACAATGCTTGAAGGTTATTGCGCATATTACAATTATATCGACAATATGGAGTTTTTACAATCTATGCTATCTACTGTAATAAAGAAGGTATTTGGAAGTGATATTATTAATGTGGGTGATGAAAGTATCGATTTCTCGGGAGAATGGGAGGTTGTCACGTTTCGAGAGCTGCTAATAAAAGACTGTGGAATAGACATCAATTCATACAAAGACACACAAAGTTTGTTAGATAAGATTCGGGAAGTAGGAATTGAATTACAATCAGAAACTCCAGTAGAGCAGCTTAGTAAGGGGAATCTTATTGACTTACTATACAAAAAGGTCAGTCGTCCAAAGATTATCTCCCCTACTTTTTTAACGGAGCATCCTACTTCACTATCCCCTTTAGCCCGTGCAAATGACGATAATAAAGAAATTGCAGATCGTTTTCAGTTGATTATTAATGGTGCAGAAGTGATTAATGCGTATTCAGAACTGGTAGATCCGGTAGAACAAAAGAAGCGTTTATTAGAACAAGCAAAGGCTAAGGCAAATGGTGATGAAGAAGCCATGACAATGGATTTTGATTATATCACTGCGATGGAATATGGTATGCCACCGATTTCTGGTTGGGGTATGGGGATAGACCGCTTCCTTCAAGTGATAACCGGGCAGGAAAACTTAAGAGATACGGTATTATTTCCAATCATGAGACCATTAAATAACGAGTAGATATTCGTTGTGATGTAGTAAAAAAGATAAGCGGTGAGGAATGGAAAGACGAAAGGAAATAAAGATACTTTCTTTTCATTAGAGTTAACGATATAATGATGACATAATAAATTTGACGAGTGAACTGTAGCATATTTAAAAAAGTTGCTACTCAAACGTCAATCAAAGGTTCGATTAGCTTCGTAAATCCGATAATAGCCTCAAAATGGAGTTTCATCAATTATTTGACCTTGGCATATGAGAAGAATCTAAACAAGGGAGTGGGATAAGAAAAATAAAGTTTTTAATGATTTATTACACTATATAATCAATAATTACAGAAAGGATAGGTGTGAAGGAAGGATTTTCTTTCCATCGAAGATAAAAAGCTTATGAAAGATATGATTTACCGCTATCATTACCGTGCACATATTTCCTATGAGGGAGGACTAAATTTAGAGGAAAGACTAGAGGAAACAAAAGAACAAATTAAGAAACTAATAAAAGAACAAAAAGTTATGACTGCCTGTCTCTATCGCCATGAGAATATGTTATTTGCCTACTATGAATCGATGGGTGAAGAATTATCGCCAGAAGAAGTGTATGGTAAATTACACGACTGTCTGGCAAAGTGGCCCGGAGGAGAAACACCTCGTGACTGGGTAAGAATGCATCATATCTACTGGCATTGTATTCCAGAAGGAGTAGAGGACTGGAGAAGGGCAACAAGACCAGAGTTAAGAAGAGGTAGAATTGCATATCTAAAGCCAGAGACCATGTTTTCGTATGTGTATCATCATGTTGCAATCACAGAGGAAGGACTACTTGTCGGAGATAAGTATCAATCCATTGGGTTGCATGAGAATATCTTATTTTCTTATTTTGAAGAGCCTAAAACGGAGATTAATATTAAAAGAGATAGCTCAAAGCCTTCAAAGGCGATTGAGGATTGGTTAGCCGTTGATCCTGGTGCTCATTTTATCTTGTGGGAAAATGACCAGCATTTTACCTTTATTGAAACGCTGATTGCTATGGGAGAAAATGACGAATTTTAGAATCTAAGGTTGCAAGTTCGCTCTAACGGCTGTATAATGTGGTAATAATACAGTAAAGTAAAGTGGTAAAGAGTTGATGCTTTACACTAATGGAGGGAAGTTCATGGATTTTAAAACATATTTAAAGAATTATCCAGATAAAGATGGGCGTTTTGGACCTTATGGTGGAGCGTATTTACCAGAGGAGTTGATTCCTGCCTTTGAGGAAATTAATGAGGCTTATCAAAATATCTGCCATTCCTCTCAATTTATTAACGAATTAAGAAGAATTCGTAAAGAATTTCAAGGTAGACCAACACCGGTATATCACTGTGAGAGATTATCAAGAGAAATTGGGAATTGCCAGATTTATCTAAAGAGAGAAGACTTAAACCATACGGGTGCTCATAAGTTAAACCATTGTATGGGAGAAGGTTTGTTGGCAAAATTCATGGGAAAGAAACGTTTGATTGCAGAAACAGGAGCAGGTCAACACGGTGTAGCTCTTGCAACAGCAGCAGCCTTCTTTCATCTAGATTGTGAGATACATATGGGAGAAGTGGATATTGCAAAACAGGCTCCCAATGTTACTAGAATGAAGATTCTTGGTGCCAAGGTAGTTCCAGTAACGCACGGATTAAAGACCTTGAAAGAGGCTGTGGATTCTGCATTTGAATCTTATGCTAAAAATTATAAAGATTCTATCTACTGTATAGGATCTGCTCTAGGTCCACATCCATTTCCTATGATGGTGCGTGATTTTCAATCCGTAATTGGCTATGAAGCTAAAGACCAATTTAAAGAGATGACAGGACTGTTACCAGATGTTGTTTGTGCTTGTGTTGGTGGTGGAAGTAATGCTGCGGGCATGTTTATTCCATTTCTGGAAGAACCAGTAGATATTGTTGGTGTAGAACCATTGGGGCGTGGACCAAAACTTGGAGACCATGCTGCTTCGATGGCATATGGGGAAAAGGGAATTATGCATGGATTTGAAAGTATTATGTTAAAAGACGAGCAAGGGGAACCTGCACCAGTATACTCGATCGCCAGTGGATTGGATTATCCATCGGTTGGACCGGAACATGCCTTTTTACATGATCTTGGTCGTATTTCATATGAAACAATCTCCGATGAAGAAGCAATGGAAGCATTCTTTAAGTTGTCACGTTTTGAAGGTATCATCCCTGCAATCGAGAGTTCCCACGCTGTCGCATATGCGATGAAGGAAGCAAGGAAGAGAAGAAGAGGATCCATCCTAGTTTCTTTAAGCGGCCGTGGAGATAAGGATATTGACTATGTAGTAGAGAACTACGGTCTTGGAGAACGTTTCTTACAGGATGGAAAACTATAGTATAGTATCGTTTGATTGGTAATTAATTTAATGGAATATTGATAAGATTAGGAAGAATACCATTCTGGAAATCAAGAAAATTATTTCATAAATAACATCCGTATGGATAGTAAATAGTCAATATGTAATTAAAATAAGAGTAAGAAAAAAATATAACATTAAAAAAGATATAAAATAAAAACAATAAAGAAACGTAAAAAAGCTACGGTAGCATGGATAAATAAAGCGGCTATAGTAGCTTTTTGCGTGATGTAATCTTAAATTTGTAGATAGGTAAAATGGATTCACAGACGTCTCGTATTGTAAATATTCATGTAAATATATGCTTTGACTATTAGGAGATATTAGTCAAAAAATCAGTAATCTAAAGTGATTATCTTGAGAAATTTCCTAGAATTCTAGATAAAATTAAGATATAATACTACTATTCCAGTTTTTTGACCATAGAATCAAGAGAATGGCTCAAAAAAATATTTTGTATGAAGAAAGAAGAGTGATTTTCGCAACTCTTATTTATATAAAGAGATGTGTGCGAAGTGTGCTTTTTCTTGTTTGTAGTAGTAGCAAATCTAAGAGTAGATTTCATATGAAGTAAGTGTTAAGAAAATTATAAAAGGAGAATATGAATGCAAACGTTTACTGTTGAATTACCGATTTTTCCAGACCGACAGGTTAGTATTACAGACTACAAGGCAGTATCTGGTGGTATTGTATCAAATACAGCTGCAATCAATCAAGCAATCACTGAGTTATCAAACTTAGGTGGTGGTACTGTTATTGTACCGGAAGGTATCTGGCTTACAGGTCCAATTACTCTAAAATCCAATATTAACCTTCATCTAGAAAAAGGTGCTTTAATCACTTTTGATAAGAATCCAGAAGAATATCCGGTAATCCTTACCGATTATGAAGGTCAACCAAGACTTCGTGCAGTTTCCCCAATCCATGCATTTGAGGAAGAAAATATAGCAATTACTGGTGAGGGTATTATTGATGGTAACGGTCATGAGTGGCGCCCTTTAAAAGAGTTTAAGGTGACCGAAAGACAGTGGAAATCACGTTTAAAGAAGAGTCCATATGTGATTGATACGAACGAGGGTGGTATCTGGTACCCAAGTAAAACATCCTATGAGGGTTGTTTAGCTGGAGAAGTGAGTTTTGAAGAACCAGATGCACTTAAGAAGGCAGCTCCATACTATGATCTTTATCGCCCGGTGATGACCAACCTAGTTCGTTGTAATAAGGTATTAATAGAAGGAGTAACACTTCAGAATTCACCGGCTTGGAATCTTCATCCTTTACTTTGTACGAATGTAACACTTCGTAATGCATTTATCCGTAATGATAGTTTTGCTCAAAATGGAGATGGTCTTGACTTAGAATCTTGCCGTTTTGTTGATATCTACGGAGTAAAATTTGATGTTGGTGATGATGCTATTTGCTTAAAATCTGGAAAGAATGCAATTGGCAGAAAAATAACCGTACCAACAGAACATGTTCGTATCAGAGATTGTGTCGTATATCATGGACATGGTGGGTTTGTAGTTGGTAGTGAGATGTCACGTGGCATACGTGATGTTGTAATTGAAAACTGCTTATTCTTAGGTACCGATACAGGAATACGTTTTAAGAGTGCAATTGGACGTGGTGGAGTTGTAGAAGATATTACAATTCGAAACATTCAGATGACAGATATTGAGACAGAAGCAATTATATTTACCATGGGCTATACCTTATTCCGCCTTGACCATGAAGCTTCTGATGAACCAGATACAATTGCGAAAGAAGATATTCCAGAGTTTAAGAATATAACCATCAGTGATGTAAACTGTCTTCGTGCAGGACAAGCTATCAAAATTGATGGGTTAGAGCAGTTACCAATTCATGATATCACGTTAGAAAATGTTGTGATACAAGCAAAGAAAGGAATTGAAATTAAGAATGCGAATCAGATTTTCTTTAAGAATGTTTCGGTAACTAATCAGAATAATTTAAATCAATCCTATGTATTTAAAGAGGAAGTCTTAGCTGACTGTAGTCATAATTTTTAGTAATTTGCATACAATTAACCAAGGTATTGTACGAGCATGCTATCAGAAATGATTTTTTATATGATATTTTGTGAAAAGGAGTTATGGATATTAATCCTTAACAACCTTTTCGCAAAACATGCGCAGAAATGAGGTTTGGTTATGGAGCAAGTAGCAGAAAAATGGGAAACATGGCAAGAAGAACAACGAGAAAAACAAACGGAAGAGTTACCAGGAGAACGGAAAGAACAGAAGTTTAGTGACTCTGAATATAATAGAAAAAATAAAAGAGAACTTGAAAACAATGCAGGAAAATTGCCTAAATTCGGGGAGTCAAGAGTACATAATCAAACGTCGGATCAAAAGACCAAGTCTATTCGATACTTTAAAGGTTTATTTGGAAGAATAATTATTGCATGCTTTCTCTTTCTATTGTTATTTCTAGGAAGGATATTTTCTGTTAATGTTGTTGGTCAAAATACTGAAAGTGTATTAGACGAGGTTAGAAACAACAAGTTTGTGGAATCCTTAGAGCAAAAGCTATCTGAAGTCTTCCAAAAATCAGAAAATAGTGAATCAGAAATAGAAAAGTAAAATTACGTTTCAATGAAAGGGTGGATATCTCCACTCTTTTTTGTTATAATGAATAACGGACTAAAATTTTGACAGGCGGTGGCAGTGCAATCGCCAGTTTCAAAAAGATGCAACAAAAATATAGGATGCAGTAGAGAGGTTGTTTATTTCATTAAAAATAAACAATATTATGTACAAGCATAATACAATAGAAAGAGGTTTTCATGAAAAGACTAGCATTATCTGATGAAATATTATTAACGATAGATAAGCCAGCTCGTTATATCGGTAACGAAGTGAATATGGTGGTAAAGGATAAGAATAAGGTAGATATCCGCTTTTGTATGTGTTTTCCTGACGTATACGAAGTAGGTATGTCACACCTGGGAATTCAAATTCTTTATGATATGTTTAATCAAAGAGAAGATACGTACTGCGAACGTGTATATTCTCCTTGGATGGATTTGGACAAGATCATGAGAGAGAAAAACATACCTTTGTTTGCGCTCGAGTCCCAAGATCCAGTGAAAGAGTTTGATTTCCTTGGTATCACATTACAATATGAGATGTGTTATACGAACATTCTACAGATCTTAGATCTATCTGGAATTCCAATCTATGCAAAAGATAGAACAGAGGACGATCCGATCGTAATTGGTGGTGGTCCATGTTCTTATAATCCGGAACCGATTGCAGATTTCTTTGATTTCTTTTACATCGGAGAAGGAGAAACGGTATATGACCAGGTACTTGATGCCTATAAGGAGAACAAGGCAGCTTCGGGTAGTAGAGCAGATTACTTAAAGAAAGTTGCTCAGATTGAGGGTATGTATGTGCCTTCTTTCTATGATGTGACATACAAGGAAGACGGAACCATTGCTTCTATGACTCCAAATAATGAGTTTGCGAAAGATAAGGTAAAGAAACAGGTAGTGATGAACGTTAGTGAAACGTATTATCCTAGAAAGCCATTAGTACCTTATATTAAGTCAATTCAAGACCGTGTGGTGCTGGAAATCCAACGTGGATGTATTCGTGGATGCCGCTTCTGTCAGGCTGGTATGTTATATCGACCAACAAGACAGAGAGATGTTGACTATCTAAAGAATTTAGCAAAAGATATGATTGAGTCCACTGGACATGAAGAAATATCTCTTAGTTCTCTAAGCTCCAGTGATTATGATAAACTTCAAGAGCTCGTATACTACTTAATCGATGAGTTTAAGAAGAATGGTGTAAATATTTCTCTTCCTTCACTTCGTATTGATGCGTTCGCTCTTGATGTTATGAGTAAGGTACAAGATATTAAAAAGAGTAGTCTTACGTTTGCACCGGAAGCAGGTTCTCAGCGTCTTCGTGACGTAATTAATAAGGGACTTACAGAAGAAGTGATACTAAAGGGTGCAATGGATGCATTTCTTGCTGGCTGGAATAAAGTTAAACTTTATTTCATGTTAGGTCTTCCGACGGAAAACATGGAGGATATTGAAGGAATTGCTACGATTTCCGATAAGATAGCAAGAGAGTATTATACCATACCAAAAGAAGAGAGAAATGGTAAAGTGCAAATTACTGCAAGTACCTCTTTCTTTGTTCCAAAGCCATTTACCCCATTCCAGTGGTCTAGAATGGTAACCAGAGAAGAATACCTAGAAAAGCAGCGTTTCTTAAATGGTAAGATGAAGGAACAGTTAAACTATAAGAGTATTCGTTATAATTGGCATGATGCAGAGGTAACAATTCTTGAAGGTGTTTTTGCACGAGGTGATCGTAAAATTGCAAAATCTATCTATGATGCATATCAAAAAGGTTGTATTTACGATGCTTGGTCAGAGTATTTTAACTATAATACCTGGATGGAAGTATTTAAAGAAAATGGCGTAGATATTCCGTTCTATACGAGCAGAGAGCGTGGAGCAGATGAGATTTTCCCTTGGGACTTCATTGATATTGGCGTTACTAAGAAATTTCTTCGTAAAGAATATGAGCGTGCAATAGAAGAAACGGTAACTCCAAACTGTAAGATGTCTTGTTCCGGTTGTGGTGCTGCTACTTTTCAAGGTGGAATATGCTTTGAGGCACATACAGGAACTTCAATATAACTTATCAGAAGATGCGAAGCAGATTCTGATAAAAGGTGCGTTTTAGCACCGTAAATCCGATTATCAGAACATGGTTTTGTTCTGATAATTATAAATTGATCTAAGTTTTCTACACTGTCTAAGGTGTCAAAATTCCATAAGCGCAAGCATTTTCACACCAAAAACATCAGAAAGCTAAAGTTTAATTTATATAGTTTATTGATAAGAAGGGATTAATCATATGAAAGTAAGAATAAAATTTTCGAAATATGGCGTAGTAAAATTCATAGGTCACTTAGATGTAGTGCGCTATTTTCAAAAAGCAAATAGAAGAGCAGGAATCGATGTGGCTTACAGCCAGGGTTTTAATCCACATCAGATTATGTCCTTTGCAGCTCCGCTTGGTGTTGGATTAACCAGTGATGGCGAGTATGTGGATGTTGATTTTAACATAGTCGAGTCGGAGGAAGCAATCGTTAATAGCTTAAATGCAGTTATGAACGAAGGATTTGCGGTGACAGAGGCTAAAATCTTAAAAGAGCCATTACCAAATCAGAAGAGAGAGACTGCGATGTCTTTGGTTGCGGCAGCAGATTATTTAGTTTCTTTAAAAGATGGATATGAGTTAAAGACAGAAAATGGGCAAATACTAGAGAAGAACGATTTTAATCAATTATTTGCTAAGTTTATTGATCAGAGCCAGATTGTGATTAATAAAAAGACAAAGAAAAGTGAGAAGGAAATGGATATCCGTCCATACATCTTCCATTGTGGAATCACAGAAGAAGATTTTATTAAGTCTGGGGAAGACCTAAAGGTTACCAATACAGTGCAAGGTTTAAAACATGCAGATACTTATGCGAATGGGATTCGCGTATTTTTATGCTTAGCAACAGGCAGCGTGATTAATATAAAGCCTGAGCTTGTGATGGAAGCATTTTGTGAAAAGTATGGAATCAAATTTGAAACTTTTGCATTTCAATATCACCGCATGGAAACTTATGCAAATGTTGCTGATCACGGAAAGACAATTGAAGAAATGATTTTAGCTGTACAGCAAAAAGAATCCTATGCACTAAAGCTTGATTCATTAAGCAAAGTTGGAATTAAATAGGGAAGAGTAGTGAAAACAAAATTTTCTTTCGTACGTTTATACCAAAGCTGCAATTAAAACCTTTTATACCCAAAGAGGTGAAGTATGAATATCCTCTTGTTGCAGCAAATATGGACAAATAGGGAATTATATTAAAAAACTCTCCAAGGTTTGTAGACAGAGGAGATAAAGGAAGGCTTATTATGAGTGGAAAACTGATTGTTACGAAGATGAATGATAATATTGTGACTGCATTATATGAAGGCAATCAGATGATTCAGGTAAATGTCGACCGCGAGGAAGAAGTATCATCTCTTGGCAATATCTATATTGGAAAGGTAAAAAACATTGTAAAAAACATTAATGCTGCCTTTGTTGAAATTGCAGAAAAAAAGATGTGCTATCTACCTTTAGCCGACGTTTCTAACCCAATATTTACCCATGGCAAATCTAGTGACAAAGTAAATATTGGTGATGAATTAGTAGTACAAGTGATTAAAGAGGATATTAAGACAAAGGCTCCAGTGGTGACTACCAGTATTTCTTTCACTGGTAAATATGTAGTTTTGATGCATGGAACAAAAACGATTGGAATCTCTACCAAGATAGGTTCGGAGCAGAAAAAAAAGCGTTTAAGAAGCTTGGTTTCACCGTTCCTTGGTGAACAGTATGGTTTTGTGTTACGAACCAATGCGAGCGAAGCAGAGGATCATCTAATTGTGGAGGAAATAGAACAGTTAAAAATGCAATATGACCGCATCTTAACCTATGGAATCTATAGAAATCGTTTTTCACTTCTTTCTAAGACTTTACAACCCTTCTTATGTGCAATTCGAGATGGTTTTGCAAAGGATTTAGAAGCTATTATTACGGATGATTTATCTTTATATGATGAAATCAAAGAATATCTGATGGAGCATCAGAGGGAAGATATTGAGAAGCTTTCGTTCTATCAGGATAAATTATTAGCACTTTCAAAACTTTATAGCATAGAAACAAAACTATCGCGTGCACTTAGAGAAAAGGTTTGGCTTCCATGTGGTGGTTCCCTAGTAATTCAGCCTACGGAAGCTCTAACCGTTATTGATGTAAATACTGGTAAGGCAGTATCTAAGAAAAAGAATGTTCAAGAGACTTTTTTAAAGGTTAACTTAGAAGCAGCAGAAGAAATAGCTGCTCAGATTCGACTGCGTAATCTGTCTGGAATCATTATTGTTGACTTTATCGATATGGTTGCAGAAGATGCAAAGACACAGTTACTAAGAGTATTTGAAGAATATCTAAGAAAAGACCCAATAAAAACAACCCTAGTGGATATGACTGCCCTTAACCTTGTTGAGATTACAAGAAAGAAAGTTAGGAAGCCTCTACATGAGCAAATGAAGCATGTAGAACTTGAGATAGGCAAAGAAGAATAAATACTAAGATTTATAATGAAGTTTTGTAGCTTTTGTTGTTTATGACGTAAACGAAGGATATTAGAAAATTCACATAAGATGTTTTTTGTCTAGTTTTCTTAATAAAAACTTAGATAGGTAGAAAACATGTTCAGGAATGGTGAAAAGTATGAAGATTACAAATGCCATGCGTATGTTAACGCAAGCTGGAGTAGAATTTAAAGCGATGGAATATGAAGTAGAGGAGGATAATCTTGCAGGAGTCCATGTTGCCGAAAAGATAGGGATGCCAGTAGAGCAGGTATTTAAAACCCTAGTGGCGCATGGAGAGAAAAAAGGCTATCTCGTCTTTTGTATTCCGGTAGCAGAAGAACTTGACTTAAAAAAGGCTGCGAACCTGATTGGAGATAAGAAAATAGAGCTTGTTCCTGTGAAAGAACTTCTTGGACTTACCGGATATATTCGTGGTGGTTGTTCTCCAATCGGAATGAAAAAGAAATTTCCAACCTATGTGGATGAAACCGCAATTCTTTTTGATGAAATAACCGTAAGTGCGGGGATTCGTGGCTGTCAGCTATTGCTTCCACGAGAAGAACTCATCGATTATCTTCAAGCGAATCTTTGTGATTTAACGGTGGAAAACTAGCAGCTGGTACTATAAATTATGATATGAAATGCGTCTTGAAATGGATTTTTAAAGTCTAAAGCAAGTCGCATTTTTTCTATGTTAAATTTAAGCGTTCATTCTCTTGTTTCGTATTTTTTCAAAATCTGAATTGAATCACAATTTACCGCATAGTAAAATGAATTTATAGGGTAATGATATCATTACGATAATAAAGAAAATAAAATGTTAGTTACGTTATGTCAACGGAATCAATCAAATCCCAACCAGATTCCGAGAACTTAGTTACTATGGTTTTTAACTCTTCGTTCATTATACCGCTCTTATTAGATGGAATAACCGCTGTTAATGTCGAATGGCATGATGAGTAACTTCATAACCTCTTTTGCATAAGTATCAAAAAACCAACCATTCGCTTTTCCACAGTTTTCTATGGTATCAAATTCTAAGTAAGAATAGTACTTGACGCATTTTATGATTTTGGTGAGTTCTCTTGGTGGGCTACCATTTTCGACGCCGTCAAAAGTGTAAAAGCGTTTCATGTACTTGACGCTAGTACAGCCAGGCAGTTTTTCTTGCTCTGCTTGAATTGTCCTAATAAGCATTTCAAACTCCTCTATTTTATCAGGCTTTACTTGAAATAGTATTATCTCTGAAAATGAATTACTCATCTGTTCCCTCCTATTATCTGAAATGACATCACTTCTTTTAATAGTTAAATTGTACCATATATCACCTCATAATTCCACCTGTTTCCATTAGTTTTACAAAACTAGTCATTAGTAACAACAAAAAGTTTTGAGTGTTGGTTGAGAGTTTTTCAACAAGTTAATTTTCGGAAGTAAGACCACACTTCCTATGCATGATCCTTTTTACTACACTCAAATATCGGAACGGAATCGAAAACAAGCGGATTAATTACAAACTATCTCTTATTGCATTCGTGGTGCCTAAATGGTGCTTGACTAAAAAATGCAACTAGAAAAAAATGCATTCTAATAAATAGTACCTTCTAGCAAAAAGTACATTCTAGAAAACAATACATACTAGAAAATAATGCATCTAGAAAACATCAAAAAACTCGTATAAAAAGAATAATTAAATAAAATTTATATTCTGTGCACGGAAAGTGACTACATAAATCGTTATATTAGTGAAAGGAGGAGAAATCGTGATTAACACAAGGGAACAAATCGATGCAGTAGTAGAAACATACTCCGATATGATTATAAGAATCGCTTATCATAATCTAAGGAATCAGGCAGATGCAGAAGATGTCGCACAGGAAGTTTTTCTAAAACTGATGAGAGAAGAGGAGTTTGAAGACGAAGGACATCGTAAGGCATGGCTAATAAGAGTAACTATTAATCTATGTAAAGATATGAACAAACAAGCCTGGAATCGCAAAACGGAAGGACTTATTGAGACATGGGAGCCATTTAGTAATGAACAACAGAGAGTATTAGAGGAACTTTGGGAGTTACCAAAAAATTATCGAAATGTTGTGTATTTGTATTATTACGAAGAACTTACCGTCTCTGAGATAGCGAAAATTTTAAAGAGGAAAGAAAATACTGTAAGTTCCTGGCTAACCAGAGCTAGAAAGAAACTAAAAACTATCCTTATGGAAGGAGGGTATCGTCCATGAGAAAGAATGAATATACAGAACTTATCAATGAGGTAAAAGCGTCAGAACCGTTAAAGCAAAAAATAAAAGAGAAGATGTTACAACAAGATAATATGCTACAAAAAGTAAGGATGTTAGAACAAGAAAAAGCGTTAGAACAAGAAAAAGCGTTAGAACAAGAAAAGGTATTAGAACAAGTAAAAGCGTTAGAACAAGAAAAGGTATTACATCTAGAAAAATCACCTAATAAAGAAGAGAAAACTCGCAAGCCCTTCTGGTTCAAACAACCTATGCAAATAATGTTTGCTGCGATGGCCCTATTTCTTATCGCTTCGCTTACAGGTAAGATGATTTTAGAAAACCGAAATCTCATCCCTCTGGAGAATTCACATGGAAATATTAAAATAAAGTATATTAATAATGCACCAGATTTCAAAGTAAGTTATGATTTGGTATATTTTACAGAACAAGAGTTGATACAACGAGAAGGATTAGAGATAGTAAAGGGTACAATTACTGAGATAAAGAATATCGAGGTTATCATGGAAGGAAATAAGGAATATTATGCACTTGCCAGCATTTTAGTAGAGAAAGTATATCAAGGACAAAGTCAGGTAGGTGATGTGATTGTGATGAAGTTACCATGTCCAATTGATACGGGGGTATGGGTAGAGGATACGGGAATAGCGTCTGCGATGCGTGTTGGTATGAAAGGTATCTTTATGCCATTTACCTACGACGAAGAAAATTCATTCTATCGTCGAGGTGACACAACATTATATTGGAAAGATATTGTAGATTATGGATTACTGGATGGGGAGCGTTATGCTTTTTTGGAAACACCTACTGGAATCCAATACGCGGAATTTGCTTATCCTTCCCTAGAGGGAGCAACGAGTTTAGAGGAGATAGAGAGTTTTATAGTTAAGATGTTGGAAAACAAAAATTGAGACTTGAAAGTAAATATTGAGTTGTTGTAGAAGTCTGAATCAGGAGTGAAGAATAGGAACGCTATAGATCCTCACTCCTGATTTTAGTTTATATAAGATTATTACTACTATGATCTCTAGAACACAATGTTAATGAGTATTTAGTGAATCAAACCTTACCAGAATATTCTTAGTAAATCTCTAGTAGGAGATTAATTAATGTGATTTTATATTCATTATCTATAAAAGTATATTTAAAACTCTAAACTATCTATTTTGTTAATAACAGAGTTACATTTTTAAACTGTAAAGTAATCAAAGTTAACGAACTTAAGTTATTTAATTACATAAAATAATAAAAAAGGCTATTAATAATGATGCAAACCGAAAAGTATGAAATAACATTTGCTACACTCAAAAACATTACAATTAATCTAGATTTAGCAGTGCATAGTTGGATTTTGGCTGCAAACAAATGGTATAAGGAAACAGGAATTTTTGTTAGTGCACAGATGATAGAGAAAATGTTAATTTCTAAAGATGGTAGTTCATTAGAACGTTGTATTGTAATAACTACTACTAGAAATCCAATGTTAATACCCAATAAAGTTGACTTTTACCGGGTGCTAAAGCTAGTGATTGCTGAGGTTAAAGCTGATTTAAATAATCCATATACGACAATATCAGAGTTTTTAATTAATGTTTCATTTTTCCTACGTGAACTGTAGACAACTTGTCTACAGTTTTATTCATGACAAGGAAAAGTTCGAGTAGCGTGCTTTTTCTTGTCATGAAAGGAAGGATGTTTTTATCGAAACAACTCTTTTGATTTAATGTTCCTTAAGACTTTATAAGGAAATAATTATGTTAAAATATTGTAAAAAATAAACAATATGCTATAATACCCAATATACAAACTTGTCTTTGAAACAGACGATGATACTACTATTTATAGATTAAACTTCTTAAATTTATATTCAAGACAACATTTCATAAGGTGACAGAAAGGAAACGTTATTGATGAAGGATGATGATAGCAATCTAATCGATAGGCATTCAGAAGAGGATGAATGGAGTCAATGCACTCTTAATATAACGAGTGGACTTGAAACTTACGATGAGTCTATGGAGGATATGAAGGAATCATTGGCAAAGCAAGTACAATCATTGGATGAAAATAGTGTTGATGAATTGACGAAACAGAGAAGAAAAAAGAAATTAAGAAGAAGATTAGGAATCGTTATTGCTGCATTTGGGGTATTTATAGCTATCTTAATTTTCACCCCACTTGGAAAAGTAATTCTTAGTAATATCGTTGGTGAATATCTCTATGATAAATTAGTATTTGAGGATTCTGGAAATAATTTAGGTAATTATCAAAAGGAAGGCGAGAAGGAAGTATTAAATAACTTGACAGAGGATAAGAAAGAGGACAAGGAAATTATTAACATACTGTTGATTGGACTTGAAGAATTTGATAATGCTGCGAATACAGACACCATGATTGTAGCTTCTATCAATACGAAGGATAATACTTTAAAGTTGCTTTCTTTCATGAGAGATTTATATATTGATATAGAGGGACATAGCAAAGATAGGCTAAATTCTGTTTATTCAAAAGGAGGTATACAGTTACTATACGATACAATAGATTCTAATTTTGGAGTATCCTTGGATGGATATTTGCTCGTTAATTTCGAAGCTTTTGAGCAAATTGTTGACATATTAGGAGGGGTTAATGTAACTCTTACAAAAGCCGAAGCGGAGTATTTGAATTATCATAATTATATCTCGAATCCAGAATATAGAAATGTTGTAGAAGGGGAACAGTTAATGGTTGGTAATCAGGTATTGGGTTACTGCAGGATTAGGAAAGTATCTACTGGAACAGAAAGCAATGATTTTGGCAGAACACAAAGACAGCGAAATGTACTACAGAGTATAGTTAGTAAATTAAAGTCAAAAAATATAATAAGTCTGGCCTTTTTATTAGATGATATATTATCAACGGTACATATCACAACAGACATAACAAAGAGTGATTTTAAGGATTATCTTACAATAGGGATGGATTTAAATTTAGATAACATAGAAACTTTAAGAATACCAATGGATGGAGACTATAGAAACTTAAAGATACCAAATGGAAAATATTACAAGGCTGTACTAGAAATCAAGGACTTAGAAAAATCGAAAGAGATTATTAAATCTTTTCTTAATCCAGGTTTGAAGAACAATATTCAATAGAAGAAAAGGTGAAAAACAATAGTAGTGTGAAAGCTCTAATCGGTAGTTTAGGGCATAGAGTGGTGAAGTTTAGGTGGCTATCATCGTTGATTCATTATGTAATTTATATAGTGAGTCGGCTATGATAGCTATTTTAATGTCTATTACTTTGAACTTCAAAATATCTTGACGAAATCCAAATCTATTGTTATAATGCAAAATAGTTTGAAGTTCAAAGTAAATGGAGGAAGCCAAGATGAATGTCTATGAGGCACAGTTAAATGATTTTTTTGTTACAATATTTAATGACATACTAAGACTGGAAGAAGGTTCCTTAGCTAATGGAAAACACAAGATGTTATCTGTAAATGAGATGCATGTCATAGAAGCAGTGTATAATAGCGAGAAAGAAGATAAAAATACCATGAAGGAGCTATCTAAACGACTAATGATTACAGCGAGTAGCCTCACGATCGCCGTAAAGACATTAGAACAAAAAGGGTATCTAATAAGAAATCGGGCACAAAGTGATAAACGTAAGGTTTATGTATGTACAACAGAGATAGCAAAAGATGCTTATCAAGAGCATCTGACCTTTCATGAGAGTTTGATAGCAAGCGTATCAGAACAGTTAAATGAAGCAGAGATAGCAGCGCTTACACTGGCGTTAGGAACGCTGCATCGTTTCTTCCAAAAGCTAAAGTAATTTTCTTAAAAACTTGGCTCTTCCATGGAATTCTTTGTTAGAGCACAAGAAGCCAGTGCTGTAGAAAGTTAATTAAGAGATGGAAAGATTTCTACAATCTATAAGATTTTATATAACAATTTATTTGATTCTATATAACAGGAGGAATTTCCAATGATACACATTATAACTGATTCAACATCCGATATTACACAGGCTCAAGCTGAAAGGGAAGACTTGATCGTAGTACCTCTTCATAATTTATTCGGTGAAGAAGAATACCTGGATGGGGTGACAATTTCGACAGAGGAGTTCTATCAAAGACTCTCGACAACAGAAGAACTACCAACGACAAGTCAGCCATCGCCTGAGGAATTCTACACTCATTTTAACCGTTGTAAGGAGGAAGGGAGTAGTGCGATTGTTATTACAATCTCCAGTAAATTAAGCGGAACCTTTCAAAGTGCTAGTATTGCAAAGGATATGTGTGAATATGATGAAATCTATCTTGTAGACAGTAATACGGCAACCTTGGGGTTAAATTGTCTTGTTCAATACGCAAAAATACTTAGAGAAAGAGGGCTTTCTGCAAAAGAAATTGTAGAGGAGCTGGAAGAAAATAAACACAAAATCAGAGTATTTGCTCTAGTGGACACCTTAAAATACTTAAAAAAGGGTGGTCGATTATCAGCGTCTGCAGCGCTAGCGGGAACATTACTTCAAATCAAGCCAATCATCGAAGTGAAGGATGGTGTAGTTGAAGTTGCGGCTAAGTCGAGAGGATTGCAGGGAGCATATAAGAAAGTGATTGAGTTAGTGGAAGAAGTAAATGGGATTGATATGGAGTTTCCATATAACATCGGTTATACAGGTGATGCAAGTTCAATACAGAATTTTGAAACTTATACTAGAGAGTATCTAAAAAAACAGGATATCGTAAAGATTGCCATTGGTAGTACGATTGGTGTCCATGCAGGGCCAGGAGCCTGCGGTATCGCATTCTTTAGAAGATAACAGAAGAGGAAATATTAGTTACAAGAAACTATACAGAAGTTTAGATGACAAAAATGTAAGGTTTGAATGTTATTTGTAAGGCACATCGATGGTTTGAATCAAGGTTATCCTTTATACTTATACGTAGGCAGTATGAGAAATAAATCAAAGAGGAGTGGTCCTATGAAGAACAAAAAGCGAAAATTGATTATAACTATTGTTGTCGTGTTAGTCGGATTTATTATATATGAGAATGCATTATTTAAAAAAGGACATAAAAGACGATAAAAAATAGAAACCAGTATACTATTAGATTCCCCTATCAGTAAAGCAAGAAATAAGATTGTTTTACTGATAGGTTTTTTCGTTGGTTGGTACATATTATATATAACATAATTTTTATTTGGATTTCATTAATTTAATTGACATAATATACCATATGATTTATAATAATAGTATCTTAAAACGAAAGGGGTGTTAAAAAAATGAACGATACGGTGATTCGTGGTTAACAACATTATATCGAGCATAACAAAATTCGTATTAAAACGTTTTTTGTATGCAAATTTTTCCTTTCGTTATTCTGTAACTTAGTAGATAATTACCTATCGAAACCAGCAGAACACTCGAATGAGGGTGTTTTTTTTTGTACTCTTTTTTAAGAAGATAAAACAGAGTGCAGGAATCATTTGTATTTTTGGCTATACCATATTGTACTATTACATTCAAAGAATTAAGTATTTTTGAAAGAAGGGATAGGTTTATACATGTTAAAAATGAGATATTTAGTAGAAAATTATGATTTAGCAAAAACATTATTAAAACACTGGAACTATGAAGAAGAGGATTTGAATGAGATGCTATCTTATTTTCGGATATCCTCAAATGCCATTTATCCATTTCATTGCGGAGGGGACGTTCACTTTTTAAGAATTGCTCCAACAGAAGAAAAGCGCAAGCAGAATATCTATGGAGAATTGGAGTTCATACAGTATTTGAGAAAACATGATTTTGATGCTCTCCGCCCAGTACCTTCTAGGGATGGAGAATATATAAGAAGGGAGAAAACGGAGTGGGGAGAGTATTATGCAACAGTTTTTGAGCGGGTAAAAGGTAAACAAGTAGAAGAGTGCGAGTATTCAGATAAGATGTATTATGAATGTGGCAGAACAATGGGCAGGTTGCACAGATTATCCTCTAAATACAAACCTATCATAAAAAAATGGACCCATGAGGATGTTCTTTATGATATTGAAAGAATGATATCACTTTACCATTGTAGAAGGCAAGCAACAATAGAATTAGTTAAGCTACGAGAAGAACTTGCAAAATTATCGAAAACCCATATGACCTATGGACTTATCCATTATGATTTTGAATTAGATAACGTATTCTATAATGAAACAACAAATAGCTGCTCTGTTATTGATTTTGATGATGGAATGTATCATTGGTATTCTACAGACATAGAACAATTTTTTGAATCTGTATCTGAGGAAAAGGGGATAGAAGAGGTAGAACAAATAAAACAAGTATTCTATGAAGGATATCAATCCGAATATCCAATCCTAGAAGAAGCAAAAAATAGTTTGCCTCTGATGAGGCGTTTTATTAATCTGTACTCTTATGTGAGAATTTCTCATTGCTTAAGTGATTCTTATGACAGCGAACCAGAATGGATGATAGAACTACGTGTCAAATTAGAGAATAAACTTAGAGCAATCGAAGAATCTTGGCAAAGTTTCTAGAAATTCTAACGGATCGCTCATATTAAATAGTCATAAAGGCACCAAAACGAGCTAGATATTCCTGGTGCCTTTTATAATTCTTATCATACATACCGACCTTTCTCCAGAAGGAGCGATCATGATTTAAATGCATAATGTGGCAGAGCTCATGAATGACAACATAATCAATTGCACTAAGCATAGCCATTGATAATTTATAATTAAAGGTTAATTGTTTCTTTGAGTTACAGGTTCCCCAGGTAGCAGGCGAGTCTACAATGGTAAATCCTTTTGCTTTTACTTGCAGAATCGGTTCATAGATAGCAAGTCGTTCCGTGATAATTTCTTTGGTTTTATTCATATAAAATTTTTCAAGTGCCACATGAACTTCTTCTTGCGTTGTTGGCAGTTCGGATAGAAGGTCGGATAACTTGTGAACTTTACCAAGAAATAAAAAGTTTTCGTCACTCTCATAAGTTTTTACACTGGAAAGATAAGTTCTTGTATTCAATTTTTCCTCAAATTTAAGTAATACCTTTGAATTAGTTTTCATATAGGCATTGATTTCTTCTGGTGTAGATTTTTTTGGAGCTTTTAAAGTGATAAGTCCTTCGGGTGAAAACTCAAGACTAAACTTACTAGCCTTCGTGTATTGGATGTGAAAATGGATGCTCTTATCATTCAGTATGATTTCCATAGTGTAACCTTTCTATTAAGAAGTAAATTCAAGAAGTAAATTTCATCTATCATATTATTACATAATAATATCTGATAAGTATTGTAAGTGAAATAATCTGTTTTGTCCATGTAATTTAGAATGCTTTCGAATGTAAGTAGTGAATAATATGATTATGACTATGTACACGTAATGTATATTAATTAATAGAATTTTTAGAAACGAAGCAACTTAATGAACGACTTTATCTACTTAACTAAATTAATGCTTGTGGTGGAAAAAAAATACTTGGATTAATGCTTGTGTTTGACAAAAAATATTTAAATTAATGCTTGTGATAGAAGAATAAATGATAAACTCTGGTAATTTTAAAAATTGAAATTATTTTATTTTAGTGACTCGATGGAGTGATTAATAATGTAGAGTGGTGTATTTTCTTATTGACAATCACGTTGAGTTATGATAAACTTCTTTAGTGTGCCGCACAACGAGGTTCAAGTTCTGTCTATTTCTAGACAGGCACCATAGTTGGCGAGTAATGATAATGGGAGGTGCCATATGTACGCAATTATAGCAACAGGTGGTAAACAGTACAAAGTAGCCGAAGGCGATATCATTAAAGTAGAGAAGCTTGGTGTAGAAGCTGGTGCAACTGTATCTTTTGACCAAGTTCTTGTTGTAAACAACGGTCAGGTTGTAGTAGGAAATCCTACTGTAGCTGGTGCTAATGTTTCCGCAACAGTTGTAGAAGAAGGCAAGAATAAGAAAGTCATCGTTTACAGATATAAGAGAAAGTCCGGATACCACAAGAAAAACGGTCACAGACAGGCTTATACTAAGGTTAAGATTGACAAGATCAACGCTTAATCATTGGTGAGAGGTTGATATGGTTAAAGTATCAATTCATCAGAATAAAGATGGTAAAATTAATGGGTTTCGATGTATAGGGCATGCAGGTTATGCAGAGTCTGGTCAGGATATCGTTTGTTCTGCCGTATCGATTCTTGTGATAAATACCATTAATTCTATTGAAACATTTACTTCAGATATTTTTGATTTTAAAGAAGATGAAAAAAAGGGTTTGATAGAATTTAAAGTTGTCTCAAATCTATCCGATCGTGCAGAGGTATTATTATACTCTTTACTACTCGGACTTCAAGGAATTGAAGATGAATTTGGGCGTGATTATATTAAAATCGACAAACGGATACAGTAGCAGATGTGATGGTATCCGAACCTATTATATAAGGAGGTGTAGGTCATGTTAAAGATGAACCTTCAATTTTTCGCTCATAAAAAGGGTGTTGGTTCTACTAAGAACGGTAGAGATTCTGAGTCTAAGAGACTTGGCGCGAAGAGAGCTGACGGTCAGTTCGTATTAGCTGGAAACATTCTTTACAGACAACGTGGTACTAAGATTCATCCAGGCGTTAACGTAGGACGTGGTGGAGATGATACATTATTTGCTTTAGTAGACGGTGTTCTTAAGTTCGAAAGAAAGGGTAGAGACAAGAAACAAGCTAGTGTTTACCCAGTAGAAGCTAAATAATTTGAACAAGAGAGACGGCTTACCGCTTCATCTTGTATTCATCGTTATAATTTAGTACAACGATACACTAGAGGGCTGTTTCAAAATGAGTCTTTTTCTTCATAGTAGAGAGTTTCTTAGAGTTCTTTCTATTGTGACAAACAATCGCACGTAAAGTCGACGAATGTTTGCAAGAGGTTTCATTTTGAAACAGCCCTTTTATTCGATGGAAGATAGAGAAGATTTTCCATTGATGAAAAATGACTAGAGTGAAATACTAAAGTTATTATAGATTAGTTTTATATAGATTGATATTATTTTGAGGATTGTGTTTTGATAAAGGGCGCATGTTCTCTTTCTAAGGGATAGTAGATACGTATAAAGAACTATCTACTTCTCCTATAGTTATTATTGTTTTCAAAAGGCGCTAAAGTGCCAGAATTGAGGTTATGATGTTCGCAGATAGTGCAAAAATTTATTTACGCTCCGGCAAAGGTGGCGATGGATGTGTTTCTTTTCGTCGTGAAGCCCATGTCGCTGCTGGTGGTCCTGATGGAGGCGACGGCGGTAAGGGTGGAGACGTAATATTTGAAGTTGATGAAGGTTTAAATACCCTTGGTGACTTCCGTTTCAAGAGAAAATACTGTGCCAGTGATGGTGAAAGCGGTAGTAAAAAATGTTGTTCTGGTAAAAATGGAGAAGATTTAATCATAAAGGTTCCGGAAGGTACCATTATAAAAGAGACAGAAACAGGTAAAGTTATTACTGATATGTCTCATGAAAATCGTAGAGAGGTTATACTACGAGGTGGCCGTGGCGGTAAGGGTAATCAGCATTATGCGACACCAACAATGCAGGTACCTAAATATGCTCAGCCAGGACAAAAGGCTGTGGAGCTAAATGTTACGTTAGAACTTAAGGTAATCGCGGATGTTGGATTGGTAGGATTTCCGAATGTAGGCAAATCTACCTTATTATCTCGTGTCACCAACGCAAAACCAAAGATTGCAAATTATCATTTCACTACATTAAATCCAAACCTTGGTGTTGTAGATTTAGAGGGTGCAGATGGTTTTGTTATCGCTGATATTCCTGGTTTGATTGAGGGTGCATCGGAGGGAATTGGTTTAGGACATGAGTTCTTAAAACACATTGAGCGGACAAAGGTTATCATACATCTTGTAGATGCTGCATCAACCGAGGGTAGAGATCCAGTAGAAGACATTGAGAAAATCAATCATGAATTAGCCTCTTATAATGAAGGATTATTATTAAAACCACAGGTAATTGCTGCTAATAAGATTGATGTTTTATATGGTGAAGAGGAAGAAGAAGCAATCAATAAAATCAAAGAAGCTTTCGAATCAAAGGGAATTAAAGTATTCCCAATCTCTGGAGTTAGCGGAAAAGGTATCAAAGAATTACTTTATCATGTGAGTGATGTATTAAAAACAGTGGATGATTCTCCAATTATATTTGAGAAGGAATACTTCCCAGAGGAAAACATCGTGATGGATGAGCCTTATACAGTTGAGTTTGATGAAGTTGAAAATGTCTATGTTGTGGAAGGACCTCGTATTGAAAAAATGCTTGGTTATACAAACATAGATACAGAAAAAGGTTTTGAGTTCTTCCAGAGGTTCCTAAAAGAAAATGGTATCTTAGATCAATTAGAGGAGTTGGGAATTGAGGAAGGCGATTCCGTACGTATGTATGGTCTTGAGTTTGATTATTATAAATAGTAGCGTGAAAATGCTAGAATAGAGGTAAGTATGACAAGTAAGCAGAGAGCATATTTAAAGGGTCTTGCTATGAACTTAGATCCAATATTTCAAGTTGGTAAGGCGAGTATATCACCTGAGCTAACAACTGGCATCAGTGAAGCATTAGAGGCGAGAGAGTTAATTAAGATATCAGTCTTAAAAAACTGTTTAGATGATCCGAGAGAAATCGCTTCTGTATTATCAGAGCGTACTCATTCAGAAGTTGTTCAGGTCATCGGGAAAAAAATTGTGTTATATCGTGAGTCTAAGGAAAAGAAAAAAATCGAATTGCCAAAGTAGTGGGAGTGAAACGGTTATGAGAAAAGTTGGTATCATGGGTGGTACGTTTAATCCTGTCCACTTCGTTCATCTATTGCTTGCTGAAGCTGCTTATGAGCAGTTTCATTTGGATGAAATCATGTTTTTACCTTCCAAACGACCAGCGTATAAACCATTATCGGAGTTAATTGAAGAAGAACATCGATTTCATATGATTGAATTAGCGATTGCTGATAATCCATATTTTTCTGTATCCGATATGGAGTTTCATAGAGAAGGAAATACGTATACTGCGGACACATTACTTGAGTTATCAAAGAAATATCCGGATACAGAATTTTATTTTATTCTTGGAGGAGATTCTTTATTCGAACTTGAGAAATGGTCCAGGCCAGAGATCGTGATGGAAAAAGCTTATATCGTAGCAGCACAACGGGATGATAAAGACAATGACCTTATGGTGCAGAAGATGACGGAGCTAAACGAGAAATATAAGGCAAAGATTGAATTATTACAAGTACCAATGTTGGAAGTATCATCACGAATGCTCAGAGAACGAGTAAAGAAAGGACAGTCAATCCGATATTTTTTACCGGAAGCCGTGAGAAGCTATATTATAGAACACGGATTCTATCTCTAAAGTTGGAGCGATTGATAAGGAAGCGATGAATCAATTCGTAGAGCAGATTGAGGAGCAGATGAAACAGTTATTACCCGCCAAGCGTTATGTACACACAGTTGGGGTAGCTTATATGGCAGCATCCCTCGCGATGTGTTACGGGGAAAATGTTGAAAAATCAATGATTGCGGGTTTGCTTCATGATAACGCAAAATATATACCCTTTGAGGAAGCATTGAAAGAATGTAATAAGGCTGGGATTTTGATCTCAGAATGTGAGCGAAATAGTCCGATGCTATTACACGGGAAGTTGGGTGCCTATTATGCGAGAACCAAATATGGTATTTGTGATGATGAAATTTTATCTTCGATTATTTTCCATACGACAGGAAAACCTGCAATGACATTTTTGGAAAAAAATATATTTCTATCTGACTATATAGAGGTTCATAGAACGCAGAATACAAGGCCTACACTTGATGTAATCAGAACTACGGCGTTTCAAGATCTTGACTTAGCGGTTTATTATGCACTCGATAATACCTTACAATTCTTAAAACGGAACAACCGCTTAATAGACGGTATGTCAATTGATGCACTGGAATATTATAAAGTAAAAGTAAGCAAAGGATAATGATTGTTATAAAAGCACATGTTTATAACAATATAGAAATTTTAGAATCAGAATAAGGAGAATAACGAATGAAAAATTATTCGAAGGAAATGGTACGCCTTGCATTCAAAGCTTTAGAAGATAAGAAAGCAGAAGATATTAAAGTAATTGAAATTGGTAACATCTCTGTCATTGCAGACTATTTTGTGATAGCAAATGGTAACAATCCTTCTCAAGTAGAGGCTATGGTTGGAGCAGTGGACGAGGAATTAGCGAAGAACGGTTATCATGCAAAGAGAATTGAAGGTGTAAAATCTTCAGGATGGGTATTGATGGATTTTGGTGATGTTGTCGTTCATATCTTTTCAAAGGAAGACCGTTTATTCTATGATTTGGAACGAATCTGGAGAGATGGAAAGCATGTTTCTAAAGACAGCCTAATGGAGTAAATAAAAAAAGCTCGAGTAAAAATAAAGAAGCTGAACTTGCTTCTATATTTTTACTCGAGTTTTTTTTATAACTTTTTATTGGTTGCTTCTTTAAAATAGATAATTTGTTCTATAGTCTTAGTTGCTTTTTACGAAAATCTTCTTAGCGAATAATTTCATAGAGTGATATTCGCTAAGAAGATTGATTTACAAATCAGATTTAGAATAAGCGGAATAATCCAATTACCTTACCAAGAATCTGAACATCCTCAACAATAATAGGATCCATAAAATCATTTTCTGGCTGTAAACGATAATGCCCTTTTTCTTTATAAAAAGTCTTAACCGTAACAGAATCGTCAATTAACGCAACGACAAAATCCCCATTCTCAGCTGTAGTCTGTTTTTTTACTAGAATCTGATCGCCATTGAAAATACCAGCATTGAGCATACTATCACCTTTTACTTTTAACATAAAAGTTTGCTCATTCGGCATATATTCGGTTGGTATTGGAAAATATCCATCAATATTTTCCACAGCTAAAATAGGTTGCCCAGCAGTAACCGTTCCAACGATTGGTACATTCACAAGCTCTCTTCTTGTTAGATTAAATTCATCATCGACGATTTCAATTGCTCTCGGTTTTGAAGGATCTCTTCTTATGTAACCGTTTTTTTCTAACGTCTCTAGATGGGAATGAACAGAAGAAGTAGATTTTAAATTAACGGCTTCGCAAATCTCACGAACCGCAGGTGGATAACCTCTGCTTATTATTTGTGCCTTTAAGTAGTCTAGTATCTCCTGTTGTTTTGCACTTATTTTTCCATATCCCATTTGGATACCTCCATTCTTTATCCCTTTATATCAGAAAGCCATTGTTATGTACTTCTGTGTAACTTATAATTCTTTGATCATATAACTGCTAGGATTGTTCTTCGTTTAATTGATAATAAAACTGATCATAAAGATTGATATTATAGTTATCTCTATAATCAATCCCACAACTTATAATATATCTAACTCCTAAAAAACTAGAAACTTAAGTTTGTTTTCAAAACAAGTATCAAACTTGTTACCTATATTTTGATTCATTAGTAGTAGAAAATCAAAATATAGTAAATAAGTAACTTAACTATTGTTATTATAACATAAAGAAATAAAGAATGCAAAACCTATGTTCGATTTTTCAGAAGAATTATAAACAAACTATTGACATTCGAATATATGTTCGATATAATTAAGAAAACATATGTTCCAAACACATGTTCTGTTTTTGAAAATGGAATCCTATTACATAGTTTAGTTTATAATGGAGGGTACTATGAGAGAGAGAAGTGTTAAAAATTACTCAGAAGAATTTAAAAGTTTTATGAAATATCATTTTAATCATAAAGCATTAGGCTTTTTGTTTGTTGTTGTCATATTATTATATCTTGTAACGATTGTTCCAACAAAGATTGCATATGCTGATCAGAATACCGTAAGATATAAAACCTTCCAAAGTGTTGAAATTAAAGCAGGGGACAGCCTATGGTCAATTGCTACGAAATATTACACCGAGGAATATAAAAGTATAGAAAATTATATTGAAGTAATAAAAGAAAGTAATTCTTTAAAAAACGATACCATACATAGCGGATGTTATTTGATCGTTCCATATTATCGGAACTAAGTTAATGATCCGATAATCATATTTGTAGCGCAAATACTTAGCACCTCATAACATTACTGCGATGATTCAATGAATAAAAGAGTAGAGACTAAAGAAGTTTTAACGCCATGTAAGCGTTTTCATAATTTTATAAAATATTAATAGGAAAATTTGTCGTCTTATTGTATAATAAATATAGAAACTTTTTGTGAGGTCCTTGTAACGGGAAATGAATCATTTTGATTAGTTACAATCTCATATAAAAAGAGAAACGTTGAGAGTGAATACAAATATTTTAAGGAAAGCGTTTACAAAAATAGTGTTTTCATTCAAGTGCAACGTGTAAGTTTTATATAAGGAGACAATGAAAAATGAAAAAGTATGGCAGGTTGATAATTCTTGTGATTTTGTTGTTAATTGTAACAGAAGTGACAATTTACGTGAACAATAATATCGACAGTAAATTAGATACAAACGATCGTGGCAGAACATTAGAAAGTCTTAGAGCAGCTGTGGCCAATTCAGATGCTGAAAGTAAAGGACTGAATCCATATACTGAATTTTGGAATTATGAAATTAAGTTACTTCGTGACGAATATCCTACAACTAAGACCGATATCTTCGATTATGTGGACAAAGAATTATGGGACACTAAATTAACAGCTCTCATAGATCGTATAAATAAAGAATATGTAGATGATCAAACGATCTTAGCAGAAGTTAAGTCAGTGATTCCACAGAACTATTTACGAGACATCTTTAGCGATAATATGGAGGAAGGTTACTTCCGTTCTATACTATTGTTAATGGAAGATGATTATAATAAACAGCAGGCTGGGCAGCCAACCGAACAGCCAAGTGCAAAGGAATAATAGAGTATAATCCAAAGAATAGAGTATAGTTGCAAACTTATAGATAAAAAGCTTTTCCCATCTTACTAGAAGCAAGATGAGAAAAGCTTTTTTTATTATACATGACAAGGAAAAGTTCGCGAAGCGTGCTTTTTCTTGTTGCTATTACTAAGGGGGTAGTCCATCATATTATATTATTTATTGAAAAGTATCTAGCTAATAAGGGCTCGTTAGACGTTGTAAATCTTGATAAAACTCTGGATAAGAGATGTTTACACATTCAGCGCCTTGTATTATTGTCTCACCTTCAGCCTTTAAACTTGCAATTGCGAAGGACATTGCGATGCGATGATCCTCTTTACTTTCGATGACTGTACCAGTAAGTTTATGAACTCCGTGTATAATCATACCATCTTCGGTTGCAATAACATTAGCTCCCATATTGTTTAGCTGTTTTGCCATAACATCAATTCGGTTTGATTCTTTTACCTTTAATTCAGTGGCATCCTTAATGATTGTTTCTCCTTCTGCAAAACATGCAATAACGGCAATTACAGGAATTTCGTCAATAAGACGAGGAATAATACCACCTTCAATCGTAGTGCCATGAAGATTACTGCTTTTCACTCTTAGATCACATATTGCTTCACCATCTTGGTTCTTTAAGTTTTCTTTTGTAATGTCAGCACCCATCGAAACTAAGACATCTATGATACCATCGCGTGTTGGATTGACACCAACATCTTTAATAACAAGCTCAGAATTAGGTAGTATACAGGCTGCAGCAAGAAAATAAGCGGCGGAAGAGATGTCACCTGGTACTTGAACCTTTTGTGCAAATAATCTTGGCTCTGGTTGGATCGTTACTGTTTTATTATTTACAGCAAGTGTTGCACCGAACTCTTTTAGCATAAGCTCGGTATGGTTTCTTGATACGTTTGGCTCTGTTACTGAAGTTTCACCCTCTGCATAAAGACCAGCTAAGAGGACAGAAGACTTGATTTGAGCAGAAGCGATGGGTGAATTGTAATGAATCCCTTTTAAGGTTGACTTTGTTGAGTGGTAAGAAGATTCATTAATACAAAGTGGAGCACAACCGTTGCCAAGAACACTTTTTATATCGGCATTCATGAGGCTAAGAGGGGTAATGACACGATTCATTGGACGCTTTTGGATAGAGGAATCACCAGTCAGATTACTTTCAAATGGCTGGCCACTTAAAATACCAGAGATAAGACGGAGTGTCGTTCCGCTATTACCCACATCTAGAATAGAAGAGGAAGGAGATAATCCGTAAAGTCCTTTTCCATGAATGCGAATCACTTGGTTTTGTATGTCTTCTTCTATATCGATTCCCAATTGCCGGAAACACTGTATCGTTGAGAGACAGTCGGCACCTTTCAAGAAATTGTGGACTTCTGTTGTTCCTTCTGCCAATGCTCCAAACATAACTGCACGGTGCGATATGGACTTATCACCTGGTACGGAAAGAGTACCATTGATTTGTTTCACTTTATGAAATTTCATACAAGTTCCTTTCTGATTCTCATTCTAAGTTGATTAAGATATTACATTTGCATACCTTATCCTTTGAAATAACAAAAAATCATTTATATCTGGAGTATAATCCTAAGATCGTTCATATATTACATAATTATGGGATTGTAAAGATTTCTTTGCTTTTAGTAAGGCTTCTTCTGAATAGAGTTCAATACGAAGCACACCTTGTTCAAATTCGCGGTTGTGTATGATACCGATATTTTTTATACTAATACCATTACTTCCAAGTAGGGTTGCGATGATGGCAATTGCTCCAGGTTCGTCAGTGATATCGATATATAACTCATAAATACGTTGAATGATACCTTTGGAATTTGGAATCTGATTACGGTAGATACCAGCAGATTCGAATATCTGATAGAGATATTCAGAATCCTGATTTTCTAAAGCAGTGACTACCTGATCTAAATTACTCTGAAACTTTTTTAGACTATGTATGATACTGTCTTTATTCGTAATGCAGATATTTTGCCACATAGCAGGAGAAGAGGAAGCAATTCTAGTAATATCTTTAAATCCGCCTGCCGCCAATAATTTACGTTTTTCTGTGGAATCATCGGATTCTTTTACTAGATTAACAAGTTCTGCTGCAATAATGTGTGGTACATGACTAATATCAGCTGTTATACTATCATGATCTTTTGGATCAAGTACAATCGGGATTGCATTGATTCTCTTTATGATATTCGTTAACAATGATACCTGTTTCTTCGCTACTTTATTTGTTGGAGTAAGGATATAGTAGGCATTTTCCAGAAGAAACTCGCTAGAATTTAGATATCCACTTTTTTCAGAACCAGCCATTGGATGTCCACCAATAAAATGTTGCTCTAAATCATAACTAGAAATCGCAGTATGCATGATTGATTTCACACTTCCAACATCAGTTAAGATACATGTGTTTTTAATACATGTCTTTAATTGAGGTAAGTAGGATATATTAACTTGAATTGGTGCACATAAAAAGATAATATCGCAGCTAGCGAAATCTTCCGTTAGGTTATGGCTGATTTTATTAATCGTACCATCGGATAAAGCAATCTGCAAATAATCAATGGAGGAAACATCCTCTTTCTCATAGGCAACGATAGTACAGGGATAATGATTAGCCCGTAAGGCCTTGGCGATGGAGCCACCAATCAAACCAAGGCCAATAAATCCTATGCATAATTGTTTCATATGCGATCCATCCTTCCTAGAAGCGTTTTCCTGCTAACTGAGCGTATGGGCGCAATTCCTTACATAATTCATCGAATTGTTCAAAGGTTAAAGATTGTGGACCATCGGAAAGCGCAGTAGCTGGATTAGGATGGGTTTCAATCATCAAACCATCGGCACCTGCAGCTATTGCACATTTTGCAAGAGGAGCCACATAACGTCTAACTCCGGTCGCGTGACTTGGATCCACAATGATTGGAAGGTGGCTCTTATGCTTAATAACTGGAACCGCACTAATATCTAATGTATTTCTTGTTGCGGTTTCAAAGGTTCGTATGCCTCGTTCACATAAGACTACATTTGGATTACCTTCTGAAATAATGTATTCGGAAGCATTTAACCAATCTTCAATGGTTGCAGCTAGGCCTCTTTTTAAAAGAACAGGTAAACCAGTTTTACCAGCTTCTTTTAATAAATAGAAATTTTGCATATTTCTTGCTCCAATTTGCAGCATGTCAACATACTTTACTGCCGCTTCAATTGCAGCAAGACTAGTCACTTCGCATACCACCGAAAGCCCTGTAGCTTCTCTTGCTTCCTTCATATACTTTAGGCCTTCCTCCTCAAGACCTTGGAATGAGTAAGGGGAAGTTCTTGGCTTGTAAGCGCCACCTCTTAAGATGGTTGCACCTGACTTTTTAATTGCAATCGCTGTTTCAAGAACCTGCTGAGCACTTTCTACTGCACATGGACCGGACATAACACAAAGTTCGTCGCCACCAATGGTTGTACTACCAACTTTAATGATAGATGGTTCCGGATGAAATTTTTTGTTTGCCAACTTATAGGTCTCTGTTACCGGTAGAATATGATCAACATCCTCTGCAATCTCTAGATTACAACAGGATAATTTGCTTTTGTCTCCAATGACACCAATAATGGTGACTTCTTTACCAGCCGAGATATGCACATCAAGTCCTTTTTCTTTTATCTGTCTAAGTATATTGTCAATAGACTCTTTTTTTGCATTTGGCTTCATAACGATTATCATAACTTTATCTCCTAACATATGTATAGTATTTACTAAAATCTGAATTGTATTGTACCTTATTTTAATTTTAATGTCAATACTATGATACATTAAAGCGTAACGGTTTAAAGCGCAACGCTTTAAAGTGTGGAATAAGATGGGAAATAATCCATATACATGTAAAATCAAGGCATAAATAGGATTAAGCACATAGATTAGTAGGAATAATAATAACAAATTTTCGCTTGTCTTTATTGTAACATAACATAGGTCTGTCTCACAGTTGTGATAAAATAGATCTAAAGTGTCACATTTATTAGATTTATGTAGATTGTTTAGATTAAATGGATATTAAAAAATAGATTTGTGATAAATGCATAAAACTGTTGTAAGTTTATTGAAAATTAGGTAAAATATATATGAGGGAACAGGCTATACCCCATACAGCAAATGTAATCCAATGAAAGTACTTATTGCATTGGAAGGCAGTTTGACTATAAAGTAATGGAGGACAACAGACATGGAGACTTACAAGTATGAGAAGATTCGTAATGTTGCATTGCTAGGACACGGTGGCTGTGGTAAAACCACGTTAGTAGAAGCCATCGCCTACACAACAGGAATTACGAACCGACAAGGCAAGGTCGAAGAAGGTAATACAATCAGTGACTATGACAAGGAAGAAAATAAACGACTTTTTTCTATTAGCACTACAGTTGTACCGATAATCTGGGAAGACACGAAGATTAATTTACTAGACACGCCAGGTTATTTTGATTTTGTAGGAGAAGTGGAAGAGGCATTGCTTGCATGTGATGCTGCGATAATTGTTGTTTCAGCTAAATCAGGCGTTGAAATTGGTGCAATGAAAGCCTGGGATTATTGTGAAAAAAACAAACTCCCAAGAATGTTCTTTGTAACTGATATGGATGATGATAATGCTAGTTTTAGAGCTGTAGTAGAACGTTTGGAAGAATTGTATGGAAAAAAGATAGCACCATTTCACTCACCAATACGTGAGAATGAAAAATTTGTTGGTTTTGTTAATGTTGTAAAGATGGCAGGTCGTAGATTTACAAAGTTAAGTGATTATGTAGAATGTGAAATTCCAGATTACTCCATGGAATACGTGAATAAATATCGTGAAGCTTTATTAGATGCGGTAGCGGAATCCAGTGAAGAGTTAATGGAAAAATATTTTGAAGGAGAAGAATTCACTCCTCAGGAGATTTCTACAGCCCTACGAAGCAGTGTGATTGATTGTAGTATCGTACCAGTTCTTATGGGTTCTGGTTTACATGCTCAAGGAACCAGAATGGTGCTTGAAGCAATTGAGAAG
Source organism: Lachnoclostridium phytofermentans (assembly GCF_000733755.1). Taxonomy (GTDB): domain Bacteria; phylum Bacillota; class Clostridia; order Lachnospirales; family Lachnospiraceae; genus Lachnoclostridium; species Lachnoclostridium phytofermentans_A. The sequence continues at coordinate 217,608 of NZ_JPOF01000002.1, read as the reverse complement.
TATTTTCCATCGCCGAATAAGGGAGTGCTTACTGGTGTAAATACCAAAACGAACGATAATTTTGCAGCGGATTATGATGCAAACAAACCAATGACTGCTTTTGTTTTTAAAACGATTGCAGATCCGTTTATCGGTAAATTCTCATTAATAAAAGTATGTTCGGGAGTGCTAAAGTCAGATTCTGTAATCTATAATGCAGATAAGGATACTGAAGAAAAATTATCAAGACTTTATGTATTACGTGGTAAAGATCAAATTGAAGTAAAAGAGTTGTATGCTGGAGATATTGGTGCCATTGGTAAATTATCGAATACTGTAACTGGTGACACACTATCAACGAAAGCAACTCCGATTGTTTATGCACGTCCGAAATTATCGATACCATATGCTTATCAAAGATTTAGAACTAAGAATAAAGGAGATGACGATAAAGTTTCTCAAGCACTACAGAAGTTAATGGAGGAAGATTTAACCTTACGTGTTATAAATGACAAAGAAAATCGTCAAACTCTGCTATATGGCATCGGAGAACAGCAATTAGAAGTAGTAGTTAGTAAAATGTTACAACGCTATAAAGTAGATATAGAAATTACGAAGCCAAGAGTACCTTATCGCGAGACGATTCGTAAAAAAGTACGTGTTCAAGGAAAATATAAAAAGCAATCTGGCGGTCATGGACAATATGGCGATGTTCATATTGAGTTTGAACCATCTGGTGATATGGAACTTCCTTATGTATTTGAAGAAAATATATTTGGTGGGGCTGTTCCAAGGAATTTCTTCCCAGCGGTAGAAAAAGGTATTGCTGAAAGTGTATTAAAAGGGCCTTTGGCAGGATATCCGGTTGTTGGTCTAAAAGCAACCTTGGTTGATGGTTCCTATCATCCTGTAGATTCTTCTGAAATGGCATTTAAGATGGCTACGATTCAAGCCTTTAAGCAAGGTGTAATGGATGCTTCTCCAACCCTTCTTGAGCCTATCGTTACCTTAAAGGTACAAGTTCCGGATAAATTTACTGGTGATATTATGGGTGATTTAAACCGAAGGAGAGGTAGAGTGTTAGGTATGAATCCTCTTCATAATGGGAAACAAGAAATCATAGCGGATATCCCTCTCGCAGAAACATTCGGCTATGCTACGGATTTACGTTCCATGACTGGTGGTATTGGAGAATATTCCTATGAATTTTCTAGATATGAACAAGCACCTAGTGATGTTCAACAGAGAGTTATTGAAGAATCTGAAAAATATTCAAACTCGGAAGAAGTTGGATGATGTAGAGAGTTTTAACGAAATAGTTTATTACTTGTTTCTTTGTGACTTAGGAATAGATAATATAAGCTATGATAGGTTTAAACTAGATCAAAACTTAAAGAACTTAAAGAACTTAAAGAACAAAGAACTTAAAGAACTAAGAACTTAAAGAATTAGAGTAATAATATATAATAGCGGGAACAATAGTAACTTACCGAGGTAGAGGCATTAGCAATAGTTGATGCTTCTTACGAAGGAATTTCATTGTTTCCGCTTTTTATTTTATAATTTATTCATGTTTACATAAGGAATCCGTATGATATAATAAGATTTGATTATTGGCAGGATAAAACATGGAAAAACCCATTATAGGTATCTTACCGCAATATGAAATTGAAACAAAAAGGATAAAGATAGAAGAGTTCTATGTGAAAGCAATTCAGAAGGAGGGTGGAGTTCCTGTCATTCTCCCTTTGTATCAAGAGCTTAGCGATTTAATAGCACTTTTACCATGGCTAGATGGAGTATTGTACCCGGGAGGACCAGATGCGAGCCCTTTTTATTGGGGGGAAGATTCTACCTGGGAATGTAGAGTGATACAACCAGCAAGGGATATACTTGAGATAGGGCTACTTCCCTATATTTTGGATTTGAGGAAACCTATTTTAGGAATTTGCCGAGGAATCCAAGTTCTCAACATCGCTTTAGGTGGGGACATCTATCAAGATATAGAACATCTTAAATCATCGAATACTAATGTTGGTCATTATCAAAAATCCAGAGGTGATGTACCAACTCATTACGTAAATGTGCAGAAAAGTACACTGCTACATCATATTGTTAATACTGAAAAAATTATGGTTAATAGCTATCATCATCAAGTAATATGCAATGTTGCTAAGGGCCTAGAAATTGTTGGTTATTCGAATGACGGTTACATCGAAGCAGTAGCGATGCGAGACTATCCTTTTTTACTAGGGGTTCAATGGCATCCAGAAGAACTATATGAGGTTGATAAGACATCACAGCTTATTTTTCGTGCTTTTATCCAGGCATGCCAAAAAAGGTAAAGAAAGGGATAAGGAATGGCAAAAGTTTATCTTGAAAATGCACAGTTAATGGCGACCTTTGACACCAAAGGGGCTGAATTACTCTCTGTAAAAAGAAAGAATAGAATATCTGGAGAATTAGAGGAACAAGAATATATATGGTCTGGAGATCCAAAATATTGGGGGCGTCATGCTCCGATATTGTTTCCCTTTGTAGGAACGCAAAAGGGAAAGCAGTATCAACACAAAGGAATTACTTATCCGATGACACAACATGGATTTGCAAGAGATAAAGAGTTTGTAATGCAAACGAAAGAGAAGAATCGAATCTGGTTTAAATTATCATCTTATGAGGAGACAAAAAAATGTTATCCTTTTGAGTTTATATTATGGATCGGTTATGAGTTAGAAGAGGATACAATACAGGTTTTCTATCGAGTTGAGAATTATTCGAAGGAGAAGATGTATTTTGCGATAGGGGCTCATCCTGGGTTTACTTGTCCATTAGTGGAAGGAACTTTACAGGAAGAGTATTCTTTCCGCTTTCCGCACATTAATGCTCTTACTTATTCTATTGTTAATATGGAAAATGGCTTGAAACAGGAAAATACTTATCAAATGGATTTAGTAAAAAAAGAGGAATACGGATATCTTAAATTAGAAAAAGGACTTTTTGATCGTGATGCTTTGATAATAGAACAAAGTCGTATAAATGAGGTGGCACTGTGTAAAGCGGATAATAAGCCTTATGTTATAGTGAAATTTGATACTCCTTTGTTCGGCTTATGGTCACCAGCAGGAAAGAACGCTCCATTTGTATGTATTGAACCTTGGTATGGAAGATGTGATTCGGAAGAATTTGATGGGGAATTAAGTGAGAAAGAGTATATTAATGAACTTGATATGGGTGAGAGCTTTGAACGTAGTTACTCTATGCAATTTCTACCTTGATAGTCCAATAGAAAACAATCGACAAAAAAGGGAGCGTTGTAAAATAACTAATCAATAGCTACGGAGCGACGCTCTTTTGTGGTATTGAGATATTATTATAAGAATCATATTTTTGTTGCCTTTGAGTACATTATTCTAGTTGCTCATTCTAAAGCGAGTAATTGTGCTATGATCTGAGGCCTTTTCCTTGCATGAAGCCACAAAAAGTTTATGTTAACTTCGTGTAATCTAAGGCCTCCCATACTTGGATTAGTAGTCGGACAACATAATACAAAAACAGGTCTTTCGGAACCTGCTTTTGCTCATTGTAAAAAAAGAGCTTTTGCTCCATAAATGATTACTCATCTATTTTGCAAAAGCTCTTTTTTTATAACATTATAATAGAAACGCCATTCTAGCTTCTATATTTTTATTATTTAGGCTGTTTTCCGATGTATGCTAAGATACCACCATCAACGTAAAGGATGTGACCATTTACGAAGTCAGATGCATCAGAAGCTAAGAAAACAGATGGGCCAGCTAAATCTTCTGGCTCACCCCAACGAGCAGCTGGAGTCTTTGAAATAATAAAGTTGTTGAATGGATGTCCATCTTCACGAAGAGGAGCTGTCTGTGGAGTAGCGATGTATCCAGGTCCAATACCATTACACTGAATGTTGAATTCACCATACTCAGATGCAATGTTCTTAGTTAACATCTTAAGACCACCCTTAGCAGCAGCATAAGCGGATACAGTCTCACGACCTAATTCACTCATCATAGAACAGATGTTGATAATCTTACCATGACCCTTCTTAATCATGCTAGGAATAACTGCCTTAGCCATGATGAAAGGAGCATTTAAGTCTACATCGATAACTTGTCTGAATTCAGCAGCTGTCATTTCAATCATAGGAATACGTTTGATAATACCAGCATTGTTAACAAGAATGTCGATTACACCAACTTCTTTTTCAATCTGCGCGATCATTGCATTTACTTGATCTTCATTTGTTACGTCGCATACATAACCATGAGCATTGATACCAGCTTCTTTGTAAGCAGCGATACCTTTGTCAACTAACTCCTGTTTGATATCATTGAAAACGATAGTAGCGCCAGCTTCTGCGTATGCGCTAGCAATAGCAAATCCGATACCATAAGAAGCACCAGTTACTAAAGCGATTTTACCTTCAAGGGAAAACTTCTTTGCAAAATCCATTTTTACGACCTCCATATAATATAATAATAAATCAGACAAGCTAAGGTATGTAAAGAATCCTTTGCCTGTATTTATTCCTATCAAGTAAGGCAACTTACTGCTTCACTTGTTAAACAATAAAAAGATATTAATTACATCTATCTATTGTTTTGACAATTGTATTAAACTGATATTTATTGTAAATATAAGCGCTTACAATTATCTTATGTGTTTTTATTAAATTGTAAGTTTATTATATATCACTAACATTGAAAAATCAATAGCATTTACTAGGATAATTCTATTTAATAAAGTGTAAGGGCTTACATTTTTGAACCTAAATTAGTGAATTAAAGCAAATCGCGTGTAATTTCATTAAAGGAAACTTTTTAATTTTAATATTTAAACATGTCATTTATTATAGCCTTTCTTTTTCCCTTTCGCAAGGCAAAAAAATGATCATATAGAATAAACGATATAGCAAAGTTTAGTTTTTAAAGGAAAACTACCTTTATCATCCAAAATGCTTGAATATCGTAAAGACATTCGTTATAATTATCAACTAGAAGAGTGCTCGTGATGCATAGAAATTTTTGATATGTCAAACCTAAGTTAAGTAAAAAGAATGGTTTCTATGAATTTTACTCTTCAGTAACGGAGAACATACACATCTTTTTGAACGCTTTCCAGATGTGACATGTCATTCATTTCATCGATGGAAGAATGAAATCTTTCGGACGAATCCGTTAAGCAAAAAAATAGAAAGAGGTTACTATGTTTCAAAAATTTTATCCAACCGAATACGTAGAGTCATCCTATGAAATCGATTATGAAAAATTATATAAGAATGGTTATCGCGGAATTATTTTTGATATTGATAACACTCTAGTGGAGCATGGTGCAGATGCTAGTGAACGTGCAGTAGCTTTGGTTGAAAAATTAAAAAAGCTTGGGTTTGAAGTATGTTTAATTTCTAATAATAAGGAAGAACGTGTGAAAAGGTTCAATCAAAAAATTAAAATTAAGTATATTTTTAATGCTCACAAACCTTCCATAAAAAACTATCTAAAAGCGATGGAATATATGAAGACAGACAAAACGAATACGATTTTTGTTGGAGACCAGGTATTTACGGATGTTTATGGTGCTAATCGCGCGGGCATTAAGAGTTATCTTGTTAAGCCAATTGGGAAAAAGGAAGAAATTCAAATTGTGATCAAACGTCTATTAGAACGGATTGTTTTATGTTTTTATAAACGTAAGCTAGCAAAGCAAAAGAAACGTTCATGATGGGAGCCCTATGAAAAAGAACAATATTATATTAATTGGTTTTATGGGAACCGGTAAAAGTAGTGTTGGTATTAGTTTAGCCAGTGCCTTATCTATGAAGTTTCTGGATACCGATAATGAAATTGAGAAGTGCTGTCAGATGACGATTTCAGAGTTGTTTCAGAGTAAGGGGGAAGAGGCATTTCGTTTCATGGAAACCAATCTTCTTTTAAAGTATCAAGAAACTCTGAATCAAACAGTGATATCTACTGGTGGTGGCATGCCACTTCGCGCAGAGAATGCAAGTTTACTTCGTGAAATTGGTTATGTAATATTTTTAAAGACTTCGAAGGAGGTAACGTATCAGAGGCTTAAACATGATACGACAAGACCTTTACTTCAGTGTGAAGATCCACTCGGTGCAATCGAACAGATGCTAAAGATACGAGTACCAATCTATGAGGCCCTCGCCGACATGGTTCTCGAAACGGAAGACAAATCAGTTGATAGGATAGTACAAGAGATTTTATTAATGCAAAAGAATATTAATGCAAGAGAATATTAATGAATGAGAATATTTGCGCAAAAAGCACAGGAACAAGAGAATAATTGTTTAAAAGCGCAGGAACAGAGGTAGAAGATGAAGATTTTAGTAATCAACGGTCCGAATATTAATTTCTTGGGAATAAGGGAGAAGGCAATCTATGGTAAAGAGGACTATCCTTATTTACTATCAATACTAGAAGAGAAGGCTAAAAAAGAAGGAATTGAGATTGTAACTTTTCAAAGCAATGGGGAAGGTGAAATCATTGACCGAATACAGGAAGCATATTCTGACAAAACTGATGCGATTATTATAAATCCCGGTGCATATACACATTATAGTTATGCAATTCGTGATGCTCTAGCTTCGATTGAGATACCTAAGATTGAAGTACATATCTCTAATGTACACAAGAGAGAAGAATTTCGTCATGTTTCTGTAACTGCGCCGGTATGTATTGGTCAGATTGTGGGATTAGGTTTACAAGGATACTTATTAGCAGTAGATGCCCTGCTTTCTATGATAAACGATTAATAAAGCATACCTTGGGAATACTAAATAGAACGTTATAGGAGGATAATAACATGATGCAAAAAGTTTTGGATATAATGAAAGAATTACAATGCGATGGTATTTTAATTTCGAATCGCCATAGCATACGCTATATTACAGGATATCGCGGTGATACAGGGTACGCTTACATTTCTAAGGACAGAAAAATCATATTTACTGATTTTCGTTATATTTTTCAAGCTCAAGCTGAGGCTGTCGGTTATGAAGTAATTGATATAGCAAACGATGGCTATGCAAAAACAATCGCAAAAGTGGTTATGGAAGGAAACCTTAAATCCTTAGGTTTCGAAGAAGAGGAAATGTCTTATGCGGAGTACTCAAAGCTTAAGAAAGAATTGGGTGATGTTACCCTGATTCCTTACCACGGTGAACTTGCAAGCCTTCGTATGGTGAAAACTACAGAAGAGTTATCTTTTATTAAAGAAGCAGAGCATATTGGTGACATCGCATTTTCTAAAATCCTTGATGAGATTAAGCCTGGTGTAACTGAAATAGAAATTGCTGCAAAGCTTGAGTATATTATGAAAACAAATGGTGCGGAAGGAATATCTTTTGATCCAATCGTTGCATCTGGTATTAATTCTTCCATGCCACATGCTGTTCCATCTAGAAAGAAAATTGAGAAAGGTGACTTCTTAACACTTGATTTTGGATGTTTATACAATGGCTATTGTTCTGATATGACAAGAACAATTGTTGTAGGTAAGGCAAGTGAAAAACAAAAAGAGATCTATCAAACTGTCTTAGAAGCTCAGATGGCTGTTTTAAATCAAGTAAAAGCCGGAATGGTTGGTCGAGATATCGATAAAATTGCGAGAGATATTATCTATAACGCAGGTTATGAGGGGTGTTTCGGGCATGGACTTGGACATAGCGTTGGGCTATTTATTCATGAATCACCACGTGCAAGCCTGAAATCTGAGGATATCGTGCAGGAGAATATGACTTTGACTGTAGAACCTGGTATCTACGTTAAGGATTTTGGTGGAGTACGTATCGAAGATTTAGTTGTATTAACGAAGGACGGTTGTATTAATTTTACTAATTCACCGAAAGAACTCATCGAGCTATAGGGGGAAACCTAATGAGATGAAACCTATTGAGCTAGGTTTTGCTTATATCTTGTTACTTAAAAATAAATAAAAGGTAACAAATTGTATAAATTTTTTCAATAAAATATAGGATTTTGAAAAAAATAGTTGAAAAAAATGGACAAGTAATATAGACTATAATGTAGTTGATTTTAAGGAGGATTTTTTTATGATATCAGCAGGCGATTTTAGAAATGGCCTAACATTAGAGATTGATAATGCAGTTTATCAGGTAATTGAGTTCCAGCACGTAAAACCAGGAAAGGGTGCAGCGTTTGTTAGAACGAAATTAAGAGATATTAAAAACGGTGGTGTAACTGAAAGAACTTTCCGCCCTACAGAAAAATATCCACAAGCTCATATTGAAAGAAGTGACATGCAGTATTTATATTCTGACGGTGAATTATATCACTTTATGAATACTGAAACATTTGACCAGATCGCTTTAAATGAAGAAGCAATCGGTGATTCCTTAGAATTCGTTAAGGAAAACGATATGGTTAAGATGCTTTCTCATCAGGGCAATGTATTTGCTATCGAGCCTCCACTATTTGTTGAGCTTGTAATTACTGATACAGAGCCAGGCTTTAAGGGTGATACAGCACAAGGTGCTACAAAGCCAGCTGTTGTTGAAACAGGCGCAACTGTTTATGTTCCATTATTCGTTAACCAGGGAGATAAGATTTCTATCGATACTAGAACTGGCGAATACATGAAGCGTGTATAATAAGGTTATACTTAACAATCATATGATCGGGACTATAATCTAGTTTCGGTGATTGATTTACGGCAAAAACGCGACATTTATCAGAAGTTATATTAGCACAGGATAGAATCTATCCTGTGCTTTTTTAATGTATAGGAAATTGCAACGAAATTTCCTATACATTAAAAACTCTCTTAGGGATACGCACCCACGTACATGGAAATATGTCGCTGAAGCGACTGCGCTCTGTTATTGTTTCATCGTTTATAAATTACTATCACTAACTAACCATGTCTTCCCATCCTCCATGTCTGTACCTAGATAAAGTTGACCAGTTCCTAATATACTAGCTTTCTTCATTGCTCTATGAATGCTACTTAAACTCTTCTTATCACTTGCTATTGCTAGTTTAATAATTCTTGGACTTATCTGTTCGATATGTTGAATCATTTTTTGCAATGCAGGTTTTGTTAATTTCGTTTCATATAAATCGATTAAGATTCTCCTCATTTGGGGTGAATTTAAAATAAATTGCTCTTCCTTTTCCATCATAGTAAACAAGGCATCCATATCATTAAAATAACTTCCGTAATGTATCCCGTGAAAGTATCCTCCTTTATAGTAATATGGACTCAAAGCTCCACTCGGAGATTTTGCTAGCATAGCATCACCTGTGGCTTTATAAAAGCCATCCTTTCGCTAATTCTGTATCAGAAAAATATGCTTTTGTCATTATATTCTATAATACTTTCTCATTCGTTATTAATTCAGACAATGGTTGTTGCTTTCTTACCTGTTGACACCATCTTATCGTTTCACGTGTAATACATATACCATAATAGAGTGTTGAGAGCTTATGATAAAAGCATTCCTTATGCTCCAATTTATCAAATTCTTTTTCTAGAGCCTCAAGCTTATGTAAATAAGTTATATTGTTTAATTCATGCTGAAGTAGTTGATGTTCTCGAAGTTCCTGTGGCAATTGATCAAAAAAATAAACCTTAGCTAAGTGAGTATTCGTGCCATCCAATACATTCATTGGGGAGGAGAGCCAATCATAAAAATTTTCTTTGCCAATTTCAGTAATATGATAAAAAATCTTTTGTCTGCCGCCCTGTGACTTTTCATAAGCATTTAAGTAACCTTTATTCGTCATTTTTTTTAGTGCAGGGTATAGACTACCAAAGCTGGCTTTATAGAAAACTCCGATACCAGTTTCGATGCGTTTTTTTATGTCATACCCCGTTAAATCTTCCTCTAATACCATACCTAAAAGAATTGATTCCAGCATGTAATACCTCCTTAGATATATCGCTTAGATATATTATAATACCATATTATGGATATGTAAAGAATTTTTATATTCTGTGTAATATAAAATCTTATAGATGAAAACTTATGGACTATATCTTATTAAAATATTATAGAAAGTATTAGAGCGGGATTGAGAAGTAAGTGAAGCATTAGCCTAATGTAAATTAGATAGATATCAAGGTTATAGATAGAATTAAAAGTTAAAGTGCAAAAAGATAAGGTGTAAAAAGGCTAAGTTTCCTATTTTTAGTCTTTTTACACCTTATGTTTAGATGATAAAGTATTATCAAATGATAGATGATTATTTCATTAATAAAGCTTCCACTTTTTCATAAATCGGATCAATCAACTCATCACTAAGCTTACAATTTTTAAAGTGTTCCACTGCATATTTAGCTTGTGCAACAAGCATCGAAAGACCATTTACAGCTTTTATTTGTCGTTCTTTCGCCTGAGCAAGTAGTTTGGTTATGAGTGGATTATAGATAACATCGACAACCGCTTCTAAGTTCTGATATGGTGTTAAATCTATCGGGCTTACATCACAATTAGGATACATTCCAACTGGAGTAGTATTAATGATAATAGAGGCATCATGATGCTGTTCTTTTGCTTCCTCATAAGTAATGCAACCAGATTCTTCTTTATATTTCACAATAAGAATTTGTCCTGCATCTAAGGTATTTAATACGGCTAAAACCGCAAGAGCAGCTCCGCCGTTACCTAGAACTAATATCTTCTTTCCTTTTACATTAATTTTATTTTTTACTAAAGTATAGTAAAAACCATCATAATCAGTATTATATCCGGTGAGTTTCCCATTGTTGTTTATAATGGTGTTAACTGCACCGATTTTTTTTGCTTTTTCATCAATGACATCCAGATAGGGAATGACATCACGTTTATAAGGAATTGTGACATTGATTGCTTTAAAATTCTTTTCTTCCATAAAGAGTGGAAACTCATCCTTACTTAATGGGTGTATCTCATATTGATAATCTGTAAGCTGTTCATGAATAATCTTGGAATAGCTATGGCCTAGCTTTTCTCCAATTAGTCCGTAGTCCATGTTTAACCTCATTTCTGCGCTGTTTCTTGTATAGTAAAATTCTATTAGAGTAAATCTTTTGCCCTTAATCATATTCTATTTAAAGGAAGAAAGCAATTCTTTTGATGAAAAAAGTCGTGCATTTCTTCTTATTTTTTTTATTCATAATCTATCCATGTGTTCATATACTGTAAAAACAGGACAACACCTAGTGAAAGAAAGGCAGTGGTGATTCATGTGAATAGGAAAGACGATTTACTCAAAATCTTCTCAGTGAAATTACGTACTCTGTTGTCAAAAACAGTGTTAGATTTTGATCGTTTGCAAGAGATTCGGTTAAGAGTGGACAGCCCTTTACTGGTTCGATACAACAATAAGGAATATGTGATCGATAATAACGCACATCTAACAAAATCAATGGATGATGCATTTATAATTACGAAAGCAGAAGTGAAAGAAACCATGGAGTACATAAGTAATTATTCGCTTTATGCATTTGAAGAAGAATTAAAGCAAGGCTTTATAACAATTGCAGGTGGTCATCGTATTGGTATTGCTGGGAAGGTAATCCTAGAGGAAGGTAAAATAAAAAGTATGAAGTATATCTCCTTTATTAATATACGTCTTTCTCATCAGGTGAAAGGGTGTGCAGACTTGGTAATGCCATATATTCTACGAGAGGACAACATCTATCATACCTTAATTATTTCTCCTCCAGGTTGTGGTAAAACAACATTGCTACGTGACATTATCAGACAACTTTCCGATGGAGAACAAGACGTAAAAGATGGGTTCTGCAGAGAAGGTTTACAGGTTGGTGTGGTGGATGAACGGTCGGAGATAGCAGCCTGTTATATGGGAACTCCTCAGAATGATCTTGGAATACGTACCGATGTCTTAGATTGCTGTCCAAAGGCAAAAGGAATGATGTTACTAATTCGGTCGATGTCGCCTTCTGTACTTGCTGTTGATGAAATTGGTCTGGGAGAGGACATCGAAGCTATTCACTATGCGATGGGTTGTGGAATTAAGATGATTGCTACGGTACATGGGGGGACGATTGAAGAAGTAAGAGACAAGCCATTGTTAGGGGAACTTATTAAAAAACATGTTTTTGAGCGTTACATTATTCTAAATAATCGAGATTCCATCGGTAAGGTGACAGAAATCTATGATGAGAGAGGTAGTAGATTGTATTATGCATAAGCTAGGAGGGGTGAATCGATGTTTGTATTATTTTTGAGAGTAACAGGATGCGCCTTAATCATAGGCGCTAGTGCTGGTATGGGATATCTGTTTGGGAATGAAATAAGAAAAAGGTTAGAAGACTTAAGAGCTGCAAAGACAATTGCAATTCTTTTACGTGGAGATATACGATATGCACAGACTGCACTACCAGAGGCATTAGAGAATATTGCGAAGCGTCATGATGGACGATTAACACCATTTTTTAAAAGAGTATCGAAGGAACTTGCAGAATTTTCTGGGATAAGTCTTGCAGAAATTTGGGAAAGAGCAATGAAAGAAGAGCTATCCAATACTTCTCTTACGAAAAAAGATAGGACATGTTTTTTGGAATTTGGAAAACAACTTGGTTATCTCGATAAGGACATGCAGATGAACCATATTGATTGGTACATCACTCAAGTAGAAGAAGATATGCAGGAGATTAATTTAGATGCAAAAGAGAAGATTCGTCTCTATCGTAGTCTGGGGGTGCTATTAGGAATCTTCGTTACAATCTTAGTACTATAATCGGGAGGAACCTATGTCGGTTTATTTAATCTTCAAAATTGCTGCTGTTGGAATTTTAGTTTCGGTAATCAATCAAATTCTAAAACAGTCAGATAAAAATGATTATACAATTATTACTAGTCTCGCCGGACTTTTGATTGTACTTTATTGGGTAATCCCTTATATCGCAGACCTCTTTGACTACATACAGAAGTTATTTCAAATGTAAGGAGTCACACATGCTCATTTGAAAAAATAAAAGCAGTGTGAAAGAAGTAGGAATTATGCCTGGGACAATAAAGTACTACAACAATAAAATACTACAACAAGTTGCATAAGTATCTTGTAGAAGAAAGGTGTGAGATATGGAAAAAATCGCATTGATTGGTATTATAGCAGTCGTGGCAGCGAATCTATTTAAAAGTGGCAAAGCAGAATATGCTTTTTTTATAAGTTTAACGGGATGTATCTTGATTTTTTATTTTGGAATAGGAAAGCTATCTACGATCTTTAAGTCAATAGAGAGAATAAAAGGATATCTGTCCATAAATTCAGAGTACATAGCGATACTTTTAAAGATTATTGGCATTACTTATATTTCAGAATTTGCCTCTAACCTATGTAAGGATGCAGGGTATTCCGCAATTGGAAATCAAATTGAATTAGCGGGTAAACTTTGCATTATGGCTATCAGTATGCCAGTGCTATTAGCACTTCTTGATACTATTGACCGTTTTTTGACTGCTTAACGAAAGGAATAGGACAAGATGATACGAAAACGAACTTGGATTCTAAAGCTAATCTTCCTATGCATCCTCTTTGTCCTCATAGGAAAGACAAGTGTCTCGTATGCCATGAGTACCGAAGAGGAGGAGTATGACTATTCTCAAATACAGAAGTCATTAAATAAGGCGTTAGGAAATGAAGAAAGTATGAATTTTGGAGAGTATGTAAAGAATTTATCCAATGGAACAGAGTCTTTTTCTATTCAGGGTGTGGTTCAGAAGCTACTTCAGTCCATAGGCCTAGAATTTAAGAGTAATCTTAGTAGTTTAATGAAATTACTAACAATAGCGTTAATAGCAGCAGTATTTACGAATTTCTCACATACGTTTCAAAACAGTCAAATCGCAGACACCGGTTTTTATGTTACCTATCTTCTCATGTTTGTTATATTAGCAACAACATTTATTGGTGCTACAAAATTAGCGACGGATACATTACATAATGTATTAAATTTTATGAAAGCTCTAGTCCCCACCTACTGTATGTCTGTAGCTTTTTGTACCGGGGTGACGACATCAGCAGCATATTATCAAGGAATTCTTATTTTAGTTACAGTTGTTGATTACGCCTTACTAAAAATTGTATTTCCTTTAACCAATATTTATATGATGGCGGTGCTTGCAAATAATCTATCGCAGGAGGACATGCTTAGTAAACTATCGGAGTTATTGGCTACGTTAATTCGTTGGATGCTAAAGACTTTACTGGCGGTCGTTATCGGTATTGGTACAGTACAAAGTTTAATAACACCAGCTGTTGATCAGGTAAAACGTTCCTCTATTATTAAAGCAACACGAATGATACCTGGAATCGGTGGGATATTCAGTGGCGTGGCAGAAACAGTACTTGGAGCGGGGACACTTTTAAAAAACTCCATTGGAGTTGCAGGCTTAGTTGCAATTGTAGTACTTTGCGCTATTCCAATCGTAAAATTAATTATTTATGTATTAATTTATAAATTAGTAGCAGCAGCGATTCAGCCAATTTCTGATAAACGAATCGTGAATTGTGTTAGTGCTTCTGCAGAAGCATCCTCTTTATTACTTCAAACGGTGTTTGTAGCGGCAATACTTTTTGAAATTGTTATTACCATAGTAGCTGTCTCAACCATGAGAGTAACATAAGAGTGAGAAAAATGGTTAGCAAGGAGGGATTGGATGGGGATAATTAATTCGCTATATTCTTGGATGAAAAATATTATTATTTTTCTTATCTTAGTGACTGTCATATTTAACTTATTAGGGAAGAGCAATTATAAAAAATATGTGGGATTAGTGACTGGGTTAATTTTAGTTCTATTAGTGGTTACTCCAATCATAACCCTGTTTGGGAAAGAAGATATTCTTAACTTTTCTCTCAATTCTCGTGGAACATTAGTTGAAGCAGAGGATATCAGTGAGGATTTATTCCGAATGGAAAAGCTTAGTGAAGAGTCTATGTTTAGCGAATATAAGGAAGTTTTACGAGGGCAAACAGAGAAACTTCTGGCTGAGAAGGGGTTGGTCCTTAGAAGTATGACAATTGAAATAAATAAAGATAAAGACAGTATAAACTTTGGTGAAATTCTGGCAATGGATATAGTAGCGTCCTACCTTAGAGTGAGTGAAAAGTCAAAAGAGGGAGAGAATTTAGGAATAGATCAGATTGACCCAGTAACAATAGGACAAATAAAAGTGGATTCAAAAGAGAAGAAAAGCGTAGAAAACCAGAAAACAAGCCTGTCTGCGATGGAAATTAATATAAAAAATGTGCTGGCGGACTTCTATAATGTTGATTCATCTAATATAAATATTAGTATACAGGAGGACCACGATGGAGAGGAACATTAAAAATACAGAGAAGACCTGTATGGAGATGGAAACAGATGCTTGGGAGGAGAAAGGTGTTGGTAAGAACAAAGACACAAAAAAGAAGGAGCAGACAACTAAGAAAAGCTCGGAGAAAAAGTTTCATCTCGGAGAGATAAAAAAGAGTCAGCTTATTCTACTCTTCTTGGCAGGATTGATATTAGCAATCACATCGTTCCCCGATATTTTTTCAAAGGAAAAGGAGACCGAACAGAAAGCAAGCACCGAAACTGTTTCGCCTGTGATCAGTGAAACAAAGAAGTCTACTGAAAGTTCAGAAGCAGAGACTTATACTGAGTATTACGAGAACAAGTTAGAGAAACTGCTTGAAAAGGTGGAAGGAATCGGGAAAGTAAAAGTTATGATTACTCTAAAGACCTCAAAAGAACGAATCGTTTTAAAAGATACACCGTACAGTCAGGAGATTCTTAAGGAGACGGATAATGAGGGCGGAACAAGGGATAGCAGTAGCACGCAAAGTCAGGAAGAAACGGTACTTATAACCAATGAATCGGGAGAGAATGTTCCGTATATCACAAAGGAAATAGAGGCTCAGATTGAAGGCGTTGTAGTACTTGCACAGGGTGGTGGTGACGGAAGGATAGCTGTGGATATTGTAGACTCAATTAAGGTGTTATTTAACGTCCCTGCACATAAGATTAAAGTACTGCAGATGAATGATTGATTTGAGCAATCGTAGCGGATGTAGTGAGATTTTAGGAATTCCACGAAAATCCATAGAATAGTGAGAAATGGAGGTTACATACATGAGAAATATTTTTAAGAAGAATCAAATTATTATTACTGCACTTGCACTTATGATTGCGGTGGCAGGATACTTAAACTTCGCCAAGGACAGTACGAAAGATCCAGGTAAGGACGTAGCAGCATCTACCAACGATGCTATTGGAGATGATATTTTTGCTTCTGATAACGATGGAGAAGAATATGCTGATATCGCTGATGATTCAATGGATCAGCTAACGCTTGATGACAAAGGAAATCTTATTCTAGATGAAAATAAGACAGCTTCTGATACTGAAACAGACGCTACGGATCAAGTTGCAGGAAATGATAAAGATAGCACACAGGCATCAAACGATGCAAATAAAGAGGATGCAGTAGCAAGTGACTCAAAGGATGGTACAGCAAAAGATGATCAAAGCACAAATCCAGGGGAAGCAGTATTAGCAAATAGTAATGTTATCAACAGTAGTTTTTTTGCAAATGCTAGGTTAACGAGAGAACAAAATAGAGCAAAGAGCAAAGAAGATTTATATACAATAATCGATAACAAAAATATTCCAGAAGAGCAGAAGAAGGATGCTGTGGATAGAGTGTTAGAGTTAACAGCAATCTCTGAAAAAGAAACTGCGACTGAAATTCAGCTGGAAGCAAAAGGATTTAGTGATTCTGTAGTAACTATCAATGAAGGTCATGTGGATGTAGTAGTAAATGATCCTGATTTATCGGAACAGGATATGGCTATTATTGAAGATGTTGTTATGACAAAGACTGGTGCTAAACTTGATCAAATTACGGTTGTAGGAACTATCGTAGTAGAATAGTTAAGGTAAGATAATAATAGGCTAACTAAGGGTTTATTATCTTATCATGTAATTGGTAGGGAATGGGCTATTGATAAAATGATTTATAATAAAGACGAAAAAGGAACTCTTTTGATAGTAAATGAGTTCCTTTTTTTATTCATGCAAGGAAAAGTTTGAGAAGCGTACTTTTTCTTGCTGAATACGTAAGAGGTTAATGAAACATCACTCCTTCTATAACATTACTAATTCTGAATAACCAAACTAGAAACGTAAATAATGTAGATAGTTAGAAAATACTTTGCAAATTTAAGTTCGTTTGCTATAATAGAAGCAGAAAGTAAAAAAAGAACGCGCAAAACGCATGAGATATAGGAGGTAAAAATATGAACAAAGAACTCCAAAAGAACAATGCATATCACATGGAGTCGTCAAGTAAAATTGGCGAGGTTAAGATTGCAGATGATGTTGTGGCAACAATTGCAGGATTAGCAGCAACAGAAGTAGAAGGTGTCGCAGCACTTACTGGTAATCTTACCAAAGAGATTGTTGGAAAACTTGGAATGAAGAATCTTTCCAAGGGTGTAAAGATAGAGTTAATGGAGAAGTCAGTATCTGTAGAAATTTCGATCACGATGAAATACGGATATAACATACCAAAAACTTCAACTGCGGTACAGGATAAAGTGAAAGCAGCGATTGAGAGTATGACTGGGTTATCGGTTTCTGATGTTAACATTCGTATAGTTGGCGTAGAAATCGAGCATGATAAGCAATAACATTAGAGGTGAGACAGCTTACTGACTCATAATGAAGGAAGAATTTTACCGGTGAGGGTGTCATGAATACATAACCTTATGTGTAAGTGGCAGCCTCAACGTTTGTGTTATAAGGAATTTATCGATCATGTAGATCAAGATTTAGAAGAAATGCAATTGAAAGATTAAGAGTTGTATAAGCCCTGTTTGTTATATAGATGGGTGCATGGAGGTTAGGATGACAAGAAGAGAGATTAGAGAACATTTATTTCGTATGCTGTTTCGTAAGGAGTTTCATGAGCCTACAGAGCTTGAGGAACAAGTTTTATTATACTTTGACTCCTTAGAGAGTATTACTCCGGAACAACAGGAATATTTGAATATGAGATTTGATAGTATCAATGAAAAGTTAGGAGAAATCGATACGATTCTTGCCAATGCCTCCAGCGGTTGGAAATTAAATCGTATGGGGAAGGTTGACCTAAATATTATGCGTCTTGCTACCTATGAGATGCGATTTGACGAGGACGTTCCAGTAAAAGTTGCGATTAATGAAGCCATAGAACTTGCAAAAAAATATGGAGGAGATTCTTCCGCAAGTTTCGTGAATGGTATTCTGGCTAAGATAGTAGAATAAATGGGTGTTAGTATGGAACAAGTATATTCCGTAACTCAAGTAAATAACTATATCAAAAATATGTTTGTAAAAGACTATGTCCTGAATCGTATCTATATGAAGGGAGAAGTATCGAACTGTAAGTATCATTCGTCGGGACATATCTACTTTACGTTAAAGGATGAGACGGGTCAGATGGCGTGTGTAATGTTTGCAGGCTATCGAACTGGTCTTCCTTTTCGCTTGGAGGAAGGTCAAAGTGTTATCGTCCTTGGTGGAATCAGTGTTTATGAGCGCGATGGGAAATACCAGATGTATGCGAAAGAAATTAAGCTAGATGGACTTGGACTTTTATATGAGCGTTTTGAATTACTGAAACGAAAGTTAAGTGAAGAAGGGCTCTTTGATACAAGTCATAAGAAACCTCTCGTTCCATTTCCAAAGACAGTGGGAATTGTAACAGCTAGTACCGGTGCAGCTATTCAGGATATTATAAACATAAGCAGTAGAAGGAACCCCTATGTTCAATTAATCTTATATCCTGCTAAAGTGCAAGGGGATGGCGCAGCAAAGACCATAGTAGCTGGAATTAAGACACTAGAAGCCAAAGGTGTAGATACCATTATTGTTGGCCGTGGCGGTGGCTCTATTGAAGATTTATGGGCTTTTAATGAAGAGATAGTTGCTCGTGCAATCTTTGATTGTAGCGTACCGATTATCTCAGCAGTTGGACATGAAACTGATGTTACGATTGCAGATTTTGTATCAGATCTAAGGGCACCGACTCCATCTGCAGCAGCAGAACTGGCTATACCAGAGATTGATGTGTTAATATCAACTTTAGTTGATTATCATGCTTCTTTCGTACAAGCTGTCATGAGAAAGATAACGCTATCAAGAGCAGTACTGGAGCAAAAACGATTACAATTAACTCATCTAAGCCCTGTATATACGCTTCGACAAAAAAGACAATACACCATTGATTTAGAAAATAAATTAAGACAGCGGATGAAGGATTTAATTCGGCATAAACGACATTTGCTGGATATTCAAATAGAACGATTAAAAGCAGCCTCACCACTGGATAAATTAAAAAGTGGATTTTCCTATGTATCAGACGAATCTGGTAAGGTGGTAAATAGTATTACGAAAACAAGGCCCAGTGCTGAGTTAACGATTGCTGTTACGGATGGATTGATAAAGGCAAAAACAATAGGTGTTGAATCGATTGATCGGTAATTAGATTAAAAGAAAATCACCCACATCACTAAAAATCATGGAGGTAACAATGGCAGGGAAGTCAAAAGGGTTAGAGAAATCATTAGAACAATTGAATGATATCCTGTCTAATTTAGAAAAAGAGGATATTAGTTTGGAGGATTCCTTTGCTCTATATCAAGAAGGTATGAAACTTCTAAAACAATGCAATGAATCCATTGACAAGGTAGAGAAGCAACTAATGATATTAGAAGAAGAGGGAGAGAGTGTTTAAATAAATGGCACATACTCTGAGAATCAAATAGATAAAATATTCGTAGGGAGATAGAACATATGGATGCGAACAGGAACATAGAAGAAAAGCTTCAACAAAAAGCCGAGAAGTTTGTAGAGATGATGACAGCATATCTTCCCAAAGAGCAAGGCCAACAGAAAACAGTATTTGATGCATTCTCTTACAGTTTATTAGCAGGTGGAAAAAGAATTAGACCAATTATCCTATTAGAAACTTATCAAGCGATGCAGCAACAGGAGAAGAAAGAAGCTTTGATTGCATCTTCACTGGATGTTATGAATGAGAATACTGATCAAACGTTGCTTAAAACGCTTAATAATATCGTTACTAAATTTTCCGTAGCACTAGAGATGATTCATACGTATTCTCTCGTACATGATGATTTACCAGCAATGGATAATGATAAATATCGTCGTGGTAAACTTACCACCCATGCAAAGTATGGTGAGGATATGGGAATACTGGCAGGGGATGCTTTATTAAATGGTGCATTTGAATTAGTGGCGGGAGCTTTCGAAAGTGTGAAGGAAGTAAAGAGTAGCTCAGATGCCTTAGTGCTTTATGACAGAGTCTCCAGGGCATATCAAATGTTATCAAGTAGAGCTGGTATGTATGGAATGATTGGTGGGCAAGTTGTAGACGTAGAGCGTACTGGATCTGCCCTATCAAAAGAAGAACTTCTTTTTATCTATGAGTTAAAGACTGGTGCTCTTTTAGAGGCCTCATTTTTAATTGGTGCGATTCTTGCGGGAGCGAATCAAGAGGAGCTTATTCGCTTTACTATGATTGCAAAAAAAGTTGGTTTAGCGTTTCAAATTCAAGATGATATCTTGGATGTGACTAGTACGATGGAAGTACTAGGAAAGCCAATACACAGTGATGAAAAAAATCAGAAAACAACATATGTGACGCTTTATGGAATTGAAGAGAGTAAAAAAGAAGTTGAGCGTTTATCAAGAGAAGCCATGGAGGAGTTAAAACTTTTAGGGCTTTCTGATAGTTTTATACCAGAAGTGGTTTCCTATTTGATTAAACGAGAAAAATAAAGAAAAAGAAGGTGAAGTAGTGCCAAAGGTACTGGATGAAATAAATCAACCGAATGACATTAAGAAAATAAGTGCAAAAAAATATTCCCATCTAGCAGCAGAGATTAGAAAGTTTTTAGTTGCTAATGTAAGCAAAACGGGAGGGCATCTTGCATCCAATTTAGGTGTTGTTGAACTTACAATGGCGCTTCACCTGTTTTTGGATTTTCCAGAAGATAAGCTTGTGTGGGATGTTGGGCATCAAGCTTATGTTCATAAATTATTAACAGGAAGAAAGAAAGATTTTAAGACATTACGACAATATGAAGGTATGAGTGGCTTCCCAAAGCGTAAGGAAAGCGACTGCGATGCATTCGACACAGGGCATAGTTCTACCTCTCTTTCTGTCGCAGTAGGCCTAGTAAAGGCTAGGGATCTTGCAGAAGAACAGCGTAAAGTGGTCGCTGTGATTGGTGATGGTGCTCTATCTGGCGGTATGGCATTTGAAGCACTGAATAATGCAGGCAGGTTGAAAGAAAACATGATTATCGTATTAAATGATAATAACATGTCCATTTCAGAAAATGTTGGAGGTATGTCGAATTATTTAGGGAAAGCAAGAACGAATTATCGGTATACAAATTTTAAAGGTGGCTTGGAAAATGCCTTAAAGAAAATTCCAAAAGTCGGAGATGCGATTGTAACAACATTAAAACAGTCGAAGGATTCTCTAAAGCACCTATTTATTCCAGGGATGTTATTTGAAGACATGGGAATTACGTATATTGGACCGATTGATGGTCATAATATTGGGCAAATGTTAACAGCGCTTCAGTCGGCTTCCAGAGTGAGTGGAGCTGTCTTAATTCATGCAATCACAAAAAAAGGAAAGGGCTATGAGCCAGCAGAAAAAGAACCTTGCAAATATCATGGTGTTGAACCATTTGATATAAAAACCGGAAAAAAACTGAAAGTGAATAACGAAATATCTTATACCGAGATTTTTGGTAAGAAGTTAATCGATCTTGCTAAAGTGCGTAGGGATATCGTAGCAATTACTGCTGCGATGCCAGATGGTACGGGTTTAACATCGTTTCAAAAAGAATTTCCAAAACGTTTTTTTGATGTGGGTATTGCCGAAGAACATGCGGTGACTTTTGCAGCAGGATTAGCAGCAGGGGGATTTAAACCAATTGTTGCTGTATACTCAACCTTTTTACAAAGAGCATATGATCAAATACTTCATGATGTTTGCGTTGGAAAATTACCAGTTGTCTTTGCGTTAGATCGTGCAGGGATTGTGGGTAGTGATGGTGAAACTCACCAAGGAATGTTTGATTTATCTTACTTGACTCATATACCAGGACTTACGGTGATCGCTCCTAAGAACGCTTGGGAATTTGAACGAATGTTAGAATATTGTGTTGAGTTTGATGGTCCGATTGCGATCAGATACCCAAAGAATGCAGCATACTTGGGCTTAGAAGATAATAAACAAGAAATCATCTATGGGAAAGGTGAGTTAATTGAATCCGAAGAAGAAATCGCTTTGATTGCCGTTGGTAGCATGGTGGAGACTGCTGTTTTCGTAAGGGAGCATTTGCATAAGCTTGGATTTAAGGCAAGTTTAGTTAATGCAAGATTTATTTCCCCTTTGGATGAAGAGTTGCTTCATAAACTAGCAAAATCGCACACTCTATTTGTTACTATGGAGGAAAATGTGAAACGTGGTGGATTTGGTGAAGAAGTTTCGGTATTCTTATGCGAGCATGGTTATCGTGGAATTAGGCATTTAAATATTTCAATTCCGAATATGTTTGTAGAGCATGGAGATCGTGCACTTTTGAAAGAAAAACTTGGGCTAGATGAAGAATCCATTGTAGAACGAATCTGTGCTGTGATGGAAGAGGAAGGAAGATAGATGAAGGAACGTCTGGATGTTCTGCTGGTAGCAAGAAATCTGGCAGAATCAAGAGAAAAAGCGAAAGCAATCATAATGTCTGGAAATGTATATGTTGACGGCCAAAAAGAAGATAAGGCTGGGAGCATGTTTAAACCAGAAGTATCGATTGAGGTAAAAGGAACTGCGATGAAATATGTCAGTCGCGGTGGATATAAATTAGAAAAAGCAATCGAAGAACATCAACTTTCACTAGAGGGTAAGGTGTGTATGGATGTAGGTTCTTCTACTGGAGGATTTACAGACTGTATGTTGCAAAACGGTGCGATCAAGGTATTTGCTGTCGATGTTGGAACAAATCAACTTGCTTGGAAATTAAGGCAGGATGAGCGAGTAATTTCTATGGAGAAAACCAACATCCGTCATGTAACACCGGAAGATATCAAAGAGCAAGTTGATTTTGTTTCCATTGATGTTGCCTTCATTTCTTTAACGAAGGTCTTAGAACCAGTTCATGCATTAATGAAAGATGGGGCTGAAATAGTTTGCTTAATTAAGCCTCAGTTTGAAGCTGGAAGAGAAAAGGTTGGTAAAAAAGGTGTTGTTCGTGATCCAAAGGTTCATGTAGAAGTCATAGAGATGATTATGAATTATGCTTCTACTTTAGGCTTTTTATTACTACATCTTGATTATTCTCCTATAAGAGGACCAGAAGGTAATATAGAATATTTACTTCATATGAAAAAATCGCAGTCAGAGGACATTAGTGCATTCTTAGAGAGTGTACCTGAGATTGTTTCTAATGCTCATCAGACATTATAGCACTTGTCAAGGTGATAGCGGTATGTTATATTGAAACTAGCATTTACTTAATTTGTGCGAAAATCAACGAAAATCGCATTCATTCAGCTATATACGTAATCAATGCGCGCAGGAATGGTGGTTAAATGAAAAAATTTTGCATTATTGCAAATAGAGATAAAGATGAAGATTTGACTATTACTAAAAAGATGACAGATTTTTTGGAAGCAAAAGGAAAAGATGTTTATATAACAGAGGAGTCTTCTTTGGAAGGAAGTTATACCGATGCTTCTGGAATTCCTGAGGATGTCGAGTGTGCCATTGTTGTAGGTGGCGATGGAACGATTTTGCAGGCAGCACATGATTTAATTCAGTTAGATATACCTATTCTTGGAGTAAATCTAGGAACGTTAGGATTTTTGGCAGAAGTCGAAGTTCAAACAATGGAAAAGGCATTTACTGACCTGTTTCTAGATAAATATAATATAGAAAGTCGCATGATGATAGATGCTACAGTATACAAAGAGGAACGAAGTGCATGTAGCCTTAAGGCGAGTGCCATGAATGATGTCGTTATTACAAGGAGTGGTTTCTCTAGAATTATTGGGGTTTCTATTTTAATTAATGGAGAAGTTGTTCAGAACTATCGTGGAGATGGGGTGATTATTTCTACACCAACTGGCTCAACTGGATACAACTTATCGGCTGGTGGTCCAATAGTCACACCAAAAGCGGAGATGATAATGATTACTCCAATTTGTCCACATTCCTTAAATGCTCGAAGTATTATTGTAACCAGTGAGGACACGGTAGAGATACAGATTAGAGAGAGTAAAAAAACGCAAGAAGAAGAAGCGATTGTCACGGTAGATGGATGCTTTTCAATGAAACTTCAAGCTAATGATCGCATTCTGATAAAAAAAGCAAAGGAAACAGTGAAGCTAGTTCGTATGGAAGATCAAAGCTTCTTTCATTTGCTTCGTACGAAATTTGGAGATAAGTAGAAACTTTGGGGAGGTACAAGATTGAAGATAGGAAGACAGAGTAAGATTATTGAGTTAATAAGCAAGCATAGTATAGAAACTCAAGAAGAGCTTGCAGATTTGCTCGTGAAGGCGGGGTATCACGTGACCCAAGCTACGATATCAAGAGATATCAGAGAGCTTAAGCTTACGAAGGTAGCAACCGATAAGGGCAAACAGAAGTATATTGTTCTTGCAAACCAAGAATCTGGTATGGCAGAAAAATATATTCGTATTTTAAGAGATGGATTTGTGTCAATGGATATGGCACAAAATATTATGGTAGTGAAAACAGTATCCGGTATGGCAATGGCAGTGGCAGCAGCGCTTGATGCACTTCATATTGAAGGTATCGTTGGTTGTATCGCTGGGGATGATACAATTATGTGTGCAATTCGTACAGTGCCAGATACCATTACGGTTATGGAAAAATTATCAAAGTTGATTAATGGTAATAAATAAGAGAAGTAAGATATTTCGAGTTTTTTATTAACCTACAGAGATACTTAGCGTATTTCGTTTATAAGATTTAAGATATTCCAATAGATTATTATTTGAGGTAATCTATTGCTATAAAATGCTGTCTTTGGCAGCTATCGTTGTTGTGTTTTCATTTATTTACACACTAGAAAGAAAAGATATAAAAGGAGTATAACCATGTCAGGACATTCAAAATTCGCAAACATTAAGCACAAGAAAGAAAAAAATGACGCTGCGAAAGGAAAAATCTTCACAAGACTTGGCCGTGAGATTGCAGTTGCCGTAAAGGAAGGTGGTCCAGACCCAAACAACAATAATAAGTTAAAGGATATTATTGCAAAAGCGAAAGCTAACAATATGCCGAATGACACCATTGATCGTAGTATTAAAAAAGCAGCTGGTGAAGGCAATGCGGTTAACTACGAATTTGTTACCTATGAAGGTTATGGGCCAAGTGGAACTGCAATTATAGTGGAAGCGTTAACAGATAACAAGAACCGAACAGCAGCAAATGTTCGTAACGCATTTACCAAAGGAAATGGAAGTGTAGGAACTCAAGGCTGTGTTTCTTATATGTTTGATCAAAAAGGTCAGATTATCATCGACAAAGAAGAATGTGAGATGGAGCCAGATGACCTTATGATGCTTGCTCTGGATGCTGGTGCTTCTGATTTTAATGAAGAAGACGATAGCTATGAGGTTATAACAGATCCAGATGATTTTAGTGTAGTACGTGAAGCGTTAGAAAATGCTAAAGTACCAATGATCCAAGCTGAAGTAACCATGATTCCTCAAACTTATGTAGAACTTTCGGATGAAACAGACATTAAGAACATCAACCGTACCTTAGATCTTCTAGATGAGGATGATGATGTACAGCAGGTATATCATAACTGGGATGAGTAATCTTATTAGGGAGTAGTTTATGATATGACATATTGTGATGTTTCAATTTAAATCTGAAGCAGATGGTAGAACCAATGAATTCGATAGTCTCGAAGCATTGCATGAGTATATTGTACATCCAGCTCATAAAAAAAGTTGGTGATTTTATGAGTAAAGTAAGAGAAAAACGTGCCTACGTTGATTTTGAGATTCAATAAGTCAAATAATAATGTAAAACAGAGTAGAATTGAAATATTCATCTACTCTGTTTTTTTGCTCTATGTCAAGTCTAAGGGGTATGATGGTTATCAATCATGCTTCATCACTGGATGTGGAGCTGTTTTTATATATACTTTTTTCTCAGCCTACTGATAACTATATTTAAGAGGGAGTTAGTATAGTAGTTTTTTAAGTGAAAAGTAATGAAATATCAAAAAACACGTTCTAAATTTATCTAGCTTTTTCTTTGATTATTTACAATAGAATGTTTAAAAAGCTATTTTATTATAAAATACCACACTTTACCTGTTTTATTTCTGGCAATCGTATGTTAGTATCTATATGTAACATATTTGTAACAATTTATAAATAGAATTGTAACATATGACTTAACCAGAAGGAGGTTTCTGATGAAATTAACACGAACTATATTAGCAACTATGGCAACAATGGCAACAGTTACAGCGTTAGGTACACCAAAGGCAGTACAGGCTTCATCATTTAATGATTTATGTACTCAATTAAATGGTAATGTAATAACGGTGAGCGGCAACAGTCAGGAAGAATTAAAAAATAAATTGAAAGATTATGGAATTAATCTTAATAATCTTAATTTAGAAAATTGCCCTGAACTCCCAAGCATTGTAGTTCCAGAAACAGAAGTGGAAAAACCAGAAACAGAAGTACCTGAGGTGGAAGTACCTAGTCAACCAGGAAAAGATGAAGGTGGTTCTGAATCAGAAACAGAATTATCTTATGCAGAACAGGTTGTGAAATTAGTAAATGAAGAAAGAGCCAAACATGGTCTTTCTCCACTCACTATTGATAAGTCTGTGGAATCAGCAGCACTTGTGAGATCAAAGGAAATTGAAAAATCATTTTCCCACACCAGACCAAACGGAAGCAGTTTCAGCTCAGCATTAAAAGAGCAGGGAGTTAGCTTTATGGGAGCAGGCGAAAATATTGCATGGGGTCAGAAATCACCTGAGGAAGTTATGCAGGGATGGATGAATAGTGAAGGCCACAGAGCGAATATTTTAAATGCAAAATTCACTAAAATCGGTGTTGGATATTATCAAAATTCTAATGGAACAAATTACTGGACACAGTTATTTACTTATTAATATAAAGTAAAAAATAATATAGTAAAAAATAATATAAATTAAATTTGAGTTTTGACATGGAAAACAGCAGAAATTCCCGAACGGGTTTCTGCTGTTTTTTATTCATTCCAAGGAAAAGTTCGCTTAGTGTGCTTTTTCTAAAATTGCTATTCTTTTCCTCAAAAATAATTCATGTATTAACTAAGAAAAAAGACAAAGATGTCGATATAATTAAGAGAAAAACGTCAAGTGATACTTATCAATGATGACAGTAAATGGAGAAATTATATTGATATTGCACTTAATATTGCAAATTGATATAAAATAGACCATTTTCTCGAATAATGACACATAAGTGTCAAAAATATTTGGTAAATTGTTCATATAGAGGCATAGTTAGGAAACAGCAAGGCAGGTGGCGAAGTTTACATTAAGATAAGTTACCTCTTGGTGATGGATAAATAATGGAGGGATGGAAGATGAAATTCAAAAACAGAAGGAAAATTGCCTGTTTTTTATTATGCATGGTAATGGTATTTAATCTATTTCCGATTATGAATACCGAAGGAGAAGTTATTATAACCCCGATGGTGGAAAGTGCACAGGCGGCAGATGTAGTGATGCCGACCGGTATACTCTATTTCAAGGATGGTCAGCAAGACTACACTAATAATGCTTTAATTGAAGTAAAGAGCGGGATACTAAATCTAACAATAGGACATTCATCAGCAGCTTTACCATCTTCGGCTACTGTAAAATGGGTAACAGAATCTACAGATAGTGCTGTCATAGAGGTAAAACCAAAAGCCAGTAGTAAATATGATGCAGAGATTGTAGCAGTAGGACCTGGTTATTCTCAACTTGGTGCTATCGTAACCTATGGTGGCTATGATTATCGTATTGACTGTACAATCCATGTACCATTAAAACTGGCAGATGGACAAAGTAAAAATGGTTTCTTCGGTTTATTAACCACATTCTTAAATGACAGCAGTGAATATGGTTTACAGTTAAAAGATAGTAACAACTATCTCTTAAAAGTGAAATATCCAAAGTATAAATCTGCATACGACAACAACTTTGATGTAATTGTAAATGAAGGGGAAGCTGTTACCGAGACGACACCACCTTCTCTACGTTTTGAAAGTAGCAATGTGGATGTAGTAACTGTTGATCAAAATGGTGTTGTAACTGCTAATGGAGCTGGTTATTCTATCATAACGATTGAGACGATAACAAAATATAATAATATCAAAGATACTATAAAGTTACCGGTAGTCGTAGCACCTACAGGTAAGATTTCTGGCACTTCTAATATGAGTGGAGATTTTAGCTATACTGCTACAACTCCAAGCTTTGTCTTAGAAACCAATGCAGTGAAGGCAAGTAATCTAGTTTGGGAATTTCATAAAGATACAATAACAGGGGAAAAGATTCCAATAGGGAATAGTAAATTACTGGATGTAAATATCAGTGAAATTGGTCCAGCAGTAACCTTTCGGAATGCAAAGGCAGGTACTTATGTTATTACAGCAAGACCGACAGATGTCTATCTGGAAACCAATGGTACTGTACAAAAACTGATTTTTACAGTACATGTTCCATTAGTTTTTAATCATAAAGAGATTACTATGAATGTTGGGGATTATTATAATATATATGATAATTCAAGTATGCAAGAGGCTGATTGGTATAGATATTCTACCAGTGATGTTAATATCGCAACAGTTGATGCCAATGGTGTAATTCAAGCGAAAAGTGCAGGCGATGTAATTATTACGATGGAGGCTACAAATTCCAATCCATTTAAAGATGACCCGCAACACAAAACAAAAACGTTAATGGTAAAAGTTCTGGATGGACTTGGTTTAAATTATACCAATGCAACCATCTACACGGGATCATCTTTACAACTTGTATTGACATCTTCTAGCAAGGAGCCAGTGAAGTGGGAGTCTAGTAATACAGGTATTGCAACAGTTGACAAAGATGGTGTGGTAAAAGGTGTTGCACCTGGTGAGTGTATCATCACCGTCAGTCAGGTTGTTAATGGTATTACAAAAAAACTACAATGTAAGATTAAAGTTATCCAAAGTGTTAATAAAATTACTCTAAGTCCAAGCGAAGCAAAAGTAGGAATTGGTGATTTCCTTACAATTAACGCAATCATTGAACCTAAATTAAACGATGTAAAATTACATTGGGTAAGTTCCGATGAGAAGGTATTAAAGATTGTTGATTCAGGTAATTTATCAGCAACCATCCAAGGTGTTGGTGGTGGTGTAGCAGTAGTAAGTGCCATTAATAAAGATAATATTGTGGTAGGTTCTTGTTTGGTGCGAGTATACCAGCCAATCGAAAAGATTACTCTTTCAGATACTTTGGTAAAAGTACCATTATCCAATGGTAGTTTTCAACTATTTGCAACAATCGAGCCTCTTGCAGCAAAAGATGAGCCTATTGTATGGCGCTCTTCCGATGAAAGCGTACTTACCGTGGATCAAAACGGTAAAGTAACGTTAAAGAAAGCAGGAAATGCAGCGATTATTGTTACATCTGCAAACAATGCAAATGTGCAAGCAACTTGTAACGTAACAGTAACCAAAGCGGTTACTGGTGTCTCTTTAGATTACAAGACGAAAGATATGTATGTAGGTGAAACTTTCCGTCTTACTTATACTGTAAAACCAGCAGATTCTCATAATGCAGCTGTAACATGGATTTCAACGAATACATCTGTTGCTACGGTTGATAGTACTGGTTTAGTTACAGCGAGAGCCGTTGGTAGTACAACAATAATTTTAAAGACCATAGATGGTGGATATCTAGCAACCTGTATTGTCAATGTAAGCAGAACAGCAACTGCTGTTAAATTAGATGTCACTAAGCTTACCTTAAATGTTGGGGACTATTATTATTTTCAGACAACGTTAACACCGGCAGACAGTAACGAAAAAAACTTATCTTGGGAATCAAGTGATAAGAGCGTAGCGACTGTATCAAAGAATGGTAAAATTACAGCGAAAGGTGCAGGGCAATGTATTATCCTTGTAAAAACGAAAAGTGGTTCTACCGGTTATTGTAGTGTGACCGTATTACAACCAACGACTGGTATAAAGCTAAGTAGTAAAGAGGAAACAATTCGTGTTGGTGATGTTCTTGAACTAGAAGCAACCGTATTACCAGAAGGTAAAGTAAGCCAAGATGTAACATGGAGTAGTTCCAATGAATCAGTTGCTAAGGTAGATAAATATGGTAGAGTTACTGGTGTGGCTGGTGGAATAACTCTAATTATGGTAGAGAGCGAAGATGGTTTCAAAGAATATTGTACTGTAACAGTAGAAGAGTATGTCAAAGTGATTAAGTTAAATGAGACTTACTATAAACTTGGTCTTGGAAAAACCTTTCAATTAGTAGCAACAATTGAAGGAAAAACTGCTTCGAATAAAGAATTACGATGGACATCCAGTAATAAATCCATTGTTTCCGTTGACAAGAATGGTAAAATAAAAGGTCTGAAACTCGGAACTGCAACCATTACTGTTTATGCAACCGATGGATCTGGAGCAGAAGCATCCTGTACTGTTCGTGTAAGCCGTTTGGTAACTAGTATTGATCTTAATACAAACTATATAACCTTAGTTCAAGGAAAGTCGTATAATTTAAAGGCTACAGTAAAACCAGATAATGCAACCTATAAAAAACCACTATATAGTTCCAGTAATAGTAATATAGCGATTGTAAATAAAAATGGTGTTATTACAGGAATAGAACCAGGTAATACAATTGTGACCGTGAAAGCAAATGACAGCAGTGGAATTTCAGCGATATGTTATGTGCGCGTTATTGCCCCGGTTCCAAGTACAGGAATTACAGCACAGGAATCGGAAGTCATTATGTCCCCTGGTGAGACTAAGACGGTACGTATTTCAATGGTACCTAGCAATTCAACGGATTCTTATACATGGAGTTCTGATAATCCAGTAGTTGCAAGTGTGAATGAGTCCACAGGTAGGATTCTTGCGAAGGAAGTCGGTACAGCTAATCTCACTGTTATGACGGAATCAGGGCGAAGGGCAACGATTACAGTTTATGTTGTCGGTCTTAGTAAGACAAATCTTGAAGTAGAAACTTATAGTTCAGAAAGACTTCGAGTGGATGTGGGTTCAACAAGCAATTTAACAGTACGTTGGGATGTTGATAACCAAAACATTGCTACGGTTGAGAATGGATTAGTAACTGGTAGAAAGATTGGAACAACCACAGTATATGCTGTAGTAAACGGAAGAAGACTAGCATGTAAGGTGAATGTTGTAAAGATTGGTTCCGCTGGTCAATAGTAAGAAAAGTTATTTTAAACATAACGATGTTACAAATATAAAGCGATTAAATTGACTCTGCACCTTAAGTTCGTATGGAAGTTTTAGCATATGATTAGGTGCAGAGTTTTTTTGTCTTAGTACATAGTGAAGGGATTAGTTTTGGATTTTATATAACGCTTCTGTTTTCTTAATTGTTATATTGAACAAAAATAAGATAGAACACCAAGCATAATGACAATTTTTATTTTTTAAAAAATCAGGGATTGAACTTATATACAAGTTGTGCTAGAATAAGAAAAAACGAACATATGTTTGATTAATAATTCATAGGAGGGAATTATGCTGCTAAGTCTGCATGTTAAAAATTTCGCCATTATAGATGAGGTTGAAGTTTATTTTAAGGATCATTTGAATATATTAACAGGTGAAACCGGAGCCGGTAAGTCTATCTTAATTGATTCCATTAATGTTGCACTTGGCGGTAAGGTGACCAAAGACATTATTCGAAAAAATAGTGATTATGCGTTAGTTGAATTAGTGTTTGTGACCAATCGACCAGAGGTATTAAAGCTACTGGA
This sequence comes from Lachnoclostridium phytofermentans, assembly GCF_000733755.1. Lineage (GTDB taxonomy): Bacteria > Bacillota > Clostridia > Lachnospirales > Lachnospiraceae > Lachnoclostridium > Lachnoclostridium phytofermentans_A. Next base: position 185,493 of record NZ_JPOF01000002.1, on the reverse strand, counting down.
AGAGAATGATTTACCAAAGGAAGAAGGTCAGATTTTAATTTCCAGAAAGATTATGTCGAATGGAAGAAGCATCTGTAAATTAAACGGTGAGAATGTAACCGCTCAATTGTTAAAAGATATAGCTACGTTATTGCTAGATATCCACGGACAGCACGAACATCAGTCCTTATTATATAAACACAAGCATCTAGAGATGATTGACCGATTTGCAAAAGAAGAGGTGGCGGTACATAAAGAAAGAGTACAAGAATTATATCATACCTATCAGAAACTAAAAGAAGAATATGATAATGCAGAGATTGATGAGGACAAGCGTTTAAGAGAACTTTCCTTCTTAGAGTATGAGATGAAGGAGATTGAAGAAGCGAAGCTTGTGATGGATGAAGATATTAGCTTGCAGGCAGAATATAAGAAATTATCCAATGCGAATTTAATTAATGAAAATCTTTCAGCAGCTTACAAACAGACATCAGATAGTACAGATAGCGCAGCTGATTTAATTAGTCGAGCTGTAAAATATTTAAGTAAGATTTCGGAGTATGATTTGCAGTTAAATGGATTTTTAACTCAATTAATCGATATTGAGGGGTTACTGAATGATTTCAATCGTGATGTTTCCGAGTATTTAAATGATTCTAGTGATAGTCTAGATGGTTTTACGGATGTTGAAAATCGCTTAAATTTAATTAATCATTTAAAATCAAAGTATGGAAATAGTATTAGTGAGATCTTTAATTATTACAAAAATCAGGAAGCAAAGAAGAAAAAATACGAAGCTTATGATGAATATTTGCAGGAGTTAAGACAAAAAATAGCTGTAACAGAGGAAGTGCTTAGAAAAGAATGTAAGATATTAACGTCTATTCGTAAAAAAACATCATTACAACTAGCAGAAAAGATGAAAGCTGCATTAATTGATTTGAATTTCTTGGATGTTAAATTTGAGATAGATATGAAGGAACTTAACAATTATACAGTGAATGGATTGGATGAAGCCGAATTTATGATATCTACTAATCCAGGAGAACCAATTAGGCAATTAGCGAAAATTGCATCTGGTGGTGAATTGTCAAGAATCATGCTGGCAATGAAATCGGTTATGGCTAAAAAAGATGATATTCAGACATTAATTTTTGATGAAATTGATGTAGGTATCAGTGGAAGAACTGCTCAAAAGGTATCTGAGAAATTAGGATTATTAGCAGGTGAACATCAGATTTTATGTATTACACATCTACCTCAGATTGCTGCTATGGCAGATACTCATTATATTATTGAAAAAAATACCGATGGTATTACAACGAATACGAATATACGCCAGTTAGAAGAAACAGAAGTTATTGAAGAACTTGCAAGAATTCTTGGCGGAGCCAAAATTACGGACACAGTTTTAACTAGTGCTTTAGAAATGAAAGAGTTAGCCAACAATACAAAAAAATATCGATAAATTGCTGTCATAGATAACAAAAAGAGGATTGGCAACAAAGACTTAAAATCCTAGTTTGAAAATAAATGATTTACGCATACTAAACTCAGAAAGAAATTAAAAATTAAGGATATACTAATACGGTATATCCTTTTTGTATTCTGAGGGAAAGTTAGTAACATGAGGTTCTTATGATATGACATGAAATCAAAAAGTTTTATGTTATGTCATGAAGTGCATATGTTATGAGAAAGGCAGGAGATTAGTATGCATAAATCACACACTGGGGAAATAAATGCCGATCCGAGAAAAAGAGGGTACCGAAGATTTTTAGTGGTTTTTTTAATACTTGATATCATAGGTATCTTCTTATTTTCCTATTATATATTAAACAAAGCAATACCCGATAAGATTAGAATCTTAGTTGATAAGTCGCAGAGTTTTAATCTTAAAGTTCCAATACAAGCAGAAATAGAAAGCAATGATGTAACTGTTTCACAAATAACAAAATCGAATGTACCTGCGGGTCAGATTCACATAGATCTTAATAAGCCATTTCTGCTACAAGCAAATAAAACGGGCTCTTATAAAGTAAATCTTAAGTTATTTGGATGGCTGTCTATTAAAAATATATCGCTTGATGTCATTGACACTATAGAAGTCATTCCCTGTGGGGGAACAATAGGTATCACGTTAGAGACGGATGGAATTCTAGTCCTTGGAACAGCAGAGGTAATGTCTAAAGATGGTATGAATTATGAGCCTGCGCTTAATATACTAAAAACAGGTGATTACATCATGGAAGCGAACAATCAAAGATTAGCCAGTAAAGAAGAATTGATACAAATTATTCAAGCATGTAATGGTCAGCCAGTTTCATTAAAAGTCAAAAGAGACACACAATATGTAACTCTAAAAGTACAACCAGTAGCAACAGCAACAGGAGAATTTAAAATAGGGACATGGATTCGAGACGATACTCAAGGAATTGGAACATTAACTTTTGTTACTACCACAGGTGATTATGGAGCGCTTGGACATGGGATTACAGACGTGGATACCGGACTTTTAATGTCAGTAAAAACAGGTGGAGTATATGATGCAGAAGTTGTAAATATCATTAAAGGTAAGTCAGGACAACCAGGTGAATTAAGTGGAGTTATCCATGAAAACTCTTTAAATCGTATTGGTACCATTACAAAAAATACTCCACAAGGTATCTTTGGACAAATTGTAAATACATCTGATATTTATAAACGCGTTTCGAATAATGTTTATAATAATCCCATACCAATTGCGTTAAAGCAGGAAATTAAAACTGGTGATGCTACTATACTTTGTAATGTGGAAGGTCAAATAAAAGAATACAAGATATCCATTGAAAGTATTGATTTTGGAAATAAGTCTCATAGTAAAGGTTTGGTAATTAAAATAACAGATGAGCGTTTGAAGGAATTAACCGGGGGAATTGTTCAAGGGATGAGTGGTAGTCCTATTATTCAAAATGGGAAATTAGTAGGAGCAGTAACCCATGTTTTTATTCGTGATGCTTCGATGGGATATGGCACATTCATAGAAAATATGCTCGAGATAATCCAACAATAAAGCTGTTTCTATACTCATAAAACAGAAAGTCGATTGCTTTATTATAGAAACTTTTTTAGTGGAAAATAATAAAATAAATTAAAAATGTTAAAAAGTGGATTGACTTTCTGTCGAATAATGCGTTAAAATAGAATTGAAAATTTGGGAAAATATGGGTATAATTTTCCTGTAGCTGTTAACAAATTATTACAATTTGCATTCTTCTATTCTAGATTTAGAATTTAACATAGTAATCTTGCCGAAGATTATTGTAAACAAATTGTTTTTCGTGTTAATAGTGACAGTTATAAATCATACAAGACAACTTTACTGATATAGCGCGCATATTATGTAAGGTAGATGGTGTCATAATAGGTAAGAAAAAACTTATGCTTGAAAGGAATTGGGCCCCTTTCATAATAACTATCTTTAATCTTCGTATGATATCGGAAGGAAAAGAAATTTAGGAGGACTCGTAATGGGGAAAATAAGTGTGGTAATCGTTGACGACAACATCAGAATGTTAAATTTGTTAGAAGAAGTACTAAAGAATGATAATGATGTCGAAGTTATTGGAAGAGCAGAAAATGGTCTCGAAGCATTAGAAGTAATCAAAGATAAAAATCCAGATGTTGTCTTATTGGACTTAATCATGCCAAAGTTAGACGGGCTGGGAGTGATGGAAAAGATCAAAAAAAGTTCTGAATTTAAAAAAGCACCATCCTTTATTGTCATTACAGCAATCGGTCAAGAGCGTGTTACTGAAAATGCTTTTGAATTAGGTGCTAGTTATTATATTTTGAAACCGTTCGATAATAACACTGTATTAAGTAGAATTAAGCAATTAAAAGCAGATTATCATATTAAATTAGTGGATAACCACAAATTAAATACATTTGATAATCCTGCAGCTTATAAAGAGAAAAATTTGGAGTCAGATGTTACCAATATCATTCATGAAATCGGTGTACCTGCACATATCAAAGGGTATCAGTATCTAAGAGATGCGATTATGATGTCGGTTGATGATACTGAAATGTTAAACTCCATAACAAAACAGCTATACCCATCCATCGCAAAGCGTCATAAGACAACGCCAAGCAGAGTTGAAAGAGCAATCCGTCATGCGATTGAGGTTGCTTGGAGTAGAGGTAAGATGGATACCATAGATGATTTGTTTGGTTATACCGTTAGTAACGGAAAAGGTAAACCAACAAATTCAGAGTTTGTAGCTTTAATTGCGGATAAAATCCGTTTAGAGTATAAGCTGAGAATGTGATGATTTTGCCTCTTTTCTATTATTGCATTGTATTGTATAATTATTTTTATCGGTAATTGCATACAAGAAGATTATAAAATAAAATCGAATGTAAGCAATGATAGAAGGGAATTGCAATAATAAAATTACGGAGGCATAACGTATGAAAAAGATTTTATTCGTTGCATCGGAAGGCGTTCCATTCATAAAAACGGGTGGTCTAGCTGATGTGGTAGGTTCTTTACCAAAATACATAGATCAAGAAAACTTCGATGTTCGTGTTATTCTCCCAAATTATATGTCAATACCAAGACAGTGGAAGGATAAAATGCAATATCGTACGCATTTTTACATGAACTTAAATTGGAGAACACAATATGTCGGAGTATTAGAATATCAGTATGAGGGAATATGGTTTTATTTTATTGACAATGAATTTTATTTTACAGGAAGTAAACCATATGGTAACATTTACGAAGATATTGAAAAGTTCGCTTTTTTTAGTAAAGCAACATTATCCTGTCTTCCGGCTCTTGACTTTAGACCAGATATCATACATTGCCATGATTGGCAGACAGGGTTAATTCCAGTATTTTTACATGATAGCTTTCAAGAAAATGAATTTTATCGTGGCATAAAAACGATAATGACAATACACAATCTAAGGTTCCAAGGTGTTTGGGATAAAAAGACGGTACAAGATATAACAGCGCTATCTGGGTACTATTTTACACCTGACAAATTGGAAGCATATGGTGATGCAAATTATTTAAAAGGTGGCATTGTATATGCTGATTATGTGACAACGGTTAGCAATACTTATGCGAAAGAGATTACTATGTCTTTTTATGGGGAAGGATTGGATGGACTAATGCGCGCTCGTTCTAATTCCCTACGTGGCATCGTAAATGGCATTGATTATGAGGAGTATAATCCAGACTCGGATGCTCTTATCACCTATCCATATAATGCGAAAAACTTTAGAAAAGAAAAGATAAAAAATAAGCGTGCACTTCAGCAGGAATTAGGTCTTGCGGTGGATGACAAAGTTTTTATGATTGGAATAGTTTCACGCTTAACAGATCAAAAAGGATTGGATTTGATTGAATGCGTGATGGAAGAATTATGTGCAGAGGATACTGAGCTTATTGTCCTTGGAACTGGTGAAGAAAGATATGAAAATCTATTTCGCCATTTTGCTTGGAAGTATAGCAATCGAGTTTCTGCAAATATCTTTTATTCGAATGAACGCTCCCATAAAATTTATGCTGCATGTGATGCATTCTTGATGCCATCACTATTTGAACCTTGTGGTTTAAGTCAGCTAATGAGTTTAAGATATGGTACAGTTCCAATTGTGAGAGAAACCGGTGGTCTTGTAGATACTGTAGAACCATATAACCAATACGAAAGTACTGGAACAGGATTTAGTTTTAAAAACTACAATGCTCATGAGATGTTAGATACCATCCGGTATGCTAAAGAAATATTTCATAATAAAAAACGAGAATGGAATAAAATTATTGATAGAGGTATGGCTAAAGATTTTTCGTGGAGTACTTCTGCGAGAAAATATGAAGAATTATACGAATTACTATAAATAACATTAGATCCCACGGTTTGAATAGAACCGTGGGAATTTCTCGTGTAAAATATCTCATACTATAATCATACAAGATAAATACTATACCAATAGTTTAATTAGAATATAAAATAAAAAACAAAGCAAAAAACAAAGCAAAAAACAAAGCAAAAAACAAAGCAAAAAACAAAGCAAAAAACAAAACAAAAAAATTATAACAGATATTGAATGAATTCAAGCAGAAAATACCATAGAAATTTATGATAAATATAGATAAGATAGGAATAGATTGTTAGTAAAGTTGGGTTTAAAAATTTGAATAGAAAAGAAATGAGGATATTACTATGAAGTTAACCAAGTTATTAGAGCGATTAACTTACCAATGTAAAAACGGAACTCTTGAGAAAGAAATCAGTACTTTATGTTATGATTCTAGAAAAGTAGAAAAAGATTCTATTTTTGTATGTATTGCTGGAGTAGTAAGTGATGGACATTCCTATGTAGAAGAAGTCATTGAAAAGGGTGCTAGCGTTATCGTGGCTGAAAAAGATGTATCAGTACCAGAGGGTGTTACATTATTATTAGTAGCTAATACAAGAGAAGCACTTGCAATTTTATCTGCAGCGTATTTTGATTATCCAGCAGAAAAGCTAAAGACGATAGGTATTACTGGAACCAAGGGAAAGACAACCTCGACCTATATGGTGCATGCTATCTTAAGTGAGGCTGGAATTAAAACAGGTTTGATAGGTACCATTGAGACGATTATTGGAGATACTGTGATTCCAGCGAATAATACAACTCCAGAATCTTATTTAGTTCAACAGTATTTTGCACAAATGGTGGAGGCCGGGTGTACTTGTGTTGTTATGGAGGTTTCTTCCCAAGGGTTAATGCTTCATCGTGTGAGCGGATTTACCTTTGACTTTGGTGTATTTACAAACATGGAACCTGATCATATTGGTCCAGGAGAGCATCAAAATTTTGAGGAATACATGGCATGTAAAGGACTTTTATTTAAGCAGTGTAGAGTGGGTATTGCTAATATAGACGATAAACATATGGAACAGGTGCTAAGCGGTCATACTTGTTCGCTTGAGACTTATGGACTTAGTGAAAAAGCAGATTTAAGAGCAATCGATATCGATTTACATTCCAAACTTGGCAATTTAATGGTATTATATAAGGTGAGTGGACTATGTAATTTCTCAGTTCAGGTTAATATACCAGGAAAATTTACTGTTTACAACTCTCTAACAGCAATTGCAATATGTAGACATTTTAATATTAGTACAGAACGTATCAAGGAAGTATTAACTAAAGTAAAGGTAAAAGGCAGAGTTGAGCCAGTGGAGGTTTCTAAGAAATTTACCATGATGATTGACTATGCCCATAATGCGATGAGTCTTCAAAGTGTATTATCTACCCTAAGAGAGTATGAGCCGAAACGTTTGGTATGCTTGTTTGGCTGCGGGGGGAATCGTTCGAAAGACCGCCGTTTCGAGATGGGTGAGATATCTTCAAATTTAGCGGATTACACGATAGTTACTTCAGATAATCCAAGATTTGAAGAACCACAGGATATCTTAAATGATATTGTAGTTGGAGTAAAGCGTGGAAAAGGGGAATATACTGCGATACTAGATCGTAAAGAAGCAATACGTCACAGTATTTTAACAGCAAGAGAAGGAGACATTATTTTGATTGCTGGTAAAGGTCATGAAAATTATCAAGAAATACGTGGTGTGAAGTATCATATGGATGATAGAGAATTGATAAAAGATATCATTGATGAGATGACATTAGAACAAAGAAATGCTCTCTAACGCTTTGTATTCGTCCACAAAGTTTGTATCGTTATAAATAAACGCGAAAGCGACAGAATAGAGGTTTTCATATGGCAACGTTTCATGTAAGCGAAATTGCTACAATCACTGGTGGCACTATAATAAACGGAAATAAAGACAGAACGATTCATAAAATAAGCACAAACTCAAAAGAAGGAGATATGGATACCCTCTTTGTACCTATTGTCGGTGAAAGGGTAGACGCCCATGATTTCATTTCGGATGCTTATCAGCAAGGAATCAGAGTGACACTAACAAGTAAAGATGCAATAGCAGAGGGAACCGAAGATATGGTTTACATCAGAGTGAACCATACCGTAGATGCATTACAACGTCTTGGAGAATATCACCGAGATCATAGCAAGATACCAATCATTGGGATAACCGGAAGTGTTGGTAAAACAACAACAAAGGAAATGATAGCAGCAGCTTTAAGTACTAGATGTAATGTATTAAAAACAATTGGTAATATGAATAGTCAGGTCGGATTACCACAGATGATGTTGATGCTTGAGGATTCTCATGAAGTTGGGATAATCGAGATGGGGATGAGTGAATTTGGAGAGATGGAACGCATCGCTAAAGTAGCAAAACCTAATATGGCGGTTGTTACCAATATCGGGGTATCCCATATTGGACAGTTAAAGACACAAGAGAATATTCGAAAAGAAAAATTAAATATGGTAAATTATTTTACCGAGGATTCTATTCTCTTATTAAATGGAGATGATCCATTATTATTGGAACTCTACGATGAATATTCTAAAACGAACAGCACTGTCAAAGAAAAGACACAAAGCATTGCTAATGTTAGTTTATCAGAAATGACACGGATTAGTTTAAATAGAGCTTCTATTTATACCTTTGGAACCAATCCAAATTGTACTATTTACGCAGATAATATAAAAACAGATGGTGAGAGTACGACGTTTACCTTCCATTATAAAGAAGGTAGCAAAGAAGAACTTGTAGATAATATTACATTATCAGTACTTGGTAAGCATAATATATTAAACGCTCTCGCTGCTCTTTTCTTTGCAATACAATTAGGAGTGGATCCTATGGATGCGAAAGAAGGATTAAGAGAGTATAAGCCGATCGCAATGCGAGGTGAGATAGAAAAAGTCAATGGCTTTACAGTAATTGATGATACTTACAATGCGAGCCCTGACTCTATGAAGGGAGCAATCCATGTTATTATGGATATTCCCAAAGAACATAAGAAATTCATCGTGTTTGCGGATATTTTAGAACTTGGCGAGCATTCTAGAAAGTGTCATTATGAGGTTGGTGAATATCTAGCAAAGCAATGCCAGTTAGCAAAAGCTTCTGGAAAAGAATCAGCATTGATTGATGAGGTGTTAACAATTGGTGAGGAAGCAAAGTATATCCTAGATGGAGTATGTGATAATGGAGAAGGCATCATTACAAAGAGTTTCATGGATAGAGATGAAGTTTTTCAATATTTAAAATCGCATTTTGTAAAAGGGGATGCCATACTTTTAAAAGGTTCTCGTGGAATGAAGCTTGATTTAATTGTGAAGAGACTAAAAGATGAGTTAATGTACATGGGAAAGGATGAAATTCGATAGGAATGCAATATGCAGATATAATAGTGGACATATCAGTGGAAAATCTAGATAAAACCTACCAATACAGCATACCGCCAGCTCTTTATGCGGATGCTGTTATTGGCGTGCCTGTAACGATACCGTTTGGGAATGGAAATCGTAGCATAAGTGGATTTATTGTAGGTTTATCTGACGTGCCTAAGATTGCTCCGGAGAGAATAAAACCAATACTAGGAATCAAAGAAAAAGGGCTACCAATCGAGGGACAGATGATAGCCCTTGCTGCATTCGTGAAGGAGCAATATGGTGGTACGATGAACGATGCCCTAAAGACGGTAATTCCAGTCAAAAAAAGTGTAAAGCAGATTGAGAAGAGAATCGTATCATCAGCCGTAACAAAAGAAAAGTTGCAAGATGCTTATATTGAAGCAGAAAAGAAAAAGCATAAAGCAAAAGCAAGATTATTATTAGCACTTATGAAAACCGATGAAATTGAATTTGAGGTTATCGTCAATAAGTTAAATATCTCAAGAACGACAATCAATTCCTTAAAGGAAAGTGGAATTATACAAATTGAATCGGAAACAAAGTACCGTAACCCAATAGCATCAAAAACTGTGGATAGCTATAGAGTCACTTTAAATGAAGAACAAAGAGAAATTGTTTCCAAAGTTATTAGGGACTATGAAGAAGGAGTTCGTAAAACTTACTTAATTCATGGTATTACAGGTAGCGGTAAGACAGAAGTATATATGGAGATTATTGATCATGTCATACAATCCGGTAGACAGGTTATTATGTTAATTCCGGAAATTGCGCTAACATACCAGACAGTAGTACGATTTTATAAAAGGTTTGGTAATCGCATTTCTATTCTAAACTCGAAGATGTCTGCCGGCGAACGATACGATCAAATCGAACGTGCAAAGAATGGTGATATCGATATTATGATAGGTCCAAGGTCTGCATTATTCACACCGTTTCGAAACCTTGGGTTAATTATTATAGATGAAGAACATGAAACAAGTTATAAGAGTGAGATGCCACCGAAATATCATGCCAGAGAGGTTGCTATAAAAAGAGGAGAGCTAAGTAATGCATCCATTATTCTTGGGTCTGCCACACCATCTTTGGAAGCATATAAAAAAGCAATGGATGGGGAATATGGGCTATTTCGTTTAACGAAACGAGCAAAAGAAGCGAAAGTTCCACAGGTAACCATTGTTGATTTAAAAGAAGAGTTAAAAAAGAAAAATAAATCTATCTTTAGTGATTTGTTACGAAGTTTAATTGAAGATCGTTTAAGAAAAAAAGAGCAGATTATGTTGTTTTTAAACCGCAGGGGATACGCAGGTTTTGTGTCATGTCGAAGTTGCGGTACTGCAATGAAATGCCCTCATTGTGATATTTCCTTGACGGCACATAGTACTGGTGTGTTAAAATGTCATTATTGCGGGTATGAAATTCCAACTCCAACTCTTTGTCCGGTCTGTGGTTCTAAGTATATCGCAGCCTTTGGAACAGGAACTCAGAAGGTTGAGTCAATGGTGTTAAAGGAATTTCCGATGGCTAGAGTTCTTAGGATGGATGCAGATACGACAAAGAACAAACTAAGTTATGAAGAAATCTTAAGTTCTTTTGCAAATGGTGAGGCAGATATCCTAATTGGAACTCAGATGATTGTAAAAGGGCATGATTTTGCTGGAGTGACTCTCGTAGGGATTTTAGCTGCAGATTTATCACTATATGCAAATGATTATCGGGCAGCAGAGCGTACATTTCAATTATTAGCACAAGCTGCGGGACGTGCAGGACGTGGAGAGTTATCAGGAGAGGTAGTAATACAAACATATCAACCAGAGCATTATGCAGTAACCACTGCAGCAACAGAAGATTATGTTGGTTTTTTCGAGCAAGAGATGCACTACAGACGTTTAATGAAATATCCTCCTGCTGCACACATTATGGCCATTTTAATTCAGTCAAAAGAAGAGGAAGCTGTGATACTGGCGGCAAATCTATTGGCTGGGGCAGTGAAGGAGTGGGCAAAATCGCAAGAGGAACTTGATCTACTAGAAAAACGCAATGAGCAAGAGGCGATGCAAGGGAAAACGGAGAAAGAAGCACTTGAAATATTGGAAGAGCATGAAAAAAAGAAGCCTAATATCAGTGTGATAGGTCCTGCACCTGCTGGAATTGCAAAAATGAATGATATTTATCGAAGAGTTTTATACCTAAAAGAAGAACAATATGAGTATCTTGTTGGTGTTAAAGACTTTTTAGAGCAGTACATCTTTGTATCAGAGTATTTCATAAAATGTAATGTGCAATTTGATTTTGATCCAATGAACAGCTATTAACGAAAGGAAGAAAGAGTATGGCAAAAAGAAATATTAGAATAATGGGAGATAGTATTTTAAACAAAACTTCAAAGGTTATTGAGGAAGTTACACCAAAAATTGATATGTTAATTGATGATATGCTTGATACGATGTATGAAGCACAAGGCGTTGGGTTAGCAGCTCCACAGGTTGGTATATTAAAACGATTGGTTGTGATTGATGTATCACCGGAAGGAAATGAACCAATAATATTAATTAATCCAGAGATTATTGCAACAGACGGCGAGCAAACGGGAGACGAAGGTTGCCTTAGTTTACCTGGGAAAGCAGGTATAGTAACTCGCCCAAATTATGTGAAAGTAAAAGCTTATGACCGTCATATGAAACCTTTTGAAATGGAAGGGGAAGGTTTACTAGCTAGAGCGTTCTGTCACGAAATTGATCATTTAGATGGTATTTTATATGTGGAAAAGGTCAATGGGGAATTGCATGAAGTGACTGGCTATGATGAAGAAGAGGAATAAGAATTGGAGGGATGAGAATGAAAGCGGTCTATATGGGGACACCAGAGATAGCAGCAACAATTTTAGAAACACTGCTTTCTTCAGATATCGAAATTATAGGAGTAGTAACACAACCAGATAAACCAAAAGGAAGAGGAAAAGAGATGGCATCTCCACCAGTAAAGGAAGTTGCCTTAAAACATCAAATTCCTGTATACCAACCAAGACGTGTGAAAGAACCTGAATTTGTGGAACAACTGAAAGCTTTGGCTCCAGATATTATCTTAGTTGCAGCATTTGGGCAGATATTATCAAAGGATATTTTGGATCTTCCACCGTATGGTTGTATTAATGTACATGCATCTTTATTACCAAAATATCGAGGTAGCGCACCAATTCAATGGGTTATCTTAAACGGTGAAAAGAAAACTGGTGTTACTATTATGAAGATGGATGTCGGTTGTGATACTGGTGACATGATTTTAAAAAGAGAAATCGATATTGCAAAAGATGAGACAGGTGGTAGTTTACATGATAAATTGGCAGAAATCGGCGGAGAAGCTTTATTAGAAGCAATCGAAATGATAAAGAAAGGGACAGCCACTTACACCAAACAGGATGATTCCCAATCTACTCATATAAAAATGCTTAGCAAAGACATGGGAAGAATTGATTTTTCTAAGGATGCAGCTTCCATCGAGAGAATGATTCGTGGACTAAATCCATGGCCAAGCGCTTATACTTATTATAAGGGAAAAACATTAAAATTATGGTGTGCTGAGGTTTATCATAGCCCTGAGACAATAGAGGCAATCAATGAAGCAGAGTTTGGTAGCATAGTGAAAGTAACCAAGGAAGCAATCTTTGTTAAAACTGGGGATGCGCTGTTAAAAATTAATGAACTTCAATTGGAAGGAAAGAAAAGAATGCTGACCGGTGAATTTTTACGTGGATATCCAGTAAAGACGGGAGAGATTTTTGGAGTACTTGAAAATTAAATTAAACATAAATTTATAATAAAAGGAACACCCTAATTGCATGAACTTGGATTGAAAGTTATTTAATTCGGTATCACATAACACCTATTTATCATAACTCATTTCTTCCTATGCCAAAGGGATTAAGAACATATTTTTTATCTTTAATGAAAAATTAATGAAGTGTTAAAAAAATAGACACGAATTCATGGTATGATTGGGAGAAAGTTAGGAGGTATCATAAATGTTAAATTTTTTATATTTTGGATCACCGTTTTACGGATTTTATTTTGATCCTTATTATTGGATGATTATTGTTGGAGCAATCCTTAGTATAGTAGCATCCATGAAAGTGAAATCTACATTTTCAAAATACAGCAGGGTTAGAAGTATGTCAGGTATGACTGGAGCAACTGCTGCAGAACGAATATTACGTTCTTCTGGTATTTATGATGTACAGATACAAAGAGTGAGTGGAAGTCTAACAGATCACTATGACTCAAGAAATAAGGTGCTTCGTCTATCCGAATCCGTATATGATAATTCTTCAGTTGCAGCGATTGGCGTTGCAGCGCATGAATGTGGTCATGCAATTCAAGATCAGAAGGGGTACGTTCCACTTAGACTTAGAGCTGCAATTGTACCTGTTGCAAACTTCGGTGCAATGTTATCGTGGCCATTAATCCTGATAGGAATCCTGATTGGTGGTTCACAGACCTTAATTACAATCGGTATCTTGATGTTTTCTCTGGCTGTTTTATTTCAGTTAGTCACCTTACCGGTAGAGTTTAATGCCTCAAGAAGAGCAGTTGCGGTATTATCAGATACAGGAATCTTATATGGTGATGAAATCAGAGATACAAAGAAAGTTTTAGGTGCCGCAGCACTTACCTATGTTGCCAGTGCCGCAGCTTCTATATTGCAGCTACTTCGTTTGGTTCTGCTTTATGGGAATCGAAATAGAGATTAATGAACGGAGAACTATGAACGCTAGAGATATTGTACTTACGATGTGCCTTAAAATTAATGAGGATAAGCTTCCAAGTCACGTTGTAATCAATGAAACATTAAAAAATTACAAAGACTTGAGTAAACAAGACAGAGCCTTTATATCAAGGCTCTGCCTTGGGGTTTTAGAGCAAAAATTAAAGTTAGATTATGATTTGGAGCGATTTTCAAAGATTAAGGTAAAAAAGATGAAGCCTGTAATTCGAAATATTCTAAGAATTGCAGCTTACCAAATAGAATTTATGGAACAGATTCCAGATAGTGCAGCTTGCGACGAGGCAGTAAAGCTAGTAAAAAAACGTGGGTTAAGTGGACTGTCTGGTTTTGTGAATGGGATATTAAGAAATCTTAGTAGGGAATTTCAAAAGACAAATGGGTTTGACATTAGTAGGATGAATGAAATTGAAAAGCTTTCCTATCAATACTCAATGCCTACTGAGCTGGTAGAATTTTGGCTAAAAAGCTATAACAGAGAACAAGTGGAAGATATGTTACAAGCTTTTTTAAAACCCAATGATACATCAATACGTATCAATGAAAGTAAAATTTCCATAAATGATTTGACGAATTGTTTAGAAAAGGAAGGAATAGTAGTTACAGAGGGAGCTTACCTTAAAAATGCAAAGAGAATTTCTTCCTATAATTCACTAACAACACTTGAAAGTTTCCAAAAAGGATATTTTCAAGTTCAGGATGAAAGTTCTATGATGGTTGGAACGATAGCCGGCATTAAAGCAGGAGATTATATTATTGATGTATGTGCTGCACCTGGTGGTAAGACATTACATGCAGCGGAGCTTCTTCTTATGGCAGGTGGAGAAAATCAAACTGGTCACGTAGATGCAAGAGATAAAACCGAGAAAAAAGTTTCCTTAATCGAACAAAACTTGGAACGTATTGGTTATCAGAATGTATCTGTGAAAGTTTTTGATGCGTTAACATTGGATGAATCTGTGATAGAAAAAGCGGATGTGATTTTAGCTGACCTTCCTTGCTCGGGACTTGGAGTTATTGGTAAGAAGCCAGACATCAAATATAATATGACAAGAGAAACTATGTCGGAGTTAGCAAAGTTACAAAGAGAGATTCTTACAGTGATCGTCTCTTACCTAAAGCCAGGGGGAGTTCTGATCTATAGCACTTGTACAATAAATCCTGAAGAAAACGAAGAGAATGTACGTTTTATATCGGAGACATTAAAATTGCAGCTAGAATCCATTGATACTTATTTACCTGAACGATTACAGTGCGAAACATCAAAGCTAGGCTATCTACAACTATTACCGGGAGAATCTGGAGTGGATGGTTTCTTTATCTCAAGATTTAGAAAGGTTTAAGTGTGAAGAGAATTTCTAAGACGCCAAAAGACGCCGCCTAAGAAATTCTAAAACTTCACACTGAAGTTTGTGTCTGAGTCGTCCTCGGTACAAACTTCCGGCCTACTACTAAGCGGGCATGATATTTCTTTTAGACGATGCGCAAAGAAATGCGTAGGAATGGGGTAAAAATGCAAAGTAATACTGAAAAAATAGACATCAAAGCACTTACATTAGAAGAATTAAAGGCAAGTTTAAAGACCATTGGCGAAAAAGAATTCAGGGCAAAACAGATTTATGAGTGGCTCCATGTTAAATTGGCAAGAAGTTTTGATGAGATGACAAATTTATCAAAAGAGTTAAGAACAAAGCTTGCCTCTGAATACGAACTTGTCTGTGTTACTGAATTAGAACGCTATGAATCGAAAATTGATGGAACTGTGAAGTTTTTATTTCGGTTACCAGATGGGAATGTTGTTGAATGTGTCCTTATGAAATATCATCACGGCAATTCGGTATGCATTTCCTCTCAGGTAGGTTGCCGTATGGGATGCCGTTTTTGTGCATCAACTCTTGGAGGACTTACTAGAAACTTAAGAACCTCAGAGATGCTTGATGAAGTATACCAGTTACAACGGCTTTCTGGCGAAAGAGTAAGTAATATTGTAATTATGGGAACTGGAGAACCAATGGATAACTACGATAACTTTGTTAAGTTTGTTCGTATGATATCCTCTCTTGATGGATTAAATATATCACAGAGAAATATAACAGTTTCCACTTGTGGCTTAGTACCAAAGATGAGAGCACTAGCGGAGGAAGGATTATCTATCACCTTAGCATTATCCTTACATGCTCCTAATGATGAAGAAAGAGTAAAAATAATGCCTGTAGCAAACAGTTACAAGTTGCAAGATGTTCTAAATGCATGTGATTATTATTACGAAAAAACTGGACGAAGAATTAGTTATGAGTACAGTCTAGTGGATGGAGTAAATGATACAGCTGCCTGTGCAAAAGAACTTAGTAGACTTCTAAAAGGGAAAAACTGTCATGTAAATTTAATTCCTGTAAACCCAATCAAAGAACGAGATTATAAGCGTTCTACGGGTAATAACATACAAAATTTCAAAAATATACTTGAAAAAAACAGAATTAATGTTACTATTAGAAGAGAAATGGGCTCAGATATTAATGCGGCTTGTGGGCAACTTAGAAAGAGTTATACGGATAAAACAATGGTACAGGAGGTGGAACAATAGAATGAACACATATTCTATTACAGACGTTGGTCAAAAAAGAGAGATCAACCAAGATTATGTCTATTGTAATGAGTGTTCGGTTGGAGCACTTCCAAACCTGTTTATTGTAGCCGATGGTATGGGTGGACATAACGCCGGTGACTTTGCTTCTCGTTATTGTGTGGAAGAAATGGTAAAACTCATAGGGGAAAATGAAGAAAAGACTGTGATTGGTATGTTAGATACCGCAGTCGCAAAAACCAATGAGATGCTATTAAAGCAGGCAAGAGAGCAAACTGGTTTAGAAGGAATGGGAACAACGTTAGTTCTCGCAACAATCATGGATCAATTAATGTATGTAGCAAACATTGGAGACAGCAGGTTATACTTGATTAACGATACTATGAAGCAGATTACAGAAGACCATTCCTTGGTTGAAGAAATGGTGAAGACCGGAGAGATTAAACGCAGTGAAGCTAGATTCCATCCAAAGAAAAATGTAATTACAAGAGCGGTGGGAGCAAGTCTTTCTGTCGTACCAGACTATTTTGAAGTTAGTGTAAAATCTAGGGATATTATTCTTCTTTGTTCTGATGGTTTGTCTAATATGTTAGAGGATGAAGAAATTCTTACTATTATTAGAAATCATGAGGATGATTTAGAAGCATCGGGGAAAGAGCTAGTAAAGAAAGCGAATGAAAATGGCGGTAAAGATAATATAGCAATCGTTTTGATTCGTCTTGATTAAGCACATAGGAAAATGCATTGAGGGATGTAGTAATAAGGAGAGAAGAGAGGCATTTTTACATAAGCTTGTTTGTTACAACAGACATTTTTGTGTAGCCGGAAAGGTAAAAGGTATATAAAATGATTAAACCTGGAATGTTTATCAGTGACAGATATGAAATTGTAGACAGAGTTGGTTCTGGAGGAATGGCGGATGTTTACAAGGCAAAATGTCATCGGTTAAATCGATATGTAGCAATTAAAATATTGAAACCGGAATATTCAAGCGATAAGAATTTTGTAACGAAATTCCGTGGAGAAGCACAATCTGTAGCGGGCTTATCCCATCCGAACATAGTAAATGTCTATGATGTTGGTGATGACGATGGATTATACTATATCGTTATGGAGCTTGTGGAAGGAATTACGTTAAAGAAATTTATTGAACGTAAAGGAAAGTTAGAAATTAAAGAAGCGGTTGGAATTGCGATTCAGATAGCGCAAGGTATGGAAGCTGCTCATGATAATCATATTATTCATAGGGATATTAAACCGCAGAATATCATTATCTCTAGAGATGGTAAAGTAAAGGTGACTGATTTTGGAATAGCAAAGGCAGCATCAACCAATACTGTTACTCAAAATGCTATCGGGTCCGTACATTATTTATCACCGGAACAGGCGAGAGGCGGATACAGCGACGAAAAGAGCGATATCTACTCTCTTGGCGTAACAATGTATGAGATGTTATGTGGTGAAGTTCCGTTTGCAGGAGATAATACGGTTTCTGTTGCACTTCTTCATATTCAAGGAGAGGCCACCCCTCTTCGTGAATTGAATCCGGACGTACCAGTAAGTGTCGAGAAAATTGTACAAAAATGTATGCAAAAGAAACCGGAGAGAAGATATTTATCTGCTTCGGAATTAATCAGTGATTTAAAACGCTCTATCATTAATAAAGATGGAGATTATGTTATTATTAATAATGGTGCAGTCAGTGATTCACCAACCATCAGTTTATCGGATGATGAGATGAATCATATTAAAAGTGCTGCCAAAACACCAGTAACATTTATTGATAACAATGCAAAGGATAAGAATACTAAAAAACTTTCGAAGGAAGAAGAAGAGGAATTAGATTCCGTTGATTCTAAGATGGAGAAAGTACTTATTATATCAATGATTGCAGCAGCAGTTTTAGTTGGCTTTACAGTACTATTTATTGTAGCGAGATTCTTTGGTTTATTTGATGGTGGAAAAGACAAAAATCCAGCGGATATTACACCAGCACCATCGATTACAGTGACTGTTTCACCAGAACCAACCGAAGAGCCAACCTCTGAACTTGTAAAGGTTCCAAAAGTACTTGGCCTTGATAGAGAAACAGCGATCAGTAGTCTTGAGCTTGCCTCACCTTCCTTTACAATTAAGTTAGCGGATGAAAAAGAATACTCGGATGAATATGAAGAAGGCTTGGTTATGAAGCAAAATTATCCTGCTGATACTGAGATTCCATCAAATTCAACAATTATCTTAACAATCAGTGCAGGTGCGAAACCAATAGAGTTACCAGATGTTTATAACCGTAATTACGAACAAGCGAAAAAACAGCTAGAAGACCTAGGATTAATTGTAGTTCGTCAAGATGAAGCAAGTAGCGAGCTAGGTGTTGACATGGTAATTCGTACAATTCCTGAAAGAACAACGGATCCAAAAAATCCTGTCGTATTAAAGAAAGGTTCTACGGTTACTTTAGTTGTAAGTACTGGACCAGATGTAAGTGCTTTAAAGAAAGTTCCTAATCTACTTGGTAAGACAGAAGATCAAGCAAAACAAGATCTTTTAGCAGCAGGACTTGAAAAAGGTGCAACTTCTTATATTTCAAGTTCTGAATATCCAAAAGGAGCAGTATGCTTCCAGAATATGACAGCGGGAGAATTAGTTGCTCCAGGCACAAAGATTGATATATCAATTAGTACTGGCCCTGAAAGTACGCCTTCACCAACTCCAGAGGTAGTGGTTCCTGATGAATATAGCTACGTTGGAGAAGTTAATATTACGGAAAATCCATTTGCAGAAGGTGAAGCAGGAAATGTATATCTTGAACTTGAGCAAGATGGAGAATCAATGCCAATATTTGAGAAAGACTTGTCCTATGATGATTTTCCAGGAGAGTTTTCAAATATTAAAGTCGAAGGTATCAGAGAAGGCAATGGTATCGTAAGAATGTATATTAATGATGTACTATATAGCAATTCTTCCTGGAGTGTATATCTAAGCCCGGTGAAGAAAAACTAGAATTATTTTTCAACAAGAAAAAGTACGCTTCGCGAACTTTTCCTTGCCGTGAATAAATAAGTTTGTGCCTGTGTAATCAGGCACAAACTTAAGATGCGCGGGAACCCGCGCTGGAATGAGGAAAAAATGAATGATTGGTAAAATAATCCGAGGGATTGCAGGTTTTTACTATGTTTATATTGAAGGATTCGGAGAATACGAATGTAAGGCAAAAGGTATTTTTAGAAACCGGAAAATAAAGCCTCTCGTTGGCGACGATGTTGAGGTTGAGATTCTTAAAAAAGATTCAAAAACAGGAAATATTGTTGACATCTTAGAACGGAAAAGTGAGTTGATTCGTCCGGCTGTTGCAAATATTGATCAGGCTATGATTATATTTGCAGTGTCAGATCCGGCGCCAAATTATAACTTGCTTGACCGTTTTTTGGTCATGATGGAACAACAAGGGATTGAGACCATCATCTGTTTTAACAAAATGGACAAGGCAGACGACGAGGAAAGAAAAAGTGTAGAAGAAGTTTATCGTAATACAGGATATCAAATACTTTTCACGAATGCTTTAGAAGGAGAAGGAATGGAAGAGGTTAAGGCAGTGCTTAAAGGGAAAACAACAGCACTTGCGGGTCCTTCTGGTGTCGGGAAATCTTCCTTGACGAATCGACTTCAGACGAAAGTGTCTATGCAAACAGGGCAGATATCAGAAAAAATAAAACGTGGAAAGCATACGACGAGACATTCTGAGCTAATCTATATGGAAGAACATACCTATCTATTAGATACCCCAGGATTTAGTTCACTTTATCTAAAAGAAATTGAGAAAGAAGACTTACAGGGCTTTTACCCAGAGTTTGATCATTATTTAGGACAATGTCGTTTCCAAGGCTGTGCGCATATCAATGAACCGGACTGTGCAGTAAAAGAAGCACTAGAAGAAGGAAAGATAAGCGAAAGCAGATATGTAAATTATAAATTATTATACGAAGAAATAAAAAATCAGAAAAAATATTAAGATGCCAGGTGTGGTAATAAAAAGAAAGAAAATAATTATCTGCGCTACAAAGTGTACAAGTACGCTTAACATAAACTTGGGATGCGTAGAATAGTACACGCATAAATACACAAGCAGGAATAGAAAAGAGGAAAAAATATGTATCATTTATCGCCCTCAATTTTAGCAGCAGATTTTAGTGCTTTAGGCGAGAATATTAGAAAAGCTGAAGAGGCAGGAGCAACCTATTTGCATTTGGATGTTATGGATGGATGTTTTGTTCCTAGCATTTCATTTGGTATGCCGGTGATAGCTTCTCTCCGTGATAAATCTTCCATGGTATTTGATGTACACTTGATGATTGACGAACCAATTCGTTATATCGAAGATTTTGCGAAAGCTGGTGCTGATATTATTACGGTACATGCTGAGAGCTGCAAACACCTCCACCGTACCGTTACCGCGGTGAAAGAACTTGGTAAAAAGGTAGGTGTAGCGTTAAATCCAAGTACACCATTATCAGTACTTGATTATATCTTACCGGAACTTGATATGGTTTTAATCATGTCGGTAAACCCAGGTTTTGGTGGCCAAAAATTTATCCCATCAACACTACAAAAATTAAGAGACTTAAAGAAGATGACAAAAGATTATGGATTAACTATTGACATCCAGGTTGATGGTGGAGTAACCTTAGAAAATGTGTTGGAAATTATGGAGGCTGGTGCGAATGTATTGGTAGCCGGAACTTCCGTTTTCCGTGGCGATATAGAAAAGAATGTGGAAGGATTTCTAAATATTTTTGAATCTAACCATAGGGAAAATGAGAAGTAATGATATAAATTAAATTGTATAAGCTATCATAATAAAGAGGATATAGTACCAGAAAAGAGTGGAGGTAAGTAAATATGAAAGCTCTCATCATTGCGGGGGGAGATTTTTTTCCTGAAGTTGCGATGAAAACTTTAGAAGAAGATTCCTTTGACATGATTATAGCAATTGATAACGGACTATCCTATCTTCACGAACTTGGAATAACACCGACACATATTGTAGGCGATTTTGATACAGTTTCTAAGGAGTTACTACAAGAGTACCAAAAAGATTCTAAGGTTAAGATAGTATCTTTATGTCCAGAAAAAGATGCAACCGATACAGAGGTTGCAGTAGATTTAGCGGTAGAAGAAGGATGCATGGAAATCTTTATTCTTGGAGCTACCGGAGGCCGTTTTGACCATACCCTTGCGAACCTTCACATGTTATATAGGTTATTATGTCGAGGCATTAAAGCATATCTTATTGATAAAAACAATAAAATATACCTTATTAAGAACAGTACTACACTTATTGCAAAAAAGGTAAGAGCTTGCTATGTTTCTCTCCTTCCTTTTACGGAAGAAGTTACAGAGTTAACTCTTAGTGGATTTAAGTACCCCCTTAATAAGTTTCACTTAACTCAGGGAACTAGCATTGGCATTAGCAATGAAATTATAGGAGTAAAAGCGGAGATACAATTTGATAATGGGATTCTTATTGTGATTGAATCAAAAGATTCTTAAAATTGTTAAATCTAATATAGTACGTATATAAGGATAGATTTTCAACTAAGAAATTATGAGTGTTTCATATGAATTATGGAATAAAGTCCACAAGAAAAACGAATGAAAGGTATAGGTAATAAAATGAAGCTTGGTATTGTTGGTTTACCAAACGTAGGAAAAAGTACATTATTTAATTCTTTAACAAAAGCAGGAGCAGAATCTGCAAATTACCCATTCTGTACGATTGACCCGAACATAGGTATCGTTCCTGTTCCAGATGAACGTCTTAAAGTTTTATCCGATTTATATAATTCTGAAAAAATCTTACCAGCAGCAATTGAGTTTGTAGACATTGCAGGATTGGTAAAAGGTGCATCAAAAGGAGAGGGACTTGGTAATCAGTTCTTATCAAATATTCGAGAAGTTGATGCGATTGTACATGTTGTTCGTTGCTTTGAAGATAGTAATATTATTCATGTAGATGGTTCTGTTGATCCGTTACGTGATATCGAAACGATTAATTTAGAATTAATCTTCTCAGATATAGAGATTTTAGAGAGAAGAATCAGTAAGGTAGTAAAAGGCGCTAAAAATGATAAAGCATTAGCAAAAGAAGCAGAATTATTATCAAGGTTAAAAGCATATCTTGAGGATGGAAAACTAGCGAAAGGGTTTGAATGCGAAGATGAGGAAGAATTAGAGATGCTGTCTTCCTATAATTTATTAACCTATAAACCTGTTATTTATGCAGCGAATGTAAAAGAGGATGAACTTGCAGACGATGCAAAGAATAATCCTTTTGTTGAGCAGGTCCGTGAATTTGCAAAGAAAGAAAACTCCGAAGTTTTTGTTATCTGTGCTCAGATTGAACAAGAGATTGCAGAGCTTGATGATGATGAAAAGAAAATGTTCTTAGAAGAACTAGGATTAACTGAGTCTGGTTTGGAGAAACTAATTCGTGCAAGTTATCATATATTAGGACTCATTAGCTATCTAACTGCAGGTCCAAAAGAAACGAGAGCATGGACTATAACCAAAGGAATGAAGGCTCCTCAAGCAGCTGGTAAAATTCATACCGATTTTGAACGAGGATTTATCCGTGCAGAGATTGTAAGCTATGATAACTTAGTAGAGTGCGGCAGTTATAATGCGGCGAAAGAGAAAGGATTAGTCCGTTCTGAAGGCAAGGAGTACGTAGTTCAGGATGGAGATGTGGTATTATTCCGTTTCAATGTATAAGGAAAGTGGTGACGATCGTTGCAAAAATCAGACATACTGTTTCAAAAATTAGGAATAGAATTTCATAACCTCGGAACAGGAATTGAAATATTTGGTATAGATATTGCTTTTTATGGGATTGTAATTGCACTTGGTATGGTTCTTGGCGTTTTGCTTGCGCAGTGGCAAGCAAAGAGGACTGGACAAAACCCTGAAACTTACCTTGATTTTGCACTTTATGCAATTATCATATCTGTCATTGGGGCAAGGCTTTATTATGTAGCCTTTAGTTGGTCTGATTATAAAGACAATCTTTGGAGTATTCTTGATATACGCAGTGGTGGATTAGCGATTTATGGCGGTGTCATAGCAGGTGCCTTAACTGGTATCTTGTACTGTAAGATAAAAAAGATAAACTTTGGATTATTAGCAGATACGAGTATTTTTGGTCTGTTGGTTGGTCAAATCATCGGGCGATGGGGAAATTTCTTTAATCGTGAAGCGTTTGGTAAGTACTATGATGGATTGCTTTCTATGCAATTAAATTTAAAACATGTAGGTGGCGATTATACACGGTCTTTGCAAAGCTTAGCAGATCGATATGCAGATAAACCTGAGGCGTTAGATCGAATCATAGAAATTAGAGAAAACACAAAGTGGATAGCTGGAGTGGAATATATTTCGGTTCATCCTACATTTTTATACGAATCAGTTTGGAACCTGTGCTTGTTAATCTTTCTTATATTTTATTCAAAGCACAAGAAATTTGATGGAGAACTTGTAACAATATATTTGATGGGGTATGGGCTAGGACGTTTTTGGATTGAAGGGTTACGTACGGATCAGTTATTCTTATGGGGTTCCCCACTTGCGGTGTCCCAGATTCTTTCCGGAGCATTGGTTATAGTAGCAGGATTGTTCCTTTTAATAAGAAGGCTACGTTTAAGAAGAGCGTAAAACTAATGTTTATGTCTACCTATGCTTGAATCGCATCTGTAAATAGATATGGTACAAAGTGAGATTAGGTTAAAAGAAGTTTACTTTTTTCCTATTGAATAGTCACACATAAGTTAAATTTTTTTAATAAAATATGAAAAAGTTTAGAACTTCTTAAAACAAACGTAAGCTCATGTTCGAGTTCTAAGGCTAGATATAGTAATAAAAGATAAAAATGAAGTAATATTGTCAATATATAGTATAACTTAAGAAGTGGCGGAAACACTGGAAAATAAGGTGTTTCCGCCACTTTATTTTTCGAATTTAGGCTTGATTTTTTCTAAAAAGTGGGGTAGAATGTATTCATAAGTGGTGGAAAGTGGTGAAAAGTAGTTCAAAGTGGTTCGAAGTGGAGTGAAAATGGTAGGTGATGAGCATGTTCATGGGAGAGTATAATCATACAATTGATGCCAAGGGCAGAATCATCGTTCCTTCCAAATTCAGGGAATCGCTCGGAGAACATTTTGTTGTTACCGTAGGTTTGGATGGATGTTTATTTGTGTATCCAAGCGAAGAATGGCAACATTTTGTCGAACAACTGAAGAATCTTCCTGGAAATAAGGAAGCCAGACAGTTACAACGTTATTTTATGGCAGGTGCAGCTGATTGCGAAGTGGACAAGCAGGGTAGAATATTAATACCAAGCAACTTAAGACAGCATGCTGGACTCGATAAAGATATCGTATTTGTAGGTGTATTAAGCAAAATCGAAATCTGGAGTAAAGAACGTTGGGAAAGCAATAGTTATGACAATATGGATGAGATTGCAGATCATATGTCCGAGTTTGGCTTGAGCTTTTAGGATGGTAAACCTTAAAAAAGTAAAACCTCTTAAGCGGTAAAACCTCTAAAGAGGTAAACCTCTAAAGAGGTTAGGAGAAAGATATGAGTATAGAAGAAAAAGAATTTAAGCATATTTCCGTCTTATTACAAGAAACCATAGATAGCTTAAACATAAAACCAGATGGTATTTATGTGGATGGTACCTTAGGCGGTGGTGGACATGCTTATGAAGTATTAAAGCGTCTTTCCTCTAATGGAAGATATATTGGAATTGATCAAGATGAAGATGCGATTGCAGCAGCAGGTAAGAGACTGGCCGAATTCTCAGACCAACTTACGATTGTTAGAAGCAACTACTGTAATATGAAGCAGGTGCTTAAAGATCTAGAAATCGATAAGGTGGATGGGATATTACTCGACCTCGGAGTTTCTTCTTATCAACTTGATACTCCGGAGCGTGGATTTTCATATAAAGAAAATGCACCTCTTGATATGAGAATGGATAACCGCAATTCACTAACCGCAAAAGATATTGTGAATAATTACAGCGAGCAAGAGCTATACCGAATGATACGAGATTACGGTGAAGACAAGTTTGCTAAAAATATTGCAAAGCATATTGTTCGAATGAGAAGTGAGAAGCCAATCGAGACAACTGACGAATTGACGGAAGCTATTAAAGCAGCAATACCGATGAAGATTCGGATGAATACTGGGCATCCAGCGAAAAAAACCTTTCAGGCAATCCGAATTGAGTTAAACCACGAACTTGAGGTTTTAACGAATACCTTAGATGATATGATTGATTTACTTAAGGAGAACGGTAGATTGAGCATTATTACATTTCATTCTCTAGAGGATAGAATTGTGAAATCAGCATTTCGTAAGAATGAAAATCCTTGTGTTTGCCCTCCAAACTTTCCGGTTTGTGTATGCAATAAAAAAACCAAAGGGATTCATATTACGAAGAAACCGATAGTACCAACCGAGCAGGAATTGGAACGAAACAAGCGATCAAAGAGCGCAAAGCTTAGGGTATTTGAAAAACATGACCAGAATCGATAAGTTGCGAAAGAAAGTTGAGAGAAATCTTTGACTAAGAAGATGATTAATCTCTGAATATGCGCATAACTTGCGCAGCCATGGAGGAAGAATGATGAAAGTGAGGAGTCAGCATGGACGCGAAAAAAAGACAATATTATAATCAAACCTCCTATGTATCAGGAAGTACTGCACGCAAATTATCGCTAGCACCGGAACGCGATTATAATCGCTATGAGGAGCCTCTAAGAAAAGATCCTAGGGTACCGCAAAGAACTCCAAATAGCCAACCGAAGAGTCGGCCACAGAGAAAACCAAGAGTTACTCGAGGAATTGATTTTATTTCCATGACCTTTTTGACCTTAGCTATCGTAGTAACATTGTTTGCTTGTTTTAGCTATTTGGAAGCACAATCAAAGGACATGCAACTAGATAAGCAGATTATTGCACTTAGCAATCAGTTAACAAAACTTAAAGATAAGAATGATGCAGTAGAAGCAAGTATTAGACCGGAGATAGATTTAGAAGAAGTATATCGTATTGCGGTTTCAGAACTTGGTATGGTGCATCCAAATCATAATGAGACCATTCCATATAAAGATAGTGAGACGGGATACGTAAGACAACATAAGGATATACCTGATGCAGAGACAGAATCAATTTTAGACCGTATCATACCTTAATGATAGAGAGCGAGCAAGTGGGAATCGACAATACGCATTTGAATAAATTATCAAAGCGGGTGGCGTACTGCTTGCTTTTTTATATTTACTAGCAATAACAAAGCAATTTCCTGTAAATTAGAATCTAGTCCATATGGCGTGTTGACTGAAAGGAAAGTTCGTACTAATATCATGTTAGTCATGTTTTGTACAAGGTTGAGCCTTTGTGTTGCGAGATGCAAAGATTTATAAAAAGCATGTAAAAGAATTGAGGTTAAAATGGCAAGACAGAAAGAAAAAGTAAAGATAAAAAAATTCAAGGGCTATATGCAAGCAAAACTATTGTTTGTATTTTTTGTTATCCTATGTGCGATGATTGCGATTATCACTCGTTTAGTATATCTTAACAATCAGGATAGAGAACGATATGAAAAAAGGGTGCTTTCTCAACAAACCTTCTTAAGTTCTACAATTCCTTATAAAAGAGGAAGTATTTTAGACCGTAATGGTGTTGTTTTAGCCTCCAGTGATAAAGTATATAACGTTATCATCGAGCCTAAAGTTATTCTAACCGATGAGGAATATTTAGAACCAACAGTGGAGGCATTAAGTAGTGTATTTGGAATAGATACAGCAGAAGTGACATCGTTAATTCATGAAAAATCAACAAGTTCTTATCAACGTTTGTTAAAGCAAGTAACGATTGACGTGGTGGATCAATTTGAGAACTTACAGAAAGAAAATAAAAAGATAAAAGGTGTATGGTTTGAGGAGGAATATAAAAGAAACTATCCATATGGAAACTTAGCCTCTCACGTAATAGGTTACACTAGTGCTGGTGATGTTGGTACGTGGGGAATTGAGGAATATTATAATAGCAATTTAAATGGAACCAACGGTAGAGTCTATGGATTCTATGATCCTGAATTAAATCTTATTAGAACAAGAAAAGAAGCAATCAACGGACATACGGTTGTGTCAACAATAGACATAAATATACAGAGAATTGTCGAAGAACATATTGCAAAATTCCAGGATGAAATCGGAGCCAATAACGTTGGCGTCATTGTATCTAACCCTAACAATGGTGAAATTTATGCGATGGCAAATAACAAAGGATTTGATTTGAATAATCCCTATGATTTATCTGCGTATTATGATGAGGTAGAGATTGCCTCTATGGATGAAAAGGATAAAGAAAAGGCTTTGAATACGATGTGGCGTAACTTCAGCATTAGTGATACTTATGAACCAGGTTCTACTTTTAAGCCATTTACTGTTGCTTCAGCCTTGGAAGAACATTTGGTGACACCAGAGACAACCTTTCAGTGTGACGGTGTAAAGCGCGTAGGTGGTTGGAATATTAAGTGTAATGCAAGGCATGGAAAAGTAACGCTGGCACAGTCATTAATGAAATCCTGTAATCCGTCCATGATGGCGATTGGTGAAGCTGAGGGTGCGGCTATGTTCCGTACTTATCAAGATCATTTCTTCTTTGGCAAAAAGACAGGGATAGATCTTCCGGGAGAAGCAGAAGGTATCTTACTACCTGCAGATAAGTTGCATGCTTCGGAGTTAGCAACTAGTAGTTTCGGACAGACCTTCAATGTTACGATGATTCAGATGGTAGGAGCATTCTCTTCTGTGGTAAACGGAGGACAATACTATCAACCTCATGTAGTAAAAGAAATCGTTACAGATCAAGGTGCTACGGTTGAGGAGAAGGAACCATACCCAATCAATGAGACAGTTTCTGCTGATACATCTGAATTTCTACGTGAAGCTCTTTACTTAACGGTGCAAGAAGGTACAGCAAAACCAGCTCAGGTAGAAGGATATTTGGTAGGTGGGAAGACTGGAACTGCACAGAAGTTTCCTCGTTCTGCGAAGAAATATGTTGTTTCTTTTATTGGTTGTGTACCTACAGATGATCCACAAGTAGTAATCTATGTAGTTATCGATGAAGTTCATGATGAAACAAAGAAAGCAAGCAGTACAGTAGCAACTACACTTACAAGTCAAATTCTTAAGGATATCTTACCGTTTCTTGAAGTATATCCAGAAGGTGAGATTGATTATAAAGTAGAGCTTCCGATGGTTGATGAGAGCAAAGAGAATCAAAACGGTGAAGGCCAAACAGGAGAGGGTCAAACAGGAGAAGGTCAGCAAGGAAACCAGGAAAACAACTATGTTGGCTTTGATGATACTCAAGCGGATGCTATCCCAGATACCATGACTGATGAGTTTCAAGAGACTCAGGAAGGAAATTAATTTAGAGAAAAGAAAAACAATCATAACCCCGAGCATACAATAATAGAATAGAAATGATAGATACATTTCATTGGAGTCGTATGCACCGGTATAAATCCTATAACCGAAAAAATATAACAATCGTTGTTACTGTTGTCTTTTTTATCGCTTGTTATCTTTGTGGAAGACTATTTTATCTCATGGTAGCAGCATCAGAAAATTATGCCATAAAAGCGCAGCAGTTGCATGAGAGAGAGCGAAGCATTAAGGCAGAGAGAGGAACTTTATATGACAGGAATGGAGTAATTATTGCTGCAAATAAGCCAGTAAGCACCATTTCTGTCATACATAATCAGATTACGGATCCGGAAGGTGTAATAAAAGCCTTATCAGAAGCGTTGAACCTTACAGAGGAAACTGTTCGTAAGAGGGTTGAAAAATATTCCTCGATAGAACGGATTAAGTCTAACGTTGATAAAGATACAGCCGACTACATACGTAATCTATCTCTTGATGGTGTCATGGTGGATGAAGATTACAAACGTTTCTATCCATATAGTTCGTTGGCCTCCAAGGTAATCGGATTTACAGGAAGTGATAATCAGGGCATTATCGGTCTTGAAGTTGAGTATGATTCCTACCTTCAAGGAGTGAATGGAACGATTCTAACCCTTACTACAGCACATGGCATTGAAATTGACGATGCTGCTGAAAATCGTATTGAACCGATCCCAGGGAATAGTATTAATTTAAGTTTAGATGTAAATATTCAAAAATATGCGGAACAAGCTGCCACAAAAGTGATGGAAGCAAAAGGCGCAAATAGCGTCAGTTTAATTGTATTAAATCCGCAAAATGGCGAAATCTATGCGATGGCAAATGTGCCGGAGTTTGATTTAAATAATCCATATAGTTTTAATGAGGAATTAAAACAAAAATACGAGGGAGTGACGCTAAGTAGTACAGAGAAGACGAATTTACTCAATAATATGTGGAGAAATCCTTGTATTAGTGATACGTATGAGCCAGGTTCTACCTTTAAGATAGTTACAGCGACTGCTGCGCTTGAGGAGAAGGTTGTTAAATTAACGGACCGCTTCTTTTGCCCAGGGTTTAAAATAGTAGAAGATAGAAGAATCCGCTGTCATAAGGCGGGGGGACATGGAAGTGAGGATTTTATCCAAGGAATTAAGAATTCTTGTAACCCTGTTTTTATGGAAATCGGTGCTAGAGTAGGTGCGACGAAGTTTTATGAATATTTTGATCGTCTTGGACTGTCAAGTAAAACTGGTGTTGACTTACCAGGAGAAGCGAATTCTATAAAACATAAGCTTGATAATGTAGGTGCGGTAGAATTGGCAACCATGTCATTTGGCCAATCTTTTCAGATTACACCACTACAGTTACTTACCGCAGCAAGTGCAATTGTAAATGGAGGGAAACTTATTACACCGCATTTTGGAGTTAGTATACAGAATGCAGAAGGCACTGTGATAAAAGAACTTACGTATAAGACGACGGAGAATGTGATTTCCAAAGAAACCTCAGAAACAATGAAGATGTTACTGGAATCTGTTGTTTCAGATGGGACAGGAAAAAGAGCATATATTCCGGGATTTCGTATTGGAGGTAAAACTGCAACATCTGAAAAACTCCCAAGAAGATCTGGAAAGTATATCTCCTCCTTTATTGGATTTGCTCCTGCCAATAATCCTAAGGTAATGGCAATTGTTATGATCGATGAACCACAAGGGATATACTATGGTGGTACCATCGCAGCACCCGTTGTTGCAGAAGTTTTTGATAATATTTTACCATATATGGGTTTTGAACCTGCTTATAATGAAAAAGAATTGGAAGAATATAATATCGGCAAATTTGAAGTACCGAACTTTATGGGTCTTAAAAAAGCAGAAGTGGTTAAAAAACTGAAAGAGTATTCCTTTGATGAGGTTACTTACCTTGGGGAAGGTGAAATTGTAACAGAGCAATTTCCTCTGGAGGGGGATATGATCGAGTTAAACAGCGACTTGATTTTATATTTGGAATAGCCTATAATTAGGAAGATTGATTTCTAGAAAAGAGATTGACAGTATATGGAGGCAAATATGAATTTCCAAGGCAAAAAAGTATTGATTGTTGGTGCTGGAAAAAGTGGAATATCTGCGATAGAATTGCTATCACAGGAGGGGGCACAAACCATACTTTATGATGCAAACGAAGAGTTAGACAAAGAAGAAGTTAAGAAAAAACTACCAAAGGATTACAATGGGGAAATCATACTCGGTGTATTACCCTCTGAGCTAAAATCAGAGATTGATATGGTTGTATTAAGTCCTGGAGTACCTACGGATTTAGATTATGTGAAGGAACTAAAGAATGCAGGTGTAACAATTCTTGGCGAAGTAGAACTCGCATACAGTTTTTCAAAGGGTAAGATAGCTGCTATTACAGGGACGAATGGTAAAACAACGACGACTACTTTGGTAGGTGAGATTATGAGAACCTATTATGAAAGTGTTTTCGTAGTTGGAAATATCGGAGTCCCATATACGCAGATGGTTAAAAATACTGGGAATAATTCAGTTACAGTTGCGGAAATGAGTAGTTTTCAGTTAGAAACAGTCCATGATTTTAAACCAGATGTTTCTGCAATCTTAAATATCACGCCAGATCACTTAAATCGTCACCATACGATGGAAGCATACATTGAAGCTAAGGTAAATATAACAAAAAATCAAACGAAAGAAGATACCTGTATTCTAAATTATGAGGATTCTCATCTTCAACTGGTTAGCAAGAAGATTCCTGCAACAATTCTATGGTTTTCCAGTACAAGAGAACTTGATAGAGGCTTATTTCTTCGAGGAACTCAGATGATTTATCGAGATGATAAGAGGGAATGCGTAGTATGTGATGTTAATGAATTACAGATTCTAGGGAAACATAATTATGAAAACGTTATGGCAGCAGTAGGGATTGCTATTTCTTTGAAAGTTCCAATGGATGATATCTATAAAGCAATCACGGAGTTTAAAGGAGTGGAGCATCGAATCGAGTACGTAACTACAAAACGAGGAGTGAAATACTACAATGATTCCAAAGGTACAAATCCAGATGCTTCCATTCAGGCAATCAAAGCAATGCAGACCCAAACCCTTTTAATTGCTGGTGGTTATGATAAAGATTCAGATTATGATGACTGGATTAAAGCGTTTGATGATAAAGTAACTTATCTTGTGTTACTTGGTCAAACAAGAGAAAAGATAGCAAATGCTGCGAAAAGATTAGGTGTTAAGAACATAGTCTTGGTTGATAGTCTGAATGAGGCAGTTGAATTTTGTGCTACACATGCCAATGCAGGAGAATCTGTATTATTATCCCCATGTTGCGCAAGCTGGGGGATGTTTAAAGATTATGAAGAGCGCGGTATGTTATTTAAAAAATATGTGCATGCGTTAAACGATGAATCAAGGTGACTATTGGGTTAGCAAGACTTGCATCGGCTTACGATGCAAGTTTAGTTAATTCGTAGTCACGAATAAGTAGTGTGAGGTGAAGCATTTGACCAGGGAAGAGATGGAACAGGGCAAGAGGAGAAAGACGAAAAATTACTATGACTATAGTTTACTGTTTCTGATTATATTCTTAGTATGCTTCGGCTTAGTGATGATCTATAGTACTAGTTCGTATAACGCAGCTAAATATTATAATGATTCAACGAAATTTTTGCGAAGGCAAATGCTATTTGCAATAGCCGGTATTCCTTTGATGATTATTGTATCAAAGATAGATTACCATATTTATATTAATAAATTACCGATTATACGAATACGGCCAATAACGTTGTTATTTTTCTTGTGTATAATACTACAAACTGTAGTATTAATTATTGGAGAAGCAACCGGTGGATCTCAAAGATGGCTCCCGCTCGGACCTTTCGGAAAATTTCAACCCTCCGAGTTAACCAAGATATGTGTTGTATTATTTACTGCATACATAGTTCAGTTAGCGCCAAGGCGGTTGGATAATTTTATAGGCTTTCTTCGAGTTGTAGCCTTTGTAGGTCCATTACTAGCGCTTGTTGTTGTAGAAAACTTTAGTACAGCATTAATCATAGCTGCGATCATGGTTTCCATCTGTTTTGTAGCCAGTCGAAAGAAAGGGTATTTTATCGTAGCTGGTATCCTTTTTATAATTGTCGGTTCGATATTAGTCTTCGGGGTATCTTACCGAGGGGAACGTATTGAAGTATGGCGTAATGTAGAAACTCATCCAAAGGGCTATCAGGTATTACAGGGGCTATATGCAATAGCATCTGGTGGACTATTTGGAAAAGGGTTAGGAAATAGTATGCAGAAGTTAGGCTTCATCCCAGAAGCACATAACGATATGATATTTTCAGTAATTTGTGAAGAGCTTGGAATGTTTGGTGCAATAGCAGTTATCATGTTATTTTTGTTACTTATATGGAGATTGTTTACAATTGCAATCAATGCACCCGATCTCTACGGGGGCTTAATTGCAACTGGTGTACTTACTCATATTGCAGTTCAAGTATTAATCAACATAGCGGTTGTTACAAATAGTATTCCGGCAACTGGTATTCCGTTACCATTTATTAGTTATGGTGGTAGTTCTTTAGTTGTTTTATTAATCGAGATGGGGCTTGTGCTTAGTGTTTCGAATAAGATTGAACATGAACGCTGATACTTTGGGACAACGAAAGGCCTTTGTACTGTAACCGAATGGAAGATATCGCATATGATAGTAGTGTATTTCTATTTCGAGGTATGACTATGTCTTCCGTTGTAGTTTCAGGTTCGTCTTCTCTTTATGGAGAAGTTTCTATACAAGGTTCTAAAAATGCCGTTTTACCAATCCTAGCAGCTTCACTACTTCATTCAGGAGTCACTGTATTAAAGGATTGTCCATGTATCTCTGATGTCTCTGACATGCTTCTAATTATGGAGGATTTGGGATGTCAGATAAAATGGGACAACAATTTTTTAATTATAGATGCTACTAAGTTAAATCAAATTCCAGTCACTGGGGATACTGCGAAGAAAACACGCGCATCCATTTTGTTTTTAGGGGCGCTACTTAGCAGAAACAAACATGCTGTAATATCTTATCCGGGTGGATGTACCATTGGAAAAAGACCAATTGATATTCATGTAAATTCACTTAAGAAGATGGGCGCCCTGTTGGAAGATGAAGAGAATTTTTTAACATGCAATGTCTCAAAACTAAGAGGCACAAGAATAGAGTTTCCATCTCCAAGTGTTGGAGCTACAGAAAATATTTTATTAGCAGCAGTTTTAGCAGAGGGGATTACAGAAATTGTGAATGCGGCAAGAGAGCCCGAAGTTACAGCTCTATGTGAGTTTTTAATTCAATCTGGTGCCAAAATTACTGGATTAGGTACGTCTTGCTTACGTATCGTAGGAGTAGATGAGTTACATGATACAAGCTATCAGGTTCCACCAGATCGTATTGTTGCAGGTACTTACTTGACTGCGGTAGCTGCTACATCAGGGTATGCTGTGATTCACGGGGTAATTGAGCAAGATTTAGCTGAAGTCATCTATGTTCTTCGTAAGATGGGATGTCTGATAGATATTCGGGAAAACAAGGCATTTATAAAAAGAAAAGGTACACTACAGTCTCCAGGAACTATTACTACAGAGCCATTTCCGGGATTCCCTACGGATATGCAATCACAGTTTTTAAGCCTAATGTCAGTTGCATATGGTGAGAGCGTAGTGGAAGAACGTATATTTGAAGCCAGGTACAATATAGTGGATGATTTAAATCGCATGGGAGCTCTCATTAATATAGAAGATAAAAAAGCGATAGTTCAGGGATTAAGAAGGCTAAGAGGTACGGAAGTAGTAGCAAAAGATTTACGCGGTGGTGCAGCATTAATCGTTGCAGGATTAACAGCGGAAGGGATTACTGTAGTTCGTAATACGGACTATGTGGAACGAGGTTATGTTGATATCTGTAAGGATTTGCGAAATCTGAATGCGAATATTCGAATGATAAAAGAAGCATGAAAGAACTAAGTTTATTCACACAGCTGTGGTGGCATGTTTTAAATGGATGAGAATTTCTAAGGCTTCAAAAGAGACGCTGCCAAAGAAATCCTAAAACTTACAGACGTGGGGATTAGAGTAAAAATTAAGTTGGAGGTTACTTTCTATGGTAAGACAACTACAAAAGAAGGTAAGAAGGAAGAGGATTTCGGCAGTATTCATTACATTAACAACACTTCTTATTGTATTAATTGCAGTAATTGTCCTATTTATGAATTTTCGTTTAGAAAATGTTATCGTAGAAGGTACTACTAGATATACAGAAGAAGAAATAAAAAACCGATTAATTACAGAAAAGACGGATCAAATTACGTTATTTTATTATCTAAGACAGCATTTTAGTGATCCAGTTTCTATACCTTTTGTGGAGAAAGTAGATGTTTCTATGGAAAATCGCAATACCATTCATGTCACAGTATATGAAAAGTTAGTTGTAGGCTGTGTAGAAATGATGGGCGGTTACCTGTATTTTGACAAGGATGGTATTGTGGTTGAAAGTACAAAAGAAAGGTTAGAAGATATTCCACAAGTCACCGGTTTAAAGTTTGATAAGATAGTATTGCATGAGAAACTTGAGATTCAAAAGGAAGGTTTATTTGAAACTATCTTAAATGTAACGAAATTAATCAAGAAGTTTGAATTACCAATTGATGCGATGAGATTCAATTCGGATTATGAATTAATCTTAACCTCAGATGGAATAGAAGTCTTATTAGGACGAAAAGACTTTTATGATGAGCAATTGGGAGCACTTAAAAATGTGCTTGAGGCTGCCGGAGATAAAAAACTAAGTATTGATATGAAAAACTATAGCAAGAATAATAAAAAAATAATTTCGAAACCACTGAATTAAATATATTTTTGTATAAAAATTGTAAATACTACTTGATATTTTCTTAATTTATAGATATTATATAGTATAGAATAATTATATTTGATACAGTATGGCACAATATGTTGTACTTCCAATATTCGGTAGAAAAATACATCAATCTGCAATGCAGAACATGTGACGAAGAGTCACTAGGATGAGAATAGAAGGATGATAAAGAAGGAGGAACTACCTTGCTTGAGATAAGAATGAATGAATCGGATTCTGCTGCAAAAATACTTGTAATTGGAGTTGGTGGAGCAGGTAATAATGCGGTGAACCGTATGATTGAAGAAAATATATTGGGTGTTGATTTTGTTTGCGTAAATACGGACAAGCAGCATTTAAAAAATTGTAAGGCTCCTCAATGTGTACAAATTGGCGAGAAACTTACCAAAGGACTCGGTGCAGGAGCACAGCCTGAGATTGGTGAAAAGGCTGCGGAAGAGAGCAAAGAAGAATTAACAGAGATTATCAAAGGTTCTGATATGGTATTCGTAACCTGTGGTATGGGTGGAGGTACCGGAACAGGTGCTGCACCAGTAGTTGCCTCGATTGCAAAAAGTATGGGAATTCTTACGGTAGGTATTGTAACAAAGCCATTCAAATTTGAAGCAAAACAACGTATGAATAATGCGGTTAATGGTATTGAGAAGTTAAAGGAAAGTGTTGATACTCTTATCGTTATTCCAAATGATAAATTATTAGAAATTGTTGATAGACGTACTACTATGCCAGATGCTTTAAGAAAAGCTGATGAGGTATTGCAACAGGGTGTTCAGGGTATTACAGACCTTATTAATGTGCCAGGTCTTATTAATCTTGACTTTGCAGACGTTCAGACAGTTATGAAAGATAAAGGTATTGCACACATTGGTATTGGTATAGGTACTGGCGATGATAAGTGTACAGAAGCTGTAAAACAGGCTATCACAAGCCCATTATTAGAGACTACCATCGAAGGTGCAAGTCATGTGATTATTAATATATCCGGTGACCTTAGTCTTATTGAAGCGAATGAAGCTGCAACCTTTGTGCAGGAACTTGCAGGAGATTCTGCAAATATTATCTTTGGTGCAATGTATGATGAATCAGTTCCAGATCAGGCTGTCATTACTGTTATAGCAACTGGTCTTGAAGAAAAAGGTAGTAAGAATCAGGTAAAAACTCCAAGTTTTATGAGAAACGATGCACCAACTACAAATAAAGTAGGAATTGCATCAGGAACACTGCCTACATATAATAAGCCAGTGACTAATCCGCAGACAAATCCGCAAACCCAGACGAATAGTTTTGCAAGACCACAGCCAAATAATTATACAACTCAGAATTTTGGACATGTTAGCAATACGACTTCGGAAACTGGTGGAATTAAGATTCCTGAGTTTTTACAAAAAAATAGAAATAAGTAATTTGCATGGTGCATGTCATTTATATGAAGATTTGGCCTTTTAAGCGACAATCTATTAAGTTCGCTTAAAAGGCTTTTTTGCGTTTTTTTTATAATTTTTATTCTTTCTAGATATAAAAGGCGAATTGTAGCGAAAGTTAAAAAATATGGGAAATGAATTTTTAATACTAAATACCACATTATAACAAAATATTCCAAGCATATTCGGTATAATAATACCAGTAAATGGAGGCGGGGTGAACATTGCAGCTCGAGGTCTATATCGATGTACTCTTTCTAATTAACTTTATTATGGATTTGCTTTTATTAGTCATTGTGAAAAGGTTGCGTCACCAGGAAGGAAAAAAGTATCGCTTAATCCTAGGGGCAATAACAGGTGCTGTATTAGCGTGTTTGGTCAATGTATGTTTTATGGCAGATGTTTTTTTCTATCTGACTATAGGCTATGGATTGACTGGCTTTCTTATGACCATGATTTCCTTTGGAATCCGAAATAAGCGTGCATTTATTAGCAATTATCTTGTATTGTTGATTTCCTCTTTTGTCCTTGGAGGAATGGTGAATTCACTTTATCTAAATACCCAAACAAGATACTACTTAAATCTAATGTATCAGGAGTTATTAAAAGGAGAGAAGAGAACTGCGTCGATAGCTATTATTACAATCATTACTCTGTTGCTTGCTAGCGTCGCCTGTATCATATGGAGGCAAAACAGAAGGAAGGAAGACGAATTTTATTCCGTAGAGCTCTACATTGAAGAAGAGCCTATTGTGTGCAAAGGGTTCATGGATACGGGGAACTCATTAAGAGATCCGATTTCCGGAAAACCAGTAATCGTTGTGGATGAAAAACTATTAGAGAAAGAATTGGATCAATTAAAGGAATTACACCCAAATCGCATTCGCGTTATTCCGTATAGTTCTGTTGGTAAGCAGAATGGACTTTTATTTGGAATTCGGTTGAAGAAGATTATCATAAGTAATTCAAATGACTGTATCTGTAATCATGAGGTTATTGCTGCTTTGTCAAATCAAGGATTTGCAAATCGTGAAACCTATCAGGTATTGTTACATACAGATCTTTTAGGAATTGTAGGTGGACAGGAAAGTCAAATGGGAAAATGAGAAGGGAGCTTTCATAATGCTGTTAAAAATATCAATCCAAAATAAATTTCAGTTCCGAATGATACCAAATTTTCGTGAATTATTCTTGAAGAAAAAAGGAGAAATTCATTATATTGGGGGAGCTGAGGTTTTGCCGGCTCCTTTGGATGCCAAGAGAGAAGCAGATGCGATAATGAAGCTAGGTACACAAGATGATGTGGAGGCAAAGTCTCTACTGGTGGAACATAACTTAAGGTTGGTAGTCTACATAGCGAAAAAATTTGATAACACAGGGGTAGGGGTTGAGGATCTAATCTCGATAGGGACAATTGGGCTTATCAAGGCTATTAATACATTTAATCCGGAAAAAAATATAAAGCTGGCTACCTACGCTTCTCGTTGTATTGAAAATGAGATTCTAATGTATTTACGTAGAAATAGTAAGACAAAGCTTGAGGTTTCGATTGATGAACCACTTAATGTAGATTGGGATGGTAATGAGTTGCTATTATCTGATATCCTTGGTACGGAGGAAGATGTCATATACAAAAACATAGAGGATGAAGTTGATAAGAAGCTACTGGGGAGAGCGCTCTCAAAACTAAATGATCGGGAAAAGATTATTGTTTCGTTACGATTTGGTTTAAACACTGCAGATGGAAATGAACGTACACAAAAAGAAGTGGCAGATATGCTTGGGATATCACAGTCTTATATCTCACGTTTGGAAAAGAAAATCATTAAACGTCTTAAAAAAGAAATGCTTCGTTGTGAGTAGACATAATATTCTAAATTTCGAGAAAATATTGACAATTTACGTCAATAGTGTAAAATCTTAATAAGAAAATAAAAAAAGGTGTCAATAATGATATAAGCAGGCTATCAACTAACTTGCTACACAAGCATTATTGACGCCTTTGCTTCATAACATAAGGGGGAAGTAGGATAGATTATCCTTGTACTACAGTAAAAAGAGAAGAGGATAGTAAAGAAAAGGAGTATGTAATTAATTAATACCTTTGTAATTCTTAGACAAAATCAATATGCGCAATAGCATGCGCAAAGAATGGAGGAAGCTATGAAAATATACTTTATCGGAGCGGATCGGGAGGTTACCGGAAGTTGTCACTACATACAAGCTTGTGGTAAAAATATTTTAATTGATTGTGGGATGGAGCAAGGAGAGGATGTTTATGAAAACCAAGAACTCCCAATTAATCCGTCAGACATTGACTATGTTCTTTTAACACATGCTCATATCGATCATACTGGGTTATTACCGCTTATGTACAGTAGAGGATTTCGAGGCGAAGTCTATACAACGAAAGCTACCTGTGATTTGTGTGATATCATGTTAAAGGATAGTGCGCATATTCAGATGTTTGAAGCGGAGTGGAGAAACAGAAAGGCAAAACGATCTGGAGAACCTGAATTTGTACCTCTTTACGAGATGAAAGATGCGATTGGCGTATTAGAACATTTCATTCCATGTCAATATGAGGAAAAGGTAACTATATGTGATGGAATTACCGTTAGCTTTACTGATGTTGGGCATTTACTTGGTTCTGCGAGTATACAGATGTTTCTTGAGGAAGAAGGTATAAAAAAAACCATCGTTTTTTCGGGGGATATAGGTAACCTAAATCAACCACTCATTAAGAATCCTACCTACCTTAAGGAAGCGGATTATGTCATCATGGAATCTACGTATGGAGATCGAAGCCATGGGGAGAAGCCAGATTATATTGGGGAATTATCAAAGATCATACAAACAACTTTTGACCGAGGTGGTAATGTTGTAATCCCTTCCTTTGCGGTGGGTAGAACCCAAGAGATGCTTTATTTTCTTCGTAAGATTAAAGCAGATGGCTTAATTAAAGGTCATGATGGATTTGAAGTATATGTCGATAGCCCACTTGCAGTTGAGGCGACGAATATCTTTAATAAAAATAGATATACTTGTTTTGATAAGGAAGCTATGGAGTTAGTGAATCAAGGAATCAATCCAATATCCTTTCCAGGATTAAAGGTATCAGTTACCAGTGAAGATTCTAAAATGATTAACTTTAAATCAGCTCCTAAAGTAATTATATCAGCTTCTGGTATGTGTGAAGCAGGACGTATCAAGCATCATTTAAAACACAATCTATGGCGTAGTGAGTGTACGGTATTGTTTGTGGGCTATCAAGCGATTGGCACTCTTGGTCGGAAAATTTTAGATGGAGCAAAAGAAGTTAAATTATTTGGTGAAACCATTGAAATTAAAGCAAGGATTGAAAAGCTGGATGGTATTAGTGGGCATGCAGACCAACAAGGATTAA
Organism: Lachnoclostridium phytofermentans; assembly: GCF_000733755.1. Lineage (GTDB taxonomy): Bacteria > Bacillota > Clostridia > Lachnospirales > Lachnospiraceae > Lachnoclostridium > Lachnoclostridium phytofermentans_A. Next base: position 144,530 of record NZ_JPOF01000002.1, on the reverse strand, counting down.
TACGGTGGCTAAAAGAGTTTGATCCAAAACCCAAAAGAGTATTTATCGTGCATGGAGAAGAATCTGTTTGTGATAGCTTTTCAAAACTACTTATGGAGGAGTATGGATATGAGGTTACGGCTCCTTATAGCGGCTCTTGTTATGATTTAGTAAAGGACTGCGTAGTAAAAGAGGGAGAAGTAGAAAGAAAGATATTGATAAGAAAAGAGCCAAAGAAAGTGGCTTCTACCGTGTTTGCTCGTTTATTGTCGGCGGGACAAAGATTACTTACCGTAATTAAACATAATGAAGGTGGTGCTAATAAAGATCTTGCAAAATTTGCAGATCAAATCAATTCTTTATGTGATAAATGGGATCGATAAAATTTACAAAAAATAACATTAGAAATACCGTATAAAAAGAAACCTTCCGGTAAATCATTTTATTATGACTGCAGAATAAAATGGTTAATCTGGGAGGTTTCATTATGGCTCTTTATAAGGTAGAAATTTGTGGAGTAAATACATCGAAATTGCCATTGTTAAAGGGTGAAGAAAAGGATGCTTTGTTCGAAAGGATTAAGCAGGGTGATAAGGAAGCGAGAGAGCTTTATATCAAAGGAAACCTACGATTGGTGCTCAGCATCATTCAGCGATTTTCAAGTAGTAATGAAAATGTCGATGATTTATTTCAAATTGGTTGTATTGGGTTAATGAAAGCAATTGATAATTTTGATATTACGCAAGGTGTAAAGTTTTCTACCTATGCAGTTCCAATGATTATTGGTGAAATACGTCGTTATTTACGAGATAATAATGCAATACGTGTATCCCGTTCTTTAAGAGATACTGCCTATAAAGCAATTTATGCAAAAGAAATGCTTCTTAAGAAAAATGATAAAGAACCTACGGTATGTGAGATAGCAAATGAAGTAGGGATTAGCCAAGAAGATATCGTGGCAGCGCTTGATGCCATCCAAAGTCCAGTATCTTTGTATGAGCCTGTCTATTCCGAAGGTGGAGATACTTTATATATTATGGATCAAGTGAGTGACAAAAAGAACAAAGAAGAAAATTGGGTGGAAGAAATCTCGTTAAAGGAAGCGATGGCAAGACTAACACCAAGAGAAAATAACATTATTAACCTTCGTTTTTTTCAAGGTAAGACGCAAATGGAGGTAGCAGAAGAAATTCAAATATCGCAAGCTCAGGTTAGTAGACTTGAAAAAAATGCATTGAAAAATATGAGAAACTATCTGATGGATAAGTAATTCCTTGACTTCCTAAGTTTAACATTTATACTATGCCGAGGAAAAAAAGGGTTATAAGTGAAAGATATCATAATTATTGATACTAAAATTTATAGGTGAAAGGGTACGATGTTCCTATATATTAAATGTTTATAAATGAAGGGGTACGATGTTTAAATCGATACTAACAATGCTTTATGTGCAATATAGTTTAAGGATTAAATTATAGATGAAAGAAAAATTTCGAAAACGTAAGTGAATTATAAGTAAAACTTAGAGAATTTGGAATGGAACGAAACATTTCGTTCCATTTCTTGTGTTTTATTCTGTGTAATATTGTGTAAATAGAACTTTAAAAATGTAATAAATTATGCAAAAGTGTTATAAAAATGATAATTGTATAATATTACAACGAAAAAAGCGCTTACATTTCGTTAGCTTAGTTATCCTGATTAACGAAAAAATGTAGTAACAGTGCTTTAATACAACCAAATAATGGGATAAATCACTTGATAAATTAGTTTAAAACAAAGTAAAGCAGTAATAATAAATATAAATAGAAAAATAATACTTGATTTATTGTATAATGTGCTATATAATGAAAATACGAAAACGATATAGCTACGAAACGGTGGTAAGAATGGCGACAATTAAAGAGTTATCAATAAAATGTGGCGTATCCGTATCCACTGTTAGTAAAGCTTTAAATGGATACAAGGATATTGGAGATGAAACAAGGCGTAACATTCTAAGAATCGCAAGTGAAATTGGATACTTTCCTGATTCTAATGCAAGAGCCTTAAAAATGAAGAAGACATACAATCTTGGTGTTTTGTTTTCTACAATGTTTAACCATGGCTTGAGGAATGAGTATTTTGCCCATATTCTGGCATCCTTTAACGAATATGCTACAAATCGAGGATATGATATTAATTTTATTGAACATAATATTGGTAATCGAAAGATGTCCTTTTTAGAGCATTGTAGATATCGTAATTTCGATGGAGTTTGTATTGCATGTGCTGATTTTTTTGATAGTGAGGTTTTGGATGTGGTTAATTCTAAACTTCCAGTCGTAGTAATTGATCATGTATTTCATGAGGCAATTTCGATACTATCGGATAATATGGATGGCATGAGACAACTAACACAGTACATAATTGATCAGGGACATAGTAGGATTGCTTTTATCCATGGCACTAACTCTTCCGTAACACATAACCGTTTGGTTAGTTTTTATCAGGCACTAAAAGATAACAATATCACAATTCCACCCGAATATGTGATTGAAGGTGTATACAGGGATGCTGAGGTGGCTGAGAGCATAACACAGAAGTTATTGGATTTACCAATGAGACCAACCTGTATCATCGCACCAGATGATTATTCAGCACTTGGTGTAATGAACACGGTTCGAAGGAATGGACTAAAGATACCGGATGATGTTTCGATTGTCGGATTCGATGGGATATCCTTAGCACAAGCTCTGGAACCTAAACTTACTACAATTAGACAGGACACAGATCGGATTGGCGCAGAAGCTGCGAAACAATTGATTAATCTAATTGAGAATCCAATGGCAACAACAATTTCTAATGTCTACCTTAAAGTTCAATTAATGAGAGGCGGATCGGTAAGAAATATGAATCCGGTAATGGGAGATGAAGAATCTCAAAAAGACTAACCATAAGGTTGGTTCATTTGGTACGGCATTAATATATTAATATATAATGCACTACAAGTCGAACGGGGGAACCGTATCACTTGTCATAATTAAAGGAGGGTATTTGTTATGAGAAGAATGAAAAGATCATTGGCTCTACTTCTTGCTCTAATCATGGTTTGCACAATGTTTGCAGCTTGTGGTAAGAAAGATGGCCAACAAACTTCTGCTACGAAGAGCAGTGACAAATCAAAGAAAACATTAAGAATTTATTGCTGGAATGATGAGTTCCAAAAACGTTTTGAAACATACTATGTGCCAAATGCAGGAACTATGTTAGATGGTATTGAAATTGAATGGGTTAGTACGCCATCAAAGGATAATGCATACCAGAACAAGTTAGACGAAGCATTAGCAGGACAAAACAAAGCTTCCGAAAAATTAGACTTGTTCTTAATCGAAGCTGACTATGCTCTTAAGTATGTAAATGATCCTAATGCAGCTCTTGATGTTAAGACTATTGGCTTAACCGATGCTGACCTTTCCAATCAATATCAGTACACCAAGGACATCGCTACGGATGGCAATGGTGCTCTTAAGGCAGTTTCCTGGCAGGCAACACCAGGCCTTTTCGTTTATAGACGTTCTATGGCGAAAGAAGTATTTGGTACAGACGATCCTGTAGAAATCCAGAAATTATTAAGCGATTGGGATAAGTTTGATCAGGCAGCAGTAACTATTAATGAAAAATCCGGTGGCAAGTACACAATGCTTTCTGGTTATGACGATGCTTATAGAACATTCTCTAACAATGTAGCAAGTAAATGGGTTGATGATAACAAGAAGATCGTTATCGATCCTAATATCCAAAAGTGGGTTGAGCAGACAAAGAATTATACAGATAAAGGATATAATGCTAAGACTTCCCTTTGGTCTACAGAGTGGGGTGCAGGACAGTCTAAGACTGGTACAGTGTTTGGTTACTTCTATTCCACATGGGGTATTGCATTTACAATGCGTGATTACTCAATGGAAGTTAAGAAAGATGATGGCGGTAAGTATGAAGTAGGTAACGGAGCATTTGGTGACTGGGCAGTTTGTGAAGGACCACAGCCATATTACTGGGGTGGAACATGGATTTGTGCAGCTAACGGAAGTGATAATACAGATTTAGTAGCAGATATTATGAAGAAATTAACATGTGACAAAGACGTTATGAAGTCCATTACTAAGGGTGAAGATGATTATACTAACAACAAAGCAGCTGTTAAAGAGCTTATTGCTGAAGGTTATACTTCTGCATTCTTAAATGGCCAGGATCACTTAACCTTATTATCAGCAGCAGCTGAGAAGATTGATATGAGCAAGACTTGTCCATACGATCAGGGATTAAATGAATCCTTCCAGGGCGCATTCAAAGATTACTTTGATGGAACTGTAGATTATAATACAGCTCTTGAGAACTTCTACACAAGTGCTCTTAAGAAATACCCAGCATTATCAAGATAAGGAACGTTTTCTACATAGGTAGAAACTACTACTAATCATAAGTACAGGACGGGTATACTCGTCCTGTACTTGTGATAAAGAAATCGATACCAAAGATGGAAATTCTATATTCTCATAATTTCTCCTGGGTACTACTTAAAAGGATGAATCGGAACATCCTTATTGCAAGGTTATCCCTTATGACTACAAGGAAAGGGTTTATTTGCAGTACAGCTGCATAAGTGAGGTGAAGACATGGCTAAATCTACTTCAACAAAACGAAAAAGTGTAAGTTATGCAAAATGGGGCTATATTTTCATTGCACCCTTTTTCATTGCCTATTTTATATTTTCATTATTTCCTTTGATTTCAACTTTTTATAACAGTTTCTTTGAAAACTATAGAGATGGTTTGACACAGGTTGGTCCTAACTTTGTCGGTCTCGATAATTATAAAGCAGTTCTAAATAGTGACTTTTTAAAAACTCTGATGAACACGTTGATTATTTGGTTCATGGGATTTATACCGCAGATATTATTAGCTCTTTTGTTTGCGTTATGGTTTACAGATTTAAGACTGCGTTTGAAAGGTACCGGTTTTTTTAAAACTGTAATTTACATGCCTAATATTATTATGGCATCCTCAATTGCAGTATTATTCTTTGCTCTTTTTTCAGATCGTGGTCCTATTAATACGATATTGGCACATATAACGAATAACAAAGAATATTTTGAAATGCAGAGCACCTCCATCTTTCGATTTTTTTCTAGTACTGGTGGTGTTAGAGGGATAGCTGCATTTATCAACTTTTTAATGTGGTATGGTAATACAACGATTATTTTAATGGCTGGTATTATGGGAATTGATACTTCTCTTTATGAAGCATCTCAGATTGATGGTGCCAAAGGAACTCAAACGTTCCGTTATGTAACGTTACCGCTATTAAAACCTATCTTACTGTATGTCTTAATCACCGCTATGATTGGTGGTCTTCAGATGTTTGATATTCCACAATTATTAACTGCTGGATCTGGGGCTCCAAACAATACGTCTAAAACAGTTATTATGCTATTAAATGAACATCTTTTCAGTAAGAACTATGGTAAGGGCGGTGCAGTATCTGTAATCTTATTCTTTATTGCAGCTATTTTAAGTTTTCTCGTATTCCTCTCCTTACGTGATCGTAAGAAATCGAAAGGAGGAGACTGATTATGAGTAAGAAGACTTCAAAAAGAAACAGCAGTGCAGGGTTAACAGTACATAGAATTATTTGTTATATTTGTCTGATCATTGCCGCTTTAATTTCATTATTTCCTTTCTATTTAATGATGATTAATGCAACAAGATCACATGCAGAGATACAATCCTCTTTTACATTACTTCCTGGTTCATCCTTAGTTACTAATTTTAGAAATTTATATGAAGATCCTAATATGCCGGTATTACGATCGCTAGGAAATAGCTTATTTGTATCAACTTGCTCGGCATTTTTAACTATTTACTTCTCAGCGTTAACGGCATACGGAATCTATGCATATAGTTTTAAATTTAAGAAACTTGCGTATACTTTCATCTTATTGATTATGATGGTGCCAACACAAGTTTCAGCGTTAGGTTTTGTTAATCTTATGAGAGATTTTGGTTTAAATGATACCTTCTGGCCTTTGATTCTTCCAGGAATTGCAGCTCCTATGTCATTTTTCTTTATTAAACAAAACATGGAGAGCTCCCTTCCTCTTGAGATTGTAGAAGCAGCACGTATTGATGGTGGTAATGAATTTTATAATTTCAATAAAGTAATATTCCCAATTTTGAAACCGTCCATGGCAGTTCAAGCAATATTTACCTTTGTAGGTTCCTGGAATAATTACTTCATGCCAGCTTTAATATTAGAGTCAAATGAGAAGAAAACACTGCCGATCTTGGTTGCACAGTTACGTAGTGCGGATTATGCAAAATTCGATATGGGTAAAGTTTATATGTTGCTGGCAGTCACAATTTTACCATTAATTTTTGTTTATCTTCTTTTATCAAAGTTTATTATTCGTGGGATTACACTTGGTAGTGTAAAAGGCTAAATATATGTTAATTTATTACAGAAATAAGTGGTTCCTCCCACTGCTTGAATTTCATAGTAAAACAAGGTAAAATAGTTATAGCGTAAGCTATAACTATTTTACTTTAACGATGTTTTAAAAAGTAAAATATGAGTTTTTTTATTATGAAGTTTGTGTTAATATTACATGGCACAAACAGTGATATGCGCGATAGCTAGGGAAGGTGTGATTGACAGTAGTTCACTCTGTGAATCCTAAGTCAAACTTCAGATGTGCTGATAACTTGCGCAGGAATGGAGGTTAGTATGCAAAATTTTATTTTTCACGCTTACACAAAGATGTTATTTGGTAAGGATCAGATTGAACAACTACCTGAGGTAATGGATGCCTATGGTAAAACCGTTCTTTTGGTTTATGGTGGCGGCAGTATTAAGAAAAATGGGATTTACGACAAAGTATATTCTTTGTTAAAAAATTGGAACATAATCGAGCTTTCTGGGGTTGAACCTAATCCTAGAATTACAACGGTTCGAGAAGGTGTAAGATTATGTAAGGAACATAATGTTGATGTTATACTTGCAGTGGGGGGAGGAAGCACCATTGACTGTAGTAAGGTGATTGCAGCGGGTGCTTATTATGATAAAGATCCATGGGATCTTGTACTGGATGGAAGTCTTATAAAAGAAGTACTACCAATTGTAACTATATTAACATTGGCAGCTACTGGCTCTGAGATGAATAAGAATGCTGTTATTTCTAATTTAGAGACAAATGAGAAGTTTGGAACTTCTTCAAGACTTATGATTCCGCAAGCGTCTATTTTAGACCCAACATATCTTTATACTTTACCAGCAATTCAGACAGCTGCAGGAACTGCAGATATCATGTCTCATATTTTTGAAGCATATTTTAGTAGAGAAAAGGATGCGTTTATTCAAGACCGCTTTTCGGAAGGAATTTTAAAGGCTTGTATTAAGTATTGTAAGATTGCTTTACAAGAACCTGATAATTATGAAGCAAGAGCAAACTTAATGTGGGCGAGCAGTATGGCATTAAATGGATTAACTGGTAGTGGTAAAGAACACTCTTGGACTTGCCACCCAATTGAGCATGAATTAAGTGCATTCTATGATATTACTCATGGTGTAGGTCTTGCAATAGTAACACCTCGCTGGATGAGATATATATTAAATCAGGATACGGTAGATCAATTTGTAACTTACGGTCATAATGTTTGGGATTTACCAATGGAAGAAGATAAATTTGCTATGGCTCATAAGGCTATCGACAAAACAGAAGAGTTCTTTAAAGAAATTGGCATTCCAATGACGTTAAGCGAAGTAGGAATCGATGATTCCAAGATAGAGATTATGGCAGAAAAAGCAGTAAAATTTGGTGGCTTAGAGAACGCCTATGTATCCTTAAAGAAAGAAGATGTAATTAATATCCTAAAAAATTGCTTATCATAATTAGCAAGCATAAGAAAAATATGGGTCCAGTAGAAAGGGAAGGCCATGGAATTTTTGCATGAAACGTTAATGGTCATCGTAGAAATAGCTATACTGTTATTTGAGTATATAGGTGTATTAGTTTTGATTATATCGGGTATCCGAGGGGTATTCCAGTATTTCCGGAAAAATGAGTTTACCAGGCTAAATCTTGCGAAAGGTATGGCAATGGGGCTAGAGTTTAAGCTTGGAAGTGAGATATTGCGTACGGTAGTTTTAAGAGACTTTAAGGAAGTCCTTATCGTTGGCGGTATAATATTATTACGAGCTTCTTTAACGTTTTTAATCCATTGGGAGATAAAAAATGAGGAAACTAATACAAATGACAAAATGGAAGTATAAATAAAAGTAAGTTAATACGAATCTTTATGTTATAAAAGTATTACTTAAGAATAAGTGTTTCCTAAAATAAGACGAGAAATATCGGGAATTCTATAATAAGCTATTAATGCTGTATGAATTTTCGTTTGTTCTTGTCTTATTTTCATGCATTTTATTCCTTCTTTTGGTAGAAAAATTTAAGATAACCTACAGTAAAAGTAGTAATTATACTATTTTTAGGGGAACTTGTATGATGTTTCAAGACTTACAAGTATGTTACACCCTTGGTAGAAAATCGTTCATTGACATTATGAAACGTTAGTGGTAACATTAGTTGGATTTTGTATCAATACAAAATATATATAAAATGGGAAGAAACTAAGGTGAAGGTTCAATCATTTTCCTAATTTAGGGTAGGAATCATATCATCATATCGATTCCTTTATATTAAGAATGATTGTACATAAGAAAAAAAGGAGTAAAAAAATATGTTCTTGTTATTCTTTATTTTATGGGTAATCTTTAATGGACGTCTGACAATTGAAATTGCAGTGTTCGGATTCTTCATTTCTTTAGCTATGTTCTATTTTATCTGTAAGTTCATGGACTACAATCCAAGATCAGAGCTACGTTTATTTAAAAATTTCTTTTTTGGGATTCGATATGTATTCACATTAATTTGTGAAATTGCAAAAGCGAATTTTCAAGTGATGTCTCTGATTCTGTCCTCTCGTTATGAGATTGAACCAGAATTGATTCATTTTAAAACGGATCTAAAAAAAGAATCATCTAGAGTAACTCTGGCAAATTCCATTACATTAACGCCAGGAACAATTACAGTGACGTTAGAGGAAGATGAATATGTAGTTCATTGCCTGGATAAGGAGCTTGCAAAAGGAATAGATTCTTCAGTATTTGTAAAGCAGTTAAAGAAAATGGAAGAAAGGTAGGAAGGCAGATGCAGGCATTAGAGAGTGCATATGAATATTTGTATTTGGGTGCAATTATTCTATTGGCGATTATGATTTTTTGTTGTCTCATTCGTGCAATCATTGGACCGGCGATTGCGGACCGTATTGTTGCGATTAATATGATTGGAACTATGACGATTATGATAATTGCTATCCTTGCAATTTACATGAAGGAAGGATATCTTCTTGATGTTTCGATTATTTATGCTATGATAAGCTTCCTTGCAGTCGTCGTATTAACTAAGGTATACCTAGGTGTATACCAAGAAAGAATAGAAAAAGCGAAGGAGGAAAGTAAAAATGATTGAGTGGATACAGTTCATACTAGGAGCAATTTTTATTCTAGGTGGTTTGATCGTTGCTGGAATTGCGACTTTTGGTATATTCAAACTAAAGTTTGTTTTGAATCGAATGCATGCAGCAGCGTTAAACGATACACTAGCTATTTTACTTGTACTTTTCGGCCTAATCATATTAAATGGGTGGAATTTTGGTTCTTTAAAACTTCTTTTAATCATTGTATTTCTGTGGTTCGCGAGCCCAGTTAGTAGCCATTTGCTTGCAAGACTTGAGGTTACAACAAATAAAAAGTTAAAAGAAGAATGTGAGGTGGTAGAATAATGGAAGTGTTTGAAATTATTTTACTATTATTTTTAATTGTTTGTGCAATTGCAGTTTCTTTTAGTAAGAACCTGCTGACTACTATTATAATCTTTATGTCCTATAGCTTAATTATGTCCATTATCTGGATTTTGTTAAAATCTCCAGATCTTGCAATAACAGAAGCAGCAGTAGGTGCCGGAGTTACGAGTGTTCTATTTTTTGTAACTTTAAAGAAAATACGCGCGATGAAGGAGGAAGATAACGATGAGCAAGCTTAATCCAAATTATGAAGCTAGTAAGTGGAGAAAAATTGAGCGCTTTGTAAATGGGGAAGAAATCTCAGATAATCCAAATTTATCAAAACATGAAGAAGAAATTCGCGAAGCCTCGCAAGAGGATAAAGAGCGTAACGAACAATTTGAAGCGACGATAACTGATTTAGAGGACCGCATTCAGAAAGAACGAAAGAGAAGCATTGAGGCATTGTACCGAAAATATGAAAAATGGCCTCAAACGAAAGGCATTAAAATATTTACACATATATATCGAATTCTTGCAGTGCTATTCTGTGTATGTATTATATCAGTTTTATTAATGACAGTTTCTTATCTTCCAACCTTTGGTGATGCATCAAATCCTAACAACAATGAGGTACCAAAACGCTATATTGAAAAGGGTATTGAAGAAACCGGCGCAATCAATTTTGTTGCAGGTATGATCCTTGACTATCGTGCTTTTGATACACTGGGAGAGTCCCATGTATTATTCATTGCAGCATGTTGTGTATTAATACTATTGCGCATTGACCATAGTAAGAATGGAAAAAAACCTACGGAAAAAGCAGAAGCTGAGGAAGATGATCGTAAGTTTGAACCGAAAAACGATAAGATTTTACAAAAGATAGCATCCCTACTGATACCACCAATTATTATCTATGGAATTTATGTAGTATTAAATGGTCACCTATCCCCTGGTGGTGGATTCTCAGGAGGTGCAATCATTGGTGCTGGCCTAATTCTTTACTTAAATGCATTCGGTTATGAAAAGATAGAAAAATTCTTTACTTATAAAACATATCAAAGAATAACGGTCGGTGCATTATTATTCTATGCATGTGCAAAAAGTTATTCCTTTTATACAGGAGCAAATCACCTAGAGAGTGGAATTCCAAAAGGAATTCCTGGTAATATCTTAAGTAGTGGACTGATTTTACCTCTTAATGTAGCGGTTGGTCTGGTTGTTGCTTGTACTATGTATGGATTTTACACACTCTTTCGAAAGGGAGGAATGTAATCAATGGGTGGTAATTTACTAACGAATTTTTACGAAGCAGTTGCGGTAATCCTGTTTGGTATTGGATTTACAACATTGTTATTGCATCGTAATATGATAAAGAAAATTTTAGGATTTAATATAATGGATACCGCGATCTATCTTTTCTTAGCTGTGAAGGGTTACATTACAGGGGGAATGGCACCTATTTTAACGAATGGGGTTGAGGAGCAAGCGTATTATATAAACCCAGTACCTTCGGGACTTGTTCTAACAGGTATTGTAGTATCAGTAAGCGTTACAGCATTAATGTTAGCTCTAACCATTCGTCTATACCGAAGATATCATACGTTAGATATTGATAAGATGTCGATGCTAGCGAAGAAGGAGGATTTATAATGCATCTCATACAGAATTTTCCCTTCATTAGCATTATTTTATGTCTTGCTTCAGGCGTTGTTTCTTCTGTTTTGTCAGGGAAAAATGCGAAACGTTTGTGTATTAGTTTGGTAAGTCTTCTTGGAATATTAAACAGCATGGTACTTTTTTATGTCTGGAAGACGAAAGAAAGTTATACGTTTATGATGGGGCATTTTCCAGCTCCATGGGGAAATGAACTTCGCATTGGTGTCTTAGAAAGTTTAATGGCTGTGTTCTTTTGCGCTATCATGTTGTTATCCTTATGTGGTGGAATGAAACGTATATTTAAAGATGTAGAGGAAGAAAAGACAAATTTATACTTTGTTATGATTGATTTAATGTTAAGCTCACTTCTTGCTATCATCTACACAAATGACCTTTTTACTGCGTATGTGTTTGTAGAAATTAATACAATTGCTGCATGTGCTCTGATTATGATTCGTAACAACGGACATTCCTTAGTAGCGGCTGCGAAATATATGATTATGAGTTTGCTTGGTTCTGGTCTAATTTTAATGGCTCTTTCTATGCTTTATGACCTTTCCGGGCATCTGTTAATGTCAAACATTAAAGAGGCAGTGGCACAGATTCTTCCAGGAAGCCAGTATGAGATTCCTCTTACGGTCGTGATTGCACTTCTTTGTGTTGGTCTAGCAATAAAGAGTGCACTGTTTCCGTTCCATTCCTGGCTACCAGATGCATATGGATTTTCCACACCATCATCGAGTGCAATCTTATCCAGTTTAGTTTCGAAAGCATATATTTTCTTATTAATTAAGATTTTTTATCGTGTTATAGGGATGGATGTAATGATTGACCATAAGATAACAAATGCACTGTTCTTCTTTGCAGTGATTGGTATGTTAATGGGATCTCTGAGTGCAATCAAGGAACACGACATTCGTAGATTAATTGCTTTTTCCTCAGTAGCTCAGATTGGTTATATCTACATGGGAATTGGACTTGGAACCAAGGCTGGAATGATGGCTGCATTATTTCATATTTTATCTCATGCGGCTTCAAAGTCCATGCTCTTTATTGCAGCGAGTGGTTTGTCTGAAGTCTCTGGTAACAGCAAGGATTTCACGGATTTAAAAGGATCTGGTTATCGAAATAAAATTGCAGGTATTGGTTTTACTGTAGGTGCCTTATCCATGGTTGGTATTCCTCTGTTTGCAGGGTTTACTTCCAAGGTTTATTTTGCAGAAGCCGCAGTGAATGCCAGTACTTCAAAGATGGCGATCGGTATGGTTATCTTAGCAATTAGTACGATATTAAATGCTGTATATTTTATACGTGCGGTAATTTCTATCTATACACCTAGAAATGAGCACTTTATCGTTCCTGGCTATAAGCCAGCGGTAACTTTTTCTGTTGCAATGGTGTTTTTTATTGTACTCAACTTCGTATTAGGTATCTTTTCAAATCCAATTATGGATGCAATCGAAGTGGGACTTAAGATGTTTGCGTAGGGGGAGAATGTAACATGAATAATTCTTATAGTTTATTAATTCCGATTCTACTGCCAGTTGTTTCGGGGCTACTTCTCTATGCCCTAAAGGGCAAGAATATCAATCGTTCCATTCGAGGTGGTTTTGTTATTCTGATTAGTATGATAACAGCAGGTGTAGTAATCTATCTATCAAGTGTTGGAGAAGCAGGGATCACATTATTCTGGTTAACGAAAGATATACCGATTCGATTTTATTTGGATGGTATGGGAATGTTCTTTGCAATTCTAACATCCTTAATGTGGGTAGTTTCTGCTATTTACCAAATGGAATATTTAAAGCATGAGAAAAATGAAGAAAGATATCATTTGTTCTTTTTTTTAGCGCTTGCAGCACTCCTTGGTATCTGTTTTTCTGGAAATTTAGTTACCATGTATTTGTTTTATGAGTTAATGACATTAAGTACTTTTGGCTTTGTTATTCACACTTTAACGAAAGAGGCCATTAAAGCTACCTTTAAATATCTCTTTTATTCCATGGGCGGTGCTTTCTTAGCGTTGGCTGGCATTTTCTATTTAAGCCCTTATGTAACAAGCTATACGTTCACTCCGGGTGGAGTATTAAATCAAAGCTTAGTGGAAGGGAAAGAAGCGGGACTTCTTGTTGTTGTGTTCTTAATGATTATAGGTTTTGGATGTAAAGCTGGTAGTTTCCCACTTCATGGCTGGTTGCCAGTAGCGCATCCTGTAGCACCAGCGCCGGCATCCGCATTAATGTCTGGTAATGTAACTAAAATGGGTGTATTAGCAATCATTCGTTTGATCTACTATATCGTTGGAGATGACTTTATCAGAGGTACCTGGGTGCAATATGCTTTCCTTGGAATTACGTTACTAACGATTTTAATGGGATCTATGATGGCATATAAAGAACAGGGGTTAAAGAGACGACTTGCCTATTCATCCGTCAGTCAGGTTTCTTATATCCTATTTGGTGTTGCAGTATTAGACGCAACAGCTCTTTCCGGTGCTTTACTTCATGTAGTATTTCACTCCATTGTAAAGAACTTATTATTCTTAACTGCCGGTGCAATTATATATAAGACTGGCAAGAAAAAGGTATCAGAACTTATTGGTATCGGAAAACAGCAGCCAATCACTATGTGGTGTTTTACCTTAGCTTCCGTGACGTTAATTGGTATTCCTCCAACCAGTGCCTTCTTAAGTAAATGGTATCTTGCAGAGGGAAGCTTAAATGCTCCGATTGGTTCTATTTCTTATATAGGTCCAATTGTGTTATTGGTAAGTGCTTTATTAACAGCAGGTTACTTAATTACCATCACGATGAAAGCGTTCTTCCCAGGCGCAGATTATGATTACAGTACACATAAGAACATGGAGCCAAATAAATTGATGACAGTGCCAATGATGATTCTAGCTTTAGCTGCGGTATTACTCGGTATGTTTCCAAATTACCTTCTTTCTGTCGTAGCAAAGTTATCATCCACCCTATTTGGCTAACATAAGGAGACGGTTATGAACTTAACATATATAATATTACCGGTCGTACTACCGATACTGTTCGGGGCGCTGATTCCGTTGTTTCATTTTAAGAAACGAACTGCAAGACAGTGGTATGTTATGGCGGTAGTACTAATCAATTCACTTGTCACATTTTATATCCTGTTAAATCGCCCAGAAGGGACCTTTCAGGCAATTAATCTGGCTGGACGATTGGAAGTTTCTTTTCATGTAGATGGACTTGGTAGCGTATTTGCTGGATTAATTGCAGCTCTATGGCCGATTGCTACACTCTATTCCTTTGAATATATGAAGCATGAGAAGCAGGAAAATAAATTTTTCACCTTTTACACCATGACTTATGGAATTACCATGGGGATTGCCTTTGCGTCGAATTTAATGACGTTATACATGTTTTATGAGATGCTTACATTGATTACCTTACCATTAGTAATGCACTCTATGGATAAAAAGTCAATTCTTGCAGGACGTAAGTATATCTTTTATTCCATTGGTGGTGCAGCCTTTGCGTTTATTGGCTTTATCTTTATTCTTGCTTACGGAAACGGAATGGATTTTGTATATGGTGGTGTACTAAATTATGAAGCCATTGGAAATAAAGATCAGCTTCTTCGCTTTGTTTATGTTTTAGCGGTCCTAGGATTTGGTGTGAAAGCAGCCATCTTCCCATTTCATGGATGGTTACCAACTGCTTCCGTTGCACCGACTCCTGTAACTGCATTACTCCATGCGGTAGCCGTTGTTAAGGCAGGTGCCTTCGCAATTATGAGAATTACGTATTATAGCTTTGGTACTGACTTTTTACATGGAACGTGGGCACAAAATGTTATTCTTATCTTTGCATTGGTTACTATTTTATATGGTTCTTCAAGGGCAGTAAAAGAACAGCATCTGAAACGTCGTTTGGCGTATTCTACAGTAAGTAATCTTTCTTACATTATCTTTGGTGTTGCTTTAATGACACCAATGGGATTACGTGGTGGCTTAACTCATATGGTATTTCACGCGATAATCAAGATTACCTTGTTCTTCTGTGGTGGTGCAATTTTATATAAAACAAAAAGAGAATACATCTACGAAATTCGTGGTATCGGTAAGAAGATGCCAGTAGTAATGGGATGTTTTTCTGTAGCAGCACTTGGACTAATTGGTGTTCCACCGCTTGCAGGTTTTATTAGTAAATATAATCTTGCAACTGCAGCAGCATCGGAAGGATCTTTCTTAGCAGTTGCTGGTATCTATGTTTTAATTATCTCTGCGTTATTGACAGCGATTTACCTATTTTCTGTTATTATAAGGGCGTTCTTCCCAGGCAACGATTTTGATATGGAAAGTGTGAAAGATGTAGAAGATCCAAACTGGCTTATGAAATTACCGCTAATTGTATTTTGTATCGCCATTGTAGTATTCGGATTTTGCTCGATTCCGTTAGTGGATTATTTAACTGACATTGCGTCAGGATTATTCTAAAGAAATAGGAAGTTAGTGTGAAAGGACGAAGTTCTTTCACACCTACTAAGAAGCATGTTATAAAGTGTGAATAACCAGGATTTTTCACACTATAGCGACAGAATGGAGATTAGTATGGAAGGAAATATCATCTTATTATTCCCTGTCATATGGCCATTACTTGGTGCATTGATAGGGTATTTGATTGGACGTAAGAACAAAACATTCCGTGACTTCCTTGTAGCAATTGTCACTATCGTTGAGTTTGGTACATTGCTTTATCTTGGAATTAATGTTTATAATGGAATGGAATATACATTTTTTGAACCGAATTTTTGTGCAAGAGGATTATCCTTTTCTTTGGATGGATTCCGTGCTGTCTATACATTAATAGCAGCATTCATGTGGATGATGGCAACTTTATTTGCAAAACAGTATTTTGCTCATTATCGCAATAGAAATCGATTCTATTTCTTTTGGCTAGTTACGTTATCTGCAACCGTAGGTGTATTCTTATCTGCTGATTTATTTACTACTTTCATTTTCTTTGAGGTGATGTCCCTTACTTCTTATGTATGGGTAGCACAAGAAGAAAATGAAGCAGCGCTAAAGGCAGCGGGAACTTACCTTGCAGTAGCTATCATTGGTGGTATGGTGATGTTAATGGGGCTATTCTTATTAAATCATGCTGTTGGAACTCTAGAGATGGCAAAACTAAGAGAAGCATGCGAAACGATAGAAGATAAATCAATACTTTATGTTGCTGGCGGCTGCATGTTATTTGGTTTTGGTGCAAAAGCAGGTATGTTTCCGCTTCATATTTGGTTACCAAAGGCACATCCAGTGGCACCAGCACCAGCCTCAGCGTTACTATCTGGTATTCTTACCAAAACAGGTGTATTTGGTATCTTGGTGATAAGTGGACAAATCTTTCTCTATGATAAATCGTGGGGAATGGTAGTGCTATTACTTGGTGTTATTACGATGCTTGGTGGAGCGGTATTAGCGGTATTTTCTGTTAATTTAAAACGTACCCTTGCTTGTTCTTCTATGTCCCAGATTGGTTTTATCTTAGTCGGGATTGGAATGATGGGACTCCTTGGAGAACATAATTCACTTGCAGTACGAGGCACGATGCTTCATATGGTGAATCACTCTCTAATTAAGCTAGTTCTCTTTATTGCAGCTGGAGTCGTATTTATGAATTTGCATGAGCTTGACTTAAATAAGATTAGAGGCTTTGGAAAGGGGAAACCTGCGTTTTTGTTTGCTTTCTTAATGGGAGCATTAGGAATCGGAGGAATTCCTCTATGGAACGGTTATGTTAGTAAAACTTTGCTACATGAAAGTATCGTTGAATATAAGGATATGGTAGTTGGAACCTCAGAGGTTATGTTTTTCAATGTCATTGAATGGATATTCTTAATTACTGGTGGACTTACCGTAGCGTATATGATAAAACTATTTGTTGCTTTATTTATTGAAGAGAATGAAGAAAAAGAACTAAGGACTATGCATTCTGGAAGTTATATGAATAAGACAACTTCATTCGCTTTGGTAGGAAGTGCAGTGCTACTTCCAGTCTTAGGCATACTTCCAAATGTAACGATGGATAGGATTGCTGATACGATGCAGGAATTTGTACATGGACATTCTCCAGCACATCAAGTTTCTTATTATTCTGTAGGGAATCTATCTGGCGGTCTGATATCGATTGCGATTGGTATTATCATTTACTTTGGCTTTATCCGTACATGCTTGATGAGAAAGAACGAAAAAGGCAAGAAGGTTTATGTAAACTGCTGGCCAAGTTGGATGGATATAGAAGATTCGGTTTATCGTCCGATTATAATGCAGTTACTGATGTTCGTGCTTGCGTTTATCTTAAGATTATTCGATAAATTATTGGACGGAATTATCTATGTGGTAAGTAACACGATTCTTCGTCCTTCGAGGAAAAAACGACCAATTGAGGTTGGAACCAGATTTACGTACTTCCTTGGTACTATCATGGATGATATTGTAAAATTCTTGAATCGTTACATCTTAAAGAAACGACCAATCAAGACTTCGTTTGTTAATTTCTTTGCGTTAAGTCATAAGGAAGTAAACAGAACAAGCCGCTTGGTGACAAGAAGTGTTTCCTTTGGTTTGTTAATGTTTAGTATTGGTCTTATGATGACGCTAATTTATTTATTGGCGGTATTGTAGTAGATAAAAAAGTCTATCTTAGCTTGTTTCTATCGAATAGAAGTGGAGCTAAGATAGGCTTTTTTTAGACTAATTCTTTGTTTTTCCGATATTTACAAGGTGAAATTCCCTTCATACGTTTAAACACATCACCAAAATAATTACTATCATTAAATCCACTCAATAATGCGATTTCTGTAATCGGTAATTTCGTATGAAGCAAAAGCCTAGAGGCTTCTCGAATTCTAATATTAATGAGATATTCTTTAAATCCGAATCCTGTCACTGCCTTAAACTTCTTCGAAAAATAAGTAGCACTCATATTGCAATAAGTTGCAGTTTCTTCTAAGGTCAATGGTGATTGATAATTACTACATATATATTTTGCTGCCTTTTCCATGATTTGATCATCAGGGGAAGCATCATACGGAGTAATGTTATCTTGCTTCGTAATAGAGTTCAGCCTTAAGATAAATAAAATCAGCTCATACACATGGCTACTTGCCAGATAGAGGGAATAGGTATCCTGGTATATCATTTCACGATGAGCTTTTGAGATTAAGTCTTCAAAATATTCTCGTCTGCTTTGAGGAATTCGTACATGTGGTTGAGAAAAGCTCTTTAATACAGCCTCTTTTCCAAACTCTTGAAACAAGGGATCTAAAAAGGTTTCAGAAAAGGTGATACAAATTCGTTCATGAGAACCGCCTGAGATGTATGTAGTTCTATGAAGAGCACCTTCTTCTATTAATATGAGTTCTCCCTTGGAGACGTTATAAATTGTATCATTAACAAAAAAACGTCTTGTACCAGAAAGTAAATAGTACATTTCATAAAAATTATGTAGATGAGCATCTTTCATGCTAAAATATGGATCACGTTTGATTCTTGTAATCTTTAATCCTTGATTAGAGTCCATTTCATACTCCCTTTCTATATCAATTAAATATGGAATCGTTCTTCGCTGTTAACCCAATTAGTCTAGCTTTCCTTTATTACTTCACACTTTCTAAATTCAGAAATAGTTGTCGAAGTAGGGTTGGTATGAGGAAGCTTGAAGCTATTTTTTTTATCTTATACCTTTATTATACTAGAATCTGACTATAATGGCAAGATATCTGTATTTTAATAAATAATGAAAAGAAAATCAAGGTATCCTTAGACAAATTGTACTATCCTAGGGAAGTATGACATCTGGAGAGAGTAGGATGGGTGACGAAAGGAGTTTCAAAATGGCTAAGGTGGGGTTGTCAAAAAAGGACGAACGATTTCGTGAGTTCGCATTGCATGGAAATCTGTGGAAAGTAGTATTTTCTGTAGGATTTCCACTAGCGCTATATCAAACATTAAGTTTGGTTTTTCGATTACTAGATACAATGATGGCCTCTCATATTAGTGCAGAGTCTGTTTCAGCAGTAGCATATCTGTCTCAGATTAACAGTTTACTATCTGCAGTGGGTGGAGGACTCGCTATCGGTGGCAGCCTTGAAATTAGTAAGGCGTATGGTGCTGGTGACTTTGAGATGGTGAAGAAAAGGGTAAACAGTCTCTTAGGTTTATGTGGTATACTGGGACTTGTAGTTCTAACAATGATACCATTTTCAGGGACGATTTTACGATTTGCGAACACTCCAAAAGAATTAATTGGAATTGGGAGTAGGTATTTTTCAATAGAATTATTCGCAATGGTGATTACCTATATTAATAACGTATACATAGCAGTTGAACGTGCAAGAGGAAATACCAAACGAATTTTAAAATTAAATCTGATGATAATTGTAGTGAAGCTTTCTTTGACAGCATTATTTGTGTATGTGTTAAATGGTGATATTCAGATGATAGCAGTTGCGAATGTGGTTGCTCAGTCTGTTATGTTGATTGCTGCATTTGTGAATCTAAATAAGAAGGGAAATGCTTTTGGCTTCTCCTTAAAAAGTATTAGTTTAAAAAAATCCGTCATCGGCCCAATGCTTACGTTATCTGGTCCGGTTATGGTAGAAAAGGCAGCCTTTTCCTTTGGTAAAGTAATTGTAAATTCGATGAGTGGGCAATATGGACCTTTGGCGGTTGGAGCACTTGGTATATCAAATAATATCGGTGGTGTTACAACTGGACCACAGAATGGATTTCAGGAAAGTGGAGCAGCAATCATTAGCCAAAACCTTGGAGCAAACCAAGTAAAACGAGCATTAGACACTTTTAAGAGAGTATTGGCAATTAATCTAATAATAGGTGTGATTGGATTGATTACGACATTGATTTTCTTAAAACCAATTAGTTTTATTTTTGCAAGTTCTTCTAGTGGTTTTGACACTGAGTTTCAAAACATGATTATTGAAATGTATAAGATGGAGTGTATCGGAAGCTGTATTCCTCTTGGTATTAATGCAGCAGTAATTTCTTTATTATTAGGATTTGGATATACAAAATATACATTGCTTATTAATTTTTGTCGGGTATTTGCGTTTCGTATTCCAGTACTATATGCTTTACAGAAATTCACGAATTTAGGAGCAAAAAGCTGCGGATTGGTTATGTGTATTAGTAATATATCAGTTACGGTATTATCGTCCTGTATCGCCTTTTTTGTCATCCGGCGAATTTGTAGAGAGAATAATATAAAGTTTTGGGTAAAGGAAGAATGACAGAGAAGGAAGAATGACAGTAAAGGAAGAATGACAGTAAAGGAAGAATGACAGTAAAGGAAGAATGACAGAGAAGGAAGAATTACACGAAGTCTCCTTCCGTCAGGATATTAGAGTAATGTAGCCGATGAATAAGAGCGAAAAGTATCATAGGATACAAACTATCTAGTATAAACTTTTCTATACTTTTTTATGTATATTTTATGAAACTACTTGATTATTCTATCGCTTCATATTAATATAAATAGAGCCGTTATTATATACGGTAAGGTTTTAGATATGGAAGGAATGGTTACATCGATGAAGAAAATCAAAGCAACAAAAGCAACCAAAGCAACAAATCAAGAGACCTTGAAGGAAAAAAAGAAGAAATTAATAATCCTTGGTGGGATTGTAGCTGCTGTTCTTGTTCTTTCTTTTGTTTTCATGGTAGTTGAAGCATCTCAGAAATACAAATTGCACATAGTAAATAATACAAGTAAAAACATTACACAGCTTCAATTATTATTTAGTAGTGATGAGGTGAACTACTCCTCTGATGTGTTCTTCGATTCTCCTATTGGAGCAGGGGAAGAAATCAAAACAGAATTCCCGAGACTTCCTCTTATGGGGACAAACTCAGGACTAATTTCCAAAACGTATTTCGAGGGAGAAGAAGGCATTCTCAATCATAATGGTGTTTTCTTTACTAACTTTGCTGGTAAGATTACAATCGAATTTAATGAAGATGAAGATGGTGTCATTACCATGTATGTAAAAGCAAAGGAAGGCAGAGGAAGCTTAAGTACATTTTGTGATGAAGAACAAGTAATGGAATTTGAGAAAAAGTAGTGAATTTAAAGGGGAATCATTCGTGATTCCTCTTATCTAAAAAGTTTATGCTGTATTACGGTGAAACGATAAAGAGTAATAAAAGTGATAGGACATTCACTAAGTGAAAGAATGATTATTTTAATAATTAAAGAACTTTCACATAGCAAGTTTGTATCTTCACTGCAACCACAAACTTAGAAAGCGCAGAAAAGCACACGCATGAATGGGTGTGCAGAAAAGAGGATAATGTATGATTAGATTATTGGATCAAGGCGCATATGTACTAAATGGCCAGACAATTATTGAAGAAAATTCAGAGGCACTAGAAATCCTTAAGGGAAAGACTGGAAAAGATGTAAGAAAAGAAGAGGCAGCGAAAAACACAATTGCTTATGAGATATTAGCTGCACATAATACTTCTGGCAACATGGATAAGCTTAAAATTAAGTTTGATAAACTTACTTCTCATGATATTACCTTTGTAGGAATTATTCAGACAGCACGTGCAAGTGGTTTAACAGAATTCCCAGTTCCTTATGTTTTAACAAATTGCCATAATAGCTTATGCGCAGTTGGTGGTACTATTAATGAAGATGATCATATGTTTGGCCTTTCTTGTGCTAAAAAATATGGTGGTATGTATGTACCACCTCATCAAGCAGTCATTCATCAATTTGCTCGTGAGATGTTAGCTGGTGGCGGTAAGATGATTCTTGGATCTGATAGTCATACTCGTCACGGAGCGCTAGGAACGATGGCAATGGGCGAAGGCGGTCCAGAAATCGTTAAACAATTATTAAGTAAAACTTATGATATTACTATGCCAAAAGTTGTGGGCGTATATCTAACTGGAGCACCTAGAAAGGGTGTTGGACCACAGGATATTGCCTTAGCTATCATTGGTGCTGTCTTTTCGAATGGTTATGTAAACAATAAAGTAATGGAATTCATCGGTGATGGAATCAAGAATTTAAGTGTGGATTATCGTATTGGCATCGATGTTATGACGACAGAAACAACCTGTCTTTCTTCCATCTGGGTAACGGATGAAAAGGTAAAAGAGTTTTATGATATTCATAACCGTGTAGAAGAATATAAAGAACTTGCACCTGGTGAGATTGCTTACTATGATGGTATGATTTATGTTGATTTATCAGAAATCAAACCAATGATTGCTATGCCATTCCATCCAAGCAATGTCTACACTATCGAAGAGCTGAATGCAAATCTTTCTGATATACTTTTTGAGGTTGAGAAGAAAGCCTTGGTAAGTCTTGATAACAATAAAGTAAACTACACCTTAAGAGACAAAATCCGTAATGGCAGATTATACATTGAACAAGGTGTCATTGCAGGTTGTGCAGGTGGTGGCTTTGAAAATATCTGTGATGCAGCTGATATTTTAAATGGTAAATATATCGGTGCGGATGAATTCTCCTTAAGCGTTTATCCAGCAAGTCAGCCAATTTTTATGGAACTTGTGAAGAATGGTTCTGTTGCGAAGTTAATGCAGACTGGTGCAACGATACGTACTGCCTTCTGTGGACCATGTTTTGGAGCTGGAGATGTTCCGGCAAACAATGGATTAAGTATACGTCATTCCACTAGAAACTTCCCTAATCGTGAAGGTTCTAAGATTACTAATGGTCAGATTGCATCGGTAGCGCTTATGGATGCGCGTTCCATCGCAGCTACTGCTGCAAATCAGGGGTATTTAACCTCAGCGGAGGATATTGATGTTAATTTTGCAAAGCCTCGTTATTTCTTTGATCGTAAGATTTATGAAAATCGTGTGTATGATGGTGTGGGTAAGCCAGATAAGACAGCAGAGATTAAATTTGGTCCTGGAATTGTAGATTGGCCTGCCATGGAAAGCCTTACAGATGACTTAGTATTAAAGGTTGTCTCAGTAATACATGATCCAGTAACAACTACTGATGAATTAATTCCATCTGGTGAAACCTCTTCTTATCGCTCTAATCCTTTAGGGTTAGCAGAGTTTACTTTATCCAGAAAAGATCCAGCTTATGTAGGTCGTGCGAAAGAGATTCAACTTGCTGAGAAGGCTAGACAGACAGCAGATTCCGTAGAGGATATCTACAACGCTAATTCGGAGATAAAAGAGGTATTCACTAAGATTAATGAGAAGTTTGCGATAGATCCAAAAGTGACTGAAATCGGTAGTGTGATTTATGCAGTTAAGCCAGGAGATGGTTCGGCAAGAGAGCAAGCTGCAAGCTGCCAAAAAGTACTTGGTGGTCTTGCGAATATTGCTAAGGAATATGCTACCAAGAGATATCGTAGTAATCTGATTAACTGGGGTATGCTTCCATTCCTTTGGAAAGAAGAGATTCCATTTAAGAATGGAGATTATCTATTTATTAAGGATATTAAGAAAGCGATAGAGAATAGAGAAAACGAGATAAAGGCTTATGTAGTAAATGATGAGATGAAGGAGTTTGCTCTGACTCTTGGGGAATTAACGGATGATGAACGTGATATTATCTTAAAGGGTTGTTTAATTAATTATTATAGAAACTAGATCATTTCTTAAAAAAACAGAGTATGGTTCTATCTATTTGGAGACAAATTAAGAGCCTACTCTGATTTTTTATATATTTGTGATAAGGAGTTTTATGAAACAACGATCGATTCGTAAAATTTATTGATTGTTTTTATCGAATGCTCTATAATGTTTCGAAGTGGGGAATGCTTAAGAAGGGATACAAAGGAGGCGATTGATTGAGAAAAATTAAGAAATTATTATTAAGCCGAATCTTTATTGTTGGTGTTTTGATATTAATACAGACGGTATGGTTCATAACGTTTATGCTAAATCTCACCAGTGAATCCTGGTGGATACAAATTGTACTTCAAGTATTGAGTTTTATTGCATTAATCTTAGTGATTAATCGGAATGATAATCCTGCTTATAAGCTTGCGTGGAGTATACCTATCCTTGCATTTCCTATTTTAGGTGGATTATTGTATGGGATGCTTGGAGGAAAAAAGCCTGCAAGACGTATGCGTACGCAGATTGATGCTTCTTGGAAGAGATTATCAAAAGAGATAATGCAAGAAAAAGAGGTATTAAATACCATCGAGGGTATTGACAAGAAAGTACGTGGACAGGTAGGATATATAGTAAATAATTCTGGGTATCCGGTTTATAGCAATACCTTGGTAAAATACTACGAAAGTGGAGAGGAAAACTTTCCAGATATGTTAGAAGCGTTAAGGAATGCTGAGAAGTTTATCTTTGTAGAGTATTTTATCATTGGGGAAGGCCGTATGTGGAATGAGATTCTTGAGATATTAAAGGAAAAAGCAAAAGCTGGAGTCGATGTTCGTTTAATTTATGATGACTTTGGTTGCTTAACCTTACTTCCATATAAGTACGGTGAGGAATTAGCAAAGTACAATATAAAATGCGTTGTCTTTAATCCTGTGATACCTATATTTTCCGCAGTAATGAACCACCGAGACCATCGTAAAATTATGGTGATTGATGGTACGATAGGATTTACTGGTGGGATTAATCTAGCAGACGAGTATATTAATGAGAAAAATCGTTTTGGGTATTGGAAGGATACAGGCATTCGCTTAATCGGCGATGCTGTATTTAGCCTTACAACAATGTTTCTAACCACTTGGAATGCATTTCATTCCTCGAACGATCATTTAAAAGACTTTACTCCGGATGCTACTCTTTACCAAAAATTTTTGGACATGAATGAGGGAAAAGATACTTACGGCTTTGTTCAGCCATATGCAGATTCTCCGTTAGATGAAGAGAATGTTGGGGAGAATGTGTATCTTAACATCATAAATATGGCTCAGGATTATGTTTATATCTGTACTCCATATCTAATCATTGATAATGAGATGATGACAGCGCTATGTTTAGCTAGTAAACGAGGAGTCGATGTCCGTATTATTACACCTAACATTCCAGATAAAAAAATTGTGTTTGCGGTTACACAGTCATATTACGAACAACTTGTGAAAGCGGGAATTAAAGTATACCAATTTGAACCAGGCTTCTTACATGCCAAAAGTTTTGTGTGTGACGATGAGATTGCTACGGTAGGAACTATCAATATGGATTATCGTAGCCTGTATCTTCATTTCGAATGTGGAGTATATATGTATCGTAACAAAACAATTCTCGATATTAAAAAAGATTTCATACAAACAATGCAACAAAGTATTCATATGACAGAAGATAAGATTAAGAGAAAGCTCCCAATGAGATTATTTCAATCTATTTTACGATTATTTGCCCCTATGATGTGATTTGGTAGTAAATGTTATGTTTAAGATTTAATATATATTTAAATATAGAGAAATTAACTGATAAACAACGAAATTGGTTTCATTAAGAGAGGAGAGAGTGTTATGGCAATGATAATTGATGGGAAAAGAATTTCTGGGGAAATCAAAGATGAAATAAAACTTGAGGTTTCTGAGTTAAAAAATAAAGGAACAGAAGTTACTTTAGCTGTAATCCAAGTAGGTACAGATCCTGCTTCCACTGTTTATGTTGGTAATAAAAAGAAAGCTTGTGAATATTGTGGTATTCGTTCTTTAGCTTTTGAACTTCCAGAGGAGACAACGGAGGAAGAATTATTAAATTTAATCAGAGATCTTAACGATAAAGATGATATTACGGGTATTCTTGTTCAATTGCCATTGCCAGACCATATTGAAGAAAACAAGGTAATTAAAACGATAGATCCGAAGAAGGATGTGGATGGATTTCACCCTGAAAGCGTCGGAGCGCTAAGCATTGGACAGGCAGGATATCTTTCCTGTACTCCAGCTGGTATCATCCAGTTATTAAAACGCTCTGGAATCGAGATAGAAGGAAAAGAATGCGTTGTTCTTGGAAGAAGTAATATCGTTGGAAAGCCAATGGCACTTCTTTTACTTCGAGAGAATGGAACCGTAACGATTTGCCATTCTAAAACTAAGAATTTATCTGAGATTACCAAAAGAGCAGATATCTTAGTGGTTGCGATTGGAAAACCGAAATTTCTTACGAAGGAATATGTGAAGGAAGGTGCAGTTGTGATTGACGTAGGGATGCATCGTGATGAAAACAACAAGCTTTGTGGAGATGTGGATTATGATGATGTGGTATCTATCGTAAGTGCGATTACACCAGTTCCAGGAGGGGTTGGGCCAATGACAATTGCAATGCTTATGAACAATTGCGTGTATGGAGCCAAAAAGTTTCAAATATAAAGAAACTATAAAAATATAAAAATCTTTTTTTTACTATTTGAATTTCCATTAAAAGCTGTTACAATAATTTGTAATGGAGAAAATTTATATATAAGAATTCCTTCAAGTTTTGGAGCTTATAGAAAGAAATTCAAATTTTAGCTATTAAGAAAATTCTTATATGTAAGAGAGTCGTTATGAATAATGATAGAAAAATATGGAAACGATTTTAATATCCGAAAAGAACTAGAAAGGTTTTATAGAATGAAAATATTTTTTATCTCACTTGGTTGTGACAAGAATTTAGTTGACAGCGAGGTAATGCTAGGACTAATTAGAGACCGTGGTTTTGAACTTACGAACGATGAAAGTGAAGCAGATATTATTGTAGTAAATACATGTTGCTTTATCCACGATGCAAAAGAAGAAAGCATTAATACCATCCTTGAGATGGCAGAATACAAGAAAAACGGTAGTTTAAAAGGACTTATTGTGACGGGTTGTCTTGCTCAGCGTTATAAGGACGATATTTTGGCTGAGATTCCTGAGGTAGATGCCTTACTTGGAACAACCAGTTATGATGCAATTACAGAGGTAATAGATAAGGTATTAGGGGGGGAACGAGCAGAGTCTTTCAAAGACATCGATTACTTATCAGAGATTAAGACAAACCGTGTTAATACAACCGGTGGGTATTATTCCTTCTTAAAGATTGCAGAAGGATGCGATAAACATTGTACGTATTGCATCATTCCAAAGATCAGAGGAGATTATCGTAGTGTCCCGATGGAACGATTGGTGGAGGAAGCGAAGTTTCTTTCGGAAGGCGGAGTGAAGGAGTTAATCCTTATTGCACAAGAAACCACCGTATATGGCGTAGATTTATATGGAAGGAAAATGCTAGCTGAACTACTTCGTAAGCTTTGTGCAATTGATGGAATTGAATGGATAAGAATTCAATACTGTTACCCAGAAGAGATTAATGACGAGTTGATTGATGTAATCAAGACAGAACCAAAAATCTGCCATTATCTTGATATCCCAATTCAACATGCTTCTGATAATATTCTAAAGCGTATGGGACGTAGAACGAATCGTGAGGAATTAGAACATCTCATTGCAAAACTTCGTAAGGAAATTCCAGATATCGCTCTTAGAACATCATTAATTACAGGGTTCCCTGGAGAGACTGAGGAAGACCATGAGATATTGAAAGAATTTGTTCGCAATATGAGATTTGAGCGACTTGGAGTATTTACTTATTCGAAAGAAGAGGATACACCAGCAGCGAAGATGAAGGATCAGATTTCGAAAAAAGTGAAAGTTGCACGTCAAAAAGAACTGATGGAAATTCAACAAGGAATTGCTTTTGATAGAGCAAAGGCAATGGTTGGGCGTAAATTAAAGGTAATCATTGAAGGAAAACTTGTAGAAGAAGGAATCTTCATTGGAAGAACTTATATGGACGCTCCAAACATTGATGGCTATATATTTGTACACACCAAAGATGAACTTATGTCTGGTGAGTTTGTGGAGGTTACTGTGACTGAAGCAAAAGAATATGATTTAATAGGGACAGCCGAGTAGGCTTAAGGAGGAAGTTATGAATCTGCCAAATAAGATTACAATATTTAGAGTTATCATGATACCAGTGTTTTTAATACTGATGTTATGGCCAGGAATACCATATGGTAAATACATTGCCTTAACCGTATTTGTAATCGCATGTTTCTCTGATTTTGTGGACGGTTATCTGGCTAGAAAATATAATCTTGTAACAAATTTCGGTAAATTCATGGATCCTTTAGCGGATAAACTATTAGTTTCCTCCGCATTAATTTGCTTCGTGGAATTTGGGACAGTACCAGCTTGGATAGTTATCGTAATCATAGCGAGAGAGTTTATTATTAGTGGTTTTCGTCTAGTAGCTTCTGATAATGGGCTAGTAATTGCAGCAAGCTATTGGGGAAAATTTAAGACAGCAGCACAAATGATTATGTGTGTCTTATTTATCTTTGATTCCAGCTTACCGCTGTTCAATGTTTTAGAACAGATTTTTTTATGGTTAGCATTTGGGTTAACTGTAATTTCCCTCTTAGATTACCTTTACAAAAATCGTTATATCCTTTTGGATGGAACGAAATAGTAAAATTGTTTTCTACTGATATGTAGAATCGTTGAGAAAGGATGGTCGGCTTACATTAAGGAAGTCAGACCATCTTTTTATGATTTAGATAGAGTGTGAATTTCTATCATAGAAAAACTTTATCTTAAAAATATAGAATTATAAGAGTTTTATGTATCACTTCCTTATGGGAGTTTACACGGTAATTAGAAACGATGAGTTATTGTCTAAAAGGTACGAAAGTGCCAGAATGGGGGTTAAATGGAGTATCATATTGTTCATAAAATAAATAAAAGTATTCATGATTTAACAATCCATGAAAAGTTGATTCAGTTAATACAGCAACTACAAAAGGAAGGATTTATTCTTCTTAGATATGATTCTGTCTATGATGTATGCGAATGTGATAATAAATTAGATACGAATACCGACTTTGATTTATTCATCGGATTTAATGAAGAAGAACGAGAAAATCTGATAAAGACATTAGAAAAAAATTCTAAGAATACTACAGTAATGCAAAATTCCTATGGGATAACATTGGAAATAATAGGAAGGACTTATTACTTTCTTTCTGATTGGAAAGATAATTCTCATGAGTTACTACATGATATGAGATCAAAAAAGTCACCTTCCTCAGATAGTATGCTTTCATCTCTTGTGGTTAAACTATGTGGTATTAAGAAGAATAAACTAGAAGAGGAGATAGAAGAACTTTTAAATAAAGATTCTTTCGTGACAATATCAACAGATGTTATGGAAGTTAGAAGGGTTCCAAACGTGTGCGAAGGATCACTGAAAGATGAACAGTTTGGAGAAGTGCTAGATGTCAAAATCTATCTTAATAAGATTCTAAAAGATAAGAAAGAAAACGAATTATGGGAGTATTCCATAAAAGAGGAATTAAAAAAGAAGTTTGGAGCTAGTATTTATACTTTTTCGGAGCAAGAATCATTAGAATCTTTACTGATTGGTATCATGAATGAGAAAGGTCTAACTTTAACGGCCGCGGAATCTTGTACTGGTGGACTATTTATGGCAAATATGATTAATGTATCTGGTGCTTCTAATGTCATTAATCAAAGTTTTGTAACTTATGCTAATGAAGCAAAAGAACAATGTATTGGTGTAACCCGTGAGACACTTTCCTCATATGGTGCTGTCAGTAAACAAACCGCAGGTGAGATGGCAAGGGGAGCAGCAAAGGCAGCAAATGCTTCGATTTCTATCTCGATAACTGGAATTGCAGGACCACTTGGAGGAACACCTGAGAAGCCTGTTGGTACGGTATATCTTTCCTGTTATTACAAAGAAAATACTCATACGATATTATTATCAGGAATAGGATCTAGAGATGAAATTAGAAATCAAACAGTGCAGATGGCTAAAACATTACTACTACGAGTCCTATTAGAAGACGAATTTTAGCTATCAAAAACACAGGAAAAATGAAATAAATATGAAAATAAATCGCTTTTTCTTTTCTTTTTGTGATTTTACCATAGAAATGACATAGTTAGCCGTTATTCTTTAGGGGAAGATAAATACTCGAGAAATTACTGAATTCTATGTGAAACATGTGAAAGTAATTCCCTGCTATGAATAAAGGAGACATGTATTATGAAAAACAAGAAATTGGTTGGATTAGTCTCAGTTGTATTTCTTTGCATGGTTTATGTTTGGGGTTGTAGTGGTCCTAATAATCTAGAGCAAAAGCAAGAACCGTTACTGACCACACTTCCGACAATTACCCAGACACCAGCTACGCCAGAGATACAGATAAATGAAAAAGAACTTTCAATATATTCTATCAGTGCAGATACTGCTGAGAAAATATCCGTAATAGCAATGGTTCCTTCCGATACAGAGATAACACCGGAACTAATCGTAGATAAGGTAGTGGAGTCTATGGAAGATGAATCATTCACAATTGGAATTGATTCTGTTACAACGAATGAGAATATGGTCATTGTTAGTTTTACAGGAGATCAGCCACCGGTAAAAAATGTAGGTAGCTCCGTTGAAGCTGAAATTTTAGATGCGATAGCACAAAGTTTACTGGATAATTTATCAGATACCTATAATAAAGTAGTTTTTCGTGTGATGGATGGTCCGTATGCGTCAGGACATTTTGAATTTGATATCAATCATGTATATATGGAAACGCAGAAGTAAGGAAAAGGAGACTAAGCAAGACATAACGAATATCGTACGATTTCGGGTGTGTTGTTCGGTCTCTTTTTCATAAGAAAGAAGTTTAAAATTTTACGATAGAGAAAGATAGATTAAGAAAAGGTAACCCATAAGATATATGAGTAAAATCAAGATTTTCACATATATTTGTGCCAATGGAGCACATTATGAGTTATGGAAAGGTATGGTTAATGTGGAAGATAAAATCCTAGTCGTAGGTGGTGGAGCTGCTGGTATGATAGCAGCTATCATGGCTGCAAGAAAAAAGAAAAAAGTTGAGTTATATGAGAAAAATGAAAAGTTAGGAAAGAAGATTTATATTACCGGAAAAGGAAGATGTAATATAACCAATGCTTCTGACTTAGAGAATATATTTGCTAATATAGTTACAAATCAAAAATTTATGTTTAGTTCATTATATTCCTTTACCAACGAGGATACCATAAATTTCTTTGAAGAGTTAGGGCTTAAAACCAAAGTCGAACGTGGAAATAGAGTATTTCCTGTATCTGATCATTCCTCCGATGTTATTTCTTCTCTTGAGAGAGAGATGAGAAGGCTGGGGGTAAAAATTCACTTCAATGCTGAAGTTACTTGTTTGCATGAGAAAGCTGGCAGGGTGACTGGTATTACTTTGGCAAATGGTACTTTTGTAGAAGGTAGTTCTGTCATTGTTGCTACAGGGGGCTTGTCTTATCCATCCACAGGATCAACCGGAGATGGTTATCGATTTGCAAAGGAATTTGGGCATGAAATAACCCCAAGATACCCTTCGCTTGTTTCTATGCATTTGCAAGAAGAATATGCAAAAGAGTTGCAGGGATTATCGCTTAAGAACATCGAAGTAACCATAACTGCTGGGGAAGCAAAAATATCTGAATCAGAAAAAGATTCTGCTTCAGAAACATTAGAACAAGAACAAGTAAAAAAAGGAAAAAAGAAAAAGAAGATTCCAGTAGGAAAAGAACTTTATCGTGCATTTGGTGAGATGTTATTTACCCATTTTGGAGTCAGTGGGCCTGTAATTTTAAGTGGTACAAGTATTTTACTTCCCTATCTAAATGACTGCGAATTGATGCTTCATCTGGATTTAAAACCAGCCCTGTCATATGAGCAGTTGGATGCAAGAATTCTAAGGGATTTTGAAGAATATAAAAATAAACAATTTAAAAATTCCTTAGATCATCTATTGCCACAAAAATTAATAGGCATTATAATAACACTTAGTGAAATACCACCGGACAAACAGGTGAATGCCATAACAAAGGAAGAACGCGCAAGGTTGGTAGAATGCTTAAAAAATATGACCTTTAAAATTGCACGCTTTGGTGGATTTAATGAAGCCGTTGTTACAAAAGGCGGAATTAAAGTAAAAGAAATCGATCCTACCACAATGGAATCCAAACTAATTCAGGGGGTTTATTTTGTTGGTGAGGTCTTAGACCTTGATGCGCTAACCGGTGGCTATAATTTACAAATTGCATGGTCAACTGGTGTTGCAGCCGGAAGAGCTGTTGCAGAAAATTAGGAGGAAGGTTCATTGAAAATAGACAAAAAATACTACAGTATTGCTATCGATGGGCCTGCTGGTGCTGGAAAAAGCACAATAGCTAGGCAAATCGCGAAGCAACTGGGGTACATTTATATTGATACAGGTGCGATGTATCGTGCTATGGGACTTTATTTCGTTCGTGAAAATATTTCTTTAGAAGAGGAAGATGCTGTGACTAAAGCCTGTGAGCAAGTAGATATCTCTATTGCGTTCGAACAGGGGGAACAGCAGGTTTTATTAAATGGAGAAAATGTAAACGGATTGATTCGTTCAGTAGAAGCAGGAACTATGGCATCTGCATGCTCCGTAAAAGGACAGGTTCGTAAGAAGTTAGTGGAATTACAGCAAAGACTTGCTGCTACAGAGAACGTTGTAATGGATGGTAGAGATATAGGAACCCATGTATTACCAAATGCTGATTTAAAAGTTTATTTAACCGCAAGTTCCAGAGTTCGCGCCAATCGTAGATATGAGGAATTAATTAGAAAGGGAGAGTCTGTTTCA
Source organism: Lachnoclostridium phytofermentans (assembly GCF_000733755.1). GTDB lineage: Bacteria > Bacillota > Clostridia > Lachnospirales > Lachnospiraceae > Lachnoclostridium > Lachnoclostridium phytofermentans_A. The sequence continues at coordinate 111,310 of NZ_JPOF01000002.1, read as the reverse complement.
CTAGAAGAAATAGAAAAGAGTATTATTGATCGTGATCATCGGGATATGAATCGTGATATCTCTCCGCTTTGTCAAGCGAAGGATGCGATATTAGTGGATAGTTCAGCGATGACAATCAAAGAAGTTGCCACTCACATTCTTAATCTATTTTATGAAGCGAAGAATAAGTAGAAAACAGACTAAGGTAGAAGTTGTGAAGATAACACTTGCAAAAACAGCAGGCTTTTGCTTTGGTGTAAAAAGAGCAGTTGATAAGGTATACGAAGAAATATCGAATGGGAAAGAAGTTTATACTTATGGGCCTATCATTCATAATGATGAGGTTGTTAAGGATTTAGAAAATAGAGGAGTTAAAGTCATTCATTCATTGGATGAATTGAAAAAACTTGACAAGGGCACAATAGTGATAAGATCTCATGGTGTACCAAAGAGTGTTCTAGATCAAATCAAGGAAATCGAGGGAGAACAAGGGACGAGTTTTGAGATAGTAGATGCAACTTGCCCTTATGTACTAAAAATTCATCGAATTGTGAAAGAACAGAGTGAACTAGGACGTCAGGTAATTGTGATAGGAGATAAAGAACATCCGGAGGTGGCTGGAATTATCGGTTGGTGTAAGAACCCTGCTATTGTAGTTGGTAATGCCGAAGAAGCCGAAAAAATTCAGTTATCTTCTGAGCAAAAGGTATGTATTGTAGCCCAAACGACATTTAATTACAAGAATTTTCAAGAATTAGTTGAAATTATATCAAAAAAGGGTTATGATATACTTGTTTTAAATACGATATGCAACGCCACAGAGGAACGTCAGACAGAAGCAGCGACGCTATCAAAGACTTCTGAAGCGATGATTGTAATCGGAGGAAAGCATAGTTCGAATACGAGAAAGCTTTACGAAATTTCTAAAAAGGAATGTGCAAATACTTACTATATACAGAAACTTATTGACCTGGATTTAAATCAACTTAAATCTTTTCGTAGCGTAGGTATTACTGCAGGGGCTTCCACCCCAAATAATATTATCAAGGAGGTTCATACTAGAATGTCAGAAATGAGTTTTGAACAATTATTGGAGGAGTCATTAGTAACAATACACAACGGAGAGGTAGTCGATGGTACAGTTATTCGTGTAAAAGAAGACGAGATCGTCTTAAATATAGGATACAAAGCAGACGGTATTCTCACTAGAAATGAGTATACTAACCAGCCAAACGTTGACCTTAGAACCGTTGTAAGTGAAGGTGACACAATGACCGTTAAAGTTTTAAAAGTAAATGACGGTGAAGGTCAGGTTCTTCTTACTTACAAGAGACTTGCAGCAGAAAAAGGTAGCAAGAGATTAGAAGAAGCATTTAACAACAAAGAAGTATTAAAAGCAAAAGTAGCTGCTGTATTAGATGGTGGCTTAAGTGTAATCGTAGATGAGGCTAGAATCTTCATCCCGGCTTCCTTAGATAGTGACACATACGAGAAGAATCTTGAGAAATTCAAGGATCAAGAAATTGAATTTGTAATCAGTGAGTTCAATCCTAAGAGAAGAAGAATTATTGGTGATCGCAAGCAATTATTAGTTGCTAAGAAACAAGAATTATCGAAAGCATTATTTGCAAAGATTAAAGTTGGTGATGTTGTGGAAGGTACTGTTAAGAACGTTACTGATTTCGGTGCATTCATCGATTTAGGTGGTGCTGATGGTTTACTTCACATCTCTGAGATGTCTTGGGGACGTATTGAAAGTCCTAAGAAAGTATTTAAGGTTGGCGATTCTGTAAAGGCATTCATCAAGGATATCCAAGGTGAAAAGATTGCATTAAGCCTTAAGTTCCCAGAACAGAATCCATGGGCTAACGCTAACGAGAAGTACGCTGTTGGTAATGTAGTAACTGGTAAAGTTGCTCGTATGACAGAGTTTGGCGCTTTCATCGAATTAGAGCCAGGTGTTGATGCATTACTTCACGTTTCACAGATTAGCAGAGAGCACATCGAGAAGCCAGCAGATGCCTTAAAGATTGGTCAGGAAATCACAGCAAAGGTTGTAGATTTTAACAGCGAAGATAAGAAGATCAGTTTAAGCATCAAAGCTTTAGAAGCTCCAGCTGCAGAAGAAGTAGCTGAAACAACTACAGAAGAATAATAGGATAAGGATTGAAAGAAATAAATTTCTTTAGAAATAAATTTCTTTAGAAATAAAATTCTTTAGAAGTAAAATTCTTTAGAAGTAAAATTCTTTAGAAATAAAATTCTTTAGAAATAAAATTCTTTAGAAGTAAAATTCTTTCGTAGTAACATCTTTGGAAACAAAACTTTTTTGTACAAAATTCTTTTGAAATAATATCTATTAGAATAAGTATTTTTAGAAATGAATTTCTTAGAAGTTTTTAAGAAATTCATTTCTAATTTAAAAATTTTCTAAGAAGTAAATTTAAAGGAATAACATCGAAGAATAACATCGAAAGAATAATATCGAAAGAATAATATCGAAAGAATAACATAAAAGAAATATTACTTTCATTCCGGAATTTATGCTGGCGTGCAAAAATTCCTCCTGATTATATAGTCACAAAAGTGGCAGAATGAGAGGGAAAATGACGGATAGTTATGAAGTCTTTAAGAAAAACGTTTTTGAATTAACCAAGATTGATTTGAATTCATATAAAGAGCGTCAGATGAAGAGACGGATTGACTCTTTAATCACAAAGCATAAGTACACAACTTATGCAGAGTATGTCAGTGTGCTAAAGCAAAATAAGGTAATGTTTGATGAGTTTGTTACTTATCTTACAATAAATGTATCTGAGTTTTACCGTAATCCGGAACAGTGGCATTTATTAGAAAAGGAAGTTTTACCTTCTCTTTTGCAAAAGTCTCCTAATTTAAAAATTTGGAGTGCGGCATGTTCAACTGGAGATGAACCATATTCCTTAGTTATGTTACTATCAAAGTTTATGCCATTGTCTAAGATTAAGATAATTGCTACAGATATTGATAAACAGGTACTAGATAAGGCAAGAATGGGTCTGTACAACAGTAAAAGTCTAAAAGGGTTGCCACAGGAGTTTATTACAAAGTATTTTACTGCTGTGAATGCCAGTACATATCAGATTTCTGATAGTGTAAAAGCATGTGTTGAGTTTCGCCAACATAATTTGCTTAAGGATCCATATCCAAGTGGAATGGATTTGATTGTATGTAGAAATGTATTAATCTACTTCACAGAAGAAGCAAAGGATGTTATTTACCAGAAATTCAACGAGGCATTAAAACCGAAAGGGATATTATTTGTTGGAAGTACTGAGCAAATCATTCAACCACAGAACCTAGGGTATAGCACTTTAAAGTCCTTCTTTTATTTAAAAGATTAAGTTGGATTGACAATTTGAATGTTAGCTTGAGAAATACATTGAAATACAACAAAAAATCATCAGCTGTTATTCGGTAATTCATTACGGAATAACAGCTTTTTTATCTTACTTTTGTATGAAAAATAGTGGTTGATTTTTTATATGCAATCGGTTATATTGATACATAGGTAATGATGAGGAAAGGAAAGGTAGAAATGCAAAGTACAGTTAGAGTTGCGGTAGATGCAATGGGCGGTGACAATTCTCCGTCAGAGATTGTCAAAGGCGCCGTAGAAGCTGTCAATGAATGTCCTGAAATCACAGTACACTTAGTGGGTCAATTGACCGCCGTACAAGAAGAACTAAAGAAGTATACGTACGATTCGAATCGTATTAAGGTAGTGGCAGCCAGTGAGGTGATAACCAATGACGAAGCACCGGTCAATGCTATCCGTAGAAAAAAAGACTCTTCGATTGTTGTCGCACTTAATCTTGTAAAGAATGGAGAAGCAGATGCATTTGTTTCAGCAGGAAGTACAGGAGCAGTGCTTGTAGGTGCGCAGTTGATTGCCGGAAGGATTAAGGGTGTTGAACGCCCGCCATTGGCTCCTTTAATTCCAACTATGAATGGGGTTTCCCTATTGGTGGATTGTGGAGCGAATGTGGATGCTAGAGCGTCTCATTTGGTTCAATTCGCAAAGATGGGTTCCATCTATATGGAACACGTGGTAGGAATTAAGAATCCAAGGGTTGCAATCGTTAATATCGGCGCAGAGGAAGAGAAGGGGAATCTTTTAGTAAAAGAAACCTTCCCGCTTTTAAAGAATTGCGATGAAATTAATTTTATCGGAAGTATTGAAGCGCGAGAGATTCCGAATGGTGCAGCAGATGTTATCGTGTGTGAAGCCTTTGTAGGTAATGTAATCTTAAAGCTTTATGAAGGCTTGGCGAGTGCGTTGGTTAAAAAAATCAAAGCCGGACTTACAAGCACAACGGTTAGTACAATCGGTGCAGCGTTAGTTAAGCCAGCACTGAAACGAACCTTAAAGGATTTTGACCTATCAAGTTACGGTGGAGCACCGATGCTTGGTCTCAATGGTCTTGTGGTGAAGAGCCACGGTAGTTCGAATGCAGTAGAAATCAAAAATTCTATCATTCAGTGTATATCATTTAAAGAAAATGATATCATAAGTAAAATTAAAGAGAATATTAAAAAAGAAGATTAGAAATTATAAGTAAGAAAGGTGACAGTTATGGAATTTGAAAAATTACAAAAAATTATTGGTGAAGTATTAAACATTGATGGAGAAGAAATTACAATGGAGACTACATTCATTGATGATCTTGGAGCAGATTCTTTGGATATCTACCAGATTATTATGGGAATCGAAGAAGAATTCGATATCGAGATTCCAAACGAAGAGGCAGAGAATATTGTAACAGTAGCGGATGCAGTGGAACAAATTAAGAATGCATTGGAATAATATGATCGGGTGTTGCCTTAGCGGTGCAGATGGCAACACCCTTTTTTAATTTTAAAAAAGCAAGTTTGTGACAGTATATCTATGTAGCAAATTATATTTGTGTTTTCATGTTACAATAGGATAGGTAGGTGAAATATGGCGGAGTTAACAGGGAAGAAATTGTTGGCTGAATTTGAACAAAAGATAAATTATACGTTTGAGCAACCAGGTCTATTAAGACAAGCGTTAACACATAGCTCTTTTGCGAATGAGAAGAGGCTTAGTAAGTTGGCTAATAATGAGCGTTTGGAATTTTTAGGAGATGCGGTATTAGAATTAACGACTAGCGAATGGCTTTTCGCAAAACATTCCAAGATGCCAGAAGGAGATTTAACGAAATTACGTGCGAGTATGGTATGTGAGCAAACTCTTGCTTTATGTGCGAGAGAACTACAACTCGGTAATTATGTATTTCTTGGAAAAGGGGAAGATGCCACAGGAGGAAGAGACAGAGATTCTATTCTTTCTGATGCGTTAGAAGCAATTATTGGTGCTATCTATTTGGATGGTGGTTTTGCTAATGCAAAAGAGTTTATTAGTAATTTTATTTTAGCTGATATTGAACATAAGAAGCTCTTTTATGATAGCAAGACTATCTTGCAAGAAATTGTTCAAAGTGATTATAAGAAACATCTAAGTTATGAATTACTTCAGGAGACCGGACCGGATCACAATAAAAAATTTACGGTAGTGGCCAAGATGGATGAAGAATGTTTAGAAATCGGAACCGGACGTACGAAGAAAGCCGCAGAGCAGGAAGCGGCATATCGCTCTATTCTACAATTGCGAAAATTACAGTAAGAGTGGAAGAAAACTTTTTCACTCAGCAAGTTTGTAACTGCACTACGAGCACAAACTTAGCAGCGCGGAAATGAGGGAAATAATGTATTTAAAAAGTATTGAGGTTCATGGATTTAAATCGTTTGCAAATAAAATAACTTTTCAATTTAACAATGGAATTACTGGTATTGTTGGACCAAATGGTAGTGGAAAAAGTAATGTTGCAGATGCGGTACGTTGGGTTTTGGGTGAGCAGAGTGCAAAACAGCTTCGTGGCGCTAATATGCAGGATGTTATATTTTCTGGTACTCAGATGAGAAAATCTTTAGGGTTTGCCTATGTTGCAATTACCCTTGACAATTCCGATCATAAATTACCAATTGAATACGAAGAGGTAACTGTATCAAGACGTGTCTATCGGTCTGGTGAAAGTGAGTACATGATCAATGGCTCGAACTGCAGATTACGTGACGTACAAGAGCTTTTTATGGATACCGGTATTGGCAAAGAAGGCTATTCTATCATTGGACAGGGACAAATCGATAAGATTTTAAGTGGAAAACCAGAGGAGAGGCGAGAGCTTTTTGATGAAGCAGCGGGTATTGTAAAGTTTAAAAAAAGAAAAGCGTTAGCTGAGCGTGATTTAGAAGCGGAACGTTTAAATCTTTCTCGTGTTTCTGATATTATCTCGGAAATTGAAAGACAGATTGGACCACTTGCGAAGCAATCAGAGGTAGCAAGGGAATATTTACGCCTAAAGGAACAGCTTAAGAAATTAGAAGTAAATCAGTTTTTAATTGAATATGAGAAAAACAATCAATTAAAGATTGAAGTAGATAATAAATCACAGATTGTGACAGAAGATTTTAATCAAACGAAGGATTCATTTGAGAAAATTAAAGCTGAGTATGAAAAGCTAGAAGAAGATTTAGAACAGTTAGGAGAAGAGCTAGAACAAGCAAAATCTAGTAGAAATGAATTACAACTAAGCATCGAAAAGACGGATGGAGAAATCAAAGTTCTAAAAGAGCAGATTGCTTCCATAGCACAGAATGAAAATTCATTTCAATCACGAATTGATTCTATAAAAGCAAATGCACAAAAAAAGCTTAACGAATTAGAGGGTTATCGAAAAGAGAAACAGGAGATTGATGAGAAATTACGAGGACTAGAGGATAAGAAATCAAGAAGCAGTGAAGCAATGCTTCATATTGAGGAACGTATCCAGGAGTTTACGAGAGAGATTGAATCCTGTAACAATGAAATCTTTCGAATCTTAAATGATAATTCGAACATAAAGACGAATCTACAGCGTTATGAAACCATAAGTGAGCAAAACTCAATCAAAAAAGCTGAGATTAATCAAAAAATTCTAAAGATAAAAAGTGAGGAATCTTCTCTAAGTTTTCGATTAGAGGAATTAAAATCAAATGCTGCTCATATTATGGAACAGATAGATGACGTCACTTCGGACAATCAAAATCTAGTTAGACAAATCGAAGAACTTCAAAAGAAAATTGATCAAGGGGTTGCGACTTCCACTCAAAAGAATCAAACGTATTTATCTATGAATGCGAAACTGGATTCCCTTAAGAATATGACAGAACGATATGATGGATATGGTAATAGCATTCGTCGTATTATGGAGCAAAAAGAACAAGTTCCGGGTATCGTTGGTGTTGTTGCTGACATTGTTAAAGTGGACAAGAATTTCGAAACGGCAATTGAAACAGCACTTGGTGGTAATATCCAAAACATTGTAACCGATAACGAGGATACGGCGAAGAAGCTAATTGAGTTCTTAAAGCGCGGAAAGCATGGACGAGCTACCTTCTTACCATTAACTAGTATTCAGGGAAATATTTCTACAAATGAACAGGTTTTAAAAGAGCCAGGAGTAATTGGGATTGCGAGTTCTCTGGTGAAAGCAGAGAGTAGATTTGATGGTCTATTAAAGTATTTACTGGGAAGAACTTATATTGTTGATCACATTGACCATGCGATAGCGTTATCAAAAAAGTTTAAGTATAATTTGCGAATTGTAACGCTTGAAGGAGAGCAATTAAATCCAGGTGGATCTCTCTCCGGTGGTGCATATAAAAACTCCAGTAATTTATTATCCCGTCGTAGGGAGATTGAGGAGTTAGAAGTTAGTGTACTTACTCTTAAAAATGAAGTTGCGAAATTGAATGAGGATATCCTTTCCTACAAGGAACAACGATTTTCAATGAGAGAGACAATTGAGGCTAACCAAAAGAAGCTTTCTCAATTGTCGGTAGAAGCAAATACAGCAAAATTGAATCAAAGACAAGAGCAGGAGAAGATGGATGGAATGCACCATACTTACCTGGAGTTTGTGAATGAACTAAAGCTAATAGAAGAACAGAATAAAGAACTTAAGGTTAACATGGACAATCTTAAGAATTCCTTAATAAACAATGACCGAATAAGTAAAGAAAAAGAACAAAGAATCGAAGAGTGCAATCAAATTCTTGTAAAGGAGCGAATGACAAAGCAAAGCTCCCAGGAAGAAGCTTCTACCATTCTAGTAGAGTCCTCAAATCTTGAACAAAGCATACAATATGTGTTAGAAAATATGCGCCGTGTACGTCGTGATCTTGAAACACTTGAATTAGAGGAACAAGACTTACGAAGTGAAGCTAAAAACAGGGCAGAAGAAAAAAAGCAGCGTGATGCACAGATTTCGATTAATTTACAGAAAAAACAAGAGGAATTAGAACAGCTTCGCATTCTTATAGAGCAGATTACTAAGGCAAGTGAAAAAAAAGAGCTCATGAGCCAAAATCATAAGAAATTTGTTACAGAAAGAGAAGAGCTACAAAATCGTCTTGGTATCCTTGATAAGGAAGCATATCGTCTTCAAAATCAAAAGGAAAAATTATCCGAAGTTTTGGATGCACAAATTAGCTATATGTGGGAAGAATATGAATTGACAGTTAGCACAGCCGTAGAGTATCAGGAGGTTGATCTAAGCAATCCTGTTACAAATAAAAAAGGTATTGCAGAGCTTAAGAATAGTATTAAATCCTTAGGTGATGTTAACGTCAATGCTATTGAAGATTATAAGAATCTTTCCGAGCGTTATGAGTTTTTAACGACACAAAAAGCAGACTTAATTGCAGCAGAAGAAACTCTCCAAGGTATTATTACTGAGCTTGATGAAGAAATGCGAAGGCAGTTTGAAGAAAAGTTTACTGATATTAAAGAGCAATTTGATATTGTATTTAAGGAACTTTTCGGTGGTGGTAAAGGAACACTAGAGCTTACCGAGGATGAGGATATCCTAGAAGCCGGAATCCGAATTATTGCACAGCCGCCAGGAAAGAAATTGCAAAATATGATGCAGTTATCTGGTGGTGAAAAGGCACTTACTGCAATCTCTTTATTATTTGCGATTCAGAACTTAAAACCTTCTCCATTTTGTCTTCTAGATGAGATTGAGGCGGCGCTTGATGACTCGAATGTAAAACGATTTGCGAACTACCTCCACAAACTTACGAAAGACACGCAGTTTATCATTATTACACACCGTAGAGGTACAATGGCAGCGGCTGATGTGCTATATGGTATTACCATGCAGGAAAAAGGTGTTTCTACATTGGTAAGTGTGAGTCTTATTGAAGAAAATTTAGATAGTTAGTGTGAGGAGAAGTTCTTATACTCTATAATACAGAGCATAAGAACTTCTAGCCTCACACTGTGGAAGTTTTGTGTTGACATATCCACTTTGGTGTTGACAGAATTATAAAAAAGAAATATCATAAAAAGTACGTATTTGTTGTAAAATATCTAAAGGAAGGTTGAGTTACAGCAAGAAATGTTGATTAGAGGTGAATGCTTTGGGAGAAAAGAAAGGTTTTTTTAGTCGTTTAGCTTCTGGTTTGGCGAAGACCAGAAATAATGTAATTTCTAGTATAGAGTCGATTTTCACGGGTTCATCAAATATTGATGATGATTTCTATGAAGAATTAGAAGAAACATTGATTATGGCTGATCTAGGGATTAATGCAACAACCGCTATTATTGAAAATCTTAAAAATAAGGTAAAAGAAAATAAAATAAAAGAGCCAAGTGAGTGCCGTGAGTTACTAATGGCAAGTATGAGAGAACAGATGAGCTTACCAGAGGATGCTTACGAGTTTGAAAATCATAAATCAGTTGTATTATTAATTGGTGTGAATGGTGTTGGTAAAACAACCAGTGTTGGAAAATTAGCAGGTCAATTAAAAGACGATGGGAAAAAGGTCATGGTTGCAGCAGCAGATACCTTCCGAGCTGCAGCAATAGAACAGTTAACCGAATGGGCGAACAGAGCTCATGTTGATATCATAGCGCAAAAGGAAGGCTCTGATCCAGCAGCAGTTATCTTTGATGCCGTAACAGCAGCGAAATCACGTAATGTAGATATCCTAATCTGTGATACCGCAGGACGTTTACACAACAAGAAGAACCTAATGGAAGAACTTCGAAAAATTGATCGAGTGATTGAGAGAGAATATCCGGGTGCATTTCGTGAAACTCTTGTAGTATTAGATGGTACTACAGGACAGAATGCATTAGCTCAAGCAAAGCAATTTAATGAAGTGGCAGACATTACTGGTATCGTCCTTACCAAGTTAGACGGTACTGCAAAAGGTGGTATTGCAATTGCCATTCAATCCGAGTTAAAGATACCGGTAAAATATATTGGTGTTGGAGAGCAGATTGATGATTTGCAAAAGTTTAATCCAGATGACTTCGTGAAAGCATTATTTGCAGTAGACAATAATTAAGTTTAAGAGTTAGAAAGTAAACGACAACTTGGTGACAAGTTGTCGTTTCAGCTAGGTACCCATAATAGGAAGCCTATAGATGTTTTAAAAGCGTAAGTAATAAAGTAATATTAGAAAAGGAATCTGTATAGAAGGAGAGCATAACGATGATGACATTGGAAAAATTCGAAGAAGCCAGTGAAGCGGTCATAAAAGTAACCAACCGTACAAAGCTTGTGTACAGTGATTATTTTTCAGAAATGACAGGGAACAAGGTGTATTTAAAGCCTGAGAATATGCAATTTACCGGCGCATATAAGGTAAGAGGTGCATATTACAAGATTAGTACCTTATCCGAAGAAGAAAGAAAAAAAGGCTTAATTACTGCATCTGCTGGGAACCATGCGCAAGGAGTTGCTTATGCAGCAAAAATTTATGGTGCAAAAGCAGTGATTGTAATGCCAACTACAACACCATTAATCAAAGTGAATCGTACCAAAAGTTATGGTGCAGAAGTAATTCTATATGGTAACGTGTATGATGAGGCATGCCAGCATGCACTTGAACTCGCCAAGGAACATGGGTATACGTTTATTCATCCCTTTAATGATGAAGTAGTTGCAACCGGACAAGGTAGCATTGCAATGGAAATTATCAAGGAACTCCCAACCGTTGATATTATCTTATGCCCAGTTGGCGGTGGTGGCTTGCTTGCAGGGGTATCTACGTTAGTAAAACTATTAAATCCCAATATTAAAGTAATTGGTGTAGAGCCAAGTGGTGCAAATTGCATGCAAGAGTCCTTAAAAGCTGGACATGTTGTAACCTTACCTGGGGTGGACACGATTGCGGATGGTACTGCTGTAAAGACACCTGGTGATGTAATTTTTCCATACATACAAAGTAATGTAGATGATATTATTACAGTGGAAGATAAAGAGTTAATCGTAAGCTTCCTTGATATGGTAGAAAATCATAAGATGATTGTAGAAAACTCTGGATTACTTACCGTAGCAGCCTTAAAGAAATTAGGGGTATCTAGTAAAAAGGTAGTTTCTATCCTTAGTGGTGGAAATATGGATGTGATAACGATGTCTTCGATTGTACAGCATGGATTAATTGAGAGAGGAAGGATATTTACTGTTTCTGTTCAATTGCCAGATAAGCCAGGTGAATTAGTAAATGTTGCTTCTGTGATTGCAAAAGAACAGGGAAATGTAATTCGATTAGAGCATAACCAGTTTGTAAGTATAAATCGTAATACTGCTGTAGAACTAGTGATAACGCTAGAAGCTTTCGGTCATGAGCATAAAAAAGCTATAGTAAAAGCGTTAGAGAAAAAAGGATATAATCCTAAATTAATTCAACCGAAAGGTACCTATATGAGTTAATAATCAAGATGAGCCAGTAATTGTCTTACTTGTCATGAATAAAGGGCTACTACAGAAGAGGTCGAGTAATCGACTGGGTCACTTCTGTTGCAGCCCTTTTTGGTGCAATTTATGCTTATTATTTGTTTAAACTATCAAGAAGACTTTCAATGTCACCGATGCAAGCGCCACAAAGTGTACCAGCTTTCGTAGCTTCTTCAATCTCTTCTAAGGTTTTAGCTCCATTTGCATAAGCATCTTTGATGTCCTTTACAGTCACATCATAACATGTGCAGATAATATCGTCATCGTTCATAATCTTACCTCTACTTCTTTATCTTTTCATAAACACCATTTGTAAATGTTATTCTTAGTAATTAAGACAGCCTTGTGCTTCAAAAATTCTATAGAATAATACTTATCGAATGGACTACGATACTATTGTACACAAAAAGTAATAGTTTCATTCATGAACTAAGAGTGAAAGATTTTTAATCTTTCACTCACCAAGTTTATGAAACGACAAACTTGAGCCATTAGCTGCTTCAAAAAAACAGTCGCAGCATGGAAGCTAATTGTGAATAGTAATGGAAAGAAGTTACTTGATTGGGTTGTTGAAAAAATTTTACCGATTACATAGTAATAATATACAAAGAAGAATCCTAACAGTACATATTGCGAGAGGAAAATTGTGCAAATGTTTGAAAATTACTATTTTTTTTCTAATCCTTCCTTTCGATTATCTTATTTACAAGTGAACTAAGCTTTCGTATACTATTATTAGATCTAGTGCCTAAACTCGTATCGTTGGTGTTATAGCTGACACTAAGAATTAATGATATTTTTGCTTCTATATAAGAAATAAGAATTCAGAATGCGATTTTAGTTACAGATGATTTGTTTGGGATAAGGTATTGACAAAAATCTTAGAATAAGATAAGATGATAACAGAATAAGAACACATGTTTGGTATGAAAAAAAGGAGAAATGAAAATGGCAAATGAGGATAAGATAAAAGCATTAGAATCTGCCCTTGCGCAGATAGAAAAGCAATATGGTAAGGGATCTGTAATGAAACTGGGGGATACAAGCGCTCATATGAATATCGAGACTATTCCCACAGGTTCCATTAGTTTAGATATTGCATTAGGCCTTGGCGGTATTCCAAAGGGAAGAATTGTAGAGGTATATGGTCCAGAAAGTAGTGGTAAGACAACCGTGGCACTTCACATGGTTGCTGAAGTTCAAAAAAGAGGTGGTATTGCAGGTTTTATTGATGCAGAGCATGCACTCGATCCTGTATATGCAAAGAATATTGGAGTAGATATTGACAACCTATATATTTCCCAGCCAGATAACGGAGAGCAAGCACTTGAGATTACAGAGACGATGGTTCGTTCTGGTGCTGTTGATATCGTTATCGTTGACTCTGTTGCTGCATTAGTACCAAAGGCGGAGATAGATGGTGATATGGGAGATTCTCATGTTGGTCTTCAGGCGAGATTAATGTCACAGGCACTCCGTAAGTTAACAGCAGTAATAAGTAAGTCAAACTGTATTGTAATCTTTATTAACCAACTTCGTGAAAAGGTTGGTGTTATGTTCGGTAATCCAGAGACAACTACTGGTGGTCGTGCATTGAAATTCTATTCCTCGATTCGTTTGGATGTACGTAGAATTGAGGCATTGAAACTTGGTGGAGATATCGTTGGTAACAGAACTAGAATTAAGGTTGTAAAGAATAAGATTGCACCACCATTCAAGGAAGCAGAATTCGATATTATGTTTGGTCAGGGAATCTCAAGAGAAGGAGATATCCTAGATTTAGCAGCGAATGAAGGTATCATTGTAAAGAGTGGAGCTTGGTATGCTTATAATGACGCAAAGATTGGTCAAGGTCGTGAGAATGCAAAGGTATTCTTAAAGGAGAACCCGCATATCCTTGAAGAGGTAGAAGAGCAAGTAAGAGAGAGATATAATCTTCAGAATGATATTAAGAAGAAGGTAGAAGAGTAATCGATGGAATTCATAGTGACCGAAATTAAGCCAATGGATAAGGTAAGAGTACGAATCTTTCTTAATGATGAGGCTGCATTTTGGCTTTATCGAAAGGATTACAGAGAACTTGCGTTAGAAGTTGGTCAAAATATATCGGATACCTTACTACTTAAGATAGAGACCGAACTAGTTTTAAGATATGCAAAAAAGCAAGCGTTAACCTTACTTGAAAGAATGGATCGAACTGAACTTGAATTAACTACGAAGCTAAGAGAGAAAGAGTTTCCAGAACACGTGGTAACTCAAGCAATCGCCTATGTAAAGAGTTTTCATTATCTTGACGATTATCGGTACACTTTAAATTATATCAGGGGTCGATACCAAGCAAAAAGCAAGAGGCAGCTTAGCTATACTTTATATCAAAAAGGGATTACTCAATCTGATATTGACAGAGCGTATGAAGAACTCAAGGAGTCTTTTTCTGAGTCAATGGAGGATAGAGATTTAGAAGAAGAGGCAATCCTAAGGATAATTCGAAGGAAAGGAAAGCCAATCGACGAATTTTCCAAGGAAGAAAGACAAAAGTTAATTGCTTCTTTGTATCGAAAAGGATTTCACAATCATACCATACAAAAAGTGTTACGAACGGAAGAATACGAAGGATAATTACAATACAAGAGTCTAGCCGAAACTTAGTAGAATCAATATAGAATAAAATTTATGAAAGCAGAGATAGTAGGGAGAATATAAAAGAGTCTCCTTATGTATCTCTGCTATTTTTGATTTCTGTAAAAACTGTTGAATTTAGGTCACTGTAGATCTCAAATAGGCGTTAGTTGAAGAATTATATCTAAAATATTAATGTATAAGTAAGTTTTTTAGAGTATGTCAAATGTAACAAAAAAAAATCAAATAGTATTAAAAATATGTACAATATATTATAGAAAACACCAAAAAAAGAGAATAAAGGTTGCATGTTTGACAGGTAAGGACTATAATAGTAATTGGCAAAAAATTGATTTAACTATTAAATAAATGGAGGCCTGAATATGACTAGTACATCACAATTGTCAGCAAGGGATAGGATTGTCACTTTGCTTGACGAGAATAGTTTTGTTGAGGTTGGTGCTTTGGTTACTAGAAGAAGTACTGATTTCAACCTGCAACAAAAAGAAGTACCATCCGATGGTGTTATCACGGGTTATGGAATTATTGATGGGAATCCTGTTTATATTTATAGCCAGGATGTAACAGCAATGAACGGTTCCATAGGTGAAATGCACGCAAAGAAAATATCAAATTTATACGATCTTGCAATGAAGGTTGGTGCACCTGTCATCGGATTAATTGATTGTGCCGGTTTAAGATTACAGGAAGCAACGGACGCATTAGCTGGATTTGGAGATATTTATCTAAAACAAACCTTGGCATCCGGAGTAATCCCACAGATTACTGCTATTTTTGGTACTTGCGGAGGAGGCAGTGCTGTATCCGCTTCGTTAAGCGACTTTGTCTTCATGGAAGAGAAGAACGCAAAATTATTTGTAAATGCTCCAAATGCAATTCTAGGAAACAATTCTACTAAATGCGATACTGCAACAGCTTCTTTTATGGCTGAATCAGGTGTTGTTGATTTTGTCGAAGCAGATGAAGTATCTGTACTTAACAGCATTCGTAACTTGGTTGTTATGTTACCGTCAAACAATGAAGACGATGCTTCCTATGAGGAATGTACAGATGACTTAAATCGTGCCTTAACCTCCTTTACCTCAAAACTCAGTGATACAACGTTTGCACTGAAGGATTTATCAGATCATGGTATTTTCGTAGAAGTAAAAAAGGCATATGCTATGGATATGGTTACTGGATTTATTAAGTTAAATGGTGCGACTGTTGGGGCTATAGCAAATCGTAATGCATTACTAGATGAAGATGGTAATGTATTAGAAAAATATGATGAATCATTATCTACAGCAGGTTGCTATAAAGCAGAGAAGTTTATAAAGTTCTGTGATGCATTTCAGATTCCAGTACTTACCCTAACGAATGTATCAGGATATAGTGCAACGATGAATGACGCAAGTACTATTGCTATCGCGGCAGCTAAATTAACGTATGCTTTTGCGAATGCAACAGTACCAAAAGTAAATGTCATTTTAGAGAAAGCTTATGGTAGTGCATACATAACGATGAACTCGAAACATATTGGTGCTGATATGGTATTTGCTTTAGAAGGCTCTATAATTGGAACGATGGAAGCTGAACTTGCAGCACAGATCATGTATGAAGATAACAAAGAAATACAGGCAGAGAAAGCTAAGGAGTATAAAGAATCACAACAAAGTACAGAATCAGCAGCAAAACGTGGTTATGTAGACGCCATAATAACACCTGAGAGTGTAAGACAACATGTTATCTATGCATTTGAAATACTATTCACAAAGAGAGAGAGCCGCCCTAGCAAAAAGCATGGAACGGTTTAAAGTGAGGTGAAACTATGGGAACAGCTTTATTAAATACAGTAATGGGTATTTCCATTGTGTTCATTGTACTTTTATTAATCAGTGGTATTATTGGGCTGTTTAAGTACATCAACAAGGCGGAAATGGCCTCAAAACAAAAAAATAAAACAAATGCACTGCAAAATGAGACGGTATCCTTGCAGCCTACAGCTGTAGAAAATGTAGATCTAACCGATGATCTTGAATTGGTTGCGGTTATTACTGCTGCTATCCATGCTTATGAGGCTTCCAAAGGAAATCCTGTTCCTACAAATGGACTTTATGTTAGATCGATTAGAAAAGTGAATAAATCTAGATGGCAGAATGCCTAACGTTAAGGAGGATTACATAATGAAGAACTATACAATCACTGTAAATGGTAACGTTTATGAAGTAAGTGTAGAAGAGAATGCTGCGGGTGTAACAACCACGCAGGCTGCACCAACGCCAGTAGCACCTAAGGCTGTGGCACCAATACCAGTAGTGGCACCAGCCCCAGTATCGGCACCAACACCAGCAGCTACACCAGCACCAGCACCTGCTGCAAAGCCAGCCACACCTACAGGAACTTCGGGAAGTATAAAAATAAATGCACCTATGCCAGGTAAGATTCTTGGGGTGAAAGCAAATGTTGGTGATGTAGTAAAGAGAGGTCAAGTGATCTTAATTCTAGAAGCAATGAAGATGGAAAATGAAATTGTAGCACCGAATGATGGAACAATTGCAAGTATTGATACTTCTGTAGGATCTAATGTTGAAGCTGGAGAGGTAATAGCATCTTTAAACTAGTTTTAATATTAATAAATCTTACAGGAGGATAAAGAAATGGATTACGTGTTGGAAACGCTTCAGAATTTAGCAGATCAAACCGCTTTTAAGTCTCTGGGTCCGGGAAACTATTTGATGATTATGGTTGCCTGTCTCTTTCTTTTTTTAGCTATCAAAAAAGGATATGAGCCACTTCTATTAATTCCGATTGCTTTCGGTATGTTATTGGTGAATATGTTTCCTGGTATCATGGCTGAACCGATGAAAGATCCTGTGACAGGAATTGAATCTGCGGGTGGTTTATTATATTATTTCTTTTTATTAGATGAGTGGAGTATCTTTCCTTCGCTAATTTTCCTAGGAGTTGGTGCAATGACTGACTTCGGTCCATTGATTGCAAACCCAAAGAGTTTTTTACTAGGTGCAGCAGCACAAATTGGAATTTTTGGTGCCTATCTTTTAGCGATTGCTATGGGATTTAGCGATATGGCTGCAGCAGCGATTTCAATTATCGGTGGTGCAGATGGACCTACATCAATCTTCCTTGCTGGTAAACTTGGGCAGGTACAGTATATGGGTCCGATAGCAGTTGCGGCATATTCTTATATGTCTTTAGTACCAATCATTCAACCACCAATTATGAAACTTTTAACAACAAAAGAAGAACGTGCGATTAAGATGGAGCAATTACGACCAGTATCAAAACTTGAGAAAATTTTGTTCCCAATTGTTGTTACTATTGTCGTGGTAATGATACTTCCTTCTACAGCACCACTGGTTGGAATGTTAATGCTTGGTAACCTGTTTAGAGAATGTGGTGTGGTGAAGCAGTTACAAGAAACTGCTGCAAATGCCTTAATGTATATTGTTGTAATTTTACTTGGGATATCGGTTGGTGCCACCACTAGCGCTGAGGCATTCTTGCAGTGGGATACCATAAAGATTGTAGCACTTGGTTTAGTAGCGTTTGCACTTGGTACTGCCGGGGGTGTAATCTTTGGTAAGATTTTGTGTAAGGTTACTCATGGAAAGGTGAATCCATTGATTGGTTCTGCTGGAGTGTCTGCTGTTCCTATGGCAGCACGTGTGTCTCAAAAGGTAGGCGCGGAAGCTGATCCAACGAACTTCTTATTGATGCATGCGATGGGACCTAATGTTGCAGGTGTTATTGGTACTGCGGTTGCAGCAGGTGTATTTATGGCTATCTTTGGAGTTTAGATTATAGAATAAGCTTAAGTGGTTTATATTAAATCACTTTTTGCATAGAACTTATAAGTAGACAACTTGAGAGATTTAATATATGGAGGTAGAGTAATGGCAGAGCAAATAAAAAAACCGGTTAAGATTACCGAAACGATATTACGTGATGCGCATCAGTCATTAATTGCAACCAGAATGACAACGGAGCAGATGCTACCTATTATCGAAAAGATGGATAAAGTAGGGTATCATGCAGTTGAGTGCTGGGGCGGTGCTACATTTGATGCATCGTTACGATTCTTAAAGGAAGATCCATGGGAAAGACTTAGAAAATTAAGAGATGGATTTAAGAACACAAAGTTACAGATGTTATTCCGTGGACAGAATATTCTTGGATATCGTCATTATGCGGACGATGTGGTTGAGTATTTCGTTCAGAAATCCGTAGCAAATGGTATTGATATTATTCGTATTTTTGATGCGCTAAATGACCTTAGAAATTTGCAATGTGCAGTAAAAGCTGCAAATAAAGAAAAGGCTCATGCTCAAATCGCAATCTCTTATACGCTTGGAGATGCCTATACTACAGAGTATTATGTAAATATAGCGAAACAAATAGAAGAAATGGGTGCCGATTCCATCTGCATCAAAGATATGGCAGGACTTTTAGTGCCATATGAAGCTACCAATCTTATTACTGCAATTAAGAATGTAGTTAAGATTCCAATTGATTTACATACACATTATACTTCAGGTGTTGCAGGAATGACTTATTTAAAGGCAGTAGAGGCAGGGTGCGATATTATTGATACTGCAATGTCTCCATTTGCCATGGGTACAAGCCAACCAGCAACAGAGGTAATGGTAGAAACTTTTAAGGGCACTCCATATGACACAGGATTTGATCAAGATTTATTAGCTGAAATTGCGGATTACTTCCGCCCGATGCAAGAGGAAGCACTAAAGAGTGGCTTATTAAATCCTAAGGTTATGGGTGTTAACATTAAGACCTTATTATATCAAGTGCCTGGTGGTATGCTTAGTAACTTAGTTTCCCAATTAAAGGAACAAAAAGCAGAAGATAAGTACTATGAGGTGTTACAAGAAATTCCGCGTGTTCGTAAGGATTTCGGTGAACCACCACTAGTTACTCCAAGTTCTCAAATAGTTGGTACTCAGGCAGTTCTTAATGTACTTGCTGGTGAGAGATATAAGATGATTACCAAAGAAAGTAAGGCTATCTTAAGTGGTGAATATGGTCAGACTGTAAAACCATTTAATCCAGAGGTTCAGAAAAAAGCGATAGGAGACAAGAAACCAATCACATGTCGTCCAGCGGATCTTCTCGAGCCAGAATTAGATAAGATTGAGAAAGAAATGGCAGAATGGAAGCAGCAGGATGAGGATGTCCTATCCTATGCTTTATTCCCACAGGTTGCTACAGAATTTTTTAAGTATCGTCAAGCCCAGCAGACAAAGGTAGATGTTACGGTAGCTGATACAGAGAATATGGCTTATCCAGTATAAACATAGGTTAAGTAACGGTAAAAGTACATCTCATCGTGTGGTAACGAATAGTCACGATGAGATGTACTTTTTCTAATTATTCTTGTTCGAAGTGTTCTTGAATATGATATTCCACCCGCGGGTGCGTTTGTAGTATTCTTGAAACGTTATCACTAACATAAAATCACCTCATTGTATTATATGCAAGTGGGTACTATTTCACTTACCAATACTGTGAAAAGTTCTTCCTTTTAAGTATTGAATAAATAATTCCCCTGCTTTTGAGATATAGCTATTTGGTTTGTATAATAAGCAGATATCAGACTCTAATCGAGATTCTTTTAATTCTAAGCATGTGAATAGATGATCTTGAATTAAGTGTTCTTTCCTTGAAGAGCGTTGTGAAATAATCATTCCAGCGGATTCTGGGATAATACCGATACCATATCCTGCAGCTGCAAGACTAATCGTTGTTCTAGCATCATCATTCATACAAAAGATATTTGGTGTTATACTATAGGAATAACACAAGTCATATATAATTTTTTCCCAACGGCGATACAGAATAAGAGGTTGTTCTAAAAGAGATTTCATATCTTGTTGCATAAAAAAGTTCTTATGTCCGAACGCCATCATGGACTCTTTTTTTAGTACCAGAGAAGATAAATCTTCTGCTTCAAATGGTGTACGGACTATAGCTAGTTCAATCAAATTATTTCTTAACTTTTGAATTTGCTCATAAGTATTTCCCTCAAAGAGATCGTAACGGATTTCTTTATACTGTTTATGAAAGTCTGGCATGAGATTGTATAAAAAGCTATCGACAACTGAAGAAACCACTCCAATATGAAGAGTACCGAGAGTACCAGCTGTATAGTCTAGTAACTCTTTTTTTGATAGTTCCGTTAATTCAAGAATAGAAATTGCTCTTGCATAAAGTATCTTACCTTCCTCTGTAAGTTCAATTTTTCTAGAACCTCTTTCAAACAGGGTAACTGACAGTTCATTTTCTAAGCATTTTAATTGTGTGCTTAATGGTGGCTGTGTAAGATTTAGTTTTGTTGCTGCTTTCGAGATATTACCTTCCTGCACAACAGACACAAAATATTGAAGTTGCTTTAAATCCATAGGGTACTCCTTTCTCATATCATATTGGATTGAATTATCGGTTAAATACAAAAATGAACACATCTGTCTAAATAGTTCGATTTGAGTTTTATTTATAGTAGTAAGTAAAAAAATTACTTGATTATCTATATTAAAATAGTATAGAAACTATAGGATATAAATATTATACGAATATCTTCATCTATGGTATGATATTACTAGATGTTTTACAAGCACTTTTTAAGGGAGGAAAATCGTGAAGCGATTATACATTTACTTAAGGGACTACAAAAAAGAATGTGTATTAGCACCATTATTCAAGATGTTAGAGGCTTCTTTTGAGTTGATTGTGCCATTAGTGATGGCAGCAATTATTGATACTGGGATTGAACAAGGAGACAAATCATACATAGTGAATATGTGTCTTATTCTTGTTGCTTTAGGGATTGTCGGACTAGTATGTTCGATAACAGCACAGTTTTATTCTGCCAAGGCAGCTGTAGGCTTTGCAACAAAGTTAAGACATGCTTTATTTGCACATTTACTAGATTTATCTTTTACTGAAATTGATACCCTTGGTACCTCAACAATGATTACAAGAATGACGAGTGACGTGAATCAGACACAGACGGGAGTAAATATGGTGTTACGTCTATTCTTACGCTCTCCATTTGTAGTTTTTGGTGCTATGATTATGGCATTTACGATTGATACAAAATCAGCAGGGATCTTTTTAATCGCTATCGTTTTGTTGTCTATCGTGGTTTTTGGTATTATGGCGATCAGTATCCCAATGTTAAAGCGTGTACAGAAAAACTTAGACTCTGTGCTACAGATTACTAGGGAAAATCTATTAGGTGTGAGAGTGATTCGTGCATTTTGTGGGGAAGACAAGGAACGAAAAGAATTTCATCAAAGAAATAGTGAATTAACAAAAAAACAAAAGAAAGCAGGATTTATCTCTGCACTAATGAATCCAGTTACTTATGTTATTATTAATATTGCGATTGCGTACTTGATTTGGGTAGGGGCGATACAGGTAGACCATGGGGTACTAACCCAAGGTCAGGTGGTTGCTTTATACAGTTATATGTCACAGATTTTAGTGGAACTAATTAAGTTAGCGAATCTGATTGTAACAGTTAATAAATCAGCGGCTTGTGCAAAGCGTGTTGCGGATGTGTTCGATATTAAAAATAGCATGGAATTTAAAAATTGTGAAAAATTAAGTTTAGAGAAGGAAGATATCATAGAATTTCGTAACGTAAGTTTAGAATATCAGGGAGCGGGTGATGAGTCCTTATCTGATATAAACTTTTCTGCAAAAAAAGGGCAAACAATTGGAATCATAGGAGGGACTGGTTCTGGTAAATCTTCCTTAGTGAATTTACTTCCAAGATTTTATGATGCTACGAATGGAGAAGTCCTCATTGGTGGTAAGAACGTAAAACACTATTCAGTAAAAGAACTTCGAGATAAAATCGGGATTGTCATGCAAAAAGCAGTAATGTTTGAAGGAACGATAGAGTCTAACTTGATTTTTGGAAAAAAGGAAGCTAGGCAAGAAGAGTTGGAGGATGCAATAACAATAGCGCAAGCTACCGATGTAGTTAATGCCAAAGGTGGATTCAATGCCTCGATAGAACAAGGAGGTAGAAATTTATCCGGTGGTCAAAAACAGCGACTATCGATAGCAAGAGCATTGGTAAAAAAACCTGAGATTCTTATTCTTGATGATAGTGCTTCTGCTCTTGATTATGCAACTGATGCAAAATTAAGATCAGCGATTAAAAATCTATCTTATCAACCAACCGTATTTATCGTTTCGCAGAGAGCAGCTTCGATTTTACATGCAGACTTAATTTTGGTACTTGAAGATGGAAGACTAGTAGGGAAGGGAACCCATAATGAACTTATAGAATCCTGTGAAGTTTACCAAGAAATCTATTATTCGCAATTTCCTAAGGAGGTGCAAGCATAATGAAAGAAAAGAATAATAAAAAAGCATTCAACCCTATGGAAAACAAGAAAACCACTCAAAAGCAAGTGGTCGGAAAGGTTTTGCGATACTTAAAGCGTTATTGGATTTATTTTCTTATTTCCTTGATGCTCGCATTGATAACGGTCGTCCTTACACTCTATGTACCAATAGAAGTTGGAAAAGCAATTGATGAAATAGTATATGGTAGTGTGAATTTTCCTGTAATACGTTATATTTTATTTAGAATTGTATTGATTGTAGGAATGACTGCAATAGCACAGTGGTTCATGAGTATTTTAAATAACAAAGTGACCTATGAAGTAGTCAGGGATATCCGAAAAGATGCTTTTGAGAAAATTGAAACCTTACCACTTAAGTACTTGGACTCTCATTCATCCGGTGAGATTGTTAGCCGTATGATTGCAGATGTCGAGCAATTTGCAGATGGACTGCTTATGGGCTTCACGCAATTATTTACAGGAATTATGACAATCATGGGAACTTTAGTATTTATGCTTCGTTTAAATATCGGTATTACGGCAGTAGTTGTTTTACTTACCCCAATTTCACTCTTCGTGGCAAATTTTATCGCTAAGAAAACCTATACCATGTTTCAAGCGCAGTCAAAGACTCGGGGAGAGCAAACTGCTCTGATTGATGAGATGTTAGAAAATGAGAAAGTTGTGAAAGCCTATAATCAAGAAGTTGAGGTTATAAAGCGTTTTGATGAAGTAAATGAACGGTTAGAGAAGTATTCTTTACGTGCAATCTTTTATTCCTCAATCACAAATCCGGCAACAAGGTTTGTTAATGGATTGGTTTATGCAGGAGTAGGATTTACTGGAGCATTTGCAGCGATGAATGGAACTATGACAGTCGGAGCATTATCTAGTTTCTTAAGTTACTCCAATCAATATACAAAACCATTTAATGAAATTTCGGGTGTCATAACAGAGCTTCAAAATGCAATCGCATGTGCTGCTCGAATCTTTGAATTGTTAGAAGAACCAGTAGAGCTTCCTGATCGTAAAGATGCGGTAGTACTAAAAGATGTGCAAGGTAATGTAGTATGTAATGAGGTCGCTTTTTCCTACGATAAGACGAAAAAGTTGATTGAAAACCTAAATTTAAGAATTCATCCAGGACAAAAGATTGCTATCGTTGGACCGACTGGATGTGGCAAAACCACCATCATCAATTTATTAATGCGCTTTTATGAAGCTGACCAAGGCGAAATCTTAGTAGAGGGAGAGGATATTCGAAATATAACCAGAAATAGTTTGAGGTCAAGCTATGGAATGGTCTTACAGGATACATGGTTAAAAGCTGGTACCATCCTTGACAATATCAAGCTGGGAAAAGTTGATGCAACCAGGGAGGAAGTAATCAGCGCTGCAAAGGAAGCACATGCTCATTCTTTTATCAAGAGATTACCGAAAGGATACGATACTGTGATAGGAGAAGATGGTGGCATGCTTTCTGGTGGGCAAAAGCAACTTCTCTGTATCGCTAGAGTTATGCTTAGCTTACCACCTATTCTTATCCTTGATGAGGCTACCTCCTCAATTGATACAAGAACAGAGCTTAAGATACAAAGTGCTTTCCAAAAATTAATGCAGGGGAGAACCACTTTTATCGTTGCCCATCGATTATCAACGATACAGAATGCAGATGTAATTCTTGTGATGAAAAATGGAAATATCATTGAGCAAGGAAATCATGAGGAACTTTTAGCAAAGAAAGGGTTCTATAAAGAGTTGTATGAAAGTCAGTTCGCAGCTTCTTAGAAATAAATGAGAGTAGCAATTATTCTTGGAGAGATAAATAGCTGGAGCATAATTAACTTGGTAAGTTAGTAAAAGGGATAGTAAAGATTTTGAGGATAGTAAGATAGTAAGGATAGTAAGATAGTAAGAATAGTAAGATAGTAAGAATAGTAAGATAGTAAGAATAGTAAGATAGTAAGAATAGTAAGGGTAGTAAGGATAGTATAAGGATTATTAGCTTTTTACACATAGAATTATCAGAGACAGGTTGAAGAAATCAAAATGAGCTAGAAAGTTTATTGGTTGATTCAGACTGTCTCATTTTTTATAGAAGTATTTTATTTATCGGCATAAGCTAATTATTTTTATTGTAAATAGGTTTATAGAATAGTCCTACAAGAATGGATAGGTAAGAAGAGATATAAAAGAAGAGATAATAAGAAAAAATAAACAAGAATAGATAAACAAGAATAGATAAAAAAGAATAGGTAAAAAAGAATAGGTAAAAAGAATAGGTAAAAAAGAATAGGTAAAAAGAATAGGGATATAAGAATAGGCAAACGAGAATAATTATAGAAGAATATAAAAAGAATAAGCATAAAAGAGTAAGAGTATAAGAAAATCTTAAGCAGTACAAGTTAAAATATCTAGGATAAACCTAGATTTCTTATTCAAATAGAAAACAAGATTTTACGATTTAACTAAAGATAGACATAAAGTAGTGGGTAGGTTAAAATATAAGTAGTAATACTATTTCGATAAATGATTACCAAAAGGTGGGAAAGTAATGAAAAATATAAAGCATGAAAATAGGGATAGGCAATGTTTCCTTAGTACATACCGAAATACAAACAAATTATTATTCTTCCCTTTGATCCTAATCTTATCATGCCTTATTGTCTCTCATCTTGAAAATCATTCAGTTGAGCCAGTGTATGTATATGCCAATACGAAAGAAGCGATTACATTATCTAAAAACTCTGTACGAGTGATAGTTGGAGATAAAACAAAACTAACGATAAATGGAACAAAGGAAAAGGTTACCTGGAGTGTAAAAGATAAAAAAATTGCAACTGTGAGTTCCAGTGGTTACGTTAAAGGTATAAAAAAAGGCACCACGACAGTTAGTGCAAAAGTTTTAGGGAAAACTTATACCTGTAAAGTGACAGTGGAACAACCAGAATTGAGTATGAACAGTTATCTTGGAGTGGTTGGTAATGAAACATCGATTACTGTCTCAGGAACAACCCAAAAAATAACTTGGACTTTTTCTAATGAAAAGATTGCGACAGTAACAGTGGGTGGTAAAGTGAAGTTTCATTCTGAAGGGAGTGCCACGATAGCTGCAACGGTAGGAAATCAAACATATTATTGTTATACCACAATCTATTCATCGAGTGATTTTCGTAAGTTAACCAAAACACAGAAAGAGATAAAAAATAAAATTCAGCTTATCTTAGCAGAAAATATAACGAAGCAAATGACAACGGTACAAAAAATCCGTTTTGTCCATGACTATCTACTCTTAAATACCGAGTATGATGAAATTAATTATAAAAATGATACTCTATCTTCCAGAGCATATTCTTCAGAAGGAGTTTTGTTTGATGGTATGGCGGTGTGTCAGGGATATGCAGAAACATTTCAGATATTCATGGATTCCTTGTCGATAGAAAATCGTTTCATTGTTGGAACTGCAGGCGGAGTTTCTCATGCATGGAACCTAGTAAAACTTGAAGACGGTTGGTATCATGTAGATACTACATGGGATGATCCAATACCAGATAAAAAAGGACGGGTAGTATATGATTATTTTCTGTTAAATGACAATGAAATGAAGTCATTACGTCATAAGTGGAAAGAAAAAGACTATCCAAGCTGTAATGCTACAAAGTACTTAACGGTTAAGGAATTATATACTCAAGAGATAAAAGAAGCAGAAGATGAAAAATTAATCAAGGAATACCAAAAAAGCGGTAGTCTTTTAAAGACTTGGAAGGATTATAGCAAAGTATATGTAAAGCGTTATCAACAGGGTGAGGATTGGGTAAGCCTTATGTATCCACAAAAGAATGCAGGTACCGTAACGGAGATTGCTCGTGGGGTAGCAGAATTGCTTGGTTATTACGGAACGTATCGTTATGAATATGAAACGTTACGCGAGGTAGGGGATTATTATTTGTTAAAAATGCGAGTTAGCTTCTTGGATTAATTTTCATTT
This sequence comes from Lachnoclostridium phytofermentans, assembly GCF_000733755.1. GTDB lineage: Bacteria > Bacillota > Clostridia > Lachnospirales > Lachnospiraceae > Lachnoclostridium > Lachnoclostridium phytofermentans_A. The sequence goes on along the minus strand of NZ_JPOF01000002.1, from coordinate 84,476 downwards.
TATTTAGGACTATCGTATTTGTTTTATTTAGAGCTTTCGCTCAAGTTGTGATTCTCTGTATTGGTGTAGAACTTTATGTATAAGTAACTAAAATTATATTTTAGTGAAGTGAGGTGAAGTATGCTTTTTATTATTACGCTTATTCTATGTGGGAGCATGATTGTCTTTGGACTATGTTTTCGAATATCGCCTCCCAAGGATATAAATGGTGTGTTTGGATACCGAACCAGGTGGTCGTCCCTAAGTCAAGAAACTTGGGAATATGCACATCGATTTAGTGGAGGATATTGGTTAATTATGGGGTGTATTTTACTTTTATTATCCGTCGGTTATTATTTATTGACCTATTATATTCCAATTTTAGCTCATGGAATAGTTTTTATAGTATGGCTTCAAATTATAGGAATGCTACTAGTTATACCACTAACAGAGATTGCTTTACACAAAAACTTTGATTCTGATGGAGCTAAGCGAATGTAATATAGGAGAGGAGGAGACCGTTACATGATATTACCACATATTACAGTTAAAAAAATAGATCCTTTAGTAAATGCGAGTTTTATAGCAAGATTTTTAGATCCAGACTTTTTAGCAAAAGACAAGAGTCGACCTTTTGCAGAAGGGGTCTATGAACTCTATCCATCCTTACGTGATAAAGTTACGACTACCATGTCCAAAGAGGAAATCTATGATATTGTGGAGCCAATTGTGTTAAAAGAATTAAGTTTTCGACAGGAGGAACTGGAACAACGAATTTCTATCTTGCAACAACAATTTCAAAATTTTGAAGAAGCTCTGTTACATAAAATGCTACTCTTGTTTGAGGTTTTATGGCCAGGAGAGCAGAAAGAAATCATTTGTTATATTGGTTATATCCCAAGATGTCCAAGAAACTGCATTACCAAAGAGTTTTTTCTTACTAGCTCAATGGACATTGAGACGAATATAAAAGCAGGAATACATGAAATTAATCATTTTATTTTTTATGAAAAATGGAAGCAGATGCATGGTTTTCCTGAGGGTGTAGAGCCAATGCATCCAGAAACTTTATGGTTCTTAGAAGAATTGATCGTAGATCCAACCTTAAATGAGCCGATACTCCAAGAGATAGTGCCGATTCCACAACAAGCGTATGAGCAATTTTACGTTCAAAAAATTGGAGATACTCCAGTCATGACACATATAAAAGAGATTTATGAACGTAAGGAAAGTATGGAACATTTTCTAGAAGAGGCTCATTCATTTATACAAAAGCATCATATAGAGTTGATTGAAAAGTGCGGATAATAAGAAAAACAGAGTGGAGAAGAACCATCCAAAAAAAACAGCGTTACTTTTGGATGGTTTTCTCCACTCTGTTTACTTCACGACAAGGAAAAGTTCAAGAGGCGTACTTTTTCTTGTTTTACTACATCTTTTTTTGACATTGATAAAGATGGTACATACGGATTACTATACTTAAGAAATAGCAACCGACAAGTGGAAATAAAAAGATTAGATCTGCACCCATTAATGCAAAGTAGAGCATGAGTGCACTATATAGATAAATAGTTGCATCGTAAGCCTTAGCTTTGGAACATTGATTAATTGAGATATTACGTTCATCATGTTCTTCAATTTCGTAACGTTTATATGCTTTTGGATTTTTCATAAAGATACGATGTTGAATAATAATACCAACATTAGAACCTAAGATACCACTACCAATACCCAATAAGATAAATGGTAAGGTTGCTAGAACTCCCTTGGCGTCAGGATATTGTAATAATAAAATAACACTAAAGATAAACAAAAGAATACCTAGTAGAATAAAAATAAAATTTTTAGTGATACTTCTTGATTTCATCTTTCCTCCTCCTCATAGATAAAAATATCTTCAATCCTCACATGAAAATACCGTGCAATTTTAAATGCCAGTAGTATGGATGGATTGTAGCGTCCATTCTCCAAGGAACCAATGGTTTGTCTGGAGACTTCAAGGATATTTGCTAATTCTTCTTGTTTTATTCCATGTTGTTTTCTGAGTTCTTCCAAACGATTTTTCAATTCCTTCTCCTTTCTGATTATGGAAAGTATACTTTACATATAAAAATTATCATACTATAAATAAAATGTCAAGTATGCTTTCCATTTGTTTTTTATTTCCCATTTTGGGGATACTAAAGCTAGCGAAAGCAAGAAGGAGTGAGAAAATGCAGACAAATAAGCAGTTAACGAAAGCGTATCGACATGCTAAAATAATGAACTTTGATAAAAATTCTAAGATTATTATTTTTAGTGATACACATCGTGGAGATGATTCTATCTCTGATGAATTTGCAAGAAATCAAAGTGTTATGGTTGCTGCATTAAAGCATTATTATAAAGAAGGCTATACGTATATTGAGGCAGGAGATGGGGATGAGTTATGGGAACATCCAAAGTTTCAGACAATACGTGCAGCACATACCGATGTTTTTACAGAGTTAAAAAAATTCTATCAGAAAAATCGAATGATAATGTTATATGGAAATCATAACATTTTTTTAAGGAATCCATACTATGTTGCGAAAAGTTATTTTTACTTTTATGATGAATATCTAGGGAGTAGACAGGAGTTATTTCCAAACTTAAATCCAATAGAAGCACTTCTTTTACGAGAAAAGAATACCAGGCAAAAGATTTTAATCGTTCATGGACATCAGGGAGATTTGATGAATGACCAGCTTTGGTATATCAATATGGTTTTACTACGTTATTTTTGGAGATTCATGCACCTTGTCGGTTTAAAAAACCCCTCTAGTCCAGCAAAAAATTTCTATAAAAGACATAAGATAGAGAAAAATTATACTGATTGGATACGAAAGCACAAGGTGATTTTAGTATGTGGTCATACACATCGTCTAAAATTTCCGAAACCAGGAGGCGTTGCGTATTTTAACAGTGGATGTTGCATTCATACCAAAGGGATTACAGGAATTGAGATCGTGAATAATGAAATCATGATGGTTCAGTGGAGAATGGAAGCAGATGAAGAGGGGATTTTTCGTTCCGTTCGTCGTGTTATTCGTGGACCAAAACCAATCAGTGAGTTCCGTCAGTAAATGAAAAACCACAGAGAAAGAGTGTACAAGTTTGAAATTCTTAGCTATAATAAGTAAGAAGATGAGTACAAGTAGAAAGGATATAAGATGGAACCGATTAAACCATATAAGAAAAGCTTTGACTATTCCTATACCTTAGGAGCTTTTCCAACAATAGAAATGATTAAGAGTAGACCGGATTGTGTAAAAGGAGTATATATTCATAGTACGTTTACGGATAGAGAGCATTTAGAAATGATATGCAAAGAAAATCGTATTCCAGTACTACAAGGCGATAAAATCATTGCAAAAGTTAGCGATAAAGAGAATGTCTTTGTAGTAGGGGTATTTGAAAAATATACCTGTGCGATAGATGCTACAAAATCTCAAATCGTTTTAGTAAACCCTAGTAATATGGGTAACTTAGGAACGATACTAAGAACAGCAGTTGGCTTTGGGATTCATGACATTGCGTTTATTGAACCTGGAGCAGATGTTTTTAATCCGAAAGTAGTCCGTTCTTCTATGGGAGCATTGTTTCGATTACGTCATCAGTATTTTGAGAGCTTTTCGGCATATCAGAATCAAAATCCAAATCATGAAATCTTTACATTTATGTTGAATGGCAAAAAGCCGTTAACAATAAATGATTGTCCAAAACCAAAGCTATTCTCCTTAGTTTTTGGTAATGAAGCTACGGGATTAGATGATTCTTATTTATCGGTTGGAACGAGTATCATTATTCCACAGACCGAAGAAGTAGACTCATTAAATCTTACGATTGCGGTTGGAATAGGAACATATTTATTTACGCAGAATGGTAATTTGAGCTAAATAAGCAGGTTAATATTTACCATAAAGCTGATGTAGGTATTTTAATGAGTTAATGAATGATTTGGAGGAGCTGACCTTTAAGAACTAAGGTATGTGACAATTGCAGATATTGCACATAAACGGACAAATCAGGAAAGAGAAAACGGTTAGCTTTAAAATTCGGTGTTATTAATGAATAAGTCTGATAGGAAAAGTCAGGAGCAGATGCTCTTGACTTTTTTGTTTTACTGCTTTTAAAAATATATTTTCAACTAAATCTAGCTAATATTTTTCTAAACGTTTCTACCTTTTATTGATAATAAAAACATTAATAATAAAAACTATTATTGATAATAAACTGTTTTGGTGATATAATAATGAATCATTTGAATAGAAATATGATTATATTCAGGTAAACTGAGAAAGAACTGATATAAGCTATGAAAAATCTCACTTTTCATGTATTTTTTCAGAAAGAAAATTGAGAGAACGAATTGAATTGACATATGCTTCTAATAGAAGTATATTGATAATAGTACAGGTCGATAATAAATAAGTTTTATAAAAATAGGAATGAATCTAAGTTATTGTACATTAATTTACATTAACAGTGAATCAAAAAGCCGTATTAAAGTTTAACTTAAGAACAGCCATGAATATGTAAATAATCATATTAAACACATTAGGAATGAATCAAATTATAAAATTAGCGTAAGAATGATATATAACACTTTTGAAAGGAGTGATAGTATGAGTAATAAGGATACAGATAATAAAATAGAGATTAGATCACCCATTGATAATGAAGTATTGGGTACTGTACCTGCTATGACAAAACAGCAAGTAGATGAAAAAATAGAGGAATCGAGAAGAGCATTTGCGGAATGGAAGAGTATACCTCTCTATGAAAAAGCAGATAGAATTAACAAAGTTGCAGATTTACTATTGGAACATATCGATGAACTTTCAGCCTTACTTATGAAGGAGATCGCGAAGGATGAAAAGTCAGCACGTTCTGAAGTATCAAGAACTGCAGATTTTATTCGTTTTACTACAGATATAGCAAAAAGTATGCAAGGAGAGGCGATTCAGAGTGATCGTTTCCCGGGCTTTGGCCAGGATAAATTATCAATGGTTACCAGAGTCCCTTTGGGTGTAGTACTAGCCATATCACCATTTAATTATCCGGTGAACCTAGCAGCTTCTAAAATAGCACCTGCTTTAGTGGGAGGAAATACGGTAGTGTTTAAACCTGCTACGCAAGGGGCCTTAAGTGGTGTTTATCTGGCAAATTTATTTTATAAGGCTGGAATACCAGAAGGGGCTTTAACGGTTATTACTGGAAAAGGTTCCGAGATAGGAGACTATGTAGTAACACATAAAGACATTGATTTTATTAACTTTACTGGAAGTACGGAAGTTGGTAAACACATTTCAGAAATTACTTCGATGGTACCAGTCATGATGGAGCTTGGCGGAAAAGATGCTGCTATTGTATTAAAAGATGCCGATTTAGATCTAGCGGCAAAAAATATAGTTGCCGGTGGCTATTCTTATTCTGGGCAAAGATGTACTGCTGTTAAACGAATTTTAGTAGATGAAACGATAGCAGATACTTTAGTTGAGAAAATGAAAGTGCTTATTGAACAACTAAAGTCAGGAAATCCCTCGGAAAAAGATGTTACGATAGTACCACTAATCAGTGATAAGGCGGCTGATTTTGTTTGGGGATTAATTGAGGATGCGTTGAAAAAAGGAGCAACTTTAATTACAGGCGGTGAGAGAAGTGGAAACTTAATTACTCCAACACTATTTGATCATGTAACAACAGATATGAGAATCGCTTGGGAAGAGCCATTTGGACCTGTATTACCTGTCATACGTGTTAAATCTGTGGAGGAAGCAATTGAAATTGCCAATCAATCAGATTACGGTTTACAAAGTGCAGTATTCACTCAAAATATTAACGATGCATTCTCACTAGCAGACAAATTAGAGGTTGGTACAGTTCAAATTAATAACAAAACAGAACGAGGCCCAGATCATTTTCCGTTCTTGGGGGTAAAATCCTCAGGTCTTGGTACTCAAGGAATTCGATATTCTATTGAAACTATGACACGTCCAAAAGCAACAGTGATTAATTTATCAAGGCATTAATAGGATATGGAGATATAAGAATTATTTTATTATGCATTAATTCTTATATCTCTTTTCTTATTCCCTTACAAGTTCTTAAATGCTTGTATTATTTATATATCAAGAATTTTCTTTCTGTAATAAATCATGTTATTAGCATTAGAAATCGATTCAAGTGTTAGTTGGTTAGGTTGTTAAATATTACAACCATATTTTTTCGTGACTGTGCTGAACTAAGCACAATACATGAGATATGCAGGAATGGAGGTTATAAATGATTTGTTATAAAATGTTAGAGGATACAAAAATAGAAACAATACACATCGCTTTTGTGGAAGCTTTTTCTGATTATCAGGTTAAAATTGAATTACCATTTTGGAAGTTTCATCAAATGTTAAAGAGGAGAGGATTTCATCCTGAACTATCGATAGGAGCATTTGAAAACAATAGATTAGTTGCGTTTGTTTTAAATGGTTATCGAGAATGGAACGGTAAGAAAACAGTATATGACCTTGGAACTGGTGTGGTATCGGACTATAGAAGACGCGGTATTACAAGTGAAATGCTACTACTCGTGAAAGAAAAGATGAGAGAAAGAGGCATCGGACAGTATCTGCTTGAAGTCTTGCAGACGAATGAATCCGCAGTTTCATTATATCAGAAACAGGGATTTCAGATTCAAAGATCATTTCAGTGTTATCATATGGAGAAAAGCAAGTTATCCCCTGAAATTACATACGAAGCCCAAGGAGTTGAAAGTATCAATTTAGATGAATTAAAGGAATTTTTGGATTTTAATCCCTCTTGGCAGAATTCAATAGCTTCCGTGATAGCAGTACCGGAAGACTTTTATTATGCTATTGTCCGACACAATAACTTAATCATAGGTTATGGAATCGTCGATAAAAGGACAGGTGATATTCCTCAAATAGCTGTTCATAAAGAACATAGGGGGAAAGGGGTGGCAAGTAGTATACTTTCTGAACTTGCAAAAAATACAGAGGCTTTAAAATTAAGTATTCTTAATATAGAAATACCATTAAATTCCATGGAGGGCTTTTTGGATAAGGTAGGATTTGTTGCTTATGTGGGGCAGTATGAGATGTTGTTACATGTAGAATAAAGAAGTATTACGCTGACTTGTGGGGCGTTATTTCAAACTTAACAATATAATTTTTATAAACTAAAATACACAAGAAAGGAAGGTATGAAATATGATTTCATCATTATTTATATGTCATGGCGGACCATCCATCGTATTTGAGAAGAATGAATATACAACATTTTTAAAAGAGTTTGGATCTAAGATGATACCAAAGGCGATTGTAGTTTTTACAGCTCATTGGGAAAATGAGATTACGACGATTTCATCTATCAATGGTATCTATGATATGATTTATGATTTTTATGGATTTCCAAAAGAGCTGTATGCATTAAAATATCCTGCAAAAGGCTCACAGGAAATTGCTTTAAAAGCGAAGAGTTTACTTACCAATTGTGGTATCGAGAGTCATCTTGATGAGAAGAGAGGACTTGATCATGGAGCTTGGGACATCTTGTACCTAATGTATCCAGATGCAGAGATACCGGTCGTACAGGTTTCTGTGAATCCTTTTATGCCAATGGAGGAGCAGTACAAAATAGGTGAAGCATTAAAGTCACTTGGAGAGGAGGATATCCTTGTGATAGGAAGCGGCTCAACGGTTCACAATCTCAGTACGTTAGCTGATGTAAAAGAACCAATTAGATGGGCTGTGGAATTTGATGATTGGCTTGTGAATAAGGTAGAACATAAAAAACTTGATGAGTTATTTTCATATCAGAAACTGGCTCCTCATGCGACATTAGCCGTTCCAAGAGAAGAACACATGGTACCATTATTTATAGCGTTAGGTAGTGGCCATAAGAATAAGCCTGTATTACTTCATCGAAGCTATAATTTTGGAACGCTTACGTATCTCATTTTTGAATGTTAGAAATTGTACATATGCTGAAGATAAATTAATAGTATATGTTGAAGTGTTATTCACACGTATTGCAGAATATGATATGGTACATGGGTTTTATGCTATCATAATATAGTCATTTATATAGTTTAAATACGAGATATCAAAATAAAAAATTGAAAAAGAGCTAATTTTCCTAGCAAAAAGAAATTACTTGTAGGAAAATTAGCTTTATTTTTTGTATAGAATGATTGTAGCTTCTTAGCTAGGTGTAGAATTGTAGTTTCTAGTTTGGTGAATGATTGTAGCTTCTTAAAGTATCTTACCGTTCTGAAACAAGAAGATACCTTCTCCACAGCCTACGGACTTTCCTTGCAATAGCCAGTCTGCATATGCTCGTTGTAACGAAGTAGTTCTTGGTAACTCTGACACTGGTTTATTTGTATCTTGGTAAAAGATTCGCCATAAATCAGATTTCTTCTCATCAAACTCGGTATGATAAATGGTGAATAGTTTCAAAAAATTCAGAATATTAGAGTTCTTTGGGAGGAACTCTAGGTGATGCGGAAATAGTAACCAGGAGTGGCATACAAACACGGTAGGTCTTCCTTTAAAGTATTCCTTATAAAATTCTTCCGCTTTACAAAAGGAGTCTATGCAATCCTGTACGGTTAACGGACCACTAGAAGGAATATGAATGTTTACTACAGTATCACCTTGGGAAATCAAGTGACCATTGATAACAAGGGTGGTATCATTTTCAATAATTTCATATTGGAGTCGCCCAAGCCCCACACGGGTTAATTGAAAAAAACCATCTTCCCACCAGGGAACACAATTTCCATAAACTCCATGTAATTGATAACACTCTAGCATCTTATATTTTAGATCAGCCATAGATTCATTATATATATCAATGGAATAATTTTTTGCTATGTACTTTTTCTTAGTACTTTTCGAGAGTGAAAGAAAGAAGAGAAGATAAATGGTATAAGGATTGATAGTTGTTTTACTTGCAAGCTCTTCTAATTGTGGATAACAGTTTTTGATTTCAAATGTCTCATCCACTTCATATTGTTTTACAAAGGACTCAAATATGGAAAAAGCATCATGATGTGAGAGTAAAGTTTGATAAGAGGAGAGTAAGTATTTGATTGCCTGTTTTGGATAATCATACCGTTCACAAAATTCTATAAAGTAGTCGTTCATAATCCATCCTTTCTATCCCTTGTTATTAGGTAATAAGTAACTTTTTTGGTATTAACTAAATAAGAATAACAACATAAGAATTACAACATTTCACTTTTAAGATATCATGGGGACATCGGTTAAGAAAATAGTCTGATTACTTAATCCTTTCGATTCTTTGTTTGAAATATGTTAATTTACTTCCTGCAATGATTCCAATCAGTTTCATAGGGAGAAGCTACTCGTTATTTTTCATAAGAAGCACTCACCAGAATTCTGATGTAAATCTAATCTTTGAACCATACGAAACTAATTTAATTATATCTTGAACATCCATAGCTATCAATCTTTATTTGTCCTTGGAAGGATAAAATATCTTTGCATTCTTGTATTTCTATGAATAGATTGATTCCTTATAGAATAATTCCTTAAAACACGTAAGAAATTTGTAAGTTGGAATATTTTAGTATTGTTGCTATAATTAGTGATAGAAATAAAAATTATGTTTCTATCATCGATTGATGGTGCAAAAAGCGCATCTTTTATCGGAATCTGCTTTGTATCTTCTGATAAGTTTATTTATATAAAATTAAGGTCACTGATCAATAAAGGAAAGAGGAGATTGATGTGAAGAAAGTTTTTTATAAACTCATTAGGTCAATACATGTCTTTTCATTTGCACATTTTGTGATTGACTTTGCATGTGCATACATAGTTTTTCATACCCTAAGCCTTGATAGAATGTGGTGGCTATCGATACTGATTTATAATTTCTGTGCGTTTGCCCTTCAGATGCCAATTGGCTTACTTGCAGATAAATTAAATCGAAATGTGTCGGTTGCTTTACTTGGGGTTGGCTTTGTTATTATTTCGTATGTTCCTAATCTGCCATTTCTATTGTTAGCGATATTAGCAGGTCTTGGTAATGCGTTCTTTCATATTGGCGGTGGTATTGAAGTGATGAATGTCAGCAAAGGAAAAGCTTCGACCCTAGGTATTTTTGTGTCTCCTGGTGCTATTGGAATTTATTTTGGTGGAATGCTTGGTAGAGAAAAAAGTATTCCTCCTTATTGGGTGATAGGTGCTCTAGGCATTCTTTTCCTTATTCTGCTGCTACATAATACTCTAAAACGAAAAACCTTCGTTACGGAAAATGCTCCTGTTAATCTTCAGCTCGTAATACCGAACGATAGTGGGAGTGAAGAGAAGAATGATGCTAAGTTTTATAAAGGATTACTATTGATTATAGGACTTATGATTGTAGTTGGATTACGGTCTTATATGGGGGTGGCATTGACCTTCTCATGGAAATCCTCTTCTGTTTTTGCCATACTGTTTATCTGTAGTGTCGTATTTGGTAAAGCTTTAGGAGGCATAGTAAACGATTTCATAGGTAGAAATAACACGATTTTTATTTCACTGCTATTAGCTGCTTTCTGTTTTCCTATGGCACAGCATCCGTTTTTTGGTATCCTTGCAGTATTTTTATTTAATATGACGATGCCAATAACACTTCATATCATATCGCAAATCATACCGAAGGCGAAAGGATTTGCATTTGGAATACTTACGTTTGCCTTGTTTTTAGGCTACTTACCATATTATTTAAATAAAAACGTAATTACAAATTTAGGAATTGCTAGTGTTATCACGGTAATCTCCCTGTTGATCCTAATCTGTTTTTGCAAAGGAGAAGAGCATGTTTCTTGAAATTATCCAATTACTGTTATTATCCTTAATACTGACGATCCTAATAGAAGTCCTATTCGCGATATGCTATGGTGTACGGGATAAGAAAGATTATCTGCTCATTTGCTTAGGTAATGTACTTACAAATCCCCCGGTTGTACTGATTCATACCTGGTTGCTGGTTACATTCTCTTTTGGTGGACTTCTTATAAAGCTTCCCTTGGAATTACTTGTGATTGGGATAGAAGCGTTATTATATCGAAAATATGCAAAGCAGGTTTTTCATCCAGTACTATTTAGTATTATGGCTAATGTCTTCTCATATTTCATTGGATGGGTTATAAACTGGTTTTTATAATAAGGAAGGAAGGTATGTTTATGGTTAGAAAAATAACGAGATGGATTACCTGGTTTATGTTATGCTTATTCGTATTCTTTTCAACTAGCAAAATTGTAAAAGCAGACCTTATTGTTGAACCAGAGGATGCGTTTTACAGAAGTCATCGTAATTCTTGTACATATGTGAGTAGGTTTTACATTGCAAATGGTGAGAAAGGTTATAGTACTATCTATGTAAACCCAGAATCGAAGCTTTCCGTCTATAAGGTAACAAATGAGACTGAATTTTATGTCGGATTTTCCTATGATAAGTCAGGTACAACTTGGCTATACTGTGAAGTACCTATCAAAGCAAACGATGGCTCTGTAACTTATAAAAAAGGATGGATTCCAGATGCTGACTGTTATCTAAAATATGATGGAATCGCCTTTTATAATGATCATGAAAGCGAGTTAAGTAATTATCAAGGTGAGTTTAAAGACTATCAGGTAAAAAATGAAATACTTGTGTGGTTATATCCTGGATCAGGAGAGGTTGTAAGAAGATTTAAGGAGTTAGATGCCAGCCATATATCTTCTGTTTACACGGATGAAGATGGACGAGATTGGGGGTACCTTGGATATTATTTTGGAAAAGTGAATTCCTGGGTTTGCTTGAGTGATCCAGAAAAGGAAGACCTTCCTGTAAAAAAAATTGTAAAGGAAGACCTTATCCCACCAGTAGAGCCAGAGTGGAGTCCTATGGATGGGGAATATCTACCGTTTCTAGTTGCAGCTGTTTTAGTTCTAGTGGTAATTGTAGGAACTTTTCTTTTAATACATAAGATTTATAAACATAAATAACTTTTAGTACTACTATTTTTAAATAAATTATACAAAAGAGATTAAATTTTCTCAGTATGACAATTGGGATGGGGGATGCATTCCAATCTCAACAATTAAATAAAGGGGTGATGGGCGCAATGAAGCTAGGTGAAGTATCTCTATTAACCAATCAGGTGATAAGAATGTCAATGTTTTATAAAGAATTACTTGAAGTTGAGAACAATAGTAACGATGAAGTTCATCAGACGATAATAGAACAAGAAACGATGTTAACAATCTACGATGATGGCAGTGTGAAAAATAATAAGAATCAAAATATCTGTATCGCTTTTACTGTAGAAGATATAGAAAAGGAATATCAAAAGGTTTTAAAACTTGGAGCTAAGGTGATAGAAGAGCCAACAACTAGACCCTGGGGAACTAAGAATATGAGCTTCTTCGATCCTGATGGAAATGTAGTATACTTAAGAGAAATTATTTCTTAACTCTTAGATAAAGTATGTTAGGAAGTTACTAAAGAAGTAAAACACTGAAATGAAAATAATAAGTAACATGATGTCGAGTAAATATAATTAATCCTGCGATAAAACAAATTAATATGTACAAAGAAAAATAAATTAATCTGTGTAAAGAAAAATACTTGACAAACAATTTTTCATATCATATAATAACTAACTGTAAAGTAAATCTCTTTACAGCATGAATCGATGAGTAAAAGCTATCAAAACTTTAACCTCTAAGGCTGTGATAGTGACATCAGATAAGTCGGTTCCAAAGGAGGGCAAAACAAATGGTTTTGGAAAACTCCAAAAGAGAAGATGACCGCTTACAAGAAGTCGTCACCTTATCCATGTTATTTGACTTCTACGGTGAACTGCTCGGAGATCATAAAAAACAAATTTTTTCTGACTATATCTTAAATGATTATTCATTAAGTGAAATAGCAGATGATACCGGACTTAGTAGACAAGGTGTACACGATATCATCAAGCGATGTACGAAAAAATTAAAAGAGTATGAAGAGAAGCTACGACTTGTAGATAAGTTCAATTCTACGAAGCAGAAAGTAAATCAAATCAAACAAATTTCAGAAGAGATAAAACAGACAAAGGATTTAACTAAAATTAATTTGGTTGAAGAACTGTCAGACGATATTCTGAATGACCTATAAATGTATGAATAGTATAAGACGCAGTGTCGGGGAGAAAAAAGTACAGCAATTTGTGTAGACTCACAAATATGCCATCGTTATAAAAAAGGCGTAATATCGCCAGAATTGAGGTTATTATGGCATTTGAAAGCTTATCAGAAAAATTGCAAAATGTGTTTAAAAACCTCCGTGGCAAAGGAAAGCTTTCTGAAGCGGACGTTAAGCTAGCGTTACGTGAAGTTAAGATGGCACTTTTAGAAGCGGATGTTAACTTTAAGGTTGTTAAAAACTTTGTAAATTCAGTACAGGAGCGAGCAATTGGTCAAGAAGTTATGACTAGCTTAACTCCTGGTCAGATGGTTATAAAAATCGTGAATGAAGAGATGGTTAAACTCATGGGAGATGAAACCACCGAACTTACCTTAAAGCCTGGTAGTGATATTACCGTGATTATGATGTGCGGTTTACAGGGTGCTGGTAAAACAACCACGATTGCTAAGCTTGCTGGAAAGTTTAAAGCAAAAGGCAAGAAACCATTATTAGTAGCAGGTGATATATATCGTCCAGCTGCGATAGATCAATTACAGATTAATGGCGAAAAACAAGGGGTTCCTGTATTTGCTATGGGAACAAACCATAAGCCGGTGAACATTGCAAAAGCAGCGATGGAACATGCGACAAAGAATGGTAATAATGTTGTAATTATCGATACTGCCGGTCGTCTTCATATTGATGAAGAGATGATGGATGAGTTGATTGAGATTAAGGAAAATATTCATATCGATCATGTAATCCTCACAGTAGACGCAATGACTGGTCAGGATGCTGTAAATGTAGCGGAGACTTTTAATGAGAAAATTGGTATTACCGGAGTCATTCTTACAAAGCTCGATGGTGACACCCGTGGTGGTGCTGCGTTATCCATTCGTGCAGTAACCGGAAAACCTATTCTATATATTGGTATGGGAGAGAAGCTCTCTGATTTGGAACAATTCTATCCGGATCGTATGGCGAGCAGAATCCTTGGCATGGGTGATGTGCTTACCCTGATTGATAAAGTTCAAGCAGAAATTGATGAAGACAAGGCAAAAGAGCTGGAACGTAAAATCAAAAAAGCAGAATTTGATTTTAATGATTATCTAGAACAGATGCAACAGATGAAGAAGATGGGTGGAATTCAGAAGTTGGTTGAGATGTTACCAGGTGGTATGGGTGGCATGGGAAACAAAGCCAACATGAAAGACATTGACTGGGATGAAGGAGAAAATGCTCTAAAGGGCATTGAAGCCATTATTTACTCAATGACCAAGGAAGAACGCCGTAACCCAGATCTTCTTAATCCATCCCGTAAAAAACGTATTGCAGATGGTGCGGGTGTTGATCTTAGTGAGGTAAACCGTGTAGTAAAACAATTCGGTGAAACCCGCAAGATGATGAAACAGTTTTCTGGAATGCTTGGAGGAAAAGGAAAGAAGAAATTCCGCATGCCATTTGGACTGTAAGAAGTGTTATTATTAGAAAGCACTTGAATCGTGGGTAACTCACGGTGTTTTAATGAAGTTTTGACTTGTATGATTTATGACGTATCGTAGATTTTACAATTCAATTATATACAAGAAAAAGTACGTTTTGCGAACTTTTCCTTGACATTAATAATGAGATTTGAATTTTCAGATCTATATATTTTAAGGAGGTGAATTGTAACATGGCAGTAAAGATCAGATTAAAGAGAATGGGTCAGAAAAAGGCTCCTTTCTATAGAGTAATCGTTGCTGATTCCAGATCTCCAAGAGATGGTAAGTTCATCGCAGAAATCGGAACTTACGATCCTACACAGGAGCCTAGCGCTTTTAACGTAGATGCGGAAGCAGCTAAGAAGTGGTTAGCAGATGGTGCTCAGCCAACTGAGACAATCAACAGACTTTTCAAGAAAGCCGGTATCGTGAAATAAGCGGAGGTGAAGAGTAATGAAGGAATTAGTTCAGGTAATTGCTATGTCACTCGTAGATCATCCGGAAGAAGTTGTTGTCACAGAAACTGAAACAGACAAGTCAATCATTGTTGAACTTAAGGTTGCACCGGAGGATATGGGGAAAGTAATCGGCAAGCAAGGCCGTATTGCCAAGTCTATACGTACCGTCGTGAAAGCTGCCGCAACAAAAGATGACAAGAAAGTCGTGGTAGAGATACTGCAGTAATCAGCGGAATTCTTTCACCTATACCGGATGGAAGGACGTTGTAACAGCTTTAGAATGCGCGCAGCAGGCTAATTCAGTTAGAGCTACTCTAATTGATTGGTTTGCTGTGTTTTTTTTCATGTTTTGGTATAAGCTATTCTTAGTAATATACTAAGATAGAGAAAGACGTTAAATTTTTATCTAATTTAGAATTTAATGAAACGTCTACGTGCAGAGAGTCTGCATGGGAATGGAGGTAGGAATGGAAGATTTATTACGAGTTGGGGTAATCTCTTCTACTCATGGAATTAAAGGAGAAGTTAAGGTATTTCCTACAACTGATGATATGAACCGTTTTAAAAAATTAAAGATGGTTCTTCTTGACACTGGAAAAGAAAAAAAGGAGCTGGAGATTGAGAATGTTAAATTCTTTAAACAATTTGTCATTCTTAAATTCAAAGGTTTTGATAATATAAATGAGATTGAAAAATATAAGGGTAAAGATTTACTTATTACTAGAGAGAATGCTGTAGATCTTTCCGAAGGAGAATTTTTTATCTGTGATTTAATTGGGCTACAAGCAGAGGAGGAAGATGGAAGTTCTTTAGGTGAATTAACCGAAGTATTACAAACAGGAGCAAATGATGTATTTGTAATAAAAACAAAACAGGGGAAAGAGATACTCATTCCTTATATCGATGACTGTGTGAAAAAGATAGATATGGAAGAGAGAAAAGTTGTGGTGCATTTACTTCCAGGGCTTGTGGATTAAGCTTGCAAGTAGCGAAGCGGATTGCGAATATCCGCTTTGACATTAGAAATAAGTTAATTTATCATACAAATCGTAGTGGAAAGTTACGAACTTTTACTACCTTGGAGGGATACCATATGAATTATCATGTAATGACACTTTTTCCTGACATGATACATCAAGCTATGAATACAAGCATTATTGGTCGTGCTATGGAAAAGGGGCTACTTACAATTAATGCAGTCGACATCAGAGAGTTTTCAGAGGACAAGCATCGTAGAGTAGATGATTATCCCTATGGCGGAGGTGCTGGTATGGTTATGGCACCAGGACCTGTTTATCGTACCTATGAGCATGTGATGAAGACGATTAATCAGAAAAAACAAGCGTTACCTCAGGAAGATACTATGGAAATAGTAAAAGAGGAACCATTTAAAGATACAGATAATGAAACCAAACGTCCTCGTGTCATCTATTTAACACCACAAGGAAAAGTATTTCACCAAAAGATGGCAGAAGAATTTGCAAAAGAAGAAGATTTAGTTTTTCTATGTGGTCATTATGAAGGTATTGATGAGCGTGTACTTGATAGAATTGTAACGGATTATGTTTCCATTGGGGATTATATTCTTACAGGAGGAGAGCTTCCTGTCATGGTTATGATGGATGCGATTTCCAGGTTGATTCCCGGTGTATTAAATAACAATGCCTCTGCGGAATTCGAATCATTACAGGACAATCTGCTTGAATATCCTCAGTATACTAGACCGGAAGTATTTATGGAGGAAAAAGTACCAGAGGTCTTATTGTCTGGTCATCATGCGAATATCGAGAAGTGGCGAAGAGAACAATCGATTATTAGAACATTACACAATCGCCCAGAATTGCTAGAAGATGCTGTGTTAAGTAAAAAGGAAAAGCAGTTTTTAGAAGAATTACGAGTGAAGGAAGATTCAAAAGAGGACTAAGAGTGAGGTTTCACTACTATTTCACAGCTTTTAAGTAATTGACACGAATCTAACTATGTGTTATTATTGCAATTATTCATTGGAGGGTATATATAATTTATATACTGGATAAGATGGTTGGTGAATTCCAACTGGACTATCCAGTTTTTTCTTGCTGTTAAGGAATATCTTTGTCCAATAGGACTTAAAATAGAAGAAAAAATCTTTCTACAGAATGTAACGAATGAAGGAGAAAGAAAATGAAACATTTAGATTTAACAAAAGACTCTACGAGAAAGTTATTCTTTCATTATTTATTACCATCAATTAGTGCGACTTTAGTTACCTCAATTTATATCCTTGCAGATTCTATTATGATCGGTAAAGGAGTAGGACCTGATGGGATCGCGGCTCTTAATATAGTATTACCACTTTTTACACTTTTTTTTGGCACTGGCCTATTATTTGGTGTTGGTGGTTCGGTACTAATGTCAATTGCAAATGGCAGCAATAATCCGTTACTAGGAAAGCAGTATTTTACCACTTCAGTATACTCCGTAACGTTTTTATCCATCTTGTTATTGGTTATCATTCAACTTGCGTTTGAGCCCTTATTATATTTTCTAGGAGCAACCAATGTAACATTTGAACTCGCTAGTGAGTATGGTAGAATTTTAGTGGCAGGAGCACCGGTGTTTATGTTTTCTGCGTTGCTTCAAGCATTTATACGAAATGATAAAGACCCTAATCTAGCGATGCTTGGTGTAGTTACCGGTGGAATTTCAAACATCATCTTAGACTATATCTTCATTTATATCTTTCATTGGGGAATGAAAGGTGGAGCTATTGCTACGGTAATCGGAAGTACAATAACATGTTTAATATTGTTGGTTCATTTTTTTAAGAAAACGAATCAGCTAAAACTAGTTAAGCATGGGTTTTCGATGAAACGTTTAGCAAAAGTCGCATCCAGTGGGTTATCTAGCTTTTTAATTGAAATCTCGAATGGTATCGTTACATTCCTCTTTAATATTCAGCTTGTAAAGTATATTGGAGACATTGGTATCACTGTTTATAGTATTATTGCAAATAGCTCTTTTATCGTTATGTCTTTGGCAAATGGTGTGGCGCAAGCATCGCAGCCAATCCTTGCAGTGAACTTTGGTGCAGGGAAAATGAAACGTGTAGGAGAAGTAAAGCAGTTAGGGCTTATTACAACTACAATTATTGGTTTAATTATTGTTGCGATAGGCGCCTTATTCCCAGGAGTTATTACTGGAATGTTTGTTCATGCAACAGATGAAATATTATCCTTATCAATACCAGCCATCCGTATGTATATTTTAGCATTCTTATTTATGAACCTTAATATCTTTATCAGTAGTTATTTCCAAGCAGTAATGAAGCCTCAGTATGCGATGGGAATTAATCTATTAAGAGGGTTAGTGTTAAGCAGTGCCTTTGTATTAATACTACCTTTGTTTCTTGGTGCAACTGGTATCTGGATTGCTATGCCTATTGTGGAAACGATTTCATTTACAGTTGCAATGATATTAAATTATAAGTCTAAAAATAGAATGATTGGAAAGTAATAATATTTCACACAGAAGTAATAAAATATTGAAAAAGATTAGCTCGAAAGGAATTAGAAACTTTCGAGTTTTTTCTATATAATAGGTAATTCCTCCAAAATTCCCGATATATAAAAGCCCGTAGGGCTAATGATAATACGCGCGAAACAAAATGTATGAAAAAATTAATTGCTGGTGTGAGTCTGTGAAGCACACGTTTGTTCTGTAAAAAATAGAATTAAAATCAGTACTATGGGCTTGATAACGCAGAAAAAAGTGCAGTGAAACTTCATAGGTTAAGGAAAAATATAGTAGTAATATCGTATGGAATAATATACAATATTTATGGACAATATCAGTTTATTTAAATAACATCAATAGTTCTATCATAAAAATTTAGATTTCTGATTTATTGCAACTAATTTTAATGAAAAAGTCGAGGGGAATTCATGGGAATATGGGATATTTTTAAAAAGAGCAAAACTTCTGCTACGCTTGATAATAAGAAAAGTAATACGGAACATGAGATAGAGGAGAGAAAATTCGTTGAGAAAACTACGAGTGAGGAATGTTTTCAGGACAATGTGATAGCTGAATCTTCTGATAATAAGCTTTATTTGAATACTGATACATCAAACATAGCAATAGAAAATAACACAGTTACCAGTATACCGAAGAATCAAACAAAGGAAACTGATTTGACAGAAGAACGAAAGAATCAAGTTGGCCCGATTGTGTTCAAGGAAAACATCGTTGAGGACGATTTGATGAACCTCACGATACAGGAAAATATATTTCTACTCTGTACGCTTCAACATTTTCATAACAAGTCACCTCTTAATAATTATGAAAACAATGTGAAGGTACTGTATCAATCTATCATTGATAAGTTGAAAAATGCTACGGTTCTTTATATGGTGTATGACCAAGCTACCGGGTTACCATTTTTAAATGAAGGATATGTTGATATTTATTCTACGGAACAGTATGCCAAGGATGCTGTGGATTATTACATGCAACAATATCGCAAGCTGGAGGTTAGGGCATTGCACAAGGAGGATAGTAATTTGCCAAGTAAGATTAGTATCTTTGCCTATCTGTACTATCTGGGAATGGAACAGTTAATGATTGATAATGGAAAGTATAAGGTGTCTGTTAAACGAGATGAGGTGCTTCCACTACCGGATTATTCGAATGTACCCAATATTTCAGTACCAATAGTAAATCCAGTCCTTCGAAATGCAATGATTGATTTTTTTGGCGAAGCGCGTTGGCTTGTGAATTATCCGAATCGACAGGAAAATCTAAAAAAGAGAGAGGACAGGATGATAGAGGAAATATGTAAAGCAAAGTATTTGGTTCCAATGAAGTATGAAGGGGACTCTATGAAAAGCGGCGAGAATCAAGTGACCTTCAAAGAAGGTGCAACATTAATGTTTGCTAAAATTACGAATACGGAACATATCACCTACCTACCGATATTTACCGATTGGACTGAATTTGATAAGGTTTATGACAAAAATATCTGGAATGGAATGATTGTGACGATTATGGATGCCATAACAATTGGAGCAGGGGATGGTATCGCAATTAATCCATATGGTGAAAATCTAATACTGAACGAAAAATCGATAAAAGAAATAGAAACAGAGTATAAGAAACTAAATTAATCTAAAGTAAAATCTGATCTGATAAAGGAGAAGATTGAAAGAAGAGGATTGAAAGAAGAGGATTGAAAGAAGAGGATTGAAAGAAGATTAGGAAGTAATTATTTAGAAAAAACGAAAAGGAATAAAGTTGAAAGAGAAAGAAATGAGAAAAATTAAAAAAAAGGAGCTTTCTATGTTATAATAAGAGAAGTTATTCATTAAATAAGGAGAGGAGCGTTTCATTGAAATTTGTAATCGAAAAACTATCAAAGAAATTTGAAAAGAAAGAAGTCTTAAAAAATATCTCATTCACTTTTGAAAGTGGTAAAATCTATGGGCTTTTAGGTCGCAACGGTGCTGGTAAAACAACGTTGTTTAACTGTGTGAATCGTGATTTAAAAGCAGATAGTGGGCATTTTTTCATACACGACGGAAACAAAGAGAGAGAGGTTGCCCCGAATGATATCGGGTATGTGTTATCTACCCCAACGGTTCCGGCTTTTTTAACTGGGCGTGAATTTTTGAAGTTTTTTATTGATATCAACGAAAAAGAAATTAAGAATTTAAAATCCATTGATGAATATTTTACTATGATGAATATAGAAAAAGAGGATAGGGACAAGTTACTGAAGGATTATTCACATGGCATGAAGAATAAGATGCAGATGCTAATTAACATCATCGCCCAGCCGAATGTATTGTTATTAGACGAACCCCTAACTTCTCTGGATGTGGTTGTAGCAGAAGAAATGAAACAATTACTGCGTACCATAAAGAAAGACAGAGTTATTATATTTTCCACTCATATCATGGAACTTGCCTTAGATTTATGTGATGAGATTGTGATTTTAAATCATGGTGTACTTGAAGTGATCGATAAAAAAGAACTAAATAATACGGAGTTTAAGGCAAAGATAATTCATGCTCTGTCGGAGGAAGAACATGGTTAAAGCATTTTGTTTATCCTTTTTACTAAAAAATACGTATCGTGTGAACAGCATTATCTATTCGATTAAGCAAATACCCATAATAAAAAAACTGTTGCCAGATTCTCTTTATCAAAACAGAGGGCTAAAGATACTGGCGAATATTTTATCTGTTATTTGGGAAATCCTAGCTATGTTTTTAGGCAAATTTCTTTACCTATATCTTATGGTAGCAGAGATTGGCTTATTGTATGAAAATGTTACGAAGGAAAGAGTGTTTCTTCATATTGTAGTTTTCTTAACCTTAATTGGAGCATATATGAATACCTATATGTTTAATCCGACCAATGATAAGTATTACGCAATGATTTTGTTGCGTATGGATGCAAAGGCATATACCTTATCCAATTATATTTATTCGATATTAAAGGTAGTTATAGGCTTCCTACCTTTCACTATTTTTGTAGGGTTAAGAGAGAATGTTCCACTATGGATATGTATTTTATTACCGTTCTTTATTGCAGGAACAAAGGTGATAATCGCTTGGATATTTTTGTATCGATATGAGAAAACAGGGCAGTGTACGAATGAAAATTTACCACCAAAGTTTGCTTGGCCGATCGCTTTCGCTTTATTAGCAATCGCTTACGGACTACCCTATGTAGGTGTTACAATATCAGTTCCTGTTGTGATTGCTATCATTTTTCTTATGATGGGATTGGGGATATATGGATTCCTTCGGATTTTTTCTTTTCAATCCTACCGGGAGATGTATCAGATTCTTTTGGCTGAAAAGAAGGACGGTATGGATTATCATAAGATGGTAAAGAAAGCGACGGAAGATCAGAATCGAAAAATTATAAGTCAGGATAGCAAGATTACGAGTCGCAAAAAAGGATTTGAGTACTTGAATGAGCTATTTATAAAAAGACATCGTAAAATTCTTTGGAAATCAGTGAATAGATTAGCTGCTATTTGCTTTTTACTTGTGATAGGCTTACTGTTTTCTTTTCAATTAAAGAAAGAGATAGCAACTACAGCAAATCAGCTGCTCATGATATTTTTACCATACTTTGTTTTCATTATGTACTCCATCAATCGAGGAAGTACATTTACAAGGTTTTTGTTTATGAATTGTGATCACAGTATGTTGACCTACTCTTTTTATAAGAAACCTAGTCTTATCTTAAAATTATTTCAAATACGTCTCCGTGAAATTATAAAAATCAATCTGTTGCCAGCTACGGTGATCGGGGGAGGATTGTCTGTTATCTTATATTTTTCAGGAGGGACGGATAATCCACTGTATTATGCAATACTCCCATTATCAATAATAGCAATGAGTATTTTCTTTTCTGTGCATAACTTAACTTGTTATTATCTGCTTCAACCGTATAATGTGGAGGCTGAGTTAAAAAGCAGTACTTATACCATCGTCTCATGGGTTACTTATGGTATCTGTTTTGCATTTATGAAGATACAAATGGATACCTTATTATTTGGGATTCTTATGACAAGTTTTTGTATTCTTTACTGCATTATTGCTTGTGTTTTGGTTTATCAATTTGCACATAAGACGTTTAAGATTCGAAATTAATAAGTTAAAACAGGAAGGAAAGAGAGGCTTCGTATTATAGATACAATACCTCTTGCATTTTTATTTAAGCTATGTTATAATAGCAAATTGTGAGACGAGATGTTCCTCTGTACTGGAATGCTTAACTACAATCAGTAGGTTAAGCCTTGGTAAGCTTAGTAGACTAAGTGAGGAAGTGAATGAACGTAGTAAGAACATCTAAATTTGAAGGAGGTCACAACATGAATAACATTATTAAGAGCATCGAAGATGCACAGTTAAAGTCAGAAGTTTCTACTTTCCATGTAGGAGATACTGTAAAAGTATACGCTAAGGTAAAAGAGGGTAACCGTGAGAGAACACAGGTATTCGAAGGCGTTGTATTAAAGAGACAGAACGGTGGAGCTAGAGAAACTTTCACAGTTAGAAAGAATTCTAACGGTGTTGGTGTTGAAAAGACTTGGCCAGTACATTCTCCAATCGTAGAGAAAGTTGAAGTTGTTAGACTTGGTAAAGTTAGAAGAGCTAAGTTAACATACTTACGTGATAGAGTTGGTAAGAGGGCTAAAGTTAAAGAATTAGTTAGATAATTCTTTTGAATTAGTTAGATAATTCTTTTGAGTTAGTAAAACAATTACTTTCGAATTAGTAAGTGAATTGTTTTCTATGTAAAGTAAGCATAAGAGGGTGCCACAAAGCGTCAGGGAATCTGCACTTTGAGCTCCCTCTTTTTTTAAAATTGAATCATCCGTTATTATACAGTTACAGTTTAGCTGATTACGAATTTAATTAGTTTAAGAAGTGAAACATTTTTTTGTTTCAATGTTGGTACAAGTTAGTTATAATAGAAATACAGGAGACAATAGTCTTGATGAATTTAAATTAGGATGGTTTGAAGTGATGAAATATGATTTTGACAGGGATAGCAAACGCAAGAAGCGTAAAAAATTATATATAAGAATCGTGATTTGGTTAATTGAGATAGTAGCAGTGATTGCACTTGCTTATGCAATCATCAATGTTGCTCTTGAGAAAACCTCAATGCTTGGTGAATCGATGGAGATTACCCTTTCGGATGAGGATAAGATAGTAATTAATAAATTAGCATATATGTTCCGAGATCCCAAGAGATATGATATCATCGTTTTTAAGCAAAGTGGCAATGAGCATAATTATTATAATATAAAACGTGTGATTGGTTTACCAGGTGAGCAAGTACAGATTTTAGATGGTGTTGTTTACATTAATGGTGAGGCTTTAGAGGAACCAATGGTGGTAGAGGAAATTCGTATTCCTGGTCTTGCAGATGAAAAATTCACCTTAGATGAAGATGAATATTTCGTTCTTGGTGATAATCGAAATAATAGCGAAGACAGTCGCTTTGCTAATATTGGGAATGTAGTGAAAGACGATATTATTGGGAAAGCATGGATTCGAATAAAGCCATTTGATTTTGTTAATAAGATCAATATGTTCTCTAAAATTGCGGAGGAAAAGCCGGAGGGAGAAGGAGCTACTTCAGAGGAGTAGAGATAGTGATTATTGGTGTTCTTCTGTAGAACTACCCCCAAAATCCATATAATGACAGAATCATAAAAACGTCTTTATGATACGATCAATAGAAAGAGAGGCATACAAATGCATTTTCAGTGGTACCCAGGGCATATGACAAAAGCAAAACGTCAGATGCAAGAAGATATTAAATTAATCGATGTTGTAATTGAGCTGGTGGATGCAAGAATCCCCTACAGCAGTAAAAATCCGGACATCGATGATTTGGCAAAGAATAAATCAAGAATTATCTTGTTAAATAAATATGATTTAGCGGATCAAAAAGTTACCGATGCTTGGAAGTCCTATTATGAGAAAAAAGGATGGTTTGTTGCTCTGGTCAATTCCAAAAGTGGTAGTGGCGTTAAGAGCGTACACGAGGTTATTAAGAGGGCTTGTCAAGAAAAAATAGAACGAGACCGTAAACGTGGTATTCTAAATCGTCCAATAAGGGCGATGATTGTAGGAATACCCAATGTGGGTAAATCAACTTTTATCAATAGTTTTGCTGGAAAAGCTTGTACGAAAACTGGGAATAAACCTGGTGTTACAAAAGGGAAGCAATGGATTAAATTAAACAAAAATGTGGAACTTTTAGATACACCTGGTATACTCTGGCCTAAGTTTGAAGATCAAGTAGTTGGAATGAGAATCGCATTTATAGGTTCAATCAATGATGATATACTTAATCCAAGAGATTTATGTTATGAATTAATTGATTACCTTCACCGAGAATATTCTGGAGTTTTAAGTGAAAAGTATGGCATCGAAGAAGTTGATAGTAAAATAGAGAATCTTAATCTGATTGCTAAGAAACGTGCTTGTTTATTAAAAGGTGGAGAACTTGATTTAGTCAAAGCTGCTAATTTTGTATTGGATGATTTTAGAAATGGACGTATTGCCCGTATTACCTTAGAACATCCAAGCGAGCATATGGAAGTTAGCGAAGAAGAAAAGAAGGATTGATGTTATGAATATCAAAATTTCAGAAATAACAGAAGAGCTTGAGCTTGTTGGTGAGGATGGATTTGAAAGTGTAAAAGAGAAATATGTCACCGATGAGAGAGAAGGTGTAAAAAAACTTCTGGTTAAGTATGAAAATCGCTATGAGAAGTTAAGAATAGAACGGGCTAGAGTTAAGTCCATGCAGGAATATGAACGTAGCTATCCTACGTATCGTTATATTTGTGGAATTGATGAGGTAGGAAGAGGACCGCTTGCAGGTCCTGTGATAGCTTGTGCCATCATTTTACCAAAAGACTGCGAAATCTTATATATCAATGACTCAAAGCAATTAAGTGAGAAGAAACGAGAAGCACTCTATGATGAAATTATGGAAAAAGCAATTTCGGTTGGAATCGGAAGTGCATCTCATGCTCGTATTGACGAGATTAACATATTACAAGCCACTTATGAGGCGATGCGAGGTGCTATTAATAAGCTCGGAGTGGTTCCAGAGTTGTTATTAAATGATGCTGTAACAATTCCAGAAGTTGTGATACCGCAAGTTCCGATCATCAAAGGAGATGCGAAGAGCATATCAATTGCAGCAGCTAGTATTATTGCAAAGGTCACAAGAGATCGCTTAATGGTGGAATACGATAAGGTATTTCCGGGTTATGGGTTTGCTTCAAATAAAGGCTATGGCTCTGCAGATCATATCAAAGCGTTAAAAGAATTAGGCCCATCTCCAATTCATAGAGAATCATTTATCAAGAATTTCACCTCATAGGAAAGTCCTCCACTTGTGCAAGCAAGGCCAGGACTTTTTAAAAGTCATGAAGTGGCAATGAGGTAGAGCTGGTAGCGTAGCAGATGGAGAATATTTGCTTTAACTTACAAGTTAGTTTATGAATTAATTAGCGTGAAATCTATGCGAGAAAAGAGGTTACGATGGAGAAGGAGAGAAAAACAGCAGTTGCACTATCTTATCATCCTAAGGATCCAGCACCTAAGATTATTGCTTCGGGAAAGGGTATCTTAGCAGATAAAATTATTAAAAAAGCGACCGAGGTAGATATTCCAATTCATAAGGATGTGCCGCTGGCCAATACTCTATCAAAATTAGAACTTGGAGATTGTATTCCTCCAGAGCTCTATGAAGTCGTTGCTCAAGTTCTATTATTTGTAGATCGAATGGATTTAATCAAAGGGAGAGTAATGGGGGAAACACCGATTGAATAAGAAGGCTGAGGGGCTTGCAAAAGAGACGGAAGCGGCGAATTATTTATCAGAACAGGGATATCAAATCCTTTCAAGAAATTTTCGCTGTCGACTAGGAGAAATAGATATCATTGCTAGGAATGATGGATATTTGGTATTTGTTGAAGTGAAGTATCGAACGAATATGGAAATGGGATTTCCAGAAGAAGCGATAACGAGCTTAAAGCAAAGGCGAATCACGAAAACAGCAAAGTATTATCTTCTTGTGAATCGTTTACCCGAAAGTACACCGTGTAGATTTGATGTTATTGTGATGCTAAAAAATGAGATACGATTAATAAAACATGCTTTTGATGCATATGGTTCTTAGGGGGTAAGATTCGTTTTTACCCTTTAGTTCAGGAGTGTTTCAAGGCATAAGTTTTTTGTGCACAAAAGCTTAGGCTAGAATGGGGGTCTTAATGAGTGAAATAAAATTAACAGAGCATGCAGTGTTAAAAAATGTTGGAAACGTCCCTTACGTTTCCTTTCCTATATTAGAGCAGTTTCCGTATTTAAGACATGGGTTTTCTACTAGACTTGGTGGTGTTAGTAGTGGGATTTTTGAATCTATGAATCTTGGTTTTTTAAGAGGTGATTATGAAGACCTTGTCATGGAAAATTATGAACGCATATGCCAAAGTATTGGAATTGAGGTTGATAATCTGGTATTCACCGATCAGGTGCATAAGGCTAATGTCAGAGTTGCCACAGCATCGGACCGAGGAATGGGAATCAAGAAAGAACGCAAGTTTAAAGAAATTGATGGTCAAATTACGAATGAATCAGAGGTTTCTTTATTAGCATTTAGTGCAGATTGTGTTCCTTTGTTTTTCTTAGATCCAGTGAACAAAGCGATTGGATTAACTCATTCCGGTTGGAGAGGTACCGTAAGTAAGATTGGTAAAGTTACAGTAGAACAGATGGTGAAAGAATATGGGAGTAAAGCGGAAGATATTCTTGTTGTCATTGGTCCTTGTATCTGTAAAGACTGCTATGAAGTGAGTGAGGATGTTGCTAAAGAGTTTATGACTCATTTTACTAAGGAGCAATATGAAAAAATCTTGTATCCACAAGCTGAAATATCAGGGCAAAGTCAAAAGTATCAACTAGATTTGTGGGAAGCTAATCATCAACTATTGATAGAAGCTGGCGTAGCTTCCGAACATATTGTTAAGTCGGGATTATGTACCATGTGCCGACAGGATTTATTCTTCTCCCATCGTGGTAGTAAAGGGAGGAGAGGGAGTTTGGCAGGATTTATGTCGTTATCCTTACCGGATTCTCATAAGGGAGAATAAAAATAGTTAATAATCATCCATTGTGTAATCGGATATCTGCAGGAAAATACCGAAAGGGATACCTATAACCAAACTGAATCAGGATGATATGACCTTGATATCAAATCACACCAACAGTACAGCAAGAGCCAGTCTAAATGGATGAGATCCATTTGAACTGGCTACTGTTTTGCACTGCATTAATCAAATTTTTAAAAACGCAATAATTAAAAGGAGTACCCCGCTTAACCAAGAGATATTCATCGAAATCTTTTTACAAATGAGATTTCCGAAGAGACACCCTAAGATAATAGCAAGGATTCCAAGGAAGAACGAAAGAATAATAACAAACCATACATTAATATCTACAAGTGCAGCGCCTAAACCAACTGCAAATCCATCAAAGGATAATGCTATGGCAAGAGAGAGTGCTTCCATGGGAGAGAGAGAATTGGATTCATTCACATCAGCAATTTTCGGATCTGCATACACGTTTAGGATGAAACGTAGATATAAAAAAGAAAAGTGCAACTCGTGCTCAAATTTATTGTATTTTCGAATGTAGGCCTTAATTGTACTGTCAAATAACTTCGAAATACCGAGAATAAATAAAACAGTAAAACTTACGATGCGCGTAACATCGGTAGAGAGAATGGGCCGAAGTAGATTTCCAAGTACCAAGGAAAGAGTTAGCAACAAGGTACAGATTCCGTTAATAATTAAAGTGGAGGACATCGGAATTTTAATCTTGTTGGTACCGTATGCGAAGCTGGCTGCAAAAGTGTCTGCGGAAAGTGCTATTACCAGCAAGAGAGCTTCGAGTATTTCATTAGGAGAAAATGACATAAGCTTCACCAGGAGCGATAATACATTGCTCATAAATGATTTCATAGTACTATATGCAACTGAGTGCTTGTCGGTTCCTACGCGAGAAAAAAAGGACGAAGCAATCAGCGCACTAGTGTGATAGTCGGTGGCTTTTTATGGACTGCCCTACAAAAAAATGACTGCCTCTGCTGAGACAGTCATATAATATTAGTTCATTGTGATTAAAACAAATCATTATTACAATATAAATTAACTTAAATACATTCTACGAGAATACATTCTACGAGCTAAAAACTTACGCATTATGTCTATTTCGATAAGATTCTAATAATTCTTGAATTAAAGAAACTGGATTAATAATATCATTTACAGAGGTATCATGATTAAGCGTATCTACAATAAGCGAGAGATATCTACTTAAATCAACATTACGATAGTAAGGACGTTTTAATAACTCTTCACTGTTATAAATTAGGTTGGTTGTAAAAATTCGATCGAAATAGCCAGCTTCATAGTATTCGTCTATTTTTTCTAAACCGTTACAGAACAGACCGAAGGTAGCTGCAATAAAGACGCGGCCAGCCTTTCTTTTCTTTAACTCTTTGGCAACATCTAAGATACTTTCACCAGATGAAATGATATCATCAATGATAAGAACATCTTTTCCTTCCAATGAAGAGCCAAGAAATTCATGAGCAACGATAGGATTTCTTCCGTCTACAATTGTAGAATAATCTCTTCTCTTATAAAACATACCCATTTCCACACCTAAAACATTGGCATAGTAAACAGCACGAGTCATGCCACCTTCGTCAGGGCTAATTACCATAAGATGGTCTTTATCAATGAGAAGATCTTTTTCGGTAAAAAGTAGTTCACGAATGAATTGAAGACTGGTATAGAAATTGTCAAAGCCACGAATTGGTACTGCATTTTGAATTCGTGGGTCGTGTGCATCAAACGTAATGATATTTTCAACACCCATATCGGACAATTCTTGTAATGCTAGTGCGCAATCAAGAGATTCTAACTTATCACGGTGATGCTGTCTTCCTTCATATAAGAATGGAAGTATGACATTGACACGTTTTACTTTGCTGATCTTTGCAGCAGCAATCACTCGTTTTAAGTCTTGAAAATGGTCATCTGGTGACTTTATGGAATCTTCACCAAACATCGTATAATGATTAGTGTAGTTCATGACATCTGCAATTAAGAAAAGGTCACTGCCACGGATGGTTTCATTGATGACAGCCTTTGCTTCCCCAGTACCAAAACGGGGAATTTGATAGGAAACAAGGTAAGTACTTTTGTCGTATCCTAGAAATGCTGGTAATGTTTCATTACTCTCTAACATAGCACCTCTAGCTTCTACGATGCATTGGTCTATTTTCTCGCCGAGAGCAGTACAATTCTTCATAGCAATAATTTTGAGTGGAGCGACAGGGATTGTTTCCGTAATTTTTCTGTTACTCATGATGGTTCTCCCTTCTGTGAAATCAACTTCCTTATTGTAGCCCCAAACGATTAGTACGTCAAGAGTATTATAGAGTGAAGGAGGTGTAGTGAATATTATCTTCCTCTTTCATTTTAAATTGAACCTGAAATACTTCTTCTATTTGCACATTGTTTGAAAATTCCTGACTGTTAGAGACACTAATAATCTTACCTTCTTTCATAAGTACCAAGATGTCAGCAATTTGGAGTGCTTCACTAATATCGTGTAAGATCACTAGAATTGTTTTCCCTTGATTGCGTAATGTCTTTAAAAGTTCTAAGAATTCGAGACGATGTTTGATGTCAAGCGAGGTAGTAGGTTCATCTAAAATAAGATAATCGCTGTTTTGTGCAAGTACCATTGCAAGATATACTCGCTGACATTCTCCGCCAGATAATGTCTTTATGTTTTTTCCAACAAAATCGAGTGTATTTGTTAATTCCATCACTCTCCGAATGATACGGTCATCTTGGTCAGTTCTTTTTTTCATTATGGTGGAGTATGGAAAGCGTCCTTGTTCCACTAATGTTTCCGCATTCATAGACGGAAGTTCGCGGATTTGTGGTAAAAAGGCGATCCGCTTTGCTCTTCTTGTAGGCGTGAGAGAATAAAGAGGAACATCATCCAAGGTGATAGAACCTTCTAATAATAGTTTTTTATTCGCCAAACATTGAACTAAGGTTGATTTTCCGCAACCATTAGGACCTATAATTGCAGTAAGCGTTCCATACGGAAAGGAAACGCTGATATCATTGATTACCGGAGTTTTTTGAAAACCAGCAGAAACATTTTCGTATTTAAGCATAGATTTGTGCTCCTTTCTGTCGGAATAATAGATAGATAAAGTATGGACTACCAAGGAAAGACATTTTATATTACATTTTGGTTTTATTTGAATGGATAGGTCTTCTTTGTATTCCTTCATGGTTACTCCTTTGGATATAATAAATTAGCTAAATATTCATAGGCTTTACCCCAATTTTTATTCGGTTTAAACATTAATTGCGTTCAATTCCTGAAGCATATCACCTACAAAATGTCATCAATTTCTTTACCAGCTCCTTTCCCAACTAAGGATACCTCCTCTTTTTTTACTAAGCCTCGATCAACACTCTCTCCTACAGTAATGGATACCGTACCTCCAACATCTTGCCAAACTTGTGCATAAGAGGAAAATAAAACAGCAACATTTTTAGGTGGTGTGGTAAATGACGTAAAATAACCACTTGCATCAATGATAACATGAGAATTTGTGTGGCTTGGTTTTGTATTTGCCTGAACTGAATCCGGAGTCGTTAGCATTGGGTCAAAAGAAAGCGCCACTTGTTTAGAAAGATAGCTCCTTACGGGAAATACACCAGCGAGAGGAAGGTTTTGCAGCCTAATAAGAGTAGTAGTATCCGTTGTTTTTATTTGCTGATTTAAGGAGATACTTCCATATAGGGTAAAGGGTGTATTAGAATCATAAATTAAGGTCTGCGGCTTTTTTTGTATCTCTTTGTTACAACCGTATAATAATATAACAAAGAGAAGTAAAATTAAGGGGCAAAATTTTTTTGTCATCACTTGAAATCACTTTCTCAATTGGAATTGTTTATGTATATTTTGGTTCGATTTGAAGAATTTTAAACAACATATCAGGCTAGAGTTGGTTTTTACGTCGACCCAGTTCGCTAAAAAAGTGCGAAGTTAATCAAAGATTTGATGTAACGAATGCTAAGTAATAGGAAGAAAACTCCATATTTAGAAAATAGCGAATCTGTATTGCGTTACTGTTCTTTGGATGGTAAACTATAGCTTATGGAGAATGGTGAAATTAAGGAAACTTAAAAAAATGTTTTCTTATTGTTGTTTGAGATAGTTACGCTTAAGAACATGTGAAACTATTTTGACAAAGCCAAATTACTAGATAGGAATTAGTGTGAAAAATTAAGATTTTTGACACACGAATTTGTGCTGTCGCTCAAATTCGCAGGATTGCGACAGAATGGAGACTAATATGGAACACAATAATTCGAGCAGACATTATATAAAAGCTGTTCAAAAAGGAAGTATTGCCGAAGAACTAGAATTATCTTACGGTGATGAGCTTCTTCGTATAAATGGTAAGAAAATTAAAGATGTACTTGATTATCATTATTTGATGAATGATGATTTTCTAACCCTTTTAGTTCGAAAGCCAAATGGCGAGGAATGGGAGTTAGAGATTGAAAAGGATTACGAAGACGATCTTGGGATTGAGTTTGAAGAAGGGTTAATGGATTGTTATCAATCTTGCCGAAATAAGTGTATCTTTTGTTTTATCGATCAAAATCCAAAAGGAATGAGAGATACTATATATTTTAAGGATGATGATGCAAGATTATCCTTCTTACAGGGTAATTATATTACGTTAACCAATATGAGTAAGGAAGAAGTAGATCGGATTTGCTTCTATAAACTTTCTCCAATTAATATCTCTGTTCATACGACAAATGGTGAGCTTAGAAAAAAGATGTTAAACAATCGTTTTGCAGCAGAAACCTTATCTTATCTGGATCAATTCTATGAAGCAGGTTTGGAGATGAATGGGCAAATCGTACTTTGTCCAGACTATAATGATGGTGTGGAACTTGATAAGACGATAGAAGATTTAACGAAGTACCTACCATTTATGAAATCCTTATCTGTAGTGCCAGTAGGGTTAAGCAAATACCGCGATAAGTTAACCAAACTTAGAAAGTTTACCAAAGAAGAGTCATTAAAAGTAGTGGAACAGATTGAAGGCTGGCAAAAAAAGATTAAAAAAGATAGAGGAACTCGTTTTGTCTATGCCAGTGATGAATGGTATATTAATGCAGGGCTTAGTGTTCCGAACGAAGACTATTATGAGGGCTACCCACAGATAGAAAATGGGGTTGGTATGGTACGTTCTTTAGTGGATGAGGTTACTGATTATCTTTCTAAAATTAAAACGACAGAAGAGCACGCAGAGGTTTCCATGGTTACTGGAAAGCTTGCCTCTGATATTATGGTACAGATAGCAAATCAGGTAATGGAGAAATTTAAGAATATTACGGTGCATGTTTATCCGATCATTAATCATTTCTTTGGCGAGGATATTACGGTCACAGGATTACTTACTGGACAAGATATTATAGCGCAATTAAAGGAGAAACCACTTGGAGAAGCATTGCTTATGCCAGATGTTATGTTACGTTCTGGAGAAGAGTTACTTCTTGATGATATGACGGTCAAAGATATTGAAAGGGCTTTACAAACAACTATTCGTATTGTAAAATCAGATGGAATGTCATTGGTGAATGCAATAATAGCAAAAAATGAGAGTTAGAAAGTTTTGCACCTTTCTTATTAGGTACAAACTTAATAAATGCGCTAATAAGCGTAGAAATAGAGTAGGACGGGGAAACAGCGTTTCTTCTTCCAGTAATTTATGCTGTGCATAGATTATTATCGTTATTAAAGGGCGCTAAAGCGCCAGAATAGAGGTTTAAATGAGTAAATCGATAGTTGCAGTAGTGGGTAGACCCAATGTAGGAAAATCCACATTATTCAATGCTTTGGCTGGTGATCGTATTTCGATTGTAAAGGACACTCCTGGTGTTACAAGAGATCGTATCTATGCGGATATTACTTGGCTCGATAAGCAATTCACTATGGTTGATACTGGAGGTATTGAACCGGAAAGTAAGGATATGATGCTTACTTATATGCGTGAGCAGGCAGAGATTGCCATTGCAACCGCAGATGTAATATTATTTGTTGTTGATGTTCGCCAAGGTCTTGTTGATGCAGACCATAAAGTTGCAGATATGCTTCGTAAATCAGGAAAACCTATCATATTGGTTGTGAATAAAGTTGATAGTTTTGAAAAGTTTATGCCAGATGTTTATGAGTTTTATAATTTAGGAATAGGTGATCCGATTCCTGTATCCGCAGCTTCGATGCTTGGTTTTGGTGATTTGCTTGATATTGTTGTCGAACATTTTCCACCAGAAGCATTGGAAGTGGAAGAAGATGAACGTCCTCGTATTGCAATCGTTGGTAAGCCAAATGTAGGAAAATCTTCGATTATTAATAAGTTACTTGGAGAGAATCGCGTGATTGTTTCTGACGTAGCTGGTACAACAAGAGATGCTATTGATACTGCGGTAACCTGGAATGAGAAAGAATATATCTTTATTGATACAGCAGGTCTTCGTCGTAAAAATAAGATAAAAGAAGAGCTCGAACGTTATAGTATCATTCGTACGGTAACTGCTGTAGAGCGTGCTGATGTTGTTGTCGTTGTAATTGATGCCAATGAAGGTGTTACCGAGCAGGATGCAAAAATTGCAGGAATTGCTCATGAACGTGGAAAAGGTATTATTATAGCCGTTAATAAATGGGATTCTATTGAAAAGGATGATAAGACTATCTATAAGTATACGAATCGTATCCGTGAAATCTTATCCTTCTTACCTTATGCAGAAATTATGTTTATTTCTGCAAAGACTGGTCAGCGTTTAACAAAATTATTTGATTCCATCGAAGTTGTGATTCAAAATAGAAATCTTCGAATTTCAACCGGTGTACTCAATGAAATTATGATGGAGGCAACAGCGCTTCAACAGCCACCTTCTGATAAGGGGAAGAGACTACGTTTGTACTACATTACACAAGTCGCAGTCAAACCACCGACCTTTGTTATTTTTGTTAATGATAAGGAGTTAATGCATTACTCCTATACCAGATACATTGAAAATAAAATCAGAGAAGCGTTTGGCTTTTCAGGTACATCATTAAAATTCTTTATTCGCGAACGCAAAGAAAATGACTAAGAAATTCGGGAGGATATTGTCATGGTTTGGAGAATAATAATATGTCTGTTGTCTGGGTACGCCTTTGGTTGCATCTCAACGGGTTATGTTGTTGGAAAAATCAATCATGTGGACATCCGTAAATACGGAAGTGGAAACGCTGGCACAACAAATGCTTTAAGAACGCTTGGTTGGAAGGCGGGAGCCATCACCTTTCTGGGTGACTTCTTAAAAGCAATTATTCCAATCTTAGTATTTCGCAATATTATTTTTAAAGATATTGAGTATAATCAACTCCTTGCATTATATATGGGCCTTGGTATTGTACTTGGTCACTGCTATCCATTTTGGTTAGGGTTCAAAGGAGGAAAAGGGATAGCAGTAACCTCTGGTGTCATGGCAGCATTTGATCCTTTCTTAATACCATTTTTTATCGTTATCTTTGTAGGCGTTGTGATCCTTACGAAGTATGTATCCGTTGGTTCCATGTTAATATCCATTTTACTTCCTGTTTGGATCTTAATTCGTTATCCTGGAGAGCTACATATGTTTATTCTTGGCCTCTTATATGTAGCGTCTGCGATATACATGCATCGTGCTAATATAAAACGTTTACTAAATGGTACCGAAAATAAAATTGGCCAGAAGGTAAAAATAGAGAAAAACAGCTAGGACACAAAGTTGCTATTATATGAAAGACGCTAAAGCGTCAGAATCGAGGTTAGAATGAAAATTAGCGTTCTTGGTGCGGGAACCTGGGGAACAGCACTTACAATCTTACTTAGTAATAATGGACATGATGTGACACTATGGTCTGCATTAGAACAAGAAGTGGTAGCATTAAATTCTAATAGGAGAAGTATTCCAAATCTTCCTGGAGCAGTGTTACCAGATTCAGTAGTAGTGACCAATTCCCTAAGCGATACTTTTAAAGATCCAGAATTTGTAGTATTTGCAGTTGCTTCACCTTATGTTAGAG
Source organism: Lachnoclostridium phytofermentans (assembly GCF_000733755.1). GTDB lineage: Bacteria > Bacillota > Clostridia > Lachnospirales > Lachnospiraceae > Lachnoclostridium > Lachnoclostridium phytofermentans_A. The sequence goes on along the minus strand of NZ_JPOF01000002.1, from coordinate 48,594 downwards.
CAACCGCAAAGAGAGTATCGTCCTATGTAAAGGATCATATGATTATTGTAAATGTTGGTAAGGGGATTGAAGAGACTACTCTTGAAACCTTAACTGATATTATTGAGGATGAAATACCAAATGCGGATGTAGCTGTTATGTCCGGCCCAAGTCATGCAGAAGAGGTTAGCCGTGGAATTCCAACTACTTGCGTAGTTGGTGCAAAATCAAAGAAAACAGCATCTTTAATTCAAGATGCATTCATGAATGATTGTTTCCGAGTTTATACGAGCCCAGATATTATTGGTATCGAGTTAGGCGGTTCGTTAAAGAATGTAATAGCACTTGCTGCTGGTATTGCCGATGGGCTCGGTTTTGGTGATAATACGAAGGCTGCCTTAATGACAAGAGGAATTGCTGAGATTAGCCGCCTTGGTATGAAGATGGGCGGTAAGCTAGAAACTTTTTCCGGATTATCCGGAGTAGGTGATTTGTTTGTAACCTGTACAAGCAAACATAGCCGTAATCGTAATGCTGGATATCTGATTGGTAAAGGTTATACGATGAAAGAAGCAATGGATGAAGTAAAACAGGTAGTAGAAGGAGTTTATTCTGCAAAAGCTGCATTAAAGCTTTCAAAACAATATGAAGTTGAGATGCCTATTGTAGAGCAGATTAACTTAGTTTTGTTTGAAAATAAATCTGCGAAAGCAGCAGTAAGTGATTTGCTACTTCGCGACAAGACACAAGAAAACAATTCATTAGAGTGGTAAAAAAGGAGAGAAACAAATGAAAATCGCATTAATTAACGAAAATAGCCAGGCAGCTAAAAATGCCATTATTTATGAAAGTTTAACTAAGGTAGTAGAGCCAATGGGACATGAAGTATATAATTATGGTATGTTCGGTGCTGAGGATCCAAATTCCTTAACTTACGTACAGATTGGTATCTTAACTGCAGTTTTAATTAACTCAAAGGCAGCAGATTATGTAATCACAGGTTGTGGTACTGGTGAGGGTGCAATGCTTGCATGTAATTCCTTCCCTAATGTTGTATGCGGTCATGTAGTAGATCCATCCGATGCTTTCATGTTTTCACAGATTAACGATGGTAATGCAATTGCTCTTCCATTTGCAAAAGGATTTGGTTGGGGTGCTGAATTAAATCTTCAATATATTTTTGAAAAGTTATTTGATGGTGAAAGTGGACAAGGTTATCCAAAGGAAAGAGCTATTCCAATGGAGAAAAATAGAAAGATATTAAATGAAGTAAAGAAAGTTACTCATGTTGATTTAGTAACAATCTTAAAGAACTTAGACCAAGAATTAGTAAAAGGTGCTTTAAGTGGTGCTAAGTTTAAAGAATACTTCTATGCTAATTGTCAGTGTGACAAGATTAGAGCTGCGGTAGCTGAAATCGTAGGGGAATAATAAACAATTGTTGAATAAGTTTTGGAGGCTATAGATGAAAGAGGTAATAGTAATCGGAGTAGCAGGTGGATCTGCTTCTGGAAAAACAACGGTTGCAGCACGTTTAAAAGAAGAATTTAATGATAATGTGGAATTGATTTGTCATGACAGTTATTATTTAGCACATGATGATATGCCTTTTGAAGAACGTGTGAAGATTAATTATGATCATCCGAATGCATTTGATACGGAACGTATGTTAAAAGATATCCGTAGTTTAAAACAAGGGATAGCGATTAATTGTCCGGTCTATTCTTATTCGGAACACAATCGAACCAAGGAAACGGTCCATGTTAAGGCAACGAAGGTTATTATTATCGAAGGATTCTTGATTTTTGAAAACAAAGAACTTCGCGATTTGATGGATATTAAGATATTCGTGGACACGGATGCGGATGAACGTCTGGTACGTCGTATTTTACGAGATGTGAAGGAACGCGGTCGCAGTTTGGAGTCTGTCATTACGCAATACATCAATACAGTGAAACCTATGCATGAACAATTTGTAGAACCAACCAAAAAATATGCAGATATTATCATCCCACGAGGTGGTGAAAATCAGGTGGCACTTCAGATGGTAATGAATCGAATTAAAGCAATTGTAGAAGAAGAGACAAAGAACTAAGAATATTTTATTTGCCCCTTTCATATATATTACTAGCTTGTAATTATATGGAAGGGGTATTGTTATGGATAATTTTAATGTATACAAGGACATCAAAGCCCGAACCAATGGAGAAATATATATCGGTGTTGTAGGCCCGGTTCGTACCGGAAAATCCACTTTCATCAAGAGATTTATGGATTTGTTAGTAATACCGAATATAGAGGACGTACATAGTAGAGAGCGAGCTATTGATGAATTGCCACAGAGTGCTCAAGGGAAAACTGTAATGACAACAGAACCTAAATTTATCCCAAAAGAAGCAGTCGATATTCAGGTGCTTGGTGATGTTGATTTATCGGTAAGAATGATTGATTGTGTTGGTTACATGGTGGAAGGCGCGCTTGGTCATACGGAGAATGAACAGGAACGTTTGGTAAAGACTCCTTGGTTTGATTATGAGATACCGTTTACGCAAGCAGCGGAGATTGGGACAAAGAAGGTTATTAATGATCATTCTACCATTGGTATTGTTGTAACCTGTGATGGAAGTTTTGGAGATATTCCAAGAGATAGCTATGTAGTTCCAGAAGAGCGGACCATTGAAGAGCTAAAGAGAATAGGAAAACCATTCGTTGTTTTATTAAACTCCAATCGTCCTATGTCGGAAGATACGAAAGTGTTAGCAGAAAAGCTAAGTGAAAAATATGATGTAACTGTTATGCCAATCAATTGCGAACAGTTAAAGAAAGAAGATATCAGTAGAATTCTTAGTAATGTATTATCGGTGTTCCCGATAACCGAAATAAGCTTTTATCTTCCGAAATGGATTGAGATGTTTCCGAGAGATCATTACATCAAAAAATCGATTATTGATTCAGCAAAAGAGATGCTTCGTAAACTTCATCTAATGAAGGATGTAAATTCAGAGAATTGTATTGTAGATAATCCATATATCAATGAGTTTAAAGTAGATAAAATGGTAATGGAGGATGGCAGTGTCAGAATGATTGTTGACATTGATAACCGCTTCTATTATGACATTATCAGTGAGATGACAGGCATCCCTGTAAGTGGCGAATACGAATTCATGAAGATGATAAAAGATCTTGCAGCAAGAAAACAAGAATACGAAAAAGTTAGTAATGCCTGTGAACAAGTGAAACATAAAGGTTACGGAGTGGTATCTCCATCCCAAAATGAAATTGTGATCGAAGAACCACAAGTAATTCGTCACGGAAATAAATATGGTGTAAAGATTAAAGCCAATGCTCCATCTGTACACATGATTCAAGCAAATATTGAAACAGAAATTGCTCCTATCGTTGGAACTGAAGAGCAAGCACTTGATTTGATTGCTTATATGAAAGAACAAGCGGAAACCTCTCCAGATGGTATCTGGGAGACGAATATCTTTGGAAAGACAATGAAACAGTTAGTAGATGAAGGAATTGCTTCAAAGATTAATAAGATGAATGATGATAGCCAAATGAAACTTCAAGAAACCATGCAAAGAATTATCAATGAGAGCAATGGTGGATTGATTTGTATTATCATTTAAGTAAGGATGTATAAGAGAGGTGTTGTCTCATTAGTAATTCAGCTAATGAGATAGCACTTTTTTTGTTCATAACAAGGAGAAATTCATAAAGCATGCTTTTTCTTGTATCGAAGTGCAACTGTTTTGTGATACTGCACAAAAAAATGAAGATTATGGATACACTTATTGACATCACTACTAGATATTGGTATAATAATCGCGTAATATCCGTAATATTTATGTAATATATTAATAATAGATAGATCGCTACTCTTAGTTTGATAGAATTCATAAGAAACTAGCTACGAAATTAAAACTAACAAAATAGTGATTTAAAGTAAGAGAGAAGTAAAAAAAATCTGGGAGGTATGTCATGAAGCAGGCGATAAGGAAAGTAACGACAGCCATGACAATAGCAGCGATTTTAGTATGTACTTCGCAAGCTGTCACAACAAAGGCAGAAGAAATAAAAGAGGAAACGTCCTTAGCAGGTTTGTCAAAAGTATTAGAGCAATATAATAGCGAAGACATTGCTAATAAATCAGAAACAACGCTTTTATCTTCTCAGATTTCTATACCAGAGAATATAGCAATTGCAAAATGCAATGATTATGTAAATATTAGAGAAAAAGCAGGTACCTCTTATAATATCATAGGTATCTTAACAAAAGATTCTTATGGTATTGTATTAGAAGTTACAGATGGTTGGGCTAAGATTCAATCAGGTTTAGTTACAGGATATGTTTCAACGGATTATCTTTATATGGGGGCAGAAGGTGCTCAAAAGGCAAGAGAGATAGCAAGTCTTCTAGCAACAGTTACAGCAAATTCAGTTAATGTTAGAAAAGAACCATCAACCCTTACAAAAGACAACATTATTGAGGAAGTGGTAAAAGGAGAAGACCTACCTGTATTAAGCGCAGAAGTTGTTGCTAAGAATGATCCGGGTGCAGTTTTATGGGTTAAGGTTGCCTTAGATGATTCTGAAGGAGAAGAAGTTGTTGGTTATGTTGCAAAGGACTATGTCGAAGTAGGATATAAGTGGAAAACTGCTTCTAAGGTAGATGTCGAAGTAGCAAACTCTTCTCCGATTCGATATAATTTAGTAAATGAATCGAAAAAGTATATTGGCCTTCGTTACGTTTGGGGCGGAACAAGTTTAACCACAGGAGCGGATTGCTCCGGATTTGTGTGGGCTGTATATAAAAAGTGCGGATTGAATGTATCAAGTCTTAATCTTCCAAGAACGTCTTCTGAGATGGCCAGGGGAGGTAATAAGGTTACAAGTGCTACGATAAAGCCTGGAGATTTGGTGTTCTATGGAGATAGTAAAGGTCGTGTAAACCATGTAGCGATGTATATTGGAAACAATCAAGTAATTCATGAGAGTGGTAGAAAAACAGGATGTAAGATTTCCAATATGTATTATCGTAAAGTAGTTACAATGAGAAGTTATTTGCAATAAAAATATGGGGTGTCGTATTCAGAATATCTATTTTCTGTTTCGACACCCTTTACAATACCATTGACATTAATAGTTGATATTCCTATAATAAGAAGGTAGTGAAAATAAAAGACAATTTTCTCACGTCTGATTTAGGCAGTACCAAATTAGTAACAGATTTGATACTGTCTTGGCTTAAACTAATAAGCTATATTATCGGAACCAAAAGCCTGTTACGATAATCGGCAATAATAACTGAAGAAAGGGAATCCTGCATGCTGACTGTAATGCTAATAATTATTGCTTGTTTTATAGGAATTGTTATAAAAATAGAACATGATAAAACAACCAATAAAAAGAAACTAATTGCTAAATTAAACCGCCAATGGGGTGATGTACCTAAAGATGAATTTAGTCAAGAAAAATTAAATTCACTTTCCACTTACTATAAAGCAATTCAAAGAGAATCTGGAGATATTGATGCTATTACGTGGAATGACCTTGATATGGATCAGATTTTTATGACCATAAACAATACCTGTAGTGCTGCTGGTGAAGAATATTTATTTGCGTTACTTCATCAACCAGAATTTTCAGAAGAAAAATTAGTGGAGCGTAATCGATTGATAGAGTTCTTCCGTACGAATAAAGAAAAACGTCTGGAAGTTCAGACGATTCTTTCTGGTATGGGGAAGATGCGAAACATTAGCGTCTATGAGTATATGAACCGTCTCAATAACCTTCCAAGAGAGAACAATGCAACACATTATTTTTTAATTCTTTCCGTGGTGATTGCAGTAGCATATATCTTCGTAGATCCGATGATGGGATTTTTATTAACTGCCGGTACGGTAATTAATAATATTGTACGTTATTATAAACGCAAAGCTGAGATAGAAAAGTATTTTCAAGTAGTTACGTATATTATCCGGTTATTAGATAGTGCAAAGAAGATGAGTGAAGCCGATATTGAAGAACTTAGTAAATATGAGGACAAGCTTAGTAAAATCTCCAAGAGCTATGCAGGATTTCGAAAAGGAGCAGGTGTTGTTGCCTCGAAAAATCCGAATGGAAGTCTTGCAGATATGTTTTTAGACTATGTTCGTATGATATTTCATATCGATCTGATTAAATTCAATTCGATGATGAATACCTTTGATGATAAACAAGGAGAATTAAACCGTGTTTATGAAATCTTAGGTATGATTGATAGTATGATAGCAGTTGCTTCCTTCCGTGAATTAATGGAGGAATATTGTCTTCCTAAGCTAACAAAGAGTGCGAAACCTTTTCTTGAAGCAGAGAATATCTATCATCCAATGTTAAATGGTCCAGTTAAAAACAGCATCAAAGAACACCGAAGCGTATTAATTACTGGGTCGAATGCTTCTGGTAAATCGACTTTTATTAAGACACTTGCAATCAATGCAATTTTAGCACAGACTATTTATACCGTAATGAGTGATGAATATCATGCAAGCTTTTTTAAAGTGGCATCTTCTATGGCACTTCAGGATAATCTTTACGGAAATGAAAGTTATTATATCGTCGAAATCAAATCGTTAAAGAGAATACTTGATATGCTTGAGGATGAAGTACCGACACTATGCTTTGTAGACGAAGTGCTTCGTGGTACGAATACTTTAGAGCGTATCGCAGCGTCTTCTCGTATTTTATTAAGTTTATCGAGAGGAAATGCTATGTGTTTTGCAGCAACGCATGATATTGAATTAACACATATTCTTGAGAAGTATTATTCTAATTACCACTTCCAGGAACAGGTTGTAGATAATAATATTTTATTTGATTATGTTTTATATGAAGGAAGAGCAGTTTCTAAAAATGCAATTAAACTTCTTAGTATCATTGGTTATACCGACGATATTATTGATGCAGCAACAGAATCTGCGAATGAATTCTTAGATAAAGGTGAATGGAAGGTTATCGAATAGATAACCTCCTTCTTAAGTAAGAAATTAAAGTGAATGAAAACAATTCAAAGTGAATAGAAATCAATTCACTCTGCAAATGTGTACTGTCGCCTGAATGTGCGGATGGCGACAGAATGGAGGAGTATTATGAAGGTTACCATTTATACAGATGGTGCTGCCAGAGGAAATCCAGATGGTCCCGGTGGATACGGAACCATCTTATCTTATATAGATTCTACTGGTGTAGAACATATCAGAGAATACTCGGGTGGCTATAAAAAGACAACAAACAACCGAATGGAGTTAATGGCCGCTATCGTTGGGCTTGAAGCATTAACAAAGCCTTGCATGGTGACACTTTATTCGGATTCCCAATATGTAGTAAAGGCATTTAACGAACACTGGATTGACGGCTGGATAAAAAAGGGCTGGAAACGTGGTAAGAATGAGCCTGTTAAAAACGTGGATTTATGGAAGCGTTTGCTCGCTGCTATGAACCCTCATGAAGTAACGTTTTGTTGGGTAAAAGGGCATGATGGACATCCACAGAATGAACGATGTGATGTACTTGCGACGACAGCGGCAGATGGTGGAGATTTGGCGGATGATGTTATAGGCGAATAGAACTAGCGATTCCTATGAACCGATGTGACTGATCAATCACGAAACCGATTAGAAAGGAAGAACGTAAGATGGCACAACTAACTCCAATGATGCAACAGTACGTGGAGACAAAGGAACAATATAAAGATTGTATTCTTTTTTATCGTTTGGGTGACTTCTATGAGATGTTCTTTGAAGATGCTCTAGTAGCTTCTAAGGAATTAGAGATAACCTTAACCGGAAAAAATTGTGGTCAAGAAGAACGTGCTCCGATGTGTGGGATACCTTACCACGCAGCAGAGGGGTATATATCAAAGTTAATCGCAAAAGGATATAAAGTTGCAATATGTGAACAGGTAGAAGATCCTAAATTAGCAAAAGGAATTGTAAAAAGAGAGGTTATACGAATTGTTACGCCTGGGACAAATCTAAATACCCAGACATTAGATGAAACGAGAAACAATTATCTTATGGGGATTATTTACTCGGAAGAACTTTGCGGTATATCAACGGTTGATATTACAACAGGAGATTACTATGTAACTGAGGTTGAGAATAACCGTAAGATTTTAGATGAAATATATAAATATGCACCTTCGGAGATTGTTTGTAATCCAGAGTTTTTTAACAGTGGTCTTGATATCGAAGATTTAAAAAACAGATATCAGATTGCGATATCTTCCTTTGAAGACTGGTATTATGACACGGAACAGAGTGCAAAGACATTGAAAGAACATTTTAAAGTAGGTTCTTTGGATGGTTTAGGATTAAAAGATTATTCCATTGGAGTAAATGCAGCTGGAGCAATTTTAAAATATCTTTATACCACACAAAAAAACTCTCTAAGTCATTTGACACATATAACACCGTACATCACCAGCCGTTATATGGTAATTGATAGTTCCAGTAGAAGAAACTTAGAATTGACGGAGACACTTCGTGAAAAACAAAAGCGAGGGTCTCTTCTTTGGGTTTTAGATAAAACAAAAACAGCCATGGGTGCAAGAATGCTCCGTAGCTTTGTAGAACAACCTCTTATTACAGTGGATGGAATTTTAGCTCGATATGATGCAATTACAGAACTAAATAACAATGTTATCACGCGGGAAGAAATTCGTGAATACTTAAATTCTATTTATGATTTGGAACGTTTGATGGGAAAAATCAGCTATAAAAGCGCAAATCCAAGAGATTTAATCGCCTTTGCTTCATCCTTATCCATGCTTCCACATATCAAATACTTATTATCTTCCTGTGAATCCTCTTTGTTAAAGAAAATTCATGAGGAGATGGATGCACTTTCTGACTTGCAGAGTTTAATTGATCGTTCTATTGCAGAAGAACCACCGATTGGTATAAAAGAAGGTGGAATCATAAAGGAAGGTTTCCATGAAGAGGTTGACACCCTTCGAAAAGCAAAGACAGAAGGGAAAGTATGGCTTGCAGAATTGGAAGGAAAGGAAAAAGAACAAACAGGAATTAAAAACCTAAAGATTAAATACAACCGTGTCTTTGGGTATTATCTTGAAGTTACGAATTCCTATGCGGGTCTAGTACCGGCTAACTGGATTAGGAAACAGACTTTAGCAAATGCTGAGCGTTACACTACACCTGAATTAAAGGAATTAGAAGATAAGATATTAAATGCAGAGGACCGTTTATTCTCCCTTGAGTACGATTTATTTGCAGAGATAAGAGATCAAATTGCTGAAGAGGTAAAACGCATTCAAAAAACTGCAAAAGCAGTAGCAAAGATTGACGCATTTGCTTCGCTTGCCTATGTTGCAGAAAGAAATCAGTTTATTCGTCCAGAGCTAAATACCAATGGAACCATTGACATCAGAGAGGGAAGACATCCAGTAGTAGAGCAAATGATACCAAATGATATGTTTGTGTCAAACGATACGTATCTTGACAATGGGGATAAAAGGATTTCCATTATTACTGGTCCGAATATGGCAGGTAAGTCTACTTATATGAGACAGACTGCATTAATTGTATTAATGGCTCAAGTAGGTAGTTTTGTCCCAGCATCCTATGCAAACATTGGAATCGTAGACCGTATCTTTACCAGAGTGGGTGCTTCCGATGATTTAGCAAGCGGTCAAAGTACCTTTATGGTGGAGATGACCGAGGTAGCGAATATACTTCGTAATGCAACAAAAAACAGTCTTTTAATCCTAGATGAAATTGGTCGTGGTACAAGTACTTTTGATGGACTAAGTATTGCATGGGCAGTGATTGAACATATCAGTAATACCTCACTACTTGGGGCTAAGACATTGTTTGCAACGCACTACCATGAGTTGACAGAATTAGAGGGTAAGATACCTGGGGTTAACAATTACTGTATCGCTGTAAAAGAACAGGGAGAAGACATAGTCTTTCTTCGAAAGATTATCAAAGGCGGTGCGGATAAGAGTTATGGCATTCAGGTTGCAAAACTTGCGGGAGTTCCAAACTCTGTACTTGCTAGAGCAAGAGAAATTGTTGAGGAGCTAAGTGAGAAAGACATTGCAGAAAAAGCTAGGCAGATTGTATCTACTGCGGAAATTTCCAATGTAAAACAGACTGATGTAAAGGATTCTAAAGAACAAATAGAAACCTTAGGTCAGATGTCGTTCTTTCTAGCAGAAGAACCAAATCAGAAAAAGGCATCCTCTAAGTTTTCTGAAAAGTTGATACAGGAAATAAACCAATTTGACTTGGCAAATATGACTCCAGTGGAGGCATTATTAAAATTAGATAAATTACAGAAAAAAATACGATCCCAGACCTGATTCTGTTATGGGTATAGAGAATGATTCGAATTCTAATAAATATAAGAGCTATGGATTAATATAAGAGCTATGGATTAAAGTTATAGAATTCAGTTATTTATCAGGATGGTGGAAAAAGTAAGAAAGGAGGGAACTATGGCAAAAATAGCATTACTAGATCAAAGTACAATCAATCAGATAGCTGCAGGAGAAGTCGTGGAGCGGCCTGCTTCTGTGGTAAAAGAATTAATTGAAAATGCAATCGATGCAGGAGCTACCGCGGTAACCGCTGAGATTAAGGATGGCGGTATTAGCTTTATTCGAATTACAGATAACGGTGCAGGAATGGAAAAAGACGATATTCCTTTGGCATTTTTAAGACACTCGACAAGCAAAATTCATCGAATCGAAGACTTGCTAACAATTGGAAGTCTTGGGTTTCGTGGCGAGGCGTTATCCAGTATCGCGTCCGTAGCACAGGTGGAGCTTGTTACGAAGACAAGAACTGCCTTTACAGGGATAAGGTATCTAATTGAAGGTGGAGAAGAACAGAGTATGACTGAGATTGGTTGTCCAGATGGAACAACGTTTCTTGTTCGTAATTTATTTTTTAACACCCCTGCAAGAAGAAAATTCTTAAAGTCTGCGATGACGGAAGCATCTTATATTAGTGACTTAATGGAACGCTTAGCTGTTTCGCATCCGGATATTTCCTTCAAATTCATTAATAACAATAAGACGGTTCTTCATACCTTTGGGAACAGTCAGTTAAAAGATATCATATATCATGTTTACGGTAGAAATATTGCAGCAGAAGTTGTTGCTGTTGAAAATGGTAATGAACATATTAGTATCAGTGGATTTATTGGGAAGCCAATTATTTCTCGTGGAAATCGTAATTACGAGAATTATTTTATCAATGGTCGATATATAAAAAGTAATATTATTAATAAAGCGATTGAAGAAGCATACCGTCCATATTCCATGCAGCATAAATATCCATTTACAGCGATACATTTTAGCATCAATCCAGAATTTATAGATGTAAATGTTCACCCAACGAAGATGGAGGTTCGATTTCATAATTTTGAAGAACTTTATCAATTAACATTGACTTCCATTAAAGATGCGCTGAACAAAACGAATATGATCCCTAAAGTAAGTTTGTCGGAAGAAAAGGAAATAGTAAAAAAGGAGTCAGTTAGTGCGCCTGAACCATTTGAAGAAAATCGCAGAAGGTTAGAGTCTCAGGTACGCGAGCAAAATCATTCGATGGGGCATCAAGTGTCGAAGGAAAGAACGATATCAAGTTATCAAACACAGATAGATCCTAAAAGAGAAATCAAGGAAGAGATAAAAGAAACCGAAATTGGTCGATTAAGAGATGTGACCCTTCAAGGAAATTATATCGTTCCTTCGATTGATGAAAGGAAGACTTCCTTTACGGATGACTTTGAGAAAGAAACATCTCATAGGGCAGGGGAAGTTACAACTATAAAAGAAATAAAAGAATCAGATGTAATAAAGAATCAAGACGAGGATACCGCGAGTCTTAAAGAAAATACTACGATTCTAAAGGAATCCATGTCTTACACAACCAATGAGAGTCAGATAACGTTATTTCCTCAAAAGGAGGAAATACTGAAAGAAGAGAATCCATCAAAGGAAGTGTCTCTTTTATCGGAAGAAGGAATAAAACAGGCTCGGATTATAGGTCAGGTATTTAAAACCTACTGGTTAATTGAACTCGGAAATCAGTTGTATATTATAGATCAGCACGCTGCTCATGAAAAGGTATTATATGAGGCTACGATGAAGCGCTTAAAAGAAAAGGATACGATGTCTCAGCAACTCTGTCCTCCAATTATCCTTACTCTTAGTCTCAGAGAAGAAGAAGTGATTAAGGCTCATAAAGAGCTACTAAACATGCTTGGTTTTGAAATTGAACCATTTGGCGGTAAGGAGTATGCGGTAAGTGCGGTTCCTGCAGATATGTTTGGACTTGCAGGAGAACGTTTATTAATCGAGTTCATTGATGATTTGGTGGAAGAAATATCAAGAGGTACGCCTGATGTTATTTTAGAAAAGATTGCTTCGCTATCCTGTAAAGCTGCGGTGAAAGGGAATCATAATTTAAGTATGGAAGAAGCGCAGGAGTTAATGAACCAATTATTGACTTTGGAAAATCCATTTCACTGTCCACATGGACGACCAATTATCATTTCGATGACGAAGTATGAATTGGAGAAAAAATTTAAACGTGTGCTATAGCGAGTGCAAAGTTATTGCTATAAGAAATCGAGGTGAATTAGTTGCAACCATTGGTCATTCTAACAGGACCAACAGCAGTTGGGAAAACAAAATTATCGATTGATCTTGCAAAAAGAATCAATGGTGAAATCATATCTGCAGATTCGATGCAGGTATATCGTCATATGGACATCGGAACAGCAAAAATTACACCAGAGGAGATGGATGGGATCACCCATTATCTAGTAGATGAATTTGAGCCAGACGATGAGTTTAATGTGGTAAAGTTTAAAGATTATGCAAAGAAAGCAATAAGTGAGATTTATTCGAAGGGAAAACTTCCAATCATTGTAGGAGGTACAGGATTTTATATACAGGCGGTCTTAAAGGATATAGATTTTACAGAGAATGATGCTGATACGCCGTATCGAAAAGAATTAGAGGAATTCGCTAGAGTAGAAGGTGCGATAAAATTACACGATATGTTAAAACAATGTGATAAAAAGGCAGCCGAAGCAATTCATCCTAATAATATTAAGCGTACGATACGAGCAATTGAATATTATAAATTAACAGGTGAGCCAATCTCTAGACATAATGAGGAACAAAGTAGGAATGAATCACCTTATCAGTTTGCTTATTTTGTATTAAACAATGAAAGAGAAATTCTGTATGAAAACATTAATCTTCGAGTGGATAAGATGCTTGATGATGGTCTAGTTAAAGAAGTTGCATGGCTAAAAGAACAAGGGTATGACCGTTCTCTTGTTAGTATGCAAGGGTTAGGCTATAAGGAGATTTATGCTTATCTGGAAGGAGAATGTACCCTAGAAGAGGCAATTTATATGTTAAAGAGAGATACCAGACACTTTGCGAAACGGCAGCTTACTTGGTTTAAAAGGGAGCAGGATGTGATATGGTTATCTAAAAGTGATTATGGCAGTGAAGAAGATATCCTTGCTACAATGTTAGAGGTACTAAAAGAAAAAGGAATAATGAAGTAGCAATAAAAGTATGACTGGAGGAAACATGAACAACGAAACAAAAAATATCTCATCGATGTATGGAGATTTAAAGATAAATAAAAAAGTACAAGATTTTTGCGAAGAGACACTTCGAAGTTTAAAAGAAAGATTTGACCGAATTGATGAGGTGGCTGAGTATAATCAATTAAAGGTGTTAAAAGCGATGCAGGATAACCGTGTCTCGGATACACATTTTGCAGCTACTACAGGATATGGTTACAATGACTTAGGAAGAGATACGTTAGAAGATGTATATGCGGCTGTCTTTCATGCAGAAGCAGCATTGGTTCGCCCTCAGCTCGTCTGTGGCACGCATGCATTAACAATCGCACTATCAGGGAACTTACGTCCTGGTGATGAGATTTTATCTCCAGTTGGTAAACCATACGATACCTTAGAAGGTGTTATTGGTATCACAGAATCTAGAGGATCGCTCAAAGAATATGGGATTACGTATGCTCAAGTAGACTTACTACCAGATGGTGGATTTGATTATGATAATATTAAAAAAAGCATCAATGAACGTACTAAGTTGGTGACAATTCAACGTTCCAAGGGATATCAGACAAGACCAACGTTATCGGTAGAACAAATTGGTGAGTTGATTTCCTTTGTGAAGAGTATAAAACCTGATTTAATATGCATGGTTGACAATTGCTATGGAGAATTTGTTGAGAGAATAGAACCTACCGATGTTGGTGCAGATCTTTGTGTTGGTTCTTTGATTAAAAATCCCGGCGGTGGATTAGCCCCTATTGGTGGTTATATCGTTGGAAAAACAGAGTATGTTGACAATGCTGCTTTTCGTTTGACAGCACCAGGACTTGGAAAAGAGGTTGGAGCTACCTTAGGTCTAAATCAAACGCTGTATCAAGGTTTCTTCTTAGCTCCAACGGTTGTTGCGGGTGCATTAAAAGGTGCAATATTTGCTGCTAATATCTATGAGAAGTTAGGATTTCCTGTGATTCCAAATGGTACCGAGGAGAGGTATGATATCATTCAGGCAGTTACTCTTAAATCACCAGAGGCGATTATTGAGTTTTGTAAGGGAATCCAAGCGGCAGCACCTGTAGATTCTTATGTCACTCCAGAACCATGGGCAATGCCAGGGTATCACTCAGAAGTCATTATGGCAGCAGGTGCTTTTGTTCAGGGCTCATCGATTGAGTTATCTGCAGATGCTCCGATTGAACCGCCATATGCCGTTTATTTTCAGGGGGGATTAACCTGGTATCATGCGAAATTTGGTATTATGATGTCGTTACAAAAACTAGTGGATGCAGGGCTTGTTCAGTTACCTTAAATAGTGTTATCTTGTGATATAAAACACGCAACTACACAATTTATTGTGTACAAATATAGAGGGATATGGTAATATAAAAGGTGATTTAGTAGGAAAGCATGTATAAGAAAACAACTTCATGATCTGGATGAAATTAGACAGGAACAAAAAAATCTCTATGCAATCCGTAATTATCAAAAAGTTGTGAAAAAACGTGCGAAAGAATGGAGAAGAACATGGCAAGACTAGCAGGAAAGAACGGATGGACTTTACTAATCTTTTTATTATCAGGTATTGTACTTGGTGGATTTTTAGGATATTTAGCAAAGGATGTCTCTTGGCTTTCATGGCTTAATTTTGGACAAGAATTCGGGCTTGGATCACCGGACGGCACCGGCATTACAAGTCTTAATCTTGGTGTTGTAATCTTATCCTTTGGACTACGCATTAAGATTACCATTGCAAGTATTTTAGGTATGATTATATCCATGATTATATACCGTAAACTGTAAGCTTAGCTACTTGGAGAGAGTAGAATGGAGCTAAAATGAAACAGTTTTTTTCCATGAAGGAACTTCCAGCTTCGGAACGCCCTTATGAAAAATGTGAAAGGGACGGGGCTTCTGCCCTGTCTGATGCCGAATTGATTGCGGTGATCCTTCGAACTGGTTCTAACGAAATCCGTTGTACAGAACTGGCTGCCAAGATATTAAGTTATTCGAACACCTATCCTGGTCTTCGTGGAATATCACGAATGTCACAAAAAGATTTTATGAGTATTCATGGAATTGGTAGAGTGAAAGCGATACAGCTTCTATGTTTAACAGAACTGTCGATTCGTATGGCGAAAGCATCCTTTACCAAAGGGGTACGTTATACCGATCCAAACTCTGTGGCAGAATATTATATGCAGGAGATGAGAAGTTTAAAAACCGAACAATCACGGTTGCTAATGTTTGATACGAAAAGTAAGTTGCTACGTGAGGAACTCATATCGATAGGTACAGTGAATGCATCTATTATGTCACCAAGAGAGGTGTTTTTATTAGCAGTGAAGTATGAAGCTGTCTATATCATATTGCTTCATAATCATCCGAGCGGAGACCCAACCCCTAGCAAAGAGGATATCATGGTAACCAAAAGGATGAAAGAAGCTGGAGAATTACTTGGAGTAACACTTATGGATCATATTATTATTGGCGACAATAGATATATAAGTTTAAAGGAACAGGGAACAATATAACTTATTAGAAGCTGCGAAGCAGATTCTGATAAAAGGTGCGTTTTGCAACGTAAATCCGATTATTGAAACATGCCTTTTGTTTCAATAATATAATTTATTCGAAGTTTTATTTTTAACTTCTGATAAGGTGCAGTTATTGCACTTACAATCTAATGATAGGAACTTGTTTATAGTTCCTATCATATAACTTCCCATGTAAGTGAGGAAGCAAATAATAAGCGTTTGCTTTGACGTAATATAGTAATTGGAAGGGAGACTTACTATGGCCGCAAAATTGTTTGGCATTGATTTTGGAACAAGCACCATTAAGATATATAAGAAGAACGAAGGCGTAATCTTTGATGCTAAAAATATCATTGCGATTGCAGATAAAAAGCGTGTTATCGCAATTGGCGATGAGGCCTTTGAGATGTATGGGAAAGCGCCAAGCAATATCGAAGTTGATTATCCTGTTAGAAATGGTGTAATTGCAAATATTGAAAATATGTTAGCGTTATTAAATCACGCCTTTGACCAGCTAGGGAAAAAGCATGGTAAGTTTACGGGAGCTGAATTTTTAGTAGCAACACCAACGGACATCACAGAAGTTGAGAAAAGAGCCTTTTTTGATTTAGTAGCAAATTCAAATGCGAAAAGCAAAAAAATCCGTATTGTAGAAAAACCAATTGCAGATGCTTTGGGAGCTGGGCTTAATGTTACCAAGGCACGTGGTGTTATGATTGTAGATATTGGTGCGGATACAACAGAAGTCTCTATTATGTCTTTGGGGGGTATCGTATTAAGTAAATTGATACCGATTGGTGGTAATAAATTAGATGAATCTATTATTCTTAATGTAAAGAAGCAGTATAATCTATACATCGGTCATAAGACTGCCGAAACGATTAAAAAAGAATTAGCATGTGCATTAAAAAGTGAAGAAAAAACGATAAAAGTATATGGTCGAGATGTGGTTACAGGCCTTCCGTTAGAGAAAGAAATCACATCTTCCTTTGTCTATGAGACGATATCAGAACATCTATTGTCTATCATAGATGCCATCCGCATTATCTTAGAGAGAACTCCACCAGAGATTTCTTCAGATATTATTGACCTTGGTATCTATATTACTGGCGGTTCTGCCAATATCAAATATCTCGATCAGTTGATGTCTCATGACACCGACCTCAAAATTAATATATGCAATGATTCTGCCAATACGGTAGTAAATGGTCTTGGCAAAATTATTGAAGATCCTAAGCTTAGTTCTTTGGCTCTCACTTTAAAACAAACCTATTACGGAGTTTAAAGGGAAGCAATGTACTTCACATTAATATCGATTAGGATGTAAACTTTATAGTTTCCTCCTAAAATGAATGCATGTGTAATGGAAGACAAGCATGATTATGCGCATAAGTATGCGCAGGAAAAGGGGTTAATGGTAAATCATGAGAAGGAAGACACCTAAGATTTCAATTCAGCCAAAGCATGTACTGACTTTTTGTACCGTGATATGCCTGATATTGATCTTCTTATCATTTCGATATGAAACCTTATTAAGCCCAGTAAAAACTGCGGTAGGGAGCATTGTGACTCCTATGCAGAAAGGGATTAATACGTTTGGCAGCTATATATCTGATAAATTAGACACATTGGCTAATATGAGAGATTTAATTGATGAGAATGAGAAGTTAAAAAGTCAAATTGAATCACTGAAAGTAGAGAATAGTATTTTAATTCAGGATCGTTATGAACTTGATGGACTTCGAAGACTCTACGAAGTGGATCAAAAATATGCAGATTATCCAAAAGTTGCAGCAAGGGTTATTTCAAGAGATTCTAACAGCTTTTATAATGTTTTTACGATTGATAAAGGAGCTGAGGATGGAATCAAAGTAGACATGAATGTACTTGCAGGGAATGGCTTAGTTGGTATAGTAACTGAAGTTGGTAAAAATTATTCCAAAGTTCGTTCTATTATTGATGATGCAAGTTATGTGAGTGGTATGTTTTTAAAGACTTCAGACACCTGTGATGTCAAAGGGGATCTTCAGTTGTTAGATGAGGGAGTGATTCGTATTGAAGCTATCAGCATGAACGCCGATATCAAGGATGGATATGAAGTGGTTACATCCCATATTAGTAATAAGTATTTACAGGGTATCTTAATTGGTTATGCGTACGATATTGAGGTGGATTCTAGTAATTTGGCGAAATCAGGATACCTTCGTCCGGCAGTTGATTTTGAACACCTGGAGGAAGTATTAATTATAACAACATTAAAGGAAAAATTAGAAAAGGCAGAGTAATCCTTTTTTAATTGAGGTAGGGGTAAGACGTGATACGAGTTTTGGTAACCTTAATACAAATCTTAATATGCTTTTTACTTCAGAGCACAGTATTTCCATCATTTGAGCTTGCCAATGTCGTTCCGGATTTATTGATGATTCTGGTGGTAACCGTAGCGTATACCAGAGGTATATTTCCAGGTATGTTTACTGGTTTGGTTTGCGGACTTTTATTAGACTGCACCATTGGAGATGTGATAGGTATCTATGGAATCCTCTATATGTTTATCGGTTATTTTAACGGTTATGCAAATAAGATATATGACAAAGAGGATTACACAATACCTTTACTTTTAATTGCTGCAAGTGAATTTATATACTGTTTCTTCTACTATGTAGCTGAGTTTTTGTTACGTGGTAGGTTAAAATTGGGATTTTATGCTTATCGAATTATGTTACCACGAGTAATTTATACCGTACTTGTTGGTATTCTATTTTATAAGCTTTTTCATATGATACATTTGGGACTAACCAAGCTAAGCAATAAGGAGGGATCATAGTGCTAGATGTTTTGCTTGATAAACTAAAGAGATTGTTTTCTTCCCGTATGATTCCTCTTACTTTGATTTTTACGGGAATGTTTGCAGTTTTAATTTACCGATTATTTGTGATGCAGATCGTAGAAGGAACAAAAATTGCTGAGACAAATGAATATTTAAATGTAAAACCAAGAGATATTAAAGCAACTCGTGGAATCATTTATGATAGGAATGGGAAGGTACTCGCTTATAATGAATCTAGTTATTCTGTTGTGATCAGTGATAGTGGACTTTTGGAAACAAACGCTGAGAAAAATGCGATGATTCATAAATTAATTAAGTTACTTGAGAGTTATGGGTATGATATTGAGTTAAATTTTAATATTATTATCGATGAAAACGGAGAACTGGCATTTGATATTTCAGGTGATCAATTATTACGTTTTAAGAAGAATGCATTCTGTAGAACACATGTTAGCAAACTGACAGAAGAAGAGCGTAATGCAAGTGCACAGGATGTTTTCGACTTTCTAAAAGATGGTGTTAGTGGGTCACCGATGTTTCGAATCTCAGACGAATATTCTTTAGAGGATGCTTTAAAGATAATGACGATTCGTTATCATTTACTAATTAACGTACCGAGCTATAACCAGATTACAATTGCTTCCAATGTTGATGAAGAAACTGTAGCAGCGGTGAAAGAAAACTTAGGAGATATGCCTGGAGTTGAAGTTAAGTTAGAAACCTCTAGGGTGTATAATGACAGCATTTATTTTGCACATATATTAGGATATACCGGACTTATCAATTCTACAGAACTAGAAAAATTAAATGATTCAGAAAAGAATTATGAAGAAACAGATGTAGTAGGTAAAACTGGCATTGAAAAAGAGATGGAAAATTATTTAGCTGGTACCAAAGGGGAAGAATCTGTAACAATTAATGATAACGGCAAGGAACTAGATGTTAAAGTGACCAAGGAGCCTGTTGCAGGGAATGATGTATATCTTACGATTGATCGTGACCTTCAGGTTGCAAGTTATCATATCTTAGAGAAAAACATCGCAGAAGTGCTACTATCCGTCATTACTCCTGATATGGATTACGGCGGAAAAGGAGAGAATGCTGCTAAGATAAAAGTTCCAATCTATGAAGTTTACAATGCATTATTAAACAATAATGTAATTGATATTGCTCATTTCTGTGCAGAGGATGCATCTGATTTAGAGAGGAGCGTATATCAAAAGTTCTTAGACAAACGTGTGGGAATCTTTGATAATTTAAAGAATCTTTTAAAAATTGACAGTACGGTTACCAATAGTGCTGCTGGAGAAGAGATGGAAGAGTATCTACAATATGTATATTCTAAATTATCCTCCAGTGATGTCGGGGTGTTATTAACTTCTAAAATTGACAAAGAAGATATCCAGTATCAAAATTATAAAAATAATAAATTAAGTTTAAGCAAGTTTTTACAGTATGCAATTACTCAAAACTGGGTTGATTTATCAAAACTTGTGGAAGGTACGGAATACTATAGTACAGATGAACTATATGAAAAACTGATAAACTATGCTATGGAATTGTTAGTAGATGACAAGGAATTTGAGAAGAAGATTTACCGAACTCTGGTTTTTTCAAAAAAGTTGACAGGAAGGGAAATTTGTCTTTTATTATTTGACCAAGATGTGTTAGAATATAATGAGAATGATTATTCTAGACTGAGTAGTGGAAGTATTTCTGCCTATGATTTCATCACTACAAAGATTAGAAATCTTGAAATAACACCAGGACAGTTAGCCCTTGAACCATGTAGTGGTTCTATTGTAGTTACCGATACAAAGACCGGTGACGTCCTTGCAATGGTTACCTATCCTTCCTATGATAATAACTATTTAGCCAATAAGATTGACTGGGATTACTATAGTAAGTTATTAGAGGATCAGGCTACTCCATTAATTAACCGTCCGACGATGCAGAAAACAACAACTGGTTCCACCTTTAAACCATTAATGACATTAGCAGGCTTTGGAGAGAATGTGATTAATACTTCAACAAAAATTGCTGACAAAGGTATTTTTGAAGAAGTTGTTCCGTCTCCAAGATGTTGGAAATATCCAAGCTCTCATGGTACAATCGATGCTTCACAGGCAATACAGCATTCCTGTAACTACTTCTTTTATGAGACTGCATATCGTTTAATGCGTGGTGAAGATGGTAAATATAGTGATAATACAGCTTTATTAAAGATACAAAAGTATGCTCAGATGTTTGGCTTTGGGGATGTATCTGGAGTAGAAGTAGATGAATCAAAGCCTGAAATATCGAATACAGATGCAATTCGTACTTCAATTGGATATTATCATAATTTTACTCCAACACAGATATCTCGTTATGTAACAACCCTTGCAAATCGTGGTACCTGTTTTAACCTTACTTTATTAGATAGGGTAGAGACAAAAGACAATCAGTTGGTATATGAAAAAGAGACAAGTATTTATAATAAGATCACTGAATTCACGGATGAGCAATGGAATATGGTACAAAGAGGTATGTATCTCGTGGTTAACTCCTCCGCAAGTTCCTTAGACCGTATCTATGGAGACTTAGGGGTAGCTGTGGCAGGTAAAACGGGTACAGCACAGGTTAGTAAAACAAAACCTCACCATTCTCTATTTATGGCGTATGCACCATATGAAGATCCAGAAATCAGTATTACCTGTGTAATTCCGAATGGTTATGCTTCTGCGAATGCTGCAAAGATGGGGCGCGAAGTACTGGGATATTATTTTAATGGCGAGAATAAAGAAGCTCTCTTAAATGGAGATATTACAGCAGGCTCCGCTACTAATATTAAGGTGTCTGACTAGGATAGACCATAGAAAGGATATGTAAAGCATAAATAAATAGGCTTGACATAATTGGTGATTGTATGAATAATTCAGTCATTATCAAGGGAAATAAACATGGTATTGTAGTTGTACTCGATAAGGACATAGAATTTTCTCAATTGATAGAAGATATAAAAGTGAAATTTGAAGATTCTAGAAAATTTTTGGGAAATGCAAAGATGGCCATTAGTTTCGAAGGACGTAAATTAACAGATTCCGAGGAACGGGAAATCTTAGATGCTATTGCAACTAGCTCAGATCTTCATGTTGTTTGTGTTATTGACAATGATGAGGAAAGAGATAAGGTATTTGCCAAGGCATTGGAGGATAAGCTCTTAGAGCTCTCCAATGCCACGGGGCAATTCTATAAAGGAAACTTAAGATCTGGACAAGTACTAGAGACTGAAACAAGCGTTATTATTATCGGGGATGTAAATCCTGGGGCCAGTGTGGTAAGTAAGGGGAATATCATCGTACTGGGTTCCTTGAAAGGTACAGCTTTTGCTGGTGCTGCAGGTAATGAAAATGCATTTGTATTGTCTTTAGATATGAATCCAGGGCAGATTAGAATTGCAGATATTATTGCGAGAGCACCGGATCATCCTTCAAAGGAGGAAACGAAGGAAACTAAGATTGCATTTTTAGAAGAAGGTAATATTTATATTGAACCTTTGAATAAGAAAGTCCTTAATGATATTCGTTTATAGGGGAATAATTTTAAGTTTACTACATGTCGCAAAATTTACATGTAATTTTAAATCATATGTCTGGAGGAATCAGAATGGGAGAAGTAATCGTTGTAACATCCGGAAAGGGTGGAGTTGGTAAAACGACAACAACAGCAAATGTGGGAACAGGACTTGCAAAGCTTGATAAGAAAGTTGTATTAATTGATACTGATATAGGGTTAAGAAATCTAGATGTAGTAATGGGACTTGAAAACCGTATCGTTTATAACTTAGTTGATGTGATTGAAGGTAATTGTCGAATCAAACAAGCACTAATCAAAGACAAGCGTTACCCAAATCTTTATTTACTGCCATCTGCACAAACAAGAGATAAATCCTCAGTAACACCGGAACAGATGAAAAAGTTATCCGATGAATTACGTGGAGAATTTGATTACATATTAATGGACTGTCCTGCTGGTATTGAGCAAGGATTTCAAAACGCCATTGCTGGCGCTGACAGAGCATTAGTAGTCACAACTCCAGAGGTTTCCGCTGTACGTGATGCAGATAGAATCATCGGATTGTTAGAAGCAAATGAGATGAAGAAAACAGAGCTCATCGTAAACCGTCTTCGTATGGATATGGTAAAGCGAGGAGACATGATGTCAAGCGAGGATGTTGTTGAGATTTTAGCAGTTGATTTGATTGGTGTTGTGCCAGATGATGAGAATATTGTCATTTCTACAAATCAAGGAGAGCCTTTGGTTGGTTCGGATTCTTCGGCAGGTAAGGCATATATGAACATTTGCCGCCGTATAACAGGAGAAGAGGTACCATATCTAGACTTAAATTCTAAGCAGGGGTTCTTTAGTAAGCTGTTTAAGAAAAACTAAGGAGGATGGTCAAATGGCTTTATTGGATTTTTTTAAGAAGAAAGCATCAGGAAGTGTCGCGAAGGATAGGTTAAAACTTGTCTTAGTGTCTGATCGCGCTGGTTGTTCTCCTGAAATTATGGAACAGATTAAGAACGATATTATAGCAGTAATATCAAAATATATAGTGATAGACCAAGAAGGCTTGGATATCAAGATAACTCAGACGGAATCCGAAGGAAATAACGGTAATGTACCAGCGTTATTTGCTAATATTCCGATCAAAGACCTAAAGCACAGTAAGTAAGGAAATTATTCATGTTAAAAACTTTGTTTAAATCAATTTTCAATTTTGAGGAATATGACCTAAAGCATTATAATGTATCAATTTTGGCAATCATAACATTACTTGGTTCGATTGGTATGGTTTTGATTCGCCGTTTACAAGAATCGGATGAAAGGCAGTTTGAAAAACAGATTATTGGTTATGCTGTTGGTTTGATTATTGCGGTAGTTGTTTCCATGATTGATTACCACTTTGTTGCCAAATTCTTTATTCCGCTTTACTTGCTTAATATTGCTTTACTTGTGATTACAAAATTCACTCCACTTGGTAAATCGCATTATTCGGCGAAAAGATGGATCGCTATCGGTAGCCAAGAGGTTCAGCCTTCGGAGTTAACGAGAATTATTATGATCATATTCTTAGCAAAGTTTTTTGACATTGTGAGGCGGCAAATTAATAAGACATCAATCATATTACTAGCATTAATTTTAATGGTATTACCAATTACTTTGATCTTTATTCAGCCTGACTTATCTGTAAGTATTGTACTTTTTGCAACATTTATAAGTATGTTTTTTATGGCTGGGCTTAGCTATAAAATTATCTTACCGACATTAGCGATCGGAATACCAAGTTTTATTGCTTTTTTTTGGTATGTACAGCAAGATTATCAAGTAATTTTGACCGAATACCAAAGAAATCGTATCTTGGCAATGCTTCATCCAGAGCAATTCCCAGAGCAAGCATATCAGCAATTAAACGCAGCAAAGTGTATACGAGCGGGTGGTGTTTCTGGTAAGTTATTATCGGATACAGACGCTACGTTAAGATCGGCAAAAGTACCGGTTATTGAAAGTGACTTTATCTTTACTGCGATAGCTGAGGCATTTGGATTTATCGGAAGCTTAATTGTTATTATATTGCTAATGATTTTTATCTATAAAGCATTAAAAATAGCTAGAATGGCAAAAGATTTTATGGGTATGTTAATTGCCTCCGGAATTGCATCATTGACGATGTTTCAGCTTTTTGTTAATATTGGTGTTGTTACTTCATTATTGCCAAACACTGGAATTCCATTGCCGTTTGTCAGCTCAGGTTTAAGTGCTTTGTTAGGAAATATGTTGATGGTTGGCGTATTACTTAACGTAAGTCTTCAAAATAAAAGGATGTTACCACAAAAGGAAACATTATCACTATAGCATAAAAGAGGAGGTAGGAACATGAATATTGGAATGATAGCACATGATGCGAAAAAGAAATTAATGCAGAATTTCTGTATTGCATACCGTGGAATTCTGTCGAAACATCAGTTGTATGCGACAGGAACTACGGGTAGATTAATCGAAGAGGTAACAAATTTAAATGTTCATAAATATCTAGCAGGTCACTTAGGTGGTGAACAGCAGATGGGGGCTCAAATAGAGCATAATGAAATTGATATGGTTATCTTTCTGCGTGATCCTTTAACTCCAAAATCACATGAACCAGATATTATGACTGTTGTCCATCTATGTGACACTCATAATATTCCACTTGCGACCAATCTAGCAACTGCAGAACTTTTGATTAAAGCTTTGGATCGTGGAGATTTGGATTGGCGTGATGTATTTAAGGGAAAATAGTAGTCAAGATACAAAGGTATAGAATTGGCAGATTGGAGTTCAAATTGAAGAAAATAGTAATGTTAGGTTTAAGTATCAGTTTGCTACTTACGGGCTGTTCAAAACAATCAGATGTATTGATGCTATACTCTGGTACAGATGGTAAATTAAATGAAAGTATCGGAACTTATGTAGATGCAGTAGCTGCAGATTTTCTTACGAAGGATTACAACGTAGTAGAAGAAAATGGGAATCACATGGAAGACCCAGAGATTTCAGCAGCGGCAGCATTTATGTTTAATGATACGGATCATCAAGTATTGTATGCGAATAATGTTTATGACAGAATCTATCCTGCAAGTACAACTAAGTTATTGACTGCACTAATGGTTCTTAAATATGGGAATCTAAAGGATAGTGTAACGGTAGAAAAGGATAATGCTGGAATCACCACGTATGGTGCTAAGTTATGTAATTTTAATGCTGGTGATGTAGTATCAATGGAAACTCTTCTGAATTGCTTGTTGGTGTATTCTGGAAATGATGCTGCTATCGCAATTGCAGAGCATATGTATGGTTCAGAAGAGGAATTTGTAAAAAAGATGAATGAGGAAGCTGCGAACATAGGAGCAACCAATACGCACTTTACGAATTCTCATGGGTTACATGATCCAAATCATTATACGACAGCATATGATATGTACTTAATCTTTAAAGAATGTTTAAAATACGAAGAATTTATTCCGATTATAAAACAACAAACTTATGAAGCGTCCATTACAGATAAGGATGGAAAGGTTCGAAGAAAATCTTATGAAACGACGAATATGTTTTTACTAGGTACCAAAGAGACTCCACAAGGAGTTACAGTTTTTGGTGGGAAGACTGGAAGTACCGGTGATGCGGGGGATTGTTTGATACTTTATAGTACCTCAGCTGAAGGTAAAGCATATATTAGTGCGGTATTTAAAGCTCCTGGGAAAACGAGTTTATATAATCAACTTGCACATCTTTTAAAAATGGAATAAGATTACGATTCCCTTCTTTATTCGACATTAGTTGTCTGAAAATTAATATAGAAAAATTGGAATTCTTAAGCAAAATAGGATTGTTTTTTCATTTCGATTATACTATAATATGAGTAAGCAAGAAATCGTTTATAATGTAAAGGAGGAAATTGCGATGATACAGATTATTGTAGGTGCAAAAGGGAAAGGTAAGACAAAAATTCTAATTGATAAAGCCAACGCGGAAATTAAGGGCGTGAAGGGGAATGTTGTTTATCTTGATAAAAGCAATAAGAATATGTATGAACTCAATAACAAGATACGTTTGATTAACGTTAGAGATTATTGTGTAGAAACTCCGAAGGAATTTTTAGGTTTTGTGTGTGGTCTGATTGCAGCCAATCATGACCTGCAAAAGATATATTTAGACGGTTTTATGAAAATTGCATGTACAAGCCTTGAGGATATCGATGGTGTACTTGATAAGATAGAGATGATATCAACAAAGTTCCAAGTTGACTTTATCATCAGCATCTCCATTAATGAAAACGATTTGCCTGACACTAAGAAACAGAACGTGATTGTAGCTCTTTAAGATTGTAATAACAAAGTGGCTTCGCCACTTTGTTTCACCAAAAAAGCGGTTTTGCACTTCAATTACGGAATGAAATACTCCGTATCTTAGTGTAAAACCGCTTCCTTTATGAAATATTCTTTTTACGATGTCAGTCATTATGACTGTTTTGTTAATAAGTGCGACAGCTTGTTGACGCTTCTTATTCATGACAAAGAAAAGTTTCACGAAATGTGGGTTTTCTTGTCTAACATATGAGACAGTTTACTGACTCATTTTGTAACATAATTACATATCATTTTTTAATCGACCAAAATAGCTTAAGGCATATAAACCGGATATACCGACTAAAGCATATACGATTCGAGCTAAAATGGTCATATTACCGAATATGAATCGTACTAAATCAAACTGGAAGAATCCAATTAATCCCCAGTTGATTGCACCGATAATAACAAGAACTAGAGCAATATAATCAATAACTTTCAAAATTTACACCTCCTATGTGTTCTAGTTAATGGTAGTGTAAACAATCCATGGTTTTTTATGCAGATAACCAATGGAATGAAATAGAAAAAATAAAGAGGTTATTATGCAGCAGAATTCAAAAGTAGTTAAATTTAAAAAAAGAAGATCAATTAACATAGGTGTTATCATATTCATAATAATTCTAGTTTATACAGTGATAAATGTTTATCTATATTTGTCGAAACCTCAAATTTCGATTTATGAGATTTCAGAGCAACCACTATCACAGGAGAATACTGTCACGGGTGTGATAACAAGAGAAGAGAAAATGATTACTACAGATAGATCTGGATATGTTAATTACTACTTTCGTGAAGGTGCAAGAGTTGCAAAAGACTCTACCATTTACTCTATTGATGAAAGCAAGAAGATTTATGAAAAACTAACAGATACGACTGGTGGAATAACTTTTACGAAGATGGATGCAGCTAGTATTCGTAAAGATATTGCAAAATTTAAATTTTCGTATCAAGATAGTAATTATTCGGAAGTCTATAATTTTAGAGATGACATTACAGCTAGTATACGTAATATTTTAGATGTTAACCTACTTTCTAATATGCAGGATATAATAAATAGCACAGGTTTAAGCTCAAATTTTGGTGTTGTGAAAGCAGCACAAGCAGGAATTATTTCTTATTATTCTGATACACTGGATGGATTAATAGCAGATGAAGTTTCTGAAGCGACATTTCATATGGAACAATACGAGAGAAAGAATTTACGAACAGGTGAAATTATAGAAAATGGCCAAAACGTGTACAAGCTGCTGACGGAGGACCACTGGAATATTATTGCACCTATCTCAGCAGAATTAGCAGATCAATTAAAAGAGAGAAAAACAGTTACTTTTACAGTTACTCTAGATCAATTTCAAATGAAGGCACCATTTACTGTATATCAAAAAGGAGAGTCTTGGTTTCTAAATATCTCGTTAGATAAGTATGTAACAAGATATTTAAGGGAACGATTTTTAGAGATAGAGATACAGTTAAAAGTAGAGTCAGGATTAAAAATTCCCAAAACAGCGATTACGGAAAAGGAGTTTTACATGATTCCAATCGAGTATTTTACGAATGGTGGTGACTCTGGGGCGCTTGGCTTAGTAAGAGAAGTATATAATGAAACTACAAAAACATTAGAACCGAAATTCACACCTTGCGAAATTTACTATGAAGATGATACGTATGGTTATGTCGATAAAGAAACCTTTGGATTTAATGATTATATATTATCGGACAAAACTACAGATAAATTCCGTATTAGTCTGGTAGGAAAATTAGAAGGTGTTTACAATGTTAATAAAGGGTATGCGGTTTTTAGACGTATCGAACGTTTGTCTGAAAATGAAGAGTATGTAATTATTAAAAAAGGCACGAAGCGAGGACTTTCTGTATACGATCATATTGCACTAGATGCAACGAAGGTGATTGAGTCGGCAGTAATTTATTAAAGTAGAAGAGCGAAAGTGTTATTGATCGCTAATTAATTATAATATATTGTCGTATAATCTCGACGACATAAAGATTAAGATATTTGATAATTGGTTTCTGAACGAAAAATATATGCCATGATTTTGGGTAGAAACTTCAGAAGCGTAAAAAAATACGCAAGGATGGAGGAATTTTATGATACAAGACAATATAACAAAAGTACTGCAAAATATTGAATC
This sequence comes from Lachnoclostridium phytofermentans, assembly GCF_000733755.1. Lineage (GTDB taxonomy): Bacteria > Bacillota > Clostridia > Lachnospirales > Lachnospiraceae > Lachnoclostridium > Lachnoclostridium phytofermentans_A. The sequence continues at coordinate 19,553 of NZ_JPOF01000002.1, read as the reverse complement.
AGCATGTAAACGTAGTCATCGTTCAAAAGAGGAAGTATTATTAATTGCAGTGAGTAAGACGAAACCGATTGAAATGTTAAAAGAAGCTTATGAGGCTGGGATACGAGAGTTTGGAGAAAATAAAGTTCAGGAATTATGTGATAAGGAGGAAAAAGTAAAGGATTTTAAAACTTTTCACAATCAACCTGAGTCAACCGAAAAACAACCTGATAACTCTACAAATGACATTCACTGGCACATGATTGGTCATTTGCAGAGAAATAAAGTAAAATATATTGTAGATAAAGTGACGTTAATACATTCTGTTGATTCCTTGCGTTTAGCGGAGCAGATTGATATAGAGGCTAAGAAAAAGGGAATCTTAGTCGATATATTAATTGAAATAAATATTGCTTCGGAAGAATCGAAATTTGGTGTTAAACCAAGTGAAGCGGAAGAACTAATCCGCGAGATTTCAGGTTTGTCTTCGGTACGTATCAAAGGCTTAATGACAGTGGCACCTTATACAGAAAATGCCGAAGAAAATAGAACCTATTTTAAGAAAATGCACCAATTATATGTTGACATCAAAGAAAAAAACATTGATAATGTAACTATGAAAATACTTTCGATGGGAATGACCGGTGACTATGAGGTAGCAATTGAAGAAGGCTCTACCATGGTTCGCGTAGGAACCGGTATTTTTGGGGAGCGCAATTATAGCGAGTAAATAAGATTAGGAGATTGTGCTATGGCAAATTTATTTAAAAATATCTTAGATTCATTAAAGTTAACTGATGATGATGATTTAGATGATTATGATGATTACGTAAGTGAGCTAGAAGAGAAGGAACGAAGGAAGACAGAAAGACAGGAACAAAGACAGGCTGTAAAACAGGAGAAAAAGACATTTTCATCACAAAGAGTGTCCTCATCTGAGGAAGTTCCTACAAGTAGTTCTTCCAGACTTTCTACCACTTCTGGAGCAACAGATTTTGCTGATTTAAGGAAAGAACGTTCTCAACGTATGGAAAAGACGAATGTCAGCAAGGTAGTACCAATCAGAAATCCTCAAAAAGGTTTAGAAGTTTGTATTATGAAGCCAACCAGCTTTGAGGATTCTCAGGATATCTGTGACATGCTTTTATCTGGACGTGCTGCGGTAATTAACTTAGAGGGATTTGACGTTGATATTGCTCAGCGCGTCATGGATTTTATTTCTGGAGCAGTCTATTCTTTAAATGGTAAATTGCATCAGATTTCAAGTTATATTTTTATTATATCACCGGATTCTGTAGATATATCGGGCGATTACTTGGATTTGATACGTCAGAATGGTTTTGAAGTACCTACTTTAAATAAGGATTTTTAGAATGATGCAAATAAGTCAATTATTAGCGAAGTCTTTTTCAATCTTTTTTACTATTCTACAAGTTTTTTTATTGATACAGATTTTCGTTGATATGTTTTCTGTTTCTTTTGTAAAAAAAGCGTTGAAATTTGTATTAGACCCGATTTTAAATCCAGTAAGAATCTTATTAAGTCATTCTAGCTTTTTTACAGCTATTACAGATCTGTCGCCGATTATAGCTTTTCTTATGTTGTCGTATCTGCAGCAGTTAATCGGGGCCTAGGACAAGGAATTGAAAATTTGTGCTACCGATCTAGTTTTCGTGGTGGTGGCAGAATGGAGATTACGGTGAATTTAGAGAAAGAAGAGCTCTTATTTCGCAAGATTATATTAGAGACAGCGAAAAGTGCTTATCATAAAGAGATATGTGTGTATACTGATTTCTTAAATATTAACGAAATCAGTATATTTCATAGTATGGAGAAAGAATTACCTTTGCTAGCATACTCGATGTATGGTGGATATGAGGGTGCAGAAAGGGTTCGAATTTGCTTTCATGGAGACCGAACCAAGGAGCATGGAACTATTGTATTACAGACTAAGGAAAAAAACGAGTATCCTATTGAATGTCTTAGAATCTATCCGACAAGTGAGAAATTTGCCAGGGAACTCGACCATAGAGATTACTTAGGAGCTATTCTTAATGTTGGTATTGAACGTTCAAAACTTGGTGACATCTTAGTAAGAGGAAAAGAGGCTTATTGCTATTGTGATGCACTGCTAAGTGAATATGTAAAGACAAGCCTTGGCAAAGTAAGACACAATATCGTTCGTGTTGAAGTGATAAAACCAGAAGAAGTACAAGCCACAACATCCTTTAAAGAAGTAACCGGTAGCGTTGCTTCTTTTCGTTTGGATTCCCTTATTGCACTTGCTTTTCGTACTTCGAGAAGTAGTATTACTGGTTTGATTGCTGGGGAAAAGGTGTTTGTCAATGCAAGACTAATCACTTCCAATAGTTATATATTAAAACCTGATGATATTGTTTCTGTTCGAGGTTTCGGTAAATTCAAGGTGAAAGAACAAGGCGGTATCTCAAAAAAAGGTAGGATATACGCAACTTTATCTATATACCAATAGGAGGAATAGGATATGATTACACCAATAGAAATACAAAGTAAAACGTTCAAATCTGGTGGACTTGGGTATGATAAGAAAGATGTAGATGCTTTCTTTCGTGAGGTATTGTTAAGTTTCGAGCAGATATATCGTGAAAATATGGAGATGAAAGATAAGATTTCTGTCTTAACAGAAGGAATACAATATTATAAAACAATTGAAAAAACGTTGCAGAAAGCTTTGGTTCTTGCAGAAAAAACAGCAGAAGATACAAAAGCACAGGCACTTGTTACAGCGAAAAATATTGAAAATGAAGCAAGGACAAGAGCACAGATTATTGTAGCTGATGCAAAAAATGAGTTGGAACATATTCATGCTCAGACAATCGGGTTATTACAACAGTATGAAAAATATAAATTACAATTTAAAAATTTAGCTGCAGCTCAAATAGAACTACTGGAAAGTGATTCCTTTGATATAAGCCTTGCAAGAATAGATACCTTTTTAAATCTTAACGATAGGGATGGAGACACTACTAAAGCAAAGAGCAATGGTGGGGCTTCCCATGGGACAGTTAATACTGCAACTACCTCTACAAAAAATCCTATCAAGAAGACGCTAGAGCCTGTTCTAAAAGGTACGAATGGTCATGAACCAAGAGTAGAACATAAGAATCAGAGTATCAGTAATAAAAACAACATTAAGAAACAGCATCAAGATACAGCGACAGATTATTCGGATGCATTAGAACAAGTTAGTGCGTCAGAAGAAGAGATTACCTTAGAAGAATATAACGAATTAATGAAAGTGACGTCTTCACAGACGGAGGAAAATACGAGTGAGCATCAGGAAGAGTTTTCCTTTATTAATCTAGAGGATGATGAAGATTAAGGAGGAAACCAACTATGCTTGATATGTATGATAGACTCGAAGTTAAATTTCAAAATAAACCATGCTATGATATTGTTCTAAAAGACTCTTTTCCAGATTTCATAGCAGAACTAGAAGCTTTAAATTTGAAGTCTAGAAAGTTATGTATTGTTACTGACAGTAATGTTTCAAGCATTTATTTAAAGAGTTTACAAGAGATGTTATTGTCATATACTGACAAGGTAGTATCCTTTGTTTTCCCAGCAGGAGAAGATAATAAAAACCTTGAAACAGTCCAAAACTTATATGAATTCTTAATTAAGGAAAGTTTCGACCGCAACGATGTTTTATTAGCTCTTGGTGGTGGAGTAGTTGGCGATTTGACCGGATACACTGCGGCAACCTATCTAAGAGGAATTCGTTTCTTACAGATACCAACCTCTTTATTGGCAATGGTGGATTCCAGCATTGGTGGAAAAACAGGAGTTGATTTTAAAGCATACAAAAATATGGTTGGGGCATTTTATATGCCTTCCTGTGTTTATATGAATTTAGAATGTTTAAAATCATTAAAGGAACGAGTTTATCTATCTGGAATGGGAGAGATAATAAAGCATGGCTTAATTCAGGATGCAGCTTACTATGAATGGTTAAAAACGAATAAGGATGCAATCATAGGCAGAGACACTAAAGTTTTACGACAAATGGTAGGAAGAAGTTGTGAGATTAAACGTGCTGTGGTAGAAATTGATCCGCATGAACAAAAGGAAAGAGCATGGCTTAATTTCGGACATACCATAGGACATGCAGTGGAAAAATGGATGGAGTTTACCTTATTGCATGGTGAATGTGTCGCAATTGGTATGGTAGCGTCCTCTTATCTATCCTATGAGAGGGGCTATTTAACCAAAGAAGAACTGGAAGATATCTTAACAACGTTGGAAGCCTTCCATTTACCAATATCAGTGAAAAAATTGAACGTATCAAATATTCTGGAAGCGTTAAGTAGAGATAAGAAAATGGATGCTGGACAAATCAAATTTATATTGTTACGTAGTATTGGAGAAGCTGTCATTGATACGGCTGTTACGAGGGAAGAGCTTATCAATGCAATTGAGTACATCATGTTAGAAAGGTAACAAGGGGATGAAACAAGAAAATATATTATCAAAAAAGACTTATTTTAAGTATGGCATTTTATTTGTGGTACTGCTTGTCCTTGATCAGATAACAAAGTATTTTGCAAAATTAAACTTTGCAGATGGAGATTCCTTTGTTATCTTACCAAAAGTACTTAAATTCATCTATCACGAGAATGAAGGTGCAGCTTGGGGTATCTTTAGCGGAAGAGCATCACTGTTAACCATGATTACCGTGGTTGCTGTTGCTATTATGGCGTATCTGTTTTTTAAGTTACCAAGAACAAAGAAATATAATGCTCTACGATATATCTTAGTATTTATTGCTGCCGGAGCTGCTGGTAACAATTTAATTGATCGAGTTTTATTTGGCCATGTCATTGATTTTATTTATTTTGAATTGATCGATTTTCCGGTATTTAATGTGGCTGATATTTACATTACGTGCTCCACGGTGTTATTTGCAATATTACTTTTATTTTATTATAAAGATGATGATTTTGCATGTCTAAGTAAGAAGAAAAAAGATGAGAAGATCGAAAGTTAGTTGATATTATAGCTTATGAGAAATTACGAAGCTATTTCTCATAAAAGGTGCGCTTTTTGCACCGTAAATCCGATTATCAGAACAAGATTATGTCCTGATAATAAAAGTTATAATACACAAATTATATAGGAAAAATAGAGCTAAAAGTTAAGAGGAAACAGAATGGAGAACAACATAAAAACCTGCTGGATTGATAGTGAATATGAGGATGAACGAATTGATAGTTTTCTGGCTGAATTGGAGGAAGGCCTATCACGTTCTTATGTTCAGAGGTTAATAAAAGATTCCCTTGTGAAGATAAACGGTAATGTAATTAAGGCAAATTATCGTTTAAGAGAAGGCGATGTTTTAACCTATGAAGTACCGGAACCTGTATCACTGGAGATAGCGGCGGAGAATATTCCCCTTACGATCTTATATGAAGATGATGATATTATCGTAATTAATAAACCAAAAGGAATGGTGGTGCATCCTGCTGCAGGCCACTATTCTGGTACCCTAGTAAATGCATTATTATATCATTGTAAAGATAGGTTATCAGGAATTAATGGAGTCATGAGACCAGGAATCGTTCATCGTATTGATATGAATACTACCGGTGTTTTGGTTGTATGTAAAAATGATAAATCTCACCAATCAATAGCAGAACAGTTAAAGGTACATTCGATTACAAGAAAATATGAAGCTATCGTCTATCATTCCTTTAAACAAACAGAAGGAACAGTAGATGCACCCATTGGTAGACATCCAATTGATCGTAAGAAGATGGCAATCAACCAGAAGAATGGTAAGAATGCGGTTACCAATTATCGTGTATTGGAAAATTTTAATCAAGGGTATGCTCATATTGAATGTACGCTAAAAACAGGACGTACTCACCAAATCCGCGTTCATATGGCAAGTATACATCACCCTTTGTTAGGTGATGATGTGTATGGACCGGAGAAAGATAAATTTCATCTTGAAGGGCAGGCTTTACATGCCAGAGTTTTAGGATTCCTTCATCCAACCACGCAGGAGTATATGGAATTTGAAGCACCATTGCCCGAATACTTTAATCAATTGATTGAAAAATTGAGGTGTAACTAAGTGAAACGCAATGCAATTAATAAATTAATATCATGGAAAGAGCAGAATTTAGGGAAACCTATGTGGATTACCGGCATCAAAGGTGTCGGTAAAACTTTCTTAGCACTTGACTTTGCTAAATCCTTTTACGAAGGCAATCTCTATGTAAACTTCGAGACGAATGCAGCTGTTTGCAACCTATTTCAAAAGGCAGCTTATTCTGCTAAGAATGAACTAAGTTTTATCGAGTTAATATATCAATATTATGAGATACCAATGGAATTATCCGGAAATCTATTAATAATATTAGATGAAATAACTTTTTGCAAAGAAGCAGTCGAAGCGTTAAATCATTATCTTCGAGAAGAACATGCTGTTCCAATCATAGTATTATCAAGTGAACTTTATGACATTGACCTCGAATATTTTGATTGCTTTACACTTTATCCTATGGAATTTGATGAATTTTTAGTAGCACAAGGGGACGAATGGTATGCCGAAGTAATCAAGGGCCATTATCAGACGAATCGTAAGATACCTGAAATTGTGCATAAGGAGCTTCTAACAATTTTTGAAGATTATCTTCTTGTAGGTGGAATGCCAGCAGCGGTGAATGATTTTATTACCATGGAAAGTGCGAATAATGTTGCTGAAATCCATCAACGAGTTTATCTATCTCAACTTGCTTTTGCAAAAGAGAAGCAGTCAGAAAGTGATGCCCTAAAACTTCAGCAAGTTTGCTCTGTTATGGTTGAGCAACTATTAAAAGAGAATAAAAAGTTTCAATATCGTTTAATACGTAAAGGTGCTACCTATGCCCTTTATAAAGATGTGATTCAATATCTTGCGTCAAATTCTCTTGTTTATAAATGTGCAAAAGGTACATATGACAAAACAGAAGGTATTACCATAAGTCCAGAAGCATTACAATTTAAGCTTTATGTTTCGGATGTCGGGATACTAAATACGTTAATCCGAAAAAACGCTCTTTATTTGGACGCTAAGAAGGAAATGATAGAAAAGACGATATTAGATAACTATATCATGCAAAGTCTAATAGCCAGAGGTTATCTTCCAAATTTTTGGGAGTCGAATAGTCAAGCAAAGATAGATTTCTTGATTCAAAACTCCGATGGAGTGATACCACTTGAGATTAAGACGAATGAAAATACAAGATCAAAGAGTGTGAGTATCTTTCGTGCTGCACATGAAATACCTTACTCGATAAAAATATCAAATCGAAATTATGAATACTCAAATCAAGTGAAACATTTGCCATATTATGCGATGTTTTGCCTATAAGATAGATTGACAAATTAATTCTAATTCGGTAGAATAATGGTATATGTTACCAACTACTGCGGTAGTCTGAATAGTTTTAATTCAAAATAAGGATGAGTTACCGACATTATTTATAAAGTATCTTTTTTTTTGAAAGAATTACTATAGCTTATAATGGTTATGGTAATCTCTTAGGCTGGAAATATACTACGGAAGATTTCAATTTTTATAAAGATTAGACAAAATGTTATATTAATCTACATCTGTAGAATAAGCTTATGAAAACTATAATTTGAATAAATGAGCATCAAACAAAAGAGATGCTTGTGAGGAGAAGCAAAATATGGGAGAAATAAGATTACACGAAGGTGAACTTAATATCATGGAACTTTTGTGGTCGAACAAAGTACTGGCGGCGAAGGATATTGCAAAAATAATCAAAGAATATGTCGGTTGGGAGAAGAATACTACCTATACCGTAATTAAACGATTGATTGAGAAAGGAGCAATTATCAGAGAAGAGCCAGGATTCCTATGTAAAGCAGCTATCTCTAAACGAACCGTTCAACGTACGGAAACTAAGGTTCTATTAGATAAACTATTTAACGGCTCACTTAATACATTTTTAGTCGAATACTTAAATAATCAAAGTCTAAAGAAAACCGAGATTATGGAATTAGAGAGAATACTTAGTAATTATAAAACAGTATAGAGTTAGGTACAATAAAAAGAAAATAAAGATATCTATTAGGAGTAGAGAATCAGCAAGTAATGTGAGAAGAGAAGCTAAGCTTCTCTTTTACTATTTATGACAAGACTTATAATAGACAGACCATTTGGGGTATAAAATGATTAGGTTATAAGGCAATATTATCTTTTTTGCGCTAGACCATTTGGTGTGCTTTTGTCAAGTGGACATAATTAAGTAAAACATTTCTACCGCCAGTTCTATATATCGACTGGCGGTATTCTTATGCAACTATATATTTATTGTTCTAGGGTGGGATATTACCTTCCTTACTATGTGATTATTGTTTTTGTTTTGAACAATTATTTCGCTTTACATACCGACTCACGGATCACTAACTCAGAGTGGAAGAGCATTGTACTTACCGGAATTGCAGATATCAATTGAGAAAGTAGTGTAAATGCAGTTTTCCCAAGAGTGAAACGTTCCTGTCGAATTGTTGTTAACGGAGGTGCGAGGTATTTTGCAATTGGAAGATCATCAAATCCTGTGATACTAATATCTTCTGGTACTCTTAAACCGAGTTTATGAATTTCATTAATTGCACCAGCAGCGATTAGATCACTGGCACATACTACAGCAGTTGCTCCATTTTCTATAAACTGCGGAATATAGGAACTTGCAGTTTCCGGTAAGAAGCTGATACCATAACCAATCAGATTTTCATCAATTTCTAGGCCAACATCTTTCATAGCTGCAAGGAAACCTTCATAACGCAAGTTGGATACATAACTGTTTTTGGAACCGTTTAATAATGCGATTTTTTTATGACCATTTTCATATAGATAATTAACTAAGGATTTTGTGCCGATATGGTTGTCCGTTCCAATGTAAGCGACATGTTTATTTGATATGTAGTTATCAAATAGAACAGTAGGAATAGTAGTATGCTTTAATTGCTGCATATAGGTATCAGTCATCTCAAACCCAAGAAAGAATGCTCCACTGTAAGATTGTTGCTTCATATAAGTATCATAGGATTGCTGCATCTGCGTATAAACATCCATAGGGATTACATCGACTTGATATTGTTGTTCTTGAGCCATTAATTTAAATCCGGTAATGAGTTCGTATCCGAATTGGTTGATATTTTCATAATCCATGTTTTCAACCATAATGCAAACTTTATGATGATCTTGGGATTTTTTTTCTTTTACAACATATCCTAACATTACCGCAGTATCCAGTACTTGTTGACGCATTTCCTCACTGATATCACTCGCCCCATGCAGGCCTTTTGATACGGTGCTTATGGATACACCAAGCTTTGCTGCTATATCTTTAATTGTTGCCATAACGACCTCCATTAGTTCGATTTCCATTTACTGTTGTCTATTATATCTTATTTGCATTCGATTGTAAAGTTTCGAAAACAATATTTTCATTTCTCTCAGCAATTTCGTTTCTGAAAATGTCTTAAAACCGCACAATATGTACATGTGCACAATATTAAAAGTGGATGTAAGAAAATAATTATATAAAATAGCTAAAATAATTGAATATTACTATTGACAATTGGCATATATTTGTTTAGTATATAGTTATAGTTTTCGAAAATAAACGAAAACTGTTCCAAGAATGTAATCGTTGTTCGAGATTACACATTTATAATTTAAGGGAGGTAATTTATAATGAAGAAAGCAAGTAAGGTTCTAGCGTTATCTTTAGCGCTCGTTATGACATTAGGTTCACTTGCAGCATGTGGTAAGAAAGATAGCACAAGCGGTTCAAATGAAACAAAACCAACACCAACCACAGCAGTAGCAACTACAGAGCCTACCAAAGCTCCAGAGAATACACCTGCGGAAGCAAAAAAAATCAACTTAAAAGTTTGGGGTCCTCAAGAAGAGCAAGTAGCTTTTGAAGGTTATGGTTCAAGTTTATTAGGTTATATGTGTGACAAATTCAACGAAGCTCATCCAGAGTGGGATATTACATTTACATATGGTGCTGTTTCTGAGGCCGATGCAAAGACTGAACTTTCCAAGGATGCAGCAGCTGCAGCAGATGTATTTATGTTTGCATCTGACCAGACCGCATTCTTAGTTGAGAATGGTATTTTAGCTCCAATCACTTTATATCAAGATGAAATTACAGCTGCAAATGGTGGTGCAACTGCTGGTTCTATCACAGCCGCAACCTTTAATGATATGTTATATGCAGTTCCATTTACTCCAAATTCCTGGTTTATGTACTATGACAAGAGCAAGTACACAGAAGAAGAGGTTAAGTCCCTTGACGTAATGATGGCAAAAGATTTAGGTGCAGATGTAAAGAATTTTAGTATGGACTTAGATAATGGCTGGTATCTTGCATCTTTCTTCTTTGCTGGTGGATGCTCCTTATTCGGTGCAGATGGACAGAATGCTACAGAATGTACGTTCAACAATGAAAACGGAGTAAAAGTCGGTAATTATTTAGTGGATCTAGCAACAAGCAACAAATTCTTAATGGAAACAGAGAATGGTGCAAATGCAATTGATGCATTAACGAAAGGCAAACTTGGAGCATGGTGTTCTGGTACATGGAATGCAGAGAATATACAAAAAGCGCTTGGTGATAACTATGCAGCAACAAAACTTCCAACCATTAGCTTAGACGGCCAAGATAGTCAGTTAAAGTCCTTCGCTGACTACAAATACATCGGTGTCAATATGAATACAGATCCAGAAGCTATGGAAGCTGCTCAGGCATTAGCTGCTTACCTTGGTGGTGAAGAGTGCCAGAAGATTCGTTTCCTTGCAAGAAGTATTGCTCCTACCGTTACATCCTTAGTATCTGATCCAGAAGTATCTGCTAATATTGCAGTTGCAGCTTTAAGTGAGCAGGCAGCTTATACACAGTTCCAGTCAACAATTCCTCAGATGGGTAATTTCTGGTCTCCAGCAGAAGGTTTTGGAGCTGGTGTTTATAATAAGGAAATAACGAAAGAAAATATGCAGGAACAGTTAGATGCATTTGTAACAAATGTATTAACTGCATTGAACTAAGGTCAACTTGGTATAATAAGGTGCTGCTGCAAGGTATTCGCTACCAAGCAGCAGCACTTCCTATAAGAGGATTCGTTATGATTCAACAAACAAGAGAAGGTACGCTTCGCATAATTTTTCATTGTGATACAAGAGAAGGAATGATTCATAAAAAATTTCTTGTCATAGTCAATAAGAGAAACAACTTCACTACTTTTTCTTATCATAATCAACAGGTACAACAGAGAAGTATTTCATTAGGTACATAACCTGTGCAAATGTAAGAAAAGAACAAAAGGGTTGAGTCTTAACGAATAGCCTTATAGGAATAACCTTAAAAGGTTAGGGAATTGGAAAAGGAGGAATGGTAGCATGAGCAGCAGAAGAAAGGAAGCCGCTAGCAGGCAGAAAAAAGCACGAGAAAATCCATTCAAAACAATCGGTATGATTTGGAAGGAAGGGGATCTACTTACTAGACTATCTTTTATAATCATGGGATTAGGAAATCTTTTGCGAAAACAAATTATAAAAGGTTTGATATTCCTAGGTGCAGAATTAGGATTTTTATTTTATATGGTAACGATCGGAATTAATGCTTTCTCACATTTTGATGACTTAGGTGAAGTGCAGCAGGGAATGTATATTGATCCTGAAACAAAACTACCTGTAAAAATGGCAGGGGATAACTCCATGCTTCTTTTATTAGCAGCGGTTGTTGCTTTATTTATTATACTAGCATTTGTAATCATGTGGCATACGAATGTGAAAGCAGCGTATGAGGTACAAAGAAAGAAGGAAAAAGGGGAAAAAATACCTAGCTTTATTGATGATGTGAAATCCTATTTTGACCGCAAGATACATAGGACATTAATGTTTTTTCCAATCATGGGTATTTTAATATTCAATATCTTACCTCTTTGTTTTATGATCTTAATTGCATTTACGAACTTTGATGCAAAGCATCAGCCTCCAGGAAATCTATTTCATTGGATTGGACTTGATAATTTTAAGAGTATGCTAAATGCTGGAAATATCATTGGTAGAACCTTTTGGCCTATTCTAGGCTGGACACTTATTTGGGCTGTTTTTGCAACATTTTTAAATTACTTCTTTGGTATGGTTCTTGCAATGATTATTAACCGTAAGGGTACCAGACTTAAGAGCTTTTGGAGAACTATTTTTGTAATGTCAATTGCAGTTCCTCAATTCGTATCCCTATTAATTATCCGTAGTATGCTAACAGAACAAGGACCAGTAAATTCCTTACTAATGCAACTTGGAGTTATTAAAAATGCACTTCCGTTCTTTACGAATACAACCTGGGCAAGAGTAACCGTAATTATTGTCAACCTTTGGGTAGGTGTTCCATATACGATGTTAATTACAACTGGTATTCTTCAAAACATACCAGCTGAATTGTATGAGTCAGCAAAAATTGATGGTGCTAATGCAGTAAAGATTTACTTTAAGATTACGTTACCTTATATGTTATTTGTAACCACACCTTATTTAATTACACAGTTTGTTGGTAATTTAAATAACTTTAACGTAATCTTTTTATTAACTGGTGGTAATCCAATTAATCTTCATTATTATCAATCCGGTACTACAGACTTGTTAGTAACATGGCTTTATAAGCTAACGGTCAATAGCTTTGACTACTCCTATGCAGCAGTTATCGGTATTTTGGTATTTGTATTAAGTGCCGTAATATCGTTAATCACTTACCGTAGGACAAAATCCTACAAAGATGAGGAGGGATTCCAATGATGGTAAAAAAAGAGACTAAAATGAAACACAATCGTTCCATGAGAAAGAGGAAGCTCCTTACGAATACCTTCGTACATATTCTCTTATCGGTACTTGCTATTATCTGGATATTACCGATTGTTTGGGTAATTATAACCTCTTTTAAAGGAGATGGAACAGGTCCATATACTGGACAATTCTTACCGACAAAGTTTACTTTAGATAATTACATTCGCTTGTTTAAAGAGAATGACTTATTCTACTTTGGCAGATGGTTTATGAACACCTTAGTAGTCGCTATCTTTTCCTGTATTATATCCACATTTTATGTATTATGTATTTCCTATTCTTTATCAAGGACTAGATTTAAGGGTAGAAAGACAATGATGAACTTTGGGCTGATTCTAAACATGTTCCCAGGATTTATGTCCATGATTGCTGTTTACTATATCTTAAAAGGGATAGGAATTACTCAATCATTAATTGCTTTAATCCTTGTATACTCTGGAGGAGCAGGGCTTGGGTATTATATCGCAAAAGGATTTTTTGATACGATTCCGAAAGCAATTGATGAAGCAGCTCAAATTGATGGAGCTACAAAATGGAGTGTATTTACTAAAATTACAATGCCATTATCAAAACCTATCATTGTATATACTATCTTAACCTCCTTCTTAGCTCCTTGGCTAGATTTTATCTTTGCCAAGGTAATCATGGGAGATAAGTATGAAAATTACACTGTTTCTATCGGATTATGGACGATGTTGGAGAAAGAATTCATTCAAAACTGGTACACAAGATTTGCAGCAGGAGCTGTATGTGTATCGATACCAATTGCTTTATTATTTATCGTAATGCAGAAATATTATACAGACGGTCTGTCCGGTTCTGTCAAAGGTTAATGACTATAAAATTGATCGGAGGGGGCAGGGATGAGAAAGTCAAAAAGATTTGGGTGTCTCTTATTAATTAATGCGTTATTACTTAGCGGTTGTAGTAAGATAACTCAAAATAATAATAATTCCATTCCTACACCAAACGAAGAGATTACTGAGGTGGTAACTCCGACTGTTACTACCTCACCTTCCGAGGGGGTAGAGAATGGAATGAATGAATATCCGCCAATCGCTACGAATGAGTTACATAAGATAGAAGATAATTATCGTACTTACTATGAAGTTTTTTTATATTCCTTCTGTGATAGTAATGGGGATGGAATTGGTGATATTAATGGTTTAATTTCAAAACTTGACTATTTAAATGATAATGATCCAAGCACAGATTCTGATTTAGGAATCGATGGTATCTGGTTAATGCCGATCATGCCATCGGATACCTACCATAAATACGATGTAAATGATTATTATAGCATTGACCCAAGCTATGGAACTTTGGAGGATTTTAAAACTCTGTTAAGCGAGTGTGAAAAACGTGGTATTAAGGTTATTATTGATTTTATATTCAATCATACTTCGGATGAAAATCCTTGGTTTGTAGAAGCAACAGACTATATAAGGAAGCTTCCTGAGGGAAAGGCACCGGATTCTAAGGAATGTCCTTATATTGATTTTTATAATTTTGAGAAAGATAAGGCAGATAGTAGTACTTATTACCGAGTAGGTATGACCGATTGGTATTATGAAGCAGTATTCTGGAATGAGATGCCAGATTTAAATCTAAGTAGTGACATGGTAAGAGGAGAAATCGAAAAGATAGCAAGCTATTGGTTAGACCTAGGGGTTGGAGGATTTCGTTTGGATGCAGCGAAAGAGTATTTTACGGGTTCTCCAGAGAAGAATATTGAGGTTTTATCCTGGTTTACAAATTTTTGTAAAGAAAAAGATCCAAATTGTTACTTAGTAGCTGAAGTTTGGGATTCTTTTGGAACTATAGCTTCTTATTATGAGAGCGGTATCGATAGCATCTTTAACTATGCTTATGGAGATTCCGTTGGTAAAATTGCATCTGCTGTTAAGACCGCTGGTCTTTCTAAGGCTGGTTACAATCTTGCTTCGAATATGGTGCAGGTTCAAACGATATTTGAATCAAAAAATCCGAATTATATTGATGCATCGTTTGTCAGTAATCATGACAATAATCGCGCCGCAGCCTATGTTTCCTATGATGAGGATAAAGTGAAACTTCTTGGTGGAATTAATCTCTTTATGAATGGAAGTAGCTTTCTATATTATGGCGAAGAAATCGGCTTGTCGGGTGTTGGAAAAGATGAAAATAAGAGAGCACCTATGCTTTGGTCTGATACCGATAAAACAGGAATTACAATGGGACCACCAAAGATGGAGCGTCAAGAGCAGCATTTTCCTGGTGTGGATGCACAGAGTAAAGATTCTTCTTCCATATTAAATTATTATAGGAAAGCGATCAGGTTACGGAATGAAAATCCTGAGATTGCGAGAGGAAAAGTCGAGATGATACCAATGAGTGATCAAGATATCGCAGCGGTAACGAAGACATATGAAGGCTCCTCTATCATAGTTCTATATAATTTAAGCCCAGAAGAAAAGCAGCTTACGTTATCTAAGAAAGATTATTCCTATGAATCTATCCGTGGAGCGCTTACAACTACAGCACAACAGCCAAGTCTGCAAAATGAATTGGTAACGTTACCGGCGTACGCAATCGTAATATTGAAGTAGAAAACGTATGGTAACAGATGATTACTTGAGTGAATAGAGATGAGGAGATAAAGAATGAATCAAAAACTGGAACAGCTAAAGACTTTAAAGACGAACGAGGAAATTTATTATTATCTTCTTTCCATGACCAAGGATATGGTGAAACGTGGTAAGAAGAATGAATCAAAGAAGAAATTATATTATATATCCGCTGAATTCTTAATTGGTAAACTATTATCCAATAACCTGATTAATCTTGGAATCTACGATCAAGTAGAAAACGCACTACAATCTCTTGGTAAGAGTATGGCAGAGATTGAAGAAGTAGAATTAGAGCCATCCTTAGGAAATGGTGGACTTGGTCGATTAGCAGCTTGTTTTCTTGACTCCATCGCAACTCTTGGCTTAGATGGGGATGGTATTGGCTTAAATTATCATTATGGATTATTTAAGCAGACTTTTAAGAACAATCTACAGACGGAAGAGAAGAACCCATGGATTACAAAGGAAAGCTGGCTTACAAAGAAAAAGACACATTATAAGATTCCGTTTGCTGATTTTACATTAACATCAACGTTATATGATATCGATGTAACTGGATATGAGAGTGGTTCCAATAAGTTGCATCTATTTGATATTGATACAATTAATGAGAATCTAGTCACGGATAACATTAACTTTGATAAGGAAGATATCCGTCATAATCTAACGTTATTCTTATATCCGGACGATAGTGACGAAAAAGGGAAGCTACTTAGAATATATCAGCAGTACTTTATGGTGAGTAATGCTGCACAATATATTATAGAGGAAGCAGTTGAAAAGGGTAGTAACTTATATGATTTAGCTGACTATGCCGTTGTGCAGATTAATGACACCCATCCTACGTTAGTAATTCCAGAGTTCATCCGTTTATTAATGGAAAGAGGGGTTAGTATAAGAAAAGCGATATCTATCGTTTCTAATATGTGTGCATACACAAATCACACAATCCTTGCGGAAGCGTTAGAGACTTGGCCTATGGAGTATTTAAAGAAGGTAGTTCCACACTTGGTTCCAATCATACAGACATTAGATCGTAGAATTAAGAGAAAGTATAAAAATGAAGAAGTTGCAATTATTGATAAGCAAAAACGAGTTCACATGGCCTTTATCGACATTCATTATGGATTTAGTGTTAATGGGGTTGCAGCACTTCATACTGACATACTAAAACAGAACGAATTAAAAGCATTTTATGAATTATACCCTGACAAATTTAATAATAAGACGAATGGTATTACCTTCCGACGTTGGTTATTACATTGCAATAAGCCGTTAACTTCTTTGCTCGAAGAATTAATAGGTTCCGAGTTTAAAAAGGATGCAATGAACTTAACAAAACTTTTAGATTATGAAAAGGATGAAACGGTTCTGTCTCGTTTGCTTGAGATTAAAAAGGAAGCGAAGGTTGCTTTAAGTGATTATTTAAAGAAGACACAAAATCTAACACTCAATCCGGATTCTATTTATGATATTCAGATTAAGCGTCTTCATGAGTATAAACGTCAGCAGATGAATACTCTTTATATTATTCATAAGTACTTAGAGATTAAATCAGGCAAGCGTCCGTCTACTCCAATTACGTTCCTCTTTGGTGCGAAAGCTGCACCAGCTTACGTAATCGCAAAAGACATAATTCATCTAATCCTTTGCCTACAAGAACTAATTGCAAAAGACAAAGAAGTTAGTCCATACATGAATGTAGTTATGGTAGAAAATTACAATGTAACTCTTGCTGAAAAATTAATTCCTGCCTGTGATATTTCAGAACAGATATCCTTAGCGTCGAAAGAAGCAAGCGGAACTGGTAACATGAAGTTTATGTTAAATGGTGCGATTACTCTTGGTACAGAGGATGGTGCTAATGTTGAGATTCACGAATTAGTAGGTGACGATAATATCTATATCTTTGGAGCAAAGAGTGATGAAGTTATTACTCATTATGAGAAATCAGACTATAGTTCGAAAGAAATCTGCGAAAAGGATGCACAAATCAAGGAATTAGTTGATTTTATTGTAAGTGTAGAATTATTAGCAGTTGGTTCGAAGGAAAATCTGGAGCGATTACATCATGAAATAATAAGCAAAGACTGGTTTATGACTTTACTTGACTTAAAGGAGTATATCGAAAAGAAAGACGAAGCATTTAAAGATTATGAAGATCGTAAAGCTTGGGCGAAAAAGATGATTGTTAACATCTCAAAAGCAGGTTATTTCTCTTCTGACCGTACCATTGCACAGTATAATGACGAAATCTGGAAACTTAACTAGGGAGGAACCTAACATGAGAAAAGCGGGAATCTTAATGCCAGTTGCATCCCTCCCATCCCCTTACGGTATTGGGGATTTCGGAGAAGACAGCTATCGATTTATTGACTTAATGAAGCAAGCAGGGATAACTCTGTGGCAAATATTACCTTTAAATCCGCTTGGATATGGAAACTCACCATATCAGCCTTACTCCTCCTTTGCAGGTGATGAGCTCTATATTAGCTTAGACTTATTAGAAAAGGATGGATTGTTAGAAAATACAAAGCCATACCATAAAAACTATACCCATATTGATTATCAGGGAGTACGGGCATACAAAGAAAAGTATCTAAAAAAAGCTTATAAAAATTTTAAATTACAACAAAACAGTTCAAAATCTTCCATGCAACGAAATCAAGAGTATCATGAATTTATTAAGCAAGAATGGGTTTATCCGTATGCGGTATACCTCACCATAAAAAAGCAAAATAACTTGATTTGTTGGAATGAATGGCCTAAGGATCAGCAAACTTGGATTATTAATAAGGAGTATGATATCTCTCATTTAGAGGATAAAATTGCATATGAGATGTTTCTTCAGTATGAATTTTTTTCACAATGGATGAATTTAAAAGAATATGCAAATCGAAACGGAATTGAAATCATGGGTGATATACCAATCTATGTTGGTATAGACTCCTTGGATGTCTGGAGTAATCAAGAGTGCTTCTTACTGGATGCGGATTCAAAACCAGCGTTTGTTGCAGGCGTACCACCGGATTACTTTAGTAAGACGGGACAACGTTGGGGAAATCCTATTTATGACTGGGATTATATAGAAAAGACAGGATTTGATTTTTGGTTAAAGCGTCTTTCTTATAATTCAAAGTTGTTTGATATCATAAGGATTGACCATTTTCGAGCGTTTGATACTTATTGGAAGATACCAGCATCCTGTGATACAGCGATTGAAGGAGAATGGGTGGAAGCTCCTGGGTATCAGCTATTTGACAAGGTATTTAAGGAGTTTAAGGACATAAAGATAGTGGTAGAAGACCTTGGCGACCTTAGACCCGAAGTTCTTTCGTTACGTGATCATTATGGATTTAAGGGAATGCGTATTGTACAATTTAACTTTAATCCTAGAGAAGAAGAAAATAGTAACTATGACCATGTAGAACATCTAATATTATATACTGGAACGCACGACAATCAGACGATGAAAGGTTGGTATCAATCACAAAATCCTAAAGTTAAGAAAAGGGTATTGCGTGATCTAAAGAGTTCTCATTGTACCGAAGGATCGCCAGCTTGGAGGTTTGTTGATTTTACTTACAAGCAGGATTCTTATATGTCAATTGTACCGATGCAAGACATTCTAGAATTAGATGATAAGGGGAGAATTAATACTCCAGGTACCTTAGGAACACCAAATTGGGAATGGAAGATGAATTCTTTAGAACCATTTGAGAAGAGGGTAGAAGCACTAAGAAAATTAGTAATACGTGAGTAAATTAGCCTTTTAATGGCGGGGATAAATGAAATCTTCTATGAAGTGATACAATTTCGTAGAGGAACCGTTTATTCCCGCTTTTTGATGATTTTTTTAATTTTTTAGATCTTAGATGTTCATTGGTAAGATCACCATGTTTTTTATCTTTTTCTACCTAAGATTAAGTTGTGGGATTTTGATGATAAAAAGAAATATTTTATTATTTTAACGCAGAAAAGTAAATTATGATTGAATTTTTTTTTAGAATGAGTTATTATGTCATAAAAATGATTATAGGTTTTACCTAAATAGG
>NZ_JPOF01000001.1:290000-566604 GCF_000733755.1 Lachnoclostridium phytofermentans | reverse complement strand
TCATATCATTTTCTACAGCAGAAATCATAACAGATGGTAAAAGCATATCTGCAAACCCTGCAAATATTGTTTCTGAAACAGCTGGCCGCTTCCGGTATTCCAAGCATATTTAAGAATGGTAATAATGGCTTCCCAAGTATTTTCAAAAACTGGTGTGTATTTCGCAATCACAAGTGCTGTGGTCCCCATCGCCATAACAATCGGAATAACAACAAGCCACATATTTAAAACATTGCTTACACCATCCGTCATCACACTTTTTATTACCTTTTTGCCTTCTACTGTTTCTAGAGCCTTATGATAGGCAACAGAAAGACTTTTCTGACTCTTGGCATCTCCAAATGGAATTTTATTATCCATTGTAAAATCATCTTCTGCTCTATCCCCTCCATTTACCCCATCCACATAGCAATCTTTTTTCCTAGAAAGAGGTGGAAGTTTAGGAATCACAATAGCTGCTACTAGACAGGCAAAGGTTACTGTTAGATAAAAAGGTATAAACATATGTGACAATCCAACGGTATTAATTACAACTAAGCAAAAAGTTATGGATACCAACGAAAAGCTAGTCCCAATAACACAAGCTTCTCTCTCTGTATAAAATCCCTCTTCATATTGCTTGCTTGTTAGTAATACTCCTATCGTACCATCACCTAGCCAAGAAGCAATTGCATCAATAGCAGCTCTTCCAGGCAGGTTAAACAATGGCCTCATTACCTTAATTAATAAGGTTCCTGCAAATTCTAATAATCCAAAATTCAATAACAGTGGTAATAAAAAACCTGCTAAGAAAAATATCGTAAATAGGATTGGTAATAATTCATAAAACACAAGGCCACCAGTATTTTCAGAATAGATTAGCTCTGTTCCAATATGAAAATAAGTAAAAACGCATAACAGAAAGGAAAACCCTCTTACAGCAATCGATATGAATGAAATCTGAAACAGTGAACAAAATACGGAATTCTTCTTTAACATAGCAATCACACTACTCTTACTATAACGAAACATAAAAAAAGTAATAACACTTCCAAAGAAGGAAACTCCCACTAGCCCTAAGACAATCAAAGGCAAAGAAGAAAAATATCTATCTTGTATAAAATCGGACAACAAAGCAATTGGTATCGTAATCTTATTCCCGATTTTTATTGGAAACATAAATAATATTACACCAAGTAAGGATGGTAATATAAATTTAAAACTGGTTTTGTAACTATATTTCTTTTTTACATAATTATTCATTTCTACCTCTCTTTATCAGTAGCACAAAACTAAATTTACTGGTATTTGGAGATTTTATTATAAATAAAAAAGAATAAAAATGCAAGCATATATGCATATTTTCACATTTTACCATATTCGAGTGTTGATCATGTAGAAAGGGGCTGTGAAAAAAGCACCTAACTAGAAAAGAGGATTTTTAATTCACGTTAGTGAGTTAAAAATCCTCTTTTTGTGGTAAAATTTATCTGCAATGAAAAATCAAACCACAACTTATTCTAAATCAAAACAAGGCATTTTGCCAATGTTTATTTCAGATTTTCTTGATATTTGTGATCCGGTTTTGACATTTGACGAATTCATGGAGGGAATTGACTTAGCTAAGTATCTGAGAAACATACCAGAACATGAAACTGGGCGCATCAGATATAATCCCGTCAACATGCTGAAAACGGTGCTTTTTGGATTTATGACCCAGGGCTACATGTCACTAAGAGAACTGGAAGATAACTGCAGAGTAAATATCAGATTCATGTATTTAATTGATAACGAAAGACCTTCCTACAGGACTTTTTCCTATTTCATCAATGATGTTTTAGGTGACTCCATTGAAGATATTTTCAACGATATCAATAAAAAGATTTTTGAACAGGAAAATGTAGACCTCAACCACCTTTACATAGACGGTTCAAAATTTGAAGCAAATGCGAATAAGTACAGCTGGGTATGGAAAAAAGCTACTGAGAAATCCAGATACCGACTGTTTGAAAAGATAACTGCCCTTTTTCATGAAATCAATACAGACCTTGAATGGTCAGGGCTTAAAATAGAAGCAAACGTAGAGTATGCACCTGAACAGCTACGTGAAATAGCTGATCAGTATGCCAAGGTTTGGAACGTTGATAGATCCGATTTTGTTTATGGAAAGGGACATCGAAAAACCTGTCAGCAGAGGCAGTATGAGAAGCTTTTAGAGTATGCCTCAAAGCTGGAGGAATACATAGAAAAGGTGAATATCTGTGGCCCTGCACGTAACAGTTATTCCAAAACAGATCATTCCGCCACATTTATGAGGATAAAAACGGATTACATGGGAAATGATCAGTTACTTCCGGCATACAATGTACAGGTTGGGGTAGCTGATGAATATATAGCAGTTGTTGACGTTAACCAGTATCGTTCAGACATGGACTGTTTTGTACCACTCATGGAGCAATTCAAAAAGACATATGGATTTTACCCGAAATATCCAACTGCGGATGCCGGATATGGTTCATATAATAACTATATTTACTGTGAACAGCATGATATGGAAAAATACATGAAATTCACTATGTTCAAGAAGGAAACCGAAGATAAAAAATACCATAATGATCCGTTCAGAGCTGTCAATTTCAGATTTAATTCGGAAGGATACATGATATGTCCAAATGAAAAGAGATTTATTTTTTCTCACCGAAGAGCAGTACGTGGAAATGAATACGGACGTCAGGAAGAAATCTATGTCTGCGAAGACTGCAGCAACTGTCCATATACAGCTCAATGCAAGAAAACAGAGAATAATCGTACTATAAGAATCAATCAAGAACTGACAGCGATGCATCAGGAAGTGATTGAAAATCTTGAAAGTATACATGGTGCACTTTTAAGAATGAATCGATCCATTCAAGCAGAAGGAACATTTGGAATCATGAAAAATGATCGAAACTATAAAAGAATTGTCAGAAGAGGAATCAATTCTGTACGATTAGAGATTTTTTTAGTTTCTATCGGACAAAATCTATATAAATATCATAATAAAAAGATGCGACTTCAAAAATCAGCATAAAATCCAAAATGCTGATTCTATGGGGTAGGGGGATTTATGCTCTTTTTTAGAGTGTTGATTTAGATTAAAAACAACTAGAGACGTCGGTTAAACCGACGTCTCTGTGTTAGGGGCTTTTTTCACAGCCCCAATAAGTTTGTACTGCGATTAAATTAAACCATGCGCTCTCTCTCTTTTCTTTGTAACTACGAATACTACTCCTGCAATAGTTACGATACCAAGTAATACAATAACTGGCATCCTATTCTCTCCAGTCTTTGGTACATCCTCTGTAGCAGTGCTCGTAGTTGCATCGGTAGCAACCGATGTTTCTTCAACTGCAGGTGTACCTAAACTTGAAGCCTGATCATCGGATAAAAACATGTCTTTAATGGAATAAACACTACTTCCGCCGTCAAGCCCTGTAAAATTAACCCATGAAATTACTGCAACGCCATTTTCATCGACAGGAAGAACTACATCCTGATATTCCTCTGTTAACATGATACCTAGATCTTTTAGATGAAAGGTTGCAGCATCTGAAACCACGATTTGTGCAGCAGCAGTGTCTCCTGTTGCCTTCATTACAATATGTAAGTACTTTGCATTTACTTCGTAATCACCTAAGTTAAGCTGTGTCCAGTTACCAGGTCCTTGTATTGTTCCATCTACTTCTTCCCCTGCATTGACAAATCCGCCAC
This sequence comes from Lachnoclostridium phytofermentans, assembly GCF_000733755.1. Classification (GTDB taxonomy): domain Bacteria; phylum Bacillota; class Clostridia; order Lachnospirales; family Lachnospiraceae; genus Lachnoclostridium; species Lachnoclostridium phytofermentans_A. The sequence goes on along the minus strand of NZ_JPOF01000001.1, from coordinate 562,875 downwards.
TTAAGATCTTACCATCCTTCATTAAATCCGTAGCTGCCAATGCATTCACAGTAAACAAAGTCATGATAGCAAGTGCCGCAAACATAGTTGCAATAGATTTTCTTAATTTTCTCATTGTAAATACCTCCTCATGTTATTTAGTTTGACGTAAAACCAAAAATCTTTTAAGATATTTATTGTATATATTGTATAGTTTAACGTTTAACTAAATAGTACCATTACTTCCTTATTATGTCAATATGTATTTTAGATTCTTATAAAAACTTTCGGAAATGATGATTGGGATCCGATGGGTGTGAAAGACCTTATCCGAGCTGCAAGCAAAGAAGATGGAAAGGACTATTCTTCCATTCCAACCTTATTATCAATTGAAACAACAAATACTGAAATCGAATCTGGAAATGCAGAAGCAACATTAACTTATTCCGTAAAATAAAACAGGCGATAACAGTTTAGTTGCAGTTTCTATCATAGGAATCTGTGTAATTTTTGCAGGAACACTTTTCTTTATCTCTGGTAGAAAATTAAAAAAAGTACAGTAATCTGTAGTTTTAAATAACATTCGAAAGGAACTGTCAAGTTATCATTGTATTCTAGATAACTGACAGTTCTTTTTATAAAATAGGTATAGGTAATATCAAAAGCTTCTTATCATTTTTAAATACTTGTGATATACTTTGTATAACCTTACGAAAGGAGGATATCTATGATTATGACACATGAATCACGACATAAAAAAGACAAAAAGAAAGTTGATACCATACATAAAAACAAAAAAGAGCAACTTTATAAGGTTATCCATATCATTTCTATTATTGCTGTAATCGTAGGTATCTTCTTACTCGTAGATATTTTATGGATTAGTCCTTCCAACTCAAACAAGGCAATAAAAGAAATTCAGAATCTTTATGAAAGTAATAATGATCAAGCACCGAAAGAGGATATCATCCCTTCTATTACAGCAGAACCAGATAACCAAGTCTCATTCACAGCAACTACAAAAGATGCACCTTTAGATAAATTTATTCCCTTACTAGAACTAAATCCTGATGTAAAAGGGTGGATTCAAATAGAAGGCACTAATATTAACTATCCGGTGCTTCAATCTAGTGTGGATGACCCTGAATATTACTTAACTAGGAATATCAATAAAGAAGAAGATCGATTCGGAAGTATTTTTCTTGATACAAACACAAATATCGAAACACCGACCCAAAGTCTGTTAATCCATGGACATAACATGACAAGCACTGGGAATATGTTTCATGAATTGATGAATTATAATGATTTAGACTTTTTAAAGAAAAATCCCGTGATTCAATTTGATACACTCTATGAGGAAAGCTTGTGGAAAATCTTTGCCGTATTTAAAACAAACGGTTCTTCGGCAAAAGAGAAGCTTTTTGATTATCAACGTGGAAGTTTTATAGATTCCGCTGATTTCTTAAATTTTGTTTATCAAATAAAAGCTCGTTCAATTTTTGATATTCCTTTGAATATTTCCGAAGAGGATCATCTGCTTTTACTCTCAACTTGTTCTTATGAACTTCCAAATTATCGAACAGTTATTGTTGCCAGAAAGTTAAGACCAGATGAATCCAAAGAACTACCAAAAGAATCCATTGTGAAAAATAAAACACCGCTTTATCCAGATAGCTGGTATCAACATTATGGCGGAACACCACCTACTATAACTAACTTTGATGAAGCCTGGAAAAATGGTGAAATTAGCTGGTATCAAGATGTCACAGATGCGATACCAGATCAAACAAGATAGATAAAACAAGAAAACGCACGCTTCGCGTACTTTTCCTTGTCCTAAATAATTCAGGCTGTACTTTAGTGGTACAGCCTGTTTATTTTTGAATTTATTGGATTATGTAAAGAATTACTTTTTACCACCGATGAGAAACATCTGGACATGCATTCGATTTCATTGCTGCTCTCATTTCAACAAAGCAACCGCAAGCTCTACACATACCACTAATTAACTTATCACATTCACGACACTGATTTAACCTCTGTTGATATATCTCTGGTGCCACCTTGATATCTTCGCTTAAGCTTTTGATATATTCATATACTCGTTCCTTTAACCCCTCTTCTGACATATCAGCAAGCAGACATCGTTTGCACATTCTTTGGTTATACATCCACAACTTTCTCCTTTTTTATTGATTTAAATCTAGAATATAACTTATTAATACAATTTGGTGTATATTCTAACATATTATTAAATAATTTGTTATTTTTTCACTACATTAAAGAATTGACAGATTTGTTTGATATTTGTATAATTTTTACAGCTTGTTTAAGCCAATCTATTTTAGAAAGAATGAGGGATGTGTATGAGTAAGAAAACCTTTCGTTGCATAAGCAGAAAGAGTATAGCAATTTTGCTTGCTTTCCTTTTTGCTCTTTCTACTGTGAATCAAGGGGTAACAGTAAATGCAGCACAATCAAGCACTAAGTTATTAGCGTCTACAAAAGATTCAAACACCTCACCTAACGCTAAACCATACGGATTAGAAAAAATATCATTAGAAAAGAATGCACTAACATTATTAAAGGAAGAAAACAAACTTTCCACTACACCACAGAATAATCAAATTTTGAAAGAGGTAACCATCATTGTAGAATTAGAAGGAGCTTCTTTGCTTGATTATTATAACATGCAGTATAGTTATGATAGCTACTCATTCATAGAAGAAGATTCTGCTCTCTATGATTTTTTTAGCATTCCTGACATACGCACCGAGAAGGAACAGATACTTCATTCTCAACAGTCATTATTTAGCCAAATTTCTGCAATGACAACAACTTCAGAAGAATCCTCAACGATAGCTCGAAGTAACAAAGTAACTCCAAAGCTATTATATCAATATACTACAATTATGAATGGTTTTGCAATCCGTTGTAATGCATCTTTGTTAAAAGACATAAAAGCACTGGAAGGTGTAAAGAATGCTTATGTCTCAGCTACCTATGAAATGGAAGAACCTCAGATGTCAAGCAGTGTTGACATGATTGGAGCAAGCAATACATGGGATTTAAAATACCGGGGAGACGGCATGGTAATTGCTGTAATTGATACTGGTCTAGACATTAACCATGCTGCTTTTTCTGCAGCACCATTTACTTTATCTCTAACTCAGAGTATAGTAAATGAAAAAATCTCCTCAGGTTTGATTGAAAATGGTAAGTACATAAGTGATAAGATTCCCTACGTTTATGATTATGCTGACATGGATTCTTCAGTCTCTCCAACTGCTGATTCCATCACTCTGTATGGCAATGAACATGGAACTCATGTTGCTGGAACGATTGGGGCGAACGCAGGTGAAATTACTGGCGTAGCACCAGAGTCCCAACTTGTCATATTAAAAGTTGCTTCTGATTATTACGATGGTATTCCAAGTGAATATATTCTCGCTGCGCTAGATGATGCAGCTGACCTCTCCGTTGATGTGGTTAATATGAGCCTTGGTGCCCCTGCTGGTTTCTCTAATGCAGAAAGCGAAACCATGGAATTGATTTATCAAAGAATGACAGATGCTGGCATCTCCTTATCGGTATCTGCTGGGAATAACTATAGCAGTACCTATCAAAACCAGCTTGGAGGATATGCAAAAACCAATAATCCAGATACAGCAGCTGTTGGTTCTCCATCCACCTATACCAGTTCTACCTCCGTTGCCAGTGTGATCAATAGCACTTACCACTCCGCCTACTTTACTATTGAAAATCTGTCGATTCCATACACAGAAACTGCTACCGCAACACAACCTAAGTTTTCCGATTTAGCAACCATAGAGAAAACTTCTTATGAAGCAGTTCCTGTCCCTGGATATGGTGATAATTTAGACTATAGTGACATATCAGTCACAGGAAAAGTAGCGGTTGTATCCCGTGGTGGTATCTCTTTTAATGAAAAAGTTGTTTATGCTGCCAGTCATGGTGCGATTGCAATCGTCGTTAAGAATAATCAATCCGGAACTTTTGGCATGGCAATCAATGATTATCTAATTCCAGCTGTATCAGTTACTTCCGCTGATGGGTTAATAATAAATAACTCCTCAATTAAAATGATAACTCCACAATTAGGAAACGGTGAATTTCCAAATGCGAATGAAAAACAACCATCTGCTTTTTCCTCTCTTGGTGTAACTCCTGACTTAAGATTAAAACCTGAAATAGCTGCACCTGGTGAAAATATTTATTCCACTGTCCCATTTGACGGATATACTTCCATGAGCGGTACTTCCATGGCTGCTCCTCATATTGCAGGCTGTTACGCCCTAATGAAAGAATATTTAAAATCATCTCCTCTGTTCACACAAAATAATCCAAAGGAATTAGAAGAACTAGCCACAAAGCTATTAATGAGCACTGCAATTCCTAGTAAGAAGAATGGTGTTCCTTATTTTCCAAGAAAGCAGGGAGCTGGCGTTGTAAATATCTATAATGCAATCAACACCAAAGCTTATCTATCCGCCTACAATAACGAAAGCCATAATCGTCCAAAGTTAGATCTTGGAGATGATAGGAATAAAACTGGAGTATTTACGCAAAGTTTTAAGCTAACCTCGATCTCAGATACAGAGTTAACATATCACATTAACACCACGACCTTAACAGAACGTGTACTTACCTCCTCCTATGGTAATCTGATTGCAGAAACACCTTTTGATATCACAGGTTTTGTGACTGCTGTTACTGCAATAAATGGGCAGCCTGTCAATACAGTTACCTTAAAGCCATTGGAAGAGGTTACAATTACACTAACCATTACTTTATCAGAACAAGTGAAACAATACCTGATAAGCAATTTTATGAATGGAGAATTTATAGAAGGATATGTAACACTAACACCAGTGTCAAGTGTTATAACACCGCTATTAGGTGAGATAACCTCGACGGATGCTGCTATTACTACGCAAACTGGTGTTACACTCTCTATTCCATTCCTCGGTTTCTTTGGTGACTGGACCAAGGCAGGCTTATTTGATGAGTCCTCTATTTATGATAATCAGTTATTTGGAAATGGAACAAATGAAGTATACTCTCAAGCGCCAACATTACTATTAAGTAAAAGCCAATATCTTGGGGTAAACTTCCTTGATGACATGGCTTATACTTTGCTTAATAATAATTATAGCCCTTATAGCTATTCCTCGTATTACCAATCCATATTAAGCCTAAGCCCAGAAAAAATAGCCATCTCACCAAATGGTGATGGCTATATGGATACTTTTTATCAAGCAAACATAAGTCTATTGAGAAATGCTGACTCCATTGCAACGAAAATCATAGCCCCGAACGGATCCATTGAAACCTCTGCAACAGACCGTTATCTCCGTAAGACCTTGTACTACTCTTCCATTAAAAGAATGGGTATTCTAACAGATACTATGGACTGGGCGCCAAAAGAACCTGTTAATAACGAAATTTATACTTACCTTGTAGAAGGCTCATTTGTCTATGATGGTCATGAAAGTAACACCCTTAGGAATACGCTCTCCTATCCTATTACCATCGATATGGAAGCACCTTCTGCACTAAGTGCTTCTCTCTCCTTACAAAATAGTAGGGTTCATCTTACCTTAACTGGAACTGACAATCAGTTCCTTGCAGGAGGTTTACTAGGCTTAATGAATGAAGATAACGAACTACTTGGTATTTTATCTATCACACCTATGAACGAATCCGCCAAAGGTGCAACTTCTACCTTCGATTATGATATCACAGACTACTTAACTGACTCTAAGGTAAATCTTGCATTCCTATTGATTGATTATGCCATGAACGAATCCGATTATGTATTTTCAATTGAAATTCCAGATAAGATATCATTACCATATGAAGAGGTATCTCTAAATCCAAAGGAACAATTAAGTCTTGTAGCAAAAACCTATCGAAATAACGAGGAATGTGATAGCGATGTTCTCTATCAAAGTTCAGACTCTTCTATTGTATCAATTGATGCCAATGGACTTATTACAGCAAAAAAAGTGGGTACAGCTACAATCACTGCTTCAACCTTTCATGGCTTAACCGCAACTTGTACTGTAACTATTAGTAACTTAAAACCTTCACTTTCTCAAAAACTCTATCCCTTAGAGATTGGAGATCAACAGATAATCAAGATACAAGGTGTCTCAACAACCGCAGAATTTTCTTATCAACTGGTTCCTGAAAAGTATGCATCCATCTCTAAAGATGGTGTCTTAACTGCTGTAAAAGAAGGAACAACACTCCTAACTATAACGATCAGACAAAACCAGACGACCTATTATCTACTTGCTACCATAGTAGTTACAAAAGCACCTACCATATCAATGGTAGCCCAAACCACAACTTTTAAAGTAAAGCAGACTGGTGTTTTCCTTCCTAAAATAACTGGCATAGTTGCTTCCTACAGCTGGTCAAGTAGTGATTTAGGAGTAGGTACTATTCATAAATATACCGGTGTATTTGTTGCAAAAAAAGCTGGAACAACAACGATTACCTTATCTGTAACTACCTTAGCCGGTAAGACGATTACTGCTACCAAATTAATTACTGTACGGTAGGATAAAAAGCTTTGTTGAAATACTTAATATCAAAAATGAGCTCATAGTTAATATACTTTTTCATGTATATGTTCGATATGACAACCTTAATAATAACAGGGACAGATGAGAATATTCTAATCTAGATCAACTTAACTCTTTTTTCGAATATTTCCTCTGTCCCCTAGTTCTGAATATCTTTATAAGATAAACTTAATTCAATTCTTACCATACTTCCATAAATCAATTTACTTTTTCTTATACTTCCTTATAACAATTTGCTTTTCTTATACTTCAATAAATCGATTTGCTTCTTCGTTTAAACTCACTGCTATCATCTCATTACTCTTAACTTCTTCGCTAATCTTAGCCATCTCTTCCACTAAATTGGAGGCACTGCTTGCAGCGTTAGAGACTCCGATTGCACTTTCATCTACAGCGGAAGCGATTCCCTTAAAAGACTCACTCATATTATTGATCATCCTGCTTAATGCATTAATATGCTCCAAGAATTGAGAGATACTATCATGAATAAAGGAAGCATCCTTATCATATTGAATACCACTACTCACATTCTTATCATAATCACTTAATACTGTAGTATGAATATAATCTAATACAAGCTTTGAACTATCCGAAAGGTTTAATACAGCATCTCTTACCAAGCCACTGATTTCTTGAATATTCGTTGCTGTATTTCGGCTGTTATCTGCTAACTGGCGAATCTCATCTGCAACAACAGCGAATCCCTTTCCTGCTTCCCCAGCACGAGCAGCTTCTATCGATGCATTTAAGGCTAACAAATTTGTTTGGTTGGAAATAACTAAAATGTCATTCGTTAACTCATCAATACGTTCTACCTTCTTACTATTTTCAATGGCTTCACGCAAAGTATCTCCGATTTTACTTATCATTTCACTGGTTGTAGCCTTCTTACCCGTTGCGTCGACCTTCATCGTGTTTGCTCTGTTCTTCATCTCGCCGATATATTCTACAATTTCCTTACTCTGTTCTGTCATTGTGATAACATCAGTATTTAAAAGACCAATACTTTCTAACATCGAGGATACGGTTGCTGTTACTTCCTCCATGCTTGCTGCCAGTTGTTGCATCGTAGAAGATATATCACAAGAATTGTCATTTACTTGACTAATACTGTCAGAGACTAAAGAAATACTTGTGTTAAGCTGCTTAGAATCTAATATCATATGCCCCATTATTCTTTGTAGCGTTTCTAAAAAGGTATTAACACCTAATACTAATCGTCCAATTTCATCCTTGGTATAAACGGTAACTCGTTTTGTTAAATCACCCTGACCAGCATCGAAATCACTTAGTATCTCTTCCAGTTGTTTCGTAGACTTCTTTGTAGGTAAAATAATGGTTTTTGTAGAGATTACTATGGCAACAAGTGTTAGAAATACCATAAATCCTATCCCGATATAATTGGATTGAACGCTATACTGATAGGTTTCTGTAAGATCATCTCTAGCTGCTGCTATTACTTCGGGATCATCGCTGTCAATCAAAGCATACGATACATCATATACCTCTCTGATTGATTTCAAATTTGTTACATTTGCTACTATACTGAATAAAGACAACAGTAATACAACTGATAATAACTTTGTTCGTATACTCTTACGCATAATCATCCTCCTGTGTATCCTAATATAATTTAGATACCATTTCTTTTAATTAAGTTCACGCAAAATTTCTTTCGTTCGATTTATAATCACTTCCATTTTTTCTTTAGGTAAATACTTCACTTTGTGTGAAATACAGATTGCTAACTCATCTTGGTAAGTAATAACACCTATCGTTTTATCATAGACAGCAGCGGCTGGCGGTAAATAAGCCATGTCTTTTATCTGATACTTCTCTGTGTTTAGATCTATTTCAAAAACTCCTAGATTCGAGAGATCAATTCCTTCTTCATGGTCCTTAAAATTAAGTAGCTTGGATACTTTTTTAAGCCAATCGTTTGTATAATCACTATACTTTGAGTAAAACAACCCATCAAATATGCTACTATCTAGTAAACAAAATAAGTGCACCAATTGAAAGGCTTTTTTCGGGTTTTGAATCTCTTTTTGTACCATCGCTCCTAGATGATTCGCATTTTCCCAAAAATCTTTTTTCAGATCATAACTTAGCATCTTAGTAATAGCTGCTGCATAATTACCGATACACCTTCCTGGATGAAACAAAAGCCTGTTTCTTAAATTAATTGCAACAGTTACTTTTTCCTCCGTAAACTCCGTCAACTCTCTTAATGCTTTCATTAATGCAACCAAGATTACAGTATTCATCGTGATCTGATGTTGTTTTACCGCTTGCCTAAGCTTTTGATACTCACTACCTTTGAGATAAAAAAGAGCAACATCAATGTTTTGCTTCTCTTGATATTTCTGATGCACTACTTTAAATTCACTTTGAGTTAAAATTTTGCGATTCTTAGCCCACTTACGGTTCAATTGCTTAATAATATAGCGGATAAGGAAAGATGGTTGACTACCCTTTGGTAAATTCTGTACGGATTGAATCGGTTTCGATTCTTTTATTTCCAGATTTTTTTTACCATTACAATAGCACTCGATAAGATCATGATATAAATATAAATACGATAAGCCATCTCCTAACATATGGTGGCCAATCATGATAAAATCAAATTCTTTTTCTTGATATAGAACAAAAAAATGAACGGTAGGTTCCTTCTCAAATTCAAAAATCACATGTTCTTGCTGTTTCACCAATTCTACCCACTGACTTTGGCTTTTTTTCTCTATGTAGGTAATTTTTAGGGTTGCCCCTTTATGATAGACATAACTGACTTTTCCGTCTATACTTTGCTTCACAACACATTGCAGAATTGGATGTGCTATTTTTAGTTGCAAAACTGATCGTTCAAATTTTTCTTTATCAAATGTTCCGACAATAGTACCTTTGAGAACAAGATTTTCTGATGGATTTCGAAAAAATCCTCGTTCAAAAACTAAATCATATCTTATTCCCATTACTACCTCCAATGAAACAATTCTTATGTTTTTTCATGTAACGCTCCAATCCGTAGCTTAGGATATTCCCCTTGCTTCTCCATTATTGTAATCTACTTCCTATTTACATCTTCTATGTTTCTAGGAAGAAATCTATTTTAACCCCTAAAATATATTCATAATGAAAAGAATTACAGCGCTTATTCTCTTTTGGACACCTTCTTTCTGTAGAATTTGTTATTATGACGTAGAAAATTATACCAATTTAAAAGTAATTCTTCAATAGAAAACAATTATTATTTGACTTCTTTGCGCATATCTCTTTTTTTCCAAACATTTACATTAATTATATAAAATAGAGCCGCAATATTTCTAATGTTCAAACATTAGAAATATCACAGCCCTTTATACTAGTTATTTACTATATTTCTTAATACTTTTATAGCTTTTTTACTAATAAGACAGGATGCATGTTCCTTAAGGTATGCTACTCTGGCTTGATTTTCCGAATGAAACTTTCCATATTCATTCGCCCGATCACATACATATTGAAAATTGACTTTTGATAATCTACCCTTTTCCAATACAAGGTAATACAAGGAGTCCTTCTCAACTTTATAAAGAGTGCTCTTAACCGTCCAGGATTCCGGTAAGATTACTGAAAATCTTTCAATATCATATAGTTTCCCAAAGGTATAAATCTGAACTACAGATTCTACTCCTTGTTTATTTTTCTTATTTTTACCTTCTTTCTCTTGATTTACATCCTTCTTTTTATTGTATTGCTGTTCCTCATATTCATCTGCAACATCCTGTATAAGATTTCGAATAAACTTATCAAAGGCTTCTGCTTTTTCAATATCCGATAAATCCTCATATCGACTTATCATGCTTTCTGGAGTAAATTCTCCATTACCACCCAATGCATCGTTAATCTGATGTAGAATATCCTCCATACCCTCGGAGCCTTTTTCAGAAAAAGTTATTGCCAGACGATTCCTTGGCAATGGCATCACCTGCATCGCTAGCAATCCGTTCTTAGGATTGTAACCGACCTCATCCACTGCCATCTCTACGATTTTATGTAGAAATTCTTGAATCTTGCCTCTATTTTTAAGAAAATCGTCGATTTCTATATTATATTCCTTCATATCGTCTTCGTTGATTATACAACGAACCGTTTCATCATCAATTCTCTTGAATTCCATATATTCTCGCTTTCATTCTATAGGGTCAATATAGGTGTTAAACTTCCCTCTATTATACGTCAACTCCCCATAGTTATGCAAGTATCTATTCATGGTATCTAAATTCTATGCGGTTCGTAACACAAAATAGCTGCTACGATTGCATCATGCTGGTCGCACATTGTAAAGGGGAGTGTCATATGACACTCCCCTTACCTACGTTCTATCTTCTCTTTAATTCGGCAGTAGATCCTTCATAAGTTAATTTTAGAGTATCCCCACTCACTTCATAAGTGTATTCTTGAGACTGCTCTGTTCCTAATAAACTCATGGTTAAGATTAACTTGTCGCCATCTGTCTTATAAGATGTATCAAGACTCATCTCCATTAATTTCACGTTGCCTGTTCCATCGGAATTAAATGTATACTCTACAGTTAAATCGTCTTCTTCGCCAAACCAAGTACCTACAAGACCATTCTTCCCCTTACTGCATGCAATGAGTGAAAGCGCAAGCACTAATGTTAATAGTACTAATACAACATTTTTTCTAAGTTTCATCCTTAGTCCTCCCTAACCTATTATTCTTTCTGCTTTTGCACAAAGTAAGTATATATTATCCAAATATATCTATTTTGTCAATATTTTACCATTATTTTCGACAAATTTCTTTTATATTACTTAACGTGTACTGCAGTTCAGAACTTTGATAAGGATGTCTGCCGCCTCACCTCTTGTTATTTTAGCTGTTGGTTCAAATGCTTTTTCTTTACCACTTCCGAATATCTGAAGTGCTTTTGCTATTGCAACATAATTGTAATAATCCTTTCCTATCTTTGCATCGTCAGTATAACCACAACGGAAGATATCTCCAATCGTCGCAAATTTCTCATATCCTAAAATTTGCACACTATACTTTGCCAGCTGTTGTTTGGTTATTCCACTATTACTCTTTATTTTAATCTCATCTCTCGTCGCTTCATAAAATAGCTTTTCAGCTAGACTCTGTAACTCTTTCCCGGTAATCACATCATTTGGTCGGAATTTAAGTTCGCCAGTTCCTGCCCCTAAATCACGTAATAATAAGATGCTGCGCTCATAAGTAGTACCTTTAATATCAGTATAATCATCCATTATCTTTGCCTTAGGAACATAAACTTCTCCAGACCAATCTAATTGCTTACCCGTAAATGGTGATATGGTATCAGGGTTAATATTGGTACGATATACTAATCTTGGTTGATAATCAATAGAGTATGAACTTTCGACAATGCTATTGGTATCTCCATCCTTTACCAGTTTATGAACTGTATTAATCTCATAAACAAGCTCATATCCCTCTAATTTGATATATGCGTTAAATGCCTGCTCTGGTGTCATTGCATTCTTTGGTGACTCGAATTTGACAGTAGTATCCCAGTACTTACGATAATCGAATACTTTACCACTAATAGAATCAACACTGCCAGAAAAATAATTGTCTGCATAAGGAATTCCTTCATTTACTCTTTGATATCCAAATGCATATCCTCCATAAACAGGAATTTCTTTTACATAGTCATAGATGTAATCTGGAATTACTGAAGCTTGCTTTGTATTCGTAAATTGTTTATCGTTCTGAGATTTTGCAAATGTTTCAAAGATCTCTGCACATTTTTCTCTGGATAGCTTCGTTTTCGCTTTCTCTAGCTCTTCTGGAGTCATCTGATCTGCATTTTTTACGCTGGAATGGAAGGATAAAATCTCCCCTGTTTTTGCATCAACCGTTGCATACGCATTTGTTCTATAATAATCATTTTTACTATCATCTGGAACTCTAGGGTCTGTTAGTGAAATACTCCAGACGTATTGCTTTTCCTTTTCTTTACCATACATACGATACCCAGAAAGAGATGCTGTTATCGCCTTTACATTAGCATCAATCAGTAGATTTTTATTCTTTACAACTTTCTCGATCGCTTGTTCCTTCGTTATTAAACTTCCTAATTCCTTAATTTGTGCTAATTCTTCTTCTGTAAAAGAAGTTGCACCTGTACTTTTCTCATTTGCAGCAGTATCTTGCATTGCATTTTCTTCTTGTTTAGAAGTTTCTATCCACTGCTCTCTCGATGTGTATACTTCCCCAGTTTTTGCATCTACTGCTACGTAATTATTACTTGGTGCATATACTAGGTAAGCACTTCTAGTGTTACCATCTTCACTCCACTTCGTTAGATACTTAAGTTCCATAGAAACTTGTTTCTTTAACTTTTCTGTAGCTTCCTCTTTTGATATCTTTATATCTTTTGCAGGTACGGTAAGTTGAAATAGCCAGTTTGCATTATATTCCTTAACTTCTTTATCTGCTGCATTAACTTGTACTGTAATTGTATTATCAGGCATCATAATACCATTTTCTGTTCGTACATACTCAAACTGATAACAGTTATTATAATATCCTACATAATACGCTGATTGGAATGTTATATGCCCCCAAGCTTCTGGTGCTACCTTTTTAATGTAAGTATCTGCAACAGGTCGTAGCTCTTTGATAAGATATTTAATTGGTTCTTGCTTCTCATATTTATCATAATTTCTATCATAAATATAAGTAATATTCGCATTATCATCACAAACCACATTAAAATAATGGGAACCTTTCTCACTATACCAATTTAGGTTCCACTGTCTTCCTCTTCCATAATCCTCCGCATAAGAATTAGAATCAAATTTTGTGCAGTCAGATGGAATTTTAACCTTTTTCTTTATTTCTGTAATAATCTTTGAAAGCTTCGTTTGCAGCTCTGTATCTTCTGATGCAATATTCTGTGAACTATCTTTTGTAACTGCTTCCGCTACTACGGTAGACATCGCATACACAGGGACTGGAATACTGGTAATAATGATGCCACTTGCTAACATAAGTGCGATAATACTCTTTCTTTTCATGTTTCCCTCCTATTACACTATCCGATTCTTCGGTTCTATGCATTAGACGATTCTTGTATCCGATAGTTCCATATTTTACTATTTTTATTTTTTCATTTTATCATAAATTTGATGTTTGCTCTATAAAAAATTATCATGATATAGAAAGCGAATATTACAACATATTTTGTTAAATTTCATAGTACGGATTAACTTCCAAATTTTTCTGTAAAGTAGTATAATATGTTTTATAGTTATGGTACATATTTACTAGTTTATAGTAAGAGGAGGTCACTCATGCCAAAGCAGCGTAAAATGATCGGGATATTAACATCACAAGTTGAATATATCTATCAACAACAGTTGCTCACTGGTATTGAGACTGTTGCTTTAAAATATCAATACGATGTTGTAGTTTTTTCTACCTTTACAAAGGAATATGCGAAAGAGGTTTATCAAACAGGTGAAATTAATATTTTTAATATGATTCAATATCATTTGTTGGATGGAATCCTCATTATTCCAGACACTCTAAGAAACCCCGGTCTCGTATCGAAGCTGGAACAAAAAATCAAGGAACATTTCACAGGTCCCGTCTTATCCATCGATTGGGAACTTTCTGATTTTGAAAGTGTTTGTTATCCAGATGAAGCTTCGATGGAATTATTGGTGTCTCATCTTATTAACACACATGGCTATCGAAACTTTGCCATCATGACTGGTCCTAAGGAACATCAACACGCCATGCGCCGATTACGTGGATGTCTTAAGGCCTTAGAAAAATACAAGATACCAATCGTCAATGATTATATCTTTTATGGTGACTTCTGGTATAAGATGGGGGAATCAGTTGTCGATACCATCCTACATAGTAATCATGCAAGACCAGATGTAATTGTTTGTGCCTCTGATACCATGGCCATTAACGTATGCAGTGAATTACAAAAACATGGTATAAAAGTACCGAATGACATCGCGGTTACAGGATATGATTCCATTCTAGAAGGTATTCTTCATAATCCAACCATTACTTCTACTGAATTAAAAAATGAACAGCTTGGTATCAAAGCTATGTTAACACTAATAAATCGAATGGAGGGTTTAGACCTACCTACAGAGACAGAAGATACTGCCAAATTACTATTGGGAGATAGTTGTGGATGCCATCCATCGAAAAAAGTCTTAGAAACTGCGGATTTAAAAGTCAGTGATTATGACCACCTCACAGATTTTTATAGCAATTATAACTATATGATGGAAGAATTAATTTCTTCCGAAGATTTGATGGATTGTCTTTCAAAGGTTAGTTGGTATGTATTCCAAATAGGGAACTTTGACTCGTTTTATATCTCCTTATGTGAGAATTGGGATAGCGTTTCATTTAATCAAAATAACGCCCAACCTTACTTAATTGATGGTTATACAGAAACTATGAAATTATATTTAGAAAAGGATCAGGAGGCCTTCTGTCATCATGATAAGACTTTTTCTACTTCTATCATGCTTCCAGCTCTATGGGAAAAAAGAGAGAATCCATGCCTCTATTACTTTGTACCACTTCATTTTTATGACCGCTGTTTTGGCTATGCTACCTTAGGATATCATAATCGCGTTGCTACTTACGATCGATGTTTTCGAGATTGGATTCGCAATATCAATACTGCGTTAGAAAACTTAAGAGTAAAAAATAATTTAAAATGGACAAACAAGCAATTAGGAAATTTAGCAGAAGTAGATAACCTTACCAAACTTTATAATCGAAATGGTTTTTGTATCTACAGCCAAGAATTCATAGAACAAGCAATTGTTCAACGTAAAAAACTCCTCGTAATACTTGGCGATTTAGATGACTTAAAAAAAATAAATGATACTTATGGGCACCTCGAAGGTGATAATGCGATTAAGGTCTGTGCTAAGGCATTGCTATCCTCTGGAATACCATTTAGTAAATGTTTTCGTTTTGGTGGTGATGAATTTATTTTATTAGCATTAGGAGACCATGAAGACAATAACATATCTATGGCATCCCATCAAATAAAGAACTATCTAGATCACTATAATCAAACATCAAATAAGCCCTATACTGTATCTTTAAGTCTTGGTACTTGGTTTGGACAGGTAACGAAAGATTTTGGTATTGATCAGGCAATACAACTTGCAGATAATGACATGTTTAAGATAAAACATAGCGATAAATCCAATAAACGTAAAAAGAAAAAGAAGAAAAAAGAAAAGAAATTAAATCAAGAATAGATGTAGAATCAAGAAAAGAATCCTCTGTAAAGTTACTCACTCTTCAGAGGATTCTTTTAATTATTATGTTTTAATAGATTTATGGAATACTAATATATAGTATTCCATAAAAAAAAACTATAACTATTGATTTAATCTTCTGATAATTACTAAGAACACGTTCGCCCTTCCTAAGAAGTAATGGGAACGAAATAACTACCACCAAATGTTTCATTTTCAATTGCACAAAAAGGTATTTCGAACACTTGATTTAAATTTTCAATCGTTAATACTTCTTTCGTCGTTCCAGCTGCAACGATCCTTCCATTCTTCATCAAAACAATCTGTTTGCAATATCTAGAAGCTAAGTTAATGTCATGAAGAACTGTGATAATCGATGTATTCTTTGAGTCATTTAACTTCTTTAAATATTTCATCAATTCCATCTGATACCGAACATCCAGATGAGCTATCGGCTCGTCTAAAAATAGCCATGGTGTCTGTTGAGCAATTGCTCTTGCTATAATAACCCTTTGCTTTTCTCCACCACTTAATCTGGAAAATATAGCTTCCCGCAAGTTATAGCAGTTCGTCATCTTCATCGCTTCACTTACAATATCTCTATCCTTATTGCTGACTGCTTGAAACCTTTTTTGATAAGGTGTTCGCCCCATCATTACGATTTCATAGGCAGTAAATCTTGTTTCGATATTGGTATTTTGTGGGACTAAGGACATCTTTTTTGCTATGTCCTTTCGTTTATAGCTTGTAAGTTCCTTATTTTCAAGGAATATACTCCCTGATTCACTTGGTAGCAATCTTAAGATATGACGAATAAATGAAGTTTTTCCAGATCCATTAGGCCCCAGAATACCGTAAAAACCTCCCTGTAAAAAGGTTGCACATATCTCTTTTAAAATTGCCTCCTCTTCTTTTTGTGGTTGCCAGGATAACTCATTTACCTGTATTGTCTGTTGCTTATCCATCTTACACCATCCTTTTCTTGTCACGATACAGTAACAGTAAGAAATATGGCGCACCAAATAAAGCGGTAATCACACCTACCGGTAATTCTCCAGGGGACCTTAAAGTTCTCGCTAAGGTATCACATACGATTAAGAAAAATGCTCCAAAGATACAACTAAATGGTAATAGTCTTTCATGCTTTGGTCCAAGTAGTAAACGTACCACATGGGGTATTATTAACCCGACAAAACCTATAATACCGCAGACCGAGACACAAGCAGCTACCAAAAGGGAACCGACTATGATAAGAACTCTCTTCACTTTCATTGTATCAATACCAAGACTTTCTGCTGTTTCTTCCCCTGCCGCAATAATATTTAGATCTCTCGCATATACAATAATTATAGTGGCACAGAGGATAAAAAACAGAAAAAGAAATCCAACTTTCTTCATACTAGCTGCAGAAAAGCTTCCCAGCGTCCACATATAAACCTTTTCTATTTGTTCTCTTCTAATACTCATTAACAAAGAAATCATTGCAGACAACATAGAACTTATTGCTGTACCAGTTAATACAATGTGCGTAACAGACCCAGTACTACCAGTAAAAGCGATTCGGTATACTAATAAAACGGTAAGCAAAGCTCCAACAAAGGCGAAAGCTCCAATTACCCCTAATCCAAAGAACGACATTGTCATTCCACTTAGTGCAGCTAAGGTAGCTCCAAGTGCTGCACCAGAAGAAATGCCAAGTATTTGTGGGTCAGCAAGTGGATTTCGAAACAACCCTTGAAAACAAGCACCAACTAATGCAAGTGAGGCTCCACTTAATCCAGAGAGTAAGATTCTAGGAATACGGATATTCCATACAATCGTAAAATAATTCTCAGGAATTTGGGAAGTGTCAATCAAACCTCCTACGAACGGAATTCTACTAAGAAGAACTCTAAAACTATCGTATATGGTAATATTGGCTGATCCTACTGATGCTGTGATTACAATTGTTACAAACAGCAACAGGGTAAAAACTATATAATAAAATGAAGGCTTTCTTTTGTTCATAACCCCTCCGGTATCTATTGAAATGCTTCCGGATGTAGCAATTTAGCTACTAATTCTACTCCCTCTGCAACTCGATAACTTTGGCGGTCCAATAAATTATTATCAATACCATAAACTTGATTATTCTTAACCGCACTTAGATTTTTATAATTCTCACTAGTAATAAAACTGTCTTTCATACTGGACGCAATGAGAATGACTTCTGGGTCTGCTTCAATGAGACTCTCTA
The DNA here is from genome assembly GCF_000733755.1 of Lachnoclostridium phytofermentans. Taxonomy (GTDB): domain Bacteria; phylum Bacillota; class Clostridia; order Lachnospirales; family Lachnospiraceae; genus Lachnoclostridium; species Lachnoclostridium phytofermentans_A. Next base: position 544,747 of record NZ_JPOF01000001.1, on the reverse strand, counting down.
ACGTATAGGACCATCCACTGACATCCTTTGCAATATTATCTCCACCAGCAAGTGTTAATAAATCTCCGGTAAAAGTATCACCTCCTGCTGTATAATCACCATATTCACCAAATCCAACCACATAATATACAGTTTTCTTTGGATAAGATGCAACCTTCGTGGTTACATCTTCTATTTTAGCCTTCATAGACTCAATAAGCTTTGCTGAATTATCCTTACTATTAAATATCTGCCCAATTAAGTCAATCATGTCATTGATGCCACTAATCTTTTTATCTTCATTTAGTACAACGACTGTAATTCCAACCTCTTTAAATTTTTGAATAACATCTTCCGTCCATAGAGAAGACGCTAGTACAACATCTGGCGCTAAGCTTACAATTTTTTCTACATCTGGATTATAGAAGTCTCCGATGGATTCTACGGACATTACTTCCGAAGGATAATCACAATAATCAGTACGTCCAATTAGCTTATCCGATAGCTTAAGTTCATATATTATTTCTGTGATATTTGGAGCGAAGGATATCATCGTTTGAGGCTCTTGTTCAAACGTAATGGTAGCTCCTGTAGAATCAGTAATTGTGAGTGGATACGTAGTTACATTGTCCTTTGCCGTATTTTCTGGTAAGGCAGATGGAGAAGTAGTTGGCTCTGCACTAGGTGATGGTTGTGCTGTAACTTGTGCTTCAGCCGTTGGATTCGGTGTAATTCCATTGTTTTCATTTTTTGCTTTTGTTCCACATCCTGTCATGACAATGGTTAAAATCAAACCAAGTGTCAACAGTTTTTTACTTATTTTCATAAATACTCCTTTTATCTACATCTCCCTCCGAGTGCAGATGATTCATTCTCATATGGCAGGTTTCCTGGCTTATGGTCATTTTACTCATTGCTGTCTTCTCATATCATTCCTCGCTTTTAAGGTTAGGAGCCATATCCTTAATGCCAAAGAAGATACAATGACACTTATGCAATTTTCATTCCAATAACAGTAACGGGGGCTGCTGCGGATTCTCACCACATTCCCTTTTATCTTCTTTTACAAAGCACCACATGGACGCAATTATTATACCCGTAACTTGAACACATTACAAGGAAAATTTTACAACAAGATTTCACATTGATTATAAAAACATGTCAAAAAAGGACTGTCATATCAAAAATAATGACAGTCCTTCTTCTACTTTGTCATAAGTTACGATTTTTCACATGACCCAAAATAATCTTTTCTAAGACAGACTTATATACTAAAACAATCTGAGCATCAATAAAGCAATATTTATTAATGACAAATTCATAAGTCTTAACTAGAAATAGAACACTCATAGTACCAAGTGCAGTAATCGCTACCAATGGTACTAAACCCTTTAATAGAATAAACGCAGAGGCAACAATAAAGAATATCAAGGCAAACATATAATTTTTACTGATACGAAAGGCAAGTAACATAGCGTCGTTTAATCTATCATGCATTCTTGCAATCGATTCAATATCTTTATCCTTAAGCCTAGTGTAAATATCCTCATAAACCTCTTTACTCTCTAGTGATTTGTTCTTGAGATTTTTTTGAATGTATGTGAAATACTTATTGTAGTTGACTTCTCCTAACTCTTTGCGTATTAATTTCTTGAATACACTCATCATATCCCCATTTCCTTTCGGTGGAATTGAACCTGTCTTTAGTATTTGCGAAGTCCTCTAATAAAGTCTTGTAATTTTTGGTTAGTTTGTAAAAATACGAAATAAGATGAGAAATCACAGTTCACTTGTCATGAATAACAATATTATGAATTCACAAAATGTTCATAAGTTAGCCATACTATCATCATATTCATATCTTATAATATCAATATAAGATACATCATAACATTGTTTACAAGATAATTTTTTTCATAAAACAAAGCCCGGCAGTTACCCTCCCCCTCTACCGGGCTTCTCCTCTGTCCTTTTATAGGTATCTCTTAGACTTCTTGCTACTATTCTTAGAAACTTTCAATCTTTGGAGTGTTTATAAAAGTATTTCTTTCATACTTTAATTTCATTCACGTATTTTGACGTATTTTCATAATCAAATTCTTCTGCTGCTTCCATCGCTTGATAAATCCTATTTTGATCCTCTTTGGACACCATCATTAACAGTAGCCTTAGTCCATTTATAATTTCAAAATATTCATAACGGCTGATATGATACAATACTTTTTCTCGCTGCTTCGCGATTACTTCCTTAGAACAGCTTGTAAATTCCAGATTTTCATCCTTAGGATTTCTTCTATTATTATATGCGACTAATGCTTGTTCGAGTTCACTACAAAATAAGTTAAGACGTATAAGAAATCTCTTTAATTGCTCCTGCCAACAGTCAGTATTATAATTATTATAATCGAACTGTCTCTCCACCATTCTTTTTACTCCAAGAGCTGCTGCATCTTCCGCTAATTCTCTTGCACCCAAATGATTTAATACACTTTTTAAAGAGTGGCATTCTGCTTCTATAATACCACGGTCTTCTTCTCCTGTAATACAACTAAGCCTTTTCATCGATTGATTCATTTGTTTCACCGAAGCTTCCGCAATGCGGATATAGTTAGCTACCTGATCTAGCGCATAATGTAATCCTAATTTACAATCTAGAGTAGTAACCAGTTGGAAATTATCTATAAATTCTGCTATTTCATCTGCACTATCTTTCGCTTCATCATAAAAATCTGTGATATGGTCACTTAATTTTTCCTTCGGTATCCATCTTTTTAAACACTGATTTAGCTTATCTGCCTCAATTGGCTTTTCTAATACACCATAAAAATCGTTGGTTGTCGTAATTCTCCCATTTTCACCAATAAGTGCTCCTGAAATCGCTATAATTACCTGACTCGCTTTTCCTTCTAAGTTATGTATTCGTTTTGCAGCTTCAATCCCATCAATTTCTGGCATCATGAGATCCATAAAAATGATGTCAAAATCTTTTTCCGCCACTTTTTCTAAGGCGTCCCTCCCGCTCCCTGCGGTTTCTACAGTAAGACCATAGGTCTTTAACATCATTCCACCAGCTATTAGATTAACCGGATTGTCATCCACAATTAAAGCTTTGGCTCTTTTTCTATCCTTTTGAAAGAGTGTATCAACCACACATTGTCCTCCTTTTCATTCTTTTTCTATTCTTATCTATCCTATAACAATGTTATAATTTTTCCATTCATTCACTTTCTCTCCCATATCCTAACAAATTTGAAGTGTAAAATCAATATTTTCCAGTTTTTTCTTTAAAACTTTTCTTTATTTTGCTATCACTTTTTGTTATAATAGTCGATAAGAAAAAAAATTGAAGTAGGAACGCACGCACCAGCGGGCGTTCTTGCCATGAATATCATTCTGTGAACTTCCACATATTAATACATAGAACACAGAATATCTTGCAACAAAAGTTTAAGTGCATAAAAAATGCATAAATATCCTGGAGGTATCATTATGTCAAATGTTAGCATTATGGATCATCCTCTAATCCAACATAAGATTGGTATTATGAGAATGAAATCCACATCTACCAAAGAATTTCGTGATTTAGTAGCCGAAGTGGCTATGCTTATCTATTATGAAGCAAGTCGCAATCTTCCGCTTGCTGATAAGGAAGTAGAGACACCGCTTACTAAAACAATCGTGAAAGAAATCGAAGGTAAGAAATTATGTGTCGTTCCTATTCTACGTGCCGGAATGCATATGGCAGACGGCATTCTTAATCTAACACCGAATGCAAAAGTAGGTCATATAGGATTATATCGTAACGAAGAAACTCTTGAACCTGTAGAGTATTTCTGTAAATTACCATCTGACGCTCCCGACCGTGAAATCTTTGTTGTAGACCCAATGCTTGCTACTGGTGGTTCTGCAATTGCTGCTATCACCTTATTAAAAAGACGTGGAATTGATAAAATTCGTTTTCTGTGCCTAATAGCAGCTCCAGAAGGACTAAAAAAATTGCAAAACGCTCATCCAGATGTTGATATTTATATCGGTGCACTTGATGAGTGCTTAAATGAAAAGGGTTATATTTTACCTGGTTTAGGCGATGCGGGTGATCGTATCTACGGTACAAAATAAGGTATCATATACGTTATTTGCAATAATATAGGATATAATATATGTTATTTGCAATAATATTTCATTATTACCTCTGTGCTTTAAAAAAAGAGGCCGTTGCACACTAAACTGCTCACTATCAAGTTGACAGTGAGCAGTTTATAAATGCAACAGCCCTTTTTTATTACTTCACAGAAAATTTATAAATAGTAACACTTTCAAATGGCTCTCCTGCTTTTTTTAGACAGGATGGAAAACTACTAATATTGCAAGAATTTGGATAATATTGTGTTTCAAAACAAACACCATCTCTTTTCTGATAGCAATAACCCTCTTTTCCTTTTTCGTTTCCGAGGATAAAATTTCCTGTATACAACTGTAGACCTTTGGCGTCTGTAAAAACTTCCATACGACGTCCACTCTTTTCCTCCCAAAGTTCTGCAACCTTAGCAGCTTCCTCTTCTGAGGTTTTTAAAACATAATTATGATCATACCCACCAGCTATACGAAGTGGCTGATAATCTGCTTCAATATCTTTACCTATTTTCTTAAATTTCCTAAAATCCATTGGTGTACCTTCTACCTTTGCAATCTCACCAGTAGGAATTAATGTATCATCCGTTAATGTAAATTCTTCTGAATCAATCATTACCTGATGATCTTCTATACTTCCGCTATTATGACCAGCCAAATTAAAATAGGAATGATTCGTGAAGTTAATTATCGTATCCTTATCCGACACACCATAATACTCAATTACTAATTCATTATCATTTGTTAAAGTATAGGATACTACAATATCAAGATTGCCTGGTAACCCCTGCTCCATATCTGGGCTGAGGCGAGAAAACTCTACCGTAACCTCATCCTTATCTTTAAAAATTTCTGTCTCATAGAGGTATTTGTTATAACTCTTACTACCGCTATGTAAATTGTTATTACCATCATTCTTTTCCAATTTATACTCTTTACCACTTATTACAACTGATGCATTAGCGATACGATTCGCATGACGACCGATAAAAGAGCCATAACCAGGCCCATTCTCTTCATATTGTTTTACATTGTCATAACCAAGAGCAATATCATCCTGTTTTCCATTCTTATCAGGAACGATGATACTGATAATATTAGCTCCATAATCGCTAACAGATACAACCATACCCTGATCATTCGTAATAGTATATAATGTTACCTTCTCACCTTGTTTGGTTTTGCCAAAAGGTTTTTGCGATAGCTTCATAGTGACCTCCATTCCTGCGCATCCTTAATACGCATAAGGGACGAACCCTTCTATAATTCTTACATAAAACTTCTTTGACCCTTTTCTCTCTAAAAACTAGAGTTATTATATCATCTATTCCAAAATCTGTGAAGTAAAAAGAAGTATAGAAATATATAAAAATACCCCAAGACCTAAGTCTTGGGGTTTAGATTCGTTACATAATTGTCTTACAATATAGCTAATTCCGTATAAAATATTACATTTATATAATAGAAAAAGGTACACTGAAAGTAATTCCACGATCATGGAATCGTCTGAAATCAAACGGTTCTATGTCTAGAACAAGACGAATCAGTTATCTGCTACTTTATCAAGAATTATAATCTTGTTACGTTAGTAGCCTGAGGTCCTTTAGCACCCTGCACAACTTCAAAAGCAACTTCCTGTCCTTCTTCTAAAGACTTGAAGCCGTCCATGTTAAGACCTGAGTAATGTACGAATACATCGTTGCCCTGCTCATCAGAGATGAAACCGAAACCTTTTTGATTGTTAAACCACTTTACAGTACCTTTGTTCATGAGATAATCCTCCAAAAAAAAATATAATATTGCTACAATCACTCTGCCATTTGGCAAGATGTAACACCATTATGATACCATTGATTTCTAATATTGTCAAACAAAAAATTGTTAACTGTTAAATTATGACACATTTCTACACGTTTTATTTACCAACATTTACATTTTCACAATGTAGATAATGCCTATTATAATTTGCAATATTAAGAAAGATGGAATTAATATCTGAAAACTTCTATGCTTCGTTTTGTGCCGGAATATCTTCATACCAAGAAGAGAGCCTAAGCTCCCTCCAAGGAAGGCTATTAAGAATAAAGTACTTTCCTTAATCCTCCACTCTCGTGCCTTAGCTCTCTTTTTATCAATTCCCATACTACTAAATCCTAGCAGATTAACAATCAAAAGGTAACATAATAATGTATACTCTACAGTACCCATTATTCTTCTATCTCTTTCTTTGCTAGTGCAATGGAAAGCTCTTCTAATTGTTTGTTATCTACAACATTTGGAGCGTCAGTCATTAAGCAGGATGCATCTTTTACTTTAGGGAAAGCGATTACATCACGGATGGAATCTTCTTTCGCCATTAACATAACAAGACGATCTAAGCCATAAGCTAAACCAGCGTGTGGTGGAACACCATATTTGAATGCATTTAATAAAAATCCGAATCTCTCATAAGCTTCTTCCTTCGTAAATCCAAGAACTTCAAACATCTTTTCCTGAACATTATTCTGGAAGATACGGACACTACCACCACCTACTTCTGTACCATTTAATACAATATCATATGCTTTGGCACGAACTTTACCTGGGTCAGTTAAAAGAAGTGGAAGATCCTCATCCATAGGCATTGTAAATGGATGGTGCATTGCAGTATATCTTCCTTCTTCTTCTGAGTACTCAAGTAATGGGAACTCCGTTACCCATAAGAAGTTATACGTATTCTTATCTAATAGCTCAAGATTTCTAGCAATTTCAAGACGAAGATTACCAAGTACATCAAAAACTACTTTGTCTTTATCTGCTGCAAAGAACAGAAGGTCACCTGGTTTACCATCCATTGCTTCTACTAAAGCAGATAATTCTTCTTCTGTCATAAACTTAGAGAAAGAGGACTTATAAGTTCCATCTGCATTGATGCTTAGGTAAGCCAATCCTTTTGCTCCATAACCTTTTGCAAATTCAACCAAGGCATCAATCTTCTTACGAGGCATCTCCCCTTGACCATTTGCATTGATACCACGCACAGAACCGCCATTTTCTAGGGCACCGGTAAATACTGCAAACCCACAATCCTTAACTAGTTCTGATACATTCTTTAATTCCATACCAAATCTAGTATCTGGTTTGTCAGAACCGTAGCGATCCATTGCTTCTCTCCAAGTCATTCTTTGAATTGGAAGAGAAACCTCGATACCAATTGTTTCTTTAAACATCTTCTGTAGTAAACGCTCATTGACAGAGATGACATCATCTACATCAACAAAGCTAAGTTCCATATCGATCTGAGTAAATTCTGGTTGTCTGTCAGCACGAAGATCCTCATCACGGAAACATTTCACAATCTGGAAATAACGGTCATAACCACTCACCATCAATAACTGCTTAAAAATCTGTGGTGACTGTGGTAACGCATAAAAATTACCTGGATGCACACGGCTTGGTACAAGATAATCTCTTGCGCCTTCCGGTGTGGATTTTGTTAACATTGGAGTCTCGATCTCAAGGAATCCCTCGTCTGATAAAAACTGTCTTGTTAATGTGGCAACTTTACTACGAAGCATTAAGTTTCGTACTAAGTCTGGTCTTCTTAAATCAAGATAACGATATTTTAATCGTAATTCTTCTTTTGTTTTTGAATCTTCTTCAATTGGAAATGGAGGTGTTTCTGATTCCGATAAGATACGTAACTCAGTTGCTCTAACTTCGATGGAACCTGTTGCAAGATTTTCATTCACAGCACCAGAACGATGTTCCACTTTTCCCACCACAGCGATAACAAATTCACTACGTAGTTTACAAGCTTTTTCAAATCCTTCGGTTCCGGTATCTCCTTCTTCAAAAATAATCTGTAATAAACCGGAACGGTCTCTTAAATCTACAAAGATAATACCGCCCTTATTTCTGCTCTTTTGTACCCAACCCATCACTGTTACAACTTCACCAACATTGCTGCTGTTAAGCTCTGTACAACGATGAGTTCTGTGTAATCCCTTCATTGACTCTGCCATGTCAAATCCTCCTGTATCCAATTTAAATATTTCCTATACTTCCAAACATCCGCCTTTAGGCGGTAAGCCGCATATATGTTGTATAATGTCTTATGCATTCTTAAGGATAAAATCTGCTATCTCTTCTAGTGGAAGCTCAGTTTGTTCCCCGGTTTCCATATTCTTTACGTTAGCTTTTCCATTTGCCAACTCATCTGCTCCAAGAATTACCGTATTTTTTGCACCGATCTTATTCGCATATTTCATCTGTGCTTTCACAGAACGATCCATGTAATCTGTTTCTGTAATAATTCCTGCATTACGAAGTGTAGTCACGAGCTGATAAGCAGATGCTTTTGCTTCTCCTCCAAGAATACCAACATAAAGTTCGATTGCTGGCTGTGGTGGTAACGACACTTCTTCTTTCTCTAGAAAATAAAGAATACGTTCGATACCCATACCAAATCCAACACTTGGAATGTCTTGCTTTTCATCAATTTCATGAACTAACCCATCATAGCGACCACCACCACATAAGGTAAATCCTTCTTCATTTACAAATTCAAATACTGTCTTTGTATAATAATCAAGACCCCTTACGATACCGGTATCAATTTCATATGGAATATTTAATATCTTAAGAAGACTTTGTAGTTCCTCAAAATGATTTTTACATTCCTCATCTAAATATTCAATCGTTCTAGGAGCATCTTTTACTATTTCCTTGCAAGCTTTTTCTTTACAATCGATTACACGAAGCGGATTTTTTTGCATACGTTCTTTACAAGTCGAACATAAGCGGTCTTCGTGTTTTCTTAAGTAGGAAAGAAGTGCTTCATTATAAGTAGCTCTGCAATTCTTACATCCGATACTGTTAATATGAAGCTTTGCTTTCTTTAATCCGATTTCCTTTATAAAGGTGGTAATTAAAGTGATTAATTCCACTTCAGCCAAAGGACTTTTGGAACCTACAAATTCAACCCCAAACTGATGATGCTGACGTAATCTACCGCTTTGTGGTTGCTCATAACGAAAGGCTGGAGTTACATAAAAAAGTTTGGTTGGCTGACTTTCTGCATATAGGTTATTCTCTAAATAAGCACGAATAGCACCAGCAGTTCCCTCAGGCTTAAGAGTTATGCTACGGTCTTTTTTATCGAGAAACGTGTACATTTCTTTTTGTACAACATCCGTTGTCTCTCCCACTCCACGTTGGAAAAGAATCGTATGCTCAAATACCGGAGTTATAATTTCTTTCATATTATAAGCCTTACATAGCTTTCTTGCCAGCTCTTCAATTAATGTTCTTTTATACATATTATCCCCATACCAATCAAGGGTTCCTTTTGGGCGCTGCGTAATCATCTTATCCTCCATTCTGGCGCATTGGCGCCTTTATAATATTTCACACTATACTGCAGGTTTGGTCATAGTGTTATCATTTACATAAATAACATAATCACGTATTGGTTCAAACTCTTTGGAATGGACAAAACGCAAGAATGCCAAAAAAATCTCCATATCAAAATTCTTTACTTCATCTATCATAAGTTCAATCGCTGTATCAATTTCAAAGGAGGAACGATAAGGCCGTTCTGTTACTAAAGCAGCAAACACATCGCAAACACGGAGTATTCTTGCTCCATATGGGATTTCTTTCCCCGATAAATTGTCTGGATATCCTGAGCCATCAAAGTTTTCATGATGGTGATAGATGGAAGTTAATACTTCCTTCGAGTGGCATCGATGTTCTTTTAAAATCTCAGCTCCTAAACTGGGGTGAAGCCTTATATACTTCATCTCTTCTATCTTTAAAGTCTCGAGCTCTCTACCATACAGATACTCACCAAGTTTTAGTTTGCCAATATCATGTACGATTCCTGCTTCTGCAAGCTCTTCACAAGTTTTTTTAGATAATTTAAGTTCTTTCGCTATGGAGTACGCGAGATTACTCACTAGTATTCCATGAGAGATTGCCTCGTCTTTCTCTTCTTCACTTAAGCCCTCATAATCTAATCCATGAATAATTGCAATCCCAGTCGTAGAAGGTGCTGTCAGATTTCCAAATGCATGAGTGGCTTCTTTTTGATTAAGTTTTAGTTCTTCTTTTCTATAAAATCCTAAAATCCCCATTCTTATAAGTCCTTTATGGAATTTCTTAGAAAATCCTTCTTTCTTTGAATCATCTCGTCAATACGTTCTGTATAATCCATCACACTTTTTACGTTTTCTACTCGTTCGATTCGGTTTTCTTTATGAAATACAAACTTTGAAGAGCCTCCGGCGCCAAGTGCCAGAATCGTTTGTTTTTCTTCCATGATTAAGATATTATAGATTCCTTCTTTGCCATGCCTTGCATAACCAACGTTTTCAAGATTTTCAGCCATATTCTTTTGCCGATATAAGTAATATGGATGGTAATCATTTTCGTTTGCAAATAACACCGTTTCTGATAACATGTCACTTACCCGAACTGCTTCCATATCTTTATACTGTTCTCTTTGCGTATTTAACCTAGCAGCTCTCTTAATGGCAAGCGTGTGTACCGTTAAACTATCCGGATTCATAGACTTGATTTTGTCTAGAGTATATAAGACATCGGAAGGATTTTCTCCGCTAAGACCTATGATAATATCCATATTGATGTTATCATGACCAATCTCTCTTGCTAAGTAGAACGCTTCCTCAATCTGAGTAGCCGTATGCTTTCTTCCAATGAGATCTAACGTTTTTTGACGCATGGATTGTGGATTAATCGATATTCTTGATACACCAAAATCTTTTAATATCTCAAGTTTTTCTCTTGTGATACTATCCGGTCGTCCTGCTTCCACCGTTAGTTCCTTTAATCCATTGATGCCAAAATACTGATCAACTTTCGTTAATAGATACTCTAATTGTTTTACACTAAGTGTTGTCGGAGTACCTCCACCGACGTAAATAGTGCTTAATGGCTTCTCTATACAAGTAGATGCATATTCCATTTCTTTTGTTAACGCCATAAGATATGGCTCCACTAGGTGTTCAAATCGTTCCAGCGGATAAGAGGTAAACGAACAGTAGTGACAGGTGCTAGGGCAAAATGGGATACCAATGTAGATACTATATCCCTCTTGATAGTTCAAATCTTTTAGTATTTCATGCTCTCGCTTTGCAACATTAAGGCTTAATGCAATCTTTTCATCGGAGCAATAATACTCTTCTTTGAGATACTTTTTGATTTCTTCTTCCTTCGTCCCTTCCTCAAGCCTCTCAAGTACTTGTTTCGTTGGACGTATTCCTGTCATAATTCCCCATGGGAGCGACTGATTTGTATCCTCAGAAAGGAACCGATAAAGAACACGTAACAGTGCATTACGATAAATACTCCTTGTTAATGGAGACTCCGTTAAGATTTCTTCCTCTCGTTTCTTTAAGTTATCCTTCTCATATAAGAATACCTCAAATCGGTCTTGGAATAGCCGTAAGACATGCGTTGTCTCTGTAGACAGCGCTTGTTCTGGTTCTGTTTGGTATTTAATTATGTTGATTTCTTCTTTGGGGTAGAATGACTTTAGTAAAGGCGCTATGTCCTGTTCGTAATCCTCCCCAATCATCATTAACTGTATCATCTATTAAAAACTTCCCTCTTCATTCACATATGGATTATTTAGCATCTCATAACCAATGCTTGTACTACAACCATGTCCAGGATATACTTTAACCTCCTTCGGTAAGGCAAACAACTTTTCTCTTACTGATTTTATTAATACTTCACTGTTTCCAGTAGGGAAATCGGTACGTCCGATTGACTCAAAAAACAAGGTATCTCCACTTAAGAGAATCTGTTCATCAGGTATATAATAGCATACCGAACCTTTCGTATGCCCAGGAGTATGAAGTACTACAAAATCAATATCAGCAAATTGAATTTTTTCTCCATCCTGTAGGCTTTCTACAGGCGCTAAGGTAAAGGATTTACCAAAGATGGAGGAACAATTTAGCGAAGGATTTGCAAGAAGCTCACGCTCTGACTCATATGCATAGATTGGAACTCTCGTCAAGGAAGCAAGCTCCTGTGCAGCCATAATATGATCAAAATGACCATGTGTTAATAAAATAGCTTTTATACTGAGTTCATTACGGTTTAAGTGTTCTATTATACGTTCGCATTCATCCCCAGGGTCAAATACAACTGCTTCCTTTGTATCTTCATTACTAACAATAATACAATTGGTTCTAATTTTACCAAGGGTAAGCATATCAAGTCTAATCTTACTCATTACTTCCTCCATATCTTGCATGGCGCACTTATGATTGCATTTATAATGCCTGCATAACTGCAGATCTTTGTCCGCACTCCTATTATAAGTCTTACCTTATTTTTAACCGGTAGTACGCTCAATGTCAATTACACTCTCAATTCCACGAAGCTTACTAATAATGGATTGTAACTGTTCTACTCCATTAATTTCAAAACCTACACTAATCGTTGCGGTTCCTTGTTTACTTGTTCTTACCGTCATAGAAGTAACATCAATCTTATTTTCCGTAAAGATTCTTGATACATCAAGCAAAACACCATTGCGGTTATTCGCAAAGATTTTAATCTCAGCAGTGTATAATCCTGTATTTTGTTTATCAGCAGGAATATTCCACTCTGCATCAATTAGTCGTTCTCTATCTTCGTATGGAAGGTTAATCACATTAATACAATCGGTTCGATGAATCGAAACTCCACGCCCTCTTGTAACGAATCCAACTATTTCATCTCCAGGTACTGGAGAGCAGCATTTAGAAAAATGCACTGCAACATCATGAATTCCTTGTACTACAATGCCACCTTTGGATTTCATAACTGCCGGTCGGTCAAACTTCACATCTGCAATCGTTTCAAGAACCTTTTCATCGGTCATTTCTTTCCGATTCTTCTTCATAAATTCTTCTTGCAGTTTATTAATTACCTGACCTTCTTTTAATCCACCATGTCCTACTGCTGCATAAACAGATTCCCAGTCACGGAAACCATATTTCTTCATTACAATATCCATAAACTCATTTTTCAATAAGTCACTCATTGTAATACTCTTAGATTTGCAGTAGGCAACAAGCATCTCTTTACCGCGGATGATATTGTCTTCTTTTAATTCTGTTTTAAACCATTGATTTATCTTATTTTTTGCCTGAGTACTCTTAACAATATTAAGCCAGTCTCTACTTGGACCTTTTGAATTTTGAGAGGTAATAATTTCAATACGGTCGCCATTTTGAATCACATAATCAATTGGTACAAGTTTTCCGTTCACTCTGGCACCAACCATCTTATTTCCAACTGCACTATGAATACTATAAGCAAAATCTACTGGATTAGAACCAGCTGGTAAGTTTTTAACATCTCCGGTCGGTGTAAAACAGTAAACACTATCTGAAAATAAATCTAAGTCATTCTTTAACAAACTTAAAAACTCTTTATTATCCGATAAATCCCTTTGCCACTCAAGTATCTGGCGAAGCCAGGTAAGCTTTGCTTCTTCCGTATCTCTTGTATTTTTACCGTCTTGACCTTCTTTGTATTTCCAATGCGCTGCAATACCATATTCTGCAGTACGATGCATTTCAAAAGTACGAATCTGAATTTCAAATGGCTGTCCATTTGGACCAATTAAAGTGGTATGAAGTGACTGATACATATTTGGTTTCGGCATTGCGATGTAATCTTTGAAACGCCCCGGTATCGGCTTATACATCTCATGAATGACTCCGAGAGCTGCATAGCAATCCTTCACAGTTTCCACAATAATCCGTACCGCAAATAAGTCATAGATTTGTTCTAGGGTTTTCCCTTGATTCACCATCTTCTTATAGATACTAAAGAAATGCTTTACACGACCATCTATCTTTGCTGAAATATTTGCTTCTTTGATATGTTTTCCAACATCTTCTACTATGCTATTAATAAAAGCTTCTCGTTCTTCTTTTTTTGATGAGATCTTCTCATTCAGCTCCTCGTAAACTTCTGGCTCAAGGTATTGTAGTGATAAATCATCCAGCTCTATTTTAATTTTAGAAATACCAAGACGCTGTGCTATTGGAGCATAGATATCCATTGTTTCTCTGGACTTTTCTATTTGTTTCTTTGGCGTCTGGTACTGCATCGTTCTCATATTATGAAGTCTGTCGGCCAACTTTATTAAAATAACGCGGATATCCTTTGCCATGGCAAGAAACATCTTACGTAGATTTTCTGCTTGGATTTCCACTTTATCCTTCGAATAATTTAACTTCGTTAACTTCGTAACTCCATCCACTAACAGTGCTACTTCCTCTCCGAACTCTTTCGTCAGCTCTGCTACGGTTAAAACAGTATCCTCCACTACATCGTGAAGAATCCCTGCGACAATTGTCTCTTTATCAAGTTCTAATTCTGCAAGAATAATCGCTACACAAAGAGGATGTATGATATAAGGTTCCCCTGATTTACGCATCTGATTTTTATGTGCAAAAGTCGCAATTTTATAAGCCTTCTCAACAATTTCTACATCAGTAGATGGATGATAGGCACGAATGGTCTTAAGCAAAATCTCATAGAGCTCCTCAGGACTCGTAAAATCGGATGGAACAACACCTATTTTGCGGTCTTTTTGATATTTGATCGCAGTGTCATTATTTGGAATAACACTAACATTATGAAGTTTTTTCGGTTCTAAGTTTGTGTCTGTACTCTGTATTAACGATTTCTCCATAAGAACCATTCCTTTCATTTCGGGGGCCATTAAGCTTTATCTTCTTATTATAATAACAAAAGTTGAAAAAATCAATCTTTTTGACATTCTATGACTGTTCTATAGCCAATTTCATGCGTTTTTAGAAATAATAGAACGAAAAAAGAGTGTACAAAACTATTTCTTACGTTCGGGCAGTATCTTTCTGTCAAAGAAAGACACCCCCTATTTGCTTGAAATAGTAATTTTGTACACCCTCTCAACATGCTTATTATTTACCAGCATATTTTATTACAGAAGCAACATCATAGCCTTTTAATTTCTCTCTTCCCTTAAGACCTTCTAATTCCATAAGGAAAACAATCTTCACAACTTCTCCACCCAATTGTTCGATCAACTTTGTGATTGCCTCAATCGTACCTCCAGTAGCGATTAAGTCATCGATAATAACAACCTTTTGTCCTGGCTTAATGGAATCTTTATGCATTTCAATAGTAGCCGTGCCATACTCTAATGCATATTCCATCTCAACTGTCTCACAAGGTAGTTTTCCCTTCTTACGAACTGGAATAAACGCCTTGTTTAAATTATATGCAATCGGTACACCAAAGATAAATCCTCTGGATTCCGGACCGACAATTACATCAAAATCAAGTCCCTTTAGGTTTTCTTGCATCTGATCGATTGACATCTTTAAGCTATCTTTATCTTGTAAAACACTGGTTACATCGCGAAAAACAATTCCTTCCTCAGGAAAATCCGGAATGCTTCTAACATACTCTTCTAACTTTTTCATCTTTTAACATCATACCTTTCTTTCACACTAACACCCATTGCATACAAAATCTGCTCGCAGAGGTGGTCCTAATCATGTTCTTTTTCACATTCTCATCTCATGCACAGGTTTTCTAGACAAAAGTTTTATCGCTCGCCTGTCACATTCACTCAACTAATCTATTATATCACTAATCCTTTCAAATGGTAAAGGAATTTATTTTAAATCATTAAATTCTTGTAACAAGGAATTGATTTCTTCTTTCTCAAATCGATCAAAAAATTCATTTCTCTTTTCCGTTAACTTAATAGGCTTCTTATGATTATAGCGAAAAGCCTCTTTTAAATTGCTTTCTTCATATTCAAATCGATTCGATATTTTATTCCAAATATCTTCTCCTATCTTAGTGTTAATCATTAATATACTGGTACCTTTGTTATCAAACATCTCAGGTTTTGCGTATTGAATGCCCCAAAAATCCCCCATGGTTAAATCACCAACCCGGTTGGTATATACAAAGGAACATTGACTACAAGCTGGGCGTGCTATATTGTCTTTAATAAAGCTGCGATAATAATTATTCCTTCTTGCTTTTACCTTTAGAGGTTCTCGATTCGCAAATTCGACAACCATGGTATTATCAAGAGCAAGCCAACCCTTTGATTTATCTCGGAAATTGATCTTCTTAACTTTAGACTTAAAACGTTTTTCTAAGTACTGAACGTAACGACGAAAAACAAGTGGCGAGGGTCCCGCATGGCAAAGCACTTCACATACGATGAGATTTTCATAACTTTTCCTTAAAAATGCACGAAGCCCAGCTGCTTCACATGGTAACGATGAAAAAAGAACAGTTTCACCCTGATCTAATAGCTTCTTCACCTTTCGAAACATACCTGTAAAATCACTCTTGGTATACTTAGCTCCATAAAATTCTTTTGCTTCCTCCATGGTATGCGCAATCGATGAAACTGCATTCATGTCTTTATCAAACTTTACACCAACGACACATCCCTTTAACTCTTCGATGACATATTGCACTAATTCCGGAAAAATTCCCCCAGAGGAACTATTCGTTCTCACCTTAAGCTTCTTATTATTAACTGCATATACAAGAGGATAGCTTTTTGCATAAGAAACCGTCTGTGGATTTTCTCTCTTTACACAGATCTTTTTACAAAGCATACATTTGACGCACTTTTCATGATCTACAACCGGATAGATAAATCCTTCCTCATCAGCCTTCATTTCGATTGCATTGTAAGGGCATACTTCCCTACAAGCGGTACATCCACAACACTCAATCTTTTTGATATCTGTTGGGCAGTCGACATATCTCTCATAACTAGATACTCGTAATAACTGACGTATTTTTTTCTTATGCTCTTCTCTGTATGATTTGATACGATTTCTAAATTCTTGTTGATTGTTTTCATAAGTGGACAATAAGGAGTTGTAGTAACTAATATCCATCAAAGAAGAAATATCGGATAGGATGATACTGGATAATCCTAATTTCTTAAGTATTCCTACTGCCAAAACTTCATTTGATTCTTCTGACATAAGTAAAAATGGTTTTTCATATAGAAGAGCCATAAGGGAAATAAACCCTGAATCCGTAATTACAATTTTAGCATATCGAAGATAGGATAAGAATTCTTTGATATCTTGATCAGTATAGCTTTGGTAGCAGTTTAAATTAACTTCCTCTCTCTTGTTTGACACCAATTCTAAGCAATTTTCCTTCACAAGAAAGCTCAACAACTCTTGTTTTTCCTTTGTAGGACGCTCATAATAAGAAAGAAGATAATCTTCCTTAATCAATCTTTTTCTTGCAAGATGGTGATAACTTTTTTGTTGCATTAAGATTATAGAATCTCTTAAATAATGGATTGGATAATACTCTGTAAAAGCAGCATCCTTTACCTTCTGCCACATTCTATCACCTGCTACCAGATAAACTTCAAATAAATTATAATATCCAGTGGTATCGCTAAGCTGTGAACTTCCTTCTACAACATTATAAAACTCATAGGCAAGCTCCTTCGCTCCTAGTTTTTCTTCCTCCAACGTATCTCGAAAGGAATGATTAATTACCACTGACATATGTTCCATTTCTTGTAACGCTTCTTGTAAAGCATAAGTAGATAACCAAACATCCAGGTTCATATCGTTTAAATCTGCTACAATCCCTATTTTCATACTAGAGTTCCTTTCCTACCATACATTTCTTACAATAATCTTAGTACTACGAGGAATGATTACATCTGACTAATTATTGTATGATTACTATCCCCAAAGTATTTTGTAGTATGTATCTGTCTAGTTTGGAAACTCTTATGAAAAAGTTCTGCCTAACATTATAATTCCAATGAACGAAAAAAAGTAAGGAAGAAAATCTTCTAATTATTTTCTCCTTACTTCTGATTCGTATTTCATTTCTTCTTCAATTTTCTTTTATTAACTTAATTTATTCCTTGTTCTATATCTTTTCTTAAAACTTTGTTTTGATTCTTTGTTTTGATTCTTTGTTTTGATTCTTTGTTTAATTCTTGTTTAATCTTGTTTTAAATTCTTACTTTGATTCTTTATTTAAATATTGGTTTTGATTCCTTATTTTTATTTCTTGCTTAAATTCTTTCTTTGATCCTTGCTTGAGCTCTTACTTGAATCCTTCTTTATTTTGCTTTATTCTTAAGATCATTAAAACTTTCTAACAACGAATCAATTCTTTCTTTTCCTAAACGTTTAAAAATCTCTTCTCGTTCTGGTTTGAGCGGACAAGGCTTGCTGTGGTTATATTTAAACAACTCTTTTATGCTTCTTTCTTTCATAAAGAAAGAAGCTTTTAGTTCTTCAAGAACCTTCTCCCCTTTTACCGTGTTTACCATAATGGCACTAGTTCCTTTATCATCAAACATTTCTTCATCGATGTGATGGATTCCCCAGAAGTCACCGATGGTAATATCTCCAACTCGTTTTCTTCCAACAAAACTACAGTTAGAACATCCTGGGCGTTGAATATTATCCAATAAGAAATTTCTGAAATAATTATTTCTTCTTGCATTTACCACAAGTGGCTTACGATCTTTAAATTCTACGACCATACTACACTTATGAATTAGCCATCCATTCCTTTTATCACGGAATACTACATTGGTAACCGGTGACTTGTACTTAATGGAAAGAAACTTAAGATATGTCTTAAATACTTTCGGTGACGGTGCAGCATGGCATAAAATTTCACTTATGAATAGATTCTCATAGTCCTTTCGTAAATATGCTTTTAGACCGGCACATTCACAAGGTAAACCAGAATATAAGACAAATCTTCCTGCATTTAACTGCTCTTTTACCTTTTCGTATACCCCATCAATTTCACTCTTAACATATTTAGAACCATAGAATGCCTTCACATCCTTCATCGTTGAAGCTAACGTAGATACTGCATTCATTTCATCGTCAAACTTAACTCCAACTACGACACCTTCCCGTTGTTCGATTGCATATTTCGATAAAACATGAAATACGCCGCCGGAAGTACTTATCATTCTTACATTCTCGTCCTTGTTAATTGCACTATATACCTTTGGATAATCTGGTTCATAAGATACAATCTGAGAATTTTCTCTCTTAACACATACTTTTTCACATAATCCACAATTAATACACTTTTCTTTATTCACATTAGGATAATAAAATCCTTCTTTGTCTTGTAACATCTGGATGGCATCGGTAGGACATACTTCTTTACAAGCATAACATCCGCAACACTCACCACGGGTTATTTTAGTCGGACAATTTACTAGTTGATCTAAGTTAAAAACCCCCAATGAATCAAGCAAACGATCCGTCAGATCCATACGGTACTTCATAAGTTGATTACTTACTATATGCGGGTGCTTCATGGCATAAGCTTTTAATGATGTTTCCGTAGGCTTAATCGTAAAATAACTCTCCATCATCGATAATCTCTGTAGGAAGCGTTTAATTTTACCTTGTGTCATTCCCTGATCATAGCATATCAATGGTTTCTTTAGTAGAATAGCAAAATATACCGTCGCAAAGGAATCGGTGACTACTAATTTTGCATCACGGATATATGCCAAATATTCGGAAGGATCAAAAATCTCGGTCACTTTTTCAAATCCGTAAAAAGTTCGATTATAAGCTTTAGAGATCACTTCTAGTTTATTTGCCTTTGCTATCCGTCGAATTGACGGTATAATACCAGACTTGTCAGACTCACAATCCATGAATACATAGGACTGTTCTTTAGGACTTGCACCCATTATCTTCTCATATTCCGCTAAATCACAAAGCAGCAATGCTTCTGTAATTTCACTCTTGAGTTCATAACTTCTTTGATAAAAGTCTATGTAACTCGCGTTAGAGTTCGTGGTATCAATAGTAGACTTATGATTGACAATCACAAAACTATCTGCTTTTTCCGTTTTATTTTGATTCAAGGATAATCTATCTCTAATAAAGCCTTCTTGCGCGGCCCTAACTTCATTTAAATCTATGTGAATATACTGGCGACGACTTAAAGAGTCTAGTATATTCCTTCTACGAGCGGTTCTCGTACTTTTATAAGTAACATTATCTTTATTACGATACCAATAGCAATCTAAAGCTTGATCCTCTAATACTTTTTTCACTGCATATGCTTGCAAAAGGCTTTCTATCTCTGGTTTCGCATAACCGACGATTCCAATCTTCATGATAAGAACCTCCCTTCTATCTAATCTCTTACAGTATAATGGAGTTAGACTAGTTATGCAATCTATATTTTTTACTTCTCATGGGTTAAAATAACAAGATAAATATATATAAACTCATGAACTCTATCCGATATCCCATGGAAATAATAGAAGAAAATCTAGTCAAATTATAGAATTTATGGTAAAATTATGTAATAATTAATAATAACTAAATACCACCCTTCCATGAATTGGACTTACCTCAAGCTTTGACATAACCTAATCTGTGAGATATCTTCTACAGACCTCTGCCAAATTAGGTTTCTTCATGGCTATTTGAAAAGGAAGAAAGGATACTACATGAAAGAAAATATTATAGTTTGCTTTATTGTTATAGTAGCCGCTACGCTGTTCGTTTCATGCTCACCTAAAGAAAGTAATTACAGCCTTCATTTAGTGGTTGATTCGTGGTCGGACCAAGATATTGATTATCCAGAAGATGAATTCTTATTTGAAAATATTATATTAAATGAAACATATGTTATCGCGCTTGATGGTGATTCTGACTATCTCCTAAGGAAATTCAAAGTTATTAAAATTGATGAGAGTTCTATCACTATTTCTACACCGATACCACTTTCTGTTAAGGAAGAAGGTATTAACCTTGGGTCTAAAGAAAAAAAATTTACGATTGAATATGGCAAAGCTACAAGTTTAGACACTCTAATTATGGATGGCGGGGAATGGTATGTGTTTTCTTTGATCGAAAAAGAGTAAAACAAGAGAATTTTCGCTTTGCGATTGTTATGTAGAAAAGAGAGGTAAGCTTACCTCTCTTTTTATAATTCTAAAAATTCATCTATTCTTCTTATATTTTTGCTATATCAATTAAGCTTAATTCGCCATCTGCAACATTTTCTAAGCTTGTTAATAATGCATTTGCTGTATCAAGTGAAGTTAAACAGGTTACACCAGTCTCAATCGACGTACGACGGATTATGAAACCGTCTCTGGATTTATCACGTCCTTGTGTTGGTGTATCCACCACTAAGTCTATCTCATGTCCAAGTAGTAAGTCTAGAATGGTTGGAGCTTCTCCATCCAACTTCTGAACCGGAATGGCCTCTACTCCATTTTCATTTAATACTCTTGCAGTACTTCTTGTTGCATAAATTTCGTATCCAAGGGCTTTAAATCTTCTTCCTACCGATACTGCTTCTAGTTTATCTGCATCCTTTACGGTAAGAATCATTTTCTTATGCTTTGGAAGATTGATACCAGCACCAAGGAATGCCTTATACAATGCTTCATTAAAAGTCTTTGCAATACCAAGACACTCACCTGTTGACTTCATTTCAGGTCCTAAGCCGATGTCTGCTCCACGTAGCTTCTCGAAGGAGAAGACTGGCATCTTAATCGCGATATAATCCGCTTTCTTTGCAAGCCCAGTTCCATATCCTAAGTTCGCAATCTTTTCTCCAAGTACCGC
This sequence comes from Lachnoclostridium phytofermentans, assembly GCF_000733755.1. Taxonomy (GTDB): domain Bacteria; phylum Bacillota; class Clostridia; order Lachnospirales; family Lachnospiraceae; genus Lachnoclostridium; species Lachnoclostridium phytofermentans_A. The sequence continues at coordinate 522,986 of NZ_JPOF01000001.1, read as the reverse complement.
TTTTGATGCTAGATCAACGATTGGAATACCGGTTACCTTACTAATGTATGGTACGGTACGAGAGGATCTTGGATTAACCTCGATCACATAAACTTCTTCATTATATACGATAAACTGGATGTTAATTAAACCGATAACATTTAAGGACTTTGCAAGCTTTCTTGTATAATCAACGATAACATCCTGTACCTTATCACTTACGCTCTGTGCTGGGTATACAGAGATACTATCACCTGAGTGGATACCAGCTCTTTCGATGTGCTCCATGATGCCAGGGATTAAGATGTCCTCGCCATCACAAACTGCATCCACTTCTACTTCCTTACCCATCAAATACTTATCTACAAGAATTGGGTGTTCCTGTACGTTACGGTTAATGATTTCCATAAATTCACGAACATCGTCATCACAAATAGCAATTTGCATACCTGCACCACCAAGTACGTAGGAAGGACGAACGAGTACAGGATATCCTAACTGATTCGCTGCAACAATTGCTTCCTCAGTAGTAAATACAGTCTTACCAGCAGGTCTTGGGATACAACATTTCTCTAGAATTTCATCGAATAACTCACGGTCTTCTGCAGCGTCAACATTTTCTGCACTAGTACCTAAGATTGGAACTCCCATCTTAAGAAGTGCTTCGGTTAACTTAATTGCAGTCTGACCACCAAACTGTACTACGGCACCATCTGGCTGTTCAAGATCTACGATGTTTTCTACATCCTCTGGAGTTAATGGCTCAAAGTATAACTTGTCTGCGATATCAAAGTCTGTACTTACTGTTTCAGGATTGTTATTTACGATGATTGTCTCGAAACCGTTCTTGCTCATAGACCAAGTTGCGTGCACGGAACAATAGTCAAACTCAATACCCTGTCCGATGCGGATTGGGCCAGAACCAAGTACTAATACTTTCTTCTTGGTCTTCGTCGCATTTACTTCATTCTCACTATCAAAGCAGGAATAGTAATATGGAGTCTGTGCCTCAAACTCTGCTGCACAAGTATCTACCGTTTTAAATGCTGCAAGAATTCCATACTCTTCTTTACGAAGTTTCTTCACTTCTTCTAACGTTTTTCCACTGAACTGTGCGATCACACGGTCTGGGAATTCCATACGCTTTGCTTCTAATAATAATTCTTTGGTTAATGGTTCCTCACTTAGGCGTTGTTCCATTTCAGTAAGTATTGCAATTTTATCAATAAACCATAAATCAATCTTTGTTATCTCATTGATCTCTTCTGGTGTAATTCCACGACGGATTGCTTCAGCAATCACAAAGATACGTCTATCATCCACTAAGTGAAGTTTCTCACGAATATCCTCGATACTGTCCTTACTGTAGTCACCATAGTTCATGCTATAGATGTTCTGCTCTAAGGAACGTACTGCCTTCATAAGCGCACCTTCAAAGTTCGTACAGATACTCATTACCTCACCAGTTGCCTTCATCTGTGTAGTTAAGGTTCTCTTCGCCATAATAAACTTATCAAATGGCCACTTAGGAATCTTTACGACACAGTAGTCAAGCGCAGGTTCGAAACTTGCTACAGTCTTTCCTGTAATTGCGTTAGGAATCTCATCTAGAGTATAACCAAGCGCAATCTTAGCTGCTACCTTTGCAATTGGATATCCGGTTGCCTTCGATGCAAGGGCAGAAGAACGGCTTACACGTGGATTTACCTCGATTACGCAGTACTCAAAACTGTCTGGCTTTAATGCATACTGTACATTACATCCACCAGTAATCTTTAACTCTGTGATAATATTTAAAGCGGAAGTACGTAACATCTGATATTCTTTATCGGATAACGTCTGGGATGGAGCAACTACGATACTATCACCAGTATGAACACCAACTGGATCTAAGTTCTCCATGTTACATACGGTAATACAGTTTCCTGCACCATCACGCATTACTTCATATTCAATTTCTTTCCATCCTGAGATACAACGCTCGATTAAGCACTGTCCTACACGGCTAAGACGTAACCCGTTGGTACAGATATCGATGAGCTCTTCTTTTGTCGCTGCAATACCGCCGCCAGAACCACCAAGGGTATATGCTGGACGAATTACGACTGGATATCCAATAGTTTCTGCAAAATCAACCGCTGCAGCTACTGTAGTAACAACCACGCTGGCTGCACAAGGCTCGCCGATTTTTTCCATGGTATTCTTGAATTCTAAACGGTCTTCTGCCTTCTTAATGGTTAAAGAAGTAGTACCGATTAGCTTCGTGCCTGTTTCCGCTAAAAATCCAGATTCCTCTAACTCCATAGCGATATTTAACGCTGCCTGACCACCAAGAGTTGGAAGAACGCTATCTGGTTTTTCTTTTAAGATAATCTTCTTTACAACATCTGGAGTCAATGGTTCAATGTAAACCATATCTGCAATGTCTTTATCTGTCATGATGGTTGCTGGATTTGAGTTAACCAATACAACAGTAACTCCTTCTTCCTTTAAAGAACGACACGCCTGGGTACCTGCATAATCAAACTCTGCTGCCTGGCCAATAACAATTGGGCCGGAACCAATCACTAAAACCTTCTTAATGTCATTATTCTTTGGCATTACGCATTTACCTCCATCATCTTCATAAACTCATCAAATAAGAACTCGGAATCCTGTGGACCAGCACATGCTTCCGGATGGAACTGCACCGTAAAGATATTTTTATTCTTATACTTTAGTCCCTCGATTGTCTTATCATTTGCATTAATAAAACGAACCTCTGCCTTTGTCTCATCAATGGTATCTTCCACTACCACATAACCGTGATTTTGGGAAGATAGATAAACACGTCCAGTTTCTAAATCTTTGACTGGATGGTTTGCTCCACGATGTCCATACTTCATTCTCTTGGTAGCAAAACCATTTGCAAGGGCCATTAGCTGGTGTCCTAAACAAATTGCAAAGATTGGAACGTTGGAATCATATAATTTCTTAATTTCTTCAATAATTTCAACGCACTCTGCTGGGTCTCCAGGTCCATTACTTAACATAATTCCATCTGGGTTTGTTGCCAAGATTTCCTCTGCCTTTGTATCAGAAGGATAAACAGTAACTTCACATCCCCTCTTTAATAAGCAATGTTCAATATTTTTCTTTGAACCAAAATCCATTAAAGCAACCTTATAGTGAGTCTTTATTAAATTTTCATCTTCTGCTAACTTATTTAAATAAGCGATTCCCGCAGTACCCTGCATGCTTGCCATTGCGATTTCACCAAGACAAACACCGTTACTTGTCGCCTTCTCAATTGCTTCTTTCATCTCAGGAGATGCCATGTAAGTCATCTTTGCCAACTCAAAATCGGTTGGTTTAAAGTTCTCGTGGGTTGTAACCTTCTTTTCTTTACAGCTTACCTTGCCAACTACTCCAGTTACCTTATACTCCTTTAATGTATTCACTACATCCTCAATTACGAAATTTTCATTCGTAGTTATCATACCATTCATAGTACCGCTTTCACGAAGAATCTTCGTTAAGCTTCTTGTATCCACACCAGTGATTCCCGGAATGTCATTCTGAATCAAGAACTCCTCTAAACTTATTTCAGATCTAAAATTACTTGGTACACGTGATAACTCTCTTACAATAAATCCATCTGGCCACGCCTTTAATGACTCCATATCCGATGGGCAAATACCATAATTGCCAATCAGCGGATACGTCATAACCACTGCCTGGCCAGCATAGGATGGATCCGTTAATATCTCCAGATAACCTGTCATTGAGGTATTAAATACGATTTCGCTAATAACCTCTCTTTTCGAACCAATATGTTTACCTTCGAAAATATGCCCATCTTCCAGTATCAGAAAAGCCTTCATACAAATCCTCCTATTTGTGTTATGTTTTTTTGGGTTGCCCCGATTTCCATATTTTGAGTGTATATTTTTTCCAATTACTACCTAAAAAAATAAGATATATCGCCTCCTTCACTTATTTCATGTAAACCATGAAAATTAAGGGTGATACATCTTAAGTCCTGAGGCTTAATTTTTTGCAAATAAATACTCAAATTGTTAAAATGATACCACACCACCCATGAAAATACAAGAACTATTTATTCATAAATATGATAGAAAATGCATTGTAAAACTATGTACTGATTGTGCACATTTACTTTACTCCGTCAAGATAACATATACTTATCTCGTTTTATAATAACTCCTTCCATATCGCACTTACTTGGTTATACATGTACTTGCACCAAACCTATCCTCTTCGCATACCTTATCATGAACCAGTATATTGAGGTAGTAAATCATGATATACAACCCAAACTCTTATCGTTACCCTGCCTATCGCCAAGGATTAGGGTTGGATAAAGATGTATATTCTCCTACTATGGATAATCAAATAATTCGTACTAATATGATGCCTCGTATCGATAATAGAGTATATCCAGCTCAAGTAGAAACGCAGTCATTCGGCGGTCTTTCCGTAGATGTAATTTCTGCTAGGGATAATCGTCCTATTAGTAATGCTACAATTGATATTAACTTTACCGGTGATCCTTCCACGCAACCTTTAGAGGAAGTTACAACTGATGATACTGGAAGAACAGGCGTCATTGAATTACCAGCTCCCCCTCTAGATTACAGTTTGGAACCTAGCGCTCCAATGCCATATGCCGAGTATACTTTGACCATAAAAGCACCCGGCTTTGAGCCTGTAATTATATCCGGAGCTCAAATTCTACCAACCGTAAATGCTAGGCAAAATATCACACTTGACCCTACTCCGTCGGCAGGAGCCGGGACTACCGCAGAATCTTTTGTAATCCCTGAACATACTTTATATGGGGATTATCCACCAAAGATTCTAGAATCTGAAATAAAGCCTTTGGAAGAAGCTGGTGAAATTGTACTTCCCAATGTTGTTATTCCAGAATTTATTATCGTTCATGATGGGCCTCCTTCCGACCGTTCCGCCAAAGATTACTGGGTCCCATATCGAGATTACATTAAAAATGTAGCCTCAAGTGAAATCTATGCTACTTGGCCAGAAGCTACCATCTATGCAAATGTATTAGCAATACAATCTTTTACCTTAAATCGTGTTTTTACTGAGTGGTATCGTAACAAAGGATTTAATTTTACCATTACATCATCTACTGCATACGATCATAAATTTATGCCTGAACGAAACTTCTTTGATCCAATCAGTAAAGTAGTTGACACGATCTTTAATAACTTTTTGTCCCGTCCTAATGTGAAACAACCAATCTTAACACAATATTGTGATGGTAAACGTGTAACCTGTCCTGAAGTAATGTCACAATGGGGCTCGAAAACTCTAGGGGATCAAGGATATACAGCAATTCAAATTCTTCGATACTTCTATGGAGAAAGTATCTATATTAATTCAACGTATGAGGTATCTGGAGTTCCGGTTTCCTTCCCTGGTTATAATTTAACAATAGGCTCCTCTGGTTCTAGCGTTATGCAACTACAAGAGCAATTAAATGCAATCGCTGATGTATACTATCCTATTCCTAATATCTCTGCCGACGGTGTATTTGGCCCAGCAACAGCAGAAGCTGTAAAAGCATTCCAAAAGCAATTTGGCCTACCGGAAAATGGAATCGTCGACCTTCCAACCTGGTATAAGATATCCGGTATTTATGTTGCTATCACTCGAATTGCTGAATATCAATAATTTGTATTCCTCTTTACTCTTTCATTCAAACGAACAAGTGAATAATGAATCACTTCACTTGTTATAAAAAAGGACTTTTGCATCATTACCTGCCAAGAAAAAGCAAGTAACCTAACATGCAAAAGCCCTTTTTCCTATACTATGTATATCTCTCACTACCAGCGAAACTGACAAGGTTCACGGTGATCTAAAGTATCAAATTCATAACCCTTTGATTCAATATAATCTATAATTCCTCCCAATACCTTTGCCGTTAATGGATTCGTTTGGCCATCATGCAATAATACTACCGGACATTGATACCGATTCAAATCTCTGCTAATATTTTTCTTAATGGAATAGGCAGTTGGGGAACCTACGGAATCCTCACCACTAACATTCCAATCATAATAGGTAAACCCTCTTCTATCCATCTCAGCGACCAATTCTTTTCTTATTCTCTTTAGATAATGATTATAACTTCCTCCTGGAAATCGATAAATATAGGGACGTACTCCAGTTACCTCCTCGATTCTTTGAAATGCTTTATCATAATCCTTTAAGAACGAATCGACTGACTTATAAATTTTATCATAATCATGCACATAAGTATGCACACCAATAAGATGCCCTCGATTGACAACTTCTTTTAATATACTAGCATTCTGCTCTGTGATTTCCTCACCAATAACAAAGAAGGTCGCTTTTATTTTTTTTTCATCTAGTACATCTAAGACCTTTAAGGTATTTGCGCTTGGTCCATCATCAAATGTTAAAAAACATACTTTTCTTCCATCAGAAGGAGACTTATATTCTGCATCTGATCTTGCATAAAGATTTGGATAGTGATGTACGTAGTCCGGTTCTCTACTTAAATCACCATCACTTACATAACCACTATCTACGTTGATACTAGCAGTTATGTCATGATCCCAAATACTACTCCCCCCCATCCATACCATTCCCTGCTTATTTAACTGTACCTCATTTTCTAAGGTAACAAAAAGGGCTAACTCATCCAGTGATTCATACTCTATTTTACCAATAATCCCTACCGCAGTTTCCTCCTTTGCTTTATCATAGAATAACCTTCCAATGAGAGATAGGAAGATTAGCAACAATACTAACATGATTACCTTGTCTTTCATATTTTGCTCCGAATCGTTTGTTACCTTATAATCTATGCCAGATGCATTGTATAACATTCCATAAAAAAAGAGAGTACGCTATTCTTTCATGCTAAGAATAACGTACTCTCTTTTTTTATCCTTTACGAGACCTCAACGGTCCAGCCAAGAGTATCTTCTATTTTTCCTAATTGAATCCCTGTTATCGTATCATAGATCTTTTGGCTAAGTTCTCCAATACCACCATCTCCAACCATTAATACATGATCTTCAAAACGAAGGTGTCCTACTGGAGAAATTACAGCCGCTGTTCCGGTACCAAAAACTTCTTCTAAACTACCATCTTTGCTTGCTTCATAAAGTTCCTCTACGGATATTTTTCTTTCCTCTACTGGAACGTTCCAAAGCTTACATAACGTAAGCACGGAATCTCTGGTTACTCCTGGTAATATACTACCATTTAATTCTGGCGTTAACACTTTACCATTAATCTTAAAGAAAATATTCATCGCTCCAACTTCCTCGATATATTTTCTTTCCTTACCATCTAACCATAATACCTGAGAATACCCTTCCTCATGTGCTTTTACTTGAGAAGCCATTGAAGCTACATAGTTACCACCTGTTTTTGCCTCTCCAATACCACCTTTAATTGCTCTGACATACTCATCCTCTATCCAAATCTTAACTGGATTTAATCCTTCTGGATAGTAAGCACCTACTGGTGACAAAATGATAGCAAACAGATAACGATGGGATGGGCGTACCCCAAGAAATGGATCTGTAGCAATGATAAACGGACGAATATACAAGGAAGTACCTGGTTTTGTAGGAATCCATCTTTCATCTATCTTAACCACTGCTTTTACAGCATCAACAAAATCCTCTTCTGGCATAGTTGGCATACAAAGTCTCTTATTACTATTGTTTGCACGTTCTGCATTCTTATTAGGGCGGAATAATAAAGTTCTTCCATCCTCTGCTTTATATGCTTTTAATCCTTCAAACATCTCTTGACCATAGTGAAATACCATAGCGGATGGTTCTAATGAGATTGGGCCATATGGGACAATTCGAGCATCGTGCCATCCCTTTCCTTCTTCATAATCCATAAGAAACATATGATCGGTAAAAATAGTACCGAATTTTAATGGATTGTCAGCTGCAGGAAGCTCTTTAGGTGCAGTTGTTTTCTCATATCTGATATTCAGCATCTGTACATCCTTCTTTCTATATATTTCCCCTTATGTTGCGCTGCTTTTCTTTCTGGGTTTGTGGTGACAGCGCAAGCACAAACTTGATTAGTGAAAGATCTTCTTCTCACTCCTAAATTACATTACATTTCTTACGGATACCTCATACAAAGAAATGATTTGGGGATTTTTCGATCCTTTGCCTTAGGCTCCGTTCGTGTTATGTAATATATTAGTCTTTCATCTACGAATTTTCAAGCTTTTTTTCATGAAGTAATCAATTTGACATATACTTTTTCCTTTTATCACCTATGAATTTAAGTTTTATCTAGGATTATATTTCCTATCAAATGGCATATCAACTCTAAGTTGTTAATATCAACTGCTGACATCTTAGATTTTTTTACCGTTCTTTCCAAAGAAATTAATCCAAAGATTGTGTTATCTTTTTTCAACATGATTTGCATCACAAAGGTTAATTTTTGTCTCATGAAAATCTGATATGCTTGTAAAGATTTACCGATATTCATATTATCCAGTACAATAACACCATTTTCAGAAAAATTTTTCTGATATCCTTGTTCTAACAGATATTTTGCATCCTTATCCTCGGAATAGGTTGTCCCCCAATGCCTAATAAGTGGTAATTCTTCTCCATAATATACATTAATCTTTTCCAATTGATATAATTCACCTAACTGGCAAAACACCTCTTCTATTCCAGTTTCTCCCTTTTTATATAAAGATTGAATCATTTTAGAAAAAATATTCGTATGATTACATCCAGCATACGCGGTATCCATCGAAAGAAGAGTAGCATTTAAAGACTTGCAACTTATTTCTCCGTGTTTTAAAGGATTATAGATGATGTAACGATTTTTTCCCTTTTCTTTCGCAAGGTATAAGCTATAGTCTGCTTTCTGAAATAGTTCCTTATACGATATCCCATCGGTAGGATACTCTACACACCCCATGGAACATGTGACATGAATATTGTTTTGTGAACCTACATAAGCATAAGCAACATTTTCTCTTATTGCCTTTAAAACATTTCTTAAACTTTTTTCATCATCCACATTTTCAAGAATAGCAAACAATTCATCTCCGCCTATTCTTCCGACGACCCCATGATCACCAACCATCTTTTTTACAATATTAGCGACTTTTACAATAGCCTCATCACCAAACATATGGCCATAGGTATCATTAATTGTTTTAAAGTTATCAACGTCTAAGATTAAAAATCGGAATTTATCCTTACCTGCATATTGAATCTTTTGTTCTGAAAGTTGAGTTATCGCTCGCTTATTTAATAAACCCGTCAAAGCATCACGATTCATTAAATCGGAAAAGAAATCATCTTTTGCATCCCCTGTTAACTTCTCAATTTCAATCACTCCAACAATTCTAGATAGTTTCATTTTTTCATGAACTGCACTACCTCGAACAATCCAACGTACTTCTTCTTTTCCCTTTGTTAAGATGCTATTAATGAGCTGGTAATAAAAATTCGATTTTCCTTCCATCAAATCTTCACACATGCTACAAAGAATTGCTTGTTCTTGTTCTTTTACATAACCATTCTCCAATACTTCTTTCTTCCACTCAAGAAGAGGTTGTTGTGCCGCTATAACTTCTTGATTTCCACTCATCCAATAATATGTAAAAATTGTTGTATCTACATTATAAGTAAAATAAAGATTATAAGATAAACTTAAGATAGTTCGATAATCCATAATCTCATACTTTTGTTTTGTTATTACTTGCTGGAATGCCTTGATATTATAAAGTCGGATTTGATATAACACTCCATCCATGTAAGGAATTCCACGATTCTCTACGATGTAATAGGTAATATAAAACTGTCCGTCCTCTAGTCGAATATGAAAAGTTCCGCTGTTTACTTCATTTTCCTTCAAATTTCGAACCACATGGCAAAACTCTTCCTGCTCCTTCGTATGTATTAACATGAGAAGAGAATAAGGATAACATTTCCCTTCATCGATAATGCGATAGATGCCTTCATCTCCTACCCTTATACGAAAGTCACTATCAAAAGTAGCACATCCCACATATGCTCTTGTCAGTATCATATTTTCTTCCATCCACTCACCTCTTAGAGATATTAATACTAATAAGTTTGATAACAAAATCACCAAGCCAACTTCTTCAAAACCGAATCTGTAAGCAAAAGCACGGGGATTTTTTCTATATACTTCCTTTATTATAGCATACATAAATTAAAAATCAAATTTTTCTATGACTTTTGACCTAGAAACAAATAAAATTTCTTAACTTTTGTTCTTATTTTAACAAGGTAAAAAAAGGCTCTATAATAAATGTTGGGGTATGTGAATAAATTAATTCACTACTCCAACATTTTATTTTATAATAATAAAAAAGCCTCCCAGTGCCAGTCTACCAAAACAATCACCAGGAGGTTGCAATAATGCATAATTATTGTATCAATAAATTACTAGATTTAAAAGAGGTAAAAATAAAAAATATCATTCATGCGGATTCTTTTGTAAAAATATTTATTGAAACTAAGGCAAAAACTCACACTTGCCCTTCCTGTGGTGCTAAGACAAATAAGGTTCATGATTACAGGCAACAGACTATTAGGGATCTACCATTTCAGATGAAGGACTGCTATCTAATACTTAGAAAAAGACGTTATCGCTGTGCATGTGGTAAAAGATTCAGTGAAAAATACGATTTTTTAGCACATTACCAACAACGTACTACTCGACTTACTAAATACATCGTAAATGAACTTAGACAAAGCGTGACTTTAAAAACCGTAGCCCGTCGAGCGAATGTCTCAGCTACAACTGTGGCGCGAATTCTTGATACTATTCATTATACTTGTCCTTCTTTAAAAGAAGCCATTTCAATTGATGAATTTAAGGGGAATGCTGAAACTGGAAAATATCAATGTATTCTAGTAAATCCAAAGCAACGTTCTATAATGGATATCCTCCCAAATCGTTCACAAGCGCATTTAGCCTCTTATTTTAAAGAAATAAACCGAAGTGAGCGGTACCGCGTAAAGTATTTTGTATGTGATATGTGGCAACCTTATGTTGATTTGGCTCATAGCTTTTTCCCTAACGCTCAAGTCATAATCGATAAATATCACTTTGTTCGTCAAGTTACATGGGCCATCGAAAATGTACGTAAAAGACTACAAAAAAGCATGACTGCAACGATGAGAAAATACTATAAACGCAGTCATAAACTAATTTTAGCAAGGTATAAACAACTAGAAAATAGGGATAAAAAAGCATGTGACATTATGTTACTTTATAATGATGATTTAAGAAAAGCACATATGCTAAAAGAATGGTTTTATGATATTTGTCAGAATACAAAGTACTCAATCCAAAGAACAGAGTTCTATGAATGGATCCGCAATGCTGAAAGTTCAGGTATTAAAGAGTTTGAAAAGTGCGCTGCAACATATCGGTATTGGTCAAATGAAATATTAAATGCTTTTAAGTACGGAATTACAAACGGTTCCACAGAGGGCTTTAATAACAAGATTAAGGTTCTTAAACGTACCTCATATGGTATCCATAACTTTGAACGTTTTCGTACCCGTATTTTACACTCTTGTAACTAAATAAAAACAGACTGGCACGAAGGTTTATTTGTCATGCCCAAAAATAGAATTTCTAGAACCTCTACATAAAAACAGCTCTAAATCCAGTAATGGGGCATGATTGAGTCCAATCATACCCCAACACTTGACAAAGAGCCTAAAAAAAAGATACAATCTTTTCCTCATGATTGTATCTTTTTTATCCTTATACTATTCTTTTGTAAGACTTATTCTAACGCTATGCTTCTTGTTTAAGTACATCGACAAACTACTATAGGAATCTAGTGTAGTACATAAGCGCTCTCTAAATCTACAAATTGCTTTATGTTGGAAGCATTCACATACTTGGTTGCCATTCCTTCTTTTACCACTAATAGCGTAGGCGCTTGCATGATGTGATATTGCTTTGCTAACTCTATATTCTCCTCAGCATCTACCACTTGATAATCCACACCATCCAAATATCCTTTTACCAGTTTACAATTTGGGCATGTCTTTGTCGTAAATAAATAACAACCATCCTTTGATAACTCTCCCTCATTATCATCAACATTTAAAGTAACCGCAACTTCCTCTAAACCATTTTCCGTACGAGGCAAATCACTGGCATGCAATGCGTGTGATAGATTGTACTCCACCCTATTTTTATACTCTTGTGATTTACCTTCATTCCAGTTTTGCACTGGTCGATAATATCCTGTAATTCTACTATAAACTTCTGCTGGTTCCCCACATTCTGGACATACAAAGTTCTCTCCTTTGATATATCCATGATTTTTACAGATGGAGTAGGTTGGTGACATCGTATAATAAGGTAATTTATAGTTTTCAGAAATCGTTCGCACTAACTTAGCTGCAGCTTTCCAGTCAGGTAATTTTTCACCCAAGAAAGCGTGGAATACAGTACCAGAAGTATACAACGTTTGCAACTGATCCTGAACATCGAGCGCAGAGAAAACATCATCAGTATAATCTACTGGAAGATGAGAACTATTTGTATAATAAGGCGCATCTCCTTCTTTACCCGCTGTTAAAATATCCGACCAACGTTTTCTATCATGCTTTGCTAGACGATAACTGGTGGATTCCGCAGGTGTTGCTTCTAGATTATATAAATCTCCATACTCTACCTGATAATCACCAAGACGTTCTCTCATATGATTTAAAACTTCCACTGTAAATTGTTGCGTTTTCTTATCTGTCATATCTTTGCCAAGCCATCTTGCATTCAGTCCAACTTCATTCATTCCAATTAATCCAATGGTCGAGAAATGGTTATCAAAGGTTCCAAGATAACGTTTCGTGTATGGATATAATCCTTCTTCCAATAATTTCGTGATAACCTTTCTCTTTACCTTTAAGGATCTTGCTGAGATGTCCATCATACGATCAAGTCTTTGATAAAATTCAGCTGGATTTGCTGATACATATGCAATTCGCGGCATATTAATCGTAACAACGCCCACCGAGCCAGTGCTTTCACCACTCCCAAAGAAACCACCCGTCTTTTTACGTAATTCACGAAGATCAAGTCTGAGACGGCAGCACATCGAACGAACATCACTTGGCTCCATATCAGAGTTAATGTAATTAGAGAAATAAGGTGTTCCATACTTTGCTGTCATTTCAAATAATAAACGATTGTTCTCTGTATCTGACCAATCAAAATCCTTTGTGATGGAGTAAGTTGGAATAGGATATTGGAAACCACGACCATTCGCATCACCCTCTATCATTATTTCGATAAAGGCTTTGTTTACTAAATCCATCTCTTTCTTACAAGCTTTATATTTAAAATCCATCTCTTTTCCGCCGACAATACATGGCAGTTCCGCTAAATCATTCGGCACTGTCCAGTCTAACGTAATATTGGAGAATGGTGCTTGTGTTCCCCAACGACTTGGAGTATTCACTCCATAGATAAAGCATTGAATACACTGCTTTACTTCATCATAACTTAAGTTGTCTACTTTCACAAATGGAGCCAGGTAAGTATCAAAGGAGGAGAAAGCCTGAGCGCCAGCCCATTCATTCTGCATGATGCCTAAGAAGTTTACCATCTGGTTACATAGTGTGGAAAGGTGTTTTGCTGGCGATGAGGTAATTTTACCTGGAATACCACCAAGCCCTTCTTTGATAAGTTGTTTTAAAGACCAACCTGCGCAATAACCTGTTAACATCGATAAATCATGAATATGTAGGTCAGCGTTACGATGGGCATTTGCTATTTCCTCATCATAAATCTCTGACAGCCAATAATTTGCAGTTATCGCTCCAGAATTATGTAGAATTAATCCTCCAACGGAATAAGTAACTGTAGAATTTTCCTTTACTCTCCAGTCTTCTTCCTTTACATACGTATCTACAATTTCTTTATAATCTAAAATAGTAGATTTCATATTACGTATTTTTTCCCTATTCTTACGATAAAGAATATAAGCTTTTGCTACATCGGTATATCCAGATTGTTCAAGTATATGCTCTACACTGTCTTGAATATCTTCCACCGTAACCGTACTGTCTTTCAACTTGGTTTGAAAATCTGATGTAACACGCAAGGACAGCAAATTAATGATATCCTCGTTATAAAGTTTTTGCGTAGCATTGAATGCTTTCGCTATGGCACTACTGATTTTTGAAAGCGCAAATTCGGCTATTTCACCATCCCGTTTCACAACTTTAATCATGTGTACTTCTCCCTTCTTACCTACATTGTTCCTTAATAAATTCTAGCAGAAAGCAATAGCAACGTCAAGGCTAACTACAATATATATTTTATGTCTTTAGTCCTACCACTACATATTGTGTTTCAACAGAAAGTCCAGAAAGTAGCTTAAACACTCGGTTTTCGTAATGTTTCGCTTCTTCCGGACTTTTTTCTTAATACTATATCTTCTATTTTCTAAAATATGATTCGAATGTCTAATCCCCTTCCTAAAACTACACTAGGCAATTTACACAAATAGAAAGAACGATTGCGTCTATGGAAATACATTAGAAGTTCTTTTTTCTGAGTATTTGTGCTATATCAGCAAACAGATTTGTCTGAGTGTAACGAGTTATCTGTTTGCTTTCACTTTATTTATTTTGAAGCAATTGGCATGCAATATCCTTTGGAACATAAGCTTTTACAAAAATACCATCTTCTTGATATTCCTCCAAAAGCAACTGACCATACTTACGAATCATCTGTATAGTTCCAGCTTCCTGATAGGAAAAGGTATGCTCTAAGAGTACTTTTGCCTCTCTAAGGACTTCTTCAATTAAATTTAAAAGTTCTTCTACACCTTCTCCTTGCTTTGCAGAAATTTTTATTGTCTTATCTGCTTTCAAATCCTTCATTGGTTCATCTATAATAACTAGATCTTGCTTATTAAAGACAGTAATCATAGTTTTATCTGTTACTTGTAGCTTTTTTAGTGTTTCATAAACAATATGCATCTGCTTATAAACTTGAGGATTCGATGCATCAACCACATGTAAGATAATATCAGCATACTTCGCTTCTTCTAAGGTAGAACGGAACGCATCAATCAAATGGTGTGGTAATTTTCTAATAAAACCAACCGTATCGGTAAGTAATACCTGCTGTCCACTCTCTAAGGTAAGATTTCTAGTGGTTGGATCAAGTGTGGCAAATAGCATATCAGCCTCTAACACATCTGCTTCCGTAAGGCGATTCAGTAGCGTAGATTTTCCTGCGTTAGTATAGCCAACGATTGCTACCACTGGAACAGGATTCTTCATACGTAAGGAACGTGCAACTTCTCTATTCTTCTTGATATCTTCTAAGTCTCTATTTAACTGTGCGATTCTATCTTTAATTAAACGACGATCAATCTCCAGTTTCTTTTCACCAGGTCCTCTAGTACCAATACCACCACCAAGTCTTGATAATGAATTTCTCATACCAATTAACCTTGTAGAACGGTATTTTAACTGTGCTAATTCTACTTGTATTTTACCTTCTCTTGTACTTGCATGCTGTGCAAAGATATCTAAGATAATCATAGTACGATCCATTACCTTTGCCTGCAAAGCATCTTCAAGGTTTTTTAATTGAGCAGGAGATAATTCATCGTCACAGATAATTCCTGTCGCACCTAATTGCTCCAACAAGAGGCGTATTTCTTCTATCTTTCCCTTTCCTACATAAGTTCCAGGGTGAACACTCTCACGATTTTGTATCACTCTTCCAACGGTTATGGCACCGGCAGTTTCTACTAGTTCCATAAGCTCATCCACTGACTCTTCGGTATCGTCATTTTCGTTAGCACTGACGGCAACAAGAATCACTTTCTCTTTCTCTTCCTTAATCTCATATAATTCTGCCATAGCTACAAGTTGTCCTCCTTATGGTTTGTCAACTGTTTCCGATGTATCATTCTTCTCTGGCTGATTCGTATCGGTTTCCTTGCTTGCACCCTCCACCCTAGTCTTTAAAAAGGTAGCATCTTTTTGCGCATCAACATCCTCCGGGTAACGTTTCAGATATTTTTTGATCTTCTCATATGCTTCGTTAAAGTCTCCGGTCTTTTCTAATAGTATAATTTCATTTCTTAAAAGCTGCTGTTCTATGGATACATCTGAGTATTTTTTTGCTTTCTTTAGGCAAACTTTCGCTTTCTCATACTCTTCCTCATTGAGATAGCAGGTCAATAACTGGTTATAAAACATTGCAGATACCGTACCACTTGATTCCTCAAAGGTTTCAAAATACTCAATTGCTTGGTTAAAGTCCCCTTCCTCTATGCTAATTTCTCCCAGGAAATAATTTGCTTCAATAAAACTATTTTTTAATGCCTGATCCAGTTGAAGCTTTGCATGGTCATAATTTTTCTGATAAAAATAAACCTTTGCTAATTCAAAACTATCTTTCTCAGAATGAACTGGAAGTTCCGCTGCAACCTTTAACACTTCTTCTGCCTCGGATGTACGGGACAACTCCTTTAAAGCAGCAAATTTTCCAAAATAAAGATCAAAATCTCCCTTGGAAATTTCTATCGCTTTATCATAGTCTTTGATACTCTCTTCATAATTACCAAGAATTCGGTTAATATTCGCTCTTGCATTATAAATCGCAGCATCTTCTTTTTGTATTTCTAAAATCTCTGTATAGATTTTAGAAGCCTCCTCTAGATTACCACTTCTCTCTAGTGCATTCCCTTTGTAATATAAAATATCGGTATCTAAATCTTTTAATTCTGTTATCTCGAGCGCTAAGTCAAAATTTTTAATTGCCTCTTCATAAGACTGCGCATATAAATAGGCAATACCAATTCCACGATAGGCTTTCTTATTATTTTGCTTTACGATAGCGATTTCTTTCTCCATAAGAATGCTTTGAAATTCCTTAATCGCATCCTCGTATCTACTCAGTTTAATCAGTGTAAATCCATAATCTAAATAATATTCTGCTTTATCCGGATTTGCTTCAATCGCATTTATAAAACTTTCCTCAGCCTTCTCATATTCTCCATCATCATAATAGGACAACGCTTTGCTATAGCTCCGATTCGCTTTACTTAATCCACAGCCGCTAACAACAAGCGATAAACATAATACCGCTAGGAACACTTTTTTCTTCTTCAATGTCTCCATCCTCCCTTTTTTGCCTTAGGTTAACGATTATTGTCATTATATAATTTTTTCCTATCATGTACAAGGGTCGGAATACGAAAAAGGGACAAAAGAAAGTTTCCGAAAAGAAGCTTAATCTTCTTTTTAGAACTATTTCTCTTGTCCCAAGTTTTATTCATCGGTTCTGCAATTGGAATCCCATCTACGTTCAGTTACAGCAATTATTCAAAATATGAAACGATATAATCCTCCACAATATTAAAAATATCATCAGACCATAAGCCGTCTCCGCCGCTAAGACATAAGACCTTAGACGAGTCTTTACCAATCTCGATTAATTTGGTAGAAACTTCGGCATCGTTTTGGTTGTCATGATAAGCAACAAAAGCACTGCATGTTATGGAGTCAGGTACTTCCCTTGGTATCTGATCCATCCAAATAACCATCCGTTCTATATGCTGAATTGAAAAGTTAAATTCCGGTCAGTTGGGGGTGCGGACGTTTTCTTGGACTAAGCTGCTATTCCTAGACTACGTCTATATTGAAGTGGGCTCATCCCACCCAAAGATATTTTAATTCTATCTTCATTATACCAACGGAGATAGGAATCAAGTTCTTTAATAAAAGAATCTATAGATACATGTTTCCATTTTCGATTATAAAACATTTCATTTTTAAGTCGCCCGAAAAAACCTTCGCAAGCTGAATTGTCAGGGGAACACCCTTTCTTTGACATTGATCTTGTTAGGTCTGCTTCAGTAATGATTTTTATCCATTCTGGCCAGCGATAATGACAGCCACGATCAGAATGAATAACCGGTTTTTCGTCTTTCTGCAAGGAAGAAATCGCGTTGTTCAGCATTGTGTTTGTAAGCTCTGCGTTGGGTGAAGTACCAATGGTCCAAGACACAGCAAGACCATCAAAGCAATCAATTATAGGTGATAAATACACTTTACCTGCTGGAATATGAAACTCTGTTATATCAGTCAACCACTTTTGGTTTGGTGCTTTAGCAGAGAAATCACGATTTATTATGTTATCAATTTCTGGACTGATTTCGCCTTTATACGAATTGTATTTGCGTTTCTTTGTGCATTTAACTAGGAGTTGATCTTCTTTCATAATACGACGCACCACTTTTTCAGAAACAATAATGCCTCTGTTTTGCAACAAACAATGAATGCGGCGATATCCGTATCTGCATTTATTAGTATCGAACAATTCCTTTATAATACCTCTGAGTTCTTGGTACTTGTCGAAAGTGCGAATACTATTAACTTGATAGCAGTAACTACTTTTTGAGAGTTTCAGAATCGGCAAGAGTTCTTTAAGCTTGTATTTACAGCGTAGGGCATCAATCAAGAATACCTTTTCCCGATTGGTGAGTTCATCAAGATTGATGCCCTTTTCTTTTTTTAGAATGTCACCGGCTTTTTCTAAAACGTCACGTTCTAGTTGAAGTTTATATACATCTTGTTCGAGGCGCTTTACTTTGGCTTCAAGTTCAGTTTTTTTACGGATTAATTCATCTATATCTTTATCAGTTTCAGATGGATTAGACATGCTAATTTCTCTCCTGTCTCCAAGCAGTTCTTTTCGCCATGTAGAAACTGCGGAGGGTGTAACATTATATATCTCAGCTATTTGAGATATTTTCAGTGTACCTTTACACGACTCCATAACTGCCTGTACTTTTTCTTCTTGAGAACATCTTACATGAGGTTTGGATTGTTTGCAATGACGTTTCTCATCTTCAGGATACAATTCATCAACCCAACTAAGAAGTAGTGGCCGGCTTGGATAACCTAGATCTTTGACTGTTTTCAATGAGTTCTGATTGTTTTCAAAGTAATAATCTACAGCATCTCGTTTTTCATCATCTGAATATTTGCTATATTTTTTCTTTCCGGTATGGAGATCATTATGTTCAGAATACTCTCTGTACCAATGCTTAAGGTTGGTTACATCAGGATAACCTAACTTACGAACGGTATAGGCTGCGTTGTAACCACAATTAATATAAAACTTTACTGCACGGATGCGATCTTCATATGAGTACATCTCATTCCTCCTTTGACTCATTCAAGTTCAGGATTTCGTCCGCACCCCCAATCTTAGATTACTGGAATTTAGTCTTGCAAGAGGTATGCCGAATCGGAAGTTAACTTTGCAAACTGGAATTTCGGATTCCAATTCAGCATCCGTTCTATATCAAAAACAATTATTGACATTTATTACTTATTTTGTTATTTTTATACATATAATATTAATTTTATCTATATTTTACCATTTTATTTTATTTAAGCAATTTTACTAAATCCTTAAGTGGGATTATGTGGATTATGTAAGTCTCAAAATTCCTGCTTAACTACTTAATCCTAAATTATTGAGATGAATTAATTATAACAGTTTAAATGATTTATTTATACGGTGAACGGTATCTGAAAAAGCTAGACCACTAGGGAATTGATAAATATTCTACGGTCTTGGTATTGTCCGCGATATCTCTTTCTACAATAAAGATTTTCTTGCTGCTCATCCTGCTTGGTAATTGATAAGAAAACTGATTCCCCAAATGAGGATAAATCTCTTGATGATTCCAAAGCCCTGCAACCTGTTTTGGATGATTTCTTTCAAAAACATCCCTTAATAAATCCAGATGTTTTCCTTGGAGATTCTGCTTTCGATACAATAAACAACTACCAATATCTTTTTAAAGAACTGCATTTTAACTAGGTCTATATACCTTTGAATCGTCGTTCCGATATTAAAAATGATGCGTATACAATCAATAAAGACGGTTACCTTGCTGCCCTAATGATCCAAATCTCCCTATGAAATCAGAAGGGAAAGACAGAAGCCGTAAGGGATTTACTTGCTATAACTTCGTTTGCCCCAAGGTCACTTGGAAGGAGGGGGAAGACGGAAAATATCGTCGGTCCTGTAATTGTGAAAATCCTTGTACTGACTCGCCATGTAGTCGTATGACTTACATTTATCCCGAAAAAGATCTGCGTGCCTATCCTGATACATTGCGTGGAACAGATGAATGAAATAATACCTATAAAATACGGTCTGTTGCTGAAAAATCCATCAACCACTTCTAGAACAGTTACTGTCTTGCAGGTCGAAGAACCCAGAATGAAACGACTCTGCATGCTGACTTATTATTATCAGGAATCACTCAACTTTTAACTGTTGTACTTGCTTACCCCTTTGAGACGTGTTCCCTTAACATTTTCTTTAATAATTATGCTAAACATCAAATCAGCACACCAGTGTGAATGAAGTTTTCAAGCAAATGTAGACAAAGTCCCAGGAGAAGTCCTGGGATTTTTCTCGTCTATCGATACATAAATCAGTAAATATAAGACTTTACCCACTTTTTATGATATAATTATTATATAAAAAACAGGTGTTGAATGCATATGATGACTCAGAATACAGATAAAAAAGAGAACAGGTCCAAATGTTCTGTATGGATGATATGGTACCTCAGAATCATCTTTTAAGAGTTATTGATAGAGCTATAGACTGGAACTTTATATATGAGCTTGTGAAGAATAAATATTCTTTAGAGTTTGGACGACCAAGTATGGATCAGTTATGTTGATTAAAATTCCTTTTATTCAGTATCTCTATGGAATCAAAAGTATGCGCAAACAATGAAAGAAATCGAAGTAAATGTAGCATACCGCTGGTTTCTTGGATTAGAAATGATGGACAATATTCTCCACTTCTCTACATTCGGAAAGAATTACACAAGAAGATTTAAAGATACCGACTGTTTGAACAAATTTTCTCCCATATACTTTCAGAATGCTATAAGTATAAATTTGTTGATCCAACAGAGGTATTTGTTGATGCAACACATGTGAAAGCAAGTGCTAATAATTAAAAGATGCAACAAAAGATAGCTCACAAAGAAGCATTGTTCTACGAAAATCTTCTTCAAAAAGAAATCAATGAAGACTGAGCTAGTCACGGAAAAAAAGCATTCAAAAGAAATGACAAAAATGATGATAATACACCTCCATCAAGTGGTGAAGGAAATGACTATACTGACGATGTTCCAATAGAAGGAAAAACAATAAAGTGTAGTACAACAGACCCAGAAAGCGGATGGTTCAGAAAAGGCGAACATAAACATGTTTTTGCGTATGCTGTTGAAGCAGCATGTGACAAAAATGGACGGCTTCTTGGTTATACAGTAAATCATGGTAATGAACATGATAGTCGAACTTTTAAGGAACTTTAGATAAAATCAAGGATATAGGAATAGAAACACTTGTTATGGATGCAGGATATAAAACACCGGTAATCGAAAAACTTCTGATAGAAGATGGTATCAAACCTCTTCTTCCATGTAAACGTCCAATGACAAAAGATGATGCCCAAACAATCAAGTATTAAAGTATTCCACAACGAATCGTGATGGTTATAGAGAATATAAGAGCTGCGAAACAACATGTGCCCAATGTCCATATCTAACCCGGTGTACGGAAAGCAAAAATCATGTAAAAGTGATTACAAAACATATTTAGGATGATTACATGGAACAATGTGAAGATATCAGGTATACCATTGGAATGAAAAATTTATATTCTCTAAGAAAAGAAACTTTTGAAAGATTATTCGGAACAGCAAAAGAGAATCACGGCTTCAGATACACACAGATGATAGGAAAAGCCCAGATGGAAATGAAAGTCGGACTGACTTTTGCATGCATGAATTTAAAGAAGCTAGGAAGAAAGGGGCTTCTGAAAGCCTTTTTTAGAAGCAAAACTCATTTATTTCTACTATTATTTAAAACGAAGAGAAAAATGGCATTAGGATTCGAATCCCAGTGCCATTTTGTCTACAGTCTGCAACCACCACTTCATCAAGTGGTGGTTTGCTATTAGCCCTATAAGGCTGGTTACATGCTCGCCTAAAAGACTGGTATCGCAAGCACTGTTACCATCAGCCTCTTTAAGAGGCGCTACTTGCTTTGTTCTTCTTGTTTTGATTCTTCTTGCTGTTCTTGTATATATCTTTTTATTGCATCTTCAGTGATATTTCCGACCGTTGATACTTAATAACCTGGTGCCCAAAATGATCTATCCCACTTACTTCCAATCTCTGGATGTTTATCAAATATCATTAGTGCACTTTTCCCCTTAAGGTACCCTACAAATTCAGATATACTCAATTTTGGTGGTATGCTTACGCATAAATGTACATGGTCTGCACATACTGCACCTTCAACTATATGCACCTTTTTAAATTCACATAGTTTATTTAATACCTCTCTAACATCCGACTTTACGTTTCCGTACATAACTTTTCTTCTGTATTTTGGAATAAATACAATGTGGTATTGGCATTTCCATTTTGTATGTGATAGACTTGAACTGTCTATTAGGACCGCCTCCTATTCTGTTATTGGCTTGCGGTACCTTTATCAGTGTAACATAGGAGGCTTTTCTATAACATACGTAACGCTACTGATTATTATATTCGCCCCAGCATAGCTGGGGGATTAATCTGTTCATTTAATAATAATTTAATGTCACCTTCATTATCAGCTAGATTTAATGCTCTTGTCTTTAATAATCTACTGCAAAGTGCTACAAAATCATCTACCGGTATATTCTTCAACTGTTTTCCACCTCGAATATTAATAGATACTGTTCTATTCTCCACCTCACTATCACCAAGAACTAATACATAAGGGACTCGATAATTCCTAAAGTATTTTATTTTCTTGTTCATATGAGTTTCAGACAGCTCTGCTTCAAATCTAACTTTCACAGCCTGAAGTAAGCTGATAACTTCTTTCGTATATTCAACATGTTTTTCGCTAATTGGAACAATACCAACTTGAACAGGTGATATCCAGAAGGGAAATGATCCTTTAAAATTTTCAATAATTATACCGATAAACCGTTCAAGCGAGCCATAAATTACTCGATGAATAATAACTGGAACTTTTGCCTTTCCATCATAATCAGTATATGAAATATCGAAATTTCTAGGTAGTTGGAAATCCAATTGAATTGTCCCCATTTGCCATTGTCTTTTTAATGCATCTTTCATCATGATGTCAATCTTCGGACCATAAAAAGCTCCATCTCCTTCATTAATATCATATCCATTTACACCATATCTGTTATCAAGAATTTCTTTTAATTCAACTTCAGCTTTATCCCATAACTCAATATCTCCCATAAAATGTTCAGGTCGAGTAGATAATTCCGGACGATATTCTAAGCCGAAAATTCCATAGAATAAATCTGCAATATCTAAAATTGCATTAACTTCATCATATATCTGGTCCTCAGTAATAAAATTATGCGAGTCATCCTGTCTAAACATCTGTACACGTAATAAACCGTTCAATTCACCAGACTTTTCTTTACGGTGTAATACATCACAATCTGATAATCTGAGAGGTAATTCTTTGTAACTTCTATTTCTTCTTTTATAAACCACAATTGAGTTTGGACAGTTCATAGGCTTTACACCATATATCGTATTCTCATCAATATCAATTGTAAACATGTTGTGTTGATAATGATCCCAATGACCTGACGTCATCCATAATGAGTTGTGATTAATTAACGGTGAAGAAATTTCCTGATAGCCACGTTTTTCATGTTCCTCTCTCCAGAAATCAAGAATAGTATTAAACAGTTTCCATCCTCTTGGTAACCAATAGGGCATTCCAGGTGCAGTTGCATCCATAAAAAACAGATCCAATTGAGGACCTAATATTTTGTGATCTCTTTCTTTTGCTTCTTTTAAAAATGCTAAATGTGCTTTAAGGTCTTCCTTATTTTCAAATGCAAACACATACACTCTCTGTAGAATATCGTTATTCTCATTGCCTTTCCAGTACGCAGAAGAAACTGCTTTAATTTCAAATGAGCAATTTAATAATTCAGTTGTGTTCTCTACATGAGGACCTCTACACAAATCCTTGAAATCATTACCTGTATTATAAATCCTTATTACCTCGTTATCCGGTAATTCACTTATGAGTTCTTTCTTAAAAGGCTGATCAGCGAACTCAGCAAAAGCTTCATAGCGCGAAACTTCTCGATAAACAAAATCTTCCTTTCTCTTCAAGATCTCACGCATTTTATTTTCAATAGTCTCAAAATCATCTGGAGTAAGAGATCTCGGTAAGAGGAAATCATAATAAAATCCTTCGTCAATCTGAGGACCTATTCCCAACTTAACATTTTCCCTTCCGAAAAGCTCAATAACAGCTTTAGCTAATATGTGAGCCAATGAATGTCTATAACATTCCGAAAAATATTCTAATTTCATAATTTACCTCCATTATCTATTTTATGGAATTTAATGCCTATATTTTCTATATTATAATACCATTGATTATTTGTAAAGATAATTCGTCAGAGAATTCACGGAAAACGTATGAGAGTCATCTGTTATTGAATCCAGATACCCATTGCATCAATTGTAATGATACAACCTTTTATTACTAACAATTCCAATAAATCTGGGATTGCTGTAATCTCATTGCTCTTCTCGTTGGTCTTTACCTGTCAAAGCACAATTTTATTCTAACTTGCCCATGCGCTTACCACATGAATAGCTGACTTTTCCATTAAACTATCTATAGTTCCACGCATAGTCTTAACATCAATAACGCAAATATTTACGGAACCAATCTTCACGTTCTTCAGCAAAATCAGCGATATCTTGCCAGGTATCCATTCCACAAAGAGTTGCAACAATAGCAAAAAAATAACATCTAGTAAATTATGTTTCACTTTCTATGCATCTCTTTTATCTTAAATTATTTCAAAAAACTTATGATCAAATTTCTCATATGTAAAACTTTCTTCTATAAACGTTATAAAACAATTATGGCAGAATACATAAAAAAGCGATAGATTTTTAAAATCTATCTCAGACTGTAGACAAAATGGCACTAGGATTCGAATCCTAATGCCATTTTTCTCTTCGTTTTAAATAATAGTAGAAATAAATGAGTTTTGCTTCTAAAAAAGGCTTTCAGAAGCCCCACCTTTTTTCATGCGTTTTCCGTGTATGAAAAAGGGACAAAAGAAAGTTTCCGAAAAGAAGCTTAATCTTCTTTTTAGAACTATTTCTCTTGTCCCAAGTTTTATTCATCGGTTCTGCAATTGGAATCCCATCTACGTTCAGTTACAGCAATTATTCAAAATATGAAACGATATAATCCTCCACAATATTAAAAATATCGTCAGACCATAAGCCGTCTCCGCCGCTAAGACATAAGACCTTAGACGAGTCTTTACCAATCTCGATTAATTTGGTAGAAACTTCGGCATCGTTTTGGTTGTCATGATAAGCAACAAAAGCACTGCATGTTATGGAGTCAGGTACTTCCCTTGGTATCTGATCCATCCAAATAACCATCCGTTCTATATCACAAGAATACTTCTTATTGTCTTTGAAATATTCTTTGACTGAGAACAAACACTGATTCATAGATTCCATATCATGAAAAGAGGACTCCTTATGTAATATGACTACGAAATAACCACGCTCTGCAAATTGTGCAAGACTTGCGTAGTTTTTTATACCTTCTTCTGTTCCCTTCTTTGTTTCTGAGAGAAAGCATATACAAGGGATTTTACTCTGATTTAGAGAACAAGATTTTGGATAAAATACCTCCATGGAATATGGTTGCATAGACTCAAATATAAGTCTTTTTCCTTGTTTTGTCGATGTAACAAAATTCCATCGCTCCCGATTTTTTTCTTTCTTATCCTTGGTTTGTTTGTCGCACTGTAATTCCATCACGATTTCCTCCATTCCCTATTACGGTAAATACGCATTTTTAAGTAACAGCATGGTAAAGTAATTTCTAATTGGAAATGATTTTCACCAATCATACTTTATTATATTACAGTGGTAAATTATTAGCAAGAAACACTTATTTACATAATTGGTATTATATATCACATATTAGTTTCATCCATCACCGATTTGAATCCGTTATGAAAGGAATGATGAGAGTATATGCTTCCTGGGCTTTTCGTTCATAAACAAGAAAAAGCACACTTCGCGAACTTTTCCTTGCCATGAATAAAAAAGTTCTTCTTTATCATAGATCTGGTATTAATAGATCATTAATAAGGAAGAACTTCAAAATACTATAAAATATTATATACGGGTAAGTGCTTCGCTCCACTAATAAAATAAGCCCTTATCCTCTGCCATACCAATGATAGCAATCATCCTAACGCTGATTTTGGCAATTAGAAAACTTCCTCTCTTATCCATTAATGAATTACTTACTATTCTATGTTCTGCATGTCCTGGTAAAATTGTGCCTGAGTAGTAAACATCTTGAAATATAATCCATTAAGCTTCATTAGTGATAAATGATCTCCCTGCTCCACTATTTTCCCCTGTTCCAATACAATAATATTATCACAGAAACGACAGCTCGACATTCTATGTGAGATAAAGATTGCCGTTTTTCCCATCGTCAAATCATTCAAATTCTGATATATTTCAAATTCTCCTGCCGGTGAAAGCATGGCAGTAGGCTCATCAAGAATAATTACCCCAGAATTTTTTAATAAAGCTCTTGCAATAGCTACTTTCTGTGCTTGCCCTCCCGAGAGTTCTATGCCTTCTTCTCCAAATAATCTTCCGCATATAGTCTCCTGTCCTGAAGGTAGTCTGGAAACCATTTCTCCCATCTGCAAATCTTTTATTATCTGGTCCAGTTCGGTTTGATCACATAGCTTGTCAAAAGCGATATTCTCTTTTAATGTATAGTTTAATACCTTAAAATCCTGAAAAACTGCAGATATATATTCATAGTATTTTTTGTTGGGTATGTTCTGTATCTCTACCCCATTAAGTAATATGGTACCGGAATCCGGTTGATAGAATTTCATAAGCAGCTTAATAACTGTCGTCTTACCCGCACCATTATCCCCTACAATAGCAATCTTACTCCCTGGAGCAATGTTAAAGGAAACACCCCTTAAAGTATCCTCTTGTGAACCAGGGTACCGAAACCAGACATCTCTGAATTCCAACGACATGTTCTGAATCATATCTTCTGAAAATATTTCCTTATTTTGTTCCATTGGAAAAGAGGATTCCTCTTCCGTACCCATATTCATATATTCATTATAGGATTGCAAATAATGCCCCGACTTAAATAGAATTACCAAACTATTTGAAATAGCAAGCAGTGCAACAATAAAGGAACTGACCGTATTAAAATAAACCGTTACCTCGGCAAGCGTAATGATTTTATCAGAGGCCAGCAAGTAAAAATAGAGAAAGAGGCCGCCATTAAAAAGGATAATTAATGCATTGGAAATGCACGCTACCATAACAAACCAACGTACTGTTTTAGAAACATCTTTTATTATTTTATTAATTACATCTGTCAATTTTGCTGACAACCAATTGCTAAGCTGATAAATCCGCAGTTCCTTTGCGTAGGCGAGGTTTGTACCCACATCTTGCAAATATCCTAATTTACGGCCATATTGAACCAATGTGATATTCCATACCTTGAACTCCTTTTCCGATGCAATGGATTCAATTATTATACTGAACAGGCAAATCACAAACATAATTAAAATAACCTGAGAATTCAATGTTAACAAGATAGAGACAAAACCAAATAACTGTAGCAGGTTCGCCAATAACGTACGGAATAAATACATTGTTTTATGTAAATCCATAAATCCAGTCATGGTTGGATAAAAAACTTCCATTGCCTTCTGACGCTGGTCAATAGCCTTTGCATTCTCCAGCTTATCATATGGCATCGTCATAGTTACTTCTTCCACGTCTAATAAAAATTTTGCTTTTATTCGCTCCAATGCCATCTGCTCCTGACGATTAAGACAAGCTGTTAAAAATCTGTATAAGAAATTAATGCCACACATCAGAAATACATAAAGCAATGATACATCAAATCTACGATGATTAACAAATTCGTCCAAAAGCAATTTAATAAACAGAATACTGTTAAATGGTATCACCGCAGATAATATGATATTGATCACGTAACCAATCAGATAGCCCGGTTCTACCCTCCCAATTCTTTTTAATAATGTAAGAACCTCTCCAAAGTATGAAAACCATTGACCTATACATTTCACTGCTTTTTTCATTCTGATTCCTCCAACTGGTCTTGATAATATCTTGACTGAAGCTCATACATCTTTTTATATTCCCCATTCAGCTCCATCAATTGCTTGTGAGATCCATATTCAATGATTTCTCCATTATGCAAAACACAAATTTTATCGCTGATTGTAGAACTGCTCAACCGATGGGAAATATAAATTGCAGTCTTATTTTTAACCAAACGGTGAAAATCCTTATAGAGCTCTGCTTCTGCCAGTGGTGATAGACTCGCAGTTGGTTCATCCAGGATAATCACCGGTGCATCCTTATAGATTGCCCTACATAAAGCAATCTTCTGCATTTGCCCCCCGGAAAGCTCAATACCGGATTCATCAAACAATTTGGATAAAATCATTTCACCGCCATGTTTCAGACTTTTGACCTTTTGCAGCATGTTGTTGTCCTCAAGTATTTCATCCATATGGAAAACATCATTCTGATAATCTTCATGAAGACATATATTTTCATAGATACTGAATGCGAAAATCCGGTAATCCTGAAAAATAGTGGCTAAAACCTTCATATATTCATCATAATCATATTCTTTAATGTTGACATTGTCATATAGGATTTCACCACTTGTAACATCATAAAGCCGCATCAGCAGTTTAACCAGTGTTGTTTTGCCAGCACCGTTTTCACCAATTACCGTTATACTTTCCCCAGGAGTTATCTTCAAGTTAATATCCTTTAAGATAACTCTGGTACTTCCGGGATAGGTAAAAGACACGTTACGAAATTCAATGCATCCAGTCTGCTTTAATTCATTAACAGACAGGGAACCAGTTGAACGCAGTTGACTTTTACGGTCCAGAAAGTGAAAAAAGTCATTCATATAATTGTTATTCTCAGCTAATAGATAAATATTCTCAGCCAATGTAACGAAACTGGCATTCATCTGAGAAGCTGAATTAAATATAACGGTAAAACTACTAATTAATAATCCCTTATATATAACAGCGTAAACAAGCCAGATAAATACCCCCAATTCCTGTAATAAAGAAATAATTCCCTTAATCATATCCGCATGAAAAATATTTTTCAGTCTTTTTCCATGTAGAGATATAAACTCACCACGGTTTTCCTCTCCTTTTTTCAGAAAATAGTCCTTCAAACTATGAAGTCTTACGGTCTTTCCAAAAGAAATATCTGTAGTCATGTCAATAATGTATCGCCATCGCCTTTCTATCGGCACAATTCCCTTATGTACTATGTAATTTTTCTTTTGGGTTGCGAAATTTATAACATTATTGAGTATCGATACCAGCAGCACTAACATAAAAATCAAAATATTGGTATTCACTAAAATAACAATGGTTATAATTAATTGAATAAAAGAAATAAGGATAAGGTTTGCTGCCTCCAAATACTGCTCCAGGTTAATTTTGTTGAGCAAAACATAAGAGGCTCTGTTCATCTCCTGTATTACCTGTTCATTTTCCATATTTTGATAATCCATTTTAATAGACTGAGTAATAAACCGTCTTGTCATGGGAATCATCTGGACTTTGGCATAGAGTTTTTCATATCTGTCTGATATGATTTTAATCCCCGTAATCGCTAAATTGATGGAAACAGCTACTATTGCAAATATGATAAAGTCCTCAAGAGATGTTTTTCTTTCAATTGCTTCTAGTAAATATTTCAAAAGAAAGATATTAATAAATGGATAGGCACTACTGGAAATAACAAGTAAGACAGAAGCAAAAAGAAATTTCTTATTTTCATGCGCAATAATCTTTAATATACGAAAATAATTTTTAACAATATTATTATTTTTCATACCACATCTCCTATTTATCTTGTTATTTAGTTAATTCCTCCAACAAATTTCGTTCTGCTTCAACAATCACAGGTATCCTTTGAGTAAGAATTAGTAGGCCATTTTCTTTTCTTGTTAATATATTTTTATACATAACATCACGTACAGACTTCCATAATTCCAAAAGTATTTCTCCTAGCCTGCTCACTTTTCCTTCTCCGAAATAACACTTTAATTTATAAAGTTCAACACCCTTGCTATTCACTATATCATTGATCGAAGCAAGTATTCTCTGCTCTATCTCTATTCTTTCGTTATTCTGAATTTTAGTTAACTTTTCTACAACCCTTTCTAATTCCAGTATGCCTTCCTCAATGTTCGTTCTGTTTTTCTTAAAAATCATGCGATATAAAACTGAAGTATTTACCTCTCCATCAGTAGCATCTTCCACTACACGGAAACGATATAAGTCCGGTTCATTTGGTGTGAATCTGTTTGCCTTATACCCTTCGTGGCAGGCAACAGCCTCTTTATAGCTATAACAATTCCTGATACCTTAGAATCACCTCCATATAATTAACGATTTTCATCCTATATTTCATTAAGCTGACAATCTTTAAACTATTTTTTCAGCATTAGGTAAGTGGTAATCTTTTACATATTTTATATAACATATAATATCATATTTTTGCTAATCAGCAACATATTTTTCCATTATTAGTTTTTTTTAATTTATTCTTTTCCTTGATTGAAAATTGAGGTTTATTCTTTTTATTTCTATAAATCCATTAGGAGCATCAACATAAAGCAGCCTGACTGGTTGTACTCCATTCAGGCTGACTAAATGTTTTTGAATTGTTATATCTGTTTCGTTATTGATATTAGAACTGAAATAATTCATATAATGTGGTGTCACACCAGCTAATTAATTAGTCTATTTTAGTATTATGTATCTATATTTGCTAATTACTTAACTTTGCACTTTTTTATTTTCTTTCCCATATCACATATAAGATAACTAGAATCTCTTCTTTATCATAGATCCAATATTAATTGATCATTTATGATAAGAAGGGATTTCATAGAACTTTGTGAAAGTAAACAAGTAAATCTATATCGGTAAACTATCCCTGACACAAAGAGCCCCCCACCCAACGATTGGATTTGGATATTCTCTAAATGCTGGTAAGTGCTTTGCCCCACTAATTAGATATGCTTTCATCTTCTCTCCATAGAGATAAAGATCATTCTCCTTTACAATCCCCCACTCCATTAACAGTGCAGCTGCTCCTGTTACAAATGGGGTTGCCATGGAGGTACCTGACCGTACAGAGTACCCACCCCCTGGGGAAGCTGAAATAATATCCACCCCAGGAGCAACCAAATCAGGTTTTACAATCTGATCTCCTCTGGTAAAACCGCGTCCAGAAAAATAGGCAAGACTATCCGTATTGGAATCATATGCTCCTACACTAATGACTCCTGATGCAGTGGATGGTATGGTTAATGTTGTCTCTGGTGTAGGTCTTGAAAATCCAGTCTGCCCACTTAATGTACCAGAAGCAGGAAGCCATAGATTATAATTACCAGCAATAATCCTTCTTGGTGTGAGTTCAATTTTCCATATCCCAGATACTAAAAACTGATCTACTGGTATTAACTCAAAATAAATTTCCTGTGCTTTATTAGAAGGGATCGGTTTGCCATAATAGAGTAATATCTTCGTCTGTCTTAATTGAAATTGCTGTGATCCAAGAATTGATGGAATCGGCCCAACTACATTACCGCTTGGGTGAATCAAAGAGATATCAAATTCATCAAAGTAATTCTTCCATAACTGTACATTAATTGATGTTTCCCCTTCTCCAATTACTAATTCGACCACTGCATTTACATTTGGCGTTAATATACCAGCGGTATGAGTCCTACTACCTCCCTCATTCCCCGTTCCAACTATTATATTTGTTTTCCAGTAATTTGCCGCAGTATTTAAGTATGTTTCTATAATCGCATTGCCATCATGAGAACCATAGTTATTACCAAAGCTAACATTAATTGCTAACGGCTGGTTCCTTGCTAGGGCAGTTTTTACAGCAAAGTCTACACCTGTCATGAGCTGTGATGTCTTAGGAAATGACTTACTTATTGGATTCCCCAATTTCACAACCAAAATATCACACTTTGGCGCTACTCCTTTATATCTACCATCAGATAAAATTCCTGTTCCAGCAGCAATTCCGGCAACATGGGTACCATGCCCCGATAAATCAGTACTTGGCACGAGTCTCATTCGTTCCGACATATTGTTAATTGCTAGAGCAGCGTTAATATCTTCCTCAGTGTACAAAGTTCCTTCTACAAAACCTTCTGGGGGTTTACGATCTTCAGTAGCTGGAATTGTTTGATCCCAAATCCCTATAATTCTGGTCTTTCCATCTTCCTTTCTAAAGTCTGGATGAGAATAATCAATTCCTGAGTCGATAACGGCTACAATAACACCCTCCCCTTCTAAATTAAAAGGCGGAGCCTGTACTGCTGTAACACAAGAAGCTACCTTGCCCTCCGTTACTTCAAAGGTTAACTGTTTTGGCTTCTCAACAAATTCAATCTCACTATATCCAACTAATCGATCAATTTTATCCTGATCAATGGTAATAATCGCATAATTACCTAATAATTCTACGAATAAAAATCCTAATTCATCCGCAACTCTTTGCAAACTACTATTAAATTTAACGATTAACTCCCATTGTCTCGTTTCTGGATTGTACCCAACATCTAAGTCTTGTGTTTGCTCACGTTCACGATTCGTTGTATCTAGTGCTAAATTCAGCTGATTATCTGCTTTTCCGCTATTCATGCAAACTCCCGTCTGCGTGCATTAGCACGCGATAGCAAAACAAGGTGTTGAAAAATGAATTTCTTTTTTCAACTTATCCTCTGGTTCTAATTCTTATCTTTAATATATTCTTATTTTTCTAATCTTACTACTAAAACCATATTTAGCATTATATCTTCGTACTTTCATTCATATCTTCGTACTTTCATTCAAATATATTCTAGTATAGTTCAGTTCTATAATGATTAGAGCAGATCATAAGTACATAAATTAATAATAAAGCAAAAGCAGATAATAAGTAAAATTTACTGTTCATCTTATATGAAAAATGTCGAAGCCATTTAAGTATCAATGGCTTCGACAAACTGGAATCTAAATTATATTTACATTCTTATTCCTTTGCATTCTTTTTAATAAAATCCACCAACTCATCCACCTGAGTAAACGCTAATCCAACCACGGTATCTGCTGCACCATAATAAATAGCAATTCGCCCAGTAGCTGCATCATGGACTGTTGCACAAGGAAATGTAACATTTGGAACATCACCAACACACTCATAAAGCTCTGATGGATGAAAGATATATGGTTTACAACGATAGGTTACCTTCCATGGCTCCTCTTTATCAAGAATAGCGGCTCCCATACTATATATCATACCATTACAAGTGGTTCCTACACCATGAAAGATTAATAACCAGCCATCGGAAAGTTCAATCGGAATTGGCCCTGCACCAATTTTAGTCCAAGCCCATCCCTCAGCCTTCATTACATATCGGTGATACCCCCAATGCTCCATATCTGGACTCTGGCTTAGATACATATCGCCAAATGGTGTATGTCCATTATCGGAAGGCCTGGAAAGCATTAAGAATTTATTCTGAATCTTCTTTGGAAACAATACTCCATTTCGGTTAAATGGTAAAAATGCATTCTCTAATAGAAAAAATTGTTTAAAATCATAGGAATATGCCACACCAATCGTTGGTCCATGGTAATCCTTACACCAAGTCACGTAATAACGATCTTCGATATAACACACTCTGGGGTCATAACCACAAGCAACGCCTGTATAATTCCCCTGTTTATCATATAAAGGCAACGGCTCATGTTCAATATCCCAATCAATTCCGTTCTCGCTTTTCCCAAGAAATAGATGCTGTTCCATTGCTGTGTTATCACTGCGGAATATTCCGACAAACTTTCCATCCTTTACAATTACCGCACTATTAAAAATACTGTTTGCACCTGGTATTTGGTTTCTTTTTATAATTGGATTGTTGCTATAGCGCCATACAATATCTGTACATCCGGCTGGTCTATCTTGCCATGGAATATTCGGTAGATTTTCTCCAATAATCATCGTAGTGGTTCTCCTATCACTTACCCCTGAGAGTTATTTGTAATGGTAATATAACATAACCCATCTTGTTTACAATGTAGTATTTTATATTGTTTTTGTACTTGTTTATTAATTTTCCTTGTATGCCACACATCCCATCACTGGATATGTGAGTGAAGTCACATTATGAAAGCATAGATTTTTTATCTTGATGACCAAACAGGGTGAGGTGCTTCCTTCTAATAGTTTTATCTTAATAGATAATTGCAAATAATTTTCTTATCAATTTAAAAATGGGCTAAATCAGCCCTATGATTTTTATCACTTAACTAATTTAACCCAAATTATATTACAAAGTTTACATCCTAAGATTTAAATCTTAGTAATTTTCTTCCTTCACCTGGAAATAAGCCTGTGGATGAGCACAAACTGGACAAATCTGTGGAGCTTCCTTGCCAATCACGATATGTCCGCAATTTCTACATTTCCAGATAGCATCTCCATCTTTAGAGAAAACTAAGCCTTTCTCCACGTTCTCAAGAAGCTTAAGGTATCTTTCTTCGTGTTCTTTCTCAATCTTTGCTACGCCTTCAAATAAATCTGCAATGTGATCGAAGCCCTCTTCTCTTGCTTCTTTTGCAAAGCTTGCATACATATCAGTCCATTCATAGTTCTCGCCTGCTGCTGCATCTTTAAGATTCTGCGCAGTATCGCCAATACCGTTATGTAGTAATTTAAACCATAACTTAGCATGCTCTTTCTCGTTCTCTGCAGTTTCTAAGAATAATGAGGCAATCTGCTCATATCCTTCTTTCTTTGCCTTACTTGCATAATAAGTGTATTTGTTTCTTGCTTCGGATTCCCCAGCAAATGCTGCCTTTAGGTTAGCTTCTGTCTTTGTTCCTTTTAAATTAGCCATAGTATCGTCCTTCCTTCGTTAAATACATTAATTGAGAATCATTATTATAATCTCTAGGATTATTTTAGCTTATCAGTAATATTATGTCAATGGTAGAAAAATAACTATAGTGGCTATTATCGTAAGAACAAAGTACCTTTGCCATACTTGCTTCCTTGTATCGCAATTTCCTACCAACAAGAAAAAGTACCCTATAAGGAAAGGGAACTTAAAAGCTCCTTTCGCACTAGAGTACTGAATGTACCTACAATTTTTAATATCAAAATAGTATTCATCCTTTAAAAGTATTAGAACTTACGAAATCTTTGATAACGGTTTTCTATAAGAGCTTCCCCCTTATCAGAGTAACGCTTAATGAATTCTAATATTTCTTGTTTTAATGACCACGCAACATGCTCCATATTACCTGTATTTAAGGTAACTTTAACTTCGTTATCCTCATTCTTTTCCTCTAAATCAGTGATAAATTCAGAGATTGGTTCCGACTCCTCACCGAAACGTGTCGACGTTTCCTTGGGTGCCTCTTCCATTAAAAGTTCAGGAATTACTTGATCAATAATTTTTAATTCTAATAAGTCTTCCCCGGTTATTTTCATGATTCCAGCGGCTTCATCTGCTCTCTTACTATCTTTCCATAATATCGATGCAAATCCTTCTGGAGAAAGAATGGAATACGTAGCATTTTCTAGCATCCACACCTCATCTGCTACTGCTAATGCTAATGCACCACCACTTCCGCCTTCCCCTATTACGATGGATAGGATTGGTGTCTTTAAAGCGGACATCTCATAAAGATTTTTTGCAATGGCTTCTCCTTGCCCTCTCATCTCAGCTTCGATACCGCAAAATGCTCCAGGTGTATCCACGAAACAAACAACAGGACGGTGAAACTTTTCCGCTTGTTTCATAAGGCGAAGTGCCTTACGATAACCTTCTGGATTTGGCATTCCAAAATTACGTTTCATGTTTTGCTTGATATTACGTCCCTTTTGCTGCCCAATCACAGTAACTGGTATTCCATCTATCGTTGCGATTCCACCAACTATTGCACCATCATCTCGGCAATAACGGTCACCATGCAACTCTAAAAAGCGGTCAAATATATGACTTATATAATCTATACTTGTTGGACGTTCTGTTCCTCTTGCAATCTTCACACGTTCCCAAGCAGATATTTTATTTTCCATATTTACCTCCTTGCACAAATAATAAAAGCACAAAATAAAATCAAATGGATTTTATTTTGGAGTTCTTTTCGTGAAAAATTTCTTTTATTTCACACGGTTCTCCTATAAGAACTCATCTAGTTCGGACGTTTCTACTTGCTCCTCCTCTTCATAGATGGATTCATAAGTAGGGTTCATACTTGTTTTGATTAAGAAGGATAATACTTGTTTTAATCTGCTTCGTTTCACAATTTTATCGATAAACCCATGCTCTAATAAAAACTCAGCACGTTGAAATCCTTCTGGTAATTTCTGACCAATCGTCTGTTCAATTACACGTGGTCCAGCAAAACCAATTAAAGCTCCTGGCTCTGCAAGAATCACATCACCAAGCATTGCAAAACTTGCAACAACACCTCCGGTAGTTGGATCTGTTAGAATTGGGATATAAATTAATCCAGCATCGGAATGACGTTTTAAGGCTGCACTTGTCTTTGCCATCTGCATAAGAGATATAATTCCCTCCTGCATCCTTGCTCCACCAGAACAACAAAATAATATCAGCGGTTGTCGTTTCTCAGTTGCATATTCAATCAACCTAGTGATTTTTTCACCGACTACTCCGCCCATACTTCCCATCAAGAAGGTTGAGGCCATAACACCGATGGAAACGCTTGCACCGCAGATTCTTCCTTCTCCTGTTATAATTGCTTCGTCAAGATTATTGACAGACTTCATATGAGATAGCTTAGCTTCATAACCTGGGAAATCAAGTGGATTACTAATTGGTAAATCCACATCAAATTCGATAAAGCTTCCTTTATCCAGAACCATACTAAGTCTCGTTTTGGGAGCGATTCGAAAGTAATTATTACAGTTTGGGCAGATATAGTAATTTGCTATTATATCTTCCGCATAAATAATTTCACCACATTTTTCACATTTTTGAAACAATCCATCGGGAACTTGTGGCTCATTCATCATATTTTTCACTTTTTCATTCCTTCTGGTTTCTTTCTCCGACGTGTTTCCAGTTTTCTTAAACATTCCCATTGTAACCTCTATTCTAGCGCTTTAGCGCCTTCTCATAACCATACTTTGTGCGCTAACACACTTACGCTTTTTAGATAACACCCTTTGATACCAGATAATAAGAAGTGTAAATTTCTTTTATTTCACACTATTTTTATAAAGAAATTGTTCTACAAAATCAGTCGTAATCTTTCCTGCTTGAAATTCATTATTCTGGATTAATTGATATAGAAAATCAGTATTCGTTTCAATACCATCAATAATGAGTTCACCAAGGACACCTCGCATCTTAGCAATCGCTTCTTCTCTTGTTTTATCATGTACCATTACTTTTGCTATCAGGGAATCATAATACCTAGGAATTATATATCCTTCATACAACATCGTATCAATACGAACTCCAAAACCTCCTGGCATATGAAATTCTGTTACAGTACCAGGAGACGGTAAGAAACCTCGTTCCGGACACTCCGCATTGATTCTGCATTCGATTGCGTGTCCCTCAATTTTAATATCCTCCTGTGTAAAACTAAGAGGCTTTCCTGCTGCTATTTTAATTTGTTCCTTTATCAAATCAATTCCAGTAACAAGCTCTGTAATCCCATGCTCTACCTGAATTCTTGTATTCATCTCAATAAAATAGTATCTTCCTTTATCATCTAGCAAAAATTCTATTGTACCTGCATTCGTATAGTTCGCTGCTTTTGCTGCCCTAACTGCTATCTCTCCCATTTCTTTTCTCAGAGTTTCATTAAGAGCAACCGATGGTGCTTCTTCAATCATCTTTTGATGTCTTCTTTGGACGGAACAGTCACGTTCCCCAAGATGTACTACATTGCCGAACTGATCCGCTAGAATCTGAAATTCAATATGTCTTGCACCAGAAATGTATCGTTCCAGATACATTGTATCATCACCGAAAGCATTTTTTGCCTCTTGCCTAGCAGTTTCAAATAAATTCTCAAATTCCTCTTCTGAATGCGCGATTCGCATACCCCTGCCACCGCCGCCAGCACTTGCTTTAATCATTATCGGATATCCGATTTCATTGGCTAAAACTTTGGCTCTCTTTAACTCATGAAGTGGTTCTTTGGTTCCTGGTACTACTGGAACTTTAGCCTCCATCATGGTGTTTCTTGCACATGCTTTATCTCCCATGCGATCAATTACATCTTTATTTGGACCAATAAATGCAATATTACATTTTTCACACAGCTGTGCAAACTTACTATTTTCTGCTAAAAAACCGAAACCTGGATGTATCGCTTCAGCACCAGAAGCCAATGTTGCACTTAAGATTCGCTCCATCTTTAAATAACTATCCTTGGCATATGCTGGTCCGATACATATCGCTTCATCTGCTAATTGGGCATGCAGTGCTTGTTCATCTGCTGTAGAATATACCGCAACCGTTTGAATCCCCATCTCTCTACAGGCACGAATAATACGAACTGCAATTTCACCACGGTTGGCTACTAAAATCTTCTTAAACATAAGAACCCCCATTCCTTCGTTACCCTGCTAACGTATTACAAACGTTAATTCTGCCTCAGCAAAAACCTTTTCATCATCGTATGCTTTCGCGGTAGCTACACCAACTGGTCCCTTTTGCTTTAGTAATTCAACCTCTAAGGTTAACACATCACCAGGTGTTACCATGTTACGAAACTTTGCCTTATCAATTCCTCCAAAGAAAGGGCTCTTGCCCTTATTTTCATCTACAGATAACATAACCACAGAACCTACTTGTGCTAAGGCTTCAATGATTAAAACTCCTGGCATCACTGGATTACCTGGATAATGTCCGGTAAAAAAAGGTTCATTAAAAGTGACACACTTTCTTCCGATAGCACGAATTCCTGGAACTAACTCTAAGATTCTATCTACTAATAAAAATGGACTGCGGTGTGGAATGATATCCATAATTTCTTTACAATTTAACATTATTCTACCCTCTATTCTGGCACTTTAGCGCCATTTCATATCAATGACAATCTTACACTAATACAAATTGCCAGTTGATAGTTTAGTTATCCTAACCAATCTTGCTTTATGAAAGCGGACGAATACGGACTAGCTTCTGTTCAAATCCAACCATCTCTTGGTTTTTTACTAAGATTTCTTCTACTATACCATCGTATGGAGATTCAATCTCATTCATTAGCTTCATAGCCTCAACGATACCAACTACCTGCCCCTTAGTTACTCTATCACCAACCTGAATAAATGGTTCTTCTCCTTCTCCCTTCGCGTGGTAGAATGTGCCCACCATTGGAGAAGTAATGATATTACATGGTACGGTCTCTTTCTGTATACAACTTTGTTCGCTGATTGCTGTCGCTGCCACTACCTTAGAAGCAGACGAACCTAGCAGTTCATGATCTAATTCAAAGGAAAGCTTTGTCTCTCCCTCTTCATAAGTAAAAGAAGTTAGCTTTGATGAGGAAACCGCCTCTATCAATGCAATAATATCTTTAATTTCCATATGATTCTCAATTCTGGCGCTTTGCGCCAACTCCTTATTCTACATATTTTTTTACAAGAAGAGTTCCATTGTGACCACCAAATCCTAGCGAATTGCTAATCGCCACATTAACCTTTTTATCAGTTCTTGCTTCTTTTGTATAATCCAAATCAAGTTCTTCGTCTGGTACGCTATACCCCACAGTTGCATGAATAAAATCTTCCTGTACCGATTTCACACATACAATGAATTCAACAGCACCGGCAGCACCTAACATGTGACCTGTCATCGATTTTGTGGAGTTCACATTCAGGTGATATGCGTACTCTCCAAAAGCACCTTTTATCGATTTTGTCTCAAATAAGTCATTGTGATGCGTACTTGTTCCGTGAGCATTAATGTAATCCACATCCTCTGGCTTTAAGCCTGCTTCCTTCACAGCAAGAAGCATAGCTCTCATAGCGCCTTCACCATCTTCGGAAGGGGAAGTAATGTGAAATGCATCTGCGGTTGCTCCATATCCAGCCACCTCTGCTAAGATCTTTGCACCTCTTGCCTTGGCATGCTCTAAGGACTCAATCACAACGACACCAGCTCCCTCTCCCATAACAAAGCCGTTACGCTCTTTATCAAAAGGAATGGATGCACGCTTTGGATCTTCTGATGGACTTAATGCAGTGAGTGCCCCAAATCCTGCAACTCCAAGCTTTGATATCGCGGCTTCTGTCCCACCACAGACCATAACATCTGCATCGCCACATTGGATTGCACGGTAAGCCTCACCTATTGAGTGTGTCCCTGTAGCGCAAGCAGTTACCACGTTGATACATTTTCCTTTTAAACCAAAATTAATGGATACATTACCTGCTGCCATATTACTTATCATCAGAGGTACAAATAATGGATTGGTTCTCTTCGGTCCGTTATTATTTAAGACTTTCTCATATTCCTTTTCAATGATCATTAGATCACCGATACCAGAACCAACAGACACGCCAATTCTTGTCCGATCTTCTTTTTCCAAATTAAGACCACTAGACTCAATTGCTTCTTTTGTAGCTGCAACAGCATATTGACAAAATTTTTCCATACGTCTTGCAGACTTTCCATCCATATAGTCGCTTGCTTTGAAATCTTTTACTTCTGCTGCAAGCTTCGCTCGATAATCAGTCGTATCAAAGTAGGTAATCGGTCCAAAACCTGTCGTTCCTTTTTTGATATTACTCCAAAAATCCTCCATGTTATTTCCTATCGGAGTGATTACTCCCATACCTGTGACTACTACTCGTTTCATTTAAGTCCTCCATTCTGTCATCAACCACGAATTCTGACAGCGATTCAATTTTCTAACTACATTCCCATGCCGCCATCTACCTGTATTACTTGCCCTGTAATATAAGCCGCTTTCTCCGATGCTAAAAATGCAACTGTTTCAGCAATATGAGAAACTTCACCAAACTTTTTTAGTGGTATCTGGGTAAGTACCATCTCTTTTGCATTCTCTGGTAAAACATCTGTCATTTCTGTTTGTATAAATCCTGGTGCTACTGCATTCACGGTAATTCCACGTGATCCTAATTCTCTCGCTGCTGATTTTGTCATTCCTATCACACCAGCCTTCGACGCACAATAATTCAATTGCCCGATATTTCCAATCACACCCACAACAGAAGAAATATTAATGATTCTTCCACTTCTTTGCTTTAGCATTGGACGGGTTACTTGCTTGATACAGTGAAAGCAACCTTTCAAATTTGTGTCAATGACCGCATTAAAGTCTTCCTCTGACATCTTCATGATAAGGTTATCCCTTGTGATGCCAGCGTTATTTACTAAGATATCAATCTGTTTAAACTCTTTTAGTATGTCTGCAAACATAACTTCTGTTGCCTTCGCATCTGCAACATCTGCCTGATAAGCAATGGCTCTGCCACCATTGTTTCTAATTGTTTGAACTACTTCTTCTGCTCGTTCCTTGGAACCACAATAATTCACAATCACTGTTGCTCCATAATTAGCAAGTGTCAACGCAACCTGGCGTCCTATTCCACGGCTCGCACCAGTCACCACTGCAACTTTATTCTCTAACATATCATTCCTCCATTTATGCGTATAAAAATGACCAATATTAGTTTATTATTTATAAAGCGTTTAACTTATCTAAATCTTCCACTTTTTCTATATTAATTACCTGCATGGTACGATCTATCTTTTTTACAAATGAGGATAACGTTTTCCCTGGTCCTATCTCAACAAAAGTTGTGATACCATTTGCAATCATCATTTCCACACTTTGCTGCCAACGTACTGAAGAGGAAACCTGAGTTGCCAATAGATCTACGATTGAATCTTTCTTTGTTACATATTCCGCGGTGGTATTCGCAACATATGGAATAACTGGGTCATTTATCGTCACTTTTTCTAATTCCATTCGAAGCTTTTCCCCAGCTGTGAGAAGCATTGGCGAATGGAATGGTCCGCTAACATTAAGTGGTAGTACTCTTTTCGCTCCTGCAGCCAAAAGACTAATCTTCGCAGCTTCAACTGATGATTTCTCGCCAGAGATTACAACCTGACCTGGACAATTATAATTTGCAACCGTTACTATTCCTTCGGTATTGGCACAAATTTCTTCGACTTTTTCATTGCTAAGCCCTAAAACTGCTGCCATAGTTCCAACCGATACTGGAACTGCTTCTTGCATATAGATTCCTCTTTTTCTTACAAGATAAATCACATCTTTTAAGCTAAGGACTCCACTCTGATAAAGGGCTACATACTCTCCTAAACTAAGTCCAGCGCATACCGCTGGTGTTATGTTCTTCTCCTTTATCGCCATTAACATTGCTGCCATGGTTATAACCATTGCTGCCTGCGTATATTCTGTGATATGAAGTCTTTCATCCTCTTCAAAAATCAATTTTGTCATATCAAGCGATAGAACATCTCTCGCTAGTTCAAATACCTCTCTAGATTCTTTATAGGTATCATAAAAATCTTTTCCCATACTAGCATATTGAGCTCCCTGTCCAGGAAAAAGAAACGCTATTTGGTTCATACTTAACCTCAATTCTGCGTATACGCGCTTGATTTATTTCAATTTAAAACGAGGAGAGAAACGAAATTATTCCGAAGAGAAGCGTGTAAGCTTCACGGAGGATTCTTCCGTTTCTCCCCTATTTCTTATTATTATAAACTGAAAGCTTGCTACTAGACTTCGAATAACAAGATTCTTCTCATAAGCTTTCTTGTATTGATTCAATGAACGAATACACCCAACTTCCTTATGCTGTTTGTACTCTCTTTCCAAATAATTTGTTTAACCATTTCTTCTTAGCAACCATTCGCACTATACTAATGATAACTACTAACATGGCTGCTACTCCTGATACTATTGCTACTAGAGCTTTCATCTTTGCCTGAACAGCACCGACCTTCTCTTTTACTTGTGCTTTTGCATGAGCCGCACGTTCTGATACAGGTTCGTATGGATGTGCAACAATGTTATCATATAGCTCTCTTTGTTCATTTATTGTTCGATTTAAGGTATCCGAAATTACGAACACATTCCCCTTCTTAAAAGGTCTTAATGTTCGACTTCTATTGGTGAAGGCTTTTTGTTTTTGTATGTCCCTTTCAGGGTACTCATTTTCTAAAAATCTAGTATCCAGATTACCCATTAGATCAATTAAGTAATTTTCAGTCATTGGCTTCTCCCTTCTTTAATTTAGTTGAAATTCATTTTTCATCTTTGTACGTAATCGTGAAAGTCTACTATCCACTGCAGTAACCGACATGCTCATCGCATGTGCAATTACTTTAGAGGACTGCACATAAAAATACTTTCTTATCATTAATTCCCGATCTTTCTCCGGGAGACTTGCAATCATTTTATTTAGTCTTTTTACATTTTCTCTGCGCATCATTTGATTTTCAATGTTCACACTTACATCTGGAAGCACCGATGCAAGCTCTGCTACATCCTCAGAATGCGTTCGATCCTCATGCCTCTTTATGTCGCGTAAACGATTGATTGCGGTGTTTCTGACAATCACCTTAAGGTAAGTAGATAATGAGGCTTTGGTATAATCATATTTCTCTGCATTCTTCCAGAATTTAAAGTAAGTATCGTTTACACACTCCTCGATATCCCTAACATGGTTTCCAAGGATACCAGCTGCGATATATACTAGCAGTTTCTCGTACTTCTCTGCTAACAAGGAGAGCCCTAGTTGATTTTTCTTATATATCAGAGAAAGAATTTCTTCATCCGTCAAGTTAACTGCCTCCTTCGAGTATATGATATTATAGTGGAATACGACAATGTCACACACACTAATATCGTTCGATATTAAAGTGGAATACGACAATGCGCACACTAAATATCGTATGCCTATCTATAAATACCCATCAAATAAAAATATCTTGCAATAATTTTTTAATTACCTGATTTCCATGGTGATTCATAATACTTTCCAGAGTTTGGAACTCTGGTTGGTAGTGGAACTTCGGTTGGGGTTGGAAGAGGAGTTGGGGTTGGTCGATTCGCATAGTGAAACGCTGCTTCTTCCTCCGTATATAACGCTCCCTTGGTATAATTCATAGAACCATTCCATAGGAGCCACTCCGAATAATCCGAATCATAGACAGCCTCTATCTGATCTCTGACTTCCTTTGGCCCATATCGAATATAATGTTTAATCCAAGAAGCAG
The DNA here is from genome assembly GCF_000733755.1 of Lachnoclostridium phytofermentans. GTDB lineage: Bacteria > Bacillota > Clostridia > Lachnospirales > Lachnospiraceae > Lachnoclostridium > Lachnoclostridium phytofermentans_A. The sequence continues at coordinate 478,426 of NZ_JPOF01000001.1, read as the reverse complement.
TAAAATCCTGAAGCCAAGGTCGTACCTTCGCCCGATGTTCCCCCTCTGGTATCTGATTTAATGACTTTCTGGAAGCATCTAGCGCTGCCAGTATAAGATTATAAGGCTCGGTATCTGGATACTTAATTCCATAATACCCATCCCCATAATGAGAAGGGTAAATCATCGGACAAATATAATCTAGATATTTTGACATCTCTACATAGCTTTGCCCAACTATCTTTGCATCCACAGAGCTACTGATAATTGCTCCATAAACATCTGCGGATACAAAAATACCTAATGGTCTTAACTCTTCACAAGCATATTTTACAAACTCTGTGATCGTTTCTATTTTGGTTTTATTAGAAGCCTCAGCACCAAAATCAACATTTGACATTCCACTATCCGTTGAAAATCGAATGTAGTCAAAATTTACCTCATCAAAACCAATTTCAGCGCATTTTGAAGCTACTCCTACCAAGTAGTCCCACACTTCTTTTTTAAATGGGTTTACCCACGCTAATTTATCTTTATCACGAAAGGTAGAACCATCTTTATACTTAAGCGCAAGTTCAGGTCTTTTTTCTGCAAGTACAGGGTCCTTAAATGCTACAACTCGGGCAATTAGATAAACATCGTGTTCTTTTAACTTCTTTATTAACCCTTCAATATCACTAATATAGCCCCTAGTTGCATTGATATCAATAGCAGGTTGATAATCCATCTGATACGTGATTCTCCCATCATCATCTTTGATATCAATTACCATTGCATTAAGTTCCGTATCATCTACTAACTTTAACAAATCATCAATACTACTATTCGCTTTCGACGCAGTAATATATATTCCCTTTGCTTTTACAGCTTTTCGATTATCTGTAAAGTTCGCCATCCAGACTTCTTGGTCTTCTACAGGTTCTATAATCTCTTCTTGTACTGGATTCGTAATCCACATCCCATATGGTCCCGATGAGGTTCGATCCGATAACTCCTCTAACTTTCGTTTAATCAGTTCATTATCAGCAAAATTCTTTTTATCCGTATCCTCCATTTTTGCTTTTGCATAAAAAAACACACAAGTACCAAGTCCTAACGCAATTACTAAAATAAGAAGTGCATTTATCCCTCTTCCCAGGAAGCCTTTCATTCCTCTTTTCGAAGTAAATTTTCGTTTCCTACGTTTTGCATCAAAATTAAGATAATGATCTTTCTTTCTCATTCCTTATTCCTCTTCCTAATCTTATAGTAAGTCCGAGATCTATCTGTCGTTCCTTCGGACTATTAGCCTGGAATCTTGGGTTTTCGTTTATCTTTTTAGTTGCCTTTGTACTTTTAAAAATACTTCTAAAATCTCCGGGTCAAGGCTACGATTTGCTTCAAGCTTCATACGTCGTAGTGCTTCTTCGTGTGCACCGTCTCCTTCCTTTTCATAACATTTTAACAAATTATCATACATATTTACAACAGCTACAATGCGGGCTGATAGTGGTATCTCCGTTTCTCTTAACCCCATTGGATATCCTGTACCATCAAACTTCTCATGATGAAACTTAGCAATGTCGATTGCCATCTTTAAAAAATCATTATATTCACTTTGAGCATAAGCTTCACTTAGATTCTTTGCACCAAGTTCTGCATGTGATTCCAGCACTTTTTCTTCTTCTATAGTAAGTTTCCCTCTTTTTTGCAAAATATTATCAGGTATAAATATTTTACCAATATCGTGAAGTGCAGCAGCTAGTTCGATTGTATCAATATAATCTTGTGAAATCTCATCTTCAAACAACCCTGAAAATTGCAAGCTCATAGCAAGAAGTCTACTATTCTTACCTATATTTTCAATATGATTTGCTCTTCCTTTATCTCTTGCTTCGCACATCCTAGCCATCGCATAGATCAGATTTCTCTCCTCTGTTGCTATCTTTTCCATCTGTTCTTTCACTAACTTTTGAAGCTTTTGGTTATACATTTCAAGCTCTTGTTGCATTCGATGTATTTTAAGATGAGTACTAATCCTAAGAGACACTTCCTCATGTTCAAATGGCTTACTAATAAAATCAACTGCACCAAGTTTAAACCCTCGTATTTTGTCCTCGGTAGAATTTAGCGCTGAAATAAAAATAATTGGGATATCTCTTGTTGTTGCATCTTTTTTCAATCTCTCACACCACTCAAAACCATCCATATCCGGCATAGAGATATCTAACAAAATCAGTTGTGGGAGTGTTACCTCCATTGCCTGTATTGCTTGTTTTACACTGGTAACCGGACGTGCCACATAACCAGACTTTCGTATCATTTCTGTCAACACAACAAGATTTGCAATCACATCATCCACTATAAGAATGTTTACTTCCTGTTCTATCTTCTCTGTTAATACCAAACCAATCACCTCATGTATTCTTTCCTTCGCCACCCGATGTTACGACTGTAAGTAATCCTGCAATTCTTGCATCTGTTTCTGTGTTCTCTCATAGTCTTCTTTTCTTACTGCCAACTCTAAACGAAAGGCGCTCCTTCTTCCTTCCTTCTCAGACTCCGGTATCATTTTTTTTATTATACTAGCAAAATTCTCCGCCTTTTCCCAAGTTTCTAACTCCACACAAATAATTAGCTTTTCTAAATATTCTGCAATTGCCTCTTTATCAAGTACATATGGTACTGGCACCCTTGATGTTGTCACACTCTGCCTATCACCAGATACTACATTCCACGTAGTATTTTCCATAGTGAATTCACGATTACCTTCCAGTTTAGGTTCTGCATCCATTCCGTAATCTTCTTTCACGACCTTAAATCGAATAGAAAAAGAAAAGGTACTTCCTCTTCCCAACTCACTACTTACATGAATCGTACCACCCATTAATTCTACTAAGCTTTTACTGATTGCAAGACCAAGTCCTGTTCCGCCATATTTTCTAGTAATAGAACTATCCACTTGAGAAAAACTTTGAAAAAGCTTATCTGTATCTTCCTTCGAAATTCCAATCCCGCTATCGATCACCATAAAAAACAGTTCTACTTCCTCTTCATTTTGATATGTATTGATTACTTCAATCACAATTTGTCCCACAGAGGTAAATTTAATTGCATTGGAAATCAAATTACTAAGTACTTGTTCTAACCGAAGTTCGTCACCTAGTATTTTTTTAGGTACGTTATCCCCAATATTTACTTGAAGCTTTAACCCTTTCTCATTTAACTTTGGTAAATGATAAGATAGTGTATTTTTAAGAAAATCTGAAATATCAATTATTTTATTTTCAAGCTGCATCTTGCCAGCAGCAATTTTTGAGAAATCTAAGATTCCATTAATTATATTTGTCATATTATCACAGCAACGTCTGATAATATTTACACTTTCTCTCTGTCTTTGTGTTAACTCCGAATCTAGTAAAACATCTGCTAACCCTTTCATACCGTTTACTGGCGTTCTTAATTCATGTGTGATATTAGCCAAAAATTCATTTTTGACACCAGTTGCTTCCTTTAATTCTTCCTTGGCATTCTTTTCTCTCTTTATCACAGCATTTAACTCTGTCATATTCTGAATGAAGCAAACAACCGCATTCTCTTCTGATTTATTGCTAAAAATTAATTTCATACGCACTGGATAACAGGTCTGGTTTTTTCGATAAGCAAACGTTTCAATGATCGAATATTCCTGTGTCTCTTTCACGTCTTCTACTTCAAAACGATTTATAAATACGTTATTATTATGTACTCTTAACGCTTTTGGAAATATGTCTATTATATTCGTATTTTCTAACTCATCCAAATAACCAGTTTCTTGCTTGGCAGCATCATTGGCATAAATAATCTGGCCTATTTGATTAAAAATAAAAATTCCCTCTGTACAATATTGAAACACTAAATCATAAGGAATATTGCTCATGATGCACCCCCCTTGTCGTATTCTTAACAATATGATAATTCACCAAAAAAAGTTTGTCAATGTGATAGCGATTAGTATATCAATCTTTGGAAAATATGTTGACATTTTGCCATATTTTGTTATAATAAATGAAGAAATACGTATGCGCTACACGAAAGATTAAATGCAAGCGCTAAGAAAAGGACTTGGAGGTCAAATATGAATTTTAATATACGTTTAAAGCAATTGCGTCAAAAGCATAAGTTGACACAGAGCGAGCTTGCTGAGATTCTAGGCTTAAAGCCAACTGCCGTATCAAATTATGAGTCACGTAGAAACGAGCCATCTTTTGAAAAACTAATCGCACTCTCCAGATATTTTGATGTATCGTGTGATTACTTGCTTGGTATTTCTGATGCCTACCTTCCTGTTGGCGGTGAAGTATTAGATAAAGATATCGTGGATTTCTTTAATCTATATCAGCAATTAGATTCTAATAATGCAGCAGAATTGAAGAATTTCGCAAACTATCTACTATACAAACAGGAATCTTCAAACGAGTAAGATCGCATAAGTGGGGTAGCCCCAAGACCAAGAGTTCCAATGTCCCATAGATATATTAGAAAGCCCAACCGAAGTTACTTCGTTTGGGCTTTTTTTATTCATGACAAGGAAAAGTTCGCAATGCGTGAAAAATGCAGGTAGTTAGAACGAATCTCACCACCTGCATTTTATTCATTTATCACTATTTCCCACAACAGAATTTATACTTTTTACCACTTCCACATGGACATGGATCATTACGTCCAACTTTCTTTTCCTTCACGATAGTTCCGGACTTCTTCTGAGTAAGATATAATTCTTTTCTACGTGCATCGGATAATAAGTTCTCCCACTGTGGAAGAGTATATAACCAGTCTGCACTAGCTTCTACCATATTGTAATAAAGCTTTTCTAAATCAAATCCTAAATTAACTACAGTATTTGCTTCCATAGTCTCAATTGGATTTGGCTCTTTTAAGCTTTCATTAATTCCATCTAAGAAACCAGTCATAATCTGTAGTGTTGTATTATATTTGTTAGCAAGCTCTTCTACAGTTCCAGTAACTACTTCCTCTGGATTTGATAAAAGCTGCTCATAGATTCCCTTCTCAATTGTGAAATAATTTCCCCAGAAAACTTGTCCGGTTTTCTGATCCATATCTTCTGCGTACGCAACGTCTCTCCAGTCAGTTAATAAGCTCATTTTATTCATCCTTTCAAAAATGTATGTTTTCTTATTTTTGTGTGTATAAAAAGATTTTATACGCTAATACTATAATTAGTCTAATGATATTTCTGGGAATCACGATATCTAACAGCCTATCGCGAGACTTAGAAGTACGGTTAGATTAGCGTATGCTCTTTCAATAGTTGGATTCCCCCTCCAATGAAAAGCAACAATACAAAAGAAGAGTTAAATACTTATCCTCCCCTTTTTGATTAAGCCTGTGGCAACGGAGTCACAGGCTTAATATTCGTCAAAACCTAATTATAAAGGCTTTCTATTCGTTTGGCAAGTAGTAATTCTATAAATTAAGAAAGAGGTATCCACATGTCTTATATTGCACCCAAAATGCAGGCAAAGTTTGAAACTCTGTCGATAGATTTAAAAAACCGCATCTTAGAACGTGACGTTACCATTCATGATACGAAAGACTTGGTTCGTATCCTGGAAGAAATCGTAGAGGAAACGGAGGATAATAACAATTAATTTATTCCTTCTCTTTCTTCGACTGATTCGCTTCTTTAAACCCTTTTTTCTTCATCTGATTGATTTCATGCATAGTGTAGCCTTCCTTGCCTTTTCCAAAGGTACGACTCATCAATAAAAATACGTAGATGAAAACTGGAATAATAAAGGTTGCAAATATGCTTGCTAAAAATAACCCGTTGGCGTATGGCTTTGCCATAATTGCTGCTACAAGGGAAAATATATATAATCCCAGTAATATGATAATGCCAACGATTGCTAATACTCGTTTTGTTTTACTTGTCTTCATTCCAAATCCTTTCTTTTCTCAAATTCCTTTTTTGCTAATTCTTATCACTCTCTATTTGTCATAAACATCCCTTCCAAACACAATCAGGTTTCATTTCCTTTTATTCTATGAAAATACTCTTTAATCGTCTTTTCATAGCCATTATCACTCGGACGATAAAAGGTACGGCCGACATAAGGATCTGGTAGGTATTGCTGTTTTACATAATGATTTTCATAGTTATGCGCATATAAATAACCTACTCCATGGTTTAGTTTCGCAGCCCCTTTGTAGTGAGCATCCTGTAAATGAGAAGGAATCGGAGGTGTTTTATCCTTAGCAACCAGCTCTGATGCCTCATCGATGGCTACGATTGCTGAATTGCTCTTTGGTGCGCATGCCACGTAAGCGGCAGCTTGTGCAAGAACTATACGTCCCTCTGGCAAACCAAGCCTCTCCACTGCCTGCGCTGCTGCTGTTGCAACTACAAGTGCATTCGGATCGGCATTCGATACATCCTCCGCAGCACATATCATAATTCTTCGTGCAATAAATGCAACATCTTCTCCCGCATATAGCATCTTCGCTAAATAATAGATTGCAGCATCTGGATCACTTCCACGCATACTCTTTATAAATGCAGAAATTGTATCGTAGTGATTATCCCCCGACTTATCGTATTTTAATACTCGTTTTTGGATACACTCCGATGCCACTTCTAACGTAATATGAATTAAGTCATCTTCACTCCGTTTTGTTGTTAATACACCTAACTCAATCGCATTTAAGGCTGACCTTGCATCTCCATTTGCTGCACTTGCTAAAAAGTCTAAAGCGTCTTCCTCCATTACCGCTCGATAAGCTCCTAGCCCTTTTTCTTTATCCGTAATCGCACGAATTAAAAGTTCTTTGATATCCTTTTGCTCCAAAGGTTTTAATTCGAATACAATTGATCTTGAGATAAGCGCGCTATTAACTTCAAAATAAGGATTTTCCGTCGTAGCTCCAACTAAGACAATGGTACCATCCTCAACAAAAGGCAGCAAATAATCTTGTTGCCCTTTATTAAAACGATGAATCTCATCCACAAAAAGAATGGTCTTCTTTCCATACATACCAAGTGTTTGTTTCGCTTTCTCAATAACCTCTTCCATATCTTTTTTACCGGCAGAAGTTGCATTAATTTGATGAAAGTTTGAACTGGTGGTATTGGCAATCACCTTTGCAAGCGTAGTTTTTCCAGTTCCAGGAGGACCATAAAAAATAACCGAACCAAGTTTATCCGCCATGATTGCTCGGTATAACAACTTATCTTCTCCTATGATATGGCTCTGTCCGACCACCTCTGATAACTTCGTTGGACGAAGACGAGAGGCAAGTGGAGATTCTTTCTCCTTCGTATTTTCTCTCATATATTCAAATAGATCCATAATAACCTCCAATCTGGTGATTTGATACCTTTCTTTCAAAGTAAATAATTGATTTTTTCACACTAATACCTTGACGTGAGAAAAAACCATGCAGTATGATAAGACCATCTTAAACTGAATGAAAGGATGACTTCCATGTTACCAACCGATCCAATAATTTTATTAAGTTATGTGAACACAAAACTAAGAGATGAATTTCAAAGCCTTGAAGATTTTTGTAAAAGTCTAGATATAAAGGAAGAAACACTGATAGAGACCTTAGATAAACTTGACTACCACTATTCCAAAGAACGTAATCAATTTCTCTAATTTTTCTATAACAGAGGCTTCTTAATTCATAAAATCTATTTTACTAGATGGCTCGATAGTTGTTTTTTTAGACTCCTGTTATTTATCAGATGGCATATTAATAAGAATAATAATACTCCTAAGATACAACCAACGGAGTCTATCAAAACATCTGAGATCCTCCCGCTTCTTCCAGGAACAAAAAGCTGATGAATTTCATCCGTTACTGCGTAACCTACTGAGATAAGTAAGGTTATGATGTAGAAGCTCTTACCACGATGTCCACTAACCCATATATAATAGCTTACAAAGATGGACAAAATTCCATATTCGGTAACATGAGCTGCTTTCCTAATCAGGACATTCGCTACTCTAAGTGTAATATCATAAGAATCCGCTCCCATACTCCCAAATATTCTTTGATAAATATTTAAAAAAACCTGCGCGATTGGAATACTTGTCCCATCCGATTCCGTGGCTGTCTTCGCTGAAAATAAAAATATAATAACCATCATGCATAACATCGGGATAGCTGCCATAAACCGTTGTTTTCTTGATGTATTCTTTTCCATTAATAACTTCATATAATAGCTAAATCTCCACTCCCTTTATTTTCTAAATTCTAAGACATCTTACGGATGAAACCATTTTCAATCACTCTGAAATCGTCACCTATACGCGCTATCAATGTCATAGATAACTTAATTTTATATTCCATCTTTCTATAATGAAATTTTTTACAATAACATCATAGGTTAACTACGATATTGTATCAAACTTCTTCTTTTTTCAAGAACTTCGTTTATAACTGAATAGTTTTATCTTAATATACTATAATATAATAACCTGGTAGATTTGTAACAGTTTTAGGTCACCTGGTTATTACATAGATATTCTTATAAAAATAGATTCGCATAACCATTGGATTTCATAAAATTAGCAAGCTATCACCTTACCGGGAATTACTTTTCGCTCTCTCTCCCTTATGAATAACTTGCGCATCAAATTCGCTATTGATATAATAATGATTACTGCGTACACTTGTTTGTACTTATTGTATCGCACAAGAGTACAAAAGTAAAGCATCCAAAACATTATTAATAAAGGCGCTAAGCGCCAGAATAGAGGTCTATTATGCCAACTTCCTATAAAACAGTTTATGCCGGGGGAACCGGAGAAATTATAGAAAAGAAATCTCGTTTCATTGCCACAGTGATTCCTATCACATCAGAAGAAGAAGCCTTATCCTTTATAGAACAGATGAAGAAAAAATATTGGGATGCCGCACACAACTGTTTTGCATATGTTCTTGGTTCAAATCATGAATTACAGCGTTGCAGTGATGATGGTGAACCTAGCAAGACAGCAGGACGACCTATGCTTGATGTATTATTAGGAGAAGGAATTCATAATACAGCCGTTGTAGTGACACGTTATTTTGGTGGTACCTTACTAGGTACTGGAGGGTTAGTACGCGCTTATCAAGGCGCAACGAAAGAGGGCTTAGCCAATAGCGTAATCATAGAAAAACAATATGGAAAACAACTTGAAATTACTACCGACTATAACGGTATCGGTAAGCTTCAATATATTGCTTCTACAATGAATTTAACAATATTATCAACAGATTATACCGATATTGTAAAAGCTACTTTATTAATCCCACCAGATTCTTTGGGATTATTTATGAAAAAAATAACTGAAGCTACAAATGGACGTGCCATTATGGAGGAACTCGATGATGTTTTTTATGCTTTTTTAGATCAAGAAATTCTGATTGAGAAAGCATAATTGGTACAATATTCCTTGGAAAGTATCGCATCTCTAACTTTATTGCAAAATTTAAAGCGCTATGCTAAAATGTAGTGATCGGTCAATAATAAATATAGGAAGATATTTCTATATTTAATTTTTACCGGAACTGTTAAGAGATTTACCCAGGCTATAAAAAATCTACAAGATGAATTACATATCAGTATATTACTGTATTGTAAATTTTATAGCTGCTTTAGAATTAGGAGGTTACCTATGGATTTTAGTAGAAAGGGTGTTGTGAAAAAACAACGCGATATCAAATCTACAAGTAAGCGATTGAATTCAAAAATTCGTATCACGCTATTTCGTGTAAGTCTGATATGCATTGTTTTTCTAGGCATCGTTGGTGCAGTAGCCGTATCCGGAGCCGTTAAGGGGATTATTGAATCAGCCCCAGACATCAGTCAGGTTAACATCGATCCGGAAGGCTTTGCTAGCCACATTTATTATAGCGATGGCACTTTAGCACAAGAGTTAATTGGTGCAGAATCGAACCGTATCTTAGTTTCCATTGAAGAAATCCCAGATGTACTCGAGCATGCTTTTATCGCTCTGGAGGATGAACGTTTTTACGAACATGATGGAATCGATGTCTATGGTATTTTCCGTGCTGGTTTCTCTGTATTAAAAACCAAAGGCTTAGGCTTTGGTGGAAGTACCATTACACAACAGTTACTCAAGATAAAAGTATTTAATTATGGTAATGAGGCTAATGCCGTAGATAAGATTGTCCGAAAGATACAAGAGCAATACCTTGCAATTAAACTTGAGGACATCTATTCTAAGGATGAGATTTTAGAGGCTTATCTAAATAACATTAACCTTGGTAATGGCGCGTTTGGCGTACAAACTGCAGCACAAAGCTACTTTGGAAAAGATGTTTCTGAGTTAACCTTATCAGAGGCTTCTGTTATTGCTCCAATTGCTCTTTCTCCAGTACGTTGTAATCCAATTAACTATCCAGAAAAGAATGCAGAACGTAGAAAAAATTGTTTGGATAATATGCTACGTATTGGCTTCATTACGAAAGAGGAATATGATGCTGCTTTAGCTGATGATGTGTATAGTCGTATCAAACAATACAATGAAGAAAAGGCACCTAGTACGTATTATTCTTACTTTACAGACGAAGTAATTGAACAAGTACTATCTGATCTTCAGACAAAAAAAGGATATACACAGGATGATGCTGCTTATATGCTTTATAGTGGCGGTTTAAAAATCTATACCACTCAGGATAAAACGATTCAGGGTATCGTAGATAAGTATTTTCAAGATGAATCAAATTTCCCAGCCATAGGGGAAGGTTCTTATTATGAAATGAAATATGACCTATCCGTTTATGATGATGAGGATAATGTAACTCACTACCATCTCAATGATTTACTGGAATACTTTAAGGATTTTAAGGATACCGAAGGTCTTTACTACCATGAACCTTATACCTCGAAGGTGGGTATTAACTCCCTTGGATTTAGTAAAGAAGATATGGAAGCAAAGATTGAAGAATTCCGTAATGCGAAAGTAAAAGATGATCAGGAATATGTTGAAAATAAACAGATTACCTTACAGCCACAGACCTCAATGACCATTATGGATCAGCACAACGGTAACGTTGTAGCTTTATATGGTGGTCGTGGAACTAAGACTGGTAACCGTACAACAAACCGTGCATCAAATTCGCAGCGTCAGGTTGGTTCTACCTTTAAGGTACTTGCTTCCTTCCTTCCAGCTCTTGATTCTGGTCGTTATACACTTGCCAGTGTAATGGATGACTCAGAATACACGTATCCAAACAGTACCGATACCGTAACCAACTGGAATAAGAAGTACAAAGGCTTAAGTACAATGCGTGAAGCCATCTATAATTCTATGAATATTATTGCCTGCCGTTTTATAGAGGCAGTGACACCAAGAAAGGGATTCGATTATTTAACTAGTCTTGGATTCGACTTAATTGAATTAAAAGTATTAGAAAATGGAAAAACATATTCTGATATCGGTGTTCCACTTGCCTTAGGTGGTATTACAGAAGGTGTAACAAATGTAGAATTAACTGCTGGATATGCTGCTATCGCCAATGGTGGCGTTTATAATGAGCCTATTTATTACACCAAGGTCGTAGACCAGAATGGTAAAGTTATTCTTTCCAATGAACCAAGTTCCAAACAAGTAATGTATACCTCTACTGCATGGTTATTAACCAATGCAATGGAAGATACCATTAAAAGAGGTACTGCAACAAGTATTGGATTCCGTAATTACCCTATGCCAATCGCAGGTAAGACTGGAACCTCAACGAAAGATTATGACCTATGGTTTGTTGGATACACTCCATACTATACCTCTGCTATTTGGACAGGATTTGATTATAATTTCCCTCAAAAGGAAAAATCCTACCACAAGGCATTATGGAGAAATATCATGGAGGAAATCCACTCAACTCTTAAGCTAGAGAACAAATCATTTGCAAAACCAGACTCCATTGTATCTGCTAAAATCTGTACGAAATCAGGCCAATTAGCAGTTCCTGGACTTTGTGATAAAGCCTTAAGCGGTGACTGCACAAGAACCGAATATTTTGCAAAGGGAACCGAACCAACACAGAACTGTACCGTTCATATGAAGGTAAGTATCTGTAAGGAATCCGGACATTTTGCAAGTCCTTATTGCCCACTCGATACTTTAGAGGAAAAAGTTTACCTGATTAAAGAGGAAACCAGCCCAACCGATGATACTCCTTATATCTTACCTACAGGTGATATCGCAACTCCTTGTCCAATCCATAGTGAAGGCACTGTTGCTCCACCAACAGACGAAGAAGAGAATGAGACACCGGAAGTGCCAGAGATTCCTGATGACGGAGAAGAGAATGAAACACCGGAGGAACCAACGACAACGCCTCCTCCAGTTATTATTATTCCACCTACAGATAATCAACCTTAAAGGAATAATGATTTAGGCAATTAATAAAATATAAATACGAGATAGTTCATACTAACTTACTTTTACAAAAAGAATGAAAAGCATAATCGTAACTATGCTTTTCATTCTTTTTTTGTTCATCACATGGAAAAGCTCGTAAAGATTACTTTTTCTTGTTGGAGAAAATCGAATGGAGGATACATAAATTGGATCTATCATCCCTGTAAAGCAGCCGTTTCCCTTACATTTATTGCAAATTTTACAGTGTTATGATAAAATTGGATAATCAGTCAATAATAAAAAATGGTATTTTTTTCTATCTGCAATTATAAAGTATCCCTAACATTAGGAGGTTACCTATGGATTTTAGTAGAAAAGGTGTTATAAAAAAACAGCGAGATATCAAGTCTACAAGTAAGCGATTGAATTCTAAGATTCGCATAACGTTATTTCGGGTTGCTATGATGTCTATAGTTTTTCTAGGCATCATAGGCGTAGTAGCCGTATCCGGAGCAGTTAAGGGGATTATAGAATCAGCTCCTGACATAAATCAGGTAAGCATCGATCCGAAAGGCTTTGCAAGCCACATTTATTATAGCGATGGAACCTTAGCACAAGAGTTAATCGGTGCAGGATCCAATCGAGTCTTAGTATCCATTGAAGATATCCCTATACATCTTCAACAAGCGTTTATTGCACTCGAGGATGAACGTTATTACGAGCACGATGGAATTGATGTCTATGGTATTTTTCGTGCCGGTTTCTCCGTATTAAAAACAAAAGGCCTTGGTTTTGGGGGAAGTACGATAACACAGCAATTATTGAAGATAAAAGTATTTAATTACGGTAATGAAAAAAATGCTATAGATAAGATTACTCGCAAATTACAAGAGCAGTACCTCGCAATTAAATTAGAAGATATCTACACGAAAGACGAAATTTTAGAAGCTTATCTGAATAATATCTACCTTAGTAACAGTGCCCATGGTGTGCAGACTGCAGCCCAAAGCTATTTTGGTAAAGATGTCTCTGAACTTACTTTATCAGAATCCACAGTGATTGCTCCTATTGCTCTTTCTCCTGTTAATTGTAATCCTATTAATAACCCTGAAAGAAATGCAAAACGCAGGCTGGACTGCTTAGATATTATGTTGCGTCTTGGCTTCATTACAAAAGAGGAATATGATACTGCTTTAACCGATGATGTGTACAGCCGTATCAAACAATACAATGACGAAAAGGCACCAAGTACGTATTATTCTTATTTTACAGATGAAGTTTATGAACAAGTCTTATCCGACCTTCAGACGAAGAAAGGATATACTCTGGATGATGCCACTAATATGCTATATAGTGAAGGTTTAGATATCTATACTACTCAGGATAAAACAATTCAAAGCATTGTAGATAAGTATTTTCAAGAGGAATCTAATTTCCCGGCCATTGGGGAAGGTTCTTATTATGAGATGAAATATGACCTATCCGTTTATGATGAGAAAGAAAACTTTACTCATTACCATACGAACGATCTACTCGAATATTTTAAAGATTTTAAGGATACAGAAGGCCTTTACTACCATGAAACTTATACCCCGAAGGTGGGTATTAACACTCTTTCATTTAGTAAGGAAGATATGGAAGCAAAGATTAATGAGTTCCGTGATGCGAAAGTAAACGCTGACCAGGATTTTAAGGAAAATAAGCAAATCACCTTACAGCCACAGACCTCAATAACTATTATGGATCAGCATACTGGTCATGTTGTAGCACTTTATGGTGGCCGTGGTACTAAGACCGGTAATCTTACAACCAATCGTGCATCAAACTCCAAGCGTCAGGTTGGTTCTACCTTTAAGGTACTTGCTTCTTTCCTTCCGGCTCTCGATTCTGGTCGCTATACCCTTGCCAGTGTAATGGATGACTCAGAATATTCCTATCCCAAAGATGGTGGTACCGTCACAAACTGGAATAAGAAATACAAAGGTTTAAGCACAATGCGTGAAGCCATCTATAATTCCATGAATATCATAGCCTGTCGCTTTATGGAGGCAGTGACACCAAGGAAAGGGTTCGATTATTTAACTAATCTTGGATTTGATTTAATTGAATATAAAGAGATAAATGGAAAACCATATTCTGATATCGTTGTTCCTCTTGCCTTAGGCGGTATCACAGAAGGTGTAACAAACGTAGACTTAACCGCTGGATATGCTGCAATTGCGAATGGCGGTATTTATAATGAGCCTATTTATTATACCAAGGTCGTAGACCAAAATGGAAAAGTTATTCTCTCAAACGAACCAAATTCAAAACAGGTAATGTACACTTCAACCTCATGGTTATTAACCAATGCAATGGAAGATACCATTAAGAGAGGTACTGCTATAAGCATAACCTTCCGAAATTATGCCATGCCAATTGCAGGCAAAACAGGTACCTCGACGAAAGATTATGATTTATGGTTTGTTGGATTCACTCCTTATTATACTTCTGCTATCTGGACAGGATTTGACTATCCTTTCTCACAAAAGGAGAAATCCTACCACAAGGTTTTATGGAAAAATATTATGGAGGAAATCCACGCTACGCTTCAGTTAGAGAACAAAGCATTTGTGAAACCAGACTCTATTATATCTGCTAAGATATGTACAAAATCTGGTCAGAAAGCAGTTGCAGGACTTTGTGATAAATCACTAAGTGGTGACTGCACAAGAACCGAATATTTCGCGAAAGGAACCGAACCAATACAAAACTGTACTACTCACACAAAGGTAAGTATCTGTAAGGTTTCTGGAAATTTTGCAAGTCCTTATTGCCCACTCGATTCCATCGAGGAAAGAGTTTACTTGATAAAAGAGGAAACCGGTACAACCGATGATACTCCTTATATCTTACCAAAGGGAGATATCACAACCTCTTGTCCAATCCATAGCGAAGGAACTATTGCACCACCGATGGATGGGGATGAAAATGGGATACCAGTAGGTCCAGAGTATCCAGATAATGAAGATATAGAAACACCTTGGGCGCCAACTACAACTCCTCCTCCGGTAATAATTATTCCACCATCGGATATTCGACCATAAGTCTGCACTAATTAAAGTAATTATACAACATTATAAAAACGATAAAAAAGAATAGTATATTACCTCACGTATCATGAAAACGAGTGGAAACGTTTTGTAAAAACGTCATCCACTCGTTTTTAATACTTAACTTTTCTCGATATTCCGTTGGTATACAATAATAAATCTTAATATCTATAAAAAAATCATTATTTATTCTTTCATCTTAGGACTAAAAATTAATGAAGCAAGATACCCAAAGATAAGTGCAGAGGATATTCCCACAGCAGATGATGTAAAACCACCTTTAAATAGCCCAATAAATCCTTCCTTATCAACCGCTTCCTTAATTCCTTTAAATAACACATTACCAAACCCAACCAAAGGAACGGAAGCTCCTGCTCCCGCCCATTCTACAAACGGCTGATAAACTCCAATCGCTCCTAAGAATGCACCTAAACATACAAGAATAACCATAATACGGCCTGGCATTAATTTTGTATTGTCCATCACAATTTGTACGATTGCGCAGATAGCACCACCAACTAAAAATGAAATCAAATAATCCATGTCTCCTCCTTTCTAGCAAGATTCCAACATCACTGCATGTGCGATTCCAGGAACACTCTGTCCCTCGTTGTAGCTTACCGTAGAAAGAAGTGCACCGGTTGGTACAAACAAAACTCTATTCCAATCTTGTTTTCGTAGTTTTTGTAAAATATATCCTGTTAAAGTGATTGCACTACAGCCGCAACCGCTTCCACCAGCATGAGTATCCTGTGCTTCAGAATCAAAGATTTCAATACCACAATCCATGTGATTACTACTGATGTCATATCCCTTTTGCTTTAATAAATCAATTAGTATATCCTTACCAACCACACCTAAATCACCGGTAATAATACGATCGTAGTAATCTGGTTGTATCTTAAAATCCTTTAGATTTTGTGCAATCGTTTCACACGCTGCTGGCGCCATACAGGCACCCATATTTAAAGAGTCCTTTAATCCAAAATCCACGATTTTTCCTATGGTAACACCCTTTACTTTTATCATAACCGGAGAAAATTGCTTTGCAAATTCACTGTCTTTTTCAGGTTCCTGTCCTAAGATCACTGCACCACTTCCTGTTACTGTCCATGTTGCTGCCTTTGGCCTTTGGCTACCATAAGCAAGCGGAAATCGGAATTGTTTTTCAGCACCAGCAAAATGGCTGGATGTGATTGCGAGTGTTTTATCCGCAAATCCACCATCTATAATCATGGAAGCAACAACGATAGATTCTCCCATCGTAGAGCATGCTCCATAAACTCCCAGAAGAGGTATCTCAAAATTTTCAATACCAAAGCTTGTAGCAATTAATTGTCCTAGCAGGTCACCACCAACTAAGTAGCGGATATCTGACTTTTTTAGTCCAGCATTGTGTATTGCTACATCAACTGCCATCCCTAGCATCTTACTCTCTGCTTCTTCCCATGTTTTTTGCCCAAACATAGGATCTTCTTCCACTACATTAAAAAATGCACCCAATGGTCCCTCACCCTCTTTTTTTCCTGCGATGGAGGCACATCCAATAATAGCGGGTGGATTAGAAAATTGTAGGCTCTGCTTACCTACCATTTTCGATTGTTTGGCTGACGTTTGAGTCATAGGCTGTCCCTTCTTTCTATATAATTTGTTAGCAGGCTGTTAAGCACTATAAATTGTATTCCATTTTATTTCTGAAACAATGTAAAGATATAGTATACAACTCCTAATAGCCAAGAGGAGAAGATACCATATAATATTACAGGACCTGCTATCGTAAATATCTTACAGCCTATGCCAAACACCTGTCCCTCTTTCTTAAACTCGATGGCTGGTGCAGCCACTGAATTAGCAAATCCAGTAATCGGCACTACACTACCTGCTCCGGCAAATTTTGCAATCTTTTGATACCAATTAAAACCGGTAAAAATGATGGCTAGTAAAACCAATGACATTGTAGTATAAGCACCTGCTAATTCTTTTTCAGCACCATAAGAAGAGTATAGATTGATAAATCCCTGACCAATAGCACAGATAATACCACCAGATACAAATGCTTTACACATATTCGCAAACCAACTATGTTTTGGTGTCACCTGTTTTACATACTTATTGTAAAGTTTATCACGTTCTTGTTGATTTTTTTCATTGGCAACCTGGGATGCTGAAACCTTATTCTTATCGTCTGCCATAAAGACCTCCTATATTAAATTTGTCTATGCAGATAAATGTCCCTTCAAATACTTGTTCTGTATTCTGGGTATAATAACATACACATCCTACAACAATTGCAACTGCAAGTAATATAAGTGACATAACACATATTTTTTTCGCTTTCATTCTTACTCCTCCTAACCAGATGTCCAAGCGAATTTCACAATTATTATTCAAGAAAATAGGCTGTTGCAAACCGCTCTTTAAGGTATAACAACAGAACAACTTTTAAGTTCTATCGTATTCCATTCACGATTTGCAACAGCCTCCCTTTATTAAGTGATCTGTTACTATTATCTCTGATTCTATTTATAATATGCTGGTAAATAGTTACTTCTTTAACCTAACATACGTTCTCTCATTGTTCTTAATATTTTTCGTTCCAACCTAGACACCTGTACTTGAGATATCCCTAGTTGCTTTGCAATCTCTGTTTGTGTTTTATCTTTAAAATAACGTAATCGTATGATATCCTTTTCTTTTTCATCAAGTGAATCCATTACTTCCCTTAATGCCATATGATCTATCATTTCTTCACTTGTATCATCGGTTTGCTCGATTTTATCAATTAAAAAAATTGCATTGCCATCACCTTGATAGATTGTTTTATAAAGTGACTCTACCTCAGCACCTGACTCAAGAGCCATAACAACTTCTTCTTTTGCTATCTCTAAAGCTTCCCCAATTTCCTCAATCGTTGGTTCCCTTCCATTTTTTGATTCTAAGGTTTCTCTCATAAGTCGTATTTTCCCTGCTGTTTCTTTTAATGACCGGCTTACCTTGATCATACCATCATCTCGAAGAAATCTTTTTATTTCCCCCGTTATCATAGGAACCGCATAAGTTGAGAATTTTACTTCATAGCTTAAGTCAAATTTATCAATTGCCTTCATAAGCCCAATGCTTCCAATTTGAAATAAATCTTCTGCTTCATGGCCTCGCCCCATAAATCTTCGGACGATACTCCAAACTAAGCCAACATTTTCAGTTACTACACGGTCTCTCGCTGCTTTATCTCCCTGTTTAGACAAACGTATTAAATCCAGTGTGTCCACAAATGACCTCCCTTCTACCTAATCGGCAAAAGAATTTATGTAGTACTGATCCTTTTTCTCATACGGACTGTCGTCCCTATCGAAACCTCAGAATTTACAGTTAGCTCATCCATAAAGGCATCCATAAAGGAAAAGCCCATTCCGGAACGTTCTAATTCTGGCCTGGAAGTAAACATCGGTTCCATAGCAAGTGGTATATTCGCAATCCCAACTCCATAATCCACTATTTCAATCATTAGTTCATCTCCTGTTATGGTACAATGAAGTTTTATCTTTCCCTTCTTGTTATCATAACCATGAATAATACAATTGGTTACTGCTTCCGAAACAGCAGTTTTTATATCTGCAAGTTCCTCTATTGTCGGATTCAACTGAGCTGTAAAGGCGGCAACAACGGTACGAGCAAAACTTTCATTTTTAGAAATAGCGTCAAATTCCAATACCATCTCATTGTCACATTCCATTTCTATGTTATTCCTCATTTCTTTATTCTGTAATTCCTGATCCATATATTTACACCTCCATAAGAATTATCACTCTGCTTGTGACATACGGAAAATTACATACAGTTTAATGCTTCTTGCATATCCTGATATCGGCTCATAATCTTATATAAACCAGAGAGCTTTAGAATACGGTCAATCCGATCAGTTACCCCTATGACAGCAAGGGCACCTCCTCCAACATGAAGCAATTTCTTATAACGTCCCATAATCACGCCAATGCCTGAACTGTCCATAAATGATACTTTACTAAAATCAAAAATAACATTTTTGACATTTTTTTGTTCTATCAACTTGTCCGCTTGCTCCCTGATAAAAATGGCACTATGGTGATCCAAATCCTCCTTCATATGAATAATTAGCGTAGATTTTAGAATTTCAAAATCTGCACAACCAACTTTTTGAAAATCCAACCACATAAATTCGTCCTTAGAATTCATACATAAAATCTTTCCTTTCCATTATTGTAATTTTTTTACATCTCGTACTCAGAAAAAAAGACACTCCTAATGAGAAATGTCTTTTTGTATCTTTTATCTGCATGCAACAAAAAAGCGGTTGCCAATCGTTTCTTTCTTATTCTAAATCTCTCAAACGTTGTTTTGCATATTGCACCAGTGAGGAATTCGGATAATCCGTTAATAGCTGGTTATAATACGTTTTTGCTTCCTCGTATTGCTCTAACTCTTGATGAGTCTTCCCTAAATAATAGAGGGTAGAATCATCTGGATCACCAAGTGAATAGGCCTGTGTTAACAAAGTTAATGCATTCTCGTACTCCTTTTTATCAAATGCTGCTCTTCCCTGCTGGTATGCTTCTTTGGATGCTATAGGAGCTATTTCTTGCTTTACCATCTCATATAACTTAACAGCATCTTGATTTTCTAACTTTGCTGGATCAACCTTTGTTAGCAAATCAGCAACTTCAAGAGAATTTTCTGGAGTCAGACTATTCGATGATTCCAATTCAATATAACGATATACAGCGCTTAATACACTATCGTACATATTTTTATCGTATTCTGGAATCTCGATACTATCTAGTTCTTTCTGCTTTTGGGCAAGTTTTGCTTTTAAGTCTTCCACTTCTCTCTCACTGGAGGTAAGTTTGGTACGATACACTAGAAGTTCGCTATCAAAGTCACGTTGCTTTTGCATGTATTCATTCTGAGCATTTTTCTTTACTGTTGGAACAATTAAGAAAAAGAGTACAGAAACACCAATGATAACGCCTAAAATAAGATTAATAAAGAGCCAAACATTTGGCTTATCTTCCTTATAAGAGGATATTGGAGATATTGGTCTTCCTAATGGTTCTGGATTTACCTCACCATCACTCCAGTATGGCGCAGACGTATTCTCCCCACCACTTACCAACTGATTTAATTCATTTAAGTAGCGTAATGTTGTAGTATTCGCTAAATCTATCTTGTTTGCTTTTACTAAGCACCTTCTTGCACGTTCAAACTCATTGTTTTTCATATAAATCAATGCTAATAATTGAAGTGCACGGATAAAGTGCGGATTTAAGTTGATCACCTTTTTTAATTGAAGAATCGCTAGATCATCGCTACCTTGCTTTGCAGAATCTAACGCAATATTATATTTTTTAATGGCTTGATTCATCGAGTCCAATTTTGTTGGATTCGCCTGCACTGCACCAATATAGACATCGGCATCGTTGTCTTTTGCCTGAAAATGTTTACTAATAACCCATTCACTAAGTGCTGCTACTGTCTCTCCCATCTCAAAAAATACAAGCCCAAGCAAATTTCTAGCATTGGTATTTCTTTTATTCATCTCTAGGCTCTTCTTAAGCATAAGTACAGCACCGGTCAAGTCCCTAACTTTCGCCTTTTCCAACCCTCGATTATAATAAGTGTTGGATATTAGGTCAGCTTTTCTTGCTATCGTTAGATCTTTCCCACAAAATTCACATCTGTTTCTTCGAACTGCGACCACATTGCCGCACTTTGGACAATTCATCGTATTCCCCCCATGGTCCGCTTCTTTGCTGGCTTGCATTTCTTTGCTTGTCCAGCTTGTGACTAACGTCACGTTGTACTAATTTCTCTATCCCTTTTTCTCATTCAGAATAGACTCTATCATGTCTGTGATATCCGTCAAGTCATTATTAAAAATTGCTTCTTCCGCTTGATCTACTTCCAGACTCGGTTGAAATTTCGCTATTTCTTCATCAAAATTAATCATAGGATACCTCTTTTCAACAGAACATTGACTTTTCTTTGATTACATATAATTTCTGCATTCTAGTACTATCATACAGAGAAGACCACGAAAAATCAAGTAGTTAGTGTGAAAATAAAGCATTTTTCACACTTTTTATTTTTAGCAGTATCATATCTACTTTAGAATGTGATATGCACGGGGATTTATGGGAAATAGGACGACTTTTTCTTTATTATAGTATACCTGTCCATGATTGCAATCTTTTTCCATCGCAAAATATTACAGCATTCGTTTAAACTAACGGTATCATCTCTATCTTATCACCATTACGTTGAAAAGATGTGAGAGCGATCTCATCCTTAATTTCCATAGATAAACCATTCACAGCAAGCTTACAACCTGGATACATTAGTTTTTGAACAACGATTTTTGCTTCTTTGCTATTCTTAATAAAGTCCATTAAGTCGCTCCACTCATCTACTTTCTCTGCAATCTCAGAATTTATGTTTATTTTTGTTCTGATTAATCTCAATTTCTGTTCCCGAAGAGGACTAATGCTATCTGGTAGATCTCTCTCTGTAATCATTGCAATTGCTGCTTCTACTTGAGAAAGCCGTTCCTTAAGTTCTTTGATTTCCCCTTCTAATCGTAGGAACTTCTTATGAAAAGCTCCTCGTGCTCCCACTACTAATTCTGTCTTAATGGATGCATAATTACCGATGATGGAAGCTGTTATTTTCTTTCCCGCATAGGCACTACCTCCCAGTAATATTCCTCTTCTCCCTGTCACTATGATTTCATTCCCAGCAATCATCGTACAATTCATTATCGTGTTCGCTGTTATATTTTCCTTTGCCTTCATCAGTACTTGCTCAAAGAATTTACCAGAGATGGAACCTCCACAACTTATACTTCCTTTCCCTGCTCCTTGCATTCCGCTTTCTAAGATAACGTCTCTTCCTGCCCTTATGGTTGCACCCTCTACATGTCCTCGAACAACAATACTACCCTCTGATTCCACAACCTTACCAGATGATATATTACCGTAAATCACCAGATCTCCCTTGAAGTGAATATCACCTTGTAAATAATCGATATCTTCTTTAATCTCTAAAACATTACTAATCGTAATACGATCTCCAAAAAGCTCTATTTTTCCTGTAATCAATGCCGTATAGATTAGTCGATCTTCTGATAACTTAATCCCTTTTACTTTTAGTGGCGGTAACTCCTTACCTTTCTTCGCCTTTCGAAGATACCCACATACATCAATTCCATCCATCCCCTCAATTGCTTTGTGATATCTTACTACAATCTCTCCTTGAGAAACTGTAACAATTCTAGTCATTGCATAATAATCTACAGTACCATCCTCTAAGATTCTAGGTTTGGTATCAACACTTGTATCAAAAAAATAGACAAAGTATCCATCACTTCCATCTACCTCTTCCTTGCCTTTTGCTATTAACATTTCTTTTCCATAGCAAGGTTTTTCGCAAATCCTGTCAATTACCTCATCATCAATACCATAGATAACATGATGGTAGCGTAGAATCTCATATATCATTTCCTTTGTATAACGATCTTTACCCACTGGTGCATATAGAGTAATATATGCTTCCAATTTATTATTGCGAAAATCTACTTTTGTATTTTTAAACATCAATTCTTTGGTTGGTTTTGACCAATCATTCATCATCAGAAAAGGACCCCCTAAGTACCTTCATAAGATTTTTAATAATATATCGGATAAGAATTTAAAAAGCATCAGAGCAATAAACTAATCTAATTGCTCTGATGCCTAATATAACTCTAACGAACTACAATTTAAACTACTTTACAGTATATGTCTTAGTATTGCTCTTATTTCCCGCATTATCTTTCGCATAGACTGCTATCTTATTACCTTTCGTCAATTTGGCTACTTTCAAAGTAAATGTATTATCATCTCTTGCAATAACAGTTTGAGTTTTTGAACCTATTTTGACAAAAACCATAGTTCCTGCATCAGCTTTTCCGCTAATAGAGGTAGCATTTACTTTATAACTTTTTAGTTCTGGGGTTGTTGGCTTTCCTTTTACCACAAAGTAAATTATAGAAAATTCCTACAGGCTTTTATAATTTTATTATTACAATTAAATACTTGATAAGTGTTATGATCTGATTCTAAACATCTATATTATTTCTGAAAATGAGCCAAACGTTCCTCCACCTGAACCATCATAGAATTATATTTCTCTAACTTCGCTCTCTCTTCTGCTAATTTTGCTTCTGGTGCTTTATTAACGAAGTTTGGATTCGCAAGCATTCCATTTACTCTCTTTAGCTCTCCAGCTAAACGCTCTTTTTCCTTATTTAGACGTTCGATTTCTTTTTCTATATCTACTAAGTCAGCGAATGGAATATAGATGGTA
Source organism: Lachnoclostridium phytofermentans (assembly GCF_000733755.1). Taxonomy (GTDB): domain Bacteria; phylum Bacillota; class Clostridia; order Lachnospirales; family Lachnospiraceae; genus Lachnoclostridium; species Lachnoclostridium phytofermentans_A. The sequence goes on along the minus strand of NZ_JPOF01000001.1, from coordinate 454,623 downwards.
GCTACAGCTGTAACAACAGAAACCGCATCAGAATCAATACCATTCTTATCGCTCTGAATAACGATTTCACTTGCATAACCTAAGGTTGCAAAAAATACCTTACTGTCAGCAAAGATTTCTCTTACCTTTTCGTTATCAGAAACAACAATAACTTTTGCTTTTCTACTTGGTGGTACATTCATTTCAGTACGAACATTACGGATTGCCTTTACCGCTTCCTTAATGATTTCAACCGCTTCCTCTTCCTTCGCAAAGTTAAATTCTTCCTTGTACTCTGGCCACTTGGAAACCATAATAGACTCATCCTCAGACAGTCTTCCTTCCATTTCCTTTAAGGTACAGAAGATTTCTTCCGTGATAAATGGCATATAAGGGTGAAGTAACTTTAAGGCAGAACTTAAAACTGTTCTTAAGGTATAGATTGCCGCGGTCTTTGTTTCCTTAGCTTCTCCGTATAATCTAGGTTTTACCATTTCGATATACCAGTCGCAGAACTCTTCCCAGATGAAATCGTAAACTTTCTGTGCTGCAATACCAAGCTCGAACTTTTCGAGATTTTCTGTTACATCTTTAGCCAAAGTATTCACCTTAGAAATAATCCACTTATCCGCGTCTGTTAAAGTAGACATATCCACAGAAGTTACCTTAGCATCCATTCCTGCTTCTTCCATCTGTTGCATGTTCATCATGATGAAACGGGAAGCATTCCATACCTTATTAGCAAAGTTTCTTGCTGCTTCCACACGTTCCATATAGAAACGCATATCATTACCAGGTGCATTTCCTGTAATTAACATAAAACGGAGCGCATCTGCACCATACTGGTCAATAATCTCTAATGGATCAATACCATTTCCAAGGGACTTACTCATCTTTCTTCCCTGTGAGTCACGAACTAAACCATGGAATAATACCGTCTTAAATGGTTTTTCATTCATCTGTTCGTATCCAGAGAAAATCATACGGATAACCCAGAAGAAGATAATATCATATCCAGTAACTAAAACATCGGTTGGATAGAAATATTCTAAGTCTTCTGTTTTATCAGGCCAGCCAAGAGTGGAGAATGGCCATAATGCAGAACTAAACCAAGTATCTAGGGTGTCTGGGTCTTGTGTAAAGTGATCATGTCCACATTCGCAAGCAGTTGGAGCTGTCTTAGAAACTACTACCTTTCCACACTTATCGCAATAATAAGCTGGAATACGATGTCCCCACCATAGCTGACGGCTGATACACCAATCTCTGATGTTATCCGTCCAGTTAAAGTATGTTTTCTCCATACGCTCTGGTACTAACTCAACTTCTTTATTCTTAACGGCTTCCACCGCTGGCTTAATTAACTCCTCCATCTTTACAAACCATTGCTGTTTGATTAATGGCTCAATTGTAGTCTTACAACGGTCATGAGTACCTACATTATGAGAATAATCTTCTACTTTCACAAGTAAACCCATCTCATCTAACTCTTTTACGATTTGCTTTCTCGCAGCATAACGATCCATACCGTTAAACTTGCCACCATTTGCGTTAATCGTAGCATCATCATTCATGATATTGATTTCTGGAAGGTTATGTCTCTTACCAACTTCAAAGTCATTCGGATCATGTGCTGGAGTAATCTTAACAACACCTGTTCCGAAATCTTTCTCAACATAGCTATCTCCGATGATTGGGATTTCACGGTCAACAAAAGGAAGTTTTACCTTCTTACCGATAAGGTGCATGTAACGCTCATCTTCTGGATGAACCGCAACCGCTGTATCACCAAGCATAGTCTCTGGTCTTGTAGTTGCAAAACAAAGATACTCATCTGTACCTACTACCGGATACTTAATATGCCAGAAATGACCTGCCTGATCTTCATATTCAACCTCAGCATCAGAGATAGAAGTATGGCAAACCGGACACCAGTTAATGATACGAGAACCTTTATAAATCATTCCCTTCTCATACATCTTTACAAATACTTCTTCTACTGCCTTTGAGCAGCCTTCATCCATCGTAAATCTTTCTCTGTCCCAGTCACAGGAAGAACCTAATTTCTTAAGCTGTTCAATAATACGTCCGCCGTATTCGTCTTTCCACTCCCAGGCTCTCTTTAAGAAGCCTTCTCGACCAAGCTGGTCTTTATCAATGCCTTCCTTCTTTAGAGCCTCAATAATCTTAACTTCTGTTGCAATGGAAGCATGGTCTGTACCTGGCTGCCAAAGTGCATTAAAACCTTGCATTCTCTTAAAACGGATTAAAATGTCCTGCATGGTATTGTCAAGTGCATGCCCCATGTGAAGCTGTCCAGTGATATTTGGTGGTGGAATCACAATCGTAAATGGTTTCTTTGTCTTATCAACTTCGGCATGAAAATACTTCTTTTCCAGCCATTTCTCATACAATCTGTCTTCTATGTCCTTTGGAGCATAGGTTTTTGCTAACTCTTTCTGCATAAGAATCTCCTTTCCTATCGTTCAAAATTATTCAACTTAATTTACCAATAATATAAACTTACTCTAAACATTAGCTTTCCACAAAGATACTCACATAAAAAAAGGTTCTTCGCCGATAAGGACGAAGAACCGTGGTACCACCTTAATTTGTGAACTAGAACTATTTCTAACCTTGTCACCGATTGTGACAATAAACTATTCTAGAATTCACCTCTTTCGCGTCTTCTAACAAAAACGCTCGTCTATAACGGGACTTCCCGGCATTTCCTACACGCTACTTAAAGTTTCAGAAACACTGTTCCGGAGCTACCTTCGATAAGTACTTCTTGAAACAACCTTACAGCCAATGGATTGTTCTCTCTGACAAGGTTACTTATGTAATCCTCTCCATCACTACATTTATCCTATGAAATTATGACAATTTTTTAGGAAATTTAACTATTTCTTATCATATGCAAACTTCTCTTAATTGTCAAGGCTTTTTCATTATCAGAAGTAAAATTTGCTCCTGAAAATTTTCCCAGAAAAACTATTTTTTCGTTGGAACAATCTCTAACCAATAACCATCTGGATCTACAATAAAGTAAATGTTCATGTTAGGATTTTCATAAATCACACAATTCATTTCTTTATGCTTCTTTAAAGCTGCTTCGTAATCATCAACCACAAAGGCCAAATGAAACTCATTTTCTCCTAAGTTATAAGCTTCTTTGCGGTCATGAAGATAGGTTAACTCGAGGCTATGTGTTGTACTTCCATCTCCTAAGTAAACTAGTGTGAAATCTTTTGACTCATGTCTACGCACTTCCTTTAGTCCTAGCGCTTCCTCATAGAATGCTAATGATTTTTCTAAATCTAATACGTTAAAATTATTATGTGCAAATTTAAAATTCATAAAATCTCCTTTTCCCATTTCTGAATGATCGTTATATTATGGTTCTAATAAAAAAAAGCCTGACTTTTATTAATGTGTTAGCACTCAAACACTTGTCCTGGTTCCACCACATCTAATATTCTATCTCTATAATCTTTCGAAACATCCATCTCTTTTAATTTCTTAATAGCCTCTGGTTTTTCCCAATAATGCATAGGAAATGCATTACAAACCTTCGCTTCTCGCATAACATGATCAAATCCTAGATAAAATCTTTCTTCCTGTCTTCCATCCAGTGGTAGAAATGCAAGATCAAGATGTCGTCCCTTTAGTTTCTTTATTTCAGTTAAGAAACGGTTCGTCATATCCTGATATTCCTCTTCGGTCTCCCCTTTCCAGGTCCACCAATTTAAATCGCCTGCAAAGTAAATGATCTTATCAAATAATGTTACAACAAAAGCTACCCCCTCATCCGTAGAGGTTAAGGTTTCCACCTTTAGATCCTTAGATATCTGATGGGTTTCATTTTTATGCATATATTGTATTTTATCTCTTGCTTCTTGTGGGATTTGAATTCGCTCCATATATTTTTCGTTCATTTTAATGTCATTTGATAATAAAAATGAAATATTCTTATAATCCTTAGCAAGTTCAAATATCATTCTGTTAAAATGATCCGCGTGCTTATGACTGGAAAAAACATAAATCTTCTTCTCATTATCAAACTGAGGTAAGTCACCTTTGAAATAGTCAAAAATTAATACAACATCCTGTTCTTCCACTGTAAAGCAACTGTGATAAATATAGGTTACTTTCATAATTTCTCCAATCTGTGGCATTGACATCAAACCCAAATGATAAGTAGATGCCTTTACTCACACTTAACACTCCAATGCAGCAACTATAATTCTAGGTTTATTATAACTTGTAACTGTAACAAAAAGCAAGACTATAAGAAAAGAGCTAAAAGGTAGAGTTCCAATAATTTGCATGCTCTACCTAATACCTCTTTTATATTACTGTCATTTACGCTGTATATTATTCTGTATTTTGTATTTACGTTGTATTTTGCTTTGTATATTCCCCTATTTTTTTGTTCTTCTATTCTGCCTACAGAAAACTACTTTTTTACTATACTTCATCCACTTTAACCACGACTCATATCACAGGTCTATTTCTATCCCACTATTTTTATATAATATACAATATCTTACTCTCAGGTATCTTCCTCTTTATTACTTCCGTAAAAAACTGCTCCATCTCCTTTAATTGATCTTTGGTGTATTTGTATTTTCCATATCCGAATTGACCATATTGAAATACTCTGTCTTTTTCTTCCATAGGCAACTTAGTTTCTGGGAAAACCTCAAAAATCCTATCTTTAGCTCTTAAGGTATATCGATGAGAAATAACTTCAAAGGTCAGCGTGGAACATAAATTCTTAGAAAACTGTTCACTTAAATAACTAATTAGGTCAGTATACTCTTCCTTCCAGTTTTCATATAGGAAAACCGGTGCAATTAAAAAACCAACCGGATAACCACTTCTTGCTACCTTTGCTGCTGCCTCAATACGATGGACTGCTTTCGGTGTATGATGTTCATAATTTTGGATTATTCTCTCTGTGTTGATACTAAATCTTATTTCCGTATGTCCATTATGTTTTAGCTTAAGAAGGGAATCCACATCCGTATACTTGCTTACAAAACGAAACCTAGTCAGTTCTTGCTCCCCAAAATAAGTGATGCATTTTGAAAGTGCATTCGTATAGTTTTCAACTGGAACTGGATCTGAAGTCGCTGATCCTTCAAATATTGTGATATTAGGTACCCGCTCCCTCGTATATTTCATCGCTTGCTCTAAAATCTCCTCAATATTTACATGGACTTTTACAAAAGGTTTATCACCCAGTTGTGTATTTAAATAACAGTATTCACACTGACCCATACAACCACTAACAATCGGTAATTGATAATGGGCAGAAGGCTTACAGGTTTGAAATTTTAAACTTTTCTTAACACCAACAACTAAGGTTTGCTTTCCCGCACGGTATTTATCAAATAATCCCGCCCCTGGGATATGCGTGTTAATCCGATTCCCAGCTGCTTCATATAGCTCTACCTTGGACTCTGTCAAAAAGCTTTGATAAAGCTTTTGCCCTAAAGGGTATTGTAGGGCTTCTTTTTCAAAAATCACTCTTTCTGGCTGAAACATGTACACTTACCTACCTAACATCATCTATTATAAATTACAATAATCTCTGTTATGTAGTATCTAGGTTTTTCACTATGGTATTCATGGCAGTACGGAATCTTTTCGTAGATTCAATACTGCCATGAAAAAATAATTATTTATGAAATACTACCTTGTATCAGATTCATCTCTAAAGGTTTCGGAGGGTTACAATGCGTGGTTAACTCAACAAAAGCTTTTGTCTTCTGACTGGTATGCAAAGCATGCATAATCTCTAACACATGACAAGCCAATTCCCCACTGGCCCGATTATGATCTGTTTGATTTAATACGCAGTTTGCCATATCTGATAATCCAGCGCCACGGCTATTCATGTTATAGATACTGCTTAAAGGAAAAGCTTCAAAGGATTTGGAAAAATACTGTTTCATAAGAACTTCTCCATCAAAACAATTTGGATCAGGTACAATTAAACTACCTCTCGTACCATAAACTTCAATTCTCGGTAAAGTGGATCCCCATACATCAAAGCTTGTAATGATATTACCAATTGCTCCATTTTCAAAGCGCAGCAACCCAGTAACATGCGTTGGAACTTCTACTGGGACTACCTCTCCAAACTTTTTCTCACTCGTTATTGTTCTAGTTGGAAACGTAATCGAATTCATTCCAACTACTTCTTTCACAGGTCCAATCATGGAAACCAGAGCAGTTAGGTAATATGGCCCCATATCAAACATCGGTCCACCACCTGTCTGATAATAAAACTCTGGATCTGGATGCCAGCTTTCATGTCCATGACACATCATAAATGCTGTAGCTCCAATTACCTCTCCGATATAGCCATCGTTAATTGCTTTGATGCAAGTCTGGATACCTGCTCCGAGAAAAGTATCTGGTGCACATCCAAGCAATAATTTCTTTTCTCTGGCTAAGACGACTAACTCCTTACCTTCTTCTAATTTCAACGAAAGAGGTTTTTCCACATAGACATGTTTTCCAGCTAATAGCGCATCTTTGCATATGGAATAATGACTTTTCGGTGTCGTTAAATTTAATATCATAGTTATTTCTGAGGAATGTATCATTTCCTCATAGGTTAGTACATGCTCTATTTGGAACTTTTCAGCCGCTACCTTCGCTTTCTCTTCGTCCAAATCACAAACCGCATAAAGATTTAAATTGATAAAAAGTTTCGTAATATTTTGCATATAAATATTACTAATGTTTCCACAGCCTATAATTCCAACGTTAACTTTCTCCATGATAACCTCCGATTCCTACTTGTTTTCTAAGAGTAACTCTCTATAATTCATTGCTTATATGAAATTCTTCTTGTTGCTACTGTCTCGCTGCATAGCAAAATCCACGTCTCATAATCTCATACGCTTCTGGAATATCAAATATATCCGCATGATGTCCGAGTGAGGTATAGAATACTTTTCCTTCTCCAAACATCTTTGTATAAACAACAGGCATTTCTACATTTCCATTCGCAGCATGAGGTCCATCCACTACTGGAAATGTGGTGGTAGCATAGATTTTGATCGCTGGATCAACATGAAGATAATATTGTTCAGAACAAACTTTAAAATCAGAAAGTCCTTTCGTAAAGTAGTCATCATTTGATACATGCACCATGTACTCAACACCATCATTTCCAGGATGAGCTACCCACTGAGCGCCCGTCATAAACTGCCACTCCACCTCATTACGAAACGCATCACACATTCCACCATGACATCCTGCAAGTCCAGTACCTGAGGAAACCGCTAATGATACATTATGTACATAAGAAGATGGAATAGTTCCCATTGTCCAAACTGGAACAATTAAGTTATAACTTTTTAACTTTTCAGCATCTGATAAACATTCTAGGGTATCGTATACTTCTACCAAAAAGCCTTCCTCTTCTAACATTTTTCGAAATACCTTACTAACTAAAACTGGCTCATGACCATCCCATCCACCTTGAACTATTAATGCTTTTTTCATCGTTACTCCTTTCTGCGTGCTCTTGCACGTTTACAACTTGGGAGGTTTAAAATTAGTATCTAATATTTTAGCCTTACCTCTTTTCTACGTTTTTTCGCTACTCATAATATTAGCAATCTTGCCTGCGAATACAAGTAACGATTGACTCCCTTGATTAATTCTTAGTGTAACAATAAAAGGAAATAAGTGAAAGAAAATAGCTTAGATAAAGTAGTCATATTTTTACCTATAAGACATTGTAAGTTATTTAATATTTCTGTATAATATAAATAATAGATGAGCATATAGGGAGGATTATCAGTGAAACTATTTTACGAAAAGAAGTCACAAATGATTAATTTATATGAGGGTACCGATATGACATTTCCTCCTCATCTACATAAGGAAATCGAAATATTGATCTGTAAAAAGGGGGCTGTAGAAGCCACCTGCAATCAACAAACATATATACTACAAGAATCTGAAATAATGGTTGCTTTACCAAATTCAATCCATTCCTATGAGACACCAGATAACTGCGAATATATACTCTGCATTATATCTCCGAGTACACTGCCTATGTTTAAACCTTATTACCAAAAAGAATTTACTTCACCTTTTTTTCAAAAGGAACAGACAAAAAAAATAACACCTTTTATTCAGATGCTATTAGAAGAATGGAGAATCGACCGTAATCAAGAGTTAATGTTAAGTTATCTCTCCGTTATTTTCTCTCTTATCCTAAAACAAGCAACCTTTACAGAAAAAGCAACTTCTCCTTGTTGCGATATCCTCCCTTCCCTATTGCTTTTTGTAGAAGCGCACTATTTAGAACAGTTTACTCTGAAGGATTTGGCTTCCCATTTAGGCTTCCATCCTTCTTATGTGTCACGGTTATTTTCTGAGCGAGTTCATTGTACCTTAACTCATTATGTAATGGAATTGAGAGTTAGTTATGCAAAACACTTGCTTCAAAATACAGAAAAAACTATCACCGAAATAGCATATGAATGTGGGTTTGCTACACAACGTACCTTTAATCGTGTGTTTTTTCAGCTAGTGAAATCATCACCACGGGAATTTCGAAAGGATTTTTTATAACTAGAACGCCTCTCTAGAGTCAATTTTAAACTGCATATCTAAAAAATCTAGGAATAGAACTTATTTTACTTGTCACTCTGCTGTAACGGCTTTATTTCCTCTGCATATCATATTACTGATAAGCTATTCTTTGGAGGCACTTCCTTGGAAAATAATCATCTTAGTATCGGTATGACTGCACCGGATTTCAAAGCAGTAACAACCTTTGGTCCAATGAAAATGTCTGATTATAAAGGACGTTGGGTTATTTTATTTTCTCATCCTGGTGATTTCACCCCAGTATGTACTACTGAATTTATCGCATTTGCACAGCACGCTCCAACCTTCGATAAACTAAATACTAGTCTGATTGGACTTAGTATTGATAGTAATCCATCTCACCTTGCTTGGGTGAATAACATTTACCTAAATACTGGTGTTCAGATTCCATTCCCAATAATAGCGGATCGCTCCGGCGATATCGCAAGGTTATACGGCATGATCGCTCCTGATGTAAGTACTACTTCAACTGTCCGTAATGTATATTTTATTGACCCAAAACAAGTTGTTCGCGCTATCTTAATCTACCCACTCACGAATGGTCGCTGTATCGCAGAAATTATTCGTTTATTACATGCACTTCAGACTACAGATGAATTTAATGTTGTTACACCTGCATGCTGGCACCCTGGCGATCCAGTTATGGTACCCGCTCCTGCCACTTATGATCAATTGGTAAACAGAGAAAACAATCCAACAGGAGAAGGATTAGAATGTAAGGATTGGTATTGGTGTTATAAAGATATACAGTAAATCGAACATAATTGTTCATTCTCCTAGCATTTAAAGCCTAACTAACAATCCGTGCTCTTTGTTATCTACTTTATATCTTATTATGAAATACTTCATCTATGTGAATGCCCAGTAGAATACTATATCCACTTATTAGTAGTATTCTACTGGGCATTTTTTAAACCATAAGTTCATTCACTATCTTTTTATATTCCTTCTGTGGCTCCTCCCCATCATGTAGCGGTTTCCATACTTGCGCAAAAAATGGATCTACCATTGCCCTCCTTCCATAATTCCAACTTTCTCGTTCACATACAGGACACCAGTGACCTCCCTCTAATATAAGCTTTGGACTAGCTTCAAAGGTATGTCCAAATGCACATGTATAGGTAAGCGGAGTACTTAAGTCTCCCTGTTCCATGCTAATTGAATCCAGTTTTCCTCCACGAAATATGGCAGCTTCACTCATATCACTAAGTTTTAACTTGTTCTTAGGTTTTTCTTCGTCATATCCATGGTCCAGCACTGTTATTTGGTTCCAGTCTTTTGGTCTTACCAAGTCATGAACCGATTCTGGTATCTGCTCCCACTCACTTTTACTTCCCCAATATGCAGCAATTTGATTCTCCATATGATTCTCTATAAAGTGTATCGTCCCATGTTCTGTTCTTGCCATCTTTAAAAAAACTTTCTTTAAGATACCTCCCATTAACTTCTGACCACCTGGCAGCTTACAGATAACTTTTGATATCGATGCTGTTATCCCTAAATTCTTAATATACTCTTCATAAAAATACGTCATGGAATCTTGACGAAAATGAAGAAACTCCTCAAGCTTATCTGAATCCAAATAATATTGACCATGAAAATTTTTCGTAGCAAACCATTTTGGGCTAATCACATAATCTAACTCTTTTATCCCAATAGCACCAAATACATCTTGAAACATTGAATAAGTATCAACACGACAAGTCTCACCGCCACCAACATTGTAGATATGTTTCCAAAACTCTGGACTTAACTCTCCTTGATGTTCCATCATACAAAGATTTCGCAGTAACCTCCCCGAATCACGATCAGAAACATATTCCAATACATTATGAAGTCCATTATGGAATAGGATTGGATCATTGATTTTACTCATTGCCGCCCCCATGATCCCAGTTTGTCTAAGACTTACCCAGTAAGTTAATCCTGACTCAATCACAATGCGTTCTGCTGCGACCTTTGACACTGCATAATAATCAAAAATACTTGGTTTTATCGGATCACCTACTCTTCCCCAATGTATCGGAGGCCTTCGATCTCCCGTCTCTGCGACTGTACCAATATACACAAGTTTTGCTTCTGCTAAACGATTTTGCTCCTTGATTGCAGTTAGTATATTTTTTGTGGAACCATAGTTGGTTTTCATTGCAAGAAGTGGATCATAATCTGCTGCCGGTGAAACAAAGGCAGCAACATGTAATATGATATCTGCACGTTTCACACAAGCGAATACCTCTGCATAATTTGTTAAATCTCCCCAATATATTTCCACACCACTTACTTTCTCGTAGGGCTGTATTAACTCTTTCCTTGGATCCATGTGGCGGACCATTAGTATTAACTCAAACTTATCTAGCTCCTTCACCAGTTCTTTCAGAACACTGTATCCCATAGTGCCAGTAGATCCAGTTAATAAGACTCTTGTCTTTTTCATGCTTACCTCCGTTCTGTCGCAATCCTGCGAACTTGGGTAACAGCTCAAACTCGTGTGAGAAAAAATTAGTTTTTCACACGAACTCCTTTTTGTATGCTTTAGCACACATGTCGATAAGCTATTTTTGAATGTTTTATTGTTTCACATCCTCTAATTGAACCCTGTTGACAGTTCCATTTATTTCAACTATCATAAATAGCAAAGAATTTATTGTTACGATTTGATCGGTTATCTTATTACTAATCATATCTACACTGTGTTGGATTAACAACCATCAGTTTAACTTCATCTGTTGTTATCTCAACAAATATTCTGCAGATGTCGTATTACGAACAAAAATTATTCTTTTTGTATGGAGGATTCTTGCATGGCAGAAAAAAGTAACCAAAGAGTGAAATTATCAAAAATGTTATTAAAGAATAGCCTTATAGAAATAATGCATGAGAAACCCGTAGAAAAAATCACTGTGAAAGAGCTCTGTGAGAATGCAGGTATTAATCGCTCCACATTCTATCTTTATTATACTGATCCAGTTTCCTTGTTAGTGGAATTAGAGAATGAAGTTTTAGATAATGCCAAAGAATTTCTCGGAAAAGTGGATTCTAATCAAGATACTCTTCCTTATCTAATTACATTTTTAGATTATATCAAAGATAACTCCATGATTTTTAATACACTATTAAGACCGCAGGAAAACTTATCGTTCCAGACAAAATTTATGAAGGACATCTTAGCTCATCTAAATGCTGCTGTCATGCTAAACTGCCCTCCTGATATCTCAGAATATATCTATAATTTTGTAATTATGGGAAGCTTAAGTGTCATTCAACACTGGATTCAGTGTGAATATAATATTAAAAGCAAGGAAATGGCCTCACTTATTTATCAATTATCAAATACTGCCATTATGAACTATAGAAATACCAATAAAGGTTCTGTAAAATAGCATCATAGAAAAAAATACAAAAAATGCGTCTTAATATAAAGTGAATCCCTTTCCTTAGACAATATCGTTTGTCTGATAACGGAGTTCACTTAATTTTAAGACGCTTTGTTATACTGTTAATATAATCCTTTGTAACAAGTACTATCGCAGATCCATTGTACGACAGCTGTTATTTTCCTATATCATTTCACTCTCATACCCAGGATTTCTAGTTCGTATTCCTTCCAATGAATTACGAACTAAATCCAGTTGTTTCGCACATAAATCGATACGCTCACGAAGCTTTTGTCTACGCACATTAAGTCGGTGACGAACCTCAACCATCTCTTTTTTATCAAGTAAGGCATCTGCTTGATATCCCCAGACTTCTGCATCATCTATCCCATGCTTTCGAAGTTCCTTCACTAACTCTTCTTGATAGTAACCCAATAGTTCGGTATTTTGCTCTAATCGCTCTAATTCTTCCCTCTCTTTTAAAAACAATTGATATCTAACCATAAGCTCTTGGTATCCAGTGGTATGGTATTTCTCATAAGAATATTCTAAGGTTGCAGTACAATTTACATACTTTAATTTTACTTTATTAATTAATGCAACCGCACGATTTAATTTTAGTTCTGCCATCTTTAGCTTATAGGAGCATCTTCTAGTATCGTAGATGATATAGGCAACGAGAAAAACTCCAAAAAAACCAGTCATTATTATTGGCAACGATAAATTAACCTCTACCTTACTATCCAATAAGAATAATCCTGCAAATAAGAAAAGAATCATAATAAAGCCCCAACTTGCTAATTTTTTTAGAAATTTTGTTTTCGAAATTGCCTGTTCTCTGTCGTAATTTAATACACCTTTCTCTCCCTCAAGCTGACGAAGATCTTCTTTAATCAGTTGCTGATATTGTTCCTGCTCCCTTAACTTTGGAAGTTCTCGCTTAATATCCTCCTCCAACCTGTTCATCTCTGCAAACTGAGATTCTGATAGCTTACGATCGATGTTTAGATACATCTTTCTCTCTTTTTCAAAGTTGATTATTTTATTAGCCGCATCCAAATAAGGCTTTTTTTGACCATCTGGAATTTGCTCAATTTTTTGAATATCAGAGAGATAGGCAGTCACTGCTTCATACTCTTGTTTCGTTTCTTCTAGCTGAGCAGTTAACTCAAGTATCTGGCTTTTATGGTCCTTAATCACATTTCCGATGTCTTCCTCTTTTAATTCACCTTGAAATGGATTCAAGCCTTTTGTTTCTAGTAGCTTACTATTTTTCTTATTCTTTGCCTGCTCTTTTTTCCTTTTCCTCTTCTCTCGAAAAGAAAGATTCTCCTCCTCAATAAGATCTTGAGATTGATCCAGGGAGGAACTTGCATACTTTTTTAACGCCTCCTCCACAGACATCTGAACAAAATCTGTAGTTTCTATTCGTTCGTCTTCTATATTCTTCTTTCGAGATGAAAATAAACCCATATCATTCCTCTTTTCTATATACTATCCTTGCGGTATTCTGTTTTTAGCTGAGTAATAAGCTCGTTCAAGCGTTCATAAAACTCTGTGAACTTACCACTTTCTTTTAGCTCTGAAAGTCTTATCACCTCGGCATAAAGTCCAGTATATTCCGAGGCATCCAAGGCATGATAAAGCTCTTCTTCTATTTGTTTTAATAATTCTCTATTATCCACAAGCAATTTAATTTCTCTTTCAAACAAAGCATCCTGATTACTACACCTTAATGCATAAAGATATTGTTTTAGCGACATCTCATTATGATTTCGCTCGTATGCCTCTCGGAATTTTTCTGCAGCTACTTTAAAAGCACCAGTTCTCGTATCTAAGACTCCCAAATTATGAAGGATATCTCCATATTCTTCACTAGTTAACTCCGTAAACTCCCTACTATTTAAAATAGCCATGTATACTTTTCTCGCTTCTTTATACTGATGATGGGAGATACAATAATCCGCTTGTCTTTTTTTTCTTTGTACTGGAGTTAATCGAAATAAAATATCAATTTCAGCAAGTAGTTGATTTATCTCGTTCTTATCATATAAGTCACAACTACAAAGAATACTAACCACTAGATCCTTAATACCAGCTTTCTTTCGCAGCAATTCCTCAAGAAAATCTGCCCTCTCTTTTAGGCCTAATTCTTCTCTAATAAAGACGATTAACTCCTGATTAAATAGTTCCTCACTAATCGTTTCCAGATTATGACAGATATAGTAGCAAAGCTCTTCAATCGTATAGACTAGAGTACCTGTTAGCTTGAAACAATATGGTTCTTTTGCCGTATCCCCTGTACAAAGAATTAATTTTCCCATCGCTATCCTCCTGTCTATAAGGTAAGCATTTGCTCCCAAATACGATAATTTGTCTCATAAAAAACGCCAAATCCAACATCACGAACAGTAACAAGCGCTGTCAATCGATCTATAAAGTGAACCGTTATCGAAAGACGAATCGTCTTATTTTCTCTCTCTAAGAGTCCGTCCAATGATAGTACCTCATGAAGTGGCTCCCTATTTAAAAGATTGGTTACTGTAAAAGATAATTCCTTCGTCTGATCAAGTATAACTGTAACTGTTTTGTTTGCTTTCCACCATGGAGTTCCCGCTTTTACCATTACATAATCTATTTCTTTTGCATTCTCATATAGTCGTAAAGAGATAGTAGATGTAATCATCTCGTCACTAAGGAATAAATAATTTGAGAAGCTATCATCAATAAATCCCTTCGCAGCTAGGCATGCTCCCTTTGCATATAAATTCTGTCCTATAAAAACACGGCGTGATTTACTTAAACGAATTAACACCTCACGAATCCAGTTTCCTTCAAATCCCTTTCCTGTTACAAACACAGCACTTGTTAAACGTTTATACAACACTTGATTGATTAACTTTTCCAGACGGTACACAACACGCTCTAGCGGTTCTTGTTCTAATAGCTCTGGTGTCAGTTCATTACTTAAATCCATACGATTCACAATGATGGCGTATGGCTGCATTCTTCGATTAACGGTTAGATTATAATAAAACAATCCTGTTTCATCGTAAGTAAACAATGAAACATCATGTGCCCAAATTTCCGCCTTCTGGCTAAGTACATAATACATATAGCTTTGCACTTGACTTATAATATGTACCCTACACTTAAGAAGCCCTAATTCCTCTAAGCTTTGATAAATAAGTTCTGTCATGGTCGGTGTAAGATTAGGTACGGTAATTACTAACTTTTGTATGCTGCTATTTAGAAACTGTTGCCTTACTACCATGAATGCTCTTTTAAAAAACTTCGTGAGTAGCATTTCCGGGGTGAAGGTTGCTCCGTAAACTGTTACACTTTCCTTGTTTTCTGCTTTATGAAGTAAATTATCAATTAAGGCTGCCCCCCCAAGATCAAAAAGACGCAGTGCCTCTTCCCCTATCATCCATTCCTTTGTGGATTCCTTGACTGCTAAGCAGGTAGGAAACAATGGATTGGATTGGTTTGGTGTCATAAAAATAGGAATAGCATCTTGGTTCTGCATCTGATAATAATAAATTTGTGAGGTTTCATTGGTAATCTCAAAACCAAGTAATAATTGTTTTCCTTCCCCCATGGTTTCCTCCTCTCTCTAGTGAATAGGTCCGAATAATGTATCAATTGTATATTTTTGCTTTATATAAGTATCTAAAAGTTGCAAAACAGTTGCCTCATCCTTTAACTCTCTCGCTTCGATAATATGATTTAGCCACGTATAACAGTTTTCTTTCGTTGTCTCTTCTTCAAGATTTCCAACTAAAGTTTTACTTTCTGTTATCTCTTCTCCTTGTTCAGTAATTTCTGTAATATAATACTGCAATTCTTCGTTATAGAACAGTATAAATTCTTTAACGTAGATACCATAACACTGATTTTGCATTTCTTCTGTGATAAAAGCATCTTCTCCATTCTCATTTCCATAAGAATAGTGTATCATAACGCGATGTTGGGGATTTGTACGATATTCTACATAACATTTATCAAACATCTGCTGAGGAATGCTCATATTTCTTTGAAACTCTTTAAAAAATGGTAGTACAACTCCCTTCTGAACCAATCTACTCAAATGATAATCAATAAATTTCACTTCATTATCTGTTAACTGTTCCTTCGTGGAATAGTGCTTCAATATTGCAAGTAATGCTACGTCATTCTCCTCATAATTTAGTTCTTTTCGGATAACCTCAAACAATTCTGTTTCTGTAACACGGTCACGTACCAGATATTTATAACTATAAAATGAAAGAAATGCACGGATTAACTTCTTATTACAGCCTTTATTATAATAGGATAAAAATACCTGCATCGCATTCCCAACATAGCTTTCTGCAAATAACATTTGTCCCAAAAGGCGCTCTTCTAAATCAAGGGTATCTATGCCATTTTCTTTAGCTATTTTCCATAATTCATACATCTGGGCTGTCGTGCCATAAAAATATTTCACCAAGTAAGAAAGGCTTGCTTCTTCATACTTCCCTTTCTTAAATAAGTAAAATGTTATTTGCAATAAGATCTCTTTATTTTGCGGTACACCATCTGCATTCGTTAGCAAACGATAACATAATTTCTGAAGCTTCTTTAGCTCAACGCCTTCATACCCTAGCTCCTCCATCGCATGAAGTGCAATTGGATATAATTCACGCAGTATCATAAAATCAATCAACTTATACCGACTTTGTTGCTCAAATACCTTTAAATCAATATTCTTTAGATAACTTTCTAAGATTTCACCTTCAAAATTATCATAATAGTAATGTATTAGCGTTTGAACAAAATCTCTTCGGTATTCCTTGGTTAACGTTGAAAGCTGTGCTACTCTCTTTCTTAGCTCAATTGTATACTCATCAAACTTTTGATAAAATTGTGCTTTCTCTGATAAATATAAAATTAATTCCGCTTGATCAGGGTTTATTGAATAACAAGTTTCTAATAAAGGTGTTAGATGAGTCAACTTCTTTAAAGTGTACGAAATCAAAGTATAATAACGCTTCTCGCTATAATCAATGAAAAATATCTGCGCTTGATCTGTATAGAGATTCACAAAAGCATGACCCTCTATTAATGGAACAATACATTCCTCCTGTAACTCCTTGTGAACAATAGCAACACTCTTAATATTGGGATTTTCACAAGTTACTTCATGAATAAACGCAATTTTAGGTATCATTTCAGCAAGTTCTGTGTCTACTGGTGTATTCGGAAGTAATGCATCTGCCAGAACCATCAGATGGCGATTAAATACACCCGCAAGCAGCTGACGTTTTAAAAACTGTAATATTTCCACGCGATATTGTTCTAAAAAAGACAAATTATCACTATGTTTGGTTAGTAAACAAGCATAATAGAACGCTTTTTTTCTATCTGGAAGCTTATTCTCGTAAGAAAAGTATGAGATTACTGCAGGATGTATCTCTTGATACTCCTCTCCCATACTATAAATATAGTATTCTGGAAGTTCAGTAATTCTTAGCTGCTGTTCCATTCCAAGCTTATAATAACGATGATAGTGAGTTTCTCTCTTATGCCCTCGTATCAAGATACTTATCATCGCATAGAGAGCATCCTTTAATTCAAATTGTTCATAGATCTGGTTCAATATTTTAAGTAAAAGTCTGTGAGGAACCTTACACTTGCTTGCCAAATAAGCTACCGTAGTTGCAGTTTCTTTCTTCAAAAAGTGATTTCTGAGAGCAAATGAGATTACTTGTAATTCAAACGTTTCTAACTCTCTTAACAAAAGAGTATCCTCACGAAGTAAAAGGGCTGCTTCATAATATAAGATTGGGCTATGAATCCCTTGCTCAAAACGCTCCTTCATATCTTTGAATTTTTCTGCCGAATTTGTAGTATACGACTTATTTAAGTATAACTGACACCAAAAGAGAAACAATTCTTTTGGATATTCATCCGCCAATTCCCTTACCTCTTGAAATATACTAAGAGTATCCTGATTTGTTTTTTTGCGTAATGTTGTTAAATATAGAAAAATTCCATATGCCACTGGTTCCGTCTTCTTAAGTTCCTCTTTCTTTTGCTCCAGTGCCTCAAAAGTTGCGGTAACCATCCCTTCTTTTCCTGAAATTAATTTAAGATGAAGGTGGTATAATTCAAAAAGTATATTTTCTTTTTCTCCAGATAGTAAGTTAAGTAACATACTCTCTGCTTCACTTACATATTTCGATGAAGAAATCCTGTCCAAGCGAAAGTTTAAGTAATTCTCTGTCAGCTTTACATAGCAAGACTTCTCTTTTCGTAAAGCAGTTCGCCTACCTACATTTTGTCTGCTACATCGAACGCTAACTTTTATAACAAATCGCTGCAAAGCGACATCGACATAGATGTTGCCACAATGTATCCCTTCCTTCATTCCTTCTGTTTGTACAACAAAATTAAGTTCTGCTTCACCAGCTGTAAAACTCTCTGTTGGTAGTGTATTACTCTGAAGTTTAAGAAATTTCGCATCTGTAGCGACAATAGCTTCAGAGTGCCCCCAGCCTTCCTTTTTGATCATGATCTTATCCATAAAGTTATATGGACCTGCATCATAGCTAAGTTCTGTTTTATCTACCTGATATACAGCAGGTACTTTTTTGTGGGTAGCAATTAGAAACTCTTCGAGTGCTTGGCTGGCAGAACTACTCTTTATGAGTGCTTGATAGAGTGATAGATATTGGTTATCATAATAAGCTATCACTTGTGCGAATTTCTCTGATTGAAAAACATCTTTCGCTTCTTCCCAATTTGTCTGCGCTAGTCCAGCAAATTCAAATAAGTTCTTTATCTTTCCTATGGAAGATTCACAACTTGGCGAAGTGATATGTATCGTAACCGGAAGTACAAATTCACCACAATCTGAAATTATATGAATCTCTTCCTGATAATCGCTAAGAGTCTCCTGATACATAGCTGTAAAACAATACTGAATTGTTGTTACTTCACCAATAAACCGATCATTCTCGATATGTAAGTTTCGATTGGTAGAATATAAGACACCTTTCATCCTAGTATTATGACTATTACGTATAATAAAGGTCCCACTATAAATACTCCCACACTCAACATTGAGTTCTAGCGATTCTTCTGAGAGGATAATCTCAGGTAAATTATAGACAAATACACCCTTTGCTAATTGCTCAATCTTCTCTTTCATCGTTTCACCCCATGCCCTTTTTACCATATCATTATTCCAATAATTATATCATTTTGTGACAATCTTTTCAACAATCATCATCTTTACTATGAACCATATATCATTTTTATCATGAATCATATATCATTTTTATCATGAACTATATAAGAATCAGCACCACCAGTGTGAACTGGTGGTTTGCTCTGCCCCTGTAAGGGGCTATTGCCGGCATGGACCTCAAAGGTCCTTCGAAAGTAAAGGCCCCAACCGCACCACTTTCTCTGGCTAACCCTTACAAGGGTTTATTATTTGCCTTTTATTACTGGCTCACCCGTGAACGGGTCAATAAATTCTTTCAAACTTAGTTGATCTTCTGCTTGGTCATCCATCAACTGGCTTCTGATGTATTCTTCTATTTTCTTTGCATTTTTTCCAACTGTATCTACAAAGTATCCTCTACACCAGAATTTTCTATTTCCATATTTGTATTTAAATTTGAATGTCTATCAAATATCATCAATGAACTTTTTCCCTTCAAATACCCCATGAATTCCGAAACGCTTATATTCGGTGGTATTCTAACTAGCATATGCACGTGATCTTTGCAGCATTCAGCCTCTATAATTTCTACACCTTTCCTTTTACACAATGTACTTAGTATATTTGCAACATCTGCCTTTATACTTCCATAAATTATCTGCCTTCTAAATTTCGGTGCAAAAACAATATGATATTTACATTCCCATGTTGTATGTGATAATGTATTCTTATCCAATTGGATACCTCCTTTGTTATATTTAGTGCGGTTTGAGACCCACACTTATTATAACAAAGGAGTTTTATTATGAAAATGCTAGAAGCCATTGTGATCCACCGGCCTAGCCGGTGGTTTATTAAAGATAGCCCTACAACAAAGAAAACGAGAACAGCCCATATAAGTACTACATGAACTATTCTCGTTCTCATAGAAGGTAAATTAAGCCTCCTATATATTAATTTATTTTAGTGAAATCTGAACTTTCTTCTTCAAAACGATAAATATTCTCTCCTGAAACGGAAACATAATACATGCCTACCAATTGATTCTCTGCACGACCTTCAAATACATTAAAACAATAGCATTCTTCTCCCGCAACCACAGTAGTCCAAGAATCTGCAACGACATTATAATGTGATAGGGTATTCACTAATCCAAGCTTATCCTTTTTTACCTTCTTTAAGAGTTCCAATGCTTCTGCTTCTGTTATCGTATCTTCATTCTGATCTACACTCTCTACATTATCTAATGGAAACTTTGTAAATGCAGTTACATTCCCATCTACATCATAACTATAAAGAGTTCCACTCTTCTTATTCACAATAATAGCTGGCTCCATAGGTCCGTTGGAATCCGATACAACATAAACATAGTAGGATTCACCATCGATATTTAAATGATCATCGGATAGACCTACGCTATATTTTGAAGTATCTAGCTTTGCCAGAACAAGTTTTTGTGCTTCTTCTTCCGAAAGATCTCCTAGTGGGGTCTTCGTTGGCGTTGGAGTCACAGTTACCTCTGGTGTCGGAGATAACGTAATTCCAGGTGCTGGAGTCATTGCTACTGGTGTTGGGAGTGGTGTAGTTGTTACATTGTTACTTGCTTCTGGTGTTATAAGTGTATCATCCACTGCAGTTTGCTTATCCTTTTTATTGCTACATCCCGTAATGGTTAATACAAGTACAAAAGTAAAAAGCACCATGGCGCACTTTAACTTACGATTCCATAGGAACACTTTCTCTCTTTCCTTCTTCATATTGAATCCTCCGTTTATTCATACATATCAACTGTTATTCTCTTACTCTCACTTCTCTTTCAGTCCTTATCCCAAGATATCTAAAGAAATACATTTTCTGCACCCGCCCCCTAATCTAAGGACTTTCTACCTATAGTATAACACCTATTTTTAAACTATCCGTTAAGTTTATATTGATGATTTATTAAATTTACGTCTGTTTTCAATGTTTTTACCTTAATTCAGAAAAAGCAACTTTAATTGATTCATTGCCTTTTCTAAATAAGCTCTAGGAGTTGCAATGTTAATTCGTTCAAAGCCTTCCCCTTCTTCTCCAAACATCGATCCAGAATTTAACCACAGCTTTGCTTCTTTCACAATCTTTTCTTCAAGCTCTTCTTTTGATAACTGGTATGCTCTAAAATCAAGCCATAGAAGATAAGTTCCCTCTGGCTCAATGAGAGATACCTTTGGCAAATGCTCCTTTACAAACTCTCTTACAAAATTAAGATTTCCTAATAGGTACTCATTTAGTTCCTCTAACCATGGCTTTCCAAACTCATAGGCAGCTTTGCATGCTACCATTCCAAAGATATTTGGTTCATCATAGCCATTGCTTTTTATCTCCTCATTCACCTTTTCTCGGAGCTCATTATTTTCAATAATAACATTAGAGACTTGTAACCCAGCTAAATTAAAAGTCTTTGTTGGTGAGGTACATGTAATTGTCATATCAGAAAATTCTTTGCTAATCGAAGCAAAGCATGTGTGTACAAAACCTGGGTAAATAAAGTCAAAATGGATCTCGTCAGAAACAACAACGACACCATATTTTCTACAAATATCACCCATCGCAATCAGTTCATCCTTCGTCCATACTCGTCCAACTGGATTATGTGGGTTGCATAAGATAAATAGTTTTACATTATGTAACCTGATTTTTTCTTCAAAGTCTGCTAAGTCGATCTCATAATGAATGGACCCCTGCGACTTTACTTCTTTTAAAGGAGAATTTATCAATCTACGATTATTTTTTTCAACCATCTTTGTAAAAGGGTGATACACAGGTCTTTGTATTAAGACAGAATCTCCATCTTTCGTAAGAGCACGTATCGCCATCGCTATAGCAAATACCACTCCTGGTGTATTCACATACCACTCTTTTTTTGTTTTATAATTATGTTCTTTTTCCATAAAGGAGATAACAGTATCCCAATAATTCTCCTTTGGCATGGAGTAACCATAAATTCCATGCTTTGCACGTTCCACAAGGGCATCTGTGATTTCTGGTACAGTTTCAAAATCCATGTCCGCTACCCAAAGTGATAGCTCCTCACCAGAATACCCCCATTCCTTTGCAAAATCGTATTTAACACAATTGGTACCTGCCCGCTCTATCCATCTATCAAAATTATATTTCCCCATAGTTTAATCCTTCTTTCGTTACTTTGTACGCGTATTTTATCACGATATCCATAAAAATGCAATCTTGCTAAGAATTTGTCCACAGGATGTGAAAATTTTACGAGAGACGAGAAACATCCTCATGAGTATATTAGTAATAAAAAACTGTCTCAAAAAGATTGGATAACCTAATATGGTAAAAATATGTTCTACCTCTTAGATGATACAATGATTTTAAGACAGCTATCAAAGTTTTTTAAGTACTAGGCATTTTAAATCCTAGTTTTTAAATCTTTATAATCCTATTTTATTAATCCTTGTTTTTTATCTAGCTTTTAATCCTAATTATTAATCCTTGTTGTTAATCCTTATTTTTAACTCTTATTTTTTATCCCTATTTTTAACTCTTAAAGATTAATATTATATTTATTCACTATAAAAATCAATAACAATCCGCCCAGAACCGCCATCGATTCTTATTTCATTGTTAGCATCGCTATTTCGATCTTTATAATCATCTTCACTTTTTCCGTCAATCCATAACCCGCCAGAACCACCGTCACAATCGATACTGTAATCCTCACGTTTTCCCACTAACTCAAAGGAATTTCTACCACTACCACCATCAAGGTATGTCTCTCCAAGCAATTGACCGGAATAGGAGAGAGATCCTGAACCACCGTCAATCTCAACGTCGGTAAATATTGCGTTCTGGAGTTTTATATCCCCTGAGCCACAATCCATCTTTCCTTTTTTAAACTCCACATATTCTAGTCGGTTTGATCCTGATCCAAAATTAATATTTGCCTTTTTAGCATATAGATTGCGCCCAACAAAGCTTCCAGAACCACCATCAATAATCATATAATCCGCAGTTAAATCTTCAACCTCCATAGCAGCGGAACCACCATCAAGTTCAACTCTTCCTGCAGTAAAGTCACGCGGTACCGTCACAAGGATCTCCATATCATGGTTCCAATCCCCTGCTAAACCGAATATCCAGGAAATATAAAATCTATTCTTATCTTCGATTACGAGTGTACCATCAGAAGTAACCTTTACCTCTAGAGTATCTGGTACATTTTTCACTTCTACAATGACCTTCTCGGTATCACCACTTACTATGGTAAGCTTCTTATCATGATTAGAGATATTTAGATTTTTTACATTGTCAAAATCCTTAGTAAAACTAACATAATTCTTATTATCTTCATAGGAGTTAAATCCGTAACCAACTCCGGATACTACAGCAACAATGCTAGATAAAATACCTACCATAAGAAATGCTGCAAACCCCATAGCAAAATACTTAATCACTCTTTGTAAAGGACTCATCGGATATCTACACCTCCAAACATACAAGTCGCATTAATATAGATTGTTGGTACTTCTCCTGATACTCGTCTGCGGTGATTACTTACTCCACCGAAGAAGGAGCTGGAAGATACCTTAACACGAATATTTTCTGGAACATAAATATCAATACCACCAAAGATTGAGGTTGCATCAATACAAACATTCTCCTCAATAATAGCACTTCTTAAATCAAGTTTAACGCCTCCAAAGATAGAATTTAACTCTGCTCCTTGAAATCGTTGGTTTGAAAATTGCACCGTATTCCCACTAAAGGTAGCTGCATAACTACATTCTTTTGGTATCGGTATCTTCACTTTGCTGCTTCCATTAAATGCAGTACGTACTAAAATATTAAGTCCGATAATAATTAAAACAACAGGAACAATAAGCTTTCTTACGGTATCTGCTAAGAAAATACCCTGACTGTTTAACAGTAACATAATACCAACTACCAGACCAATGAGAGAAAATCCTCCAAATCCATTACTGATGATTGAGATACCACAAGGAACGATTAAAAACAAGGTCCACCATCCTGGGAAAAATAATGATACATCCCACCAGTGAAACACATTTCCTGCAATTATAACACCAAGAGCCATCCAAAATAAGCCCCATAA
Source organism: Lachnoclostridium phytofermentans (assembly GCF_000733755.1). GTDB lineage: Bacteria > Bacillota > Clostridia > Lachnospirales > Lachnospiraceae > Lachnoclostridium > Lachnoclostridium phytofermentans_A. Next base: position 430,316 of record NZ_JPOF01000001.1, on the reverse strand, counting down.
TACATTCGATATCCGATGCCGCATAACAAACCTCCTCCTTATTATTTTCAGGCAATTACTTCATGAATCTGTTTTCCCTTCGCCTGACACGATCTCTCTTCTTATGTAATCATATTATTACAGCACCCCTTTTCTTGCAAGTTAGAATTCTATTAGAATCATTAAAAAGCGAGAACACTCTTGATTTCATAGGAAGCATATTTGCCTCTTATAGAAGTATCAAGATGTCCTCGCTAATTGTATTAAACCTACAAATTATTCTCTTTCCTAGAACTTCTCATCCTAAACTACATGATAAGTAGATGAGATTTGCCCTATTCATTTTCCTTAGCTTCTGCTTGAGGATTCGTAGTTTCCTTTGAAGTAGCAATTTCCTCTGAACTAACAGTTTCCATAGAAGTTACAGATTTCACCATTCCTACTTTTCTGGCTTTATTTTTTCTAAGAAATAAAAATATTATTACCCCAGCAGCTCCCACTAATGCCACGACGATAACAACTACGATAACATAAAACAATACATTCGCTTTTTCTATTGCTACCGAGACCGAAACAGTTCCTCCATAGGTTGATATACTTTCTGTATAATATCCATTCTTCTGAATTCTTTCCGTTTCTTTTCCTGTAAGAACTTTCTCGTTGGAATGGTAGTACGTTACCTTTAGAGAATCTGGAACCATTATCTTATAATTAACTTCACAATCATCCATTGGAACTAAGCCCGATAACATAAACACATGATCAAAAGTATAAACCTTAGTTTTACGGTTAGAAAGAGAAGACTCCTTCACCTGCAAAACGTTAGATTTATCACTATAACTTTCCCCTTTATCGAATTTCTTGGTAAAGGTAACTACCACAGCGTCTCCTTGCTCTTGATAAGCTATCTCCTGATCTAGGTCTTTATAAAACTCTTTACATTTCGCCTCATCAATGTCACAGCCATTTGGTAAAAAAGAAAACTCAGTTGTTAGCTTTCCGGACATATCATCTTCTAGGATACATTTGACATCAATATCCTTAACCATAACAGACTGCTCTGCTTCAAAGTTACTGCTAAAAGAACTATCATAATAACAGGCACCTTGATAATTATATTTTGCATCCGCTACCTCACTAGCAGCCTGGTAAGAAGTAAAATCATACCAGTCATAGTTAAGATTTTCTGGCACTGACAAATACACATCAATATAATCGGTATCCATCCTTAATGCTTTAAAAAGATTACCAAGGTTATAATATTCCTCTAACTCATAAGAGAAAGCAAAAATAGAAGAATCCGTAACTGATAACTTAACCGGTGGCTCTGACACATCATTTTCTCCGTCTGAATTCATAACGGATAATAAGAATTGATTTATCTTTTCAAGATTATCCAAACGATAAGTTATCGTACCTGTTGTAGCATTGTATTCTACATTTTGATCAAATTTTTTAAAATAGGAAAGTATATCATCTTCTTTTATCCCTACGAGATCCTCAGTATTTAGGTATATTTCTAATGTCTTTCTTGCATTGGAATTAATATCATACTCCGAAAAACACTTAACCTTTGATACACCTACAGTTGTCGTCTTCTCCATGGTAGGTTCCTGATATCCAGAGTAAACTTCTTCTCCATCGTAATTTAAATAACGATAACCCCAGGAATATATCTCAGAAGAATCATAACTGCAAATTCCTGATTCATCAATAGCATTTAAAGCCCAACCAATAAAAAGTGCTTTATCGGTTAAATCCTTATATATTATCTTATGTGTAAAATAATCGGAAGTATCTGTAAATTCTGCGAGACCTTGGGTTCCAAACAGTGTAGCTATCTTATTATTATAGTCATTTGAATCCTTAAATGCTATTTTATAAGAATACGTATAATCAGAATTGGTTTCATCATAAACTACAGATAGCTCAAGCCCTTCAGGTGCCTTATCTAGCAATAATTGATTTAATGCATCAAAACCACCATTCAGGTACTCTGCTTCGGAAGAGGAAGCTACCGCAGTTACGATAAGCTCTCCAGAACCATCTTTATTGATATTCGTCGTTGTTGTGATTTCAGCACCACAGGCAGAAAGCACAAGCATACAAAATAGAGATACTAAAAACAATTGTATTTTTTTCATATTGATATCAATGCCCCTTTCTAAAGTTGGAAAGAAATATATTCTTTCCAACTTACCCCTCAACTTTTTTGTTTGATGTTAGATAGCGAATCTGAGTGGAGATATTCGTCAATTCTGCTTTCTCTGCATCATAGAGGTAGTAATCCCCATACTCAGTAAAGGTCACTAAAAACTTAGTTCCTTCCCTATTGATTGCTTCTGCAGAGACCATATCTGGAAGGGGAACAGGGCTTTCCTTCCCATTTTCTATAATGACGCAATAGGATTCATACTCTCTTATCATATTTCTAACATAATATCTGATCTTGGTATCTCCAACCGGTGAAACTAATTTACCTGCATCCACCAAATAAAGTTTTGCTGTGAAATCATCTTTAGAATCTAGTATATATTCTGGTGTCTGTTCCTTCACTACTTCCATAGTTTTTGACTTAAGATTGTAGCTACGGATAGAACTATCCACTAGATACAGATTCTCATCTGATTCGTCGAAATAAAAATCGGCATATTCATAATTCGTTATACCATCTAATACAGTAAAATTATTCTCTTTTTTATCATATAACGTGACATCTCCATCTACTAAAAACACTAGTTTATCAAATTCAGTGGTAGCACAAAGTAATTGATCAAAGCTGACCTTTTGCTTATATAGCTCTTTCCCTTTACTATCTAATAACATAGCACTATTCTGACTAACTTTTAATATGCGTTCGGATGTCTTGGAGAAATGATAATCAGAATCGCTAAAATATGATTCCTCATCAAGACTAATTTTTTTCACCTTACCTTTTTGGTAAGCGTATATTCTGCTATAATCACGAAATACGAATCCGTCGGAAAAAACATCGATATTTTCCGGGTCTATCATGGTGTAAGCTTCTTCTTTGGAATAGTTCTCTTTTCCAGTAAAAGAGCCACTTTCCACAGAGCCAGATTGCTTCTTCGTCATTACAAGAAATGTAAGACATACAAGGATCGATAATGCTATCAGTACTGACATATTAAGATGCTTCCATGTTCCAACTAATAATACTTCCTCTTTACTGCCCTTTTTATAAAGCAAATTCGGGAAGTAATAAGCACAAGCTGCAGCTCCTACGGATACTAGAACCAGTACGAATAAACTTAAGAGAATATTTACTTTAATTCCTACTCCTACCTCTGCCTCTCCCAACATGCTTAGTGATATACTCACTTTTGAGATATAATAAAAAGCAAATTGTATTACTAGGATAATTCCAGACAAGATTCCAACATTTATTATGTAATTCTTCTTATTCGATTTGTCGAATTTTAGATAAGTCTGATAGAGCAGATACCAAAGGAAAATACACCATGTAAGTGCCAATAAAATAGAACATACAACTTGAACTCCACTTAATGAGCTTCTTAAGGTATCTACCTCTCCTCTGTTAATTGTCTGAATTCCACCAAAAGATAATGAATTTGCTGCAATAAGAAATATATTCGGTAGAGAAAGCAAAACAGTCCCTATTTGTTTCCACATATTAGAACGTATTACAGTTATCAGAATAATTAAGATAGATACCACGATAACCCCAATACTGTATTTCATATAATATTGCTTTAAGCTCCACAAAACACTTCCTGCTGTCAGTATTTTTCTATCTCTTAGTTTTAAGATTCCAGTAATGATGTAACACGATATTAAGGTAACCAAGATTGTTCCAAAAATGGAGCTCAGTGCGCCATAGGATAATTTCATTGCAAATAATTCGTTCTTCGCTACATTCACCCGGATGAAGGATGTTGCAAAGTATAATATAGCTAAAACCAAGCTAAAATTCAGTGTTATTGGTAATACTTTTTTAGTTTTAAAAACAGGTTCCTCAGAAAATAAAAATTTTAAGGAGGACCTTATCGACTGATGACTTAACAGTTTCCAAGCGATAAACATTGATGCAAATGGAATCAATGTTAATATCAAAATATGTACATTCATACCTAATACTACACTTCCGCCCATCGTCGACACAGATAATCTTAACGTATGTAAATATGACATTCGTAAAAGTCGATAAAAGGTTAGGAATCCTCCTTTTGAGTCTTCCACATAGGAACCTACCATCTGACCCCACAATAAATTGATCTGATTCTTTAATATGAGATTCGCGATAATTGCTATAACCACCGATAATAATGTTGATAAGATTAATGTTGCAACAAGTAAAAACGCTGATTCTTTTATCGTTGAAACACTTATCATTTCTTTTCCAGTACCTTTTACGAAATCATTTAACTTCTGGATTCCAAATTGTTGGAAATTTTTTAAACTTGGAGAGAGAGCTTTTTTTAGACTTGTATTATTTTCGCCTTGCTTCTCTTCCTCTTTGGATGATTCATTTTCACTTAATTTCTCTTCTATTACTGATTCTTGTGTCTCTACGAAAATCTCTTGCTTCGCTGATAATATTTCTTCTGTTAATTCTTTTTTTGTTATCTCTTCTTCTGTTACCTCTTTCTCCTCTTGTTTTTCCACTATCATTACTTTTGGTTCTTGTGTGTTATCCGCTAAATCCCGTGATTCTTTTATCATTTCATTTGTTGCCTCTAAGGTATCACGGCACGTTTCACAGACCCCATCGACATTCTCTGTGAATTTCCCACAATGTTGACAATACATAGAATTCCCTCATTTCCATTTTTTATTATACGCTACAGTGATAATATACTATTTTATAACATAAATGTCAATTTGTGTCATATCATTTGCTGATTATAAAAATCATACATGGTAATAAGAGAAAACAGAAACATGATTACTGTTCCAACAACATAATGTTGCCAATTAATTCCGTGAAAGCATCTTACACTATCTGTATTTGTATTTTTGTTGGAGATATGAGTAAACATTTCTCAAAGAAACTTAATACACAAAAAAAAGAAGAAGCATTTACAACATAACTATGAAAGTTATCTTGTAAATGCTCCTGCTCTATAAAATCACCGAAGTGTATTAAGCTAATTTAGATTTTGCTACTTCAACTAAAGCCTTGAAGCCTTCTGCATCATTTACAGCAAGTTCAGCTAACATTTTTCTGTTAACAGAAACCTCAGCTAACTTTAAGCCGTACATAAATTTGCTATAAGAAAGACCATTCATTCTTGCAGCTGCATTGATTCTTGCAATCCATAACTGTCTGAACTGTCTCTTTCTCTCTTTACGTCCTGCGAAAGCGGAAGTTAAAGCTCTCATAACGGACTGCTTTGCTACTCTATACTGCTTACTTCTGGCACCTCTGTAACCTTTTGCAAGCTTTAATACTTTATTATGCTTCTTCTTAGCGTTTAAGCCGCCTTTAATTCTTGCCATCGTCTATTCCCTCCTTGTTACCTAATCTTAGAGATATGGTAAAATCTTCTTCATGTTCTTTTCGTTACTTGGATCCATCATTGTTGCTTTTCTAAGATTTCTCTTTGTTTTGTGGGACTTCTTAGTCAAGATATGCTGTTTTCCCGCCTTCATTCTCTTTAATTTACCTGTACCGGTTACCTTAAAACGCTTAGCTGCAGCTTTGCTTGTCTTTAATTTAGGCATGATATTTCCTCCTTAAAATTCGGTTGCACATAATGCACTAACCTTTGATTTTATAATGACAATAGGGTTACACCATGTGCTCCTATTGTTCTATCGTTTTTCAGTCAAAAACATAAAAATGCTTCTGCCTTCCATTTTTGCTGGTTTCTCAACAACTGCCACGTCCTGAAGCATCTCATAAAAACTGTCGAGAATCTGTCTTCCGGAGCTAATGTGAGCCATCTCTCTTCCTCTGAAACGTAGAGATACCTTAACCTTATCCCCCTTGGTGATGAACTTTCTTGCTTGATTGGCTTTTGTGCTCAAATCATTGTCATCGATGTTCGGCGTTAAACGGATTTCTTTCACGTCAGTCACTTTTTGCTTCTTCTTGGCTTCTTTTTCTTTTCTAGCAAGCTCATAACGGTACTTACCGTAATCAACAATTTTACATACTGGTGGCTTTGCTGTAGGGGCAATCTTTACTAAGTCAAGATTTGCATCCTGCGCCATCTTCAATGCGTCCTTTGCTGACACTACACCAAGTTGTTCTCCATCTTCTCCGATAAGACGAACCTCTCTGTCTCTGATTTGCTCATTAATCATTAATTCGCTAATAGTTCTGCACCTCCATAGGATTATAACACTTGTTACGGTTTATTTTTCCTTAACATAAAAAAAGTGAATAGCATGCTATCCACTTTCAAATCTCTTAAACGATACAATGTATCTAAGAACCTAGTTCTATCATTGTATACTTTAGAAAATTGTAACCCGTTCGCCTACTTGCTTGGGGTGAGAGTGGATACTCTACTTGCTATGCTTGATACTTTCTTTCCGTATCAAAGCTTTTATATTATATAACAAAAATTCAATACTGTCAATGTTATTTTTTATTTTTTATTACCTTATATAGTATTTTTATTTTTTTATTACCTTATGAATACTGGTTATCAATCCCCTGCATTTCGTTTGCTTACTCTTGGCTGGATCTAATTACTCATAATAGTATCCTGATCTCTCCTTTTTTCTCTTCTGGTATAAAGTTTAGCCACAATAAATAATGCCACAAGTTCCATTATGATGAGCTCAACTCTATTTAAGGAGCAAATCCTTGCAATCTGCCCTGAAAAAGCAATCATACCAACCGAAATAATTTTTGAAATTACTGCAATCCCCATAAACACAGAGTATTTGATACCAACGAAAGGAGAACCAATACAAATTATTTCATCAGGTAAAATTGGAACAATAAACAAAATTCCAATGATATATATTTTATATCTACAAACATACTCTTGAAAGAGCGCTACTTTTTTCTCGCATTTCATTTTACGAATAAGAAAATTTGAACCTTTCTTCGCAATCCAGTACATAACACCGATGCCAAGAATTGCTCCAACTACCCCTAAAATAAAACTTTTTATCGGACCTATCTCAACACTTCCCCATAATACAGTCACCATCTCTGGAATAGGGAGGCAGATTGGTTGTAATACGCATAGGATAAAATACACCACTTCCATACTATTCTTCCTCCGTAATTATACTTACAACAATTACGATAAGGTTTCACGTATCTATTCCCATGTTCCATGAAAAACTATTGATATAAAGCTTATCTCCCTACTATAGCTATCTCATTATACACTACAGCTTATAGAAAAAAAAGCATTACTTAATGAACCAGAATGAATTTAATTATTGCTTCTTAAATATTTTATATTAAAATAAGAAATTAAAACTCCAAACTATCACCTGTATGGAAATATTGCAATTGCTCCCCTAACTCTTCTTTTAGTAAGACGAATGCTTTATCACCTGTGCAATGACAGGTATAGATATTTTTCACTCCAGAAGATAAAAGTTCTTTTCCAAGTTTCCTAACTTCCTCCTCACTAAGACGCATCGTGTTAGGTCCAAGCAAGCCCATTAGATGAAACCCTCCTATTACAGCTAGTATCTCTTGATTAGGGAAAACCTCTTTTACTTCCTTTATAATATTTTCTATTCCACCGTGACTGCAGCTATTTAGAATCACAAGTCCTTCCTCGCTTTCAAATACCAGGCTCTGCTCATGAGAAAAATCATCTAACTGATAATGGCTATTTACCTTTCGGTACATATTCATTGCCTTTCCACGCTTTTCTAAGTCTTTCGTCGTATGGGCGATTAGTGTAACTCCCTCATCTATCTTGTGATACCCTGTTACATAAATAAAACGGTTCGGATATTCTGATAATAAATCCTCTGGTAATCCAATGTACTTTTTAATCCATAGTTTCTTGATATAATATTGCTCCTTTGCCTCTTTCCTAAGATAAACTTTTGCTTTCTGATTGCACTTAAAAAAAGCCTTATATCCACCAGAATGGTCCATATGAGCATGAGATAATATACCTGCATCTATCTCATCTAGGTCGATATTTAATGTCTTTGCATTTGTTATAAATAAGTCAGATGCTCCGGTATCTAATAAGTAGTTCTTTCCCTTATAGGAGATATGCACACATAACCCATGCTCATTTAATAAATCCCCCTTGGAAGTATTCTCTATCAATGCTGTAATCTTCATATTTAACCTCAATTCTGAATTATTTTTTTCTTAACTTTTCCATTGCCTGCTTAAAAATATCTTTTTCCTTCTCTTCCTCTTTACCACCCATAACATGATAAGAGATTAACATCCCAGCCTCCATTGTATAGGTTACTCCTAAGATTTATATGTATTTTTTTATACTTCTTATCCATTTCCTCATTACTAGCTTTTGAGGAAAAATTTTAGACAGGAAATGCATGTATTTGACATAGAAGGTACACACAGACATATCTCTTCCCTTCTTTTTCTAACCCATATGGATTGCTCTGCTATAGCTTCTTTCGAACACCTTCGTTGCCGCATATAAATTGAGGTATGCTACTGGCTGTTCCAATTCCACCACTGGCACCGGTAACAATAGCTATTTGCTTCTTCATACAATCCCCCCACAATAACAATTACATCTAGTTTACCATTTATTATTCTTCCTGTTAAGTTAAAGTTCGATTAGAGTACATTACAGCAAATGGGGCTTGGGTAATATAATTAGGTCAAGCTTATAGGTCATCATCTAACCTATGTAAAATTGGAGTGCCATACTTAGTATGACACTCCAACATGCATCACTATTCTAAAACTTACTCGAATAGTTCTTATTTCATTTATTAGCTTAACACTCACTATTTAGAGTAAAAATTCTGTGTTGCATAATTCCCATACGAACCACCTAATGCATATCCTACTCCAAGATACGTAAAACTCTTGTTTAACATATTGGATCTATGACCACTGGAATTCATCCAACCATTGGAGGAAAACAGCGCATTACCATACCCGCCGATAATATTCTCTCCATTGCTTCGATAGCTAATTCCTTGTGCTTTCATTCGATCCCCAGGGGTAGAACCATTACGTCCTGTATGACTAAAGTAATTATTTTTTGCCATATCTTCACTGTGAAGTCTTGCTGAAGTTGCGGCAGCATCTGACCAACTTAAGGCACTTAAACCATTACGTACGCGGAAAGAGTTTGTTAAGTCGAGAATTTCTTTCTCCCAAGCTTTTAACACAGTATTTGTGGTACTCCCTTTAGAAACATTACCATCAAACACAGAAATTCCATCGATGGTACCGTCTCCTATACTATCCATAAAGAAGGTTATTTTGTTTCCACTATCTGAAACAGAAATCGTACGGTTTAGCGACGCGCTCTTTCCAAAAACAGAATTGATGGAAGAAACCTTAGATGAGGTGGTAAGCCCTTGGTAAGAAAAGTCAGTAGCATCTGTATACCATCCAACGACCTTACCATCAGCAATCGCAATCATCATAAACTTCTTATAATTATCATTATAAACCATAAAATCATAATTATATTCCGTCGCATCTGTTCGATTTGGTGTACCATAAGCACTTATAACTTCACTTTTACTATCTCCAATAGATATCGTCTCCCCACGAACTGAAATACTATCAGCTTTACTTACATTCGTAGGCGGAGTTACGGTAGGTACCTTAGTTGGTACTGGAACATTTGTTGGTTTTGGCGTAACAACTGGTACTTTGGTTGGTGTAATCGTTGGTAGCTTAGTAGGTTGTGGCGTTTTGGTCGGCACCGGTGCTTGGGTTGGTACTATGTCTGGAACCTTGGTTGGCTTGATTGTCGCCTCAGGGGTTACAGGTATATCGGTAGGTGCTGTAGGTATATCGCTATCTCCTTGGTTTGTGGAATCATTTCCTATGGATGGAGATTGATTTCCAATGTTACCTTCGGAGGAATCTTCTGTCTGGGAATTATCTGTTTGTGAATTTATAGAGTTGTCTGATTGTGAATTTTTATATGATGTAACTTCGTCGGGCAAATTTCCGTTATTACCTTCTCGTTGACTTTGTACCGAAGGTATGTCCTGATTTTCACCCGGAAGATTTTGTGTTAATCTATCGTTATCGGATTCATTTGTGTTCTGATTTTCTTGTTCCTCGGTGACTTGTTGATTCGTTTCATCAAAATTGTTTATTATCTCTGCATCCTTTGATTGTTGGGCATCCGAAATTTCCTTACTGGTCTTTTTCGCATTGCCGCATGCTGTCAAGAATATCAATGCTAACACAGAAATAAGAAGCAGCTTTTTACTCATGTTAACCTCCATGTGTTACAAATTGCCTGCTATTTTTTGCAAACTTTCTGTAACGTATCTGTTCTCATCTTCATAGATCGCCTTCATTCTATCCTAATTTGTCGACAATAAGGATACGATTAGTATATCGGAAAAAATCTACAATTTCAAGGAATTCCAGTGTTTACCTAAGTTAAATCCCTCGTTTCACCATGTAAAAAGGTAAGAATATCTGCTCTTTTTGCTGTTTTTTTTGGACTCAGTCCAAAGGCTGGAAAAAATAATCTTCTTGATACACTTCTCAACTTCTATGTACACACTCCTCATTACATTTGCATCTCTGATGCTAAACTCTCTTTTGAAATCATCTATCATTTGATACACCTTTCCACTCAATGTGTGTTTTGAACACGAAACATATTTTAAGTAGCTACTTTTATCCAGCAAAAAGAACGCACTATGGATTTATATTAAGTATATAAAGCAATTGCAAAATTGTTCTGCTCTACATTCATTTTCAACCGGAATATCATAGATAGAGCAGAGTTTTGCCTTAAGTTTATAACGATTTTCGATAAAATCATCAACCAACGAATGATTCTTAATTTCAATACTTTTTTCACATTATGATCATCAAAAAACTCTTCTAAATCTTCCTCGGAGAAGACCCATTGTCCCTGTATCTTCTCCCCTTTTAATCTTCCATCTTTTTGATAGGTTCTGATTGTTCTTTCAGAAAGCATCGTCATCTGACTTATTTCCTTTCTTGAGTATGAACTTCTCATAATTTACCTCCTTTACTCCTCCACAATTCTGCAAAAAATCTCCCTTCGGTGAGTTTCCTCTCCAAACACTAGATCATAGATATGATTCAGTGCCTCGCTCATTGTCTTTTCACTTGGCAAACCTTGAATCTTTAAATACAACAAAATCATATCCACTCCAAAAAGCTTTATATTAATTTTAGTTTTTGTCAGTCCATTACGCAAGTAGAAAGCAATCCTACGTTCACAAATCTGCTTTTCTTTTTCTGTTTTCGAATCAACACCACTCTCAACCTCAAACAGAATTCCTTGGTAATCTTTTAATTCTTTTTGCAGCAACTTTAAGAATCTACTTCCATATCGTTTCGAGCGATAATTTTTACAAACAGCAAGATAATCATGCAATAAATAATCTATTGTCTCAGGTTTTGCAAAAAATGCATAAGCAACAAATTCCTCATTGTCATACAATCCATAGCAACAATATATTTCTTGCTTTTTTAAGGTAAGTATCATCGGTAATGGTTTTAGCTCTTCCGGTGGAAAATCTATCTTTACATGTTCTTCATAAATCTTACAAATTTCTTTTTCATCTAATATTTTAAGCTGTATCATAACATCACTCCTTTACTTCCATACCATCTTTTCTTTCTTATCATCTTCTCTTTGTTACCATCTTTTTTTGTTACCATCTTTTTTATTATCAGCTTTTTTATTATTAGCTTTTTTATTATCAGCTTTTTTATTATCAGCTTTTTCCTATCATATTTTTTATTATCAGCCTTTTTGTTATCAGCTTATTTTCTTATCATTATTTTCTTATCATTATTTTCTTATCATTATTTTCTTATCATTATTTTCTTATCATTATTTTCTTATCATTATTTTCTGTTTCCACTAGCTATACTATTATCGCATTTTGAGTCTCTTTCTATACCTTAGTAACTTTTAAAACATATGGAGCTAGAACAAAGTGACTTCGCCACTCAGGCTTATCAAGTCTTATACTTAGAGGCGAAGGTACTTTTTCGCGCCGAACCCATAGGGTGAGTGCGCATCCCTCGGAGAGTTTTTAATAGATAGGAAATTGCGTTGCAATTTCCTATCTATTAAAAAAGAGACACCTTTAGTAAATCTCTAAAGATGTCTCTCACTACGTCAAACAAGAAAAACTATAACCTGTTTACTCTTTTCTCAATGCTCTCCTGCTAATTGCAATTCATATAATTTTTTATAAATACCGTTATTTTCTAGCAATTCTTGATGAGTTCCCATTTCTCTGAGTTCTCCCTTATGCATTACAATAATCTTATCGGCATGCTGGATTGTAGATAAGCGGTGTGCAACCATAATGGTAGTTCTTCCCTGCATTAGTTTTTCCAATGCTTCTTGAATTAATTGCTCTGTTTCTGTATCAATATTAGCAGTTGCCTCATCCATAACTAAAATGGAAGGATTATAAGCTAGCGTTCTTGCAAAGGACAGTAGCTGTCGCTGACCTGCAGAGAATGTAGCTCCGCGTTCTGTAACCGCCTCATAATAGGTATTACTTAAATTTTCAATAAAGTGATCAGCATTCACGTATCTAGCTGCTTGAATTGCTTCATCTTCCGTTATGTTATCGCTCTTTAATCGAATGTTACTCATAACATCTCCAGTAAAGATAAACACATCCTGCTGCACCTGTCCGATTGCCTTACGCAAATCTTCTTTCTTTAATTCCTTAATATCTATGCCATCCACAAGAATACGTCCTTTTTGAATATCATAATATCTTCCGATTAAGTTTAAGATAGACGATTTTCCCGCTCCGGTCGCACCAACAAAGGCAACACTTTGTCCAGGTTCAATTACAAAGCTAACATCCTTAAGAATCCAATTCTCACCTTCGTAGGCAAACCAAACATGATCAAATTCAATACGCCCTTTGATTTCCTCCACCAATGTTGGATGTTCTGGATTCTTTACCGTAATTGGCTCATCTAATAAGGTGAATATCTTTTCTGCGGAAGCCATGGCAGATTGTAATGTACCAAACTGCTCTGCAAGTTCCTGAATTGGCTCAAAAAAAGAGGAGATATACTGAATAAATGTATATAGTGTACCTACAGTAACAGCACCCTTTATCACACTATCACCACCAACCGCCACAATAATTACTAAAGCGATGATGGATAAGATATACATCAATGGACGAAAGATTGCAAATACCATCATTTCACGGTAATTGGCACGAAATAATCCTTTGCTCTTTTGTTTAAATTCTGCATTTTTTTCTTTTTCCCTCGCAAATATCTGTATTAGCTTCATCCCAGATAAATGCTCCGATAAATAGGTATTGATTGCGGTTATTCTAGTTCTTGTAATGCGGTAAGTTAATCTAGAGGTTCTTTTAAAAATCCAGGTCAAAGCAACAATAAACGGTAACAAACTAAAACCAAACAAGGCGATTCGAACATTCATCGAAAGCATTACAATTGCTAACCCGATGATTTTTACAATATTTTTTAATAGCTTCACTAGGATATTGGCATACATTTCATGTAATGCCTCTACGTCATTGGTCACTCTCGTAACAATCTTACCCACTGGTGTGATATCAAAAAATCGTAACGATAATTTATGAATGTGTTCAAAGAGTTCCTGACGAATATTATAGATAATATTTTGCCCAGTTAGCTGTAATATCCATGTTTGCAAAAAGTTAAATACAAAACTTAATAGCAACGCAACACCGTATATAATTGCTGTAAACTTAATATCATCCATGGTTCCATCCATTGTAAATAAATCAACCGCTCGGCCAATCAAAGCAGGGCGTAATAACTCAAGCCCTGTTAATGCCAGTACCAAGATAAATGCCAGAACCATCATCGGAAGATATGGAATTGCATACTTCATTAAACGGAGGAACACACTTCCATGAATTGATTTTTCGTATTCTATTTCTTTTCGGCTCATCTTCTACCTCATTTCTGCGTTGTACTATTAAGTTTGTGGTTGCAACGCAATCACAACATGCAGAGTGAACGATTTATTGATCACTCTACCCACTTATTCTTTCTCTAATTGTTTTTCCAACTGCTGCTTTTCATAAAGTTGTGCATAAATACCCTGTTCTTTCATCAGCTGCTCATGACTACCATATTCAGCAACCTTTCCTTCCTCAAGCACTAAAATGTTGTCTGCATTTTGAATGGTTGAAATACGGTGCGCAATAATAATCGTTGTCTTATTCTTGCGATTTTCTTTTAAATTGCGTAGAATTTGCTCTTCTGTATTGGTATCAACCGCGGAAAGTGCATCGTCTAAGATTAGTATTGGTGCATCCTTCATTAAAGCTCTTGCAATGGAACTACGTTGCTTTTGTCCACCAGAAACAGTTACTCCCCGTTCCCCAACCATCGTAGAATACTGTCTTGGAAAGTCCATGATATTCTCATGAATACATGCTGCCTTCGCAGCTTCCTGCACCATATCTAAATCTTGATAGATGCTATCTGCTTTGCTCTCTGTCTTCATGAAGTCACTTTCCAAGTGAGCTTCCAGTCGTTCCTTTCTTGAAGGGAATAGCTTCATCTTCTCTTCCTCTTCTATATCACGCAGTTTACGTACACCAAACGCAATATTGGTTTGAATCGTATCGGAAAATAAAAAATTATCCTGAGGAACATAAGCAATCTGCTCTCTTAATACAGAAAGCGGAATCTTACGGATACTATTTTTATCAAATGTTATCATCCCATCTTCAACGTCATATAAGCGAAGTAATAGATTCGCTATTGTGGTCTTTCCACTACCGGTACGACCAAGGATTGCAAGGGTATTCCCCTGAGGAATCTTTACTGAGATATCTTGTAAAACAGGAGAACTACCTTCCTTATAGGCAAATGTGAGATTGTTTAAAGCAATTTCACCATAAAGTTCCGTAATTTCGTTGTCACACTCAGGTCCATCAATAATTTCCGGTTGTTCCATAAAAATTTTACGTATACGTTTCATCGAGGCAAGCCCCTGAGAAAGCATGTTAATACTATCTCCAGCCGCTATCATTGGCCATACAAGCATTCCAATATAAGAATTAAATGCAACAAATTTACCAGGAGTAATTGCACCATCAAGTACAAGCTTACCACCATAAAGAATTGTAATAACACTAGAAATACCAATCAGTAAATCAAGTAGTGGTAACACAGTTGCCTGAAGTTTCACGACCGAAAGATTAGCTTTCTTATTATTTAAGTTTGTCCCAGCAAAGGATTCTATTTCTTTTTCTTCTTGAACAAAGGCCTTTACTACCCTAACACCAGAGATACTTTCCTGTACCTCATCTGTCATCTTAGAGAAAGCTTCCTGCTTCTTCGTAAACCTTTTTTCCACCTTACTACCAAAATAGATACCACCAATCATAATAAAAATCATCGGGATACAAGCAAGCAAAGTGAGACGAAGGTCAACATAAAATACCATCTTTACTACTACCATGACCGTCATAATAATCGCATCAAATGTAGTAACCACCGCAGGTCCGAGTGCCATACGGATTGCAGAAAGGTCACTCGTAAAGTGAGCCATAAAATCCCCGGTCTTATTTTCGTTAAAATAACGAGTAGAAAGTGTAGTAAGGTGCTCAAACATATCATTTCTTAAAGCGTACTCTATTTTTCTTGCTCCACCAAAGATAAAAATTCGCCATAAAAAACGCCCGAGGGCCATTAAGCCTCCGACCGCCAGAATCAAGCCTATCATATGTAGAACACCTTGGAAATCCATTGTTTTATATTTCAGTCCATCGGTGATTCTACCAGTATACTCTGGAATAAGTAAACCCAACAGGTCTACTACAAATAAAGTTATAATACCAAGGAGATAACTCCATTTATATCTCTTGATGTACTTTCCTATCATATCAACCTCTATTCTGACGCTTTAGCGCCCTCTTATCACAAAAGCAACTTTGTCGATTGGTTCAATAACAGCCAGGAAGATTTGCTTTCACCATTTTTCTTCCCATGCCCAAATACAAAGTGTATTTCCATCATACACCAGACTATAAATAGATTCAAACCTTTTTTTAAATTACTTTACCGATTAGAATGTTTGTGCTAAACTCAGTTTCTATAATAGAGTAAGAACAAACGACCGAAAAGATCATATTCTAGTCAAAGCTGATATCCGCAAACCGCTTACGCTACTTGTATAACAAATAGATTATATGTAATTATGAAAGGGATAACCATGAAAGAATTATATAAAGCGGATAAACTGGGTTTCTATCTATGAGTTCATACCCTCTCATTAGAAGATTCCATTGTCATCCGCTTTACATACATCTATATATTTTCAACACCTTAACTTTTTATTTCGGTACAGAAGAAAGTAACTGCTTCGTATAATCATGCGTTGGATTCTGAAATACGTCTTCGGTTCTTCCTCTTTCTACGATCTCTCCCTGGTACATCACACATACTCGGTCACACATGGAATGAATCACACCCATATCATGAGAGATAAATAAATAGGTTAGTTTAAATTCTTGTTTCAGGTTTTTAAGCAACTCCAAAACTTGAGCTTGCACAGTAACATCAAGAGCAGATACTGGCTCATCTAGTACGACAAATTTAGGATGTAATATCATCGCTCTTGCAATTGCAATACGCTGACGTTGCCCTCCACTTAAATCTCTTGGAAATCGATTTTTAAACTCAGTCGGAAGATTTACTTTCTGTAAGATTTCCTCCACCCGTTGCTCTCTTTCTTGTTTCGATAATCCTTTTTGTAACTTTAGAGGCTCTTCTAATAACCACCCAATCCGTTTGCTAGGATTTAAGCTTCCATACGGATCTTGAAATACCATCTGAGGTTTTTGCTCCTTCCGTAATATCTCTCCTTCTATATCACTGATAAGCCCTGTAATTGCTTTTGCTAACGTAGATTTCCCACAGCCGCTTTCTCCTACGATTCCAACACTTTCTCCTTGCATTACCTCAAGAGAAATTCCTTTCACCACTTCTTTGCGCTGCTTCTTTTGAAATATTCTTTTTCCACTCTCTGTATAATAAACCTTAAGATCTTTTATTTCTAGAATCGCATCAGAGACTGATGAAGTGATAGAAGCTCTTCCTAAAGAAGAATCATGCACGATTTCTGCTGCGGCAAGTAGTTTTTTTGTATAGTCTTCCTTCGGATTTTGGAATATGTCCCTGCTCTCTCCAGATTCTACTATTTGACCATCATATAATACAATAAGTCTGTCACACAAATTTCTTACTACCGTTAAATCATGAGAAATAAATAATATCGTCGTTCCATGCTTTTGATTCAATTCCTTTAGTAAAGCTAAAATCTTAGCTTGGATGGTAACATCGAGGGCGGTAGTAGGTTCATCCGCAATTAGTAATCTTGGTTTACATATCATCGCCAACGCAATCATAATACGCTGTCTCATACCACCAGATAACTGATGAGGGTATTTTGAATAAATTAGCTCTGGATTTTTTAGTCCTACTTCTCTCATCATCTCGTAGACAGCGGTTTTTCGTTCCTCACTCGTCTTCTTTGAATGAAGAAGTAGCATTTCTTCTACTTGTACCCCAACGGTTAATACTGGATTTAGTGAAGTCATAGGTTCTTGAAATACCATCGATATCTCATCCCCTCGAATCTTAACCATCTCACTCTCTGACAATTTGGTCAAATCCATACCATCAAACCAAATACAGCCATTCGTAATTTCCCCACCTTCCGCTAATAAACGAAGGACCGAGAGAGCCGTTACACTTTTACCAGATCCGGACTCACCAACAACTCCAAGAATTTCTCCCTGTTTCACGGAGAAGGATATTTTATGAACAACTTCCTTTTTCTTTCTTTCACCAAAACTAATACTGAGATCTTGTATCGATAAGAGGTCTGGTTTTTTATTCATGCCAAGCACCTCCCTCATTTAATAAACTAAAGCCAAGTACCGTAATCACTATCATTAAACCTGGTGCTAATGCCATCCAAGGCGCTCCAAATAAATAGGTCTGAGATTCTGAAAGCATTCGCCCGAGACTTGCATCCGGAGGTTGAACACCTAAGCTTAAATAACTCATTCCCGCTTCCGCAAGAACAGCATTATTAAAACCAATCGTAATAGCAGAACGTAATATAGCTTTCGTATTCGGAAAGATATGTAGAAATATAATCCGAATGTGGCTTGCTCCAAGTAGGCTTGCGCTCTTAACATAGTCCATCTCTTTTTGTATAATAAATTCGCTCCTTATGACACGTGCAAAACTAGGAATGAATAGAATACCTAGCGCTAATATGACATTATATTTTCCAGTTCCAAGTATACTAACAAAAACGAGAGCCAGTAAAATACTAGGAAAAGAAGCCACCGCATCATTGATTCGCATCAATATCTCATCAACGATACCTCCAAAATATCCAGTAACCGCACCTAGGATACTTCCGATGGTAGCACCAATGATTACTGTTGCAATACCAACAAAAAATGTGGTAAACGCACCTTCCATTACCCTACTAAGGATATCTCTCCCCATATAATCTGTTCCAAAAAGATGGGAAAGACTAGGTGCTTGATTTTTTGCCAGAACATTCATTTCATTGGGGTCATAAGGTGTATAAAAGATACCTACGATAACAAGGAGCAAAGCAAACGATACTAGGGATATTCCAACTATAAAATTTAATCGATTCTTTTGTTTTCCCATTTCCTTTGCTCCTTTTTATCGTCATGAAATTCTGACACGAGGGTCAACCTTTTGATAAGTCATATCTACAATAAAATTAATAATAATGACAATACCTGCTATATATAATACTGCTGCACTTACTACGGAGAAATCGCGATTTGCTATTGCAGTCACTAACATACGTCCCATTCCAGGTAGATTAAATACCTGCTCAACTACAATACTACCCGCCAATGCATCTGCAATTAGCATTCCGAAAAAAGTTATAACAGGGATTAAGGCATTTTTAAGAACGTGCTTCGTCATGATCTGTTTCTTTTTCAGTCCCTTACTCCTAGCTGTACGTACATAATCAAAAGATAGTTCTCTAAGTAATGATGTCTTTAAAAACTTAGTCAACATCGCAACCTTTGGTATACTTACTGCGAATGCTGGAAAGACCATATAGCTTAAAAATCCACCAAAGTCCTGTGAAATTGGTATAAATTTTCCTGGAATAAACCATTTTAGTACAATCCCAAAGATCAATGTGATAATAATTCCTAGAAAAAAAGGTGGGACCGCCATGAAGGTTTGACTTAAAAATGTTAGGAATCGATCCAAAAATCCATTTTCTTTCCGTGCACATAATAAGCCTAATGGCAAAGATATCACTACCATAAAAAGAACAGAAAGTGCAGCTAGCCAAGCTGTAACTGGTAAACGCTCTGATATTAAGGATCCCACACTCACATTATATTGAGTAGAAGTACCGAAATCTCCAGTAATTGCATTTTTTAAAAATCTTCCATATCGCACAAACATTGGGTCATTTAAACCCATTGATTCTCGAAGTTCAAATAGCTGTTCCTCCGTTGCATCCATACCAAGCTTTGCAACCGCACTATCTCCGGGAATTACTTGGAAGGCGAAAAACGTGATAAATGATACGAATAACAAGGTAATAATGAGAGTTATCAACTTTTTTATATAAAATTTCATAGCGCCATCTCCTTTCCAAGTAAATCTCGTTCTGATTCTAAATTCTAAACATCGAAACAAAGGCAGATCCTTTGTTATCCTCATATGCTCTTTGCATTTAAAGAGGAGGTCTTACTTGATTCGGTTAAATTCTTTTACTCTTACTTATAATATACGGTAGACATATCCTGTACATAAACAGGGTAGAATTGATAACCTGCCAATTTCTTGTTAACTGCTACTAAATTTGCTGGGTCTTGAATATAAACAGAAGCTACATCCTCCGTTAGTATTCTTTGCAATTGATGATAAAGTTCAACTTTTTCCTCATCATTAACTGAAGCTGCTGCTTCTTGATATAGGTCATCAAACTGTTCATTGGAATAATTTAAAAAATTATTTCGTGCAGTGGATACATAACGTTTCACAATATCACTAGGAGAAAGGTTGGAGTCAAGACCTACAATCGTTGCTTCATAGTTCCTTCCTTGATATACGTCAGAAATCCAACTTGCCCATTCTACTAACTTGATTTCCGCAGTGATCCCAACCTTCTTTAGTTGTTCCACTATCACCTGTGCCGTATCCACATGTGCTTGATAGTTGGATGGTACCGTTATTGTAAAATGAAATCCGTTCGGATAACCTGCTTCATTAAGAAGTTGCTTTGCTTTTTCTGTATCATAAGTGTAGTAACTTGCTAAGGTTTCATCGTAGTATTTACCGAATCCAGGAAACATATTACTTCCGATAATCGTACCGCTGCCACCTGCAACTATGTCAAGTATCATCTGACGATCAATCGCATAGCAGAGTGCTTGGCGGACTTTTAGATTATCAAACGGTGCTGCTTTGTGATTTAGAAACAGCCCTTGTACCAGATTCATATTACCAATCTCAATGTTGTACAAATCCTTTAACTGATTCGATTGTTCGTAGGTTAATTGCTGAAATATATCGATGGTTCCAGCTCTTAACTCCATAAATGCAGCATCAGTATTTGCAGAAATCTTAAATGTTACTTCATCAAGATAAGGAACTCCTGCGACATAATAATCAGGATTCTTTTCCATCACGATGCTTACCATCGGCGAATAGGATACAAAACGAAATGGACCTGTCCCAACTGGCTTAGTCGCCTGCTCTGTGTAATCTTTTGGTATAATACTAATGGTAAAATAGGAAAGAAGCTCAATATTCGGTTGATTTAACTTCACTTCTACCCCTTGTTTTCCATCCTCCGTGGTAATCGCCTCGATTGATTCCACACATGAAAATACCGACTCTACTCTCACTTCTGGATCGGAAGTTTCAAGCAGGCCGGTAGCACGTTTTAATGAATATATGACATCATCTACCGTTACAAGCGCACCATTGTGGAATTTGACACCTTCACGTAAAGGAAACGTATAGGTCATTCCATCCTCCGAAATCTTATAGTCGCTTGCTACAGCAGGAACTAATTTTCCATCTTTATCAGGCTTTACTAAGCCTTCGAAAATATTAAACAAAACTTCCTTAGTTCCTGCCGCAACTGCTTTGTGTGGGTCAAGACTATCCAAATCGTTTGTTATACCTACAATAACAGAGCCACCATTTTTTGAAGCCTCGCCGTTTTCTGCTTCTTTTTGTTCATTTCCCTCGTTTTCTGTACTGCCACTGCATGCGCAGAGTGCAATCATACAACTTAGGAGAAGACCTAAAAAGAATAACCGCTTTCTTCTTTTCATAATATCCTCCATTCTTAAAGTTTGTACCTAAATACTGAACAAACTTTCTAGTTGAAAATATTTTTTCAACCTTAGATTTTAAAATGATATTCTCTCATTATTATGATGCAATGCCAAATTCGTTATACAACAAGAAAAAGCTCTCATAGAGATTTTTTCACTGTCATAGAGGAAGACAATGCCTTTGTATAAAAAACGCTATATTAAATCATAGCGTTTTTATCATATACTTAAAATTTAATTTTGGCAATAAAAATTTTAATAAATTGAAGATTTATACAGTAAACTATCTATTTATTTAGCGAAAGAGAGTGCCCTTTCGGACACTCTCTTTCGGATAGGAGAATCATACAATGAACTACTTGCAATGCAAATACTTCATGCGACTAGTAAGCATTTTATTATCCTAAGGTGACTACTACTTTATGTTCTAATCCGTCACCAAATAACGGAATGATATTACCCTCCACCTTTTTACCATCAACAACTAGTTTCTTAACTCCTTTTGATACATGGTCTGGGTTTACTATTGTAATATCGAATCTATCTCCACGGAATTCACGCATTACTTGATATTCTTTCCAATCAGTTGGAATTGCAGGATCAATCATTAAACCGTCATATTCCGGCTTAATTCCTAGGATGTATTGTGATATTGCAACAAAATTCCAAGATGCAGTTCCAGTTAACCAAGAATTTTTTGCTTCCCCGAAACGTCTGGCATCCTTTCCTGCTACCATCTGCGCATAGACATATGGCTCTAACCGATGAATCTCTGAGTACTCTTCTGTATAGGCTGGCGCAATTCTTGTATAATAATCAAATGCCTTATCACCACGCCCTACAACAGCTTCCGCACACATGATCCATGCATTATTATGACAGAAGATTCCTGCATTTTCTTTATATCCTGCTGGATAGGTAGATATTTCACCATACTCCACATAATAACGTGTAAATGCTGGATTATTCAGTACCAATCCATATTTTGTACCTAAACGCTCTTCTACAGAATCTAAAGCTTTTAGTGCTTTTCCATCGTCTAGACCACATTTACCCATCACACAAAAGCCTTGTGACTCGATAAAAATCTTTCCTTCTTCACATTCATCACTACCAATTTTTCTTCCAAAATCATCGTATGCACGTACAAACCAAGCTCCATCATAGCCATGCTTCATTATTACGTCACGCATGTTCTCAACTTCCTTCATAGCACGGGTAGATTCTTCGTTATTTCCTACCTTCTCCATGAGGATTGCATACTCTTCCCCAATATAAGTAAACATTCCAGCTATCATAACCGATTCCGCAACTTTACCGTCCTTGCTTGTTGCCGTCTGGAAAGATTCTCCTGGTTCCATAGAAAAACAGTTTAAATTCAGACAATCATTCCAGTCTGCCCGGCCAATCAATGGTAATCCGTGCGGTCCAAGATTCTCAATCACATGATTAAAAGCTCTCTTTAAATGATCCGACAATGGTTTCGCAAGTTCTAACTTGTTATCGTAAGGAGTATTCACCTCTAAGATATCATAATCCCCCGTCTCCTTAATATAAGCAGTAACCGCTAAGATAAGCCACAATGGATCATCATTAAAGTTTCCACCAATTTCATCATTTCCTTTTTTTGTTAATGGCTGATACTGGTGATATGCTCCACCATCTGGTAACTGCGTGGAAGCAAGGTCAATAATTCTCTCTCTTGCACGATCTGGAATCTGATGAACAAACCCAAGTAAGTCCTGATTAGAATCTCGAAAACCCATCCCTCTTCCAATACCGGATTCAAAGTAAGAAGCACTTCTTGATAAATTAAAGGTAACCATACACTGATATTGATTCCATATATTCACCATTCGGTTTAATTTATCATCGTGAGACTTTACACTATATTTCGATAGGAGTTTCTCCCAAGAATCTTTCAGTTCAAGGAACGCCTTGTCAACAGCCTCAGTGGTAGCATATTTTGCTATCATCTCTTCTGCTTTCTTCTTATTAATAACATTCGTACCATTTGGAGCCAAAGAAGATAGTAATAACCCCTCCGTATCTACCTTACCAACCTGATACTCCCATTTTTCTTCTAATTTATTTTCAACATAACCAAGAATAAATACTAATTCCTTGCTCTCATTCGGCTGTAAGGAGATTTCAACACAATGAGAGGCTATTGGAGACCAGCCATCTGCAATAGAATTATTTGATTTTCCGCTTGCAACTACCTGTGGATTATCAAATCCATGATAAGTACCAAGAAAGCTCTCACGATCAGAATCAAATCCGCTAATTGGAGCATTCACAGAGAAAAAGGCATAATGATCCCGTCTTTCCTTATATTCCGTCTTATGATAGATAACGGAACCTTTCACTTCTACTTCCCCTGTTGAGAAATTCCGTTGAAAATTAGCGGAATCATCTTGTGCATTCCATAGACACCACTCAAGAAACGAAAACATTTTCACATTCTTTACTTCATTGCTTGTGTTGGTAATTGATACTTTATGTACTTCACCATTATAGTTTAATGGTACAAAGAAGGTCACCTTTGTTTCGATTCCATTTCTTCTTCCTGTTATTTTCGTATAGCCCATACCATGACGGCATTCATAAAATTCTAGCTCTTTTTTTGCAGGTGAAAAACCTGGAGACCAAAAATCACCATTATCATATAGGTAGTAATAACGACCACCGCCAAGGTCTAATGGTACATTATTATAACGGAATCTGGTGATTCTACGAAGTTTTGCATCTTTATAGAAGCTGTAACCTCCAGCTGTATTCGATATCAAGGAAAAGAACTCTTGCGACCCTAAATAGTTAATCCAAGGATACGGCGTTTCAGGAGTTGTGATAACGTATTCTTTGTTTAAATCATCAAAAAATCCAAATTTCATGCGAATTCTCCTTTATTGTTCTTAGTAAAAATGTTTTTGTAAGTTCATGAAAGTTGTTTACGAAACATTTTAGTTAGTGTGATTGCCCTTATCTCATTATATAACAAGATTACACAAGAGTAAATTGAATTAATCCACAAAAACAAAGGTGTTTCCTTGTGAAAACTACACTAATATTTACGAAATTTTCGCCTGTAATCATTTCAATCCTTATTTTAACCTACGAAACTATTTCGTTCACAAAAGAAATCTATTAAATTTTCGAAGACCGCAGTTGAATTTATGAAAAATTCAAACCTTTGTTTCACACATGTTACATATAAATAGTCTACTTCCTTAAAGAAAGCAAAACTCTTAATCCTTTATTTTGAGTATATTGTGGAATGTATAAAACAATTGTATATGACCAACCTATCCTCTCTACAGTATCCTATCACCCACTAAAGAGGAAACAAGCCGGCCTAGTCGTGTTAAAATAATATTATTTTCTGAACTTATTGAATTTCGTTTATAATTATCGTTCTTTTTTATCAATTTTCTATAATTTTTCATCTTTAAAAATTCTCATTTTTTCAGTTGACAAAGAATATCAGATAAGCTACTATAGTCTACGGTACATACACCGGCAACATTTTCTGATGATTAAAGTTTAGGAGTTACTTATGCAAAGCGTGTTTTTTTGTAAAAACAGAATACCGAATCTTAGTTTAGGGAAGTCGATTTGTCGGCATTTTTAAAGTCTTTCATTTTCTTTTAAATGATAGGCTTATTTTTATGTCCCAAACACCCTTAACAGGGCGTTTTTAATAATTCAATTCAAATTACTTATGGAGGAAAAAGAAATGACAAAAGAACAAAACACCATTGGTACCGTTGGAATCTATGATGCAAAATCACTTGGTATCCCAAAGATGATACTTCTCGGATTACAGCATGCCTTTGCTATGTTTGGTGCTACTGTGCTCGTACCATTATTAACTGGACTTAGTGTATCTACTACTCTTCTAATGGCAGGTCTAGGAACTTTATTATTCCACATCTTAACAAAAGGAAAGGTTCCTGCATTCTTAGGTTCTTCCTTTGCATTCATCGGTGGCTATACTGCGGTTGCTCCTATTATCGTAACTGAAGTAAATGGTCAGATAATAGAAACACCAAATGCAGAACTTTTACCATATGCTTGTGGTGGTGTTTTAGTTGCTGGTCTTGTATATGTTCTCTTAGCAGCTTTAATTAAAGTATTTGGCGTAAATAAAATCATGCGTTTCTTCCCACCAGTAGTTACTGGTCCAATTATTATATCCATTGGTTTAATTCTAGCACCAACTGCAATTACCAATTGTCAAAAAAACTGGCTCTTAGCGATCGTTGCTTTAGCTGTTATAATAATCTGCAATATCTTTGGTAAAGGAATGGTTAAAATCATTCCAATTATGTTAGGAATTATTGTATCTTATATCGTAGCACTTATCATGGGTGAAGTAGACTTTACTACAGTTACTTCTGCTGATTGGATTGGTAACCCAGTCCCTGTCAGTGGATTTGCTAAATTTAGCGTTAGTTCCATCATCTCAATCGTACCAATCGCATTAGCTACAATGATGGAGCATATTGGTGATATCTCTGCCATTAGTGCTACTACCGGAAAGAATTACATGGCGGACCCTGGACTTCACCGTACCCTACTTGGAGATGGCCTTGCAACCAGTCTTTCCGCAATGTTTGGTGGACCTGCTAATACAACCTATGGTGAAAACACTGGTGTTCTAGCACTTACTAAAGTTTACGATCCTAAGGTAATGCAAATAGCTGCATGTTTCGCAATTTTCTTATCTTTCTTCCCTAAGTTTTCTGCTATTATTAATACGCTACCAGTAGCGATTATTGGTGGAGTTTCCTTAATATTATACGGAATGATTTCTTCCGTTGGTATTCGTAACGTTGTTGAGAACCGTGTAGATTTTACCAAGAGTCGTAACCTTATTATCGCTGCCATTATTCTAGGATGTGCACTTGGTTTTAATGGAATCGGTGGTTTAACTTTCACCATCGCATCTCATACAATTGAATTATCTGGACTTGCAGTTGCTGCAATTGCTGGTATCGTTTTAAATGCTATTCTTCCAGGTAATGATTATGTATTTGATACAGAAGATAAACATGATGAATTAACATTTAAATTATAAGATTAGTGTTAAATCGTACGTTCCACACGAAATAAAAGACGCATGGTATCTCACTGATACTTATAAGAAGTTAAAATTTTTCTTTTATCAATGAATTATAAGAAGTTAAATCTTTCTTTTTATCAATGAATTATTAGAAGTTAAATCTTTCTTTTTATTATTCATTGATAAAATATTAATTTAGAGAGAGGATAAACCATAACCAACAATCAAATTACTATTGTCGGTTTATGGTTTATCCTCTTCTTCTTTTCATTCTAGAATCTATGCCATATTTCCTATTTATCTATGTTATATAAATTCTTTAATTAACTTTTAATCCAGTTTCATTGACATTCATTTAACTATCCTCTATAATTTCATTAGCCTTTCAAATATTCCCATTATTTTTTTGGAAGAAACGATTTACACCAGTAGACAAGATTTTCACAATGAAACTAGTCTACTATTTTTCAGCGTATCATATGGTAAAAGGAGAGAAATTATGTCAGATTTAGACGAGAGTAAGGTTACAAACGAAATACCACGCAATACCGTAGAGCAACCAGAGTTTGAGACTGTTACTAATGAAACACCAAATTCCGCAGTGCCACCTACATTTGAATCTTCAAGTTACAGCACTCCAACTCCTCCGAAGAAAAACAAAAAAATAGGAGGCATCATTGCCTTAGTTGCAGGGATTGCTGCATGTGTTGTAATCGCTGTATTTGCAGTACCTAAGATAATAGAAGCTGTATCAAGAAGTAGTTCTTCCCCGAAAGAACGTTTCGAATCCGCTATTGAAAACTTTTTATTAGAGGGAGCAACCTCCTATGAAGAAGGATTATCTAATAAAGTTTCAACCGATCTTAATAATAGTACCATCTCTGTAGATTTTAATGTTACTTTAAATGAAATGGTAACTTCGATGCTTCAACAAACAGATCCTGAACTATTAGCCGACTTAAAGCTTGATAATATTGGAGGCTCCCTCGTTATTAAGAATAAAGAAGATAAGCATAATGTAGATATGACACTTTCTGCAAACGATACGAAACTTCTCTCTTTAGAAACCTATTTTGAGAAGGCTGCAGATACCTTGTTACTTCGTATCCCAGAATTATCTACTGATTATTTATCTACTCCTCTTGACTTATCAGTACTTGAGGACGAAGCATCTCTTCCACAATTCAACTTTGGAAACTATCAGTTTCCAGATGCTAAGGAGATCAAAAGCTTATATATCGACTCCGCAGAAATACTTACTAAGGATATCAAGGATGTAACAGTAACAAAAGATGTGGATATTGTTGCTTCTGATGTGACTGCCACTTATGATAAATTAACTGCAAAAGTTTCCGAACAGGATGCAAAAAATATTATCATAAATTTAATTAAGAGAGTTTATGAGATAGAAAGTTATAAAGACATTTTAGATGCAGCCATTTACAATACAAATATGGAAAATTCAACAACCTATACTTATGATGAATTCTTATCTATATTAGAAGATATGGAAGTTACAAATACTACTGCCGCAGACTTTTCCATATTTGTAGATAAGAAAAATGAGCTTAAAGGTTGCGAGATTTCCATGTCAGTAGATGGATCTAATATGGTATTTTCATTTTTAACTGTACAGGGTAATAAAAATGGTGTAGAATTTTTTGCAGCAATTGATGATATGAAACTTATATCCATTACCTCAAACTATACAACATCTTCAAGCGGTAATACAGGATTTATTAAACTATTTGTCAGTGAATTGGAATCTACCTCTTTATTAACTGACGGTGACTTATCTTTTACTATTGATTTTGAGAATGTTAAGCTTGCAGATAAAAAGAATGGTTATTACACTGGTTCTTTCTACATTACCTCTCCACAGCTTAGTGGTGCATCCATCGATTTAATCTTTGGTATAACCGGTGATAGACAAGAAGTTACCTTTAATGTTTCAGCTGCTAGCATGTCCTTCTTCTCATTAACTGCATCCTATCAGATAACAGAAGGTGCTGAAATCGTTACTCCTAGTGCTGATGCAACAATCTATGATACAGAGACTCAAATAGAAGATTATATGTCTAATGCAGCAATGGGTCTTCTTGGATTGATTGGCACCGTTGGTGATGCACTTGGTATCGATTTAATGTCTTTGATGTATGGTATGTAATGCTTAACCATAAGAAAGTAATTTTTAATCATAAACAACTATAATTGTAGGTTCTGTATATTTGGATATATACTAAAAAAGCTTGCTAGCTTATCCTACAATCATAATATAAAGCAAAAATAGTGCACAGAAATGTGTGCTATTTTTGCTTTACATTATTCACAGTAATTTATAACATATTTAATAAATTGTTTCTTTCTTTTCTAAACCTTGTATGCTAAACTGAATTTAGAATTTTTCGTACTAGTTTTGATAGAAAGAAGGTAAATTATGACTCCTAAAGAAACTCGTTTGGATGACAGCGCAGAAATCTACAAGAAGCGTGAGAAAATGACAGAACGTCAAAAGTTAAGTGACATGAATACTTCTGAAAAGTGGGAGTACTTCAAGCAATATTACCTGAAAAAATTAATTTCCATCTTAGTAATCGCCGGATTTGTTGGATATCTTTTATATGAAGTCCTTTCACCAAAACCAGATACTGTACTAAATGTGGCAATGGTTAACTATCCATTGAATGAGGAAACATTAACCCAACTCGAGAATGATATCAAAGAGTTACTTAACGTAAATCCGGAAACTCAAAATATCGTAATCGATACAGGCTATGATTTAAAGAATCACGATTACGCCTCCGCCGAGAAGTTAACAACTTATGCTTTTGCAGGGGAACTTGATCTCTTTATCGCTCCAGAGTCACAGTTTATAAAATATGCATTTTCCAATTCACTAACACCATTAACAGACGCCTTGCCAACAGATGTATACAGTGCATTATCCGATCGATTGTTTAGTTGTAGAACTCGTCTAAACGATGAGGAAGTCCCAGCCGAAGCACAAGGTCCAGAAGGTGTATATGGAATCTATGCCGAGGATCTTCCAATGTTTGAAGCATACAAAGGTTATATGCAGGATCCACCAGTCATTGGTATATTCGTAACATCAAAAAATACAGAAAATGCTGTATCTACAATTCGTCATCTGTTTGGACTTGATAAATAGGACAAGCATTCTATGGAGTTATAAAGATTGAAATTATAGAATGAAAAGGGTGTACAGCCAACTTCACTAAGAAGTAATATTCCTAGTAGAAATTGGTTGTACACCCTTATTTATAAATAGAATCCATTTAGTGATTCACCTTTAGATAGCATCAAACTCTATTCACACATACTAATTTAAGGTTTTATTTCGCCTCAATATACCCAAGAGCTTTTAACAGTTCTGCACTTAATACGGCTCCACCTGCAGCTCCACGTACTGTATTGTGTGATAAGCCAACGAATTTATAATCATAAACCGTATCTTCTCTTAAACGGCCTAAGCAAATTCCCATTCCATTCTCATAATCACGATCAAGTGTAACTTGTGGACGATTGTCTTCTTCAAAGTATTTGATGAACTGCTTTGGTGCACTTGGAAGATCTAATTCTTGTGGAAGTCCTTTATATTCTTTCCAAGCTTTTATAATTGCTTCCTTCTCAGGCTTTTTCTCAAAACTTACAAATACTGCTGCAGTATGACCATCCGTTACTGGAACACGAATACATTGTGTCGTAATTAGAGGAGACTGTGCCTTTACTATCTCACCATCAATAACCTTACCCCAGATACGAAGTGGCTCTTGCTCGCTTTTTTCTTCTTCTCCACCGATGAATGGAATTACGTTATCTACCATTTCAGGCCAATCAGCAAAATTCTTACCTGCTCCGGAGATTGCTTGATATGTGGTTGCAACCACTACCTTAGGGCCATATTCCATTAATGCATCTAGTGCAGGGGTATAACTTTGAATAGAGCAATTTGGTTTTACAGCAATAAAACCTCGTTTTGTTCCAAGACGTTTTCTCTGACTAGCAATTACCTCAAAATGATCTGGATTAACTTCCGGTATAACCATAGGAACATCAGGAGTCCAACGATGAGCGCTATTGTTGGAAACTACAGGTGTTTCAGCTTTCGCATAAGCTTCTTCGATTGCCTTAATCTCATCCTTAGTCATATCTACAGCACTAAATACAAAGTCAACCGAAGCTGCAACCGCTTCTACTTCATTTACATTCTTAACAATCATAGACTTCACAGCTTCTGGCATAGGTTTTTTCATCTTCCAGCGATTTCCCACTGCTTCTTCATATGTTTTTCCAGCACTTCTTTCGCTTGCTGCCAAAGTCGTAACCTCAAACCAAGGATGATTCTCAAGTAATGAGATAAATCTCTGACCAACCATACCAGTAGCACCTAAAATTCCAACTCTTAACTTACTCATAAACTGCCTCCTCTTATCCTATAATCACCTTATTGTGTCCCATACTTATGAAGCATTTATGTTCACTCCTGTATGCATCAATGCATCCCTCCCTATCCCCTGAGAGGTCCGCGTGGACATTTTTGAAAAAATGTTTTTGTATGGCGCACATTTGTCTTTCTGTAATGTATGTTATAACATTATATTCAAAAAAGCAACTATTTTCTGCCCTTCTTATGGCTTTTTGTGAATAATGACAAAGTGTACCATATATTTCTACCTGCGTTTGTCACTATTTAATGTCTCACTATCCAAGGTTATTCATCGTATTTATTCTACTGTAAACTTAATCTCCGGTCGAATATAATTTTCATCCGTTCCGATACCTGAGACAAAGCTTGCTTATCTTCATCCCACTATCGTGTTCAAAGATAACCCGTATCCCTTTTATGGGGCGAAATTCTGCTTTTTCTTCATGATATCTTCCCCCATGCTTAATAAGACGTATCAAGGTAAAAAACCAGCCTCTTAATACAACCCACGAGGATAAACTTTATTATCAAAACATCGTTATCCAACGCTACGATAATTTCGTATAAAAATCATCTCATTTATCCCTTATTTTAGTTTCCAAGCATTTCTTCATATTTCTTCATAAGGATTACCAAGTCACTATAGGTCTCTATCTCATTCACTTGATTTCTTAATTTTGCTGACTTTGGATATCCCATAGTGTACCAGGCAACATGCTTTCTCATCTCATGCATTGCAGTAAATTCACCTTTAAGCTCTATTGCTAACCTAGCATGTCGCAACATCATTTCGATTACTTCAGGAACTTCCGGCTTTGCTAACAACTCACCTGTCTTTAAATAATGTTTTGCTTGGGAAAAAAACCATGGATTCCCGCGAACTCCTCGTGCAATCATTACAGCGTCACAACCAGTGTAGGACATCATCCTCTTTACATCCTCTGGTGATTGTACATCTCCATTACCGATTACAGGTATGGATACTGCCTCTTTGACTGCTTTTATGATATCCCAATCAGCTTCCCCGTTGTAATATTGCTCTCTGGTTCTTCCGTGTACTGCAATGGCAGCCCCACCGCTTTGTTCAATTACCTTTGCAACCTCAACTGCATTTATATTGTCTTTTGTAAAACCTTTTCTTATCTTCACTGTTACAGGCTTCTTGATTGCTTTACTGATTGCACTTACGATTTCACCAATTCTCTCAGGCTTTAACATTAGTGCTGATCCTTCTCCATTATTCACTACTTTAGGAACCGGACATCCCATATTAATATCGAGAAAATCAAAATTACGATGTTCAATCTTTTTAGCCATCTCACTCATAATATATGGATCTTCTCCAAATAGTTGTAAAGCAACAGGACGCTCTTTTTCTTCAACCTCAAGAAGTACTTCTGTATTTTTATTATTATAGTAAATTCCTTTGGCACTGACCATTTCTGTATAAATCAAATCCGCCCCTTGCTCTTTACATAAGAGACGAAACGGCAGGTCTGTAACACCTGCCATTGGCCCTAATACTAAGTTACCGTTTATTTTTACATTTCCTATGGTAAAACTCATTTTTTCCTCTTTCTAATCTGGTGAATAATCTGCTAACAATAAACTACTTAGCTATTCTTTAGATAAATATATCTCAACCCTTTTAAGGTTAAATTAGGATCGTAGATATCTATCATGTCCGTGGCGTCTGCAATAATTTTACCAAGTCCTCCAGTTGCGACAACTTTCAGATTCTCTAACTTAGACTCTTGTTTCACTTTCTTTATAATATATTCTGTCGCACCAATATTACCATAGACAAGGCCAGCTTGCATACTGCTTACGGTATCTTTCGCTAAGATGGAGTCTGGCTTTAGAATCTCAATTTCAGGAAGTTTCGCTGTATCACTCCATAAGGCATTGGCACTCATTCGAATTCCCGGGCTTGTAATACCGGCTGTAAATTTTCCGTCTTCCGTCACCAGATCATAAGTGGTTGCTGTACCAAAATCGATGACGAAGACTGGCCCGCCATATTCCTCGTAAGCAGCTACAAGATCTACTATTCGGTCTGCCCCTACTTCTTTCGCATTTGCGGTTAGAACTTTAATTCCTGTTTTTGTACCAGCTCCAACAATTAATGGCGTTATACCAAGGTACTTTATAATAGCACTTGTTAACGAGTACATAATAGCAGGAACTACGGATGCTATGATAACCGAATCGATACAGGTTCTATCAATCTCTTTTACATGCAATAAATCACAAAATAAAAGACCAAACTCATCTGAAGTTCGTGGGATTTTGGTTGTTATTCGGTAAGTACCTACTATCTTTTCCTTATCAAATACTCCTAAAGTTATATTGGTGTTTCCAACATCTATTACGAGTAGCATGTAGTAATCCTCCTTTAGATAGTTTCATCATAATTTACATTGAATAAATCCTAGCTGAAAATTATTTCCCGCATAAAAGCCTAACTTTACCTATGAAACTTACTTTTTCATACAATTGTTATTTTTCCATTGGGATCATAATCTTCATTATATCTCCTCATGTAAAAAGAAGACTTTATAATACGTCTCAAGTGATTCTAACAAATCACGTTTGGAATGTTGGAGCTCTTTAATCTTTAAGACACTCCCTATCTCATCAAACAGATAATCACATTCATCATTGGTTACTTGGAATATTAGTGTTCCATCTTCTTCGAATTCTAAAGTCAGAATACCACCAACATCCTCTGTATATAATACACACATAATTTTAAGTTCATCTTTTATTTGCTGGGGAAGTCCTGCAAAATTCTCGTCTAAATAGTACTTCCTATCATAAGAATTACTGCCACATAAGATGACATTTCCCATTCCTGTACCTACCTTTCTATCATTGTTTACAAGTAAAACAAAAATTCTTATTCTATCTATAAGTTGTTTACCAAAAAATCAGGGCTGTTAACTAACACGCTTGGAATCTGTGTCACTTAACAGCCCTGTATCATTTTAGTGTTATCATGTACTATTTTACATCGATACCGCCTAAAACACAAGTTGCATTCAAATAGATTGTAATCGTTTGTTCATTTGCCCCCAATGGTGTAATGGTCTTATTATCAACACCACCAAGAATTGGATTACAATTTACTACGACTCTAACATAACTTGGAACATAGATATCAATTCCACCGAGAACCGTCTTACACTCAATAACAACATTCTCTCTGATAATAGCATTTCTTAAGTCAAGCTCAATGCCACCTAATAAAGCGGATAACATTGCACCTTGGAACACTTCATTATCAAAGCGTAAATCCCTACCGCTTAAGATAGCGGAGCATGCGAATTGTCCGGTTTGCCTGGCACCTTGGTAGGTATTTTGGTACCCACTTTTTGTATCGTTTGCTCCATCTGCATTTTGTGTAAAGCCGTTACCAGCTGATGTCTGCTGACCACTTTCTGTACCATCAAAATTTTGTTCATACGTATAAGTTCTATCGTATGTCTGATCAGTGCTTCCATTTCCTTGATAAGTCTTATAATTTTGACTATTATAGTTTTGGTCTTTATTTTTTTTTGGTAGAATCATACTTAACCCGACAAATACTAAGATTGCTGCTAAACATAACGGTCCAAACATTCTCCATGTAATAAACTCTTGTGCCGATAACAACATAAAGATACCAATTGCCAAACCTATCATATAAGCAGTTTTATCACCACCATGATTAAATAAACCTATAAAACATGGTATAATTAAGAATAATGTCCACCATCCATCAAAAAAGATATCAAATGTAAAAATATTTAGTGCTTTCCCTGCTAATAATACTCCAAATAACACGAGTAAGCCGCCCCATACGAAACTAGAATGATTCTTTTTCATAAGCCAACTCTCCTTTCATTTCTTACTTCTCTCCTACTATAAATTTTACTCTTTATAGTATGTCTCGTGATGCTTTGCATTCACCTTGCGAGGTATTAGCGATAAGTCTTTCTCATTTCTCATCGCTTTGTATGCTTCTATCATACCTTCTTAGTGAGAGAATTTCAAATTAATATTTCATTAGAGTTAGTCTATAAAAAACTAATCTTTTTAATATAGTAATAGCTGTTATTTACTCATTTCCAAGGGTCGCAACCATTACTGCTTTTATTGTATGCATACGATTTTCTGCTTCATCAAATACGATGTCTGCAAACTGTTCAAATACTTCTTCTGTTACCTCGTTTCCTTTTACCGCAGGGAGACAGTGGAGGAAAACTGTACTATCTTTTCCTGACTTCTTCATTAACTCTGTATTTACTTGATATGGTTTTAATAAAGCAATACGTTCTGCTGCCTTATCTTCTTCTCCCATGGAACACCATACATCAGTGTAAATCGCATCTGCGCCAGAAACTGCCTCTAAATCCTCTGTAATTGTTATGATACTACCTGATGTCTTTGCATAACCAAGACATAAAGATACTAAATCTTCTTTTGGCCATAAGCTCTTAGGAGCTAAGATTGTAAAATGAATCCCCATCTTACTAGCACCTATCATTAAGCTATTCGCCATATTATTTCTTCCGTCTCCGACAAACACTAGCTTTAGACCCTTCAAGGTATGAAACTGCTCTTTTAACGTTAAGAAATCAGCCAAAATCTGGGTAGGATGATATTCGTCGGTTAGACCATTCCATACCGGAACTTTGCTGTATTTTGCCAACTTCTCAACAGTGTCTTGAGAGAATCCACGAAACTCGATTCCATCAAACATACGTCCTAATACTCTTGCCGTGTCTTCCACACTCTCTTTATATCCAAGTTGGATATCATCTTTTCCGAGATACTCTGGATGACCACCCTCATCAATACATCCAATGGTGAATGCACATCTGGTACGGGTCGATGGCTTCTCAAAAATCAACGCTATGTTTTTTCCTTTTAATCTATTTCCAGTGATTCTTTGTTTCTTTTGTTCTTTCAGTTTGGCTGCTAAATCTAATAGATACATAATTTCTTCAGGTGTAAAATCTTTTAATGTAAGAAAAGAGCGTCCTTTTAAATTCATATTCCCTCCAATTCTCCCCTGATGGATAAAACATCTCATCAGTATGGGTTGTATAATTATACATATATAGTTCCTTTTTATACATTATACGTTATGAATTGGAAAAGTCAAGAAATAATTTAAATATTTACTACTTTTTTCCTAATAAATATACTTATCTAAATGTTATTCCCGTATTGTTATAAATCCGAGTGCTAGTTGCACAAATGTCGGTATCTCCTTGGAATCACGCCTTTTCTTTCGAAGTTCATATTTCACTCTTATCTTATCCACCAGTTCCTGTTCTGTATAAATATAATATTTTTGAACATGCATATATTTAGCACATAGTTCTAGTAAGGCAAGATATAAATCTAGATAGCTCCATTCCTTCGATAACTTTAATTCCTCAGCAACCAAAGGTAAGATTATCTCTAACATTCCTCTAGTAAAAAGTTCTTCTTTTGAGTAGTCGAGTTTATAATATTCATGATACGCCATTGCAACACTTTTATTACATTCTAAAAATAGTTCTAAGCATTCTCTTTCATTAAGCCTTGAATCCACATAATAGATTTTTCCCTTTAGGGATTTAAACACTCTCATCGCATCATAGTAGCCGATGGTAATATTACGCCCAGTCTTTTTTCCATCAAATTCTAAAATACTACCAAGCTCCACCCTCGGAGCAATTGTTGTTACAGAAACATCCTCTGGAATCTTTACTCGTTTTTCTATCCCAAGCCCATAGATACGAACTACAATGATATCTTTATAACCATTCTTAATTAGTGTATCAATAGGTACATTATTCATAACTCCGCCATCAACATAACTAAGCCCATGAAGTTTTTCATTCTTAAATGCCGGAAAATAAGCACTTGCTAAAAGATAATCCTTTAACCTCTCTGGTTCTGCTTCCTTAGCACAGATTTCTAATTGCTTCATATCACTAATGCAAAACGTTCCTAAATAAAATTCTATGTCAGAATTACGGATTCTATCTTCTTCTACAACCTCTTCTATCATACTTTTTAATGGTGTAACATTAAAACCACGTGAAGCAAGAACTTTCATTCCAGTCTTCGTTAAATCAACCAGTTTTAATTGCTTTAATTCTCGCTTCATGATATGTTCCATCTGTTCATTATCTACTTCCATAACTCTGTCGTAAGTTATGCTCTCCCAAAGCTTTATAGCCTTATCAATATCTCCCATGCAGATGAGGGCACCATTTAATGCTCCAACAGAAACTCCGCTGATTCCCTTGATTTTGATACCAAGCTCCCTCATGGCTTTCCAAACCCCAATTTGATAAGCTCCTTTGGCTCCTCCACCCTCCAGCACGATTCCATATTCTTTTGAGAAATCGAATCCTTCCATCAATAAAATCCCTTCCTTTATGTATACTTCCTTATGAGTATAGTATTTATATTATAAATTTGTTTTATATTGAATATTCGCAATTCCTAGTTAGAAAAGGAAAGCGTATCTAACGCTATAGTATTTACCAATAATGTTATTTCACTCGTAATAGCTTATTATACAGGATTAAATTACTTTTGTATATTCCACTTCCCCATAAATATCCAAATCAATTCTTCTGTTACACCTAGAAGGATATTAATAAAATATAGACTATTGCAATAACAAGAGTAATTATCAAACTAT
Source organism: Lachnoclostridium phytofermentans (assembly GCF_000733755.1). Lineage (GTDB taxonomy): Bacteria > Bacillota > Clostridia > Lachnospirales > Lachnospiraceae > Lachnoclostridium > Lachnoclostridium phytofermentans_A. The sequence goes on along the minus strand of NZ_JPOF01000001.1, from coordinate 392,636 downwards.
TTATCTACCGAAAAGAATATACAAATTTTTATATAATAGAAAGAGACTGTTCAATCAAACAGCCTCTCAAATGCAACCTACAATCTTTTATTTATTAAACAGTAATTTCACAAATTCAATCTTACTGTAATCTCTCTTGCAGTCTCTTACTTAATTCTTCAAAACCTGGTTTTCCAAGTAACGCAAACATGTTCTTCTTATAGCTTTCAACCCCCGGTTGATCGAAAGGATTTACACCAAGGATATATCCGCTTACTCCACAAGCAAATTCGAAGAAGTAGAATAACTCACCTAAGCAAAACTCAGACTGTTCGGCAATATTAACAATAAGATTCGGTACATCACCATCTGTATGTGCTAGCAAGGTTCCCTTCATAGCACTCTTGTTAATAAAATCAACACTCTTTCCTGCGAGGTAATTAAGTCCGTCTAAGTCAACGTCTTCTTCCTCAAGTATCACTTCACAAGTAGATTTTTCAAGATTCATAACAGTTTCAAACATGGTTCTTTGTCCATCCTGAATAAACTGCCCCATAGAATGTAAATCCGTAGTTAAATCAACACTTGCTGGGAAGATACCTTTCTTGTCTTTTCCTTCACTCTCGCCATATAACTGCTTCCACCACTCACCAACATAATGGAGTGCTGGCTCATAATTTGCAAGGATTTCAATACTCTTTCCTTTTCTTAATAAGATGTTTCGAATACTAGCATAGAGTAGAGAATCATTATCTTCAAAATTATTATTTAAACAGCGTTCTCTCATACTAGCGGCACCATCCATCAATTGCTTGATATCTGCACCTGATACAGCAATTGGTAATAAACCTACCGCAGTTAATACAGAAAAACGTCCTCCTACATCATCTGGTACAACGAAACTTTCATAGCCTTCTTCCGTAGCTAGATTCTTTAATGCACCTTTGGATTGATCCGTAGTAGCATAGATCCTCTTTGCTGCTTCTTCTTTACCATACTTCTTCATTAAAAGTTTCTTAAAGATACGAAAAGCTATCGCTGGTTCCGTAGTAGTCCCTGATTTACTAATGATATTAACAGAAAAATCACGTTCTCCAATTACTTCAATCAAATGAGTTAAGTAAGTACTGCTAATATTATTACCAACATAATAAATCTCTGGGGTTTTACGTACTTCTTTCGATACAGAGTTATAAAAACTATGGCGCAAAAATTCAATAGCAGCTCTAGCACCAAGATAAGAACCACCAATTCCAATTACAAGTAATACCTCAGAATCTGATTGAATCTTTTTCGCTGCTGCTAAGATTCTCTCAAACTCTTCTTTATCATAATCCACAGGGAGGTCAATCCAACCTAAGAAATCGTTACCTGCACCTGTTTTCTCTAATAAAACCTGTTTTGCAGCTTCTGCTGTTGTCTTCATGTATCTTAATTCTTCGTTACTAAAAAACTGTTTTGCAATAGAATAGTCAAAGGTTACTTTAGCCATAATGAACAACACTCCTTACTTATGTAATTACAGAATCAACTTCTTTTACCATCAATTGACCTCTGCGAAGCATTCATATCTTACAAGATTTTCTATGCCCCATGAAACCTGTATTTATATCAATGCTCTAGTATAAACATGACTATTCTACCATTCCTATAGCACGTTTTCAAGGTTTTCGTTAATTTTCACAAATAATTTCTAAATATTTGCTTACATGAAAAACTCTCTTAAAACTTCCTCTATTAACTCGTCATCTTCTTTGCTTGTTGCTAAACATTCACTGACTTCCTTATCGATTTCGTTTGCTTTCTCTATTACATGAAAAAGCTTCGAGTTTTCTTCTTTCTTTTGCTTTACAATCTCATCAATGATATCCTGCGCAGCTTCATAAGAATTAGTTTCCTCTAAGTTTATATTATTTTCTCTATTAAGAGTTTTTATCCTTCTTTCTTCTTCCAGTCGTTTCAAGTTTTTTTGTTTTTCTTCCTTTAACCTCATCTTTTCTATATAAGCTTTTTGAGAAACCTTCGGAGCATTCGATTTTTCTTCATTTTTCATGTCTACTACATTCCAATTTGTAGCTCTCGCTATTTTTTCTTGGAGTTTAGATTCTTTTTGCTTTATCTTCTCTTGTTTATGAACATATTTTGAAATTTTAGCATCCTCTTTTGCCTTAACTCTAGCAAGGCGATTTGCTTCTTTATCATCAATTTTTTTCTGCTTTAGAGCAGCCTTGTTATCTATTTTTGCTTGCTTTTTCTCTTCTTTTTCTTGCTGTTTTTCTAGCAGAGCTTGCTTTTTTAACGCTTTTTTCTGATCCTTTTGCTCTTTGTTAGCAGCAATTGCATCGACCTTTGCTTGCTTTTTTCTTAGCTTATTTTGATTCTGCTCTTCCTTTTTGGAAAGCTTATCTTGCCTTTCTTCCTCAAATGCCTGCAATTTTGCCTGTTCTAGTTCCTCTTTTTTTAGAAGCTTTTCCTGTTTAAAAGATTCTTTGGCTGCTAATTTAACGTTTTTATAATCAATTTTAGCAGCTTTTTTATCTTCCTTCTTCTTTTCCTTAGAGGACTCTTTCGACAAAGCATCTAATCTTTTCTTTTCTTCGCGAAGTTCTTTTTCTCTTTCAGCCTCCATAGTTTTTAAGAGCTTCAATTGCTTTTTTTGATCTTTATTTTCAATTTTGTTTTCGATTTGATTCTCAGCTTTTAATGGTACACTTTTAGAAAGAGCTTGTTTTACCACCACTGGTTTTGGATTTATAAACTTAACTGGTGTCACTTGTAAAGCTTCTTCAACTTCTTTTTTAGCTTCTTCTAAACGTTTTACTAACTCAGTGTCTTCTAAGGCAGCTGCGGTTTGTGTTGTAGCACTATTCGTTATCTCATAGAGATATTCTCGTCTCGTTTGTTTGCGCATTTCAGTATTTAGATGTTCTTGTTCCATACGAGTCTTTAGATAGTTTTCAAAATAATCCTTCAGATTTATCCTTAACAATTGCCTATGAGCAGGGATATTCACAACGTTATCCACAATATTCACAATAATTGCTGTCCAAGCGCCAACAAAGAATGTGAATAAAACACGTCCTGTTCCACAGTTATAGACAAGTCCTGAAACGCCAGCAAACGTGCCAATCGCTAGACATAACGTGATAGTTTGTCCACTTAAATTCTCCCATGTGGATAATAATATTCCACAGAATTTACTTCTATTCACATGCTTGTCCACAAAAATATCCACGTTATTCACACCTATTTTTAGTTGGTATGATGTTTCAAATCGTTGTTTCATGTTCTTCATCCAATTAGTATTCGTCGTTGCCATCGACTCCGAGGCTCGAATTAACTTTACGTACCCATAAAGCAGGCAGCATTTCATCAGTACTCCAATGCAACATATCCCGCCCATGATATACAAGAACGTATAATTATCGTAAAAACTCATGATGATCTTCATGGTGGTTTGTCCTTTCCATTATTTTACATTTATTATATCGAAAAATTCGCTCTTTGAAAAGGTAAACCGCTAGTCACAGTTTGACAAAACGTGACTACTCCATTATCCTAAGTACAAATTATAAGTGAAAGATTCATAAAATAGGACCATCTGCCATAGTTTCAACAGGCTATTTGTTAAAATAAAAATAGCCCCACCTCAAGTAATGGAGCATAATTGATAACAATTATCCCCCAAAACTTGACATAGAACCTGAAAAAGGAGCATTCCTCTATAGATAATTCCATATCTATAGAGGAAGCGCTCCTTCTAAATCTGTAACAAATAAGTATTCATACATTTCTACCATAGGTAATACTAAAACTTTATCCGTTTCGAATTTGTCGATAAGATTCATACATCAATACAGCGGCTGCAATTGCTGCGTTTAGGGACTCTACATTCCCCTCCATTGGTATTTTAATTCTTTGCGTAGAAAGTGAGGTTGCTGTTTCGCTTAGTCCATTCGCCTCATTACCAATAAGAATTGCAGACTTTCCTTGGAATGAAACTTTATCATACCATACTGCACCTTGCAGGTGAGCTGCATAAACTTCTATTCCCTCGTTTTTAATTCGATTAAGACATGCAAAAAAATCTTCTGCATAAAGGAAAGGTACTCGAAATATTGCCCCCATGGTAGAACGAATTACCTTTGGGTTAAACATATCAACACTATCTTTACTAAGTACAATACCAGACATTCCAACACCTTCTGCTGTTCTTACCATCGTTCCTAAATTTCCTGGATCTCTGATATCTTCTAGTAAAAGTAATCTGATGGAATCTCCAGAAATCATATCGCTAAGAGTATAGGTTGGCTGTTTTACTATCGCTAATATTCCTTGGGGTGTAATAGTCTCTGATGCTTCCTTCATCACTTGATCTGATACCACTTCAAAATCCAGATCCTTTAAGTATGCTGGATCTTGTTTCATATATTGATGATAACAACTCTCTACTAGGTACACCTTCTGAATAAGATTACGCCTTTGGCTAGCAACTTCTTCAAACATTTTCTTTCCCTCACAAACAAATACCTCCTGCTCGTTCCTGGCCTTACTCTGTTTTTGAAGTTTCATTAGGTTTTTGATTTGACTATTGGATGAACTAGTAATCATATATTCCTCATTTCTACACTGTTTTAGCGCCTTTTTAGCGCTAGTAACTTTGTGTAATGGCACAAAGTTCTGTTTGAAAGCTGTATTTTTACATCCTAACTAAAAAGAAAGTTTTGTATATTTACTGATTCGCTAATTTATTTAATATCTCATTCTTAGCTATAATAACTAGAACATCGTTTCTTTCTAGCGGCATATCTGCATCTGGATTGATGTTAAGCTGATCATCTCTTTTAATTCCGATAACATTTATCTTATTTTTAGCACGTAAATTCAACTCACGCAAGGAGTGTCCTATCCACTCCTGTAGGATATCAAGTTCCATCATACTAAACGTAGAAGATAACTCAATTGCATCAAAGAAGTTGCCCATCATTAAATTGTTTGCGATACGAATTCCAGTTTCTTTTTCTGGAAATACCACCATATCAGCTCCAACCTTCTTTAGTACTTTCGCATGCAACTCATTTTGAGCTTTAGCAAGTACATATGGTACACCTAACTCTTTTACAAGAATCGTTACCATAACGCTTGCCTCTAAATTTTCTCCAATAGCAATAACTGCACCATCAAAATTACTTAAGCCAAGACTTTCTAGCGCTTCAGCTTCTGTAACATCTGCACGCACCGCATAGGTTACGTAATCAGCTATTTCATGAATTTTATCCTCATCATTATCTACAACCATTACTTCACATCCGCCTTCTGCAAGTGTAGTTGCTACACTTTTACCAAAGCGACCTAATCCAAATACAACAAATTCTTTTCTTGCCATAACTTCCTCCTAATAAAACCTCGTTAACACCTACCGCAGTACTCATCCATTCCTTGGTGCAAGTTGCTCCTACAGTACTGCCACAGCATGGCCTAAAGTGTGATATTTTTCACACTACCCTACCAAGACTTTACCTTCTGGTAAAGATTTCTCACCGTGATGTTTACTTGCATTAATTGCTAACGCCATCGTAATAGGACCGATTCGTCCTAGGTACATTGTTATCATAACTATAATTTTACCTGCGGTCATAAGACTTCCTGTCATATTTCTGGTAAGACCGACTGTTCCAATGGCTGAGGTTGTCTCATAGAGCGTGTCTAAAAAGCTACTATTTTGTATTGCAGATAAAGAAATGGTTGTTACAACAAGTACCAAAAAGCTAACCATAACTACTGCAAGACCTTTCTTTAAATACTGATCCGAAATTCTTCTCTGAAAGATTTCAATGTCCTTCTTGCCACGTACGATTGATATCGTAGAAAGTAAGATAACTGCCACCGTGGACGTTTTTATACCACCTGCTGTACCAGAAGGTGATCCACCTATAAACATCCAAACTAAGTATAAAATACTCGTGGTGTCTTTAAAATTTTGCTGTGGAATTGTTGCAAATCCTGCTGTTCTGGTTGTAACCGATTGAAAGAGTGAGCTTAAAACCTTCTTTCCAAAGGATAATTCACCGATAGTTGCTGGATTATTAAACTCTAAAATTAAAGTTAAAACCGCCCCCAGCATAATCATACCAGCTGTGAAGGTAATAACAATTTTAGAATGCAGGGATAACCTACGAAACATAGAACGAACCTTAATTTCTTTCTTTACTGCCTGCTTTGATATATGAAGTACATCCCACCAAACCGGAAAACCGATACCTCCAAGGACGATTAGTCCCATGGTCACTAAATTAATCCATAGATTATCTCGATATGGAACAAAGCTGCTATCACCTATTAAATCAATTCCGGCATTGCAAAATGCCGATACTGCGTGAAAGATGGAATACCATACACCATCCACCAGCCCATACTCAGGAACGAACTGAAAGAGATAGCAAAACGCTCCCAGCCCTTCCACAATGAGGGCAAACTTGATTATTTTCTTCGTAAGTTTTACCAGACCAGACAAGGTATCAATGTTATACGCATTCTGAATTACTAGTCTGTCCGACAATTTTACTCTCTTCCCGAGAAGTAAAAATATAGTTGTAGTGAAGGTTACAACCCCCAACCCTCCAAACTGTATTAAAAACAGGATTACAAACTGGCCAAAGAAACTCCAATGTTCTCCTGTTGTTACTGTTGTCAGTCCGGTCACACAGATGGATGTTGTCGCTGTGAAGAAAGAATCTTCAAGCGGTGTTACAATTCCAGCCTTCGTGGCAATCGGTAAAGATAGCAACAAGGTTCCTAGCACAATTCCTGCTAAGAAACCAAAAGCAATCATTCTAGTTGTTGAAAACCTTCTTTTTTTCTGAAACATAGCTGTCTCCTATTACAATTAACCTCTTTTGAGTTTAATATTCTCCTTGCATATTGGAAAGCTTCGCAGCTTGATCTGCTGCAATTAAACTATCGATGACTTCTTGCAAATCACCATTCATAATATCATCCAAACGATGGCTAGTAAGTTTAATTCTATGATCGGTACAACGTCCCTGTGGGAAATTATACGTACGTATCTTTTCGGAACGGTCTCCTGTTCCTACCTGGCTTTTTCTTGCCGCTGCTTCTGCATCATGAGCTTTTTCAAGTTCCAATTCGTATAATCTAGCACGCAATACCTTTAATGCCTTATCACGATTCTTTAACTGAGACTTTTCATCCTGACAAGAAATTACAATACCTGTAGGCATATGAGTTAAGCGCACTGCAGAGTCGGTTGTATTGACGCACTGACCACCATTACCAGAAGAACGAAACACATCAAATCGACAATCATTCATATTAAGTTCTACGTCTACTTCTTCTGCTTCAGGCATAATAGCAACGGTTACTGTTGAAGTATGAATTCTTCCACCGGATTCTGTTACTGGAATTCTTTGTACACGATGAACTCCACTTTCATACTTAAGCTTTGAGTAGGCACCTTGGCCATTAATCATAAAGATCACTTCCTTAAAACCACCAATACCATTTTCATTTAGGTTCATCATATCAATTTTCCAACGCATTGTTTCTGCATATTTGGAATACATACGGAAAAGTTCTGCTGCAAATAAAGCAGCCTCATCACCACCAGCTCCTCCTCTGATTTCAACAATAACATTCTTGGAATCGTTCGGATCCTTTGGCAATAATAAAATCTTAAGTTGATCTTCGATTACTACTAGATTTGCCTTGCTTGTTGACAACTCTTCTTTCGCAAGTTCACGCATTTCTTCGTCGCTCTCTTCTTCTAATAGCTCCAAGCTTTCTTCAATATTTTTCTTCGTTTGCTTATATTCAAGATATTTATCTACAATTTCACCAAGATCATTTTGCTCTTTCATTAATTTACGAAATCTTGCTTGGTCGTTCGTTACGGTAGGTTCATTTAATTCATTCTGGATTTCTTGAAATCTTGTTAATAGATCTTCTAATTTATCAAACATGTTAACCTCTATTCTAGCGCTCTGCGCTTTTTATTAACGCTGGCATATTATGTGTCTGCACATAGTACCAGTTCATAATCTTCCATAGTCATAATATTATAGCTTATCAGAAGATGCAAAGCAGATTCTGATAAAAGGTGCGTTTTTAGCACCGCAAATCCGATTATTGAAACACGTTCTTTGTTTCAATAATATTACTTATGAGAAATTGCAAAGCAAATACTCATAAAAGATGCGGATTTTACACCGTCAATTGGATGCTTGAAACAAGGCTTTAGTTCCGCTCATATAGACTTCTTCAGTTTTATAGTATAAATATGATTCTTCAGTAAGGTTTTTGATATATTAGCTTTCGCAGCTAGAGAAAAACCATCTCTATACACCTAATATTTTTCACTAACATCTTTTAACTCCTTTTATTAGATTTCACCCTCATACACTGCGCTTACCACTCGGTCCAAACCTGCATAGTCTTTTACCACGTTTATTTGGGTAAATCCATTCTGAATTAGTAATTCTCTTACAGCTGCTGCTTGATTACAGCCAATTTCTAGGTATATTCTTCCATTTTTATTTAGAAATCTTCCAGATTCTATAGCTAAAACTCGATAGAACTTTAATCCATCTGTATCGCCATCAAGGGCAATTCGTGGTTCATGATCTTTCACTTCTGGCATTAACCCATCGATAACTTCTGATTCTATATACGGAGGATTTGAAACTATCACATCATAAGTTCCAAAAACATTAGTGAACATATCGCTCTGAAGGTAGGTAACCGAAACATCGTTAGCTACCGCGTTTTCTTTCGCTATTTTAATTGCTTCTTCTGAAATGTCAACAGCTACTGCATTTTTTAACTCTCCAAGCTTAGCAAGGCTTATAATAATACACCCAGAGCCAGTACATAATTCTAAGATATCCTTATCCTTACTTACTTTTAAAACCTCTTCCACTAATCGCTCGGTATCTTGCCTCGGAATTAATACCGATTCATTGACATGAAAAGAAAGCCCCATAAATTCCTGGCTACCAGTAAGATACTGTAGCGGAATATGCAAGGCTCTCTTTTTCAGAAGTTGCTGATAGTTTTCATACAAATCTACCGGCATATCTTCTCTAGCCCGAATCATATAATCAACTCGTCTAAGCCCAGTCACATGCTCAAGCAAATACCAGGCATCTAATTCTGCATCACTGATGCTTTCTGCCTGAAGGAGGTTACTTGCCTCCCTCAAAGCATTCTCATAGGTTATTTTCGACATTCTCATTCCTTAATATTATCTATCCTTAATACTATGCATCTTTCCCACTAGAAAAATATTTATCAAGAGCACGTAAAATTTCGTCCTCTTCCTCCTCAGTAGGCTCAAGCGAAGCTGCAATTTCTGTTGAACTTAACACTGCCTGTTCTGGTATACGTGCACGTTCTTTTAACTTGCTTTGCTTTTCTTCCACTGCTACTTCAGATCTTTCATATAACAGTTTATCCAAATTTGTTAATTCTTCGATTGAAGTGTCTTTCGCAGTAAATATTTCGTTTTGAGCGCTCATATCAACTTGACTATCCTGATTGCTTGCCATTGTATGAGTAACTTCCTCTTCTTTAATTTCATTCTTTACTGCCTGACTATTTCCATTGGACTTATTCTTTGAAACCTTATTCGTGTTTGAGGCACCTTGCTTTTTACTCTCACTCTTTTTCGTTGCTTGATTGCTCTTATTTATTTCAGTTTCACTTTCTGTGTCAACTTTTGCAGCAATCACTTCAGCTTCGATATCCTCTGTGTCATTTTTTACTTTTTCTTCTGGTTTTCCTTGCTTTTTTCCTTTTTTATTGGAATGTTTTCGTTTGGAACCTTTTTGCTTTATTCCGTCTAAATATCCTTGCCAGTCAAATACTGCATCTACTGAGGCAATCGCTACCTCTATCATGCCATCGTCTGGTTCTTTCGTCGTAAGACGTTGCATTAACATACCTGGTGCACTGATTATAGTAACGAAGGCATTGTCATGACTTCCTGCATATCGTATTAATTCGTAGGAAATACCAGCCACCACTGGGATTAACAATACTCTTAGAATGACACGTAACCAAATTTGGTCCACTCTGATAAATAAAAATACAATAATACTGACAAATGCTACAAATAAGATAAAGCTGGTTCCACATCTTTTATGTTTTCTTGACTGCTTTCTAACGTTTGATACCGTTAAGTCATAACCACGTTCAATGCAGTTAATCGTCTTATGCTCTGCTCCATGATACATAAAGGTACGATTAATATCCTTCATGAAGGAGATTGCTACAATATACCCTACTAATAATAATACTCGAATAATACCTTCTATAACTCCAAGAAGAATAGTAGATGATATAAATTTTGAAAATAATTCAGATAAAAACATTGGAAGTGCTACAAATAGGCCTATCGCAATACAGATGGAAAATAGCACAACGAAGAAAGAAAGTAATCCTTCCTTTTTCTTAGATTCGTTTTTAGTTTCCTCTTCTTCCTCATAAAAGGAAGCAGAATATGTTAAAGCTCTAACGCCAAGAATCATAGAGTCCGCAAATGCAATAACACCTCTGATAATTGGAGCCTTAATTATCTTATTTCCATTTCCGATTCCTTGGTATTCCTTAATCTCAACAGCGATTTCATTGTCGGGTTTACGAACTGCTACGGCGTATTGCTCTTTATTTTTCATCATAACGCCTTCTAAAACAGCCTGACCACCAATACCTGATGATTTCATTCACATCCCTCTTTCCTGCCATGTTTTTACCTGAGTTTGGCATCCCATATATTTACAATTTAAAAATAGGTTGAGATTATACAACCTCAACCTGATTTTATGCATTATTATCTCTAAAACTAGTTGTTTAAACCGTACTTACGATTGAACTTGTCAATTGCACCACGAGCAGCAGCAGCTTTCTGCTGGCCTGTGTAAAAAGAATGGCACTTTGAACAAACTTCCACGTGGATCTCTGGCTTAGTAGATCCAGTTACGAACTCATTACCGCAGTTACATGTAACCTTTGCCTGATAGTACTTTGGTTGAATAGCTTCTTGCATTATTTTCACCTCTCTATATCCGATTCCTATGATAGTTCCTCTTCAACAAAGAGGAAACTTGTTCATTCAAATAAACAGCTTTCTTATTATAGCATACGCATATTAAGATTGCAATACCTATTCTGTATTTTATTGTCTACTGAACAAACTTCATATACTTTATAAAACTATCTTGCTTATATTTTCGTCTTCTTAATCATTTCGACAAATTCTGCATTATTATTTGTATTGACAAACATTTGAATAATTCGTTCTACTGCATCTTCTGATTTAAGACCATTTAGAGCTTTCCTCATAAGATAATTAGCCTCCATCTCAGCTGGATTTAGTAAAAGATCATCACGACGGGTACTTGACTTTGGTAAATCGATTGCTGGGAAGATTCTTTTCTCAGATAAACTACGATCTAACACAAGTTCCATATTACCAGTTCCCTTAAACTCTTCAAATACAACGTCATCCATACGGCTACCGGTTTCAACTAATGCTGTTGCCAAAATGGTGAGACTTCCACCCTCTCTCATATTTCTTGCTGCTCCGAAGAACTTCTTAGGCATATGAAGCGCTGCTGGATCAAGTCCACCGGATAAGGTACGTCCACTAGCTTGTACCGTTAAGTTATAGGCTCTTGCAAGTCTTGTAATACTATCTAATAAGATAACAACATCTTTCTTATGCTCTACCAGACGCTTTGCACGTTCTATTACCATTTCAGACACTCGTTTATGGTTTTCTGGCAATTCATCAAAGGTTGAATAGATTACTTCGACATTACCACCTTCAATAGACTCCTTAATATCCGTTACTTCTTCTGGTCGCTCATCAATTAATAAAATAATTAAATGCATCTCCGGATGATTTCTTGTGATAGCCTTTGCAACCTGCTTTAATAAGGTAGTCTTACCTGCTTTCGGCTGGGATACAATCATACCTCTTTGTCCCTTACCAATTGGTGAAATTAAGTCAACCATACGCATAGCTACCTGACAACCTGGAGTTTCTAGATGGATTCTTTCGTTCGGAAAGATCGGTGTTAAATCTTCGAATTTCTTCCGTTTTACTGCATCGGAAGGATGTAACCCGTTAATGTACTTGATGTAGAGAAGAGCACTGAATTTTTCGTTCTGATTACGTATTCTAGTATTACCTACAATAATGTCACCTGTTTTTAAATTAAATCTTCTAATCTGTGCGGGAGAAACGTAGACATCATTTTCACCAGGCAAGAAATTATCACATCGGATAAAACCATATCCATCTGACAATACCTCTAAAATTCCTTCTTTCGTTTCACCAGAGTCCAATTGTTCCATATCAATAGGTAACTTTTCTTCCTGCTGATTTGCCTGAGAAAGAAAACGATCAGAAGAAGACGTATTATATCCCATCTCTGCAGTTTGGTTTCCAACATTCTCTACTGATGGGTTTATTCTAACTACGCGATCTGATTCGGTATATCCGCGATTTTCATTAAATCTGCGATTTTCCATTGGCCTACGATTTTCCATCGGTCGACGGTTATCATAATTTCTTAGCATCTCATTGTTACGATTGTCATTATTTCTATTATCATTGCTTCTATTTTCATTATTTCTGTTTTCATTATTTCTGTTTTCATTATTTCTGTTTTCATTGTTTCTGTTTTCATTGTTTCTATTATCATAGCTTCTGTTTTCATTGCTTCTGTTTTCGTTACTTCTATTTTCATTACTTCTATTTTCTGAATTACGGTTATCCATACTTCGACCTTCGTTGTTTCGATAGCTCTCACTCATTCGGCCATTATCATTTCCCTTAGATTGTTCCGACACTTTTGTCAATTCTTGTTGACGACTCTGTTCTAAACGATTTTGCTCAGGAACTCTACGAATCCCTTTAGTTCGATTTTCTTGCATACGAGAGGACTCCATGCTACGATTCTCACCATTGTGCTTTGACTCTTCTGTTGCCTTTTTATTTTCTTCCGGTCCAGTTTTTTTAGGTTTATCATCCGTGCTTTTATTTATGGAGGATTCTGATTCTTGTCTGTTCTCCAATGTATTCAATGCATCAATCAATTCCTGTTTGCGTAATGCGGTAATACTTTTCATTCCTTTTTCCTTCGCAATATCACGCAATTCAGAAAGCGACTTTGTTTCATACAAATTACTCATTCATTTTGCTCCTTTTATTAAACTAATCTATCTTAGGATTGGTAGAGAAATGATATAGAAAAAATGATGTGTCCTAGAGACATTTCTTATGATAGCTTTATTATACACTATTTGTTAAAAAAGAAAAGTATTATTTTACAACAGCCTTTACCTACACAAGATTGTGCTATTCTCATTCCTTAGCTTTCAACTTGATTTAACCAGTACTAAGTGTTATTATTATGAAAGTATAGCCCCATAGATTTGGGAGTATGATAGGCTTATAACCTATCACTCATAAGAATGAATTTCATAAAGTCTGGAGGAAGTGTTATGACGCTTAACGAAAAAGCACTTAAATTGCACGAAGAATGGAACGGGAAATTGTCGACTACTGCTAAATGTCAGGTTAAATCTAGAGAAGATTTAGCACTTGCCTATACTCCTGGGGTTGCAGAACCTTGCAAAGTTATCGCAAACGATACAGAGGCTGCTTATAAATACACGATCAAAGCAAATACTGTTGCAGTAGTTAGTGATGGTAGTGCCGTTCTTGGTCTTGGTAATATTGGTGCTCACGCAGCAATGCCTGTGATGGAAGGAAAATGTGTCCTTTTTAAAGAGTTTGGTGGCGTTAACGCATTTCCTATTTGTTTAGATACACAAGATACCGAAGAAATTATTAAAACTATCGTTCACATCGCTCCTGCTTTTGGCGGTATTAATCTTGAGGATATTTCTGCACCAAGATGTTTTGAAATTGAATCCAGATTAAAAGAACTGCTCCAGATTCCTGTCTTTCATGATGATCAGCATGGTACCGCAATCGTTGTGCTTGCTGGAATTATCAATGCCTTAAAAGTTACAAATAAAATAAAAGAAGATTGTAAGGTTGTAGTAAATGGTGCGGGTAGTGCAGGAATTGCTATTGCGAAACTTTTATTAAATTATGGCTTTTGCCATCTCACTCTATGTGATAAAGTTGGAATTTTATCAAAGCAAACAGAAAATCTAAATTGGATGCAAAAAGAGATGATGGAGGTAACCAATCTAGAAAACGCTACAGGGACACTCGCTGATGCCCTAAAGGGTGCTGATATCTTTATTGGAGTTTCTGCTCCTAATATCGTCACACCAGAAATGGTTTCTAGTATGAATAAAGATTCCATTCTTTTTGCTATGGCAAATCCAGTTCCTGAAATCATGCCAGACTTAGCCAAAGAAGCTGGTGCAAAAGTCGTTGGAACCGGAAGAAGTGATTTTCCTAACCAAGTTAATAACGTAATCGCTTTCCCTGGTATCTTTAAAGGAGCTTTGGAAGGACGTGCGACACAGATTACCGAAGAGATGAAACTTGCTGCTGCTAATGCGATTGCTGGCTTAGTAAGCGAGGAAGATTTAAATGAAGATTTTATTATGCCAGAAGCATTTGACGAACGAGTTTGTGAAGCAGTAAGTAATGCTGTGAAGGCTCATATTAAGAAGTAATTATATAATAGGAGCAAAAAAGCATGTCCTATCTCGGATTTTTATTTATTAAATTTGTTCCCTCTACAGAAAACCTAACTAAGTATGTTCCATTAATATAAAGGATGATGTTATGAATTTATGGCAGGATAAGCGTTATTATTCCTTAGATACCTATTATAAAGAACAATTTGGTGATAAGGTATACAAGCTTTCATTAAATGGTAATATGACCTGTCCGAATCGAGATGGGACTTTAGGGACTGGCGGCTGTATCTTTTGTAGTTCTGGTGGATCTGGTGATTTCGCCGCTTGTAATAAACTATCCATTACCGAACAAATTGAGGAAGCAAAAGAACGGGTGGCAAAAAAGGTAAAAAGTAACCGTTATGTTGCTTACTTTCAGGCATATACCAATACCTATGCTCCAGTTTCTTACCTACGTTCTATTTTTACAGAAGCGATAGAGCATAAAGAGGTTGTTGCTTTATCCATTGCAACCAGACCAGACTGTTTGCCTGAGGAGGTCTTAAATCTCCTTGCTGAATTAAATAAGAGAAAGCCTGTCTATATTGAACTTGGTCTCCAAACCATTCATGAAAACAGTGCCAGATTAATACGACGTGGCTATTCCCTTCCTATTTTTGAAGAAGCCTTAAATCGTTTGTCTGGCATTAATATTCCGGTTATTGTTCATGTAATCCTTGGTTTACCTGGTGAAAATAGAAAAATGATGGTAGCTACCATAGATTATTTAGCAAAGCTACCAATACACGGAATCAAGTTACAACTCATGCATGTTTTAAAAAATACCGAATTGGAAACGCTTTATTTATCAGACTCAAAGCTATTTTCACTCTTACAACTTGAAGATTATATTGAACTTCTTATAGAATGTTTGGAGCACCTGCCACCAAGAATCGTGATCCACAGATTAACTGGGGATGGTCCAAAAAATCTATTAGTAGCACCAATATGGAGCGGTAATAAGCGACTCGTTCTAAATACGATTCAACAAGAATTAAAGAAACGTGATTCTTACCAAGGAAAATACATTCGAACCAATCTCGAATAGAAGGGAGAACAACAATGCAAGCGGAAACACTGATGCTTTACAAATTAATTGTACTATATATCTTAGACAAAGTGGATTTCCCACTAACCAATGGTCAATTAACCAATTTTATATTAGAAAAAGAATATACAAATTACTTCAACATTCAGCAGACTATCTCCGAGCTAATTGACGATCAATACATTAGTGCTGAAACAATCCGAAACAGCTCTCTTTATCAGATTACAGATTCCGGTAAGGAAACGCTTTCCTTCTTTTGCAATACTATTGCGCAAGCGATCCGCGACGACATTGATATTTATCTCAAAGAACACAAGTACAGTTTGCGTGAAGAGGTATCCACTCTCGCTGATTATTATGAAGTAAAAAAAGATGAGTTTATTGCACACCTTCGTGTTATGGAAGGATCCAGTGCAATTATCGATTTAAAATTGTCTGTTCCAACGGAGAGAGAGGCAAACCTCATTTGTAATAACTGGAAGCAAAAAAGCTCCGATATCTATACCTATGTTATCTCCTCGCTTCTTGCAGATTAAATTTGGCAGTACATCCTATGTTTGCAGAAACGTATCCAAAGGTTATGAAACAAGAAAAATCACGCTTCACAACTTATCCTTAACAGGAATGAAACAAAGAGCCTAATTTTCCATTGCCCTTTGTTCACATATATATTATTAGGAGGACCCACTATGTTTGACCCAAATTGTTCTTACTGTGCCGAAGGCGAATTAGTAGCTAAATTCGGTATCAAAATCTGTGAATTACCTGCATCCAAGGTTTATCTTTTCAAAGAGCAAAGCCATAAGGGAAGATGTATTGTTGCAAGTAAATTTCATGTAAGTGAAATGATTGAATTATCAGAGGAAGAGCGTAATGCATTTTTTGCAGATGTAAATAAGGTAGCTAACGCTATCCATCATGCTTTTCATCCAGATAAGGTAAATTACGGTGCATACGGTGATACCGGACATCATCTTCATTTTCATCTTGTTCCTAAATATAAGGATGAGTTTGAATGGGGTGGCATATTTGCCATGGACCCTAAACAAAAAACTCTTACCGATCAAGAATATGAGGAATTAATTGAAGCTATAAAAGCGAGCCTTTCCTAACTCCCCCTCAGAAAGATAGAAAATCAGGTCATCATCAAGAAAAATGCGCTTCGTACTTTTTTCTTGATAAAAGATAAAAAGTGCATCAAGATGATTAGAATACATTTCTACTCCTCTTTGATACACTTTTTTAAATTTTAATAAATGTTATTTTAACCTATAATAAGACAAATGCATTCTAGTTCTTCTTTCTTCGGCTATTTACTAAACATTCTCATAAATCTCTCCAACATAATCTGAAATACTCCACTCTACCTTGAACGATATTTTAAGAAGTATAGTTTTCATTCTCTCGATAGTACTGTGCTTGCTTATTATATAACATGGCATAAAGACCATCTTCCCGTACTATTAGCTCTTTATGATTACCAGACTCAGCTATACTCCCTTCCGATAATACGATAATTCGATCACAGAATTTACAAGACGACAGTCGGTGAGAAATATAGATTGCTGTTTTTCCACCAACCAATTCATGAAAATGTTCATATATTTCACTTTCTGCAATCGGATCTAGTGCTGCGGTAGGTTCGTCTAAAATTACAATTTTTGCATCTTTATATAATGCTCTTGCTATTGCTATTCTTTGCTGCTCTCCACCAGAAGGTTCAAACCCATCTTCTTCAAAATAGTGATAGATTGCTGTGGTTACGCCTTTTGTCAATTCTTCCATCCGCTCTTTCAAATTCACTTTTAAAATGGCATCCAATAACTTCGTTTCATTTCTTTCCTCTTGATTTAAGGTGATGTTCTCACCAACAGAGAAGGCAAGAAGCTTAAAATCCTGAAACACAACGGATAATAATTTCATATAATCTTCGTACCGATAGTTCTTAATATTAATTCCTTGCACTAGGATTTCACCATCAGTAACCTCATAGAGACGGCATAAGAGTTTAATCATTGTTGTTTTTCCTGCTCCGTTTACTCCGACAATAGCAACATGCTCTCCAGGTTTAATTTGAAATGAAATATCCTGTAAAATCAACTGATCACTTCCTGGATAAGCAAATGATACATTCTTAAATTCAATGGTAGGTATTTCTGTTAAGTCACACTCGATATCACCTAGATATAAGTGTTCCCTTATTGACATAAACGTCACGAATTCAAGCATAAAGAAACTCTTTTTTATCAGTTCCTGCCACTGAGATAACAAGGTATCTGCAGAACTTCCAAAGGTGTCGCAAGCATTTAAATACATGGTAAAGTCACCAATACTGATGTTTTTTTTAATCGCAAGGTATCCAAGATAAAGATAAGTGATACTGTTTCTAAACGTTGTAACCATACGAATGCCAAGGTTATACTTTAAGCCTTCCTCCGCTTGGTTTTTCCAAACCTTTGTCATACTTTGATTATACTGATCTGCATTACAAACCATCATCTCTTCTGCTTGATAGAGACGAATATCCTTCCCATAACGAAAGTCAGATAGCTTATAAAAGATATATGAAAACGCACGGTTTAAATTCGAAAATTGACCGAAATACTTTCTTTGCAGCGCATTTTTTTTCGCATTCCACAAGGTATTTAAACTGGTGTTAATAACAATAATCAGTAAAAGAAGCGGTGAACCAAACGCTAGGATTCCTACCACACCTATAAGCGTCAGAAAAGAAGATATCATAAGCGCCAAAGTTTCTGTAATACCTCCGATTCCTCCTGCCCATGACATTCCTGTCTTCGCTTTTTCAGCACGCTCTAGCATCTCTTTATTTTCAGTGTTCTCATAATCCATCTTCATGATCTTACGACCAAGTAAAGCATCAAAATGCTTGGTAAAATCATCTTGATAGGTTTTTGTTAATGTCTCAGATGTCATTGATTTGATAATGGATATTAAGAAATTAAAACCAACCATCAAAGAAACTATTAAAATTAAGTTTGAGATTCGTCTCTCATTTAGTAATTCATCAATCAGATATTTAGGAAATACTATCATAAGAAACGGTTGAACGGCACGACATATAATATCGATAAGATAAAGGAAAAAGTATGACTTCCGGTATTTCCATATCTCTCTATATAGGTACCCTATCGTAACTTTCGCTGCTTTTCCTGCAGAGATTGGTTTATCCGAATTCATATGCTTCCCCCTCCTCTGCTGTTTCTTTATAATACTTTGCTTGAGCATCAAATAGCTTCGCATAATCCCCTTTTTGCCTTATCAATTCTTCATGAGTCCCGTATTCCGTTAGTCTTCCATCAAAAAACAATGCAATACGATCACAAAATCTTGTAGAAGCCAATCGATGAGAGATATAGACTGCTGTTTTACCTCCAATCAAAGAATCAAAGTCTTGATATAGCTGATACTCTGCTAACGCATCAAGGGCAGCAGTCGGCTCATCTAATAAAACCACCGGAGCATCTTTATACAAGGCACGCGCCAGCGCAAGTTTTTGCCTTTCTCCACCTGATAAATCAGTTCCATTCTCTTGAATAATTTTTAGAAGCTGTGTATGTACTCCTTCTGGCAATTCATCTAGCTTTTTCGTTAAGCCTGCTCTTTTAAGCATTTCCTCTGCCCTTAACGAATCTGTCTCCTCTGGTGTCTTCATCGAAACATTCTCTGCCATCGGAAATGCATATAATTCCACATTCTGAAATACCGGTGAAAACAGAGTAAAATAATCCTCTTTATCAAATTCCCTGATGTCAATCCCGTTTAATAAAATCCGTCCTTCACTCGGTTCATACAGACGGCATAATAATTTAATCAGAGTTGACTTTCCAGCACCGTTAACTCCGACAACAGCTAGTCTTTCACCGCTCTTAATCGTGAAGCTTACCTCCCGCAAAGCATACGTTTCTTGTCCTTCATAATGAAACGAAACCTTATCAAATGTAAATTCGAGCTGTTTTCCTGCCTGAGAAGAAAGCACTTGTGCTACAGTTCGTAGAGCTTTCCTGCTCTCTTCCTCATACTCAAGGAATTCTCTAAAATCATTTACTTCTGCTGACTGATTTTTGATAACTGCTACCTTCCAGAAGAACTCTTCCACCGCCATGGTAAAGCTCTTAACCGAGGCAAGATATAAAGTAAAATTAGCTATGGAAAGATTTCCATATAAGACACTATAGATTAACCAAGTATATAAAATGCCTTCTTGAATCATTTTAAGAATCTGAAGGATAGAATGGCATCTAATCCAAAGATTGCGGGAGTATCGCAGTATCCTTTGCATTGACTTATTCACATCGCACCAACGTTCATAAATCCAATCAGCCATTTGATAGATACGAATGTCTTTTGCATACTCGAAATCTTTTGTCATCGTGTTAAAATAGTGGAGTTTTCTAAAATATGGTGATAGAGCGTCCCATACTTCTTTCTTATCTTTCTTCTTTGTTCGGTCAATCGGGAGAAATTGAAGCAAAACAATTCCAAACATAATTAGGACAAGTAGGGGATTTAAGGTTGATAATATAATTGCTGCTACCAGTGCCTGAAGAAAAAGAATCCCTAGTTTTAAAAAACTATGTATCATTCCTTCTATCCCTTTATTTTCATCATTCACAGCATTCATCGCCCGGTAATAGCCATTTAATACGTTTGGATTCTCAAGCTTTTGATAGTCCATTGTTAATGTCTTTCTCATAATTTTAGTTAAGAAGCGCATACGACAATGAATAATTCTCCACCATCCCTGACTTTGTAATACCCCGTTGATAAACTCGAGAAATAAGGTGACACCGGTATAGAGTAAAATCATGATGAGTAAGTTCCAAATCCCACGGCTTAATTCGATTTGTTCAATCACAAGTTTAATCAATATCGGTACGAAGAAGATGCTGATTGCACTAAATAGCATATGAAACAATAGCATAGGAATCAAGGGTCTCTGCCACTGCTTCATACCTCGATACAAAAATAAGATATTCTGATCTACACGGTAATTCTTTCGTTCCCTCATCTTAACCTCCATGTACTGCCTCTCCTAACATAAGTTACCTGGTTATGCAAACTTACCATCAAGTCTATATTCTTAAGCCTGCTGATATGTCTATATTCTTCAACCTACTGATATGTCTATATATAAAATCTCATCTTCTTACCTACTAATTATTTATTTCCAGCAATCTTGTTACACTATCTTCTATTTCTGCAATCGTTTCATAGGCATCATAGGATAGGGCTTCCTCTCCTAAACTAATCCCAAACTCTTCTTCCAGACGCACTATAATTGTTACATAGCCAAAGGAATCAATTCCGTATTCCTCTATTGGTGTCATTTTTGAATACTGCGTTGCAGGCTGTTCCATAACGTCTTGAAATATATGTATAATTTTGGTGAGCGTACTTACAGCTTCGTTCTCCTCTTTTGTAGCTGCAGCTTCCTCTTTTTCCACCAATCTATACCATTCTAGCATCTTAGAGCGGTCTTTTTTACCGCTGTCATTATACTTAAGCTCAGATACCTGCACTATGATTTTGGGTACCATATAGCTTGGAATATAATCCTCTAGGGACAGCTTTAGTTCTTCTATATTTAGCTCAGAATCCGAGATTAGAAACGTAATCAGCTCTCCGCCATTTTCCTTTGGTTGGTAACAAGTCATTGCATTACGAACCGCCGGAAGGGAAAGTAGTGCATTATCGACCTCCTCAAGTTCAATACGATGTCCCCGTACCTTCACTTGATTATCTTTCCGTCCCAAGTAAACAATGCGCCCATTGTCTAAGTACCTTCCGATATCACCGGTACAATAAGCCCTCTCACTCATTCCAAAAGGTAAGGTAATAAACCTTTCGTTCGTAAGCTCCTGTGCATTTCGATAACCGTTTGCCAATCCCTGTCCAGTAATAGCAATCTCTCCACTTCCTGATGTAACTTCGTAATGCTTTTCATCCAGAAGATAAAGCTTCGTAAAATCCAGAGGAAGCCCTATATTTATTATGGATTCCTCCGTAAGATCAGCGACCGAGGACCATATTGTAGTCTCTGTTGGACCATACATATTGTAAATCTTTGCTCTGGTGTTATCTCTAAGTGCTTGCAGCAATGCTTGCGGAAAATCCTCACCACCAACCATAACCGTATGAACCTTTGATAAAAAGCTAAGATTTCGATCAGCCAACCAAAGCATTTGTAATGCAGAGGGTGTCATCTGTATTACATTCACATCCTTTTTTATAATCAAATCTATCATAAGCTTTGGGTTTGTTCTCTCTTTTTCTGCCGCTAGAACTACGGTAAATCCACTATATAAAGCCAATACGGATTCTAAAAAGAAAATATCAAATGTCATCTTGGTAAAACATGCTATTCTAACATCCTTCGGAAATTGAATCTGTTTTGGCATGGAACATAAGAAATTCTCCAATCCACTTCGTAACACTTCTACTGCCTTTGGTTTTCCCGTAGAACCAGAAGTATATAATAAATATGCAAGATCTTTCTCGATATCCCCCTGCCGGTTCCCATCTTCTGAAGATCGGAAGTTTTGTCCGGAAGATAATGAAGAATGGAATTTTTTTTGCTCCGTTAAAGAATCTGTTCTTTCTGTGATTTCTTCTTTAGAGCTAAGAAGCAGGGGAATCATAATGTATTCCAGCTCTGTTTCGTGGTGGCACCATGGCTCATCAAGAATAACTTTTCTTATATTGGCATTGACAAGCATATACTCCAAACGTTCCTTTGCCTGATTACCATCCACTGGAAAAAAAGGAATTCGTAATTGCAGTAAAGCAAAAATTGTACACACCATAAGTGGTGTTCTTGAGAGAGAAAGAGCAATTACCTCATCTTCCACAACCTCATAATTACTTAACAGATTGACAATCTTTTGCACAGTCTGATTTAAGTACTCCGTATCGTAAAAATCATCAAGAAATATTATATTACCCTGTATTCTTATATCCATCGTTACACCTATTCCTTCACTCTGATACGTATTCTAGCATTGGTCTGTCAAAGCGGATATTCGCAATCCGCTTCTCTAGCAACTCTACTTCATAGTATATAAGTCCCTTTCAACGAATTGTTCCAGCACAGTTTGAGTAATACTTCAACTGGTCTTGATCACTCGTAATTAAAACAACATATTCTGTCTTTTTTCCAACAGCTCTACGAGAAACTCATGCTGGCTTGGTGCGCGATTGGTTAAATCATTCAGGTAGATTAATGCTCTTCTAATGACATGCTGCTCTACCTCGCATATAATTTCATCCGGTTTATAAATTGATTCATTAACCAAACAGGAGTTATGATAACAATCACCACCGCATAAATATCTCGCCCAACAATTCGAACAAGGATCATTCGTTTGAATTGTTAATTTAAGAAATGGATTTTCTTTCTTTAATTCCCCATTGATATTACCAAGCTTATATTCTTCCATACCAACAAAGCTATCACAAGGATATAAATCACCATTGGCAGCGATACTAACCTTACTTTTCCCTGCCTGGCATCGATTTTGTACGACATAACGGAGTAACAGTCGGCGGACTATTTTTCCAGCAAAATCATTGTCATTTAATATCATTCGAATATACTTCACCGAGTTAGTATTAAGTTCTTCATGGAAGAAATCAAACAATTCATCATACTTTTGCTTTAACTCCGGTAAATTCTCTTTTGTAATTGCATACTCGGAGTCTTTCTCTAACCGAACAATTTTCATCTGAACATTCTTTAGTCCAATGGATTCATGATGCTTTAAAATCTCAACCAAACTTTTTGTTTTGCTCGTAATAACCACTAGTCCCCAGATGTCTTTTGTGTGACGTGTCAGCTCCTTGTTATTTTTGATTCTGGCAATGTTATTTACTATCTTTTGATAGGTACCCTGACCAGTAACATCCCGCCTGATTAAATCATGCTGTGATTCATCCCCATCCAGACTGATTCCTATATTAATATTGTTTTCATCCAAATACTTAATAATCTCGTCGGTAAGCAAGGTTCCATTGGTACATAACCATAATTCCATTGGTTTTTTGGACTCTTCATAAAGTTTGTCGCTGACTTGCTTTACATGACGAATCACATCAAAATTCAGTAAAGGTTCTCCGCCACTCACAAAATCAATACGATACTTCTTATAATCTTTCATGTAGTTATAATAAATAAATCGTAAAGTCTTTTCTACTTGCTCCAAGGTAAAGCTTCTTTCTTCCCCGTGAAATACCTTTCCTTGGTCAGCAAAGCAATAGGAACATTGCAGATTGCACTGATGTACTGGTGGTAGGGAGATAAGACCTTTATTGTAATCCTCTAAAAATTGGTAATTCACTTCGTCTTTACTAAAATAATATCCTTCTTCAAATAATTCCTCTAACGAGGTGGTTGCTTCTTTTATTTCATCCTCAGACCATTTTTTCAACAAGTTATCATAGGAAGTTGTTTCTTCATAATAATCAAAGCAGTCATTGTACAATTCATCCAACTCTGCCAATGCCAGATGTGCATAATCAAACGCATAAACAGAATCCTTTTCCTTAAATCTTTTCGTATAATTAAATGGATATTTCATCACAGTCTCCTTTCCTGCTTTCATACAATTCCATTAAGCTCTTCCCATAACCTTCTTCCTTCTTTCTGATAGAATCAAGGCTGAAAGTTATATTCGATACATTTTCCTTGGACCACTTCACGCTATTTTTCATGATAAGAAACAATACTTTCTCATAATCAGATAATAGTAATGTTAGGTAGGTTAACAGGTTTGACTTTTCTATATTTTCTATCTTAAGCTTTTCTTCTTCCTCTTTCCTATCTTCCTCTAAATATTGATGAAAATAGAAGGCTTGAAGCTTTCTCGTAATATACAAGATAAAGATATCGTTATGTAATTTCCGGCACTGCTCCCTTCCCGCAGGACTATCGGTAAGTAGGTCAGGTACCATTTTCTCTAATTCTTTGAAGGCATCCAAACCGTAAAAGACATTACTCTTTGTAAAGCTAACTCTTTTTTTATAAAAAGTTTGATATATCTGCATTATTCCATATAAAAAAACCTGTTCCCTATCATATTCTTTTAAGAAGGGATGCAAGAGGTAGGTTGCTCTCTTTATCTCCTGGCCGCTAAAGGGATTGTTATCCCATTGATTTTTTGAGCCCCTTGCCTTTCTCAGAAGCTCCTCCTCTAAAAGGCCTTTATAAAAATGAGGCTCATACCAATCGATTAGCTGATATTGATTGTCTATAAAATCCGTTAGGATTATGGCATGAGAGCCATGATACTTTTGATAAGTGCTGCGATAAGGCAGAAAAAAAGAATCTACCGCCACGATGACAGGTCGTCCTTTTTCAAGCAGCTTCCTAACATAGGACACAGATTCTTCTTCGTCTTCAAAACAATTTCTCTCTAGATATTTGCGAAATGGCTCCCAAAGATTTTGATAAGGTGCACTCATCTGTGTCTCGTATTTTGTTAAACCCACTTTGTGAAGGAGGAGGTCACAAGAAACATCAATATAAAGAAATGCATCCCTCACTTGATTGTACTCCAACAACTGCCTTAAGCAGTTTTTTAAACAATGATAATGAAAAGCCTTATCATAACTAATCTCTTGATTTATAATTTTTTCCATTCGAACACCCATAGTATCCTTAATTTCCTTAAGTACACGTCAAATTCTATCTAATATATATGTAAATACTTCCTCTATACTTTCATATGGGATCGGTTTTATGTTTAAGTCCTGAAAGAAAGTAAAGTTATCAAAATACGTTTTATCTAAAGCCTTTGCCTCAGTAAATAATCGATATGGATTTAAGTAATGTAATTCAGGGAACTCCTGCAGCGGAAATTTCCTGACCTCTTCTTCTAAACTATAATAACCCGTTGAAAATACAGTATTCCAAAGGTTTTGATCAGACAGATACTCAAAATCCATCAATCCATTGATAAAATACAATTGATTGCAATTGATATTCTGAGAAACTATCGCTGCCAATGTACAGCTTGTTAATCCATTCATACTGATAAATGATAAATCTCTTAAGTAATTTGATTTCACAAGATATTGACAGCATAACTTCATCGCTACCATATTCGGTATCCAATAAGCGATACCTAAATTGTGAAATCCGTTTTCCTCCTCTGTGTCATAGTAACTATGTTTTGCCAATATAACCCTAGTACCTAGTTTTAACAGTTTTTGAATAAAAGTATCTTCCTCGCTGCCAAATCCCAATTCGTTTTGAAAGTTCAACACAACAATAGGAGCCGGACGATAAGCAAATCTTTTTAGTATAAGATCTCTTATTACAATTTGATCTTTCCCGGATTTATAATACACTTCATTCACTCTAACATCCTCTTCAGTTTTCTCTTCTTCTTTAAAAAAACTCACCTGACTCAATTCTTCCTTAATATAGCTTTCATAAAAAGTTGTCATACGTTTCTCCTTATAATGGTATATGATTATGCATAAAATTTTTAAAGCATCAGAAACAAGTAAAAGCTAACTCTCTAACACCCAACTACTGTGTAGGTATTACAACAACTTGGTATATAAGTATTGCAGCAAAAATTTCTTTCCCCAGCTTTCGCCTTTGCTAACCTTATCACTTTCATGCTAATTCCTCTTAGCATCCTGTTGTTGTATATGTATTACAGCAAGCACCTGTAAAAGTGTTACAGCAGAAATTCTTTTCCCCAGCTTTTGCCTTTGCTAATCTCGTTACCTTCATGCAAACACCTCCTATTCTTAATTAGCACTACCAAAATGCAGATTGCATTCGGTAACTATTTGCTAATAATCTTCAAATTTTAGCATCCTGTTGTAGAATATGTATTACAGCAACCACCAGTAAATGTATTACAGCAATAATTTTTCTCACCAGCTTTTGCCTTAGCAAGTCTCATAACCTTCATGTCAATTCACCTCCTAATACATAACCACATACCATTCTTTCAAGAATATTGCTATTCTAAAAAGCATTATGAACCATATCGAGCCAAGAAGTAGTTTTTTGCCATCGCAGAGTGTGTTAATTTAAGACAATATTGCTCTCCTAACTGGTGAACTGTTTTGGTAAAGAAGCATCCTCCAGCACAGACACCAACCAGACTACAAGAGTAGCATTTATCCGGTATGTCATGCATGCCAGGCCGTTCCTTATAAAAACCGCCAGCATTGACATCACCTACTTCATATCCTTTCAGTCCAGCAAAGGATGGGCAATTATATAACTTACCATCCGGGCAAAGTACAAAAAAATCCCTGGTACCATGACCACAGAACGTTTCCCACAAACGAAAATTAAACTTCTTTTCCTTAAGCTTCTTATAGATTGGTTCTAGATATTTCATTGTATGAGCAGTATGTCCGGATATCGCTTCGTTTGTGATTGGAGGATCCACCGGTGCGATTCCCAGTACCGCACTTTTTTGAAACCCTTTCTCTTCTAAAAAATCAAGCAGCTCACAAATATAAGGTGCATTCTCTTGATCTATATTAATACGAATAATTAATTCAACCTCTTTCTCTTTTAATATCGATATATTTTCAATAATCTGGTCAAAGGAACCTTCTCCATTTGCTAATATTCTACGTTTATCATGAATTTCTTTTGGCCCGTCTATGGTACACTGAATACTCTTTAGACCATACTGAGCCAATTCTTCTATCTTTTTTTCCGTAAGTAGATAGCAATTGGAAATCATATGTATCGTTAGCTCTATTCCTTCCTCTTTTAGCGTACTTAGTTCTTTTAGAAAAATTAAGTTTTGCTCATGACCTACCATCGGCTCTCCACCAAATAATTCAATCGTAAGCTTTTTTAATCCTCTTTCTAATACATATTCCTTAAGCCAAACAGCCATGGTTACGACATCATCCGCAGAGGCTATCTCAGAATGACACTCTGCTTCGTGTTCCGTGGACTCAACAATACAGTAAGGACACCTGAAATTACAGCTAAAGGTAGGAATAAAGTATACTAAACACTCACCGCTTGCATCTCTGCCTTCTCTGACTTTTCGGAATTCCTCCTCTTCCTTTTCTTCCTTTAGTACGATAAATTTATCTACATAGAGTTCTGATATAATATTTTTTGTATCTACATCCGTAATTCCATCCCGAAGATAAGCATTGATTTTCTCTAAATCTTTCGTCATTATTTTATTTACAGCACGATTTACACTATGAAACAGAATCACGTCATCGTTGCTGTTATAAAAGTTCACATACTTGGACCATCGTATTTTCATATAATCCCCCGTTCTGCCGTCGCATATTGAATTGTTTCATTTTTCCTAACCTTCTGGTTCATACTTTAATTTTAATAATTCCATGAGATACTGTTTTCTACAAACCTTTTTGGGCTGTCCTTGTGCTTCTTGAATTTTATCTCGATTTGGACATCCGCCACTGCACAAACCAGCTAGTTCACAAGACAGACAAGTATCCCAAGGTTTTAAAGAGATCTGCCTTTGATACTCCTTATTAAACTCTGCATCTCTTATGGAACCCACTGCATATTCTTTCTCACCAACAAGGGACGGACACTTATAGATAAGACCATCTTGATTAATCATGAACCATGCTTCACTCATCATCCAACAATGATTTAACTCTCCATAAGCAATTTGAAAACCCAGTTCCTTTGCCAACCTTAGAATATGAATCACTTCCTTTAATATAAAACTGTTTTGACCTGAATCCTTTAAGATCGTATCATTAATACAAAGCGCCGCGAATCGGTGGAATTCCATACGGTGTAACAAACGAAGTAAAATTGGTATGTTCTTATAATTTTGCATATCTATGTTCATCCGTATCACCAGACTTACGTTCTCATCCATTGTTACAAGGCTTTCTATATTTTTCAGTATTACATCAAAAGTGCCTTCTCCATCAGCGAAACAGCGTCTGGAATCATGTAGATTTCTCGTTCCATCTAATGTAATTTGATAGGAATGAAGATTTATCTCCATACATTCCTCAATGACTTTAGGAGTTAGGAGAACACCGTTTGTAATAATGTCATAGCTAACCTTTGGTATCTTTTGATTTAGTTGCTGTGCTATCTGCTTTATTACTTCCATGTTTAATAAAGGTTCTCCGCCCATAAAGGTTAACGATAACTCTTTTGCTGCACTCTTAACGATACGGTGTATCAACCAATCAACTGTTTTCCTTGCATTTTCCATTGACATATTGGTTTCTTTTTTTAACAGCCCTCCCTGTTCCCAACAATACGGACAGGTTAGATTACAATCATTACTCACGAATACCCAACAAGACAGACTATTGGTATCTTGATTCCTAAATTCGAGTGACTCTTTTAAAAGCTTTACTTCATCAAGCTGATCCTTAACCAGAAAACCATCAAGACAAAGCTGTTCCACACTTTTGATTGACCTATAATCTTCTTTTAATCCCTGCAATATTTTATGATTTAGAGAATTATAAGTCACTATAGTATCTTGATCACTCTCCCACTGCATATTATATCTTGACCACTTCATCCTATTCACCAAATAACCTTTGACTAGCTGCTTCTATTTCAAGCTCTCTTTCTCTTTGTATCATAAGTTCTTTTTTAATAAATTCTACAATGTCTCTCATCTGTATAAACTTCATTACCTCTTCATTGGTAACTGCAATTTTATAATGTTCTTCCAGCATGATAATAAATTCCACAAGCTCTAATGAAGATAGTCCGATAAATTGTTCTGAAGCATTTTTTTGATCACCACGTACATAAAAAGATTCTTCTAACATAGTTTGCTCTTCTGTTATTTCACCCACTAACTCTGAACACACCTTTAGTATCTCTTTTTCTTCCATACTCTCATCCTTTCATAAAAAAAGTTCTAGTTATTTCCATAATTTTACTATTTCGTAAATTATATCATAACCAGAACTTTTTGTTATAAAATTTGCATATTTTGCATTGTTTTTGACATATTTTGTATATTCTTACATAATACTCTCGCAAACTGTAATACTTTCCAATTCTTTTTTACGACCACGGCTGACGGGTATGATATCACCATTCTTCATTACAATCTGCTTATTTCCATACTCTTTTATATACTTACAATTGATTAGAAAAGAATTGTGAGCCCATATAAATGCATATTTACTTATCTTTGGATAAATATTAGAGAGTTTTTCATAGAATATTTCCATTCTAATTTCCATTCCTACGAAATCCTGCGAATTAGGGCGACAGCACAAATTCGTGTGTGAAAAATCTTGATATTTCACACTATCTTCATATAAAAATAATTTAACTCGATGGCCATAAGATTCGAAATATAAGATATCATTTAGATTTACAAACTTTATCGTATTCCCACTCTTATAGCGAAATACTTCTTCTACAATTCCCTTTATCCTAATTGCTCGCTTTAAATCAGTGATAATTTTACGGGAATCTATTGGTTTTAATCTAAAATTTAATGGTCTTAATTCAAATAAACTCATACAGAATTCTTTTTTATTTGACATATATACAATCTGGATTACTTCATTCTTTAATTTATATCGTATCCAATGACCAATCACTATTCCATTCATTGTATCTCCCTTAAATTCAATGTTTAAGAATATCAAATCAAATTGTAATCCTTCTTTATTCTTCAATTCTTGATATAGATCTCTACAATGAAAGAACAGAACCGGTTGAATATCCAAATAATTCGTACTTGCAAACTCATTAATAATCTCAGAAAGCTGATTGCATATAGTTTTATCATCATCACAAATTGCGATTCGATACATAATATTATCCCCTTTATTAACTTCATTCCCCCCAGAATGAGTTAGATTGCTTTCTTACTTGTAAGATTGATTTTGCAACTTTTTAACTACTTTCTCCATCACCTCTCTTTCATTTTTCATTTTATAAACTTATCTTCTTATATTTTATAAAATACCTCCTTTCTGCTCTTATAAGAACATATCTTATCTCTTATTTTATCATAATTTGTAATAAATTTACAATCGTGGTTTTTATTCTTATTTATCCTATATTTTTTTACATAAAACACCTACCCAGTATAAAACTCACCACAAAAACCTTGATCTAAATAAAAAAAGCATGTTTCGCATACTTTTCCTTGTCATAAATAAAAGAATCCTATCAATAATGGGCAAAATTCCCTTTATGATAGGATTCCTAGATCTTCATTGAAAAAATTGAGAAGTTCACTGTATGCAGGTTTGGCTGATTTAGGATGTTCTTCTTGTTTATTTTTTCACACCCTTTATTTCTTAGTTCCTAATTCGACTAGCTTAATATAATGTGGTATATCCTCAATTTTAGGCTGCTGAAAACGTATAGCAGGATCGCAGCAAGCACAACGCCAGTATATTTGTCCGTCCATTTCATAACTAACACCATGTTTACAGGTACCATCTTTTCGTCTTTGACACCCGCTATCACTTTTATCGATAAAAATTCGTTTCACTGAATCAGGACAGCTTTGTAAATATTCCATACATTTATAAATATTTCTTATTCTCAATCCAAGCTCCAATTTTTCAGACTTTATTTCAGAATGCCAAGGATTATATGTATTTATATTAACTAACCTAAATAAACAAGGTGTTTTTTGCTTTAATGCTTTCTCATTTGCGTAATAATACCCCAAATCACCACGCACCATTCCTAAAGAAAGGAGTGTTTCGTCCACCCTACCTACGTAAGATGCCTTTCTAGTCTTATTCCTCTTGAATACTTTGGTAGTGAACTTTATTACTGCTTCTGTTTTAACTTACAGATACTTTGTGTCATAGTACCCATAGGACAATAGACACACCAAGATCTTGGCTTATAGAGTAGCATTGTCACAAGCCCCAAGATAGTGGAAGTGAGCATAATACTGTAGAATCCAAATCCAAATTGCACGATCCATGGTGATGCATAAGTATACTGTGCAAAATTCCAAGGCAGTTTAAACGTCCAAAGGATCTTAATCACTTGCTTTAAACTCTCTGCTCCCTTCATTACGAGATAAGTGTTCATAAGCATATTGATAAACATAGTTAGAAAGAATATTAAAAAACCATACCGAAAATAATTGGAGCGCATCCACTTCGGTGTAGGTTTATTTCTCGATAATTTCAAACGATCGCCTAACAAGGTGAGTAATTGACCTCTTCCACAATAACGATTACAATATGCTTTATTTCCTTTCAACATTGAAATTAAGAGGGGGATAAAAAAACATAATAATCCTAACCATGCGAATAGAATGTTAAATGGTGATAATATAAGATAAATTATGGATGCAATCCAAAGTTTTTCATACCATCTTGCTTTTTGTTTTGTTTTCAATTTGTTTCCTCCCACTCCATCATCTGAATCGTTCCTGCTGGACAAGCCTTACTACATTTGCTGCATCCAATACAAAGTTCTTCACTTACTATTGCATGGATTCCATGATAAATTGTTATCGCAGCTCTCGGGCAAACGTTTACACACACTCCACAAGCAACACAATGAGTTTTCTCTACCTCTGCCTTTTTCTTTTTTTTGGGTACCATGATCCCTGCTCCTTCCTTATCAATCGCTTGATTGCATAGTTGTATTAGGATGATACCAAAGAAAAACGTTTCAGTATGTAACTAGGTCACAGGAGTCTCACTTCCGTTATATTCATATCACTAGTGATAAAGGTTGATTTGTCCTGGTGTAACATCATTTCTAAAAAGAACAACCCGAATAACATTCGAAAGCATGTACTCTCAAAATGATATTCGGGTTGTTCTTGTTTCCTATGTAATATTAGTTTTAATTTTTCACCTTTTAACTCAAGTAATAAAATTAGTACCTCACATCTGGCTACATCTTGCTTCATAACTCTCTCTTCTCTTTCTCCTTGCTGTTATGATTGCAGCACCTAAAACTCCAATCTCATACAATAACGTTAGAGGTAATCCAAGCATAATCTGAGAAACAACATCTGGTGGTGTTAGAATTGCTGCAAGGACAAATAAAAAGAAAATTACATACTTCTGACACTTCATTAACTGAGATAAATTGACTATCTTAAGTTTCGTCAATATTAGGATTACCAGTGGTAACTCAAATGTAATGCCAAAAGGAATCATAAAACGAATCATAAATCCAACATAACTTTGTATTGATATCATTGGCGTCGCAAGCTCACCACTTGAAAATACAAAGAAATTGATTGCCATGTGAAATACCACCAGATAAGCAAATAAAATACCAATAAAAAATAAAAATAATGCCAGTAAAAACACTCCACCATAAACCAACTTTTCTCTACGGTAAAGTGAGGGAGCAATAAACATCCATAGTTTTCCTAACACCAGTGGAAAGGTCAAAATGACAGCAAATAAAAATGATACCTTCATCTGTGCTGTGAAAGATTCTGCAAGTGCTGTGTATACGATAGTAATATTTCGATCCGTTAGTGGTTGTGCTATCACATTAAGTAGCCACTCCGAACAGCTAAGCCATATCACAAGAAAACATACCGTAATCACTACTACACTAAAGATGAGAACCTTCCGAAAGTCTAATAGATGTTCCAAAAGCGTTTTTGGTTTTCCAAGTTCCTTCGAATTGATGTAATTCTGCATTCGCTTTTTCATCCTATTCGTTTTCATTGGATGAGCTTCCTTTCGCTTTCGATATGGAATCTTCGCTATGTACCTCCTTTTTAAACTCTTTTATACTTGTTCCAAGCGCTTTCCCTACTCCTGCTAATTTACCTCCACCAAAGATTACTAACGCAAGTGCTAAGATTAATAGTATTTCTGTTGTACCAAGTCTCATAATAATCCTCCTTTTATCTAAAAGATTCCTTCTTTGTTACTCCACTAATGTTTTCACATCCCCTAGGGTGCTTTCCACGTCCTTAAGGTCTTTTTTAGCCTCATTCATTACTTCAGCAATATCCTTACTCGATTGTCTTGCTTCTTTTGTAATGTCTTTTAGTTCCTCACAATCTTTTTTCGCTGTCTCTATTTCTTCCTCAAGGTTAAGAATTTCTCCGAACTCATTTTTCAAGTTTCCTAAATATTTCACGCCTTTCCCAAACGCCCTTGCTATTTTGGGAAGATCTTTCGGTCCTACCACAAGAAACGCAATAAATAACAGTAATATGAATTCACTCATTCCAATATTAAACATGGTTACCTCCTAACCGTTTCCTTCCTAGTCCGTTAGGTATAATGAGTTGCGGAACCTGCTGCCGCTATTCCACCGAGCGAAGTTTCCTTAAACTCTTTAGGCATTCCCTTTCCAACTTGATACATCGCTTCGATAACTTCGTCTGGCGGAATCAAACTTCTTGCTCCTGATAATGCTAAATCTGCACTAAGCAAAGCATTGATTGCACCAGATGCATTTCGGAAAGCACAAGGCACCTGAACCATACCAGCTACTGGGTCACAGATTAAGCCCATAATATGAATGAAAGCAAACGCTGCAGCATGTACCATTGCCTCATTTGAACCAGAACGCATATGAACTAAGGCTGCAGCTGCCATAGCTGCGGCTGAACCACATTCCGCCTGACAACCACCTTCTGCTCCTGATACCGTTGCATTCCTCGTGATAATTGCTCCAATGCCGGAAGCTATTAAAAGTCCTTCTAATGTCGTCTGAAGCGTAAGCCCATATTCTTGTGAGATTCCAATCAGGGTAGCCGGTAATATGCCGCAGGAACCAGCGGTAGGAGCAGCGCATATCTTTCCCATTGTCGCATTCACTTCACTACAAGAAAATGCCATTGACATAATCTTATTTAGCCTCTCGCCACATAAGGTATCCTGCTTACTGTATTGATACTGTTGATATGCTAGTCCATCGATCAGGCTCTCTTTGCTTTGCTTCTCCTTCTTCATATATCTCTCTGCGGATTCCTTCATAATTTGGTATCGCCTGGATAGCTCTGCAAAGATTTCTTCTTCTGTTTTTTGAGTTAGCTCCTGTTCCTGAGTTAAGATAACCCGCCATAGTGGTTCCTTCCTATCCTCTGCTGCTTGTAACAACTCCTTGATATTATGATACATCTTCGTTTCCTTTCTAGTAGCTGCCCTCATTAAGTGTTAACGATTTTGCACGGATAATATGATCTAACTTCCCTAGTTCCGTGTCGACCATACTAGGGATTGCCTCATCTGTCTCAATGATGCAGAAGGCAGCTCCACCTTTCGTACTCCGAGACACTTTCATGGTGGCGATATTGATCTCATATCTCGCTAGAACTTCACTGATGTCTCTTATCACACCTTTTTTATCCCAATGGTAGATAACGATAGTTGGTGAAGAGAAGGTAATATCCGTAGAGAATCCATTTACTTCAAAGATTTTTATTAATCCTCCCCCTAAGGAAGAACCAATCACTGTTTGTTTTGTACCATCTTTTTTAAGAAATTCTATTTTGACAGAATTCTCATGAACATTTCCTAAGTCAGCTTCCCTATAATAAAAATTGATTCCTTTTTCTTTTGCGATGGAAAAGGAGTTTCGTAATGCCTCATCATCCTCTCGTAATCCTAATACCCCAGCTGCTAAGGCATAGTCTGTCCGATGCCCATGATATGTTTTAGCAAATGAGCCATGAAGAAAGAAGGTTACCTCATCAAACTCCTCCCCTACGATAAAAGACGCCATTCTTGCTAATTTTGCAGCTCCTGCCGTATGGGAACTGGAAGGCCCAATCATTACTGGTCCTAATACATCAAATATGCTAAGTTCCATTCTTACCTCCATTCAGTTACAATCCTGCGGACTTTTGGGATAGCATGTGTAAAAATTCTTGATTTTTCACACTATTTATCATCTTTCGCCTGACAATAATTAAGATACCTATTTCAAGTTAGCAAGCATCTAAAATCGATAAGTAGAGTGGTAACGGAAACCACTTACGAATCTCATTTGATTTTTCTTCTACTTGCAATGCAGAAAGTGGCGAAAGCAATAATTGCATCGCTTCCTTGCAGGTGTATGCTGGGAGATTTTTTAACTGATCCTCTCGTGGCACTCTCTCTTTCTTTACTGTTTGGCATCCTCCTTTCACACAGATTCTATATAGTTCGTCCTCAATATAGAAGCTTGTTTCCCCATCCACTATTCCTTCTGTTTTCTCCAATAGATTAAGATAAGCACGAATTACTGCTTCAAAATCGAAGATGTGAAACGAATGGTTACACGCTATCTCATAGGTTTCACAAAGATTTTGCAAGTCCTTAAGTCCTTTCACCTCTGGTATGGAAAAGACAAATTCTAGCGTTTTAACTTCGCAGCAATCAATACAAAGATGGCAAATTTCTGTGAGCGAAATGGAATTATCCTTCCTATATAGCTCTCGTACACGTCCAGTTCTTCCGTCTATACTAATGCTAAGGTATCCTTTAAACTCGCCCTCTTTATAAACCACATAGGGGGTGCTTCTCCAGGACTGTAACAGCTCATAAAAGGAATCTTCCTCCCGTAATGTCCTTACTGGTAAGGACGAAAATAGTGTAAATGCTTGTTTTTCTTCCGCTGTCCCTTTTCTTAGCAACTCAATTGATATGCCACTATCCTCTGGCTTTGTTAATAAGCAATGCTTTAAATTTGTTTTGTTAACGATGCAACGAAATTCCAATCCTCCAGGTTCGTACCCAAAGTATTCATAACGTTGGCGCTGTCCGCCGAGAATACTAAGCACCGTCTTCTCTTCTTTCATTTCTTTCATCGCCTGTTCCAGTAATAAAGTCATATAACCTTTTCCTCTGGCACTTTCATGAACTGCGACAAGACCTATGTACCGTATCGATAACATTTGATCATAGATTTTTAGGTGAAGTGGCAGGGAGAGTAACATCGCCTTTAACTCCCCCTCCTCCTCTATGACACGGAAGTGCTCGGGTAAACTCCTAACCTTCGTTAACTTTGGAAGTAAACAGTCAAATCCTCCAGGTAAAACCTCATCACCAAATACTATATTGCCAAATTCAATGAATCTCTCAATAGGGTAACCGCTTCCTGTTTTATATTCCATGACTTCTCCTACTTCTTTACCGTTCTGAATTTCTTTTCATAATCCGAAATCTCAATCGTTTCCCCTTGAAGTCTTGATTCTTCCGCAGCAAATGCCATGATATGGCTATGAACGGACTGTGAAATTGTATTGGTGTTCTTTCTCACTCCTTTTAGAATCGAAACAAACTCCTCCATAATACCTTCATCACCACCACTATGACCAGTGTCTCCTGGAATCAACGTGTAGACATTTGTAGTTCCTGTCATAATTCCTTGACCAAACTCCGTCACTTCTATCGTATTCTTATCCATGCTGGCGCGAATCTCACCCTTTGTTCCCATAAACTTTATAGTTCTATCGCAGGCATTAGAGAATGCACACATCGTAAATGCCACGGTAACTCCATTTTCAAATAAAATAGAGGCAACCTGATGATCCACAACATCATTATCATTATGAAATACACAAACGCCATAAGGTCCTTCCTGTAAAGCTTTCTTTCTAGCCTCATAGCTGGTATCTGTTCCAAGACAGGAGGTTGGCCATTTCGTATCCTCTGTTAAGTAAATCTTTGGTGCATAATATGGACAGGTAGAACTATGCGGACAACCATCCGTACAACGTTTTGGAGAACCAGCCGGAGCATTCTCTTCTTTAAAATATGTTAAGTCTCCATAGGAAGAAATACTTTTACAGCGGCTGTTTAATAACCATGCCAAGATATCCATATCATGGCAGCATTTTGCAAGTATCATTGGAGAAGAATCTTCTCTTTTATGCCAGTTTCCTCTGACATAACTATGTGCATAATGCCAATAAGCCACATTTTCCGTATGGGTAATTGATACGACATTCCCTATCACACCAGATTCTATAATTTCTTTTATTTTTTTATAGAATTTGGTATAACGCATAACATGGCAGACTACAATTGTCGTCTGATGTTTTATTGCTAGCTCCTCCAATTGGATACATTCCAGAGGATCTGGTGATATTGGTTTTTCCAGTAAGATATCATACCCCAATCGAATTGCTGTACAGGCATAATCAAAATGATCTTTATCTTGAGTACAAATAAGAACTGCATCTGCAATCTTACCTTGGGAAAAGAAGTCCTCAGCATTCTTGTAAGCATGTTCCTTTGAAACGCCATAATCCTTACAGAACTGCTCTCTTCTCCCAAGATCCGGCTCCGCTACTGCAACGAATTCTACCTCATAACCATGCAATTTTGCATAAGGTGCATAGCTATTCTGACCACGCTCTCCTGCTCCCACTAATGCTAGTTTTATTTTTTCCATCTTTTATCCTTTTCCTATTCAGAATCTTCTATATAGCCATAGCTTCCTAAGTAAGAAGCAAACTGAATAGTTTGTTTCCTTTCTTTTATATTACTGTTATCAATCCAGCCGATTTCTAATACATTGACATCTTCGCAGCATACGAAGCGCTTATCTCACAGATGAGAGGTTTATCCTCTAAAAAATTATGAATATCTGCAATCACACATGACGTTACAGATAATCTACGGTCGATGGTTGGTCCTCCCATATGTGGAAGTAATAAAGCATTTTCACACGCTAACAACGGATGATTTGGAGGCAATGGCTCTGTCTCATAGACATCAAGAGCAGCATAAATTTCCTTCTTATTCAAAACCTTAATCAATGCCTCTTCGTCAATAATAGCGCCTCTGGCTGTATTAATTAATAAAGATCCCGGTTTCATGCAGTTAAGCAGCTCTTCTGTTATCAAATGATGATTTTCTGGTGTCATGCCACTATGGATAGAGATAATATCACAAGTACTAAAAATCTCTTTTAAAGTTGCCTTTTCCATCTGATGCTGCTCTAACTCTTCGTTGGCAATATGACGGGAAAATACTTTTATTCCACAATGAAATGGCTTTAACATCGAAACTACATAACGTGCAATCATTCCATATCCAACAATACCAACCTCTCGTTCTAATAACCCACGATTATAAAACTGTGCTGGCCATATTCCCTGCTTTAGCTCAAGAGAAAACTTAGGAATATCTCTTAATGAGGCAAGTGCATAAGCTATCACACCTTCTGCCACACTTTCTGCAAAAACCGAATTACCGCTAACCACACGAATTCCTCTCTCATAGCAGGCATCCGTGACATAAGGCTTTACGGAACCACCCGTATGAGCAATAAATCGAAGACGATTCGCAGAGGCTAATACTTCTTCGTCCATCACAGGAGTTCCCCAGCCAGTTACACAAATATCAATATCGTTCAATTTTTCCGCGAATTCTTCTTTTGTAAATTGCTTGTCAGAATCATTCCAGATAACATTACCAATGCTTTCAAGTTCTTTTCTTCGTTTATCGTCAAAAAATGTTGGGAATACTGCACTTAATTTAGGGATTGTAACTAATATATTTAACATATGGGTACCTATCTACGCGTTGCGACGCGCTAACAAAACTGAAACAACTCTAGTCTCAATTTCTATGAAATGTTGAAACGCTTTTTATTCAACATTCCTTTCCTTCTTTGTCTATTGTATTTATGATGTTCACTTTATTGTTAACCGCTGCTTCACCTGTCGTTGTAATTTCAACACCTTCCATAAAATAACTGTTTTCAATCACAACAGGACGTTTGGAACGATTGGAACGCTGTGTAAGGATTAACCGATCCGCCTCACACCCTCTCACCTGAAGACCATCTGCATTTAATAGAAGATTTCCACATTCCTCATACTTTTCTGTCTTTCGTATCACTACATCCTGTAAGGTTAAATCGCTGACCTTTGCAAAAGCAAGCCCCCAACAGCCCACATGGCGTATTACTGTAATTCTCTTTGCGCTGGAACCCCAGGTTGGTCCACTATTGGCAAAGGAAAGAAGTCCGGAATTTCCAATATAGGTAAGGTCGTGCTCAAATTGCCCATGAGTGACAAAAGCACCATGGAAATCACCGTCACCGTGACAGTTCTCCACCATACAATATGCACTGCCGGTAAAGTCATTTAAGTGTCTTGCATTGCTTGCTTCACAATCTCTGACCTTTCCATAAAGACAATGTATTTGTTGTGTCAGATAACCAGTACCTCCAACTACTACCTCGATAGGATTATGTAAGGAGCACTTCTCAGTAACATAGCCTGTGTTATGCCGGCGCAATATTACTGGCCAATAGGTAAACTTTGCATGAATGTTATTCGCATTGCAATTGACTGCATATTCAAAAGCTAGTGGTTCTACGCCAGTTTCTTCTCCATCCTGATTTCCATGAAATCTCATATTACTAACTGAAACATCAACGATGGGCTTTACTTTTTGGTAGGTTAACGTTCTACCAGTTTCAAGGGGCCATCCCATCTTATAATTAAAGCGGACATGAGTCTTATCAATGATTTCTGTTACCTGTAGCATTTTATCAATTTCTTTTTCTTCTCTGCCGATTAAGGCATTACAAGTAACAATCCACCAAGAATCTAGTTCAAACTGGCTAGAATCATCCACTTCAAAAATATCATAAAGCTCCTTAAGCGGATGAGATAAACTGACACTTCGTATTTCACTAAGCCTCTCCCCGGCAACATGAAATAACGCAGAAAATGGGTCGTTATGTTTTGCATGCTCGATTCCAATTGCGGTTACCATATTTCCATGAAAATCAAAGGTAATATTATCACGTTTTATATGATGTCTTTTCGTAAAATTAAGTGGCGTATACGCATGAATTACTCGAATTTTCTCATCTGCAAGCATCTGTTCCAATGCGCTATCTGCCGGGACAGATGCATCTAGTATTCCGTATCTACTAAAGTCTGTCTCAAAGGCTGTCATTTCTTTCTGCATATTCTATCCCTCATAAAGTTATTTCTTGGACTACATCGGTAACTACTGTGACTCATTTCGATTGGTCAAAGCGGATATCGAATAAAAAGGCTACTGAAAAATGAATATCCTTACGTACTATTTCATCTCACAGCAGCCTTATCTTAAATTTTTACTTCATAGCCTCATTCCATCTTGCTAAAGCTGCTCTCTTGATTTCTAATAGCTCTGGAAGACCTGTCTTATTTAATGTATCAATGTATTCATCAAACTTATCGATGCTTACTTCACCAATGATAAACTTAGTAGTCATCATTGTTACATAGGTATATAAATCATTTTCAATTACATTACCTCGCTCGGATTCCTCTGCTGTAAATCTAGCATTAATAGGGTAAGCAGTAGTATAATAAGGTTTCTGCATCTTGTTTACTTGTTCTACCTT
This sequence comes from Lachnoclostridium phytofermentans, assembly GCF_000733755.1. Classification (GTDB taxonomy): domain Bacteria; phylum Bacillota; class Clostridia; order Lachnospirales; family Lachnospiraceae; genus Lachnoclostridium; species Lachnoclostridium phytofermentans_A. Next base: position 351,627 of record NZ_JPOF01000001.1, on the reverse strand, counting down.
CATCTCCATCAATGGATTTCCAGCAGGGCCAGCAGTAAAGTTTAAGTATCCTGGTAATTCCATATTGACTGAGATGGATTTATTGATATCACCAAATCCAGTGATTGGATCAATCCATTGATAATGCTCTTTCGTGTCGTCAGTGTATTTCCAATGTTCACCTTCCCATCCAAGGAATAAAGTCTGACCGGAAAAGCCTTCTACAGCATTTTCTGGAGTTGCGTAGAACATATCAAGTAAGCGGATTGCTGCTACTGGGTCTTTACATTTATCTGTGATAAATCCTCTGGCTGGATATAAGTTATCTGGCTGAATAGCTACCTTCTTATCATTCGAACTGCTTGTTAATGGAGGAAGAGATAACTGCTGCGTAGTTGTCACTTCTGGATCCAATAAAGTTGGAGAAGCGGAGTATATTCCACACATATCTGCTTTTACCTTAGCCTGCCACTGTTGGCTTGTTTGTGTTGAAAACTCTGGATCAAGTAATCCCTCGCTATAAAGCTTGTTTGCATAGATTAAAAACTCTTTATACTCTGGTAGAGCTGGTGCATATACAACTTCACCATCTTTGATATCAAATCCTAAACCTTCTGCAGTACCCGTAAATGCTGGTATTAAAAGACGACGAATTGTTGTATTTAAACCGGAACAGCTAAATGGAATCTCATCATTAGGATCACCATTTCCATTCGCATCCATTTCTTTAAACTTCACTAACATATCATATAATTCATCTGTTGTTTCTGGAACCTTTGTGATCCCTACGTTCTCCATCCACTTAGAATCAAAGAATCCAGTGTGCGCTTGTGTTGTTGCTGTCTGGAATGCATATGGTAATCCATAAATCTTACCATCCATAGAAGTAATCGCTGCTTTAATGTCAGGACGCTCCTCTAATAATGCTTTGATATTTGGAGCATACTTATCAATTAAATCTGTTAAGTCTAGGAATACTCCTTGTGGTCCATAAGTTTCTTCGTCCGTGATAGAAGAAGTATCTGCACGTAAAATTAAATCTGGATATTCACCACCCACTAATGCGATATTCTTTTGTTCTACGAAGGTATCACCTTCTGATAATTCAAACTCAAAATTAATGTTAGTGATTTTTGTTAAGCGTTTGAATACCTCAAGTTCACCCCAATCCGTAGCTCCTGGATCCTTACGTCCCATAATCGTAAGTGTGATTGGCTCTTTTACAATTGGATAAACACCTACCGCATTCACATTTTCTGGCATATCATCTTTTCCAGTGTCACCACCAGATGGATTACTTTGCCCCTCTGTTGGAGCCACCGTACCATTATTATTTGCTTGATCATCATTCTTCTTACCGCATCCAGCTAGCATAGATACCGCCAGACATGTGCAAAGCCCCATTGCTACAAGTTTCTTAAACTTCATAATGAATCCTCCTCTTATAATAATTTCACTTGGCTAAATTATATCACGATTTGTGTAGTTTTGGTTAAAATATCACCCTTTTACTGCACCTACCGTTACGCCCTTTACAAAATACTTCTGAATAAATGGATAAATTGCCATTACTGGGAGTGAAGCAACTACGATTAATGCATATTTAATCTGCTCTGCTGCTTTTAGCTCCTCTTGTAATAATCCTGCAGAATCACCACCTTGTTGTAACATCTCCGCGTTAAACTGACTCCTCATTAAAACTTCTCTCATTATAATTTGAAGTGGCTTATATCGATCATCACGAATGTAAATTAATGCTGTAAAATAACCGTTCCAGTGATTTACTGCAAAAAACAGAGCCATTACAGCGCAGATTGCAGTGGATATTGGTAACACGACCTGTAGAAAGAGCCTTACGTTTCCGCAGCCATCAATTTGAGCTGCTTCATGTAACTCATTTGGAATATTCGTCATAAAAAACGTTCGGCTAATAATAATATTCGTCATGGACGTTGCACCGAGTATTACCATAACCCATGGATTGTTGTATAAACCAAGGTTTTTTACTGTCATAAAGGTTGGAATCAACCCACCAGAGAAAAACATGGTAAATAGAAACATCAGTGTAAAAAACTTTCTTCCTACAAAATCTTTTCTAGACAGTGCATAAGCCGCTGGTAATGTAACCGCTAGATTTAACAAAGTGCCTCCACCTGTATAAATTAAGGTATTGATATAACCTCTAATAATACTTTTGTCATTAAATAGGTTTTTGTAACCAGTAAAACTAATTTCTTTTGGAAGCAACCATACCTTTCCTGAATTTACTAGGTCTGGATTACTAACTGATGAAATAATAACAAACCATAGAGGGTAGAGACATAACAGTAATATTACAGTTAAGAGAGTATAATTGATGATAACAAAGATCTTGTCTCCTCTGGATTGTTTCATTCTATTCTTTCGCTTCATGTATCCCCCTCCTTTCTACCATAATGAGTTTTCGCTGACTTTTCTTGATATTTTATTGACAGTTACTAATAAGATTAAGTTAATTACATTATTAAATAATCCGACAGCAGAAGATAAACTGTACTGTGCCCTTTGAATACCTAATTTATATACATAGGTAGAGATTACTTCCGACACCATCATGTTTCCATCCTTTTGCATCAGTAACACTTTTTCAAAGGAAAGGTTCATGATACCACCGACCGTCATTATCAACATTACTACAATGGTTGGCATAATCGCCGGTAAATTGATATGTCGGATTCGCTGCATTCGCCCTGCACCATCCATAATAGCTGCTTCATGAAGTTCAGGCGAAACACCACTCAATGCGGCAATGTAAATTACTGCACCATATCCGGTAACCTGCCATACACCACTCCACACATAAATATCATTGAACAAGCTGTCCTTCATCAAAAACATCGTTGGTTCCGAGTTAAATAATGCTCCTCCGATTTGATTGAATAATCCATTTCTTGAAAGAAAAAGATCAATCATACCAACAAGTACTACAGTTGAGATAAAGTAAGGCATGTATGTAATGTTTTGTACTGTCTTCTTAAAATACTTATTCCCAACTTCATTAATCATTAAGGCTAAGATAATTGGTGTTACAAAACTAACTGCCATATAATATAAGGAAAGGGTGATCGTATTCATAAATATCTGTGAAAAGTTAACCGAACTAAAAAACGTTAGAAAATGTTTAAAAATCGGATCTGCCCAAGGGCTTCCCCCAAATCCTTTTGTAGCAATAAAGTCTTTAAAGGCAATCTGTACTCCATACATAGGTACATAAGCAAATATTAGAAAATACAGGAACGCAGGTAATATAAATAAGTACAGCGCCCAGTTTCTTTTAATTAGTACTTGGTTTCGATGCCTTATTCGCGCTCTTACCTCTTTACTGGGTCTGGCTCTCCCTTCTTTTCTTTTATCCTTTTTCATCCCCATAAGGATATACCTCCTTCTTATTTCGTTTCAAACCCTAAACTTTTTGTTCTGTCTTCTTATGTATTGTTGAGAACGTATGTCCTTAGGCTTGCTTTGTAATTTTATTATATCTGCTGTAGCCGCAACTTAAAATTGCCACTACTTAATCTAACACTCACAAAAATTAATCTAGGCATAATACATGTCCAACATTTAGAACTAACATTTTTAAGGATTTCCTATCAAAGTTTAAACTTTATACTTTGTTACCTTAGGCTTAAATACTGGCAATTTACTATATTTTTATGGTCTTTTATACTGAAACTACACAAAAGGCAGTAGAACTTCTATCTGCGGTTTTCACTGTCGTGAATTAAGAAAATTCCAAGGAGGAGTACCTATGTGGACTGAAGAAAGATTAGATACGTTATTGACCAACCCGTCAAATGCGCTGATCGAAGATATGAAAAAGATTACTGGTGATATTATGATTCTCGGTGCTGGTGGAAAGATGGGGCCAACGCTTAGCTTACTTGCAAAGCGTGCCTGTGAGATGGCAGGTGTAAATAAGCGAATAATCGCTGTATCGCGTTTTAGCGATCCGATTGTAAAAAAGCTCCTTAGTGATCATAAGATAGAGATGATTTCTGCTGATTTATTGGAGGCCGGAGCAGTTGCTTCCCTTCCAAAAGTAGAGAATATTATCTATATGGCAGGCAAAAAGTTTGGTACAAACGGAAATGAGTATCAAACCTGGGCTATGAATGCAACCGTTCCTTCTCTTGTTATGGAGCACTTTAAAGAAAGCCGTATCGTTGCATTTTCAACCGGAAACATTTATCCAAAGGTTGCTATTTATAGTGGAGGTGCTACGGAAGAAACCCATCCGGAACCGGTTGGAGAATATGCAATGTCAAGCCTTTCTAGAGAACGTATCTTTGAGTATGGCGCAAAAACTTATGGAACCAAACTTGCGATTTATCGATTAAACTATGCCGTTGACCTTCGTTATGGCGTGCTCTACGACATTGCAGAGAATATCATGAATCATCGTCCGATTTCCTTAGAGAGCCCTTGCTTTAATTGCATCTGGCAGGGAGATGCAAATGAAGTGGCAATTAGACTTCTACTCCATGCTGACAACTCTATCTTCCGTTTAAACGTTACCGGACCAGAAACCATTGGTGTCAGAGAGACCGCTCTAAAATTAGCAAAGAAACTTGGGAAAGAGGTAAGTTTCGTAGGAGAAGAGTCTTCTACTGCTTACTTAAACAATGCTAGTAAGATGGCAGAACTCTTTGGCTATCCAACCGTTTCTATCAACACCTTAATTGATTGGCAGGCAGAATGGATTCTATCAGGAGGACGTTCTCTAGGAAAGCCAACACATTTTGAAGAAAGAAAGGGGAATTTCTAATGAATCGACACGAAACCGCTCTCTATAATTTAAAGGAGGGTACTGTAATTCCTGCTATCCCACTTGCACTCCATAGTGACCGTAGCTTTCATGAGGAAGGTCAACGAAAACTAGTGAAGTATTATCTTCATGCAGGTGTTGGTGGTGTAGCAGTTGCAGTACATACCACTCAGTTTGAAATCAGAAAGCCTGAAATTAATTTATTGGAACCAGTACTTACGGTAGCAGCAGAAGAAATCACAAAATATGAACAGGAGACTGGAAAGACAATTATCCGGGTTGCGGGTGCTTGCGGAAGGACAGAACAAGCAGTCAGCGAAGCAAAACTTGCAAAATCACTTGGCTATGATGCTGTTTTACTAAGTCCTGGAGGGTTATTAGAAGAAAATGAAGACTACCTTGTTGAAAGAACAAAAGCTGTAGCAGAAATTATTCCTGTCATCGGCTTTTATCTACAAACAGCCTGTGGTGGAAGACGTCTCTCTTATGAATATTGGAGGGCTGTTGCAGATACCCCGAATGTGGTTGCCATCAAATGTGCTTCCTTTAACCGTTATCAAACCATAGATCTTGTCCGTGGTGTTGCTGCATCAAAAAGAAGTGAAGAAGTGGCTCTTTATACTGGAAATGACGATAATATTGTTGTAGATTTACTAACACCATTTCGTTTTACAATCGATGGAAAGCAGATAGAAAAGCGATTTGTCGGAGGTTTACTCGGTCACTGGTCCCTTTGGACGAATACCGTAGTAAAACTGTTTTCTGATCTTAAGAAATATCAACGCGAGTCTATGATACCAAGCGATTTACTCTCGCTAGCAATTGAAGTAACGGATTGCAATGGAGCCTTCTTTGATGTAGCAAATAACTTTGCAGGCTGTATTCCTGGTGTTCATGAAATTTTAATGGAACAGGGACTTATGGATGGTATCTGGTGTTTAAATGAGGAAGAAGTATTGTCCGTAAATCAATTAGAAGAAATTAAACGTGTTGAAAAGATGTATCCTCATTTAACTGATAATGACTTTGTAAAAGTCTTTCTCACTCAATTTTAAGATAATAAAAGAAAGTATACGATTAGCTAGCGAGCTGAGGTAAGCCTGCTTATTCCAAGCCTTGTTACCTACTCATAAATAGAAATAATTTTAATTCTATTTCAATGCATTGTGTTTGAAAATATAGTTAAGTATAGAAACAAGAAAAAGCACGCTTCGCGTACTTTTCCTTGTTATAATTTAGAAGAACCCGCAATGCGGGTTCTTCTGGAGCACAAATGGAGGTAAACATGAATCTATTAAAAATTAAAGCACTAGATGCTATTACCAAACAACGCAATGGGATTATCTCCATAGGTGAGGAGATTTTTCGTCACCCAGAACTTGGTTATAAGGAGCATAACACTAGTACCCTTGTAAAACAGGTATGGGAGAATTTAGGTTTAGAAAATATCACAGGTGTTGGTTTTACCGGATGGAAAGGATATCTGAAAGAGAAAGAAAGCAAAACAAACACCAAAACTGATAAAAATTATGAAGATGCAAAAAATTTAAAAAATAATACAAACTCTCCGATTACCATTGCCATTATGGGAGAACTAGATGCTGTTATCTCACCAAAACATCCTTTTGCAGACAAAGACACCGGTGCTGCACATGCTTGTGGGCATCACGCTCAAATTGCCGCTATGATTGGCTGTGCCATCGGCTTATCTGCAGTCAAAGATGCACTAGATGGGAATGTATGCTTTCTTGCTACTCCTGCAGAAGAATACATTGAGCTTGGTTACCGCAGTCAGTTAAAGAAAGATGGACATATCACCTACTATGGAGGTAAGCAGCAAATGATTGCAGAAGGTGTCTTTGATGATATCGATATGGCTCTTATGGTACATAGTGAAACAAATCAAAGTAGTCCCCATATCTCCATCAACAGTCACTCTACTGGATTCATAGGCAAGAACATTCGATTCCTTGGAAAAGAAGCACATGCAGGTGGCGCACCTTGGGATGGAGTCAATGCACTAAATGCGGCGACTCTAGCTATCTCTGCAATCCATGCACAAAGAGAAACCTTTCGAGATTGTGACTCTGTCAGAGTTCACCCAATCATTACAAAGGGTGGAGATTTGGTAAATACCGTTCCAAGTGAAGTTATCATGGAGAGCTACGTAAGAGCTGCATCGATTGAAGCAATGAAAGCTGCGAATACTAAAGTAAATCGTGCTATCAAAGGAGCTTCTTATGCCATCGGCACTAACGTTCAAATTATAGATTCTGCTGGTTATCTTCCACTGATGCAAAATCCTGGTCTTAGTAAACTCTTTTCAGATAACGCTGCCGGGCTGCTTCCGAATGTTACTGTGGAAGAGAATCTTCCTTTCTGTGGAAGCACGGATGCAGGAGACCTGTCGTACCTGATTCCAGTGATTCAACCTACCATCAGCGGATTTTCAGGGGATTTACATAGCTGTGATTTTCAGGTAGACGACGAAGAACTAGCCTACCTTGTTCCTGCCAAACTAATGGCAATGACCGTCATTGATCTCCTTACCAATAATGCTATCATTGCAAAAGAAATTAGGAAAACATCCCCCAGACGGGAAAAAGAAGATTATATCTTATTATGGGATACGTTATTACAGGAGTAATACCAAATAAATTTTCCAAAAAACATACTTTTAAACAATGCGCTAACACCTTATATAAGCGCTAGAAATGAGGTTTCAATGACAACCCTACTTTTGATTTTAAGCATCACATTCTTTATCCTCCAATCCGTATCAATGAAATTTATTAAAGCGGAAACGTTACCCGAAAAGATGCTGATTCACGGATCTTTTACTCTAGTTGCAGGGATTGGTATGTGCTTATTTTTATTCCTATCGAAAGAACCATTCACATTTAGTAAAAATACCGTACTCTTCGGCATTCTTTTCGGATTTTTATTTGCCTTTACCATACTGTTTTATAATCTAGCTATCAACAGCGGTCCTCTATCCTATACTGCCTTTTATTTTTCTTCCAGTATGCTGCTTCCAACCCTTTTCGGTCTCCTCTTTTTAAAAGAAGAACTTCGTTGGACACTTATAGTAGCAATTATGCTATTCCTAATAGCATTCTATTTTCTTAACGTAACAAAAGAATCGAAGGATGAATCTGCTTCTTCCACTCAAAGAAAACAAAAAAGGCAATGGCTCCTCTATTGCATTTTAACTTTCATAGGGAATGGCTGCCTTGCTATTGTACAAAAGCTTCATCAGCATCTCCAACATGGTACTGAAGCCTCTGGGCTCATGTTACTTGGCTTTGCCTTTGCATCTCTTTGCTACTTTATTGCCTATCCTGTTGTGAAACAAAGTTCTTCAAATAAGGGGAGTATTATCTTAAGCCCGAAAAAGAAAGCGAAAGAGAACTTAATTCCAATTCTTTTTTTAGCAGCAGGCTCTCTTCTTGGTAACCTGTTATTAACAAGTTTAGCAGGAAAAATCCCTAGCAGCTATTTGTTTCCACTCGTACAAGGCAGTATTATCCTCGGAATTACAATAATTTCTACGTTATTCTTTCATGAGAAGTTGTCTACACGTGGAAAAATAGGTATCTTGTTAGGTGTTCTTGCAATTGTATTTATTAATATTTAGCTAATTGCTTTTCATTTTTATCAAGATAAATGCTTATCTATATATGAAATGTAACTGATTTTAAATATCAGTAAAACAAATACTTGAAACAGATTTTATTTTAATGAATCATTAAACTCTGAGAAGAAATTGCACCCTCAGCTACGTGATATGGTTCTTATAAAGTTTAATCTATTATGGAAAGGAAGTTAACATAATGATACGTATTGGCATAATAGGCTCTGATAACTCTCATGCATTAGCATTTTCTAAGCTAGCAAACCTGCCAGAGGAAGATGGAAATTACTTATATGATGATGTTCGAGTCACCTCTATCTATGGACTTGATAAGGAAAGGACAATCGAGGTAGCAAAAGAAGGAAAGATTGAAACGATTGTTAATCATCCAAAAGAAATGCTTTCTACCGTAGATGCAGTTATGGTTGTATTTCGTCATGGTAATCTCCATTATGAGTACGCACTGCCATTTGTGGAAGCTGGTATTCCAACCTGGATTGATAAACCCTTTACCATACAACCAGACGAAACAAGGAAGTTAATTGAAGCAGCGAAGAAAACTCATACTCTACTCGCTGGTGGTTCCACCTGCAAATACTGCCCAGACGTACTTTTATTACAGAAGGAATTTAATTTTTTACACCAACAGCATTCCGTTATTTCAGCTAATTTTAACTTTCCAGGTGAATTGACAAGCCCATATGGTGGAATTTATTTTTATGGAGGTCATGCGATTGAAATAATGACTACGGTTTTTGGAAAGAATCCAATCAGCGTGAAAACAGATGTACACTGTGGTAATTTAATTGCTCTTTTTAAATATGAGGATTTTGCTGTAACGATACATTTTGCAGAAGTTTCTGATTTCTTTGCAACAATTTATGCTAAGAATAAGGTTATTACTCATCCTATTAGTATTGCAACGGTCTATCGTCAGGGCTTTCAAAAATATGTTGACGCCCTAAAAAGAGGACAAATGCCTGAGGATTTTGATAGCCTCCTTCGCCCAGTACTATTGTTAAATGCACTTGAAGAAGCAATCCGCACTAAAAATGAAGTTCCTTTCTCTAATCTCTCTGTGAAATAAAGTTCCAACAGTTTTTTACTTCTTATCATTAGATCCTAGCTATTTTTTTACTTCTTATCATTAGAACCGAGCTTTTTTTAATATAGGTTTACCTCATTATCCATTCTACAGTAAAATGTCACCAGAGAAGATTTTATTCTTCCCTGGTGACATTTTCTTTCGCTTTTTATTTTATTGATTTTTCTCTTGCTTCTTCTCTTTCTCTCTTGTCCTTTTCTAATAATTTGTTATCCTATATAGTATTGTTCTTTCACAGTATTATCTACCTATTTCTCGTTTAATCCCTTGGTACGATATGGAGAAGTAATGCTTCCTTTCCCCTCAGATAAAATACAATCCTTATCCAGATATAATGCAGGGATTACACCAACACTTCCATCATAAGCATCTTTTGCTAGGATATAATCCTTTCCATATACTACTCGTACACTCGCACCATCCGGTTTTGCTGAGATTCCTCCATACTTTGGATCAGCACTCTCTTCTGCATAACTTGCCCTAGGAGTTCTTAACCAATAAGGAGAGAATGATAATTTATTTTTAGCTTCATTCTTTTCTTTTGCATTCTTCGTTGGCTCTTTCACTACTGGAAATCCAGCCTGATAGATAAGAGTATAAAACTCTTTTATATCTAGTAAAAATACCTTCTCTTCCGTAACTAAATATCTAGCTTCCTCATAGTTTGTAAGACAATCCTTCATAGCACTTTCATAGCGGTGTAGTTTGGCATCTTTATTTACAACTGAGGAAGAGGTACTATTTACCTCATCAATCAATTGTTTATGCTTGGTTAAAACAATTGCGTCTCGCTCCTCATTCGTGAACTCCGTTAAAAATCCTTGCTCCTCCTCGTATGCATTCCAACCGTCCTTGGTCGTTCCAGATTTTGGAGCACCAGAAGCATCATATGCAATCTCATCACCAACACCATTTAACCACGCACGTAAGTCACTCGATGCCCAGTAATTATTTCCGTAATTTTTTGCAGTATTTGCTACCCATAATTGATCATCAAACGCTTTATAGGTTAAGATATTCTCTGCATAGAGTAATGGATTTCCTTCCTTATCTATGTCGATCACTCTCCATAGAATTGGCTCTTTATCGTATGTTCCAAATGTAATATATTGGCCAATCTTGATATCCTTTGCTGTTGTAACTTTGGCTGCTAAGGCTTGATTACCAAACAGCCCTGTTATAGTACAAAACATTGCAAATAAGGCAACAACTCGATATATTACGTGTGATTTGTTTGATTTTCTATTCATTGAAACCTCCATTCCTGTCCACGAATTTTATACATGTAGAGTTTGTATCATATTGCTCAGAGACAAACTTTACGTGCGATTAGTTTATTTCGTACCTTTTACAGAACCAAATTATTCATAACCAAGGAGAGACTTGTACTTGGCAAATCAAGTTTACTATTTTTTAATATACAAGACTGAACCATGATATAGGAACCCTTTCCTAATGAGGATTCCTTAATACTTAATTCTGCATTCTTAAGTGTGGTTCCTTGCATCTGTAAGCTTAATGTACCCGTAGAAGTTGTTCCATCCTCGGGAGTATGCGATATCATCTTCATCTTATGCCCAGGAGCAAATACCGCTTGCGAAAAGTCTAACATTACATGAGCATTATTTTTTATATCAATTAAAGCACCACTCGCATTATTTCCTTCCATTACCGCTCCACCACAGATAGTCAAACTCTGATCACCTACCGCTTCTGTCGTCGTTCCACCTTTATCAAAAGCTAAGCAAACATTGTGGAAGCCACCGCCAGATATTACCACATGTTTTGATTCTATATTTAACCTGCTGGTTGGTGCATTAGGATCAGCATAGAAATGGCAATCGTAAAAACGCATTGTCTCACCTTTTACAATAAAGTTTTGGCCAATATTCTTAAAGATGCAATTTTTAAAAGTGATATCTCTTTCTACTTCATAGGTACTGCCACGATGTCTGGTAAGGTAATGCCCATCCAACATATGAATCGTACATCCTTCAATTATTGTCGGGCGATGAGACAAAGAAGAGTCCTCTCCTAATGCTAACGGCCCCATTAATACACAGTTTCTCATAATAAGACCATCAACATTTGCCCACACAGAACCACCATTGCCACCATAACGCTCTGTATTACGATACACATAGCAATCCTCTAATGTCATATCAATAATACGATTCATTTTATTCTCAAAAACCACCCTTGGAGCCTGGTGTTTTTTTACTACAATTCTCTTGTGAAATCCCCCCCAGGTATGGGATGCCTTAGCATTTAGGGCACTATTGGCAAAGCTTAAGAACCCTGAATTTCCTATGTAAGTTAAATCATGATCATATTGCCCATGTGTTACAAAAGCTCCATTCTCATCCCCAGTACAATGGCAGTTTTCTACAAGTGAATACGCACATCCTGTAAAATCATTTAGATGTCTTACATTATGAGCCCTACAATTAATTACACTTCCATAAAGGCATCCTATTTGTTGTATTAAATATCCTGTTCCACCAACGGTGACTTCTTCTGGATTCATTAGCAGGCAATCTCTGACCTCATATTGAGTACAATATCTGCGAAGGTTCAGTGGCCAGAATACTTTCGTAGCTTGAATATTTGTGATATTACAGTCTACACAGAATTCGTGAGCTACCGGACTAGTTCCTGTAGTATCAGAATGCCCTTGTCCTTCAAACTTAAGGTTTTTCACATTGACATGGCATACAGGTTCAATCTTTTGATAGGTAATCTTTCGTTTGCTCTTTAGCGGCCATGCATTTAGGTAGTTAAATGCTACATATTCGGTATCATTAACGCTCTTTCCAACTTTGGTTACCCGAAGAAGTTTTTGTATCTCTTTATCACTGCTTCCACCACCGATTGGTAGTCGCCCTGGCACTTCTTCCATTGGGCGTACATCTGTCTCAACATAATACCATTCATTTTCAGCGAATTTTTTGTTATTACCAACATAGAGATAGTCCGAATCTTCGCTAAATTCTGTTTCCACTAACGTACCTTTCTCGTTTTTTACAAACGGTAATGTAACTGTGATTGGACTGCCAACCTTTACTCCTTGGAAAAACATCATTGCTGCAAATGGATTATCTCTGTTTGCATTTTCAGCTCCATAGGTAAACATCGTGTGATTTTGAAAATCAAGTTCTAAATTACTTCGATGGAAAATATGTCTCTTGATTAATAATAAATCACTGCTTGCCTCAATTCGATGAAATGACTCATCACCTACCAGTGATTCTAATGCATTGTCTGCTGGTATACTCTCGTCAAAGATACCAAACCATCGAAAATAGCCAATACCATCGTGCATGACATGCCATGCCCCCACTCCATCGTTTGGCCGATGAACGGTTCCACCATTATCCTTTTCCTTGCTTTCTGAAAGGTAGACTAAGGTTTTTTGACCAGCATCGCCTGCCTTATAGTACCCTAGTAGATTGACTATCATTCCATCCTTTCGTTCTGACTTAGAAAGTTTTTTTAGGGACTCAACATCCGTCAAAGAAAGAACATCCTGTTCTTGCGCCTGCTTCTTGTCCTTTCCTGTAGCAGCAGATGCTGTTTTTCCAAACAAAAGAGGTGCACAGGCAATTAAAAGTCCCCCTGCACCAATGGCTTTCATCGCTTGCCTTCGGGTGACTTCCTTGGTTAGTGCGCTTTCTGTTTGGACAACTTCCCCTTGGTTTTCCATGCTTTGTTTTCGCATACCTAATACCTCCTTAATTTTGATAACAAATTAATTGTAACTTGGAGATTGTTCAGCGTAAACTTCCAGTGTTTAAAGATGATATTCGATACTTAAACTGCGATTATCAATTTTTAAGGTTTTATTATCAAAATATAATATTAGAATTGTATGTTAAAACAACAGCACGTCAACCCAAATACTAACTAAAAAAGGCCAAGAAATACCTTTGTAAAATTAATGCTTTACAATTGGTGCGGTATTTCTTGGTCCCTGTTTTAATACATATTCTTTAACTTCCTGCATGCACCTGATTACGGTAATCTCCTGGTGTAATTCCCTCATACTTCTTAAATAAACGTATTACACCAATCTCACCAACATAGCCTAATTGATTTGCAATTTCTTTAATCGGTAGTTCCGTGTCTCTAAGCAATTCTTTTGCCTTTGCTAACCGAAGTTTCGAGATATAGTCCTTAATATTCTCATCCTTATACTTCTTAAAGATATTGGATATATATTGTGGAGTAACTCCAAACTCTGAAGAAAGTCCATTTAAATCAAGCCAGTTCTCTCCAATATTTTGCTCAATACACTCAGCAATGGAATCCACCAAGCGTTTTGTCTTATTACTAACCGGAACTTCCGCACGCTCCTTCTGATACCAATCAATCAAAGAACAAAAATCTTGGAATGCAACCTGAAGATTTGGCGCTTTCATATAATTATCAAGGTCCAGAAGGTTACTCGACTCCTTCCCACTTGATATCATGGCGCCATCAAACAACTTCTTTAAGCTGATTGAGATTTCAAATAACAGACCTCTCGCTGCACCTGTCGATATTTTTTTCTTTCGTGCATTAATATCAAGGATACTTTGTAATAATTGCTTCGCCTTATCACTCTCACCTGTCTTGATATAGCGTAATAATTGATATTCCATCTCGCTTGGGTAATAATAATCCGCTTCCAAATTCTCTAACTCTGAAAAGCAATAAGGCTCAAATCCACCGTATAGTTTGTGTTGTTCCAGTGCTTTTCTGGCTTCATCAAAGCAAAGCTGAATACCCTTTAACGTATGATGCTGCTTACTAATACCAGTGTAAATATATAAGGAATAATACTTCTTAAGAAATTGATTTAACTCGAAAACCTTCTGGTATACGATTTCTTCTACTACCTCAAGTTCTTCTTCCTTAAGTGGATTTAATAAAAGAACTGCTGTATTTTGTCCCATATCAAGGTAGTAATAGTTAAACTTTTCTTGAAACAAATCCAAACCAACATTCTCCAGGATGAACTTTGCCAGTATCATACTTTGATCATTCTCTGTATTTTCTATTCGAAAGAAATCACATCCTTCTGAAACCTCGAGAGCTACTGTATAAAACTGATTCGTTGTAAAAGTGATTCCAAGCGGGACAAAACGTTCTTTCAAGCTGTTGTAATCGGTCACCATCCCACGTAGCAATTTCCCAAGTACCTCACGTTTTACAATTGGCTTTTGACTTTCTAATAGCCCAGAAAGTTCTCTACCATTTGTGATTTGTTCTTTGAGAGTAGTTTTAATAACTTCAAATTCATTCTTTACTATACCATCAACCTTAGTGTGTTTATCAATGTACTTTCGAATCTCACGAATTGGCTTAAAGCTATATTCTGCTAGGAAAGATACTATTACGATACCAATAATCAGGTATACAACTGTGACTCCTATCATTCGGAGCAAAAAATCATAGTTTTCAGAATAGAATAAATCCTTTGGTGTGGAGATGATAAACTTCCAGCCCAGTGTATCGGATAACTGTCGAAAAACAATACTATCCTTGGTATTATTTCCTACTGATTTATCAGTTACAAGTTCTTCCGGTAACAAAGGAGCATCTGAACTCGATAGGATGCAAACATTGTTTTCATTATAAATATAGATATCAGATTCTGTTGCAACATGAAACTGCTCAACCATAGAAAATAGTTCCTCAGCATTAATAAAAATTATGACTTGGCCAAGAGGTTTCTGCTTTGTTCCAACAGGAAAGGTTTGAAGTAAAGGCAATATATCAACTGGATTTTTATCATATTGATTGACCTTAATAATCGGTAAATAATTCTGAAAATGATTTCCCTTTAATTGATCTCTAAATTTTTCATACTCTGAAGCCTCAAAGGAATACATAACATCAAAAAATTTATCTGCCTTCATTCGTATGTTTGGTGTGATAATCTCATCAGTATTTTTTATGTACAGAAAATAATCGAATAAAAGGTCACTTGGTTTTTGTCTCAGTGTCAATTCCTGCATCGCCTCATGTAGTGTTACAGAGGGCAACCCTTTTGCAAATTGAACTAATTTCGTATTGAACGTAAACTCATTGCATAATTCCTCAATATATTTAGTGCTTGACTCGACACTGGTACGAAGTTCTGTTAATAACAACTGTTTCGTATTCTCAGTTTGCTTCGTAATTTTTGCCGTTATCTGCGAATAATAAGCAAAGCCGCTACTTAAAGCTACAATCAATATTAAGATATACGAAGAGAAAAAAACCATATAAACACTTGATTTTTTTAGAATTTTTAAATTACGAAATAACATGTAACTTTGCCCCTCCCATTCCTTCCATATAAGTAACTATGAAATCCTACCTTTGATGATACTATAGATTTCACTTTTTGTTAATACTTTTGGTGTATTTTAGTCCTTTTTTACCTGGAGGGGGTTAAATAAATAACATTGATAGGAGGTATGCAATGACACTTTGCTTTGACGGAAATTTATGGTATGATAAAAAATAGAAATCGAACCTTATCGTGAAGGAGGATTTAATGAAAAACTTTAACAAAGTAAGTAAAATTGCTTTTGGAAGTACCCTTGCAATCTTACTCGCGAATGCCATTGGGCTAGACTATAGTATATCTGCCGGGATTATAACCCTTTTAACAATACAAGATACAAAAAAAGAGACAATTTTTATTTCTCTGAAACGTATCGTTGCATTTCTATTTGCCACGATACTAGCACTCCTACTTTTTCCGAACTTCGGATTTCGTACCATTCCATTTGGTGTATTTCTTTTTTTGTTTGTTGGTGGTTGTTCCATTGTTAAATTGCAAGATGGAATAGCGATGAATTCAGTACTTGCTACTCATTATATACTCTCTGAGAGTATTAGTATCACCATGATAACAAATGAAGCTCTCCTTCTTTTTATTGGGGCAGGAATTGGTACCCTCATTAATTTATTTATGCCAAGTAACGTAAAACAAATTCGAGAAGTACAAGAACAAATTGAATCTGATTTGCGCAAAATTTTATTTCGTATGGCTTATTTTCTAAGAGAGTCCGATAAGAGTGAGTATAAAGATCACTGTTTTACACCCTTACAAGAAGATATTAATCTAGGTCTTACGTATGCTTATACCAATATGAACAATACCTTATTTCAAGAATCTCAATACTTTATTCGATATATGGAGATGCGTAAACAACAGTTACAGGTACTAACAGAAATTTATGAAAAAATCATATCTCTTCATTCTGTGCCAAATCAGGTTTTACCGATTTCACAGTTTATTGAAAGAATCGCAAATTCCCTTGCAGAATCAAATAATGCAAAGGCGCTATTACAGCTTGAACTAAGCTTAGAAGAAGAATACCGTAAAAGCTCACTACCTCTTACTAGAGAAGAGTTTGAAGACCGTGCTGTATTATATATGATTTTAAAAGAGTTTAAGATATTTCTTATGATGAAGGAGCAATTTTCTGATACATTAACAAAGGATCAGATACAGAAGTACTGGTCCTAGGGTTGTTATTGATATAAGCCTTGTCTCCTACATTGTAATTTACTTAATAAGAGGAAAGCGAAATAGTCTTTTGATTATTGCTTAAGTATTACAAAATATTATTTTTGACATATGCAGTGAATAATTATCCCATCCTCTGGTTTTTAAATCTCTCCACATTGGCAATTGCGAACGTTAAGTCTAACATTTTCCGCATATACCTCAATCACGTTCAGTAAATACCAAAAAATAAGATCAGTTTCCTTTACTCGGTTTGTATTTTACCATCACCCATACGGACTATAACATCAGCTTCGTCAGCGATAGTTAAATCATGGGTTACAACGATAACACAGTAGTTATCTACATGAGCTAATTGTTTTAAAATTCCTATTATATTTTTTCCGTTCTCGGAATCTAAATTGCCGGTTGGTTCATCAGCTAAAATCACATCAGCCTTGCTTGCCAATGCTCTTGCGATTGCTACCCGCTGTTGTTCTCCGCCAGAAAGCATAGATGGTAGCCTTTTAAAATACTGTTCATCCAAACCAACTGATTTCAACTTGTTTATGGCTACTCCCGCTGCTACTTTTTTCGATACCTTATTAAGACGTAACGGGTACATGACATTTTCCAATATCGTAAGAAGAGGAAATAAATTATAGCTTTGATAGATAACAGCTACCTTGTCTCTTCGATATAAGTCACAATCCATTTCTTTTGTAGGTGCATTATCATATAATACTTCACCTTGTGTCGGTAAATCTAATCCAGCCAGTAAAGACAACAGTGTTGTTTTACCACTACCACTTTTTCCTACAATAGCATACATTTTCCCTGGTACAAAGCTATAGGTAACATTATTAACTGCATTAACTGTCTGATATTTATTATGGTAGGTATAGACCACGTGCTGTAAGCTTATCATATCCATCTTTCTACTCCTTTTCTTTCAAAATTGCCATAACCTTTACATTCACAATCCAAAATATAACAACACCAGAGCCTAACAGATAACATAGTAAAAATGCAACAATGTTATCCCAAGGAGGTCTTATTTCAAAATGATATGACATGTAATATACAATTAATCCAAGTGCGGTGCCAATAATGCCTAAAAAAAACTGCTCAAAAAAGGCTTCTCCAAATACCATCCCTTTTTTAGTCCCTAAAGAACGCATGACAGCAAACTCAGGCTTTCGGTTTCTGACAAATAGAAAACTTGATAGAAAACCAATAAAGAAGGACATCATAATGATAACCGGTTGTAATATCTCTAAAACCTTTATATTATCCTTGATACTAGATACCGTCTTGTTTAAAGTACCATCATATACTGTAATAGCATATTCATAATAAGTCAGCACATTAGAAGCTTCATAATCTGTCAAGGTACCTGTAATGTCTACGTTTGTAAAATATCTTGCAAGAAGTTCCTTAAAGATATCAATCTGTCGGTTGTTTTTTATACTAAAACTTAGACTATCTGTATGAATCATTCCAGTAATTTTTATGGAGAGTGCCTTAATAATTTCCCAAGGACAATAGATATTACGATTATCTCCTTCATAAGTTCCGACTACCTTAAATCGTTGTTCAGCAAATATATCTTCACTATATGCGGAGTCACCCACTGCCAAACGCACATAGCAGTTTCCTTCTTTGTCTTTCGACAAAGTCTGAAATATGTCAGCGGATACAATACAAACCGATTCATCAGATAAAAATAACGATTCCGAATAATTTTCAAAATATGTTATCGCATTACTTTCTTGCGCAATCAAGCTGTCGGTAGAAAGATGAGTCAGCCCAATCAAGTCATCTGCATCTCTTAGATTAGAAATAAAGACTTCCTGTCCTTCAACAAGATACTGATACTTTAAGTTAAGCTTAAACTTCAAGTTTTTCACATAAGAGGAAAAGGGGATAACATCTTTTTTTCCAAGAAAGGTACTCTCATCCGAAAGAAATAAAGATACGATGTAGTCTTTTATATAAAGATTATCAGTTTGTGTTCCCCGCAGATTAGATACCACACATTCCACATCAAGGTTTTGGTAAATGTCATCCAACTGATGCTCTTTTTTTTCCAGCGTATTATTGAGTATACAAAGATACAGCACGAAAGAAAAGGTTAACATCATTAGTGCGATACAGCCCTTCCTCCCACGTTTCATTCTGTTTATAGCATATTCTACGATAAACATGTCAGTTCTCCTTGTTCCTCATTAGTTTTAGCGGCCTTTTTTTCATAATAGAATGCCCATAAATCCATATAACAAAAGTAAATACCAGTATCTGCACCACAGCTACGAAAACCGCAATCTGCGGCAACTTCTGTACGGTCAAGTCTCTCACCAGATTGGTATCTGAGGTAATAGCAGCACTGAAGGTTGTATTGATGCTTTCATGTGTTGAAGCATTACTATAGACATAATCTATGATACTTCCCAGCATTGAATATCCTAGTATTCCACTGATTGCTGAAGCAAATATCACAAGTGACAAGGTACTGGTAAGGATATGTATGAGAGTATTTTTTCTACCTGAACCAAGGGAAAGCATCATACCTGCTGTCTGCTTCAATTTTGTCACATACAAGGCATGGAATAAAACCAGTACAGCAATCCAGGTTGTAATACCGATAATCAGCATTACACGTGTAGTTGACAGGTAGTCCGTCAAGGTATCCTCAATTTGGGAATACCCCTGGTCATAAAAGTAGAAAATATCTTGATAGCCCAGAGTCTCTTGATATGTTTTCATCTTATCTATACTGCCATTTTTAAGAATTATGGTATAAAAGATACCTGTGTTATCCGTATATGCTTCACAGGTTATGGATTTATTTGGAACAAAAATAGTGTTTGGAGTAAATGTATAGCTGGTGTCTGCCCATAAATTAGATTGGCGATAGATACCTATAATCTCGAAGGACTCACTCTCCGTGCTAAAACCTACTACAGAGCTGTATTGATCCGCTGGTGGATTATAGTTTTTCTCCAGATATGAATCATATCCCTGATAGAAAGCTAGGGGTATTACATCGCCAACCTTCAAGTCATTCGCTAAGGCTAGTGATTCTGAAATAAGGCAAACTCTGTTTCCACTTTTATATTCGTCTTTCGTAAAACTTCTACCGCTCGTGATTATAGCTCTGTTTTGATGAAATTCAAACATACTTTCTAGCAGATCAGTTCCAAGTACAGGGACTGACTGGTTGGTAATCTCGTACTGTTTAAACGCATCTCTCCACAATTTTCCTTCTTCTGAACTAAGGAAAGTATCTACATCTGTCATCAATCTAGCAATCGTTGGAAGTGTAACAGCATTAATTTCTCCATCGGTTGCAGCAACAGTTTCTACTGTTCCATCGGAATGGATAACAGTATGTCCTCCCATCAAAAAACTCGCAGGGTTTTGCACAGACATCCTAGCTGATCTAATAGATTCTAGATCGGTAATACTGAGAGTGGAAGATTTCTCATTATATTCATATAAAGCAGCAACATTACCTATATCAAAATCGTGTTCTTTTAAATCGGTAACGAAGTCTTCAATATCATAGTTGATGTTGTTCCAGTCAACTTCATTCATTGATATTTTAAAACGTTCCGCTATATCTTGTCTAAGCGCAAGATCACTATCTACATAGTTTTGTCCAAACACTAGGTAAGTTCCGTCTATTTCTAAACTTGCGTCGTTCCATTCATTTTCAGAAAAATATCGATATGTAAAGTGTAAAGATCCCTCAGGTGGCATATAGCCTTCATGTAATAATAGAGATTCCTTAATCTTCGCTGCAACATCAACTGTTTGAGATGTCTTATCATGATCCAAGCTTTCAATTGTGACCACAAAAGCAGCATCTCTATAAGGTTCATCTTTCGAGTGAGAATAATTACTCTCTTCCATCGCTGATACCAAAGTGTGAAGTCCCTCTGAATAGGCAGATATGAATTGTTGCTGGTATGCACCTTTAACTTCGGGGTTTGTATCAGTCAGACTGTTCATCCATTCACGAATCTCACTGGTTATAACACTTTGTTCAGATTCGAACACTCTATCACCAACCATCTCTTGTGTTTTTACTGTACGGTTGGTGGGTAAGGCAATGGTTGTATAGACAGAACCTGCTTCCTTTATGGTCACATTAGCAGAATAATATAAGCCGATACTCATGCACAGAACTGTGCCAGATAAAACCAGCATAATAATACAAATCATAGATTGTGTTGGTTGTCTTAATAACTGTTTTAAACTATTCATGGTTAATTTTCTTTTCCTTTAGGGTAAATAGAATTTAATATTCTATAAAGCTATATGGAATTACACATGGAGGTCCACTACAGCTTACTGTAGAAGTATAGGAATCTCTATGCGAGCAGTAACTACAATAGCGTGCATATTCAAAAGTGTGTTTTGTGCCTGAATGATAATTATATCCAGTATAGGAATACGAAGTAAATACATGTGAAATATTGGTGGAATGGCTGACTGTTCGAATTGAATCACCACAAGAACATTTCTAAATATCATAAGTTATTTTTTCGTGTTCATTATGATCACCGTTGTCAACATAAGCAAAACTAACTCCATCCTTAATATTATAGTAACAAATGTGTGCAGATACAATTTTAGGTGCAGACAAAGACAGTATGATTAATAATAAAACAACGATTCTCTTTAAGGTGTTCAATAATATGAGAAATGATTGGTATAACAATTTATAATTTCATTTTATAATAAACGGGATAATATGTCAACTTATTCCATATATACCTATATTTAGTAATTAACGCTATGATCTTTAGGATTAAAATCAATATAAAAATGTCTGTACTAGCCTTTAAATAAGGCTTTTTTATTGCAGATAAGTATTAGTAGTGCTATATTCGATGAGGTATCTATATGGCTTGTTTTTTGAAGAAAAGCACTTTGAAAAACTTTGAAAAACAAAACTTTTCTTTCGATTAAAATCAACCAAAAAGCCATTGACAAGGATTTGCGAGTTTCAGGTTACAACCTGCTTATAACTTCTGAAACAGAAATGGCTGATAGAGATATCAATAACACATACCATAACCTTTGAAGGATCGAAGAATCCTTTAAGATAATGAAGTCTGATCTTGATGCACGTCCAGTCTATCTTCAAAAGGACGAAACGATGAAAGGACATTTCCTCATCTGTTATCTAACTGTATTGGTAGAGAGACTATTTCAGTTCAAATAACTTTAAGAGAAGAGCATGTGAACTTATAGCACTTAATTTCATTGTGATTTACCAATTCCATGTTATAATTAGTAAAAAAGGAAGTAAATTATTATGTATGAATGGAAAAATAGTAAAATTAAAAGTCAGTTTGAAATGCAAAAAATGGTTGCCAAAAATAATGGTGTTTCTTCTTTTACCGAGGCGGATCTGTCTACTACAAACTTAAAGTCGAAAAACTTTACTTCAATACACGATCCACAAGCGAAGAGATTAGTCGAACTTGCTTATATTCGTGGAACTTTAAATGGTCTTCAACTTGCAGATACACAAGCAGAAGCAGTATCTGAAGATAAGAAATCAGCTGTCGTTATTACGAAACAAGTAGAAGTTCAAAAAGCAGTGAATGAAGAAAGACTTTACTTTGTTGCTTGTAAAATAAGAAATAAGCAAGATAAAGTAGTCTATACCAATCTTATGTTAAAGGCTAGAGCAGATGCCGAAATAGAATCCATGGCTTCCTATGAATGCAGAATAAAAAATCAAACCTTAATTCAATGCAAAATTGTGAAATCCTATGGCACTGATACGATGCAATTTCAGTTTGGTATTGGAACTAAGGATCAGACGACTCTTGCAGCACTTGGGAAGAAGATGTTACAGTAGTGGCTTCTAAAATTTTTGTGAATGTTATTAGAGGTAGTCGTTTTATCAATATTATATTTAACTATATAAAAAGAAGATTAGCCTTATTAAGATAGCTAATCTTCTTTTTAATACCTCATCGCATAGCACCTATTATCACTCTCAATTACAATGCAGCTCTAAAATCTATTCATCTGATCCAACTATTAAAAATCTCCATAGGGTATGACCACTACTTCGGCCAACCTATGGAGTATAAAAGTTATCTACTTATTTTTTATTACGAATTTGATGCAGAGTATCCAATACCGCATCATGTAACTTTGAATTTTCCGATGGTACTTTTGCTAATAACAGTTGAAGCGTTGAGGTAACATGATCAGTTCCTATTTTTCCAAGTGCAGAAAGCGCAGCAAGCTTTACGTCCTCCTCATCACCTTCTAAGATTGCCAATACTATATTGACTGATTCATCCGAATTATCCTCTGAGCAGGCTTTCGCCAAAGATATTCGTGTATTAGCATCCGAATACAAATATTTTTTCTTTAGTTTATCCCATTCTTTTTTCTGAACCAAATGTTCCATTTTTTCTTCAGTGCTTCCACCAAAACCAAACATACTTAAGCCCTCTTTCCTTGTACTTTCATACTATTTGGTTATCAAATAAGCGTTTCACTCATTTAGTAGCCACTTTTAAGTATAGCACTTCTTAAGTAAAATGCAACCGCTAGGAGATGACTTGCCTTTTCCAAATCCCCATCTTGTAAATAATCCACAGAATTGCTGCTGATATTCCATTACTTACAACAACAGCATACCAGATACTTTCCACACCCATATGAAGGATACGTTCGCATACAAATAATGTAGCTAGTCTAAAGACCCATAGTCTCGTAGCATCAATTGTCATATTAATCATGGTATGACCAGAACCTTGATGCAAGCCGTTGGTTGTATTATAAATACCGTTCGTAAAGCACCAAAAAGCCATCAATTGTAGAAAGTCCGTGCCTAAGCGTATTACCTCAGGATCATCACTAAAAATACGCACAATCGGTTCTGAAACAGCATTTCGTGATAATATCAATCCACCAACAAATAAGAAAATTACTGCTATTCTTCTTGCCAATAAATAAGCTTTTTGAGCTCTAACCTGATCTTTAGCACCGACACATTGTCCAACAATGGTTGCAACTGCAGAACCCATAGCATTTGCAGGCATTGATATTAATCCATTCACACGGTTTCCTATTCCGTATGCACTTACCGCAGTGGAACCATATTTAATTACATTGGAAGTCATCAAGAGAAATCCTAGTTGCATGGTACTTCCACCAATCGCAGTAGGCAAACCTATTTTTGCAATTGACTTTAGCTTATCCTTTTGAATTTTTAAACTTTCTTTGGTTATATAAAGAGATTTTTTATTATTACATAGACTATATAATGCAATTAACGCACAAGGAACCTTCGCTAATAATGTAGCTAATGCTGCACCTGCGATGCCCCAATCAAATCCTATCATAAATAGAGGATCTAAAATCATATTTAATATAATTCCAAAAAGATTTAAAAACATTGGCTTTACAGTATCTCCCTGCGATTGATTTACGGCAGTAAAGATATTAATGGTAAATAAAAATGGCATATCCAATATTACAATTCTTAAATATGTAACCGCCATGGAATAAAACGATTCACCACCTGCTAGCCATCCAACCAAAGCTGGAGTTAATAAAAAGCATATAGCTGAACAAGCGACCGAAAATATCATACAAGAAGCAAATAACTGTCCTACCATTGTTTTTGCATTCTTTTCATCCTTGGCTCCTAAGTACTGTGATATTAAAATTGCACCAGCTACAGTAATACCAGAACCAAAATTAACAATGATATTCTGAATCGGAGTCACTACCGTAATGGCTGATTGTGGGTCCGTACCAATTTTACCAAGCCAGTAGGAATCTGTAAGATTATACATCGTTTGAATAAAATTGTTCACGACGATTGGTATGGCTAACATTAATATTGTTTTCCATAAGGTTCCCTTAAGTAAATAGTCTCTGTTTTCCTTCATTCGCATAGCTCACATCTCTTTTCACACACTTTTTGTACGTTATAGTACGTCTTCTTCCTATAAGACATTGTAATCACTTACATCAATTATAGCAATGGTAAAAGTCTAATAAACGAAATCTCAATAAAAAAACTAAGAAGCAGTAGCAAAAAATCTGTATTTTTTGTAATCGCTTACATTTGTATAAAAAGAAGGATAACGTATCACCTTTGTGCTACGATATCCTCCCTACCTAATCATTCGACATTAGTTAAGACCTACATCGATTATAACTCACTTACTGTCTCTGGGACTTCTAAATACTGTTCAATGCATCTCCAGATATCATCCCTTCCCTCTTTGGAGAGAGAGGAAAATGGCATGATTTTAGTATTAGCCCCTGCGCACAGCCCAGTTCGTACCATCTTTATATGCTTGTCTCGTTGGCTACGATTGATTTTATCTAGTTTTGTTGCTATAATCACTGGTTCAAATCCATTATGAACAATCCATTCATACATATCTTTATCATTTGCAGAAGGCTCATGCCGAATATCAATTAAAAGAAATATCACTTTTAACTGTGTTGACGTTCTAAGATATTTCTCAATCATTTTACCCCATTTTGCTTTTAACTCCGCAGATACTTTTGCATAACCATAACCCGGGAGATCTACAAAATATAACTTATCATTGATGTGATAAAAATTAATTGTCTGCGTCTTTCCTGGTTGTGAAGATGTTCTTGCAAAAGATTTTCTATTCATCAACGAGTTAATTAACGAAGATTTCCCCACATTAGATTTTCCAGCAAAAGCAAATTCTGGCTGTGTATTCACCGGTAAAATACTGGTTACTCCACATACCGTTTCCAAATCTACTTGGTTTACATTCATAATTTGCCTCATTTCCTGGCTACTTGTTGTGTGACTTAACATATTGACAAATCATTGATCTATCGTTAGAACAAAAGAACTATTCTTACCTTATCGTTTATGCTAACTTTTCGATATCTGGGTAATAGCATGAACTTATCATGAAATTCACTTACAAGCAGCCTTATAACTATATTTATTTTTCTATCTTAAATTAACTCTTTATAAAAACAACTATGAAAGTCATATTTTAAGGTTTTACACAAGCGCATGTTTTAATACTTCTTCCATCGAAGTAACACAGATTACTTCCATACCATCTGTTATTTCTTTCTCTAATTCTTCAAAATCCAGTCTATTTTTTTCAGGTATTATAACTTTCTTAATTCCCGCATTCTTTGCAGCCAATAGCTTTTCTTTTAGTCCGCCAATTGGTAATACACGACCACGAAGTGTTATTTCTCCAGTCATTGCAACCTTGGAATGTACCTTTTTCCCAGTAATCGCAGATAGCACTGCTGTAGCCATCGTTATACCTGCACTCGGACCGTCTTTTGGAGTAGCACCTTCTGGAATATGAAGATGAATATCATTCTTCCCAAAATAATCCTCTGCGATCTGATATTCCTTACCAATAGATCGAATATAGCTGATTCCAAGCTGGGCAGATTCTTTCATCACATCCCCCATCTGGCCTGTCAATATAATAGCACCTTTTCCTGGTAACGAATTTACTTCTATCTGTAAGGTAGTTCCACCTACGCTCGTCCAAGCAAGACCGCATACAATTCCAACTTCATCCTTTTGATTCGCCATTTCATTTCGATACTTTGGCTTTCCAAGGTAAGTGGTGATATTCTTTTCTGTCACCTTAATCTTTGATGGCTTTGTTATTACACTAACCTCACCCATCTCTAAAGTAGCTGCGACTTCATTAAGACTCTGATTCTTCGTACGTGGATTTCCTTTTGCCCTCTTTTTAAGATCACGATTCTGCTCTGACTCTTGCTCTAATAATTCTCTGGCACATTTCCTACAAACTTCCGATATCTTACGCTCTAAACTACGAACTCCAGCTTCTTTTGTATAATCGCTAATTATCTTTCTAAGCGCCTTCTCTGAGAAACTAATCTGGCTCTTTTTCAAACCATTCTTTTCTATTTGCTTGGTAAGTAAATGATTCTTA
Source organism: Lachnoclostridium phytofermentans (assembly GCF_000733755.1). Lineage (GTDB taxonomy): Bacteria > Bacillota > Clostridia > Lachnospirales > Lachnospiraceae > Lachnoclostridium > Lachnoclostridium phytofermentans_A. The sequence goes on along the minus strand of NZ_JPOF01000001.1, from coordinate 324,648 downwards.
GCAATATGGAATTTTTCATTTTCTGTATAAGAACTCACCTCGATTATTTCCATACGATCTAAGAGAGGTTTCGGTATTGTTTGCGTTGAATTTGCGGTTGCAAGGAACAACACTTCCGATAGGTCAACCGGGATTTCCACGTAGTGGTCTACAAAATGGCAATTCTGTTCGGAATCAAGTACCTCTAACATAGCTGACGCTGTATCACCTTTATAATCAGAGCTCATCTTATCAATTTCATCAAGAAGCATTAGAGGATTTTTCACCTTCGCTTGCTTAAGCCCTGTAATAATACGTCCAGGAAGAGCACCTACATAGGTTCTACGATGTCCTCTTATTTCAGCTTCATCTCTGACACCACCAAGACTTATACGGACATACTCTTTATTAAGAGCTTTGGCAATCGAACGAGCAATCGAAGTTTTTCCGGTTCCTGGAGGACCAACAAGACAGATAATCGGACTATCACCCTTTTTCGTCAACTGACGTACGGCTAAGAACTCAAGAACACGTTCCTTTACCTTTTTTAACCCATAGTGCTCTGTTTCTAGTACTTCTTTTGCATAGGCTAGGTCTTTAAAATCTTCACTAACCTTGTCCCAAGGTAACGCAAGTAAAGTCTCAACATATCCTCTTGCAACAGCACTTTCTGAGTTACTTCCAGCAACATTTTGAAATCGTTCGATTTCTTTCTTTATCTTCTCTTTCACTTCATCACTTGCGGTTAATTGTTCTAATTGCTCTTGATACTGCATAACATCGGAAACAGAACTCGTTTCACCAAGTTCCTCTTTAATGACCTTTAGTTGTTCCCTCATTATGTAGTCTTTCTGATTTTTGTCAACTTTATCCTTAACCTTATTCTGAAGCTCCTTTTTTATTCGCATGACTTCTATCTCATCCGCTAAGATTACACATAGGCGTTCATACTGTTCCATCAAATCGCTTGCCGCTAACAAAAGTTGCTTATCCTCTAACGTCATAGGAATATGAATCGAAAGTTGTTCCACCATTTTTTCTATTTCTCTGGATGCTTCCACTTGACGAATGATATCCTTATTTAACTTATTGTTTTCAGCGATATATACTTCAAATAGATCTCTAAGCGCACGAACCATTGCTTCTTCTTCTGCCTCAGTTAAGTTAAGAAGCTCTGCTTCCATGGATGTAGATTGCGCTTTTAGATATGGTTGCTCCGATACTAGGGAATCTAAGGTTGCTCGTTCCAATCCGGTAACTAAAACACGTATTACATTTCCAGGAAGTTTTATCATTTGTTTGATTTCTGCTATTGTCCCTACACGGTACAAGTCCTCTATCGTAGGGTTTTCGGTTTCTGCATCAATCTGCGAAACAAGTAGTACCTGCTGATTTATTAGCATTGCTGCCTCAATTGCTTCAATACTGGTTTTTCTATTAACATCAAAATGAATCAACATTCCGGGCATGACTGCCATATTTCTTAGAGCCACCACGGGCAGTTGTCTCGTATATTCACTCATTAATACCTCCAAAACTATGAATTAAAACAAACTATAAAATTTTCAATCATTTACACTTGATAACATGCCTCTTAGTAAACTGTGAAAGATTAAAAATCTTTCACTCTAGTCATGTTGCCTTAGAATTTCTTTTCACACTTCTGTTAACAAAAGTCTGCCAGCTATCTGATTAGAATTCGCCGACAGACTTCTTCATGTTAGTTATATTATCGGATTTACGGTGCAAAAGGTGCACCTTTTATCAGAATCTGCTTTGCATCTTCTGATAAGTTATACGATCTCATAACTAAGCTATTTCATTATTGCTTTTTTTTGCTACCTTTTTTTGAGCAATCTTACGTTGCTGTCCATTCTCGGCAGTTACCAACTTAGGCTCTTCTTTCCCTTGAGCAGCCTCCTTAGTGATAATGCATTTAAGAACACTGGTATCCGTTGGTACTTTAAACATAGAATCCATCATGACAGATTCCATAATTGCACGTAATCCTCTTGCACCTGTTTTACGTTCAAAGGAACGCTTCGCAATCTCTTTCAGCGCATCCTCTTCAAAAGCAAGTTCGACACCATCTAACTCAAACAACTTGCGATATTGTTTCGTGATAGCATTCTTTGGCTCCGTTAGAATTCGTACTAAAGCCTGTTCATCTAATAAATCAAGAGCAGTAGTCACTGGCACACGCCCTACAAACTCTGGAATCATTCCAAACTTAATCAAGTCTTGTGGCAACACCTGACGGAATAACTCACCGATGTTTGCCTTTTGACCATGTGCAATTTCAGCATTAAATCCAATGGACTTCTGCCCGATTCTGGCTTCCACGATTTTCTCTAATCCATCAAATGCACCACCACAGATAAACAATATATTCGTAGTATCAATCTGAATAAATTCCTGATGAGGGTGCTTTCTCCCACCTTGTGGTGGAACGGAAGCCACGGATCCTTCCAAAATCTTTAAAAGTGCTTGCTGAACTCCTTCGCCAGATACATCTCTTGTAATCGATGTATTCTCTGACTTACGTGTTATCTTATCAATCTCGTCGATATAGATAATACCATACTGTGCTCGTTCAATATCGTAATCTGCTGCTTGAATAATCTTGAGCAGAATATTTTCCACATCTTCTCCAACATAACCTGCCTCTGTCAATGCAGTTGCATCTGCAATGGCGAAAGGTACATTAAGGATTTTTGCTAAAGTCTGTGCAACATAGGTTTTACCTGAACCAGTCGGTCCAATCATCAGAATATTACTCTTCTGCAGTTCAACATCTAAATCTTTCTCTGATAATACACGCTTATAATGATTATAAACGGATACAGACAGAACCTTTTTCGCTTCTTCCTGTCCAATCACATATTGATCTAAAAATTCTTTAATTTCCTTCGGTTTTAAGAGGTTAATACCGGATGCAGACTCCGCTACATCATCATCGAATTCTTCCTCTACTATCTCATAGCAGAGCTCAATACATTCATCGCAGATATAGACATCACCAGGTCCTGCAAGAAGTTTTCGCACCTGTTCTTGAGACTTTCCGCAGAAGGAGCATCTAACCTGTTTTCTATCTTCTGTTCTATTTGCCAATCTGTTCACCTCTCTTCGTACACATGCTATACCAACATGTTAGGTTTTACATGAATCCAATAAATTTATCTGTTTGCAATCACACTATCAATAATACCGTAGCTTTGCGCTTCTTCTGCAGACATATAGTGATCTCTCTCAGTATCCACTTCAATTATTTCCAGTGGCTTACCTGTATTTTGCGCTAAAATTGTATTTAATTTCTTCTTAATCTTTAAGATATTCTCCGCAACAATCTGAATATCAGTTGCCTGACCTTTCGCACCGCCAGATGGTTGATGAATCATAACCTCTGCATTTGGAAGTGCAAATCTCTTACCCTTAGCACCGCCTGCTAATAAGAAAGCTCCCATACTAGCTGCCATACCAATACAAATGGTGGAAACATCACATTTAATGTAATTCATCGTATCGTAAATAGCCATGCCTGCTGTTACAGAACCACCAGGGCTATTAATATACAAACTAATATCCTTGCCAGGATCCTCTGCCTCTAAGAATAACAACTGAGCCACAATAACACTTGCACTAACATCAGTAACTTCTTCTCCAAGGAAAATAATTCTTTCCTTTAACAGTCTGGAATAAATATCGTAGGAGCGCTCTCCCCTGCTTGTCTGCTCGATTACATAAGGTACTAAACTCATATCCGTCACCTTTCCTTTCATGAACAACAGGCTGCTGCTTTAGCAACACGCTTTCAGCAACAGCCCATATGAATTGCAAAGAGTGAAATCGCCTTGATTAAACTTCCTTTGCCTCACTTGCTACAAGATCAATGGCTTTTTGAACTGCCATATCCATAACGATCTGTTCTTTTTCCTTCTCGCCAATTAACTCTTTTAATTTATCAACTTCCATCTGGTAAGCGGAAGCCATCTCTGCAAGTTCTTTATCAATTTCTTCTTCTGATACTGTAATATTCTCAGCCTTAACAACTGCTTCTAATACAAGTCTGCTCTGAATACGTTTAAGAGCTTGTGGTCCGAGGTTCTCCATAAATGTATTTGGATTTAATCCTGTGAACTGGAAGTACTGCTCTAAAGTAAGACCTTGCATCTTTAGTCTCTGAGCAAAATCCTCAGCCATCTGACGCTTCTGAGAATCTACCATTGCATCTGGAATATCCATAGTTGCATTCTCTACTACCTTATCAACTACCGCATCTTCCTTCGCAGTTTTGGCTGCCTTTTCTTTCTTCTCAGTTAAAGATTTCTTAAGATCAGCTTTATACTCTTCTAAGCTATTAAACTCGGAAACATCCTGTGCAAAATCATCATCTGCTACTGGAAGTTCTTTCGCCTTAATCTCTTTTACTTTTACTTTAAATAATGCTGGCTTTCCTGCAAGCTCTGCTGCATGGTATTCCGCTGGGAATGTAACATTAACTTCTACGTCCTCACCAATGCTCTTACCCACTAACTGATCTTCGAATGTATCGATAAAGGAATGAGAACCGATTGTTAACGCATAATCTTCTCCCTTTCCACCTTCAAAAGGAACGCCATCTACAAAACCTTCAAAGTCAATAGTTACGACATCTTTATCCATTACTGCTCTATCTTCTACTGTAATTGTTCTGGAGTTTTGCTCTCTCACCTTATCAAGCTCAGCCATAACTTCTTCTTCTGTTACTTCGATGTCAGACTTTGGAACTTCTACTCCCTTGTATGCACCAAGAGTTACTTCTGGTTTAACTGCTACTTCAGCGGTGAAGATAAAAGGCTTGCCTTTCTCAACTTGAACAACATCGATTTCTGGTCTAGCTACAACTTCTAACTTACTTTCTTCAATAGCCTTCTCATAAGCTTCTGGGATAATAAAATTAGCAGCATCCTCATAGAATACACCTACACCATACATCTTTTCGATGATTGCACGTGGTGCTTTTCCTTTACGGAATCCCTGTACATTCATTTTGCCCTTATTTTTTTGGTAAGCTTGTTCAATTGCCTTGTCAAAATCCTCTGCTGTCGCTTCTATTGTTAGCTTTACCATATTCTTTCCTAAATCATCCACCTTAAAACTCATTTGTTAAGTCCTCCTTAAAATATAGCAAAGTATATGCTTTCATATACCAAACTTTTTAAAGTATAATGGCACTTGCTTTTACGCACGCCGAATTGTTAAGTTTACTTTTCATAACCCACTTACCAAGGAAAATGGGCTAGACATTAGTATATTATATCATGTCACCTAGACAAAAGCTAGATATTTTTTTCTGTATTTGCACCTCTTAGACGTAGTTAGACAATATTATGTTATAACTTATCCGAAGAAATTCTAAGATCCGATAAAGTATGTGTATTTTTACACCACGTAGCACTAACGATGAAACGATCAATTTCGAAAATAAAACTATTTTTTCTTATCATTTATATGGCCATTCTGACGTAAGACTGCAACTACTTCATCAGCGTACTTTTGACATATCTCATTCGATCCTGCTTCAACCATAACACGAACAACATCTTCCGTGCCACTTTCGCGAACTAAGATTCTGCCATCCTCTCCAAGCTCTTTTTCCACAGCTTCTGCTGCTTTTATCACATCTGGATCATTCTTTGCTTTTTTCTTATCTACCACTGGGATATTAAGCAGAAGCTGAGGATATATCTTTAACTCGCGAAGTAATTCAGATACTTTTACTTTCTTTTCTAACATAACTTCCATAATCTTAAGAGAGGTTAAAACACCATCCCCTGTCGTAGCATGCTTATTAAAGATAATATGACCAGATTGCTCTCCACCAATTGAATGCCCATGCTCCATCATATTTTCATATACATACTTATCACCAACAGCAGTTTTGGCATATCCTATTCCTTTTGCATCTAAGGATTTATATAGTCCTAGATTCGACATTATAGTTGTGACAACAGTATTATTACAAAGCTCGCCTCTCTCCTTCATATAGCATCCGCATAAGTAAAGAATCGCATCCCCATCAATCTCTTGCCCTAATTCATCTACTGCAAGACAGCGATCCGCATCTCCATCATATGCAAATCCAATATCTAACTTCTGATCAACGACAAATTGTTTCAAATGTTCTATATGCGTAGAACCACAATTCGTATTGATATTGACACCATTTGGTTCACTATTAATCACATAAGTCTTAGCTCCTAGAGCATCAAAAACACCTTTTGCAACTGTAGTAGCTGACCCATTGGCAAGGTCAAGTCCAACTTTAATACCTTCAAAGGAGCGTGTTGCAAGCGAAATTAGGTGTCCTATATAACGATGTCTCCCCATGGAATAGTCTACTGTTTTTCCAATGTTTTCCCCAAAAGCAAATGGTATCTCTGGTAGCATACCATCAATATAGTCTTCAATTAGTTTTTCAACTTCAGCCTCTAATTTATACCCACTGCCATTAATTACTTTAATTCCATTATCTTGAAATGGATTGTGACTAGCACTTATCATGATACCACAGTCAAATCCTTCACTACGTACTACATAGGAAACACTCGGTGTAGGTGTTACATGCAGAAGATAAACATCCGCCCCACTCGCAGTCAAACCGGCTACCAAGGAATATTCAAACATATAACTGGATCTTCTTGTATCCTTACCTATTGCTACCTTTGCTTTGTGATCTTTTCCATAATACCATCCTAAGAAACGACCAACCTTATAAGCATGCTCCACAGTTAACGTTTTATTCGCTTCCCCACGAAAGCCATCTGTTCCAAAATACTTTCCCATGCCGTTACTCCTCTATTTAATGTTTGGCAAAATTTTTGCCCATATACATTTATTCTATCATATTATATTCATAATGTGAATATTTTTTCATTATTGCATTAATTAAACGAAAAGAAACGCCACAAAGTGGTAAAAATACCACTTTGCAGCGTTTCTTTCTATTTGCTTTATTTCTATTTGCTATTTGCCGCTCATAGATTCTTCTTGCTTTTTAATCATCTGGCGAACCATTTCTCCACCAACTGATCCGTTCTGAGCACTTGTAAGATTTCCATTATAGCCCTGAGTTAGAGGTACTCCTAATTCAGACGCAACTTCCATCTTCATACGATTCATTGCTTCTTTTGCTTCAGGCACTGCCATCCTATTGCTAGAACTTGTACTTTGATTGCTACTTGTCATAAAATTCACCTCCGTGAAGCTGTATAGTTGACGAGCAGTTCCATATACTAGGGATAGTCGTTTCGACTAAAACTGCTCTTAGGAACGATAAGCAACTACTCCTCACCGCTTATCGACATTTATAAAACTTCCTAATTTCAATTGGCTGCACTCACTACTAATAGCGATCCATTCTGTCTAAATCCTGCTGTAATCCTAAGATTATTGCCTGATACCTTAGATGTCATTTTGCAATCAACTTTCAAAAAGTCATTTCATATTTGATATGCTTTGTGTTTCGTCACTTATCTTGATATTATTATTACCACGCAATATAATATTATGATGGTAAGTTATGTTATTTACTAGGCTTCTTGAATATAGAAAAGATTGATTTCATATACATAGAATAAGGATTTTCCCGAGCGATAGTAGCGCTAGGTAATCGATTCGTCTTTCCTTCCTTAGACTTAAGATTACTAGAAAGGAATTTATGAATGACTTACTAAAATCAATACAAACAATCAATCATTATCTTTGGGGCGGTCCAATGTTATTCTTATTATTTGGAACTCACCTGTACTTTACATTTCGACTTCATTTTATTCAAAAAGAATTAAAAAAAGGAATCAAAAATTCTGTCTCCACAGAATCAGATGCTCACGGGAATTCCAGTAGTTTTAAAACACTTACAACTACGTTAGCTGCTACCCTTGGAACTGGTAATATCGTTGGTATTTCAACTGCGATTGCGCTTGGTGGTCCTGGAGCAGTTTTATGGTGTTGGCTCACTGGTGTTTTTGGGATGGCAACCACTTATGCAGAATGTTATCTGGGTATGTGCTACCGCAAACAAAAACCAGATGGAACATATTGCGGTGGTCCAATGTACGCACTAGAATATGGGTTACATAGTAAATGGTTGGCTATCATCTTTTGCATCGCCACCTTATTAGCAGCCTTCGGCATGGGAGGTTCAACGCAAGCTCGCTCGATAACAGATGCTACGAAAGCGTTTGGAATCTCTCCCTATCTGTCCGGTATCGTTGCTGCCTTCTTAATTGGTCTAGTCATTGTTGGGGGTGTTAATTCCATACAGAATATTTGTATGAAACTAGTACCTGCGATGGCTATCTTTTATGTTGGTGGCTGTATTTTTATCCTATTGGTCAATCTTCCATATGTTTTACCAGCTCTTAGCATTATCATTAAAACCGCTTTTTCTACAAAAGCTGTTGCTGGAGGAGTTTTAGGTGGTTCTATCAGCATTGCTGCCAGATATGGAATTTCTCGTGGACTTTTTACGAATGAAGCTGGACTTGGTTCTGCTGCAATTGCAGCAGGTGGCTCCGCTTTATCAGACAATCCTAAGCAGTCTATTTCATCGGATCGCATAAATAAAACTGTTTTAGCGAATAACAACTCAAACAATGATTTAGAAAACCACGCTGATTCTCTTAATCTCCGTTACAAAAACCAAGCTCTCGTCTCTATGAGTGCAACTTTTTGGGATACTGTTGTTATGTGTGCTCTTACTGGACTTATTATTGTGTCCACCATACTTAAAAACCCTGATTCCATTAAGGGATTATCAATGGGTGAATTAACCACCGCAGCCTTTGCTCAAATTCCATTTGGAGTTTTTATGCTCCGTATCTCTTTAGTCGCTTTTGCAGTTGCAACCCTAATTGGATGGAGTTACTTCGGAGAAAAAGCGGTAGAATATCTCTTCCCGAAAAAAGGAATCGAAATCTACCGCCTTGTATATATTCTTATGATTTTTTTTGGTTCCATTATGTCATTGGAACTCGTATGGGAGAGTTCTGATTTAATCAATGCCGTTATGGCAATCCCAAATTTAATTGCTTTGTGGCTATTACGAAAAAAGATTAAAAGTTAATTGGTAATTGGTACCGCAGTAATCGGTACATTAGCATATATAGATGCAGGTGTCACAACCTTGGTCTCTTTATTGGTTGTAGATGCAAGTCTATAGTAAATAACATCTCCCGGTGCAGGAGTTGCTTTTCCGACTTTTTTAATCTCAAATGGTTTATTCGATGTTACTTTAGTCCACTTAACTTCAGTTAGGTCTAGCTTTTCACCTAGATGAAGAACAACATATTCATAAGGAGTAGTCTTTGTAGCCTCTGGGAAAGTTACTGTAGTTTTATCCACCAAAATCTTACCAGATGCCGGCGCATCTGGCTGCTTCTGAAACTCTACTGCAACAATAGCACTTGCAACTTTCTTATCTGTAGCTGCAGTTTGAAACTCAATAGTAGTTGCTGGAAAAGGAGTAACATTTGGCGTTTGAGCTTGATTAAACAATAATTCATAAAGACTTATAGTTTTAATTTTAGAATCTTCTGGTGCAAATAATCTCTGAAATGACTCTCCTTCTTTTTGATAAAGAGTTTGACCAGCTTTTAGTCCTGATATCTCCATCTTAGAATAGTCTACTCTAATCTTTGGAGGTGCCTGACGTTTTGGTATCTTGACACTTACAACTCGTCCAGCTCTTTCCGTATCCGTTGCTTGTAGACGAAACTGTAATGTATAACCTGTGATTTCAAAACTTGATAGATCTAAAATTTTGGATAAATCACTATCCCACTGCCCATAAGTTCCTTTTCGAAATTCCAAAGGACGAGTTACATTTTCATATTTTAATCTACCTTTTCCATTTTCAACATAATAAGTGACTTTTAAGCCTTTGTCTTCTTTCGGCAATGTAACTGCAACAATTGCTTTATCTCTATCACCCTTAAAGTAAATGGTGTTATCAGACGTTTTTAAAAAAACAGATATATCAATACCGTATTTAAGTTGATCATCTGTAACCTTCTCCCATGTCTTCATCTTATCTTGTGAGAAGTAGAACTTTGTACTGTTCGTACCAGCTGAAACATATATTTTTTCATTTTTATAATTCACTACTACCTTCACCGCTGTACCATCATTCGTGATCTGTTCTATTTTCGTTAAAGCGGCAGGTACCGTTAATTTATTATCTAGTAAGGAAATCTCCCTTATGGATTCTACCTCAGCTTTATTAACTGATTCCATATCCTCTTCCTTAGAGAATACAATCCACGGCGTTAATTGGTCAATCAGTAGAAATGCTCCCATTAAAAGACTTAACGTTGTAAATATCGCTATTACTTTTCTAACTCTACTCTTATGCTTTGTCTCATTGTTCCTATTGACAATATAACTGTATTCCTCTTTTTTTTCTTTCATTTTATCCCCCATTCCTGCACTTATTTTGTGCATATGAAGTTTGTTAAGGATAACGATTACTCTTAATCTGTAAAGCGTTTAAAACAACTTAATTCCGCCATCCTTGGCTTTCATCACCACAAGTTACAACTGATACAAAATTCCATCTAAAATCTGATTCGCTATTTCCTCTCCGCAAAGAATCTTTATTAGTTCTAAGGAAAATTCTATGGAAGTCCCTGGACCTTTACTCGTAATAATTTTTCCATCTACTATGACCTTATTGTTAATTACTATAGCATCCAATAATTTGTCCTCAAAACCAGGATAACAAATTGCACGTTTTCCTTTCAAGATACCATGCATTCCTAATACCGATGGAGCTGCACAAATTGCTGCTAAGTAACGACCTTTCTTTTCATAGTCTTTTAGTAAATCTTTTAATCCCTCATGAGCTAATAAACTTCTTGTACCTGGTCCACCGCCCGGTAGAACCAACATATCAGATTCTGATAAATTATCTCTAAATAGTATATCGGCCATAACATCAATTCCATGAGCCCCATGAACAAGAATATTTTCAGTAATTGATACTGTCGTAACATCAACCTTAGCTCTACGCAGTAAATCAACCACCGTGAGAGCCTCTATTTCCTCAAATCCATCCGCTAAAAAAACATATACTGATGCCATAGTAAAACCTCCCTATCTGACGCTATGGAATCCCCAAAACGATCTGTGATCCAAAGCATATACCAACTTTCATTATATCAGATAATAATTGTAATTGGAAGTATATGCTACAAAATAAGACTAGACAATGCCAGAAAACAAGAGCAGACAGCAGAACAGATTTCTTTTCTAGACAACAAAAAAAGAGGCTCTCGCCTCTTCTCTCTAAATTATCGGGGTGACAGGATTCGAACCTGCGACCTCTTGATCCCAAATCAAGCACTCTAGCCAAACTGAGCCACACCCCGCGGCAATATTTATTCCATGCATTCTACTATATGGAAATTATGTATTTCCTAGAAATAGTGTATTTCTCAGAGATACATGGAAAGAAAAAACTAATGCGGATGACAGGAATTGAACCTGCACGGTTGCCCGCTAGATCCTAAGTCTAGTGCGTCTGCCAGTTCCGCCACATCCGCATACATTAGCAATTCTTTTATTGCTCTTTCTAACAGAAGTATCCAGTTGTCAAAACAACTTTCTAGCTCTGTCATGAGACATCCGGGATTCGAACCCGGGACACCTTGATTAAAAGTCAAGTGCTCTACCGACTGAGCTAATATCCCATTTCTTCTTTTTAATAACTAAATTACATAAAACCTAGTCATCCAAAAGAAATCTATGCTAAATCACTTAGCAGCTGGGCTAGCTGGATTTGAACCAGCGAATGCAGGAGTCAAAGTCCTGTGCCTTACCGCTTGGCGATAGCCCACTATCAAAATCTTTTATTAATAAAAGACTTAATAAATACAACTCTTTGTTGTTAGGGTGGATAAAGGGATTCGAACCCTTGGCCTCCAGAGCCACAATCTGGCGCGCTAACCAACTGCGCTATACCCACCACAAATATTTTCTCTTAAGAAAGAAAAAATGTGCCAGAAGGGATTCGAACCCCCGACAACCGGCTTAGAAGGCCGATGCTCTATCCAACTGAGCTACTAGCACATTTAGCATATTTTTTTTGATGTCATGCCAAACATCAAGCGGGTGATGGGAATCGAACCCACGTATCTAGCTTGGAAGGCTAGTGTTCTACCATTGAACTACACCCGCATGCGTGTTTTGTTATTCAATCGGGGTGACAGGATTCGAACCTGCGACCTCTTGATCCCAAATCAAGCACTCTAGCCAAACTGAGCCACACCCCGGTAAATAAATTCACACATTATATTCTGTTTTGCATCCTTAAGAGGTGTTCTCTGTCAGACGCAAGAGTTATTATATATGACAAAAAGGTGAATGTCAACACTTTTTTTATAAGATTTTTCATCCAGTTTATGCCATCCCATATTTAAGAATGTCCTAAAGATTATCATCTATAAAATTAAGTGTGTAATGCGCTTCTCCTTTTGAATCAATATCCATTAGGATAAACGTTGGTATTCGCCCTGTTTGTCTAGGTTGTGTAATACTACCAGGATTAATGACAGCGAGATTATCATCTGTCAAATCAATCAACGGTTGATGAGTATGTCCAAACATCACGATGTCTGCACCATTTAGCACAGCAGCCTCTTTAAGTTGCTCTATTCCATAATTCACACCGTACCGATGACCGTGTGTTAACATTACATAGTATTTCCCGATTTCTAAAAATCTTTCACGTGGAATATCGGTAAAATAATCATTATTTCCAGAAACCATCTCAACAGGGCAATCCGCTAACGCTTCGATATAGGTTGCATCACCTTCCAAGTCTCCAAGATGGATTAACATATCAATTGGAGAGACCTTTTTTAAAGCTCTCTCCAAATAATAACATCTACCATGTGAATCACTTACAATTAGTATCTTCATGAATGTTCTCCTAAACCTATAATTCTTCCTTCATTGCATTCAACGCTTTCGCCCGATGACTAATTGTATTCTTTTGCTCTGCAGATAATTCCGCAGTAGTACAACCGTATTCTGGAACAACAAAAATTGGATCATATCCAAATCCATTCTCACCAGCTATCTTATGACCAATGTTGCCTTCAATGGTTGCTCTCTTAACCTTTATCTCTCCATTTGGCCATGCACATGCAATGACGCATACAAATCGAGCCGAACGTTTCTCCTCTGGTACTCCAGAAAGTAAGGATAAGATATGATTATTTTTAATATCATAAGAGGTATCTTCTCCAAGATAACGTGCGGAATATACACCTGGTGCTTTATCAAGGTAATCAACTTCAAGTCCGGAATCATCGGCTAAAACAATCTCTCCTGTAATCTCCATTATAGTTTTTGCCTTAATTATAGCATTCTCTTCAAAGGTTGTCCCTGTTTCTTCAATCGCGACCTCGATTCCAGCCTCCTTCATCGATACAACTTCGTAATCTAAGTCTTTTAGTATCATCCGAATTTCTTTCATTTTTCCTTCGTTGGATGTTGCAAAAATAATCTTTCTCATTGTTAACTTCCTTACTTTTTAATTTCTATTTTAATTACGTAGGATTCTTATGGTTCTTTTATTGCTATTTGCCCTTGTTGCTCTTCTTTTTCTAATTCCTTATAAGCAGATAAAATCGCATCGTATACACCTTTCGCAACCTTCTGCTTTCCATTCTCGCTAGTTAAAAAATTTAGATCACCTTGATTTGACATAAACGCTACTTCTACCAAAGCAACCGGCACGTTCGCTTCTCCAACAATATGAACATCTTTACTACGCGGAACTAAGCCTCTTTCCTCTAAACCAATTTCCTCCACGACTTCCTTTAGGCAAATGGATGCAAATCCCTTGGAATTCATAACTACCCAATCGTTTTGTTTCTCATTATAAAGTACCTCTGTACCGTGAACTCCACGTTCCTCATTTGCATTACAATGAATACTTAAGAAAAAGTCTGCCTCCACATCATTTGCAAGGTTTACACGTTGATTCAGGGTAAGTCTGCGATCTATAGTTCTGGTATAATAAACTTTAATGTCTTCTTGGTCTAATAATTTCTTTAACTCCTGTACCATCGAAAGATTCATATCCTTTTCGTGATATAAATAGTCCCTTGAGTAAGTTCCGGAGTCATTTCCACCATGCCCTGCATCTACAACAATGATTTTATCATAGATATCCTTTGGACGCACTAGGGAAATATAGTAGTTATGATCATCCTCATACAATAGATAAGCATATGTCTTATCTAGTTCTATTGTAATCTCAGTCGAAAAATTATTCTTTTCAGATGCATAGGAATTAATTTCAAGACTCTTTATACAATCCGTACTAGTTACATTCTCTACTACACTTTTCTCTGCTGTATCTTCGTTAGAGCCAGAACCCGAATTACTAATACTGGATGTATCCTTGTTACTATCCAAAGTACTGTCATCCACTTTATCCTTTCCTGACGAAGCAGAAGTAAGAGGTTGATTTTCTGCAAATTCTTCTTGATTTATTTGATTTTCAGGAACAGTGGTTACCTTCGGAACCTCAGATTCTGGAAGCCCTTTGTGATAGTAACCACGATACATCCGATGAATTTGGTTTACCTCTATCTTAGTCTCAATGGAATCCGTAATAATCAAACGGATTTTACGATCCACTGCTTCATCGATTAAATCAACCATGGTGGAGTCGGACAAAAGAGAGGGCTTTTCTATTACAATAAAGTTATCACCTAACCTTTTTTTTATATCCTCTGAAATTCCTCCTGGTACTTGCTGATTTATTTCCTGCTTACTATCAGAACCCTCTTGATTTGAAAGGTATTTAAAGTTTTCACTCTCAGCGATTGGGAGCATGGTAGAAACCGTCGTTGGAAACATAGGAAATACACTAGTGTACGACACACTCTCCTTTTGTAGATGTAAAACAAAAGGAATTAGTAATACACAGACCATAAGCAACACACTATATGCTGCAGCGCGCTTTAATATCCTATCTTCTGGCACTTTTGCTCCTCCTATCACAATATAGATAAAATAAAATGCTCTATCTATATATCGGCATGAAACTTGTTTAATTAACATAATTTTCATGCTTAAGTATAATGGTTTCCTTATCATTTGTCTATATTGTTCCTTTTTAATTATTTGATATTCTATAGTAAATTGAATTGATTTTAATTGCCTTTTTCCCATAATCCTCTTATAATTAAGTGGGTGGCTAATCTAAGTAAAGTTTAGTATGCTACTTATTTCCTAGTTAAGAAAGGAGATTTTAAATTGAAAGCAACAAATCCAATTGTAGTTCAAAAAGATGGTTATGAATCCATCCTTTACCCTCAGTTATGTCAATCAGAGCCTGTGAAAGGCACTATTTTGTTACTTCATGGCATGGCAGAACATCACAAACGCTATCAATTATTTACGGACTATCTAAACAGTTGTGGCTATGATGTGTATCGATATAACCATAGAGGTCATGGTACGGATCAAAAGCTTGATGATCTTGGCTATATTGCAGACAATGATGGTTATAAGCTTTTAATTTCTGATGCTTTAAATGTCTTAACTTATGTAAAAGAAAACAACCGTGCAAAAAAGTTAGTCTTAATTGGACATAGTATGGGTTCTCTGGTTTCAAGAAATGCGATACAGTTTTTTCAGGATTTAGATTGTGTTGTCTTAATTGGAACAGCTTTTAATCCTCGAATAAAAAGCCGGATTGGTATCGCATGCGCCCACACAATTAAAAAATTGAAAGGTCCAAGACATTATTCCGCATTCCTAAATAAACAAATCTTTGAAACCAAACATTATACTTCTCTTTCTGAACGGACATCCTATGATTGGTTGTCACGAAATAATCCGAATGTAGGTGCTTATATTAATGATCCCTACTGTGGATTTCAATGCAGTACAAGCTTCTATGAAGACCTTGCTAACTTAGATTATCATGCTGGTTTACCAAAACGTATTAAACTTACTCGTAAGGATTTACCAATCCTCTTTACTAGTGGTACGAAAGATCCTGTTAGCCGTTACGGGAAAGATGTAGAGCGCTTATTTATGTTGTATAAACGTTTGGGGTTTCAGAATGTAGACTGTGTTATGTATAACGATTGCAGACATGAATTGTTAAACGAATTAAATGCAGAAGAAATTATGAAAGATATCGAAGCTTGGGTTACAAAACATATCTAGACTATAAAGAAAAAAAGACGAAAGCAAATAGCCTCTACTATAAAATGATGGAGAGCCATTTGCTTTCGTCCTTTTCGTTTTACTTATTTATAACGTTGCCCCATTCAGCCTACTCTTTCGCATTTGCTAATCTCTCAACGTTTCGGTGGTTTTGGTCCCATGAACTGATAAAAATAAGTCTTTAACATACCATTATAGATTTTACGATTACGATCAGCCTGACGTCCAATGTGTTTTTCAGCATCCTCATAGCTTGTTATCAAATAACAAGACCATGTGTCTAATCGTTTCATTGCTTGTCCAATTTCTTGATAAATTGGAGGCATCGCTGATTTTTCTTCCAAACGTTCTCCATACGGTGGATTCGTTATTATAAACCCATATTTTTTCGGACTACTAAGCTCACTGACAGAACGTTTCTGAAAATGAATGTACTGATCCACTCCCGCAACTTCAGCATTCTGTTTCGCAGCTTTGATTACTTCCCCATCAATGTCATACCCTTGGATATTCATTTCGATGTCATGGAGAATTAAATCATTCGCTTCTTCCACTGCCTCATACCATGCTTTCTTTGGGATAAGATCCGTCCAATTTTCCGCTAAGAAAGAACGATTCAGACCAGGCGCTATTCTAGCTCCAATCATGGCCGCTTCGATAGGAAATGTACCACTACCGCAGAATGGGTCGATTAATACTCGTTCCTTATTCCATGGCGTTAGCATAATCAATGCTGCTGCCAAAGTTTCTGTGATCGGTGCCTTGGATATTAACTTACGGTATCCTCTCTTATGAAGTGATACACCAGAAGTATCAATACCAATGGTTATCTCATCTTTCATAAACGTAACGCGAACAGGATACTCATTACCGCTCTCTTCAAACCATTCCAACTTATATACTCCCTTTAGTCTTTCAACCATAGCTTTTTTCATAATAGACTGAATATCAGAAGGGCTAAATAATTTGCTTTTAATTGATGTTGCTTTCGCTACCCAGAACTTACCATCTTTAGGTATAAACTGCTCCCACGGAACTTCCTTTGTCTTTTGAAATAGTTCCTCAAAGGTCTCTGCTTTAAATTTTGCTACTTTTATAAGTACTCTTTCTGTTGTTCTTAAGAACATATTAGCTCTACAGATTGCGGATTCATCTCCAGCAAAAATAACTCGTCCATCTTCTACGCTGACTATTTCGTACCCTAAGTCTGTAATTTCTCGCTTCAGTATTGCCTCCAATCCGAAATGACATGGTGCAATGTATTCGTATCGACTCATTCTAACCTCCAATTGTTTTTTAACAATACGCCATAATTAGCGCATAGAAAACCAACCAAATCAGCTATATATTTCACTGCTCGCGTTGGTTTTCTAAAAACCACTGGTCTCATTGTAATTCTCTTTTCTCTTTCAGTCAATGTTATTATATCACCCATTAATGCTCCAAACGATACGGATAAGCATGAATGCCTCCGCATATATGATACACCTTTCCTTGAATCCCATATAAATCTCTTGCAGCGAGCATACTTAAATTTCCTCGGTAACAATATAAGACAACCACTTTAAAATACCTCACTTTTTCCGCAAGTTCCTCAGAAGAAGTATATGGTACACTAACAGCGCTTGGAATATGCCCCTTATCATAATCTTCCTTTTTTCTTAAGTCTACAATAATAGCATCCTTTCTATCAATATAATGTTTGATATCTTCTAAACGCACTCCTTCAAAATACATACCATACACCGCCTTTGTTCTAGAATACAAAGAAAGAAAAGCTTTCTACAATATAGTATTCCATTCGACGAGAATGGTGATTGTTTTAAGTGTTAAATTGACAAATTCTCTTTTCCTTATCCATTTAATTTAGTAAAACAGAAAAATAAATAAATAGTTACGTTATGAATGAAAAATGCCTAGAATTACGTAATATAAGTATTAATCCTCTTATATTACTGCATCCTAGGCACTTTTGATACAATAGAACATCACTAAAATTCATTCTTATTGTGAATAAAAATATTCAAATTAGAATATTTTCTCTTCTTTCAGAGAATTTTTCTTAGTGATAACTATTTGAAATTCTGGTTGTTCTGGGTATTTTTGTAGTTACCAGAATTGTTGTTCTTTGTGTTATTCTGAGCATTCTGGGAATTCTGAGCGTTCTGAGCGTTCTGAGCGTTTTGAGCGTTTTGAGCGTTTTGAGCATTCTGGGAATTCTTATAAGAGCTAGAATTATTGCTGTTCTTTGTATTCTTGCTATTATTTTCTGATGACATAGTATGTCCTCCTATTAAAAATTAGTTATTATAACTACAGGAGTTAGTATACCAATTCCATTCATAATTATTCTGATGAATGGGAAATATCTAACTTAATATTTCTTGTCTTTTAGTGTATTTTTGGTAAATTGTGACACAATTCTTTCTATTTCATTTTTAATTTATTAAGGAAATATTTAGTAATTCTTAAATTAAAAAAAGATTTATTTATCTATTGATTTTTCCCTTTTTATGTAGTATTATAAAAAATGTATCAGTAATTATGAATACGAAGTAAGTAGGAAACTGCTTAGTAAGCTTACATAATTTTGATACGCTATATAACCCCTTATTAATTATTTATACTCCCCTCAACGAAACAGCCGGTAGCTCCCCTACCGGCTGTTTCACTTTTAAAAACACTAACACCTTATCTAGGAATTTCTATCATATTTTTCTCTTGAATTAATCCTCCCCTCATGCTACAATGGCACCCTATGTTTAAATAATACCTTTAATAATTCATGGGAGGACACTATGTCAACAGAAACAAAAGCAATGATTGCCAATCCAGCTCCACTTGGTTTGCTAGGATTTGGAATGACAACCTGCTTACTTAATCTTCACAATGCAGGATTTATACCACTATCCATAGTAATTGTAGCAATGGGATTTGCTCTAGGGGGAGCCGCTCAAATTATAGCTGGAATTATGGAGTTTAAAAAGAATAACACATTTGGAGCCACTGCATTTACCGCTTACGGATTCTTTTGGTGGTCACTCATACTGATTTGGATGAACCCAACAAAATCGATTCCATCCTCTGATTCTATCAGCCTTGGTTTTTATCTTTTGTTATGGGGTATTTTCACATTCTTTATGTTTATTGGCACTTTAAAACACAACATGGCATCTCGTATTGTATTTGGTTCATTAACTATCCTGTTTATCCTATTAGCTTTCGCTAATTTTATGGACTCACACACAATTCATACCATCGCAGGTTACGTTGGAATCTTTTGTGGTTTATCTGCAATTTATAACGCTGCTGCTCAAATTATAAACGAAGAATTCAAAAAAAATATACTGCCACTCTAAACATAGAATGGTGAAAGGGAGTATCGTTTCATAGCAATGTTAGGCTACTAGGCGATGCTCCCTTTAATTAATTGCATAAATCGATACTTTAACTTACCTTCTAAATCGATTATAAACATAAGATACTCCTGCAACGATTAAAACAACAGGAAGAACAAATCTAAAAAACACCTTAAATGCCAGTGTACCGAGCCAGAAAACAGCACCTAACACAATAAACAGAATAAATAAACTAATTAAACATCCTAGCCAACCTTGAAATCCTATTGCCTTAAATGTTCCTCGATTTCTATTCTTCTTTTCGTTCTCTTCATGATTAACATTGGAAGAATTCGTAGATTGATAGTTCCCACCATCTGAATAACTATAAGATTGGTAGTGTACCTGATTATCATGATTCATTTGATAAGTATCAATGATTGTTCTCGCAATCAGACGAGGGTCACCAAGTGCTGCTGTAATCTCTTCTTCAGACTTCTCCCCCTTTTGGGAATTCATATAATCTCTATAATAATTCACATTGGAAACAATTTCGTTGTAAGGGAGTTCGCCATCCAAGCTATCTCTTAATTGATTTAAAAATTCTTGTATTGTCATATGTTATCTCCTTTATTAAAAAACATTCTAACACAACTAGAATCTCCCGTAAATGGTGGTTTCATTAATATCCTATTAAAAATTTCATAATTTGTTTCTAATAAAATGTTAGCATAACCCAACTTAGCCAAAGAGAAATCTCTTGTAATTTTACTCTACATCGTCTATAATGTACATGTTTTGCACCTATTGAATTTATTATACAAGGAGCAGTATTAGAATGAGCATATTAAATGTATCGAACCTAAATCATGGTTTTGGTGAGCGAATGATATTTCACGATGTATCCTTCCGCCTGTTAAAGGGGGAGCATATTGGGCTTATCGGAGCAAATGGTGAAGGTAAATCTACTTTTATGAATATTATAACCAATAAACTTATGCCAGACGAAGGTAACATTGAATGGTCAAAAAATGTTCGTGTTGGCTATCTAGATCAACATTCCATTTTAGAAAAAGGAATGACAATCCGTGATGTATTAAAATCAGCTTTTAACTTTTTATTTGAATTAGAAGCCAAAATGAATAACATCTGTAACGAATTAGCGGATGCTTCCGAGGAAAAGATGGCAGAGCTTATGGAGGAATTTGGTACGATCCAAGACCTTTTAGATGCCCATGACTTCTATATTATCGACTCTAAAGTAGAAGAGATTGGACGAGCACTGGGCCTTACAGATATCGGTTTAGATAAGGATGTTACTGATTTAAGTGGTGGTCAAAGAACAAAAGTTTTACTTGGTAAATTACTTCTTGAAAAACCTGATATTCTTTTACTTGATGAGCCTACAAACTATTTAGACGTGGAACACATAGAATGGCTTAAGCGTTATTTGCAGGATTATGAAAATGCATTTATTCTTATCTCACACGATATACCATTTTTAAATAGTGTAATAAATCTTATTTATCATATGGAAAATGGGGAATTAAATCGTTACGTTGGGGACTATGATAAATTCCAAGAAGTTTACGCAGCGAAAAAGGCACAATTAGAATCTGCCTATAAAAAGCAACAGCAGGAAATTAACGAGCTTCAAGACTTCGTAGCTCGTAATAAAGCACGTGTATCCACCCGTAATATGGCAATGTCTCGTCAGAAAAAACTT
Source organism: Lachnoclostridium phytofermentans (assembly GCF_000733755.1). Taxonomy (GTDB): domain Bacteria; phylum Bacillota; class Clostridia; order Lachnospirales; family Lachnospiraceae; genus Lachnoclostridium; species Lachnoclostridium phytofermentans_A. The sequence continues at coordinate 303,372 of NZ_JPOF01000001.1, read as the reverse complement.
GACAAAATGGATGTGATTGAGCTGGCAAAAGAAAAACCAAAGCCAGAGTTTCATTTTAAAGAAGCCCGTGCTGCAAGTCGCTATATCTTCCAAACAGAGCACTTAATCATCGGCTATGAGGAGCCATTATCCAAACCTATCTCGATTTCTATGGAACGTGGGGATAAAATTGTATTAAAAGGTGCTAATGGTATCGGAAAAACAACATTAATGAAGAGTATCTTAGGAATTATACCACCATTGAACGGTAAAGTTACCCTAGGTGACTACCTCTATCAGGGCTATTTTGAGCAAGAAATGACAGGAGCCAAAAACAATACCTGTATTGAAGAGCTCTGGTGTGAGTTTCCGTCCTGGACACAGTATGAAGTGCGTTCCGCTCTAGCAAAATGTGGACTTACAACAAAACACATTGAAAGCCAGGTGCGTGTATTAAGTGGTGGTGAGCAAGCGAAAGTAAGACTTTGTAAATTAATTAATCGAGAAACCAATATTTTACTTCTAGACGAACCTACGAACCACTTAGATGTGGAAGCAAAAGAGGAATTAAAACGTGCTCTAAGCGAATATAAAGGAAGTATCTTATTAATCTGCCATGAACCAGACTTCTATGAGGATTTTGCTACGAAAGTTATCGATTGTAGCAATTGGTCAATTAAAATATAATGAAATGATCTGTAGTTATAAAATATAGCAACAGGAAAAAACAGGTACAATGTGATTTAAAGTATTATCCTTAACATCACGTTGTGCCTGTTTTTTTCTAATTGAATTTATAACTTTGGACTAACTTGCCTAGCTAAATGAGTTTATAACATCAAGCTAACTTGCCTAGAAAGAGTAAGAACGCATAATTTCTCCTTTTGCAAAAAGCATCCTACCTTACTAAGCTCTTCTTTTTGCATAATTAATTTATTGGATTACCAATACACTCCTATAATATCTTCTAACCAATTGGAAAATGAACCTTAATTGAAAACTCAGCCCCTCCACTGATAGCCTCTATACGTCCACCAATCTTTTCAACCAATTCTTTTGCAATTGCAAGGCCTAATCCAGTAGACGTTTGTGTCCTGGCTTTGTCTGCTTTATAGAATCGTTCAAAGATTTGAGAAAAGTCAATTTCTTCTCCATTTGCATAGCCATTTTTACAAGTAACTACAATCTCTTCTGCTTTCTCTAAAGTAATCTGAAAATGCTCATCTCCATGTTCTAAGGCATTCTTAATCATATTCTGAAGGATACGAATGAGTACAGAAGAATTACCAAGTATAATCACCTCTTCTTCTGGCAATTGAATCTCTGGTTCTATCCCCCGGCTAGTAAATTGCTCATAAAAATCAAGCATACACTCACAGAGAATCTGACTAAGATTGCATTTCTCCATGGAAATTTCATAACAATTATTCTGTAATTTCATGTATAAAAACAACTGATCTAGCATCTCTGACAATTGTCTAATACGACCTTCGATAATAGTAATATAGTGCTCCCGTATCTTTGGTTCTTTCGCTTTTGATAACAATTGAAAATAGCCATCCAGTGAAGTAAGCGGTGTGCGAATGTCATGAGATAGGTTTGTTATCAATTGCCGAAATGCTTCATCTTTTTCTTCATATTCTACCTTTAGATCCCTATGTTTTTGCATTAACTCATTCAATAATTCCAATAGCTTCGTAATATCCTTCGATGGAACTAACTGTTCTAATAGCATATTAGAATTATTAGATAAGATAAAAGAAAGATTCTGATTCCACGTACGAATTTGTTTTCGATATTGAAGGACTGCGATAAAGTATCCAGCTGCAATACATAAAACGACCACTATGATCCATATCATTCTCTATCTCCTCCTTTTCTCTTATCCTAATCAGCTTCGTTCGTTAGACTATAGTTATGAAAGTTTCTTTTCTAATCTTTCTTTACCTCACATCTTGTTTTCTCATTAAGATAATACTCGATATTCCAAATATAACTGACGCTACTAAGGATACCAAAATAGCTCTTGAATAAATTGTCGTATTAAATGATGTTGGTAAAAGTTTCATATTAGTCGTTAGTAAATAATCCGAAAAAACGATATTTAATTTCAAACGATCCAAAAGGCCAGTCAGTAATGCTACCATTCCAGAGCAAAGACAGATTCCGGCTGCCATACTGATCGCCATGTTTCTAGTTAAATTGCATAAAAAGATCACCAACATAACGATTGCATAATGAATCAGATATTGAGTGAAAAAGTAAGCAGCAAACTCACCAATATTACCTAGCGTATAATTATCCAATAAAAGAGTGGAAGAAATGCCGATAAAAAGTGCGGTACCTAACAAACTAATCAATAGATAAATCGCCATGCAAATCGCTTTTGAAATTGTAAAGTATTCCCTATATCCTTTTCTGCTGACTACATTCTTAATATAGCCACTACTATGTTCAGAGCAGATAAAAATAATTGCAAATATAACAGCCATAACGGCTATTGATGCACCACCAACTGTAGCACTAAATAAGTCTCCCAATTTAAGTTCGGCATTATCTATATATATCATGCCTGCGGTTATACCAACATTTACGGAATCCGATGCCTCCAAACTCTGATCGTAAAAATTCTTTAAACTATCATTACTTAACACCATTTTAAATGTAAATATTGATACAATAACAAGAATATAAGTAATAAATAAAGTAACATAAAAACTTTTACTACGAAACATGCGATACAAATCCATTTTTATCGTTCTAAACATAGCTAGCACCTCCAGTTAAATGAATGAAATAAGTCTCCAAATCATCATTAGCAACATGAAAGGATGAAACCAAAACCCCATTATTACATAACGTCATATTAATGAGTGCAGGATTATTAAGTTGCTCAAATACATAGATGGTTGTTGGATCAATCACTTTATAATCTGTTATTCCCAATTTTTCTTCTAAGATTGTACACGCTTCCTTCGCATTACTTAGGGTGATCTGGATACGCTCACTGCAACTCTCCATCAGTTCTTCATTGGTTAATTCCTGAAGGAGTATCCCTTTATCAATAATCCCATATCTAGTCGCTATTTTAGATAATTCTTCTAAGATATGGCTGGAAATAATGATTGTCATATTTCGTTCTTTGTTTAACCGTTGAATCGTATCTCTCACCTCAACAATACCTTGAGGATCAAGACCGTTGATAGGTTCATCTAATACTAATAAGTCTGGTTCCCCCACCAATGCCATACCGATTCCAAGCCTTTGCCTCATACCAAGGGAATAGTTTTTCGTTTTTTTCTTATCCACACCCTTTAATCCGACTAATTCAATAATCTCGTGGATATAGTTATCCTCCTTAATCCCAAGGCTGATACACTTCATTTTAAGATTTTCAAAAGCAGTCATATTAGGAAATAACCCAGGTGCTTCAATTAAAACACCAATTCGTGAAAATAGCTCCTTTTGCTTATTGCAGTCAGTACCAAACAATTCAATATTGCCTGAGGTTTGCTTCGCTAGTCCGCTTATCATTTTTAAAAATGTCGTCTTACCTGCTCCATTTCTACCAATAAAGCCATAGATATCACCACGTTTTATCGTTAGGCTTACGTTATTAACAGCAGCATGATTTTTATACTTCTTGGTTAGATTGGATGACCTTAACAAGATATCATTCATACTCTTCCTCCTCTTCTTTCCTGTCTCTATATTCCTTATTTTATAAGTTAGTTACACTTTCATCTACTATCTTATACGAGGTTCCTAAATATATCGCAAAGAAAAGTTAAAGAAATGGTAAAGATACTATTTACTAAGTTTAAAGCCTATCCCCCAGACTGTATCAATATAGTCTTCTTCTGTAATCCTTTTTAACTTCATTCGAATATTACTGATATGTACATTTATCGTCTTATCCTCTCCAATAAAGTATTCTTCCCATGCATAATTATAAATCTCCTGCTTACTAAAAACTTTACTTGGGTGGAGGAGCAATAGTTCTAATATCTTGAATTCTTGTTTGGTAAGTGATAGTAATTCCCCTTTTAGTGTAACCTCGTAGGAATTACGATCCAATCTTAATTCTTTATGGCATAAACATTGAATTATACCATCCTGGCACTTCTGATTCATCCGTCTAAGAGCGACTTCAATACGAACTAATAGTTCTTTTAATTGAAATGGTTTTGTAATATAATCATCGGCTCCACACGATAAAAGATCCACTTTACTATCAAGTTCATCCTTCGCAGACAATACAATCACAGGGGTCCGCTCTTTTTTACGAAACGACTTTAGAAACATTTCTCCTGACATTCCGGGCAGCATTAAATCCAAAAGAATTAAGTCAAACTCTGTCATACTTACATTTAACATAGCTTCAGTACCTGAATATGCTTGTACCACCTCATAACCAACTTCCTCTAATGCTTCTCTTAGCATATTATTAATATTTAGATCATCCTCAACAACTAAAATTCTATTCATAAATCTCCCCTGATAACAATCACCGTATTCTTTTATATTCCTACCTCATTAGCATGATTATAGCAGAACTATGATTAAAAATGCAAAGCTTATATTAATTTAAATTAATACCTCTCTCTAATGTAACCTATGAAATATCATCCCCCATAAACAAGAAAAGGCACACTGTGCGGACTTTTTCTTGTCATGAATAAAAGCGAGCGCAAACAGAATCCTCCGAAAGCCGATTGGCTTCTCCTTAGAATATTCCATTTGCACTCGCTTTTTAAACGAACTATATCACAACAGTAACATCACTGTTTATTAATATCTCATTGGCAATAAATCATTGTACTCTTGAACTGTAGCGTCAGAAAGTAACAACTCAATTGTCTTTCTACCCATCTCATGAAGTTCTGGGGTTAAGAATTTCTCTACTTCCTTTTTAAAGAAATCAAGAAGTATTTTAGCACCAGCATCATAGCCCTCGATACCAACTTCTTGCTGCGTCTCTGGTTGTAAAAATTCCTTGTGGATATACTGACCATCCACCTTAAGGGATCCAAGTCCATATCCTAGGATTGGACAACGAGCTTCTACTAAATGCTCTGGCTTAAATTTTGCACTACCTCTTCTAGCAATATACTCTCTTGTAACCCATTGTGGCATAAATCCAACTTCATAAACACCAATGTGTTGATTTGGAATGAGTAAATAGCGAGTATGACTGGAATTTAACACCTGTTCCATAAGAAGGTTTGCCTGCTCAACCATCTTACCGGTTGCAAATGGCCAATAGGATCCTACGCCTTCACTTGTCATACCTTCGGAAGAAGTAATACTTGGATTATTATATCCTCTTGGTGCAACTAATCTCCATAACCAAGCAAGTGTTGGAGGTAAGATGTGACACAAACCAAGGATACCATAAGAAGGATTCTTCTTGGTACAAGCTGGGGTTCTAACACCAAAGCTTCTAACATCAATTTCTACAGGTTCATCAATAACGTTTGGTACCAAATGTCTTGGAAGAACTACTCTCGGATTTGGACAAGGTTTTCCATTAGAATCTAAGGTATGCTCCCAAACAAGACAAGTAGAATTTGGCACACCCTGAATATTTAAGAATACCAATGGTTCCTCTGGATGAATAAAAATTTTCTCATACTGTGGTGCAGAACCATAACTCTTAATATGGTCACAACGTAAGAACCAACCTTGCTCTGCATCCTTTACCACAAGTTTTTGACTGTCATTTTGCATCTTTGGATGACATATTGCCATATCATCGGTAACTGGTCTTAACTCACATGACTCTGTTAACTCTATATAAGTTTTTTCACCATTCACTGTATTTTTACCAAGTAAAATACGACCATCCATCTCACGGTGAACATGCTCAATCATCTCACTCTTTCCACCGCCAGAAGCACCTTCATGCATAATAACAATTTCATTATCATATGGAGTAATGACCTTAACGGTAGACGCATGAACGGTAGTCCAGCCTTCATTTTCACCAATGTTAAGTAATACACCGTAGATACCCTTCTTCGCACTTGGTCCTGGATATAAGTTGTAGGAGTATAACTCATGAATTTCTTTCAAACGGTTGTGAATTACAATCTGCTTACCATCAAAATGAGTATGACGGAATGGAGGTGCTAAGAAAATAACAGCCTTTGGATTAAAGTCCTCCGAGATATCATACATACTGATAAATCCCTGTAGATCTGCAACCGCGCAAGCAAAAAAGCCTGCATTCGCTGGAGCAACTAACAAAGTATCATAGCCGTATTCCTCTCCACCAGACTTAAATGCAAAAACGACAAGTTCCTGTCCTTTTAACCATTGGAAGGTTTCCTGACGAAGTGGTTCAAAATCTTTGTTATAAACATCATCGTATTTTGGCTTATCAGTATCATTATCATCAGCAACCAATAGACAATCTGGGTCACGTCTACGCATATAATCTTCTGGATAATTCACTACAATACCATTCTTACAACGAGTAACAGTTGCTTCCACAATGTTTCCCTTACCAGGTACATCATAAGCTACATCATAAGTGTCCACATCTTCTCCACCAAAAGCCATATGTATCAGCTCCTTTTTTGAACGTGGATAAAATACATGTTTGCTCTCCGTTAAAATATCCTTGATATAAGATGGCAAATTCCACTTTTCCTGATTGATTTTCATAGCAATCCTCTCTTTCTTCCATGTCTTTTTATATAAAAATATATTTCAAGATGCTACCTATCATATATTTTTAGCCCTTATACTAATTATTCCTACCTTAGCTTTTATCTATACGTATTTTGGGGTAATCATTATTATCAAATGTGACCTACTACCTCATCTATACTATATATCCTTTATAACCTCCACCATATGTCATTCTGCATAATGAAGGCCCCCTCCTTTTTTAAAAAAGCCAATATCAAAGAAACCTTTGATATTGGCTTACTTACAATTTAGTATAACTACTTTGTATCGTCTTCCATATTATGAAATATTAAACCAACTTTTTTCTTAGGAGATTAGATCTTCAACATCTTTATCTGTTGTTATAACAACAACTTTCTCACCGGTTTTCGTACTAATATCAGAATGAGTGCTGATGATAGCTACATCAATGATTTCATTAATTAATGTTTCTAAGTATCCTCGCCCACCTTCAAATAGCGATGACCTTACCTTCTTAAATAACTCGATTCCTTGAGGATTATCTGTCAATTTCTGTTCTGATGGACTAAGTACACCAGTAAGCCTGACGATAATTATGTCATGGATAATATAGGTTCTAATAGTTTTTGGCCCGCGACCCATATACTCAATCTCGAATCTACTGAGAGCCTCGCTTATCTTTGCTTCCAACTGACCCTTTGTCACTATATCACCACCTAACCTAAGTTTATCAAGGAGGTATCTTAAGTTAATCTTTACTCCTAAGTAATATTTAAATATAATCTTATTAGAAAAGCCTTAAGAAGTCAAATAAAGATATTGTTAATAAATTATCTAATTCTAATGCAAACTCATGATAATATTTCCTAATCTTACAAAAGTTTAATTATATTACATTCAATTAATTCTTCTTATCCTATTAATTTTAACAAAAAACCTGTAAACATATTGTTTGCAGGTTTGAAATTCACGTGACATAATCTAGTTAGTAACCTGTGAGGTACTTCGCTTAGCACGCAAATTATACTCATGTCGGATACGGTTTAATATATCACAAACAACTTATAAAGTCAAGAATCTTAGCTATTCTCGAGCAGATAAAAATATGCTTGTCGTTAGATAAGAAACGTACAAAAAATCAAAATTTTCATACATTTTTACACTTTAATTCGTCAAAGTGATGATATTTTAGTGAAAATCTTAGCTTCTTGGTGCTGATTGCTAGAAAATCCAAAGAAAACTCATACAATTTTTTTATACTAAAATACTAGATTATAAAAATATTTTTCTATGATGCATTATTATAACTATTCGTTTCTATTGCTTGAATGCTAAATATTTGTTATAGTATATACGTTTGTATTAATTTTAGTGAGCTTTACTTAAGATAAGGTTCTCTATTTAGTTTCCATACGCCATTAGATTAATGTTAGGCTATTATCATGAAGCAAGGTCTCAATAAATCATTTCCTATGATTCAAGCTAACTTTCATTGCTGGTTGCATGTTATTCCTGCTTAAAGATAATAATCTGATATTGGTATATGGATACTTTTTATAGAAGGGAGATAAATTTATGGATATTCTCATCATTATGGGAATTGGTATTTTCGTCGGGTCAAAATTTTTTCCTGATAGACATAAAAAGAAGAATGAAAAAATGCAAATAGTATGCACCGTTCTTATCATTTTTTCTATGGGAGTAATGCTTGGTGGAAGAGAAAACTTCATTCAGGAATTATCAACTCTAGGTTTGACAAGTTTTCTATACTTTTTAATTCCAACAGTCTTATCAACTATCGTTGTTTACTTACTTACTAGAATATTTATGAAAAAGAAACAAAAAGAAAAGGAGGACTAAGAATGGTTCTACTTACTGTAATTGCTCTACTATTAGGTATCGTGTATGGATTATCTGGCATTGACATATCAATTATTGGATTTATTACAGAACATACTCACTATATTCTATATTTGCTCATGTTTCTTGTAGGAATTAGTATTGGGCTAAATCATGGGATCATGGAAAAAATCAGAGAATATCATATTAAGATCTTTATTATTCCTATTGGTATCATAATAGGATCACTATTAGGTGGCATTGTATGTAGTTTTATCTCTGGAATCTCCATGAACACCAGTACTGCTATCGCAAGCGGATTAGGTTGGTATAGTTTATCTGGAGTTATGGTTAGTGAATTCGCTGGCGCACAGCTTGGAAGTATTACTTTCTTAAGTAATTTAATGAGGGAAATATTTTCTTTCTTTAGTATTCCTCTCATAGCAAAGCATTTAAATTTTCCAACTTGTATCGCACCTGCTGGAGCTACCAGTGAAGATACAACTCTCCCTATGTTAATCAAATATACTAATGAAGAAACCGTAGTACTTTCTGTTATCAATGGTATGATTTGCTCTGCAGCAGTACCAATACTCATTAACCTTTGCTATCAGATTTTTTAACATAAATTCATGTAAAATAAAATTTTCATATATAAAAAGTCATGAATAATGATAGACATTAATTACCGGCCATATTGGGACATTGATGTCTATCCTTTTTTTAACATACTTTATTTCATACCGCTGTCTTTTATTATCCTTCTTTCTCCGCTATTCACTGCTTTTCTAGGATTATATTCATAAGTTTCTTGTTTCACTGAGCTTCCCTCACTATTACCAGCTGTACTGGAGTTATTTTTGACAGCTACTTGGTTGATATTACTTCCCTTACTATTTGGCTCAGTATTAGCGTTTTGCGTTTCACATATATTCTTTAAGGTTGCTCTTCGCACAGCAATTGCACTTAATGCATCGCTCAATAATAACGTATCTGCTGCTAGTAACGCTAATTCATTATCATCAAGGCATTCCGCTATTTGACAGGCCAATGTGCTTATCATTAGTATATCTGAGCAAAAATTCATGGTTACCACCTCGATATAATATATGTACTATAGAAGAAAGATAGTTATATTAATTCATCTTTGAATATTAGTTAATGTATGTCTGCCAAGTAAAAGTTATGTAAGCATTCTGAAATAAACATAAAAATACATCTATTCTTTTGAAGATTTCTAATGTTGAGAAAGATTCCCGGTCATAAACATGAAAAAAGCCTGTAAACTAATGTTTACAAGCTTTCATGTACGTGACATGATTCGAACACGCGACCTTCTGGTCCGTAGCCAGACGCTCTATCCAGCTGAGCTACACGTACATAGTATGAAATTTTCACACCAATTATCCTTGAATATTCAAAGATAATGCCGGCGACCGGAATCGAACCGGTACGGGAGATTAGTCCCGCAGGATTTTAAGTCCTGTGCGTCTGCCAGTTCCGCCACGCCGGCATAACCTTTCGGTTGATGGGACCTATAGGGCTCGAACCTATGACCCTCTGCTTGTAAGGCAGATGCTCTCCCAGCTGAGCTAAGATCCCAAATTAACTGGTCTTTTAAAACTCAATATCAACTAGATACAGAGTGTTTTAAATCGTGTAATCTCACCGATTACAACGACTCAGATGGGACTCGAACCCACGACCTCCGCCGTGACAGGGCGGCGCTCTAACCAACTGAGCCACTGAGCCAAAATATTTTACTTCTATAAGATAATCCTCTGTTCGATTACCTCAAGTGGACCTTCGGGGACTCGAACCCGGGACCGACCGGTTATGAGCCGGTTGCTCTAACCAACTGAGCTAAAGGTCCATGTCTTTTGATATTTCAAAAGGCACTAAAGCCGACGATCGGACTCGAACCGATAACCTGCTGATTACAAGTCAGCTGCTCTGCCAATTGAGCCACGTCGGCATATTTACTCAATTTTCATTGGGCCTCATCAGCACAACGTTCTTTTGTGTAGTTTTTCTTCATAAAGATAAGACCGATAGTAGTCTACACCACTTTACTCAACTATCAATCTTACAAATGACTCCAAGGGGATTTGAACCCCTGTTACCGCCGTGAAAGGGCGGTGTCTTAACCGCTTGACCATGGAGCCGTGCAAATAATAATAACATATAATTATATTTTTGTCAATTAACAATATCTTCCTAAGTAGTATGATTATTGTTAATAACTCCCCGAGTTGGGCTCGAACCAACAACCCCACGGTTAACAGCCGTGTGCTCTACCATTGAGCTATCGAGGAATACTTCTACATTGTATATAATGAGGTTGACATAGTCAACTCAGAAAAAGTTTAAACAAACCTTTTAGGTTAAGCCCTCGACCTATTAGTAACAATCAGCTACATGTGTTACCACACTTCCACCTTTGTCCTATCAACCTTATCGTCTTTAAGGGGTCTTACTAGCTTATGCTATGGGATATCTTATCTTGAGGGGGGCTTCACGCTTAGATGCCTTCAGCGTTTATCCCGTCCCGACTTGGCTACTCGGCCATGCTCTTGGTAGAACAACCGATACACCAGAGGTCAGTCCACCCCGGTCCTCTCGTACTAAGGGCAGCTCCTCTCAAATATCCTACGCCTACGCCGGATAGGGACCGAACTGTCTCACGACGTTCTGAACCCAGCTCGCGTACCGCTTTAATGGGCGAACAGCCCAACCCTTGGGACCTACTACAGCCCCAGGATGCGATGAGCCGACATCGAGGTGCCAAACCACTCCGTCGATGTGAACTCTTGGGAGTGATAAGCCTGTTATCCCCAGGGTAGCTTTTATCCGTTGAGCGATGGCAATCCCACTTTATACCACCGGATCACTAAGTCCTACTTTCGTACCTGCTCCACCCGTCGGTGTCACAGTCAAGCTCTCTTATGCCTTTGCACTCTACGAATGGTTTCCAACCATTCTGAGAGAACCTTTGAGCGCCTCCGATACCCTTTCGGAGGCGACCGCCCCAGTCAAACTCCCCGCCTGACATTGTCCCCTAGCCGGGTCACGGCTACAGGTTAGAAATCCAGTACTACAAGGGTGGTATCCCAACAGCGACTCCGTAAGAACTGGCGTTCCTACTTCCTAGTCTCCCACCTATCCTGTACATGCAGCACCGAATCCCAGTATCAAGCTGAAGTAAAGCTCCATGGGGTCTTTCCGTCCTGGCGCAGGTAACCAGCATCTTCACTGGTATTTCAATTTCACCGGGTGCATTGTCGAGACAGTGCCCAAATCATTACGCCTTTCGTGCGGGTCGGAACTTACCCGACAAGGAATTTCGCTACCTTAGGACCGTTATAGTTACGGCCGCCGTTTACTGGGGCTTAAGTTCAAAGCTTCGACTTGCGTCTAACCTCTCCCCTTAACCTTCCAGCACCGGGCAGGCGTCAGCCCATATACCTCACCTTTCGGTTTTGCATAGACCTGTGTTTTTGCTAAACAGTTGCTTGGGCCAATTCTCTGCGGCCTGGTTTCCCAGGCACCCCTTCTCCCGAAGTTACGGGGTCATTTTGCCGAGTTCCTTAACAATGCTTCTCCCGTCGGCCTTAGGATTCTCTCCTCATCCACCTGTGTCGGTTTACGGTACGGGCATATAGCAAACAATAGCGGCTTTTCTCGACAGCATAGGTTCAGAAACTTCGTTACTTAAATTTCACTCCGCATCACACTTCACCATCACCGGACGGATTTGCCTATCCAGCTTGACTTTGTGCTTGCGCCGGTTTTTCCATTCCCGGCTTTTCCTACCTTTCTGTGTCCCCACAGTTCTGTTACTATATGGTACAGGAATATCAACCTGTTGTCCATCGACTACGACTCTCGTCCTCGCCTTAGGCCCCGACTTACCCAGAGCAGATCAGCTTTACTCTGGAAACCTTGGATATTCAGCCTAGAAGATTCTCACTTCTATCTCGCTACTCATTCCGGCATTCTCTCTTCTTAACACTCCACTGCTCCTTACGGTACAGCTTCGTCGCAGTTAAGAATGCTCCTCTACCAATCATACGAAGTATGATTCCACAGCTTCGGTGGTGTGTTTTAGCCCCGGACATTTTCGGCGCAAGATCTCTCGACTAGTGAGCTATTACGCACTCTTTGAATGTATGGCTGCTTCTAAGCCAACATCCTAGTTGTCTCTGAAATCTCACATCCTTTTCCACTTAACACACACTTTGGGACCTTAGCTGGTGGTCTGGGCTCTTTCCCTTTTGACTACCCAACTTATCTCGTGTAGTCTGACTCCCGATCATCATCTATACGGCATTCGGAGTTTGATAACCTTCGGTAAGCTTTGACGCCCCCTAGGGTATTCAGTGCTCTACCTCCGTTAGACTTATCCTACGAAGTAGGATATTATCGAGGCTAGCCCTAAAGCTATTTCGAGGAGAACCAGCTATCTCCGGGTTCGATTGGAATTTCTCCCCTATCCACAGTTCATCACCACCCTTTTCAACGGATGTGTGTTCGGTCCTCCACCACCTTTTACGGCAGCTTCAACCTGACCATGGATAGATCACCCGGTTTCGGGTATACACACAGTGACTCAGCGCCCTATTCAGACTTGGTTTCCCTTCGGCTCCAGACTTTCTGTCCTTAACCTTGCCACTGGATGTAACTCGCCGGACCGTTCTACAAAAAGTACGCGGTTCCACTCATAAGGTGGTTCCACAGCTTGTAAACATATGGTTTCAGGTTCTCTTTCACTCCCCTCCCGGGGTTCTTTTCACCTTTCCTTCACAGTACTATGCACTATCGGTCACTAAGTAGTATTTAGCCTTGGGGGGTGGTCCCCCCGACTTCCAACAAGGTTTCTCGTGTCTCGTTGTACTTT
>NZ_JPOF01000001.1:0-285000 GCF_000733755.1 Lachnoclostridium phytofermentans | reverse complement strand
TTAACTCCATATTTGCTACAGTTAACGCTTCTTCAATTACCTGATTAATTTTTTCCATATGCTTTCTTGAAGCTATCTCAGGAACTACACCACCGTACAAGGTATGCAAATCGATCTGAGATGATATAATATTCGATAAAATATCTCTACCATTTTTTACAACAGCAGCAGCCGTTTCATCACAGGATGACTCAATCGCTAAAATATAAATATCTTCTTTTTCTAAACCATCTTTTACGGTTGCATCTTCTTTTCCAAAACCATCTTTTATGGTTGCATCTTCTTTTATTATTACATTTTTTTGATACTCTTCCATCGAAACCTCCGTCAATTTAAACAATATATCGTATAAGCTAAGCTGTCATAAAGGACTTAATCTATCCTTAATGACAGCTCTATCATAATCTACCTATTATAAAATCATAATCGTAATTATTCGGCGTCTGATTTATCAGCTAATCTCCATCCAAGAATCTTATATAATCCAGCTTCATCCTTACGCAGTAAAAATTCATGACAGACTACATTGTACTCCTTCCCTTCTCTCATAGAGTATGTAGCAAGAAGTCTAGCAAACTCTTCCCCATCTTCTTTCCAAGTAATAATATTATCTCCAGAATCTATCGAATAGCTTTTAATCTCACGTTCCGATTTACGATATTCTGCTACCTCTGTCGCTAAATTCATAAGATACTCCTCCGAGGGATTTGCTTCTAATAACTCTTTGTCATATAAAATTCGAACTTTCTCTCCAAGCTTTTTAAACTCCTCGTCCGTAAGCTCATCATTATGAATACACATTGAAAATCTACTATATAACTTAACTACTTCCCTTGGCGTAGCTGGGTATGTACTCTCCAAATCCTTCTCCAGAAGTTTTTGCGCCTCTGTCTGTACAATTTCTGGCTCTGCTTTTTCTTTATCCTCTCGATTATACAGATAAGCAAACGTTCCAACAATCACACACCCTATCATAATCATCATTATCACTGTCACAACAGAATTTTTCTTTGAACTCTTTTTAGAACCCTTCATATAATCAGATCCTTTCCCAGATGCCACTCTTTGTGGCATAGTATACGAGAAGAAGATGCCCTGCATCACTCTGCATTTTTACAGACATTTCTTCCATTTCATTGATACTTCGTCTATGCTAACACCTAAGAACATTCTTAAAGCAATAGAAAGTTTTATGAAACCTTCTATTGCTTTTCTTTCTATCAACTTTGTTCAAATTCAACGTAATATTCTTTCTATCGCTTTTTCTATTCATTTTTGTCAAATTCTAGAGTAACACTCTTTCTATCCTTACCTGCCTTCGCGTTTGGGAATATTTCTTTTGTCTCTTTCATATATTCTTCCGGCCTTGTCAGGGAAGGACTATAATGAGTCAGCCACAATTCTTTTACTTTTGCTTGCCTTGCAAGCTCTGCTGCTTCATAAAAAGTCATATGTTTATTCTCTAAAGCATTGCTCTGCTTTTCCTTTTCTCCATACATACCCTCACAGATAAACAAATCAGACTCTTTCGCATGCTCTACTATCTGTGGAACTGGCCTGCTATCTGTACAATACGTAAGTTTTATTCCCTTTCGCTGTGGCCCTAATATCATATCCGGTGTGAATATTCGTCCATCCTTCTCTATTGTTTGTCCCTTTTGAAGGCGGCTCCACAACTCTTTTGGCACCTCATTCTCCATTGCCATTTCAGGAATAAATCTTCCTGTTCTCTTTACCTCTATCGTATATCCGTAACATATTACATTATGATTTACACGAAAAGCATGTATCACATAGTCATTAATCCGAATGGTTTCTAGTGGACTTGTAACTTCTATAAAGTTTAGTTCGAATGGTAATTCAGGAGCGATTACTCTAAGAGCACTTACTACTCGTTCAAGCCCTTTCGGACCAATCACAGTGACCGGTTGAGTTCGGTCTGCATTTCCCATTGATAATAATAATCCTGGCAAGCCACTAATGTGGTCTCCATGATAGTGTGTAAAACAAATCACATCAATTGAATGAAAACTCCAGCCTTTTTCACGGATTGCTACTTGTGTTCCTTCTCCACAATCTATCAATAAACTGCTTCCATTTAAACGAGTCATCAATGCTGTAAGCCAACGTCCTGGCAAAGGCATCATACCGCTTGTCCCTAATAAACATACATCAAGCATAATAATTTCTCCATATCAATATCTATTCCAATGCATGTTCTTCTTGCATGCAACATATTTTTAAAATTTTATATTACTAAAAGAAAGGAGTTTTAAACACTTTAAAACTCCTACTTATTTTTAATCTTAGCATATTATATACCCATAAGCAAGAAATAATTCAAGACAAAAGCCCTGTGACATACATCACAAGGCTTCTGACTTCCCAATAACCTCAATCGGTATTTTAAATTGTGCAATCAACTGATCATAGCAGCTTTCACAAATAGTAAACCTGTGGACTTCAAGATCTCTGCTTGAAAAAAAACCCCATTCCTTTGACACTATAAAGGCATCTTCTAGTAATATCCCTCTTTCCATACGCAATGCTCTGCCGCAGACATTACAAATAAGAGCATTTTTCTTTCGTTCCTTATTCAAATGAGCCATAGCACATTCCTCCACTTCCTCATTATACAATGAAACTAAGGTAAAACACAGTGGAAATCACTGTAAATACTCCTTTATTTCTGTTGAAGACTCCCCAAATATTTAGTAGAAATCTAAAAGTTTAGCCACATGATAATGGCATTTTCTATTGGATGTGCATAAAAATCTTTACGCTTACCTACACTATGAAATCCTAATTGCTCGTACAACTGGATTGCAGATTGATTACTTTCACGAACTTCTAAAGTTACCGCTTCTATCTTACATAACTTAGCTTGCTCTAAGAGGGACTCTAGCATTTGCTTTCCTATCCCTTGTCTTCGTTTTTCTTTTTTCACACAGACATTTGTAATATAACCTTCTCCAGCAATATTCCACATTCCACAATAAGCAATCAGATTTCCTGCATCTTCTACTACTAGATAAATATGATCTTTTTCAGTCGCTTCCTTAAAAAAGCTTTCTTCACTCCAAGGATCCGAAAAAGTTTCCTCCTCTATAACAGCCATCGCTTTACTATCACTTGGACGCATTCTGCGAATTATCAACTTGCTCTCCTTTCGAAAGAGCCTCTTCTCTTTCCCTCTCCGCTTGGGATTTTCTAAGATAGGTTGGAATATGTTCCATCGCAGATTCCAACTTTCCTTCCTTTATATAATGAAACGCAAGTGCTCCCAGAGCTCCAGCTCGTTGTTTTGATAGATGTGCTGGTGCAAAATAAAATGGTACCTTCGTATCTTCTATCAATTGCTTTTGATAAGCTTCTACCCCGTCTCCTAAATAAATGACAGGCTTTTGATAATCATTGACCAAATGTATCATCTCTTCTACATCACAAGCAGTTTGTTCTTTTATCACACAAAATTCATCTTGTTTGAAGGAATATAGTCCAGTATATACTTGGTTTCTCCTAGCATCCATCAAAGGACAAATGATAGATTCTGTTGCATACAAATTATAGGCTATTGCATCTACCGTTGGTACTGCTATAATCGGTTTGTTAAGTGCTAGCCCTAACCCCTTAGCAGTTGCGGAACCAATACGAAGTCCTGTAAAAGATCCTGGTCCCTTCGCTACTGCTATTGCATCAATTTCTGATATTTCTAGTCCTAACATTTTCACACATTCATCTAGCATTGGTAACAAAGTCTGTGAATGTGTTTTTTTATAGTTCATAGTATATTCCGCTAATAACGTTTCTTCTGTCATAATCGCAACAGAAGCAACTAATCCAGAACTATCTAGTACTAATATTTTCATACTAACCTCCACTTACACACATGCTTATTCCGTATATAAAATTATGTTGAAATTAAAGCATGCTATTAGGTTTACGACAAAAAAGATTCCTATCACCTTTTCTCCACCATTATAACTGGGTTTCTCCAATCGAAATTTTACGATAGTCAAATCCTTTATCCAAATCTTTTTCTATCGTTATCTGGATATAATCATTCGGTAATAATTCCTTGATACGAACAGCCCATTCTATTAGGCAAACACCGTTACCATAAAAGTAATCCTCATACCCGATCTCCTCCATCTCTTCAATATCCTCGATACGGTACACATCAAAATGATAGAGTGGAAGTTCTCCTTGTTCGTACTCCTGTACAATGGTAAAGGTAGGACTACTGATAGGCTCTGTTATTCCAAGTCCAGCAGCGAACCCTTTGGTAAACACCGTTTTTCCAACGCCTAGGTCCCCGCTCAAACAATATATTTGTCCTTTTTGTGCGTTTTGCCCCATTTGCTTTCCAAGATGGTAGGTATCCTTTTCCGTATAACTTTCGTATATCATACCATTTCTACCCTCTATTTCTTAAACTTTTTTCTCGCTTCAGGTGCATGCTCTATTACTAGTTTTTTTATTTCCTCTGCATGTTCTAAAAGAGCTTCCTTAGGTAAGATATAAGCACCCCGCATTGACAGATAGAAGTAGAAAGCATGCTTTGTTTCAACTGCCTTCCAGATATCTGTCCAATTAATCAGTATTTTCTCTTCTCCCTGAGTAACTAAGATTCCTTCCTCATTGATAAAATAATCAATTGGTTTTTGGAACATCGGCGTAAGTTTTACTTGTTTCGCTGCTTTGTAATAAAGCAAGATAGGATTAATAATAGTAAATAATGATGCAATTAATATGAGCATTAAATTACTAAAAGCTTGTCCACCACCTGCACCCGCAAAAAGAAGAACCAGTGCGCCCGCACTAATAAGCAAATTTATAATTCCGGATACACCAATGTATGCATGATGCATCAGGAAACGATACATATCGCTAACCTTTGTTTGGTATTGAAACATAATCTCTTTTCCCATGCTACCTCCTCGTTTCCTAAGTATTCCGAAAAAAGGGTGCCTTTAAACGTATTGTTCAACCATTTAAGGAGAAGCAATTGTATAAAGACACCCTCTTCCTTGCATTTTATAATGCAATTATAGCAGATTACATCGAAATTTCAAGTCTTAGCAAACGTAAGTTATCCGTTCTAAGACAGAAATCTAACTAATTGTTGTAATCTCCTTTTAGAATTTTACTAATGTTCTTATAAATTAAAATCGTAATTATCGATACCAATGCATATTTTATCAAATTAAACGGTGCAACTGCTAATACTACAAAAGAAAGCATACCCTTGATCGCAGAAATTTTCTCCGTTCCTTGTGCAATAAACGCTTCTATTGGTGTATGAAATGCCTCTGAATACTTTGGCAATAAGACAAAAGCATTTAAGAAACACCCAGCTAACGTCGTTGTTATTGTTCCAGTAAGAAGCCCAATAACTGCATTTTTCTTACTCTTTCTTAAGAAATAAAAGAAAGATGCTGGAATAACAAATGCACAACCCATCAAGAAATTTGCAAACTCCCCAACAAATGCTGTTGTAGTTCCATCCGTTAACAAATTAAGGACAACTTTAATCAACTCAATTGTTATCCCTGCTACCGGACCTAAAGTAAACGCTCCAATAATTACAGGAAGTTCGCTAAAGTCTAGTTTATAAAAGCCAGGGGCAAACCATAGTGGAAACTCAAAGAACATCAAAACGATTGCTATCGTAGACAGTACTGCTATAATAACCATCCTACGTACACTTTGTTTTCCTCTTCTTTTTTCTAATCCGATTTTCTTCCCGATGACACGCTCTGCTGCATAAGCAGATCCAACAATAATAGCTACAATAGCCACGCTTAGTAACAAAAATCCACCATTGGTTTTTGCTACTTCCATCAGTTTCTCCAAATTTTCCATCATATTCGTCTCCTTTTTAATAAAAGGAAGGTTCTAGGAGTAAGATAATGTGTACTGGTTCGCTGCCACTGTTGGCAAAAGCCACTGTATGCTATGTACCAACATAACGTAGTTTTTTATCATAAAAGTTATGATAATTTGCCTTTACATAAAAAAGCCCTGATAGTATCCTATCAGGGCGGCTTAAACTCACGTATCACATTACGTTTTAAGTGTTGTTGTGCTACAAAGAAAAGATTTGGGAATACCCCTAATCTTTCTAATTCATCACAAACTTCTTCTTTCATCCAGACTTTACTGTCGGTTTTGGAATTCAGTAATTTTTCTTTACTGTCACCAAATCAGCGAGATTAACTCGGTCGCGGACTATACCGCCGGTCGGGAACTGCCCCCTGCCCCGAAGAACTTCCTTATTTAATTTGCATAAGTATTCTATCCCTTTAGCCTATCAAATGTCAATAACTTTCTTACAATTAGTAATCTTTTTTATTCCATCCGATCACATAGCACCTAAAGTTTTGTTAGTGTTTCATCGTAAGTCTTTTACATAATCGTATTTTTTGCCAGTACAATCATTACACATACTCCCAATCCATATCCGAAGCAAAATAAAACTTTGGATAGCAGGGCTGATTATAACAATTATTCTGCCATGCAATTCCAGTGCGGTACTGTATGTCATGCATTAATATTATGACGTTAAAAAGCATTGGTATATAGAGAAATATAACAATACGCATTCAAACCATCTGGTATTTTAAATAAAATTAATTAATCTCTTTTTTTGATAACTATTTTGATATTGCATTTTTACTATAAAATCATAGAGAGCTGAATTCTTTTTTTCGCAATTTCGACACTGAGCACTTTTACTTCTACAATATCACCAACGCTGACAATATCAAGCGGGTGTTTTACAAATTTCTGTTTTGACATCTGTGAGATATGCACTAACCCATCCTGATGAACTCCAATATCGACAAATGCTCCAAAATCAATAACATTACGCACAGTTCCCTTTAAGATCATACCTTCTGTTAAATCCTTCATATCAAGGACATCGGTCCTTAAGATTGGTTTTGGCATCTCCTCTCTTGGGTCCCTACTTGGTTTTTCTAATTCCTTAATTATATCAGTTAACGTAATCTCACCAATTCCAAGTTCTTGCGCAACCTTCTTTTTATCTTTAATTTTCTGACTAAGATGAGATATACTTTCTGGTGTACTTACCATGTTAGTATCATTCTTATTCTCTTTCTCCTTAGTTGCATCCGTTACGCCACCTGCGTCCTTTATTGCAGAAAGTAATAGCTGTCCCATTGCTGAGTTCGAATTTTGAAGTTTAATTTTTTTATCTTCACGCTCATTTCTGTTTCTTCGTGGTTGCTTTTGCTCCTTGATCGTTTGTTCTTTCAGAGCATCCGCCTCTTTTGCCTTCGCTTGTAATTCTTTTAAATTATTCACATCATATCCAATCATCGCAAGAAGTTTTTCTGCAGCTTCATAGGACTCTGGATGTACACTCGTTCCATCTAGCGGATTGTTACCATCATTAATTCGTAAAAAACCTGCACATTGTTCAAATGCCTTTGGTCCTAGCTTAGGAACTTTTAACAATTGCTTACGATTCTCAAACTTACCATTTTCCTCGCGGTAAGTAACAATATTTTTTGCAATTGGTTTTGTAATTCCAGAAATATATTCAAGTAAGGATGCTGATGCGGTATTTAAATCAACACCAACTTTATTTACACAATCCTCAACTACACCGCCAAGGGCTTCGCTTAGCTTCTTTTGGTTCATATCATGCTGATACTGGCCAACACCGATTGACTTAGGATCAATTTTTACTAACTCAGCTAATGGATCTTGAATTCTTCTCGCTATAGAAGCGGCACTTCTTTGTCCCACATCAAAGTTCGGAAATTCCTCGGTTGCTAACTTACTTGCAGAATATACTGATGCACCAGCCTCATTAACAATTACATAAGAAATTGGCTCTGGTATTTCTTTTAATAAGTCTACAATAATCTGCTCAGATTCTCTGGATGCAGTGCCGTTACCTACAGAAATTAATGTAATCTGATATTTCTTAATT
Source organism: Lachnoclostridium phytofermentans (assembly GCF_000733755.1). GTDB lineage: Bacteria > Bacillota > Clostridia > Lachnospirales > Lachnospiraceae > Lachnoclostridium > Lachnoclostridium phytofermentans_A. The sequence goes on along the minus strand of NZ_JPOF01000001.1, from coordinate 277,037 downwards.
AATTTCTTTAATGTAGTCTTTGCTTCCTCAACCTTATTTTGTGGTGCTGTCGGATAGATTACTACCGTATCTAAAACTTTTCCAGTTGCATCCACTACAGCAAGCTTACAGCCAGTACGAAATGCTGGATCCCACCCAAGTACCACCTGCCCTGTAATTGGCGGTTGCATTAATAATTGGGTCAAATTCTGTCCAAATACTTTGATTGCACCATCTTCTGCTTTTTCAGTTAAATCATTTCTAATTTCACGTTCTATGGCTGGCGCAATTAATCGGTCATAGCTATCTGCTATCGCAGCAGCAAGATATTCACTCGTATATGGATTATTCTTCGTTATTACTTTACCTTTTAGGTAGTTCATAATTCTTTCTATTGGTGCAGTAATTTTTACTGTAAGAAATTTCTCATTTTCTCCACGGTTTAAAGCTAAGACACGGTGTCCTGCTACCTTGGAAATCTTTTCACTGTATTCATAATAAAGCTCATAAACAGATTCCGCTTCCGCATCTTTTGCAACTGAGGTAATACTTCCTTCTTCAAAGGTAAGCTTACGAATATGAATTCTGTAGTCTGCCTCATCGGAGATACTCTCTGCAATAATATCCAACGCTCCAGCCACAGCCTCTTTCGCAGAACTTACTTCCTTCTCTTCCGATACATAGTTCTCAGCTATTTCTAAAATATCACAAGAAACCTCCTGAGCAAGGATGATTTCTGACAGTGGCTCTAATCCCTTCTCTTTTGCTATCGTCGCTCTGGTTCTTCGTTTTGGTCGATAAGGGCGGTATAAGTCTTCTACTACCACTAAGGTTGCAGCAGCCTCGATCTGTGCCTTTAACTCTTCCGTTAATTTTCCCTGCTCTTCGATACTGGAAAGGACAGAAGCCTTTTTCTCTTCCAAGTTACGCAGATAAGTTAAACGCTCTGAAAGATTTCTCAATACCTCATCATTTAAGGAGCCAGTAACTTCTTTTCGATAACGTGCAATAAATGGTATCGTATTCCCCTCATCAATGAGCTTGACAGTAGCCTCTACTTGTTCTAGTTTAATACCTAACTCGTTTTTTAATTGCTCTAATATATTCATACGGATAACTCCTATTCCTGCACCTGTTTTTTCACTTTCCGCTTGCTCTAATCTTCATAGAAACAAGCTGTCCATAAAGTATTTTAATCTTGTGCAATCATTCGATTTATTTTATCATTCCAATGTTTAGAACGCAAGCTATTCCCCATTTTTTGACTTAATCACGTTGCGCTTTTATGCCTCTTGCTTTTTATAATTTAGGTGATAGAGAGCAGCATAGATACCATCTAAGGATAACAACTGTTCATGAGTACCTTGCTCTTTAATACCTTCTTCTGTTAATACAATAATGTTTCTCGCATTTTTTATCGTTGATAAACGGTGTGCAATAACAAAAGTTGTTCTGTTTTTCGCTAATTTCTCCAAAGATTCCTGAACTATTTTTTCACTCTCATTGTCAAGTGATGATGTCGCCTCATCAAAGATTAGGATAGGTGGATTCTTTAAAAATACTCTTGCAATACTTAATCTTTGTTTTTGTCCACCTGAAAGTTTCACACCTCGTTGTCCAATATAGGTATTATATCCATCTGGAAGATTCATAATGAATTCATGTGCATTCGCATTTTTTGCTGCTGCAATAACCTCCTCCATGGATGCATTTAAATCACCATAACGGATATTATCTGCAACCGTTCCAGCAAAAAGATAAACATCTTGTTGCACGATTCCAATGTTTTTTCTTAAGGATTTTAATGTTAGATTACGAATGTCTTGTCCGTCAATTGTAATTCTACCCGAGCTAACTTCATAGAATCTTGGAATTAAACTGCACATGGTTGTTTTTCCTACACCGGAAGAACCTACAAGTGCAATATATTCTCCAGCTGGTACATGGAGATTAATATTTCGGAACACTTCGCTTGTCGTATCCTTGTATTTAAAGGATACCTCTTCAAAACTAATATCCCCACGAACACTTTTTAAGTCTTTCGCATCCGGAGAATCTACGATGTCTGGATCAGTCTCTAAAATCTCCATAAATCTGCTAAACCCTGTGATACCATTTTGGAACTGCTCTGTAAAGTTAATCAATTTACGAATAGGCTCTATGATGTTATTGACATATAACATAAAGGTCAACATATCACTTAGTAGGATACCACTTGTAGCAATCAATATTCCACCACCGACAATCACAGCCACATTAATAAGATTGGTAAACATAGAAAGTCCGGAATGAAAGGTTGCCATCTGCCAATAAGCATGACTTTTACTGTCTACGAAGCGTCGATTGCCTTCATCAAACTTTTCTAGCTCACACTCTTCATTGGCAAAGGATTTTACTACACGAATACCGGATAGGTTATCCTCAATCTGTGCATTGATATCAGCAATTCGCTCACGATTCTTACGAAAGGCACGATTCATTCGGCTTTTCATAATGTAAGCAAATACAAACATCAGCGGAATGAAAAGGAATAGTAGGATCGTTAATCTCCAGTTAATTCGAACTAAGATAATAAACGCACCAACGAATTTAATTATTGAGATTACAATATCCTCAGGGCCATGGTGACATAGTTCCGTAATATCGAATAAGTCATTGGTGATACGTGTCATTAATTGCCCTGTTTTTTGATTATCATAGAAATTAAAGGACAGCTTTTGGAAATGTCCGAAGATATCATTCCTCATATCATATTCCATCTTTGCTCCCATGATATGGCCTTTATAAGAAATAAAGAAGTTACAGGCAAATTCGAGTAAAGCTAATCCGACTAGCACAGCTGCCAATCGTATGATAATTTGTATTGCTTGATTAATCTCATTATTTACTAAAACATCCTGCGTAATGTAACGAACAATTAACGGATATACCAAGGAAATACCGGCAGCAGTTAATGCACAAATCATATCTGCTAAAAATAGTTTCCTATACGGTTTGTAATAAGATAAGAATTTTTTTGCTCTGGGGTTCATATGTAGAGTCCTTTCTGAAAATGTAGTCCATAATCTACTATATCACAATTCAATCTCCAAATGTAATAGATGGCAAATGTAATAGATAGTAAATCTAATTAAGCAACAAGAAAGCCGTTAATAACGTAATCTGCCAGTGATTAGCATAATTAACATTATTAACAGCTTTTTTATATCTTCACTCTATTCTACTCATCTTTTATTTAAAAATCAATAGTCGAAAAAAACTATCGGTCAAAACTAAGTACTTAGCTTTTTGTTATACGAATAATCTCTTACCATAAATGGAAATGACATTTTACTTTATCAAGGCAAGAGCTTATCTAGATAACTTCTTTGACATCTGGTATAAATACTCATCCAAATCCTTTTTCATCGCAAGTGCTTCGTTAATATCATAGTCTACGAATTCACCATGCTTATAAGCAACCACTCGATTACTACCACCTCTGCATAGGATGTCTACCGCTTTAGCTCCCATAGCAGATGCATATACACGGTCCTTACAAGTCGGACTACCACCTCTTTGAATATGTCCTATAATAGTTGCACGAGTTTCTATACCGGTTGCAGCTTCAATTCTTTTTGCCATACCGTAGGAATCGCCGATTCCTTCTGCATTTACAATGATATGATGTTTCTTGCCAACCTTACGCTTCTCAATTATGTTATTAATAATTCTCTGTTCATCATGGTCATAACGCTCTGTTGTAAGAACATCCTCTGCTCCGTTTGCGATACCACACCATAATGCGATGTATCCAGCATTTCTACCCATAACCTCAATAATGCTGCAACGCTCATGAGAAGTTGATGTATCACGAACTTTATCAATGGATTCCATCGCAGTATTTACTGCTGTATCAAAACCAATCGTATAATCCGTACAAGCAATGTCAAGGTCTATCGTTCCTGGAAGCCCAACTGTGTTGATTCCTCTTGCTGCTAATTGCTTTGCTCCTTGGAAGGAACCGTCACCACCAATAACTACCAACCCATCAATTCCATGCTTTTTACAAATTTCAGCACCTTTATCCTGACCTTCTTTTGTCATAAACTCAGGACAACGTGCTGTATATAAAACTGTACCACCACGTTGGATGATATCAGAAACACTCTTTGCATCCATATCCACAATATCTTCTTCCAGAAGTCCTGTGAATCCTCTGCAAACACCCTTCACCTGTAATCCATTCGCCAATGCAGTACGTACCACTGCACGGATAGCAGCATTCATACCAGGAGCGTCTCCACCACTAGTTAATATACCGATTGTCTTTACCTTGCTTGTAACGTCATTTGAAGCACCCAACTGTTCAAACATTACTTCTTTCGCACTTGTCATAGTATTACCTCCAGAATCTATATGATTTTGTATAAAATTCCTATCCGGGTCAACATACGCTTACATGGTTAATCTTAAAATCCAATTCAAATGCAAAATAACTTCGAATGGAGATAGGATTTCATAGCTACCATCATAGGTAATGTTTACAAGGGAATTCCCTCAAACCTCCCTTGCCATAAATACAAGACAAGGTTCCATTAGGCAATCTTGCCTGGACGCCCTTGTCTTGGATAATTTTTTCCTTTTATCTGCGTATATTGTAATCTATTCATTGCCTTTTTTCAATAGCATTTTCAGCGAAAATGTGCGAAAATATGAGGTTTTTTTGATGCTTTGGCTTTGGTTTTCCAATGAAAGTGCTTACATTTCTTTCAAAAGCTTTCATCCCATTAATTGGGTATTCTTTACAGAAAGTTATAATTTCTGAACGACCTTGATATTCTCCTCTGAAAACTCATTTCTTAGATTCTCAAGAAGTCCCTCTTCAATTATAACACTTTGGCTTTGAGGTAATTTTTTGATTGCTTTTTCCTTCTCACAGTATACTGTAATTCGATCATTCCCATCATAGTTTTTTATGAGTTCATACAAAATCTTTTCCTTGTTAAGAAACGTTTCTTTGTCTGGAAATTTAATCCATAGTTCTTTATTTATCTCCGAAAATGGAATAATCGATTGACAAATCAGTTTCGCAGGCTTATCTTCTTCTACTGCAGCTTTCCCTTTGATAAATACTCGATTGTCAATTTCCAAGGTATACTTATATTTCTCATAATCACGTGGAAAAATAATAACTTCCATCGTACCAAACATATCCTCTAAGGTAATAAACGCCATAACAGAATTTGTTCTGGTTGTCTTTAAGGTACGTGAAGTTATCATACCACCAACAGTTACCGTATTGCCGTCTACAACTTTTACTGTATTCGTCTCCTCATCAATGATAAAATCTGAAGTATTCGCAGTTGCATTTCTTTTTATAAGTTCTTCATATGCCTCTAATGGGTGACCGCTAACATAGATTCCTAGTACTTCTTTCTCAAACGCAAGTAACTCCTCTTTCGTATATTCTCCCACCTCTGGGAAAATAATCTCCTCATTTAAAACCTTAGCATCACCATCAAGATCAAACAAACTCATCTGGCCAGTCATTGCTCTCTTCTTTTCCTGGCTCACTCCATCAAGCACTTGGACATAAATATGCATTAATTGTTTTCTTGTTCCAGGCATGCTATCAAAGGCACCCGATTTGATGAAACTTTCAATGGTTCGTTTATTCACTTCTTTACCAGAAAGCCTTGATGCAAAATCCTTTAAATTAAGAAATGGTCCATTCTCTTCTCTTTCCTGTACCAATGCATCAATTACAGGTCTTCCAAGCCCTTTAATGGCTGATAGTCCGTATCGAATATTTTCACCACTTACTGTAAAGATGGCATATCCTTCATTAATATCTGGCGGTAGAAGTTTAATCCCCATTTGACGGCAAGTATAGATATACTCCGCTACCTTACTTGGATTATCAATCACGGAAGTCATCAGCGCTGCCATGAATTCTACCGGATAATAATATTTTAGATAAGCAGTCTGGTAAGATACAACCGCATATGCAGCCGCATGGGATTTGTTAAAGGCGTATTTTGCAAAGTCTGTCATCTCATCATAGATATGATTGGCAACTGCTTCCGGAATTCCTTTGGAAATACATCCTGGCACCCCTTCTTCTTCATTCCCATATACGAAACTCTGCCTCTCCTTCTCCATAACCGATGCTTTCTTTTTTGACATCGCACGGCGCACCAGGTCGCTTCGTCCAAAGCTATATCCAGCAAGTTCTCGAACAATTTGCATAACCTGTTCCTGATATACGATACAACCATAGGTTGGTGATAAGATTGGTTCTAATTCCTTACATTCATAAAGTATACTCCCTTGATTATTTTTTCCTTGAATATACTTCGGGATAAAGTCCATTGGTCCTGGACGGTATAGAGAAATACCCGCGATAATGTCTTCTAAATTCTGAGGCTTTAATTCCTTCATGAAACTTTTCATTCCAGCACTTTCTAGCTGAAAGATACCTTCTGTTTTTCCAGAAGAAATTAAGTCAAGTACTTTGGAATCATTATAATCTATTTCATCAATGTTAAGAAAATTCTCTTCTTTTTCTCCCATGTTAGCTTTTGCCTGATTTACAAGTAAAACTGCGTTCTGAATCACTGTTAAGGTACGAAGTCCTAAAAAGTCCATTTTCAGCAATCCAAGTTCCTCTAAGGTTGTCATCGTAAACTGAGTGGTAACAGAATCATCCGAAGACCTAGATAACGGAACATATTCATCTGCCGGAGCATTACTAATTACGACACCTGCTGCATGCATGGAAGTATGGCGTGGTAAACCTTCTAAACGCTTTGACATGTCTATTAAGTGTTTCACTTCTGGGTCGGATTCATAAAGCTTTCTTAAATCCGGATTCATAGTAAGTGCTTTTTCTATGGTAATTCCAAGTTCTGTTGGAATCATCTTTGCAACCACGTCGACCGCCGCATATGGCATGTCAAGCGCACGCCCCACGTCACGAATTACTGCTCTTGCCGCCATCGTTCCAAAGGTAACAATCTGAACCACACGATCTTTTCCATACTTAGATACAACGTAATCAATAACTTCCTGTCTGCGCTCAAAACAAAAATCGATATCAATATCCGGCATCGTAAGACGTTCTGGATTAAGAAATCGCTCAAATAATAAGCTATATTTAATGGGATCAATATTCGTAATCTCCAAGCAATAAGAAACAACACTACCAGCAGCACTACCACGTCCAGGCCCTACAATAATATTATTATCTTTTGCATATTTAATAAAATCCCAGACAATTAAGAAATAATCGACAAAACCCATATTCTCAATTGTTTCTAACTCATAGTTCAATCTCTCCCAGAGTTCTTCTTGAGGCTCTTTATATCGACGTACTAATCCATCTTCACATAGTTTTCTTAAATATTCCTTCGCCGTAAAGGTAACAGGGACATCATATTTAGGAAGTTTATAATGTCCAAACTCTATCGTTACATTGCAACGCTTCGCTATCTTTTCTGTGTTTTCCAATGCTTCCGGTGCATATGGGAACAATTCTCTCATCTCTTCTGGAGATTTCATGTAGAATTGTCCACCTTCATAACGCATACGATCTTCGTCTGCTACCTTCTTCTGCGTTTGAATACAAAGTAATATATCATGGGCTGTTTCATCGGTATCGTAAGTATAGTGAATATCATTGGTTGCTACCAACGGAATTCCGGTGTCTTCACTAATTCTTAGTAATCCTTGATTCACTGACTTTTGTTCTGGATAACCATGATCTTGTAATTCCAAAAAGAAATTATTAACACCAAAAATATCTTGCAATTTTAAGGCGGAAGCTTTTGCTTCCTCATAGAAATTTCTACGAAGCATCACCGCTACTTCTCCGGCAAGGCATGCCGACAGTGCTATGATACCTTCGCTATACTCCTTTAATAATTCATAATCTACTCTTGGTTTATAATAAAAACCTTCCGTGAAGCCCCTTGATACAATTTTTATTAGGTTGTGATATCCGATATCATTCTCTGCCAGTAACACCAGATGAAAATATCGTTCTTCACTCGCACTACCTTCTTTATCAAATCTGGAATTTGGTGCAACATATACTTCGCAACCGATAATTGGCTTTATTCCTTCTGCCAAACATGCACGATAAAAATCGATAGCTCCATACATAACTCCATGATCTGTAATTGCTAGTGCATCCATCCCAAGTTTTTTAGCCTGAGCAGCCATTTCCTTTATTTTACCAGAGCCATCCAAAAGACTGAACTCTGTATGCACATGCAAGTGTGTAAAACTCATACTTTCCTCATTTCTGCGCTGCATTATGTCTCCCAAGATTGTTGCAGCAGCGCAAACACAACCTTGCTAAGTGAATGTATTATCCTTTACTTTACTTTAAAGCTGGTCTTGTATCATCCAAAATTGTACTTAGATTAAATATATCTGTGAGTCGATCCGGATACTGAAGCATCGCTTGCCCATCAATAGCTCGACGGCTCATACGAACATAATTATCCTTCACCTGTATCCAAGGCTCCTTAAAGACACCGAAATAATAGTGAAAACCAACACTATCTAAATATTGAAACTTCGCATTTTTGTAAACCCCCGCCCCACTTTGAATATCAATACCATAAGGGAAGATATAAAGATCTGTTTCACCAACCAAGGAACCTACATATTTTAACCAATTATTCGTATCCTTTTTTAAAAACTCTTCCGTACAGGCAGCCATATCACGATGCCCATTACTATGGCAGGCAAATTCCCAGCCATACTGTTTCAAGACATTTGCTACCTGTTTTACTGTTTCTCTATCCTGATCATAGGTCTTAGAATCCTTCGATGCCGGATCCGTTCGATATCCTAATGCACCTTCATACCCAGTCAGTGCAATAACCCCCCTAGCACCACGATAGGAAAAATCAGGGTGCTCCTCAATAAACCGCTCAACAATAGGTACTATGTCATAATCCCCTATTGAAGTAGTTCCATCGTCATTTATCATCAAAGTGGATGGTTTCCCATTTTCATCAATCACCATACGGCTGGCAAATCCATCCCCCTCCATATAATCATAATAATTCACATCATCCTGTGATAACACAAACGGCTTTTTGTTTGGAGGTAATAAAACATCTCCATCTTGATATGCCGTTGTTCCATCTTCGTTTGTCACCTTCGTTACCAAATCATGAATACTGACTAAAACATAGTCATTTTCATATAACTGGTTTAGCATTTCCTTAAATTCTTTCACGGTAACCATATAATAGTTATAACCATTTGAGTCATATTCCCCATCAAATGCTTTGCTAGTATCATAGATTAAGGAATGAAAGAACAAATGACTTACCTCAGTTGACGATTTATATGCCCCAAAAGGAACACATGCCTTTTTATCCTCTTCAAAGGTAGTTATTGCATTCATAAAGGACTCAATATTCTCATAGCCTTCTTCTGATTTTAACAGATTGATTGCTTTATCATAATCATAACCAGCAGCTAGGAGTTTTGCTTCCTTTAATACTTCTTGTTGCTTTGCTTCTTGTTCTTTTTTTAACTCCAGTATTGGATCGGAGGTTGGAGAAATCGTGTTGTTCTTATTATCCCCTGTGTTAACTACTGGTTTTGTATGGTCTAGTGGATCCTCTTTATACTCTGATAGCCGCTTCATAGCTAAACTAATCAAGAGTACCGAAAGGATAAGTCCTTCAGCAATCAATATTTTTGTAATCTTATGAAGCGTAATCTTACCATCTTTTGATTTTTTCTGATTATCCATCCATCTCCTCCGTTCCTAACATATAACTTTACAGAAGATGAAAGCTACTGTAAAGGTGCTCCCAATTGTATCTCGAATTTAATTATAAGAACTTATTCTAGTTATTATAATCTAATACTATTATTATAACACTAGAACACCTGTTTTCTCAATGCTAATCTTAATTGAAGGAAATATGGTATGGTCAATCTATAATAAAACAAGAACTTTTCCTTGTCATGAATTAAGAAAGAGCTTTTGCTCCAGATATCTCTGTTTTGCAAAAGCTCTTGATTATTTTATTTATTTCCACAAAGATACTTTTCAATGTTTTCCATCGCAACTTCCTCATCAGAACCATCTACGATAACATTGACTTCCTCTCCGGCTGGAAGCCCGAGACTCATCATACCCATAATACTCTTCGCATTTACTTTTTTGTCTTCACATTCTACATAGACGTTGCTTTCATACTGGCTGGCTACCTGAACCAATAACGCTACCGGTCTAGCCTCTAATCCTGTTGGTATTTTGATAACAATTTTCTTAGAAATCATCGCTTGTTTCCTCCTTTTATTGCCTAAGACCATCTGCAATACAACACAGTTTTTTTAATCGGTGATTCACGCCTGATTTACCAATCGGCGGATTCAACATTGCCCCCAACTCCTTCAAAGAGCTTTCTGGATAAGATATTCTTAGTTCCGCAATCTCCTCTAACCCTTCGGTTAAGTTGTCAAATCCCATGGTGTCCCTTATAAATAGAATGTCATCAATTTGTTTTGCAGCTGCAGTAACTGTTTTGTTAATATTAGCAGCTTCACAGTTCACTTGTCGATTGATAGAATTCCTCATTTCCTTCAAGATTCGAACATTCTCAAAATCCATCAGACCAGTATGAGCTTCCATAATATTCAATAAATCAACTATTTGTGAGCCCTCCTTCACATAGACAACATAATATTTCTTTCGAAGTACTATCTTTGCCTCGATGAGAAAGGAATTGATAATCTCTTGTAATTGACTAGCACGCTCTAAATCAGGAAATACAATTTCAAAATGATAAGTTTTTTCCGGATCACTCATAGAGCCCGCAGCTAAAAATAAACCTCGTACAAAAGCACGTTTACAACATGTATTCTGTACCACTAATGAATCCATTACCAGAGCCTTATCTTCTAATCCATGATGTAAGGATAGTTTCGTTGCCTGATATAAAAGTGATACTTGCTTTGGTTGCTTAACAATGAGCAAGAAAAGCAAACTGTTTTTACCAACCTTATTTTTTCTAATTAAAATTTCAGTATTAATATTAAATGTTTTTCTCAATAATGTAAAGTATTTTCTTGCAACTATAATATTTTCCGTCTGCAAAACAATGCTTTTTATCTCCCCATTCTTTTGAATGACGTGGCCGCATGCACTAAGTAGCGCCGCAATTTCCGCAAGTCTACAGTGCCTCGCATTGCTGATATGCTTTGCAATTTCTTCCTTAACTTCTTTCGAAAATGACAAATTTCTCTACCCCTTCTCAACATCCCTGTGCTCTGCCTTAACTCCATATTCCGTAGCAGATAATCGTCTTGTAATTTCATTAGTCAATGCAACCGAACGATGTCTACCCCCGGTGCAACCAATGCCGATTACCAATTGATTCTTTCCTTCAGAAATATAATTTGGAATCAGGAACAATAGCATATCCATAAGTTTCGCTAAGAATTCCTCCGTTTGCTTTAACGAAAGTACAAAATCTCTAACTTCTGGTTCATTTCCTGTCTTTGACTTTAGTTTTGGAATATAATATGGATTCTCTAAGAATCGCACGTCAAAGACTAAATCTGCATCATTTGGCAATCCATATTTAAATCCAAAGGATAACACGGTGATAAAGAAATTTCGATAGGTGCCATCCTGTACAAATATATTATCTATCTCTGATTTTAATTCCCGTACAAGTAATCTGCTTGTATCAATAATATAATCTGCTCGTTCCTTTAAAAATTTTAGTTTTTTACGCTCTAATTCAATGCCTTTATCTACACGCCCAGTCCCTGATAATGGATGCATTCTGCGTGTTTCCTTATAGCGTTTCACTAAGATTTCTGTACTGGCCTCAAGAAATAAAATCTCATACTGATAACCTGCTGATCTCACATCCTCCAGTACTTTACCAAGTTCCTCTAATGCCTGGCCACTACGAATATCAATACCGAGTGCAACTTTCGTAATATTTGCACTTTCTTTCACAGCAAGCCTTGCAAATTTCATGATAAAAGGGATTGGTAAATTATCTACGCAAAAATATCCGCTATCTTCTAACATCTTCAATACTGAGCTTTTCCCCGCTCCTGACATGCCTGTGACAATTACAAATCTCATATGTTCATCCACATCCTCCGATATCCCCGGCACCCTAAGTATAAGAGTATCTCTCCTTATTCTTAAGGTTTACTTATTACCCCTAGATTAACTTTCCATAGCTTTCTCACCAATCAAGCGAACCTCAGGTTCCAAAGTTACGCCAAATTTCTCTTTTACAATGCGCCTGATATCATCTATTAGTTGTAATACATCTTTTGCTGTTGCATCCCCTGTATTTATAACAAATCCGCAATGTTTTTCTGACACCATAGCTCCGCCAACTCGGTATCCACGAAGCCCTGCATCCATGATTAGTTTTCCCGCAAAATACCCTTCTGGACGTTTAAATGTACTTCCAGCACTCGGATACTCTAACGGTTGCTTCTCTTTTCTTGCTCGGTTAAGTTCCTCAATCTTACTAAGGATTTCTTCTTTCTCACCCTTTTGAAATAAAAAGGTAGCATCAATAACATAGTACCCTTTTTTTTGTATCATACTGCTTCGGTAAGAAAGTTCCAACTCTTCCCTACTAAGATTTAGGATGTCACCTTCTTTCGATAAGACACGTGCACTACGAATACAATCTTTGATTTCTCCACCATAAGCTCCTGCATTCATATATACAGCTCCACCTAAACTACCTGGTATACCCGCTGCAAATTCAAATCCAGTCAAGCTTTCATTTGCAATCTTCATCGCAAATGCAGAAAGATTCATGCCAGCTCCACCAGTGACCAAATAACCTTCTTCACAAGTGGTTACGATAAATTCCTTTGTATTATCCTCTTGCTTCACTACAACACCGCGAAGCCCTGCATCGGAAATAAGAAGATTACTACCATTCCCAATCATAAGAATAGGTAAGTTACGCTGATTACAGTACTGAATAACAGCAGCAGTTTCCTCCACTTTTTTAGTTATTACGAAGTAATCTGCTGGACCACCAATTTTAAATGTCGTGTGTTTACTTAAAGGTTCTTTGTAAATCACTCTTTCTGGTGAAACTATATTTTTTAAATCTTGTAAAACTATTGTATCCACATAAATCCTCTTGGTTTGTTTGAAGATAGGACGAACAAACCTTACTTTCTAACTATTATTACTACATAATATGCCTAGTGATTTCTTTTATAATTCAATATTAATTAGAAAAACAAGGCTAATATCATTGATACCAAGAAAGAAATCGCATCTATTTGCTATTATTCCAACACTAATTTTGCACAACCAAAGATTCCTGCATCATTTCCTAGCTCTGCAAGACGAAATTCTTTATTTGATAGCGCAAATAAAATATTCTGATTATAATATTTTGAAATTACATCAAGTAGCATGGTACCAGCTCTTGATACACCGCCACCAATTACAAATACTTGCGGGTCAACTGTTGCAGCTACATGAGATAATGCTAATCCAAGATATCTTCCTAACTCTTCTGTGAGCTCCAGAGACACCTTATCTCCTTCTTTTGCATGGTCAAAAATATCTTTCGCGGTAATCGTAGTAAGCTCACGAAGTGAGGTAATAACACTCGTATCTAACAATCTTTTCTTTGCAAGGCGCACAATTCCAGTCGCGGATGCATATTGTTCTAAATGACCATGTCCACCGCATCCGCAGGTTTCAGTCTCCTGAAGATTCACTGTCATATGACCGATTTCACCGCCGCCGCCATTACTTCCTGCAACAATCTTACCATTCAAGATAACTCCACCACCTACACCAGTACCTAGAGTCACCATAACAACGTTTTTATATCCTTTACCACCGCCCATCCACATTTCTCCAAGGGCAGCGACATTTGCGTCATTTGCACTCGCTACTTTAAGACCAGTAAGTGCACTCATTTTTTCATTCACGTTAAAAATATCCCAGCCTAGATTGGCGCACTTTAAGACAGTCCCATCCTCTGTAATTGGACCAGGTACACCAATTCCGACTCCAATAACATCCTTCTTCTCAATGGTAAGTTCTTTCAATTTCACTTCTATTGTATCTGCTACATCTTGAGGAACCTGAATTCCGCCATTCTCTGTTCTGGAGGGAATCTCCCATTTTTCTTTTAACTCGCCATTCTCTGTAAATAAACCGCATTTGATTGTTGTGCCACCAATATCAATTCCAAAGCAAAACTTATCCATGTGACCAATCCCCCTGGTATTTTAATTATAATGAATGTTGTACTGCGCATTTATTCTAGTAGGTCAAAGCGGATATTCGCAATCCGCTTACGCTACTTGCTCATAACCTCATTATGTTTACCAATCAGCTTTCTGACCACCTACTTTAAACGCAGTTCACCCTATCTGTATCTTACTTGCTCTTCTTCATTAAATTGTTTGTAACACGATTATATAATTCCTGAGCTGCATTGTAACCCATCTTCTTTTGACGATAATTTACGGCAGCTGATTCACAAATAACAGCCAGATTACGTCCTGGACGAATTGGTATGTTATGACATACCACCCTGTTACCAAGGAATTCAATATATTGCTCTTCTAAGCCAAGACGATCATATTCTTTATCTCGATTCCATTCTTCTAACTTAATAACTAAATCAATGGATTGTGTATTCTTAACGCTCTCAACACCGAATAACGTCTTTACGTCAATAATACCAATACCGCGTAACTCTATAAAATGACGTGTAATATCTGGTGCAGTACCAATTAACGTATCATCACTAACTTTCTTAATCTCAACTAAGTCATCGGTAACAAGACGATGGCCACGTTTAATTAATTCAAGAGCAGCCTCACTTTTTCCAATCCCGCTCTCTCCCATAATCAAAATACCTTCACCATAGACATCAACCAATACTCCATGTATAGATATTCTTGGGGCTAACTCTACCTTTAGCCAACGAATTACTTCCGCCATAAAAGAGGAGGTTGTCTTCTCTGTACGAAAAATAGGCACTCCTTCTTCCACTGCAACTTCTTTAAAATCTTCTGAAACTTCAATACCACGACAGAAAACAATACACGGCATCTTAAAGCTCATTAGCTTTTTCATAATCCCAAGACCATGATCCTTCTCCATCTTTTGCATATATGCGTGTTCTACATTTCCTATAATCTGAACACGATCAGAATCAAAATAATCAAAAAAACCAGTCAGCTGTAACGCAGGACGATTCACATCAGGCTGTGTTATTTGAATGCTGCTGATATCAATTTCAGGAGTGCAGTTTTCCAGGTTCATCTTTTCCACTAATTTTCCCAATTCAACAGTATACATAACAATCTCCTTTGCGTATTCTATATCATATTATAATTCATAATTTTCTTCTAATGCTAAAGCTCATTCTTCCCACATTCTATCATATTCACCCTTTATTAGCAACCACTCCCAAATGAGTTTTCCATTCAATAACGGTATATTTTATAAACATGTTAAGTAACAAGTTGCCTTATTTCTCATAAAATTAGGTTGTTACATTAGCATTTTCAACAGAAGAATGAAAAAACTCATATACTTTTGTTGCAGAGAGCTTGTTCATGGATGGTACCTTCATTAATTCTTCGATACTTGCTTCTTTTATTGCCTCGATGGAAACAAAATGTTTCATAAGTGCTCTTCTTCTCGTCTGTCCTACCCCATCGATATCATCCAGAATCGAACGAACTTGTGCTTTAGAACGAAGAGAGCGATGATACTCTATTGCAAACCGGTGGGTTTCATCTTGTATTCTCGTGATTAACCGAAACGCTTCACTATGAGTATCGATAGGAATTTCAACATTATTGTAATATAACCCTCTTGTTCTATGATTATCGTCCTTCACCATGCCGCACACTGGAATAGCTAATTTTAGTTCTTCTAAGACCTCAAGGGCTATATTCACCTGTCCCCGACCACCATCCATCAAAATTAAATCCGGATACCTTGTAAAGCTTCCATGACTAATATCAATATTTTTCTTCGCAAGTTCTTCCGCTTCCCTCTTTCCATGGGAAAATCTTCTAGTTAGCACCTCACGCATCGATGCATAGTCGTCTGGGCCTTGTACTGATTTAATTTTAAATTTTCGATAATCATTTCGTTTTGGTTTCCCATTCTCATAAACAACCATAGAACCAACAGATTCAAACCCATTGGTGTTAGAGATATCGAAGGATTCCATACGATATATTCCTGGAAGAGAAAGCATATCTGCAATGTGCCTAACAGCACCAATGGTTTTTGCTTCTTCTCGTTGAATTTTTTCAGAATCTTGTTGTAATACCAGTGATGCATTTTTTTCAGCGAGTTCAACAAGGCGTTCCTTATCTCCCTTTTTCGGTACATGGATTCGAACCTTTTGCCCACGCTTCGTACTTAACCACTCACTGATAAGTTCCTCTTCCTCCAAAGGCTCGGACAGCAATAATTCTCTAGGAATATATGGTGTGCCCGCATAGAATTGCTTCACAAAGTTAGTCATAATACTTGACCTACTCTCATTGGCCACTCCAGTGATATGGTAATGTTCTCTACCAAGCATCTTACCATCCCGAATAAAAAACACCTGGGCAACTGCTTCATCACCAGTACTCGCAAATGCAATGATATCTCGATCGACACCATCTACATCCGATGCTTTTTGCTTCTGACTTAACTTTTCAACGCTTAGTAATAAATCGCGATATCCTGCTGCTTCTTCAAATTCTAAACTTTCAGAAGCCGCCTTCATCTTCGCTTGCAAATCTTTTGTGACTAGCGCATAGTTTCCATTCAGAAATTCAATCACTTCGTCAATCGACTTACGATATTCTTCTTCTGATATATACCCTTGGCATGGTGCCTTACATTGTTTGATATGATAGTATAGACAAGGGCGCTCCATACCGATATCCTTTGGTAAATTTCGATTACAAGTACGAATAAAATAGATGCGGCGCAGAAGGTCGAGTATATCTTTTACTGCACCTAAACTCGTATATGGTCCAAAATACTTTGCCTTATCTTTCTTCTGCTGTCTCGCAAATAATACTCGTGGATAAGCTTCATTTACGGTTACTTTAATATAAGGATAGCTTTTATCGTCCTTAAGCATCGTATTATATTTTGGACGATGTTCTTTAATCAAGTTACACTCAAGTACCAATGCCTCCATCTCAGAGTCCACGATAATATATTCAAAATGGTCGATATGACTCACCATCTGTTGTATCTTTGTTGAAAGATTCCTACTGCTCTGAAAATACTGTCTTACACGATTTTTTAAACTGATTGCCTTGCCTACATAGATAATTTCATCTAACTTATTATGCATTATGTAGACACCTGGTTTTGCTGGGAGTTTCTTCAGTTCTTCTTCTAAATCAAACATAGTTATCCTCATTTCTATTGTGCCCTTGCGGGGCTTGGAATTTGAGATTTTAATTTTGCTATAACTTTTTCTTATTCCAACCGGAAAGAGTTACTAGGGACATGCATCCGTAGTAACTCTTTTCCTTGTCACTATAATACGGTATTCTCTGAGTTACTATTCTTTTCTTCCTCAGTTTCCGTTTTTTCCTTCAGCTCTGCTGCTGTTACTAATGCAGAGTTATCCTCTTGATCTTCCTTGATTATTACAGGTGCTTCTTGAATTTTACCTGTTTCCTCAGATGAGATTAATTCTTTCTTTGTTTCTTCTTCTGGAATTCCCTTTACCTCACGGTAAATCTTCATGAATTCTTTTCCTGTAATCGTTTCTTTATTTACTAGGAAGTCTGCTATCTTATCTAATACATCACGGTTATCTGCCAATAACTCTTTCGCGCGATCATAACACTTCTTAAGAATTAACATTACTTCACTATCAATTTCCGCTGCAGTAGCATCTCCACAGTTAAGTACCGGTCTACCATCTAGATAACGATTTTCTACAGATTCTAATCCTATCAACCCAAATCGATCTGACATACCATACTGTGTTACCATAGCACGAGCAAGGGAGGTTGCTTTCTCAATATCATTGGATGCTCCCGTTGTAATTGATCCAAAGACTAATTCTTCTGCAGCACGTCCACCATATAGGGTAACAATTCGTGCAAGTAACTCATCCTTACTCATCAGATACTTTTCTTCCTCTGGTACTTGCATTACATAACCAAGAGATCCCATCGTACGAGGAACTATGGTAATCTTCTGCACGGGTTCTGCTTTTTTCTCAAGAGCAGTTACTAAGGCATGTCCAACTTCGTGATATGCAACTATCTTCTTTTCTTCTGGTCCAAGAATACGATCCTTTTTCTCTTTACCAGCAATAACAACCTCTACAGATTCAAACAAATCATTCTGAGTAACGACTGTACGCCCTTCCTTTACCGCTAAAATCGCAGCTTCATTAATCATATTGGCTAAATCAGAACCAACCGCACCACTGGTTGCAAGTCCAATCGCTTCTAAATCTACAGAATCATGCATTAATACATTCTTCGCATGAACTTTTAAAATGTCTATACGACCCTTTAGGTCCGGCTTATCTACGATAACTCTTCGATCGAAACGTCCTGGACGAAGAAGTGCCTTATCTAGTACTTCTGGTCGATTCGTAGCTGCTAAGATAACGATACCTTTGGATGTATCAAAACCATCCATCTCGGAGAGTAACTGATTAAGAGTTTGCTCTCGTTCATCATTGCCACCGCCATAATGAGAATCTCTGCTCTTACCTATGGCATCAATCTCATCTATAAATACAATACATGGTGCTTGACTTTGTGCCTGCTTAAACAAGTCACGTACACGGGATGCACCTACACCAACAAACATCTCGACAAAATCAGAACCTGACAGGGAGAAAAACGGAACCTTTGCTTCTCCTGCTACGGCTTTTGCTAATAAAGTTTTACCTGTACCCGGAGGACCCACAAGAAGGGCACCTTTTGGTAGTTTCGCACCAATTCTGGTATACTTTCCAGGATTATGAAGAAAATCCACCAATTCTGTCAAGGATTCCTTCGCCTCTTCCTGACCTGCAACATCCTTAAAGGTTACACCTGTTTCTTTTTCGACATATACCTTTGCATTGCTTTTCCCTACTCCCATCATTCCGCCGCTATTCTTTGAAACCATGCGGAATATGAAAAACATAACTCCATAGATTAAAACAAAAGGCAACACATAAGCTAGCAATATATCTATGATTGATGTTTCATTGATATTACGGCTCGGCTCAAAGGGAATATCTTTTTCTAATAATATTTCACTGATAGCATAGTCATGTGCAATACCAGTCACATAGATTTTCTCTCGTGGATTGGTTTTTAATTGTTCTGTATATACAATATACTGATTTTTGCTATAATCAAATTCCACTCGCTCAATCTTATTTTGGCTATTATTTTCAACCATCGATAGAAACTCATTAAATGTAATTTCTTCGATTCTGCTCTGTTCTAACTGTCTTGACATAAAAGAAAAGAGCATTACCATGATTAAGGCTGCAACAAGACTAAATATCCAACCGCGTTTTCCTGGTCCGGACTTTTTCTTGTCTCCTCCATTTTTATCTCTATTATCCATCGGATCCTCCTAACGAATTCGTTTTAATTTTTTCCATTAAAAACATAGTTTCATTATAATGATACTTAAAATATAAATCAAGTTTTAAGTTCTGAAATTTTTGTGTCCAAACTATGAAAGAAATGTTTAATTACCGCACAATTTGACTATCATTATAACAGATGTTATGCGTAAAACCTATACTAAATACAAGATTTTAATTATTTTAGTATCACTGGTTTGGTTTTGTGCCATAGAAATCTATATTTTTTATATATCTACCTGTTATTAAGTTTTTTCCTAATCAATAAAAAAATACTGGATTTTGTGTCATAATAGTATTATAATATAATTTGTTTTTTTAATACACTAGCGAAGGTGTTAGCGTTTAAAATCTTGATATGTCCGGACATCCGTGACCCTTTTTCTGCAAAAGGCCAAGATTTTGAATGCTTTTTTTGTTTTAACTAATTATCTTGTTTTCTGGGGAGCCGGTCACCCACCGGTGAACTCAGAGCATTTATAGGAGGGAGCTAACTATGGGCGTAAAATATGTTTTTGTAACCGGCGGTGTCGTATCTGGTCTTGGCAAGGGTATCACCGCCGCTTCTCTTGGTCGACTGTTGAAGGCTAGAGGATATCATGTAACAATGCAAAAATTTGATCCGTACATTAATATTGATCCAGGTACCATGAATCCAATCCAGCACGGTGAGGTCTTTGTAACGGATGATGGTGCTGAGACTGATCTTGATCTTGGTCATTATGAACGTTTTATCGACGAAAGTCTGACAAAACAATCTAACGTAACTACTGGTAAGATTTATTGGACCGTATTATCGAAAGAAAGACGAGGAGACTTTGGCGGAGGAACCGTTCAGGTTATCCCACACATCACAAACGAAATCAAGAGTCGCTTTTATCGTAACGATGGTTGTAGCGAAACACACATCGCTATTATCGAGGTCGGTGGAACCGTAGGCGATATTGAAAGCCAGCCTTTTTTAGAAGCAATACGACAATTTCAACATGATGTAGGAAGAGAAAATGCAATTCTCATTCATGTAACATTAATCCCTTACCTAAAAGCTTCAGGAGAAATGAAAACAAAGCCGACCCAAGCAAGTGTAAAGGACCTTCAAGGAATGGGAATTCAGCCAGATATTATAATGTGCCGTACAGAGCTTCCTCTTGAGCCAGGAATTCGTGAAAAAATCGCCCTCTTTTGTAATGTTCCTCGCACTCATGTCCTTCAGAATCTCGATGCGGATACCTTGTACGAAATTCCACTTATGATGGAAGAGGAGCACCTTGCTGATGTTGCCTGTGAATGTCTTCACCTAAACTGTCCGAAACCAGACCTAAAGGATTGGGAGGATATGGTCTATTCTTTAAAAAATCCTACCCGTGATGTTACGGTAGCCTTGGTAGGAAAATACACACAACTTCACGATGCTTACATTAGTGTAGTGGAATCTTTAAAACATGGAGCTGTTGCCCATAATGCTTCCATTCAAATTAAGTGGATTCCTTCGGAATCAGTAACAAAGGAAACAGTAGCAGAACTTTTACAAGAGGTTAGTGGTGTCCTTGTCCCAGGAGGATTCGGTGATCGCGGAATCGAAGGAAAGATTTTAGCGATTCAATATGCAAGGGAGCACAAACTTCCTTACCTTGGACTATGTCTTGGCATGCAGCTTGCAGTAGTAGAATTTTCCCGTCATGTTCTAGGTTTTTCAGACGCACATAGTGTAGAATTAAATCCTGAGACTACCCATCCAGTCATTCACCTTATGCCAGAACAAGATGGTATTGAAGATATTGGCGGAACATTAAGACTTGGCTCTTATCCTTGTATTCTTGATAAAACTAGCAAGGCGTATGAGCTTTATCAGTCCGCAACGATAACGGAACGTCATCGTCATCGCTATGAGGTGAATAACTATTATCGAGAAGAACTAATTCGTCATGGAGTAAAATTGTCTGGTCTTAGCCCGGATGGTAGAATCGTTGAAATGATCGAACTTTTAGATCATCCATGGTTTATCGCAACGCAAGCACATCCAGAATTTAAGTCACGTCCAAATCGCCCTCATCCACTTTTTAGGGGATTTGTAGGAGCTGCTTTAGACAATTCGAATCGATAACTCTAAGCGATTTTACAAAAAAACAATTTTGTGTGCACTAATTAGTTCAACTACCTTTCGAACAAAACTATTTTTCTATGGCTAATTCATTATGAATTTTTGTAAGTTACAAAGAAGTATAAAAGGAGCATAAGAAGTGGCGAATTTGCCATTTTCCTATGCTTCATTTTTTGTTTTGGATGCGCTTATCTCTCTTTTCTGCAAGCAAGCTCACTGTTATTGGTTTTATCTCTACTCTAATCCTTTAAATATAATGCGGACAGCTAAAATAATACTTCCAAGGAAAATAAAAAAGTCTGATATGTTAAATATTACTTTTTTATAAAATGAAAAACTAAAATAATCAACTACATATCCTCTTCTAAGCCTATCATATACATTACTGGCAGCACCACCGGCTAAAAATGCAATGCCTGTCTTAAGAAGTCTTTTTCCCTTTTGAGGAAATATGATTGCCATTAATATTGTAATACCACCAATCATGATACCTGATATCACCAAGAGAATATCTCTTCTCTTTTCCATGAAATTCAAAAAAGCTCCCTGGTTATGATATTTTGTAATAATGATACGATCTTTTAAAATCTTTTCACTTTTACCAATTGTTTTGTTTTTCTCAATATACTGCTTAATAAAAAAGTCTAATGCAAAAATTGCTACTGTAATCATTAAAAAAATCATATCATCACCTCTTATATCATTTTAAAAAGGCAGAAATCATATCAAATCGTACCTATTCTTTATTCTTAACATATCTCTCAGCTGCTTATCCTACCTCATATGCGCTGTTTTGCTAATTCTGCTTCTTAGGCATCCACATACCACTTCGTTGGTTACTATATTAATTTCTAGCTTTATAATAACTCTATCACAAGAAATTAGCAAGCATACATTCGCTCTTAACTCAATATTATTCCTTACTTATTTCTACTTATTTATTATTATTTTTATTACTTATTATTTTATATTTTTTCTAATTTGTTTTATATATTTACTATTTATTATCATTGTTTTGCTATCTGATGATTGCTATTGTTCGTTATCTTCCTTCTATGACTACTTATCGTTACATCTATCTACTTGTATTTTACTTTTTTGCCTCCCTTATCTATTTATAAATAGGATTTACCTCTTTTGCGCTTTCCATTCATCTCGCAACCTTTCATACTTTAATGCTTCTTCTTCATTTCCTAAGTTGTGATAACAAAGTGCGAGTTGGTTTAAAGGATAATCCCCTTGATAATGAAGATTTAATTCTGCTTCTGTTTCGAATGCAGCATTATAGTACCAAAGAACAGCTTCCACATTATCTCCACTTAGACGATAATGTTCCCCTAATTCATAGCATATTTCAGAGGAAGGCTCTCCACAAGCAACATTCTTTAAGCATACTTTAAAAAACTCATGGTCAATTTGTTGTAATCTAGCACCCCTTGCGATTACACACTGACATTGTTTTAATTCTGTTAATCCTAAGGTATTATGGAGTGCAACGTTACAAAAGTATTCAAACGCATCAATAAAATCACGATCCTTACCCGCAATAAATAACTCCCTAGCATACATAGAACGTAGTTTCTCAGAGAGTTTTTCCTCTCGTGCTATAATTTTTTGATAGGTAGCAAAGTCTCTAGGTGCATGATTGGATAGGGGTTTATGAATAATTTCTATTTCACTGTCATAGATCATAGGTTCTAAGCGTACTGCTTCATGTAACGGGTCATAAAAGCGAAACTCTCTTACTCTCTTATAAAGTTTTGGACGATACTCTTTATCATAATTATAGGTTGTATTAAATTCCAACTGATTGCAATAATACATTTGCACAATTTCAATTTCTGGTAATAATGTCTCTTTTAATCTAAGAAAATTATATATCTGTTCTTCTTCTATTATTTCATCTGCATCAGCGACATATAGATAATCCATAGATGCCTTTGAAAAGGAAAAGTTTCTTGCAGCAGAAAAATCATCCACCCATGTAAAGTCATAAATTAAATTCGTATATCGACTGGCAATCTCCTTTGTCCGATCTGTTGAGCCAGTATCCACAATCACGATCTCATCTGCTATCCTCTGTACACAATCTAAGCATCTTGCTAACACTTCTTCCTCATTTCTAGCAATAAGGCAAGCGGATACTGTTATCATAATTGATTCCTCCTATGTTACTTTCTTATGAATTGGTATGTTATCTTATATTCTACATACTTCGTCATTTTTTAGAAAATGCTTTAATAAATAATATTAATTATTCTCTTTTTCTTACAGTTTTTGTAGCAATTACCGCAACCCCTGAATCCACGAGATTTTCGACAACTACTTCACCTATTTGAATCGGTGCTTTTACTTGTATCTGCTTTAACTGTCTTATACCATCCATAATTTTCTCTTTTGGAATTTCCCCCCTTGTTCTCACAGGAACCAGTGCCTGAATTCCTCCGATTACCCGAACTGTAGTAGTCAAAACTCGTAATGGGTTTATCAGTTCCTTTTTTGCATACTGCTCCCCACGAATACAGGCATTTCCCTTTACTGTTATAACACCATGTTCACTTATGCTCGCAGTAAGTTCACAACCCATAGGACATCTGATACACGTAAATACTCTTGTTTCCATTCTACACCTCATTTCTACACATGTAATTAACGCACCTAATTTATCGTTTTATGACCAGTTGAAATATCATAGTCTTACTCCACTTCCATTTTTATTGAATCATAGCTATTATTTATTTTACTTATTTTCCATTGTTATCGTAATCTTAACTATTAACTATTTTACTTATCTTCCATTGTTATCGTAATCTGATTTATCTTTGGATATTTACTGATATCCTTTTTATTTATTATTATCTGCCCCATCTCACCTGGTGTTATATTTCTTTTACTCTTTCGATCCACCCGAATATCATTAAAGTAAATACAAAGATAAGCATTGGAACATGGTTTGTTCACGCGGAAACGGACAATCGTCTGCTCCTCTAATCTTGAGATACGCAATTGATTAGGAACTGTATAGCGGATTCCTTCTCCTGCATATAGAGGAATCACCGCAAGTTCTTCTTCCATTGTACGATTTAAATACTCTGCTGCATATTTCCCTGCAAATCTCGCTTCCGCTGACACATTATCAACTAAATCGTGTACATGTAGTACATTTCCGCAGGCAAATACCCCAGCAACACTTGTCTCAAGATTTTCATATACAATGGCTCCGCCGGTTGATGGATTAAAGGTGACGGAGAGCATTGCAGACAATTCATTTTCCGGTATCAAACCAACGGAAAGCAATAGAGTATCGCAGGAAATATATTCTTCTGTTCCTTTGATTGGTTGTAACCGCTCATCCACTTTCGCTATGGTAACCCCCTTCACCCTATCCTTCCCATCAATCGCTACTACTGTATGGCTTAACCTAAGTGGTATCTGATAATCATCCAGACATTGTACTATATTACGCTTTAACCCACTGGAGTAAGGCAGAATCTCTGCTACTAGCTTAACTTTTGCCCCCTCTAAGGTTAGTCTCCTTGCCATAATTAACCCGATATCACCTGAACCAAGAATTACTACTTCTTTCCCTGGCATTCTACCTTCTACATTCACATATTGCTGTGCGGTTCCAGCAGAATAAATACCGGCTGGCCGATATCCCGGAATATTTAAAGCTCCTCTTGGTCGTTCTCTACAGCCCATAGCAAGCACAATAGCTTTTGCTTCAATGAGAAAGCAGCCTCTCTCTATGTTCATTGCAGTGATCTGTTTCTCTTTTGTTATTTCAATTACCATTGTTTGAAGCATCACCGTAATATTTTTTCCTTCTACTTCTTCTATAAAACGCTGTGTATACTCTGGCCCTGTTAACTCTTCGTTAAATGTTGTCAGTCCAAAACCTGTATGAATACATTGATTTAAGATACCTCCAAGTTCCCTCTCTCGCTCGATAATTAAGATAGAAGCTTTCCCTGATTCTCTTGCTCCAAGAGCTGCTGCTAACCCCGCAGGTCCACCACCGATAATTACAATATCATAGTTCATATCATATCCTCCATTCTATCGCAATGTGTGAAAAGCTTGATCTTTCATACGACATCATCCTTATTAAATCCAGTGATTAGATAGGCTCCTTCTCCTGATTTTGTTATAGCAGAAGGGTCTACCTTTAATTCCCTCGCTAAAATTCCCATAACCTTTGGAGAACAAAAGCCTGATTGACAACGCCCCATCCCTGCTCTAGTTCTACGCTTAATTCCATCCAGTGTTGTCGCTCCAAGTGGTCTATGAATAGCATCCATGATTTCACCTTCCGTAACCATTTCACAACGGCATATCACATTCGCATAAGCTGGATTTTCACTAATGTATTGCTTCCGTTCTTCAAAACTGGCATGAGCAATCGAAATAAACCCTTTCCTGGACGCTTGAAAAGATGATTTTAAGTTGGCCGGCAAATACTGTGACATTATATTAGAGATATATTCCCCTATCGCAGGAGCGCAAGTAAGTCCCGGAGATTCTATTCCTGCGACATCAAAAAAGCCTTTTGCATCCTCACATTCTCCTATGATAAAATCGCCTGATTCTTCATGCGCGCGAAGTCCAGCGAAGGAAGTAATCGCTTGTTTTATAGGGAGATCTGTTACACTCCTCGAGGCTTTTTTAAGAACCTCTTTTAACCCGTCCTCCGATGTACTGATATCTTCTTTATCTAATACATCCTCTGCGGTTGGCCCTACTAAAAGATTACCGTGTACAGTTGGGGTAACCAGTACACCTTTTCCCATCTTAGACGGCAGCTGAAAAACTGTCTTATGAACATAATTTCCGACACATTTATCAAAGAGGCAGTACTCACCTTTTCTTGGTACAATTTTTATCTTATGTTCACTCACCATATTATGAAATAGATCTGCATATACTCCAGCTGCATTTACAACTGTCCTACTTCTTAATATTCCCTGATTGGTTTCTATATGATAAAAATCAAATGGAATCTCCTCCGTGGCTGACACTCTACTGATCTGTAATACCTCTGTATTTAGCATAAATTCAGCCCCATTGAGAAACGCATTCTCAGCCAATGCTATCGTGAAATGAAAAGGACATACAATGCCACCCTGTTTTGCATACAAAGCTCCTATTACTTCTTTTGAAAGATTAGGCTCTAATTCTCTTACGTTCTCACCGGTTATTATCTCTAACTCCCTTACTCCATTTATCTCACCCTGCGATTTTAACTTTTCAAGTTCTATTAAATCCTCTTTCGTAAATCCCAGTACCAATGAGCCATTTCGTTGAAAGGGGAAATCCAACTGTTTTGAGAGTTCCTCCATCATTTGATTTCCAATAATATTGAATTTTGCCTTTAGACTCCCTGGTTTTGCATCAAATCCAGCATGAATAATTCCACTATTCGCTTTCGATGTTCCTTCACAGATATCGCTTGCTTTATCCACAACAAGAATTTTTCTCTCATACTTTGATAACTCTCTTGCTACAGAACACCCTATAACACCCGCTCCAATAATTATGACATCATACATAAAAACACCTTCCTTTCCTTCTTAAACCATGCTTATCGATATACTTATCACTTGCATTGCTTTATAACTTACCATGTATTAATAAAAATATGAAAAGATGCTAATCCTAGAATGATATGAAATCATTTGATTCTAAGGAATAAAAAAAGCCAAGCAAAATGCACTGCCTAGGCAGTATACATTTGCTTGACTCCAATTCTCACGCAATACTATTTAATTGTCTTCGAGTATCTGTTAGTTATTATCAATCATACAGATTCTCAAGATTATCTAACAACATTCGTAAACCTCTTTTATTATATTCATTCTAACACAAAAGGGTTCTATTTGCAAACCAGTCGTAGTGACGAATCATAATCACATAAACCATACCTTCGGGTTGGTCGTTGAAATAGAGACTGCTCCAGCGTCCAAGGCTTGCATAATATCCTCTTTGTCTGATATTAAGCCACCTGCTATTACAGGTATCTCTTGTGTATTACATATTTTTTTAATTACCTTTGGCATAACACCGGGTAGAATCTCTATACAATCTGGTTTTACATTCGCGCATTGTTTTTTAATGTTTTCGTAAGCCATGGAATCAATCACAAAAAGGCGTAAAATTGTGTATAGTGATAATTCTTTTGCCCTCTTGATTAACAGTGGCTTTGTCGATATAACGCCGTCTGCTCTTGTATGTTCTTTAATAAAATCAACACTAACTTCTTTGGAACTTAGCCCTGATATCAAATCAACATGAACCATAGCGAGTTTCCCATGTTCCTTCAAACGACTTACAATATCTGAAATCGTAAGAATATCCCCAAACAGGATAAAAACAATACTGCTATCAGACGAAAGGCAGCTTTCTAACCCTTCAGAATCTTTTATGGCTGCAATAACTGGACAATCTTCTAGATTTTTTGTAAATGTATGCTTCATACTAATACCCGTTATTATCAAATCTGCTTGAAGATTTGATTACTATTCCTTGCCACTCCAACAATAGGTACATAACTTACATGGTGAAATTCCAACTGACTTTATCATATCATCCAAACGATGATAACGCAATGAGGTAAAGTTAAGTTTAGCCCTAATTTGATCGAGCATGTACTGATAACGATCCGACTCTGGGTTTGCATACTCTGGCAACACTTCCTTTGCATGTTCACCCTCCGCTTCTGCGATAACGCGTCTGGTTATCAAATCCATTTCTGAAGTTGATCTAGAAAAGTTTAGATATTTACATCCGTATAGTAGAGGTGGACATGCCGGACGAATATGGACTTCTTTCGCGCCACTTTGATATAAAAACTCTGTTGTCTCGCGAAGTTGTGTCCCTCGGACAATCGAATCATCAATGAGTAGCAAGCTTTTGTCCTTAATTAGATCATGAACCGGAATTAATTTCATCTTAGCAATCAAATCTCTCTGGCTTTGCATTGTTGGCATAAAAGATCGTGGCCAAGTTGGAGTATATTTGATGAACGGACGGGAAAATGGTATTCCAGAGCGATTCGCATATCCAATCGCATGAGCTGTTCCAGAGTCTGGAACACCGGCTACAATATCCGGTCTTACCTGATCTCTTTGTGCAAGTAAATCACCACAACGGTAACGCATCTTCTCAACACTAACACCCTCATAGGAAGAGGATGGATACCCATAGTAAACCCAGAGAAACGTACATATTTTCATATCAGAAGATGGCTCGCTTAACGTCTGTACTCCCTCTGGCGTGATAACGACTATTTCACCCGAACCTAGCTCTTTATACTCCGTATAACCAAGATTCAGATACGCAAAACTTTCGAAGGAAGCACAAAATGCTCCTTCTTTTTCACCGATCGATACCGGAGTTCTCCCCATTCTGTCTCTAGCTGCATAAATCCCCTTCGGTGTCATCAAAAGTAGCGTCATGGAGCCCTCTATGATTTCCTGAGCATAGCGGATTCCTTCTACAAGATGATCTTTTTGATTGATTATAGCTGCTACTAGCTCTGTAGGATTAATATCCCCACCACTCATTTCTAAAAAGTGTGGATTACCAGACTGAAATATCTTATTTACAATTTCTTCACTATTATTTATCTTACCAACTGTTGTAATCGCATAAGTACCATGATGGGAACGAACAATAAGCGGTTGTGGTTCAAAATCAGAGATACAACCTATCCCAATGTTTCCCTTCATCTTATTCACATCTTTCTCAAATTTCGTACGAAATGGGGAATTCTCAATATTGTGTATGGCACGATCATAACCACCTTCCCCGTAAACTGCCATACCACCTCTTCTAGTTCCGAGATGGGAATGATAATCCGTTCCAAAGAATAAGTCAAATACGCAATCAGTCTTAGAAGCTACACCAAAAAATCCGCCCATATTATTCCTCCAGTTAATCAGTATTGTTCTCAATACTAATTATTATATCAGAATATGGGCGGATTACCTAGTTTTCGATTTATTATAAAAATTAATGGAATTAGCAATTATAGCTACTGAATCATAAAGGTATCATGATTTTTCAAAGGATAGTAGCTATCTATCACTATTAAAGTGGTTTTTCTCCAAAGCAGAACCTTCCATATTTGGATGGTTATTCTCAACTATAGTGATATCCTAAGGCGTAGGTGTAGGTGTTGCTGTTGGTGTAGGAGTAGGTGTTGGAGGCTTTTCCTTTATAGTAACTGTATATTCCTTCTTTATTCCTTCCACTGTTACAGTAAACTTATAAGAATCCACTACCTTAGCAGAACTTGAAATCTTCACCGTTATAGTAAACTTTCCATCTGTTTTTACTTTATCTGCTGTAATCGTAAGGCCTGTTGGTTTTTTCGGAGCAGAAATTCTTGGAGTTGCTCCAACAGAAACATTCGTTGTAGAAACTTCAATTTTACCTTCTGCTGATGCTCCTTGTACAAGCTCAACCTTAGATTGTACAGTATCCGTAGCTGTCTGAACTACCTCGGTTGGTAAATTAACTGCGATAGCCTTAGAAGCTATTACTTGTTTTAGTGTTTTCGATTCTTTCACTGGTGCTATACGATAAATTAGAATTGGTTGTTCTACTTCGTTTTTCCCAGTGTACACTGAACTAGGTATCTTAACTGAAGATGGTTTTTCTTTTGTTCCCGCTTTCACTGTGTACCATCTAACATCGGTATAATCCACCTTAGAGTCATCGAAGGAACCTACACCACCGCAGTACTTACTACTAATCAGTGCTACTTGATAGCTGTCTGGATTCGAATTACTAAACATAATTCCGCTTTTTTTGCTATATGGTAATGCATAGGAGATCTCAATTCCTGTAGTTTCTGTTGTCTTCGGAGCTATAACATTAACATCAGAAATATTAGAGGATGGTTTTTTGGAATTAGCAGCAATTCTTACTTCCAAATCAAACTTTTGATATTGGAATGGAAATTTAACATTTTTTGAATTGTCATTAACATCATATTTTTTATATAAAGAATATAAGGATACAGGTTCTACTCTTCCTAATACATTGGCATGTGCATCTACAACATTGATCCATTCACCGTCTGGAAGAACACGATATTCATATCCAGCTCGTAATCCAACGGTTAAGTCACTACCATCCAAAACTACCTTTGGAGCAGTCGTAAGTTTGGTATAATTCAAACGAACTTCTTTACCGGCAGGAGCTCCCTGTGTTACATAAATCCCTTGCTTATCAACAACACTAGTCAGTTTTTCTTCTCCAGAAGACTTAATTCTGAAATACAAGGACGCACCTTTATTAGCATAAAGTGCTGGATTAAATTCTTCAAAATTTCTCCATTCTCCGTCAGAGCCATTTTTCCACTCAATATTACTGTATTCTTCGTAATATCTTGCAAAATAACCGCTACCTGTATAAAAGTAAACATAACCATATTCTTCACATACAGAATTAATGATATAAGTATTTGGATATACAACCTCCAAAGGCTTGTTTACAACTTTATCAATAAGAACTGATTGACCACTTAACCCAACCTTAAGGCTTTCTTCTCTAGGTTGTAAGTTAATTTGAATCATAGCATCATTGGAAGTCTCACTTGCATCCTTGATACCTAAAATAAATTCTTTAGAACGGCTAATCCATGAAATATCAATGACAGCAACAGAATTACTTCCTTCCGTCATCGTGATTGCTTCCATCCAGTCAAGTTTTTTAGCGTCACAATAAAGAATTGTAGCACCAGGTTGTACCACAATTCTTATCTCTTCATTCGTATGGTCAATGGTGATATCATTATATGTAATACTTCTACCTGACTTACCAAAGGCAGTCAAGCTTGCAGTAAATAAGAACACTAATAAAAAACAACCTAGAAACTTAACAATATTAGAGTAAGAAAATAGATTGCTCCATCGCCTACGTGTTTTAACCTCATAATTCATATATTCTCTCCTTTTTATAATTTGTCTCATTATGATACAAAGCGATTGCATGATAAAGAGAATCTTTGATTCCACTATAATGGTTATCGGCAATTAAATTAAAATCTTTATACAAAAATAGGATAAATATAACATACTAATTCTTAAATGTTATTTCTAACTTATTGATATTCTTGGAACTCCTAACCTCATGTCAATTAGATAGCACTTAGTGCTAGTTTTTATAACCTGCTCACTAAAATATAATGTTTCTTTTTTTGTAAGAAATTGCGGATATTGCTTCCAAACATAATCAAAAAATTTAATAAAGTCAGCATCTAGCCCGTGATTACAAGACTTGAATATGTCATTTATTCTATTTTCATCGATAACCTCTAACACTGTATTTGATACTTTATCCAAAAACTCCTTTTTTTCCTGAAATGATAGAAAATTGTCATTAATTCCATGAAATGATATGATATTAGCCTTATTCTCAAACATAGAATACAGCAACTTTAAATCGTAAAACTCAGAATCATACGATAGCTTACGTATTGAATATTGAAATAGGATTTCATACACAAACCCCTTTGAAAATGTCAGCCTTCGGTCATTATTTAGAAACATCGGATAAACATAAGAGCTATTATCTATAAGCATTGAAAATGCATTAGGTTCAAACATATTGCAAAGATATGCAATATAAGCTCCATGCGAATGCCCTGATACTATTATTCTCTTCTTATTACAAATTAATTTGTTGGAGTCTAGTATATCTAACAATATCTTAAGAGCAACTAAGTTATCGAGTGCCTGTATTATCCCTTGATCATTATAATTATCTAGAGACTCTTCAAGATTTTCAATTAGATTTACACCTAACTTTTGATAAAAGATATCAGCAGTTCCTTCCTTTACTTTTCTAAGAAAACTCTCATACATATCCTTGTCCATTTTATCCCGATATGCTTCCAGATTAAGCACTTGCTGCTTGGGTTCTTGCATGAATTCCCAGCCAAAATAATCACATTGTAGAGTCACCAGATTATATTGATCCGCGAATTGGTTCCTTATCTTTTTATAGATATTAGAATTTGAACTACCACCATAACCAGCAATTATCAATAAAATCCCTGTTTCTTCATTCACACCACTCTCTGGCTCAGAAAAATACATTTTTACACTACGTTCCTTCTCTGAATGGAAGCTAGCCTGTCCAATAAACTCAAAGTCATAATTTTTTGCCACGATTTCCTTACCTACTCTTTCGGCTTTCTCAATTAATGATTGTTACCCTTCTTAAATTAGATACAAAAAAATATAACTCAGAACCATATATAAAATTTTATATTAAGAACGTAACAATAATTATTTTGTATCATCCTCCAAAAATAATTCCCACGATACCGGTGTTCCCATATCAACATCTCTGACTACTCTTTTTCCTATTATTTGATCTATATACTTTGGTGAGATTCCATCTGATGGGCGTATACTTTTTACTTTATCCTGTGTAACAATTTCTCCAGCTTTTAAACTTTCCACAAAAAAAAGTGATCTTCTAAAGCGTAAATTATTAACTTCATCCCCGCTTGCCCCATACCTAACATTACCAATAGCTAACTCCGCATTTCTTACTTCTCTAACCATATTTTCGAATTCTTTTGGGCTCATAGAAAATTTAGCATCCGGATTATCACTGTCTTCACCTAATCCTAGATGCTTTTCAATTATATTTGCTCCTAACGAGACTGCAACGACAGCTCCTAAAGATCCCATTGAGTGATCAGATAATCCAATTGGTATATTCAACTTTTCTTTCATGTCTTTTATCGTTATCAAATTCATATCGGACGATATTGCAGGATAAGAACTCGAGCACTTTAGTAAAGCCAAACTATTGTTTCCAGTAGAATAAACTGCTTGAACAGCTTCTCGAATCTCTTCATACGTAGCCATACCAGTTGACATTATGATAGGTTTTCCCTTAGAAGCAACATACTTAATCAATGGAATATCCACAATTTCAAATGAAGCTATTTTATAGAAACAAACGCCTAGTTCCTCTAAGAAATCCGTTGCAGTAACATCAAAAGGAGTGGAAAAGATATCAATTCCTACCTTCTTGGCTTCCTCAAATAACTCTTGATGCCACTCCCATGGAGTATATGCCTTTTGATATAATTGATAAAGGTAATCTCCTTTCCAAGTACCATTGTCTATGAAAAAATATTTATTATCACAGTTAATTGTAATTGTATCTGGTGTGTAAGTTTGTAGCTTTACGCAATCTGCACCACTCTGTTTTGCTATACGAATAATCTCCTTGGCATTTTCTATACTACCACTGTGATTTGCTGACATCTCCGCAATAATATAGGTTGGAAATCCATCTCCTATTATCTTTTCGTTTATTTTAATATTCGATTGCATAATTGATATCTCCTAATTGTTATATCTTATATAAATATTTTAGTCTTTTCATAAGGAATCAAATGCTACACTAAATAAGCTATATCCATTAATAATCCTTTTCGATTAGTTCCAATATGGTAGCAACACAACGTTCTGTTCCTTTACAGTCAACTACCTCTTGTATCTTCTTAACCATTATTTTATTTAATCTTTTACTCATCATTACACTATTCAAGATAGTAAGAAACTTGTCTTCCTCCAGTTCTTCATATCTCCCCAGTGAGTATAGATATCCTAATTCTGAAGCTTTAGTAACTATTTGAACTTGGTTGTCTGCATAAATAAAAGCAAGCACAATTACCCCACACGCAAATAGTTCATAGATAGTACTCCCACCCGCACTGATTGCATAATCTGCCCATTTCATAAGATTACTCATTTTTTTCGGTGCTTCATAAAACTCAATATTAGAGTATCTTTGGTATAAAGATATATTCTTTTCGTTTTGATCCTTTCCAAACGCTTGTCCTAAAACTACTTTAAATTGAAATCTCTCAAATTGTTCCATTTTAACTAAGTAGTTCAGAATATTTCCAGTTATATCTTTAGGATCTGAAGCCCCTGTGGTAATAAGGACTCGGTTCCATGGCTGATGTTCTTTATCACGATTATTAATTTGTTTAAACTCATTTCGAATTAAGTTATAGGATAAGCCTAACAACCTCTTCTGATTTTCCAATATCGGATACTGGAGTGTATGTGCATTGATATTTCCATTAATTATAACATCAACAGGATAATCAGCAACATGTAAATCATCTATATAGATAAGACATTTCGTGTATTCTTTAAGCCCATGAAAAAACCAAGGTTCTACACTATAACTGTCAACAACAATGGCATCAGCAGCTCTATCAGATAGAATTTTTTTTATCTGTACCCAATCTTCCTCTAAAATTTCTGAGCTTCCATAACTGAACTGGTTTTCATTTAGCTCATATTTCGAAACTAAAGGCATTACCTCAAATCCCTCCGACAAGATTATCTGCTGCCCTACAGCGTATTTGGATATAAAAAATACCTTTTTGCCTTTCTGACGAAATTCCTTCGCTAAGGAAAGACAACGAATAACATGTCCCATCCCAACTATTGGACCACCATGTGAAAGAAAAACAATATCCCCCATTTCACTCCTCATTTCTTAACACTCTCTAACTGCTTTTATCACCTGTTCAATAACATAGTCTTGCTCTTCGATTGTCAACTTTGGAAACATTGGAAGGCTAATACACTTATCATATAATTCTTCTGCATTTTTACAACAAACCTCGTCATACCCATTCATTTGATAATACGGATGATGATATACAGGAATATAGTTTACATTAACATAAATGCCAGCATTTCTAAGTTTATCAAATACTTTCTTACGATTCTCTACCTGAATGATAAATAAGTGCCAGCTATTCTCACATCCATCCATTTGATATGGTAATTTTATCTCTGAATAATGCTGAAATGCATCTACATATCTTCTTGCGACTTCTTTACGTCTTTCAATAAACTTTTCTAACTTTTTCATCTGTGAACAACCTAAAGCACTTTGAATATCTGTCATTCTATAGTTAAAACCAAGGTCTAATTGTTGGTAATACCATTCCCCTTCATACTTAGTCATCATATCCTTATTTCTTGTTATACCATGACTTCTGAATAAAAGAAGTTTTTCATATAGATTTTTTTGGTTTGTGGTAATCATCCCACCCTCACCGGTGGTGATATGTTTTACCGGATGGAAACTAAATATAGTCATGTCAGAAATATTGCCTACTTTTTTATTACGATAATTAGCACCTAATGCATGTGCAGCATCTTCAATTACTATCAGATTATTTTCTTTTGCTATTCTATTGATTTCAGCCATCTCACATGGCTGTCCTGTAAAATGAACTGGTATAATAGCTTTCGTCTTATTTGTTATTTTTTTTTGGATTTCTTTTGGATCTATATTATAGGTATCTGCTTTAATATCAGCAAATACAGGTTTTCCACCACAATATAATACACTATTTGCTGTTGCTGCAAAAGTCATCGGTGTTGTAATCACTTCATCATTTTCTGATATTCCAGCTGCGTAACATGCAGCATGTAGCGCTGCAGTGCCATTAGAAACTGCAACCGCATATTTTGCACCAACATAGTCTGCAACCTTTTGTTCAAATTCTCTGACTTTCGGTCCTGTGGTTAGATAGTCTGATTTTAAAACTTCTATTACAGCCTGTATATCATCTTCTTCAATACACTGAGTACCATATGGTATGTTATACTTGATTTGATTATTATTTTCCATAACTATACTTTTATTTAAGTTTTTACTAAACTCCATATAATCCTCCTTCTCTAATACGTCATAATAAAGACTATTAAACGACCGCATTGATGCTAAGTTTCCATATTTAACAATTCCCTGCAAAATATTCACTCTATTCTTTACTTCTGGGACTTCTTCAATTAGTTCAAGAATCTTTTTCCCTAATCCTTGTCCTCGATAATGATAATCAATAGAAAAACTTATTATTCCAACATCGTTCTTTATATCTACACGAATCTGACCTAGTGGAGTATTTTTAAGATAGAAAATATAGAAGAAGCAATCTTTAGATTGCAACTTATTCTCAAACCATTTCACATGTTCGTCGAATGTAATATAGGAAGTATTTAATGAATTTTTTCTACATTCTGTCTCGTTTGACCACATAAAAATCATTTCTCGGTCAGCTAATTTTGCTCTTCTTAAATAAAAGTTTTCCTCCATTCGTATCGCTCCCATTTATTTATCAAAATTTTTGTGTAAATATAAATATTTTTGCTCCGCAAGTATCCAATCATCCTCATTATCAATATCTTGAACTTCTATTTCAGATAATATTATTGGATATGTTTTTTCCATATATATTTTTTTCTGTGCTAAAAAACTCTTACAATTTAAAGTATAGAACTGACCCGCATCATGATAAATTGGTTCAAGATCCTGTGACCTGAACTGAGCAAATTCTGGCCATTTTGCTTCCATCCACTTTCCATTCATAACAAGTCCACGTTGTGGTGGGAATGAAAATTTAAGAACAGGTAGCACACAATCTGCTTGTTTTGATATTAGTAATTCTACTGTCTCTCTTAATCTATCTGACGTAATAAATGGTGCTGTTGGATAAATACAGCATATAACATCAAAGTTTTGTCCTCTATTATCATACTCATTAATTACCTCTGAGATAACATCTGAAGTAGTTGCATAATCATCTGCATTTGCATTACTACGAAGAAAAGGTACGTTAGCACCTGCCTGTATTGCAAGTCTAGCAATTTCTTCATCATCTGTAGACACCATAACTTCATCAAAAATTTTAGAGTTTAGCGCCACCTCTATCGAATATAGCAAGATAGGCTTTCCTACAAATTCCTTTATATTCTTTCTCGGAATACGCTTACTTCCACCTCTTGCTGTAATAATCGCTATATTGGACATTATCATCATCCTTTCCATTCAACTCATTACAAATAATGATAAAGAGCTAAAAAGGCTATTGTCTTACTTTTTAACATAAGTACAAAAGCCTTTTACCTTTATAAATGTAATTTTTCTAACTCGCAGCGTAAATCTTCCACAGAAAGCCATTGTTTATTGTTATTAGAGTTATATTCAAATCCTTCATCTACTCTTTTCCCACCAGGTGTAAAGTAATTTTCATTATTCCACCATTCGAAGTTCGGATATACAATATAATGATTTTCATACTCATAACTTAGTCTTGAATCATCTTTTGTCACCATTACTTCATGTAACTTTTCTCCTTCGCGAATTCCAATTTCCTTTAATTTCGCATTAGGCAGCATTGCATAAGCTAAATCATTAATATGAAAGGATGGTATCTTTGAAATATATGTTTCTCCTCCTTTGGATTCATTGAGCGCTTTGAAAACTAATTCAACACCCTGCTCCAAAGTAATCCAAAAGCGTGTCATTCTAAAATCTGTAATCGGAAGCTCAGAACCACCATGATCAATTATATCTCTAAATATAGGTATAATTGATCCTCTACTTCCTGCAACATTGCCATAACGTACAACAGAAAATGTTGTTCCATCTACTCCTTTATATGCATTAGCAGCAATAAAAAGTTTATCCGATACTAATTTTGTTCCACCGTAAAGATTAATAGGATTTACAGCTTTATCTGTAGATAAAGCCACAACTTTCTTTACCCCACAATCTAGAGCAGCATCGATTACATTCTGTGCTCCATGTATATTCGTTTTAATAGCCTCAAATGGGTTATATTCACAGGTCGGTACCTGTTTCATAGCCGCCGCATGTATTACATAATCAACTCCACGAAAAGCTCGATTTAGACGGTCTTTATCACGAACATCACCAATAAAAAATCGTACTTTTGACATATCAACTTTATTTTGATATTCCATTTTCATGTTAGCTTGCTTAAATTCATCTCTAGAATATATAATCACTTTTTTCGGTTGATATTGATGAAATATCATTTCTAAAAATTTCTTACCAAAGGATCCAGTCCCTCCAGTAATCAAAATCGTTTTATTATTTAACATTGCGCTCTCTCCATATATTAAGTAATCACTATAATAAATCAGTTAATGACGAATTATTTAGCTCAATTTATTCAGAATGTCTAATTGTTTTTCAAAGTTTTCTTTCATATCAGAAACTAGTTGAAGCATCTGGTCGTATATCTCTTGATATATTGTAAATATCTGATGATAAACATCTACTTCATTTTTCAGTTTAGTATTTACTTCCTTATGTTTTTCAACTGTTGTTTTAAATACGGATAAATCAATTAACTGAAAAATAGTAAGTTTTTGTAATGACTCATTTGTCTTCTTAATCTTCTTATGATCAGTTTCAAACTTTTTAAAGTTAATTTGCTTTCTCTTTATCTTTGTTAATGTAGATTTACATAAGTTATTTATATTCCTAGCAATTTCTACTAAAGAATTACATTCGTTTAATCCACAGCTCACATAATCTTTAATAATAGACAACTTTTCATTTGTACATAAATAAGGAATATTTTCTATTTCCTTAGCTACATCAAACTGTTGATTACAATATCTCTCTACTACATCATGTAAAGTCATTACTTTAGTGCCGTGAATTAATGCACCACCTTCAGTAGCATCTATTACTTTAACATCCTCAGGCAAATATTTAATTCTATCTTCATACCATAAACGGAATCTTTCCCAATCAAATCTGGTTTTAACTATTTTACCATCGATACCTTCCACATAGATTTCATCATCAAGGTAAACCTTTTCTTCTTCTCCACCAGCATGGGTGACACTTCCTTTAAATGCCAAATCTTGTCCAACAAATATAATGTTTTTTAATCCAAGATAAAGACAAATTGAAAATGCTGTGGTTGCCACAGACGCTCCAGTGTCAATATAAGGAATAGAGCTACCTAATTTATTTGCCAAATTATTGATGTAATCATAACAGGAAATTAAAAATATCCTGCTCTCATGGTTACTAATAACACCAAGTTTCGAGTGAGCAGTACATATCAAGGGAATTGTTCTGCTTTTCTCGTCAGCAAAACATGCATCTGGCTTATCCGGGTCTACCGTGACAACAAAATCTGGAATAATACAACGCTCTAACAATGCAGGTAATGCACGATCCGTTGCAAATAGAACAGCTTTTCCTTTTGCAGATCTTAGCTCTTCAATATTTTTATCTAAAGAAGGACCCGCTGCTATTATGATTCCAGGAATATCACTTGGTACAATATTTTTACAATCAATCATTGAATTAATTTTAGGATAACTATGTAAACAATCAATCATAGCCTTTACATATTTAGGTCCAAAATGAGCTTCTGTATTACGATCAATTGAAACACTTTCATAGTTTCTTGATATTCTTTCATTAAATATTCGTAATTCATTCTGAAATAGTCGGGAGTAATATGGATGAGTACAGACTATCTGATTATATACATTCTCCCATTTTATTGTCGCGTTCAACAGATAGCTCCAAAATTCGTCATTAACACCCATAACAGTAATAAAAACATTTTTCCTTAGGAGAATATCTGACATATCATACTCATGAATAGCAGATAAAAATATTTCTTTTGACGGTTCTACTATAATTAAATGGGCATCCTCTTTCATCTCATCGATTATTGACCTCACAAATTGGCCATTACCTAACCCAAAGAGAGAAATTACCATATTTTCCTTGCTAAAATCATATTGAGAAACCCAGAATTTCGTTTCTTGAATAGGATTATACAAGCTATTCATCCTATAAATAGAGTTATTATGTTCAATAATCATAATAGGGGTACCATCTTTTGCAACAGCAGAATAAATCTTGTCGTCTAATGGTATCTCATCATCAAAAAGTGCATCTAATTTTATATTACGATTTTGGATGATTTCTTTGTTTTTCGTAAAATAACTCATTCCAACCTCCACTTAATTTGTCATTTCAAGATAGTTTCTCAAATCCAATAATTGAGGCTTTAATTCGTAATATAAAATATCAGCTAACATTATAGTATCTCTATCTTCTAAAGCCTTCACAGCCAATGTTAATTTTTGAAGAAATTCAGTTTCATGAAACATTAATTCATTACTTTGACTTTTTACTACATATATAGTACTTACTAATTGGGACATTTCACCTATTAATTCAGCAAAATCAGAGTATCCCTCTGATTCTTTCATTTGATATAATTTAATAGCTACTGCTTTTAACTTTTTTGCAATGTCCGTTATCGACTTTTTTAATTCTTCCATTTTATCTCCAATTTTATAGTGATTATTGACATACTATAACCAAATGCATTTTTACCTAATATATCGGACAATATCTTATAATCTTAACACTAATGAAATATTTCTGCAATTATAAGCTAAGATAAAGTATAACATCTGCATACATAAAAAAAAAGGTTACATAATGTAACCTTTCTTTTTTGGATTTTATTATCTTAATAAAGATAAAACACCCTGTGTTGATTGATTTGCTTGAGCAAGCATTGACTGAGCAGCCTGCTGAAGGATATTATCCTTAGAGTACTTAACCATCTCTTTTGCCATGTTTACATCACGGATACGAGATTCTGCAGACTGTAAATTCTCTGAAGTGTTATCAGCATTTGCAATAGTATGCTCTAATCTGTTCTGTAATGCACCAAGTGAAGAACGAGAAGTTGAAACAGATTCTAATGCATCATTAACTGTTTTAATAGCTGAAGAAATATTAGCAGCTGTTCCAGTTTCAATAGTATTAGCAATACCAGATACGTCGATTGCATCAGCACCTACAGCAGCAGCAGCGATTTGATCGATATCAAAAGTAATTGTCTGTCCAGCATTAGCGCCTAGCTGAAGCTGCTTATCAGTAAAGTTACCATCGAATAACTTCTGAGTATTGAATTCTGTCTGGCTACCGATACGAGTGATTTCACTAGCAAGTGCTGTGATTTCTGCAGAGATCGCTGCACGGTCAGCTGTTACGTTAGTATCATTGGATGCTTGTACTGTTAACTCTCTCATTCTCTGAAGAACGGAATGTACTTCGTTTAAAGCACCTTCTGCTGTTTGGATTAAAGAAATACCATCCTGAGCGTTTGTAGAAGCCTGATCAAGACCACGGATCTGTCCACGCATTTTTTCAGAAATGGAAAGACCAGCTGCATCATCACCAGCACGGTTAATTCTGTAACCAGAAGATAACTTCTCACTAGATTTTGCTAAATTTCCTGTTGTAATACCTAACTGTCTGTTAGTATTCGCAGATGTCATATTGTGTTGAATAATCATAATTTTTTCCTCCTTGAATTTTCAGCAGCATCCATGCCACCGATTTTTGTTTTTACTATTCAGTAAAAGCATTTGCTTTACTTATCCTATATATCGAATGTTTATGCAATAAAGTTAATAGCATTATTTTATATTTTTTCTGTACTTTTTTAATTTAACTAATCCTCAGAATTTTCCCTGCTTCATCTACTCTATTTTCTTCTATCCATAAAATAAGAGTCGTCTAATTGTCTTCCATTCATATTCTTGTAATAACTCGATGTCATCTGATTATTTAAACGGAAACTTTTAATCTTCTCTCTTTCTTTTCTAACATAAGCTTCAAATTTCACTCTACTCTTCTGCTCCAAAGCTTGTATCTCTTCACTAAGTGATATTATTTCTTGATTTTCTAATTTGGCTTGCTGTTCCATAGTACTATATGGTCTATTAGAACTTACTTCACCTATTTGTTCTATAAACTCTTCATATTCTTGATTTAATTGAGAGAGTGTTATGATCAAATCTTCTTTATCCTCAATATATTCTTCGAATATTTCAAGATCATTTTCTTGAACAAACTCTATTTTTTCTTGTTCTTTCACTACACTCAATATTGCTTTCAGGCACTCTTTTTTCCTATCTAGAATCTCTAATAGTTTAAGAATTTTTTCGTCTTTCATGAAGCCTCCTTCCATAGTATGGCAAGCCAACTCACTGGTAAAATCGCCATAGCCGTTGTAATAAAGAAAAATCACAAATTTCTTTACTACAACGGCCCTAATTTACCTATTGAACATAGATATTATTTTTTTTCATTACTTCTTTCCATGTATCCTTCATCTGACGAATGTAGTCAAGCGCTTCTTCTAAAATCTCAGTATCTTTTTTAATATTTGCGTCAACTAATCTACGATAAATATAATCATATACTGTTTCAAATTCGCTTGCTATCGGATACTTAAAGTCTAATGTAGAACGAAGCTCTGTAATTATTCTTTGAGCTTTTAATAAATTTTCATTTACTTTTGCATAATCATCCTGTTCTAAACCATATAATGCTTTGTTGCAAAACTTAATTGCACCTTCATATAGCATTAATGTTAGCTCTGCCGGTGAAGCCGTATTTATCTTAGTTCCTTGATATATACTTGCCGCATTTTGAGCCATATTAAAATCCTCCTACTTTTCCATATCATTTACAAGCCCAACATACTAGATAACTGGCTAGACTGAGAATTTAGTTTACTCATAGCAGTTTCCATAGCGGAAAACTGCTTATAGTAACGATCTTCCATATTCTTCAATTTCTTTTCTAACGTTGCCAAATCTTTTTTGTAACGGGTTTCTAATTTATCCATTTCTTTGTCGTTATAGATAGTTAAAGCACTACTTAGGGAAGTACTTTTCATCTTATCGGATATATCTTGGTAAAGGTTGTTTGCTAATTTTGTTAGAACCTGAATTACTTCATCAGGGTTTTCTGATAAAGCCTTCTTTAGCTTGTCAGTATCTCCAGCATATAATGAATCCTCACTATCTCCAGCTATATGCAATATACCTTTCTCTGTATAAGCTCCTGTAACTATGCCAAATGTTGAGAGTGATAAATTCTTTCCATTCACAGTTACACTTCCTGCCATATTAGTTCTCATCGTAGATAGAACACCGCTTAACTTATCATCACGACGTAATAAAGAGTCTTTAATTTTTTGCTCCCATTTCTCGATTTGATCATCTGTCATAGCCTCTTTTTCGTCATCAGTCAAAGGATTATAGCCCCTAGAGGAGTTTGCATTATATAGAGTATTCATCTCCTGTAAAAGCTCATTGTATCCTTTCACAAAATTACGAACCATATCATAAACGGCATCTGTATCATTTGCAATCGTTAAGGAAACCGTATCAGACCCTTCTGTTACGCCATGTAATTCAAACGTTACGCCATTCGCGGTTACTTGGTTTGAACTTCCTTCTAATTCAGCGCCATTATATACGATAATACTATTAGCAGCACTTACAACAGATGCACCAGGTACTGTAGATTTACTAACTAATTTATCCCCTTCCATAATATTAGTAATAGTTCCAATTCCAATATTATCTAAGCTATTAGTATTAATTTCTTCTCCTGGAGCAACTTCAGTGGCTGCAGCTCCCTCTAATGCTAAAATCATGTTTGTTTGATTCACATAATAAGGATTTTTCTTTTCCTCTTCTGTTAAAGAAGCTGAGTCTTTGCCTAAAATTTCTTGATACTGATTTTGATAATATTTAACAAATTTATTTCTTTCTGCATTAATTGCACTTTTTACAGCAGCATCTATCGCTTTTTGGTCATCTGGGTCACCAGTATAGTTATTTCTTGCGTCCTGTTCAGCTTCTGTAGCACTCTTTACTCCAGCTGCTGCCAATTCCTCAGCAAGCGCGCTTTCATAACCATTACTTAATTTTGAAGTTGTATTGCTCTTCATATAGTCATTTAACTTCTTAACAGTAGCTTCAAAAGTTTTTTCTTCTTCTGCAGTTCTTGCCCCATCCTTAGATTTCAATTTAACATAGGTATCAATGGCTTTATCCATCTCATACCTTGTTGTCCCAGACGTAGTGGAATTATGATACCCTAATAAATTACGAACATCTTCTCTGTCTGTAGATACATTTACAGTTTTTGTTACTATAGAAAATACATTATCCTCGCCACTTTGCTTAGAACTAAGAAATATTCGTTTCTGTGTATTGTCAAAACTTGCATTTAAACCTGCCTTATTACAAGCTTCAGTAAAATCACTTAAAGTGGTTTCTTTTGTTACATAAAGTTCTGTAACCTTACCACCATTGGTGATTTGAACTACTGATTCTTTGCCATTTAACACATCAAATCCTAGTTCTGACAATTTTGTATTTCCTGTAACATTATCTCCTAGTTTTACTCCAGTCACATATTGAG
The DNA here is from genome assembly GCF_000733755.1 of Lachnoclostridium phytofermentans. GTDB lineage: Bacteria > Bacillota > Clostridia > Lachnospirales > Lachnospiraceae > Lachnoclostridium > Lachnoclostridium phytofermentans_A. The sequence goes on along the minus strand of NZ_JPOF01000001.1, from coordinate 232,187 downwards.
CACTCGCAAGTTGTTTCACCTGTACATTATGAGAACCAGTTGCTGCTCCTACGCCTGCTTTAACCGTAACCTTACTCTCATTGGAGGATGTAGCTTTTTTTGTTGCATAACTACCTTGTGTTTTTAGCTTTGATAATGGACCAGTATAAAACTTATAAATCTTAGAGTTCATGTCCTTCCAGACATCTTTAGTCCATTGTAATTTTGTAAGCTTATTTTCAACTTTCGTCTTTTTTAAACTCTGAGCATTCATTAACTCTTTTACAATGGCATCTGTATCCATATTTGATGCAATTCCCGATAAACGTATTGGCATATTATGAAACCTCCTTATCTTTTTTCGTCAACGAGTATCCCTGCCATCTCCCACATCTTCTCGATCATATCAAGAATTTTTTCTGGTGGGACCTCTCGCAATACCTCATCTGTTTGAGTATCAATTATCTTAATTGATATACTCCTTGTAGGTTCATGATAGGAAAACTCACATCTCGTTTGTGTATGTTTCATTGCTTTATTAGCTTTATCCACAGCTGACTTTATCTGCTGTTCATTTGATTGATTGTTAGTGCCGTTATTTGACATGCTCATGCCTTCAGCTGATGATTTTTTCTGAACTGGTAATCCTGTTGCAGCTCCCGATTTTCCCATTGTAGGGGATACTCCCGGTGACTCTGCGTAATTTGCTATTCCATTTATGGGCTTTAATTCCATAACTCCACCTCCATGTGAACTATATAAAATATCCTTTTTTATGCAAATTTACTCTGTCTTATGTATATATCGTCACCTTTTCAATTTAGTAAAGAGTAATCGATAAAAATATCTACTTATCTTTACAATTTCATCCTTCAAACATCAACTTACAACACTTCCACTAGATAGAATTACACTGATTTATTTATCCAAATTACTTCTTTTGGTCAAGACAAGACTTATTATCTTTCAAACTATGAATTGCTCGATAGTAATCTGCTACCGACTTGCTACTCTTTTTCATATTAACAGCTTCATGCCCCTTGGTAGCTGATATTAGCTCCAGTTTCATTTTGTTGTGCTGCTCTAATCCTCGCAACGTAACTCCAAGTTCTACAACGATAGGTATCATTTTTTGCATTTTTTGAATTTCCATAGTAAATTCTGAAATTTCATTTCTGACATAACCTATTACCTTTTGATACAAAGATTCAAATTGCACATCTAGCTCTTTAATTTCTTTAATCAGTTCTTCTTTTTTGGATACTTCTGATTTAAATTGCTCTACACTTGGTGGTTGAGATTCTAAGGCTATCTTTTGCTTTTTTGTAATTGATATTAGGTTAGTTAGTACTTGCTCTTTCTTTTCCAAACTAATAACTAATGCTCTTAAATATGTCTTCATTATTTCATTTGTTTCCACTCAATAACCTCGCTTCTGGCGCTTTTGCACCTTTTCATAATGATTGCAATTCTTTGTTTCAGCACAATTATCAAAATGAACATCTTCTTTCATTCTTATCTCTTTGTTTAAACAAAACGGGGCTATGACTGGTACAACTATTCCCGTCAAAGCCCCTCCCATATATTAAGGATTTCTATGATACAAATCCTATATAGCAAACCATAGTAAATATAACATAAAACTAAAATTGATGTTCCGTAATATATTACTAAAACAACTTACGCAACTCTTCTAAGGAAACGCTTCCATCAACAGCCTCTTTATTAGATTCTTGTATCTGAAGGTATATTTCCTTTCTATAAATTGGAACCGATTTCGGTGCATTGATTCCTATTTTTACTTGATCACCTTTAATTTCTAATATAGTGATTTCAATATCATTACCAAGCATGATGGATTCGTTTAATTTTCTTGATAAAGCTAGCATTCTCCATCCTCCTTAGCTCTATTTTGAAATATCTCATAGACTGGATATTTAACTATATAATTAGGATCTTCAACTACAACCTGGCAGCCCTTTTTATTTGCTGTATTAATAATAATCGGAGCTTTCAGATTTGATGTCATTTTAGTTAAGTCTGAAGGTACAGTTAACGTCAAGAAAACAACGATGTTTTCTTCTTTGATGTCACCTAATGACACCAATAACTCATCCTCTATAAATGGATTATAATTTTCAAGCACGTAGCTAGGTTGAATAATAGGTAACGCAAGGGATACCTCATCCAAACTTTGCAACCAGGAGATTACACTGCTATTCTCGTCCTCTCCATTATAAAGAATGGTATATCGTTTGCAATTCTCAAATCCAAATATCCCATGTTCAAATGTTAGGATCTTATCTTCTTCTAACTCTATTTCACCAAAGTGCTTTGTTGCTATTACCATAAGTACTCTTCCTTTCTACTTTATAGAAAATCTAATAATGAATTCGTAATGAGCTTATCTATTTCTCTATAGGAAATCTAATAACGAATTCTTAAGAATGAGCTTACCCACTTCTCTATAGGAAATCTAATAAAGAATTCTTTACGATCTTAGCAGCGGCAGACAAGGAAGAATTATAAACGGTTTCCTGCGATTTTAATTTGATTACCGTATCTACAAGATCTGCATCCTCATTCTTTGAAAGTAAATCTTCAAAGTCAACTTGTTCCATCGATAAACGACTTTCCGTAAGCTGGATTCTTGCAGAACGGCTTCCCAAATCAGCAACTGCAACATTGATTATATTCTGCTGTCCTTTCACTTCTGTAAGCGCATTTCCAAATGTTTTTTGCATTACTTCGTCTTTTAGAGTTTTTTCCGTAGTTAAAACCTCTAATGCTTGATTTAATGTTGATTTTTGTTCCTCCGTAATATTTCCGCTTTCTAGCATCTTTTTTACTTCAGTAATTTTTTTCTCAACTTCAATCACATCGTTAACTGCAAATATTATATCATCAATGGTTCGTCCTATCCCATGTGTGATAGAATCGCTACCTTGTGTATTAATTGTCATTGATTGGCTAAAGTTTACTTCATAACGGATTTCCTGGTTCTGCTTTGTAAAAGTACGTTCTTCCAAATCATCACTTGTCAGATCCGTCTGAACACAATCAAAATAATGTTCCGGTTTTAAATCGTTTTTCACAAAGGAATTCTTCTCATAAGTAACTTTAATATCCGCTTTATCACGGAATTCCTGATACACATCCTCCGGTAAAATTAATTCTCCGGTATCCGCTAGAAAATAAGCAGTTCCATCTGGTGGTGTATACGCACCCTCATCTGTAGATAACTTGGATTCAATGATACCACCATATTCAGTATACGTTTTATTTCCTTCATCGTCAAGAATTACATTGCCATCAGCATCTTGCTCTGCAAACTCAATCTTTAACTGACCTTCATCCAAACTCTTGACGTTATTATATGCTAGTCTCATACGATGTGCTGTGATATAATTTGGCTTTTCATCAAAACTGGTGTCCCATGGCGCATCTGGATTATACGAGGATAATTCGAAGGAATTTATCGATCTCTGAATGACATCGAGATTCGTTCCACTTAAATTTTCAGTGATCGTATAATTATAATCTGATGTAGTTTCGGAGAAAACTAAACTAGAATCCGTCTTGTAACCACTAAAAACATATCTTCCAGCATAATTGGTATTGCCTTCTTGATAAATCTGATCCTTTAGCTGCGAAAGATTAACTGCAAGACTGTTTCTATCTTCTTCCGTTAAGGTATCATTAGAACCATTCACACAATAGGTATGAATTTTCGTTAGAATCTCATTGATATTACTCAAAGAGCTCTCCGTTAAATCCATCCACGCTAATGCATCCGGAATATTTTTCTCATAATATTGATTAAGTTCTGTAAGATTGGTTCGAAGTTTCAATGCACGTACAGCAATAATAGGGTCTTCCGAAGGACGCTGAATCTTCTTACCGGTGGAGTATTGTTGCTCTAATTTGGACATGCTGTTCTTATTATTGTTGATATTATAAAGAACATTATTTGTCATCATTTTATTTGTAATTCTCATTCTGTTCTCCATTCCTGCACATGATTTCCGTGCTTCTTTAGCGGAAAGTGCGAAGCTTCCTTTCTACACACTTATGCGCCCATGTAATTAATGAGTTTATCATAAATCTGGTCCATAACAGAAATTACCTTCGCAGATAAGTTATATGCATTCTGATAACGAATTAAGCTCATAGCCTCTTCTTCTTGGTCTACGCCACTAATGGATAATCGTTGATTCTGCACTGCATCTAAAATATCTTTTTGGTTTTGAGCAAAATTACCTGCTTGTTTTGCATCGATACCAATCTCTGCTACTAGAGTCTGGATAAATTGTGCTGGCTTTCCTTGACCAAACATTGTAACGTCATCTTTTAATGCTAATAATTTTTCAATATTATCAGCGTTAGCAACGCCATTTTCTATCGATGAGGCTGTCGCTAATTTTTTAGGATCTGTAGCAACTGCCTTAGTTACACCAAAAGCATCTGCAGTGAGTAAATAATAGGAGGCATAGTTTGGCTCATCCACATAATCCCCAGCATAAGCTGCAGTCTTTGAAGTAAACAGATATCCATTTCCCTCATCCGTTGGTGAATTACCAAAAATAAAGTTCTCTCCTGTTACCACATCTACACCATTAAAGAAATCCAAGCCTTGCTCACCATTTAAATCCTGTCCTGATTTATGAACATCATTAAATGCCTTGGCATAGGTTCTGGCAAACTTATTTAGTTGTGCCATATAGTGTGGGATTCCTTTATATTCTATCTGTTCTCCAATATAAGCAGTTTCTTCCGTCACATCCACTTTAACTTCATCATCAAGAGAAAATTCGTAGATAAATTTTCCAGTGTCTTCATCCTTCGTTACCGCAAATCCATTATAACGGTACTCACGATTACCTACTGTGATAACACCATTGGTAGCAATATTTAAATCTTCCACATTGTTTTTATTCGTTGAAGTTACTGTAATCGTTGTATCACCAGCATTTGCTGTTACTTTTCCTTGATAGCCTTCTTTATTATTACCATCACGTACTTGAAGTAAAGCTTTTAGTGTGCCGCCCATGGTTGGACTATTTAAATTCACAGGTTGTCCATTGCTCCAGCAAACATCATATAAACCATTTGCATCCAACTGATTTACTTTGGAGTCTCTTGGTACAACTTTCAGCTGACTCGCTTGATAGGTATCAACAAGTGTTTGCCCATCTAATTTTACGGTATAACTTGTAACACCGACATTATCACCAACAATTCGCTCAGAAACACTTACTGTTGCAAATCCAGATAATTCTTCTACCATTAAAGCTCGTTGATCGCGAAGGTCATTTGCTATGCTACCTCCAACTTCGATCGTATTGATTTGTTTCGTTACAATAGCAATCTGTTGTGCCAGGGAATTCACACGTTCTACTTGATTCTTAATCTCAAAATTACATTCTTCTTGTAAACGACTTAAACTAGTGGAAAGCGAATTCACATAATCACAAGTACTTTGTGCCATATTAGTTACCTGAGTACGTACCGTTAAGTCCTCTGGTTGCTTACTTAATTCCTGAAGGCTATTGTACATATTATCAAAATTAGTCAAAAAGCCTTCTAGCTTTACTTCATTAAAATAATTCTCAATGGAGGTTAAATAATACTCTTTGGTGGAGTATGCTCCATACATCGTATTATTCTTCATATATTTCAAATCATAGTACTCGTCTCGTATCTGATTTACTCCCATGATATCAACACCAGTACCGACCATACCATAGGAACTATGCACTCGAAGAGCGGTTCCAGCCTGTTGTTTTGCCACTTGTCTTGAGAAACCTTCTGTTTCTACATTGGCTATGTTATGAGCAGTGGTATTAAGGCCTGCTTGAGAGGCATACAAACCGCTATTTCCTATGGAGAGTCCAAAAAATGTAGATGGCATTTACTCACCTCTTTCGTCTATTCGAATCCTGTTAAAAATAACAATTCTCTATTGTTTTAGTCTATCTTTCTCTATTCTTTTATCGCACATGGAAAATATGAATTACTATTTTTCATCACACATTGAAAATTCAAAATACTATATTCTAGTCACAATATGCTCAAGCATCTGATCAATCACATTCATATATCTAGCTGCCGCATTATAGGCATGTTGGAATTTAATTAAGTTTGTTAGTTCATCATCTGAAGAAACTCCAAGTACCGATTGACGCTGATTATCAATGCTTGCGACCATACCTTCCTGGCTCTTTACTATCGTATCATAACGCTCACCAGTAGTAGCAATACTTCCAATGAAGGCATTGTAATAGTCATTAAAATTAGATTTTGTTAATGTATTTGGAGATAGTGTCGCAAACGGTTCCTGCCATGCTTTTAACAACTTTTCAGTCGTCTTTATGTCATAATCTCCAGTGTTTGAGTTCTGACTTAATGGCATCTTTGACTTATCCTCGATCATCTCCTGATTTACTACCAGCTCACCAACTGTATATAAGGAGTAATTATTGTTAGGATCTTCCTTATTGTAAACCTTAGCACGAATAATTTCTCCATTTGCCAAGGTAATGTCTTGATAATCAGTATAGCGTGGCATGGATTTACGACTGAATAATTCTGTCCCGCCTTCTCCATTGATACCAATTGGCGCATTTTCATCATCAAAAATTTTAATAACCGTATCATTTTCGTAAGTATACGTATCTCCGTTCGACAGTTCAATGGTTGTTCCTGCTGCAATCACTACTTCTTTATTAGGACATAAGATATCATTAATCGTAGTTACAATACCATGAATCAATTGATCGTACTGAGCTTGTGTTGACATAACAATGGATGGTTCTATTGTTTGGTTATATGTTTTAACATCTTCTTTATACTCTTTTAATGCAAGATTATATGACTCTTCATTGAGAGTACCAAACTCATCCATATAATCATCTTTGTTCGGTGCTATCGGTATATCCGTAGCTTTTGCAACTTTTGTTCCTCTTGCTAAGATTAAACCTTTTAGAGAACCAATATCAGAATTATCTGCTGAGTTCGGTATTAAATCGCGATTGTATACCTCTACCTTGCCATAAGTTGGCCAAACTGGAATTAGCATCTCTGAATTTTCCATGGTACCAGTGGCATCATTGTTAAACTCCTCAGACCCGAGTTCACGCTCTCTAATTTGTGTTACTGTCATGGTTCCCATATGGTGAGTAACATCTTCTGTTACAAATGGAACTCCTTCCGCATTTACAGTAACTCTTCCTTCCGGATTTTCACGATATGTAATCGTTATCATTTGGGACAACTCATCTAATAATTTATTTCTTGAGTCCCTTAAATCATTCGCATTTTCATATCCATTGCTTTCATAAGCACATATTCTATCGTTTAATTCCGAAATCTTATCTCCAATTTCATTAATACGGGAGACAGTGTTCGTTATTTTCAAATTCAAGTTTAACTGGTAATCCCTAAGCTGCTTGAATAAATTCTCAGAACGCTCAATAAAGCTGACACTCGTTTCCACAAGCGAAGCTCTTTTCACTAAGCTATCCGGTTCCTTGGCAAGTTCCTGTAAGTTATTCCAAAAATCTGCTATGGAATCCTGGAATGCAACCCCTTCAAGCTCACCCATTAAGTTTTCAATCTCGGATACGGTTTCATACTGAGAATCATAGAATCCTCGACGCCCAAGCTCTTGGCGATATGATTTGTCTAAAAAAATATCTCTGACCTGGCGAACAGCTGCTGTTTCTGCTCCAAGTCCCGTTTGCATTGGGGAAATATACGATTGTCCTATGGTACGATATTGAGAAGTCTGTAATACTGTTTGTTGTCTAACATAACCTTCTGTTTCTACGTTTGCAAGATTATGACCTGTGGTATTCAGACCGTTTTGACTGACATTTAATCCAGATACGCCTACATATAAGCTACCCATTAGGCTCATGGAATTTCACCTCTCTTTGCATCATATTTCATACTACCTATTGCTTCGCATCAAACATCCCTGTCTGCGCAGCCGGCATCTCTAATTGAGATGCTCCTTTGGTATAATTGGTGCTCCCCGGTGACATCCTTGTACTCTGAATTAAATTCATATTGAATTCAATCATCTCTAGGGACTGTTGAATTAAAGATTTATTTTTTTGATTAAGTTCTACTAATTGATTCAGTGTTGTTGTCAGAGAATCGTGTATTTTCGATAATTCTTTTTGCTCCTCTGGCTGTTTCTCTAACAGTGCAATAATCGTTTTCATGGTCAGTGTTTCCGGCTTACGATTAATCACCGTCCCAATATTTACAATAACCTCTTCTCTCTTGCGCTCCAGAGCATTCACCTTCTCTACAGTTGTTTGCTCTTCTTCTGTTATCTGCTGCAAGGAAGCGAGGTCATTGTCTATAATCACTCTGGTTTTTTTCGCTGCAATCGGTATCATCTCTTGATATAGCTGTTCCTCTGCGCGAAGAGTAGTTATTAATTCCTGTATCAAGCTTGCCAATTGATTACCTCCGATCTTCCTGTATCTAACAGGCTTCTTCTCGTGTTACTATCCTGCGCATATTGAATCTGTTCGCAATTTCAATATTGCTTTGCCAGAATTCACTACTCAAAGAAGTCCTTTATCATCTTGTCTGCTAAATCCTCGAGGCTAATCTCATAATCACCTGATGCAAGTTTCTGTTTAATTTCTTCTACTTTTTCCTGGCGAATATCTGGTGCAGCCGAAACCGCCTGCTTTGCTATCTGAAAATCCTTACCCATCTGTGAGATTTCTACACTGTCCTTTTTATTTCCATCATATGATTTGGATACTTTTCTTGTATCATTTGCTTTATAAAGTTGATTAATTTTACTTAATGCATCAATTCGCATAAAACTCACCACCTAACTAAGAATACTTGATTATTGAAACACGTTCTTTGTTTCAATAATATAACTTCATTACTACCTTATTTATCGGATGTTTTCTTTTTTACTTAATACCAAGTACTAATAATTTTGTTACTATATTTTTACTTCTAACTGTTAAGTAATCTTTCGTAAAGTAATCGGCTTACACCTTATTATCAGCTATTATATCGTACTAATTCGGAGTTTACATTAGAACTTGTAAAGGAAATTACGGAAATTTTTAGTATCAATCAGATAATCTGACAAGGACTGCTAGAATCTCAATTGATACGACAAAAAAATGGCTACAAGAAACTCTGCCTTCCTAATCCTTGGCAAAATTTTTGTAACCACTTCATTTGATTTGCTTATTGCATTTATAAACGTATCATAGAACTAATCCAATCAAACATCGACTATACTGAATAATCATTATGGCAATAGGATTATTCTTTGCAATTCCAAATATTTAAAACTTATTTTTGCTTTAAGATATCGCAAAAATCAAAAGTTGCAAAATAATCCTCTGCAGTTTCTGCTCTACGAATTAATTGAACCGAACCGTCCTCTTTTAATAAGAGTTCCGCAGATTTTAGTTTCCCATTATAATTATAACCCATAGCAAAACCATGAGCACCTGTATCATGAATCACAAGATAATCGCCCTTGTTAACCTTTGGTAACATGCGGTCAATCGCAAACTTATCGTTATTTTCACATAATGAACCTGCCACGTCATACATCGTATCCAGAGGAGCATCTTCTTTTCCTAGCACGGTAATATGATGATAAGCTCCATACATTGCTGGTCTCATTAAGTTTACCGCACAAGCATCAACGCCCAAATACTCTTTATAAATATGTTTTTCATGAATTGCTTTTGTTACAAGGTGTCCATACGGTGCTAGCATAAAACGTCCAAGCTCTGTAAAAATAGCAACATTACCAAGACCATTTGGAACTAAGATTTCTTCATACGCCTTACGAACTCCTTCGCCAATTACCATAATATCATTTCCCTCTTGATCTGGTAAGTAAGGAATTCCTACTCCACCAGAAAGGTTGATAAATGTAATATTCGCATTGGTCTCCTTTTTTAACTCCACTGCAAGTTCAAACAAAGTCCTCGCCAGCGCTGGGTAATAATCATTGGTAACGGTGTTACTTACCAAGAAGGAGTGGATACCAAAATTTTTCGCACCAAGTTCCATTAACTTTTTGTATCCATCGATGAGCTGCTGCTTTGTAAATCCATACTTAGCATCTCCTGGATTGTCCATAATGCCATTACTCACTTCATAAACACCGCCAGGATTATATCGACAACAGATGGTTTCTGGTATTCCGCACTCTTCTTTTAAGAAATCGATATGAGTATAATCATCTAAATTGATAATAGCCCCTAATTCTTTCGCTTTTGTAAATTCTCCCTCTGGAGTATTATTGGAGGAAAACATAATTTCACTTCCAGTAATTCCAACTGCTTCTGACATCATAAGCTCCGTCATTGAAGAGCAGTCACTACCACAACCTTCTTCTTTTAAAATCTGTAAAATAAAAGGATTTGGTGTGGCCTTAACTGCAAAATATTCTTTAAACCCTTTATTCCAAGAAAATGCTTCTTTTAATCTTCTAGCATTTTCTCTAATTCCTTTTTCATCATAAATATGAAACGGTGTACTATGGGTATTTACAATCTCTTTTACTTTCTCAAGCGTAACAAACGGTTTTTTCATATATACCTCCATTCTCGCGCAAGCTTTTGCGCCTGTATGCTTGTTTCATGGATGATATCGAAACAAACTAAAATTTCATCACTCTTTTCATTAAGACTTATATCAATCACTAAAATCTACGATAGTTCCCAAAAAGAACTAATCCCACTTCACTTTATCCTATTTCGTTATGAAACGGAAATAAATCGACATTATTTAACTATCATTATAAGTGCCTTTTTATCATATGTAAAATAGATTATATTAATATCTACCATTCATTATTCGAATAGTAATTATGAGTCGTCAAAGGAAAGGGACTCTTGTTAAGATTTTTCCTATTTTTAAGGCGTTATAAAGAAGGGACCGCCATAATCGTTATTACAGCCCCTCCTTTATGATAAAGCAAAATCTATTTACTAAGATTTTAAGACATCGTACCTCATAGGATGATTATTTCATCACTTTCGATGCTAGAAGTCTAACCGCACGTTTTGCTGCATTTCCATTCTCAAATGTATGATATTTTTCACAAAATGCTTTGTATTTATCTGTGTAATCCTCAGGATAATAGTTCTTAACCATTGAAACAAGTTCTCTTGAAGATGTGAATAATGGACCAGGAGCCTCTTCTACAAAATCAAAATAGAAGCCTCTGAGTTCTTCTTCATATTCCTTCAAGTCATAAACATAAAAGAGTATTGGACGGTATAAAAGACTATAGTCAAACATAACAGAGGAGTAATCTGTAATTAACATATCCGATACCAGATATAACTCTGAGATATCAACCTCTTGCTCCACTACTCGGTAAAAGCCTCGATACTGCTCCACTTGGAGCTTTTCTCGTACCATATAATGATATTTTAACAATATCACATAGTCTTTGTTTAATTGTTCATAGATATAATCGTAATCAAGAGGAGCGCTAAATTTATAGTTTGCTTTATCGTGATATTCATTATCTCTCCACGTTGGTGCATACAGAATAATCTTTTTATCTCTTGGAAGATTCAGTTTTTTCTTTATCTGATCAATATCATAGGAATTATTTTTTTTAAACAAGACATCATTCCTTGGATAACCATATTCCAAAATCTCCCCATGAAAGTCAAACGCTCTTTGAAAGGTTTCACTGGAGAATGGATTCTGAGAGATAAGATAGTCCCAAGTTGCAGTATTTTTCCTAAACTCTTCATGATATTGCTCTAACGTTTCCTCCCCTGCCATGGATAATGACGTCATATCTAAGGCCAACTTTTTTAATGGTGTACCATGCCATGTTTGTAGATAGGTTACACCCTTACGTTTTTTTATGTAGTTCGGAAATCTTGTATCACTCACCCAGATACCGGCTACAGCTAAGAAATAATAATAACGAAAACGGGAAAGCCTTACTTTCCATACTCTCCCAGGAAGCGGCGTATTGGTATCCTCTAGGATAAATATGCAACGAAATTCTTGGTCGAGACCTTCTCTCACCATTTCTTCATAAATACTTTTTGGATTTCCGCCATAACTTCTCCCTAAATTACTCATAAAGCAAATGGTTCGCTTTTGGAGTGGCATAAATCTTAGGATTTTATATACAGCCAATATCCCTTTTTTCATGATTTTCCGTAGCATTAACACTCCTATTCCTGTGCACGTTTTCAGCGCACACTTAAGTTCACTACTTTCAACTATTTCTTCGATGTCTTTTCGCATTGTCATACGATGTTACTACAGTATACAGTAATGTTGCACACTAATATATCGTATCCTTATTTACTTATGCAAATCATTCTTAATTTTTGTTGTTGAAATTCCTTCTGTTCTTGGAAGATATACGACTTCGCAATAATCCTTTAAAAAGTCAAACTGTCCTTTCCAGTCATCTCCCATAACGAACACATCGACCTTATTATCTACAACATCTTTGATCTTTTGTTCCCAATTATATTCTGGTATTACTTCATCCACGTATCGGATTGATTCGAGAATTATCTTTCTATCTTCATAGCTATGATATGCAGTCTTATGCTTTATGGCATTAAACTCATCTGTGGATAAAACAACAATAAGGTAATCTCCCTGTTCTTTTGCTCTTCTTAGCAGATTAATATGACCAACATGTAACAAATCGTAAGTACCGTAGGTAATTACTCTCTTCATATTATTTGTCCTTCCTTTCTAATTCCCATTCTTGTAGTTTATTATCATCTTTCGCAGTATTCATGCTTGGGGCGTCTGATACATTTTCCGACATCATTTCTCTTTATAGCCCTTCTCCGATTTTGAAGCCTCTAAATCACTAGCCAGAAGCGTTTCGCTTTCCTCTTGCTCTTCCTCTGTCTCAACAATGCTGGCTAGATAAATCGGTCGATTTTTTACCTCAATATAAGTTTTGCCCATATACTGTCCCAAAATACCCATGCAGAATAATTGAATCCCACTTACCATCAAAATAATACATGCTAAGGATGGCCAACCACTTGTCGGATCCCCCCATATGATTGTTTTTATTACAATATAAATAATAGCTAATACGGAAAACCCACAAAAAGCAAGTCCTAATATCGATGACATTGCTAGAGGTGCAGTTGAAAACCCTATGATTCCTTCTAGAGAGTATTTAAATAATTTCCAGAAAGACCACTTGGTTTGCCCTGCTGCCCGTTCCACATTCTCATAAGCAATCCATTTGGTATGAAAGCCTACCCACCCAAAGATTCCTTTCGTAAAGCGATTCCTCTCACTCATGGATAAAACGGCCTTTACCATTTGTCTCGTCATAAGACGATAGTCTACAGAGCCTTCCACAATCTCTATTTTACTTAACTTACAAAGAATATCATAGAATTTTCTAGAGAAAAAGGAGCGAATCTTTGGCTCACCATCTCTGGTGACACGTTTCGCTGCCACACTGTCATACCCCTCCAAGACAATTCCATGATACATCTCAATCAACATCTTTGGAGGATGTTGTAAATCAGCATCCAAGATAGCTACGAAATCACCAGACGAATGTTCAAGCCCAGCATACATTGCTGCTTCTTTACCAAAATTACGTGAGAAGGAGACAAGCTTCACTCGCTTGTCTCTTTCTCGTAACTTTCGAATTACCTGTAACGTACCATCGGTGGAACCATCATTAACAAACAATACCTCGAATTCCACTTCATTTTGTAAGCTTTCTGCGACTCTCATGATTTCCTCATAAAACATCGGAAGAACTTCTTCTTCATTAAAACAAGGTACAACTGCTGTTAACCGTTTCATAGCTACCTCCAAGAATCCGTTACTTTTTTATCTCAAGCGCACGCTTTAAAAAGTCAAGAGAGGATGCTCTTAACTCACGTATTCTCTGTCTTAACGCATCCACATCATCAATCTCAAATTGTTTCATATCATGAAAATCTTCGATATGATATAACAAATGAGATTCTAGTCCAACTGATTTAAGCAAATCGCTCGTTCTTGCTCCAGTACTCGTGTGGAGCATGGAGATAAATGGTTTTTCATAGATTAAAGAAAATACTGTTGCATGAAAAGAGTTCGTTATTACATACTCTGCCTTCTCAATTTCACCTAAAAACTCCGCTGCCGTATCCTCATAATAGGAACCAAGCTCATTTCGAAATACTCCAGGTAATTTTCTTTGAATGATTGGTAGACCGATTGCAACAGATAGACGATTAGCAAACTGAACTAGTTCCTTATTTGCTTCCATCATATAAACCATAATATAGCGACCTTTAAACTGGCCTGGTCTTTTTAACTCTTCATAATCTTTTTTCTCAAGCAATAAAGTTGGATCAAGTACCACTTCTACTGGTTTCTCTGTCAAGGCTTCAATGGCTGGTTGTGCACTAGGCTCTCTAACCGAAATTGCAGTATAGCTTTCAAGGCTTTGGCGGAACTGTTCTCTATATTGAGGTAGGATATATTCTCTTCCTACACTGGCTGCATAAGAGATTTTCTTTGTCCCCGGTTTTGCAAAATCAAGGGTATAGGCTGGATCAAACCCACCCGTATGGTCACTGTTCCATACCTGATCACTACCAGTAATATAGGCATCCAAAGATAAATTAGCATTTAATAGTTCCTCATAAGTCGTATAATCACCAATGAGGTGAAATTTTTCACGGATAAATTTATTATATCGTTTATTTTTATATACCTGCGACTTGATACGAGAACGGTAATCTTTCTTCAGCATATACTTTAACTTTTTTTTCGTGGTATCAAGCTTTGGTGCTACATAGAGCTTATCAATAATATTCGGATGGTAATGAATCACCCCCGGTTCTGTTCCAAGATTTTTTAACACTTTTTGAAGAGCCCAAGTCTGAAGACTCGCCCCATAATTATGAGCGTTATGAAATGTTACAACTCCTACCTTCATTATCTGTCGACCTCCTTTAATAACTCTGGTAACTCAAGTTTTGACTCTTCGCCAATCCATACCTTTACCTGATTTTCTTCAAATACGGATTGATTTAATTTTTGTAATTGGTCGGTACCTGCTACATAATCATAACCATCCAAACGATTTATGAAGTAATCCATAAACTTATGATAGTCTTTGTTCTGTGTATATTTGTCATAATCGAATGCTTTCATATTGAAAATCTTTGCTCCATCAAAGGATTTGCACATATGAAATAAAATCTTATCCAATGAGGATAGGTTAATTACGATATCAAAGTTATTATTTCCAAAATATTTTACTCTTTCACGCTCCGCTAATTGGCGAATTAAACCTTCTGTCCTCTTAGAACTAAATCCAAATTTGAAAGACTTAAGACATGCAATACGGTCTTTGATTGTATAATTAACATCAAACATTAACGGTATATAATTAACTTCTTCCCTTAACTTAGAAAGCATAGAAGTTGCCTTACGAATTGTAGATGCTTTTGCACAAAGGAAGATGTCATAACGGTCGGTATCTAACTCATTTAGACGCTCCATTAATTGTTCCGAGGTTGCATTATTCTTAAGTCCACTTACTAAAATTAATACCTTTTTCTTATTCTCTCTTTGAATAGGTTCTAATGAGAAATTTGGTTCTTTGTTAAGAATTAACGTTTCGCATACCTCTTCCGCAGTATCTGCAGAATCTAAACTGCAAAATTCCTCATGGAACTTTGGATATTTGGAGTCCTTCTTAATTTCTTCTGCCAATTGTTCCACCGTATCCGCAATTGGAAATTCCAAATCATTTAAGTCTAAATACATACCACGATTATTTAAATACTCTTCACGGTCATAGGTAAATAAAATAATCTTCTTTTTAGATACCGCATAGTCAAACATAATACTAGAGTAGTCTGTAATCAACAAATCTGTAGCATTTAAGAAATCATAAGTTTCATATTCTTCTGGAAATGGAACGATATGCGTAAATTCCTCATAGTTTACTTCTGATTTTACAAATGGATGAAGTTTAACATATAGTACTTGATCATCACGAAGTAAAGTATCCAGTTCATAAAAATAGTTCATTAATTCTGAAACTTGTTTCTTATTTTCCTTCTTATTCAATAAACCACGCCAGGTTGGCATATATGCCATAACCTGCATGTCTTCAACTCCAAGCTCACTACGAATTGCATCATATCTCTCTGTATTGAAAAAAGCAGAGTTTCTTGGATATCCTGATAACATAACTTTTCCATTAAATAAAGGCGCAAGCATATAATCCTCCACGAAAATATCTCTGGAGAACTTATTTTGATACAAAAGATAATCTGCTAAATAAAAGTTACGCTGAACATTACCAAGTGCATACTCTCTCTTTGGTACGATACGTCCCATCGCCTTTAGTGGAGTTCCGTGCCATGTATTTAGATAAACCTGTTCTGGACGTTTGATATAATAAGGTGGAAAACTAGTATCTGTAATCAGATACTTTGCTGTTGCAAGAACTTTTAGATACTCCTTGCTATCTGTGGTGATGATATCTACATAATCAATCCCATAGCGTGCAAGTAAAGCACTGTATGCGCTAATATTACCTTCTTTCAGAGTAAGCATAATATGAAAATCACTATATTTTTCATCACCCATAGCCTGTAACATCATAAAGATATTACCAGCAACGTCATCGCCATGCTTTGATTCAAATAACACCTCTTTCTCATTGACACTAAATTTTTCATAGTACATGGTGTATCGAACATCATTTGGAAGATGAAGCAGTTTGATTCCTGGAATTCGGTTATAGATAAAACGAACTTTATTCTTTGATTTTGAGAATTTCTTCCACTTTCCCTTAATCTTATCTCGAATTTTCTTCACCTTACGCATGATTTTGACATAAAACAATGGAGTATACTCACGTATGGTTGCAGTTCGAATCATCTTTCCTCTGCTATTATACTTTCTCATCTTTGCTCTAGCTGCACCAGATGCAGTATATAATAAATAACGATTTTCTCTCCACTTTGGAAAATTCTCTTCAAAGAAATCATTACAATTATTAATCATTTCTTTCTTTATATCTAATTTTCCTTTTGTTGCATAATCAAAAATAGCATTATAGCGAACTAAAATATGTCGTACACAAATATATTCAATTTCTTCTTTAAATTCTTCATAATTGCCCTGTTCCTTCATCTGCTTTAAAAAAAGCCTTAATGCAGTAACAATATCTAAGGTCCCCTCACTAAAATTACTAAGGAAACTGCCTTCACTGGCTCTACGGTAATTATAAAGTCTGTCTTCAATGACTCCGATACTTTTTGCCTTTGTCATCAAACAGTACATAATTGCAAGATCTTCAAAACGTAATTTTTCTGGAAAACGTATCGTATCAAATAAACTTTTTCGATAAAGCTTGTCCCATGGGAATGGAGAAATATGTGTCAATTCAAACTTTGTTTCATGAATGTCAAAATTTCTACCAATCACGATTTCAAAAGCTTTTCCCTGTTTCACGGTAAGCGTCTGTTTCTCTTCGTTTTCATAGATATCGTTATAGCGGCAGATAACAACATCATTATTATCTTTTGCTGCTTTTTCATATAACTTTTCACAGATTTCAGGTTCTACGAAATCATCACTATCTACAAACAAAAGGTACTCTCCAGATGCACGATCAATACCATAATTTCTTGCATGGCTAACGCCGCGATTCTCTGTGGTATATACGTGTATCCACTCTGGATACTGCGCCTCATATTCCTTTAATATACTTAAACTATCATCCGTACTTCCGTCATTCACCACGATAAGCTCAATATCCTTCATGGTCTGTGCAACAATACTATCCAAACAATTGCGCAAATAACGACTTACGTTATAAACCGGCATAATTATACTAACTTTACATTGTGCCAATGGAATTTCCTCCTCATTTCAAATCTATTCTATGTTATCGGTTACGAATTTCTGTAGAAAGTTCGTATTTCCTCTATACATCCCTACGATACGACTACAAAGATTTACATTGAACTCATTATATAACCTTTGTAAACCTTATTCAATAGGAAATCTAGGCGTTTTACTTACTCGTAGGTGCATTATTATTTTTTTAAGGGGTGTCTTTCTTCTATTATTTACATACTTTTTCCTTTTTAACGAAAAATGTATTGCTTCCTCTCATTTATAATACCTTTCTATCCTCCTCACATTCATCTTTGCTATAGTATCATATATTTTTTTTAATATATCTGGTAAGTTTAGGTTACAATAAAACCTCGATAACACCATAAGCCACACTTACTTTGCTTGATAAGAACAGATGTTTTATGCTATAATACTAGGATACGGATGTGATTACACATCTCATTTTTCGTTATAACTTCTCTCTTCCTGCTGTTTTGATTAAAGAATCAGATGCGAATAGGTTTCGCCCCTATTTTTAATCACTTATATCACATGAAGTTAGGGATTCGATATATTTTATAAAGTTATAGGAATATAGATATAGAAAGGAATTTACTATGGAGCAATACAATGGCAGTCAAATTGTAGTACTAGAAGGATTAGAAGCCGTTAGGAAACGACCTGGCATGTACATCGGTAGCACTGGAACGAGAGGTCTGCATCATCTTATATGGGAGATTCTTGATAATGGTATTGACGAACATCTAGCTGGTTTTTGTGACCAGATTGAGATTACCTTACAAAAAGATGGAGGAATCTCTATCGCTGATCATGGACGAGGAGTTCCTGTCGACATCCATCCAACAAAAAAAATTCCAACTGCAAGAGTAGTCTATACCATACTCCATGCTGGTGGCAAGTTTGGCAGTTCCGTATACAAAGTATCCGGAGGCCTTCATGGTGTAGGTGCCTCTGTTGTAAATGCACTTTCAACCCGTATGATAGTTGAAATCAGACGCGAAGGAAAGATTTACCGTGATGAATATGAAAAAGGTGGACATCCATGCGTTGAACTAGAAAATGGTATGTTACCTGTTGTCGGAAAATGTAATAAATCAGACACTGGTACCAAAGTAACCTTTTATCCAGATCCAACTATTTTTGAAACAGTAGAATTTAAAGCAGAAACGATCACAAAAAAGCTAAAGGAAATTGCCTTTCTAAATAAGAATCTTTCCATTGTATTCTATGATCAGACTACAGGTTATAAGAAAACTTATTGTGAGGAGTTTGGTATTAAAAGCTTTGTTTCTTATATCAATAGAGACACTTCCGTAATTCACGAAGAGCCCATCTATATTGAAGGAAAGAGTGGGGATATTGAAGTTGAAGTTGCTCTTCAGTATACGAATAGTTTTTCAGAGCAAATCAATGCCTATTGTAATAGAATCAATGTTGTTGATGGTGGTACCTTAGTGACCGGTTTTAAAACTGCTCTAACACGTGTGATGAATCAATACGCAAGAGAACTTGGCGTACTAAAAGAAAAAGATGAAAACTTTGATGGAAAGGACATACGTAATGGACTTGTTGCCATCATTTCAATAAAGCATCCTGACCCTCAATTTGAAGGACAGACCAAAACCAAACTAGGTAATACCGATGCAAAAAGCGCAGTAGATGATGTATTTGCAGGGGAAGTAACCAGATATTTTGATAAAAATGTGGAGATTTTAAAAGCTATCTTAGAGAACTCCATGCGCTCCTACACGGCCAGAAAAGCCAGTGACAAAGCACGTAGTGCAGTGTTAAAGCAATTAAATGATGTTGACACGAAGAGTAAACTTGCTTCCTGTTCTTCCAAAAAGCCTGAAGAATGTGAAGTATATATCGTCGAAGGTGATTCTGCGGGTGGTACTGTAAAAACAGCAAGAAATCGTCGTACACAGGCGGTTCTTCCACTTCGCGGTAAGATTATTAATGTTGAAAAAGCAACGCTCGAGAAAATTTTAGTAAATAACGAAATTAAATCCATGATTGCTTCTTTTGGTTGTGGAATTGGTGATGACTTTGACCTTTCCAAATTACGTTATGATAAAATTATTATCCTAACCGATGCTGATGTCGATGGAGCACACATTAGTACCTTACTTCTTACTTTTTTCTATCGCTTTATGCCAGAACTCATTATGGAAGGCAAGGTATATCGCGGTCTTCCACCACTATATCGTGTGGAATATGAAACTACAGAAGGAAAAAAGAAAAAGAAATTT
The DNA here is from genome assembly GCF_000733755.1 of Lachnoclostridium phytofermentans. GTDB lineage: Bacteria > Bacillota > Clostridia > Lachnospirales > Lachnospiraceae > Lachnoclostridium > Lachnoclostridium phytofermentans_A. The sequence continues at coordinate 212,043 of NZ_JPOF01000001.1, read as the reverse complement.
GAATACATCTATAATGATTTTGAATTGGACAAGTTCCGTAAAACAACAAATCATAAAATAATTCATATTCAACGATACAAAGGACTTGGTGAAATGGATGCAGAACAGCTATGGGAAACAACGCTAAATCCAGAGACAAGAGTATTAGCTCAAGTCTCTATCACAGATACTGTCGATGCAGACGAAACTACGACATTACTAATGAGTAATAATGTACCTCCACGCCGTGCATTTATCATGGAAGAAGCAAAATATGCAAAACTTGATATTTAAGTAAAATACCATTTCATTCAGATAACGTTAGGAATACTACTTATCGCAAGTTTTTGCACTTCTTACTTATAGCATACAATGGTTGTTAGATTTAAAAAAAGAATAATTTTAAACTCTTGATTCATCCGTGTGCTAAGTCACACGATTGGGAGTTATCTTAATTAATATGTGTGCAAAAGCACGCAAATTGGAATTAGGTTGAAAAATAGAAAATGATTTATCAACCTCCAAATTTTATGCATGCTAGAGCATACGGATTGGAGTTAGAATGAAAAAAGAAACGGAAAATATAATACAGTTGGATTTTTCTGAAGAAATGAAAACCTCATTTCGCAACTATGCGATGAGTGTTATTATTGCTAGAGCCATACCAGATGTTCGTGATGGTTTAAAACCGGTTCAGCGAAGAATCCTTTATTCGATGATAGAACTTGGACTTGACCCAAAGAAACCACATAGAAAGAGTGCCCGTATTGTCGGTGATACCATGGGTAAATATCACCCTCACGGTGACAGTTCCATCTACGATGCACTGGTGCATATGACAGAGCCTTATTCCATGCAAATTCCTCTTGTCGATGGCCATGGTAACTTTGGTTCCATAGACGGTGATGGTGCAGCGGCAATGCGTTACACAGAGGCACGTTTATCAGATGGTGCAATGACTTTACTTGATCACCTCGATAAAGGTCTGGTTGAATTTATACCAAACTTTGATGAAAGTGAGAAAGAGCCTACTGTCTTACCAGCGATGCTTCCGAACTTACTGATTAACGGAACTACTGGTATTGCAGTTGGTATGGCAACCAACATTCCGCCTCATAACCCAGGCGAAGTTATTGATGGTGTGATTGCCTATATTGACAATCCCGATATTACTAATGAAGGGTTAATGAAATATATACCAGGACCCGACTTCCCGACCGGCGGAACCATCATTAATAGTGAAGATATTAAGAATATTTATGAAACTGGCGATGGCCGTCTAAAAGTTCGTGCAAAGACTGAAATCGAACCTGGTGAGAATGGTAGAAAAAACATTGTTATAACAGAAATTCCTTATACCATAGCAGGTAATAAAACTAAATTAGTCGAAAGTCTTGTAGATTTGATGAAAGATAAAGTTTTCGACGAGATTTTTGACGTTAGGGATGAATCCTCCAAAGAAGGAATTCGTATTGTAATTGAAGTAAAAAAAGACCGTGATATCGAAAATCTCTTAAATGGTCTTTACAAAAAAACTGCAATGGAGGATACGTATGGTGTAAACCTCTTAGCAGTAAAGGAGCAACAGCCAATTGTATTTCGCTTAAAGAGTTTGATTGGTGAATTTGTATCCTTCCAAGAAGAACTCTATACAAAAGAATACGAACATCTACTAGATAAAGCGAATAAGCGTCTAGAAATTGTAGATGGTTTAATTAGAGCAACCGATGTCATTGATTTAATCATCGAAATCCTTCGTGGTTCCTCTTCCATTAAACAAGCAAAGGATTGTTTAATCCACGGAAATACTACTGAAATTAATTTTAAGACAGAAGCTTCTAGAAAAAAAGCAGCAAAACTCGACTTTACAGAACGTCAAGCCGATGCGATTCTTGCAATGCCATTAAGTAAATTAATTGGGCTTGAAATACTTAAACTACATGAAGAGAATAAAAATTTGTTGGATAGTATCGAACAATATCAGCAAATTTTAGGAAGTAAAAAAGAGCTCTTTAAAGTCATCAAAAGTAATTTAAAAGAATGCAAAAAGCAATTTAACACCCCTAGACATACTATTCTTACCAATATGGAGATTTCAGATTATGTTGAGGAAGTCAAGGTAGAAGATATTTATATCTTAATTGACAAATTCGGCTATACAAAATCCGTTGATAACACCAGTATTTCCCGTGTTTCTGAGGACAGCTTAAAAGACTTTAATCATATTGTTAAAATGAAAAATACCGACCGATTATGTCTATTTACCGCACAAGGTAATATGTATCAAGTAAAAGCAGAGAAGATACCGAAGTGTAAAATTAAGGATAAAGGTACTCTAATTCATAACTTATGTAAAGTAGATAAAGAAGATATCCTTCTCTACATTGCTTTTGAAGATTTATTTGAATCACAACTACTGTTTACCACGAAAAATGGATTTATAAAATTAGTATCTGGAATTGAATTTGAAACGAATCGAGCTATGATTTCTGCAACAAAACTGGAAGAAGAGGATCAAGTGATATCCGTTCTTTGTTTAAGTGCCCATACAATTTCTAATCCAGATTCCAAAGTAATATTGTTGACAGAGGAAAGTCTTTCTCTTGGATTCCCGTTATCTGAGGTTTCAGAATTAAAGAAGACCAGTAAGGGAGTTAAAGGTATCACCTTGGAAAAGAAGGATAAAGTCGCATTTACTACTGTTGCCCTTCCTGAGACCGAAAACTTCAAATTTAATGGAAAAGAACTCTCAGCTAAAAAAGTCCGCAATAGAAAACGTGGAGCTAAGGGCCAAAAGGCTAATTTGTAATATCAATACGGAATGTGATTCCTATGCTATTGTTATTAGAATAAATCTTTTCTTATTGGAGAATAATTCTAAGGTAAATCTTAACATAGGAGGTTCCACATGAAGGATTTTATGGCCTATCAAATGGCAAGTATCACAGAAGAATGCAGACAGAAAATTACCGATTTAGAATATGAAATAAAAAATAAGTTCGGCAGTGATGTCGTCTTAGTAGCATATGAAGAAAAAGAAGCAAGTGTAACTGCTTAAAAGGAAAGTATAGCCTATAAAGAAGAGTGCTAAAAAGGCTATTCTACACTTAAAAGACGAGGAACTTAAAAAGTGTACGCCATAAAAGATTTCTACCTTTTTTGGCGTACACTTTCTTTCTGCTTATTAGCTAATCTCCTTTGCTACTTAGGTGATTGCTTCTTTCCTCATAAAAAATGTTGTTATCTGGAGCGCATTTATTATTTGGACCGTAGCTAGAGCTTTGCTTTATCATCATACCAGAATCCTCTTTTACATGATTTGTACATTCCGATGGGGCTTCCTTTAAATTAGGATGTGTTTTCATAAGCTCTTCCACCTTAGCACTTAACTGCTCTTTCCGATTTGACATGAAAAATTCCTCCTTTCATCAAGTAAGACAGAACACTGTCTTTCTGCTATGAATAAGATCTTTTCATCCAATAGGATTCCTGTTTATCTCATATTGGATAAATTGAATGCTCAATAATAAGCGATTCTAAAATTAGTATTCGAAAATATACGAAAATCATACACAATGCTTGATAAAGAGACCATCTTAGGGTAACATTAAAGTATTACAATAAGACTGTATTTATCGGAGGCTACCAATGAGAAAACAACTTGGCTCACTCATCTTTGCTCTAATATTATCAGGTCTGGTTCAAGGCTGTTCCTATGAACGAGATGCTATTTCATCTACTATAAATCAGGAAAACTTAGAATCAACCAATGTTAATGAGTCTCCTTATCTAACTATGATACCAACTCCAACAATTGCTGTAGAGTACTCAAACTATCTTGTTCCTGAGCTTACCATTTTACCATTGGAAGAATATGATATAAACGAAATTTTAATAGCGATTGATTGTGGTTTCATACCAGAAGAAATTCAGGGAGATTTTGATCAGTTAATTAGCACAGAACAATTCTTGCAGCTCTTAACTCAGCTTATTCATGCAAAAGGTGGTATCACAGAAGATATCTTTCTCCCTAAGGAAGAGGTAGTAAACGAACCGATTACTAGATTAAAAGCCTCAACTTACCTATATGAGGCAGCTTATGCAATGAAGCATCAGGTAAATAATGCTATTTTATCAAACTATTCCTATGATTCGAATGCAATCTCACCATTAAACCTAAATGCCAATAGCTTTTCTGATATAAAATCTCTTTCCTTAACCAAGGAAGAAGAAACAGCACTTAATTATGTAGTAAATCAATGTGATCTTATTAGTGGTTATCGACTTATGGAATATACACCTGATTTTCGTTTTCGGCCAAAGGATGCCTTATCAAGAGCGGAAGCAATTTTGGCGGCTTATCGATTGTACAATTCCATTCCAGATGCTCCGAATATGATATCTCTTGAAGAAGTTTCTACCCATACCATTCCAGAAGATTTATTAACAAAAGACAGTTCTCTACCTGATTTAACAATAGAAAGTGTTCCTTCTTATCAAGGGATTAGACTAAAACATACCTCCTCTTATAATAGCTTAAGTGCTAATTTTTGTAAGACTGATATCGAATATCTAGCAGAACAAGGTTTTAATTTCTTCCAAGCATACATAACTGCAAGTTCCTTCGCTGCCCCATATTTCAATGATGTTAATCCGAATCTCATCAATGAGGTATGTTTAAAGCAGTTAGATCAGCTCATCGCATGGGGTATCGAATATGATGTCCATATCAACTTATGTATTGATGGACTTTTAGGTCACGGATTATCTGTTCTAAATAGTCCAGATGAAACCTCAGAAGTCTTTCTTCTCGATGATGTGGAGGCACTTAATCGAACCGTACAATTTTTTAAACTACTCGAAACACGTTACGCTAATGTACCAAATGAGTTTTTAAGCTTTCAGTTGTTTGATCAACCTGAATTTACAACTTCTATAGAAATCAAAAATTATGTCTTACCAATTGTAAGAGCCATACGTAGCATTAATCCAGATCGCGTTATCTTTTATGATGTTATGGACTCCCCTGATCGCCAAAAACCATTAACTCTTCTTGCAAAAGAAAGAGTGAGTTTTCTTTACTCCCTGACTCAAGAACGGTTTGAAAATAATATAGCAACAATCAGTGAATTCTTACAAGATGAAAATCAGATGGAACATTCAACATGGAGTAAACTCCTTTATCAAGATGTTTCTAAGATAGCACAAAAATACAACGTTGGATTTATGATTCATGGAATTAATACCAATGGGCTGTCACCTCTTTACGTAGAGCATAGATACCTAAACACACTCCTAGATGGTATTCATGAGAACGAACTTGGTTGGTGCTTTGGTGAATTTGGCGGTATTGGAGCTACTGTCTTAAATGGTGATAAATATGATGCTGAGTATATTTGGGATGAAGAGCACAACTGGTATGTTGACGAATCCTTATTAGAATTATTAAAAGAGTACCAGTATCAAACGGATGCTCAGGAAATGCATACAATCACTAAGTAAACTATTGGACAGAAACACTAGCAGATCTAAAAATAGGGTGATTTTATCAATAAATAAGAAGGTATATCACTACAAAAAACTCTTTGTAACTATTTCTATATAGATGTGGTTAAGGCACTATTAATAAATAAAAATCCTAGAAATACAGTTTAGGCAGGGCATACCACCTTCACAGTTTTTCTAGGATTTTTATTTTGCTATCTTTCCCATAGCCTATCCGTTGCAGAATTGACAACTAGAGGTAGCATTATTTTTTAATAGTAAGAACATAAGGTATTGTTGCTATAGTCGCACTATCTTCATAGAAAGGAGTCACGTAATACGTTCCTGCTTCCAATTCTTTCGTAATAAAATATAGATAATAATCTTCGTAAAGATAGCCTGTACTAGAATCTAAAGGCTCTTCTAATGTATTATCCCAAATTCCAAAAACAAAATTCTTACTATTTGGAATTTGGTCTTTTGGAATAAGGAAAACGATACTAACCTTTGCCGCGTTCGAAAGAGTAAATCTATAATAATCTAATTCAGAAGATTGAATAGAACCACTGACTATGTCGCCATCATTTATTTCCTGACAATTGTCTGACGTTCCACTGACACTTACATCTTCTAAAATAATCTTTTTCTCACCTTCCTCACTAATATCTTCTGGAGGTAGCTTACTTAAATACTCTTGATAATAATCTTCAACTGTCCATCCTCCATTTATAACCATATAATTTAGCTCTTCTAAAGCGATTGCAAAATTTAGATTCTGACCATTTTCATACTGCCAGGTATTGATTCCTATCACTTCACCATACTCATTAATCAGCGGTCCACCGCTATTTCCATTTGTTATTGCAGCATTTGTTTGTATGTAATGGATATCGTCCATTCGTCGATTCGCATTGGTTACTATTCCATTCGTAAATGTATCCGTTAGAACGCCTAAGGAACTACCAATCGCATAAACAGATTCTCCTGGAGTTACACCATGTTGATTTTTCTTTAATGGCTCAATCGGAACTGGGACACTAAGCACTACCAAATCAAGATATTCATTCGTTGATAATATATACTTAACATCGTACGAACTTCCATCCTTAAAGTTTACCTTAATGCTTTTTGCACCTTCAATCACATGAAAATTTGTCACAACCTTTCCCGTCTCATAAAAAAAACCAGAACCAATCCCAGTGTCTGTAATTATCTGAACTGTAGCAGCAGAGCAAGATTGATAAACCTCTTTTGCTGTCAGCGACTTTGATTCCTTATTTGGATCTACAACTGTTACCTTAATCTCCGCTTTACTAGCATCGGTGGAAGTAGTCAATGTAATAGTGGAAGTTCCAACTTTCTTTGGAGTAATATATAAGCTTGCGTAATTATTCCCAGAACTATCTTCATGATTTAATTCAATGTTATCATTATCACTTACATAGGTGATTCTCTCATCCTCAGCCCAGTCATTTAGGTAAATTGATATTTCTGTCTTCTCATAGCAAACAATCTGACGTGTTGGTATTTTAAAGCGATTTGTACCAATGCTAACATTGCAACTATAACTCTTACCAGCTACAGTAGCTGTTATTTTAGTTGTCCCCTCAGCTTTCCCAATTACCATACCCTCTGCGGTTACTTCGGCAATGTTTCTTTTGGAACTTTTCCATGTGATTTTATTTTTGGTACCTATAACTTCTAACTTCTCTGCTTCACCAATCTCTAGCTGTAATGTCTTTTTGCTAATGATTGGGTCCTTCACAGTCACCGTACAGCTATACTTTTTACTGTTAAGAGTTGCAGTAATTTTGGCAGTCCCTTTACTTACTGCACTTACCTTGCCACCAGAGGATACTGTTGCCACCTTTTTATTACTAGATATCCAAGTCACCTTTCCTTTGATGTTATTTACTTTTAGCGTATCGGCCTCTCCAACGTATAATGACAACTTATCTTTATTTAGTTTAACAGTTGTTGCTGCTAGCGCTACATTCGCTTCCATCCCAACAAAGAGAATTGGTGTAAAAAGAAATGTAAAAATTAATATCTGTCTTATGATCCACTTGTTTATTGATTTCATAAATATATCCCCCTTATATTAAATTCTCTCCACATCTAAGAATTCTTTGTATTTTATGCTTACTTATCACTCTGTTATTCTCAATTCTTTCTACCCTCTTTTAGCTTGGTAATAGGAATGAAATCTTTTGGCTTCGAAGGATGTTCCTCTAAGATTTTTTCCATCCAGACCATATCATACCAACGATTTAGCTTATAACCACACTTTGTAAAATGAGCTACTGTTTTATATCCAAGATGCTCATGAAAAGCAATGCTATCTGGATTTGGATAAGCAATACAAGCATTCATATTAATGATATTTTGCCTTTTCACTATCTCTTCTAATTCTAAATACAATCTCTTACCAGTACCACTACTTCTTTGATTTTGTTTGATATAAATTGTTGTTTCTACTGCCCAATCGTAAGCAGCGCGCTCTTTAAAAGAAGATACATAGGCATACCCTATAATCTCTTCCTTTTTTATTGCCACCAAATAGGGATATCGAGTCAAAATCTTAGCAATTCTATTCTCAAATTCCTGAACCGTTGGCACGGTGTATTCAAATGTTATAGCTGTCTCTCTTACATAAGGTGCATAAATTTCTAGTAGTTTTGGTGCATCTGAGGTTGTCGCCATACGTATCGTTACTTCTTCCATTGAAACCTTCCTTTCTGCCTCTGCAAGGACTTAGTTTCTTTGTAAAGTCCTATTGATGTAACCTTATGTTGTTATAATCGTCTTACTGGATAAAAGAAATACAGTTGACCATTTTCTTCCGGGCAAAAATAGTCAAACGCTGCACCTACTAAAGAAAGCCCACTTTCTTTTATATATTCTAATCCTCTTACAAATGCTTCTCTGGAATCTCCTATTACCTTTCCATATACATATTCATAAGATGGTACTGTCCATTTCACCCATCCACTAGGACAAATAGCATCCTCGGTAACTTGAGCGCCTGCAAGATAAAGGCCCTTGGTGAAGTTGTCCTCCCAAGGCCTATAAGACCTAGTAGAATCACTCATGAGCCCCCAAATACCAAGCAACACCCCACTCTCATCCTTTAGAGCAAGATGCTCTATCTCTCTAAAATTTCCATTCGCTTCTTCCCATAATTGCTTAATAAATCCTTCCCCATCCTCTGTGGAACCTTCTTTTCCAATCACAGAAAAGGAAGGCATCTGACATTTCTCAAATTCCATACCCATACAATTTACTCCCCCTTTCAATTTATCATACTTATGTACTAGCTTGATTTTCAATCTTTAATAACATCTCTTTCACAGGAATACCAGCTCCAAAACCAACTAAAGAACCACTAGCTCCTATGACCCTGTGGCAAGGCACGATTATTAAAATAGGGTTATGATGATTGGCACCACCCACCGCTCGTGCACCTTTTGGAGAACCGATCTGCGTTGCAACCTCTCCATAACTTCTTGTCTCCCCATAAGGTATTTTCCTTAATTCCTCCCAAACCTTTATTTGAAAGCTAGTACCTTCTAATCGAATTGGTATATCAAAGGTGGTTCTTTTTCCTTCAAAATACTCCTGTAATTGCAGATAGGTCGTTTTTATCAGTTCAGTTTCTCGTATCTGTTCTGGCTCACTTCCTTCAAATACCGATACACCAACTATCCTATTTCCATCCTCTACTATTCGTAATTTCCCTATCTTTGTATTGTAGTAAAAGACATTACTCATATCATCCCCCTAAATCAATTATGATAAATCAATTGGACATTTATTTCATATTTTCTTACAGTTCTTACCTTTTCTTATTATAGAATAGTTCCTATACGAATAGCAATAAGAACCTTACTCTTAGCTATAAATTTTTAGTTTTACATTTCCAGACATTTTTATAAAATTTGTTATAAAAAATTCACACATCATACATAAATATTTGGTATAATGACAAGTACAAGTATTTCATACCTTGTCCCGATTCTTAAAAACCAGAAGGGGAGTCCGTGTATGAAGGGAAGCATAAAGGGAGGATAACATGGAAAAAGAAAAAGAACCCGTAATGAGTTTGAGCAAGGAAAGAAAGATTGCTCGTAAAAAAGAAATTGAACAAATGAAACGTAATGCCGTAATTTCAAAGATTGTATCAATCTGCGTTGTCGTGGTATTATGCGTTGGTCTAGTATCCTATATCGGATATAGCATTTATCGTAGAGCAACCAGAGTTACACCTAACAGCAATTACAGCTCACAGTTAAATGACAATGGTTTTATTGATGGTGTGGAAGCATCCTCTTTACTCAATTTAGTTGATTATAAATCAATCAAAGTTCCACTATCAGAAGTAGAATATAGTGATGAATCTGTTGCAAAAGATATTGAAAAAGCCGTAGAAGCGAAAAAAACTTTAAACAAAGAAACAGATGCTGCTATTGCAGATGGTACCATTGTTAACATAGACTATGTTGGAACTGTTGATGGTAAGGAGTTTGAAGGCGGTAATACAAACGAAAAAGGAGCCGACTTAAAGATTGGTTCTAACACTTATGTTGATGATTTTGAAAAACAGTTAATTGGTCATAAGATTGGTGACGAGGTCACTGTTAATGTAACTTTCCCAGATGACTATGAAAATAAAGAATTAGCAGGAAAAGATGCAGAGTTTAAAGTTGTAATTAACGGAATTTATGATGTGCCTGAGTTTACAGATGCATTTGTAAAGGAGAATTTATCCGAGTATGCATCTAATGTAGAAGATTACAAAAAATACTTAAAAGATACAAATTATGCTAGTAACCTAACTAAATATATTGAAACATATTTAGCAGATAATACTACCGTAATAAGCTATCCAGAAAAGTATGTGAAACAATTAAAGAGCATCATGAAATTTGAAGAACAAAGCTATTATGAGGCTATGAATCAGTATTATCTTGAGAATTTAGGTACTCAGGCATTCAGAAGCTTTGAAGAATATACTGGTATGTCTGAATCAAAATACGATAAGTACTTAACAGAACCAGTACAAAAGCAAGTAAAAGCTAATTTAATTTACCAAGCTATTCTTGAAAAAGAGGGTATCTCCGTTTCAGAAGCAGATTATATATCTTACTTAGAAACTCAAGGTAAGACAAAAGAAGATTATGACAAGGAAGTAGAATCCTATGGTAAGGGTTTTGTTATTCAAAAGATGGTGAAGATCAAGGCTCTTGAATTAGTTAAAGGGATGGTTACTGTAGAATAAGGAAATAGAAGAGGCCAGCATAAAGATTATTGATAATATGTCTTTCATCAAACTCTTAGGTCACTATGTTTTTTATTAATTGTAACATATAACGCTTAGGTTACTTTGTTATTTAATAATCACTAACTTTAGAAGCAAACCCCTTTTGTTAGACAAATATATATATCTAACGAAAGGGGTTAATATTATGCAGTAAAATAGAGGTGCTACACCTAGTGTAACAGCTCTATCTCTAATTTCTTTTATTTCTATGGGTCGCTACTTGAAAGTATTCGTCGTGACTTTATCGCTTTCTGTTTTCTGCATTAGTTTCTTGAATTTATTAGATTATTTTGGAACTTTTCATATAGATCACCTTTTCATGGTTGATTTTCCACTGATGTATCCTACTGCTATCTCATGATTAGGATCAGAGATGGCTGTGATTTCATTCCTCCATTTTTTCTGGTTCATATACTTCACCATTTTCCTCAAATGTTAATATGTAATCAACCTCCGCCTCTTGCTTACAAGCAGCAACTTTTTTAGCACGATAGAATACCTCTTTATATTGCTCCAGTGAGGCAGTATTTTTCTTTATGTACCTTTCATAAGTAATTAAGGTCCGAAGGATAGGAGTACATAATTTCTGGCTCTTAAGTCTCTCTACCACATTACTATAAAAGGTTTGAATCGTATCAGTATCAGCCTGCCGAAGAATTAATAGATAGAGTCGTTCACTGTTAATCCTAATTTTCTTACCAAGTAGCATATCCTGATAGTATTCTTCCATCCTCATCAGTAACTCTTCCGCCTTATCTATCTTTCTTTCCTTTAGATATTTACTATAGAGTATCCATTCCAGATAATAATTAATAGGTTCAGACCATATAGCATTTTCACTAAGTTTCAGATAATTCTCACTGATATCTTCTAGTTTTTTCCCTTGAGAAAACCATGCATTACATTCTAGTTGCTTAAAAAAAGCTTCCTTTGCTGTTTTGTCTCTTATTATAGCTAAAATATTTGCACCATCATTATTGGTGCCTGAAAGTTGTAATGGAACTAAATTAAGTACCGTTAATATCATCCCATAACAAAAGAAAACAAACCACATAATTTCAAGTAGTGACGTTGATACAAAAAAATAAAGCAAACCAGAAAATATTGCCGCTAGAAAGGTAGCTATCCCACCACCTGCGTGATAAATAAGACACGGAGAATCCAGACTCCAATTAGAAGGAGGTATCATCAAGCATTGACCACTTGAACCTGGTACATATCTTTTTTCAATGACGTATTCTTTATCTTTTTTTATAATGCAATATGAAAAAATACGAAATGATTGGAAACGATAAGACGTTATAATACCTCCAACCAAATGTCCTGCTTCGTGTATTATTATGAATAAAATACCTGCCAACCATATAAAAAAGATTGCAGAAAACCAGAAGTTTGAATTCTGTTTAGTAAATAGAACTCTATTGGTTATTAGCCCAATGCCAACTCCTAATATCGTACAGGTAATGAAATAAATGATTCCGCTTTTTATCTGTCTTTTATCCCTTGTATTACGGCGTATAAATAGTTTTTCCACATATTCTTTCGTCCACAAAGGCTTATCTTTAATGAAACACACCTCCAAACTTATTTTTCTATTACTTAAATCACATAACCTTTTTATGCTTTACGAGTCATAAACTCTTGGATGTATTCTCCACTCTTCTCCTATATATATACCTAATTACTAGCTAGTATGCGTGTATTGTCCACACCTGTTCCTAATGTTACATGGTTTGTTTCCTTAGCCATGTACTTTATTGCACTTCTTGGTAATTTTCTTGGTGTCATTGTTGTTGATAAAATGTAAATATTTTTTATTTTGATGCGATAAAATAAGTTTCTCATGCGTTATATCTATAGAAACAGCAAAGAGGCAGTCTGCAGACTATGATCTTTACATTTCATTTAGTTGTAACAAGAAAAGCACGCTTTGCGAGCTTAACCTAGTAATAAATCAGGAGGATTATCAAATATGAAAACAAAAACCGTAAACAAAAAATTATTATCCATTGGAATTATCACAACTACCCTTTTCGTTCTAGTTATGTTTGCTATTTACTTGTTAGCACCATCTCGTTACCTCGCCCTTGATATCAACCCAAGTGTTGAGTTTCGTTTAAACCGCTTAGGTCAGGTAGTATCAGTGCATGCAGTAAATGAAGATGCTAAAGTTTTACTAAAAGATTACCACATCAATGACCATTCCTTAGAAGCAGTTCTTGATGATATTTCAATTCTCTTAGTAAACGCTGGCTATCTCGGAAGTCACAAAGAAAATGACATCTTAATTACCGTAGAGAAAACAAGTGATTCTACAGAAATTTTATCTAAAGTAAATGCAATCATCGAAAAAGTATTGAATCAGAACCAGATTTCAGCTACTATTTTAACCCAAAGTATTGATATTAATCAGGATTTAACACTAGACGCAAATCAAAACCAAATCTCAGCTGGTAAGATGGCAATTATTAAGCGTTTACTTGCACAGGATCCTTCTTTAACACCAAAGGAGTTATCAGAAACTAAATTAAGTGATTTGCTAGCATATGCAGTCCAGAATAACTTAACCATCGAAGAGTTAGCTGACCAGCTTGATGATCTGGATGATCTTTATGGCGATGATATCGTAGAGGCTTTGGAAGAAAGTATCGATGACCTTGAAGACATGGAAGATGCTAATGTAGATGATGAGGACAATGTTGATAATAAGGACGACTTTGATGTAGATGACATGGACGACTCTGACGTGGATGACATGGACGACTCTGATGTGGATGACATGGACGACTCTGACATGGATGACATGGACGACTCTGATGTGGATGACATGGACGACTCTGATGTGGATGACATGGACGACTCTGATGTGGACGACATGGACGACTCTGATGTGGATGACATGGACGACTCTGATGTGGATGACATGGACGACTCTGACGTGGATGACATGGACGACTCTGATGTGGATGACATGGACGACTCTGACATGGACGAGAGAAACTACTTTGATAATAATAACGGAGATGACTCTGACATGGATGACATGGACAACTTTTACGATCACGATGGAGACGGCTCTGGTGTTGACGATAAGAGCGACTTTGATGATAATAACGGAGATGACTCTGACGTTGAGGACTAAAGCACTCTTTAATGAATACAAGAGCAGCTCTGATATTAATAATGGGGATGACATTGCTGACAAAACGGCTTATAATTTAAATACAATCAAAATCGGGATGCTATATCTAACAATAAAACCAGGGAGAAAACAAACTCCTTGGTTTCCAAAGAAAAAACTATATCATCTTAAAAATGAATCTGTGTGCTTCAAAGCACGTCTACAATAACGAAGAAGAGGAAGAAGTATAATTATCATTGAAACAGTATTCTAAGCACCTTATTCCATTCCTCGCTTTCTTATTGTACTAATCCATAGATATCACGAAGCAACTCCGATTCATAGAAAGGAATATAAGTATATGCTGTTTACTATGATTATCGATGGGGAACCAACTACCCCTCGCCCAAAACAATGTAAAATTGAAGAATCTCTGTTTCAAAGAATAGGGAAAGATGACCGTGATGCCTTTGAGGAGCTATATCGCCTTACAGAGAGAGCTGTCTATACTTATGTCCTTTCTATGGTCAAAAATGCCGATGATACTTGTGATATTGTACAGGAAACGTACTTAAAGATTCGTGCCAGTGCACATCTTTATATTCCGCAAGGCAAACCTCTAGCATGGATTTTTACGATAGCTCGTAATCTAACGTTAAGCTATTTTCGAAGCCGTAAGCCTATCATCGACATAGGAGAATGCTGGGAAGAGGATAATGTCACCTATTCTTATGTACAAGATCCTACAGACCGCATAATTCTAAAGAGTGCCTTAGAAATATTAGGGGAAGAGGAAAGAAAAATACTATTACTTCATGCTGTTTCCGGTTTAAAGCATCGTGAAATTGCAAAACTTTTCAAGCTTCCACTATCTACAATACTCTCCCGCTATCAGCGTTCCATACAGAAACTAAAAAAATATCTCTCGGAAGGAGGTGTGTTTGATTGAAGCAACAGGTCATTACATCCTTACAACAAGCCATAGAGTCGCTACCTCACCCTTTAGTGGAACAATTGGCAACTTCTCCTGTTATCAAGTTGACAGAACATGACTTTATAACCCGCCAAGAGCTAACAAAGAAAAAATCCTTCTTTTCATTTAGAAAAATTGCAATTGCCTTTTGCTGTCTCTGCATAATATTTGCAGCCACAATAAACCTTTTACACACAGGCAGTCAAACTCCTTATAGTTTTCTTACTTTAGATGTAAACCCAGGTTTTGAAATCCTTTTAAATCATAAGAATGATATTATTTCCATACAGGGTATTAATGAAGAAGCTAAAGTATTGCTAAAAGATTCTTCTTATAAAAGCTCCTCCATTCAGGATACCTTAAACGATTTAATATTACGATTAGTGGAAGCAAACTATATCACCATAGAACATAATACCATATTATTAACCATTCAATGTAAGGATGAATCTTACCTTGATGAACTTGAGAAGAACCTAACTAATACAATTCAATCAACCTTACACCAAGAAAACATATCTCCAAACCTTGTAATCCAGAAAAAGAAAGAAAATGCTCCTACTTCTCTTCCAAGCAAAGATATTACCTCAGGGAAGCAATACTTTATTAATTCCATCTTATCCAAATATCCAGAACTATCTGGAGAAAAGCTAGAATCTCTATCCTTAGATGAGTTGTTGACTCTGTTAGCATCTGGTTCCTTGCCAGCGTTATCTGATAAAGTAATCCTACCATCAGAAGAAGACGATAAGGATGATATCTTAGATAGCACGGATGAAAAAGAAGATGAGGAAGAATTCGAAGATAACGATGAGGAAGATTCCTCCGATGACGATGATCGAGAAGACAATACAAAAGATACTGATAATGATTCTGAAGACGACTCCTTTGATGACGATGATTTTGACAATGAAGATACAACAGAAAATGATGCAGATACTAGCACTTTTGATGAGGAAGATGAGGATTCCGAGGATAAAAAAAAGGAAGATACCAGAGAAACAGAAGTTGAAGAGGATGAGGATATCAATACAAATGTGAACGATGATGTCGAAGATTCTATTGAGGATACCAGTATTCAAAATGATAACGGTATACAAGATGAAGAAGAATCAAAAAATTATTATGATGAAGATTCTTCCACCGATTCAGAACATAACTCAGATATTGATTCAGATTCCAATGATACGAATTAGGCTACTAACTCTTCTGATAGTTTAGAGGAATAAAACAAAAAAAGTACGCTTCGCGAACTTTTCATTGTCATGAATAAAGAAGGCTACTATAAAATAATAATCCTTAAAGACATTAGGATTACCATTTTGAAGTAGCCTTTTTCCATTGTTCCCTAATAACATTTACTATCTCTTTTATCGAAGAAACTATATAGCTACATAAAATACTCTTCTATCTTACTCTAAGGTAACTTACTACCTATCTGTTCTTTCAACCGTATTACGAGAAGAATATTGCAAAAATCACATTATTTAGACATAAAAAAGGAGAGTTTAAATTGACTTTTAACTCCCTTTTTCTATATATAGCATACCATAAAACCAACATTTTTTCAAGACTTGTAATGATTTTACAGTAGCCGTATAATGAGCTACTACAATCGAAAGGAGTGTTCTATGGATAGTAATCTTTTTGAATTAATTCTTTTGCAAAATAAGAAAAATGAGCTAGCAACACTGATATCCTGCAATGATAAAACGGAGCAATTTGGTTTAACTTTAACGAAAGAGGATGCAGAAGAACTTATGGTTTGCCGAAACGAAAGCCTTAGAAAACACAAGCGAGTGGAATTTAATAATGGTATCTTAGACAAGCTAATTTTCGCCTTTTGCGATTCGCAGTACATGAATCAAGACAACTACGTAGAACTCTTAGAAGAACTCCAGGATGTCTTCTATGAATTTAAGAATGAATCCGAAGATAAATTAACAGACGATGAACTCATCACTTTTATGAAAGAACAGTTTGAATCTGTCTGTTTCGGAGACATTGAATACCTCTCCGGTACCTGTCTTGAGAGATTTTGTACCGCTATTCGAGCTGGATATGAAGGTTATCAAAAGACTGGTGGATTTCATGAATACGAACAATTTTCTGAAGAAGCTAGATGGGATAAAGACCTCTACCTCGAAGTATTAAGGGAGTTATGCTGGAGATAACCTTGAAATTAAATCACCTATCTTCAACACCTTAAACAATAAAAAGTACGCTTCGCGAACTTTTCCTTGTCATGAATTAGATGCGCGCTAATGCACGCAGATGGGAGTTAACATGGAGTATACAATAGAAGATTTGCTACCCATTGTGGCGAAATTAACCGAGAAATATACCTCAAAAGAAAGCAGTTCTGTGACATATGAAACAGCAAGAATGCTTATGGAAACTGTTATTTACTGCATAAATGAAGCGGAAGCTGAGTATGATTCTTCGATCGTAGATGAGAAACAGCCTAACCTTTCCTTGTTATATGAACGAGGTTTAGACCTTGTGATAGAAAAGACAAAAGAAGCAAAGAATCTCTATGATCGCATCATAGATAACTTCGAAAACTATGGCTGTGTAAATTACAGTGATACTATCCTAAAAGGTATGCCTGCTTTCTTCACATGTTATGATGCCAAATTTCATCCACAAAACCATATTCTCACACTAGACTATCCACTCATCATAGATTTACCTAACCTATGCGGTATTGACTTGATATTAGCATATTTAAAAGGTGTCCTCCTGGAAAAACACTTCTTACATTGTTTTGACCGATTTACAATAAGAAATCTATTAATAAATATAATACCAGATTATCAAACACTATACTTTGATAACCTATCTTACCCTGTCTTATTAAATGCAGTAGGCCGCAGCATTGTCAAAAAACCATTAAAAACTCTACTGTTAAAATATAGCGACTGTGATTTGATCAAAGCTTATTTTAATGGAGACGATGTTTATGCAATGGAGCAGAAGATAAAACTATTAATTCAAACCATAGTTTCACCTCTTGGAGATGATATCGCACAAATTTATTTTACTAAGGCAGCGAAGGATTATGCAGCAAGAATTCAAATGGGGATACAATATGGTACTCTCGATCGGATATTTCTTTGTACGGTGTGATTACGAAATACTAACATGCTATTTATTTAGAATGTGTTATCTTATGTATCTTTAATAATATAGTTAATCCCCTTGGAATTAGTAGCTTTCATCATTTCTACTAAAGTAGCTCACTGATAAAGAAGTGACGTTTTTCATCACATCCTTATCAGCGAGCTGTTTTGGGTTTACATTATTAAGATATTGGCTTTTAAGTACTGATTTTGATAGCGGTTTTAGCCCCTCTGCTTATTCAGCTTATTCCATCCAATCAATAATAAACTCATAAAAACTAAGGTAATGATAAATAGAATAACTGTGAGATGATCTAGCATCCCATTTATGTATTATATAGTGGAAATCTCAATTACTAATAGTAATTATAGATGTCGTTCCCTATTTGCAAATTAATCCATACTCTCTGGTAAGCAAAGCATCTCTTAATTCCTTCTCAGTGTAGAGCTTTTGAGGGAATATCATCCCTCCAAATGCCAAATCTCCCAGTTGATGATAATCACTGCCAGAAGTCTTAATTAGATGAGGATATTGATTTGCAAAATCCATAGCAAGGTGGTTTCTGCTATCATGACGTGGATTTCCGTTATAAACTTCAACTCCATCCAGATACTGATGATCCTCCTGCGTACAATAACCTCGATATGGATGAGCCTGAACCACAATTCCTCCTGCTCCCCTTACCTCTTGAAGTAATTCTTTCATCGACAAGGTATAGAGTTTTGGATATTCATAAAGAAATTCTGGTTCTAGCCCGTAAAGTAAAAACTCATTCCTTGATCCCAGAAGGCATGCTTCAATTCCAAAAAATACAGTAATCCCTATCTCTTCCCCCTGATCTTTTGCAATTTTGTAACCGGTTAAATATTTTGCTACTTTCTCCCGGTCGCTTCCTATAAAGCCACTCAAGACATAATCATTAAAATGGTCTGTTATTACAATCCCATCGTAGAATGCTTTTTTATACTCTCTTACACCAGCTGCTGCCCTTACCATCGCACAAGGACTGACCTCACTTGTATGCATATGCATTTCGACCTTCATAACAACCTCCAATCCCGCGCAATTACACGCATATTAGTTTATGAGAAAATGAGTACGACCACTTTAAAAAGTTCACACTCTATAATCTCAATCCATTGCTATATTCTCTTCCTTATAAAAAAACATCATGATAAAACCAATGAGCAGGAATAAAGTGCTGATAATAATGGCTTTTTCTTGTAATAACCTAACACTTACATTTCCAAGAATAGCACCTATTACAAAGAAGCATATGATTGTAAAATACAATATTCCTCGTAATGCCGCTTTCTTCTCTTTTGTATACAGAAATTCACAGATAGCATTCGTTGCAGAACGCAGATTTCCAATACACATTGTAGTAGCGGCCACATTGCCGTTGATTTTTCGAAAGCTTTCTACCTGGATTCCACAAGCAAACGAAGTAATGCTATTCGCTAATAGGTTTAAACTCTGCGGCAGAAAGCCGACAAGAAGCAACACGGCAGCTTCAAAGAGAATTGTAATCTGCCTCCAATGAATCACCTTCTTATCTTTTCGATGCAACTGTACCATATTGGTAAGTGCCAGTCCTAAAACAAATGCTAAGATCGGACAAAGATACTTAAGTGCAAGTTGCCAATTTCCTTCGGAAAGATTGACTCCACATAATAATATATTACCGGTCTGCGCGTTCGCAAAGACCTTTCCTCTACATACATAAGAGTATGCATCCATAAATCCACCCGAAAGTGCTAATATTATCCCTAGTTGTAACGATTCTGAAATCTGCTTCTGCTTTTTCATGCTGACCATTCCTTTGACTTCTTGCTTTTGATTTCTTGCTTTTGGCTCCTTGCTTTTTACATTTCTATGTATCATCTAATTTGGTTAGTGCTAATGAATAAATCCAAATTTTTTCTTTGCATGTATCTATCAGGAGATAGTAGCTGTACATAACTCAGTACCCTTGATTTTTCTTATTCCGTGAATCTCCCTTATTTTATTATATATTCATCATACTTTCAGGTAAGCTAAATAAAAATACGCATACTACCATTTTCTTAACATAAGAAATGATTTCTTTTCTTTCTATACTTATAAATATAGTGATTTAAATATAGTGATTACTATCACATCTTTTCTTATATAATAGAATAATGAAATCACCAACTGCTGTCAATATAGGATAAATAAATGAACTGGCTGTTTCTCTCCTATCCTATGCGAAAATATTAAGGAAGTAACCTATTGAACCTTACATAGGCAGGTGTAATTATATTTTTATAATACAGATGCTATGAAAGCCAATCTTAACAACTTTCCTGAGACAATGGAAAAACTTCAAAATATAAAGGAAAATAGCAACGAATATATTACTAAGTCAAAAGAGTTAATGCAAAAGCTTACAGAAAACTTAACCCGGGATGTAACATCTCGGGAAGTTCAAGAATTAGTAAAAGAAATGATTTCGTTAAGTAGCGAGGTTACCAAAGGAATCGATATGGGCAGTAATTATTGGGATATGGTCATAGAAGGGTATCTTCACAATGAACAGATGATACAGATAAATGATAACTTATATGGAGTAGGGGCCTCTGTGTTTATTGGAAGGGCACTGACGGAGTATTTTAAGTAGTGTTTTGAAAATAGTGCTGGGCATGTTAAAAACCGTTAGATTTTCTAACGTTGTTTTTTAACATGCCCAGCACTATAGATAATAGCTGCAAAAAGAATCAATAGGAAATAAACAAGAATATCCCAGACATCAATTAGAGGCTCCCCGATCTGCTTTAATAATATAAAATTGATTCCAAAGGACAATGGAATTCCAAGTATCAATGCAAGCGAAGCAGATCGATATCTGGACCACTTGGTTTTCACTAATAATCCATATACAATCCACAGATATAGGAAAGAGGCGATGGAAACAGGAATACCAATAAGCATAATGAGACTATCTATCCCGATTATCTGCTCCAACACATAAAGATAGGGGATAGTGAAAAGGCTTGTACTAATTAAGGAGATAAAAACTCCCCTCTTTCTCCAAATAACCGCAGGAATAGCAAGTAACCACACATAAATCATGGAACTGATGGGATACCATGACCAAGTTATTTTACCTGTGATAGCAAAATCGCAGATAAGACAAACCATAGTCCCAAGAACGAAAAGAGAAGTTATCGTTACTGCAAATGCTTTTCGGATATCCCGTGATTTACGCTTTGTTACTTTATCTGCATACTGGATAGTAGACTCAACAATCAAATCTGCATCAGTCGCCGAAGACATAGGTGATTTTTCTCCATTTAATAATTCACTCGTAGTCACTCCCAATAGGTCTGATAGTGTAGATAATAACGAGATATCTGGGCAACTTAATCCTCGCTCCCATTTGGAAACAGCTTTATCGGTAACACCTAGTTTCGCTGCCAGCTCTTTTTGTGTTAGCTTACTCTTTTTACGCTGTTTGAGAATTAATAATGCCATTTTTTCATTATCCATCTTAACGTTTCCTTTCCATTCGCTTATTTACACTATCAGTATAACGTCATATAAACAAACATTTCAACCGACCATTGGTTGAAAATGCAAAGTAAACCAATGGTAGAATTACGCTTTAATCGCCCATCTCATCTTTGTAGAACGGGCACGTGGATTTCTATTACACTCTTCCGCCGATGGACGAATCACTTCTTCTGAAACCTCGCTGTAGATACCTTCTCGTTGTAAATTCTTAAAGGATTTCTTCACTAGCCTATCCTCTCCTGAGTGGAAGGTTAAGATTGCAACCCGCCCTCCTTTTGCTAATACATTCGGGAGCTTTTCTAAGAAACTGTATAATACTTCATATTCGTTATTCACATCAATACGCAATGCTTGAAAGGTTCTTTGACAAGTCTTCTTAATAGCTTCTTTTCGTTCCTTTTCCGGTATGAAAACTAGAACTTTACTTATAAGATCACGAAGTTTCGACGTTGTATCAATCTTATTTCCTCTTTTGATTTCATTTACAATCGCTCTTGAGATTTCTTCTGCATAAGGTTCATCCGAATTCTCAATTAACATTCCCTGTAACTCTGTTTGTGAAATGGCACTTAAACGTTCTGCTGCTGAAATTCCTTTCTCAGGATTTAATCGTAGATCCAGTGGCCCCTCTGTCTTAAAAGAAAATCCTCTGTCTGGATTATCAATCTGCATTGAGGAAACTCCTAAATCCGCCAATACAAAATCAAATAGTCCTGCTTCTTTCACAATCTCATCTATGTTAGCGAAATTAAGCTGTTTGATGGTTAGAATCTCAGGACCAAATCCAAGGTTTAGAAGGCGCTCTCTTGTTTTCACAATCTCAATCGGGTCAACATCAAGTGCATACATATGGCCTTTGGATTCTAGACATTTTAACATTTCCCTCGTATGACCGCCATAGCCAAGGGTTGCATCTAATCCTTTTTGTCCTGGTTTAATTTGCAGAAACTCTAAGATTTCATTCACGCAGATAGA
Source organism: Lachnoclostridium phytofermentans (assembly GCF_000733755.1). Taxonomy (GTDB): domain Bacteria; phylum Bacillota; class Clostridia; order Lachnospirales; family Lachnospiraceae; genus Lachnoclostridium; species Lachnoclostridium phytofermentans_A. The sequence goes on along the minus strand of NZ_JPOF01000001.1, from coordinate 189,534 downwards.
GATGTGCATACCAGCTGGGGTACTGCCCTTTTGAATTACTTTTTCGATGGTGTCTGCATATTTTTCTGGTTGTCTTTCTTTATATTTTTCCTTATAGGTTTTTGGGTGAGTTCCTTTGTAACGGACACGGCGCTTGTGGGGTAGTTCTTGGGTGTCTGTGGGGTGTCCTTTCATAGAGTGTTCTATTAAGGGTTTCTCTTTCTCAATGATGGGGTGTTCTGTTAGGAGTTTCTCTGTTTCTGTTAGGCGTTTCTCTGTTTTGTTTTTATTTTGATTTGTCATAATATCTCCTCTTCGTTTCATAGAATCTTATTTTTCTATCACTATTACTTAATTCTTTCATAGAGTTCTTATTTCTCTCATAGAGTTCTTATTTCTCTCATAGAGTTCTTACTTGCCTATCACTACTAAATTTATTTCTATTCATAAATCTATTCTATCCCAAAATTTCTAAATATCTATCTAGTTCTTCTTCCATATAATCAGCAAGCATATAAATCATTTTACCAGTATTATTCTGTTCATCAAAGTCAGCAAAACATTCATAATATCGTTTTCTATCCGAAAATTTCACATTAATTGGTGGAAAACCCTGCTGCATCAATTCTAAGTTCATTAATAATCTTCCTGTACGTCCATTTCCATCGATAAATGGATGGATTCGCTCAAATTCCATATGAAACCTTGCCAGTCGTTCAATCAAATGGATCTTATTGACTCTCATACCATCTACCCTCATTAACTCTTCCATCTGTACTGGTACTAAAAATGGCTGCGGCGGCATATGTACAGAGCCCATAATACTAATCGGTATCTTGCGATACGCACCACGATCATGAGGTCTATCTATTAAGATTAAGGAATGAATTTCTTTTACTACCTTTTCTGATATTGGAACTTGTTTTGAAACCAGTTCTACAACATATAAAAATGCTTCTTTATGGCCTACTACTTCAAGATGATCTTTTAATGGCTTTCTATCAATTGTGATACCTTCCAGCACTAACGCTGTCTCTTGTAAAGTTAAGGTATTCCCCTCTATCGCATTCGAGTTGTAAGTAAACTCGATTAAAAACTCTTCTCTTAATCGTTCTAGTTCCCCTTGTGTAGGAGGTCTTCTTTTCTGTAACTCCGCTTTCTTTGCATCTATTCGAGCAAATATTTCCCTAAATTCCGTCGGAATGTCTTTCCCCCTTAAAGTTCTTCCGTCCACTGGTTTTAGAGTATCAACAGGTATTCTATAATTTTTTCCGTCTTTTCGAATTCCAGAAATTTTTCCTTCCGAACACAATACTCGAATTCTTCGGTCACTGATATGCCATTTTAGGGATGCTTCTTTTACTGACATGTATTCCATTTATCTCACCTTCTTTCTTATATTGTAACATTCTTTTATACTTGCAATTTGCTTTATACATGCATTCTTACATTCTTTTATTTGTATCTTCTTTTATTCATATCTTCTTTTATTCATATCTACTTATCAACTTTTCTTGATTTCTTTTTTTCTTTATTTCTTCTTCACTTCTATTCTTCTTACTATAACAGTTTATCGGAATATTATCAATTTTTATCTTGAATTATTATTATCTATTATTCCTATTGAGAACTAAACGTAATCAATTATACATTAAATAAATTTAAAACCATATATTCTTAAGCAGTTTTCTATTCTTAGATAATTCATGAATAATTTAAATTTATCTAACAACCATACACTTTATCTATTAACCAAAGAAAAGCAGGAATCTTTAAGATTGATTCCTGCTCGTATATATAAAATGTCATCTTTTGTGCAATTGATTACTTTATAAGCTTTACTTTCCTACTTATAGGCTTTACTTTCTCACTTATAGGCTTTACTTTCTCACTTATAGGCTTTACTTTCTCACCTATCGCTTTGTTTTCTTTCTAAGACATCTCTTTTTTCATAGAATTTTATTATCTTTTTTAAAGGAAGTTTTATATCGTATGCGTTGTATTAAATTTATTTTACATTCAAGAAACTTAATCCGTGGAAAGTACTATATCAGTTCACATTTTTTTCTGTTTTACAAACTATAAAATCAGTACACTTATTGTTGACTCATCTACATTTACAGATACTAAATTCTAACGTTTGTGATTCTTGTCCATACCTTTACCTTTAAACAAAGGGTATTCACCACTTTCCTTTATCTTTTGATATTTTGTTGCATGATTTGCTTTGTAATTATCAACATCCGATCGATCAAGCAATTTTAGCTCTACTAATCTATCGAGAAGTTTGTTGTGTTCATTTATTTCATTTTCCAGTAAGGTATACACTTCGTCTTTTTGCGTTTGACTTAAAGAATTCCATCTTTCTCTTGCCGCTTTCATTTTCTTATCAAATTCGGCTTTTTTATCTTTAGTTTCACTACCGTCAGTATTAATTTCTGTTTGTGTTGTTGATTCCGTTTTTGTTTCGGCTGCTAAGGTTGTAATTGGGTTAAAACTTGCAAGTCCAATCACTCCGGCAATAGCAAAACTACTTAATTTAGCTTTGTTCATTTTGCACTTCTCCTTCCCAAAGCAATAAGTGCACTGATTTAGGAATAGTGTTCCCTGGAGATGTGATTAATTTGTGAACTTTTTGAGTTTAAGAAAATTACATGGATTATATCTTTAGATCAATCTTAATAATTCTTTTCTTGTAACACCTTATGCATTCATTTTTCAGTTAAAGATCGAATCAATAAACAAAATATAGTTAATTCTATAGAGCCTGTCCATTTTTAGTTTATCTTTCATATTCTGTATATTTCAAATTACTACCCTTTGCTTTTTCTACCGGATATTTTAAAGCATTCTTTTTCATTTTTTCATATAGTATTTCTGCCAAATCCATATTATTACGCTGGGCAAACCGAAGAATAAAAAAGAATGTATCAGCTAACTCTTCCTCTATACTACATCTTTTTACAGAGTCATTCAACATGTTCATCATATCTTCTTCACTTTTAAATCGGAATAAATCTAGCAATTCATTTGCCTCTGTTGATATTCCTATTGCAAGATCTTTGGGATTGTGGAACTGATCCCAATCCCTCTCTTCGCAAAAACTTTGAACCTTATCTTTTAAAACTTTAATCGATACATTACTCTCCATTTTCATACTCCTTATTATAAGAAAACTATATTACTTCGATGAACTTCTCCAAATATTCTTTTAAATCATAATTACATACATATAAGTATGTACCTTTTATTCCGCGGGTCATCAAAACATAATAAATATCCTTTATGTACCTTAATAAATCATCATAAGAAGCGGTATGCTTTCCATTTTTGTCAAAGTAATGTTTAGAATTAATCGCAACTTGTTCAGTACTTTTATCATAATAAATATCATTTCCTAAAATCACAAACGCATAATTCAAGTCATATCCTTGGATAGAATGAATACAGCCAACTTCATCAATCGCGGTGTCACAGTGTACCCAACCCTCTGTGCGGTTGTTCCACATTTTTTGCATTCCCTCTATCTCTATATCCTTCTTTGATTTATCCTCTTTACTAATCCATTCCCATGCATACCCTGCAAGCATACGAGATAACCCTTCTTCTGCATCCTTTTGCCTCATTAATTTTTCAAAATCAGAAAAATTAGTTATCATCTTAAATTCATAGTTGTCGAATAGTTTCTTTACGGATACAGTATTATAAAGAATAGATCTAATATACCCAATATAATCATTTCCACCTTTAACACGCATCTGCGTTAATAATCTAAAATATTCCGTTATCCTATTTCGTCGATCTTTCAGCATCTTATCATTAAATCGAACTTCATCAATACCAGAAGGTCCAACCACCTGCATCTTATCATAAAAAATGATTGGACACTCACATTGCGCCAAAATCCAATCTAACTCGTCGCATTCTGTTGTCATTCCAAGTCGTTCACAACTCTTTTTAAATGAGCCCCGATACGAAATATTCTTATATTGGTGTAAACGATGAGCCTCGTCTACCAATAATATATCATATCTAGACTTTGTGACATCAGATGGTGACAAAACATCCGATGCTTTTAAACCATATATACTTCGAAAAAGTTTTTTAATTGTCAGTCGTAATGATGTCTGAGGAATAACAATTCCAATCTTTTTATTGCAGAACTCTTCACTGTCCTTTAAATACTTCATAAGATAAATTGCCACAATAGTTTTACCACTACCAGGCATCCCATTAATAACAATCGATTGATTAAGGTTTTTCTTAAGACGCCCAAGTATGCTTTCAACAGCTTCTCGCTGATCGTCGTTTAATTCCTTAAATGGTGAATATTTGAACAAGTCTGAATTCTCAATTTCTTCTAAGGAGCGTCGCACCAATTTTTCTTTTTGCAACCGCCTCCATAACATTCTGAACTTCTCGTCATATGTTTTCTTTTCATAATACTCTTTATCTGCTAATCCAGCATTTTTATTTGTTATTTCATACATCTCATCAGCTGCAATATATTGAATTAGCTTTGATTCATAGTCAAATGTAACTGATTGATTAAAAAAATTGGCGTATATAAAATGAACTTTATTAAATATCATTTTCTCTTCTATACTTTTGTGCTGAGACATTCGCGTTAAAACATGATTCGACTCACCGATATACGCCTGCTTTCCATTTTCCAAAATATAAAGCATTGGCCAGTTTCTTAAATAGTCTTCTTGTCCAAAGTTCTGATTCTTAAAATCACCTTCTGTAATTTTATACACTCTATCTCCTCCGGTAACTTAATTTGCTTAGCTAATGTAATTATAAACAAAATTATACAATTAAAGCTTCTGTTTTACAACAGGGAGCTAACTGAGTTCCTTATATGTAATAGATAATATTAGTTATAACTTAAAAGTACCTCTTCAATAAAAATTTGAAGAGGTACCATTATTTATAATGTGATCAATATTTACTCGTAACTACTGCTTGTTCGTCATACATGTACTTTGGCTATTCAAACTCAATCGTTGCCGGTGGTTTCCCCGTACAATCATAAAGTACTCTATTAATACCCTTAACTTCATTCACAATACGACTTGAAACCTTACCTAGTAACTCCCAAGGAAGTTCAGCAAACTCCGCTGTCATGAAGTCGGTGGTTGTAACTGCACGAAGTGCAATTGCGTAATCGTAAGTTCTCTCATCACCCATACATCCAACAGACTGCATGTTTGTTAATGCCGCGAAGTACTGGCCGATGCTGCGGTCAAGACCTGCGTTTGCGATCTCCTCACGGTAGATAGCGTCTGCTTCCTGTACTAGCTTAACTCTCTCAGGTGTAACTTCACCGATAATACGGATGCCAAGTCCTGGTCCTGGGAATGGTTGACGGAATACTAATTTTTCAGGAATTCCAAGTTCTAAACCAGCCTTACGAACCTCATCTTTAAAGAGAAGGCGTAGTGGTTCTACGATTTCCTTGAAATCAACATGCTCTGGAAGACCACCTACGTTATGATGAGACTTAATCACAGCAGATTTACCAAGACCGGATTCAATAACGTCTGGGTAGATAGTTCCCTGTGCTAAGAAATCAACGGTTCCGATCTTCTTTGCTTCTTCTTCGAATACACGGATGAATTCCTCACCAATAATCTTACGTTTCGTTTCTGGATCTGATACTCCAGCTAATCTATCATAGAATCTTTGTTGTGCATTAACACGTACAAAATTTACATCAAACTGAGTAGTAAAGATCTGCTCAACTTCGTCACCCTCGTTCTTACGAAGTAAGCCATGGTCTACGAAGATACAAGTTAACTGCTTACCAACAGCCTTAGAGATCATAACTGCAGCTACGGAGGAGTCTACACCACCAGATAATGCACAAAGCACTTTCTTATCACCGATCTTCTCACGTAATGCCTTGATGGATTCCTCGGTAAAGGATGCCATCTTCCAGTCACCACTACATTCACATACTTCATATAAGAAGTTACGAAGCATCTTAGTACCTTCTTTGGTATGAACTACTTCTGGGTGGAACTGTACTGCATAAAGTTTCTTCTCTACCATCTCAACTGCTGCTACTGGACAAGATTCGGAACTTGAAGTAATTACAAATCCTTCCGCAGGAGTCTTAATATGGTCAGTATGGCTCATCCAGCAGATTGTATTTTCTGCAACGTCTTTGAATAATTTTGAAGTGGTATTCACCTTAATCTCTGTTTTACCATATTCTCTTACCTCAGCACTCGTTACAGTACCTCCAAGAAGTTGAGTCATCAGCTGGGCACCGTAGCAGATACCAAGTACCGGAATTCCTAACTCAAAGATACCCTTATCACAGTGTGGAGCATCTTCTGCATATACGCTTGCTGGTCCGCCGGTAAAAATAATACCCTTTGGATTTAATTCTTTTATCTTTTCCAAACTGGTGTTATAAGGCATAACTTCACAGTAAACATTACATTCTCTGACACGTCTTGCAATCAGCTGATTGTACTGTCCACCAAAATCAAGTACAACTACCATTTCCTTATTCACAATTGCTTCCTCCTAATATGCTTTCTCTATCAAATTTAACTTCTATTATAGAAACACTCGAATATACACCTGCTTAGTCAGCTAGATATTTGTTCCAAGAATGACGCGGGAAGAAATATCCAGGTAAAGGAAAATTTATTCCTCTCACACACACAAGCAACACAAACAATGCATAAAAATCGGACGAAGAAAACGAATTTCAATGGATTTCATCTTCATTCTACTAATATGAAGTTTATATTTTCTTAGGCGGCGTCTTCTGACACCTTAGAAATGCTCTTCACACTTATTTCCCAATCTCAAACCATTATTTGTTACCTTCTTATGTTTCCATAAACCTTCAAAATCTATGTCACTCATTTTACAACATTTTTTGCAAATGTTCTAGTATAAAAATATTTTTCCACAGAATCAATAATTTTCATACCAAAAGCACACAGCACTTCGACATAATTTTGGTGATATATAGTCGGTGATTAATTTCTAACATTCTTTTTTCGCTCACAACCCGCTTTTGCTCCTCGCAAAAACGGTTCACTCGAAACAATGTTGAAATTTTTAATCACCGACTATATAGCAGCATTTTTATAAGTGTTAGGAAGACTAATCCGCCTTTGAATAGATTTCGTTTGCTGTCTTTACCAGCTGATAAAACTCTGCGCGATATTCATCTTGTTTATAATCAGTGCTTTCTAATCTAGATAGAACCTTTGCAAATGCCGCATCTCCCTTATACTCGCTATCTTTTAATAACAAGCCAAATTCTGCTACTGCGGAAGCAAATGCCAAGTTATTGGTCAGAGTGTCCGCTAATCCTTCTTCTCCTACCGGTTCTGATATAAGAATTGATTTTTGCTCCCCAGGTTTTTTATATCGAATATTAACAGTTAATAATTCATCCACCAGATTCGTCTGTTCTGTTGTCTGATATTTTAACTCTGTCTCTGGAATCTCCATCTTGGAATCCGTCAACACAAGTTCATATAGCACGGTTACCGAATGTCCCGCTCCTACTTCACCAGCGTCTTTGGCATCATCGTTGAAATCCTCAGTAGCAAGTCTTCGATTATCATATCCTACCAGACGATACCCTTTTACCTTTGCAGGGTTAAATTCAACCTGAAATTTTACATCTGAAGCAACTGTAAGTAAGGTGGCACCCATTTCCTCCACTAATACCTTTCTTGCTTCCATTAAGGAATCAATATAAGCATAATTTCCATTTCCATGGTCAGCAAGAGCTTCCATCTTGTTGTCTTTGATATTTCCAGTTCCAAAACCAAGTACGGAAAGTGCAACACCGCTCTTTCTCTTCTCCTCAATTAAATTAGTCAGCTCGCTCTCACTAGTGATACCAACATTTAAGTCGCCATCCGTTGCTAAAATCACACGGTTATTCCCACCCTCGATATAATTCTCCATTGCGATCTGATAAGCTGTTTCAATTCCTTTGCTTCCATAAGTCCCACCACTTGCTTCTAACTCGGTGATCGCTGTCTGGATTTTTTCCTTTTGGTCACCTTTCGCTCCGCTTAGCACAACCATATCACTTCCAGCATACGTAACAATAGAGATACTGTCTTTTTCAGTGAGATTTTCTGTTAATATTAAAAATGCTCTCTGAACTAATGGTAATTTATTCTCGTCCATCATCGACCCTGACACATCGATTAAAAATACTAGATTCGCAGGTGCGCTCTTTGAAAAATCTACCTTTTCTGTCTGGATTCCAACTAAAAATAATTTGGTATCCGGGTTCCAAGGGCAGTCAGAAAGCTCCGTCGTCACACCAAATGGTGATTCTCCGTCTGGTTGCTTGTAATCATAATTAAAATAATTAAGCATCTCCTCGATTCTTACCGCACCAGTATCCACCATTCTGCCTTCTTTTAACATACGGCGAATGTTACTATAAGAGGCCGTATCCACATCTGCGGAAAAAGTGGAGAGTGGCTGATTTTTCGTCGATTGATACCTCTGTTCTTCCACTTTATTGTATTCTTCAGTTGTAAAGTCCAAATTAACACTGCTATCCATATCTGCTTTACCAGAATCATAAGCTTTTGCTTCCGATTCCGAAAAGGTGTAATTTTTACTAGTCGAAGTATCAAATAGAATATCGGAAGCCATGTTATTCGACTCCTGCCCAGTAGACTTATCCATTTTACTAGCACATGCCATGATATTTGGCAATATTAACACGGTACACAGTATAAGTGCCATTCTTTTTAAAACCCTATTCCTTTTTTTCATAATTCCCGCTCCTCTCCAAACTAAGAAATCATTCTTACACCACCAATCCAAGCACATCCCTATATGGAACAAATGATTACTCTTTATAAAACACTTTAGAAAGCCCTCCTCTAGCTATAAAATGCTAGATTGTTATGAATTAATAGCGCCAGTCATATTAAGTTAATTTTTTATCCTTAGTACCATCGCGATTACTTATTAGACGATGACTATTTACATTTTGTTCCATAGACACCTGCCCTTCATAAACATAAATAAGCCCTTTCATAAACATAAATAAGCCCTTTCATAAACACTGAATTTCATATTCATTTCCCCAGCAAAGAGCAGCAGGTTTTTCCTTCCAATACGCATTTCTAACTTAAAAATAGAAAAATTCTATTCTTACGTTGTAGACCTACTTCATAGTTTAATATTCATTAAGTATTTCTATTTTATTATATAGAACTAAATACACAAAAATTTACGATACATATTCCGTATTTTTTGGTAAAAATAACACATTCATTGAAAGAAACCATAGTATTTTGCTATGTTTGACTATTTACTTTTAAGTTAGATATGATACAATTTAATTAGACTATAAGGTATTGCGCTGTTTTTGAAATACATATTGTCAGCGCTTTCATTACCCTTTGTAATTAGATGTAATGTCATTATATATTTTGTTAGGAGGCTACTTATGAACAAAGTTGAATTGAAACCAGGGATCTACGATGTCGGAGCAATTGATTGGAACGTTCGTTCCTTCCATGGCTATACCACAAATCGTGGAGCAACCTATAATGCATATTTAATTATTGACGAGAAGATTGCTTTAATTGATGCAGTTAAGGTGGGCTTCACAGAAGAATTATTAAATCGTATCCGCGAAATCATAGATCCAGCCAAGATTGACTATGTTGTTTCTAATCACGTGGAGATGGACCACTCTGGTGCTCTTCCTGGTGTTATGGAAATAGCAAAAAATGCGACCCTCGTTACCTCATCCCCAAATGGCTTAAAAGGCTTAATGGCTCATTATGGTAAGGATTATAACTATCTACCTGTGAAAAGTGGTGATACTCTTTCTCTTGGTAAACGTACGTTATCCTTCCTTGGAACTCCAATGCTTCACTGGCCAGATAATATGGTAACTTATTGTCCAGAAGAGAAGATTTTATTCTCCAACGATTGCTTTGGACAACACTATGCTACAAATAAACGCTTTGATGATGAAGTGGATTATGATAAAGCAATGCAGGAAGCATTGAAATACTATGCTAATATTCTTCAACCATTCCAACTTCCAATGAAGAAAACTCTACCTTTAATTGAAGGTTTGGAGTTAGATATGATTGCACCAAGCCATGGTATTATCTGGAGAAGCCATGTTAAGGATATTATTAATAAGTATCATGTATGGTCAAGCGATGAAAATGAGAAAAAAGCTTTGGTTATATACGATTCCATGTGGCATTCCACTGAAAAGATGGCTTTATCCGTGGTGGAAGGATTTTCACGTAAAGGGCTTACTACGATGCTTTATGACTTAAAGGAAATTCATATCTCCGATATTATGTCCGAAGTATTAAAAGCAGATTACATTGCAGTTGGTTCTCCAACCCTTAACCACTGTATGCTTCCAACGGTTGCTTCCTTCCTTTGCTACTTAGAAGGTTTAACATTAAAGAATAAGAAGGCCTTCGCATTCGGTTCTTATGGTTGGGGCGGACAAAGCGTACCAGCAGTTCATGATAAGTTGGCATCTTTTGGTTATGAGATGGTATTAGATCCAATTAAGATTAGTTATATCCCAACCCCAGAACAGTTACGTGAGATTGAGGATAAAGTTGCTGCATTATAATCATTCGAACATGTAAATAATGTGATATCTATCAACATAAAGTTAAAGGACAATGTCAGATACTCTGCTGTTACGCAAGAATATCTGACATTGTCCTTTTCTTTCATTCGATTTTCTTTTACTTGATTTTCTTTTACTTAATTTTCTTTTACTTGATTTTCTTCTACTCGATTTTATTCACCGATTTTATTTCACCGATTTTTTCGCTCGTTTTACCTTAACTCATCCAAACTCTTTTCATAAGAAGGCAGATATTCGGTCATAAAAACTTCTACCTCCGGTAACTCCATTCTCTTTAATGCCTCTTCAATACTAGTTTTTGCTTTTAAAAATTCTGTATTACCAGTCTTTTCTTCCTCCATGCACTTAATGAGGGCGGATAATTTATCTGCTCCTTTTACGAGCTTCCACAGATAACTTTCTTCCTCTGCGGCAAAGAATATGCTTTGATATTCTTCTCTGATATCTTCTGGCAACATGCCAAGGAGCTGGTTTGCTGCATTTTCTTCAATTTTCTGAAATGCTCCTAAGATATCTCGATTATAATACTTGATAGGAGTTGGCATATCTCCTGTAATTATCTCGGTAGCATCATGATATAAACCTATCAATGCCGCTTTTTCTGCATTTAAGTCTTTCTGAAACCTCTTCCTTCCAATCACAGCAAGTGCATGAGACAGCATACTAACCTCAAGAGAGTGTTCACTAATATTTTCAGAAATTGCATTTCTCATCAATGCCCACCGTTCAATATACTTCATTCTTGACATCATCGCATAAAAATGATACTCCATATCTATTCCCCGTTCTTCCCCTTCTACTAACCTACCCTCTAACCTCTTCGAGATATCTCTTTATATAATAACCCGTATATGACTCTTTCACCTTAGCAACCTCTTCCGGGGTTCCCTTAGCAATCACCGTACCGCCTTTATCTCCACCTTCTGGTCCGATATCGATAATATAGTCCGCAGTCTTAATTACATCGAGGTTATGCTCTATCACTACAACCGTATTACCACCTTCGGATAGTCGTTGTAAGATGTCCACTAACTTATGAACATCTGCGAAGTGAAGACCCGTGGTTGGCTCATCTAAGATATAGATTGTCTTTCCGGTACTACGTTTGCTTAGTTCTGTTGCTAACTTAATACGCTGTGCCTCACCACCAGAAAGAGAAGTGGAAGGATGGCCAAGCTTTAAGTAAGAGAGTCCAACATCATTCAGGGTTTCTATCTTTCTCTTGATCGATGGCACATTCTCAAAGAATTTCACCGCTTCTTCTACTGTCATATCAAGAACATCATAGATATTCTTTCCTTTATACCGAACATCTAAGGTCTCACGATTATAGCGTTTACCTCCACAGACCTCACACGGAACATAGATATCCGGTAAGAAGTTCATCTCAATCTTAATGATACCATCACCGCTACAAGCTTCACAACGTCCGCCCTTTACATTAAAACTAAAGCGACCCTTACTGTATCCCTTCATCTTTGCATCTTGTGTCGCTGCAAATAAATCACGGATTTGATCAAATACACCAGTATAAGTAGCAGGATTTGATCTAGGAGTACGTCCGATTGGTGACTGGTCAATGTTAATAACCTTATCAAGCTTATCTATTCCTATCATATCGTCGTGTTTCCCCGGAATACAACGAGCCCTGTTTAAATCTCTTGCCAAACGTTTATATAAAATCTGTGTCACTAAGGAACTCTTACCAGAACCAGATACCCCTGTAACACAGGTCATGACTCCAAGAGGAATATCCACATTGATATTACGAAGATTATTCTCTTTTGCACCCTTAATCGTTAAGTAACCAGTTGGTTCTTTTCTCACCTTTGGTACCGGAATCTTAATTCTTCCGCTTAAGTAAGCACCAGTAATCGAGTTTGGATTGTCCATGATTTCCTGTGCAGTACCTACCGCTACTACCTCACCACCATGCTCTCCTGCGCCAGGGCCGATATCTACAATACAATCTGCTGCAAACATCGTGTCTTCATCATGCTCAACTACAATCAGCGTATTTCCAAGGTCTTTCAGATGCTTTAAGGTCTTTAAAAGTTTATCATTATCTCTTTGATGCAAACCGATACTTGGCTCGTCCAAGATATAAGCAACACCTACTAAGCCTGAGCCAATCTGAGTAGCCAGACGAATTCTCTGTGCCTCTCCGCCGGATAATGTTCCTGTTGCTCTGGCAAGGGTTAGATAATCAAGACCTACATCCATTAAGAATCCGATTCTGGCACGAATTTCTTTTAATACCAGCTCACCAATCTTTAACTGCATTGGTGTTAAACTAAGGTTGTTCATGAATTCGTAAAGTTCTCGAATGGATAAACCCGTAACATCTGCAATATTCATATCACCTACGGTAACAGCAAGTGCCTCTCGCTTCAGTCTCTTTCCCTTACAAGCCTTACATGGAGTGGTATTCATAAATGTCTCGTATTCTGCACGTTGTGTCTCTGAACCAGTTTCACGATATCTACGTTCCATATTTCGAATTAATCCTTCGAATGCCACATCGTAAACACCTACACCACGCTGTCCTTGATAGTGAACCTTTACAGTCTTACCATCCGTACCATGCATAATAATATATTTTATCTTATCAGGATAGTCACGATATGGTGTACTTAATTTAAAATCATACTCTTTTGCGAGTGCTTCCATCGTAGCCCTTGTATAACTTCCTTTATCAGTTACGGATGCCCAGCCCATTGCAGCAATCGCGCCATCATCGATACTTAGTGAAGTATCTGGAATTAATAATTCTTCTGAAAATTCCATCTTAATACCAATACCATGACACTCTGGACACGCTCCGAACGGATTATTAAAGGAGAAAGTTCTTGGTTCCATCTCTTCCATACTGATTCCACAATCCGGACAGGAAAAACTTTGAGAGAATGTTAACTGCTCCCCTCCGATAACATCAACGATAAGAAGACCATCACTTAATTTTAGAACACTTTCCACAGAATCCGTAAGTCTCTTTTCGATTCCAGACTTTACAACGATACGGTCTACCATTATCTCGATATTATGTTTTTTATTCTTTTCCAGTTTAATCTCTTCGGTCAGCTCATATAGATTTCCATCTACCATTACACGAACATAACCGCTTTTTTTAGCCTGCTCAAATATTTTAACGTGCTCACCTTTTCTACCACGTACTACAGGGGAAAGAAGTTGTAATTTCGTACCTTCTGGTAATCTCATAATCTCATCTACCATCTGGTCAACGGTCTGTTTCTTAATTTCCTTCCCGCAGACAGGACAATGTGGAATACCGATTCTTGCATAGAGCAAACGGAAATAATCATAAATTTCTGTCACTGTTCCAACCGTAGATCTTGGATTACGGTTTGTTGATTTTTGGTCTATGGATATCGCAGGAGATAATCCTTCAATACTTTCCACATTCGGTTTCTCCATCTGACCAAGGAACTGTCTTGCATAAGACGATAACGATTCCATATATCGTCTCTGCCCCTCTGCATAGATTGTATCAAATGCAAGAGAGGATTTACCGGAACCGCTAAGCCCCGTAAGAACAACAAATTCATCTCTTGGTATATCAACACTAATTCCCTTAAGATTATGTTCTTTGGCACCGCGGATTTTGATAAAGTGTTTATTATCAGCCATCGTGTTAACCTCTATTCTAATTTCTATTAGTCTAACTCATTAATTTGCTTCTTTAATTCTAACAATTTATCACGAAGCTCTGCTGCAAGCTCGAAATTCAATTCAGCTGCTGCCGTATGCATCTCTTTTGTTAATTTCTTCGCTACCGCTTCTAATTCCTTGCGGCTCATAGATTCGTAGTCCTTCACATTCATATCATACATTTCTTTGCTTACTTTCTTAGAAATGCTGATTAGTTCACGTACTTTTTTCTTTATTGTCTGAGGTGTAATGTCATGTTTTTCATTGTATTCATCCTGAATCTTACGACGACGCTCGGTCTCTCTAAGTGCCTTATCCATCGAATCAGTAATTCTGTCGGCATACATAATAACGCGACCTTCTGCATTACGGGCAGCACGTCCAATTGTCTGAATCAATGATGTTTCGGAACGTAAGAATCCTTCTTTATCCGCATCAAGAATCGCAACTAAGCTAATCTCAGGGATATCAAGACCCTCACGTAATAAGTTAATACCAACTAATACATCAAACACATCCATACGCATGTCACGGATAATTTCTGAGCGTTCTAGTGTATCAATATCCGAATGTAGATATTTTATGCGGATTCCTAACTCTCTCATATAATCCGTTAAATCTTCTGCCATTCTCTTGGTTAATGTCGTGATCATAACCTTATTTTTCTTCGCTGTTTCCTTATTTACTTCAGAAACCAAATCATCAATCTGCCCATGTACTGGTCTAACTTCAACAATCGGATCAAGCAGACCTGTTGGTCGAATAATCTGCTCTGCACGTAGTAACTCATGATCTTTTTCATATACATTTGGTGTAGCAGAAACAAAAAGCATCTGATTAATTTTACTCTCAAATTCCGTAAAGTTTAAAGGTCGGTTAGCCTTCGCAGACGGTAGGCGGAATCCATAATCCACCAAGGTACTCTTTCTTGACTGGTCACCTGCATACATTCCTCGTACCTGCGGGATGGTAATATGCGATTCATCCACAATGATTAAGAAATCATCTGGGAAATAATCAATCAAGGTATGAGGTGTACTCTCTGGCGTCAAACCTGCAAGGTGCATGGAGTAGTTTTCAACTCCTGAGCAAAAACCAGTTTCTCGTAGCATCTCAATATCAAAATGAGTACGCTCCGAGATTCTCTGCGCTTCTAAAAGCTTGTCCTCACTCTTAAAATACCGGATCCGCTCCTCTAACTCTGCCTCTATATTAACAATAGCCTTCTCAAGATTCTCCTTGGATACAACATAATGAGATGCAGGGAAGATAACCATATGCTCTAACGTACACTTAATCTCACCAGTTAAAACATCTATCTCCGTAATACGCTCCACCTCATCACCAAAGAATTCAACTCTGTATGCCAGATCTGATCCAGTAATCGGGAATATTTCAACAACATCGCCACGAACACGAAACGTACCTCGCTTAAAATCCATATCATTTCTTGTATACTGAATCTCAACAAGACGACGAAGCACATCATCACGATCTTTTATCATTCCCGGACGTAGGGAAAGTGTCATGTTTTGATAATCTACCGGGCTACCTAGTCCATAAATACAAGATACCGATGCAACAATAATTACATCACGTCGTTCCGTTAATGCTGCCGTCGCCGAATGACGCAGCTTATCAATTTCATCATTGATGGCAGAGTCTTTCTCTATATAAGTATCAGTTGATGGCACATAAGCTTCTGGCTGATAATAGTCATAGTAGGAAACAAAGTATTCCACTGCATTCTCTGGAAAGAATTCTTTAAACTCACCATACAGCTGTGCTGCTAACGTCTTATTATGTGCGATGATTAACGTAGGACGATTCAACCTTTGAATGACATTCGCCATTGTAAAGGTCTTACCAGAACCGGTAACGCCTAGTAAGGTTTCAAACTGATTTCCTTCTTCAAACCCCTTAACCAAAGCTTCTACCGCCTCAGGCTGATCTCCAGTCGGTGCAAATTCCGACACTAATTTAAAATGATCCATGTTTGCCTCTCCTGTCTTCTCTCAGTCCATACTAATTCTTAGTCATTATATCATAACCATATTTTAGATGCAATATTTTTCGAATGTCTGTTCGAATCTTTCCATCCTAAATTTCTAACAAGAAATCGATGTTTGTTCTCAATATTTTCACCTGAAATATACAAAGAATGTAAAATAAATTATAAATTGTAAAAAATATCTTTACTTTTGAATTAATATTTATTTAATTTGAGTATTGTTCCTATTTGCATTTTATGCTATATTTCAATCGTAATTTTGGTTGTTTTGTTTCATTTTGATTTTCTATTAAGAAACAAACCGAATTAGGGCTTTTATTCTAAGGTATAAATTTCATTCTACCATTTCTATTGATTAGTTTGTTAAAACTTTCATTCGCTATTTACTAACTTAATAACGACTTTTCCGTGAAACGTGAATACATAATTTACCCCCAAAAAACTCTATTCGCTTTGTCCCGCTACATGTCTCATAGTATGCTAGTTCTCAGTGACCACATCAAACGCAACCAAAAATTTCTTTTAATAATTCCTCAAAAACCTGAATTTCAACAAAAGAAAAGGAGAACAAATGTTTCAATCAATTCGTGTCAAACTTATTACAATTATAGCCTTATTATCAATCTTAGCGCTTAGTGTCTCTGCTACCAGTGCTAGGTCGGCAAAGGATGTTTATGAAGACGGTAAAGAAATTAGCCAACATTATCTCATTAACATCATGTGTATTGACCAATTGCAAAAGGACATCCAAACACTTCAAAAAATCTTATATCTCCATTGTATTACTACTGACAATGACAAACTGATAGAGTTAGAAGGCCAAGTAAGCTCTGTCTATGAAACTATTACAAAAACTCATACTGATTTTAGTGCGCTTCTAAAAGACGAAGAAACGAGGCAATCATTCAATGAGTATCTATCCGTCTATAAAGTAGCTGCTGCAACGTTTAAAACAGCCTTTGAAACTAGCCATGAAGGTGATAAAACCAAGGCTCTAGAGATAGCGAACAAAGAACTCATTACCTTGGCCACTCAGATGGAAAATATCCTGGCAGAAATGCTATCCAAAAATATCGTTGGCGTAAATGAAGCCACAAAAGACCTAAAATTAAGCTACCAGCGTTCTATCAATACCACAGTGATAACGGTAGCAATCGTAGCTGTTTTAGTTCTTGCTTCCATCACTGTTATTGCGCGCTATATCCTTCATCCATTAAAGAAAACAACTACCCAACTAAATCATATCATGAAAACAATTCAAGAGGATAAGGGTGACCTGACTCTACGTGTTGATTGTAAAAGCAAGGATGAGTTCGGCGTATTAGTAACTGGAATTAACACGTTCCTTGATACTCTCCAAGCAACCATTAAAAATATTGTATCTACAACGAACCAACTTAATTCTAGTATTCAAACTGTTGTGTCCAGCCTCGGTACTGCAAATGATGCCTCCTGTGATATTTCCTCCACCATGCAAGAATTAGCCGCAAGTACCGAGGAAATTGCAGCTACCGTAGTAAATGTGACGGAAAATGCTAACAATACCGATTCTATGGTTGATACCATGTCAACACGTACTACTAATTTACTTTCTTATACAGATGAAATGCAAACGAAAGCCAACGAAATTAAGGAAAAGGGCTTTGAAAATAAGAATAGAACTATTGATATTATTAACCATATTAATAGCGCTCTCACAAAAGCAATCGAAGACAGCAAACAAGTACAAAGCATCAATGATTTGACCGGAGAAATTCTAAGTATTTCAAGTCAAACTAATCTACTTGCCCTAAATGCCTCTATCGAAGCAGCTCGTGCCGGGGAAGCCGGTAAGGGATTTGCAGTTGTCGCAGAGGAAATCCGACAATTAGCTGATAGCAGCCGTACCACTGCAAATAGCATACAAACCATTAGTAACACGGTGTTAACTGCTGTCGAAAATCTTGCAAATAGTTCAGAACAGATCCTCCAGTTTATGAATACCACCGTTGTGAACGACTATGATTCCTTCGTAAAGGCAGGCATCCAATATCATGACGATGCTACCAGCATAAAAACTACCATGGATGAATTCGAATCCCTCACCACACAGATTAAGGGCATGATGGCTGATATGGTCGTAGCCTTTGATGGTATTAATCGCTCTATTGATGAAAGTGCAATCGGTGTCACCAATGTTGCCAATAACACAACCAGCCTCGTTAGCAACATGGACGTTATTCAACAAGACATGTATCAGAATGAGCAGATCTTAGCTCACTTAAAGGAAGAAGCGGATAGATTTACAAATATTTAATCATACTATGTAGTAAACAGCGTTCTGTCTTAAATCCTGAAGATCATGAATCAATTCTTGTTAACTTGCAAACAAGAAAATCAAGCTTCGTAAACGTTTCCTTGTCATGAATATAAAAATCGATTTCTATAGCGTATATCCACTATCAGAAATCGATTTTTTATTACTATATTTTTTTAATAACACGGATTATCCTATTGTTCCTCCATAAGACGCACAATAGACTCTTGCTCTTTATCGTCAAGTATCCCATCGTGATCTAGAAGAACAATCATCTTCCCATTTCTGTTCGCTACTAACTTCGCATACTTCGTTTTCTTACTTTTAATAATAACAGGAACTTCATTCAGATCTTTTGAGCTAAATTCGACAATACCATCCACGGCATCTACCTTGAACCCAACTGTCATACCATTGGTTTTGGTAACAACCAATTGAGAGGTTGTAGACTCCACTTCAGGCAATCCGAATTTCACACGGAGGCTGTATACTGGGATAACTTCTCCTCTCAGATTCAAAATGCCGAGAATATAGTCTGGAGCATTAGGAACTGGAACGACTCCATGATAAGTTTCAATTGCATTCACAATCAAGATATCAAATCCGTACTCTTCCCCTCCTAGTTTAAATACTACCTGTTTTGTTGCCTCCATACTAACCCTCCATTCCTGCGCATGTGCGCAATAAAATTATCGTATGTTTTGTACTGCATTTACATATTACTAAGCTTCCTCATCGCTGGAAGTATGAATCCACTTAAGATAAGCATTAATAAACGGATCTATATTACCGTCCAGAACGCCAAGTGCATTAGAAACTTCTGTATTGGTTCTATGATCTTTCACCATAGTATAGGGCTGAAGAACATAGGATCTTATTTGATTTCCAAAATTAATGTCTCTTATCTCGCCACGAATACCGGATTCTTTTGCTTGATTTTCTTCTTGTTTCTTTAAATAAAGCTTTGCCTTTAACATCTGCATCGCCTTATCCTTGTTTTGAAACTGAGAACGTTCATTTTGACATTGTACTACAATACCAGTTGGAAGGTGGGTAATACGTATAGCAGAAGATGTCTTATTCACATGCTGTCCACCTGCACCAGAAGAACGGTACGTATCAATACGCAAATCTTCTTCATTAATCTCAATATCGATATCCTCTTCAATATCAGGCATAACATCACAGGAAACAAAAGAAGTTTGTCTCTTCCCAGCAGCATTAAACGGTGAGATACGAACCAGACGATGAACCCCTCGCTCTGACTTTAGATGACCGTATGCATTAATACCATTTATCTGAAGAGTAACAGACTTATAGCCGGCTTCTTCACCGTCTAAAAAATCTAAAAGCTCTGTGGTATATCCTTTTTTGTCTGCCCAGCGTTGGTACATACGATATAACATACTTGCCCAGTCACAGCTTTCCGTTCCGCCCGCACCTGCATGTAGGGTAAGTATCGCATTATCCTTGTCATACTCATCGGATAATAATGTACTTAATCTAAGCTCCTCAAGTGAATCAATAAACTGCTCTAACTCTTGTTCAATCTCAGGAATTAACTCTGGATCCTCTTCTTCATATCCCATCTCAAGCAGAGTTAAAATGTCATCATACTGCCCCTTTAAACCATTGTATTCCGAAACGATATCTTTCAGATTCTTTAGTTCTTTCATGTAGGCTTGTGACTTTTCTGTGGAATCCCAAAAATTTGGTTCTTCCATAATTCCTTCAATTTCTTCAATCCTCAGCTTCTTATTAGTGAGGTCAAAGTGAATCCCCCACTTCGATTAGCGGCTTTTCATATTGACTCAGTGTGTACTTAAACTGATCCAATTCAACCATCTAACCACCTCATTTCTTTTCATATTCTTATTACTATATTTTTATCATGGTTGTTGCTGTATTGCAGCATCTTGGTTTCTATTTAGAAAGTAAAAATGGAATTCCTTTGAGCTTCAATCTCAATTAATACTGTTAACTTTCATTATTACTTTATTCTATAGATTTTCAACTTCACTTTATTCTATTAACTTTCAACTTCACTTTATTCTATTAACTTTCAACTTCACTTTATTCTATTAACTTTCAACTTCACTTTATTCTACAGGAAAGCGGACATTACATCCGCTTTCTATTTCATAACAAGGAAAAGTTCGCCAGGCGTGCTTTTCCTTGTTTCTCTATCATAAACCTTACCCTTGGTGTAAATTAGATTCTTCCAACTCCACCACAGCAATGCTTATATTTCTTTCCACTTCCACATGGGCATGGATCATTTGGCTGAACTTTCTTGGTTGCTCTCTTTACAGGAGCTTTCGCTACAGATTCATCACGGTTTGTACCGGTAACCTTAGCCACCTCTTCACGTTCTACCTTCTGCTCGATACGAACATGCATTAATGCCTTTACGGTATCTTCTGTAATAGCATTAATCATCGTGTCAAACATTTCAAAACCGCTAAACTTATATTCTGTTTTAGGATCTCTCTGACCATATGCTTGTAAACCGATACCTTGACGTAATTGATCCATATCATCAATATGATCCATCCACTTACGGTCAATTACTCGAAGAAGTACGACACGCTCCACCTCTCTTAAATGCTCTTTCTCTGGGAACTCTGCTTCCTTCTCTTCGTATAGCTTCACTGCCTTTTCTTTTAACATATGAATTAATTCATTTTTCTTCATATGTCTGATTTGATCATCCGTTAACTCCACTGGTTCCATTGGAATAATTGGAAGTAACATCTGATTTAACTCTGCTAAATCCCATTCTTCTGGAAGTTGGTCGTCGCTAATACAAGCATTTACACAAGATTCAACATTATCTGTAATCATCTTAAAGATAACATCTCTCATGCTTTCGCCATTTAATACTTTACGTCTCTCCGCATAGATAATCTCACGCTGCTCGTTATTTACCTTATCGTACTCAAGAAGATTCTTACGAATACCAAAGTTATTATCCTCGATTTTCTTTTGTGCCTTCTCGATAGCACCACTTAACATCTTATGCTCAATCTGCTCACCTTCTGGTAAACCAAGGGACTTAAAGATTGTATTTAAACGTTCCGAACCAAACAAACGCATCAAATCGTCTTCCAATGAGATATAGAAACAGGATTCACCTGGATCACCCTGACGACCCGAACGACCACGTAACTGGTTATCAATACGTCTGGATTCATGACGCTCTGTACCGATGATCTTAAGACCACCAAGTTCTTTTACACCTTCTCCAAGCTTAATATCCGTACCACGACCAGCCATGTTAGTAGCAATTGTTACAGCACCCTTTTGGCCAGCATCTGCAATAATTTCCGCCTCTAGTTCATGGAACTTCGCATTTAATACCTTGTGAGGAATGTTCTTTTTCTTTAATAACTCACTGATTTCTTCGGATGCTTCGATTGTAATTGTACCAACAAGCACCGGCTGTCCTGCCTTATGAGCTTCCACAATTGCATTTACAACCGCATTTAATTTTTCTCTCTTGGTACGATATACGGCATCATCTTTATCAACACGTGCAACTGGGCGATTGGTTGGTACTTCTACAACGTCCATTCCGTAGATTTCACGAAATTCGTTTTCTTCAGTTAATGCAGTACCAGTCATACCACATTTCTTAGCGTATTTATTAAAGAAGTTCTGGAAGGTAATGGTTGCAAGTGTCTTACTCTCTCTCTTAACCTTTACATGTTCCTTTGCTTCTATTGCCTGATGTAAACCGTCAGAATATCTTCTACCTGGCATAATACGTCCGGTAAAGTCATCTACGATTAATACCTCGTCATCCTTCACAACATAATCCTTATCCTTAGCCATTAAGTAATGAGCTCTTAATGCTAAGATAATGTTATGCTGAATTTCAAGATTCTCAGGATCTGCAAGATTTTCTATCTTAAAGAAACGCTCTACCTTTTCCACACCCTCTGCAGTAAGGTTTACGTTCTTTTCCTTCTCATTGACAACAAAATCGCCAGTTTCTTGATCATCTTCTTTCATGATGATATCCATCTTAGTAAGCTCTTTCGCTGTACCTTTGGTTAACTGACGAGCTAAGATGTCACATGCTTCATACAGTCTTGTTGACTTACCACTTTGACCAGAAATAATAAGAGGAGTTCTAGCCTCATCAATTAATACAGAGTCAACCTCATCGATGATAGCAAAGTGTAAATCTCTCATAACAAGCTGCTCTTTATAAATAACCATGTTATCTCTTAAGTAATCAAAACCTAATTCGTTATTCGTAGCATAAGTAATATCACAATTATATGCTTTTCTTCTTTCGTCATTATCCATGTCGTTTAAGATGCATCCAACACTTAAACCAAGAAAACGATGAACTTCACCCATCCACTCAGCGTCACGCTTTGCAAGATAGTCATTTACGGTTACGATGTGTACGCCTTCTCCTTCGAGTGCGTTAAGGTATGCTGGAAATGTAGACGTAAGTGTCTTACCTTCACCAGTTCTCATCTCAGAGATTCTTCCCTGATGAAGAATGATACCACCAAGTAGCTGAACATAATAAGCTCTATTACCAAGGGTTCTCTTCCCAGCTTCTCGAACTACTGCATAAGCTTCTACTAAGATATCGTCTAATGTTTCACCATTTTTCAAACGATTCTTAAACTCTATTGTCTTGCCTCTTAGTTCATCATCCGAAAGTTTTATCATCTCCGGCTCTAATGCTTCTATCTTATCTGCTATTGGTCGGATAAGTTTTATCTCTCGTTCGCTGTGTGTTCCAAACAGTTTCTTTATTAATCCCATTTACGTTTTCACTCCTAACATTTCATTGTAAAGCCCCATGCGTTCTCCCAATCAAGGTTAGAACGAATAAAGCAGGTAAGCATGCGGACTCTACAACTTGATGTGTATCTTATTTCGCGCCTACCATCGCTTTTAAACCCTATAGATTCTATTGTATCATTTACACCTCTACTATTCAACAATAAATTACTTGGTCTGTGTGCATTGTTCTTCCAATATAACAAGGCTGTTACTAAGCGTTCCAAAGGTCTTTCCCTTTGTCTTACTTAACAACAGCCTTATCTATATGCATGTTAGCACTCTAAATTCATTTGTATGATTTCATTTAAGCTCTTAACTACCGATACGTTCTTTCAGTTAAATTTTAAGGAACTACCCCTTCGCCTCCTAGAATTCAGGCTCAATTAAACCGTAAGAATTACCCTTTCTCTTATAAACTACATTTACTTCATCGGTTTCTGCATTGCGGAAAACGTAGAAGCTATGTCCAAGAAGCTCCATCTGTACACAAGCTTCTTCTGCATCCATTGGCTTCATAGCGAATCTCTTTACACGAGTAATGTTAATTTCCTCTTCATCGCTTACGTCGCTTTCGTCCTCTTCAAAAAAGGATGGATTAAAGTTTGCTGAAGACTGTTTCATGTCTATCAGTTTATTTTTATACTTTTTAAGTTGTCTCTCAATTACTTCTTCAACAAGATCTATGGAAGCATACATATCACTGCTTACTTGTTCTGCTCTAACGATATTACCTTTCATAGGAATAGTAACTTCAATTTTCTGACGATCTCTTTCAACACTCAATGTAACATGAATCTCTGTCTCTGGATTAAAATATTTTTCCAACTTTCCGATCTTCTCATAGATTGCACTCTTAAGTCCCTCTGTTACATCAATATTCTTACCGCTGATTATATAACGCATACTGACCAACTCCTTATCGTCTGATATTCCAACATAAGCTAGACAGTGAATTATGATCCTTTATGTCTTTCTTTATGTTACTGTTATTATACCACTATTTAAAATCTTAGACAAGCCCTTCTGTCCAAAAATTATCATATTTTCATCAAATTGTCCCACTCATTTTATAATTGGTCGAATTTTGTTTCAACTTTACTCTCAATATCTCCTTTAATATTCTATATAAAGCACTTATTCTAAATTATTCGACAATATTCCGAGCAAATGAAGCTTTAAAATCTCATTTTTCCGACAATATTATTGTCAAGTGCGTCTTTTGAAAATAATAGTCATATTGTACAATTTTACAGATATGACAAAACACATATTCGAGCTTGACACGATTTTTTTATACGACAAATGTGGTTATTCACTGTGGATAATGTGGATAACTCCGTGCATAACTTTTAAAGTACGTCATTTTCTATGTTTTTTTTGTGGATAACTTTTGGAATAATTTTTTCTTACCTTTATATATTTGTTGTTTATTCCCAAATATGTAAATTGGTTTGTGCACTTTGTATAACCTCTTTCTTGTCAATAGCATTTTTGAAGATTATTTTATTTCTATATTTTCTTTGTATTCTGACAATTATCAGAATTTTTCTGTACTCTCTTGTCAAACTATTCCGCTTTCTATTGTCTAAATAGCGCCATCACCACCAACAATTTCTTATAAAACAAAGAGCATCCTACCTTTATACGAAATGCAAACTACCCAACGAGGGCTTTCTGTTGTATCAACAAGAAAAAGCACGCTTTGCGAACTTTTCCTTGTCATGAATAAAAATTGGAGAATAACATAGGCAATGGTATGCCCTACATCATTCTCCAATCATAACGTTTGATTTCTATATTACTATTTTTATATATTATTCAAATAGCGCTCTACACCGGTTACCGCAACCGCTCCATCAGATGCTGCTGTAATAACCTGTCTAAGTTCCTTCGTACGGATATCCCCTGCTGCGAATACACCAGGAACATTCGTTTCACAACTTTCATCTGCGACAATATAGCCGCCTCTGTCAACTTCTACAGTAGGTGTATAGACTAATGAATTCGGTACATTACCTACTGCTATAAATATACCCTCCAAATTAAGTTCCGATTCTTCTTTCGTAACAACATTTCGTACCTTTACTCCGTTAACAGCGTCAGTACCAGTAATTTCATCCACCACACTATTCCAATGAACGGTTACATTCTCAAAAGATAATAGCTTTGTAATTAAAGTTTTAGCAGCTCGGAATTCCTCTCTACGATGAATTACATGTACTTCTTTACAAATTCTTGCAAGGAAGATGGCATCCTCTACCGCTACATCTCCACCACCAACGACTGCTACCGTCTTACCACGGAAGAAAGCGCCATCACAGGTTGCACAGTAAGACACTCCCATTCCTTGAAATTCTGCTTCACCACTCACATTTAATTTTCGAGGAGCAGCTCCAGTTGCAATAATAAGTGATTTTGAGTAATACTCTTCCCCATTGTCCAGAACGATTTTTTTAATACCATCCTCTACTTCAAATGCTGTCACTTCACCGTAAACATGAGTAGCACCAAGTTTATCGCTATGCTCTCTAAATTTAACAGCCAAATCAAATCCACCGATTCCTGGAATTCCAGGATAGTTATCCACTTCATACGTATTAATGATTTGACCGCCACTCATTGGTTCCTTTTCAATCACTATGGTACTTAACTCTGCTCTTGATGCATAAATACTTGCAGTTAATCCTGCTGGTCCTGAACCTATAATGGCCAGGTCATGAATTGTTTTATTCATACTCAACACTCCTTTACAATACTATAATAAGCAATTTTTCGCTAAAGTTTCCTATCTAATATGTCGATGTAACACATGTGTATACACACAGAAAGGTGGTATATCTATGGATATCGCTGCTTTATCCATGGCGAGTAGCCAAGCAAACCTTATGACTCAGGTTAACACTGCTGTGTTATCGATGAATCTAAGTTCCATAAAGCAGATGGGTGAAAATATCACAAAGCTAATGGAGCAATCCGTAGCACCTAACCTTGGTCAAACCATTGACGTTAAGTGTTAAATAATACCTTGAAGGATAAGTTCACCCATCACTAAATTAAAGACGCAGATTGCGATTGCAATCCAAAGAGGGAGGGTAAATAAGGCACTAGCTTTTACTTTCCCTTCGCCTTTATACCCATAACCAGAAATTTCATGATTTCTTTCTATTATATCATCCTTATTCTTTGAAAATAAACTCTTAATATATTCATATCTTCCCGTATTTTTTGCTATCTTACGATAAATTAAAAACGCAAGAGCACCGCCTAGTAAAGCAGTAAGTCCATAGGTTCTGATAATATCAAACAGATTCATATCTGTTAATACTGTATTGGCGCTCTCTTGAAATATCTGGTTAAAATCAAAGTTGTCAGTTCCTAGTAATCTCGTAATAGAATTTGCAAGCTCCTGGTCACCACGCGCGATTGCATCATTTGCCATGTTCTTTAAGTACTCAAATAATCTTGGAATCGCATATAGTAAGGTAATCGACCAACCATTCATAATAAAATGAATAATCATCGTCGAAAGAAGTGAATCCGTTGCTTCTATAACAAAAGCAAATATAATTCCCATAACAAATGCATAGCAAAACTGATTCAAGTTACCATGCAAGATTCCAAATAAGAAAGCAGATAAAAAAGCTGCTCCAAGAGGATGCACTCTTCGATACCCTTGGTAAAATAGACCTCGGTATACGATTTCCTCCATTACACAAGGTACAAAAGCAACACAGAATAATGCAAATAGGTAGGAATTATTTTGAGTAATATTTAACATCGTATCATTAATTGCAGCTACCGAGAACATACGAGAGATTGCATTTACAAAATTAATAGCTGGAGTGATACAGATTGTAAATAATATTAGCCATAACACATTCGGCAAAGATACCTTGTGAAAGCATAATTGCTCACGAATGCTATTTTTCCCTTTGTGACTGTCATATCCCATAGAGTAGTTCATAGAACTACTTCTCTGATAATCCGAACTAATCCCATCCGATAAACTCCTTAGTCTTCTACTTTCTATAATGAGAAAAACAATGGAAGGACCTGCTATGATTGCCTGCGATAGCAATAACAAGATGGCACCATTTGATGTAATATTTCCAAAAGATATAAAACTTGAAACAAATATAGTAGCTACGGTACACAGGAATACTATATTTATTCTTCTAACGTAATTCATCCCAGACCTCCTGAATTTTCATTTCTCGTTATGTTGGGTATAAAATGTTGCACAGTTAACTCTCTTCCTTATTATATCATAATCACAAGCACTTATAATATGCATACTCACTTTCTTCGAGCTGACATCATAACTATCGAAATAATACCATAACATTCACATCTTTACACTATTCCCTAAAGTTACTAACGCTATTATACCACATTATAATTCTTATCGGAAGTTGATTTCTCTACTCTTGTTATTTTTGGAAGAAACGTGATATAATGGGGATAATCGTATACAGTGGAGGTTTACTTATGTATAGTTATGACAGCAGAGTAAGATACAGCGAGGTTGACCATAATAAAACTATGAATGTGTCATCCATTATCAATTATTTTCAAGATTGCTCTAATTTTCAATCAGATTCCTTGGGTGTCGGCATTTCTGAATTGACGAAGCGTTCCCGCGTTTGGATTATGAGTTCTTGGCAATTAATGATTAATCGCTATCCTACACTAGGTGAGCCGATTACCATTGGAACATGGCCATATGATTATAATGGGATATATGGATACCGTAATTTTATTCTTTACGATGAGAAAAAAGAAGTTGCAGCGGTGGCAAATTCTATTTGGGTACTCATGGATACGAAACTAAATCGTCCCGTTAAGATTACAGAGGAAGATTATCAGGCTTATCAAAATGAACCAGCTTATAAAATGGAGTATGCCGAGCGTAAAATTATCGTTCCGAAGGAATTAACTTCCTTGCCTCCATTTACTGTCATGCCATCCTATATTGATGTATTAAATCATGTAAACAATGCTCAGTATATCCGAATGGCTTCTGATTATGTTGATGAGAATTTTCAGATTAAGCAAATGAGAGCAGATTATCGAAAGTCAGCTCTTTTAGGAGATATCATTTATCCAAGCATCTCCAAAACTAAGGACTGTATTACTGTTGTTCTCTCTGATAAAGAAGGACATCCCTATGTAAACGTTGCCTTTCATGGCACTATAGAATAGAAAGGAATTACTATGATTCAATTAGGAAAAATTCAAACACTTACTGTTGTTAAAACGACGGATTTTGGTGTTTATCTAGCTGACGATGCGGATACTAGAAAAGAAGAAACCATTCTGCTTCCAAAAAATCAATTGGAACCAGGAACAAAAGTCGGAGATCAACTCTCAGTTTTTGTATATAAAGACTCAGAAGATCGCCCAATCGCAACACTTACCACCCCAAAGCTTACCTTAAAAGAGATTGCTATGTTAAAAGTAAAAGAGGTTACTTCTATTGGCGCCTTCTTAGATTGGGGTATTGCAAAAGATTTATTTTTACCATTTAAAGAACAGACACATCCTGTGATGGCCGAGGAAGAGGTTTTAGTAAGCCTCTATATCGATAAAAGTAAGCGTCTTTGTGCAACCATGAAGATTTATGACTTGTTACAAACGAATTCTCCATATCAAAAAGATGATAAGGTTACTGGTATCGTATATGAAATCATTCCAGCCTTCGGTGCATTTGTTGCTGTTGATAACAAATACTCAGCTTTGATTCCAAACAAGGAACTTCATGTAAAGCTAAATCCAGGACAAACAATTACAGCACGTGTTACTATGGTACAAGCTGACGGTAAGCTTGATCTTAGTCTTCGTGAAAAGACTCACTTACAGCTTGATACAGATGCAGAGCTTATATATGAAAAACTAAACTCAGCAGGCGGTTTTCTTCCTTTTCATGATAAGTCAGAACCAGAGGATATAAAAAAAGAATTTAATCTCAGCAAGAATGCGTTCAAGCGCGCGATTGGCCACTTAATGAAGGAAAATAAGATAAAGATATCAGATAACGGTATTCAATCTTTATAAGAAAATAAGTTCGTTAGATACTGCTATTAAAAATTAAGTGCATACCTAGCGAACGTTCTTTTTTAAAAGAAAAAATGTTAACTCTATTAAAAAGATACGTTAATTATAAAAGATACGAAACAGCTTCAAAGGATATAAAGTAAAAGTTGACTACCAATACCTACTTATCAAAAAAGCTCCCTATCAAAGAAAAGCAAACTCATAAGTTACTTAGTCAACTTATGTTGTCCATTCTTTGAGAAAGAGCTTTTTATCCCTATAGAAAGTCTATAAATCTAAGAAACGCATCTTCGCACGGTCACGATAATCCTTTTGCCCTTTTGTGTCCTCCGTTTTATATGCACTTCCAAGGGTATTAGCTAGCTTATCTTTACAAGCATTACAAAAACGTCCAGTACGAATCATAGTTCCACAACTTTCACATTCTAATCCAACCAAGGAATCTGCAGAAAATGCCAGACGTTCTTCACGAACCCATTGTCTAAGTTGTTGCACTGTTACTTCATTTTCTTCTGCTACTTCTTGTATACTTGCATTTGGATTGTCGTATATGTAATTTTTCACAACTTCAAACTTTTTGTCTAAATCACGCATACAGGAAGCACAAAGTGGAGTCCCCCCCAAATAATTAAATAATTTTCCACAGCTTCTACAATTTCTTACGTCCATGTTTACTCCCTTCTCAGAATCCGCTTCCTATACAAACCGTAACAAAGAATACTTCAGGGCAACCCGCCCTTTGTAATACATTTGTGCACGCTTCGATTGTACTACCTGTCGTATAGATATCATCAACTAATATCACCCGTTTGTATGGGAATAACTTCTCTGACTCTTTGCCATTTGTTAAAATAGAGAATGCCATCTCCAGATTTCTCATTCGTTCTTTATTATCTAGCTTTTTTTGTGGTATTGTATCTATTGTTCGTACCAGAAGTTTGGTATCTACAGGAATTGAAAGTGCTTTTGATAACCCTTCTGCTAACAACTGCGCCTGATTAAAACCTCTACGCTTATATTTGTTCTTATGTAAAGGAACTGGTATTAGCACTTCTGCCCCTGTTTTATGTATCCATTCACCAAGGTAAGCTACCATAGCGGCCACATAAAAATCTGCATATTCTTTCTTTACATGATACTTAAACTCGCTCAAAGACTTTTTTAATTTTTCATTATAAAGGAAGCAAGCATATCCTCTGGCATAATGATGTTGCTTTTTAACACAATCAAAGCAATACTCCTGCTCCGAAACCAAGACCGGTTTGCTGCATTTTTTGCAGCGAGGTTCCATAAGTACAGGAAGCTCCTCACTGCAACTACTGCATATCTTTCGTTCCTTTGGAACTAATATCTCACTACAGATTGGACATCGTTTTGGATAAACAGCATCCAATATTTCTTTTCCTATCTTTTTCAACACGAGGTGTTCACCTTCTATCTAAATTGTTAAAACAATTTATTTGGATACTTACCCTGTGCAATTAATTCTAGAATGGAGTCAACTACGAGCTGCTTATCCTCTTTATAAGTTACTCCAAACCACTTATCGTTAGTCTTTAAAACCTTTACTTTTGCTCTGTTTTCTTCTACCATCTTACCAACTACATTTGGCAATAGGTATTCTGCCTTTAGGTTATTTTCCTCAATGCCTTGTAAAAATGAAACAAATCCAGATTCTAACTCATTTAGGAAGTTTGTTGTAAATCCCCACATGTTCATAGATACTGAGCTATCTAAAGCTATTGTTACAGGATTACCGTTACCATCTTTACCTACTGCTACATCACCCTGTCTCTCAATTCCAAAGGTCTCCTCGATATTGGATAAATAATCTGATTCATCAACATTACATACCCCTCTTGTTACAATACCATTGTCGCTTAGGGTATTACCAAGAACAAAGCCTGCCATACAGAATTCGTTCTCTTTACTATTATTATCGACATTACTTAAGAATTTCTGTACCTTTACAAATGCTTCTTTTCCATAATAATCGTCAGCATTAATCACAGCAAATGGCTCATTTACAACACCTTTGCAACATAATACAGCTTGTCCAGTACCCCATGGCTTTGTACGATCTTCTGGCTTATTAAATCCTACAGGAAGTTTATCAAGTTCTTGATATACGTACTCTACTTCGATTTGTTTTTCAATACGGCTTCCGATGATCTCTTTAAAATCTTTCTCAAGGTCATGACGGATAATAAATACAACTTTATTAAATCCTGCTTCTATCGCATCATATATAGAGTAATCCATAATTATCTCACCGCTTGGTCCAACTTTTTCAAGCTGCTTGATTCCTCCTCCGTAACGGCTACCAATACCTGCAGCCATAATTACTAATGTGGTCTTATTCATAAGGAACTCCTCCTAATATTAAATCTTATGAGAAATTGTCCTATGTTATTTAACATCTGTCAATTAACATTAGTCAATTTCCTATCTTCTTAAAATTATTATACACTATGAACCTTCCAGATGCACCACTTTTTTCAAAATTAAGTAAATCAAAGAAGACGAATTATCCTTCCAACTTGCTTCTCTCCATAATTCGAGTTTTTAAACCCGAATAGCGTTTTAATTCACTCTCATTATCAATCATGGTCTGTACCATGTTCTCGCTGCCGACGATGGTAACACATTGTTTTGCTCTAGTGACTGCCGTATATAAAAGATTTCGATTAAATAACATCCTAGGGCCGCTATAAATCGGAAGAACAACCGCTGGGTACTCACTGCCTTGTGATTTGTGAATAGTCACGGCATAAGCTAATTCTAATTCCTCTAACTGGCTAAAAGGGTAGGTGACCAAACGTCCCTCATCAAACTCTACTGTTAATTCCTCTGCAAATAGATTAATTTCTTTGATTACCCCAGTATCCCCATTAAATACACCGGTTCCGCTATCAATCGTAATGCCATAACGGCTTTTCGTCTCCCAGGTGATTTGATAATTGTTCTTTACCTGCATTACCTTATCTCCCTCACGGAAAATTCCTCCGGAGTGTTCTTTTTCCTTTTTCTCCTGCGTAGGGGGGTTTAGATATTGTTGCAGTACTTGATTTAATCTTTCAACGCCAAGTTCACCCTTTCTCATTGGCGTAAGCACTTGAATATCATAAATAGATGCATTCACATACTTTGGCATTTTATCTCGCACTAGCGATATAATCACACTAATGATTACGTTAACATCCTCTCTTTTTAGCAAAAAGAAGTCCTTGCTTTTATTATCCAAAGTGATATGTTCTCCGGAATTGATCTTATGGGCATTTACAATAATGTCACTCTCTGATGCCTGCCTGAAAATCTTTTTCAGCATAACCACTGGAAATACTTTAGACTCAATCATGTCTCGTAGTACATTTCCAGCTCCAACACTTGGTAACTGATTCACGTCACCTACTAAAATCACTCTAGTACCAACGGTAATTGCCTTTAGCAAAGAGTGCATTAAAGAAATGTCAACCATCGACATCTCATCGATGATGATGACATCTGCTTCCAATGGATTTAGCTCATTACGTTCGAAGCTCATCCTGCCATCCTTATCATCCATTCCTTTGGAAAGCTCCAAGAGGCGATGTATGGTACTTGCCTCATAACCAGTTGTTTCCTTCATACGCTTTGCAGCTCGTCCAGTGGGTGCTGCAAGAAGCATATCCATCCCTTCTGCTTCGAAAAAACGAAGTATAGTATTGATGGTTGTAGTCTTACCAGTACCAGGACCACCGGTTATAATTAATAGTCCGCTACGAACTGCTTCCATTACAGCATATCGCTGCATCTCATCTAACTTAAGGTTTGTTTCCTGCTCAATGTTTGCAAGCCTTGTTTCTATTTGTGCTGGGGAGATATCATAGGAGATACTAAGATCATGAAGCATATTTGCAACATTTAATTCCATATAGTAAAAAGTTGTACTATATACATGCTGTTCTTCTCCCGCATCTTTTACTACCAGCTTTTTCTCTAGGGCAAGGGAAGTGATATGTCTCATTACTGTATCTGCTTCCACCATAAGTATCTCACAAGTCTTACCTACTAAACTATGCATTGGAAGATACACATGCCCATTCCCAGTCGCAAGCAATAAAGTATAGAGGATGCCTGCTTTGACACGATAATCGGAGTCGGTTCGAATTCCAATGCGGGACGCAATTTCATCCGCAATCTTAAAACCTACACCACTGATATCTTCTGCCAGACGATATGGATTTTCTCGTATTATTTCATACATACGCTCTCCATACTGCTTATAGATTTTCACTGCAAGATTTAAGGAAATACCATATTGTTGAAGAAAGAGCATAGCACTTCTCATCTCTCTCTTCTCTGAAAACTGTCGATAAATCTCTCTAGCGAGCTTATCACT
Organism: Lachnoclostridium phytofermentans; assembly: GCF_000733755.1. GTDB lineage: Bacteria > Bacillota > Clostridia > Lachnospirales > Lachnospiraceae > Lachnoclostridium > Lachnoclostridium phytofermentans_A. The sequence goes on along the minus strand of NZ_JPOF01000001.1, from coordinate 155,687 downwards.
GATTCCCTTTACTTCAGCTAGACGCTCTGGTTCTTCTTCAATAATCACAAATGTCTTTTCTTTAAATTTTCGTACGATTCGAGCAGCCAATGCAGTTCCAACACCTTTGATTGCACCAGAGCCTAAATAACGTTCGATAGATAGTAAGTCCTCCGGCTCCTTCATCTCATAAGAGCTTACCTGAAATTGTTCGCCATACAATGGATGTGCAGTATAGCTACCGGTTAAAGCAAGATATTCTCCTTCATTGACAAAGGAGAATGTTCCAACGCAGGTAACTTCATCTTCCTCTGCTGAGAGACTTAATACAGTATAACCATTTTCTGCATTTCGATATACAATTCTCTCTACATATCCTTTTAACTCTTCTGCCATACTAATCTCCATTCTGTAGCAATCAGTGTAAAAATATTGATTTCTACACTACTGTGCACCTTAAGTGTATAAATAGCCTCATTAGTAAAAACATCAAATTACATTGATGTCTTTGCCAATGAGGCTTACCTTTTATCTTATTTAAATTCTGATTATTTCAAACCTCTATCAAGTATTCTGATCCCTCTTCATTGCCTCATAAAGCTGCTTTGCAATACCTAATTGGCCGGATTCTGTAATATCCTTTGCATAGCTTTGATATAGCATGTCGCCAAAATAGGACATATATTCATTTTCATCCTCTTCACTTTTAGCAATGGTATTCTTTACTTGTTTAATCACCTGTTCTACTAAGTAAGTTTCAAAGCTCTTACAGGACTCCATTAGCTCCTCATCAGTAGCTGTCTTAATATCTTTTCCAAGGTTATTTTCTAACTTCGCTGTTTTTGATGTGTTTTGCGCAGTTTGACTCAATGTCTGAAACATTGCATCACTTCCAATGGAAATACTCATCTGCTATTCCTTTCTGCCGAAGGTTGAAATTCTGCCGAAGGTTGAAATTCCTCCTTAAGGGGAAATTCTAGCTAATAGCTGAAATTCTCCCAATGCCGATATTCTTCCTTATGGTTTAGACCATTTAACGACGTAAGTTATTTGCTTGTTGTAACATCTCATCTGCTGCTGTAATTGCTTTGGAATTCATTTCATAAGCCCTTTGAGCTACAATCAAATTCACAATTTCATCCGCAGTCTGTACATTGGATGCTTCCAGATATCCGGAATGAATCTTACTTTGTTTTAAATTCGTATTTTCTATCTCTTTCAGAGGAGCTCCGGATGCGGAAGTCTCATAAAATAAACTTCCACCAGCTTTCTCTAAACCAGCAGGATTAACAAATTGAGTGAGTCCAATTTGGATATTAGTACGCTGTGCGACATTCTTATCATCTGGATACATCAGGTTCCCGTATTCATCCATGGTAACTTTCGAGATATCCCAGTCTTTATTAAATACAATCGGTTGACCATTTGTGTCTAGTACCGGATATCCGTCAGCATTTGCTAATGTAGCACCCTGAGGACCAATTGCTACTCGAAATGATCCATTCCTTGTATATGCGGTATTTCCATCGGAGTCAAGAACAGAAAATAATCCATTCCCTTCAATCGCAAGATCCCAATCATTACTGCTTTCTTGTAAAGTCCCCTGAGTAAAAGAGGATACAATACCAGTTACTCTAACACCAGAACCAACCTGTCCTATCACAGGTTTTTCATTTCCCTCACTATCGGTTACTTTACTTTGTATTTTAGAATATAGTAAGGAGGAAAATTGTGCTGTCTCCTTCTTATATCCAGCTGTATTGATATTGGAAAAATTATTTGATATCGTATCTAGAGTTGTTTGCTGAGAAATCATACCCGACGCCCCAGTCCAAAGTGCTCTCATCATAAAACTTACCTCCATTCTGTCGCAATCCTGCGAATTTGGGCGACAGTGCAAATTCGTGTGTGAAAAATCATGACTTTTCACACTACCTCCCGTGTAAAACTATGTTATCGTAACAAAATTAAATATTAACTCTTACAAATTAAACTTTACCTACAGAATTTGCAGCTAATTCTAAAGTACCATCGATGGATTGAATCACTTTCTGATTCGCTTCATAAGCTCTCGTTATAGCAATCATATTTACCATCTCGCTAACTACATTGACGTTTGACTGTTCTGTGTATCCTTGACGGATTCCAGCGGCTGTATCTTTTTCTACCGAACCGTCTACCGCTTCATACATTGTCTCACCAAACTTTTTTAGGTAATCATAATTTTCAAAATCTGTTACAACTAACTGATCTACTTGTACACCATCTGCAAAAACATTTCCCTCTAAGTCAATGACGATCTGACTGGCATCTGTAGGCACCTGAAGGTTTCCCCCTTCACTCATAAGGTGATTTCCATTCACATCAACAATATAGCCTTCTTTGTCCATTAAGAACTGACCAGCTCTAGTATAGCGTTCCTTTACATTTCCATCACGGTCCGTAACTTCCATCTTAAAAAATCCCGAACCCTCAACAGCTAAGTCAAATGTATTCCCAGTTTCTCTTAACGAACCTTGTGTATAATCTGTATACACCTCGCCAAGCTTCACTCCAAGCGACATCTTACCAATTCTTTTATCGGTAAAATTTTCGGACTCATCACGAATTTTTAACGTTAGTACATCATCAAAGGATTGATTTGTTACGCCTTCCTTTTTATATCCAACGGTAGCGGAATTCGCTAAGTTGTTCGATATGATATCTAGACGTTTTTGCTCATTTTCCATACCGGTCCAACCAGTATATAGACCTCTAACCATTACATTCTCCTTTTTGACATCATTGTCATAACATTATTGGTATAACATCCCTGTCTATGAATTTATCCATTCCTTGTATTTTTGTGAAGCTAAGCATTATTATTTTCAGTCTTTTTTACCACTTAAAAATTCAACGTATTTACCAGTACCAATTGCTACTGCTGTCATAGGATCCTCTGCAGTCATTGTTGTAATACCTGTTTTTTCTTCGATTAATTCTTCCAAACCATATAATAAGCATCCACCACCGGTTAATACGATACCACGATCTGCAATATCAGCAGCCAATTCTGGTGGAGTTTTCTCTAACACACTATGAACTGCTTCTACAATCTGTGAAGTTGTTTCTTTTAGTGCCTCTTCTGTTTCTTCTGAAGTTACAGAGATTGTTTTAGGAAGTCCTGTAACAAGGTTACGTCCTCTAACATCCATGGCAACAACTTCTGGTCTGCGATAAGCAGAACCAATCTTTATCTTAATATCTTCGGCTGTTCTTTCACCAATTAATAAATTATGCTTTTTACGCATATAACGAACGATTGCTTCATCAAAGTCATCGCCTGCAATCTTTATTGAGGTAGAAACTACAGTTCCTCCTAAGGAAATAACAGCAATATCTGTAGTACCACCACCAATATCCACGATCATATTACCACATGGTCTTGAGATATCGATACCAGCACCAATTGCCGCTGCGATAGGCTCTTCTATAATAGCAACATCTCTTGCTCCTGCTTGATAAGTTGCATCCTCAACTGCTTTCTTCTCTACTTCTGTTACTCCACTTGGTACACAGACACTAATGATTGGTTTACGAAAACGTTGCTTACCAACTGCCTTCTGAATGAAGTATTTTAACATTTTTTCAGTTACTGTATAATCGGAGATAACACCCTGACGTAATGGACGTACCGCAACGATATTTCCAGGTGTTCTACCAAGCATCAGTCTAGCTTCTTCTCCGATTGCTTTTATTTTATTTGTATCTCGGTCAAACGCAACTACAGAAGGCTCCTTTAATACAACGCCTTTGCCTTTAATATATACCAGAACACTAGCTGTTCCCAAATCGATTCCGATGTCGCAACCCAACATTGTAATTCTCCTTTCAAAAATCCACCAAATAGATATTCTATCTTATTCTCTTTCGATTATCTCAAATATAAACGTACTCTATTATATTATAAACGTGTTTCAGAAAATTTTCAAAGGAAATTTTCAAAACTTTTCCTAAAATCATCATATTACGATATATTTTAACATATTCACCAAAATTGCACAAATACTGCATTCCATTAATCTCTTTAAAATATATTTTTTATTATTTTTACATGATTTTAGTTGTTATATTCCTCGTTCTCGATTCATTTTTCCTAGGAGCAATCTTGGGTGATCATCTTATTTTTTACGACACGTTTATAATATCGGCAAATTTCTAAAAAAGCTGACCATTTTTTCTTTGAATTTTATTCATTTGATGATATGATGGAGTACAAATGGATTAAAATTCGAGGTGTCTATGAATACAAGTAACGTATCAATGGAACAAAAAATAATGAATCATGAAATTCGTATGGTGAGTAATTATCGTGCACTATTAATAGCAAAACATATTGGTAACCTCCTGCTTCTACTATACTTTGTGCCTGCTGCCATTACCGGACGTGACGAAAGTCCAGCCTTTCATATCCTAATTCTGCATAATATTTTACCAGTTGTTTTTAATTTTCTATTTACTGATAAAAGTAACTTACACGCAAAAGATCAGAGAATACTAAAACCTTCTGCTTATGATGAAGTACCTTCTGAGCCGAAAAAAAAGCATACCCTATCTTATATTTTCGCCAAAAAAGTGGAAGCAGATACTACTCTGCTCCCACAACTTAAGAAAAAATATCAATATTCAAGAATAAAGTACCAAAGTAACTCGATTTCTTTTCTATTAACTTGCTTCTTTTTATTTTTATGGCAGCAACAGAATACACCTACGGACAGTTTTTTCCTTTATCAAAATATACCGGTTATTACTTTAGCTATTATCGTACTAACCCGTTTCTTTTGTATGGTGTTCTATAAACGATATATTCATCATAGTTTACGCTTTGGAGGAATCTAATAATTTCTCGAATTGCTCCGATGGCATAGGTTTTTGATAATAAAATCCCTGCAACATATCAAATTGTTGATTTATAAGTACATTTTGTTGTTCTTTCGTCTCCACTCCTTTGGCAACTACGGTAAGATTTCTTGCTTTTGCGAAGGAGAGGATATGCATAACGATTGTGTTTTCTTGATTCGAAAATTCTGAATCTTCTAAATCCATAATTAGTTTTTTATCAATCTTTAACACATGAATCGGTAGCTCCTTTAGCAATTGCAGAGATGAAAATCCAGCACCAAACTTATCAATAGCGATATGAAATCCCAAATCACTTAATTTCTGTATTGTTATCTTCATCAACTCCATAGACTTATAAACACTAGCTTCCGAAAATTCTAACTCTAATAATTCATGTGGTATCTTATAATAATCGACAATTCCAATAAGCTCTGTAAGAAAATCTGCACGATTTAGATTCTTTCCAGACAGGTTCACTGATATCGGTACAACCTTTCTTCCTTTATCCATCCAATCCTTTAGATACTCACATACCTCTTCTAATACATACATGTCAAGTTTAACAATGGAGCCATCCTCTTCAAGCATAGGAAGAAAGACGTTTGGCGCTAGTATCCCGTTCATTTTATGATTCCAACGCACTAAAGCTTCTGCACCAGCAATTTCATTCGTATCCAGTTTTAAAATCGGCTGAAGAAATACCAAAAACTCATTCTGAATGAGAGCATTTGTGATATCCTCTATCTTAGGTTCCTCGCGCTCTTCTTCTTTCTCATTATAAAATTCGATATTTGCCGTATAGCCATTTACTCCATAATTTCGAACCTGTCTAGCATTTCGAATGATATCTTTTACCTCCATGCCTTCCCTCAGCTCACATACTCCGCACTGAAAAGTAATCGAACAAAAATTATTATCTTCTTGTGGTAAGTCCCCTGCATACTTTAGTAACCTAACCAATCGGTTTCGAAGAGCAAGTTCTCCTTGATACTCTAGCAACATTCCAAACTCATCATCATGGTAACGGGTTAGAAGCTCACCTTCTGTTAACTCGCTCTGGATCTTATCTGCAATTTGCTTTAATAATTTTTCACAGTATTGTTTTCCAGACAACTGATATATGATATCATAATTCTCTATGATGAAAGATACATATGCAAACGCTACATTTCCTCTTGTTATTCTATCTTTTACTTTCTTTTTATGAATCAGTGGACTTGGAAGACCTGTAATCTTATCCGCTTCTCCCATATCTGTTGATTGTTTTTTTATTCGATTCCGATGTAAAATACTATAGGAGAAGGCAAGGACTATGGCTAAGAACGAGAACAATACGATCACAATAGCCATCTTCCAAACAGCTAGGATTTCCTGATGTATCTCTTGATAAGGAACAATACTTATCATATAGCCATTTTCTAACCAACTTGGCGATGTGAATGCAATATAATACTTCTCCCCACTTTCTACCTTAAGGAGTTCAACCAAACCTTTCCTCTCAATCACATCTTGATAAAACTGGGTATCACTTAGATTTCTCACACTATGTATAACGGTACTTCCATAATTAGATAATGCGGTCATACCAGACTTTGATAACGCTCCAATCACTTTTCCTTCAAGCGTAACAACATAGCTATGTGCATTACCATGAAAATAAGATGGATTTTTAGCACCAGGTATTATTGTAAGTTCCCCTGATACCCAGTTTTCATCCATAAACTGTTTGCCTGCTTCACTCGTTTTAATATAATCCCCACTTATCCTTGTATATTCCAACAACTTTGTTTCAGCCTCAGTTAGAAGCATTCCTTTTAATGACATCAAAAATGCAACTACCGAGATGATACCAATTGCTAATATCACAAAGATTCGAATACTTCTTTTATTTCTGGTGTAATAATCATCGTAATAGCCTCTTCGGCTTGATAGACCTCCTAGTTTCATAGCCATGCTCCCCCTGCATCTACATTCTATTCATCTAGCCTTCTACGAAAGTACGGCTAAATTGTGTTGGTATACAAAACCACAACCTAAGGAATAAAATTTCCGATGTTTTATATAATTTTCTTGTATTCTATTACATAATCACTGTTTTCTTGTACTAACAAAATACGACATTATGTCATATTATTTGATAATTTATTATAACATGCGATAATTTTCCACGCAACTGTATCAATGGGATTTATTTGAAACTTTGTTAATATAATACAGCTCCTTTGCGTCCATCTAATCTGAAGTCCTATTCATACCACCTTTCTGCCCCATACCGCCGAAATCTGGTACCGTTCTCTGGTTCGTACGTTTTTCTGTAGTATCAGTATTTTCTGTGGTACTACTATCTGACTCCGTCCCATCGTTTCCTGTAGAACCATTATTCTCTATTATCCTTATTAGTAATGAATTGCTTTTTAGGGGAGCTGCTACAAAAATGAAATGAGATTTGTAAATATCTAAACGGTATGATATGCTTGATAAGAATAGTAAATTAAAACTATATATACAAAATGGAGGTTCTTATGATTGATTTTACTAATGGAAGTGTATTTAAACTAAGATTGGTTCCGTATCGTGAGGTAGAGAAAGAAATTACGCAGCTATTAATTCCTGGAGAGAATGTTCTCAACGCATATAAAGGAATGCGTGATTTTGTTGTGTTTACTGATAAGAGAGCTATTGCTGTTAATGTACAGGGCATGACGGGTAAGAAAAAAGACTTTACTAGCTTACCATATTCAAAGGTTCAAGCATATTCCATAGAGACTTCTGGTGTATTTGACATGGATAGTGAATTAGAATTGTATTTTAGCGGTATTGGTAAAGTAAAATTTGAATTTACAGGACAAAGTGATATTATAAAAATCGGCCAATTTATTAGCTTATATATCTTAAAATAATTAGTATAATACCCTCTATGATACATATAAAACAAGAAAAAGCACGCTTCGCGAACTTTTCCTTGTCATAAATAAAATGCGGAGATAACGAAAGAAACAAGAAAGCAAATTGCTTTATCAAGGTTTCTTTGAGCTATCTCCGCTTATCATTAGGAAGGTAATAACATAACACCTCCTTATCGTGGGATTTAATTTTTCAAAGCATAACATAAATCATTACATAAAGTATTTATGGCTTATCTAAAGAATTTATTATTCGTTGCACTATTTTTATCGGGTAAATACTCTGGAACCGAATCATAATAATCCTTTGTTACACTCCATATATTTACTTATAATTTGTAATCCTCTAAATATCATTCCTGTATCAATTTTCTCTTAGTTATGCTATCTAATACTTCTATCTTCTAATAATTTACCAGAAGGAGGTGGTAGAGTTTCCTCATCAATTTGATTAATTTCACAAAAATAGTGATAGAACTCTTCTGCAAGTGTAACCTTATCTTCCTCAAGAGGTAGACTCATGATATCTTTTAAGATTTGTGCAGATATTACATTGGAACAATATCGAAATTCTCCTGACTTCCATACTAACTTTTCTGGATATCTTTCATCCATATAATAATTCCAAAACTTTAATTTAGGCAAATGATCTGGTAGTAATAAGATGTATTTTGAATGCAACGTTATCTTCCCATCTTTACAATCAGTACCTAAGAAATCCTCTCCAACCATCGCAATGCCAAAAATGGTACGACTAGATTCATCTTCATCATTTCGTTCCGTTAAAATACATGCTGAGTTTTGATGTAGTCTTGATGGCCTTACTGGCATTCCTTTTGTCTTTCCGGTCTGTATGAATCCAGTACTTATTACCTTTTCTTTAAGAAATGTAGACTTCTCATTCTCAATAAATCGAATTACAATTTGCGAACTTGGATGGAGTTTTAGTTTATCTTTTAGTAGATTATGTCGTTCCATCTTTCTAGCTAAGCGATTATTAATCTCTTCTTTTTTAGCCAAGTCCTTTAAAATATCGTCAACATAATTCTTACTATCTTTCTCCATAAGAACAAGAAATTGACGAAATGCATCTGGATATACAAAAATCTTCTTCCCTTCATCAAATTGTACGGCTAATTTGTTTTGTTTCAAATCGACAATAATTCCTTTTCCAAACTTCCTATGAAATACTGTTTGATTCTGTATATTCATAATCTGTGACCACCTTTCTACCTTCGATATAAAAAAAAAGAAGGTGCTTTTTCATACAGCTACTTTACAGTAGAATATTAAAAGCCCTTCTTTTAATCGACGGTTCTTTTACTTATTTTATTATGGTATTAGTATAACATATTTCCATTAAAAAAGCAAACGTGTAAAAATTACAGTAAATTTATCAATGATTTAAATCAATTTTCCATTTTCAATTATGTAATTAATGTCGTCACAAAAGGCAGAATCAGCACCACCAGTGTGAACTGGTGGTTTGCTCTGCCCCTGTAAGGGGCTATTGCCGGCATGGACCTCAAAGGTCCTTCGAAAGTAAAGGCCCCAACCGCACCACTTTCTCTGGCTAACCCTTACAAGGGTTTATTATTTGCCTTTTATTACTGGCTCACCCGTGAACGGGTCAATAAATTCTTTCAAACTTAGTTGATCTTCTGCTTGGTCATCCATCAACTGGCTTCTGATGTATTCTTCTATTTTCTTTGCATTTTTTCCAACTGTATCTACAAAGTATCCTCTACACCAGAATTTTCTATTTCCATATTTGTATTTTAAATTTGAATGTCTATCAAATATCATCAATGAACTTTTTCCCTTCAAATACCCCATGAATTCCGAAACGCTTATATTCGGTGGTATTCTAACTAGCATATGCACGTGATCTTTGCAGCATTCAGCCTCTATAATTTCTACACCTTTCCTTTTACACAATGTACTTAGTATATTTGCAACATCTGCCTTTATACTTCCATAAATTATCTGCCTTCTAAATTTCGGTGCAAAAACAATATGATATTTACATTCCCATGTTGTATGTGATAATGTATTCTTATCCAATTGGATACCTCCTTTGTTATATTTAGTGCGGTTTGAGACCCACACTTATTATAACAAAGGAGTTTTATTATGAAAATGCTAGAAGCCATTGTGATCCACCGGCCTAGCCGGTGGTTTATTAAAGATAGCCCTACAAAAAAACCCGTAAACCCTCATTATGAGGATTTACGGGATATAGATTCAGCAACTATATTGTACGAAATATCGATTAGCCGATAATTGTAGCAACCTTACCTGATCCTACAGTACGTCCACCTTCACGAATAGCGAATCCAAGACCCTGCTCCATAGCGATTGGGTGAATTAATTCGATAGTCATTTCGATGTTATCTCCAGGCATACACATCTCAACGCCTTCTGGTAAGTTACAAACACCAGTAACGTCAGTTGTTCTGAAGTAGAACTGTGGTCTGTAGTTATTGAAGAATGGAGTATGACGTCCACCTTCGTCTTTAGTTAATACGTAAACCTGAGCTGTAAATTTCTTGTGGCATGTAATGCTGCCTGGTTTACAAAGAACTTGTCCTCTTTCGATGTCTGTTCTCTGAACACCACGTAAAAGTGCACCGATGTTATCACCAGCCTGAGCCTCATCAAGAAGCTTACGGAACATCTCGATACCAGTTACAACAACCTTACGAGTCTCTTCCTTAACACCAACGATTTCAACTTCTTCAGATACGTGAAGAACACCACGCTCAACACGGCCTGTAGCAACAGTACCACGACCAGTAATAGAGAATACGTCCTCAACTGGCATTAAGAAAGGCTTATCTGTCTCTCTCTGTGGATCTGGAATCCAGCTATCAACAGCGTCGAATAACTCAAGAATCTTGTCACCCCATGGGCTAGTTGGATCTTCAAGAGCCTTAAGAGCAGAACCCTGAATGATTGGAGTATCATCGCCTGGGAACTCGTACTCAGATAATAATTCTCTGATTTCCATCTCTACTAATTCAAGTAATTCTGGATCATCAACCATATCACACTTGTTCATGAAAACAACGATATATGGAACACCAACCTGACGGGAAAGTAAGATATGCTCTTTAGTCTGAGCCATAACACCATCAGTAGCAGCAACTACAAGGATAGCACCATCCATCTGAGCAGCACCAGTGATCATGTTCTTTACATAGTCAGCATGGCCTGGGCAGTCAACGTGTGCATAGTGTCTCTTCTTTGACTCGTACTCAACGTGAGAAGTAGAAATTGTAATACCTCTTTCTCTTTCTTCTGGAGCCTTATCAATCTTATCGAATGCTACAGTTTCACCAGTACCTAATCTTTCATGAAGTGTCTTTGTGATAGCAGCTGTTAATGTTGTTTTACCATGATCTACGTGACCGATGGTTCCGATATTACAATGTGGTTTGTTTCTTTCAAACTTAGCTTTAGCCATTTTAAAACGTCCTCCTTTAAATCCGCCCCATCGTAGGGCGTAAATATTTTATGATCGTTATATCACTTGACGTTAGTCATAATGATATTTATGCTCTCTGCATTGGCAGAAAAAGCGCCTTATAAGCCTAATTATATTTCAAAAGTAAAATATTTTCAAGTACAAAAAATATGCATGGCTTATATTTATATCAATGGAAGGATGTACTTATTAAAGTACATCTCCCATCGAACTTTAATTACTTACCTCTATTGCTGAGAACCTTCTCCTGAACGTTCTTTGGAACTGGCTCATAAGTGGAGAAGAACATGGAGTAAGCACCACGACCCTGTGTCTTAGAACGAAGTGTTGTGGAGTAACCAAACATCTCGGACAATGGCACAAATCCGTGAATAACCTTGGATCCGTTATTATCATCAGTACCTTCGATACGACCACGACGGGAGCTGATATCACCGATAACATCACCCATGTAATCATCTGGTACAGTAACTTCTACTCTCATGATAGGCTCTAATAGAACTGGACCTGCTTTATGCATCGCATCTTTAAATGCCATGGAACCAGCAATCTTGAATGCCATTTCATTAGAGTCAACTTCATGGTAAGAACCATCATAACAGTTAGCACGAACACCAAGTACTGGATATCCGCCAAGTACACCGCACTTCATAGCTTCTTCAATACCTGCCTGAACAGCTGGAATGTATTCCTTAGGAATAGCACCACCAACTACAGAAGATACGAATTCGAAAGTCTTCTCACCATTAACGTCCATTGGGCTAAACTTAACTTTACAGTGACCATACTGACCACGACCACCGGACTGTTTTGCGTACTTGCTATCAACATCAACTTCTTTTGTGAAGCCTTCTTTGTATGCAACCTGAGGTGCACCAACGTTAGCTTCTACTTTAAATTCACGAAGAAGACGGTCAACAATAATTTCAAGATGAAGCTCACCCATACCTGCAATAATTGTCTGTCCTGTTTCTTCATCAGTACGAACGCGGAACGTAGGATCTTCTTCAGCAAGTTTTGCTAAAGCTTCACCCATCTTATCCTGACCTGCTTTTGTCTTAGGCTCAATAGCAACGTCGATAACTGGTTCTGGGAATTCCATTGACTCAAGGACAACTGGATGTTTCTCATCACAAATAGTATCACCTGTTGTAGTGAACTTAAAACCAACAGCTGCTGCAATATCACCAGAGTAAACCTTATCAAGGTCTTCTCTCTTGTTTGCATGCATCTGAAGGATACGACCAACACGCTCTTTCTTACCCTTTGTAGCATTAAGTACATAAGAACCGGAGTTTAATGTACCAGAGTATACACGGAAGAATGCGAGCTTACCAACGAATGGGTCAGCCATAATCTTGAATGCTAAAGCTGCAAAAGGTTCATCATCAGAGGAAACTCTGTGAACTTCGTTACCTTCTTCGTCAATACCTTTGATATCTTCAATATCAGTAGGTGCTGGCATGTATTCGATAACGGCATCAAGTAACTTCTGAACACCTTTGTTTCTATATGCGGAACCGCATAGTACAGGAATGATTTGAACGCTAATTGTAGCTTTTCTTAAAGCTTTTTTAAGCTCTTCATTAGATGGCTCATTTCCTTCTAAGAAAACTTCAATTAAATCGTCATCTGTTTCACAGATAGATTCAATCATTGCTGCTCTGTACTCGTCAGCTAAATCCTTCATATCATCAGGAATATCTCTGATTTCGATGCTATCACCCTTATCATCAAGATAATAATAAGCTCTCATCTCGAAAAGATCGATGATTCCTTGGAATGTGTCTTCTTTTCCGATTGGTATTTGAATTGGAACAGCATTCTTACCTAATCTGTTCTTTATCATACCTACTACGTTATAAAAGTTTGCACCTGAAATGTCCATCTTATTAACAAATGCCATTCTTGGTACGTTGTATTTATCTGCCTGACGCCAAACGGTTTCAGACTGTGGCTCTACACCACCCTTAGCACAAAATACACCAACCGCACTATCAAGTACACGTAAGGAACGCTCTACTTCGACAGTAAAGTCAACGTGTCCTGGTGTATCAATGATATTGACACGGTGCTCTAATGCACCTGGAGCTTTCTTATGCTCTAACTCCAATGTCCAGTGACATGTTGTAGCGGCTGAAGTAATTGTGATACCTCTTTCCTGTTCCTGCTCCATCCAGTCCATGGTAGCAGTACCTTCATGAGTATCACCGATTTTGTAGTTAACACCAGTATAGTATAAGATACGCTCTGTAAGAGTAGTCTTACCAGCATCAATATGAGCCATAATACCGATGTTTCTTGTTCTCTCTAATGGGTATTCTCTTCCAGCCAAGGATATTTCCTCCTTAATTTCTTGACAATTGAGCCCCGTATTTTAAGGGGTCAATTCTAAATATAGACTTCTAGTTAAACAAACAAATTTTCGCACAAAAATGCCTAATCGCTCATTATCTTCCGGTTTTTACCAGTGATAACGAGCGTATACGCCGAGGCGTTCTAAGCACTCTTTTATCTTACCCGCGGTAATGAGCGAACGCCGAGGCGTTTTAAAAACTCTTTTATCTTACCAACGGTAATGAGCGAATGCCTTGTTTGCATCTGCCATCTTGTGCATATCTTCTTTTCTCTTAACAGCAGAACCTGTGTTAGCTGCTGCGTCTAAGAGCTCGCCAGCAAGACGATCAACCATAGTCTTCTCGCCTCTCTTACGAGAGAACATTGTCAACCAACGAAGACCAAGTGCTTGTCTTCTATCTGGTCTAACTTCGATAGGTACCTGATATGTTGCACCACCGATACGACGAGCTTTTACTTCAAGAACAGGCATAACATTGTTCATAGCCTCTTCAAAAACTTCAATTGCGTCTTTACCGGATTTCTCTGCAACTTTCTCGAATGCACCGTATACAATTTTCTGTGCAGTTCCCTTCTTACCATCAAGCATGATGTTGTTAATAAGTTTTGTAACGATCTTATTATTGTAAATAGGATCTGCTAATACATCTCTTTTCTGTATATGTCCTTTACGTGGCACGTTGCTTCCCTCCTTAATATCGACTGTTAAATAACAGTCATTAATTCTACGGTACTCACATTACTGTGTTCATGCTCAGTTTAATATCTATTTTCAAATCCAACATACCGCAACCACAGGGGAATTGTTTGTCTTCGAAATAAAAAATTAACCCGGCATTCCAATGTAGCTTACGCTACGAAACAACAGTTTTACTTCATACAAGCTAAACTTGTTGCAACAAATTAGTAATGAGAAATTATTTCTTTGCTTCTTTAGGTCTCTTAGCTCCGTATTTGGAACGAGCCTGTCTTCTCTTTGCAACACCTGCTGTATCAAGTGTACCTCTGACGATATGATATCTTGTACCTGGAAGGTCCTTTACTCTACCACCTCTGATCAGAACAACACTATGCTCCTGAAGGTTGTGTCCTTCACCTGGGATATAGCTTGTTACTTCGATTCCGTTACTTAAACGAACTCTGGCAATCTTTCTAAGCGCTGAGTTAGGCTTCTTAGGTGTCGCTGTTCTAACTGCAGTACACACACCTCTCTTCTGTGGAGCGGATGCATCTGTCGCTTTCTTTCTTAAGGAGTTAAATCCTTTTTGTAACGCTGGAGCCTGAGAATTTTTCTCCAATGTCTTTCTGCCTTTTCTTACTAACTGGTTGAATGTTGGCATTAATTTTTCACCTCCTGATAAGTATTCGAAAATTCGTGGTTGCTTATGCAGACTGATCTGCGTAAATTTTAGCATGCACCTAATGCACGCAGAGTTGATTATACTTCCATCTGACTTTGTTGTCAAGGTAATTTTACTGTAACCTGCTGTTTTTTCATACCAAATTGAAGTAATTTTGGTATTCTTATTCTTCTATTGTTAATTTTATATTTTAAAATTATTAAATAGGAAGCGATAGCAGTTTGTCCTAGCATCCAAAACAACATAGAATTGTCTATTTATATTAGTTTGTAAAAATCCACCTAATTATTCAACTTAACATGTCACCATAGATAACAAGCGATTCATATAGTATAACAAAGTGGATAATATGATATAAGTCAAAAAGAGACCTTTAAAAAGGTCTCTTTTTTTGTTTCGTATTTTTCGAATTCGTTTTCTCTACAACGTGTTTTAATATATTTTATCTTTTGTACTTTTATAGCGAATAAAACTCATCCCCTAATATTTTTCTCTTATGTAGCTCGTTTCCATAACCCGGAAAATTACAGTGTAGATTGGAATATACAACATACAGTCTTATGTAACTTTACCATGAAATGGTTTTTTCATTTGTATTGTGTACGACATGTCATATCGACATTGAAAATTATACCTCACAAAGGCCATATAGTCAATATATAGAGCTACATTCCAATATTTACTACCATATGTTGTGGTTTTCCATTATTTACAATTTATAACTTATTTCTTTCCATATATTAAAATACTGTTGTAAAAAGATTTTATTCCATTCGTGCTTACTCTGTGCTATAATGTTAGTTGGTGACTTTTTTCGCCCAAGACGAAAATACTGGAGGTCCTTCTCATGGAAGAACAAGTAAATACCTTTGAAGCACGCCTGAAAGAACTAGTAGCATTTGCGAATGATAATAAAGGTGTCATTGAAGTTGATAAAGTGAATGATTTTTTTAAAGAGTTAAATCTGAATGTACGGCAGATTGATAAAATATATGAGTATCTTGAGGCAAACAATATTGTTGTGCTTAATCCTTCAGACGAGGATGAGCCTAACGAGGATGCCCTACTCGAATTAGAGGATGATTCTGAAATCATTGGTGATACAGAAGACATATCTTCTATGGTATCAACCATCTCAGATGATCCAGTAAAACAATATCTAAAAGAAATCGGTAGCTATCCTCTTCTCTCAATTTCAGAAGAAATAGAGTTAGCTAAAAAAATTGAAGCTGGAGATAATATGGCGAAGCGAATTCTGGCAGAATCAAACTTACGATTAGTAGTCAGCATCGCAAAACGATATGTAGGAAGAGGACTCTCCTTCCTAGATTTAATCCAAGAAGGTAACTTAGGTCTTATCAAAGCAGTCGATAAATTCGATTATAACAAAGGCTATAAATTTAGTACCTATGCGACATGGTGGATCCGACAGGCAATCACAAGATCTATTGCGGATCAATCCCGTACCATTCGTATTCCGGTACATATGTCGGAAGTTATTAATAAGACATATCGAATTTCAAGAAATCTTCTTCAGGAGTTAGGACGTGAACCTAGCGAACAGGAACTAGCAGATGCAATGAACCTTCCTATTGAAAAGGTACGTGAAATCCTTAAGGTCTCTGCAGACCCTATATCTCTAGACACTCCAATCGGTGAAGAGGACGACAGCCATCTTGGTGACTTCATCAAAGATGATACAATTATGGGACCAGAAGATGCTGCCTCCTATGCTGTATTACAGGATCAGATATCAAAACTGCTAGATACATTAACTGAGCGTGAGCAACGAGTATTAATTCTACGCTTTGGCTTACAAGATGGAAGAAGCCGTACTTTAGAAGAAGTTGGAAAAGAATTTAACGTTACTAGAGAACGTATCCGCCAAATTGAAGCAAAAGCACTTCGCAAATTAAGACATCCTAGTCGTGCACGGATGTTGAAGGGTTACGAGCTAAACTAAGTTAACACATTATATAGGAAGGGAGCATTCGTATGAAGAGAATTCTTTTCATGATTCTACGTAGCTTTTTTAATCTACCAGTCTGGTTTTTCCAGCTGAAACGTTTGTGTAACATAGATAAGCATGACCGGTTTGAACGCTATGCATGGCTTCATAAATATGCACCAATCGTTAATCGTAGAGGAAGAGTAACGATTGATTGCCACGGGTTAGAGAACCTTCCAAAGGAAACCGGATATATCCTATTTCCAAATCATCAAGGTCTTTTTGATGCACTTGCGTTTTTGGAGACTCATGAGCGTCCTTTTGTTACTGTAATGAAAAAAGAAGTAAAAGATATCTTTTTTCTTCGTGATATCATTACCATATTACAAGCAGAAATTATTGACCGTGAAGATATCCGTCAGTCTATGACTGTCATTAAAAACATGACTAATCGTGTGAAAGGTGGCGAGAACTTCGTTATCTTTGCGGAAGGTACCAGAAGTAGAAAAGGAAATCAAATCGGAGAATTTAAAGGTGGCAGCTTTAAGAGCGCAATGAACGCTCGCTGTCCTATTGTTCCAGTAGCATTGATTGACTCATTCAAAGCTTTTGATACAAGCTCCATTAAGAAAACCACCGTTCAAATCCATTATTTAAAACCACTTTATTATGAAGATTATAAGGGTATGAAATCCACTGAAATCGCTGAGTTAGTTGAAAATATGATTAAAGAAACAATTGCTGAGTATACAAAAGACTAAAAAAAGAACAGAAAGCATTTTGCTTTCTGTTCTTTTTTAGTCTTTTCCTTTATCTTACCATATTATCAAGATTTTTATCTTTTATATAACCATTTACATTATATAAAACTAATACGTCCGTAATACCATTCTCTTCAATAAAGCGAGACATCGGCATATTAAAATAACGTAAATCAACCATATAAGTTGTTTCAAAATGGTTTGCTGCAAATGGCGCAAAACAATGTGCATAAGAATCTTTAATTATCAATAATTTTTTTCCATTATGATTTTCAGAATCAATCTTTACGATAGGATTATTGCCTCCTAAATAAACAGAGTATTTATCTTTTGTATCCAAAAAGCTCATTTCATATAAGCTGTTTTTTTGTACTCCATCCATATTGTATTCCACCGTATAATTTTTTCCAGAATCATATAAATACATCTCATCCGAGGATAATTCAAGATTAATTTTAGAATAGATAGTACCTAAAAATTTATCTTCAATTTTCTTAATATCAAATTCTTCTTGTCTCATTGGTGTCACGCCAATTGCCTCTGCCCACTCTACATAAGCATAGTAAGCACCTAAGGTAGTCCAGTGATGGTCAGTACGATAGAATATATATTCATCCTTATGCTCTGAGAATGTTTGTCTAAGATCAATAAACTGATTTGTTAAGGTTCCTTCCAATCTATTCAGAAACGCTCCTTGATCAAAACCAGTTGCATATGGTGGCAACTTCTCTTTTAATACTTCAAATGCAGTAGGAGCAATCATTGCAAATACATGCTCATCACCTAGTTGTTCTTTATATTTATTGATAAATGCATATAATCTCTTCTCATTTCGATCGAGCTGTTCCATATCAACGTCTGAATTTTCTACCTTCTCAATTAAGTATCCATCTTTTCCTATATAAACTCCATTGATATCCTTTTTTAACATTGCAAGCTCTGTTCTAGTTTTGATTCCTATCCAAGTATCTCGAAATACAAACTGATCTGTAACAAAAGTCTCATACTTACTGATAAAGCTACCGTTAAATAAGGATTCCCATGAGAATTTTGGTCGACCTTCCAGTACTCTGTTCTCACTTTCAGAAAAGCCCTTCACTGGATTAATCATACTAGCTATGGTTAATCCATAGATTAACACTAAGAATATAATAACATTACTAAACCTTCCACGTTGTTCCTTCCCCTCACCTTTCTTTATCTTAGGAGGATTCGGTACCGCTTCTAAGTTTTTATTCACTTCTGACATACACTCACCTCCTAGAATCTAAAATACAAGAATGGATTGTAGGAAGCATCCACTAGATATGCCACAGAGATGATAAAAATTCCCACAACAAACAAACCTTGTACTACTGGTGTTACTCTTTTCTCACCATGCTCCCCGACAAAACGGATTGCAAGTCGCTTAGGTAAGTCTGTACTACCTAAGATAAGAATAATAAGAATAAGTGCATAGTTCATCAGAAGATAAAGCGCATTTGTATTTACAAAGCCAAGGGTATTTACACCAAACATAGCCTTAATGTAATCAATACCTCTCGATAAATCATCAAATGCAAAGATGACCCAGCCAATCCAGACTAGGAATATTGCATAGATGTGCGAAATGAAGGAAGGTAATTTATTTAAAACTTTAAGTAACACAAATTTTTCAAAAACAAGTATTACTCCAAAGTATACCCCCCACATAATAAAATTCCAACTTGCTCCATGCCAAATACCAGTTAAAAGCCACACTATCGCAATGTTACGTATCTGTTTCCCCAATCCACAGCGGTTACCGCCAAGAGGGATATACACATAATCACGGAACCAACTTCCTAATGAGATATGCCATCTACGCCAAAATTCAGTGATACTTTTTGACATATATGGATAGTTAAAGTTCTCAAGGAAACGAAAACCTAACATATTACCAAGACCTATTGCCATATCAGAATAACCTGAGAAGTCAAAATAAATCTGAAAAGCAAATGCAGTAATACCTAGCCAAGCAGTTACCACTGTTAATTCACCACTCGGTGTTGCTGAAATCTTATCCCATAGCAAACCAATATTATTGGCTAACAATACTTTTTTACCCAAACCATTCATAAAACGGATTACACCATAAGAAAACTGATCAAAATTTTCTCTGCGCTCCTGAAGCTGAGTCGCTATTGTCTTATATTGTACAATTGGACCAGCAATTAATTGTGGGAATAATACCACATACGCGCCGAATGATATAATATTTTTCTGAACTTCTGCTTCACCTCGGAACACATCAATCGTATAAGACATGGTCTGGAACGTATAGAAAGAGATACCAATTGGCAATGCCAGCTTTAATAAAGCGATATCACTACCAGTTAACGCATTGATGTTTGAAATCAAAAAATCAGAATACTTAAAAAATCCAAGTAAAGCTAAATTGATAATCATCGAAGATGCTACTGCAAGCTTCGCTTTTTTAATTTCACCCTTTTGCTTAAAATGATGCACTAACATACCATGGGTAAAGTCAACAACTGTGGAGAAAAGCATAATTACAACATAAATTGGCTCTCCCCATGCATAAAATACCAGACTTGTGAAGAATAGCACTGTATTCCTTAGCTTTCTGGGTACTATAAAATATAAAATTAATACAATCGGTAAATACCGAAATAAAAATGGTAAACTACTAAAAACCATCGTTTCCCTCCGATAATAATTATTTACCAAGATCTATCGCTAATGAACTTTTACTCAAAACTATCTTCCGTGACAACAGTACCATCAATTGCCTCATAAAAGATTTGACTATTTTCGTCTTTCATATAAAAATAAATACTGTTTTCATCGATCAGTGCATAATCCTCTTGTCCAAGGATAGGTTTCACAGATACAATCACATTGATCCCTTTTGAGATTTTTGTTGTAAGCGATAGCGGTAGACCCTCTGTAATCGTTATATTATTTGGTGTTCCTTCCCCACAAAGTAGTCTGGTAACCTGTAAGTTAATGCTCTTTAGATTCTCCGTATCAACAACATCAGTAATCTCGCCTAGAACTGTCACTGTATCTTCCATTGAGACATCCCCGTCCTCTATACCATAAGCGGAAACATTAGCAATGCCATTCGGATTTTCTCCATCAATCGTTCGCATCTGATGATTTCCGGTGTTATTGATATTAGGGCTTTTACCAGCTTGCCAACCAGCAAATATCACTAATGCAAACACTGCAAATGATGCTAAGCTCGCAGCAAATGCTGGAATTCTTTTATTTTCCCGATTATATCGAAGGAATTTTGAAGCCCAAGACTTACTTTTAATATTATCTTCTTGCTGTCTTAGTGTTTCCGCCTTTTTATAAATTCCATCGATAAATTCCCTATCTGTTTTCATAGGAGTAGCCCTCCTTTTCTACTAACTTTGCAAGACTTTTTCTAGCTCTATAGATTAAAACTTTCATCTGTGCATCATTTTTCTTTAAAACCTTTGCAGCTTCTGCATACGTCATTTGCTCTAAGTCAATGAGTGAGATAGCTGCTTGATAATCCGGCTTTAACTTTTTGATCGCACGATATAAGAGTTTCCTCTCTTCCTCTCGAATAAGTTTATCCTCCATTCGATTTTCCTCGTCATAACTTTCCGGATAATCTTCCACCAACATCATCCGTTTATTCTTACGTATATAATCAATAGCCTTATTTCGCCCAATCGTAAACAAATATGTTTTAAAGCTCACCTGGAAATGATATCGTTCTTTATGAACTAAGACTTCCACAAAAGCGTCTTGAGCCAAATCTTCTGCTATTGTCATATTATTTACCAGGCGATGTATGAAATAGATCAAATGATCTTTATGTTTAATAACCAGTTGTTCAAATGCTCCCTTATCGCCATCTAAAAACTTTTGATAATAAAGCTTATCCTGATCTGATTGAACTCCTTCTTTGGAAGATGGGTGCTCCGTAAGTAAGTTACGGTAATAAAAATCATCCCTAGCTTCTTCCACTAAGAAGAAATTGTCCGCATTCTTCATCATGCATCTCATCCTCTCTGCCTTTGCATTAGTATTATTGTGAAAAGTAATGTTTTTCTATACTTATCACTCTTCTACACGCATCCACCAGTATAGCACAAAAACTGACAATAATCTATAAAAAAAGCGCCACGGTAGAACCAAGGAAATGTCGGGGCATTCGTTGGCACTACTACGGCGCTCCATTTATAGTATTTCAAAACTGTCTACTTTTTATGAATGAATGGGTT
The DNA here is from genome assembly GCF_000733755.1 of Lachnoclostridium phytofermentans. Classification (GTDB taxonomy): domain Bacteria; phylum Bacillota; class Clostridia; order Lachnospirales; family Lachnospiraceae; genus Lachnoclostridium; species Lachnoclostridium phytofermentans_A. Next base: position 133,765 of record NZ_JPOF01000001.1, on the reverse strand, counting down.
TGCAACGGTAGCGTTACAAATTGCAGATGTCGACAATGCTTACTACTAATAAGCCTATATTCATCTTTTGGAATCAGTTCTTATTTTGCTTCAATCTCTTTCTTAATGATATCTAATGCAATCTGGTTCTGTTCTTCATATGCTTTAATCATATCACTATCTTCTGTGTATGCCATCTCATCAATTGTACCAAGCATAACGAAGAATACATAATCACCAACAGTTTCAACTTTAGAAGCCTGAATCTTTAATAAGTTCATTGGATACTGCATAGTATCTGCAAGTAATCCTTCATGATATTTCTTTAATGCATTCTGAACATTCTCTAAATTACCTTCTGTTGCATGAATTCCGATAAATTTATCTACATGGGCACTCATCATTGGTCCTTCTGCGATTGCTGCATCATACCAATCAGCCTTTATGCCAAACTGTTCATCTAAATTTTCTACAGTAAATGGCATATTAGGAAGATAGTTCTCACCATAAGCTTTCTTTATCTCTTCGTGAACTTTATCAAGAATTTCATTGCTCTTTAATTCTGTCGCTCCTAAATTTTCACCAGTTCCTTCCTCTGTACCAGGCTGCTCCGTTGGTGCTGCCGTTGGTTCTGCAGGTGCCTCTGTTGGTGCAACTGTAGGTGTTGGTGTTGGTTCTGTTGTGTCCTTCTTACCACATGCTGTGAATGCTAATACGGCTACTAAAGATAATGCCATTAATTTTTTATGTCTCATTGTTTTCTCTCTCCTTTAATCCCATTAAAATTTTTCTTTTCTTTTTCCTTTTGTGCTTGTGAGTAAATCACAACTTTTTCTTCCATTTTCATAATTTTTGTTGCGATAATATCACAACCTCATCCTCATGTCGACATCTATTATTCGGCTGTTAACAAAAAAAGTTACACCTAGTTTTAAAAATTTTTTTTGTAATTTTTTTTGTAGGATTATTATATGGATTTTTTAACATTGTAATACGCTTGTTTTTTACCATAATATAAGAAGTAAGTGTGATAAAGTCAATTGTATCACCATAATTACTCACTAATGATAATAAAATCAGCGGTACATAGCTAACATTAATTAGATTGTTTTTATTATATTAAAGTTTCAAAACTTTTCAAAACTCGAATCCTGTCGTTATTTCCTTGACATCTTCCTTAATTAAAGTATAATTGAAGTATAAATGTAAGCGTTTACATTTTCAACGAATGGAGGTAATTTGTATGCTGACGGTTAATGAAAATCGCGAATTTGACGCACTCGCTTTAGGAGAGATCTTATTAAGACTTTCTGCTCCTTCCAATGAGCGTATTGTACGTGGAGATACATTCGAAAAATGCGCTGGTGGCGCAGAATTAAATGTTGTATCCGGTATCTCTATGATGGGACTTCGTACCGGTATTATTTCTAAGGTTCCACAAAATGACATCGGTACTTATGTAAAGAATCACCTTCGTTTCTGTGGCGTAAGTGATGACTGCCTTATCTTTGATGAGAGCAGAGATGCCCGCCTAGGAATCTATTTCTATGAGAACGGAGCATATCCAAGAAAGTCCTCTGTAGTGTATGACAGACGAAACTCCTCTATCAACACGATTTCCATGGAGGAAATTCCAGAAAGCACTTTCTCATCCACAAAATTATTCCATACATGCGGAATTACCTTAGCTCTATCCCCTCAAACAAGAAAAGTTACAGAGGAATGCATTAAGAAATTTAAGGAACAAGGAGCACTCATTTCCTTTGATGTAAATTACCGCGCTAACCTTTGGGATGAGACTACCGCAAAGCAATACATTGAACGTATCCTCCCATATGTTGATATTTTATTTGTATCCGAGGAAACTTCCCGCAGAACATTTGGTAAGACCGGAACAATTAAAGAGATCATGAAATCCTATACAGAAGATTTCGATGTAAAAATCGTAGCGACAACGGAACGTATTGTTATTAGTCCGAAGAAGCATACGTTTGGTTCCACAATATATAATGCTGTAGAAGATAAATTCTACGAAGAAGCACCATATCAGAATATAGAAGTCATCGACCGCATCGGAAGTGGTGATGCTTATGTATCCGGTGTGCTTTATGGATTATTAGCTTATAACGACTGTCAGAAAGCTCTTGAAATCGGTAATGCCGCAAGTGCTGTGAAGAATACTATCCCTGGAGATTTGCCATCCACGGATTTAAAGGAAATTCATAAGATTATTGCCTCCCATCAAAATATTGGGCCTCAGAGCGAGATGAATCGTTAACACTAATATCATGAAATAAATACCTCAGATAAAAGGCAGGATACCATCGTATTCTATAAGAACGCATATTTGAATTCTTATAGAATACATTGGTATCCTGCTCTTCATTTCTATTTTCCTGTTACCGAACTATTTCTGATTTAGATGGGTATTAAAGTATAGATTTCGGTATTCGGTGGGAGTTATCTTTTCATGATACTTAAAGTATTTTAAAAATGTATTACTATCATCAAAATGTAAGTTTGCTGCAATTTGCTTTATTGTATAATTGGTATGAAGTAAGTAGTATTTCGCTCGAACTAATTTCTGTTGTATTATGTAATCCTTAATACTGATTTGAAAGGTTTCCATAAACACTTTTGTTAAGTAATCAGGGTTGTATTGGAAAACATCTGCCACTAGCTTTACACTAATCCTTTCTTCTGCATGGATTCGTATCCATTCTCCTATTTCCTTTAATATTGGGCGATAATTTTTTAAGGCTTTCTCCTGCATCCTATGAACTTCTAAAAGCATCTGACCAAGTAAAAGTTCACTGTAACATACTGGATAGTCCAAAGAATAAAAGCTATGCATCATTTGCTTTAGCAAGTTTGCTATGACATATGGATTTTCCAATGTTCCATGCAGAAAAGTTGGAAGAAGTATTCCCTCATTTTCTATTGTAAAATGCACCCAATAAAAGCTTAGTTTTCCCTCTAATTCTTTGGTTCCGTAATGATTCCTTCCGGGTTGTAACAATAGGTACTGATTTGCTATTATGGAATACTTTTGCTCTTCTTGCGCAATCCATAAAGTTCCTTCCTCAACTAATATAAATTCATAACTATCCAGTATCCTCGCTGGATGAATCCAGTTCTTTGACTGAACAAATTTCCCTACTGACTGTAGTGTTATTCTTGATTTGCTGTCATCTAACGTTATCATATCGGATTTTCTCACCTTTTTCGTAGTTTCATTCCATTGTTTTTTCATTTCCCGATGCTTATAATTAGGATAGTACCATCCTAATAATTTCGTTTAGCAGGATACGTTGCTTTATTAGATTAGCTTCCTACAATTCTTCTATATAAAGTATAACACAGATTTCATTCCTTCTATAACGATTTTTTATCACCATAGAATCAAAACTGATATTCGCAATTCGCTTACGCTACCAGCTCTACCTCATTGTCACTATATGGCATTTAAAACAGGCAAGTCCGACTTCCCTGATGAGGTTAAAAAAAGAAAGGAGTTTATTCATGAGTACCTATCAACCATTAAAACTTTCAAACTTTCGTTCTAATCAGGGATTTTTTCACCATTATCAAGAATTGATTACTCATACGGTACTACCTTATCAATACAAGATACTAAACGATGAAATAGAAGGAGTAGCAAAAAGCCATGCGATAGAGAATTTCCGCCTTGCGGGAAAAGTATTAAGGGGAGAACCCATCTTTGATGGATTTTATGGAATGGTGTTTCAAGATAGTGATGTCGCTAAGTGGTTAGAAGCGGTAGCTTATTCCCTCGTTGTATTCCCTGATTCTTCCTTAGAACAACTTGCAGATTCTGTGATTGATTTGATTGAACAGGCACAGGAAAAAGACGGCTATTTAAATACATATTTTACGATCAAAGACAAGGATAAGAGGTTTACAAACCTTCAAGAGGCACATGAGTTATATTGTTCAGGACATATGATGGAAGCAGCAGTCGCATATTATGAGGCTACTGGTAAAGATAAATTATTACAGGTAATGAAACGGAATGCGGACCACTTATATGAACATTTTATGATAAAAAATCCTCATGGATATTCAGGACATCCAGAAATCGAGCTTGCGTTACTTCGTTTGTATGAAGTAACCAAAGAAGAACGTTATCTTACGCTATGTAAACATTTTATTGATATCCGTGGTGAAGAGCCTAATTATTTTAAAGAAGAAGTGAAAAAACGGACTTGGCAGGTATGGGGAATGAATGCAGAGGATACCGACTATATGCTATGCACAAAACCTGTTCGAGAGCAAACCGTTGCTACTGGCCATTCGGTTCGCGCCGTGTATCTTTATACTGCCATGGCAGACCTCTCCTTCTATGTAAACGATGATGACCTTCGTTCCGCTTGTGATACACTTTGGAATAATATCACAAAACGCCAGATGTATATCACAGGGGCGATTGGCTCTACTGTGTTAGGTGAGGCATTTACCAAAGATTATCATCTTCCTAATGACACTGTATACGGAGAAACCTGTGCCTCCATTGGGCTAATTTTCTTTGCACAAAAGATGTTAAAACTCCATAAACATAGCAGGTATACAGATGTTTTAGAACGTGCTCTATATAATACGGTACTAGCAGGTATGCAATTAGATGGTAAAAAGTTTTTTTATGTTAATCCTCTCGAAGTTATTCCTGGTATTTCAGGTGAAGTAAACACTCATCGCCATGTTTTACCCAAACGTCCAGAATGGTATGCCTGTGCTTGTTGTCCTCCTAATGTAGCAAGACTCCTAACCTCCATCGGAAGTTATGCCTATGCGGAAGAAGGAACTACTCTATACTGTCATTTATACGTTGCTGGGGAAATAAAAACGAACTTTGGGAAAGTGATAGAATGCATCGGAAATTATCCTTACGATGGAAGCATTACCTACCAAATAAAATCAAGAGGCACTTATACGTTAGCGATTCGTATTCCAGATTGGAGTAACCATACAACTATTACTTACAACCACAAGAGCGTTTCTTTAACAGAAATCATCAAAGATGGTTATGCATACCTAACATTTGACTATCAAGAAGGAGATGAGATTGAACTAAATCTCGATATGAGTGTTCATAAAGTTTATACTACTACAAAAGTCTCTAATAATTCTGGATTGGTAGCCTTACAACGGGGTCCACTCGTATATTGCGTGGAAGGAATTGATAATCAAAATGATATTCTCTCCCTTAGTATATCTAAAGATGCTGAATTTTTAGTTCAGCCTTATGAGGAAAATGTTCTTAGTGGTACAGTCACTCTAACTTTTACAGGCCTACGAACAGAAGAAGTTAATACTCTCTATACTTATACGAAACCGAAGGAACACCCTTTCACGATTACTGCAATTCCATATTATACTTGGGGCAATCGAGGGATATCACAAATGCGTGTCTGGTTACCAGAAAAATGTTAAAATAGCGTTTCGCCATAACGAATAAAGGATATCATACTACTAGATAAGGATTACCAAAACAAAATGAAATCTATTTAAAAAGAAGGAAAAGCGCACTTTTCGAGCTTATCCTTCTCATGAATCAAGTGGGAACTAACGAATGATTTCATTAGTTCCCACTTTTTTATTATACTAACACGATAAGTTTACTGTGCAACCCCTAACTCTCTCATTAAAATATCATAAGTCGCCGGACCAACGGATAAGTATTTTTCGTGAACTTCTTTTTTACTCATGGTGCCACCTGACTGCTCATTGATTGCATCTATAATCTGCTTTGTATAAATATAGCCTACTGCATAGGAACTATATAACCCTGGTGATTCTTCGACGATACTCTTGAGGTACGTCCCCATAATCAGATACCCTGGTGAATATTGGCTGATTACTTCCGATATTTTATTGTTTTCCCAACCATAATAGTTCACACCGATATCTATTATCGTAACTAATGTAATTTCGATCAAACGATTAAGCTGAGTTTCTCTTGCTTGAATATCAGACAAACCGCCATAGGAATATCCTATCTCTTCAACGTAAGTCGTCCAGCCTTCAAGATATCCAACCAATCCTGTACCTGCCCAAGCTAAAATCTTACGATAGTCTGTCGTTCCAATATCATTTAAATAATTGTAATGATAAAGATGTCCTGGCACTCCCTCATGTGCCAACACCTGTAGATATGGCTGAGTCCCAGGAGCATTCAAGGTTCCAAGATAGATATACTCTTCCTTTAACGTTGAATCAATTGCAAATGGATAAAATAATCCTCCTGCAAAGCTATTCATACAGGTAGGCATATCTTTGACTCCCCATGTTAAACCTGCATCAGGGAAATCAACTTTTGCTTTCTCAGATAACATCTTTGTTATATCATCTGCATCACCCCATTGTCTTGCAGTGATGACAATTTCATTCTCAATGTTGGGATGCTTCGCTAATATCTCTTCTTTTTCTTTTACATATACCGCTAGATTTTCCTCCAGCAACTTCATTAATTCTTCCGGAGTTGCATTCACACTACAAGAAGACTTCAATAGATTCTCATAATAAATTTTACCAGTTTCTGTTTCGTAGAATCCTTTTGATTTACCACCCTGCTCTTTTAATTCCTCCATGGTATCCACTAACTTCTGATAAGCAGGAACGATATGTTTTTCAACTAAAGAATCACTTTTTTCTATCAGCGCTTTCTTCTCACTATCACTTAAAAAGCTTAACTTCGCTACCTCTTCTTGAAATGTTTTTTTGTAATCCAACGCATTATTATTCACAACACTAAGACAAGATTTACGAACTGCTTCCGCTCGTGTAGAAGTCATAAATAGCCCTTCTTTAGCCTTCTCACGTTCAAACTGAGCTACATCATTAAAGTACTTTTCAACCATCTCATAAATTTCAAAAAATTCTTCTACATCCTTTTTGCTTTCCTTACCTTTTTCAACTAAGGTTTGGAAGTAACGATTCCCGTACAAACTAACAATCCCTGAAAGTGTGATATGATCTCCATCCATCGTAGAAAGCGGTTCCTGATAATAGTATGCATCTTTGATAGCAATACTTTGCTCCAACATAGCTTTCGTAATATCATAATCTATCTTTTGCGCTGATGTTAAGCTTTTATAATCATAGTTAAGAAGCTGTGCTAATTCTTCTTCACTTTGTTTGGTCGATTTATCAAACTCTTCCTTACTTAATGAGGCCAGAATATGTTCATATTCTGTAATACCGTAATTCTCGGGATTTTCTATAAATTGAGAATAGGTTAGTGCACTTGATGTAACGATCTCTCGAAACATCTTGTCACTAAACTCGGCAAACGTCAATTCTTTTGGCTCCACTTTATTTGCACAGCCTGTTACAAAAATTGTTAAGCTTAACACTATGGCAATGATACTTCGCTTCCCTCTTTTTTGCAGTTCTTTCATATACTCCTCCTACATAATTTTCTTAAATTTTAATAATAGTAATTTATATGAACTTGCATAATCAAAAAAATAAAACTAGGTTAAAAATTTATTCATTTCTATATACAATTAGCTGTTTTACGAATCAGTATTACTTCATAAGATTACTATAAGTTTTGTTTTTAATAATTATACCGTAATCTTTAAAAATTACAATGTCTTCCACCTCTTTTTAATAAAAGTAACGAAATATCATTGGTTTTTGTTATAACATGTTTCTACCATTACTGGCGGAAAGTTCTGTTGACATCCCGAATTAAATTAGATAAGATAAGCATATATATCTTCCAATTTGCTGTAGTTTTATAATGAAACTTAGCATGAAAAGGAGCGCGAATGTATCACTTTATTATAAACCCACATTCCAAAACTGGAAAAGCCAAAGAATTATGGCTTGGGTTAAGACAACGTTTAGAGAACGAACAGATAGATTACCAAGAATACTTTACCACCGGACGTGGTCATGCAACACAGATCACAAAAGAAATCTGTGCAAGAGATAACGAAAGAAAAACAATCGTAATTGTTGGTGGAGATGGAACCGCTAATGAAGTTATTAATGGTATTGACAATTACGAGGATGTTCTACTTGGATACGTACCAATGGGCTCCAGCAACGACCTTGCTCGTGGATTATTATTACCAAAAAAACCAAAAAATGCACTAGATAGGGTACTAAACCCAAAGAAGATACGTGTCGTGGACCACGGACAAGTAACATTTGAGGATGGGTTCTCTAGAAGATTTTCTGTAAGCTCAGGAATTGGTTACGATGCTTCCGTTTGTCATATTGCATTAACCTCAAAAATTAAAAATGTTTTGAATAAATTTGGTCTTGGCAAATTAACATACACCATAATTGCAATCAAAGAAATCTTTGCAACTAAACCAACCGATGCTACCGTAATCGCAGATGGTATCACTTATTCAATAAAAAACTTAATATTTTTGGCATCCCTGATACATAAGTGTGAAGGTGGCGGTCTTTTGATGGCTCCTGATGCCAGTGATGATGATCGAAAACTTTCTATTTGTATGGTATCTAATTTATCGAAAATAAAAATGTTGTTTCTTATGCCAACAATCATTTTTGGTAAGCATACAAAGATCAGAGGTGTTCAGATGCTTACTTGTGATTCTGTATCCATTCATACAAACTCTCCGTTATTTGTTCATACAGATGGCGAAGTTCATGGATATCATACAGACATTACACTTAGCTGTACGAAGGAGCAAGTTAGCATAATAACATAGGAAAATAGTTACCTATGAAATAGCCTATTTTTAAGAGCTTTATTGATAATGCCACAAACAATGTTACACTGTATTTGAATACAGCTTTATAAGGATTTATTTTAGTCCGTTAGGTTATTTTCTAATAATCTACAACAAGGAAAAGCGCGCTTCGCGTACTTTTCCTTGCCATGAATATGAAAGAAACGAATACTATTAAGAAAAACTAACTTATTTAACTTTACTTATCTCTTTACTTTTTATCTCTTTCTCTTTTTGTTCTTTCACTCTCACTCTACCCTGCCCACTTCGTTCCTGCTCCAAAACTCCTCCAATAGTTCTAGCATTCTCCCTTGATTTACAACATCGTATTGTTCCCATTCTCTTGGAAATAAATTTTTGTATTGAGAATTTAAAAAACGTTCATCCAGTAATAAGATTGCACCTTTATCCTCAACAGTACGAATCACTCTACCGGCGGACTGAAGTACTTTATTAATTCCTGGATAAAGGTAAGCATGGTCAAAACCTGTTCCATTTCGATCATCATAATACCCACGGAATAATTCTCGCTCATTACCGACCTGCGGTAATCCCGTTCCAACAATTACCGCGCCAATCAAACGGTCTTTTTTTAAGTCGATTCCCTCAGAAAAAATTCCTCCCATAACACAGTAACCAACCTTAGTGTGCGTTGGACTTTCCTCAAAGGATGCCAAAAACTCTTCCTTCTCAAGTTCTCCCATACTAGTCTTTTGTAATAGCAAATTAGGAATTCTGCCCTCACTTAACTCAGCAATTTGCTGTAACATCTGATAGGACGGAAAGAATACAAAGTAATTTCCAACCTTTGCATTTACAAAGCCTTCGATGTAGGAAACAATCTTCTCATATTCTTCTTGACCACGTCTTGTATACTTCGTACTAACGTCCTTTGCAATCATTAACAATCTTTTGGAAACTTCAAATGGGGAAGGTGCATAGATAGCGTAATCTTCTTCGGTACCGCCAAGCTGTTCCTTATAGTACGTAATTGGTAATAACGTTGCAGAAAAAAAGATAGCACTCTTACCCTTATTTAAACAAGTTAATAAGTTTTTTGAGGGATCCATGCAAAGGAGCTTTACACGAAACTTTCCACCCTCATCATAGTCTGAATAGATCAGATAATCTTCTCCTAATATATCATGAATTGCTAGAAAATTTCTCACATCAAAAAACAACTGTGATACAACCTCTCTACCATCAAAATCTCCATATTCCTTAAAAAACTCTTCATATTCAGACATCAGTCTTAAAAGAGGAAGTACCAAATCATTGACATCTTCTAATACTTCTATTTCATCACAACCGCGCTTTAATCTTAGCATTACCTCATTACAGGCTTCCAGTCTCTTGACCATTGTTCTTGATTTATCTTTTAATATACCCTTAACCGATAAAAAGTCCTCTTTGTACAACATAGCGCTGTACATTTCTCTAGCTCTGTCAACTAGATTGTGTGCTTCATCAATTAGGAACACATAATCCTGTTTCTTGTCATTCTCAAAAAATCTTCTTAAATAAACATTTGGATCAAATGCATAGTTATAATCACAGATAATACCATCTGCCCATAAGGTCACATCAAGGCACATCTCAAATGGACAGACGCAATACTTCTTAGCATACACTTCAATCAGCTCTCTTGATATTCTTGATTCACTCGTCAGCAAATCGAAAACCGCATCATTTACTCTATCATAATGCCCTTTGGCACGTTCACATGCAGCCGGGTTACAATTTGGCTTGTCAAGGATACAGATCTTGTCTTTTGCTGTGATGGTAACGAGCTTCATGGAAAGTCCTCGCGCTAATAGTAACTGATAAGTATCCTCTGCTACAGTACGTGTGATTGTTTTAGCTGTTAGATAAAATATTTTAGATACAAAGCCTTCTCCCATCGCCTTAACAGCGGGAAAAACCGTTGATATTGTTTTTCCGACACCAGTCGGTGCTTCTATAAATAACTTTTTATCTCGAATTATAGTCCGGTAAACTCCTGTTACTAAATCTTTTTGTCCAGGACGATATTCAAAAGGGAACTCTATCTGTTTAATGGATTCATTTCTACTATCCATCCATTTAATCTGCCAAGCTGCCCATTTGCAATATTCCTGAATCAGATTCTGAAACCATCTTGATACTTCCTCAAACGTAAGTTCTTCCGATAGGATTCTGACTGCCTCTGTTTCAATATGGCAATAAGTAATTTGTATGTCTATCTTAGGTAACCCTCTCTCCTTAGCATAGATATAGGCATAGCACAAGGCTTGTGCACGATGAACCGGTATCATCTCAGATATCTGATTAATATCCGCATAGACACATTTTATCTCATCAATGATAACATGACTCTTTCCTTTTATTTCTCCGTCACTTGGTGGTTCAAGTCCCGTAATCATCTTCTCTGTCCCACCCACAGCCAATTGCCCAGACACCGTAGTATTTTCCTTTGTCTCACCCTCAATTGCCGGCTCAAATTTTGTAATAATTCCATCTGCCCTGCCTTCAATAATAAGCTCAAAGTCAATATCATCTCGTGATACCGGAACCACTACACGGAGTGCTACTTCAGGTTGATATTCAGATCCCATCTTTCGTTGAATCTTTCGATGTAGTCTACTACCTTCTTGCATAGCATCTGGATCTCTCTTACCTATACTATTATCCAAATCTCCTGATTTCATGATGAATTCTACTAGATTACGAACTGATATCTTTATTGATTTTAAACCAGTATCCCCCATTTGATTTCTCCCATCTTTTAGTTCTATGCAATGAGTTATTATCTAATTTATCCTATCAAAAAAACTCTCTAATATTCTACTGATATTCTGAAAATTATTCCTCATCTTATTCTTCCTCAGGTTATGTAAACTATCCTTTTCATTATAGCATTCTGAAAATTAAAGAACAAGTGTTTCGGTCCTCTATTACAAAGTAGAGCCTTGCTTTTTTACATTGAATCTGTTATAGTCAAAAGGTGGAATTTAATATCCACAATTTAAGGAAATGAGGTATAGAATATGGATCAACATGGCGATAACTGTAACTGCAGCAGCGATGAATTTTTTCATGATCAAGTAACATTAACATTAGAGGATGATACCGAAATTGTTTGCGATATTATAGCTGTATTCCCATGCGGCGAGAAACAATACATTGCATTACTTCCAGAAGATGCTGGGGAAGACGGTGAGGTATTCTTATATGAATTCATTCAAAATGGGGATGAAATCGAATTAGAGTCCATCGAAGACGATGCAGAATTTGATGCTGTTTCTGAAGCATTTGATGAGTTTTTAGATTCCGAAGAATTCGACGAACTATTTGGCGAAGAGGACGAGGAAGAAGAGCAAAACTAAAAATAGCCTGCACGAAAGCAGACAAATTATTATAAAGTGAGAGTTAAGACTATAGGAAGCCTATTCGCTTCCACAGTTTTGAAACTCTCACTTTTTTTATGTCACTTTACAATTACCCTCGATATCCACTTAAAAACATCTCTAGCTTATCCATTGCTATCTTTAATTCTTCCACTCTTGGTAAATATACAATTCTAAAGTGATCTGGTTCTTTCCAATTAAAGCCCTTGCCATGAACCATTAATATATGCTGTTTCTTTAGAAAGTCAAGTACGAACTTTTCATCGTCCAAGATATTATATTTCTTAGTATCAATTTTGGGAAAGATATAAAATGCTGCTTTCGGCTTTACTGCACTAATACCCGGAATGCTATTAAGTCTCTCAGTAATATATTCGCGTTGCTCATAGATACGCCCACCTGGATATAAAAGTTCATCGGAACTTTGATATCCCCCAAGCGCTGTCTGAATAATTTGCTGTGCTGGAACATTCGAGCAGAGTCGCATGGATGATAGAATGTTTAACCCTTCAATATATCCTTGAGCTTTCGACTTATTCCCACTAAGACACATCCAACCCGCTCTGTAGCCTGCAATTCTATGTGACTTAGATAATCCATTAAATGTAACAGTCATTAGATCAGGTGCAAGGGATGCTATGGAAATATGTTCCCTATCATCCATTACCATTCTGTCATATATTTCATCAGAGAAGATAATTAATTCATATTCTCTTGCTATTTCAACGATTTGTAGAAGAATTTCTTTTGGATACAATGCACCGGTTGGATTATTTGGATTAATGATTACTATTCCCTTTGTTTTATCCGTAACTTTTTTCTTAATATCATCAATGTCAGGGTTCCAGTCTGCCTGCTCATCACATACATAATGAACCACTTTCCCACCGGCGAGCGTTGCAGCAGCTGTCCAAAGCGGATAGTCCGGTGAAGGAATAAGTATTTCGTCTCCACTATCAAGAAGTCCTTGCATTGACATAGAAATCATTTCACTCACACCGTTACCAGTATAAATGTCATTTATACCGACGTTAGGGATATTCTTCAATTGACAGTACTGCATAATAGCTTTTCTAGCAGAGAAAATACCTTTCGAATCCGAATACCCCTCTGACTGATACAAGTTTGACATCATATCCCGAACTATTTCATTCGGTGCTTCAAATCCAAATGGTGCTGGATTACCGATGTTAAGCTTCATTATTTTTATCCCCTGTTCAATCATTCTCTCCGCTTCATTAACAACAGGTCCCCTAACATCATAAGCAACATTATCAAGCTTTTTTGTTTTACCAATAATTTTCATCACAAATCTCCTTTTCATTATAATTGTAAAAATAATATATAGTTCCATTTTTAATACAACAAGTTACAAACCCCATAGAGGTTTTTATTTATGAATAATTGCAGCGCAATATCCTATAAATAAATTAAAAAAGCCCTATGCTAACTAAAGTCAGCATAGGGCGAATTATTAATCCGTGTTACCACCTATATTCAGAGAAAACTCTGCTCTCATGTCAGTTCATACCACTATATAAAACCTATAGAGGAAAACTGTATCCACTATAACGGACGGACTCCCGATGAAGTCTACTAAATCAATAATATACCTTTCTGATGTTAACCTTATACACCATTTTGCTCCTTGTATATTATAATTGTTCGGTTCATGGCTCAGAAACTGCTTCCATATTTCTTCACAAGAATTTGCACCTTCCATTCTCTCTCTGAAGTTTCAGAAAATATGTACTCCTTTTCTTCACTGCCTTTTCAAAATATTGTATTTAATATTATATTTTTATTATCAAATTGTCAATATTAATTTATCATCCAATCAATGGCATATTAATTTATCATCCAATCAATAGCATCTTCTAAAAGCCACCTCTTTATTACGATGATACCCCTGATTTATTTTCTCTTAATCATCCAATTTTATCATCTGATTTCTTATACAAAATTCTAAATCGAGTACCTTTGGAAGAAATATCTTATCAAAATGAATGGTTATCTTATTCTCTTCGATTTTCTTAATACTTCCTTCCCCATAAATAGAATGCTTTACCCTCATCCCCTCTTTTAGTTCCATAGGGCTGACAAGCAATTCCCCAACAAACCTAGAAGGAGATAGTTCTTTATTATAGCGTTGTTTCGCATAGAAGATATGAAGATAGCTCTTTGCTCTGGTCATCGCAACGTAAAACATCCTTCTCTCTTCCTCCATATCCTCTGGTACCACAGCTTTTTTATGAGGTGTAATTCCTTCATTGGCATCCATTAGAATTACCACATCAAATTCCAATCCCTTGGATGCATGAAATGTAGTTAATATCACTCCATCCACATCCTTTTGGTTTTGTTTCATTGCCTGCTCCTTTAAGCCTGCTTTATAATCTTCAATATGGTTTAACCATTCTTCATGCGTTTTATATTCTCTTGCCTCTTCTTGAAGCTCTGATAGAACGTCATAGAGCTCCTCCACCTTTATTCTACGAAAGTTTGCATACTCTTTTAAGTAATCATCATAACCAATTGCCCTACGGATATAGTTAATCGCAGCATAGGGGTTCGTCCTTCGAATTAGCGTTAAGTCATAAACTAATTTATCAATACGTTCTACGACATAAGGCTTTTCCATATAGAATTCTCTTAATGTATTAAAGTCCACATCCGTCTGCTCTAACGCTTCTCTACTAATATATCTCTTCGGCCGATTCATTACCTGTAAAAAAAGCCCCCGTTCCCTGATTCCCAGAGACAGCTTTATATAACAAATCAGATCCTTAGCAATCCAGTGTTCATATAGATTGGGCAAATTATCTCTCATCTTAAACGGTACATTATATTCCATTAGCTTTGTTACAAGTGCTCCTGGTTGAGTGTTTGTTCGATATAAAACTGCAATCTGAGAATAACGCATCCCCATCTTACGATAACGATCAATCTCCTCAAGAATAGCTTGATTTTGCGCTTGTAAATCCGAAAAAGATTTCACATCAATCTCATTCCCCGGCTCATGTACAGATTGTATCTCTTTCGGGTATCTCTTTTTGTTATTCCCAACGACTTTTAGCGCACCTGTAATAATATTCCCTTTTGAGCGGTAGTTTTTATTTAATACAACTTTTTTTGCTCCTTTATATTCTTCTTCAAAGGATAGCATAATCTCTGGCTTTGCACCACGAAACCGATAGATACTTTGATCGTCATCACCCACAATAAATAAATTGTTCTTAGGTCTTGCAAGCATCTTGATGATTTCGTACTGAATCCGATTGATATCTTGAAACTCATCGATAAGAATATATTGGTACTTCTGCTGCCATAGCGATAATATATCTGGCCTTTTTAATAATAACTCGTAGCAAAGGAGTAACATATCATCGAAATCAATCTTATTTTGATTCCGCAATTTCTTTTCATATTCCTTGTATATTTCTTGAAAGGTCTCTTCGGAGCAATTCATAGAATAGTAATGAGAGATATCCATGTTTTCACCCTTGACTAAACTAATTTCTGACCCAATACCCTCTAGGAATTCTTTCTCATCCTCTATTTCAAGCTCCATCGATTGTATAATGTCACGTAGGAGTCGGTATCTCTCTTCTTCCGTAATAATATTAGAAACGCTGTAATTATAAGCATATCGTAATATCTTAAAAAATATTGCATGGAAGGTTCCAAAATTAACGCCTGATCTTCCTTCTCCCATTAAGCGTTCAAAGCGATCCTGCATCTCCATAGCAGCCGCCTTGGTAAATGTGATAACAAGGATATGATTTGGTGCAATTCCATATTGTTCGATAAGATGCTGCGTTCTTTTAATTATCACTAAGGTTTTACCAGAACCTGGTCCCGCCAAGACAAGCATGGGCCCTTTATGATGTTTTATTGCCCTCTCCTGCGCCTCATTCACTGTTTTCATAACTAACCTCTATTTCTGCGCTAACTCTCGTGCTTCAAAAATCTGTATCACGGATTACTAAGATACCTATTTTTCAACTTTTCCTGTCTAGATATAAAATGCTAATCTTTGTGTATCCTGATTGTTATTTAATCTTTTTTAGATTCTGTCTTATTAATTCTGTCCTATTAAGATTCTGTCTTCCTAACATTAGAATATCTTTAGCTTCACATTATTTTAACTAATACTATCATACCATAGAACAAAGCTGGCTCCTAGTAGAGTATGATGAAAAAAAACAGCATCTTCCTTGTGCATATTGAACATGGAAAATACTGTTTTTTCATCTTTTCACTTTAAGAAGTGTATTCCCTTTAGGAAAGGGAAGAACTTAATTTTTCGATTGCAACACGTATTCTTCTAAGGCTTTCCTCTTTCCCAAGGATATTCATAATTTCATATGCTCCACCTGGTGTAGACTGTTTTCCGGATACTGCAGTACGAACTGGCCATAAGCCTTGCCCATTCTTAATTCCATTTTCCGCAATATAACCCATTAATAATGCCTCAATTGAGGATACAGAGTAATCGTTCAGTTCTTCAAATCTTGGAAGAACATCTTGTAATACCTTGAGAGAATTCACAGAATCCGTCTTCATCTTCTTATGAGTGAACATTGCAATGTCGTACTCTGGTAGCTCTTCAAAGAAATCAATCATATCAGCAATATCAAGGAAGGTCTCAATTCTAGTCTTGACTAAATCAGCAATAAATTTAAGGTCATAGTCTTTTGTAACTACCTTCTTAATATATGGAAGTGCGTATTCATAGTACTTCTCACTATCCATTCTTTTAATATACTCACCGTTCATCCAACGAAGTTTATTCATATCAAAAACGGAAGGAGACTTATTGATGTGAGTATAATCAAATTCGCGTACCAACTCTTCTAAGGAGAATATTTCTTCATTTGTTGTGGAACTCCAACCAAGAAGTGCAATAAAGTTAACAATCGCTTCCGTAACAAATCCCTGCTCAATTAAATCTTCAAAAGAAGAGTGTCCGCTTCTCTTACTTAATTTTTGATGCTCCTCATTTGTAATTAATGGACAATGGATATAAACTGGCTCTTCCCAGCCAAAAGCTTGATACAATCTGGTGTATTTTGGTGTACTAGATAGATACTCATTCCCACGTACAACATGAGTAATTTCCATCAAATGATCATCAATAACATTAGCAAAATTATAAGTTGGGAATCCATCGGACTTAATTAGAATCATGTCATCTAATTCCGAGTTATCAACAGTAATCGTTCCATAAATCGCATCCGTAAAAGATGTCGTTCCTTCTGTCGGCATATTCTGACGAATTACATATGGCATACCAGCTGCTAAATTTGCTTCTATCTCATCCTTACTTAAATGAAGGCAGTGCTTATCATACTTGGTTATTTCTTTACTCTCTCCATCTTCCTCACCAACAGCACTCTTTAATGTCTCTAGACGCTCCTTGGAACAGAAGCAATAATAAGCTTCTCCCTTTTCAATCAATTCTTTCGCATACTTTAAGTAGATTCCGGTTGCCTGACGCTCACTTTGGACGTATGGGCCAAATCCCTTATCTTTATCTGGACCCTCGTCATGAATTAATCCAGTCTTTGCAATGGTACGGTATATAATTTCTGTAGCACCTTCTACTAAACGTTCTTGATCCGTATCCTCTATTCTTAATATAAAGTCTCCACCTTCATGTTTTGCAATCAAATACTCATAAAGTGCAGTTCTTAGATTACCAACATGCATACGCCCTGTTGGACTTGGTGCAAATCTGGTTCTAACCTTAGCCATCTGTAATCCCGCCTTTTCTAAAATTTCTTGTATTCCAAAAATCATACTAATCTCGTACATTTTCTAGAATTCCAAGATTCAATATGTATTACTATAATCCATCCAAAATGTCCTGTCAAGGTGATAAGACACTTCCTTTTCCTGCATTTCATCTAATAATTTTACACCTTAATGTCTTTTAAGATATCTACTTATTTTACTCCCATAAAAAAGGGCAAAATAAGATTTTCACTTATTTTGCCCCCACTTTTCTTCTTTTATTTTTTGTGATACTTCTTCCATCTTTTATGCTGCTTTTTCTACTTTCTTTTATGCTGCGTGAAAGCTACAAACGGCATATAACTAACCACTTATTGTAACACTTTCTTACTACATAATGTTTCTTTCAATGATTTTTTAATCATTCATACTTGAAACATTATCATATTTCTTTGGCAAAATGAAATAGGTATTTCCTCCAGCTACCAAAACTTCCTGATAATATTGCAGATTAAATAGGAAATATCCAAGGCAAGAGATAATAAATAGCAGATACGGAACTACTGTTAGCTGTACTGGATTATAATCATATAGGATTTCCTTAACCGCAACATACCACATAATAAAATTGCAAAGAATTGTTGTTAAAGAAGTGGCAATCAAATACAGCATCGTTCGCCTACAAGCAATAAAAATGTTAGTTTTACTCTTTTGCTTCTTTACATACACCCAGAATCTTAGTAGTACTGGTAATCCAATTAAGAATAAAAGTCCTGGAATAAACAAAAGTAATACAGTATAATCAAATGCCTTCTCTCCTGTGTATTCTACTACCTCCCCAATATAGCTTCCCAGATTGAAAAGAAAGAAAAACCCCGACTTTCCTTCCTTACCGGATACCGATACCCATGGTAAAAACATAAGTATAACTGAAAGAATGGAACAAATAACACTGCCGCGCAGATAAAACTTTTCCTTTGAAGCAGGTAGTACGATAGCATTCGTAGCTTTCATATAGAACCTCCTTACTATTATTCTTTCCTTAATTTTACCATAATATGTAAATACTTTCAATTACAATCTGTAGAAACCCTACTGGCTTTGCCTTGATTTTGGTAAGGACATTTCATAAGAGTTCATGGCATAGTTTTGGGATGAACTAATCAATCTTTACCGTCTGACTCATCCGAATATCTCTGGAAGAACTACCAACCTCAATAATAAACTCTCCTGCCTCCAATACAAACTTCTTACTCTTAGTACAGTAATAAGTAAACGCAGATGGCTTTAACTCCATCATTAGCTCTTTTTCCTCTCCCGGTTGTAAAAATACTTTTGTAAATCCTTTTAATTCATGTATAGGACGCTTAACACTGCAAACTGGATCAGAAACATAAACCTGAATTATCTCAGCCCCTGCTACATTCCCCGTATTCCTAATACTAAAACTAAGGAATACACCTTTTTCTTTATTTACTCTTGCTTCTAAATCATGATAGGAGAAACTTGTATAAGAAAGTCCATGTCCAAAGCAAAATTCTGGGGTGATATCCTCAGTATCATAATAACGATATCCAACCATAATACCTTCGTTATAATAAACGCTTCCTTCTCTACCAAATTCCCCGTATTTATGAGCAGGACAATCATTTAGTTCCTTTGGCATTGACTCAGGTAACTTTCCCGATGGATTGACCATACCAAACAATACTTCAGCCAATGCTTTGCCACCTTGCATACCATTATAATAGCTCCAAACAATTGCCTTTGCTTTGCCAGAGAATTTCTGCATAGAAACTGGAGATCCTGCATAGACAACCAGGATTGTATTTGGATTCACTTTCAGTACTTCTTCGATTAATTTTTCTTGTGCATATGGTAACTCATAACTTACGCGATCATTACCTTCTACATCGTGATGATGATCCAAACCTACGATAAGAATAACCTCCTCGGTCTCTTTTGCAAGTAGAACAGCTTCTTCTCGTAAACGTTTCTCTTCTGCTTCTCTTTTATCTTGACTTTCTTGCTCTAATACATGCCAGATTTCTTCTCGCTTTGCTCTCTCAGCCTTTACATCAGTACTAGTTTCCTGCCATCCAATCACGTCAAAAACTTTTTGAAATGGTACATAATAACCAGGATGATATGTCACCTCGGTATTGCCGCCAAGTTCCATACGAATTCCTAGTAATGGTGAGATTTCATAGAGTGCCTTGATTTCTGCGCTACCACCGCCAGCAGCATGTAAGGTGTCTGCATTTCGTCCAATTACAGCTAATTTTGTAATCTCTTTCTTTAAAGGTAATCTATCTTCTTCATTTTTTAACAAAATAATAGATTCCCTTGCAACCTTAAGAAGTTCTTGTTGGTGTGAAATTGTATTATAAGTGCCTGATTTTCTTTGCTTTGACTCTTCTCCGATCATTTTAAGACGAAGCATGAGGCGCAAAATATTTCTTACTTTTTTATCAACCTGATCTTCTGAGATTTCTCCCTTATGTACGGCTTCTAGTAGCGGTTTTGCCATGTAATAATTATCAAAATTCGTCTTTACATCCATCTCAATATCAAGTGGTGAATTAGCTGCAGCCTTGGTGTCATGGACACCACCCCAATCAGATATAATAGCTCCATCATATCCCCATTCTTCTCTTAAGATAGTTCCGAGAAGTTCTGAATTTTCACAACACTGTTCCCCTCGGAATTTATTATATGCTCCCATAATGGAATAGCTGCCGCCATTTTTTACCGCCGCCTTAAACCCAGGTAGATAAATTTCATAGAGAGCTCTGTCCTCTAAATCGGTATCAACTGCTAAGCGGTCTGTTTCTTGATTATTAACAGCGAAATGTTTTACGCAGGCTGCGACATCATTATCTTGAATTCCTTTTATCATAGAGCTAGCTAACTCTTCGATTAGTTTTGGATCCTCGCTCATGTATTCAAAATTTCTACCGCAGAGAGGACTTCGCTTAATATTAATTCCAGGTGCCAAAATAATATCTTTCCCTCTACCTCTCGCTTCGCTGCCAAGAACCTGCCCCGAAGTATAGGCAAGGTCTTTATTCCATGTTGCAGCGATTGCACTGTTACTTGGAAGATAAGATACGTAATCGTCCGTATTGCAGGCAAGAAACCATCTTTGGTCTTTAATCTCTCTACGAACGCCCATAGGGCCATCCGACATCTTTAACGAAGGAATACCAAGACGTTCTACTCCACCACTACGAAAGATGCCATTACCATGAATTAACCCTATCTTCTCTTCCAAGGTCATCTGACTTAATAAATTTTCGATTATCGTTTCATTTACCTTCTTCAAAACATCACAATCCTTTTCTATTTTATTTGTTGTTTCATTGTATCTTCTTAATTGTACTCATCTGTATTGTTCTTTTCTGAAAATTTATTTCTTCTACTGAATAACCTTACATTCCCATAACTACACGAACTCCCTTGCATTACTCACTTATGTAATGCAAGGGTTCAATTTTAATAAAATATTTTATATTATAACAGTAGCTACCATAGATTCTTGTGCCAGAATAACTGTATCATTTTCATTTAAGTTAAATTTAGCACCCTCTACACCTTTGGCAACATAATTCTTTAAAATAATACTTACTGGAGCTTTTGATGATAGGTTTATCGTTATCTTACCACTATTTAATAATGCGCTTATTACGACAACCTTTTCTCCATCTTCTCGATAAACAGTAGTAGTAGTTTCTGCCCCTTCTTGTAACTCGTATACTTTTAACTCAAGATTCTTCGTATAATCATAAACTGCTCCTTGATCTTTCAGACCAGATGCAATGATGCTTCCTTGCTTTACATAGAGCGGTATGCTAAGGTAACTGTGCTTTTCTTCATACCACTTTCCACCTTCTCTTACTTCTCCAGTTAGATAATTCGTCCATCTACCAGCTGGAAGATAGTAATGAGCCATACTTTCCTCATTAAAAATTGGAGCTACTAATAAACTATCTCCTAGAAAATACTGCTTATCAAGGTAGGAGCAATTAGGATCCTTGGTATATTCCATTACCATACTTCTCATCATTGGAATACCCGATGTTGAGGTTTCCACTGCATTGCGATAGAGATATGGCATAAGAGATGCCTTTAACTCTGTAAAGAAACGAACGACATCGACTGCCTCTTCATCATATACCCAAGGCACACGGTACGAGGTACTTCCGTGAAGTCTCGAGTGAGTGGATAATAACCCAAATGCTGCCCAGCGTTTGTATACATCTGGAGTTGAAGTGCTCTCAAATCCGCCGATATCATGGCTCCAATAACCAAAACCAGACATCGTTAGTGATAATCCTCCACGAAGACTTTCTTCCATGGATTCATAATCAGACCAACAGTCACCACCCCAATGAACTGGGAATTTTTGACCACCGACAGTAGCCGATCTAGCAAATAAAATTGCTTCCTCTTTACCTTTACAGCTTACTAAAACATCATAAACTGTTTTATTGTATAGATAAGTATAAAAATTATGCATTTTCATTGGATCAGAACCATCGTAGTAAACAACATCCGTAGGAATTCTCTCACCGAAATCTGTTTTAAAGCAATCTACTCCCATATCAAGTAACGCTTTTAGTTTCTCACCAAACCACTTACATGCCTCCGGATTAGTAAAGTCGACAATTGCCATACCAGGCTGCCACATATCCCATTGCCATACATCCCCGTTCTTTCTCTTAAGGAAATAGCCTCCCTTTACACCTTCTTCGAATAAGATAGATTCTTGACCAATATAGCTATTAATCCAAACGCAAATCTTTAATCCCTTTGCCTTTAGTCTCGCTAACATATTCTTAGGGTCTGGAAATACTCTGCTATCCCAGGTAAAATCAGACCAGCAAAAATCCTTCATCCAAAAACAGTCAAAATGAAAAACTCCCAAGTGAATTCCACGCTCTAACATGCCATCTACAAAACTATTTACTGTTTCTTCGTCATAGTTTGTTGTAAAAGAAGTCGATAGCCAAAGACCAAAGGTCCATGGTGCTGGAAGCCCTGGTTTTCCAGTTAAATCAGTATAACGAGCTAATACCTGCTTCATATCTGGTCCATTGATAATAAAGTAATCGAGACATTCCCCAGGAACAGAAAAACCTACTTTTGCTACCATCTCAGAGCCGATTTCAAAAGAAACTTTCTCTGGATGATTTACAAATATGCCATACCCTTTGTTTGTTATGTAAAATGGAATATTTTTATAAGATTGTTCGGTTGAAGTACCGCCATCTTCGTTCCAGATATCTAGTGACTGACCATTTTTTACAAATGGTGTAAATCTCTCTCCAAGACCATATACGAGTTCACCTACAGAAAGCGTTAACTGCTCTCTCATGTAAGTATCCTCTTCTCCACCATCATCGTAGGCAATTCCTTTCCAGTCAGTTTTCATATAACTAAGATCACGCCAACCGCTGGAGGTCAGTTTCTCATTTCCTCGATAATAGGTAAACGCAGCATTTGATTTTTGTACTTCTAGCCGAAGACTTCCACTCTTAATGATTAAAGTATCTTCTGTGTCCTCACACTCTAAGGAACAGGCTCCTGATAAGTCTAATTCAAATTCGGGACTCTTCTGTTTTAATCCCATATAATGATGGGTCTTAACACGTAAAACCTCAGGTGCTGGTGCTGTGATAAATATCGTAAGATTTATACCACCTAAGGTATCACCACGATGTTTGATTTGGTGTGTTGTTGTAAGGATTCGAACCTCATTTCCTTTGATTTGATAATCATAAACTTGCGCTGGGGAAAAGCACTCTGTACCCCTCTTTTGTAGCCAACATCCATTACTAAACTTCATAACATCCTCCATTCTGCCGCCATCTGCGTTTTGGTGCCAGTACAAATTTGTCATGTGATTAATTCCGATCTGTGTGTTCTAGCACACGACAACTATTTCCTAATTGAATTCACTTATCTCTTCGCTATTACTTCTCTTTCTTCACTTCTCTTCACTTCTCTTTCCTTCCTTTTCTTCCGTCTTATGAAATATCTTTAGTATGTATGCACAGGAGATATAAACAATCGCTCCTGGCCCTAACAATAAAAATAAAAAGATGGTAGTAGTATTCCATAAGCCTATTGCTAATACTGCTGCCATCATAACTAATATAATGACAGTTCGAAAAATATAACGTAACGAAAGTAAAAACGAATTTCGGATCATACGAAAGATTGTGTTTTGGTACCTAGCAGTTAATGCAAATGCATATAAAAAACTAAAGATATAAATCACTGTTCCAATCATAGTGCAAACAATCATTCCAACAGGACGTTCGGTTGCAATACGAAAGCAATAATTGTAATTAACCCATAGTATATACCCAAAAAATAAGCACAAAATCCCAAGGATGGTTCCTTGCCAAAAATTCTCTCGAAAAGCCTTAAAAAACATCTTACTTATGTATTCTTCTTCATTTACCACGAGCTTTAGCCCTACATAATAAGCTGCTGTTGTTGATGCTCCTATTGTAACAATAGGCAGGCTACATAACAGCCATAACAAACTCAGTACTAATATGTCCGTTATCTTCATCATAAATCGATATATTGGACTATTGATACTAAAAAAACTCATTGTTTCACCTCCGTTACAAGTATTATACCATAGGGTTTACAGGATAAAAATAAGGCATCCTTTCTTCCTCGATGTATTATATTATAATTCTGTTTTGATATCACTAGCTCCCATCACTTGCATTCACTTCTTCTTTTTATCTTTGTGTATAAAAAGGGTGTCGCCCTATTCCATGCGACACCCCAAAATACTCCCTAATCGCTATTAGTTACCCCAGAAAGATACCTGATCTTGAATGATCGTAGTTAACATCTCTTCTGCTTCTACTCTACCTGCCTTGTCTAAGTCAGCCATGAACTTCTCCCATGTAGCATCAAACTGATCTGGTGCACAGATGATTGCTTTAATCATGGATGGCCAAGCAATATCATTTAATGCTGTTTCAAAGTCATTAAATTCCGCTGGTTTTACTTGTGCCCAAACTGCAGCATATGGAGGAATATCAAATTCCTCTGGCTGAGGGAAGATATCTATTAACATCTCTTTATTCCATGCAGCTAAAGCTTTCTTTTCTTCTTCATGATAGTTTGAAATTATAAAGCTCTTACTATTTGTTGTATAGGTACTTCCAGTTGAATCTTCCGCACCATTACCATAGCATGGGAATGGATAGTTATGGAATCCAACACCACTAGTCTCTTTGTAATTGATGTCGTTCGTTGACTTATCGATTTCTTCCTGTGTTCTATAACGCTGACCATTTTCATCGATAAAGTAGTTTACATCTTTAATACCCCAGTTTAAAAGAACCTGAGCTTCATCACTACAAATCCAATTAAGGAACTTAATTGCTCTTACTGGATCTTCACAAGCTGTTGTGATTGCAACACCCCAACCTACAGAAAGACCTTGGTTCATTAAAGTGGAACACTTAATATCGGAACTCATTGTCACAGGAAGTCCTGCATAGGTTCTATTATATTTACCGTCTGACTTAAGAACTTTTTCGCCATCTGCATAGTCCCAATTCGCATCAAGGATACCAAGAACACGACCGGATGCAATCTTAGCAATATAGTCATCATGAGTCTGAGTTGCAAAATCCTTATCAAGAATTCCCTCATTATACATTCTATTTAACCACTGGAAGTATTCCTTTTGTCCAGGAGCGGCATGCTTATAATATGCTTGGTAGTTGTTTTTATCATCGATGATCCACTGACCATTATCTGGAGAACCATTTGCAATGAAACCTGCTGGATTTGCAAGAGTAATAAACCAGTGCCAATCAGCGCAAGAAATACTTAAACCAATGGTATCCAGTCCATCAATCTGTGGATTTTCTTTTATGTAGTTTTTAATCATCTCTTCATACTCAGCTAAAGTATAAGGAATCTTGTAATTATTAGCTTCAAGTACAGCCCACTGTAACTGTGCGGTACCAGAGGTTGTGAAGGCAGTATCACCAACACCATTGCTGCAAAGCATATAAATTGACTGGTCGTCCTTACTGTTTTTTAAACGGTTGTAGTTATCACCATATAGCTTCTTAATGTTTGGACCATATTCGTCAATCAGTGGAGCCATATCAATTAATGCACCTGCATCAATTAAAGCATCTCCGTCACCCTTTGCAAAGATCATATCCGGATAATCTTCCGAAGCAATCATAAGAGCGACTCTTTGATCATCTCCAGCAACCGGATAATCTGTCTTTAAAGTTACTCCTGTTGCCTCTGTTATGGCCTGTGCAACTGGATCAGTCCAAGGATCTTCCTGACCATCTGCATTGTAGAAGGTAAAGGTAATCGGGTCTAATTTCTCTTCTGGAACTTCGGTTGGATCTGCGGATGCGCCCTCTGTTGCTGTTGGTGCGGTTGTTGGTGTTGTATTGCTATTTGCTGGATTGTTGTTCTTCTTACCACATCCTGATGCAGCTGCAACCACCATCGTTAATGATAACAAAATTGCCAATACTTTTTTGTTTTTCATAATGTATCCCCCTTTTATGAATTATTTTTACAACCACTCGATTACCTACCCTTTGGTATAGTAATGGGGTGTTGTATTTATTTAACCATTCCTCCCTATTGATTTGGAATGGATTAAATCAATCTTTTACTGCTCCGAGCGTCATTCCACCAACAAAATATTTCTGTAAGAATGGATAAACAATAACAATAGGGAGCGTAGCCACAATTGTAATCGCCATACGGATTGCTTGCGGTGTGATAGAGCTTGCTAATACCTCTACATTCTGTCCATGAGTATTTCCAGGATCGATTCCTGTCTTATTTACAATCTCATACATCATATACTGCAATGTCTTTAGATTTGGTGCATATAGATAAGTATCCATAAATCCATTCCACTGACCAACCGCTAGGAAAAGTGCGACCGTCGCTAGAACAGGTTTACAAAGCGGAACAATGATTCGATACCATATCTTAAAATCAGATGCACCATCAATTTTAGCAGATTCTTGCAATGCTTCTGGTAATCCATCGATAAAGGAACGGATTAAGATCACATTGTATACCCAGATAACTCCAGGAATTATATACACTAAAAAGTTATTCCTAAGTCCCAAGGTTCTTGTAATTAACAAATACTCCGGTACCAATCCACCACTAACATACATCGTAATAACAAACATCGCTGTAAAAATTTTACGAAAATAGAAATCTCTACGGCTTAGTGTATACGCAAGCATCGCGGTACAGATTACTCCTGAAATCGTACCAACTAATGTTCTAGCAATTGACATCATTAACGGCGGAAACAGGTTTTTCTCTGTAAATAAATACTCATAGTTCGCTAACGTAAATACTCGTGGTATTAACATATTCGAACCTCTTAAGGTATCCGTAGCATCGTTAAATGAGATCGCAAGTACATTAATAAATGGATACAGTGTTATAAATATTACGACTACAAAAAATAATATTAAAAAGTAATCAAATGGTGTCTTGCGGTTTATGTAACTAATTTTATGTTTTTTTCTCTTCATCATCATCCCTCCTTATATCAGTTTGCTGTCACTAATGCGGCCAGCAACCTTATTCGCTACAAGAAGTAGGATAACACTTATCGCAGACTGGAACACACCAATCGCAGTACCTAATCCATAATTTTGAGATCCAATTCCTTTTGTATATGCATACCAAGTGAGAACCTCTGCATAGTCTTTTACGATACCATTACCAAGTAACATCTGGCGTTCCATTCCAACTCCTAGAACACCGCCAATACTCATAATCAACAATACAATAACAGTTGGTCTTATGCCTGGTAAGGTGATATGCCACATTCTACGAAATCTTCCTGCTCCATCCACCTTAGCAGCCTCATAAAGTCCCTGATCAATTCCGGTCATTGCAGAAAGATAAATGATAGCATCCCATCCACACTCTTTCCATACATTGATCACACTAACGATAACCCAGAATGCCGATGTATTGGAAGTCATAAAATGAACTTCTTTTATTCCTAAGCTCCCAAGAAAATCATTAATTACACCAGAATCCCCCAGAAACATCTTTGCAATACTAGCTATGATAACCCAGGAAACAAAGTGTGGTAAATAAGAAATTGTCTGTGTTAATTTTTTAAATCTAACGTTTCTAACTTCATTTAATAATAGGGCAAATGTAATAGCGGAAAAGAATCCAAGCACCAACCCAATCAAACTAGTTCCAATGGTATTTTTTAATACCTGTAGAAATCTTGGGTCCGCAAATAATTTTTTAAAATGATCTAAGAATACCCAATCTCTCTCCCATACTGACAGCGCAAACGATTTAGGTCTAACTTCTTGAAAAGCCATCGTCCATCCCCACAGTGGGATAAACTTAAATATAATAAGCCAAATCACAAATGGTATTGACATGGCTAGTAAATACCGTTGCTTTATCAGTAACTTTAAGGTTAGTTTCTGCTTCTGCTTTTTCGTCTTTGGTTTCTTCTTTCCGTCCATGAACTAATCCCCCTTCGTTATCATGACTTTATTATACTAAGGAAACTTTAGATTAAATACCCATAATTTTTTGTTAAAAACACCTTAAAATTTATATATTATCTCTAGTTTTTCATATAAAAAACAAAAAAAGCTATGAATTATGCTATAAGAAATCGTTTTCATGAATGTATAATATCTCATTGATTACTATTCTTATTAAATTCATAGCTTAATAATCTGACAATACTCTTTAAGCAACCCTACCCCTCTTCATTCCTTGGTTTTTTCTTTTGGAATTCCTTAGGACTTAGCCCAACATGTTTTTTAAACTTGTTATAGAAGTAATCGATGTTGCTAAATCCTACTTTTTCTGATACCTGATATACCTTTAAATCCTGCTCCATTAATAACCTTTTTGCATTTTCTATCCGAATAGAATCTAATATGTTGTTAAACCCTTCTCCCATCTCCTTCTTAAACAATTTACCAAGATAAGCACTATTATAGTTAAAGGTTTTCGCAATATTTTCGAGTTTTAAATCCTTATCAAAGTTCTTCTCCATGTAAGCATAAACACGCTTTGCTATATTATCTGAGGTAGACCCACCCACTATTTCGCTCATGGTCTTACAAAATGCTATCGCTTCATGAATCAGACTATCGATGCTATTACAATTCTTTATCTGCTCTCTCAGTTGATTTAAACTCGGGAATTCAGATTTTTTTTGATCATACTTTGCTAGAAGTCTACTATGTAGTAAAATCAAATTATGCGCTACTAAAAGTTTGATATCCGATTCTTTTAGCAAACTAATTCTTGCGTACTGCTGCAATTCATACATGGTATGCTCAATTCCTTCTTCATCCCCAATATCAACGTAGTTACCAAGTTGCTCAAGGATTCGATCTACTGTAATTTGTCCCACACTCTCAGGCATATCAATTGTAATAACACGCTGGTTGCTATATAAAAACCGATGTTCCCAAAAAAATCTAGCACTTTCATAAGAAAATTGAATATCCTGCCACTGTTTTACTGTATGCCCTAGGAAAACAAAAGGAATCTCCATATGTTTTGCTTCCATTCGTTCAATATTAAGTTCCAATTGTTTCGCTGCTTCTAAAAATGTGTATTCCTTACAAAGTAATACCACATTCTCATCCATCCATATTCGGTCTATCTGATTCATATCTCTGGTTAACGCATTGATACATTCCTCACTAGGAGCAGGCATATTCTCTGCATTTTTCATCGATATTACAGCACAGCAAAAGCAATGGTATTTAAACTCTAAACTATACAGTTTCATATCCTTTTTCAGTTCTTCAGAACCGTTATTTGGTAGCAGGATTCTTCGAATCACATCTTGCCTTGCTATTAATTCACTTTTTGTAAAATAGTCTTCACGGTTTTTCTTGGCCTCAAGTTCTCCAAGAACCTCTTCTACATTGGTCATTAATTCTTCTTCATCAATCGGTTTTAATAAGTATGCTCTTACTCCTAGAGAAACTGCCTGTTTTGCAAACTCAAAATCAGAATATCCAGTAAGGATAATAAACTTTCCTTCAAACCCCTGCTTTCTTGCTTCTTGTATTAGTTCTATTCCACTCATACCAGGCATCTTAACATCAACAAGGACTAAATCAGGTAAAAACTCCATTACCTTGTTTAATCCGTCCTTCCCGTCAATCCCCTCAGCACATACTTCGAACTGATAATCTTCCCACGGAATTAAATCCTTTATTCCAGATCGTACAATTGGTTCATCATCGATAATCATTAGTTGGTACATAATATGTATTACCTCCTTATGTCTCTTGGCAATTCAATGATTACAGTCGTTCCTTCCATCCATTTACTTTGAATTATCAAACCATACTCTTCTCCATATAATAGTTTGATCCGCTGATTTACATTGCTTAATCCGATATGAGTTTTATCGAGTTTCTCAAAATTATTAAGTCCTTGCATTACCTCTTCTAACTTCTCGGGCTCTATACCGACACCATCATCGATCACATAAATTCTGCATCGATCCGTTTTTTCTACGATAATACGAAGTAATCCATTCCCATCTTTCATCTCTAACCCATGTACAAATGCATTTTCAACAATCGGTTGAATAATTAATGGCATAATTTTCTCATCAGAAATATCATAACATAATTCTATCTGATAATGAATGCGTTCACCAAAACGATAACTTTGAATCTTTAAATAATATTCTACCAATTCAAGTTCGGAACGAAATGTAACAAGATGATCCCTAACTTGAATATTTCTTCGCATGATTTTTGCTAACATCTTTACTAACTCTTCAATTTCGTACTGCCCAGTTGTCCTTGCCTTCATACGGATTGTTTCTAGAGTGTTATAAAGAAAGTGTGGATTTATCTGACTAGCAAGCATCTTAAACTCCACATCTTTTTGTCTGGAATTTAATTGTTCCTTTTGCACCTGCTCCTCAATAATTTTCCCCATCAAGCTATTGATACTATCAATCATAATATTTAAATCATCATAAAGCTCACTGATTTCATCATGTCCGCCTATCTTTTTTGCAATATCAAAATTCCCCTTAGCTGCTCTATGCATCTGATCTTTAAAACAATTGATTTTTCTGCTAAACGCTTGGGAGTATAGGCTTATTAACATCAGAGATAGAATAAAACTACATATCATCAATATCGTACTGCTTCTGCTTCGTTCATTCGCATTCATTAAAATATCATCATAAGGAAGTACGCTAACCATTTTAAACATCGAAACTGATTCTGGTGCTTGAAGTAAGATTACGGTCATAAAACACTTTTTCCCTTGATACATAATGTTCTTTGAGCCAGTTTGATTCGTATTTACTATCTCTTTGCGTAGAGAAGAATAGTCAAAATCATCTCCCCCATTACTATGTATCAACTCTCCCTCATCTAAAATCAGCATCGTTAACGTACCTCGATCCGTAATTTGCAACTGAGACCGTTTATTTTGCATATAAATTGAAAGAACACCAACTTCCTTCCCCTGCTTGGTTCTTAGCAAACGAGAAAGCTTTAGATTACTCTTTTGATTCAGTACACCAACTTCCTGTGACCATGTTACTCTACCATTTTCTTTAATTACTTTTTGATACCAGGGTTCGCTGCGTATTATTTCATCTGCAACTATAAACACTGAAGTATTGGAAAGAGTATCATTATTTATGTACATACTAAACTTCCATATTTCCTGATAATAATACTGTAGATACTCAAAAAATGTCGTATAGTTTTTATAAGCATCCACAATATCCGTATAACTTTTGAACCTGGTAAACGCAATATTTTCTAACTCTTCGTCAAAATAGAATCGTTTGGACACATCCGTTAGAACTCGCATATTATCTTTTAAACCATTTGCAATTAAATGAAGTTCAGAAAGCTCTGCCTCCTTGGACTGCTCTATTAAAAGCATTCTTGTTCCTGAATTTAAATATAGCGTAATACAAAAGAATGGAATAATGCAGCCAATGAAATAAACTAAAAATAATTTCTCTCGTAACTTAATATGTAAAAGTTTCTGCCAAAAGATTTTGATTCTTTTCATCGATGCCCCCAAGTATCCTAATAGAAATCACAATTGGTATATGAACTTACAGAAAGAAAACTAGAACTTCTAAAAAATTACTACGAATGAATGAGAATTATTAACAATCACAATCTAATTTCATAGTATCATTAATCTAGAAGTTCTACAAGTAAGAATCTTTATTCTTCCAAACACCCTAATGAGTTCCAGTAACTGTGATAATATAACTTATGAGATATAGCGTAGCTATATCTCATAAAAGGTGCGCTTTTTGCACCGTAAATCGATTATCAGAGCATGCTTTTAGCTGTGATAATATAAATTCTATCTCTAATCATAGGGAATTTAACCTTCTTATGATGTATCTTGATAGTGTCTATGGATACCGGATTATGAAGTGTAGCTGTTTGTTGATTTTTCTTAGGGATGAGAGGCTCTACTTGTTGGTATACTGTATTATCTTCCTGTAATTCAACATGATTCCCCCAACTATCCTTGACGCAGTAAGTGTATCGATCCGCCTTAATGCAACAGATACGGTCAGTTAATGAGCAAATTCTCGCCTTGGTTAATTCCCCGTCATTCCACTCCATATCAACTGTAAATCCACCTCTTGCTCTCATTCCAGTGATTTTTCCACTCTTCCAACCACTAGGAAGAGCAGGAAGAAACTCTAATTCCTCATAATAGCTTTGCAACAGCATCTCTAAAATCGCAGCGGTTCCACCAAAATTACCATCAATTTGAAATATCTTTGGTGGATGTAAGTCAAGTAAACTGTCAGTAGCAAAGTCACCAATCAATGCCCTTAAATGTTCAAATGCCAAATCACCTTCGTGAAATCTTGCATAAAGACAAGCAGTCCAAGCACGACTCCAGCCTGTATAGGCTCCACCTGCTGCCAAACGAAGTTCCAAAGAAGTTCTGGCAGCCTGATAAAGTTCAGGTGTTCGTTCCTCATTTATTTGTTCTCCCGGATATACCGCAAATAAATGAGATACATGACGATGGTTTGGTTCCGCTTCTTCAAATTCCTTATTCCATTCTAACAACTGCCCTTTACTACCTATCTGTAGTTTTGGTAAATGCAAAAGAATCTCTTCCCAATGTTTGATACGGTGTAAATCCGTACGGAGCAATTTTGCAGCTTTTATGGTATGTGATAATAAGTCAATAATTAACTCAATATCTACCGTAGAAGAAACACAAATGGTTACCGGATAATCACCGCCACCAGCAAAACGATTCTCTGGTGACTGTGAAGGCATCACCTGATAGATTCCCAACTCATCTTTTACCAAAAAATCCTCGTAGAAGGTTGCAACTTCTCTCATGAAGGGATATGCTCTCTCCTCTAGAAACTCCAAATCTTGTCCATACTCATAGTGCCACCATAGATGCCCGGCAAGCCATGCGCTCACACCAACCCATACAGACCAGCCATAGGTTTCTGGAGTAGCAAGTCCCCAATTGTCCGAAGATAACGGAAGCCAGATTCCATTGCAGCCAAATAATTTTTTTGCGGCATCTCTCCCATGCGGAATCATCTTTTCTAAATAAGCAAATAACGCTTCTGTATATTCTTCTAGATGACCACTTTCTGCAGGCCAGTAATTCATCTGTAAATTCACGTCATTATGATAATCACAGTCCCATGCAGGCGATAGTTCATCGCACCATTTTCCTTGTAAATTGGCAGGGAGCTCACCGTTCGAAGAGGAAGCACACAACAAATAACGTCCATAATTAAAATACAGTATTGGAAGCGTTACATCGTCTCCTCCTTTTCGATATGCACAGATTCTCTCATCCGTCGGGGCTTCCGGTTCTTCTTCGTTGATATGGAAATGTAATCTTCCATAATGCTCTTCATGTTCTACTATGTTCTCTTTATATAATCTTGCCCATGGCTTAATCGGAATGGTAAATTTTCTACATTCCTCAAGAGGTGCTTCTCCTTTGGCATCCGTACCAATATTAAGG
This sequence comes from Lachnoclostridium phytofermentans, assembly GCF_000733755.1. GTDB lineage: Bacteria > Bacillota > Clostridia > Lachnospirales > Lachnospiraceae > Lachnoclostridium > Lachnoclostridium phytofermentans_A. Next base: position 99,861 of record NZ_JPOF01000001.1, on the reverse strand, counting down.
AAAATTAATATTTCCCTCGCATCCTTAACCCTCAAACAATTATTAGGTAATTGCTCGATAAACCCACCTTTTAGTTTAAAGTCCGCTTTTACGCAAAATTTCATTCCTTCCTTAAATTCGCCATGCATAACAATTGTTGCATTTCCAAAATCATAGGAAATCTTACATCGTTCGTCGGCCTCTCTTTGTAGCCAAAAGTCGCCGCTTATTAACTCTTCTCTGGCATATACTCTAACCACGATACAGTCATGGATTAAGTCTCCTATCATCGTTCTAGTGATATATCGATTATCAGAGGTATCGTAACTCACCTTAACTCTTGCTTTCTCAAGGTTTAATTCTCTCTTATAGTTTAGTACTTCCCCCTGGTCAAGGCTAAAGCAAAGCTCACCCGCAGGTTGGTAAGGATCCTCTCTCGTTGGTCTCCCGCTGATACCCCCATTACCTCCCCAGGCTTCATTTGCTAATATGGTAGCTTCTTCGTATTTTTCTTTGCGTAATAATTCTCTCACCTCAGAAAGATAATGGGATCGATCTTCATTTTTTCTGTTACGGTTCATTCCTAAACATAACCACTCATGGTTTAAGACGATTCTTTCCTGTGTAATACCACCAAGTACCATCCCAGCAAGCCTACCAGTACCTATGGGAAGTCCATTTTTAAATTCTAGTGCAGGTTTTGTATACCACAATTTATGATTCAAAGATTTAACCTCCAACCTTCCTATTAAGTCAATCCCATTATACGAAAAGATCGAACACAAAAAAACCCATGAAAATCATCCGTGAAACCCTACATAATTAGATATTGTTGGATAAGAATCTATGGGGATATTCGTATGGAAATACAGATATAAAAAATCCCTAATAAACTATGAGTATGAGGTCATAAGTTTACTAGGGACTATTAATATAAGCGAATCTGCTTCGTTTTATTTTGCATATAGACTATCTAATATTGCGGTTGGATTAGACAAGATATCGCCGCCTGTCATTCCTATTAATACAGATAAAAATACTACAAGTATGAGAGCAACAATCAGTGTAGCACGCGCCCAGTTTTTCTTAGTCGGAGGCACTGATTTACTGAATGACCAAAAGAATAGCAATGCTAAGAAGGCATAAGGCCCTATCAGAGGAACAAATCCTAACAGCATTACTGCAAGCCAGTTTCCAACTGACATTGGCTTTTCATTCGCTGCTACATTACTTTGACAATAAGTAGGATTACTATTATTGGAATAGCCACCCATCGCTTGCCCATTCATAGAATTGCTACCATAGGAACTTTGTCCATGTTCAGATTGCCAAGAGCCATTCTGTGCAATACTCTCCTGACCTAAACTTGGTTGTCCTATACCACCTTGTCCATTAGAAATTGTATCTGATAATCGTTCACTCTCTGGCACACGATTATCCATTCCTGGACGAAAAGATGCACCACAATACTCACAGAAATTTGCCTCTTCATTTTGTACCGTTCTTCCACATATTTTACAAATCATAATAAACCTACCTTTATTAATTACTAGCACTTTGATCTTCTCGATCTCATTGCCAAATCCTCTAGTTTTTCTATTGAAAGAAAGCGATATCCTTTCAATCCAGAAAGGATATCCCAAAGACTTCCCAAATTTACCCTATGCGAATATACCCATATCTTGCATATCTAAAAAGGATAAGAAGTAAAAGTACTTCTTATCCTTTTCATTGTTCCTATTTTGCTAGAAGTCTTTTCCTGTATCATAACACCTTTTTTAAAAAAGATAAATAAACTTCTACTGAATTTTTATTAAATATTTTTTTATTTTAAAGATTATGCAATAGTGATAATCTTTCTTGGACACTTTTCTGCACACTTACCACAGTGTGTACACTTAGAATAATCAATGTGAGCAAGATTATTACTTACAGTTACTGCACCGCTTTCACATACCTTCACACACATCATACAACCAATACATCCAACGCTACAGGAAGCATTAACATCCTTACCCTTATCATTGGAGTTACATTGTACCTTACAAGTAGAACTTACTGGTACGAACTCAATTAGGTTATTTGGACACTCGGAAATACATTTTCCACATGCAACACATTTTTCTTTATCTACTACTGCAATACCATTCACAACATGGATTGCATCAAAAGCGCAGGCACGTACACAGCTGCCGTACCCCATACAACCATAACTACAAGTCTTCTCACCATTTCCAGGAATCAATGCAAGTTTCTTACAATCTGCTATTCCAGTATAGTGATACTTCACATTGGTTTTATCACAGGTACCATTACATTTTACAAATGCTACGTTACGTTCGCTAACAGTTGCCTCTTTTCCCATTACCTCACCAATTTTTGCGTGAATTTCAGCGCTTGCAACAGGACATCCACTTACTGGTGCCTCACCGGCAGCAATCGCTTTTGCTAACCCATCACACCCTGGGTAGCCACAGCCACCACAGTTGTTGCCAGGTAGTAAATCTCTAACCATTATTTCTCGTTCGTCTACTTCAACCTCAAATGCCTTGGCTGCTATTCCAAGAAGAATACCAATGATTAAACCCACTCCACCAACAATAGCTGCTGCTGTAATAAGCCCTTGCACATTAATAGCAAGTACACTAGTATTAGATAAGAGGTTAGATAATGCTAAATTCGTCATGCTCTTTTCCCCCTATCCTATAACAATCCTGCAAATCCCATAAAGGCAATGGACATCAATCCTGCTGTAATCAACACAATTGGAGAACCTTGAAAGGATTTTGTGATGTTGTTATTCTCTATACGTTCTCTGACACCTGCCATAATAACAATCGCAATTAAGAAACCAACCGCGGTACCAACACCATAAACAACACTAGTTACAAAACCATTTCCCTTTTGAACGTTATCGATAGCAACACCGAGAACCGCACAGTTTGTAGTGATTAATGGAAGGTATACACCAAGCGCATTGTATAAACCTGGTGAGAACTTCTTTAAGAACATTTCAATTAACTGAACTAACGCTGCAATTAAAATAATAAATACAATTGTATTCATATACTTTAAATCAAGTGGAACCAAAACCAAATCATAAATAACACTACATAGTGCAGAAGCTACGGTAATAACGAAGATAACGGCTCCTCCCATACCTGCTGCTGTACTAATTTTTTTAGAAACGCCGAGAAACGGACATAAGCCAAGGAAACGACTTAAAACTACGTTATTCACGAGCGCTGCTGCAATAAGCACTAGTAATAATTCTTTCATCTAAATCTCTCCTCCTATTCCTTCTCTGTCTGATTCGCTGCTTCTTTTGCCTGAGTTTCCTTCTTTGCAGCAAGCGCTTTTTCAGCTGCTGCTTTTTTTGCTGCTGCTTCTTTCTTCGCAGTTTCTTCCTTTACGGACTCAAGTAACTCATGATTGCTATGGCATGCACTACCGCTACAACTGCTACAGTTACCACCGCATGCAAGTTTTTCTGCTTGTGGCGTGTTTGTTGCGGATTTTAACTTTAACTTATTTTGAAGTGCTGTCAACATCGAAAGTACAAAGAATGCACCTGGTGCTAATACGAAGATAGAGAATGGCTCATAACTATCAGGCATGACAGAGAAGCCAAACGCAGTTCCTGCACCAAGTAACTCACGGAAAAGACCAATTAAGGTTAATCCAACAGTAAATCCAAGTCCCATACCAACACCATCAAAGATAGATGGAAATACTGGATATTTTGATGCATAAGACTCTGCTCTACCGAGAATAATACAGTTAACAACGATTAACGGAATATAGATACCAAGAGAGTCGTTTAACACTGGGATATAAGCCTGTAATAATAATTGTACTATAGTAACAAAGGAAGCTACCACTACGATAAAAGCTGGCATTCTTACTTTATCTGGAATCACCTTACGAAGCATAGAAATTAGCATGTTTGACATGATAAGAACCGCTGTCGTTGTAAGTCCCATACCTACACCATTGATTGCTGATGTTGTAACCGCAAGAGTCGGACACATACCAAGCATTAAAACAAACGTAGGATTTTCTTTTATTACACCATTATAAATACGTTCTAACGCTTTACTCACGAGTCACACCTCCTACACCGTTGTCTAATAAATCGTTAATAAATGCTAGACCAGCATTTACTGCACCTGTTACTGCATTACTTGTGATGGTTGCACCACTGATGGCATTGATTTGATTATCACTAGTCTTGCTCTCACTTGATTTAATCACTTCAAAAGAATCTACCTTTTTATCAGAATACTGACCCTTGAAACTTTCTTCGCCTGCCTTTTCACCAAGACCTTTCGTTTCATTCATACCAATAATCTCAATTGATGTTAAAGTCCCATCGGTTTTTACACCCATTGTAAACTTAATATCTCCACCATATCCAGCAGATGATGTTAAAGTCATTACATAACCGAGAGCATTTCCAGCATCATCCTTTGCGATACATACTTCATTAATTGTACTTGAAGTAAATCCATTCGAAGCTAAAAATTCTTCAGAAAGCTCAACTCGTGCATTGACATCTTCATTCTTATCATCCACTAATTTTGCCTCTGCAAAAACCATTTTATATGCTTCTGCTTTCGCTTTTGCTTCTGCTTCTGCAATCGGTCCCTTTGTGATTTCATAGACAAAGCCAAGAGCAACCGCAGCCACTAAGGTAATTGCAAATAATGCAATCGCGTCTTTTATTATTGTTGACTTTTTCTTATTTTGCAAGTTTCTTACCTCCTACTCCGAAGCCCCTTGGCATTGTGATTTTTTCAATCAACGGTACCAATAAGTTACAGAAGATAATCGCATAAGATACACCTTCTGCAGAACCACCAAATACACGGAATAATCCGGTTAATGCACCAAGGCAAACACCAAAGATAATCTGACCAAACTTAGTAATTGGGCAGGTCACATAATCAGTTGCCATAAAGAAAGCACCTAAAATTAATCCACCACCAAGAATCTGAGCTAACACATATTCCACATCAAATCCTTTTCCGCCAAACAATATCATAAATACTGCAAAAGTTGCAATATATGTCATAGGAATTCGTAAAGATATAATTCTTCTATATAATAAATAGCATGCACCGATTAAAAGCATCATAGCACTTGTTTCACCGATAACACCACCGTGGTAACCAAAGAACATATCAAGTAAACTTGGCGCTGCCTGGGAAGCCTTCATCGCTGCAAGTGGTGTAGCACCGCTTATTCCATCTAAACCTGCAAACCCATAGTTAAATAAATACAGTCCTTTGCTTGAAGCACCTGAATTTGCAAAGGAGTCTACAGCAAATGTTGTCATACGGGTAGTAAAACAAATAGATAAGAAACATCTTGCAGCAAGAGCTGGATTCATAAAGTTCTGTCCAAGTCCGCCATATAATTGTTTTACAACGATAATTGCAAACACACCACCAACCATAGGAATCCATACTGGAATGGTAGCAGGCATATTCATACCGATTAATAAACCGGTTACTATGGCGCTACACTCATATGGACGATAAGGTTGCTTCATTAATCTTTCATACAAAAACTCGGAAACCACGCAGGAAGTTACCGAAACCAATAATACTAAAAATGCTGAGAAACCGAATTGATAAATACCAAATAAGCAAGCAGGCATTAATGCAATTGCTACATCTCTCATAATCTGAGCTGTCGTCACACCACTACGTACGTGTGGTGATGCAGAGACATTATACATATCTTTCAAAGATTCCACCTCTTTCATAAGTCTGCTAAATTCTTCTCATTCTCCTCTTTATTATAAGATAATATCTTATAATTTCTTGCGCTCCTCAAGAATACTTCTTCTTGATTGCTTAAAAGCCTGTGTTAAATGACGACCTGCAGGACAGATATAAGAACAACTGCCACATTCACAACATTCCATACCATTTAACGATTCAAAGCCCTTATCATCACAACGCTCTGCATATTCCATCAGTTTCTGCGGAACAATTCTACCTGGACATACAGCCACACAACGTCCACAACGAATACATGGGCCTTCTGGCATAGTAGCTACTTCATCTGTAGCAAACGCTAATAAAGAACTCGATGTCTTCGTAACCGGTATATCAAGAGAATAAAGAGCAAGTCCCATCATTGGTCCACCAGAAATCAACTTCGCTGGCTTTGTTTGAAATCCTCCCGCAGCTTCCGCTAGTTCACTATAGTTGGTTCCAGTTAACACTACAAAATTTCCAGGATTCTTTACTGCATCTCCCGATACAGTGATTACTCTTTTCATAAGTGGAGTAGTCTCTGCTACAGCTTTACAAACAGAAATCATAGTATCTACGTTATTTACAATACAACCGATATCCTGTGGTAGCATAGTAGCATTCATCTTACGCCCAGTAGTTGCATAAATTAGCTGACGTTCTGCACCCTGAGGATATTTGGTTTTAATAACTTTCAGTTCAATTCTGCTCTCTTTTTGCACTGCATCCTTTAAGATACGAATTGCCTCTGGTTTGTTATCTTCAACTGCGATAATTGCTTTTGCATTTTCAAACAAACGAAGTACAATCCTAATACCTATCATTAAGCGATTTGTTTCCTCTAACATCATGCGGTAATCACTAGTTAGGTAAGGTTCACACTCTGAACCATTGATAATAAAATACTCAATCGCACTATCATTCTTAGGAGTTAATTTTATATGTGTAGGGAAACCTGCTCCTCCCATACCAACGATACCCGCTTCTTTCATGATAGAACGAATTTCTTCCTTCTTAAGAGTCGTATAATCCCTAGATGCTCCTAATCCTTCGATCGGAGTATATTCGTTATCATTTTCTACAACAACGGATTCTACCATGGTACCTGCCACAGTTAATCTTGGCTCTACCGCCTTAACTGTACCGGACACAGAACTGATAATACAGGTGGATACTGCTCCATCTGCCTCACCGATTTTCTGGCCTACCAAAACTTTGTCACCTTTTGCAACAATAGGTTTTGCTGGATTACCAATGTGCTGGGACATTGGATATACAAGATCTCCTTTTGGTAGCAATATAGTGGTTGGCTTATCCATCGTTAGATGTTTTCCATCATAAGGATGAATACCGCCTTTGAATGTTCCTGCTGCCATTTCTTCTCCTTCTTTCTTTCTAATTTAACTGCCCCTCATCGGTATGCAGCTATAAGCATGTGAAACACTTCTCGTAATCATGTGTTAAAATTAACACATGAAAAATAACGCATGGTTAGCGCGAGACGTTGATGTATATTATCTTTTTCTTTGCATTCGTATCTATTTTAACACAAAATAAACACTTTTTGAATGAAAGAATTTTACTTTTTTCAATTTTTTTTAAAAATCGACAAATTGAAAATAAGAATTTTTCTCTCTTTCTAGCTACATATAACATAACTTATATGTATTAAATGTAAGCGATTACATAATAAAGTACCTAAACATTGATAAATTATTGTCATTTTTCCTTAAAATGATGATAAATAGCTATGTATTTAACTATGTGAAACTATTCACGCATTGTAAGTGCTTACATGCAAATAATAAGAAATTTTATCAACTTTAACCAACTAATTATAACATAATATGGTTTGATTTCCAATAATAAAATTACATAATTCGTGAACATTTTTCATAAATATCGCTTACAACTTCACCTTCTCTATTATAAATTAAAAGCATGCATTAATTATATTTTGTCTAGCAAAGAATTCTTATGTTTTATCCAAACGAATCATAACGGTTAACATATAACAACCTATTGTGAAAGAAAAATCGGAATGTCTGAGTCTCCCCAAACATTCCGATCTTTCTTATGTTCATGAACGTTTGTTCATGAACAATTGTAACGGACAGTGTCTCCATATTAATAACCTTGCACTGTCTTTCCTTTATGTAGGTACTTCTCCTTGGTAGCCAATCCACCTCTGATATGTCTCTCTGACTTATTCAAATCCAAAACGATTCGTGCTCGCTCTGCCAGAGAAGGATTTACTTGTAACAAACGCTCGGTAACATCCTTATGTACCGTCGACTTAGAGATACCGAACTGCTTTGCGGTCTGTCTGACTGTTGCATTGTTCTCAATAATGAATGCAGCAATCTCAGCAGCACGTTCCTCGATTTGTTTATGCTTAAACAAATTGGAGCCTTTCATGGAAGTTCCACCTGAAATACTTGTTTTTATAATCTATTCCTTTCACAGACAAATTATGCAATATACAATTACTTTTGTACATTAAGGTATCGCTATCTTCCTTGAATCATGAAATTTTCTCTTTTCCATAAACTAATTCACAATTTCATATTTCACTCAACCTAATCTTGTTCACAAGAAACTCCCGTAGCTCTATGTAAGTCTTTTGATATGATTCTTAAAGGAATACCAAGAGACTTACATAGAGCTGTTATTTAAAAAGCAGAATAAGGGATCTAAGTAGAATCTCCTTACTATCACAATATGATGATACATTACTCTTACTTACCGAATAAAGCTCTTCCGAATACGTTTCCAGTACTTTTGGATAAATACATCATATGCTAAATCATAGATTACAAAAACTATCTGCCCACCTAATATTAATAAAAGATAGATGCCATTTGAGATTTCTCCACTGTAAAACAATCCTGGTAAGAAGAATAAAAACGGCAGGTAAATCAGGTTAAACACGACAAACTTTATAGCATAAAAGAAAGCATTGTTTTTTTGTTTATACGGTGTTCTATTCATAGTTGCTATTTTTTGCAGTTCTTTTTTGGTTAAGTACGCTCTAACAATTTCCATTATAACAATGTAAGCGCTAATAGCTGCAAAGGTTAGGCAATAAAGTTTATTGGGAGCTAACACTAGACTGAGTAAAATAGCAGCTAGATAGAATCCAATTCCAAACCGAACTCCACTCTCTCTAAAATTAATTCCAACTAGGTATGATGCTGCTGCAAGTAAAAATAAAGTACTAGTTTCAAACACAGAACTAAGTACCGTCAATAAGATAGTTAACGCTAGTAATAAACCCGAAAACGCTAATTTTTTCGTGCTTAGATGCATGTGCACAAATCGCCTCCCATACATTCGCAACAAGTATCTGCAATACATAAGTTACAACACAAATCACTTGTATCTGCACCACCACGGCCATATCCATATCCTGTTTGCGTATATCTTTGGCCCCCCCATTGTAACTGATTCATTAAATTAACATACTCTGGATTATTTGGTTCCATAGATACTGCTGTTCTCGCATGATCTGCCGCAAGTACATTATTACCAACACCGATATTAGCGATTGCGCTATAGTAATACCATCTGGATGTACGATTACTAATTCCCGAGAGTAAACTAAGAGCTTCACTAAAGCGACGTGCATTGATTTTAGAAGCAACATCGGCAAGCACCCCATCCTCACGGTAGGTTTGGTTTCCATAGGACTGATCCCCATAATTACCATAAGAGGTGCTATACCCGCCATTTTGGCGTTCATTCATAATAGTATCATATGCTTCCTGCACTTCCTTAAACTTTTCTTCTGCTAAACCAGATAAAGGATTATCTACATAGGAATCTGGATGATATTTTCTACTTAATTCTCTATATGCCTTTTTTACCTCATCATCGGTAGCTGTTCTGCTTATCCCAAGTACCTGATATGGATCTTGTGTCATACTATATACCTTTCCCTTCTGCATCAATTTCTTTCTTGTTACAGCCTTTTATTCCATGTTCGTCGTATTTTTTCCATACCCCTGCATATACTATGTTTCTTAACAACTCGACATCAAGGACTAATGGTAACCTTTCAAATTCTTTCGAACATTCGGACATCATCATAATTAATATCTGTCGGTATTCGTCCTCAAAGGAGGGCTTGTCTACCTTTTCTTTTAATGGATTAAAATTTCCTTTTGTAATATCTTCCTTAACATCCTCATAAGCATCTAACAAATAGATGAATTTCCCAAGATAGAACCCTAGCTTTCTTAATGTGTCCTTCCACCCATCTTGCCGATAAACAAACATCTCTCCCATTAAGTCACCAAACGGTTTCGCTATCTTATCAAGGTCCGTAACATTTTCTTTTTCAAACTCTTGTAACTTTGCCAAACAATCCGCTATTACCTGGCATTTTTCAGGATACTTTTTCTCTATTTTATGATATTTTCTCACCAATAGTTTGCTTGCACTAAGACCTACCATACTTTTCTCATCGTTCCAATCATCTAGCAATTTATGATAAGTTAGTGCAATATTCATATCAGCAGCGTATTCCGTTATTTCGTTGTGAAGCATCCAATGTTTTTTTGTTGGATGTGCCAGACATCGATGCTGTTCCTCTGTCACTTTACTTTCATACAATGAGGTCAAAAGAATTATTAAAAATGTCATATCATAAGTCAGTGTCATCTGTCCAAAACGCCCATAGCGTTCTTTCAGAACTTGACATAGGCCACAATAATAGGCGCGGTATTTATAATATTCCTTCATCTTTAGCTCTGGCTTATGTATGCCTATATAACCAAACATCGATTCCTCCAACTATTCCTTTTGTTTACTTTAATCATTGCTTATTATAACAGCTCTATTCACAAGATTCATTAGATTTCTATGAATTTTAATAATGTTTTAACAAATCTATCCGACGATATCGGATAAATTTGTCAAACATCAGATACACTAAGGCGTGTACAACCATCTGCAAAGGAATTTTTGTGCTTTCATCAGTATTAATACCACTAATACCGTTTGATAACTGGTGGAAGCAAACGCTTCTTCCACTCCTCTTCTTTAAATCCAACAAGTACAAAGTCGTCACCTACTAAAATTGGTCGTTTTACCAACATACCATTCGTAGATAATGATTCAACCATTTCTTCTACAGTCATAACTTTAATCTTTTCCTTCAGATTTTGTTCTCGATAAAGAAGTCCACTGGTATTAAAGAACTTAGTGAGCGGCAATCCACTTTTCTCATGCCACAATTTAAGTTCCTCCTTCGTAGGGTTGTTAACCGTAATATCTCTTGATTCAAATGCAATCTGGTTTTTTTCCAACCACTTTCTTGCTTTGCTGCAAGTGGAACATTTCGGATACTCTACATACTGATAACTCATCAATCCACCTCCATATTTCTTTGCAAACTCCTATCTCCATCACAATCTTTTATTTTTTACATAAACTATAGTAATGATACAATAGGATGTTCTCATTATGAGTCAAAATAATCAAACTTATCCATTTCCATTGATTCCATTGCCATATGCTATTGATGCGCTTTCTCCAAGCATTAGTGAATGTACTTTATATTTTCATCATGAAAAACATCTCAAAACATATGTCGATACTCTAAATAAAATATTGAAAGATTATCCAGAATACCATACTTGGAATCTCGAGGAATTGATTATTCATAATAATCTTCTTCCTTCTTCCATACAAACACCAGTGAAAAATAATGCTGGTGGCGTATTCAATCATAACTTATACTTTTACTCCATGAAATCACCAAGAAAACCAAGCATCTCGCCAGAACACGATCCTTATCAGGTAAGCACTCCTGAAAATGAGTTTATGTCACTCCTTCTTCGTACCTTCGGCAATTATTTTGAATTTAAAGCCAAATTAAGAGAAGCAGCACTTAAAGTTTTTGGGTCTGGTTATGCGTGGCTGGTTACAAATTCTCGTGGTGAATTATCAATCATTACAACAGCAAATCAAGATACACCACTAACCTTAGGTTTCACTCCACTTCTTCCAATCGATGTTTGGGAACATGCCTACTATCTTGATTACCAGAATAGGCGCGGTGATTATATTGATCAATGGTTCGATCTTATAAATTGGGATTTTGTATATTATCGCTATAACCGCCAGTTCCAATTCTATAGAAAACAATAGATACTGCTCTCTCTATTATTAAAACAAAAAGGGTATCCTAAAGTCAAATTACTTTAAGATACCCCCTAATTTTTCTGAATAGCAATTGGATTGCTTTGATCCTATATTAATTTTTAATTATTTTACTACGGCAGCCTCAATTACTAAATCAAGTGCTTTTTCTCTTAATAAAGCAATCTTAACATTTTCTTTACCTTCATATGCTTCCTCAAAAGCTTCTATGGATTCAAAGTCACCTTGTTCCACATATTCCGTTATTTTTTCTTTATATTCTTCTTCCGTAATTTCTAATTTTTCAGCCTTTGCAACTTCATCTAACATAAGTCTTTGTTTTACATTAAATTCAGCTGCTGTTTTAATCTCTGTATTAAACTGCTCTTCTGTCATACCAAAGAAGTACAGCATGAAAGTCTTTAAATCAACACCATACTGGGAAGCCTGGCTTGTATAATAAGCTCTCATATCTGATTCTTCCTTATCATACACTTCTTGCTCTAAGTTCTTAAAGGTACTGTTATCAATTGCTTTTTGAATAATATCGATTTCTTTTTGTGTCTGTGCCGTTTGCTCTGCTTGCTCAGTTAATGATGTCTTAACAAATTCTTTATAGGCAGCGATTGTTTCATGGTCTGTATTCGCTTTTACAATTTCATCTGTTAAAGGCTCTTTTGTTCCATCTGTTAAATAATTAATTGTTACAGTGAAGATTGCTTCCTTACCAGCTAAATCAGGATTATTATCGTATGGATCAGGAAATTTAGTAGTTACGTCAACAGTTTCTCCAACTTTCTTTCCGACTAAACCTGATTCAAATCCTTCGATAAAAGTATTGGAACCAATTTTTAAATTATATCCCTCATCCTTACCTCCATCGAATTCCTTACCATCAACCTTACCAACATAGTCAATATTCACGGTATCACCATCGCGAACATCGGATCTATCCGTAATTTTAACATCGGTACCGAACTGATTGTTAAGCTTATCTAATTGTTGCTGAACATCTTCTTCTGTAATTTCAACAGGCTCTACAGTAACTTCAATTCCTTTATATTGCCCTAATTTGACATCGACACCGCTTTTCTTGCCACACGCTGCCACCGATAACATAAGGCATCCGCAAAGCCCAAGTAATAATGCTTTCTTCTTCATCTTAAACCCTCTCTTATCTATTCTATCTTTTTTTAACTTATGCAGCCTACCCCCATAGGATATTCCTTGCATAAACTACCCTTGGCCAAGCAAAAAGTACTAGATTGGCTAATTTATGACGTACTGTTTCTATTATACTAAACAGCTTGTATTTCTATTTATATCATACTTTTGCATAAAAAGAAAGCCTTTCCAGTAAGTTCACAGAATTTTTAAACTTTTTGAAAAGACTTCCTTATCATTTATAAAGCATGTATTTTTTAGTTTATGGTATTCCTTTATTTATTAAGACGAAGAAGCTCTGTATATGCTAATAGGAACGGTCCAACACCCTTAGCATCATCTTTTACAATAGGTTCAGACATATAATAATCATAAGAACCATCACGCATCTGTTTTCCACCAAGACCCGCCACAAGGCAGATTCCGCCAAGACTCATCTTTCCTTCTTCTGTATGAAGATACTTCTCACAGATACCATCCATTGCCTTCTTTGCATTCTCACGATAACTCTCTGGTAAGAACCCAAGACGAACACCCTTTAATAATGCGTAAGCCATAATGGAGCTTCCGCTTGTTTCAAGGTAGTTACGTTCACGACCACCCATATCTGGAATCTGATACCACATACCACTTTCATCCTGATACTTTAAGATTGTTTCCATATATTCGACAAAGATTTGTTTTAATCTTTCATATTCTTTCTCATAACCAGTTGGTTCACACTTATCTAAGGTATCTAAGAGAGCCATAGCATACCAACCAAGTGCTCTTAGCCAAAAATGCTTGGATAACCCTGTCTCTTTATCACACCAAAACATTTCTCTGGAAGAGTCAAATGCATGATAATATAGACCAGTCTTCTTATCTCTTAGTAGTTCATATACATTAAAGAACTGATGGAAAATATCTTCATAGTTCTTCTTGTTATTAAAGCGAGTCTCATATTCCATGTAAAATGGTTGACCCATATACAAGCCATCTAACCATACCTGTTGAGGATAAATTAACTTATGCCAGAAGTTTCCTTCCCTTGTTCTTGGCTGAGTCTTCACTTGTTTATAAATAATTTCAATCGCTTTGCGGTACTTTTCTTTTCCTGTTAAATCATATAATTCAAATAATGTTTTTCCTGCATTCACGTCATCAATGTTGAACTTTTCTACATGATATCCAGAAATATTGCCATCTTCATCTACACGATAATCAATAAACTCATCTGCAAATTTTAAGTACTTCTCTTCTTTTGTTATTGCGTACATCTCAAGAACAGCCTTAATCATACAGCCGTCAATGTAGTTCCATTCTGATTTTTCTCCGCTCTTGATTTTTTCTATGTTCCACATCGGTACTTCCGGTGTACTCTTATCAAGTAACTCATTAATGTACTTTACAATCATATCCATGGTCTAATCCTCCTAGTATTCTTGGTAACTATTGTCGTTACATTACGATTATTCTGGCATATCCTTCAGAGATCAATAAAAGATGATACGCATGATACCTTATTATAGCATATGAAAGCACTTACATTCAACTAGCTAATTTTCGTTCTTTGTATTAAATACTGTTTATTTGCTACTTTAAATAACTTCCACGTATTTAACCCCTTCGACTGTGCTTAAAAGTTCTATTATTTCTATATGCGTACATCGTTTCGGAAGTTGCAACGTAAGTGTTAACGCAAGCGAAGCTTCGTTTGATACACCATAATTAGAAAACGCTTTGCTTCTCGTAAGTTCAACCTCACTCACTTTTAATTCTTGTTCTTTCGCAAATTTCATAAAATGCCCTACATCACTCATTTGCGATAGTTCAATGTAGAGATTTATAATCTTTGCAGAGGATGTCATTCGCTCATCAAGTCGATGAAGCGCTGACATCACGACAAAAATAAGGATACAGCCAATAATAGCACCACTATAAAAACCGATACCGATGGAAAGACCAATGCAAGCAGCAGCCCAAAGACCCGCTGCTGTTGTTAGTCCCTTCACTCGATTTTTCCCTGTTACAATAATTGTCCCTGCACCAAGAAAACCGATACCACTGATCACCTGCGCGCCCATGCGCGTAGGATCAGTGTTTGAATACTGTGTATAGATATATTGGTTTGTAATCATTACAAGAGTTGCTCCTACACAGACTAGCATATAAGTTCTAAAACCCGCCGGACGTTTTTTTCGCCCTCGCTCAATCCCAAGGATTCCTCCGCAAATTAATGCTAAGAGCAGTCGAATGGCAGTTGATACTATATTTACTTCTGTTAATAACTCCGGCATATGGTTGTTACCTCCTAAACTTATATGCGAAATTGGTTCAATGCTTCATTCAATTCTTTCGCATCTGTTTCTAAATGCATGGTTGCCTCTCTTAGCTTCGATACCATTTCTACTTGACGATTTGCTGCATTATCCACTTCTTCCGAGGATGCTGCTGTTTCTTCCGATACTGCAGAGATACTCTCTATCGCATTCAGCGTAGTATTTTCTGCAACTTTAATACCCGAAATACCAGTCGTAATCTCTGTAAGCTCTTTCGCTATCAAACCAACCGATGCATCAATTTTCTGGAACAAATCAATCGTATCTAATAAAGCATTTCCCTGAGATTTCACAATGTTCTCTGACTTTTGAACAGTAGTAACGGTAAGTTTCGTTTTCCCTTGAATGCTATTAATAATTGTAGCAATTTCGCCAGATGCTCTGACTGACTGTTCTGCAAGTTTTCTTATCTCGTCTGCAACTACTGCAAATCCACGACCAGCTTCCCCTGCTCTAGCAGCCTCAATCGATGCATTCAAGGATAATAGATTGGTCTGCTCTGCAATATCATTAATAACGCCTATAATCTTACCGATGGATTCGCTCTCTGACTCTAGCGATTCGATTTCTCCGATAATATTGCTTGTTATCTTGGTGGTTTCTTCTGACTTGTCACGCAATATGTCAATGGAAACTAATCCTTGCTGTACGACCGTTTTGGAGTCCTCGGTAAGTTTTTCAATCGTTGTTACATTATCTGATACCTGATTCACTCTCGTAGTTAACTCGTCTGATTGGCGAAGACATTTTTCAGAGTCCTCTGCTTGCTGTACAATACCCTGACGAATTTCTTCAATTGAGGTAGAAATATTTTGGGTCGCAACTAAAAGCTGCTTTGAGGAATCTGAAACATCACCTGTCGATGCTGAAATAGTATCCTTTACTTTAAGCGCTTTATCAATCAGCCCCTTTACATTAGAAATCATATCATTCGCACTATCCGATAGCAGACCAAATTCATCTTTTCTACGGCTATTCACAGTGACAGTTAAGTCCCCTTCCGAGGCTTTCTTTAACACGACGATAATTTTGTTAATAGCGCCTCCCATATCTGTTGACATAACAATTGCAATAAATAAAGCACAGACTACTGCGATAAGTACAAAGATTACCGTTGAGGTTTTGATTGCATTGGCTTGCGATGTTAAATAAGAGTACGGAACTAGTCCACACACGGTAATTCCAGATTTTGCAGCTTTCGAATATAAAAACAAGTGCTTTTCTCCATCATAATCTACATAACTGGTTCCACTTAACTCTGAGCTTGCGATTGCATCGGTATAAAACGATTTGTCAGCAATAAAAATACCTTCTTCTTCATTGCTATGCACCTCATAACCATCCTTAGAGATAGCTACAAAGATAGAGTCTTCCGAAATCTCAAGTTCTGATAATTTCTTCTGAAATAATTCTAACCTAATATCTGCTACCATATAACCGATTTGCTTAAATCCATTACCAAAAAAGGCGGATGATACAGAAAATGCATATGGGATTGGTTTTCTACTTTCATCCTGTATAAAATGTTCATCCACAAACTGATGCTTGCCAGACCAAGAATATGCTCCCCTCTCATTTTCATCTCTTTTTCCCTCTTCTGTAGCAAGATAAGCATCCACCAACTCTTCTCCACTTAAATCCATGCTTCCGTTCGTACATAGATTACTACCGCGTTTGCTAAATAAATAGAAGTTCGCCAGCACATTATCAGAGTATGTCGTTGTATCAAGATATATTTCAAGATTTTTAAACGTAGTCATCTCTGCAACTGGATCATTTTTGTATGTACCTGAGTAGTAATTCTTTAAGTTCTCATAGCCTTTCAGCTGATTCAGACGTAACTCTACTGTTTCCATTGCTAATTCAAAGTAGTTCGTTGTCGTCTTAAGAGCCTGGAACGTTGACTCTTCATAACTCTTTAGCATAGCCTCTGACGTTTTATTATATGATGAAATTCCTAAAATAATAATAAAGGCAATTGGAACCATAAATGCCATAGCTAACCGAAAACGAATTCCAAAGATTCTTTTTTTCTCTCTCTTAGTAGAGTACTTACCACGTTTATCTTCTTTTTTTTGCTTTAGCTCTTGCTTTAGCGCTAATCGCTTTTCCTTATTGTCTTTCTTTTTTGAATCTCCTTTTCTTTTTAACAGCTTGGAATTCATCTTATCTTGTTTATTATTTTCCTTCCTCAATCATGTCACCCACTTTCCCTATTTTTTTATTTGAGACTTTTACGGTATCTCGCACAATTTCACTAAAAAAATTGCTACCCTACCGTAATTTTAAAACTATATATATAACCCTCTCTAGCTTCTTCTATGATGTCATTCTCCTAATTCTATTATACATGAATTGATATAAGTTACAACTTAATTCGGTAAATATCGACAAATTGTGCCGCATATTGGTACAGTTTCATTAAATTCCTTATTTAACGGATTTTCTTTATTTTAATGTTATCTTTTTGTTGATACATTCCTCCCTTAAACTTGTACGTTTGATTGCTTTTAGCTTGTATTTCCTTGACATTTGGATCAGTTAAAATTATAATATGATTAGTTAGTTTTATGACTAAACTAATTATTCCCGCAAGCAACTTATAACACGTATAACTAAGAAAGGTTTGGTATTTTCGAATGAATAACATTCCAAACATTAATGTCGGCATTGTTGCCGTAAGTAGAGACTGTTTCCCTATGAGTCTCTCCAACAGAAGAAGAGAAGCTGTAGTTTCCGCTTATCGCGAAAAAGGACTTGAGATTTACGAATGTCCAGTCACAATTGAAAATGAAAAAGATATGTTAAAAGCTCTTGCTGATGTGAAAGCTGCAAATTGTAATGCTCTGGTTGTTTACCTTGGTAACTTTGGTCCAGAAAGCAGCGAAACCTTATTAGCAAAGAACTTTGATGGTCCTGTTATGTTTGCTGCAGCAGCGGAGGAAACTACCTCTATTCTTGCAGATGAACGTGGCGATGCTTACTGTGGTATGTTAAATGCAAGCTATAACTTAAAATTACGTAATATCCGCGCATACATACCAGAATACCCAGTTGGTACACCAGCTGAAGTTGCTACTATGATTGAGGATTTCTTACCAATCGCTCGTGCAATTATCGGTTTGCAGAACTTAAAGATTATTTCCTTTGGACCAAGACCTCAGGATTTTCTTGCTTGTAACGCTCCAATCAAGGCATTATACAGCTTAGGCGTAGAAATTGAAGAAAACTCTGAGCTTGATTTATTTGCCTCTTTTAACGATCATGCAAATGATCCAAGAATTCCAGATGTGTTAAAAGATATGGAAGAAGAACTTGGTACTGGTAATAAAATGCCAGGTATCTTACCTAAACTTGCTCAGTACGAACTTACATTACTTGATTGGGCAGAGGCTCACAAGGGTTGTAAAGAATATGTTGTCTTTGCTAATAAGTGCTGGCCTTCTTTCCAAACTCAGTTTGGATTCGTACCATGTTATGTAAATAGCCGCTTTGCTAGCAAGGGTATGCCTATCTCCTGTGAAGTTGATATCTATGGCGCATTAAGTGAGTACCTTGGAGTTTGTGTCAGTGAAGATTCCGTAACACTTCTTGATATTAACAACACCGTTCCAGCTGATATGTATGATGCTTCTATCAAAGGCAAGTTTGATTATAAAGCAACTGATACCTTCATGGGCTTCCATTGTGGAAATACTCCATCTAAGAAGCTATCCTTCTGTTCAATGAAAAATCAGAAGATTATGGCTAGAAGCCTTGAGCCAAATCAGGAACCTAACATCACAAGAGGTACCTTAGAGGGTGACATCGCTCCTGGTGAAATCACATTCTTCCGTCTTCAAAGTACAGCTGATACGGTATTACGTGCTTATGTTGCAGAAGGTGATGTTCTTCCGGTTCCAACTCAGTCCTTTGGTAGCATCGGTGTATTTGCCATTCCTGAGATGAAACGCTTCTACCGTCATGTATTAGTAGAAAAGAACTATCCTCATCACGGAGCTGTTGCCTTTGGGCACTTCGGTAAGGCAATCTTTGAAGTATTTAAGTACTTTGGTGTTGCTGACATTGAGTTCAATCGACCAGCTTCTATGATGTATCCGACAGAAAATCCTTTTTATAGGTAATCAGATTATCCTTCTTATAAAAAAAAGGTACAAACAATTGATGTTTGTACCTTCTTCTTTCTATTACCAACAAAGATTAAAAACTATCTCTCGATAATCCAGGAAAATCTTATTTTAATGAATCGCTCATTTTTTATTTTCATATTATTGAATTTCTTCAATACTTTGAATCATCTGCTCTTCCTCTAAAGGACTATTGGATTTGATAGAATACGCATTGGTTCCATCTGTCCATGATGCTACTTGGTAGCCATCTTTGTTACCCTTTAATAAAACGTCTTGCCCGTTAACCGTAATTTCTTTTGTATTCTCATAGGTATTATAATCACCGCTGATATCCTCGGTGCCCTCTGCCATACGGTAAGTAATATCATTACTTCCATTGGAATAGATAATCTGAGCTAGGGTTCCTGCAATTAAAGAAGTATCACTAACTTCATATCCTTCTGGAACAACGGTTAGTACCTTTAAAGAAAATGGCACACTTTCCTTTAAAGATTTGATATCCTCTATCTCAACGATGGGATTAGGTATCTGCACTTGATCTTCTGAATCCTTTGTCACTTTTGGTAACACCAAAACTCCTAGGGTCAGTGCTGCACAAGCAACCAATCCTGCTGGTAACATCCACTTTCTACCTATTGTTCTCTCTTTTTTTGTCTCTACTACATTATTTTTAACTTCTCTCATGATTCTTTCCTCCATATCCTTACTGATATATATTTTTGTTAAGGCATCTTTGTAATTACTCATGAAAATCATACGCCTCCTTTAACGTCGTTTTTAGCTTTTTCCTTGCTCTTGATAATAGGGAACGAACGGTAGCATCCCTCTTGTTTAAAATTCCTGCAATCTCTTCCGTGTGATACCCTTCGTAATAAAATAGATAAATCACATCACGGTATTTTGCTGGTAAGGAATGTACTGCCCTTAAAACCTCAGAGTCCTCTTCTGTAAAATCTTGTGTTGTAGGTATCTCTT
This sequence comes from Lachnoclostridium phytofermentans, assembly GCF_000733755.1. Classification (GTDB taxonomy): domain Bacteria; phylum Bacillota; class Clostridia; order Lachnospirales; family Lachnospiraceae; genus Lachnoclostridium; species Lachnoclostridium phytofermentans_A. The sequence continues at coordinate 79,383 of NZ_JPOF01000001.1, read as the reverse complement.
CATCAAGCACACTAAAGTTTCGATAAGCTAACTTTAAGCGATTCTTGCTTAAATTCGAAGCTACCCTTAATAACCATGCTTTTCTATGTTCCTTCGATTCAAATTCTGGTTTTGTTTTTAAAAACTGTACCAGTGTATCTTGCAGAACATCTTCTGCATCATGGGTATTCTTTAGATAGGAATAAGCCAAACGATAAATTGCATTACCTTCAGACTCTATGATTTCTTTGACCAAATCATCTCCGGATAATGATTCAAGTCCCACATTTCCGCCCCCTTTCACTATATATACAATTAAGAAGTATAAAATGTTGCAAGATAATATTTTTTATTCATATTTTTTATTGGGATAATCTAAAACACTTTCTCATTTTATCATATTAGATTCCATAACCTTAAAATTAACTATCAGATTTCGTATTCATATCGATTACTCTATTGATACATATTAATCCTTCTCTATACTATAAATATCTCCTTCCATAACCTTTCCTATAATAAAAAAAGATTTTGAATAACTTCCTTTGATAATCTAACAAAGGATATCAATTCAAAATCTTTTTTCGGTAAATAATATTAAACTATTTCTTTCTTTTGATGCTTTAATATAAGTAACTTCTCAAATAAGTGATTCAAACAAGCTTACACTTCATTTTATAACGAAAGATGATACTAATCCTGATAATAAAAATAATCAAAATCAGCAGCTATTCTAGAACCACAGCCACCATTATTCGCATAGATACCAACCAAGGTACCTGTATGCCGCTTTGGATCATCTGGAACTCCTTCGTCACATAGGTAGATGCAGTTTTCTAATACACCAGCCAGTATCCAATCCTCTCCATCATAGCTATAATAAAAACTACGAGTTAGTTTATTAACAATAACTTTAAGATAAACTACACTTTCCTTGATATCAGGAACTTCTGCCATTAATTCTTCTCCATGATTCCGGTTAATCACAAGCTGAAGTTTCCGACCTTCTTCATAGCAAAGAGAAAATCGCGCATAAGTAGCAGTACTATAGTAGCAAGTCAGTCCTGCCTGCTCTCCGTCTTTGGTTGGATGAAAGTCTAATTTCGTTTCTGCTTCATAAGAAAGCTCTTGCTCTCTACGAACTAGGGTATTCTTAGCACGAATCTCATCTAATTTACCATCTCTTGTCCAGATGCGAAAGAATCCTGGTCTCTCTGTCAAAGAACAACTGCCATAGTCAGGATTTCTAACAAACTCCCACTCTAAATTAAGTTTCTCTTCCTCAAAATCGTCTTTTAGATTTCTCTCAAATACACACTCTTTAAGGTCTGGGGCTATCTGTCTTTCACTTGGCCCATTTCCTTCATTTATGATAAACCAACCATCTTCTGTCCAGGTTACTGGGTCAAGACCAGATTCCCTACCAACGGTGGTATATCTTCCTTGATTTGGCCTTCCAAGCAAATAATAAATCCACCAGTCACCATTCTGTGTCTGAACTAATTTTCCATGTCCAGTACGCTGAATAGGGGAATCTTCTTTAAACTGACGCAGAACTGGATTATAAGGACACTCCTCATAAGGCCCATAAAGATTCTTAGAACGCGCCACATTAATTCCGTGACCATATCCAGTTCCTCCCTCTGCTACGATGGCATAATAATATCCATCCTTTTTCATAATGTGAGGACCCTCTGGACAGCGCTCGCCAGTTCCTTCCCAGGCTACAACCGGCTCTCCAATCACACGTTTTCCATCGTCACTTAATGGTATCACCGTTGCAGCCTTTGCAATTACCATATAGTGTTTTCCATCATCATCGATAAAGTGAGATGGATCAATCGCATCTACTTCAAGCCAGGTAGGTTTAGAGTAAGGACCTTCCGGTGTCTTTGAAGTAACTAAAAGCTGTCTACGGAGCACATTATTACCTCTGGTACCGTCACCATTTAAGCGAAGTGTCGCATAAATGTAAAAGGTTCCGTCATGGTATGAAATATCTGGTGCCCATATTCCGTGAGAATCCTTGATATCTTCAAGTGGTAAATATTCTGGATTCGCAATTGCATGTCCTATTATATGCCAGTGAACCATATCCTTGGAATGGGAAATAGGAATTGCCGGGAAATACTGAAAGGAGGAATTTACCATATAATAATCATCTCCGACCCGGATGACAGATGGATCTGGAAAAAAGCCTCTTTGTACTGGATTACAATATTCTTGTCTCATCTATGTCTGACCTCCATAGTTTTTTTGCTTTGTTGTATGTAACTTAGGAACACTAAACCTATGTATTTATAGACCTAGAATTCCTTTCCATACTTATCATACAAAGAATGAGGGAACTTCGCAATGAGATTCCCACATATTCATAGAAACTTAAGATTTTGGTGTTCCGCAGCTTTTCAAATGTAGTCAAAACACGATTTCGACATAACTTTAACATATATTTTAGTTTAGGAATGAATATTTATAAATAAGTAAAAGCCATGGGATTTATTTTAACCCATGGCTTCTGCTATATCTAAAGATGTATTTAAATACCGCTAGTAAATTTATCCCCTGAATAGATGCAACATATCCATTTAATGTATAAGGTATTCCATTTTTAATCGCAAATGCCTTATATTCTGCTGATGTCGTAGTATCATATGTTCCAGTTATGGCCAATCTCTCATGCACTTTGCAACCTTTGCATCAGACATAAAGATTTTGTAAGAATACCTCGTTAATTATTTGTTTCCTCATAAATATCCTTAGAAAGGATACGTAAAAAATATAACACCTTAGCTGCCTTTTCTCTTGTTACCACCTGTTTTGGTCTTAGGTAAACCCCATTCTTCATAACGCCTCTCCTAATTCCTTCCTCCGAACGAAGAAGTCCCAGTTCATAAACCGTATGAAATTTCTCAAAGTAAGAAGCATCAATACTGTTAAGGTCAAGAATTGCTTGAAATGGTACCAAAGGATAGTACTGCGCACTTTCTCCAATCAGATTTGGGTCATAATTCGGATCCTCTGGAGATAGGGCTTTTCCATTATAATCTGTCATGTATTTTGGCTTTCTCCATCTTCCATCTTCCTCTTTGCCAAACTTAATCAGATAGGCATCATAAAGAATTGCAGCCATTACCTCTCTTGTTAATACGAATCCTTCATAATTGGCTCCAAAACCTTCTGGCAGTTCCCAAATGTTGGTTATACCGTTAATGAAATCTTTGGTTTTCATTTCCTCTTTCGGGCTAAAGTAATTTTTTCTCGTATGCTCCAGTACATGGTGCTTTAGAAGACACTCTATCTGCTCTCTATAATACGCATTCTCACCCGTTAAAACATCGAGCGATAACTCTGGTAATACCGAGAACCAATCTCCTGTTTCTATGGCACTTCTAACTTCTTCTTTTAGAGCTTCCTTGATTGGCAATTCTAACTTCTGAATCTGCGAAACTATAATTCTTGCCCATTGTTTGGATAAAGTCTCCTTGCAATGTGTTCCATCAATAGCGCCGCTTGGATTACCATTTGCATAACTTCCAGAGTTCGTCTTTCCAGGAGTCTCACCCGGTTCTACTGATAAAAACATCGCAAATGCTGCCTCTCGTCCAATCTCCTTTAAATACTTCATACTTTCTTCATACAAATCTATCAAAGGAATATTAAATTCGTTTGCAACACGTTTCATAATCGCTGGAAAATCAATCCCTGGTATTTCTGAGTTCTTAAATCCAGAAAACTCTACCTCCTCCCCAGTAGCAAGTTTATTAATTCTTGTCATTGGTGTGATAAGTACAAGTTGGATGCCTCTGCTTTTTATTGCTGGTAAATACTCTTCTCTTAACCAATTTTCATAACCAACCCCAGTATTTCCTCTACCGAACCTAGCAAATGGTCCCATACTATCACCCGTTGACTCATCGTTATGTCCTGACTGTAATAACAGATAATCCCCAGGGGTTGCCTGAAGCAGTACTTCATTCAAACGTCCCTCTTGATACATCGAAGTGAGAGAACGTCCTCCCATAGAGTAATTAACAATCTTTAGTTTCTCCCCATCGAAAAAATCCCCAATAACTTGTCCCCAACCTGACATAATCCCTTCTTCAAAGATATAACTTTTGACTGTAGAATCTCCAAGCAGATACACCGTCGGCTTAGCATTTGGTGCCGATATTTCTTTCTTTGTTAAAGTGATTTCCTTTATTCCTACGGTACTAGTGATGTTACTTGGGCAACATAGCGTACAAAGATCAGGCTCTACTTCTACCTCGATCAAATCGCGCCCTGTCACAAAATCAAATTCCCAGACTTTATCTTTTATAGTGGCAACCGCTGTTTTTGGGATTTTTCTAGCTGCATCCCAGTGTCCATCCTCTAGAAGTCTTCTTCCGTTCATCCCAGAAATTGAAACGACAGCAGCATCGCTATCTTTTGCTAATGTTACTGAAATATGATATGTTCCCGGTGTAAGACCTGTGAAACGATATATTAATCCGCCGTAATTAAAATGATTTTCATTCTGCCAACTAATCGTTTCGTCAGTCTCTGTAATATAGATACCATCTTCCCTTGCTATCAATCGATTGACATCAACTTTTCTTTTTAGGTTTCCAATCGTTTCGTTTACAAATCCTTTCCCACACTCCTTTGTAAATAGTGGAATACTATGATTTAAAAATAATTCTTTTCTACAATATTTTTCTGTCATCCTTCTGTATCCTCTCCTACTGCTGCTTATGTAATTTTATTATGAGACTGCACGATCATAAACTAAAGGTTATTGGGAATAAACACTTAAGTCCTCAATCCTATGATATATCATAATCTAAAGAATTCCCCAAGATAGCATTAGGGTTCGTTAGCATTCCCTTGTATATATTAAAAACATTTGTATTATAACAAGAAAGGAGCCCTTCATTCAATGTCAGGTTAAGGGAATACCCATTGTTTCATATAAGTTTCTTTTGTATTTTTAGACAGGATAAGAAACGTGCGCCCGCTGGGTGCACAAGAAAAAGCTAGAGTAAATAAGGAATAATGCTCCTTATTTACTCTAGCCAATTATATCTAGGCTCGTTTTAAGTATACCAAATTTCACTAAACAAGCTTTAAATTACCGACAACTACAAACTTTTTAATCACTACAATAGGTTTCTTGCGTTCTTAACTACGTTCTAGTTCATTCTAGTTCCAGTAGCAAATCCCTCATAATCTTGTAAAAACATTTCTGCTACCTTCTTCATACAGATAGTTACTGTATTATCTCGGAAAACTAGCAGCATATTAACAGACGCAAAACACTCTTCAATGATATTGGTCTTAATATATAGTACCTCTTCTGAAAGCCACACACCAGAACACATGCACTTATACTGTGTTTCAGGGAAGTTTTGATAAGAGGCTTCCTTAAGATGGAATGTTAATCGATGTGACTTTTGTTTCATCTTGTAATCGAAGTAACCAACCTCACCATTAATTGTGACGGTAAACTCTTCTAACCCCATAGGATTGGGCTGCATACTATAACTTTGTGCCATTTCTTTCTTTCCATCTTTGTATGGTTCATACATAGAAGAAGCAACAGGAAGTTTTAGTTTGTCTATCATATCAGTAAGTGATTCTTCTGATTCCTTTAAAGGAGAACTCTCCAAGTATGGATATACTTGCCTATAAAAGGCATCAAAAATATTTTTTATTCCGTCCGGAGAACCTTGTGTATCTGACATAGTAGCAAATACAAAATTATGCTGCGGAAAGCATACCGCAAGCTGTCCGCCCATTCCGTAGAAACAGAATCCATCATGTCTTGCTTTCCAGATTTGATATCCGTATCCAAATTGCTCATCAAGAAATGGTTGCAATACTGTGTCTACCTGTTTTTTTGTTGCTTCCATTAGGTACTCTTTTGGTAATAGTTGCTCTCCCTTATATTCTCCCATATGAAGACACACATTGGCAACTAATCCCAAATCTCTTAATGTACAAATCAATCCGGAACCGCCTTGAGAAACTCCCATCGGATCTTTTAGAATCTTTGCGTCTTTGGAAAATCCAATACGATCAAGGAATTTCACTCTTAAATAATCAAGTAATTGCATTCCTGTAAGTCGTTCTACCAAAGCAGATAGAACATGTGTCGACGAAGTATCATAAGAAAAGATGGTGCCTGGTTTATGAGTTGGCTCTACATGAAAAAATGATTCTACCCAGTCATTTCCTGCGTATCTCTTATATGTCGTGGCATGATGAGCACTCGTCATACAAAGCATATCACGGATTGTTGTTTCCTTAATCCAAGGATGAACTCCCTCTTTCGGCAACTTATCTTCAAAATAAGTACAGATTTTATCCGTTAACTTAAGTTTTCCGTCTTCCACAAGCAAACCTATCGCTATAGAAGTAAAACTTTTTCCTACGGAATACATTCGATGCATCGATTCCGCATGAAACGGTTCCCAGTAACCCTCATAAATAACCTCATCTTCTAACATCATAAGAAAACCATGTAGATTTACTCGGTCATCCTGTAACTGTTTAAGAAATGACTTCACTGCTTTTTCTGGTATCTTCTTTTTATTGTCTGTCATACTCATTTCTTACTCCCTCCAAGGCAAAGCTTGATTTCTTTAGTTTATTTTTAGTACATTCTTTCTAAATACTGCTGCACTAAACTTATTCTAGCGTTTCTCTCTTTTTATTTCTATAGCAATTATTAAATTAGTATAATTAAATTGACCTTTTTGAAATTTCCTATCCTTTATACTTCGGCTTTGTAAAAATTATTTGAGTAAAATAACTCTAGTATCCTCGGATGCCCTCCAAAGATTCATCATTTACAATCCAGTCATTAACTTCAATCTTACGGTAATCTTCCTTACTATCTCTAATTACCACAGTTTCGATTCCTGCATTAATTATCATACGTTTACACATAGAACAGCTATTTGCATTTTGAATATAATTCATATCTGGCATTTCAAATCCAACCAGATAAAGTGTTGCGCCAAGCATCTTTTCTCTTGGTGCGCTGATAATTGCATTGGCTTCTGCATGCACACTGCGGCACAACTCATATCGTTCTCCTCGTGGTACCGAAAGCTTAGTGCGTATACAATAATTTAAGTCGGAGCAATTTGCTCTTCCTCTTGGAGCTCCAACATAGCCAGTTGCAATAATTTCGTCATTATTTACAATCACTGCTCCATAAATTCTTCTAAGACAAGTACTACGTTTGGATACAGTCTCAGCAATATCAAGATAGTAATTTACTTTGTCTCTACGATCCATATGTTAACTCCTTTCGAACTACAAAATACCTCTAAATTAGGCATGATTCTCTATTATCACCTAGAATAGCATACTGTTTTTTATTATACAAGCAAAAAGAAATCAAAAACTGATGTTATGTTCATATTTTTAATTTGTCTGTTTATACTACACATGTAAGAAATTGATAAGGCAGAGAATTATCTCTTTTCATTCAATAAATATCCATAGATTAGTTCTTAACTCTATGATTAGACTGAGGAGTCACTATGAAACTATTAATTAAGGATGGAATTATTCTAACGATGTCTGGAACTATGTATCAACCAGGTGATCTTTTGATAGAAGACGGCAAAATAAAAGAAATCGCACCTACCATCTCTATCAAGGATAATATATCACTAACTACGATTCCAGCATCAAACTGCATTGTGATGCCAGGTTTCATTGAAGCCCACTGTCACGTCGGTATCACGGAAGAAAAGAAAGGGAAAGAAGGAGATGACGCGAATGAAACAAGTAATCCAGTTACTCCATATCTACGGGGCCTTGATGCAATTAATCCTCTTGATCCAGCCTTTCATGATGCCATCCGTGCAGGTATCACCGGAATTATGGTTGGCCCAGGAAGTACCAATGTTGTAGGTGGACAGTTTGTATTTTTAAAAACTGCAGGTTCTAGATGCATCGAGGACTTAGCAATATTAAATCCCGCAGCGATGAAGGTTGCCTTTGGTGAAAACCCGAAAACTTTTTATGGAGATCAAGATAAGATGCCACTCACACGAATGGGTATTGCGTTCTTACTTCGGGAGGAATTATGGAAAGCGAAGCAATATCTTAAGAAAAAGAAGAAGGCTGAAGAGACCTCAGAAGAATTTGAGGTGGATTTTCGAGTAGAGCCATGGATACCAGTATTAGAAAGAAAGATTCCCCTAAAAGCACATGTCCATCGTACCGATGATATATTAACTGCGATACGAATTGCAAAAGAATTCGACCTAGATATCACTCTCGATCATTGTAGTGAAGGTCATCTCATTATCGAGGAAATCTTATCCTCTGGTTTTCCTGCCATTGTCGGTCCTGATCTTGCCTCTCGGAATAAAATTGAAGTTCAAAACATGGGATTTAAGACAGCGGGGGAACTAAGCAAAGCTGGCGTTATGGTATCTATTACAACCGACCATCCAGTTAGTCTAGTGCAAACCCTTCCAATATGTACTGGACTTGCCGTAAAGAATGGGCTACCAATGGAGGATGGATTAAAGGCCATTACAATTAATGCTGCTAAAATATGTAGAGTTGATCATCGTATCGGTAGTATTGAAGTTGGAAAAGACGCTGATATTGCTATCTTTGATGGGAATCCGTTAGAAGTCTTTACTAACTGTCTCTATACCATTATCGATGGTAAAATCGTATATCAATATCATAGACCGAAATGACCGCGCGGTCTGTCGCTGCTTGCGGAGTAATCAAGAGAGCGAAAGCACCGAATGCTTTCGCCCTTTCCTAGCCTTTTTATCATTAACAACAGAATGCTGATACAAAGATAAACATCGATTCATGCGAATTTGAACCATTTCACACCTCGTCACTCACTTAACTATTCCGCTATTTTTTATAATTACATTTTCTTAATAGTAAGAAGCTTAACGCTCCAAATAAAGCAAAAAGTCCGATATTACATAGCATATTAACATAAGGATTGCCACCAAACGCATATCCGGTATAAAAATCCATAATCTTTACTACCAGTCTAGTTAGAGCTCCCTCAAATAGATATTGATCTGCAAGTGGATATACAACAATAAATAATGCCGGAACACCTACACTGACTATCGTTTTTTGCAATTTATTCATACGGTAATATAATAGTGAAATAAACGTACCAATGGCACCTGCTAAGATATAGAGGAAAAATTTCCACAAGAACTCGTCAATAAATCCTTTTACTCCGCCATCACTCATATAAGCAGCCCCATATCCTTGAAAAAACATTCCATTGTAAGGCAGCAAATTACTAAATATCTTATAGACAAATGTTTCTATAAAGACTACCACTGCTGAGGTAGTAATTAAACAAAGGGTAGTGCTTAGAAATAAAGTTTTTCTCGAATAACCATGTTGTAAAAACAAAAGAAAATCAGAACGAATCATAGAAAGCATGGTAACAAATAACATCACTATGGTACATAATTCAAATCCACCAAAGCTAACGCTCCCATCACTGCTGGTATATGCAAGACCAATAAACAGAAACACAAACAGAAAAAACATACCATAAAAAGAAGCTATTGGTTTTATCATCTCCCTAATCTGAAACTTAAAGGCTCTACTTAGTCTCATCCTACCATCTCCTCCTTTTCCTTCGTTAGATTAACAAATAATTTCTGAAGATCTAATTTCGTAATCTCCAGAGTATCTGGAATTTCAGCACGGTTTAACTTTCCAAGGATACAAACACTCCTAAGTCCGCCAAGACTATTCTCACTAAGCACATTCTTCCCTTTTATAAATGCCTCGATATCTTTACTCTTTCCTGTAACCGTATACCCTGAATTTAATAATTCCTCGCATGACTCTTTACGAATCACCTTACCCTTATTAATAATAATTACTTCTTCAATTAATCCCGATACTTCCTCAATTAAATGGGTTGATATTACAATTGTTCTTTCATATCGATTATAATCTTCCAAGATTAGCTGGTAAAATAACTCCCGATGATTCGCATCCAGTCCAAGAACTGGCTCATCTAGAAACAAGTATGGAACCGGTAAACACAGTGCTGTAATAATTTTATAGATGGAGGCATAACCCGTTGATAAGCTTTTTATTTTTTTCTTTGTATTTAAATCAAACTTTTTGCAAAGCTTTTTTGCATAATCAAAATCAAATTCGCCGTATAGCATCTTGGCTGCTTGAAAGACATCATTGACGGAGTAGTTTTCAGGATAGCAGTTCCCTTCACTCATATAGTAAAGTTTAGTTAATGCTTTATCATTCTCAATTGCATTATCTCCATCAATTAGTACCTTTCCTTCCTCTGCAAATAATCGGTTAGATATGACGTTTAATAAAGTTGATTTACCAGCACCATTTCTACCTAGTAGACCATAAATTTTCCCTGCTTCTAAGGATAGATTAATGTTATCTAATGCAACAACACTACCGAATTTTTTACTTACTCGTTCTATCGAAATTCCATTCATTTTGCTAACCCCCTCTCAATTAACTCAATAATTTCTTGCTTTGTTAATTCCAGTTTTCTCGCTTCTGCCAGCAAACTTTCGATATAGTTCTCATAGAACGTTTCTTTCCTTTTTCCAACAATCTGATTTCTTGCACCTTCACAAACAAACACGCCAACCCCTCTTTTCTTATATAAAATTCCTTCTTCCATAAGCTGATTCATCCCTTTTAATACAGTCGCGGGATTAATTTGAAATGTTGTTGAAATTTCCGTAGTGGAAGGTATCTGTGTACCTTCTTCAAAAGCTCCAATAAATATTGCATCTTCAATCTGTTCCGCGATCTGTTGAAAGATTGGTTTACTACTTTCAAAATCAATTTTCATGGAAATCCTCCTTTCTGAAAATAATCTCTAATAGTAATTTCAAATAGTAATCTCTAATAGAATCTTTTTTTCTATATATTTTCCTTGATTACTTTATTAGTTAGTTACTTATGTAATTAACTATATACGTGGGTGGAATGTTTGTCAACTAAATTTTTAATTATTTAATATGATTTTTTCAGCTGCTGGTAGAGATGATGTGTTCGTACATTATTCCTCAATCATGATGAATGGTTATAAGTGCCTTGAGGAAGGACAGAAGGTTACTTTCGATACCGAAAGAGACCCAAAGGACAAAAGAAAGTAAAGAGCAATTAATGTAGACATAGCATAAACCAATAATAAATTAAATTATTACAGTTATTTATTATTCTCATGTAAGTTTTATCAACCATTTGACTATTTGTATCATAATATAGTTTTTTCTTAATCCTAAAGTTTTAAAAGACAGAATAAAACTATATATTTATACCTCACTACGAGTGAAATCTGGTTTTATTCTTTGGATAATTCTATATGGATTCAATCTTTATCACACAACGATGATTTCCTAACTTTACACTTTCAAGCAATTCAACCTTCACACGGCAATCAAAGATATATTCGTACATATATCTTGTATAACCAAGCGTGCATAAACACCATGACTTTGACATTGTTTCCACGGTATGTTTTACATCAGAACAATAACACTCTGGATAACTCATATATAAAGTACTTCCTTCTGCCCAAAACTTTGCAGGAGTTTCATTACTTGCCAAGATAGCATAATCCTGAAGGTTGTCTGACTTAGAATATAAGTCCTTTAGTTTTTTCATATGTAACATGGATGGCTTACAACAACAGTCCATACGGATATCACAAATCGTCTCATATTCAAAATTATCTTCTAAAAGCTTACATACGTTACATGCCCATTCAAAACGTTGCTTAGACGATATAAGTCCTTTCTATTATCTAGAATAAACTTAACTGTTCGGTATTACTCTTTTCCTCATATTCATGAAGATATTGAAAAATCTTGTTGTTATCACATACGATATGATTCTTTTGACAAACATCATAGTATAGCTTCATCAACTTATCATTATGCTTACTCCTAATCTCATAGGCATAACCATAGGTTTCATGGTATCGTTTTTTTAGTCCTGGAAAATGCTCGTCTAATTTTTGATAAAAATACTCTCGATTTCCTTCCCTTAACGTTAATCCAATTCCAAAGCAAATAATCCCATATACTTTTGCTTCTACACAATAATTTAGGATTCCCCAAAGATTTTCTTCTGTATCGTTAATGAATGGCAAGATTGGATCAATCCATACTACTGTTGGTATGTTCTTTTCTTTCATTTTTAGTAATACGTCAAACCGTTCTTTCGTAGTACATACCCCCGGTTCAATGATTTTACATAACTTTTCATCGTAGGTAGTAAGTGTCATCTGGACGACACATTTTGAATTTTCATTGATACTTTTTAAGAGATCAACATCTCGAAGTATACGGTTTGATTTTGTTTGAATACTAAGTCCAAAGCCGTATTGATTAATTAAAGATAAACAGGTTCTTGTTAATTTTAGTTCAGGTTCCAGAGATAAATAAGGATCACTCATCGCACCGGTTCCAATCATACATTTTTTCCTTTTTCTACGGAGTGCCGATTCTAATAACATCGGTGAATTTATCTTTACTTCAATATCTTCAAAATCATGATCCATCTGGTAGCACTTGCTTCTAGCGTCGCAATAAATACAGCCATGAGTACAGCCACGGTAGAGATTCATCCCATTGGTTTGCGATAGGATACCTTTCGCTTCTTTATAGTGCATAGTTCTTTCGTCACTCCATTCTCTATATGTTGTAGTAAAAACAATTCAATTTCATAATAATATATCTTAATTTCTAGAATCCGAATAATAGGAAAGGTTTATTCATGCTGTAAAATAATTATAGATAGTGATACAATCTTAGACTATTCCAATAATGCAGGATAAGGGCTATTCTAGGTATATTACATGAATACTAGACGGAGCTATATTCTTAACATACGACTTGGCTTCATTCTAAGCGTATTACATTAGCATATGACTTGGCTTCATTCTAAGTATATTACATGAATTGAGGTAGAACTATATTCAGATGTATACATAATATAGGCTACATTCTAAGTATATTATCCAAATATGACATCCTGTGTCATATTTAAAAATTTTACTAAGAAAATTCTGATGTAACCAAGAAACCCAAACATCTATTACTTATTATCTTTTATACCTTCTATACATTTCTAACTTTAAATTACTGGTATTTCTTAACAAAATCTTAACGCATTTAAACTTTTCTTTTCTATGTATTTATAATATAATCTAGCCTAGTAAATCTCCATGCGTCACTTCACTCCACCAGGATTTGACTTCATAGCATGGAGTTTTACCTAGTACATAGGAAGTAGGACGACGATTCTTGTTTTATTATGGAATCATAGGTAAAGACGTTAAGTACACAAGAAATCTCCTGAAAGATACTACCAGAATAACTAATACACAGAAGAAAATCAACTTACACAAGAAATGATTCTATCGTGATTTATTCAAGGAGGATTTTTTATGAAAACAACCAATCAGTTCAGCGCTTATCTGCCTGACGAAAGACCACCGCTATGGAAGTTACTTCTTTATTCCCTTCAACAAGTGATCGTAATGTTTCCAGCTACGGTTGCTGTAGCAATCATTACTAATTTTCACATCTCAACTACTATTTTTGCCAGCGGACTCGCAACCATTTGTTTTATTGTTGTAACAGGGCGTAAAATCCCGTTATACTATGGTTCGAGTTTTTCTTATGTAGCGGCAATTGGAAGCTTAATGGCTTCAACATCTTTAGAAGGACTCCCGTTAAATGACAAAATTTCAATTGCTCAATTTGGTATTATGATGTCAGGTATTGTATCTATCGTTGCCGGTTTAATTATCAAACGATTTGGCCAGCAGGCAATTGAAAAAGTACTACCTGCTACTGTTACTGGCCCAATTGCAATGGTTATTGGTCTTACACTTGCAGGAACTGCTCTCACTGATGCAAATTCAATCGCAACCGATACCTATGGTACTATTCGTGTAGCTGAATCTGAAATTGCAATGGCACATAATATGGCATGGATTATCGCTTTGGTGACCTTAATTTCTACCATTTTATTCTCTGTCTATCTAAAAGGAATGCTCGGACAGCTTCCTCTACTATTTGGACCTCTGCTTGGTTGTTTCACCGCTTTTATTGTTAGTCAGGTAACCGGAATTAACTTATTTAAAGTACTTCCGGAGTCGAGTTCCGGAATCTTCGCTCTTCCAACCTTTACTCTACCAAAACCGTCTTGGATCTCTGTAGCTGCAATCATGCCAATCGCTATCGCAACGATTCCAGAATCTACTGCTCACGTATATCAGCTTGATATTTATGTTAATGATTTAGCAAAAAAGAAAAATTCTTCAAAACGTTATGCTATTGCAGATAAACTTGGATTGAACCTAATCGGTGATGGTATCGGTGATATGGTATCTGGTTTCGTTGGAGGACCAGCTGGAACCAATTACGGTGAGAATATTAGCGCTATGGCTATAACTAAGGTATTCTCAATCCCAGTATTAATAGGTGCTGCTATTATCGCTATGATCATAAGCTGCTTCACTCCATTAGTAAATGCAATCTACTCTATCCCAACCGCTGTTATTGGCGGCCTTGAGGTTTACTTATTCGGTGCCATTGCAGCACAAGGTATCGCGATTATGGTAGAAAAGAAAGTAGATCTTTTCAGCTCAAGAAATATCGCTGTTATCTCTACCATTATGATTATTGGTCTTGGTGGTCAGTATGGTTTTAATGGTAACATCCCATTCTTTGGTATGAGTATTCCATGTGTAGCTGGTGCAGCAATCTTCGGAATTATTATAAATTTAATATTAAGTATTGGTAGTAAGCAAAAAAGCACACAATAACGCTGCTGTTACCTAGCTTCGATTCTTCCTCATATGACGAAAGCAGCTACGTCCCCAAATACGTAACTGCTTTCGCCTTTTATATATCTATTGCTCTTTTAGGAGTTTAATAAAAATAATTTGGAAGTTTTTTAGTATTACTTCCCACCTTACTGTTAGTCCGACTCATTTTTGTTTAGACTATCATCTCTGTCATACGTATCAAGAAAATGGTGTTTTACACCCTTGGTCTTATACGCTATGACCGTATCTAAATTCACATTTTCCACACTCTTAAAGATATTGCTATCAATAATTTTACTTTGACTACGGAACTTTTTAATTAACGCCTTCATTTCTTGACGTTTGGAACCTCCGCCTCCATTATCACATAGCGTACAATTTTCTGTAAATCTACATGCACATTGGATAAATTGAAGTTCATGATACTGTTTCCAATGAAGAATTGCATCCTCTTTTACATGGTACATTGGGCGAATTAACTCCATGCCTTCAAAATTAGTACTATGAAGCTTTGGCATCATTGTTTGAATCTGCCCACTATAAAGCATTCCCATTAAAATAGTTTCAATCACATCATCAAAATGATGACCTAATGCAATTTTATTACAACCAAATGCTTTTGCATTCTTATAAAGATACCCACGACGCATTCTTGCACATAGATAGCAAGGACTTTCATCTACTTCTGCTACGATATTAAAGATATCTGTATCAAAAATTTCAATCGGGATATTCAATAGTTTAGCGTTGTTTATTATTGTCTGGCGATTAATCTCATTATAACCCGGGTCCATTACGAGGAATACTAGTTCAAACGGGATTTTCCCATGTTTTTGAAGCTCCTGCATACATTTTGCTAGAAGCATTGAATCCTTACCTCCGGAGATACAAACTGCTATTTTATCTCCTTCTTTGATTAGTTCATATTCCTGTACCGCTTTCACGAACGGACGCCATATTTCTTTACGATACTTCTTAACAATACTTCTCTCAATCTCTTGATAACGTTCCATGGCTTCCCCCTATCCTTTTCATTAATCTATAATACATATTTCTTTCCGTAATTCATTATCCCTTCATAGCCTTTTGATAACTTGCTTCAAAACCTTCGAAAAACTTTTCTACCTCATCTTCTGTCGTTAGATGACTTAAACTGATTCGAAAAGAGGACAAAGCATTTTTCTTATCTTTTGTTACCGCATAAACTGGTCTCGAAGGTGTCATAGTTGCCGAACAAGCAGATTTAATCGAGATACAGATGCCGTATTCTTCAAGAAGTTTCCTCATCGTAATAGCTTTAACACCTTTCACACTAATGTTTAGGATATGAGGTACCCCGCACTCTGTACTATTGATACGTACATTTGAATACTTCCTTAATCTCGTTTCGAATAGCTTACGCAAGGAATTAACCTTTTTAAGCCTCTCCTCATGATAATCCATAGAAAGCTGCACTGCCTTAGTTAAGGCCACTACATTCGATAGTGTAGGTGTTCCACTACGATATATTGTGGTACTGCTACCACCATGGATCTGTGGCAGTAATACGATGTCTTTTTTCTTAACCAAAGCTCCAGTTCCATTCATTCCATAGAATTTATGAGGGGTAAAGGTCGTAAGATCTGCTAAGGAAAAGTCTATCTCTATCTTTCCAAAGCCTTGCGTTGCATCTGTATGGAAGAAACAATTCTCATAACCCTCTAAAATCTTTGCAATTTCTTTTATTGGCTGAATTGTTCCTAATTCACTATCAACCGTGCAGATTGATACAAGTACCGTATCTTCACGAAGCAATTCCTTCAAATGCTCTAATTCCACCTGTCCGTTTGGTAAAATATTCACCAAATCAATCTCATATCCAAGACTTTGCAGAAATGTCAGACTTCCACTTACGGATGGGTGCTCTAAACATGTGGATATAATGTGCCTACCATTTTCACGATAAGCAAAAGTAATTCCTTTGATTGCGAGGTTGTTCGCTTCACTTGCACCAGAGGTAGGGATTATCTGCTCTGGTTTTACTTTAAGTAAATTTGATAATTCCTTAGTTGCCTCCACTAAGCGTTCCTTGGCAAGGATTCCTAGCGGATGCGAGGAATTTGGATTTGCTATATATTGTTGCTCTGTCTCAGTATAGACCTTAATTACTTCATGAGCCACTGGCGTATTTGCTGCATAATCAAGATATATCATGAAACCTCCTATCTGCGTGCATTATCCCGCATACATATTAGTAGATTTAAATTTTATTTTAACGTAAATCCTTAGCTATAATTCCTACAGGATTTCTATGGATTAGATTATAGTTTTTTCATCCAATTGTCAAGTGAAATACATGGATAGAAAAAAGAAGTAACAGACTTTCCATTGTCTGTTACTTCCCCATAGTTATCTTCCATTATTCTTTTGCTCCAATCGTCTATATACAAGATAGGAGTATAAAATCGGTACGATTGTAAGAATAACAACAATAATAAGAAAAGCTATCATCACAGCATTGGTTGGTAAGAATACCGTTAAAATCATACTAAATCCCCCTACAAACCATAGCTTTCCAGCAAAGCGATGCGTCATAAACCAAACCTCTTCACTTGCTATCGTATAACAGGTCTTTATTCCACAAAAGTAGTTATGTTTAAATTTCGGCATACTATTTCCAAGTACTAAAAACAAAATACCGATAATAGCAGGCATTAGATGGTTGATGTTCATTACCTCTATCCCCACACTCATTGCAATAATATAAATTTCTATGAGAATAAATAGCAAAGATACAAGAGAATGTACCCTGTAATATTGTTTAGAAAATATCGCATAAGATTTTCTCTTCGGATCAAGAAAACGAAATATTTCTGCAGAAATAATTAGAACTATAATCACCGCAGGCATTAAAAATATGGTCCATGCCCCTGCATAACGATCTATTTCTCCATTATGACCAAAGTGAATAGGAATCTCCTCCGGTAAAAATGGATATGCAATCACAGCAATGGATAACGCAAGTAAAGCAAGCATCCATAGCTTATAATTTTCCTGATGAAACAATTTCTTCATTACTTTTCCTCCTTAAGGCTTACAAACCACGCCATAATTTCCTCTACCACGGATAAGTTTAATTCATAATAAATATACTTTCCCTTCTTTTCATCCGTAACAAGCCCTGCAGCCTTTAGTATTGATAAATGATGAGAAATCGTCGCTCCCGTCATATCAAATAGTTCTACAATTTCTCCTGCGGTTAATTTTCCATGTTTTAAGATATTAATAATTTCTCTTCTCGTAGGGTCTGAAAGAGCCTTAAAACTTTCTTGAAAACCCAATTCCTCAACTCCTTATATTTAGATATCTATCTAAATTAAGAATACACATAGAAGGTATTTGTGTCAAGGAGTTCAAAGGACATTACTATTAACACTTCATCGGAACTCTCAGTCCTTCCGCATAAGAATTAATAATTATAGTGCTATCCGTACTTTTCATCTCTATTTCTTTCCAATCGTTAGAAGATGGTTACTTCGTCCTAACATTTCCGGTTTCTCACAACAATACAGGTGGTATTTCAAGTATTGTTTATAACTCTCATCATCCATTGCATTAATTTTATCCTCAAGTAATTCGCTTACTCCATCAGACGCAACTTCTGTTAGAATCTGTATTCCTGCATTGTGTAGCATTTCACGAGTTTGCTCCAACGTAAAAAAGATAAATGGAAAATCCTCTACCTTAAAGGTTTCATGGTCATAAGAGTTTTCAAGAAAGAACTCTGGCCGGTAGTAAAACTCTGTTAGGATAACCATATCATTTAAGATGAACGCAATGAATATAGTACCACTTGGCTTTAGTACTCTCTTTGCTTCGGCAATACATCTTTGACGATCTTCCTCCTTGGATAAGTGATAGAGTGGCCCAAAGAGCAGCACAATATCAAAGCTATTGTCTTCAAAGCAACTTAAGTCAAGTGCATTGCCATGAATTAAATGAATCTTATCCTCTTTCGTTATCTTTTTTTGAAATGCTTCAATATTTGCACTTGCAAGTTCCACGGAACTTACCTCATAGCCTTTTCTTGCAAAATATAGACTGTACTCTCCAGCCCCAGCGCCAAGATCTAAAATACGATCTCCCTCTTTTAAGAATTTTTCAACATAGGTCGTTGTTGTAAAAAACTCAACTCTAGCTGCCTTGGAACGATTTAAACGAGAATTCTCCTCCATAATTTGATATAATGCATCCACTCGTTTAGAATCCTCTTGTATTTTACGTAAACTTTCAAAATCCATACTTTATTCTCCTTTCAAAATATTGTTAACAATTATAGGTAGAAAGAATGAAATAATCATCCATAGTATAGGAGAATATCATCCACAATGCATTTACTCTATAAAAGATTTATTAGTTTCTAGATATCTCTTCACTTGTTCAAACCGTTCCTCAAATTGTAGATAGAAATTTTGCTCTTTCACATAAGGCTTTTGATAAAAGGTATTTAACAAATACAAATTGATGTTTCTGATCCAATTGTTATCCACAGATTTTTTTATTTGTTCCTGCAAGTTTTTTAAGAAGTAATGCCAATCTAGGATAAACTGTTCATTTCTTTTGACATCATTCGTGTCAATCCACTTGCTTACCTTTACTTTGGAACGGTTCTTATTCTTACATTCATGAATTTGAAGTATGTAATGGTAGGAATGATTTTCATAGTATCTTCCAAGAGGGAATATTCTACAGATTCCTGGACGATAAGCGTGAATGCTGCATCTTCCCTCCTCGTTAAGAAAGGCACAGCTTTGAACCTCACTAACCATCTTAAGGTTTGGAAGGATAACACCATCTACCATATTAAGCTCAATTTTATCATGTAACAGTTCTTCAAAACTTTCCCTTCGATTTGTCGTCAACCGAAAGATATCGAAAGGGTCTAGGATTATGGAGTTTCCCATACCCTTACAACAAGCAGAGCAGCCCTTACAATCATTACAACCCGCCTTTACCATATCATTTAATCCGTATAATTTTCCATCGGAGATTTCACTTAAACTGATTTTTCTATCCATAACGACCTCTATTCTTACTATCATAAATTCTTTTGTAAAAAACTATCTTTGCACCCAATGATAAGCCAGTCTACTTTTCAAAATCACGATACATAAGACTAGGTTGAATACCTTTATTATTTTGATATTTACCACTTTTGTATAAATCATACTCACCATCAATATCATGATAATAGATTTGACAGATCTCAACATTCGGATATATCTTTACGGGTTGCACACAAAATATCTCCAAAGTCCAATACCCAGCAAAACCAATATCACCAAATCCGGCAGTGACATGGATGAATAAACCTAACCGTCCTGTTGAGGAGCGCCCCTCTAGCATCGGAACATAATGATTGGTACTGGTATATTCATTGGTTCGCCCTAAGTATAACTTATTTGGCATTAAAACTAAACCTTCTTCCGGTATGATAATGTTAGATGTTGCGTTAAGTTTCTTCATATCCAAAACATCATTATCATAGACTAACAATTCATTCGCTAAGGTAAGATTATAGCTATTTGGATTAATCCTTGATTCCTCAAAAGGTTCAATTATTATCTCTTTCTCAATGTGCTTTTTTATTTCTTTTCCTGATAAAATCATACTATCCTCCATTCACGGTTTCATTTATTTTAATCTCATTATTTTATTTCTCATTTTTTATTTCTCGATTTTTATATTTTCATTTTTCTTCGATTCTCCAAAGAATATTTGCCTGTGTTATTTCTTCTATTCTCCTTCACATCTATAAATTAATGTACAAATCGTTCCTGAGAACTATTTTGCTTTAACCCATATTAATAGCTATTTAAAAACTTTAGAACGTGGAATAAATTATTTATGTTACATAGCACCTAAGTACCCTTCCTAATTATACACAGTTACGTAATATTTTTTCAACGTTATCCACAGTTTTTATAAGTTGTCTCACAAGATGTTAATTGTTTAAACTCTTCTCCTATCCCTTTATTATCGCACTATCCTCCACCAGTATGCTCCTCTATATAGGTTTTACATTTAAAATCGATAAATACATACGAGCCAAAAAATGCTTCATCCACTGAACTTCTTGTTTAACTATGGTATCCCTTCCTTACCTTACTTGCAAGCTTTTTTACCTAATTCAATTATAGTGAAACTAAATTATTATTTCTATGAAAATATTTCGTTTGAATATTCTTACTTTTTCTAGTGTCACTATAGCACAAATGATATAATAAGTTATTATTAGGTGCTATGCATCAGAAGTGAGGTTAGGAATGAACAATGATATTTTGATAGTAAATGAAAAGATTTTGATAGGGAAACGTAAAGCAGAACATGAAGAATATGAATATGTAAAATATGAGATTACCCCTCGAAAAGATTTTAACCAATGTTATATTGCTATCTATGAAATACCTCCTAAAAAAGCAAATTATCCATATCATTATCATAAATCAAATACAGAAGTATTCTATATTATAAGCGGTCGCGGAATAGTAAAGACAGCAAAAGGTGATCGAGGCATTCAACAAGGAGATATTATCGTTTGCCCTCCTTGTGAAGATGGGGCGCATAAAATTATCAATACTTCTGAATCCGAGACTTTAAAGTACATAGATTTTGATACTACTAATTCCCCGGATATTCTACATTATCCTGATTCTGATAAGGTAGGTATCATCCTTCATAATGAGTCTAGTACTTTTTTTAAGACTTCAGATAAAGTAAATTATTATGAGGGAGAATAGATTAAAACTACTTTGTCGCGCTGAACCCATAGGGTGAGTGCGCATCCCCCGGAGAGTTTTTAATAGATAGGATATTGCGTTGCAATTTCCTATCTATTAAAAAATAGAGCGTATTGTCAATCATGGAACTACCCGTGATAAAACAATACCTCTATCATTATTTCTCCTTCTTCTATTACAATCACTTTTGCTCTATCATCATGGATGACTTCCATTGCTTACCCAACCGAAGTATCTGTCCTTCTTCCATTGGATTTCCCCAGATATACCCTTGGATCGTATCACAAGAAGACTCACATAAACATGCAAGTTGTTCTTCCGTTTCAACACCTTCTGCTACCACCATTAAATCTAATTGGTGCATTAACGCAATAAAAGATCGAATTATTTCTTTTTTTTCACTCTTTTCTGAAATAACATCAATCAATGTCTTATCTATTTTTACCGTATTAAATGGTAGACTTTGAAGACAACATAAAGATGATATTCCGGTTCCGAAATTATCCATGGCAATCTTTATCCCGATGTCTTTTAATTTTTGTATTACCTCAATAATAGAAGGCTTTAATGCCTGAAATGCTGTTTCCTCTAAATCAAACTCTAAATACTGAGGATTAACCCCTGTATCCCTAATAATCTTAGTTACTGTATCAAAGAAAGAAGAATCCTTTAATTGCTTCTTCGATATATTGATTGACATAATAGGTGCCACTTCCAGCGTATCTTGTAAGTTACGAAGTGTCTGACAAGCAGTTTTTAGTATCCACTCTCCAAGAGGAATGATGTAATCTAATTTCTCTGCAAGTGGAATAAAATTTTTAGGATTAACAATTCCGTATTTTGGCGAATCCCATCTTACCAAGGCTTCAAATCCACGCAATCTTTTTGTTACTGCGCAGTACTGTGGCTGGAACAATAGATAAAATTCTTGATTTTCCAATGCCTTCTTTAATTGATACTCATACTCCAGATTCTTTACTATTTCATCATTCATACTAATCGTAAAAAATTCTACACTGTTTTTTCCCATATCTTTTGCTTGATACATTGCAATATCAGAAAATTTTAACAGCTCGGAAGATGTGTTACCATCCTTAGGATAAACTGAAACGCCAAAACTCGCACTAATACTTATCTCGGTCTTTTTTAGTGTAAAAGGTTCCATCAGTAGCTGCCTTAATTCTTCTACATAATTAAGTATTTCTTCATCCTCTAAATTTCTTTGTATAATTAATGCAAACTCATCTCCACCTAATCGCCCTAACATATCTTCAGAGTGAATATAATCGCGAACTCGTAAGGTAACTTCTTTTAATAAAGAGTCTCCCATCTGATGACCCATCGTATCATTTATTTTCTTAAAATTATCAAGATCAATAAATACTACCGAAAAGTTTTTTGGTATATTGATTAAGAAATCCATCTGATTAATCAACATTTTACGATTTGGTATCTCTGTCAG
Organism: Lachnoclostridium phytofermentans; assembly: GCF_000733755.1. GTDB lineage: Bacteria > Bacillota > Clostridia > Lachnospirales > Lachnospiraceae > Lachnoclostridium > Lachnoclostridium phytofermentans_A. The sequence continues at coordinate 56,321 of NZ_JPOF01000001.1, read as the reverse complement.
AATATCATAAAATGCCAACTGGCTTAATTGTTTCTCTTTTTCTTTCAGGATCTTATTTAGTTTTGCAAGTTTCTTGTTCTTTTTCCTTAACTCTTTTACTAATACCGTGGCTTTTTTATGATGATTAATTGTACTTTCCAATGCTTTTACTAACTTTACTCTATATATGTTAATTAAACTGGATATCACGATTGTAGTCACATAAGTTATCATCGCATGAAATAACTGCTCCTTATCACCGGAGTTAAAATATACGAAAGATAAGATAATACTAAAAAAAGATATTAATAAAGAGAGGAAGTAGCCATGCTTTATCTCACTTATCACAAAGTAAACTGCAAGAATCACTTGACTCTGTAACATGACATCTCTTAGCAATTGATGATCAATTTGAAATTGAAGAATACTTATAACAACAAAAATCAATAGAATAATAGCAATGAAAACAGGATTTTTTAATTGGCTGTGCTGTTTACTTTTATTTTTATGAATAAGATGTTTCACTCTACCAAGTTTTTGATTCATAACTACGGATCTCCCTAAAAACAGCGTAATCTAAGTATAACTAATATAAGCACATTCTAGCGAATTAACCTATATTGTTTCTATATGATGATCATTGTTTATTTATATAAGTTCAAAAATAAATAATCTCCCTTTTTAAAATAATAGATTAGTAAGTTTAAGTGTTATATTATCATAAATAGATAGATTCCGTCACGGAACAATTGTTACCATTTCTACCAATGTAGGTTTTAAAACATTATTTTTTCTTCCTATCTTTACCTATCCCATATCTGATTTTAAACTCTCTCACTGACTTTTGGTTTACCCTCTCATCTATATCCATTTCCTTAAATACATCCTGTGCCATTATGTATTTCACATCAATTGGGTTATAAAATGCCATTAGTACACTAATAGCCTGATTAAAATACAGAAACGCTTCCTCAAACGATTCTTTTTTGTAATAAGTAAAAGCAAGAAAAAAATAAGCAATGTGTATTCTTGCATAAGAGTTATGCTCAATTTGATAATCAATTAACTCCATACCTTCTAAAATTGCCTTTTCATAGTCCTTCGTTAAATAATATAATGTAACTAGGTTTAATCTAACTGATACAATGTCATGATCATACTTTTCTATTTTATATTTCGAACTTACAATATCATAGGCAGCTAAAGTCGCAGACTTAGCCTTCCTTAGATCACCTATAATTTGATAACAAGTAGACAGTAAGACATATAGATTTACCACGTGAATACTACTTGAATATTTGGCTTCAATGTCTTCAAGTACATGATTGGCACAGATTATCGCTTCCTCATACTTATTTTCTACAAAAACCATATAACCAATTTTGTTTGCTTCAAGCTCATATAGCCATGGTTTATTCTTAAAATCTTGGTGTTCCATTACCATATCAACTATGTTCTTTGCAGTTTTAAAATCCGATTTTCTTTGGCATATATCAAAATTCTTAAGTGTTTTACGTACTGAGATTGGATCAATACAATCAAGATATTGATAATGATCAAATAAGTCCACACCCATTCGGTCACTAAATAATCTCACCATATCAGCAGATGGTGTACGTTCCCCTTTCTCAATTAAGTAAATATACTTTTCTGAGCAAATATTTTCTGAAAGCGATTTTCTGCTCATCTTAATCATACAACGATATTCTTTAATAATACTCCCAATAAAATTCATACCTTACCCCTTATCAAATCGGAAAAATCCTCTTTACTATCTCATGATTTTCAATTGCCTAATGAATCTATTATGTATCAATGTAGCCAAAGGCATTGATAAAAAATTGCCATTCTAGAGAAAATATTGTTGCAATCTGTTAAAATCATCTTATCCCATTGTTTTTTTTGTCTTATTATTATATATTTTAGTATAAGCTAAGATTGTAGTACTTAAAAAAATTTAGAAAAGTGTGGTTTTAACATTATGAAGCGCCAGCAAACAAAGATCCATCAATTATTAGATATTTTTTATAAAACCACTGGGATTGAGGCAGTTTTCTTTGATACTGATCTTAATCTCATTCTGTACCGCGCTTCCGAAAAATTAACCACGTATTATCCCTTTCTTGGAATTAGTGAGGTGACTGCTTATTTAGCAAGGCGTTTTTCAGAGCACCCAGGAAATAACTCTGCATTCTATACCTACGTGTTACCATACAATTTGCTCTGCAATATTGTTTTTCTGATTCAAGAGGATACCTACATTGGAGCCCTCCTAACAGAACCAGTGTTATTAAAAAAACTTAATAAATATGATGTCGATAAGATGATAAATCACGCAGAACTTCCCATTCCAGATAAAAAAGCTTTCGAGAATATTATTCATAAAATTCCAGTAATACCTTACATTAATATATTACCAATTGGGACCGTTCTTTATCAGCTTTCGAAAGCATTTCCTGACAATATGCCTCAGCAGCTTTTATTAGGTGACGAGGAAAAATCAGAAGCCACTGCTTTATCACATAAGTCAAAGAATAAGCAAAGTATTATTATTACCTCCTCTGCAAAATACACACCTTTTTCTACTTATTTGCAGGTGATAGATATAATAAAAAGTGGTGATGTAGATCGATTACGAAGTGCTATGAATAAAATAAATGTAGGGGATATCGTAATGAATCCGTCAAATGACTCAGACATTATTCGATCCATAAAAAATAGTTTTATCAAAGCTTGTTCGATGGGTTGTTACGCTGCAATAGAAGCAAATGCCTCTTATGAAAAGATCATGGATATTTCGGATGCTTATATTTCAAAGATTGAAACAATAGATAATATCCATAGTATCATAGCCCTGCTAAAAGACGCTATGATACAATTTACTAAGGTTGTGGCGACAAATCGGAATACCATCTACTCTAAGCCTGTCCGTCAAGTAATGGAGTATATTCAGTCCCACTATGATGAAAAGATTACCTTAGAAAAGTTATCGGAGCATACAGATCTTAGTACTTTTTATCTTTCTAATTTGATAAAGAAAGAAACGGACTTAAGTCTCCCTGATATTGTGAATAAAGTACGAATTGAAAAGAGTAAACCTCTGCTTCTTAATATGAATATCAGTATCCTCGATGTGACCCAAAGAGTTGGCTTCAACTATCAAAATCATTTTGCTGCTATTTTCAAAAAGTATACAGATCTTACACCAACCGAATATAGAAGAAGTATGAGTCAAAAGCACAATGAAGCTTCCGTTGGATTCAATAAAAATCTCTACCACGTAGTCGAGCAGATAAGTAGTAAGATATCCATATTCTCACACATGTTTGATGCAGCACGAATCGTTGATCCTATGAGTCATACTTCTATGCTAATAAAAACAAATGAAGTGGATATTCCTATGGAAACTTGTTATCATTTTTGGAATAGAAATGAGTCTTGCCAGAACTGTATCTCTATGAAATCATATTTGCATAATGATACATTCTTTAAAATTGAACACCAAGATCAAAAAACATTTTTAGTGCTAGCTACTCCGAAATCAGTGGGTAAAAACACCTACATTGTAGAAATACTTAAAGATGTAACAAAACAGCTTTCAATCAATATTAAGACGGAGGGCTCAGAAAATCTTACCCTCTCTTTTGATGAAAATCATCAAGAGGAAAAAGATGAACTTACAGGCCTTTATAATAGAAGATACATAAATGATCATCTGCCAGTTAATATGAGACATAGTAACCTGAAAGGAAAATCTTTATTTCTAATATTATTTGTTATTGATGAATTACAATTCTTTGATCATTATAGCGATTATGTCTCCTATGACTTCATAATAAAGAAATTCGCTAGTTATATCTCTTCTTCCTTGATCGATACGAACGACTGGGCAGGACGATATGCTGGTAACTTATTTGTACTTTCTTTATATGATACCGAATATGCTAGCGCTAATAGTATTGCTATGAGTATTAAGAACAGCTTTCATCAAGATTCTTTTCTAATTAATGGTAACACCGTAAAGCTTACAGTTAACTATGGTATAAAATTACTCACTAATGATATTTCAGATGTGGAAACGTTGATTTTACATGCATTTATGAATCTGATCTCCAATAAATTGCAAGTTTAGACTATCAAAGATGAAACATAAGAAAACAAAGGGGATTGGATTTAAAATCCAACCCCCTTTGTTTCCATAAAGATAATTTATTGCTATCTTTTCTCTAAGCACTATCTATATGTTTGTTTTTCATAGATTCCTCTTTGTATGACTACATATACCAATTATAATACTGATTGGTTACGTGCATTAATTTCTTTAATCTTCTAGTGTATCCATTGGCACTTTCTATTTATTATCACTAATTTTCGTTATTTATCACAGTACCCCCAACTCCTTTAAAGAACAATATTCATTTCCTCCAATAATAATATGATCTAACAATTCTACCCCTATCATCTTCCCAGCTTGCGCAATTTTTTCAGTTACCAGCAAATCCTGTTTGCTTGGTGTAATATCAGAGGACGGATGATTATGTATGATAATAATTCCAACTGCTCCAGACAATAGCGCACGTATAAATATTTCTCTTGGCATAATAATAGAACTATTGACCGTACCGTGCGATAACTCAAAGATACCTAAAGGATTGCATTTAATATCCATAGTAACTAAATATACATACTCCTCAGCTTTCTTATGAAGCTGAAACTGTTCTATCATCAACTTTTGAATTCCAGATGGTGATTTAAGTTTATTGCTATCCTCACAAATAATACTTTTCTCTACCCTTAATTCATTGTGCCTTGTTTCCTCATTCAGCATGGTATTGTAAATATTTATTTTCATCCTTACCACCTAATAGTAACCTTCCCTTTGAAATCATCGAATACCGTATACATTCCTTGCCAGGAAATAGGTAACAATAGAATTAATAGCAATCACGATCTGCTTCTTTTCTATATGCTACTTATTATAGCATAAGTCGCATTTTATTGCTATTTAAAATATCCTTTCCTCTCCAAAAAGCTACTATAATCTACCTAAGGACGGTGATCATATGAATAATAGCCTTATTGCGAAACGATTAAAAGAATTAAGAAAATCATTTGAATATACACAGGAATTCGTAGCTTCTTATCTAAACATAGGGAGACAGGCATATTCTCACTATGAAACTGGAAGGAATGCACCTACAACAGATACTCTATATAAATTAGCGTCTCTTTATCATATTCCAGTAAATGAACTACTTAAATTGCTATCTCCTAATGCTTTAGAAACTTACAAATCTCCTGAAAACAATAATATAGCCTCCAATATGTTATCCGATTTTTTAGATTATTTAGGAAATCCTGATAATGAAAAGAAATTGAAGATGTTAAACAGAAAGGAAAAAGAATTATTATTTTGCTTTGAAAAAATTTCTCCGAAAGACCAAGATGATATTTTAGAGTTTATAAAGATTAAAGCGAAAAATAAATAGCCTGTTCTCACTGTAATATCATGGAGCAACAATATGAACGGTGAAGAGTTTCTCTCACATTTAGACAACATGATCGATAGCTTATTAAATCAATATGAAGAAAATAACTATTACGGCTTTTATACTGTAGAAAGCCAGCAATTCGATGGTTTCGATAGAGATGACTGGAGGTACAAAAATGCGTATTTTAGTTGTAGAAGATGAAATTGATTTATGTGACTCCACTGCGGAGGGGCTACAAATCGATGGCTATGCTGTGGACACTTGTTATGACGGCGAAGACGCCTTTGAACTTATTATAACTGAAACTTATGATCTTGTAATTCTTGATTTAAATCTCCCTGGTATGGATGGTATCGATATTCTTACTAATCTAAGAAATCAAAATAAAAATTGTAAAGTGCTGATTTTATCAGCTCGTGGTAGCGTATACGATAAAGTACTTGGGCTTGATACGGTAAAACGTACTGCTTTAGTAACTAAGATCGGGGAAGGCTATTTTTTATGTGGAGGTAATAAGACATGTTAAAAAAGATGTCCATTCGGATGAGACTCACTATTTTAAGTGTCTTATTACTGAGTATCTGCTGTGTGGGGCTGACAGCTATTTTAAATATTTCCGCCAATCGCATGGTCGACGTGATTGAAGCAACACCGATCTTGCCATCAATGGAAGCAGGTGAAATGCCGCTAACAGATGCTGCGCGCACTAATCCAGCTAAGATTTCGTCTATACCTTCAGAAAACTCTCAATTGGCACGTCAAAATTTTCGTCACCAAAGTGTTTTATATATGATTGTAATAGTCATGGCTGGTGGAGGTTTAACCTATGTGATATCTGGACGAGCGCTAAAGCCACTGCAGGCACTTAGCTGCCAAATAAAAAATAGAACCGTACACAATCTTTCCGAAGATTTAAAGATGCCACCCACAAAAGATGAAATTGCTGATTTAACAAGTGCATTCAATGAAATGAGTCATAAATTAGATAATGCATTTTCTATGCAGAAACGATTTTCCCAAAGTGCCGCCCATGAACTTCGCACCCCTCTGGCAGTCTTAAAAACCAAAGTAGATGTATTTAAAAAGAAATCCTCTCATACACCAGAGGAATATGACCGGCTACTCACGGTGATTAGCACACACACAGATCGCCTTTCTAATTTAGTACAAGACCTGTTAGACCTTACTAGCACCGACGCGCTGGTATACGATGAAACAATAGCTCTAAAGCACTTATTACTTGAAATCATAGAGGAGTTATCATTACTTACTGAAAGAAACAAGGTCACTCTTGTGTTACATGGAGCAGAGCAAACAGTTCTGGGAAACAAGAGCCTTCTTCGCAGGGCGTTTTACAACCTGATTGAAAATGCAATTAAATATAATCAGGAAGATGGTAACGTAGATATTACCCTTGCTACACAAGAGGGAAATACGGTTGTTACAATATCCGATACTGGAATTGGTATTCCTCAGGAAATGCGCGAGTTAATATTTGAACCTTTTTTCAGAGTGGATAAGTCTCGCTCTCGCCAGATGGGTGGCGCAGGAATTGGACTTTCAATAGTAAAAAGCATAATAGACCAGCATCACGGTGAAATTACTGTCACAAAAAGCGAATGCGGTGGTAGCATTTTCAAGGTCACATTATAATTATAAAAGAGAAACAGCATTGAATTACATTGCACAATGCTGTTTCTCTTTTTATTAACATCGCTTCACACGGATAGCAGTAACTTCTTTCGAAAGCTGTTCCTGTTTTGCTAACTAGACGTTTTTTTACCATTACTAACCCATAGGCAGGGATAGCCATTCCAATCTGCATTTCTACTTTTAATACATTTCATTATTCTTTTTTATGTATCCCACCATATTAATTTGGTCAATTTCTATTTGTATATCTAACATAAGTTCCAAATCCTCCAACGTATATCTTCTACCAGAGACAGTTCCATTGCCTCTAGAAGAATTGTCCTCTGTTAATTGCAATGGAACTCCATTACGGCTAACCTCGAGAAAATCGTATGAATAAGCAGTACCATCCTTCTCCTTGGTATGAAGGGTAGCCTCCCATGTATCTCCATCAATCTCCCAGATGGCTTTCCAGTCATCACAGGAATAAGTTCCCCCCAACAACTTTACCAGATACGCAAAAGTTCCTACCCCAGAATAAGTATATGGAAAATCTTCAAAATCCTGACAAGGAGATGTGGCATAAGTTGTTGATAAGCTTGTTGACAAAGTTATCACGAGAGCAATGATAAGGGTTGCAATTTTTTTCATACGTCTTTTTATCTCCTATGGGATTTATTCTTAATTCGTACATATTTTTCTAGTTTATTACAGGATATTGCAATAGTCAACTTTTTTCTTAGCTGCATAATTTTTAGTATGTAAATATGTAATAAATGTTATAAAGCTTCTATTTAATAAAATTTAATATAAAAAAAGATGTATCAAAAATAGATACATCTTTTTTACTACGACAAATTGCAGACCCGCATAGAATCAAGGTTTTCTAACAAGAAGTACGGCAGTTTCAACATGGCTCGATATGATAGGAAGTATGTCTTTATCACATTTTTCCCATTTTATTCCCCTTTGCGTTTGTGGGAACATATCCACTGCTATTCTGCGTGTCCGTGGAAAAATATCCACCATATTACAATTTTAATAATAAGGATTTGAAAGTACTATATTTTTCCCTTTTGCATTTTTTTCTTCCTCTATCAAATTGCAAATATACTTCTCGATATCCAAAAACGACATACTTTCTTTAAATCCTTTACTTCCATCCAACCATATACAATTCATAAGTCTATCAAATGTGGCCTCACACGTTCTCCTCGGACAGCGTGCCAATGTTGAATCAAAGAAACTTGTGTGATACGAATAATGATGCGTATGTATAAATTGATTCCACGACTCAATAACGTCATCTTCTTTTCTAATATCAATTATTTCTATCTCTTCCAGATTCCTATCCGAAACCGTTCCCCATGCTTTTTTCATCATTGACACAGCTTCAATATCACTTTTAGGTGCACTATAACCAAAGATTGTAATCATATAGGCTTTTTCTAACGCATTGTTAAGAGTTTTCCACGATTTACGAATAGCAATATCACTGCTATAATTTTTCTTCTTCACGGGGAATAGCAATTTCATTGGTTTTAATGATTTTCCACATCTGCATAACTCACCTACATTTCCCATTATATTATCATCTTCACAAAACCCAACTGCGACATTCCCGTGTAGAAAAGCAACCTGTGGTATATTACTTGTATATCGTTGCATCCTACATATAGCTTGAACCAACAATGGATCCCAATTAAATGTAACAATCAAATCTTTCTCTGTAAGACTTAATACAAGAAAATCATATATCGTAGGATTATCTGGTAATTCGTAACTACTCATGTACTCCCAAATTATTTTTTCTAATTCTTCTTTTACTTTTCTACATTCTTCCTCTTCTTGACTGCGTTCGTCGATTTCCATATATATATCTTCAAGGTTATCCGAAGAAGTGTGTATACTAATTTTTGAAAGAATATCAGTTAGACCGAGTTTTTCAATAAAACCACTCATAGCAGATATTTTCTTCCCATATTTATCTCCATTGGGTATTGTTGCACAACTCGCTCCAGCTCCAAGAATAACAACATGAGGTCTGTTTTTCATATAATATTCATACTCATTCATAAGATTCTCATTTTCAGATGTAGCTTTATACTCATCTAACATTTTCTCTAAATCTTCCTCAGTTAATGGTCTTCCATCATTACCAATACACGGATTATATAATTCTGCCTCATCATCAATTACTATATTTCCGTCATAAACAGCACCTAAAACCGCCAGCGTTTCCGCAAACTCTACCATTCCCTCACCTTGTGTTAAAGGACTACCTGTCATTCCACCTCTACAAATGGCATTTTTCAAAAGAAATTTTTTGTCATTATCATTGAGTTTTCCCCACCTTAGACCAGCATATTCCGAATATTTCATATTACATACATCTCCTTGCTTGTTTAATCACATAATAAATCGTCGTTATAATCGTATCAAAACAAACCTTTTTAGATTCTTAAAACATACTTTCACATTTCTACCCATTGACTATCTAATATTCCAGACTTCTACTCTCTGGTATATTATTCATTTCCTTATTTGATATAGAATAGTAAAATCTGTGGATGTAATAGTTGACAGTACACTCTTGTCTGGATTAGTGATATCAATTACTCGTCTTGCATGATTCATAACCAAATCATCATAAAGATTTCGCACCAATCTACCGTTTGCAAAGTTTTCATCCTTCGATGACGTTTGCTGTTCAAAATATAAATGGATTTTTTCTTTAGCTTTATCATCCAAAACATAATCGTTATTTTTACACATAGAAATCAATATTCTATCCAATTCATTAGGAGAATAATCATCAAATTCTATAAATGTATTGAAGCGAGATTTTAATCCGGGATTTGACTCAAAAAACTTATTCATAGGTTCGGTGTATCCAGCGACAATCACGACCAGATCATCCCTATAATCTTCCAAGGCTTTCGTTAATTCTGTTAGACACTCTCTGCCATATGAGTCGGAATGGTCATTCTCCGTGATGCTATATGCCTCATCAATGAACAACACACCACCTTTTGCCTGCTCAATTACTTTTTTTACTTTAAGTGCAGTTTGTCCTTGATATCCAGCAATAAGGTCAGTTCGTGAAACCTCAACAAAATGCCCCTTTGACAGCAACCCTATTCTCTTATAGATTCTTCCAACAATTCTGGCAACCGTTGTTTTTCCCGTTCCGGGATTTCCGGTAAACGCAAGATGCAATGTATTCTTTGTAGAGTGAAGATTATTCTCCCGACGCATCTTCTGAACTTTTTGATATACAATTAAATCTTGAACCTTACTTTTGACCTTTTCCAAGCCAATAAGGGCATTCAATTCATCCAACAAATCTTGGAGCGTTCTTGTATCTTCATCCGCGTCTGTCTCAGGTTTGCAAATGCTCTGTATAGTAGAATAACCATAAAACTCAATCAAGCTAGAATTAACAACCTGAGCTGCACGTTTTGCTTCAATCTTGTATCTAGGATTATCAACTGATTCTGAGATTTTTTTCAGAATCGAAATTGTAGCAGGCTTGCTATATTCCTCTACAATCACAGTTGCTAACTTCGTTATTTCTCCACAGGCATCTGTGACCGCATCTAATTTAGATGCATTATTTATTAGTGCTTGACCATATTTATCCATTGTATTACCTTCATAATAGAAGCAACATCAACTCGATTATCGCCAATCCCGCAGCCACTCCGGCAATCCAATACGCATACTTTAGCTTCTTTGTTAAAGATTCAATTGAACTGTTTGTTTCTTGAATAGCGGCTGCAATTTTTGCTTCTACATCTTCCTTGTTTTTTTGAACAGTAGAAACAATGCTACCATTCTGTTTTTCTATCTCACTTAACTGTTCCGTATGTTTCTCAACAACTTGCCATGTACTATCCACATCTTCCAAATGTACAATATTGTCGAGGCTATTCATATACTCATTCAGAATACGAAGGCTATCCGTGGTTTTGGATACACGTCCACTAATTTCTTCGCTTTTTTGAGATAATGCATCTAATCTACCATTCTGCTCTTCGTTAATGCGGTCGACCTCTTTCAAGTGAGGTTTCTGCTCTTCCATCCAAGTCCAGATATTGTCCACATACGTCAAGTGCTTAAGGAAAGATATTTTTTCTGTGAACGCAAGCAACTTATTGATTTCTTCTTGATGTTTAGATGATACTTTCTGAATTTTCTCAACGTCTCCGTTGATACGTCTCATAGAGTCGTGTGCTGCAGAGAGGGATTCCCACATTGCATCAACATCTTGCAAATGAGTGATTGTCTCCAAAGCACTGGTAAATGCACTGATTGACTTCAACCTTTTTATCATCTGAGAGAGTTGTTCCGACAAATCACTTGTTTTCTTTTCTGCTGCCGTAAATGCAATTTTTAAAGCGTCTACCTTTTTGATGCTTTCTTTACTATGCTCAGTAGCTGTAGCAATCCCCTTTGAAAGAGAGGTCATCTCTTGATGCCATTTTTGGCAGTCACCCCAAATTTTATCAATATCTCCCAGATGGGCATAGCCATCCAATTTCTGCTTAAACTTTTTGAGTTCCTCAAGGGTTTTTCGCTGATTTTCAACAATTTTTTTAATCTGTTCTTGTGTTTTTTGAATGCTTTCACTTGTTTCTTCAGTCGCCTTAATAGAAACCAGAATAGCTTGGATGTAATCCTTATCCAAAGCTTCCAAAGCACTGTATACCTGTCCAAATTCCTTAATCAGCTTAATTTGAGTATTATTAATACTGTGCAAATGAGATTGGATTTGCGAAGTTAATTCATTTAATTCCTCACCTGTAACCTTATGGTTCAACCCAATTCCACGTCCGAAAATCCAATCGCCCAGAAATTCGCCAACACCTTTAGAGTCATCTACTCTTTTCAAATCTAAATCTGTTGTGGACTGTTCAGAAAACTTCTTTATTTCCTTTTTTGCATTTTCAAAATCATGATACTGTATAACTAATTCACCCATCTTTAGTCCTCACTTAGCATTTTATCTAATTCAGCAGAAACCTCGTCGATTTCGTCATTTGTACCTTTGGAAATCTTCACGTTTTCAAGAATCGCCTCTACTGAATCACTCATGATGGTAGCTGCACCTTCATGTCTGGAATACATACTTCCAATCGCAGAACTTTTTACGTCTTCATACCCAGGGTCATCGTGGATGGGGGTAATCTCCGTTGAAAGTTCATCATCTGTTGCTACTCGCTTTTCTGCAGAGTCCTTGTAATCGTAATCTTCCCCACATTCTTTCTTTTTCTTATTCTTCAACAAATACACAGCGGTAGCTACCGTAGCACCTATGACTAAACCAGCACCTATGATGTAGAATACCTTTTTCATATCATCAATCCTCCAATTCATCAAATAGCTTATCAATATCATCGAAAGCATCTTGAATGCTTTCATCAGTTTCACAATTTGCTCTAATAGTTTCAACAGAATCCACCATCATATTGGCCGCAGCAACATGACGCTCGTATATATTCTGTGCCGCTACCGATTTTGTGTGGTCAAGTTGTTCTTCATTAACAACCTGTAACTGATGCTGCGTTCTTAAGATTTCATTGCCTTTCTTTATTTGAGCATCGACATTTTCTCGCTTCATGTCCTTTTCAATCTGCTTCTCGATGATGTTAATTGCTATCGCACCAATAATACCTGCAACAACAGCACCAAGGAAAATACCCAATATGTTCGCCAAGCTACCAAGTAACGGAATCTCAACTGCAAAGATAGGAATAGTCATTAGCCCCTTTTCAATTACTTCTCCAAGTATCATAGCGCCAACACCAGTCATACCCGCAATTACAATTTTCCCAACTTCCATCAGCAATCTTCCGATAGGCTTTCCTTTATTTGCAGGGTCCTTGATATAAGCAACGGCATTTTTGAGGGAACTCCATCCCTGTTTCAGCATAATCCACACTTTTTTAAATGTTCCAACAATAGGACCTAAAATTGCTGTTGCAACAGTAGTAAACAGCGTGTTCCCTGCATTAATAAAATGCTGTTTCATCTTACCGATAAAAGAATGAATTGCTTCTTTCAGACTATCCAACAGAGTATCCAAGGCTTTTTGGGATGATTTAAACCACTTAACCAGCTTGGCAATAATCTCTCTGACAAGTTCGGCCAATAACTGCATAAGTACCGCACGAAGTGCTTTCCCACCAATACGGAATGCCTCTTCTTTTCGGGATTTTTTTCCTGCTTCAATGGATTTTTGCTCAGCCTCTTTTTTCTGTTTTTCGTATTCCTCACGAGCCTCTGCATCCTTTTTACGAAGTTCTTCTTCATCAATATTAAAGCGTTCTGCTGCCTTCTTTCCATCTCTTTCACTATCCAAAAATTCAGACATAGTAGAATCGCCCTTAGATTGATTAGCAGCCGAATCCATCAAATTGAGATTTTTCTCACTATTAGCAAAAGCGACCTGCTCTTCGCGAGTCATGTGAGCATTTGCATCCGGGTCGCGAATAATCTCACCTGCAGAAACAGTATGGTCCATATTTGTATTGGCTGTATTATTACCTGTTGGTCTGCCTTTATCAAAATCGGCACGAGCATCCTTGTTCAATACTTTCTTCCAAGAATCACTTCTGGTATCATGTTTTTCCCATACCTGTTGTTCGTCATTGTATCTGTAATTGCTTGTTTTATGTTCAATGTTAGGATCCTTTTGGAAGTTACTCTGCCAATCGTCATACCTTTCCTGATAATCGATTTCAGTATTATGTGTTGCAATTTTACCTTCTGCAAAATTCTTTGTTGTCTGAATATGAGCCTCTTTTCTCAAATCAAGATGAAGTCCTCTATTTTCTTTGATAAAATCTTCGCCCGCAGTAACAGCAACTTGGTTTAAAAATTGCTCCCACACAACATCCATGATGACACTACCCAGATTGTCTGGATTTCCAATCTTTTCTTTTTCTTCTGCAAGAAACTGCATATCTGCGAGTTCCTCTTCCAACTGTCTTTGAAGTTTTTCCTCCAACTCATCAAAGTCAAATGACTCCGACAATTCTTCGCTTAAAGTTTCTTCTTTATCGAGAATAGCATTTTCCTTTGCCATAATTTTTCATCCTTTCAGTGTATAATAGGGGAGATATTATTATTGTAACAAAGCACATGGACACATTGTGTCCTCCTAAAATTATTGTTTCGCTCAAATCTCTCTTTTTACATAGGTTAATTCGATATCGTATCCAAGAGCCTCAAGCATCTGCACGAAGGTCTTATTAACAATACCATCTTGTTTCTTGATGATACGATTTACATATTGTCCTGTTGTTCCAATAGTTTCCGCAAGTTGTGCCTGCGTAGTTCCGTTCTCTATACACTTTACTTTTACATCTACTTCTATATTGTTTTTAATCATGTATTTACTGCTCCTATTCGCAATACTTATTAGTTCTAACACAAATAAGATTATTTATTATATCACAAAATCCGACATTTTACAATATTTGCACGTAACCAGCAGATGAAATTTTTGCAACAGAAAACACCCTGCATTTCTGCAAGGTGCTAACCGTGAATCTATTTTATCTTTCTACATTTATGCTTGTGCCGGATTTGAACTCAACCGTGAATCTATCTTCATGCACTGTTATCTTTTCAATCATTCTTCTGACTAATGCCTCATCATATTCTTCAATCTCGTCTGTCTGTTCTGCAAGGAACTGTTTCATTTCAGCCATCCTTTGTTTCAATCCCTCACGCACTGCATTCTCTACCATTGCATCCTGTTTCAGTTCACGCAAACGGTCAATCTCATCGGCAAGGTCATTATAATCCTTTTTGGCATTAGCTCTCTTTAACAATTCCTTCTGCAATTCTTCCAGCTTGGCATTAATACTTTCTATCGAACCGTCATCCCCCAAAGCAAAAACAGTAGCAATATTATCTTCCAAGGTGACAAGCATCTCATTCTTGCCACCAAGAGCTAAGTTAATGGCTTTTACCACGGCATTCTGCAGGTCAGTTTCCTGAACGGTCGGTGAATCACAACAGCTTGGTCCGTGTTCCACTCGGCTTACGCAACGCCATACAATGGAGTGTTTCCCTCGGTTGTTCCAAGCAATCCGGCGATAGATGTCACCACACTTTGGACAGTACACAATACTGGAAAGTGCAAATTTACTACTGTAAACCCTTTTCTTTCTGTTTTCTCCACTGTGGAGATTGGCTCGTCTTAGCATTTCCTCTTGCACTTGCATATAAAGGTCACGGGGAATGATAGGGTCATGGTTGTTTTCTACATAATACTGTGGAACAATGCCGTTATTCTTCACTCGCTTTTTAGTAAGCACATCCACCGTATAGGTTTTCTGAAGAAGGGCATCTCCGATGTACTTTTCATTACTTAGAATTTTCTTAATGGTTTCTGGACGCCACCTTTCTTTACCCGCGGCAGTTAGGATTCCGTCTTCCTGCAAACCTTCTCCGATTTGCTTTAGACTTGCCCCTTGCAGATATTCCAAATAAATGCGTTTTACAATTTCAGCCTCCTCTGGCTCTATCACAAGGTGTCCTTTATCGTCCTTTGTATAACCCATGAAACGATTGTGGTTTACCTGCACCTCGCCATTCTGGTATCTAAACTGCAATCCCAACTTTACATTTTTGCTTAAAGATTCCGACTCCTGCTGTGCAAGACTGGCCATAATGGTTAATAAAACCTCGCCCTTGGAATCCATTGTGTTTATGTTCTCTTTTTCAAAAAATACGGGAATATTCTTTTCCTTTAGCTGACGGATATACTTCAGACAATCAAGTGTATTTCTTGCGAATCGGCTGATGGACTTTGTAATAATCATATCAATATGACCTGCCATACATTCCTCAATCATACGATTAAATTCTTCTCGCTTTTTTGTGTTAGTTCCAGAAATACCATCGTCAGCAAATATGCCTGCGAATTCCCACTCATCATTTTTCTGTATGAAGTTGGTGTAATGCTCCACCTGCGCCTCATAACTTGTAGCCTGTTCATCACTGTCGGTACTCACACGGCAGTACGCTGCGACCTTAAGTTTCGGCTTTACTTCCTTGTTCACAGTGTTTCCGACTCGTCTTCGTGCCGGGATAACCGTTATATTCTTACTCAACTGTTGCCACCTCGCTTTCTATCAAACTGTATGCATATTCCGCCTGTGCAAAAGGGTCTGTGAATTTCATCTCAATCAGCTTTATAGTAAAACTTTTGTTCGCCACAACTTTTGATGGCTTATCCAATTCTCTGATTCTACCCAAGGCACCTGCCTTTGCCACTCTGATTTCTTCTGCTTTATCAAACAATGCTTTGTCAATAATGGTAGGGTAATATTCATCTCCAAGGTAGTGCGTATTCCTCAGCATTCGCCCGGCACTGCCGTGGTAAATATTCAGTCCTGCTTGTTCAGCTGCTACCTTTAGAGCCAAACCGGAAATATATCCTTCAAATAATGCTCTTACAACACCAGCTTGCTCTTCGTCAATTTCTGCTTTACCATCCACTATTTTATATCCGTAGGGAATGTGTGCCATTATGCCACCAACCTTTCCTTTAATTTCAAACCACACTTTAAAACAAATACAATCTCATCCCTTGAAAGTACCGTGACTGTTTCTACATGGGAAAGAAAGAATTCATCCTCATATTCTGTTAACATACTTCTGCCCGATACAGCTTTTATAAGTTTCTTCAAGGCATCCACCTTGGTTCGGTCACCGCTTACGGAATTCATAATACTGTTCTTTTCTTCCAAGAGCTGCTGTTCCTGTGCAATCAGCATATTGTTTTCACGGTTGAAAAGTGCTGGCTCTAACAGACCACTTGCCATCAGACTTGTAAGTACCTGCCTTTGCTCCATATTCTTTTCCAACCTGTCCTCATAGTCTTGTAGTTGCAATAATCGGTCTTTATCATCCAAACCTTGCAGGCTGTGAAGTAGCGGTTTAAGGACTATCTGATGAGCAAATATCAGCTTATTCATCATTGTAAGAAACGCAGCCTTTATTCCATCGTCTGTGATGTATTTCATAGAGCAGGCTGTTTTATCCTCAATATGGTGGGTACAGCACCAAGCTATATAATCTCCGCTTGGTTTGTAATGAATCCTGCGTTTAAATACACTACCACACTCACCACATTTGATTCTACCCGAAAAACCATAACGGTTCTGATAACGCTGTGTGTTTTCACCGTTGCCTTTTTCTTTGCCTCTTTGATTCAATACTTCGTTGGCCTTATCAAATATCTCGTGGCTAACAATAGCCTCGTGATGACCTTCGCATAAATACCTATCACACTCACCGTAATTGGTATGACGAGTAAATCGGCTGTCGGTATAGGTCTTTTGGAAAATAACATCTCCCGTAAACTTCTCATTGCGAATGATTGCATTGATAGTTCCGGGATACCACTTTCCACCTTTTTTGCTTTTAATACCTCTATCATTTAGTTCCTTTGCAATCACATGGGTACTTTTTCCGGCAAGTGTATCTGCAAAAATTTGTTTTACAACTTCTGCCTGTTCAGGCACAATTACCATTTCACCATTTAGGTTCATATATCCATATGGTGGGTAGCCGATGATAAAGGTTCCATTCTGAAAGCGTTTCTGAACCGACCATTTGCTGTTTTCAGAAATGGATACGGATTCGCTTTCTGCAAGGCTACTAAGTATTGAAAGCATTAGTTCACTCTCCATAGTGCCTGTGTTTAGATTTTCTTTTTCAAAAATAACGGTAACCTTTAGGTCGAGTAACTTTCGTACCAATTCCAAGCAGTCTGTTGTATTTCTACTGAAACGGCTGATGGATTTTGTAATGACCAGATCTATCAAACCTTTTTCACAATCCTCCACAAGGGAAAGCAACCCATCACGGCAATCCTTTTTTGTACCTGTGACCCCTTCATCATAATAAAGACCAGCATACTCCCACTCATCATTGGATTTGATGTAATCCTCGTAATGTGCTTTTTGAGCCTCCAAACTGATAAGCTGTTCATCACTTGCCGTAGATACTCGGCAATAGGCTGCAACACGAATTTTCTTTCGTATGAGTAAGGCTTTATTTTCCTCAATTTTTGTTATCCTTTTCATCATCTCACCTCGCTTTCGGTATGGACATATTCCCGTAATAGTGCCGAAATATCAAGTCATTTATGACATTATCTCAGCTAAATACGGGGAGAAAGTTTTGCGATTTTTCTCCGTTATTTTGTTGAATTCATCCACAGAAATTAAACCCTTTTCCAGCATTGCTTTTACCAATTTCTGTGCCATGCAATATTTATAATCACCCTTTAACTGCTCCTCGGTCATACGGGATTTTATTGGTGCAGGGGAAAGTCCCGGTTCTGTAATCATCGTTACTACTCTGTTTTCATCTGCCATAAAAAACACCTCCTGCCTAATAGCCTTGGCAGGAGGTAAAATTGGACAGTTTCTCTAATCTTTTTTATAAAATTCCGTTTCGTAGCCATCGGCACGAAGGAGCAGTCCGTCTATCCACGGTGGAGTTCTTCCCATCTGCTCACATATAGCATCTACCGATACTCCTTTGCTACACTCAATAATAATCTCATCGTGAACATGACCACAGATAAAGCAATGACTCAAAGTACGAATGGCATACATCAAAATATCACGGCTGATAGCCTGCACAATATTCTCCACAAACTTGGGACCGTAACTTTCGATGCGTTCCCACTTTTTAGTAGCACCGACTCCTTCATAAGTTACTGATTCGCCACCGAATTTATTTTCTCCCATATGTGGTTTCACATAAGATAGTGACCTCCCAGATGGCAATTTAATAAATAGCATCCCACTTTTACATACAAAGCGAATACCGTGGGTTTCTGTACTGATTTTCTGTTTTACTGCTGTCTTTACAGCACGGTCAACATCCCACCAAAACTGCACTATCATTGGATTAGCACTACGCCACGCATCCACAAGTGGCTGCAGTTCTTCTTCGGAAAGTCCCATATCCAAAGCCCCCATAGATTTCAAAGCACCAACCGAACCACCATAACCGAGTGCCAATTCCGCAATCTTACCCTTTTGTCTGAGATGGCTATTTACACCGTGCTTTTCCACAGGAACATGAAACATCTGACTGGCTGATGCACAATAGATATCACCACCGTTAGCAAAAACTTCTGCTCTCCACATTTCGCCAGCAAGAAAACTAAGCACCCTTGCTTCAATAGCACTAAAGTCTGCGACCACAAATTTCATTCCATTCTTGGGTACAAAAGCTGTACGAATAAGTTGTGACAAGGTATCTGGAATATCATCATACAAAAGTTCCAACGCATCATAGTCATTTGCCTTTATAAGAGAGCGAGCCTCTTCCAAATCCGGCATATGGTTTTGTGGTAAATTCTGCAACTGTATCAGTCTGCCAGCCCATCTTCCTGACCTATTGGCACCGTAGAACTGGAACATCCCTCTGGCACGTCCGTCTTTACACACAGCATTTTCCATTGCCTGATATTTTTTCACAGAAGATTTTGCAAGCTGCTGCCTTAAGGTAAGCACCGAGCGTAATGGTTCATCAACAGTTTTTAGCAACCCAGCAACTGCTTTCTTATCAAGAGAATCCGTTTCTAAATCTCTATCTAATAACCACTGTTTCATCTGTTGTACAGAGTTAGGATTTTCAAGTCCTGTCAATTCTTTCATCTCTGCCATCAGATGATTTTTAGAACGTTCATCCGTAGCTATTGCATTTGTTACAACCTCCATATCAAGGGCAATGCCACGGTCATTGATTTCTTGGTCGAGGCAATATTCCTCCCAAATAAAATCGGGGACAGGGTAGTTGCTTAACTTTGACTGAATGGCCATTTCTACCTCAACATCACGCTTATTATATGAAAGAAACATCTGCCACTTGGCCATATCGTGATGAGGTAAATTTCTCTCCCTGCCGCCATTGGTTTTCGTTGGTTTACACGGAACACAAAAATAACGAATCAACTCTTTGCCTTCTTTTAATTTCTGCTCTGGTAATCCAAGCACAGCACCTGCTCCTGCAAGGGATAGTGGAAGACCCATATAGGCAGACCACACAAGAGAACATCTCCATGAGAATGGGGCAAGATAATTTCCAACACTATCCTCTGTGATACTGTAACTGTAAAAATGCTGTGGGTAATGTTTCTGCAAATAAGCTGACAAGCAGATTCGTTCAAACTGTGCATTAAAAGCCCATTTGATGACATTATCATCTGTCAGCGCTACTAAAATATCTGTTGGGATGCTTTCTCCCTGCACCAGATCCACTACTTGCACTTCGCCACCATTTACTGAATAACCAAATAACAGGATTTCGAATAGGGAAGACTCCACATATTTATAAACTCCACTTTTTTGTAAATCGACATCTGAAAAAGTTTCGATGTCGATGGATATTGTCTTAATTTGACTCATAACATTCCTCCATAATAAGGACAAAGACGGCAAAGATAATCCCTGCCGTCCCGCCATATCCTTACTTCAAATTTTTCATGCGTTCTTCGTGGTATTCACGGTCTCTTGCATCTCTTTCCAGTTCACGCTTTTCACGTCTTCTGTCATAAATGAAACTCTGAACACTTGAAATCACCATAGTAATTCCAAAGCATCCCCAAATAACAATCATTGCCATTGCAAACAAAATCTCAATCGTTGTCATAGTTTGTCACCATTCCTTCCTTATGCTAAAAAGTCATCATCGTTTTCTGTCGCAAAATCATCCTCTGCACGAGACTTACCACCCAAAGGTTCTCCATCCTTAACCTTCTGAAGATTATTAAGACCACAGGCAATGCCTTTATTACCATTGGAATTAAAAGCATAGAAATTGATGCTGGCACGTCCATAAACGCCACTGTATACTTCACTTCTGTCGATAATAGGCTGACGGTCTACATCTACAATGCCCGGTGCTACCGCGCTGTTTGCATTGATGAAATAACTGTCGGCATACGCAGGGTCATCCGGTCTTTCTGCATCTCCATCACGGAGTGGTGTCTTAAG
This sequence comes from Lachnoclostridium phytofermentans, assembly GCF_000733755.1. GTDB lineage: Bacteria > Bacillota > Clostridia > Lachnospirales > Lachnospiraceae > Lachnoclostridium > Lachnoclostridium phytofermentans_A. Next base: position 35,182 of record NZ_JPOF01000001.1, on the reverse strand, counting down.
TACAGAAAGTGCAGGAACGGATTTGCCGTTACCTTTCAATTTGCCCTGTCCTTCATCATAAGCCGCCTGAATAGCAGACTGAATCTTTTCTACCGTCTTGGTATCAGATTTAGGGATGATAAGACTTACACTATACTTCGGTGTACCTCCATTAATCGACTTAGGCTCCCACACATTTGCATAAGACCATCTTGTTTCAGGGCCTGTAATAACTTTCATTGGATTATTAATAATTGACATAAATTTTTCCTCCTTAATTTTCACTAAAATCTTCAATTGCTGTATTCATTGCCGAACGTTTATCACTCTCCGGCACGAGTGTTGGTTTGCCCTGTGGCTTATACACAAGACTTCCGAGTAATTCTTCAAACTTCTTTTTACCGAGAAGTTTCTGCATAGCAGTAATTCCTGCCACTTCCTTTTCATAAGGGTCAAATCCTGCATCCGATACAACTGCTGCCACCTTGGTTTCATCTGTATACTTACGATTAGAGCGACCTTCCACCACCTTAAATCCGGTGTATTTCGTTCCTGCAAGTGCCTGAGTCAGAGCATATTCTTTGACATCTTCTGCCCAAGCAGATAACTCATCCACCTTGGTAAGAATGACTGCAATTTCTTCTTCACTTAATGTTGCAGGCATTTCAAAGTCATATCTGGCAAGTTCCATATTGTATTCCATACGTTTGCGGCAGGTAGCTTTTACTTTGCAAAACTGACAATGCTCGCCAGCCTTAAATTCTCCTTCTCCCGCATAGGCCAATTTTGCCGTAGGAACAAGAACCGTTTCTGCCCACTGTATAAGTTCTGCTTTAGAAATGATAAAGGTACTGATGTTTTCCCTGCGTGGCTGATAGATAGTCATACTGACGGTATCCACATCGTAAATTCCATCAAACAACTCCAAGGCACCGAGAGCATAACACATCATCTGTGGATTGTTTTCTGCTGATACAAGAACACCCAGACCGTGCTTATAATCAATCACCGATACAGTTCCATCAGCAACGATAACGCAGTCACCAGTACCAAATCCCTCACATACATATTTAGAAAAATCCAATTTCTGTTCAATCAACACTACCGGGTCAGTGCAGATTTCCTTTGCTTTGGATAGCTGCTCTACTACAAAACCTGCATACCCATCCGCACACTCTTCCATTTCTTCATCATAGAAAGAAAGTGATTCTGTAGGGTCATCACAGTCCATACCGAGCATTTTCTTTAGCTTATACTCGCAAAGAATATGTGCATCCGTGCCTTGTCTGGCATATTCACTACCTTTATCTTCTCCATCTGCACAAAGTCGTGCTGACGGTGGGCAGGATAACCATCTATGGCTACTGGATGCAGAAAGCAATGCGTGTTTTCCCATATCACAGCACCTCCGCCTCGGCTACAAGTGCCGCATATTTTGATGGGTCAATTTCAGACAATTTATCTGCTCCATACTTAATAAGGAGTTCTTTGACTTTTGCTGTATGACCGTTACGGGATTTTTCTGCCAGTACCTTGCGAACATCTGTAATTGACAATGCTTTTTCCTGTTTTACTTCCTGTTCTTTAGTTGGCTCTTGTTTTTCTTCTGTGACATCCGAACTAAACATTTGTGTCAATGTTTCAGATATTCCAATAAGGATTTCTCCACAACGCTTTAACTCTGTAAGTTCTGCTGCCAGTTCGCTCATTTTACTCATGAATTTGTCCTCCTTCCTTGATTTGTGCAATGGCCAATTCCGAAACGGTGTCACCCGGCACGATGATGGTCAGTTTCTGCTTGTCACCAAGGAGAAAACGCAAGAGGCGTTCTCGCACGGTAACATTGCGGCAACTGACAACACCTTCCTTCTTTGGCTCTTTGGAAACACTGATTTTTAAATTGTGTTTCATATCCGTCACCTCTTTCCGAGGGTTTCTTTTCTTGTGACCCTCTACCTATTAGCCTTGGGAGAAGGACAGATTGGACAGCTTTCTAAAAAATTTCAAAAAAATAATGCCCGTCGGAGAAATAAATCTCTAACGGGCATTACAATCACATATTCAATTACAGTCTCTTTGCATAATCAAGGGAAATCCAACCATTACGGTTTTTAGCATAGGATTTCAAAAGTCCCCACTTGGTAGCACCTGAACCATCAGCCTCTTCTACAATCGTAAATACACCTTTGCCTGTGTACTGACCAACCTTGCCAAAGTTTGTACCCGGTCCTTTACGGATATTTAAGTTTGTAATGCTGACACGAACACGGTATGGTTCAAATTTTGTTACCGTTTCTTCCTTTTCCTCCGTTTTGTTATTGGAAGGGGAATAGACTACTTTACCATCATCAGAGAAGACAGAATAACCACTATTTTCATCTGCTTTCGCTTTTGCATTAGAAAGAACACGATATGCTCCAAGCTGTGACTTCTTATCACTCCAAGTCTTACGCACTCTGTAATAACCGGAAGTCAACTTTTCAGGATATGAGATATCTTCTTCATTATCAGAAGGTGTATCTGTACCCATTGCGTTTTTCACAGCTTTTCGGAATCCGTTCATTGTATATCCCATATTAAGCTGTTTCCATAAATGCTCTGGGTCACCGTGATTAGATGCAATTCCTCTCTTATGTCCTTCTGCATGACTTACAATTACACCATCTGCAAGAGGGTCAAGATTATAGGTATCACAGAGCATTGCAAATAACTCAACAGCTGCCTCATAAGTGCGTTTTGCCACTGCCTTTGCCGTAGTAATATCAGAGCAAGTAAATGTAGAACCACCTGTATATTTAATGCAGGCAGGCTCACACATTTCTACACCGATATGCGTATTATTGGAAGAACCACCACCGTGCCAACCGCGATGATTCCACGGCAATGTCTGATATACAGTCCCATCATTTCCATCAATAAAGCCGTGTACACAAGCTCTATCATAATCAGCACTATTCCAGTTCTTAATAAAAACTGCTGCACTTGGCTGTGGACATCCAACCGAATGCAGCATAAGACCTTTTACTGTAATCTTCTTTCCTGCCTTATAGCAAGGGTTCTTTGTAAGAATCGATTCTACTAACTTCATACTATTTATCCTCACTTTCCGTATTTTCTGCTCTGTCATGCAACTGTTCCAATACATCCTTTAATTTTTCAGGAATAGGCAAGCCAATGTGTGCTGCATTTTCCAAAAGAGATACACCTTCATTGGAAAGATAAAAGAAAATAACTGCCGTTCTCAGTACAGAGCCAGAGCCGATAACCTGAACATCAATGATGTTTGCAATGCCAACAAGGGTAAAAATCAGTACCTTACGGCAGATACCCTTAAAACCAACAGCACTTGATAGGTTTTTATCTGCAATGGCACACATAACACCCGTGATATAATCCACAACTGTGAATGCAATCAGAGCATACAAAAGTCCATCGCAGCCACCCAAAAAGTATCCAAGCCATCCCCCGATGGCAGTAAAAATAAGTTGAATTGTTGACCAAAATTCCTTCATAATGAAAATCCTCCATTTCTTATTTTTTGTATTAAAAAACGGCTGCCCTAAAGGACAACCGTTCAAATAAAGTGTTTAATTCTCGCTCGGACGCTCATCGTGGATATTTCCGATTTTGGCCATATAATAAACTTGTCTAAGTGTTTTCGGAAATAATACATCCGGATTATGAATGATGAGATAGAGCCATGCCGAGGATACTACGCTTTCCCATACATGAAACTCCCACGGCAGCATTCCGTAGGTAGCCGTAGTATAGATTACTCCGCCCGTACTGCCATCGCAATTTTGCAGATTAATACACTCGTCCACATAGATTCTCGCTTCATCCCAATGACCCAACATCAAAGCAAGTGCCGCATATCCGAGTGTGCCTTCTGTCCATACCAGATCCGGCGCACCTGTGTAATCTGCGGTTCTGTCACTGTATGGCTTGAATCCCGAAAAGGTATCCGAACTGGAGTATGTCATATTGTAGTAATCAGATTCTGAACTCTTAACGATGCTCTTGCCTGTAGTAAGATATACCTCCTTGGCCGTTGCAAGGCAGTCCTTTGCTGTTCCGTCATGCACAATGGAAAATGCCAACATTCCTGCCCAAGTGGTACAGTCGAGTGCCCACGCTTCATCCGGCTTACCACTGTTTATTCCTTGGTAGAAACGGCAGTTGTTCTTGTCATAGCAGGTAAGGTATAATCTCTCACGCACCAGTTCTGCAGCTTTCTTATATTTCATATCCTTGAAAACCAATGCACAGCCTTCGATAGCTTGCAAAGCAGAGCATTGATGCTCCACAGAACACCATTCCATCTCATCTGCAGTATAGGAATAATCCTCCATATGGTAGGTACCGTAACCACCTGTGATAAGACCATAACGCATATCATCTTTATCATTAATCTGCTTTGACAGTATCCAGTTTCCGGCTTTCTCTATCATGTCCACATAGGAACGGTCTCCACTTTCCAAAGTGTAATAACAAGCACCCCACACAAGCCATCCCATTGCTCCAGTTCGCACATATCCATCAAAAATCTGACCGATGTAGATGTCATAGGAGAAATTGAAACTACCGTCTGTATTTTGTTCATAGACCATACGATTAAGCATCTCTTTGCAGAGGTCATAATCTCCACTTGTAGTAAACACTAAAAGGGCAAGTCCCACATCGTATGCCCACGTTCTGGAATTCAAGAGATATCCATATACACCGAGGGCACTGGAACCATCCTTGTTATACTGCGGGTCATCCGCCGGAATGAAAAAAGATGCCGGAAGTCTACCTGTTTGCAGGTTGGTAATAGACCCAGCAATACCAACCACATCATAGTGAAAATTGCCTTCTCGCCAGACCTGTTGTAAAAGTTTTGCAATTTTATGCCCGACTGCCACATGATTGGTATACCAGACATAAATCCCGCCGCCGACATTCCATATTTTACAGATGGCATTGGTGTATTCTGCATCCGAATAACTGTAAAGACCAATCGTAAAGAAACTGAAATATCGGTAGGCATAACCACCGTCTTCTGCAGATATTTCTTCCGTGGCATCATACACAAGACGTTCCACAATCAAATCGGAGCTTGTACTTATGGTTTCCCATCGGCTACTTAGATTTCTGGCAAGACGGAATTCTTTGATGCCTTCATCAACAGATACATCTAGTGTGTAGGTAACCACTTCCTCCGTTGTTTCTCCTGTTGCTAATCCCTCAGCGTCCAAGACCGGAACCGTATAGGTTTCCTTATAATCCATCGTGGATTCCCACGTTCCATCCGCTTTCAAAGGGCAGGTAATTACCTTGTACTCTGCATCCTGCAGAACATAAACATTGACAGCATAGTCGGTGTAATCCGTAACATCATGCCACGTTCCGGATACTTTTCCTCTATAGGAATAATCATAGTAACTCGGCACATTGATGTATAGGGGAAAGATCTGGTCAAGGTCATCGTTTAGACCCGTCACCGTTCCGTAGATTACATTTCCGCTATACGCATCCTCATAGGGCATGGCAAAGTTTATCTGATACACGAAATTATTAACATCCATCTGCCTTTTGATAAAAGCAATGGCTTTCTCTGTTGCCTCCGTATATTTTGCATCATTAAATGCCTCATGCATATAAACATCTCCTCCTATGCCTCATCAGATATCGTACAATAAAATACCACAACCGTTGTAGTTGTTGACTGCACACCGGATAAGGTAGCACCAACATAAGAACCGAAAGCACTTCCGTCTTTTCTGTTTAATGTGATAGTGCCTTCGCTGCCGTCATCCGTATGAATGTGATAATAAGGACGGTCCAGATATGCATGGGTAAAATAAAAAGTTCCATTCCCAATTAGTTCTCCAAATTCAACAGTGTATTTTGCCGTACTCTCGGTAATATCCTGAACCATACTGATGTAGTCATATAAGGAATCATTTAGTGTTGGGATATAGGCACCGATGGTAATTCTCACTTCTTTACGATTGAACGGATTCCAGTCCATACCTACGATTCGACTTTCTGTTTCGATTTCCATCGGCTTAAACGCTACAATCAATTCATCACCAAGTTCAAGAGTACCTTTCTTATACAGTGAAATCTCATAATTTGTTGTGTTATCCGCAACACTGTAGGAAAAACTGATATCCTGTACTGCTGCCTTTTTTAAGATATCTATCGGAGTTTCATTTCCTACATGACTGCGAATGCCAATGGTATAGCCGTAATATTCAATTTCTCCATCTGCTAGTGCCAAAAGCTGCATGATAGCGGCACGACGGGTACATTCCTTGTTGATACGCAAAGTAACTTCCGTTTCAATATCAACCGTACCAACCGTAAAAGGAGTCCCTTTCAGCAAGGTCTTCAGTATGCTTTTTACCGTGCCTGACTGGTCGAATGCAGCCACCTTGTATTCGTCATTGTTCAGGATGTAAGTGATATGCTCACCGATAAACTGCGTATAGCAGATGCCTCCGGAAATGTTCTTTTTCAGACCGTTGATATAAAATACAAGTCCCTCCACCTCAAGACGGCTGTTGACATCCACATGTCCTTCCGTATTTCTTGTAAGAAGGCTTACATCAATCGTGCATTCTCCACTCAGTTTCTGTACGATGCTGCAGGAGTTCACAGCACGATAAGTTTTAATCAGTTCTCCGGACGAGCCGTCTGCGACAGCTTCATAGAACTTTAATTCCGGTCTTGGTGGTATCTCACGGTATATCGGATTTATTGTGCGGTCAGAGTTAACACTGAAAAACGATGCGCTCCAACTGATAAATATCTTTCCGGATATTTTTTCCGGTGTCGGGGGAACTGCATCACCATCTGGTTCAACATACTGAATGGAAACAGCCTCCGTGCCGTCAGCATTCATAAAAGTAACCACAAAAAGTGACTGATATACCGGACGCACGGTCATATCTTCCATGACCTTTGTAATATCAGCATTCCACCCAACAAAGACCTTATCCTCGAACACTTCCGTGGTAGGGGCAAGAGGAGTGGCATCTCCTCCTGCCTCCACATCCGCCGTTCCAAGAAGGTCTGTGCCTGCGTAATTTAAAAACCGAACGGTGTAATAAGTCACACCATCAACAAAATAAGACATAAAAGACCTCCTTTCTTATGCCGTACCAAGGTTACGAATAGATGCTCGTCCTTGGCTGTACTGAATTTGTGAAACAATCGTCGTTATGGTTTTACCGTCAATCATAATCGGCTGATTCAAGCTAAAACTTGCTGAATTGTTCCCAAAGACGGAAACCGTCTGCCCATTGACCCTGTATCCCACATCGGTTGAAAAATCAAAGTCTGTTGGCAGGCTTGTCTGTATATCTGATGCCAGACCATGCATGACACCGTTGATATCATTCGCCATGCCCTCAGCGGCCACAACAGCATCCTTACCGTTGGCATTGATTGCACCTGCAAGACCTTCCACAAGCATCTCACCAACCCATCCCATTTCCTTAGAAGGAGATGCGATACCGAAGAAGTCGCAGATACCATCCCAAATGGACGAAACCCAACCGGATACCTTGTCCCAAAGCCACGATGCAAGGGACTGGATACCATTCCAAAGTCCCCGCACAAGGTTCGCACCCACATCAGCAAGTTGAGATACACCCTGTCTGAATGCAGATACAAGACCTGCTATAATCTGTGGCACGGCTTTTACGATTTCTACGATGATGGTCGGAAGATTCGTAATGAGAGCTGTCAGCAACTGCACACCTGCCATGATGATTTGAGGAATATTGCCAAGCACTGCATTTACAATTCCCATAATAATTTCCGGGATTGCCGCTACAATTGCCGTGATGATATCTGGCAAAGCCAATACCAAAGAGGTCAAAAGTTGAATGCCTGCTTCGATGATTTGTGGAATCGAACTGATGAGAAATTCCACAATGGCTATGATAATAGACGGCAGTGCCTCTATTAGCATTGGAATTGCAGTAAGAAGTCCCTGTGCAAGACCCATAATAAGCTGTAAGGCTGCATCTAAAATCAAAGGCAGATTTTCAATCAATCCCTGCACTATCGTTACAATAGCTTGTACTGCTGCCGGAATAAGCTGTGGCAGAGCCGTACCAATACCTTCTACCAATGCAACCACCAACTGAACTGCCGCCTCTACGAGCAACGGCAAGTTATCAATCAAAGCCTGCACAATTGTCATAATGGCATCAACAGCGGCTGGGATTAACTGAGGTAGTAATGTCAGTATCGTATTTAACAACTGCGAAAATAGTTCTGTTACAGTTTCCAATAAAGTAGGCAAAAGGTCTGCAATCGCTGTCAAGAGTGCATCTGTTACGGTTGGCAGAACTTTTACCATATTTTCAATGACGGGCGTTACATTTCGGATTACATTTTGAAGTGCATCCACCATGTTCTGACAAAGCATATTCATATCAGCATCGGCATCACCAAAACCTACAAGCATATTCTGTAATGCCGCCTGCAATGAATTAATAGAACCGGAAATGGTATGTTCCGCCTCGGCTGCTGTTGCACCTGCCACACCCATACTGTCCTGAATAACATGGATAGCCTCTACCACATCAGCGTAAGAACTGATGTCATACTCAATACCAGAGATTGCCTGTGCATCTGCAAGCAAACGCTCCATCTCCGTTTTAGTGCCTCCGTAACCAAGTTTAAGGTTATCCAGCATCGTATAATTCTGTTTCGCAAAACCCTGATAAGCATTTTGAATAAGGGAAATGTCGGTACCCATCTTATTGGCATTATCCGCCATATCCGTAATGGCCATATCTGCATACTTTACAGCCGCCTCAGTATCTCCACCAAGTGACTGGATAAGAGATGCAGAAAATGATGTAACAGTTTCCATATAGTCATTGGCAGACATACCAGCCGTTTTATAGGCATTAGCAGCATAGGTCTGTAATTCCTGCGAGGACTCCTTAAAAAGAGTATCTACACCACCAACTAACTGTTCATAATCGGCATAGGCAGCAATGACTTCTTTTCCAAGGGATACAGCCGCTGCACCTGCTGCCACTGCGACAGCACCCATAGCTGCTCCGATGCCCTTTAGAACACCACCTAATTTTTCAAATTTCCCTGAAGATTTATCAGCTGAATCTGCTGCATCATCGATTTCTTCTCCCATATCATCTGCACTGTCAGAAACATCATCCATTTCTCGTTCTGCCTCATCAAGTGCAGTATTATTACGGTCGAGTTCTCTCTCCATATCGTTTAAGGCTGCTGTGGCATTATTAAGTTGTATCTGCCAGTTCTGTGTACGGCGGTCATTTTCTCCAAAAGACTCAGCTGCATTGGAAAGTGCAGACCTTAATGTTTCAATTTTCTGCCTCTGTGCCTCAATCTCTTTATTCAGCACTTGGTTTCTTGCAGTCAGAGCCTGTACGGAATTATCATTTTTATCAAACTGAGAGGACACAACCTTCATTTCCGAACCGAGAACCTTAAAGGACTGGTTGATTTCGGACAAGGCTTTCTTGAATTCTTTTTCGCCTTCAAGACCAATCTTCAGACCAAAATTATCCGCCATCAAACCACCTCCTTAGATTCCATCTGGGATAATATCATCGATATACATTTCTCTCTTTGGCTTTGCCATATTGTGATACTGTTTATGGCACTCCCAAAGGTCAAGCAATAAACCAAACGGCATCAACCATACCTCATCCTGTGACAGATGAAGATGGGCGATGCCGTAATATAAAAGTCGAGTAAATAACTCTTCGTCACTTACTCGACCACTGCGTTTTTTGAATTATCCTCACTTACCACATTTCGCTTGGTTCCCTTATACAGAGCCTGTGTGATTGCCACCTTATAATTGGCAAGGTCAAGAGGTGAGGTAAGAAGTTCTACCAAATCCTCTGAAAGCAGGTCACGCTGATTATCTTTATTTTTAAGGTTATGGATGAGAATTGACTGATTTGCCATAAGCGTAATCAGCCAGACAATTTCTCCGATAGCCATCTCAAAATTTTCACTCTTCATCAGTTTCTCACCCAAGTTCTCAAGACCACCATATCGACCTGCAATTTCCTTGGTAGCTTTTGTGGTAAGAATAAGTTCATACTCCTCACCACCAATTGTAATGTTTGCACTGCGTTCCTTATCCATTGATTACCCCTCCTCTGTAGTTTGAGCCGTAATCACAGGCTCATATACTTCCTTATACCAATTTGTAACGGTGTCATTGGAAACTCCGGTATCACCTTCCGTAACTTCTGCTTTCCAAGGATGTCTGCCACCAACATCCACCTTGTTACGGCGAAGAACCGTACCTTCAATGGTAGGTGTAGAAAAAGTAATACTATCTCCCTTGGTTGCAAGGTTGGTAGCAGGAATACCGAATTTCACACGGTACAGCCAGTAGTATTTATATTTCCCGTTGGATTTCTTTGCTCTAAATCCAATCGCAACAGGAGTTCCGCCGTCTTCTGCACTTGAAATTAGAACATGGTTATCATCAATCACAGAACCCGTAAGGTCGGATGCTGCTGTAACACCAATATCATCAATTCCAAGAGCAAGCGTGCCAGACTTAAACTCCTTCACAATCTCTGCCGCCCCATCATCTGCATAAAGGGTAGCCTCTGCAAGTTCCACAGAAAGTTCTGCGGAGATTGCCTTGGCAAGCTGTGCAGGAGTATCGTAGGTTTCATTACCGGATTCATCCTCGGTAATCTTTGCATAGTACAATTTATCAAGACCAATTGTAGCCATAATCAATCCTCCATTTCATAAATTTTTGCCACATCAATGGCATAATGGTGGTACCCCGTATCATTTTCATGTTCGATGTACCTTCTGTCAGTTATGGTAAAATCCGAAGAAATCAAACTTCGGACAATACTGTTTTTCACTTTTATATAATTTCCCTTGCAAAAAAGGGAGAGCCTTGCCTCTTGCACTTCACAACCGGGAACATTATCTGCATGAAGTTCAAAAGAATCCGTAATTGGTACTATAACCACATACATATCCGGTGCAGTTCCTTCAAATGCTCCCGTTTCTACAGGAACAGAAATGCCTTCAAGCAGGCTCTTACATTCTGCTAACACACTCAAAGTTTCTCCACCTCCGATTCAAAAGCTGTTTTCATTGTCTCAATACATTTTTTCTTAGATGCAGATTTAGCAGGCTTTAAGAATGGTTTTGCATTTTGACCACTTTTTCCGTATTCGATAATATTGGCCAGTTGTGCATTGCTACCACCATCTCGTCTTGGTTCTGAAAAGCCAACCTTAATATTAAAGTTTCCGTTCTTATCCATCTTTACAGATGTAAGACCAAGAGAACTTTCTAATTCGCCCGTGGATCTGGAATCGTACTTGGTATCTTTTCCTATAACAGAAGAGAGATTGTTTTTTGTTTTCTCAAGTACAACTTCGCCTCCAGCCTCAAGCACTTTTTCAGCAATGTTGTCAAACTGACTACCAAGACGAGACATTCTCTCCAAAAATTCATCGGGCATTTTCACATCAACTCGTGCCACTTGAAACAACCTCCTTTGCCAAGACTTCCACATACATTCCTCGTCCTTTGACATCTTCTACAGAAGTGATTTCAAATCTTCCGTCATCGCATACAAGCACCATTGCTGTGGTTACTTTGATGCCCGGAATCACTCGAAAGCAAAAAAGGTCAGTAGCATCGGTAAATGTACTTCTGTTTGCCCATTTCTCACTTCCGTGTCGACCTTCTCTATAGGCTCTTACCGATGCAATAATCACATCCGTAATCGTAGAAAATCCCTCTTCATCCAAAACCTTCTGCTTTTCTACAATATCAATAAAGGTGTTCATTTTCCCAAAACTCATGTCACACCTTCCAATCTCGGTCAAGGCGGAGTAGCAGGTTTACGGTATTCCAAACCTGCTGTCCTGCCTGCACATTATCTGCAAAAAATCCACCCGTTGAACCGTCCCTTGACTCGTAGAAATGCGATGCCAACATAATCACTGCCTGTTCGGTAGTTGCTGGCATCGCATTCTCTGCATAATATCCTTCGGAAATGTGCTGATAACTTTCTGCATAGGATACGGCGGCAGTGATGAAACGCTCAATTAGTCCATCATCCTCCGAATGCTCCAGTATCAGATTTTCCTTAACCTTCAAAAGAAGTTCGCTCATCACTGCCACCTCCAATCTTAGGCAGTAGCCATCTTAAGAACCTGTACTGCTTCAGGAAGTACCAACTTGCCGTCTACACGTTCTTTTGCCACAAAGCCAACCATACCGTTTCCGGCATAAAGTTCACGAAGTTCTGCAAAGGAACGAGTACCACGGTCACCAATGTTGTAGTAGCTGAAATCACCAAAGGCAATGACAGGCTTACCTGCGGCAATGGTAGGAACATAGGCAGAAGTCAAAACATCGTAACCGAACAATTTACCCGGTTCTCCTGCCTGATTAGAAGGCTGCCAGAGATACTGATTGTTTTCATCCTTAAGCTTTCTGATTGCCGCAATCGTCTGGTCATTCATAATGAATTTTGCACTCTTACGGTAAGGGCGCTTAAGTGCATATACAAGATTGATGATTTCATCTGCTGTGATTTCTGTAGCACTTGCAGCTGTTACACCAATTTCTGCACCGCCCGTTTCTGCAAAGATACCAAGAGGCTTTCCAGTACCGTCACCATTAAGGAAAGCATCCTCTTCTGCATTTGCAAGTGCCTTACCAAACTGCTTGATGATGTAATTCTCAAGCTGGAATGCATTGTCATACAAAAGTTCCTCTGTCACTTTTACAGCAACATGAAGTTTGTGTGCATCAAGATTAATCTGGCTGAATGTAGCATCACCAAAAGTAAGCTCTCCACCTTCTTCAATCCAAGCTGCTGCAGGCTTTGCCCCTGCGATATTGATTTTATGCTGACCACTTGTAGTGATAACATTTGCAAGACCTCTGAAAATATTCTCCTCAGTCAACACATCAATAAGGCGAGAATCATACTCTTCCGGTACAAGATAACCACCGTTTTCATCAATGCCTTCAGAAAGAACATCATTGATAGTACGGAAATTGGTACGAAGTGCCTTAAGCATACCAGCCTTATATGCATCAGAAGCACGGCCAGTCTTAGGCTTGCCCTCTCCATTATCCTTACCACCGTTCATAGGCTTATGAGTGATAGGAGTATTCACAGGCTTATTAAGTTCATTTTCCATCATCTCCATAGCCTGCATACGCTCGATTTCAGAAGTGAAATTTTGTACCTTCAGCTCCATTTCGGCATAGGTCTTAGCATCTTCTTCAGAAAGCAGACCGTCTTTATCACGCTTTGTTTCTACAAAAGCCTTTGCCGCCTCCCATGCCTTGTTACGCTTTTCTCTAAGTTCTAAAATAGTCATAATAGTTTACCTCCAATTTTTGATAAGATTGAGCCTATCCATTAAGGAATCAGCTTTGATTTTTGTTTCAGCCTGTGTAGGCTTTCCTTTGATTTCACACTTGGCAGCAATTTTATCCATAAGAGAATTCACTACTGATGCGCGTGAAAACATCATACTGACTTGTGGCATTGGAATTTCATCTGCCACAGCAGCTCTTTGCATCATTTCATCTGCAAAGCCAAGTTCGATGGCCTTATTTGCATCCATCCATGTTTCTGCATCCATAAGATGAGCCAATTTTGTACGGCTAAGACCTGTCTTAATTTCGTAAGCGTTCAGGATAGAATCCTTAACACTTCCAAGCATTTCGATGGCTTTTTGCATCTCCGCAGAATCTCCATACGCCACCGTCATTGGGTTATGAATCATTAGCATAGAAACAGGGGATACAAGCACCTTAGTACCTGCCATTGCAATAACTGATGCCGCCGATGCTGCAATGCCATCAATCTTGACTGTCACATTGCCTTTGTATTCCATCAGCATATTGTAAATTTGTGCTGCAGCTATGCAGTCACCACCCGGAGAGTTAATCCACACGGTTATATCTCCGTTTCCAGCATTTAATTCTTCCTTGAAAAGTTGTGGTGTGACATCATCGTCAAACCAGCTTTCTTCGGCTATCGTGCCATTGAGAAACAGAGTCCTCTCCGTCACCGTTTCCTGTGTTTCCTGATTCGTTACCGTCTGATTCTTCCAGTTCCAGAACTTCTTCATTCTGTGTTTCCTCCTTTCCTGCGAAAATGCCCGCATCCTTCAATTTTGTCATATTGCCGTTGATGAGGTATAAATCACCACCTTCTTCAGCAGGGATACGGTCGAGATTTTCAAGTTCACGGATATCGTTGGCACTCATCCAACCATTCTGTCTTCCAATGGAGTAGCCATTCATACGGCTCTGATAATCTCCACGAAGAAGTCCGTCTACATTGAACTTGATAAAATAAGCAGCCTTCTCGGAACTTGAAACCAATGCTCGAATCATTGATTGCTCCCACCTTACAAGCCAAGGCTCTAAGGTGTACTTCACAAATTCCAAAGACTGCTGCTCTATATTAGAAAAGCTCGATTTCTCAAGGTCACCAACCATATGCGGGGGCACTCTGAAAATTCGAGCAATTTCATTGATTTGAAACTTCCTCGTTTCGAGGAATTGTGCTTGTTCTGGGGAGATGGAAATCGGTGTGTACTTCATTCCTTCTTCCAAAACAGCCACTTTATTTGCGTTACCACTGCCACCGAAAGTATTCTGCCAGCTTTCACGCACCCTTTGTGGGTCTTTGATTGTTCCCGGATGTTCTAAAATACCACCCGGAGTTGCACCGTTAGCAAAAAACTTGGCACCGTATTCCTCACAGGCTATTGCCATGCCAATTGCATTTTTAGCCATTGCAATCGGACTGTAACCCATAAGGCCATCAAAACCAAGACCGGGGATATGAAGAACATCCGAAGACTTCAATATAACAGCAGTATCTTTATTCTTAATTGCCTCATCATTGCCACGATAATAGGTGTAATACAATTTGCCATTTGTATCGCGGTCAACAACCATACGATTTGGCATCAACGGATATAGTGCTACCACTTCGCCTTTGCCATTACGGATAATTTGTGCGTAGGCGTTACCCCACAGTAAAAGATGAGTCATAAGTGTTTCCCTGAACACAAAAGATGTCATTTCAGGATTTGGCTCATCGTGAAGTAACGCATAAAGAGGATGATTAATTGCTTTTTCCTTGCCACCACTATCTGTATAACGATATAGATGAAGTGGTAGTCCTGCTACTGCCTCTGCTAAAATACGGACACAGGAGTATACTGCTGTCATTTGCATTGCAGTTCGCTCATTGACATTCTTCCCGGACGTCGAACCTCCGAATAAGAAACGATATGTGCTACCAGCTGTTGCATTTGTAGGCTTATCTCTCGCCTTGAATATTCCAGTTAAAATTCCCATAGGAATCACGCTCCCTTCTTATATGAAAAGTATGCCACGTTCATCATAAACGCTGACAGAGTCACTATTGCCACAACGGATTGCTCTGTCCAGTCCCATTATGGTTGCCACAGCACCGTCAATCTTTTCTGTTGATTTTTCTTTGTCAGCCTTAATGTTTCCGGCAGGGTCTGTACGAATAAAAATGTTATCCATCATCCAACGAAGAACAGGATGACCTCCATGCGCAATCTTCTGTTCCAAGGTCAATTTCATCAGTTCTTTTGTCGGTGGGGACATATCCTTAAATCCCTGTCCAAAAGGCACCACGGTAAATCCCATACCTTCAAGGTTCTGTACCATCTGCACAGCACCCCAACGGTCAAACGCAATTTCACGAATATTGTATTTCTCACCGAGATTTTCGATAAATTTTTCGATATATCCATAGTGAACTACATTCCCCTCGGTAGTCTGTAAGTATCCTTGTTTCTCCCAAACATCATAGGGAACATGGTCACGGCGCACACGCAGTTCCAAGGTATCTTCCGGTATCCAAAAATATGGAAGAATAATATATTTATCATCTTCATCCACAGGCGGAAACACCAATACAAAAGCCGTGATGTCTGTGGTGGATGATAAGTCCAAGCCACCATAACATACACGGCCTATAAGTGATTCTTCTGTTACCTTAAATGCACAGGCATCCCATTTGTCCATTGGCATCCAGCGAACAGCTTGTTTTACCCATTGATTCAGCCTTAATTGTCTAAACGCATTTTCTTCTCCCGGATTCTGCTGTGCCGATTCACAGGCAGCTTGCACCTTATCAATACCAACCGTAATACCAAGAGAGGGATTTGCTTTCTTCCATACTTCTGGGTCAGTCCAGTCATCCGATTCGTCTGCACCGTAGATAACAGGGTAGAAGGTAGGGTCTATTTTTCTGCCTTCAAGAATATCCTTTGCTTTCTGATGTGTTTCATAACAGATGGAATTAGTATCCGTTCCTGCTGTTGTGATCAGGAAATACAGAGGTTGCATTCTGGCATCACCAGAACCTTTTGTCATAACATCAAAAAGTTTTCTGTTTGGCTGAGTATGTAACTCATCAAACACCACTCCGTGGATATTAAATCCGTGTTTACTGTATGCCTCTGCCGATAGCACTTGGTAGAAACTGTTGGTCGGTTGATAAATAATACGCTTTTGCGATGCGAGGATTTTAACTCTTTTATTGAGTGCCGGACACATACGCACCATATCAGCAGCTACCTCAAATACGATAGATGCCTGTTGGCGGTCAGCGGCACAACCATATACTTCGGCTCTTTCTTCTCCATCACCACAAGTAAGAAGTAACGCTACTGCAGCGGCAAGTTCTGATTTGCCCATCTTCTTTGGTATTTCAATATAAGCGGTATTAAATTGCCTATATCCATTTGGTTTCAAAGTTCCAAAGATATCCCTTATAATCTGTTCCTGCCAATCAATCAGTTCAAATGGCTTTCCTGCCCATGTACCTTTGGTGTGGCACAGGCATTCAATAAAGCCGACTGCATAATCAGCCATCTGCTCATCATATACAGAGTCTTCTGCCATAAACTTCGTAGGCACATAATCTTTTAATTTTCGCAAATGCTGTCCACCTCCTTTAATAATGCACAAAAAATAGTCGCCACCATATCGGTGCGACCGTCCTATACGAGGAACAGAGCCTTATGGCTCCGTCCTGACCTTATGCAGGATTTTCTAATTATGTTCGTTTAGTAAAATGCAAAGTGCAAGATTTGCCTCTTCACAAGTCGGTTCAATATCCCAACCTCTATCATAATTGGCTATAATAACACCATACATTTTCAAAGTCAGCTTGCTGATTTTCCCACCATTGATGCCAAACTGACTACCTTCTTCATAGACCTTAACTGAATAGTGAACTGCTTTATAGCCTCCGTCTTTCTTTGGAATGCCGATTGTTCCTTCTCTCCACATGGCTATACCTCCGTTTCTCCCGTGAGAATAAAATGTGTATATTCCTTACGGTGTTCTTCAAGGTAATTTACCAATTCGTAAAAATGCATCTCATTGGCAAGGTACTGAACCATCGGCACATCAAACATATTGGTTTTTCCTGTGGCTCTGATAGTAAGTATCTGTTCCTTAATCTTTTTATTCATCGGTGCAGACCTCCTTGCCAAGAATTAACTCTGTATAAATTTTTGTATAGCGTTCACATTCACTACCCTCTGAACCCGCAATTGCTCTAAGGAAGAAATCGGCTGCCTCCTTACGACTATCCCAAATATCCTCATTGCCATAACATACTGTTTTTACAACGTCCAGCTTTCTGCATCTGTCCTCGCCATACACAACATTGAGTCCAGAACCGTTATCCCATTTTACAAGGATACTTGCTGTATCATCCACACCAATTACAGTACCTTTTGTGCCAATGGCAGGTGCTTGTTCATCATCCATTTTTACAAGTTCCACTCTGCAACCTATCGGATAGGCTTTGCGTACCTTATCTACTATCTCTCTGTTGGGAAATCTCATTCTGACACCTCCTCAACTAAGCAATACCCTCTTTCGTGTTCTTCGGCAATTGCCTGTCCGATGCGTTCTGCCTCTTGCTCATTGGTAGCCGTGAAAATCTTAAAGTTATCATCGTCCAGTTCCACTTTGTAGGTTTTCTCTTTTCTGACATCCTTAAATGCACTGCTACCGGAGAGGTTACGAAGTAGAATTTTACGCTCTTGCTTATATTCGTTTCCGATAAAGCCAAGCCTTAAAAGAAAACAGCGGAATGTATATTTCTCGTTTTCCACTTCTTTGGCAGTTGCTGTAATACGTTTCTGATTTTTACTCATTTCGCAAAGGGCGGCAATAAAGTGTGTATATGCTTTAACCTCATCCGGGGTTGGCATCGTGTGAAACCAAGGAAAAGCGATTCTGTCTTCTAACAGTTCAATCGGAAGTTCTGTAAGTCCCAAGGCTTTCTTTATCAAATCTCCCTTAACTTCAAGCAGTCGGGTAAGGTTTCCGACAGCCACCTTATCGTAAGGAATCGCAACCGTAAGGCCTAACTCTTCGTCCTGTGGCTCTTGTTTCGCCTCCTCGGATAATTCCTTGGCTCTGGCATCAAGCCAAGCCTCGCCCATTTCTGCGAGAGCTGCAACAAAACCTTTGTCAGCAAGACCTTCAAGCAACTGTTCAATTTCTTCGCTGTCGGCTCTGTCATCAAACTCCACGGTGCCGTTTTTGTCGACAGTAAAATAATCTACCTCGTAATTCATACTTGGCATCCCCATATACTTTGGTTTTACCTGCAGGATTTCTCCCATTGCCGTAACCAATGCCTTGCGGTCATTTCCTGTTACATTAAATTCAAATCTCATTGTGTGTACCTCCTTAATTTTTCGGTACTACATATATCACTCTAAAGGGTCAAAATAGCAAGTCATTTCCACATAATAATGTGTTAAATATTCTTGTCTTTATTGCCATTCAGATTGTGTACTCCACACAATCCCCGAAAGCACAAATATTACATTCGGAAGTGCCACACCGTTGCCCCACATCTTATATTCAGCAGAATCAGAGTGAGGATTTTGTAACCACTTGATTATCTGCTTTTCTGATTTTGGCTTTGTGGAAGTCCCCATAATTTTTCTATGGGTTTCAAATACCTCTTTCCAAAAATCAACCTCTTCATTTGTCGGATTTTCTGTTCTAAGTTCACTGCACCACCAATCTGGGAATCCTTGCAATCTTGCACACTCTGTAGGTGTCAGCCTTCGGACGATATATTTCAACTCATCACCGTCATTTACAATAGGTGGGTCTTTATAATCGGTTGCCACTAATGTATTCGCCAGTTCTTTTTCTGCTGATGTAAAAAACGAAGCCTTACTGGAAGAATAGGTTGGTGTTGCCACAGCACTTGGCCCCTGCGCATTCAATGTAGGATTTACTCCATCAGCTGTTATTCCAAGATTACGAGCAAAATTTTGTCCGCAATTAAAGGATTCTCTATCAATGGCATACACAACAGCGTGTTTATCCGTTGCGTTTAGCGTAAAGGAAACATCATCATTTACACCAGATCCTTGTGGTCCGTTCTCGTCTTTTCTTCCAATCATAGACCCTTGCAAACATACAACTGGCTCTCCACCGTGGGTACAAGTTAGTGTCGGTGACATATTCTCTGTAATATTACAAGCTGATTTACCACCACCTTGGTCTACACAAACAACAGCAATTCCACCCTGATTGCAAGTAGGATTTCCACCACTCTTATCAATGGTTCTGGAGGAATCTGCTTTATAGAATCCACTATTTGGATTGTCGGATTTCATAGAATTACTTTCTTTAGCACAAATGCCGTAAGCCTCCATCACAAACGGCTGATTATTTCCACCCGTACCAAAGGTGGCAAGCACCGTCTGTGCTGTTTCAAGCGGACCCACATATCTGCTGTCCTGTGAATGGTTTTCAAACACAAGAGGAGGATGATTTGACTTTGCCCTTAAAGTGCAGGTCATATCCTCAGTCACATCCATACGATTCCCACCTTGGTCATTTAATACTATGACACCATTTCTGCCTGTAGAAATACCACAGTTTTCTCCAAGCGTAGCAGCTGCATCTCCCGTCAGACTTCCGTTGTATCCATCAATGCCTGTTGCAAGAGTGCCTTCCTTAAAAGTTCCGGCAGTTCCTTGCCACGGGCAGAGGCTCTTCGAAGAATACCCTGACACGCCCTCTGACTCAAATAGTATTTTTCCGGCACTCCCACCTGCAAAATCTGCGACAAGGTAGATACGTTTTCTTCGTTGGGGTACTCCCCAATATTGAGCATCGAACACTCGCCACGCAAGGGAAAAATCACCTGCCATGATGTTTCCTGCATTTGCCCATTTACCATTTTCAGGCATAGGGACAACATACTCTTCGGATTTGACCTTGCAGACTGCATCGAGGACGGCTTTGAAATCTTCTCCTTTATTTGAGGAGAAGGCACCGGGGACATTTTCCCACACAATAAATCTTGGATATTTGCCATTGGTTTTACACCTCATTTCTTTTACGATTCGTATTGCCTGATAAAACAATACTGACTGCTGCCCATCAAGACCAGCTCTTTTTCCTGCAACACTCATATCCGTGCAGGGCGAGCCAAAAGTGATAATATCCACGGGGTCAATATCTGCACCACTTACTTTGGATATATCTCCTAAATGCTTTATATTTGGTAGTCGTTTTGTGGTTACACGAATAGGAAAAGGCTCAATCTCTGATGCCCACAAAGGGGTAATACCAGAAATCAAGCCTCCTAAAGGAAACCCACCGGAACCGTCAAACAGACTGCCCAGCGTTAAATTATTCATTTGCGACCTCCTCATACTGATAAGTCAGTCCATCACGCACAACAGACACTTTTGCTGATGTTCCTACCTGCTCGATGTATCTTTTTACGATAACATCACAGTATTTTTCATCCAGTTCAATAGTGTGGCAAATTCGTCCTGTCTGCTCACAAGCAATCAAAGTAGAACCGCTACCACCAAATGGGTCAAGAACGATACAGTTACTCATACTGGAATTCATAATCGGATAAGCTACAAGAGGAATCGGTTTCATTGTAGGATGGTCACCATTTTTCTTCGGCTTATCAAATTCCCAAATGGTAGATTCTTTTCTGCCCGTGTACCATTGATGCTTTCCTTTTTTCTTCCAACCAAAAAGTACAGGTTCGTGCTGCCACTGATACGGACTTCTGCCAAGAACCATGGACTGCTTTTTCCAAATGCAACAACCGGATAAATAGAACCCTGCCGTCTCAAATGATTTACGAAAAGCCAAACCATGGGAATCTGAATGAAAAACATAGATGGAGGCATCATCTGACATATTCTGTTCCATGTTAAGATACGCATCCAATAGGAACTGCTCAAACTTATCTTCATCCATGCTGTCATTCTTAATCTTCCCGGCACTACCTTCGTAATTTACATTGTATGGAGGGTCTGTTACCACGAGATTTGCTTTTTTACCACACATCAACATTTCATATGTTTCTGCTTTCGTAGAGTCACCACAAATCAATCTGTGGTTTCCAAGCTGCCATACATCTCCCGATTTCGATATGGTAGGCTTTTGAAGTTCAGCCTCTACATCAAAATCATCATCGGATACACCATTTTTTGTATCTTCACGGAATAAACTCTCCAATTCAGCAGGCTCAAAACCAGTAAGGGATACATCAAAATCAGCCCCTTGCAAATCAGAAATAAGCAGAGCCAACTTGTCATTGTCCCACTCGCCACTGATTTTATTGAGTGCCACATTTAAAGCCTTTTCTTTTTCCTCAGAAAGTTCTACTACAACACAGTCCACCTCAGTCATTCCCATATCAATAAGAACCTTGAGTCTTTGGTGTCCACCTACCACTCTTCCCGTGGTCTGATTCCAAATCACAGGCTCTACATATCCAAACTGTTCAATAGAGCGTTTTAGCTTTTCGTATTCTTTATCTCCCGGCTTTAAATCTTTACGTGGATTATAATCGGCAGAGAGCAGTTCCTTTGTATTCTTCTTTTCAATAATCATTACAACAACCCCCATTCTGCAAACTTCTCAAATCCACCACAGGCATCAATGTAATGTCGAGCCATTTCGACAATTTCTGCGTATGGTCTGCCATCAATTCTATCATCACCGATAGCACAGCAAAGTTCCGTAGGCATTCCCGTTTCCTGTGCTTTAAGAAATGCATAGATATTAACAGAAACATCTGCCTTGGATAAATCTTTACCGTGAAGTCCGCCACCTGTAACAGAGTCGGCCATATCAGAGCCAAGTTTTCTATTGGTAGCACCTGTATCTACATTCGTGCCTCCAGTCCAATCACCTATAGGATTGATTTCAGCATTCGGATAGATTGCTCGTAACTCATCAGTTCCAGCATTGCTCTGACAGATAATGAGTCTGTCACCATTTAAGATGTATTTTCCATCAAATGGATACTTTTCAAAAATGTCACGGGCAACAGCTGATAACTTCTTCTGTTCCTCTGTCACGGGCATACCTTTAAAAATCCCGTTATCACCACATCGGATTTGTTCCTTTTGATTATTAGCAAGATGCACATCTTGAGGAACAATCACAATATCAGGAGTAATATCTCCTGTAATACGGAATATCACATCAGCAATATCTCTTTCATCAAGCATTGCCGATGTTTCAATAATGGTGTGACATACGCCGTGACCGATAAGCACCTCCACAGCAATTTTCAGATTGTTATTATCTGCATAAGCCAAATCAACAATGGCTCCTGCTATTCTGTCTGCCACCTTGTCCGGATGGCACGGATTTACTTTTTCATACATAATCAATGTCCTTTCCTTGCAAGCAGCAAACGTTCCATTGCATCATCCTGTGGAGTCGCACCTGCGTATTCGCCTGCACAATTTTCTTTTACAATTTGATAGATTTCCATCCACAGCCTGTTGGTCTGACTCATAAAATTCTGACTCATTGCCACATACGGACTTTGTATCGCATTGCCTGTAGTCGGATGTTTCGCAAGGAATCCAAATTCCGTCACAGCCTCTTCGCACTGAATCCATCGTGCAACACTCATAGAGTATCGTTCCAACAACTGTGGAGATACAAGAGCAGCACATCCACGCTCGTGTAACCACTCCCATGTTGTTTTATAAATTTCTGCCGCTATTAGTTTTTTACCGTCCTTTTGTTTGGCAGACAGTAATTTTGACGGCTTAGGCATAGGCTGACCTTCCAAATTGACAGACTGATTATCAAAGTCAATGACAGTCAACGCTCTTTTGCCCGGATTACCTTCTGCAATCTTATCTGCTAAAGGCTTTTTTCTTGCTCCGGCACCTACTCTGGCACCACCTCGGTTTGTACCGTCCTTCGCCATTTTGCATCCCTCCTTTACGGGGACCCTTATATACCCCCTTTGAAATTGCGATTTTGTGCGTAAGACCCCACGCCCGTTGCACCAGTATAAAGGTGTAGAGATTCTGACCGCCCCTACCTCGTCATCGGTTGTGCCAACGGTCACCACTTTCAGCATGAATCTTCGCATGACAGGACTTGCAAAGACCAATCAAATTATCTCTTGCGTGTGTTCCACCCTTTGCAAGGGGAATCTTATGATGAACCTCATCCACTGACATAAGTTTTCCTTCAGCAAGACACATCTCACACAGAGGATGCTCTGACACATACTTGTCACGGATTCGTTTCCACGCTCTGCCGTACCTTCTTCTTGTAGCAGGGTCACGGTCATAGGTTTCGTAACGCTTGTTTTCCTGCTTTTCGTGTTCCTCACATAACCTACCATCCGTAAGGTTCGGACAGCCAGGGAAGGAACACGGACGCTTTGGTTTTCTCGGCACTCATTCCACCTCCTTTGGGCATAAGAAAAGCCCTTGCAGATGTCATACCCACAAAGGCTTGTTACGGTTGCCCGTTTGATTATTCTTTTCGCATTATAATGATATCATAGGAGGCTACTCTCATTCTATCAACTTTACTCTCCACTTTGCAGATAAGCCTCAATTTCTTTTAAGGCTTTCTCGTGAATGCGAAACGTGTGCTGCATACTGTAATTCATATCAACGGCTATCTGCTCCCATGTAATAAAGCAAAGATAACGTTTCTCAAGAACTGTCTGATATTCCACATTTGGCACTGCCTTGATAATCCCCATAATCTCTCGCTTTAGTTCCACCAATTTATCTATGTCACGGTTGATTTCTTCCTGTAAGTCAATAATCTTAATTACGGCATCTGCCATACGGGAACCTCCACGGTTGGGATTCTTAGGCATATCTGATATGGTGGCTGTACACCTTGTTGCCAGCTCATTCAAAGATGCAATCTGCTGAATCTTGGAATTAATACGCATATCTAAAAAACGGGCCTGTCCTAAATATTCTTTTGCTGTCATTTTGACACCTCCGATATTTTCTTCCCTCGGATTGTCATTTCTTGTCTTAGATTTTCATATCTGCTTTGACAGCATCGATTAGTGCCGTCTGCGTATTTTCCTTTAAGAATAACGCCCTCATAATCCTTTCATCAATGGTACCCTTGGCAGTCAAGTGAAGTACCGAAACGGTATTAGAGGTTTGACCCTGTCTCCATAATCTTGCTATGGTCTGTTGGTACAATTCCAAAGACCAAGTAAGTCCAAACCACACTAAAGTTGAACCACCACTTTGCAGATTCAGACCGTGACCTGCAGAGGCAGGATGAATAAGTGCCACAGGAAGTTTACCCTCATTCCATTTTCTAATGCTGGCATCTGTATCAAGTTTCTGATAGGCAGTTCCAATTTCAGAAAGCCTTTTTATAATTCTGTCATAGTCATGCTTATACCAATATGCCACTAATATCGGTTTGCCGTTTGCCGCCTCGATAATATCCTCAAGTGCATCCAATTTTCTATCATGAATATGGACAATGCCTTCATCATCGGAATAAACGGCTCCGTTTGCCATCTGTGTTAATTTTCCTGAAAGAGATGCTGCATTTGCCGCCGTTATCTCCCCATCCGGAAGTGATAATACCAGATCTCGTTTCATTTCCTCATATCGTTCTTTTTCCTCATCTGATAAATACACAGCATATTCGGTGGATACAAGTTCTGGCATTTTAAGATGGTCTACTGCTTTCATAGAAATGGTAATGTCAGAGATTTTCTTATATATCTGCTCCTCTGCACCGAGAAGTGGCTTATAAGAATAAACAATAGGACCATTCATTCTATCCGGCTTAAAATATGCCGTCCTAAACTGACCGATAAATCTTCCCAAACGCTCTCCCATATCCAGCAGCTTAAATTCTGCGAATAAATCCATCAGACCGTTACTGCTTGGTGTTCCCGTTAGACCGACTATCCTTTGAACCGATGGTCTGACTTTCATAAATGCCTTAAATCTCTTAGCTTGGTGGTTTTTGAAAGAAGAAAGTTCATCCACAATTACCATATCAAAATCAAAAGGTATTCCACTTGATTCTATCAGCCATTGCACATTTTCACGGTTGATAATATAAATATCCGCTTTGGTAGATAAGGCAGAGAGCCTTTCTTTTTCTGTTCCAACTACAATGGAATAGATAAGGTCTGACAGATGCTCCCACTTATCCATTTCTGCACTCCATGTATTTCGTGCTACACGAAGTGGTGCAATTACCAAAACCCTATGCACATCAAAACTATCAAAAAGTAGGTTATTGATAGCAGTCAGTGTGATGCTTGTTTTTCCTAAACCCATATCAAGTAAGACGGCTGCTATTTTATGATTTTCAATGTACTCAGTGGCAAAGGTCTGATAACTATGTGGATTGTATTTCATCAATAATCCCTCCAATCTGCTCTATGCCATCTAAGATACAAACCGTAAAACCAAGATTTTTCAAAAGCCTGTGTCTTGCTTTTTGTAACGGCCTTGGTTCCTCTCCCGGTGCTTTTACTTCCACAAAGCCAAACTTCCTAATTGGTAAAAGCACAATTCTATCCGGCATACCATCAAATCCGGGAGATACAAACTTGGGGCAGATGCCACCACGTTTCTTTACCTCGGTTACTAATTTCTGTTCTATTTCTTTCTCTCGCAAATCCGATACCTCCATCCAAAATTTATAGGTGGAGGTCTATGGAGTGTATTTCCGTAACTTTATATATATATCTTTATTTTTTTATCTTTAAGATAATTTATAGAAAAGACTTCCATAGACTTCCACACTAAAGAATAAATGCTTTTATTCAAGGAAATCTGACTTTAATCGAAGACCGATTATAAGGTTGCAATCCCTTGTTTTTTTACGGTCGAATCCGTTGCTTTCCAAGGCCGTGTAAAAATCAGCCGTACTGCGAATAAAGTCACCCACCTGCGTGCAATACGAACGATATGAGTTATAGACTTCTCCCGATTTTGCAGTATAGCTTTCATCCACCTCACAACACTCCATAAGGAAATGTGACATCCAGTCATTATTTTCTTTATACTTACGAATGGCATCCTGTACCTTCTGTGGAGGTTCAATATGGTAATTATCCTCGATTACCTTTTTCGCACCCGCAATGACCCAAGAAAGTATCGCACCACCAGCATTCTCAAAAAGATAATCAGCAAAATTCTTCACATCGTTACTGCCTTCAATCTTTGCCTGAAACGGAATCACTATCAGTCTTCGCCATGTACCTTTATCAATGGCACCGACCTTCGGTAAGTGATTGGTGTAAAGCACAAGCGTGTGGCTTGGGATATAGGAAAATGGTGCTTTGTATTTCTTCTCAGCATAGATTTCATCCGTAGAACAAAGCTGCTTTACATTAGATGTGTTAAGTCTCATACCTTCTTCCAATTCAGCTGCAATGAGCAGTCTTTTGCCCTTGGCCTCGGCAAGTTCCGGTTTCACATTTCTTTTACACCCAACGGTCAGCACATCAGCAGAAATATTACCGCTATAAGTACCAAGTACACGAGATACCACATTCCAAAAAGTAGATTTACCGTTACGTCCTTCTCCATATGCAATAATCAAAGCCTCTACATATACCTTGCCGATAGCAGACAAACCTACGATTTTCTGCACATAATCAATGAGTGCTTTGTCTTTGTAGAAGAATGTATTAAGAGCATCCTCCCATAAGTCTGCACCCACAGTATCTGCATCCACAGCTGTCTGCTTGGTAATGTAATCAAAAGCATTATGTTCACGGATATCACTTGCACCTTTACGAAGGTCACAAGTACCACCGGGAGTATTGAGCAAGAACTCATCTTCATCAAGTAGGTTCTGGGTAATACCCACCATTGGTCTAACTTCTTTTAGAGCAGAGGAGATGTACTTGGAATCCCTGCGTTTGATGGCATACTTTTTATAATTGATGGCATCCTCATACAGTTCAAAGGAACGAGCCTGCACTTCATTAAAAGCAGACACCGCTTTATTCGCACCCATCTGAGCCAAGATTTTAAAGGCACCGTTTTGTTCCATTTCTTTTAATCTTTTCTTGATTTCAACCTCTGCCTCGGCAAGCTGTCTGGTAGTAAGTTCCTGTGCAACAGCCTGTGACAAAGGATCCGACTCTTCCCAAAAGCTACCATTATAAACAAGGTAACCTGTGGAAGGGGAATATCTGAGACTTTCGTTATATTCTCTTGCAAGCACCACAGCCTGTCCTACATCGGAGAAATCATCCGGCTTTAATTCAAAATCTGCATTATACTGTTCTGGTGAAATATATCCTTCTTGAGATGATACCTTCGCACCAAACTTTAAGGCACTATTCCATATGGTCTTAAGTTCAGCATCTTCAAGTGGAGGATTACATTTTTCAGCCTTTTGTAAATAAAGCTGATATGTCTCATCGGTATCTCCATAGCGTTTGATGATTTTCCCGGCATAATGGGACATTGTATTATTTCTCTTGCCCTGTGGAACTTCCGATTGCTGATTATCCCAAGCATCAAATTCCTGATCATCAAGGAAATCAATGATGTTACTGCTGCCTTCGTAAAATTCCACCTGTGGTTCTGCTACACCGAAAAGCAGTCTTGCACTATCAAGTGCATTGCTATCGAAGTAGGGAAAAGAGGCTGCAATCCTCTTCTTAAGAAGTGTATATTCCTTGGAGTCTGTTACTTCCGGGATAATAAAATACGCATGAAATCTTGGACGGGCAGACCTACCGTCTTTTACTTTCATATGGTTTCTACTATACACAGCTACAAAAGCAACATCAGGAAATGCCATAGCCACTTCAAAAGGTGTAATCCATTCGGCTGGATTATCACTATGGTCATTGTCACAATCAAGAGGAACATTATCAGCTGTAATAAAATTGGAATTATTACGGTAATTATCCTTATATGCAGCCGTCACATGGTCATACTTCATTGCTACGTTCATAGCAGCCTCATCCGTAATAATATGTTTATTTGGATAAACACAGTTAGACAGACTGCCAACGCAATCTGCCGTATAAATCGTTAATCTCATTACTGTTCCACCTCCTGCAATTCCTCAGTAAAATATCTGATTTTCTTTCTCATCTTACCTGCCAATTCAATCTCTTCTGACATCCCGGACGAAATACTGCTGCCAAATACCCATAATTCATCACACTTACCGAGAAAAACCTTATTCATAAACATAGCAAGACCTCTCTCGTGTTCTTCCGAAATGTACTGTGGCAGTAATAGATGTGGAGCAAGTGGAATCGTATTTTTGGCTACAGCAAAACGGGAATACATCCTTGCGTTAGCTGTGTTTTTATCAATATCCCCGGCATATGGACTGCACACATACACCATAGGTCGGAAAGCGGCGGCCTTTCTTGCCGCACGCTCTTCCTTTTCAATTTTTGTTAAAGCCTCAAATACAACCGGGTCATAATAACCCTCTGCGTTAAATTTATCTATCGCCATAACTTTCCTCCTGTTCCATTGTAGGTAAAATACCATCTGCCTTTAACAGCCCATAAATGAAAAGGCGGCCTGCTTGTGTCCAATAAGTATGAAAGGCTGTGTGCATCGAGCCATCACTACCGGGATAACTGTGTGTCTTGGTATTGGTATAACCCATCTCGGCATACTTCTGATACAATAGCCATATTTTATTGCCCTGTTTGTACTGTACTCCTTTTTCGTGAAGATACTGATTCATACGATTAGCGCTCCAACCATAATCCTTTGCAATAACAGAGATTGCTACAAGGTCTTTACAATTAAGCACCACATCGTAATAACTGGCTTTTGGTTTCATCTCCACAATCTGCTGATTCTGAACAGCTACAGTTTCCATTAAAGCCTTCATTCTTGCACGCTCTTCCTTCAACTCTGTAAGTGCTGCAATCAGCATGTCTGGGTTATTCAACACCTCATCTACTGCGTAAATACCATGTCTACGAATAGCAGGGAGAACTTCACTTGTAACCCAGCGTTTGAACTTTTTAGCAGTCGGTAGCTTACTCGAAAGAATAAGGCTGTAAAGACCGGACTCATTGATAACCGTTAAATCTTGGATTCCACCAAGGGTGTCGCATTTTGCTACCCCCTTATCTTCATCATCAACGTGCTTTGCCAGAGCATCTCTTGGATTGCTGTACCCTAAAATAACAGCTATGTCTTTACCCACAAAATATGGCTCACTATCAATAGCAATTGTGCGAACAGAGCCAAATTCCGCATTCTTAAAAATCTGTAATTCGCTCATAAGAATTACCTCCTGTAATTTATTTGAGGTTGACCCTCTACCTGTTAGCCTTGGGAGGGGGGCAGATTGGACAGTTTTAGAAAAATTCTTTAAATTTTTTCTTGGCTCTCTGTAATCGTTTATAGACGGTATCTCTCTTTTCTCCTGTGGTAGCTGCATATTCTTCCGGTGTCATATCATCCAAACACATGGCAATTATGACCTCTGCAAAATTAGGCTTTAATACAGCACGGATTCTTTGGCACAAATCCTCGTATTCATATTTGCGAGTACGTTCTTCTTCCTGTGAGTAATCCCCAACAGTATCCAAGCCATCACTTTCATCAGCATCTTCATCATCTTTTCTGAACTGCTTTTTTAAGTTCCCACGATGACGGTCAAATTTGTGCCAGTTGTTGTATTCAGGCTTATTAAACTTCTCTTCAAAAGCATCCTGAATCATCGTTTCCTTCTCTTCTTGAGTGAGATTTTCTCCTCCTTCCAAAGACAGGCTGACCCACATTTCTTCGCTGTTAACCTCCACAGTTTCATACTTTTCTTCATAACGAATCTTCAACTTCATTCTCTTGTCCTTTCCGCCTGATTCTCAGCGGAAGGGCAAAGGGTACAAAAATGGCCGGTGCTTTAGAAGTACCGACCATCTTGCCTGAAAAAGAGCATAGGAAAATAAGGGTACTTCTATCGTACCTTCCACAGCTTGTACTGTGGTTGGCTCGATATTTGTATCCCAATGCCCTATAGCTAATCAGGCCTTGTGATATTGATTGTTGTGAATATCACTATCTACACATGTTCAACAGTTCTGATTTTTGAATGCACACACAAAATTTACAAACGCAAATTTGAACTTCTGGTAAAATGTACATTTTTGTGATATACTTAATAAAGCGAGTTACACTTACACATGTTTGTAACTTCCACTATCTACATTTTAGTATTTTTCAGAAGTCTTTTTCGGAATTGCACGGAAGCAATCGGAAGGGTTCGGAAAATCGAAAGGAGCAAATAAATGCTGTTTAAAGACTTTGCACAAATTCTTTACAATAATTGTGCTGGTACGGATTCTCAATACCAGTATTTTCTGCTACTTTTTGATAGCATTATGAGGGATCCTTCTACCAAGGAAGAATTAGCACAAGAAAAGAATGATAAATACAATCCTTTTGATTCATTACAACAAGACACCATTGAAAGGCTATTTCGTGGTGGAAATCTTAATGTAAAAAAATTAAGAGTGGTATATCAGAAGCGTGATACCAATAAGTTTGCAAAATACATACAACAATTTGATGAGGATACACAGCTTAACATCGAAAAAGATATTAAAAATCACCTTCCCCAGTTTAATTCTGAAGAAGGTGATATCGGGTATGCTTGTGCAGATTTGTTTGTAGCAATTCTTCATGACCAAATTGACGATGAACCTATTATTAAAGATACTAAAGATAAAATTAATAATGCTGACGAACTGAGTAAAAGTTTTTATTACGACCCTAGAGATAACAAAATACATATTGACAATACAATTATAGAATTACCACCTCAACTACTACCTCCGGAAGGAATAGCGGATGAAGAAGGATTTTATATTGCTCAACTTCTCAACGCATACGCAGAAGCTTTAGGAAGTTCCAAGATTACAATTGACGATGTTCCATCTTTAAAACGTAAATATAGAGATAATTTTGAGGAACAACGTATCAATTATTACAGTGCTATTCGCATAGATAGAATTTTACGAGAATCTTTTGCTAATCCAGATATAGAAATGAAAACGTGGAAATCTGAAACATACGATTATATAAGTGATACCCTTCGTGACGAATATGATAACGGATTTAAACGCTTAGTCGAAGTTCTCAAGACAGTGATTCATTGTAAAACCACATCTGTTGTTGACCAATGCGAACGTCTTATAGGTCCTAAAGAGAGAAAGGGCGTATGCCATTTATTAGAAATAGATTGGACGGATGATTATGAATAATATTTTCAACTCTACATTCGAAATATCACTTCGTATTCTTCTTACACTATATGTAAACGAAAAAAATATGACAAAGGACAGCATTGTTGCTTCTGATTTTATTACAATTTACGCTGCCGACTTTGGTGTTGGAACCATAAATTTACATGGTGTAAACGAGTTTAATTTTTCGGAATATGCAGTAAGACGAGAGCAGGTATCCCTTGCTCTTAAAGAATTGTTACTTAACGAAGAAGTAACTCTTCACACATCAGCAGATGGATTCACATATTCCATCACAGATAAGGGGATTTCTATTTGTGATGAAATGACCACTCGTTATGCTGCTGATTACATCAACTTGGCATATAAAACAAAGGAATTTCTTACTGATAAGAACACAGTAGAAATTGTCGACATCCTTAACCACTTTGCCTTAATGCCAAGAGAAAGGAATCAATGATATGGAATTTTATATAAAGGAAATTATTGCTTCTGGTATAGATAAAACTACATCCCGTGTATCATTAAATCCCGGATTAAATATTATCTGTGGAGCATCCGATACTGGTAAGTCTGCCATCTTAAAGTCTATTAAATTTTTGATGGGTGGAACTAAGCCTTTTGGGAAAAAGAAAAATGGATATGACACCTTCACCGTAACTTTGCAAACATTACAAGGGGCTATATCTCTCACTCGTAAAGTCGGAAAGAATGTTATTTCCGTCAACTCTGAAGTGAAAGGAATTTCAAGTGGAGATTATGATGTGAAATTTGATACAACAAAAGGAAATTCTCGCCCTGTAATACAATCTCTTTGGCTTAAGCTATTAGGTATAAATCAGGATGTGCAGGTTCTCTACAATAAAGACGGCGTAAGAAAGCATCTAACCATGCTTCGTATTCTTCGCTCATTTTATCTTAATGAAGATGATATAGATGACCCACATTCTATTATTACACCTGAAAAAACAAAACTCCGAGAAGGTTTATTTTCTCTCTTCTCTGTTATATTTGATTACTGGAAACGACTTCTCAGAACATAATGAGCAAGATTCTGATAAAATATCTGCTGCAAAACGAGGTGCTATCAAAGATTTTGCACATAACAGAATTGTGGAATGGTCACAACAACGAGAAATTTTGGAAGAAACTCTTCATAGTCTTGATGAAATCAACGTTGAAGAAGAGATAGACAAAGCGATTGACAGATTAAATGAGGTCGAGGGATCCCTAAATAATGCTTTAACCGAATTATCAGCTATTGTATCTGCTATAACAGAATGCCAAGACAAAGCTTCTGAACATAGCTTGATTCTCAATCGATACCAAGCATTAAAAACACAATACTCCTCTGATATTAAACGCCTTACCTTTATTGCTGAAGGCGAAAAAAATCAGAGCAAATATGCCTAAAACCGAGATTGCCCATACTGTGCTACTCCAATAAAAAGATGCCCTCTATTAATTATACTGAATCTGCCAAAAAGGAACTTTCTCGTATAATTGTTCAAATGCAGGGATTGGAAAAAAGCGAAGCACATATTAACGCAGAACTTTCCGATATAAAAGAGCAAATTCATAATTTGGAAACTAAACGTTCAGATCTTCAAGGTTTAATTGCAGACAAATTAAATCCGGAAACTACTTCTTTAAAAGAAAAAATCCGACCAGTACAGACAATATATTGAGTTGCAAAAGTCTTATTCCTTAATTCAAGAATTTTCCAAAAAATTAGAGGATGCTGTCGTTTTGGAAACTGAAAAGAAAGACTCCGATACACTCAAATCTGTATATAAACCAAGAGAACATTTTCCAGATAATTTTGCAATTGATATGGCAAACTATGCCAATGAAATTTTTACAGAGTGTCATTATCGTGGTTTTTAATACAGCAGGGTTTGATATGGGTAAATTTGACTTGCTTGTTAATGGTGACTTTAAATCTGACAGTCACGGCAAAGGGTATCATTCCTTTATCAATACAGTGGCTGGTTTATCACTACGCCAATACTTTATCGAAAAATCAAAATATAATCCCGGTCTATTTATCGTTGACACACCTCTTCATGGTTTTGATGAAGGTGTAACGGAAGATGACAAAGAAAGTATGAAATTTAATCTATTTCAATATTTCATCAATCACTGTGATGTTGGGCAAACAATTATTGTGGAGAATAAAAGAAATTTACCTAAAATCGACTTTGAATCCGCTGGAATTAGGATTATTGATTTCACACATGATAATTATGTGAGTGAATTCAAAGATAGTCGTTATGGTTTCCTGTTGGATGCAAGGGAATAAAATTGGAGGAATACAATGCGAATTAGTTATAACAAATTATGGAAAATGCTAATTGACAAAGAAATGCAAAAAAAAAGACTTGCGAGAACTTGCAGGCATTAGTTCTGCTTCTATTGCCAAGCTGGCAAGGGAGCAAATATATCAACGGATGTCCTTTTAAAGGTATGTACCGCCTTAGATTGTAAGGTAGAGGACATCATGGAAACAATCAAGGATTAAGGAGGCACCGTTATGGCAAGAATTATTGGAGACAACAGTGATGGTTTCGCTAATGAAACTGAAATAATTAACTATATTAACAGTAAGCAATATTTTGAAAATCTTAATGGTAATATGCAAGAGTTTATTTCGTTTTTATTCGAATGTGATGACTTATATGGATGTAAAATGTATGCATCGAAACCCACCGGCATGGTTAAACCAGATATTGCAATTAGGATTGATAATGTAACCAAATACATCAGCGTGAAAAAAGGTGCCGGAAATAGTGTCCACCAAGAAAAACTTCCTGTATTTGAAAATTATCTTAGAAATTGTGGAATGGAAAGTAGAATTATTGCGTATCTTAAAGAATTTCACTATGGAGATGGTTCTACGGATGGAAATGGTGGCAATAGAATTAGCGCAAGTGAATGGATATCTTCAAACTATTCAAAGGTAGTATCTATTAATCACGCTTTTGATAATACCGATTTTTTAGTCAGTTTCTTTGATAGAGTCTTATTTGTAGGTAACGTATCACCTGCACCAACTGTTGATGCAATTTTTCACGGCAATATAAATAACGCTTTATGGGCTAATCGTGACGAAATTATTGATTATTTGCTTGAACAAAATAACACTTCCACAACTATACACTTTAGTAATTTAAATTATCAAGTATGGAATCGAAATTTAAACTATAATCCAAACACTGCTGACAGACGCCACGTAATGCAAATAAAATGGGCAAGTTTAGGAGATGACTTAAGCAGAATAAGGAGGTATGGAAGATATGGCAGATAATTCACACGGTACTAATAATGAATTAGAAATGTCAAACTATCTTGACGGAAAAAAATTCAAAGACTTAAATCTTACAATGAAGGAATTTATTAAATATATATTGTGCTACCAAAGATATTCCTTACACCGACCAAACAGAAATATCTGCTACATATGTTAAGAATAATAAATTGAAACAAGATATTTATATTACCATAAATAATCAAAAGATGGGGTGTAAGCCTAAAGATGGGATCTGGCAATTCATGTCATCAAGAAAAAATTGAAGACTTTATCTCTTTCATAAAGTCTGATTG